>NC_016610.1:0-3405521 GCF_000238215.1 Tannerella forsythia 92A2 | reverse complement strand
CTGGATACTGCCTTTTAAATTCAGATTTTTCATCTCCTCACTCAAGGCGGCAAAATTATCGGTTGTTGTTTTTAAGTTTGAGGCAATAACCGGCACATCATTACCGAGTAACTGGTTTAATCGCCGCGACGAGATTTCGAGGCTTGCCGTTGTTTTCTCGATATGATCTAACGACTGCGAGAGTGCCGGATGACTTACCAATATCTGCAAGCTGTACAAGATTGAATCTAACTTGGGGAGCAGATCGATGATCTGCGGTAACATCTTTTCTTGTACCGAGGCCATCATATCTTCGGGAGACCGTCCTTCAATCGTATCACCGGACTTCAAGTATTCATCCACGTATTTGTTTAAGTGAATATGCAATTCACCTCCACTCAGAAGCGTTTTTTCCAAAGAGATATAACTGCCTTTGTTGATGCGCATGCTTTCTTCCAGACTGATCTCGACAAGAATTTTTCCGGTTGTTGAATAGTCATAAGAGATACTTCGTACGAGTCCGACTTTAAAGCCTTCAACAAAAACAGGGCTCGATATGGTTACGTCTTTAACATTCGAGCAAGCTACGTAATAATGATTGGCCGGGCGAAAGAGGTTTATCCCTTTCAGATAATTCACGCCAATATATAACAATACGAGGCTGATAATGGATACAACACCGATTGTTGCCTCTTTGCTAAATTTCATCTTCATTGTTTTTGCAGTTTTATAAGTTTATTTTAAACGTTTTCCGTCCTTCATCCGGATAATGAAGGCTTCCGGGAAATCTTTGGATATTTTTCGCTGGATCTTTTGAATTTCTTTGAAGTCCGATGATTCTCCGTACGTGTATTTGTAGATTTTACCTTCCTGATAGAAGCTTGTTTTGTAACCCTTCAGTTTGGGAGAGTGCGCCGGTAACCGTTTGTCGGAAGTCAGAATCTGTACTTTGTAAACGATTGTTCCACGACTCTTTTCGTTTGTTTCAGAACGAGGCCTATTTTTCGCCGTTTCCTTTGCGTTTTGCTGCTCCTTTTTCTGAGACTGCAACGTATTTTCGGCCTTGCCGATTATCTGAGTATTCGTGATTCCTCCCTGCTTACGAACATAATCTCGCTTATAACGCGAAAAGGCATTATATATCGCTTTAGCCAATTTGTTTTGTCCTTCGACCGAGTGCATGTAACGCTCTTCTTCATGGTTGGAAATAAATCCCAACTCGATAAGTACGCTGGGCATGCTTGTAGCTTTCAACACAAGAAATCCGGCCTGCCGAACTCCGCGATTTACACGCCGGGCTGCCACGAATTCTTTTTGAATCTCTGAGGCAAACGAAACACTTTGTTCCATATGCTTATTTTGCATAAACTCGAAGATAATATAGGATTCCGAAGAATTCGGATCGAAGCCTTCATAACGCTGTTTATAATTCTCTTCTAACAGAATAACAGAGTTTTCCAGCATGGCAACTTCTAAATTTTCTTGCGTCTTTGCCAGACCGAGGGTATACGTTTCTCCCCCTTTTACCGAAGCATTTTTTTTCTTTAACGAATTGGTATGAATAGAGATAAACAGATCGGCCTTATTTCGGTTGGCGATATTGGCGCGTTCGCTCAATTCCACGAACTTATCTGTTTTACGGGTGTAAATTACCTGCACGTCATCATGTCCGGCGGCAATCATTTTCCCTAACTTGAGGGCAACGGCAAGGTTGATTGTCTTTTCATTCGTCTTTACCCCTTTGGCTCCGGGGTCTTTCCCGCCATGACCGGCATCGATTACTACGATAAAAGTATCTCCTTTAGCTAAAAGAGGCTGAGCTGTCCCGCGCAATACACAGATTGCCGATATGACGAAAAGAAACCGTAATCTGTTCATCGTATATATCTTTTACGAATCATGCAGCAAATATAATAATTTCCGAATAGATATAAAAAAAGGCCTCTATTGAGGCCTTTTTAACATTTATGGCAAATCGGAATATCAGGCTTCCGAAATAACTTCGAACGGAATTTCGACCGAAACTTCCTTGTGGAGTTTCAGTATGGCACGATATGAGCCGACTTCTTTTACCGAATCCTTGATAAGGATTGTCTTACGATCTATTTCGAATCCTTTCTTAGCCAATTCTTCAGCAATCTGAATATTCGTTACCGAGCCGAAAATCGTACCGGTCGAACTTGTTTTTGCGCCAATCGTCAACGAAACGCCTTCGAGTTTCGCAGCCAGTGCCTGTGCATCTTCTTTGATCTTAGCCAATTTGTGGGCACGTTGTTTCAGGTTTTCAGCCAACACTTTACGTGCCGACTCCGAAGCAATCACTGCTTTACCTTGCGGGATTAGAAAGTTACGTCCGTAACCGTCTTTCACGTTTACGATATCGTCTTTGTAGCCTAAGTTTACTACATCATCTTTCAAAATAACTTGCATATTCTGTCTCCTCCTTAAAATTATTTCATCAAATCGGTTACGTAGGGAAGCAATGCCAAATGGCGCGCTCTCTTCACGGCTTGTGCCACACGACGCTGAAACTTCAATGAAGTTCCGGTGATACGGCGCGGAAGAATCTTACCCTGTTCGTTCAGAAATTTCTTCAGAAATTCAGGATCCTTATAATCGATATACTTGATTCCGCTCTTTTTAAAACGGCAATATTTCTTCTTCTTCACATCCGACGACATCGGGGTCAGGTATCTGATTTCCGTCTGATTGCTGTTTGTATTTGCTGTTGTCATGATTAATTTTCCTTTTCTGTTTCTTTCGATGCTTTCTTCAAACCTCTTCTCTTCGCAGCATATTCGGCCGCATATTTGTCTTGACGGAAAGTCAGGAAGCGGATTACGCGCTCGTCGCGGCGGAATTGTGTTTCCAATGTCGTAATCGTTTCCGGATTCGCCTTAAACTCGATGAGCCAATAAAAGCCGGTTGTCTTTTTCTCGATCGGATAAGCCAGTTTACGCAAGCCCCAATCTTCTTCATTCACAATCTCTGCATTCTCGGCAGAGAGCACTGCTTTGATTTTGTCTACCGCTTCCTTCATCTGTGCGTCAGATAAAACGGGAGTTAAAATGAAAACGGTTTCGTAATTGTTCATAAATGTTACTGTTTTAAAATTTGCGGTGCAAAGGTAGTCATTTTCTTGATATATCCAACTTTTCCCGATGAAGTTTTTTTTCGTAGCTTTGCGGCGGTTTATCATGTAATACGGGATGATGATACGATTTTTTCGCTATCTTTTAGCTGCTGTTGGTACGGTTTTCTATTGGGAGGGATATGCCGAACAACCGGATTCCTTACCTCCTCGTACATTATATTATATCGGAGCATTCGGATCGGTGGCTTCGAACGGCCTTACGCCTTTTGGGATTGTAAATGGTCGATACGGGAAAGTGCCTTTGAAGGCTAATAACGGTTACCTTTGTACCGCTGTCTATCACCGGCAACAAATAGGGAAAAACTTCCGCTGGGATGCGGGAATGCAATGGATCGCCTCAACGTCGCGTTATCGAAATGTTTATCTGCAAGAACTTTATGCGGAGCTATCATATAAAGACCGGTTTCATTTGAGTATAGGAAGTCGTGAAGGAAGAAACGACGGATATAATCAGTCGCTTGGAGACCGGCAGTTGAGCAGTGGCGATCTGGTGCTTTCGTCGAATGCTCGTCCTATTCCGGAGATCAATCTGTATGCACCCCGTTTCCTGAACATTCCCGGCACCTCGGGGTGGTTGCAGGCGAAAGGAAATTTTGCCGTCGGGCGTTCGTTTGATACGGACTATTTGGAGTCGTTCCGAGCAGCAAAGCAAACATACGTGCGGAATGTATTGTGGCATCACAAGTCGATTTATCTACAAATAAAAGATTTGCAGGGAGATTTTCCCGTTTCGCTGATACTCGGCGCACGTCATTTTGCGCAATGGGGAGGAACATCCACTCATCCCCGGTTGGGCAAACAACCCCAATCACTGAAAGATTTCCTGCGTATTGTGGCGGGTACGTCGGGGGGGAGTGATGCGAGTATTTCAGACCGGATCAATGTCTTGGGGAACCATTACGGTTCCTACGATTTTCGTCTCGGATACGAGGCTGGAGACTGGTCGGTTTTCGGATATTACCAGCATTTTTTCGATGACCGTTCAGGTATGGAGTGGTACAACACGTGGGATGGACTGAGAGGGATTGAACTCCGTCTGCCTCGTCTGCGATGGCTAAATAAGGTGGTTGTGGAGCATCTCTCTACCATGGATCAGAGCGGCCCGCTTCATTTTATTGATTTCAACCATGATAAGTATCCGGGCTACGGAGGCGGAGCAGATAATTACTACAATAACGGCGAATATACGACAGGCGCTTCGTATTTTAACCGTTCGCTTGGCTCTCCGTTTCTGATTTCGCCGGAATATAATAAAAACGGACTGCTTGGTTTCCGTCATAACCGGGTACGTGCATGGCATCTGGGCATCTCGGGCCAAGTTTGCAGGAACGTGACTTACCGGTTAAAAGCCTCTTCGGTCGAGAGCTTTGGAACACCGTATGCGCCGACTTTGCGTAACCTTACCCTTTTTTCGATAGTGACCGACTGGCGTTATACGTATCGTTCACGCAGCAGGAAAGAGGAGCGCGAACTGCCTGACTGGGAATTTGGAGTAGCTGCCGGAATAGACCGCGGTTCGTTGCTTGGAAATCATTGGGGACTAAGCTTCTCTGTAATAAAACAAGGGGTACTACGTTTTTAAGCCCCCTTTTCTCAATCTAAAGAAAAAAGGGGGGGGGGGCGGAAGGACTCGTCCTCGGGGGGGCTACCCAACATCAATATCTCTTGGGCTTTCTGCCTCCCGAAGTAGAGTTTATTTGAGTTTTTTGCGTATCGCTTTACTTTCTTTTTCGTAACCGGGTTTGTCAAGCAGAGCAAACATGTTTTTTTTGTAGGCCTCTACACCGGGTTGGTCGAATGGATTGACACCCAATAAGTAGCCACTGATTCCACATGCTTTTTCGAAGAAATAGAACAACTGTCCGATGTAGTAGGCATTCAGTTCGGGCAAGGTGATTTTAATGTTAGGCACGCCACCGTCTACGTGTGCCAGTTGGGTACCCAACTCAGCCATTTTGTTGACCTCGTCGATGCGTTTCCCGGCCAAGTAATTCAGTCCGTCCAAATCGGCTTTATCGCTCGGAATAGTCATTTTATGATCGGGCTTAGCGATTGAGATCACCGTTTCAAAGATGGTACGCTCACCTTCCTGTATCCATTGTCCCATTGAGTGCAGGTCGGTAGTCAGATCGACCGATGCGGGGAAGATGCCTTTGTGATCTTTTCCTTCGCTCTCGCCGTATAGCTGTTTCCACCATTCACCGATGTAGTGTAGCTTTGGATGAAAATTCGCTAAAATCTCGATTTTTTTACCTTTGTCATAAAGGGCATTGCGCGTTACGGCATAAATGGCTGCGATATTCTGGTCGAACAGCTTTTTCACATCGGTAGCTTTTTCCATATCGACAGCTCCTTGTACGAGGGTGCGGATATCGATACCTGCCACAGCGATCGGAAGCAAGCCTACCGGGGTAAGTACCGAGTAGCGTCCGCCCACATCGTCTGGGATTACGAACGTCTTGTATCCTTCCTTGTCGGCCAGTGTGCGTAACGCCCCCCGCGAACGGTCAGTGACGGCCACGATGTATTTCCGGGCTTCTTCGACACCGATGTTTGTTTCGAGCTGTTTCTTCAGGATGCGGAAAGCGATGGCCGGCTCGGTTGTTGTCCCCGATTTGGAGATGTTGATGATGCCGAACTTTTTACCATCCAACGTAGCGCACAACTCAAAAAGATAATCTTCACCGATATTGTTTCCGGCGTAAAGCAACACCGGGTTTTTGCGTTTCGACGTTTGCAGCCCATCGAAACTGTTGTTTAGCGCCTCGACGACAGCTCTTGTACCGAGGTAACTGCCACCGATACCGATCACAACGACAGCCTTGCATTTGCGCAGTTGAGACGCCGTCTTTTCAATGTCTTTCAGCTCCTCATCGGTGATCGATGAGGGGAGGTTCAACCAACCGAGAAAATCGTTTCCCGGTCCTGTGCCTTTGTGCAGCATCTCCATGCTTTGGGTCACTTTCGGGGCAAGTGCGTCGATTTGTTTGCGAGTCACTGCACCAAGTACTTTATCAATGTCTAATGTTATTGTTTTCATCTTTCTGTTTCTGTTATATATTGGTTTTCAACGTTCCGTTTTTATGTGAAAGTTTCTGCCAGTTGGCGAATGATCGTCATCGGCGATTTCCGTTCGTAAAGAATATCGTACAATGCGTTCAGGATGGGCATATCGACCCGATATTTCTCATTAATCTCGTGAATGCACTTGGCACCGTAATATCCTTCGGCAATCATCTCCATTTCCAGTTGTGCCGTTTTGACCGAATAGCCCTTCCCGATCATTGTTCCGAACGTACGGTTGCGGCTGTAGCGCGAATAGGCGGTTACTAACAGGTCTCCGAGATAGGCCGATTGTGTAATGTCACGCGGCAGGATATGTGCCGAATCGAGAAAGCGTTGCATCTCTTTGATGGCATTTGACACCAGAACGGCCTGAAAATTGTCGCCGTACTTCATTCCATGGCAGATACCCGCCACGATCGCATACACATTCTTCAGCACAGAGGCGTATTCAATCCCTTTTACATCTTGACAACACGACGTTTTCAGATAGTTGTTGTGAAATATTCGGGCAAGGTCTTCAGCCTTTGGCAGGTCTCTGCATGCCAACGTAATGTACGAAAGCCGTTCAAGCGCGATCTCTTCGGCATGGCACGGCCCTGCGATGATCGCAAGATTTTCCAGCGGGACCTGATAACACTGTGCAAGATAGTCTGTAATCAGCATGTTCTCGTCCGGTACAATGCCTTTGATGGCGGAAATGATCATTTTGTTCCGTATCGGCGTTTCCAGTTTTTGCAGATGCTGCTTGAGAAAAGGAGAGGGGGTGGCAAAAATCAGGATGTCGGAATCTTTGACGGCTGCATTAATGTCCGAATAAAAATCGATGCGATCGGTATCGAACGATACGGCCGACAAGTAACCGGGATTATGCTTCATCCGCTTGAAATCTTCGATCGCTTGCGGACGACGCATATACCAGTGAATATTCGGCTGAGTAGACAGCACGATTTTAGCCAACGCCGTAGCCCAGCTTCCGCCTCCCATAATCGCCACTTTTCCGAAAATATCTTTCATGTCGTAGAAATGGGTTATTGATGATTCGTTTTTAATGCCCCGTAACAGATTGAATCCATGCTTCGACCGTTTGTAACGCAGGTAGTTCCAGACCGAGATGGTATTTCTTGTTCAACTCGAAAAGCAATTGTCTCAACAATTGCGGGTTGGCACCATCCAGCATCTCGACCGTTACAAAGCCTGCTTTCTGTATGGCCGGCACCCATTCGGCCGGTATTCCTAGCAGAGCATATTTTTCGGGCGCGTCTTTCTTCACGGTCTTCTCCGGACGCATTTGGGGGAAGAACAGCACTTCCTGAATCGTCGTCTGCCCGGTCATCAACATCACCAGCCGGTCGATACCAATTCCCATGCCACTCGTCGGAGGCATGCCGTATTCGAGTGCACGCACAAAGTCCATATCGATGAACATGGCCTCATCATCTCCTTTTTCGCTCAGGCGTAACTGTTCCTGAAAACGCTCCAACTGGTCGATCGGGTCGTTCAATTCCGAATACGCATTGCAAAGTTCCTTCCCGTTGACGATCAGTTCGAAACGTTCGGTTAAATCGGGATTGTTCCGGTGACGTTTGCAGAGGGGCGACATCTCGATCGGATAGTCGGTGATAAACGTGGGTTGGATATAGTTCCCTTCACACTTTTCGCCGAAGATTTCGTCGATCAGTTTACCTTTACCCATCGTCTCATCGATCTCGATGTTGAGTTGTTTACACATTTCGCGCAACTGCGCTTCATTCATTCCCGTAATGTCGATCCCCGTATGTTCATGGATGGCCTCAATCATGGTCACGCGTCTGAACGGAGCTTTAAAACGAATGGTCTTATCGCCAACCGTTATTTCCTTCGTGCCGTTCACGTCGAGGCAAATCTTTTCAAGCATCTGTTCGGTAAACTCCATCATCCAATGATAGTCCTTGTATGCTACATAAATCTCCATGCAGGTAAATTCGGGATTATGCGTACGGTCCATGCCTTCATTACGGAAGTTTTTCGAAAACTCGTAAACGCCCTCAAAGCCACCGACAATCAGACGCTTCAAGTATAACTCGTTGGCAATGCGAAGATACAGATTGATGTCGAGGGCATTGTGATGTGTGATAAACGGACGCGCCGCCGCTCCTCCCGGAATAGATTGCAGAATCGGCGTCTCCACCTCTATGTAGCCTCTGGCATTGAAATATTCACGCATCGAAGTGTAGATTTGGTTGCGCTTGAAGAAAATATTTTTCACGTCGTTATTGACAATCAGGTCGACATAGCGCTGCCGGTAACGCAACTCCGGATCATTGAAACCGTCGTAGACCACACCGTCTTTTTCTTTGACTATAGGTAACGGACGTAACGACTTCGAGAGTACCGTCAGTTCTTGTGCATGAACGGATATTTCACCCATCTGCGTACGAAAGACGAATCCTTTGATACCGACAAAATCGCCGATGTCGAGCAGCTTTTTGAACACGGTATTGTATTGTTCCGTGTTATTTTCGTCCGGACAGAGATCCTCGCGGGTGATATATACTTGAATGCGTCCGGTCGAATCCTGCAATTCCATAAAAGATGCTTTGCCCATGATACGACGGCTCATGATACGTCCGGCAATCGTTACCTGCCGCGGTTGGGCATCGTCGTTGAAGTTCGCCTTTATTTCTTCGGCATATCCGTTGACCGGATATGCGGCAGCCGGGTACGGGTCAATGTTCATCTTGCGTAACTGTTCGAGACTGCCGCGCCGGACGATTTCCTGTTCGCTTAAATCTAATACGTTCATTACTTGGTCAAAAATGGTAATAATCGTGCAAAAATACAAAAAATATTCGGATAGCTCACGGATTTCCTTATTTTTGACTTCCGAAAAACATGCCATCTGATTCTATCTCCATGTACTGTCGGAAGCGTCGGATGAATGGAGGGGGAGGGTTTATCCTTCGCGTCGTGTGGCATCGATGCGCAGGAAGATAAAGAGCAATATGGTGAACCCCCAAAGCGACGACCCCCCGTAACTGAAGAACGGTAGCGGGATACCGATGACGGGTGTCAGTCCGAGTACCATGCCGATGTTAATGACTAAATGGAAGAAAAATATGGAAGCAACGCAATAACCGTAGACACGGCCGAACCTTGTGTCTTGTCGTTCGGCCAAGCTTACCAGCCGGATGATCATCGCCCCAAAAAGAAATAAAACACAGAACGAACCGACAAACCCGAACTCTTCGCCTACCGTACAAAAGATAAAATCGGTATCTTGTTCCGGCACGTATTTCAGCTTTGTCTGCGTTCCGTTCAGGAACCCTTTACCCAGCAGACCACCCGAGCCGATGGCAATCTTCGACTGGTTCACGTTGTATCCCGCCCCGCCCGGATCGTCTTCTAATCCGAGCGATACCCGGATGCGTTGTTGCTGATGAGGCTCAAGCATATCGTTGAATACGTAATCGACCGAGAGCATAAAACCGATCGATGCTACGGCAAACAGCGCGATCAGTGCGTAAGACCATGCCAGGTTTTTGAGTGAAAGAAAAATCAGCATCAGCACGGTAAGACCAATAACTCCGACAATGATCCATACAAAATTGACGGGCAGGTAGAACGATATCAGCAGTCCGCCGGCCAATGCTGCACCCAATACGTAGAGCATGATGCGTACCGCCAGTCTGTCGCGGCACAGATACAACACCAGAAAAAGGGTGATGATGAGCGTCAGGCTTGCAACAATCAACTCGCCTACGGGGGTTATGCCCAGCATCATGTCATTATATTTCATGACAATAACAAAAAATGTCACTGCACAGACACTGGCCAGCAAGATATAACCCGACATGCCTTCGCGGTAGAGCATCAACCCGAAGGCCAGAAAGACGAGTGCCGTACCTGTCTCTTTCTGCATCACGACACAGGCCATCGGCGCCAGAATAAGCAGCAGGACAAGTGAGAAATTGCGGAATGTGAAAAGGTTGAAATTATACGAGTTCATCAGCTTGGCTACGGCCAGCGCCGTGGCGAACTTGGCAAATTCGGCCGGTTGAATACGCAACGGTCCGAACACTAACCACGAGCGCGAACCTTTGATGTCGGGCGCTAAAAAAATCGTGGCGACCAAAAGTAAAAAGACGGCTCCGTAGATCGGATACGAGAACGTCTCGAAAAAATCTTTATCGAGCATCAAAATGACGAAGATCACCGCCAGCGCCGTCCCCATCCAGATAAGCTGTGAGCCGGGACGTCCGGCCGGGTCGAACAAACCTGCCGAATTATATTCATAACTCGCTCCGCAGATACTGAACCATCCGGCAACGATCATCAAAATATAGAGCCCGATCGTCAGCCAGTCTACCGATTTCCATACGCTTATTCTTCTATAGTACATGGCTCGGTAAAATAACAGCGTTTAAAATTCGGTCTTCATACATCCGTTGGCTTTCAGGGGTTACCTCACCGTAGAAATATCGTTCGAGCATCAACCGCACCATCGGTACGGCAATTGTAGCTCCGAAGCCTCCGTTCTCAACGTACGCCACAATCGCCACCTTCGGATGGTCGTAAGGCGCAAACGCCATGCAGGCCGAGTGGTCTTTGCCGTGTGGATTCTGGGCTGTCCCCGTTTTACCGCATACTTCCACGTCTTTCATGTTCAACCCGCGGCATGTACCGCCCAATACGGCGGCGCGCATGCCTTGAGCGATCACCTTATAATGTTTCGTATCTACCGACGTCCGTTTTCTGTGCGTATAGATCGAATCTAACGCGGTATCCTCAACCTCCTTTACCACATGCGGCACGATATAGTACCCCCGGTTGGCAATCGTCGAGGCAAAGTTGCATATCTGCAACGGGGTGGCAAGGATTTCTCCCTGGCCGATGGCGATGGAGATGATCGTACTTGAGTTCCAGTGCCCTTTGTAGTACTTGTCATATACCTTACTGTTGGGGATGTAGCCGCGCTGTTCGCTCGGCAGATCAATACCGAGCTGATAGCCGAAGCCCATTGAAACCATGTGCTCCTTCCATTTCTCAAATGCATCCTGCACGCTTGGGTAGCGTTTGCGATTGTCTAACATGTCGTGTAGCCCCCAGCAGAAATACGAGTTGCATGAGGTGGCGATGGCCGGCACTAATGCCAGAGGCGACCCGTGCCCGTGGCAAGCCGGTTTCCCGCCTCGGAACGTGTATCCGCGTGCGCAACTGTACATCCGTTCCGGCGTGATGACGCCCTCCTGCAGGAATGTCAGCCCCTGCGTTGGTTTGAAGGTGGATCCGGGCGGATACGTTCCCATGATGGAACGGTCGAAGAGTGGTTTCAGCGGATCATTTTCCAGTAATAGATGGTTTTTGCCCCGTTGCCGCCCGACCAACAGGTTCGGGTCGTAACTCGGCGATGTGGCCATGCATAGCACTTCGCCCGTGGACGGCTCGATCATGACGATACTTCCGAGTTTGTTTTGTAGCAATTGTTCTGCATAGATTTGCAATTCGATGTCGATCGCCAGTTTCAGGTTCTTTCCCGAAATGGGAGCCCTATCGTGCAACCCCTCTTCATAACGTCCTTTGATGCGTCCGTGAGCATCGCGCAGCAGAATCTCCACACCTTTCTCGCCCCGCAGCACTTTCTCGTACGAACGTTCGACACCGGCACGACCCGCATAGTCGCCTTGCACGTAATAGTCGTCGGCCCGAATATCACGACGGTTCACCTCACCGATGTTGCCCAATAGCAAGGCGGCATTGGGGTAAGTGTACTCCCTGACGGTGCGGTTCTGAATGTAAAAACCCGGAAACTTGTAGAGTTTCTCCTGTAAGATACCGTATTCGTTCGTCGAAAGCTGGTTCATGAAGACCTGCGGGACGTACGATGAATATCCGGGGTTGAGCGAACGGTTCTTGATGTCGGCAATCCGCTTGTCGAAGATCTCTTTCGTAATGCCTACCGTACGGCAGAAATCAAGCGTGTCAAACGGCTGTATTTCACGCATGATAAGCATCACATCGTATGCCGGCTGATTGTAGACGAGCAGCTTGTCGTTCCGATCGTAAATCACGCCTCGTGCAGGGTAAAGCGTTTTTTTCAGGAAGGCATTGTTATCGGCCGAAGCTTTGTATTCCACATCTACAATCTGCAGGAGAAACAAACGAACGACATAGACAAGAATCACAAAAATAACCGCCCCGATCAGAGTATACCGACGGATTTCGTATGCATGGTTCGTTTTAGGATGTTCCACCTCGCCCCCCCCAATTAAATGCTTCGACCATGAAGATACACAACGTCGTCAAGACCACACTGGAGAAAATACGTAGCAATAGAAAAAGCGGGTCGAACAGTGAAATAGATTCGATCAGGAACAGTGTCAGGTGATGGATGAGTGCCATTCCAAGCGTATAATTCATGAAAGGGATGACCCCCAGGGTTGTGTATGAGGGGGTCGCACTTTCGTGGATGTCACGGTCGATTAATGCCGTGAGTAGCGGATTACGTACCATCCCGATCAACGTGCAGGCAGCAGCGTGCATACCCAGCGTATTGGAAAAAATATCGATCGTCAGCCCTGTCAGGAAAGCAATCCAAATTATTTGTACGCGCGTGAGGTCCAGCGGGATTTTCAGAATGATATAGAGATAAAGGAAAGGCGTGACGAGGTGGAACAGATGAATATGGTTTAGCACCAATACCTGCAGCGCCACAAAGAAAATGAAACTTAACGATATTTTAAACAGGTTCTTAATCATTCTTCCGTGCCTCCTTTTCCACCTCGAGCCGTTCCTGCTGATAATCGTTCCGAATGACTCTGACAGCTTTCAAGGTCATAAAGTCAGTCGCCAACTTCACCTTTAGCGAGTAAAACGTATAATCGCGCTTTTCGTCAAACTCGGCTACCGTACCGATGATGACACCGGGGGGGAATACGGCCGAATAGCCGCTTGTCACCACCGTATCTCCTTCTTCGAATACGGCATGTCTCGGTAATTCTTCGAGATAGGCATAGCGTGTGTCGCGGCCGTCCCACGAGAGCGAACCGTAAAAACTCCCACGCTGAAGCCTGCTGCTGATTCTCAATTTGGGGTTCAACAACGGAATGACGACCGAAAAATGCTCGCTTACCGTCGAAACGACACCGACGATGCCCCGCGTGGAAACAACCCCCATGTCGGGCTTCACTCCGTGGCGCGATCCTTTGTTGATCGTGATATAATTCGATAAGCCGGCAATACGATTGTTGACAATTTCGGCCGTGATGTAATGATAAGGTAGCGTATCCGAGTCGGTAAACAAACTGTCGTATGAGAGTGTCTGTGCCCTGAGCCGCTCGATTTCCTGTTGCAATTCCATGACTTGTAACTCCAGTTGACCATTTTGTTCGAACAAGACATTGTTCTCTTCGCGCAGCCCCATGTA
This sequence comes from Tannerella forsythia 92A2, assembly GCF_000238215.1. Taxonomy (NCBI): domain Bacteria; kingdom Pseudomonadati; phylum Bacteroidota; class Bacteroidia; order Bacteroidales; family Tannerellaceae; genus Tannerella; species Tannerella forsythia. Next base: position 3,391,920 of record NC_016610.1, on the reverse strand, counting down.
TGACTTTGCTGAGCCGGAAATCGACAGAATATGCCCGACTATCGTACTCGATGAACTGAGCATCAGGTTTCGTTGGTACGCATGGTTGTGATACAAAAGCATGCACGAAACAATTTCGAGTAGAAAGAATAAAATCCAATGCCTTTTTCCGATCAGGAATTCAAGCAACTTATGCATAGTCGGAACAAGTATTCGTCTGTACGTTTTCGCAGTTCAGGCATGCCGAATGTGTGGCATGCCTGAACGTGCTTATTTAATCAGGAATTTGAATTTGTCTATATTCTTCAATGCAATACCGGTACCTTTAGCCACGGCATGTAACGGGTCGTCTGCGACATGGAAAGGAATATTGATCTTATCTGTCAATCGCTTGTCGAGTCCTCTCATCAAAGCGCCTCCGCCGGCCAGATAGATGCCGTTACGCACAATGTCGGCATACAGTTCGGGGGGGGTTTGTTCCAATGCACTCAGGATCGCAGCTTCCATCTTCGAGATGGATTTGTCAAGGCAATGTGCAATCTCCTGATACGAGATTGGTACTTCCATCGGCAGGGCTGTCATTTGGTTCGGACCGTGCACGACGAAATCTTCGGGTGGGTTTTCGAGCGATGTCAAGACTGAGCCGACATTGATTTTGATCATCTCGGCCGTGCTTTCTCCCACTTTCATGTTATGCTGGCGACGCATGTATTCCATAATGTCGGCTGTCAGGTCATCGCCGGCTATTCGTATCGATTTGTTCGATACGATTCCGCCCAGTGAGATCACGGCGATTTCCGTCGTTCCGCCGCCTATATCGACGATCATATTGCCCTCGGGCGCTTCCACATCGATACCGATCCCCAAAGCGGCGGCCATCGGTTCGTAAATCATGTATACGTCGCGTGCGCTGGCGCGCTCGGATGAGTCACGTACGGCGCGGATTTCCACTTCCGTACTGCCTGAAGGAATACATACGACAATGCGGAGCGGCGGAGAAAACCAGCGGTTCTTGAACTTGATCATTTTGATCATACCCCGGATCATCTGCTCGGCAGCGTAAAAATCGGCGATCACTCCGTCGCGCAACGGACGAACCGTCCGTATGTTTTCGTGCGTTTTTCCATGCATCTGTCGTGCCGTCTCTCCGACGGCGAGCACCTTGTCGGTCCGCCGGTCCAGCGCGACGACGGAAGGCGCATCCACTACGATTTTACCGTCGCAAACAATGATGGTATTGGCTGTACCCAGATCGACGGCTATTTCCTGTGTGAAAGAGAATAATCCCATATCTCGTTATCTTTTTAATATCTTTTAAATGTTATTTTTAATGTTTGAAATGGCGGACACCGGTCCTCACCATTTTCATTTTGTGTGCATTGCAATACTCGACCGAAAGATGGTCGTTGACCGATCCTCCGGGTTGTATTACCGCGGTGATGCCGGCTTTGTCTGCAATTTCCACGCAGTCGGGGAAAGGGAAATAGGCGTCCGAAGCCATGACGGCGCCTTGCAGGTCGAAACCGAAGCGCTTCGCTTTTTCAACGGCTTGTTTCAACGCGTCTACGCGCGAAGTCTGTCCTACGCCGTTGGCGCAAAGCTGCTTGTTCTTGACCAGCGTGATGGCGTTTGATTTGCTATGCTTCACGATCTTGTTGGCAAACAAGAGGTCTGTTTTCTCGCGTTCGTCCGGTATCTCGTAGGTCAACGGTTCGAGGTCTGCTTCTGTCTGAATGCTCAGGTCGCGGCTCTGTATGAGCACTCCGTTCAATAGCGAGCGGAATTGTTCTGTTCGCTGCTCTTTCTGCTTCCGCAGCAGAATGATGCGGTTTTTTTTCTGTTTCAGTATGTCGAGTGCATCCGTCATGTAATCGGGTGCAATAATGACTTCGAAAAATATTTTGTTGATTTCCTCAGCCGTTTTGTGGTCGATGACTTCGTTCGTCACGAGGATACCTCCGAAAGCCGAAACCGGATCGCCTGCCAGCGCATCCGTCCATGCCTGAAGCAGGATCGGGCGTGAGGCTACGCCGCACGCATTCGTGTGTTTGAGGATGGCGAAAGTCGGCTCGTCAAATTCGTCGATGAGTGACACGGCCGCATCGATATCCAGCAGATTATTATATGAAATCTCTTTACCATGCAACTGATCGAACAGTGCGTCGAATTTTCCGATAAATACTCCTTTTTGATGCGGATTCTCACCGTAACGCATCCGTTTGGCCTCATCGAAAGTGCCTCGGAACGCTGAATATTCGTCTCCGTCGAAATAGCGGAAGATCGCTGTATCGTAAGCAGACGAAACGGCAAAGGCTTCTTTGGCGAACCATCGTCGGTCTTCAATTGTTGTTTGCGCACCTTTCTCGTCGAGCAGGTGCATGAACGGTTTATATTGTGCTTTGGAAGCAATAATTACCACATCTCGGAAATTCTTCGCAGCTCCGCGGATCAACGAAATACCGCCGATGTCAATCTTTTCGATAATCGCTTCTACATCGGCTCCCGATGCCACCGTTTCTTCGAACGGATACAAGTCTACGATCACCAGATCGATACTGGGTATTTCGTATTGCGAAAGTTGTTGACGGTCTTCTTCTTGCTCACGACGCGCCAGGATTCCCCCCAAAATTTTAGGATGAAGCGTCTTTACGCGTCCGCCCAGAATGGAAGGGTAGCCCGTCAAGGTCTCTACCGCTTCGCAAGGAAGCCCTAACGACTCAATAAAACCTTGCGTACCACCCGTTGATACAAATTCGACCCCCTCATGATGAAGCTTTTTTAAAATATCGTCTAATCCGTCTTTATGATATACCGAGACTAGCGCTCGTTTAATTTTTCTACTGTCTGTCATTCTACTAATTGGCCTCTACCTTTTTCTGTTTTTCGAAAAAGTCGCACAAAAATATTGATTTATTTTCATATAGCACCATAATGAAGGTGGAAAAAGCGTAGAAAATAGTCAAAATATATGTTATCATTCTTCCTCGGATTTCAAAAATGATATGAAACATCTTTCTATACTTGCCGCATTTGTGGGTTTTCAGCTTATTCGGAAACTTTTTTTATCTTTGCCCTATCATAAAACAATACTGCTAAAAATATGGCTGACGACAAGAAAATTATTTTTTCGATGGTGGGAGTAAGCAAAATTTTTCCGCCGCAAAAACAAGTGCTGAAGAACATTTACCTTTCGTTTTTTTACGGAGCCAAAATCGGGATAATCGGTTTGAACGGTTCCGGAAAGTCGACATTGTTGAAAATTATTGCCGGGCTTGATAAGGACTTTTTGGGCGAGGTCGTTTTTTCGCCCGGTTATACAGTCGGTTATCTGGAGCAGGACCCACATCTTGAAGCCGGTAAGACCGTCAAAGAAATTGTGCAGGAAGGGGTACGGGAAACGGTCGACTTGCTGAAAGAGTTTGAAGAGGTAAATGAAAAATTCGGGGATCCGGAGGTGCTTGAAAATCCGGATAAGATGGAGGCGCTGATGAACCGTCAGGCGGAGCTTCAGGATAAGATCGATGCGATGGACGCATGGAACCTCGACAGCAAACTCGAACGTGCGATGGACGCCCTTCGCTGCCCGCCTGAAAATCAGGTTGTCGATACGTTGTCAGGAGGTGAGCGCCGCCGTGTGGCGTTGTGCCGTCTGCTGTTACAACAGCCGGACGTGCTTCTGCTCGACGAGCCGACGAACCACCTCGACGCCGAATCGATCGACTGGCTCGAACAGCACCTGCAACAATACGCGGGCACGGTGATTTGCATCACACACGACCGTTATTTCCTCGACCATGTGGCCGGCTGGATTCTCGAACTTGACCGGGGGGAAGGAATTCCGTGGAAAGGCAACTACTCGTCGTGGCTCGATCAGAAGACACAACGTATGGCGCAGGAGGAAAAGCAAGCGAGCAAACGCCGGAAGACGCTTGAACGCGAGCTGGAATGGATACGCATGGCGCCGAAGGCCCGTCAGGCAAAAGGGAAAGCGCGTCTGAACTCCTATGAATCGTTGCTAAACGAAGACCAGAAGGAGCGTGAAACGAAGCTCGAAATATTTATTCCGAACGGTCCTCGTTTGGGTAATAAGGTGATCGAAGCGCATGATGTTGCCAAAGCATTCGGAGATAAATTACTGTTCGACAGTCTCAACTTCATGCTGCCGCCTAACGGTATCGTGGGAGTCATCGGACCGAATGGTGCCGGAAAGACGACTCTTTTTAAGATGATTATGGGGCAGGAAACCATCGATAAGGGCGAGTTTGAAGTCGGCGAGACGGTCAAAGTCGGATACGTCGATCAGACGCACAAGGATATTGACTCGAATAAATCTGTGTATCAGGTGGTCTCGGGCGGAAATGATTTTATACGTGTCGGCGGAAAAGAAATCAATTCGAGGGCTTACCTTTCCCGATTCAATTTCGCCGGAGCCGATCAGGAGAAGTTGTGCGGCGTGCTGTCGGGAGGCGAACGCAACCGATTGCATCTGGCGCTTGCTCTGAAAGCCGAAGCCAATGTGCTGCTGCTTGACGAGCCGACGAACGATATCGATGTGAATACGCTCCGCGCGTTGGAAGAAGGCTTGGAGAACTTTGCCGGCTGCGCTGTTGTCATCTCGCACGACCGTTGGTTTCTCGACCGTATCTGCACCCATATTCTTTCGTTTGAGGGGAACTCGGAAGTCGTCTTTTACGAAGGCAGTTATTCGGATTACGAAGAATACAAGCGCAGGCAGGTCGGCTTTACCGAACCTAAGCGAATTAGATACAGGCAGTTAGTCAAATAATCTGTGATCGTATCATCTCTATTTTATATTTATTCTATCATGAAACGTAAAAATTTTTTGCTGTCCGTGATCGTGGCGACGTGTATGACCGCAGGAAGCAGCCATGCACAAACGGAAATTTTGTTCAACGGCAGTGACTTGTCGAATTGGAACTTTGTAGTAGCTGACGGAAATACACCGGCCGAAGACGTGTTTTCCGTGCAGGATGGTGTCATCCTTATTCAAGGTAACCCGTTCGGCTATATGTACACGAAAAAGAAGTATGCCGACTTTACGTTAGAGGTCGAATGGGCGTGGGTTGATAAGCCTTCGAACAGCGGAATTTTCCTGATGATCAGTGATCCGAAGACTCCGTTCCCGAACGGTATCGAATGCCAGTTGCATGCCGGTGATGCCGGTGACTTTATTCTGCTCGAAGGCGCTGATCTTGCAGAGTATAAACAACCGGCAGGTGAAGAACGTCCGAAATTTCCGGTCGTTAAAAAACGTGCCGACTCGAACGAAAAACCTGTCGGAGAATGGAACAGAGCCAAAATCGATGTTAAAAATGGTGTTATCAAAGTGTACATTAACGATCTGTTGCAGAACACCGGAACGAGTAATGTGAAAGAAGGCTATCTCGGTCTGCAAAGCGAAGGCGGCCTGATCCAGTTCCGTACCGTGAAGGTAACTCCGGCCGGTTGAGACTTAGCCTCACTCCGGTCAGAAGGGATAGGGACTCTCCGACGGCACGGAAAGAAAGTCTTCGACATTCGGTCTATACGGAGAGATATCTTTTTTCTCTCCCGTATGATCGATCTGGTTCATGCTCGACGCATATTCCTTTGCAGCCAGATCTTCGTCCAGATTCATAAACTTCGCAAATTCGCTTTTGAAACGCAGACGGACATCGCCTGTGGCGCCATTACGGTGCTTTGCGATGATGATTTCGGCCAGACCGCGCAGGTCGTTTCCTTTTTCGTCTTCAAAGATTTTGTAATATTCCGGACGGTGGATGAAGCATACCATATCGGCATCTTGTTCGATGGCTCCCGACTCACGCAAGTCGGCTAATTGCGGGCGTTTTCCTTCGATTCCCTGACGCGATTCGACCCCACGGTTTAATTGCGACAAGGCAATGATCGGAATCTTGAGTTCCTTGGCCAGCCCTTTCAATGACCGGGAGATGGTGCTCACTTCCTGCTCACGGCTGCCGAAGTTCATACCGCTGGCGTTCATCAGCTGCAGGTAATCGATGAAGATACATTGAATCCCATGTTCACGTACTAAACGTCGCGCTTTGGTACGTAGTTCGAAAATGGAAAGGCTGGGGGTGTCATCCACATAAATCGGGGCACCGTATAAATCTTTGATTTTATATTCGAGCTGTTCCCATTCGTACTTTTCCAATCGCCCGCTTTTGATTTTCTCGCCGGATAATTCACATACGTTTACGATCAGACGGTTCACAAGTTGCACATTGCTCATTTCGAGCGAAAACATTGCAACGGGAATGTTGAAATTGAGCGCCATGTTTTTGGCCATTGAAAGCACAAAAGCCGTTTTACCCATCGCCGGACGAGCGGCAATAATCACTAGGTCGGAGTTTTGCCAGCCCGATGTGATTTTATCCAAGTATGTAAAACCACTTGCCAAACCGCTCAGATTTTCTTCCCGGTTGGCTGCTTTTTCTAATAACTCGCGGGCTTGTTTGATCACCGGATCGATTTGCGTCGCTTCATTCTTGATATTTTGTTGGGAGATTCTGAAAAGTTCACCTTCCGCCTCCTGCATCAATTCTTTGATCTCGACCGTCTCATCGAATGCTTTCCCTTGAATCATACCGGTATAGCGGATCAGTTCACGTGCTAAATATTTCTGTGCGACGATCTGCGCATGGTATTCCAGATGCACCGTACTGGCTATGTTTTCGGTTAAGCGCGAGATGTAGAGCGGTCCTCCGACCGTTTCCAGATCGCCGTTTTTTTTCAACTGTTCCACAACGGTTAGCATATCGATGGGTTGCTGACGGGCGGCTAAATCTAAAATCGCCTGATAAATCAGCTCGTGGGCTTTTTCATAAAAACTCTCGGGTTTAAGTGTCTCGTTTACTTTGAAGAATGCCTCCTTTTCAAGCATCAACGCTCCAAGGATAGCCGCTTCAAGATCGCGAGCCTGCGGCTGTAATCTTCCCACATCGGAGACTTGTACGACGGCGGGTTTCTTCCGTGTCGCATTTTTCTTTTGTCCTTCTGCCATGTCTTGTTTTTGATAATTCGGGCCTCAAAAATACAAGTTTTCAGGCAGACGGAGGCCCTGAAAAAAGAGAATTTATAACAAGGTTATTAACATCGATCAGTTAAAAAAGTCGTCGAATCCGGTTGCCTCGTTTTCCTGACTCTTGTTATCTTTTGAAGAACCGCACGATACGGCATATTGCGACGGTACATCAAAGTTTTCCGTTTCCGAATATCCCAATGTTTTATCGGCATACACCTTCTGCATGAACAAAGCAAAAACAGGTAAGGCCATCGAAGCGCCTTGTCCCTCACTCATCCTGTCGAAGTGGATCGAACGGTCTTCACCGCCCACCCAGCATCCGGCTACGAGGCTGGGGGTAAATCCCATAAACCAGCCGTCGGAGTTGTTCTGTGTCGTGCCGGTTTTGCCACCCATGGGGGCACGTATACCATATCGGAAGCGCAACCGGCTTCCCGTACCGCCATCTACTACGCTACGCAACATACCGATCATCTTGTACGAGGCTTCTTCGGACAGTACTTCGTTGACTTGTGCCGAGAACGAAGCGATCGTATTGCCGTACGAATCTTCGATACGGGTCACGTAAAGCGGTTCGACGCGAATCCCCTTGTTCGGAAAAACGCTGTATCCGCTTACCATTTCGCTGACGGAAATATCGGGTGTACCCAAACACATCGAAACGACCGGGTCGATATGTCCTTTCATGCCGTACGAACGCAACAGTCGTACCAGCATGTAAGGAGACAGTTGTTTCATCAGATATGCTGTTACCCAGTTCGATGAGTTTTGTAACCCCCATTGAATGGTCACTTCTTCACCGATATGTTTGGCTCCCGTATTTTTAGGAGCCCATTCCTTACCGTTTTCATCGACGAGTATCTGTTGAACATGTCGCATTTTATCGCAAGGATCAACTCCTTCGATGACGGCCAGTGAATACAGGAAAGGCTTCATGGTCGACCCGATCTGACGTCTGCCGGTCGAAATCATGTCGTATTTAAAGTAATTGTAGTCGATCCCGCCTACGTAAGCTTTTACATATCCGGTTCGCGGGTCCATAGCCATAAAGGCTGTACGCAGAAAACTTTTGTAATAACGTATCGAATCCATCGGAGTCAGGGTGGTGTCGATCGTTCCCGACCAACTGAAGACTTGCATATCGACCGGTGTTTCAAAACTCTTCTTAATCTCATGGTCCGACTTACCGGCGTTTTTCATTGTACGGTAGCGATCGCTTTGCACCATGGCGCGCGTCAGCATTTCTTCCCGCTGTTCTTTGGAAACACGTTGAGAAAAAGGTGCATAATCACGTCCTTTCTTTTCTTTGAAAAAGGCCGGCTGCAAGGTCTGGCTCAAATGTTCGACCACGACTTCCTCGGCATATTGCTGCATGTGCGAATCGATCGTCGTATAGACTTTCAATCCGTCGGTATAGATATTATACGGTTCACCGTTGGCTTTTCTGTTTTTATTGCACCAGCCATACAACGGGTTGGTTTCCCATGCCAGCGAATCGTCCGAAAATTTTTGTGATTGCCATGCCGCATAATCGCTTCGTATCGGTTTTTTTGCCGTAAGCATCAGACGGAGATATTCACGAAAATAGCGTGCTGGCCCTTCGCTATGATCCATCCGTGTGAAATGCAGTTCGAGGGGGATAGCGCATAACGAATCGTATGCAGCCGCATCAAGGTATCCGGCCTTTTTCATCTGACGGAGCACCGTATTGCGGCGATTGCGCGTACGCTCCTTATGACGAACCGGATTGTAGTACGAGGGGTTTTTGCACATCCCCACAAGGGTAGCTGCTTCTTCCACTTTCAAGGTTTTCGGTGTCTGTCCGAAATAAACACGGGCAGCGGACTGAATGCCTACGGCATTGTGAAGAAAATCGAACTTGTTCAGATACATATTGATGATTTCTTCCTTTGTATAGTAACGCTCCAAACGTACGGCAATCACCCATTCGATCGGTTTTTGCAACAAACGTTCGCTTAGATTTTCCACACGAGGAGAAAACAGTTGTTTGGCTAACTGCTGAGTGATCGTACTGCCGCCGCCGCCGCTTTTTTGCATCAGCAAGCCACGTTTGACAACGGCGCGAAACAGACCGCGTACATCAATGCCACAATGCTTCGTAAAACGAACATCTTCCGTCGCAATCAATGCCTTGACGAGTTCGGGAGACAAATCGTTATAGCTGACATAGATGCGATTATCCTTGCCGTACGAGTAGCTGCCCAGCATCTTACCGTCGGACGAGATGACCTGTGTCGCATAACGGTCGATCGGGTTTTCCAACTGTTCGATAGGAGGAACATAACCGATCATTCCTTTTCCGATGGTTATAAAGACAAGGACACTTACAAAAATAAACACCCCTGTCAGCGACCAGAGTGTGGTGATCAGATAGTTGCGTCGCTTCGGCGTCAAATGCAGTTTGCGACTTATCCATGCCGATGTTTTGCGATAGCCGGCAATCGCTTTGGGCAGGATCGTTTTGATTTTCTCTTTTGTCATTGCATTACAAATCTTTTTCGGCAGGTATTGCCGACAGCAGCTCATCCGAATCATCTCCCGCTTCTTCCGGAGCTTTTTTGACAAAGAAAGCGCTCAACTCATACAAGCTGTACAAGGGAAAGAAGACAAGCGACAGGGTGAACGGATCACCACTGGGAGTAATAAACGCTGCCGCCACCAATAAACCCACGATGGCATAACGCCGATAGGTACGGAAGAACGAGCGGTTCAAAATGCCTATTTGCGAAAGCAGCCACGACAGCAACGGCATCTCAAAAACAAGGCCCATGATGAAGATCATCATCAGAAAATTGTCCATATACGATTCGAGCGAAACCTGCTCCGTGATAGCCGTACTCAACTCATAAGTTGCCAAAAAGCGCAGCGTCATCGGGAACACGATAAAATACCCTACGCTGCATCCGATAAAAAACATCAGAGTCCCGAACGAAAAAACCCACCGAACACTTTTCATCTCATTCTCGTAGAGCGCAGGACGAATAAACTTCCAGACCTCATACACTAAATAAGGAAACGTCAGAAGCAATGCCAGCCAGAAAGAAGAAGACATGTGCGTGAAAAACTGCGTAGCCAGTTTGATGTTGACGATGTTTACCTTAAAAGCCGAATCACAAAAGTCCGGCAGGAACGATACGCTCGACGTCACCTTACACATCAGCCGGTAGGTGGCAAAATCGCCGTAACAAGGAGCCATGATAACATGATCGAATAGATAACGCATCACGGAGAAAGAAGCAATCGTAAAAACAAAAAGAGCCAAAATGCAGCGAAACAGAGTCCACCGAAGTGCTTCCAGGTGATCCCAGAAAGACATTTCGTCATTTAGCTGTGACATGTTTATTGCGTGCTTTTATTTTGTCGTGTCCGTGTCGTTCAAATTGATATCGTCTTCAATACCTTTGACTCCGTCTTTGAAGTTCCGAATGCCTTTGCCCAACCCTTTCATCAGTTCGGGAATCTTTTTCCCACCGAAGAGTAATAAAACGATGATGGCAATAATGATGATTTCACCGGTACCTAAATTTCCCAAAAACAATAACAGGTTCATATGTAAATAAATAAAATTAATAATTCGTTTTGTCCGGAAGGCAAAGATACAATTTGAAAATGATTCGACGATCCTTTTTACTAAATTTATTACTTTTGCAGCATCTAAAAATAAAAGAGAAGAATTTGTTATGAATGCGTACGTATTCCCCGGACAAGGGGCACAATTCGTTGGAATGGGAAAAGATCTGTATGATCAGAACCCTCTTGCTAAAGAACTTTTTGAACAGGCGAATGCCATTCTCGGGTTCCGTATTACAGATCTGATGTTTGCCGGAACGGATGAGGATTTGAAACAGACGAAAGTTACTCAACCGGCTGTTTTTCTGCATTCGGTTATTTTGGCCCGCACGTTGGGAGCCGACTTTCAACCCGATATGACGGCCGGACATTCCTTAGGTGAGTTCTCTGCACTCGTAGCAGCGCAGGCATTGTCGTTTGAAGATGGTCTGAAACTGGTTTCAGAACGGGCGCAAGCCATGCAGAAGGCGTGTGAGCTGACGCCGTCGACGATGGCTGCCGTGATTGGACTGCCGGATGAGATCGTCGAAAAAATATGCGCTGAGATTACGGGTGAAGTCGTGGTCTGCGCCAATTATAACTGCCCGGGGCAGATCGTGATTTCCGGGAGCATGGCCGGTATTGATGCGGCATGCGAGAAGTTAACGGCTGCCGGCGCGAAACGTGTGCTCAAGCTGAAGGTAGGCGGAGCATTCCACTCGCCGCTGATGGAGCCGGCACGTGCCGAGCTGGCCGAGGCGATTGAATCAACCGCATTCAGCAAGCCTGTTTGCCCGGTCTATCAGAATGTGGACGCCCGTCCGCAAACCGATCCGGACGTGATCCGCAAAAACCTTGTCGCTCAACTTACCTCGCCCGTGCGCTGGACACAGACCGTGCAAAACATGGTGGCCGACGGCGCTACGCGTTTCGTCGAACTGGGGCCAGGTAACGTGTTGCAGGGACTGATCAAGAAAATAAGCGGCAACGTTGCAACCGAAGGAAAACAATAATCCGATGGAGAAGGGAAGCAACCCGGTTTACGACAAGAATACGCTGGAATTTGTTACCGTGGCGTTCGAGTTTTGCTCGTGGATGGAATCCGTCGGGCATGACTTGCCGGCCTTTGTCGACAAGGCGACCAAACTGCTCCCTCTACTTTATCTGAAAGCTACGCTGCTGCCCGATACGGAGGCGGATGACGATGCCGAAGTCTTGCACTTCGTCACAGAAGAGACGTATCATGCCCTCCGCGATCGCCTCGCTGCGCTGCTGGGCGAATACGATACGTATCTGGAGACTTTTGCGCCCGACATGCAATACAGCGATACGCCTGTTGCAGCGTTTATTTCTGAGAACCTGTCCGACATGTATCAGGACCTCGGTAACTTCGTTTCGCTCTTCCGGCAGGGCTATGAAGAAACGATGCGTCTGTCGCTGGCACTCTGCACGGAGAATTTCCGGATGTACTGGGGACAATCGCTCCTCAACGCCTTGAAGGCGCTCCATGCCGTGCGGTATAACGAAGATATGTACCTGACAGAACAGACGGTATGACGTATACTCCGAACCTTTCGAAAATTACGAAAGAAGAAATTGTGACGTTGCCTGTGGAGTCGTTTCCGGGGCATATCGTCGTGGTAGATCGCCCTGAGGAGGTCGGGCAGGCTGTTCGTATCCTGTCGGCAAGCCGTTGTGTGGGATTTGATACGGAAACACGCCCGAGCTTCAAAAAAAATCAGCATCACAAAGTCGCACTTATGCAACTCTCGACCGAAAATGTCTGCTATCTTTTCAGGCTTAATCATCTGGGAGGCATCCCTGAACCATTGATTGCGTTTTTGAAAGACGAACGGATTACGAAAATCGGGTTGTCGTTACCGGACGACTTCCACATGATGCGCGAGCGCGTCAAAGACCTCAGACCGGCGGGCTTTATCGACTTGCAGAAAATCATGCCTTCGTATGGCATCGAAGAGGCGAGCCTGCAAAAAATCTACGCGATTCTGTTCGGGAAAAAAATCTCGAAACGTACACGTCTTACGAATTGGGATGCCGATATTCTGACGGACGCCCAGCAGAATTACGCCGCGCTTGACGCGTGGGCTTGTCTGCGCATCTATCAACTGTTGAAATCCGAAGAATCATGACATACTGTAAAATCTATCTTAAGCCGAAGAAGGAGGAATCGGTGCTGCGTTTTCATCCGTGGATTTTCTCCGGTGCCATTGCTCATATCGAAGGGAAACCGAGTGAAGGCGACTTGGTCGAAGTGTACAGTGCCGGGCGGTCTTTCCTCGGTATCGGACACTATCAGATCGGAAGCATTGCCGTGCGTTTGCTCTCGCTCGAGCCGGTGTCGATTGATCATGCGTTTTGGACGGAACGGATACGGACGGCCTGTCGGGTGCGTCGGATGCTCGGGCTGGCAGGCCGCGCCGACAACAACACGTATCGTCTCGTTTACGGAGAGGGCGACCGTCTGCCCGGCCTCGTGATCGATATATATGGCGACACGGCGGTGATGCAGGCACATTCCGTGGGGATGCATCATCTGCGAAAGGAGATCGCCGAGGCGCTGCGTGAAGTGCTCGGCGAGGTGATTCATCATATTTATTACAAGTCGGAAGGGACGTTGCCTTATAAAGCCGGTCTCGATTCGATGGACGGATATCTGTACGGCGGGCATCGGACGGAAGCGCATATCGCCGTCGAGAACGGGCTGAAGTTTCGCGTGGACTGGGAGAAGGGGCAGAAGACAGGCTTTTTTATCGATCAGCGCGAGAACCGCCGGCTGGTTGAACAGTATGCGCGGGAACGCTCGGTGCTGAATATGTTTTGTTATACGGGCGGATTTTCAGCATACGCCATGCAGGGAGGCGCACGGGTCGTGCATTCGGTCGACAGCTCGGCCAAGGCCATATCGCTGACGAAAGAGAACGTGACGTTGAACTTTCCGGACGATCCGCGTCACGAAGCGTTTGCCGAAGATGCGTTCGATTATCTCGACCGGGCGGGCGACTCGTATGATCTGATCATCCTCGATCCGCCCGCATTTGCCAAGCATCGCGACGTGCTTCGCAATGCCTTGCAGGGGTATCGCAAACTCAACGCGCTTGCGTTTGAAAAGATTCGTCCCAACGGCCTTTTGTTTACTTTCTCCTGCTCGCAGGTGGTCAGCCGCAACGATTTCCGGCTGGCCGTGTTCAGTGCGGCGGCGCAATCGGGACGCCATGTGCGGATTCTGCATCAGTTGACTCAGCCGGCCGATCATCCGGTCAATATCTATCATCCCGAAGGGGAGTATCTGAAAGGATTGGTGCTGCATGTGGAGTAAAGAGCAGGCGCTGACGAATGCCGAAATCCGGAAGATGCGCAACGGCGAATGGCCGGATTTTTCGGATGCGGGCATGCAGGCCGGTTTCAAGCATGCCAAGCAGCTGCTGGCAAAGCTGCGTATGATGTCGACTTACGACGACGGGTACCGAGCCGTGCTCGAAGCGTTGATCCCCGGTATCCCTGCCTCGACCGTCATCTGCCCACCGTTTCATTGCGATCACGGACACGGCATCATCCTCGGCGAGCACGTTTTTATCAATGCCAACTGTACGTTTCTCGACGGCGCCTATATCCGCATCGGCGCACATACGCTGATTGCTCCCAACGTGCAGATTTATACGCCGCATCATCCGCTCGATTATCGCCTGCGGCGCGAGGGGAGGGAGTATGCTTATCCCGTTACCGTCGGGGCTGACTGCTGGATCGGCGGCAGCACCGTGATTTGTCCCGGCGTTACGATTGGCGACCGTTGCGTGATCGGTGCCGGCAGCGTCGTAACACAAGATATCCCTGACGACTCATTGGCCGTCGGCAATCCCTGCCGTGTTATCCGTCGGCTGACGTAAAAAGAGAAGGTGGAAGGCTTTTTTTGCCTCTGACGGAGCGTTTTTTCGTTCTGCCATGGCATTTTTCTCTTTGGGCAGGGCGTTTTATCGTTCTGACAGGGATAGAATCAAATCTTGTTGTGTAAGAAAGATAAAAAGAGTGAGTTTTGTTAAATTTTTTTATTCCCGGATCGTTGTATATAAAGTTTAAATGAAGGGAGTTATGACAACGAAAAATGAAAATTACGTATCGATGCGTAGGAGTGTAGAGGGTGTATTGGTTGCACACGAAACCGTATGGTAGAGTAATACACGTTTTGTAAAGGAACGTATTCTTTTTGGTGATCTTTTAGGCAAAGTTCAGCAAGCGGGCGGGGAAAGCCTGATTGTTACGACGGGAGCAACGGCTGACAAGGCTGAGGCCGCTTCGAGACTTTTTTCGATGGTGACGGATTTGGGTAAACGGGCGTCTGTTTATGCATTGGATCATGATAATCAGGAGTTACATGACCATTTGCGAACGAGTAAAGGTGCGTTATCGAACATGCCGGACACGGTTTCGCTGGCCAAGGCGAAGGATATGTATACGCGTATGGAGGCGATCAAGAGTGATTTGGCCGATTATGGCATTACGGAGGAGGTTTTGGCCGAATGCAAGCGTTTGATCGATGCTTACGATGCGCGTATATAACGCGTCCACGCGATTTAATTGTGGAGCGGAAGGGACATAACCAAAGTCTTTCGGAGCTTTTGCGCGATTTGCGTCGCTGCGTTTACAAATTAGACAGTTTAATGAGTCTGTTTTCGGGTACACGATTCGAGACGGACTATCGGAACGCGCGCATTATCGTTGATCTGGGTACGCGGAAGAAGAAAGAAGAAGGGCCTCAGCCATAAGCCTCGGCCACTTGTTCGGCGCAGCGTTCGCCGTCGATGGCTGCCGATATGATTCCTCCGGCATAACCGGCTCCTTCGCCGCAAGGGAAGAGGCCTTGAAGCGTGACGTGCTGCAAGGTGTCTCTGTTTCGCAGGATACGCACGGGCGAGGAGGTGCGCGTTTCGACCCCGATCAGTACGGCTTCGTTGGTGAGAAAACCGTGCGACACGCGGTCGGAATGGCGGAATCCCTCGCGTAGACGCGTCGTGATGAACTCCGGCATCCAGAAATGAAGCGGCGAGGCAAGCAATCCCGGTGTATAGGACGAAACGGGCAGGTGCGACGAGTTCTTTTTCTGTACAAAGTCGGCCATGCGCTGGGCGGGAGCCGTTTGGGTCATCCCGCCGTTCAGGCGGCAGAGGCGTTCGAGGCGTTCCTGAAAGTCCATGACGGATAAAACGGGTGGGAGGGAGGCATCTCCTTCGGGCATGCCTTGGCAGAGGCAGTCGGGCAGGTCTTCGGGTCTGATTTCGACGACCCATCCGGCGTTGGCCCATCGCGATCCGCGGTTGGAGGGCGACATGCCGTTGACGACGACCTCGTCGGGCGAGGTGGCCGACGGCACGACGAATCCTCCGGGGCACATGCAGAAGGAGTATACGCCTCGTCCGGCGGCTTGCGTCACGAAGCTGTATTCGGCGGCGGGCAAATATTTTCCGCGTCCGTCTTTGCGATGGTAACGGATGCGGTCGATCAGTTGCTGCGGATGTTCGAGCCGCACGCCGACGGCAATTCCTTTGGCTTCGATGGGGATGTTCCGTGCTGCGAGGTAACGATAAACGTCGCGTGCCGAGTGTCCGGTGGCAAGGATTACGGGGCCGTGAAACTCGCGTCCGTCACGCGTTCGTATCCCTTTCACTTCGTCCGCTTGTAAGAGGAGAGCCTCCATGCAAGTCTCGAAATGCACCTCTCCGCCGCAACGCAAAATCTGCTCGCGCATATTTTCGATGACGCGCGGGAGTTTATCCGTCCCGATATGGGGATGAGCATCCGAGAGGATGGCTGTGCTGGCGCCATGCTGGCAGAAAATGCGGAGGATGCGATCGACTGAGCCGCGTTTCTTGCTTCGGGTATAGAGTTTGCCGTCGGAGTAGGCGCCGGCGCCGCCTTCGCCGAAGCAGTAGTTCGATTCGGGGTCGACCGTGTGTTCACGACTGATCCGGGCGATGTCTATCTTGCGCCGCCGCACGTCTTTTCCGCGTTCGATGACGATGGGGCGCAACCCCAGTTCGATCAATCGCAAGGCCGCGAACAGTCCGCCCGGCCCGGCTCCGACGACAACGACGGGTTTGGCCGTCGATACGTCGCGGTATTCGACAGGCGTAAATTCGGCCTCTGCCGGTTCTTCATCGATGAAGGTGCGCACCGTTACATTGACCCAGACCGTATGCTGTCGCGCATCGATCGAGCGTTTCAGTACGCGCACGGCACATACGGTTTCGGGTTTCTCGCCCGTTTCGCGGCAAACGACTCTGCGCAACGATGCTTCGTTCGCCGCTTCTTCGGGTAATATACGTAATGACAGTTCTTTGATCATAATTAAAACGAATTATTTATTGAAATAGATGAGAGGCGCTATATGCTTTTATGAGGTTTCTGCAAAACAACGCTTCATGACTGTATTAAAAAGCGACAGATGATTGTTGCAGCCACATTTGCTCCGTATCGCTGTAATCGTAGACCGCGATTCCTTTCATAGAGGCATATCCGGCAGCTTGTTTGTGCAAGTAATTGAATGTTTCAATCAGATAATCCCATCCTTGCGGCTTAAGCGACGTAGCATCGGATTCATCGTCTCCCAACCGTGTTTTAATACAGATATAAACACTATTCGTATGACCTCCTTTATCCGCGGCGGCAAGGTTGCTTTGTGCTCGACGCCAAACTTCTTCCTTATTATGATTATATGCCATCACATTTACATCCTTGCAGTGGCCGTCCGTTATAAACCGGCTTATATCGCCAAAGCTCAACTGGCCCTTGTTTTGTCGTTCCTGAAAAGAATAGTTGATTGCTTCATTCAGAGAAAGCTCCGGTAAATGATACACACGGCCAATTTCGTCTAAATAAAATTTCGCCAAAGCTAACATTTCAAGCGTTCGTTTTAATAAACGATCATTTGCCGCATGTTTACCATACCGATCATTATTCCATCGGTCGAGCATAAGCAGATTTGCCTCCGAAGACAATGTACTGTTCGGTTTAAGCGAATGAGGCTCCCAATCGGCCGAAGCTCCTGCGAAGCGTTCATTCGCATGCACTGTGCGATTGTATTGCTGAATAACGGATGCATGGATATAGATTTCTTTGTTCTTCGCTCTATCGAACTGAGACGCTTCGCTAAACATTAGAGCATGTACACGTACATTATGGCTGTTTAAATAACTGTTGAAAATTCGTATCCATGCCTTGTTAGCCAACTCTGCAAAAGATTTCCCATTTTGAGGATGAACGGACAATAATACATCGGTGTACCCCATCAATACGATCCGCGCCGCTAATTTTCGAGCACCTTTTTCTCCGGGATAACGTACGATCGTATGCCGATGATAGACATATACGCTGGCTTGTTTTTTTCCTCCGGCCGTCAGCGCTGCATTAAACTCATTTGCTTTTATCAGTTGTCGGTCTGTTATGCCTGCGTCTGCAACAAGTTGCCCCACACGACCATCAGGATCAACTCCGTCAGGATGCTGACACGAACAGAAGCCTCCCCAACCAAGGAACCATCCACAGAGGTAAAACAAAATACGATTGGTCATATGCTTCGTTTTGTATGCAATTACAGGCGAAAATATATCGATTATTCGCAATCTTGCAGCAGTAGATCAAAAAACTTCCGCTATCTGTATTGCCTGTTAAAATCATCCTTATCCGAATAGCTGCCGGAAGGCTTCTTCTACTTTTCTGACCTGAAAGATTTTCATCTTGCTTTCCAACGCTTCCAGCCCTTTCATCTGCGGAACGATCATGCGTGTGAATCCGAGCTTCCCTGCCTCCTGAATGCGTTGTTCGATACGGTTGACAGGGCATAGCTTGACGACAACACAGCATTCTTTATAATGTTTTTAGAATCAGTTGAACTTTTTCTCTCAAAGGGGGTAAATCGGTTTCTATGGTAGCCCATACGATCTCATCCCGGATTTGATAATAGCCGTGAACTAATACATGTCGCATCCCTATGAGAGCATGCCATTCTATCTCCGAATATTCTTTTTTAAACTCATTCGTCAGCAAGTAGGCTGCCTCGCCTATAATTTCCAGATTCTTAATGATAGCAAAACGCAACATTTTATTTTGCCTGTATGTTTCAAATGTTTTGTTATTCGTAAACTCGAAAATATTATCAATCGCTTCAATGATGTGCAACAAACGTGCTTTATCTTTATTTTTTTCTCTCATATATCAGTATTTTATCGGCATTGACACTATCTTCGGCGAAGTCTTTCAGTTGTCCTTCTTCGACCAAGTCTATCTTTTTATTCAGTAACCGTTCCATCTTATATTGCATAGAGGCATAGGAGAATAAGGTTATTCTTATTCCTTTCAAAAAACGAACAAGCACATCGATATCACTTCCTTCTTCTTCTTCGTTGCGCGAATAAGATCCAAAAATCCATGCTTTATCTACCGGTTGTGTCCGGAAAAAATCGGATAATTTATCAATCATCAATTTGTCCATATCTTTTCTGTCATTGTTATGCGGATACAAAGATAATGTGTTTAATTCGCCTGTTAAAATCATCCTTATCCGAATAACTCCCGGAAGGCTTCTTCTACTTTTCTGACCTGAAAGATTTTCATTTTGCTTTCCAACGCTTCCAGTCCTTTCATCTGCGGAACGATCATGCGGGTGAATCCGAGCTTCCCGGCTTCCTGAATGCGCTGTTCGATACGGTTGACCGGGCGTATCTCGCCCGAGAGCCCCACTTCGCCCGCCATACACGTGCTGCGATCGATCGGGATGTCCAAACTCGACGACAATACGGCGCTGATCACCGGCAGGTCGATGGCCGGATCGCTTACACGCAGCCCTCCTGCGATGTTCAGGAAAACGTCTTTCTGCACGAGTTTGAAGCCGGCGCGTTTTTCCAGCACGGCCAGTAACATATTCATCCGCCGGAGGTCGAACCCCGTCGCACTGCGCTGAGGCGTCCCGTATACAGCGCTGCTGACGAGCGACTGCGTCTCGATCAGGAAGGGACGGGCGCCCTCCATTGCTGCCGCGATGGCTACGCCGCTAAGCCCCTCGTGACCTTCGGTCAGAAGCAGTTCGGAGGGATTCTCGACCTGCCGCAATCCGCTCTGCCGCATCTCATAGATGCCTAACTCGGAAGTGCTTCCGAAACGGTTCTTGATGCTCCGCAGGATGCGATACATGTAATGCTGGTCGCCCTCGAACTGCAACACCGTATCGACAATGTGTTCGAGTACCTTCGGCCCGGCTATGCTGCCTTCCTTATTGATATGTCCGATCATCAGCACGGGCGTTCCCGTCTCTTTGGCAAACTTCAGCACGGCTGCGCTGCACTCGCGCACCTGAGTGATGCTGCCCGGCGACGATTCGGCCCGGTCGGTAAACATCGTCTGGATGGAATCGATGATCAAGAGATCGGGTTGGAGGTTCTGCGCCTGTACGAAAACCTGTTCGAGATTCGTTTCGCAATACACATGGCAATTGCCCATATTGGTGTCTTTTCCGGCCAGACGGTCGGCACGCATCTTTAACTGTTGAGCGCTCTCTTCGCCCGAAACGTAGAGCGTATGCAAATCTTTCATCTGCAAAACGGTTTGCAATACCAGCGTAGATTTTCCGATGCCCGGCTCTCCCCCGACAAGTACCAGCGAACCTTTGACTAACCCGCCGCCTAACACACGGTTCAACTCCGCATCGTGCATATCGATACGTGTTTCTTCTTTTGCCGTGACGTCGCGCAGCAGCCGGGGCTTCATGCCTTCATGTACGATTCCCGGAACAGACCGCCATGCAGCAGGTTCTTTCTTTACAAGTTCTTCTACATAGGTGTTCCACGCGCCGCACGACGGACATTTGCCGACCCACTTGGGCGATTCGGCACCGCAGTCGGAACAGATATATACCGATTTAACTTTAGCCATACATTATTTTTTTGAAGAGGTAAAGGTAAGAAAAATATCGGATATGTTGTTCCCTTTTCGTGGAGTGGAATATACAAGGATCAGGGTGGTGAATTGAAAGGAGGTAGGAGAGGGGGACTAAAATGACAGCACAAAAAAGGACGGTCCGTTTTTCTTCAGGCAGCCCCTTTTTGCGCTTATGCTATCGTATCGATTAAAGCTTGTTGTCCGACCCTAATACATTTTTAATCTTGTGGATGTAAAGGGCCTTGGCTGCATCGCGTGCCGGACCTAAATACTTACGCGGATCAAATTCGGCCGGTTTCTCGGCAAACACTTTGCGAATGGCTGCTGTCATGGCTAAGCGGCTGTCGGAGTCGATGTTGATCTTGCAAACGGCCGATTTGGCAGCTTTACGCAACTGTTCTTCCGGAATGCCGATCGCATCTTTCAAGGCACCGCCGTATTTGTTGATGGTGTCTACATCTTCCTGCGGTACGGACGACGAGCCGTGGAGTACAATCGGGAAGCCCGGTAATTCTTTTTCTACTGCTTCTAAGATATCGAAAGCCAAAGGTGGAGGTACAAGGCGTCCGTTTGCATCACGTTTGCATTGTTCGGGCTTGAACTTATTGGCGCCGTGCGAGGTACCAATCGAGATTGCCAGTGAATCACAGCCGGTTTTCGTTACGAAGTCAACGACTTCTTCCGGCCTCGTGTAGGTATGATGTTCTGCTGCGACATCATCTTCAACACCTGCTAAAACACCTAATTCGCCCTCTACTGTCACATCGTGCTGATGAGCATATTCAACGACTTGCTTAGTCAGTGCAACATTCTCGTCATACGGAAGATGCGAACCGTCGATCATGACGGAAGAGAATCCCATGTCAATGCAACTTTTACATAGTTCGAAAGTATCACCATGATCGAGATGGAGAACAATTTGCGGATTCGGGCATCCGAGTTCTTTGGCATAAGCAACGGCTCCTTCGGCCATGTAACGCAGAATCGTTTGGTTAGCGTACTTTCGCGCCCCGCTCGAAACTTGTAAAATCACCGGCGATTTTGTTTCTACTGCAGCCTGAATAATGGCTTGCATCTGTTCCATGTTGTTAAAATTGAAGGCCGGAATAGCATAGCCCCCATGGATTGCTTTTTTGAACATTTCACGCGTGTTCACCAAGCCTAAGTCTTTGTAATTTATCATTGTTTCTTGTGTTATAGGTGAAAAAATCAGGTTCAAAGGTACGAAAAAAATTAGGAATGAATTCATGCACGTCATTTTTTTTATGGCTGTGTGTATAAATCATACGGGGCAATGCTATGAATTAGAATTTTACCGTTTTTTTCTTGCTTGTTTAAACAATTATGAATACTTTTGCACCCCATATTTTGGAAGTGAAATCATAACAATAAAAAATAGAAGAATAATGAAAAAGGAACTTCATCCGGAAAATTACCGTCAGGTTGCTTTCAAAGACATGTCGAACGAAGAAGTGTTTATCACACGTTCTACGATCAACACGAGAGAGACGATAGAGATTGACGGGGTTACTTACCCGCTGGTTAAACTGGAAATCTCCAGCAGTTCGCATCCGTTCTATACGGGTAAGGCGAAATTGGTGGATACGGCCGGTCGTGTGGACAAGTTTATGAGCCGTTACGGCAACCGGAACAAAAAGTAAATGTAAAACATGTACGATCGAGAAGAGGACGCCGAAGGAGCGTCCTTTTTTGGGTCTGCATAAGCATGATTCAGAGCCATGACAAACGAAAAATATCTACAAATCCTCAGTCGATTTGGTATTAAAGAAAAGATTCTGTCTGTCGAACCTCTCGGTAACGGACATATCAACGATACGTTGAAAGTAACTGTCGCATCCGGTATGCCCGGTTATGTTTTACAACGTATTAATCATCACATCTTCACCAATGTGGAGATGCTCCAAAATAATATTCATACGGTTACATCGCATATCCGCGCGAAATTGCAGGAACGCGGAGAGGAGGACATCGATCGTAAGGTGCTGACTTTCCTTCCGGCCGATGACGGGAAACGGTATTATTTCGATGGCGAAAGTTATTGGCGCGTTTGCCTGATGATTCCTCGAAGTCGAAGTTTGGAAGAAGTGAATCCTTCTTCTTCTTATGAAGCCGGACGCGCTTTTGGCGATTTTCAATCGATGTTGTCCGATTTGCCCGAAGGAGCATTGGGCGAAACAATCCCGAACTTTCATAATATGGAATTCCGGTTGCAGCAATTTCACGAAGCGGTTCAGGCGAATGCAGCCGGACGTGCGGATGAGGTGAAAGACCTCATTGATGAAATTGAGAAGCGTGCCGAGGAAATGTGCGTTCAGGAAGAACTGTATCGTGAAGGCAAACTGAAAAAACGTACGAATCATTGCGATACGAAAGTCAACAATATCTTGTTCGACGAAGATGGGAAGGTGTTATGTGTGATTGATTTGGATACCGTAATGCCGGGGTTTGTCTTGTCCGACATCGGCGATTTTATCCGTACCGGAGCCAATACGGGAGCCGAAGATGATGAGCAGCTTGATCGTGTGGAGGTAAACATGGAGATCTTCAAAGCATATACGCGCGGATACATGGAAAAGGCGAAATCTTTCCTTACGCCGCTCGAAATCGGTTTGCTTCCTTACGGAGGACGTCTGTTGACGTATATGCAGACGGTACGTTTCCTGACCGATTACCTTAATGGCGACACGTATTATAAAACGCACAAGCCGAAGCATAACTTGATTCGTACACGCGCTCAGTTTAAATTGTTGCAAAGTCTTGAGGCGCATGCCGAGGAGATGAATGCGTTTATGAAAGAATGGCTGTAGCCAGCCGCAGAACATTATACAGACTCGGCAGTATGTCATAACGAGCGAACTGCTTCGTTGTTTGCGGAATGCGAGCTCGGCCACATACGTTAGTATGCTCCCTCGCTCTCATCCTTAGCGCCTCCCAATTTCACCCATTCTTACATACCTAAAGAGGGTGTGTCCAAACATTGCGTTTTGACACACCCTCGAAGTTTTTTGGTGGCGAGATGTTCTTTTTTTCGTTGTGTTAATCTTTCCGAAGAGCTCCATTTCGGAAAATTTCTCTAATTTTGTCCTCGCATTATTATAATATTATGGTATGGAAGATTTCAATGCTCTGATTACCCGTCGACGCAGCACGCGGAAGTTTACGGACGAACTGATCGCACCGGAAGAAGTGCAGCAACTCTTGAAAGCCGCCTTGATGGCTCCCACATCGAAGAACTCGCATTCGTGGCAGTTTATCACGGTCGAAGATAAGGATATGTTGACGCAGTTGGCGAGGTGTAAAAGTGCCGGGGGCGGGTTTCTTGAAGGATGTGCGTTGGCCGTTGTGGTGTTGGGGGATATGACGATAAGCGATGTGTGGGTCGAAGACGCTTCCATTGCCGCGATATATATGCAGTTGCAGGCTGAGGATTTAGGAATTGGAAGCTGTTGGTGTCATGTCCGAAACCGTCTGACGGCCGATGAACGCGACTCGGAGCAATATGTCCGCGATTTGTTGGATATACCGTATCAGATGGGGGTCCTGTGCATCATTGGTTTCGGGCACAAGGACCAGGAACGTAAACCGTTCGATGAATCGCACCTGCTGTGGGAGAAGGTACATATCGGTAAATTCGCGTTGCCCGGTACATCGGAGGAAGCGACTCAGGCATGAAGGTCGTCTTTATCGGAGCCGGAAATGTAGCGACTCATCTGTCCGCAGCGATGCGGCAGGCCGGACTATGTATCTGTCAGATTTATAGCCGTACCGAAAAAAATGCACAAAGGCTGGCTGCAGAGCACGCGTGTGCGTGGACAACGGATACCGGCGCACTACGTTCGGATGCCGATCTATATGTCTTTGCTTTGAAAGACGCGGTTTTGCATAAAATCGTCACACAGGTTTCCCCGAACGAAGGGCTTTGGTTGCATACGGCAGGTAGTGTGCCGATGGATATTTTTCGCGGATATGCCCGCCGCTATGGCGTGCTTTATCCGTTACAGACGTTCTCAAAAAAACGACCGGTCGATTTTCGGAATGTTCCTTGTTTTATCGAAGCTGACTCAGCACAAAGCGAACAGCGTCTGCGAACACTTGCCGAAAAGATTTCTTCCGATGTACGGCTGCTCTCTTCCGAAAAACGGCGTTATTTGCATCTGGCCGCAGTTTTTGCCTGTAACTTTACAAACCACATGTATGTCCTTGCTGATCGGATTTTGAGTGAGCAGGGGATAGATCCCGCCGTGCTGTTGCCGCTAATCGATGAAACGGCCACAAAAATACATACCCTTTCTCCTGCTGATGCACAGACGGGGCCGGCGGTACGATACGATTGCAATGTGATCGAACAACAATCGGCCATGCTGACCGATCCGGTTGTGCGTGAACTGTACGAATTAATCAGTAAGAATATTCACCTGTTATCTCAGTCTTGAACATTATGATACCTTATGATTTGACAAAAATAAAAGCTTTTCTGTTCGATGTGGACGGTGTACTGTCGTCCGACAAAATTCCGCTGACCGACCATGGCGATCCGGCCCGAACCGTCAACATCAAAGACGGTTATGCGTTGCAATTGGCTGTTAAGCATGGTTATCAGGTGGGCATCATCACCGGTGCCTACACGGAAAATGTACGTCTCCGTTTTGAACGTCTCGGGGTGCAGCATATTTATATGTGTAGCACCGTCAAAATAAAAGATTACGAAGATTTTCTTCAGAAGACCGGGCTGGAAGAAGAATCGATCGTATTTGCCGGCGACGATATCCCGGACTATGAAGTGATGCGCCGTGTCGGCTTGCCTGTTGCGCCGGCTACGGCAGCACCGGAGATCAAACACATCGCAAAATATATCTCACCCTTGAGCGGTGGCGACGGTATTGCCCGCGAAGTGATTGAACAAACGATGAAAGCACAGCAACTATGGATGACGGATAAAGCTTTCGGTTGGTGAAAATTACGGCCGGAATATACGCATTGGGCTTTTTTTACGTTAATACTCACGTAAAATAAAGGAAAAATGAGAAATCGTACGTTGGCATCGCTCTTGTTTTTGTGGATGGTCCTGGGATTAAATGCTCAGGGAAAGGTGAAAGTTTCTGGAAATGTGCGGGATGCTGACGGAAATCCGTTAGAATTGGTTGCCGTACAGGTGAAGCATACGCTGATTGGGGCGATGACCGATGAAAAAGGCTTCTATTCGTTGTCGGTTTCGCCGGGCGATTCCGTTGTGCTGCTTTTCTCGTGTCTCGGATACAATAAAGCAGAGCGAGTCATTCCGCGTTTGGCACAAGATATGCGTGTGAACGTACAAATGAACTATACTTCTCTTCAGCTGAATGAAGTGTCGGTTACGGCAATTCGCAGGCAGACGACTACGATGGAGACGCTCGATGCCGGTCGTTTGAAGATTCTTCCCGATCCTTCGGGGGGAAGTATCGAAAGTCTGATTGTAACGTATGCAGGAGTGTCGTCGAACAATGAACTGAGCACTCAATATTCGGTGCGGGGCGGAAGCTTTGATGAAAATCTGGTTTATGTGAACGGGATGGAGGTCTTTCGTCCCTTGTTGATACGCTCGGGCCAGCAGGAAGGATTGAGCTTTGTCAATCCGAACCTGACAGAAAAGGTGCAGTTCTCGGCTGGCGGTTTCGATGCTCGTTATGGAGATAAGATGAGTTCTGTCTTGGATATTTCATATAAGAAACCTGTAAAACTGGAAGGATCGGCTTCGGTCGGTGTGCTTGGCGCTTCGAATATGAACATAAGCACTGCCAGTGCTTATGTGGGAACAGGAAATGATAAGTTTACACAGGTTACGGGCATACGTTACAAGATGTCAAGCTCGCTTTTGAACAATTTAGTCGGCCGTGCCGAATATGTGCCGCGTTTCGTAGATATGCAAACGTTTATGACTTATAAACCTGCGCCGAAATGGGAGCTTAATTTCCTGGGAAACCTCTCGTCTAACCATTACAAATATATTCCGATCGAGTTGGAAACCACATTTGGAACGGTGAAGAATAGGCAAAAGTTTCATGTGTTTTTCGAGGGTCGGGAACGTGACAAGTTTGAAACGATCTATGGGGCTTTGACGTTGAAACATCAGTTAAGTGTAAAATCGGAACTGGGATTGCAAGCTTTTGCTTTTCGGAGCAACGAAGAGGAAAGTTACGATTTGACCGGAAATTATCGTCTGGATAAAGCCGGTGAGGAGGGAGATGAAAAGACTGCTGAGGGGGAACAATCCATTGCTCTGGCATCCTATCATGAACATGCACGAAACAGGTTGCAAGCGACCGTTGGTCATGTCGGACTGTATGGGATGACACAGCTTACAGCTCATCAAACATTGAAATGGGGTGTCAATGCGCAGATGGAACGTATCATCGATAAAATCAGTGAATGGGAAAGCCGTGATTCGTCCGGTTATTCGTTACCACAGACCGGTAAGGAGGTGAATGTGATTGCGAATCTTTTTTCAGATAACAAATTGAACAGTAGCCGTTTTTCAGCTTATTTTCAGGATGTGTTCAAGTTTCGTACCGAGCAGGGACTGTTCACGCTTGTTGGCGGTCTGCGTGGCAGCTACTGGACATATAGCAAGGAGTTTCTTTTCAGTCCGCGCGCTTCGCTGGGCTTTATTCCGAATGCCAATCAGGACTTGACCCTTCGTTTTGCGACCGGACTGTATTACCAGTCTCCTTTCTATAAAGAATTACGCACCGAGGTGAAGGATAAAGATGGAAATACGGTGATCCGGCTGAATGATCAATTGAAATCGCAACGGTCGATTCATTTTATTTTGGGAGGCGATTACGGATTTAAGGTCGGCAGCCGGAACTTTAAGTTGACGACGGAACTGTATTATAAGAATCTGAGCAATATTAACCCCTATACATTAGATAATGTGAAGATACGATATTATGGGGAGAATTGTGCGAAAGGCTACATTGCCGGATTGGATATGAAACTTTTCGGCGAATTTGTGCCCGGAACCGATTCCTGGATTAGTTTGTCGTTGATGAAATCACGCCAGACGATTGAGCGGAATGGCCGTGAAACAGTCAGTGCGTCAATGCCCAATAGCCCTGCCTATAATATTTCACTCTATTTTCAGGACTATTTTCCCGGTTACCGTCGGGCCATGCTTAATCTGCGCGGTGTGCTGACCGGGGGACTACCGGTCACCGTGCCCCGTCGGGGATATGACGGAAGCAATTACAAAACACCGCCTTATCGTCGTATAGACCTCGGCTTTACTTACCAACTGGCCGGGGGAGAAGATGCTTGGATGGAGCGGGGATTTTTTCGAAATTTCAAAAGTATCTGGTTAGGACTTGATGTATTTAATATATTCGATATTTACAATACGAGCTCTTATTATTGGATCACGGATGTGTATAGTCATCAGTATGCGGTGCCAAATTATTTAACCGGTCGTCAGCTTAATTTTCGTCTGACAGTCGATTTTTAATCGAATCATTAGATGATCTTACTCATTTTTTCCTTTCTCCATTATTTAATGCATGTTTTTTTGCTTTTTAATTTGCTTGATTATTTGATGTTTGCGCTTTTTCTTCAAAAAAAGGTCATAAAATATTTGTAGGGAAAGGAGATATTCCGTACTTTTGCACCCGCTTTCGAGAGGAGAGCCTGCTGCAAGAAGATAGAGGAAAGATTTTTCTGGGGGGGTGTTCTTTTTTTTATTTGTTTCAAACAAATGGGTTTGATAAGAAAAAAGACTTCTTTCCAAAAAAAAAGATTCGAAAAGATTTGGTTCGAATAAAAATTTGTTTTTATCTTTGCAGCCCGTTACCGGTTCGGTAATCGGATAAAAAAAAGAAAGAGTGTTATTCTTTGAAAGTGTTCGAGGGGTACACAAAAATAAAAAGCGATCTTTGTAAGATTTACATGTAAAACAAGATGTAGTACAAGAAAAAAGTACCGTCAATTTACGAAAATAAAGGAAAAGGATATATTTGGATTCTGAGCGCGATAGGATAAAAAAACAATTTGAACAACGGAGAGTTTGATCCTGGCTCAGGATGAACGCTAGCGATAGGCTTAACACATGCAAGTCGAGGGGCATCGAGGGTAGCAATACCTGTCGGCGACCGGCGCACGGGTGAGTAACGCGTATGTAACCTGCCCGCAACAGAGGGATAACCCGGCGAAAGTCGGACTAATACCTCATAAAACAGGGGTTCCGCATGGGGCTATTTGTTAAAGATTTATTGGTTGCGGATGGGCATGCGTACCATTAGGTAGTTGGTGAGGTAACGGCTCACCAAGCCATCGATGGTTAGGGGTTCTGAGAGGAAGGTCCCCCACACTGGTACTGAGACACGGACCAGACTCCTACGGGAGGCAGCAGTGAGGAATATTGGTCAATGGGCGAGAGCCTGAACCAGCCAAGTCGCGT
Source organism: Tannerella forsythia 92A2 (assembly GCF_000238215.1). Taxonomy (NCBI): domain Bacteria; kingdom Pseudomonadati; phylum Bacteroidota; class Bacteroidia; order Bacteroidales; family Tannerellaceae; genus Tannerella; species Tannerella forsythia. The sequence continues at coordinate 3,362,935 of NC_016610.1, read as the reverse complement.
GAAGGATGACTGCCCTATGGGTTGTAAACTTCTTTTACAGGGGAATAAAATGAGATACGTGTATTTTATTGCATGTACCTTGTGAATAAGCATCGGCTAACTCCGTGCCAGCAGCCGCGGTAATACGGAGGATGCGAGCGTTATCCGGATTTATTGGGTTTAAAGGGTGCGTAGGTGGGCTGTTAAGTCCGCGGTGAAAGTTTGTCGCTTAACGATAAAATTGCCGTTGAAACTGGTAGTCTTGAGTATAGATGAAGTAGGCGGAATGCGTGGTGTAGCGGTGAAATGCATAGAGATCACGCAGAACTCCGATTGCGAAGGCAGCTTACTAAGGTATAACTGACACTGAAGCACGAAAGCGTGGGTATCAAACAGGATTAGATACCCTGGTAGTCCACGCAGTAAACGATGATTACTAGGAGTTTGCGATATAGTGTAAGCTCTACAGCGAAAGCGTTAAGTAATCCACCTGGGGAGTACGCCGGCAACGGTGAAACTCAAAGGAATTGACGGGGGCCCGCACAAGCGGAGGAACATGTGGTTTAATTCGATGATACGCGAGGAACCTTACCCGGGATTGAAATGTAGACGACGGAGAGTGAGAGCTTTCTTCCCTTCGGGGCGTCTATGTAGGTGCTGCATGGTTGTCGTCAGCTCGTGCCGTGAGGTGTCGGCTTAAGTGCCATAACGAGCGCAACCCTGACTGTCAGTTGCTAACAGGTAAAGCTGAGGACTCTGGCGGGACTGCCGGCGTAAGCTGTGAGGAAGGTTGGGATGACGTCAAATCAGCACGGCCCTTACATCCGGGGCGACACACGTGTTACAATGGCAGGGACAAAGGGCAGCTACCGGGCGACCGGATGCCAATCTCCAAACCCTGTCTCAGTTCGGATCGGAGTCTGCAACTCGACTCCGTGAAGCTGGATTCGCTAGTAATCGCGCATCAGCCATGGCGCGGTGAATACGTTCCCGGGCCTTGTACACACCGCCCGTCAAGCCATGGGAGCCGGGGGTACCTGAAGTCCGTAACCGCGAGGATCGGCCTAGGGTAAAACTGGTGACTGGGGCTAAGTCGTAACAAGGTAGCCGTACCGGAAGGTGCGGCTGGAACACCTCCTTTCTGGAGCAGTCTTGGAATCTGTTTGAAAGATTCTTTTCCTTAGGTACTTTTATGGGTACTGCATTCTTGTTTTCATGTTTACTATAAAAAAGGGAAAAGAGAAAAAGGAAGCTGGGATGTCTCGGTTTCTTTGTCGAAAAAAAAAAGCCTGAAACGGGCTGCTTATTCGACTTGGAGAGCAAGAGACGATTCGTCTTATCCCGGCGGCAGTTGACGAGACAGTCCTATAGCTCAGTTGGTTAGAGCGCTACACTGATAATGTAGAGGTCGGCAGTTCAACTCTGCCTGGGACTACAGGAAAGTGAACAATGAAAAGTGAATAATGAAGAATGGCATCATTTTTAATTGTTAACTATTCATTATCCACTCAAAAGACGGGGGATTAGCTCAGCTGGCTAGAGCACCTGCTTTGCAAGCAGGGGGTCAACGGTTCGAATCCGTTATTCTCCACGAGTTTCGCAGTCTGCCCGAAGCGTTTATGAAAGAGGAGTTCTCTTGAACGACGAAGAAGGCGGAAACAAAAAAAAGCGAAAAGAAGAGTTCTTTGACATGATGGACAAAACAGAGAAAAGATTTCGTATGTCGAATGATGTATGCAAATAGATCAATTGCACATATGAATGAAACTTGAAGCGAATTTTAAGAAAAGCGTAGAAAGAGCTAAAGATAAAGAAGCCCACAGTATCATGTAAAGATTGTATAATTGTATATGAAAACTGTGAGGTAAGGATAAAAAAGTAAAAGAAGGGCAGACGGTGGATGCCTAGGCTCTCGGAGGCGAAGAAGGACGTGATAAGCTGCGAAAAGCTCGGGGGAGGTGCAAATAACCTTTGATCCCGAGATATCCGAATGGGGTAACCCGGCTGGTTGAAGGCCAGTCACACCGCAAGGTGAGCGAACGTGGGGAACTGAAACATCTAAGTACCCACAGGAAGAGAAAATAAGAATGATTGCGTAAGTAGTGGCGAGCGAACGCGCAAGAGCCCAAACCATGGTTGTTTCGGCATCCCATGGGGTTGTAGGACCGCGACGTAGCAAGAAAAGATGAAAGTGGAACCCGCTGGAAAGAGGGCCATAGAGGGTGAAAGTCCCGTACACGAAATCATTTTGAAGCTTAGCGGTATCCTGAGTAGGTCGGGACACGTGAAATCCTGTCTGAAACTGCGGGGCCCATCCCGTAAGGCTAAATACTTCCGAGAGACCGATAGCGAACCAGTACCGTGAGGGAAAGGTGAAAAGAACCTCGAACAGAGGAGTGAAATAGACCCTGAACCCGTCTGCCTACAAGCGGTCGGAGCACTGTATACGTGTGACGGCGTGCCTTTTGCATAATGAACCTACGAGTTACTTTTTTTGGCAAGGTTAAGTGTCAAGTAGGCATGTAGCCGAAGCGAAAGCGAGTCTGAACAGGGCGGATAGTCAAAAGGAGTAGACGCGAAACCAAGTGATCTACCCATGATCAGGTTGAAGGTTAGGTAACACTAACTGGAGGACCGAATGGATATACGTTGAAAAGTGTTCCAATGAATTGTGGGTAGGGGTGAAAGGCTAATCAAACTTGGAGATAGCTCGTACTCCCCGAAATGCATTTAGGTGCAGCCTCGGGTGTTTTTGATGAGAGGTAGAGCGACTGATTGGATGCGAGGGCTTCACCGCCTATCAAGTCCAGACAAACTCCGAATGCTCATCATATGGATCCCGGGAGTGAGGGCATGGGTGCTAAGGTCCATGTCCGAAAGGAGAAGAATCCAGACCATCAGCTAAGGTCCCGAAATAGCCGCTCAGTTGCATTTAACGAAGTCAGACCGCATAGACAGCTAGGATGTTGGCTTGGAAGCAGCCATTCATTTAAAGAGTGCGTAACAGCTCACTAGTCGAGGGGTCTGGCATGGATAATAATCGGGCATAAGCGGTTTACCGAAGCTATGGATATCGCAAGATATGGTAGGGGAGCATTCCATACTCTGCGTTGAAGATAAGGGGTGACCTTTGTTGGAGCGTATGGAAAAGCAAATGTAGGTATGAGTAACGATAAAGGAGGTGAAAAACCTCCTCGCCGAAAGACCAAGGATTCCTGATCAACGCTAATCGGATCAGGGTTAGTCGGGGCCTAAGGATAAGCCGAAGGGCGATTCCGATGGAAGAGCCGGTTAATATTCCGGCACTGCTATATTGAGCGATGTGGGGACGGAGAAGTGACAGCACTGCCAACGGATGGAATAGTTGGTTGAAGGGTGTAGACGTTGATTGCGGCAGGCAAATCCGCCGCGAGAGTCGAACCTGACAGTATGCAGCGTACTTGTACAATGTAATATGTGCGTAAACAGGCTCCCAAGAAAATCCGCTAAGCATATTGATATAGCACTCGTACTGTAAACGGACACACGTGGTCGGGTAGAAAATACTAAGGCGCTCGAGAGATTCACGGTTAAGGAACTAGGCAAAATGGTCCTGTAACTTCGGGATAAAGGACGCCACTGGTGACAGTGGCCGCAGAGAATCGGCCCAGGCGACTGTTTAACAAAAACACATGACTATGCTAAATCGAAAGATGATGTATATGGTCTGACACCTGCCCGGTGCTGGAAGGTTAAGAGGAGAACTCATTCGAAAGGAGAAGGTTTGAATTGAAGCCCCAGTAAACGGCGGCCGTAACTATAACGGTCCTAAGGTAGCGAAATTCCTTGTCGGGTAAGTTCCGACCTGCACGAATGGTGTAACGATCTGGGCACTGTCTCAACTGTGAGCTCGGTGAAATTGTAGTATCGGTGAAGATGCCGATTACCCGCGATGGGACGAAAAGACCCCGTGAACCTTTACTATAGCTTTACATTGACGTTGGGCATCGGATGTGTAGGATAGGCCGGAGACTGTGAAGCTGTGACGCCAGTCATGGTGGAGTCGTTGTTGAAATACGGCCCTTTTGGTGTTTGACTTCTAACTCCTGTTCAATGGGAGGACACTGTATGGTGGGTAGTTTGACTGGGGTGGTCGCCTCCAAAAGTGTAACGGAGGCTTCTAAAGGTACCCTCAGACCGATTGGTAACCGGTCGCAGAGTGTAATGGCATAAGGGTGCTTGACTGAGAGACCTACAAGTCGACCAGGTAGGAAACTAGAGCATAGTGATCCGGTGGTTCCGCATGGAAGGGCCATCGCTCAAAGGATAAAAGGTACTCCGGGGATAACAGGCTGATCGCCGCCAAGAGCTCATATCGACGCGGCGGTTTGGCACCTCGATGTCGGCTCGTCACATCCTGGGGCTGGAGAAGGTCCCAAGGGTTGGGCTGTTCGCCCATTAAAGTGGCACGCGAGCTGGGTTCAGAACGTCGTGAGACAGTTCGGTCTCTATCTATCGTGGGCGTAAGATATTTGCGGGGATCCTGACACTAGTACGAGAGGACCGTGTTGGACAGACCGCTGGTTTACCGGTTGTTTCGCCAGGAGCACAGCCGGGTAGTTAAGTCTGGAAAGGATAAGTGCTGAAAGCATCTAAGTACGAAGCCTTCCTCAAGATGAGATATCTATATAAGGGTCGTTGTAGACTACGACGTTGATAGGCTGCAGGTGTAAAGGTGGTAACATCCAAGCCGAGCAGTACTAATTGCCCGAAACTTTTTTATCGGGGTATAACCGCATTGGTTTGATTTATGTTTGGCTTGCGAACAGGCGAGATGCTGTTTGCTACGTTTTATCGCTTCTTTAAGCGAGCGAAAGAAAAGAGTTTCAAGCTTCTCTTTGTTTTGTCCTGACCGTCAAGGTAATTTTTTTTGAAAGAGATTAAGGTGGTTATAGTACGAGGGATCCACCTCTTCCCATTCCGAACAGAGAAGTTAAGCCTCGTCACGCCGATGGTACTGCTATATTGTGGGAGAGTAGGTAGCCGCCGTTTTTTAGGTATTATTTTTTTTCAAGAAGGAGCATTTTCCAATGAGAAAGTGCTCCTTCTTTTTGCATGGTATACTTCTGTCACGGGGATATTCTAACGGGTGCAAGTCCTTAAGCCGCCCTGATAACGAGATTACTTGTTCTTCTCATGTTTGGCCCATTGACGCTACTGTAAATAGATGCCCTCTGAAGTAATCTACTCCAGCTTTGTCTATTTGTTCATTGTGCAGTAAATATCGTCGCTGTATGAGGATCATTGATTATGTTATCAGCTATTTATATCCTTCGTTCTGTTTCAATTTTCCGTTCGATTTGGTGATCTGCTCCGAAGGATAAGGAAATACGATCATGTGTTCCTTATAGCTGCCTTTATTGGCATAATCGGAGTAATACGTCACTTCGAAAGTCGATTTCGGATTGGCGCGGTCGGCGTATTTTCGGATGCGTGGACGGGAGTTCAGCTCTTTCACGGCCAGTTCTTTTATTACGGCGTTGGGCGAACGTTGCCACCGTTTCAGATCGTAGAGATGGTCTGTAAATTCGAAAGCCAGTTCGCAGCGCCGCTCGTGATACAGCTCGGCCATGGTTGGCGTAGCGGCAAGAGGCGTCAGCCTGGAACGTACACGGATACGGTTAAGGTCTGCTTTTGCTTCTTCCGCCCGGTTTGTCATCAGATACGCTTCGGCACGGAAGAGGAGCATTTCGGCAAAACGTATGATCGGGAAGTTCACGCGTACCGTAGGCCAGTCGCCATTCGAACAGACGTAGCCGTTCTCGACAGGATTGGCGTGTTTGAACGGGTCCATGTACTTGTTGATCATGAACCCCGATTCGATATCGGAGGTGGAGAAGAACCGGCGTTTTTCACCCCAGAACTCAAATTCCTGATTGTATTCGAGGATGGAACGTACGAGACGGTCGTTTCCGGGGCCGTCTTTGAGCATCAGCTCGTAGATGTCGTACGAGGGTTTGTTCTGTCCCCAGCCGTTGTATTTACCCCATCCTTTGTTTTCGAGTACGACCCCGGGAAATTCGCTTCCGCCCCCCTTGGCTCCGCCGGTCGAAGGAATCGACCAGAGGTATTCGGCATTCCAGAAGTCGGCGAAATCGGACGAAAAGACTTCGGCGAATGTTTTGGCCAGATTGCGCCCGTAATCTTTTTCGAGCAGATTGACCATGCTGATCACGTTGTTCCACTGCGTTTGATCCCACGTAGCCCAATAGGCGTACACCTTCGCTTTGTAAGCGACGGCCGCGGCCTGATGCGCACGTCCTCTGTCTTCTTCGCCGTAGGCTTCGAACCTCGGCAGGTACTTGATCGCCTGATCCATATCGTCGATGATATACTTGTAATTGTCGATCACCGACGGCTGTTGCGTGGGGATGGATTGATCATATCCTTCCGGGAAATCTTCGTAGCGCACGAACGGAACGCCCTGCTTGTCGGTACCGTAACGATAAGCCATGTAAAAATGTCCCATGCCTCGCATAAAGTAAGCCTCTCCCAGGCTGCGCGTTTCGATGGCTGTCAGGGCTACTTTCTGCTGTTTGTTCAGCAGCTTCTGAACAACCCAGTTGGAGCGGGAAATGATCGTATAGAATGCTTCAAAGTTCCAGCGCAGCGGGCCTTCGTCACCCGTATAAGCCAATGTGGCCAGCGTGTTATAACCTCGTGTGCGCCCCCATACGATATCGCAGGCGGCTCCCTGCTCCCAGAACAAATCACGCCCGAAGGTCTCTTCCCAGTGAATCGGTATGTAGAGCGCGGTAATGGCGTCGATGGCTTGTTGATCGTTCGTAAAATACTGCTCGTCGGTCACGCTTCCTTCGGGCTGAACGTCTAAAAAATCACTGCACGCGCCTAACATAAGGAACGGCAGGATCAATGCAAATCGATATTTTTTCAGTTTCATGTTCTTCTTCTTTATTTTGATGAATACAATAGATTAATATGTAAGTTGTATACCCAAAGACAGCACACGCGAAAGCGGGTATTTCAACGCGTCGTATCCTCCGGTTTCCGGGTCCATACCCGAATATCGGGTGAAAGTGTATAAGTTCTCACCGCTGAGATAGAGGGAGAGCCGGCTGTTCGATCGGTCGGCAAAGCAGGATTTGCGTAACATATCGGTCAGATCGTAGGCTACGGTCACGTTTTTAATTCGCAGGTAAGAGGCGTCTTCGAGATACCAGTCCGAAGGAGTCGTGAAATTACCGTTCGGGTCGGCTTTCGAGAGGCGGGGAATCTTCGACGACGTGTTGTTCGGACTCCATGCGTCGAGGATGGTGTTCTGGCGGTTAAAGTTCCCTTCCACATCGCCCAACAACATGTATTTGGCCATGTACAACGATTGTGCTCCGCCGACGCCTTGCAACATGGCGCTGACCGAAAGTTTTTTGTACGAGCATCCCATCGAAAGGGCAAACGTCGTTTCAGGCATCGCATTACCGCAGTATTGGCGGTCTTTGTCGTTGATCACCCCGTCGCCGTTGGCATCGACGAATTTCAAATCGCCGGCCACGGCATTCGGCTGAATACGTTTTCCGTTTTTATCGACATACGCTGCGGCTTCGGCATCGCTCTGAAAAATACCGTCTGTCTTAATCACATAATATGAGTCCAACGGTTCTCCTTCGGCCGTCTGATACATATAAGGCACATTTCTGAAACTGCCCTCTCCGGTCCATACGCCGGGTGTGCCGTCCGCGTTTTTAACACCGATGTCCGAAACCCAATTCTTCAAGTAAGCGAAGTTGCCTGAAATGAAATACGAAAAATCCTTCCCGATGCGGTCGTTCCACGAAGCCTGTATCTCAAAACCCCGGTTACGCACCTCTCCCTGATTCACGAGCATGGGATTCAGACCGATGGTTTGCGGCCAGTTCATCGTCTGTTTCTGAATCAGGTTATACGTGCGTTTGCTGAAGTAATCGACAGCCAACGACAAACGTTCGTTGAACAGGTCGATATCCATACCGAAGTCCGTCTGTTCCGAGGTCTCCCACGTAAGGTGTCGGTTCAAAGCATCTCCTTTATAAATGGCCGTGCCCCATGCTCCTCCGACGGTTGTTCCGTACTGCCCGCCCTCGTTCGACGGATTTTCCTTTTTCGATAGAATGGCGGCTTTATAATTGTAACCGATCGATCCCAAATTACCGACCCGTCCCCACGAAGCGCGGAGTTTGAGCAGGTTAAACCGGTCGCTCTTCGGGAAGAATTTTTCGTTCGAGATTTTCCACGCAGCCGTGAAAGCCGGAAAATCGCCGTAATTGTTTTCTTTCGGCAGACGGCCGGCATAGTCGCGACGCCACGAACCGGTGACAAAATACCGGTCGTTGAACGAATAGGCCAGACGTGAGATCAGTGAGACGTTGGCATCCGGCCCTTCCAGCTTATCGCCTGCGGTGATGGTCTCGGCATAAGCCAGATATTGCAGGGGCTTCGATTCGTTGGCAAACGTCCTTCCTTCTACTTCGAGCCTTCTATTTTCGTAATGATCGGCCGTGGTCGAAAGCAGGCCGCTTACGGTATGCTCGCCGAAGGTGTTATCGTACGTCAGCGTATTTTCCGTTTTCCACGCATCGGTGCGATAGGTGCTTTCCGAAAGCGTGTTCGTGTTGCTCGGTTTGCCGACTTCTTTCCGGCGAGGAGTGAAATTCTTGTATAAGTTGTTTTCTACATTATACGTAAAACGGCTGGTGAATTTTAATCCTTCGACGATGTTGGTGATGTCGAGTGCCGTTGTCGTCCATACGTCGCTCGTCTTGTTGTAATTCGTCTCGGCGATCAGCGAGCGCACCGGATTGATGACGTCGCCGTGAATGTCCGGATAACTCGAACCGTATTTGGCAATGTATTCGGGGTCTTCCGTCGTAGTACCCCCGAACGAACCGGTGAGGGGATTATAGACTGTGGCGCTTCGAGGCATATAAATGGCCGAAAGGATGACTCCGGAATAAGCGCTCGAGGTGTTGGTTCCCCGGCTCGAAGAATTTTTCCATACGAAGTCTTCGCTAATCGAAACCCATTTATTCAGTTTATACGTTCCGTTGTAACGCAGTCCGACCGAGTTGTTGTAGGTGTTCAGTAACACACCGTTGTCGACGTTCGAAGAGAATGAAATGCGATTCGTGAAATCGTCCGTTCCGACATTCAACGAGATGTTGTGCCGTTGATACGAAGCGGTGCGAAAAATCTCGTCCATCCAGTCGGTACGTGTCGTACCGACCCACGGGTTTTTGGCGGTATCCCACCCGGTCGGGATTGACAGTTTGGCCTGGGTGTATGATGTTTGTCTCATCCGAATCTGCTCTTCGGCCGTAAGCGACTGCGGCAGGTTCGTGGCTTGGCGTATTCCCAAGATACCCTCGTACGAGATGCTCGGTTTGCCTTTCTTCGCTTTCTTCGTCGTGACCAGCACGACTCCACCGGCGCCCGACTGCGCTCCGTAAATAGCCGCCGAAGCGGCGTCCTTCAGTACCACAATCGTTTCGATGTCGCTCATCGAAGCGACAGGAGCACCGGGCACACCGTCTACGACCCAAAGCACACGGTCGCCATTCTGCGACCCTTGTCCGCGAATCACAATATGCGGGCTTGAGGTCGGATCTCCTCCGTTCGCCGTAATCGTGACACCGGCCAGTTGTCCCTGCAACATGCTTTCAGTCGATGTGACCGGGCGCGTGACCAGCTTTTCGGTGTTGCTGATAATCCCCACTGAGGCCGACAGGTCCTGCTTCCGCGCGTTCGTTCCGTAACCCAGAACGACGACCTCATTCAACATCTTCGTATCTTCGACGAGTACGATGTCGAGTTGAGTCCGGTCTTCGACAGGTACGGACTGCGATAGAAACCCGATATACGAAATCTCCAGTACGGCATTCGGCGGTACTTCGATCGAGAAGTTTCCGTCATAGTCCGACGTCGTTCCCGTGTTGGTACCCTTGAGAAGGATATTCACACCGACCATGCCTTCTCCAAGCTCGTCTTTGATCGTTCCGGTGACCTTTCGGACGCTCTGCTGCTGAGCTGCGTCTGTAAACTCCGGATTACTTCCATACATTGTTACTTCTGCCGACAAATTGCCGCCGAGAAATAACATGGAAGAGAATAAAAGGATTCTGATCCTTGTTCCATTCGTTTTTCTCATACTTTTACTGCTTTAAAATGATTGTTTGTTGAATCTTTTATATCGTAATGTTTGTATAGACCGTATTTCGGGAAAAAGACAGACGCTTTCCGTTCGGACCGTTTCTGCCAAACTACAAGCCTTTCTGTGTCGGGTGTGCGCTCTCGGGCTGTCCGAACCGGTATATCGGGGTTCTTCTTCATGGTATTCCTGATATTCATGTGTCGGAGTTCGGATTTACCCCCTACCTTTCGGCACAGCATATCGTCGTCTTGGGTAAGAGAGGTATCCGATTCCGCCACAAACTTACGCATCGTTTTTTAATTATAAAAACAGATGAGAGAAAAAATAATCTGTCCGGCTTACGGGCAAGCTGTCCGGTCTCCGATAGATATAGACCGGTAATCAAAAAGTTGCTTTTTGCATTCATTCTCTTTATCTTTGCCTCAAAAAAAATAGGAACTTCTCTAAATGATGATATATGCAAATTGTTTTATCTCCTGCCAAATTAATGGATTTTGACGGCGCCGACGATTCGGTCAAGACTACCGACCCGCTTTTTACCGATAAGACGGCCGAGCTGGTGGCGGTCTGTCGTGAAATGTCGGTCGACGAGATCGCGGCATCGATGAATATCAATCCGCAGATGGCGCACGACGTGTTCGGCTATTTTCAGACGTTCGACTTGCCCGTTGCGCCGCGTCGCGCCGCTGCTTTGGCCTATAACGGTATTGCCTACAAGGGACTTAATGCGCATGACTTCTCGGCGGATGATTTTACCTTTGCCCAGCAGCATCTGAACATCCTCTCGGGACTGTACGGCATCATCCGTCCGATGGACGCGATACGTCCTTACCGACTCGAATTTCAGCGAAAAATCGTTCCCGAAGGATATAAAAGTCTGTACGATTTCTGGGGCGATACGCTTAATGCATACCTCGCGTCGAAGTTAGCGCACGACGAACGTGTCATCATCAATGTGGCCTCGCAGGAATATGGAAAGGTGGTTCGTAAGAACAAGCTTCCGCAGGGCACAAGAATCATCGATATCCGTTTTTTGCAACATGAGACAAACGGCTTCCGGCAGGTTGTCGTGCATGCCAAAAAGGCGCGCGGACTGATGGCGCGGTTCATCATCAAGAACAGACTTACGAAGTATCAAGACGTGCAGGCGTTCGACAGCGAGGGCTATTTCTTTTATCCCGACCTCTCGAAAGAGGATGAGTGGGTATTTGTCCGATAAAACGCGTGAAAGCGATCGGGATAATACAATTAAAAAGAATTAAATATGCCTAAACAATGGTCTGAGTGGGTAGAAACAAAAAATATATGATACATTTGTAGGAGTATTAATTTCAAAATTTTAAAAGCTATGTGTAATAATGCAGGAAAAACAGTCGTATCATTTTTAGTAGGCGCTATGCTGGGAGCAGGAATGGGTATTCTTTTTGCTCCGGATGAAGGAACGAAAACACGTAAGAAAATAAAAAAATCGTTTGACGATACCTCCGATAATATCAAACACAGTGTGGAGGATTTCAGCAAAAACCTTAAAGCAAAGGTGAAAGAGCTTAAAGGTTCATTGGAAGAAAATATTGAAACGTTGTTCTCTCACTCCAGCTACAAAGCCGATGAGGCGATTGAAGTGCTGGAGAAGAAGCTTGAGCAATTGAAAAAGGAAGCAGCGAAACTTCAGAATCAGAAGTAAGAAAAAACACCGAAAAAAAAATCAGGTCTTTTCAAATCTTTTCCGATAGGCCCAAAGACCGAGCGCGGGATTGGAGATGTAGTAGATTTCTTCGCCGTCGACGGTGTTCCAGCCTTCGCGCAGGGTGTGCGGGTGATATTTTCGCATCATGGCGTCGAGGTCGGCATACCCGAAGCCTACGCTCTCGATTTCGCGGCGTGTCAGGTGTCCGGGGCAGTAGGTGATGCGGAATCGTCCTTCCGATGTGCCATGAATCAGATGGGCTGCTACGCCAAGCGCCTGTCGCAGCTCTTCGTTTTCTTCGACATGCCGCAGCACTTGCGGCGTGGCGACGTAGCCGTACCGGCGGATCAGCGTGTCGTTGTCCGCGTCTTCGCCGAACTGCCGTACACCGGGGGCGAGGATGATCAGTTCGCCGCCGTCGGCCATGGCCATGCGCGTGCGATAGATGCTTTTGTTGCCGACCCACGTACTGCGAAACTCTTCGGGATCGAGATAAACGACGGCTTTGTGTATCTCACGGTCGAGCATGGTGAAGTTTGTTTGTAACGAGAGGGCTGCAGCTTTCTCAAAGCATTCGGCATCGTTGCCTGCAAAGAGCCCGCGCATTTGCAGACCGTCATTTCCGGCCGAAATAACGGTTTGCAGATAGACGACCGGCAGATGGCGGATGAAATGTTCGGAGGCGTAGTTGAGCACGCGGCGCACGGGGGTGTGGGTACGTCCCATGATTCGCTCCATACCGTATGCCGCGCCGATAAAGTGGCTCTTGTGGATGCCTTCACTCCCCCCTATACCGACGAAGAGGTTCTTGTTGTAGTTCGCCATCCCGATCACTTCGTGCGGCACCACCTGCCCGATGGAAAGGATCAGGTCGTACCCGCCTTCGAGGAGCATGCGGTTCACTTGCATGGGCATGGGATAGTGGGCTACGCCGCCCGATACCTCGCCGACGTAGTCGGCCGGCACGGTACCGACATGCACGACACCGTTGCGCCAGTCATGCACGCGAAAGAGCGACCGGGGGATGCCGGGGAACATTTTTTCGATCTCCCCGTCCGTCATTGGAAAATGCGTCCCGATGGCGGGAAGAATATCCGTCAGGTGTTCGCCGTAATACTCGTAGATGTAGCGTGTCAGTTCCCCCGCCCGTGAGTGGAAGCGGGTAAAGTCGGGTGGGATGGCCAATACCTTGCGTCGCTCGCCCAGTCGGTCGAGGATCGAAAACACGGCTTTCCTCAGTTCGTCATGGCCGAATGCTTTGTCCGGCGCTCCCTGTTCATAGTAGATCATCGTTTGTGCTGTTTGAAAAACTTGTGGCCGCGGCCGGTTTATCGCATCACTCGTGCGTTTCCTTCCCAGATGCTCCATACCTGTGCTTCGTCGGCCGGTTGGGCATAGTCGGTAAGTGAAGTTACGGCCAGTGCGCCGGTAGCCCATCCGAAGCGTATCCACTGTCGCGGCTCCCAATTTCGGAGGATGCCGTAGAGCAGACCTCCTACAAAGCCGTCGCCTCCGCCGATACGGTCGAGCACCCGGATCGGACGCGGCTCGACGCAGTGCCACTCATCGCCCGCGAGCATGATAGCGCCCCACAGATGATGGTTCGCGTCCGACACTTCGCGCAAGGTCGTCGCGAAAACCGAGGCGCTGGAAAACGTTCGCTTCACGTTCCGGATCATTTCTTTGAAACGCTCCGTTTTGGCTTCGATATTTTTTCCTCCGGTCTCCGGCCCGTCGATACCGAGGCAAAGTTGAAAGTCTTCTTCATTACCTGCGATGATGTCGGCCACGGAGGCGATCCGGGCGAAGACGTCGCGCAGCGCTCGCTCGCGTCCTTCCCAGAACGAGGCGCGGTAATTCAGATCGAACGAGATCCGTGTGCCGTGCTGTTTGGCCGTGCGTGCCAGCTCGAGGCAAAATTCGCCCGTTTGGTCCGAGAGTGCCGCGATCAGTCCTGAAAGGTGGAGCATCTCCACGCCTTCACGCCCGAACAGACGGTCGAGGTCGAAATCGCGCACGTTCAGCGTGCGGCCTACTTCGCCGCTCCGGTCGTTCCACACGCGCGGCCCCCGCGCGCCGAAACCGCTGTCGGCCATATTGATCTGATGACGCAAGCCCCACGGCCCGCCCTGTGGCACTTCGCGCCCCTCGCAGGCGATGCCGCGGCTGCGCAGGTCGGCTTTGATAAATTGTGCCACGGGGCTGCCTTCGACGAACGTCGTCAGCGCTTTGACCGGCAGTCCGAGCGATGCGGCCACCGTCGCCACGTTCGTTTCGGCGCTCGTAGCCTGCATCAACATGGAGTGGCTCGTATGAAACGGCTGTCCCTGCACGGTGGGCGTCAGCCGCACCCCCATACTCGTCGGTACGACGAGCGACCATTGTTTTTTTGTCATGATGGTATGTATTTTAAAGGTGTATGCGTGTGATTAAATCGAAAAAGCGTCGAATCCGCCATCGACGGGTATCACCGTGCCCGTCACGAAAGCCGACGCGTCGGCTGCCAGCCACTGTACCGTGCCCAACAGCTCTTCGGGCTTGCCCAGTCGGCCGTAAGGCGTGTGTGCGACGATACGTTGGCAACGCTCCGTCGGGGTACCGTCGGCGTTGGTCATCAGCGTGCGGTTCTGTTCGGTCAGGAAAAACCCCGGCGCGATGGCGTTCACCCGCAGTCCCTCGCCGAATTTCGTAGCCAGCTCGGTGGCCAGATACCGGGTGAAATTATTAACGGCCGCCTTGGCGCATCCGTAGCCCAGTACGCGCGTAAGCGGTCGCAGCGATGCCTCGGACGAGATATTGATGATGCTTCCTTTCTTTTGCTCGACCATGACCTCGGCAAATACCATCGTCGGGAGTACCGTACCGAACAGGTTCAGGTCGATGACTTGCCTGAAGGCGTCGAGGTCGAGATCGAAAAACGTCTGATCCGGCGCGATCGTAGCGCCCGGCATATTTCCTCCCGCCAGATTGATCAGCACGTCGATGCTTCCGAATGCTTGCACGATGGCTTGCCGGCTTTCTTCGAGCTGTTCGCGGCGCATGACGTCGGCCGCGTGAAACATGGCCATGCCTCCGAGTTTGCGCACCTCCTCTTTCAACCGGTTGCCTTTCTCGGCGTTACGTCCGAGGATGGCGACCTTCGCTCCTTCGCGCGCCAAATGTTTGGCGATGCAACGTCCCAGTATGCCGTAGCCTCCTGTCAGGACGATGACTTTGTCTTTTATACCGAATAAATGATTCATCCTGTATGTATCTTGATTTTATGAAGTGGTCGATACTGTCAGACGGCGAAATGCGTAGCAGCTCATCAGTCCGCACAGCGGCAGCGCCACGAAGATGCCGATCAGAAACAAGGCGAATCCGGCCAGCATGAGGCCGATCAGGACGAGCATGAGCAGGAAGAGCTTCAGTGTTGAGCTGCGTGTGATCTCCCAGCTCCGTTTCAATGATCCGACGACTCCCGTATTTTCTTCTACGATAGACATCGGGAAGAATTGTAGCCGGAGAGCGAGGTAAATGCCCGGCACAATCAAAAAAAACAGTCCGGCACATACCACAATTGCATAAATAACGGATGCAAAAAAATAAATAAATATTTTACGGCTCATCTGTCCGTAAGCCGAAAACTGCGGTTCCTCGCCGTCCAATGCCTGAAACATATTTTTAGTATATCCCAATGTGAAAACCAAATGGAATAAAACACTTATAGCTATAATAACGATACCCGCCACACCGATATGATTATCGGAAGGTGGAATAAAAGCATTGAGCAACAAGCCGATGATCACGTAGCCGATTAACAGTCCGCTCAATACCCAGATTTGTGCCCACAAACTTTTCCACGATTGGCGGAAGAGGTCGGAGAGAATGATTGGTTTGCCCATGGTGTCTTTTTTTTATGATAGACAAATGTACGATATATTTTGAAAACGGAAACGGCAGGGCACAAAAAAACCGAACATAAGCCCGGTTTTTCTGTGACGGACGACCGTATGTTTATGGCTGAATCCAGCGGATGTATGCGAAATCCATTCGGTGAGGCAGCTGTTCGTTTACCGGATAGACCCGGAAACCGACACGCAGATGTCCGTAGACTTTTGTTTTCTTTTTCAACTCGAAATATAGTTTCGTGCCATCCACCTTTTTCAGTTGGAACGGTGTTGCCGAAACGAATTCGATCGTATGGTCTTCCGGGTTTTCACGTGTATAGACAATCTCAACGCCAAGCATGCTCTTGAGGCTTTTGCGATCGATGACAATCCGGACGATGTATTCGTCGCCCACTGCGGGATGTGCGGCATCTTCGCCATACTCGAACGATTTGATCTCAAAATCATCCCAGTGTTCGGCAACCTCTTTCTTCCATGCGGCGATATTTCGAGCTTCGGCGTAATCGTTTTGCATGAGCAAAGCGGAGCGTGCGGCCAGCTTCCTGTAGAACCGTTCGATATAGTCGTCGAGCATCCGTTTCATCGTATAGTCCGGTGCGATTTGCGAGATGGAGTTTTTGATGTACTGAATCCACTCAGGCGAATAGCCTTTGCTGTTCTTGGCAAAGTAGAGCGGGATAATCTCATCTTCGAGCAGATGGTAGATCGTGGCGGCATCAAGCTGATCCTGATATTGCTGATTGTCATACGTGCGTTGTGCGGTCAGCGCCCATCCGGCTCCTTCCTTATAACCTTCGTACCACCATCCATCGAGCACGGAGAAGTTGAGTACACCGTTCATCTCAGCCTTTTCGCCCGATGTGCCGGATGCTTCCAGCGGTCGTGTCGGGGTGTTCAGCCAGATGTCGACCCCCGAAATCAGGCGGCGCGCCAGACGCATGTCGTAATTTTCGAGGAAGAGGATCTTGCCTAGAAATTCCGGACGACGCGAAATCTCCACGATGTGTTTGATCAGGCCCTGTCCGCCACCGTCGGCCGGGTGCGCCTTCCCGGTGAAGACGAATTGTATTGGGCATTTTTCATTGTTGACGATCTTGGATAGTCTGTCCAAATCGGTGAACAGGAGGTGTGCTCGTTTGTATGTGGCAAAACGGCGTCCGAAACCGATCAACAACGCGTTCGTATTGATTTTTTCCATCAATGTAACGACTTTCGACGGGTCGCCCTGGTTCTTCAGCCAGTTATCGCGATACTGGTCTTTGATGTATTCGATCAATTTATGTTTGAGTGCCTTGCGGATTTCCCAAATGTCACTGTCCGGAACATGCTGGATGGCTTCCCAGATCGCTTTGTTAGACTGGTCTTTGAAGAAACTTTTGTCGAAATTCTTCGCACAGTATTTTTTCCATTCGGTAGCCATCCATGTAGGCAGGTGCACTCCGTTGGTCACGTAACCCACGTGCAACTCTTCGGGGAAATATCCTTTCCATACCGGAGCGAACATCTGGCGCGATACGATGCCGTGGAGGTAACTTACCCCGTTGGCCTCCTGACAAGTGTTGAGTGCGAATGTACTCATGCAGAATTTTTCCTGACTGCCCGGGTTCGTACGTCCCATGTCGATAAAGTCCTGCCAGCTGATACCGAGTTTTTCGGCAAATCCGCCCATGTATTTGCCGAAAAGCGCTTCTTCGAAATAATCGTGACCGGCCGGTACGGGCGTATGCACCGTATAGAGTGAGGAGGCGCGAACGACTTCGAGGGCCTGATTAAAGTCTAACTTCTCGATCCGGATATAATCGACGAGCCGCTGTACGTTGATCAATGCGGCATGGCCTTCGTTGCAATGATAAACCTGTTTCTTCAGTCCCAACTTATTCAACAGTAAAATGCCGCCGATGCCGAGCATGTATTCCTGCTTCATGCGGTTTTCCCAGTCTCCGCCGTAAAGCTGGTGGGTGATCGAGCGGTCCCATTCGCTATTTTCGGGTATGTCCGTATCCATCAGATAAAGTGGTACGCGCCCGACGCTTACTTTCCAGACATGTGCATAGACGATCCGTTCGGGATACGGCACCTCGAGCACCATCGGCTGGCCATCGTCCATCATCATTTGTGTGAGTGGCAATGTCGAGAAGTTCTGGGCTTCGTAGTTGGCAATCTGTTGACCGTCCATCGCCAGGCTTTGGGTGAAATAGCCGTAACGGTACAGAAACCCGACGGCTGCCAGATCAATGTTGCTGTCACTGGCTTCTTTCAGGTAGTCGCCTGCCAGCACGCCCAATCCGCCCGAATAGATTTTCAGTACGTTCGTTAGTCCGTATTCCATGCTGAAATAGGCAACCGACGGTTTGCTTGTGTCGGGTTTGACTTGTACATAACTCTTAAATTGTTTATATACGTCATTGATTTTAGCCATCAATACCTGATCGGCCAAAATTGCTTCAATTCGTTCCTGCGGTAACTTCTGAAGCAATAAGAGGGGGTTGCCTTCGGTCGATCTCCATAACTCGGGCGAAATCTCACCGAAGAGCTTTGCTCCTTCGTAATGCCATACCCACCACAAGTTGGTGGCGATTTCGTGAAGCGGCTCTAATCGTTTCGGAAGTTTAGAATGAGAGTATAGGTCTCTCCAAATCGGATCATTTGAATTCTTTGACTGAATTTTCATACGTAAGTTTTTTGATAATTGCCCGACAAAGGTAATGCAATTTTCGTGTAAAGCAGGAATGACGCCTCGTTAATTTTTTCATGCAATACTCTCAACAGAGTGATTTTTTATGGATTTACAGCCGTTAAATATCATTTATTCAAAAATGCAAGAGATAGTGTAAAAACACGTTGTGGTTTAGTCTTCTTGCAAGCTGTGGCAAGCATGATTTTCATGTAGATAATTACTGGTTTTGAATTTTTATGACAATCAAAATCAGGTCTGTTTAAAATAATATTTATTACATAAAAAATGTAAATATATACAAAACTTTTTTTTTTGTATATATTTATATACTATTTTTGAAACGTTAGATTATTAAATACATTAGAGCATGAAAAAGTACATTATAGTATTAACTTTACTATGGGTAACAGGGGGAATGATTTCCGCACAGACAATTACGGGACCTCAGCACCCGATGAAACCGCGAATGCCGAGAAGTATGGCCGATTCGTCAGTCAGAAAAACGTATCTAGAGGGAGGCAATGATAAACCGCTATATACGGTATCCGAAGCTGTTTACAAATACAGTAAAGACCGACTGACGGATACAGCTACTCACATCAGTGGGACGATCGATTGTTTCATTAGTAAATATTCTCAGGATGGGCACTTGCTTTATCGGTCGGATTATTTTCCACGGAAAGTAGAATTGGATGGTAAAGTCTATCCGGACAGAGAATGGAATATCTTAAAATATACGTACGGTGATGACGGTCGGCTGCTCAAAACGGAAAACTATGATGTGGACTACAGCCATCCGAATAAAGATAAGCTGTTCGGCATATCCGAATATACATATATGATAACTGACAGCGGATACATAGCCGACCGGACCATAACGAAAGACCTTGACAAAGGTAAAGGCAACATCGAAAAGGAAAAGATTGAATACGTGTTGGACAAGGAAGGCCGCGTGGTTCGCTCGATCAATAGAAACGATGAAGATAAGTATGTCTCAGGCATCAATGGGCATCGTTACCGTATTGGCGATCATTATTATTCATACACCGACAGCGGATACACGGATGTACGGTATTTGGACGTCACCACCGGATTGCGAGCAGATTTTATGTATAAAGACAGTTGCTTGCTAAAAGAGAATGTATAATCGGGACAACCTATAACATCACATACGGTTTCTCTGTTTCGCCTTCGCAAAAGCCATATCAAATGCTTGATAATAATATGTAATGAATTGCTTCCATTCAGCCTGTGCAGCTAACTTGCGACAATTCTCTCGAATATATTCCCGATCGGCTGCATCTTTGCATATCAGAGAAAGTAAAATTTCCGAAATATCATTCACGACATCAAAATAATTATCATCTGTCCGGTGAATCACGGCGACTCCCTCCGTGATGTCATCGCCCGAAACCTTTGCCTTAGCCCATAACCCGAATCCGGCCAGATCGGTGGTGACCGTCGGGATGCCGAACGCAATGCTTTCCAGCGGCGTATAGCCCCACGGCTCGTAATACGACGGATAAACGGTCGCATCCATACCGATCAACAGGTCGTAGTACGTCATGTTGAATATACCGTCTTTCCTGTCCAAATAGCAGGGCACAAAGATGATTTTCAGGTTATCGTCTGCCGTATTCGTAAAGCCGCAACGGAGGATGAAATTCGTTATGCTGTCTTCATTCATATTGTTAAGCCAATGCGTGATGCATGAGGTCTGCATTGGCTCCGTCGTATGAAAGTCTTTCGCAAGAATTTCCTTCAGGTCGGCACGCGGAGCGAAAACCCACGCCGGGACAAGCAGAAAAGCGACGACTTGCCGATTCAGTTTGCCGGAAGTGCGCAAACGGTTCATGGCCTCGATATAAACGTCGATTCCTTTGTTACGATACTCATACCGGCCGCTCGTCGAGATGAGAAAAGCATCTTCATCGATCGTCCGGCCGCATAACGTTTCGGCTACCCTGAGCAGTTTTTTACGGGCTTCAGTACGACGTGCCGGATAAGCATCGGCAACAGGCACAAAGTCCGGCTCGAAACCGTTGGGGGTCACGATATCCGGTGCTCTGTCCAAGAGCTGCCTGCATTCGGTGGCCGTAATATCGCTTACGGTCGTGAAACAGTCGGCATAACGGGCAGCCTGCTTCTCGACCGAGTGCTTGGCTTCCATGTTTAATTCTCTTGCCATCCGATTGCCGTCGTATCCATTCATGCATCCGTAGAGGGGTTTACCGTTTCCGGCAATCGAACGTCCGATGGAGGTAGCATGTGTCGTGAACACCGTAGCAATCTGCGGTACGTATTTCTGTAGATATAGCTCTCCGAACCCCAGCATCCATTCATTGAAATGGGCGATGATCTTTTTCTGTTCCAACCCATGAAAGCGGTAGAAACTTTCGATCGTTTTTCCGGTGGCGTAGGCGAAGATACAAGACTCGTCATAATCGCCATAAGCCTTTGACGAATCGACACCGAACGATTCCCACATTTCGTAATAGACTTCGTTTTTCTTTTCGAAGAAAGGCTGATAGTCGACTAAAATCACCGGAGGTGTGCCCGGTATCTGCCATCGTCCTTTGCGCACGGATAGCCCTTCGGAAGCTGCCGCTTTCGCCCAGTCGGCGTAGAGCGCAGGGTCTTCTCGAAAATCGGCATCCGGCTTTCCGCGGTCCGGCCCGATGAAAATAATCGTATCGGTAAAACGCTGTTGTAACGTGCGTGCTTTTGTGGACAAGACGGTATAAATACCGCCAACTTTATTGCAGACTTCCCAGCTGCATTCAAAAATATAATCCGGTTGAGTTATTGCCTTTTTTATCATAGTTGTCTAACCTTATAAAAGGTAGTTGTTTAGCCGGCAAAGATACGTCTTTTTTTCTTTTTCTTGTGTTTCTTTATCCAAATCCCGGAGAATTGTCATACCTTTGATTGTCGAAAAAAAGAAAATGTTTAACTCAAAAAGAAGAAACTAAAATGGCAAAAAGAAGAAAATTAAAGAAACATATCTCCCGTCTGTTCGGGATGTTGTTTTCCGACTTGTTAATCTGTCATTATTTACTTCCGAAAATAGACAATGAGAAAGTTTTATTATTGGCGACGCGCATGGGCGATCGGAACGATGAGTTTATTTGCCGTGCACATCATGCTCCGGGCACAAACCGGGCAGAGGTCAAGAAATATTATCAAAAGTTATCTGCTGATCTGAGAAAAGAATGGAATGCGTTGGCCGAAGAGATCGTCCGATTGACCGAAGCGCTTGATAAGAAAGCATGAAAAAAGCGATCTGTAGATGGCTTCTTAAGTGCATGGGATGGAATATCGGTCTGACGGGCGACGATGTTCCCAAGTGTGTGATTTGTGTAGCCCCTCATACGAGCAACACCGATTTTCTGGTCGGCAAGTTGTTTTACAACGCGGTCGGGAAACAGGCTAAATTCCTGATGAAGAAAGAATGGTTTTTCTTTCCGTTAGGATGGGTTTTTCGGAGCATGGGGGGCATACCCATTGATCGGAGCCGTAACCAGTCCATGACCGAACAGATGGCGGCTGAATTTGCATCACACGATTATTTCCGTGTAGCTATCACGCCGGAAGGGACGCGCAAGAGGGTCGATGAGTGGAAACGTGGTTTTTATTACATCGCTTTGAAGGCACAGGTACCGATTCAGCTTGGTTATATCGATTACGGCAGGAAAGAAGTCGGGATTATGTCGACTTTCTGGCCGACGGGCGATGCGGATGCGGACATCCGTTATATCCGTTCGTGTTATAAGGGAATCAGAGGCCATCATGGAGAGAAATTCGGAGAAGTCGGGGAAGAACGCGATAAGAAAAACGGAAAGATCGATGAATAGTAATAGTTCGTTGCGTGTCAGTATGATTCAAGCTCCGATTGTGTGGGAAGACAGAACGGAGAACGTGGCTTATTATGGGAAATTGCTGCATGGTTTAACCGGCAAAACCGATCTGGCAGTCTTACCGGAGTTATTTACGACGGGATTGTCGATGCGCGTGCACGACCTGTCGGAGCCGGTCGACGGCAAGACGATCGCTTCGGTGAAGCAGTGGGCCCGAGAATACGGCTTTGCCGTGACAGGGAGCTTTATCGCTTCGGAAGAAGGGCGTTTTTATAACCGTGCATTCTTTATTACCCCCGATGGTCGGGAGTATTATTACGATAAGCGTCATCTGTTTCGTATGGCGGGCGAAGATCGCAGTTTCTCGGCCGGCGATAAGCGGCTGATTCTCGATTATCGCGGCTGGAAAATCTGCCCGATGGTTTGCTATGACTTGCGTTTCCCGGTCTGGAGCCGCAATGTGAATAACAAATACGACGTGCTGATTTACGTGGCCAACTGGGTGAGTGTGCGACGGGATGTGTGGAAGACGCTGCTGCATGCGCGGGCGATCGAGAATATGGTGTATGTGTGCGGGGTGAACCGTGTCGGTGTGGATGGCCGCGAGTTCGCTTATCACGGCAGCTCGAGAATATATACTCCGAAAGGAGAAAAGCTGGCGGATGCCGGCGAAGAGGAAGAAACAATCGTCACGTGTACGCTGGAGCGGGAGCCGTTGGATACGCTTCGGGAGAAGTTTCCGGTCTGGCGTGATGCGGATCAGTTCGATATCCGATGATCTGCACACATCACAGAGAATGGGCGGATCTGCCGGTCCTCGCTACTTACAGCGAATTTGCTCTGTCCGGGCAGGCTGCCGAGTACCATTTGTCGATACGAATCACGGCAGCGGAGTCGGATACCCCAACGCAATTTACACAGTTTGAAGAGGCTTTGAGCCGTTGGCAGCGCGAATATCCTCATACGATACTCGTCTGGAGGCGTTACTTCCTCAGCGATGTCATGAATCAACACGGTTTTTTGTGTGGATACGATAACGAAGACGCGGCGTTGTCTGTCGTACAGCAGGCGCCCGGTCTGACAAAGGTAGCCCTCTGGGCTTATTGGGTGACATCCGAAAGTTCACGTGTGTCTAAAAACCTGTCTGTACAGGCTACGGAACTGATCCGTCCGTCTTATCGTCACTTTTATCATACACAACTTCACTCATCGGCTTCGGACGAAGAGAAGCAGACAATCGATATTTTTGACCGTTACACGGCTTTATTGGCGACGCAGGCATGTACGTTGAGCCGTCACTGTATTCGTACATGGCTTTTTGTGCGCGACATCGACTTGCGTTATGCCGGCATGGTGAAAGCGCGCCGAGCATGTTTCGAACGTGAAGGACTGACAGTGCAGACCCATTTCATTGCCAGCACGGGCATTGAGGGACGGCATACCGATCCGCGGGCATTGGTGACGATGGATGCGTATGCGGTGCACGGCTTGGAAACGGAGCAGGTGCGCTATCTTGATGCGCTTGATCATCTGAATCGAACGAGCGAATACGGCGTGACGTTCGAGCGGGGTACCATGGTGCAATACGGTGACCGGCGGCATATCTTTATCTCGGGTACGGCAAGCATTAACAAGTATGGCGAGATCGTGCATCCCGGCGATCTTTCCGGTCAACTCGACTGTTTATTCGGAAATATCAGGGCGTTGTTGGCCGAGGCTGATGCCGGCATGCACAACGTCATGCAGATGATTGTCTACGTGCGCGACCCGGGCGATTACGCAGCGGTCGGCACATGGATAGACGCTTATTTTCCACAAATACCCCGTATCACGGTCTGTGCTGCGGTCTGTCGTCCGGGATGGCTCGTCGAGGTCGAGTGCATCGCCGTCACTGCCGACGGCGACGACCGTTTCCCCGTATTTTGAGAATGCGTCAGGCTATTCCGATAGCATACGAATAACCTCCTGATTGGCAGCACGTACTTCGGCTTCGTTGATTTTGATCTCTTTCCGGTCGTAGGTCATCAACCCGTTCACTTCGCCTTCCACATCGGTTGTCTGCGTATAAACGGCTGCGGAGAAACCTTGTCTGACGAATGACTGAAGCGTCTTGGCAAACTGCACGTATTCGGCCGTTACTTCTTCTTTGTTTTTAAACTGCACATATCCCCAGTTGCGTTTATCCCACCATAGATGG
This sequence comes from Tannerella forsythia 92A2, assembly GCF_000238215.1. Classification (NCBI taxonomy): domain Bacteria; kingdom Pseudomonadati; phylum Bacteroidota; class Bacteroidia; order Bacteroidales; family Tannerellaceae; genus Tannerella; species Tannerella forsythia. The sequence goes on along the minus strand of NC_016610.1, from coordinate 3,338,468 downwards.
CCTTCGAGCGCCAACCCGATACCGCCATATTCGCCGAGAACCGTTACACGTTCGGGATCGAACAGATACATTTCCGGACCGGGATAATTGTGCAGGTCGAGTATGCTTCCGCACCGGCGATGGTTTCCTCCGCTGGCCGGATTGACGAGTCGTGACGGATCACGATGTTCCGTCCATGCCGTTACTTTTTCGGTGTCGAATTGTCCCCATGCCTCGTTGAAAGGCACCCAGATAATGACGGAAGGATGGGAGATGCACAAGTCCATGATTTCTCCCCACTCATGATAGTAATTGGCGACAGACTCTTCGCTTCGCTGTCTGTCTGTGCCTCCGCCGTATTGACGCGGCTCCCACACATTGTCCATGTCGCCGCTCGGCATGTCCTGCCAGACGAGCATCCCTTCCCTGTCGCAGTGGTAATACCAGCGTGCAGGCTCAACCTTGACATGCTTACGTATCATATTGAATCCGAAATCTTTCGTCTTTCGAATATCATAAAGCAGCGCTTCGTCGGTAGGTGCTGTATAGAGTCCGTCAGGCCACCAGCCCTGGTCGAGTGGTCCGTACTGGAAATAATTCTTATTATTGAGCTGCATGCGCATGATGCCGTTGGCGTCACGAGCCGTCGATATCTTGCGCATAGCCGTATAGGACGATACTTCGTCTATTTTTTTGCCGTTGTGTGTGAGGCTGATCTTCATCGCATAGAGCGTCGGAGATTCGGGCGACCACAGCCGGGCGTTCGTAACCGGTATACGCAAAGTCTTTCCACTGATGCCTTTGGCCGAAGATACCATACGATCACCGTCGAAAAGACAGACTTCGATGATATCATGGTTCCGATCGTCGTTGGTCGAGATGGTTACTTCAACGATCTCATGGTCGATATCGGGAATTGAGCGCACGCTTGTGATATGATGCTCCGCAACCGGCTCGATCCATACCGTTTGCCAGATCCCGGTAACGGCCGTGTACCAGATGCCTTCGGGGTTCAATGTCTGTTTGCCTCGCGGCTGATACCCCTTGTTCGTGGAATCCCATATCCGTACGACGAGTTTCTGCGGTCCGTTTGCTTTAAGAAACGACGTTATATCGAACGAGAAAGGCGTATAGCCTCCTTGGTGTGTGCCGATAAAGATATCGTTTACAAACACGTCGGCGCGCCAGTCGACGGCTCCGAAGTTGAGTTTTACATACCGACCTTTCCAGGATGACGGTACGGTGAACGTACGTTTATACCATAGTTCCTGCTGTTCGTTCACGGTCTTTTGTACGCCCGAAAGCGATGATTCTACGGCGAAAGGCACGAGAATCTTTCCGTCGAAATCGGCCGGTTCGGCTTTTCCTTTGTCTCGAATCGCATACTCCCAGAGACCATTCAGGTTCATCCATACCGATCGTTCCAATAGGGGACGCGGATATTCGGGTAATATCCGGTTCGGGTCAAAGCGTTCAGCCCAAACAGTTTTTAACTTGTCGCCGGCCGGTTTCCATTGTGCCGATACGCCGAGTGAGAAAAGTACGATATATATAAACAGGATTGTCTTTTTCATGATGATTTTGTGTGAATTTTTGTGAGATAGATGAATGATAATGGAACTTTGTATATTGCCGACTGTACTGATATGCCGGAGAAAGATCGATGCCCTCCGTGTCCGTGCCGAGAGGGGTATTCCATCCGGCAGACACAGAGAGCATCCATAAGGGTTATTTATTCCACACCCGCGGCGCCGGAGTTTTGGGCAACGGTTTGCGGTTCTTCAGTTCTTTCATGACTTCTTCGATGGCACGGTTGAGCTGCTCGTCTTCGCCGTTCCATTCTTTTACCGGATCGTTGTCAATGAGGATATCCGGCTTTACGCCTTCATTCTCTACCATCCAGTGGCCATCCATGTCATAGCTTGTGAAGAACGGCACGCGCACGTCGGTACCGTCGATAAACGGTAACGAGGCTGTGATCCCGACAATTCCGCCCCATGTGCGGGTTCCGATCAGTTTACCGAGTTTAAGCGCGCGGAATCCCCACGGGAACAGGTCGCCGTCGGAAGCCGAATATTTATTGATCAGACACACTTTCGGGCCAACCAACACCGCATCGGGCACGGTACCGTTACGGGTCGATCCGCGGCGCATGGTCATGCGGTACGGTTCGCGAGCCAGACGTTCGAGGATCATCGGGGAGACGTTACCGCCGCCGTTCGCGCGGTCGTCAATGATGAGTCCTTCCTTGTCGAGTTGCGGATAGAAATATTTGGCAAATTCGTTCAGTCCGTCTACTCCCATATCGGGGATATAGATATATCCGATTTTGCCGCCCGAAGCCTTGTCAACCTTCTCGATGTTATTTTTTACCCATTGGTAATGATAGAGCGAATATTCTTCTTCGAGCGGGCGGATCACCACCTTGCGGGCGCCGTTGAGCTGCGCTTTGCCGTTGATCGACAATTCCGTCGGAACGTCGGCTTTCCCTACGAGGAGGGCATACAGGTCGTTAACCGTGTTGGTCGGCACTCCGTCGATGGCGACGATGAAATCGCCGACTTGAGCTTCGATGCCCGGCTCGGTGAGCGGAGAACGGAGAGCAGGACTCCATGATTCGCCCGGCAGAATTTTTTCGAGGCGGAAGAAGCCGCTCTTGTCGCGCGAGATCTCTGCGCCCAACAGTCCGGTCTTGATGCGTTGCGGGCGATTCGTCTCGCCGGTGTTCACGTAGGCATGGCCGCAATTGAGTTCACCGATCATTTCGCCGATCAGGTAGGTGAGGTCTTGACGGTTCTTCACATAAGGGAGTAATACGCCATATTTCTTCTTCATCGCTTTCCAGTCTACGCCGTGCATATTTTCGAGGTAGAAGCCGTCGCGGAAGGCACGCCATGCCTCATCGAAGATTTGTGCCCACTCCTTGGCATAGTCGATCGTAATCTTCATATCCGAGAAATTTACAGGGTCTTTCAAATCGATTTTCCCGGAAGGAATATCTTTGACAAACAGTTGCTTGTTTTTGAAGAATCCGGCTTTTTTGCCTCCCGGCTCCACCCACATACGGGCGCCTTCGGCCACGGTTTCTTCTTTCTGCTTGTTCAGATCATAGACGTAGGTGGAGTTGTTACGGCTGTAATACACTTTTTGCCCGTCGGAATAAAGATTACCGTGATATCCTTGCGGCAAGGGGAGTTTCACGATCCGGTCGCTCAGTCCGTCCGCATCGACTTTGACCGTGACGCCTTCGGGTTTTTTCTTCTCGTCCGTCTCTTTTTTCTTGCCGCCTTCTTCTACGTTGATTTCTACTTTCTTCGGTTCAGCTTTGCTACCGTCGTCCTTGGTCAGGAAGGGGGAGGGCGTGTCTTTGGTCAGCAGCGCGAGGTAAACTCCGTTCGAATAACCGTAGACGTGGTTCCATTCTTTCGATCCGTAGGTCGGATTGAAGTCACGCATCGAGGTAAATACAAGGTATTTCCCGTCTGTGCTAAACGTGGGAGAACCCGAATCGTACCACCGGTCGGTTACCTGAAATTCTTTCTTGTCGTCGATGCGGTAGAGGTAAATGATGTCGTATTCGTTGTCGGCCATGCGTGTATATGCCAGCCATTTGCTGTCGGGCGAGAAAGTGACCTCATACGGTTCTTTCTTCGGATCGCGCAGTACTTCGGTTACCTGTTTGGTAGCCACATTCAGCAGGTTGATCCGGTTCTTGCGGTCGGTGTACACAATCGATTTGCTGTCGGGACTCCACTCGAAGTTACGGATATACGTATCGTTATTTTTCGTCAGCTGAACGGCTTCGCCTCCTTCGGCCGGTTGCATGTAAAGCTCGGTTTCGCCCGTTGCGTCGGAGATGTAAGCGATGTGCTTGCCGTCGGGCGACCAGGTAGCGCTGCGTTCGTGCGCTCCCGGCGTGCGGACGATGTTTTTCGTCACTCCTTTCTCGACGGGGAGGTTAAAGATTTCGCCGCGTGCCGTGACGACAACCCGTTTCCCATCGGGCGAGAGGCTGGCTCCGCGCATGTACCGTCCGCCGTCCTTGATTTCGCTCCGGGCGTACAGATGGTCGGAGGTCAGTGTGATGTTGACCTTTTCGGCTTTCTTTGTGGCAGGATCGAACCGATAGATATAGCCGGCATTTTCGAAGACGATCAGTTGCCCGTTCGTGCTTGGGAACTTGATATCATATTCGGTGAAGTCGGTTACCTTCGAGGTCGTTTTTGTTTTTGTATCGTAGACAAAGAGGTTCATCGTCCGGTCGCGGTCGGAGAGGAAATAGATTTCGTCGCCGACCCACATCGGGAAGATGTCTTGTGCGCGGTTGTTCGTGATGTTCTCGACCGTTTTCTTTCCGGCGTCATATATCCAGACATCGTCTGCCATACCGCCCCGATAGTATTTCCATGTGCGGAATTCGCGCATCACACGGTTATAGGCCAGTCGTTTCCCGTCGGGAGAAAAACTGCAAAAGCCGCCTTCGGGCAAGGGGATGACTTCGGAGAGTCCGCCTTCTTTGGCTACGGTGTACAGTTTACCGCCAAATCCCGAGCCGATCCGGTTGCGGTAAACAATCTTCGCGCCGTCAGCTGTCCATGCGGTCACGATGTTGTTCGGTCCCATACGGTCTCCCACATCGTCGCGTTGATTTGTCGCAGTGTAAGTTACGCGCAGCGGTTCGCCGCCGTCGGCGGGGATGGTATACACTTCCGTATTTCCGTCATACTGTCCGGTGAAGGCAATCGTTTTTCCGTCGGGCGAAAAGTGCGGAAACATTTCGTAGCCTACATGCGAAGTGAGCCGTTTCGCTTCTCCGCCGCGGACAGATACTTTGTACAAATCGCCGGCATACGAAAACACAATGTCGCTACCGTTTGTAGCAGGGAAACGCAGCAACCGCGCTTCTTCGGCCTGTCCCTGTTGCGCTGCGACGAACATCGCACATACCAGGCTCCATAGTTGTTTTTTCTTCATACGTTTTTACATTTGATTTTAGACGTGTACAAAGGTAAGCATTATTACCTCAAATTGGGTTGATTTGTTTAGCTGTTTAGTTGTTGGGGGGCGTCAGTTGTCAGCTTCATCCCTGCAAATTCTCCCTTTGAAGGGGGGAGGGGGGGGCGTTCGGACACTGTGTACCCGCCCTGACTATTCAATGATGTCAGGCTTACAGCCCTTGTACCCCTTGCGAGCTAACCCTTTCGTGGCGTTGAGGTGTTTGGTTGTTGAGATGTTAATTTGTTTACTGACTACTGATTACTGAACGCTGTAAAAGCCCTGAAAGGGCACGTTAATTCAGCCCAATGTAGAGCGAAGCAAAGCGTTGGGAAAAAGCATTCCCCGATAGAGGGCTGAAAGCCTACTTTTTTTCTGATGTCTTAATGAAGGAGCTTTCCATATAAATGTTTTGTCGATCCGATTGTCCATTCAGAAGGTAACATAAAAAGAACGGAATACACAGGATAAAATAAGATACATCGATGGATGATTCTTGAATCAGAGAGATATAGACCGATGTGCTGAGGGCGTGATACGCAAAATGCAGCATAATCGTTATAAACAAGATGACTCCGCTGTAAAAAAACACATCCGCATTTTGCTTGCAAAACAGAAACATAAAACAGGAACAAAGAATTGCAGTCACCACCCATCCGAACGGCATCAAAAAAGATGATTGAATGATGAATGGATTCATCTGCAGAAAGTCATCCCGGAATCCCATCACAAAAGGTAAAAATGTAGAGATAAAAATGAGGACGGATATCGCTCCGATCTTTATTGCCGATTTCAGAGATAGCTGCCCGGTTCTGATGGTATGCAGAAAAAAGATGATATAGCAGAGCGCAAATACGTTTCGGGTAGACAAAAGCAAACCGATTATTCCTCCGATAAATAATTGATTTTTCAGAGATGCGTAATTCTTAATTCTAAAAAATAAGACAATGGAGCATGCTATAAGGACGGCATTCAGAAAAATATTGCTTCTTACCAATACTTCCCAAAGATAAAAAGGGGACGTGGTTATCAACAGTATGAATAAGACAGGATAAGGAGACGCTATTTTCATGTATTTGATTAATCCATAAAAAACAACGATTCCTGCAAGCGAAAGAAATCCCAGTTCTCCGATGAGGTAAAAGGGGAGTGCCAAGATAAAATAAAAAGGCATTGGGCCCGGATAATTTCCCAGATGAGACTGGGCGTAATATACATATTGGCCACTAAAATACTGGTCCCAAAAAGAGGTGATTGCAAAAGAAAATTTGGTAAGCAAGCATTAAAGATAGAAAATCTGCTTGCTTACCAAAGCAAAAAAAACGTCTTTAAACCGACTTTAGATTCATTAATTACTGCGATTTTATCCAGAAATCTTTTAAAGATGTTTATATTTATTCATTATTTCCAAGAGGGGTACATCCCAGAAATGTATATGTTATATGGTTATCGCTAATGCTTTCTTGAATAACATACATGTTGGGATCTTTGCACCATTTAGGCATACCGTCCCTCCAAGAGCAGACATTATCAGGCCTTTCTATATTCTTATATACAAAAGGCCTAAAATCGTCTTCTCTCCTTTTGACCACTATATCCATAGATATAATGATATATGAACTGGGAATAGTAATGTAACCTGATTCATTTTTTATAGAAGAGTCATTATTTGTACCGAATGTTTCTGAATATGAAAGATTCCGGTATCGGTTATTGCCATCCTTTACTTTTAAATTGAAAGTGATGATGCATGGAGAAAATTCCATATATTCTATTTTGGCTGTAATAACATCCGCTTGTTTCCATGGATTGGGTCGTCCATAATATACATATCCGATATTTCGTTGAAAGACATAATCTTTTTCTTTATCCGGATCATTCCAAACTTTGTAGAAATGATTCTTTTTTTCCGCCGAATAATATTCTTTTAGCGGAACGGCTCCTATTTGCATGGAAGGATAAATATATCCGAGATGGGCCTCTTGTTTGTAGCCTTGGACAGACGGTTCAGTCGAGAGCAGATGGTCGTTGTAGGCTTCCGAATAATATCTGTATAAAGGTTGAGCATTCCAGATGCTCTCACTTGCCAGATTAAAATCCTGGCACATGTGAAGATAGTGCCGTCCGTTGATGATAAGCGGCTGGTTGGGTGCCTCCGTGCCGAAATAATGATCGCTCTTTTCGCCTCCATGGTAGTAATACACATGGATGGGAGTAGAGGCTTCGAATGGTGAAAGTCCGTTACCGGATGATCTAAGTTCAACCGATTCGCTTTCCGTGTCGATGATTTCGTCACGTACTAAGGTGAATTTTCGACCCTCCTTTGGAGTGTCTTTTCCGCTCCGGACTGAGCTCTGATTCGTTTCAGTCAAGACATTGTCACTTTGGCAAGAGGTAAATGCCAATCCCATGCTGCATAATACAGCTAACATAACTTTTTTCATGTTGTTCTTAATTTAAGTTATAAAAATGTTCGGGGAAAATATAATCGAATCATTTTTATCGACACTAAAAAATCTCATCATTAACATTTCGCCTGGATACGACTCTTTATTTTGCGAGAATAATCATTTTCTTTGCCAATGTGGCTTCGGCCGAGTTTCCCGAACGGATCACGGCGCGATAGAGATAAATTCCCGGCCGGAGGCGTGTGCCGTCACTGCTCGTCAAATCCCATGTTACGGTATAGGCTTTGAACAAGTCGGACGAACCGATCTCCTGATGCTTCCAATACAGGCGTCCGCTCAGATCGTACACGTAGATGGTTGCGTCGATCTTCGATTCGGGGCGATTATGGTACAGGTAGAACGTCACCTTTTCGCGTGCGGGCACGGGGCCGGCCGTCAGACCGGAAAGAAACGGTTTCAGTCCTTTGACGACATTGAACGTAAAGGTTTTCGTCGTCGAGTTATTGAAGATATCCCAGATTTTGAATTCAGCCGTATGCTTTCCTTCGGGCAGTGCAGGAATCGGGAATTTGACGATCCCTTCACCCTCGCTACCGGCTATATTCGTATAGTAAGCATTCAGGGTATAGCTGAGCGACGGGTTGTTGTCGATCGTCAGCATCACATCATGTCCGATGCTGCTGCCGGTGATGTTGATCCCGCTCTTGTCCCATACCTTGGCGACGAACAAAGGCGTTTCATTCGTATCGTGCCCGTCGGTCCAGGTGCTGTCGTTCAGGTACAACATGCGGATTTCCGGCTTGACGGTATCTCTTTCGGTTGGGTTGGCCGTACCGCCAACCGTGTACTTCAGGAAGGAGCCGTTCGCTTCAAGAGCATTCGTCTCGTCGAAGGCGTAAAGGCTCATTTTTCCGGGACCGTTTGCATAGGAGATATCGGCAGGCACGATAAACGAAAACGTGAACTTCCCGTTTTCAACGATCGCATTGCCTTTATAGATCGTATTCGGATAGTCCTTATAGCTGAATTTTTCTCCTTTTCTGTTGTTATCGAGGGTTGTAATTTCTTGCTGGCTGTCAAGTACCACAGCCGTCATTTGGCCGTTGAAGTTCGTCAGGATGGCACCGTCTGCACCAGTCACTTCTCCGGTTACAGTTACCCGGTCCAACGCTTTAAAGTTGACCGATGTTTCGGAAACAGGATTCCCGTTGATCTCCTTCACATTCATTTCGTACTCCGGATAGGCGAGCGAAAGGGCCGGGTCACCGATTAAGACAAAACAGCGGTTGAAATAGTGCCGATATCCGTTTTTCGTTTCTTTCAGTACATCTCCCAAGGTCATCCGCTTCCCCTTATTTTTCTTAAAAATATTGGCTACAAGTAATCTGTTGATAGCAAAATTGGGGGTACCAAACGCAACACGCGAAGTGGTAATTAGTGCAATCCCTCCGCTTTTTTCGGTCAGGAAGACATCCTCGCCGGCCGAGGTCGTTGTGTGATCGAACGGGGTAAAGTCGCATGAAGCAGTAATCCACAATGGTAAATGCGGGTAGGTATATTGCCGGATCATGCTTTGCGTAATTACGTGCTCGTCGCTTAACGATGCGGCATTGCCGTGCCCCGTATAGTTGATCAGCATCACCCCTTGCCGTTGCAGCTTTTGGATGTTTCTTTCCACATCGGGGTACGAACCGCTACTGCCCTTACTTGATTTTTTAAAGGCATCGAAAAACAGTTTGTTCGTGATATATTCCGGGTGGTTATCTTCTATGATCTGTGTCAGTTGATAGGATTGCTCCATATGATCCTTTGCATACGGCTCATGTTCACTGCTGCTTCCATCATCGGCAATAAAGCAGAGTTGATTTTTCCAACTGCCGTAGGCCGGGGTCTCGATGTAACGAACCACTTTATCTACAATGGCTTTTGCCTGATTGACGGTACGTGCCGGAAAACGTCCGATTCCCAGGTCGACATAGCTTCTACCGATATCGCTCCCGGATCCGTCGCGTAAAAAACCGAAATAGTCGTCGGTAACATAAGTCTCTTTATCAGGTTGATTGTAGTTCCCTCCCATAATGGACTGTTGGGTCTGGAACGTAAGCAGGAAATTGGTCATATCGATTGACTTCCACGCTGTGGAGAGTTGACGGTTATCGTGTGCTCCGTCGCCGAAAAGCAACAGGTATTTCGGTGCGTCGGCTTCCGAGGTGCGTCGGTCGTAAAACATTTTCATAAAGCGCCGGATGGCTGTGGCATCGGGGGTACCGCTTGAAAATTCGTTGTACACCTGCTCCGGGGTGACGACAGTCACATGGATGCTGTCGCGCTTGCGGCGGTGGGCTGCGGCCAGCCGTTCGGCTTCGGGTACGAATGCCGGCGGAGAGAGGATAACCATGTCCGTTTGTGGAAGAGCGTGCAGGTCTTGTGCTGTCACTTCGCCCACCGTTTCGGGTTGGGGAAACGATTTGGACAGGTCGACGAGCACGAACTCACGTACGACGGTATGGCTTGCCGGGATGGAGAACGATAACTCGGAGCCGTTGAGAGAGGCTTCCATCCGGGTGATCTTTATGCCGTCCGTCACGTCGAACACAACCATATCGGACGTGGCATTCCGGATGACGAACTGCGATGCCTCCTGTCTCGATTGTACATCGCGAAAGAACGTATAGGCACCGTAGGGCTGCAGTCTCCGTCTGGCTTGCAGACGGATATAGTCCAAAAAGCTCGGTGAGGAAGGTCTGTTATATGATACAGTCACTTTCGGGTTTTCGCTTTTCTGTCCTTTCCATACGGCTGTTCCCACAAATTCGCATGCTTTCGTATATATATATATACAATCGCTCTGAGGAATTACTCCGTGGAGCAGTTGCTGTCCGTCGATGGAGAGCGTGACGGTTCCGTCTCCGGTAACCCCTGTATTGGCTACGAAACGAAGGGTGATCTTGCCGTCGTCGCTCGTGATGCCGGGCATGGAGAACGGAAAATTTTGAGACAGCACACTGGTGAAGCTCTCGCCGAACAGTTCTCGTCCGGAGCCGGTCTGCCCCTCTTTTTGCAGGAACTCACGGTCTATTTCGTGCAGCAGACGTTCGTCGAAGGTCGTTACTTTGCGTAAAGGATTGCCTTGAGAGGGTGTCGTGCTCATGTCGTGCGTTTCCGTTGCGTCGGTCACGAAGTAGTAGCCGTGCATTGCGTACGGGTTATTTTCGTGAACGAAGAGGGATTTGTGGCTGTCGTAGCTCCACTTTACCGGTCCGCGCCCGTAGAATAGGATATAGTCGGTCCCGCGATAGATGGCTGTTGCCGGAACGTCGTCGATGTAAGGTTTAGAAAAATCTTCGTCGAGTATCCAGCCTCCATAGCCATGTATCGATACTTTCGACGGATCGGAAAACCCCATGGCCTTCAGGTCTGAATGGGTCAGTTTATAGATGCCGTCGTCACTGACGCGGATTTTCACCCATCGTCCTTTCGACAGGACGGAACTTGTTGCATACAGGCTTCGGTCTGCCCGTACGAGATTGCAAGCTAATAAGACGGCGCATAAAACAGCGATCGTTTGCCTCATACTTTTTTCTTCCTTGTTTTTAACGTACATAAAAGTCGAGTACCTTCCGGTTCTCGAGGAAGCCTTCCAGATGGTCTCCGATCCGTACCGGCCCGACCCCCGCGGGGGTGCCCGTATAGATCAGATCGCCCATGCGCAGGGTAAAAAAGCGACTTACATACGCTACGATCCGGGGGATCGAAAAAAGCATGCTGCACGTGTTGGCTTGCTGAACCGTTTGTCCGTTCTTGTCGAGTCGGAAAGCCAGTTGCTGAATGTCGCCCAGTGTGTTGAGTGGGACGAATTCACCGACCGCCGCCGAATGGTCGAAGGCTTTGCTAAGCTCCCACGGCAGCCCTTTGTCGCGCAGTTCCCGTTGCCGGTCGCGTGCAGTAAAGTCGATACCTACCGTCACCTCGTCGTAGTAGCGCGGAGCAAACCGTTCGTCGATGTTTTTACCCAGCCGGCAGATTTTTATGACGATTTCCGTCTCGTAATGGACTTCGTCCGAGAAGTCCGGGATGAAGAACGGCTTTCCGTCTTTCAGCACCGAGTCGGCTTTCATAAAAATCACAGGCTCCGATAAATCTAACGAATGATGCAGTTCTTTATTGTGGGTGGCATAATTCATCCCGACGGCAAAAATTTTCATCTGTTCAGGGGATAATTGAATTCAGGCGGTTAAACATTACTGCCAAATGTGCGTAAATCGAAGTGTTTTGTACGACGACGTTTTCCGGCACACGGATTCGGAACGGGGTGAAATTCCACAAGGCGCGGATGCCTCCGGTCAGGATACGGTCTGTAACTTGCTGCGCTACCTCGACGGGTACCGTGATGATGGCGATCGTGGCGTCATATTCTTTCTGTTTAGCCTCAAAATCATCGATATGGAATACGGGAATTCCATCGATGGACGTTCCGACGACTTTGGAACGCACGTCGAAGCCGGCTACGATATCCATCCCGTACTGATTGAGCCCCGAGTCGCGCATCAGAGCAGCCCCAAGGCGTCCGACACCGAAGAGAAAGGCCTTATGCTGGCGCGTAAAACCGAGGAAGTTTTCGAGAATATCGATTAGCGCATCGATTTCGTATCCCACACGTGTCTTCCCCGAAATATTCACAAACGAGAGGTCTTTGGCTACTTGACTGGGGTCGACGCCGATCTCCTTCCCGATCTGGGTCGATGAAACAGATATTTCGCCACAGCCTCTCAGCAGTTTGAGGAATGCAAGATACCACGGTAACCTGCGTAACGTCGGTTCCGGCACTCTTCCGGTAGGTTTCTGTTCGCCGCCTGTCATTCCTGTTTGTATTCCCAATGGTTTTTGAGCGGATTGGAGTACATTTCGAGCATCTTGGTGCGCAGAAACGTTTCGTCCTTATCCGGAAGATCGATTTTGTTCAGTTGCTGTTGCAAGTATGCTTCGAAGCGCATTTTATCGCGCCGGTCGTAATGACTTCGAAAGCGCATGGTTCGGTACAGCATATCGTAAGCCACATGGTTGCAGGGATAAAAGCGGTAGTGGGCATAGATGTCGCAGTCGATGGCGTGTGCAACTTTGGCAATCAACTCGTTGCGTCCCATGTCGCGATCGAGGTTCTTCAGCGTATCGTTCAACGGTGTACCGATGGTGAAATGTACGCGTCCTTTGTCTCCCAAAATACCGGTTTCCATGTTCAGCAAGTCGTCGCGTTTGCTTTTTACATGGTCCGGACGGTCTCGTTTCAACTGAAATTCCTGCGCTTTGAGGTAATCACACGGGTCATACTCGTACGAGATGGCAATGGGTACGATGTTCAGCGCCATGAGATTCGTCAGCAGATCATCCCTTTCACCGGCCATGCAGAGCATCTTCAGGACGCTGCTTTGGGTGCGGTCGTCCGAGTCTTTGGCTCGTCCTTCGCGTTGTGCGATCCAAATGGATTCTTTTGTGACTTCGAGGGTATGGCGGATATAGGCGGATAATTTCCGGCTGTCTTCGAGTACTTGACGCACCGGTACATTCCGTTTGACGATGAAGCTGTTGTTCAGACGTACGACGGTGTCGATCCACGGATGAATAAGCAGGTTGTCTCCGATGGCGATTTGTGTCATGTCATATCCGATTTCGTAGAGTAATCCATTGAGGAAGGCTGCGTCGAGTACGATGTCGCGGTGATTGGAGATAAAGGTGCACGGAGTTTGTTGAGTCAACCGGCTTCGTCCCGAGATGGTCAATGAGAAGGTACTGAGTCGGGCTACATCCATCACGACCTTGTAGCCGATCGCAGATTTGAATTGCGCTTTCGTTTTGCATGATCGCATCGCGGTCACGAATGCCTCCCAGTCCAACTCTGGTTGGATGAAACGTAACGCATGCTGCAATCCTTCGGACGATACCAGCGTTTCGATCGCTTGTTCCACCTCGTTATCATTCAGCGGGCGTATATCGTCAAAATTATACGAGTGTTCTTTTTTGTCCATGTTTCTTCCGAGATTCACAGTAAACTTACAACTAAAATGCTACAACGATTGTTCAAATCCTCTTTTTGTTATTTTTTAATTCGTTCTCGATGATTTCGGTCATCACGTCGGTCATGTTTAGCCCGGCAGCGTGCACTTGCTGAGGAATAAAGCTGGTAGATGTCATTCCGGGGGTGGTATTGATTTCGAGCATGACGGGTTTTCCGTCCGAGGGAATGATAAAATCCACACGGATGACACCTTTTGCTCCGACGAGGTCGTAGATTCGCAAGGTCTCTTTGCGGATAGAATCGGCGACCTCATCGGAGATACGTGCGGGTGTGATCTCCTGCACTTCGCCGTTGTATTTGGCTCCGTAATCAAAAAAGTCATTGTCTGTAACGACTTCAGTCAGAGGGAAAACAATCTCTTTTTCGACTGTCTTATAACATCCGCAAGTCACCTCGATGCCTGGTACAAAGCGTTCGATGATGACTTCGTCCGCTTCGTCGAAAGCTACGTGAATGGCACCCTGCATTCGTCCGGGCTCTTTGACTTTGGTCGTGCCGAGGCTGCTTCCGCCCTCATTCGGCTTTACAAATACCGGCAGTCCGAGTTGTGCCACAATGGTTTCGGTCGGCAAGGTTTGTCCGCGGCGGATTCGAAGAGCATCGGGTACCCTTACATCCTGTCCTTTCAGAAACTGTGTACACGTATATTTGTTGAATGTCAGTGCACTGGACAGTGTCCCGCACGAAGAGTAGGGGATTTGCAGCATATCGAAATAGCCTTGCAGCCGTCCGTCTTCGCCAGGTGTGCCATGCACTGTAATATAGGCAAAGTCGAAAGTTACGGTCTGACCGTTATGGTTAAAACTGAAGTCGTTGCGGTCTATCGGTTGCATAGAGCCATCAGGGAGTCTGACGCTCCACTCGTTGCGTGTCAAGAGTACGTGATACACGTCGTACTTTGTTTGATCGATGAATCGATCCAGCCCCTGGGCGCTTCTGAGCGAAACGTCGTATTCGCGGGAATAGCCTCCGGCTACGATGGCAATAATCTTCTTCATGTTCTACAATTCTTTCTTTATCCGTAAGTTGAGCTGTAAAGTCTCCATTTCTCCGTCAATTGCCGCATGTCGTCCGGAAGCTCGGCCTTGAAAAACATCTCTTTTCCTGTCGAGGGGTGTATGAATCCGAGTGTTTGAGCGTGCAGCGCTTGACGCGGGCAAACGGCAAAACAGTTTTGAATAAACTGTTTGTATCGTGAGAAAGGTTGTCCTTTTAAGATTTGGTCTCCGCCGTAACGCGCATCGTTGAACACCGGATATCCGAGATGCTTCATGTGCACGCGTATCTGGTGAGTACGTCCTGTTTCGAGTCGGCATTCCACCAGACTGACGTAGCCTAACCGTTCGAGTACGCGATAGTGCGTGACGGCCGGCTTACCCTGTTCGCCGTCCGGGAAGACGCACATCTTCAGCCGGTCGCGTACATCACGACCGATATTTCCTTCGATACGTCCTTCGTCTTCTTTCAGGATACCCCATGTGAGAGCGACATAGTTACGTTGGGTCGTTTTGTTGAAAAACTGTCGTCCGAGGTCGGTCTTAGCTTCCGGCTTTTTGGCGATGACTAACAGTCCGGAGGTATCTTTGTCGATGCGATGTACAAGTCCTAACCGCGGATCGGACGGGTCGTAGTATGGATGGTCTTTGAAATGAAAAGCCAGCGCATTCACGAGCGTACCCGTATAGTTCCCGTGTCCGGGATGTACCACTAATCCGGCGGGTTTATTAACGATGAGCAAGTCTTCGTCTTCGTAGACGATATCGAGCGGAATATCTTCCGGCACGATTTCCGTTTCATGGCGCGGATACGCCATGACGATGGAGATGACGTCGGAAGGCTTGACACGGTAATTACTTTTGACGGGTTGTCCGTCGATGAGGATACATCCGGCTTCGGCAGCTTGTTGGATGCGGTTGCGGCTCGTATGTGGCAGACGGTCGGTCAGAAACTTGTCAATGCGGATCGGTGTCTGCTTCTTATCGGCCGTAAAACGGAAATGTTCGTATGCCTGTGATCTTTCGAACTCGTCTTCGGACTCAAAAAACACATCTGCCTGTTCGTCGTCCGATATTTCCCAATCGTCCATCTTAAAACTTAAAACCATTTTTCGTTTTCCGACGGTGAAGACGTTGTTTCTTCCGTACGGGGACGCGAAGATTCCGGAGACGTATCGATCGAATCGCCCGATGCTGCATCTGGAGCTGAGCCTCCATCACTTACTTTCAGTACCAGACGAGCAGCGACAGGCACTCGTTCGCCGGGCTTGAGAAGATGGCCTCGCAGTTCGATGCCGAGCGCCAAGTCACGATAGCGTCCGGGTACATATAAGATTTCAATAGAGGTGAATCCTTTCGATTGTAACAAGGCATAAGCTTGACGGAAAGAGAGGTCTGCGACATCGGGGACAGAGGCCGTTTGAGCTGTTCGGGCATTCAACGTTACGAAAATGATACGCCCCTCTTTCACTTTCGATCCGGCACCGGGCACCATCTCGTAGATGGCACCGGGCGGAACGTCTTTCGTATAGACAGAGTCGATCACCGTATAGTGCAAATCGTTGTTCTCGAAAAACGTCGTTGCCTCTTCAAGTTGCAAACCTTTTACATCCGGTACGATGATCGCCTGATTGTGAAGCGTATACCCCTTTAATGCTTGTAACGTAAGAGCTGAGAGAAGGCAAAGCACTCCCCCGATTAAAAGCACATGCAGAATGATCGGGATGCGCATGAACTGTTCGCGTATGTTCTTGAAATCTATTTGCATCTTGGCAGGCAAAAGTAGGCAAAAACGAGCATATGCACAAAAAAAGAAAGTAAAAGTTTCGTCTCGGAAACTTTTACCTTCTCTGGTCAATGCGTTTAAACGAATCGTTTATCAAAATTTCGGATATTCGTCCGATACAGTCAGTCTTTTCCGCCCTTTAGCCCGACGCGAAGCCAACACACGGCGTCCGTTAGCCGTCGACATTCTTAGGCGAAATCCGTGCTTATTCTTTCTCTTACGGTTCGAAGGTTGAAATGTTCTTTTCATCTTATTATCTTGTTTTTATTATTAGTCGTGAATTGGGCTGCAAAGATAAACGCTTTTTTTTATCAAAGCAAATAGTCTAACGCTTTTTTTCTATCTATTCCATTTTATTCTTTTCCGATGGTCAAGGTATGGAGGCAAAAATTTGAACATTTCGGAAAATCGCCTACCTTTGTGCGCTTGAAAAAATATAACCGTTTACTTTTCAATTGAAATAGATGATAAGAAGTATTATAGGAAGAAATCCCAAAAGATTTTGTCAGATCATAACAGCAATAGGGATAGGGGTCTCAACCACAGCAAGCGCACAGATAGGCGAAGGTGGAACTCCGCCGAGTTTTCGCTATCAGACGATGCTGCGCAGTGAGGCAGCCGTAACGGATATCCCTGTCACATTCAGTGTCGAGGACATGAAGCAGGTCGATCGTTGGCAGGAACAGGAAGGATTGACGCCTTTGTGTGTTTCGACACTTATCAACGTCGCTCTGAACCCCGGAAACTCCGGGAAGTGGAATATCTTGCCCGATGGTCAGGAAATCTGGCAATTGGAATTGAGGGCTGACGGTGCGATTGCACTGATGCTCTATTACTCCGACTTTTACATCCCTAAGGGCGGAAAACTCTTTCTGTATAACGCGGAAAAGACTCAAATTTTGGGGGCTTATACACATGCGACACATCCGTCCGGCGGGCGGTTTGCGACCGAATTTGTGGCGGGTGATGTCGTGACGCTGGAGTATGTCAAGGATCCCGAGGGGCAGATGCCCCGTATCGAGATCGAGGCCGTCGGTTACGGGTATAATCACTTGTCCGTTCCGGAGCAGGGAGGCGTGCAGTTACGGCGTGGAGCGAAATCTTCCGGTCCATGCGAGGTCAATATTAATTGCGAAGAGGGTGACGCGTGGCAAAACCAAAAGAAAGGGGTCTGTCATACGGTGCAACGCATTGGCACGAAAAGCTATATCTGCACCGGTTCATTGGTCAATAATACGGCGCAAGACCTGAAACCGTATGTCTTGACAGCCATGCACTGCTCTACCGAAAAAAACACGGAAGCCTCTGATGAAAACATGAAACAGTGGGTTTTTTATTTTCATATGGAGCAGAGCGGTTGCAGTACAAGTTCGCCTGCTGTCGGCTCTAAAACGTTGACGGGCTGTAAGCGTATGGCCTATACCCTCACAAACGGACAGTCCGATGGCTTGTTGTTACTCCTTAATACTCCCGTTCCGGAGAATTATAACGTCTACTATAACGGATGGGATCGGCGCAATCGCCCCCCCCGGTCCGGCGTCTGTATCCATCACCCGAAGGGGGATTATAAAAAAATTTCGACCTATA
The DNA here is from genome assembly GCF_000238215.1 of Tannerella forsythia 92A2. Classification (NCBI taxonomy): domain Bacteria; kingdom Pseudomonadati; phylum Bacteroidota; class Bacteroidia; order Bacteroidales; family Tannerellaceae; genus Tannerella; species Tannerella forsythia. Next base: position 3,320,645 of record NC_016610.1, on the reverse strand, counting down.
GTAAACCGGGCACACACAGCACGTTCGTCTCGGACAATGATCTCAAAGGCGATATGCATGCGCATTGGAACGTGACTTTCAGTAAGACGCGCAACGGGCATGGCGTGACGGAAGACGGGTCGTCCGGGTCGCCACTGTTTAATACCGACAAACTGATTGTCGGGACCCTGACGGGCGGAAGTTCAACGTGTGCCAAACCGGAAGGCTTGAATTTGTACGGTAAGATGAGTTACCACTGGAATAAATATACGGATCAGCCACATTCTCACATGGACCAGTTCTTAGACCCGAAAAAAAGCGGTGTCGAAGTATTAGAAGGACGTTATCACACGTTGCTGATGCCGCCTTCGAATCTTCGCTCGACGTATCAGACTGGAACGGTTGTACTGGCTTGGGATGCTCCCGCGTCAGGCATTCCTCAAGGGTATCGCGTCTATCGGAACAATACGAAGATAGAGGAAACGAATGCTCGCTCATATATTGATCCATCGCCGCCGGCCGGAACGGTGACGTATGCCGTGACCGCAGTGTATGCCAACGGCAATGAGTCATCATCGATCACCTCTACTCTTGCTCTGACCGAATATAAGGCGCCCGATAATGTAAAGGTAACGCGAACGTCGACCGGAAAAGCGGCTGTCGTGTGGGATATGCCCGTTTACGAACAAACGATTTATTGGGGGGGAGAGAACTCGAAATATGAGGTGAATATGAATAAAGAGGGCGAAACGAAGCCTTTCTATTTCGGACAGGCATGGACGAGGGACGAAATCATGCCACTACATCTGAAAACGATTACGGCTGTGAAGTTTATTCCGATTCAGAATAACACATACGAAATTTATATCGTACAGGGAAACCGCAGTTATCGACAGAAGATTGTGGATGTAACGTATCGCAGGACGAACACCATCAAGCTGACGACTCCTTTCGTTATCAACGGGACACAACCGCTGACTGTGGCAATTTATGTATCGGAGCTGTCAGCCAGCAGTACAAATTATCCTGCCGTATGCGACCAAGGCCCCGCTATCGACGGGAAAGGAGATCTCTACTCGTACGACGGTAAGATGTGGAAAACGCTCCATAGTGGCCCTGATGCACATAAATTTAATTTCAACTTTTTCATTGCTGCCGTTGTCAGTTCCAAGAGTGGCGAGTTGCCCACCACGTACTCATCCGAAGTATCAATGCCGCAGCTGTTTTCGACTTCTTCTACGGAGACGGTTCGCGTTCAAAAAGCGCAAATTGCAGATATCGAACTTGATACGGTTTCGATGCGTAGCCTGCAACCGTATGCTTTCCCTCAGGTTACCGGATACCATATCTACCGTGATAAGGTGAAGATCGCCACAGTATCGGCCGCACCTACCCGTTATATCGATCCGATGACTCATCCCAAACCGGTGTATTATCAGGTTTCGGCATTGTACGGAAATGCGGAGAGCGTATGGAGTAAGGCGGTGGAATTTATACCGATGAGCAATGTGCCGGGAGCTGAAGATGTGACGATTTATCCTACGGTATTTACCGAACAGTTGCACTTGAAAGGCGCCGAAAGGGTAAAGCGTATCGAGTTCTATACCGTCGACGGCTGGATGCGTTTGCAGGCAGACCGTCCCGGAGGGGTAATCGATACTCACTCGCTATCTTCGGGGATGTACCTGATACGCATTTATACGATTGACGGACAGACCGACGTTGCCCGCGGCGTCAGAAAGTAAGTTTATTCGCCAAGCGGAGCAAAGTAACGAAACCGGTAGCCGGGTATCCGATCCGGATGAAAGATGGCAATCAGTTCGGCCAGAAGGTAGTCGGGATGCATCGGCACTTGTTCGTAATAAAGCGATGAGTTTGTGTTACATCCGTAAATACGGCGTTCGCGGAAAGCGTCGAACCGACTGTAAGGGCTGTATTCGGATTGCAAATCGGCGTAGGTCATGGCCGTAGGCTTATTGTAATGGATCAGCCAGAAATCGGCATGGATTGCACGGTCGAGTACGGTTTCGAATGCAAGCGGGGAACTGCCGGTGCCGGGCAAGTCGCGAAAGATGTAATCGGCGCCGGCATCGCGAAAGATATGCGCCATGTAACTCTCTCCGGCCGGGACATACCACGGTGTACCGAACTTCATGCCCGTCAATAACGTCGGACGGTGCGTGACATCTTCAGCCAGCGATTTTATGCGCAGGTAGTTCGTTTCGGTTTCACGGAACAAAGAATCGGCACGTGCCGAGTGTCCGGTCAGCAGTCCGAGAAACTTGAGCCATTCCGCGCGTCCGAGCGGGTCGGCTTCCATATAATCCGCACATTCGACAATGGGAATCCCGATCTTTTCGACGGGCCCGTAACTTCCATTCTGAAATGGAGAAGCAAGCACTACTTCGGTACCGATCTCCACCATCTTTTCGATATTGGGGGATGTCGCTTCGCCGAGATCGATGATCGTTCCGCCTTGCAAACCGTCTCGAACAGCCGGCACATCAATATAGCGCGATTCGCAGACACCGGCAATACGGTCTGAAGCACCCAGCTCATCGAGGATAGCACAATGTACGGAGGTGTAAACGACCATGTTTTTGACCGGCACGCGGACGATTGTTCCTTGAGGAAGTCCGTCGGGTTGTTGAGCGTCGCGAGGGATAAGCAGGTAACGTTGCAACAGACGGCCTTCGTTCCAAGGGTCGCGTACTTCGACTTTCGTGTAACCGTCGTATGCCGTTATGGTATATCCCGCGGCATATCTTATCGAATCGGCTGAAGGCGCCTTCTCTCCTCCGGCTGCCGAAGAAGAGCTCTGCCCCACGTTACAGCCGGACGTGAGGCAGAGGAATAACCATAATAGGCAGAAGCAAATGCGTATCATTGGTTTTGTTCTTCAGAAACGATCAGTTAAAGAAAACGGCATGGTTCGGATTTATACCGCCCGATTCAAACTGCTCGATAAATTTGCCGTTACGGTCGAAGCGATAGATCGTGCCGTTTTCGGTAAAGCTCGATGTACCGATATAGATATCGCCGTTATTCGGGTTTACTTCCATCAGGTAAACACTCGTTTTTCCCAGCTTCTCCGGCATGTTAGTCAGGAAATTCGTTTTGTTCAGTGTACCCGTTTTTACGTTATAACTGGAGAATGTATTGGTTGTTTTATAAGGTTTGGAGCTCCAGTCCGTATCGCCGTAGACCATATAAATAATTCCATTGTGTTCGCAAAGATGGGTAGCGTTTGCAATCGTTGTAACCATTCCTTTGGCTACATCGACTTTCTGTACGGGATAGCTATAATCAGGACCATAGCCCTGAACAAAAATTTGTCCTTCGGATTCAAGTACTCTTTGAGGATTCTTGGCTACGATAATAGTTTTCGATACGGCGAACGCTTTTTTGTCGATAACGGTCATCGTAGAATCTTTACCGTGACCGGAGTTAACGGCGTAAATCCAGTCGTTATCCTCAGCAATTCCTTCGGGATTTCTTCCAACCTCAACATACCCTTCTATGTCCAGCGTTGTCGCATCGATTTTAGCGACCTTTCCGCTATACAGCGTCACATAAATCTTTCCGTTATCCGCTACTAACTGGCGCGGAGCACCGTCGCTTTTAGAAAAGGCTACACGCTTTTCTTCGACGCCCGCGGAGTTGAGCTTCAGTAATACCTGAGAACCAAAAACGGATACATACATGTAATTCTTGTACAGAATAACATCCTGTCCCGTATCGCCGAGTCCTTTTTTGTTCTGTTTCATAAAAATATCGGACACGAAATCGGCGTCTTTATTCGGCGCGTAAAAAGCCATACCGGCATTGTTTAGTTTGTGTATTCCTTCATTCAGGATAAACACACGCGTTTTGGGAAGAGTCAAGGTCGATCCGGTGTCGATCAAGGAATCACCTTCGTCGTTATCACATGAGGTAAACGAAAGGCCAATGGCCAACATACAGCATACGCTGAATAATAAACTTCTGATTTTTAAGACTTTTCTTTCCATACTTTTCTTTATTTATGGGGTTAATAAAAATGTTGGTTATAATTTGATTGAAACCGTTGCCCTGAATGATCGTCCGGGCATCGGGTAATATTTAATAATGTCATACTGTTCGTCGGTCAAGTTCACACATTCGGCTTGCACCCGCATTTCACACGAGCGCAGGTGGAAAAGGCGGGAGACGGCGAGCGTATGTTCCGTGTATCCGTTGATGCGGTTTACGGGGATATTTTGCTTCAGGTAATACCGTTTACCTACGGCTACGAGCGTGTAGGCAACATTTGCCCACGGCGTCTCGAAGGTCACGGCCCCACTGCCCGAATGACGTGGCGTATAGGGTATCTGCTGGTTATAATTCTTTGCCTCCGGGTCCGTTCGGTCGATGGCACGCTGATACGTGTAGCTCCCGTTGAGGGCGAGCCGGATCTTGTCGGTGACGGGGGCACCGGCCGACGCGTTGATATCTAATCCCGTGATTTTAACTTCTCCGAAGTTCGCCATCTTCCATACGTAGGTCGAAGGGAAAGCGACGATTTTATCACGGACTTCGTTGTAATAGCCGTCGACGGTCAGACTGAGATGGTCGAGAAAGCGCAGGGGTGTTCCGTTCCATGTAAATCCGACGTTGTATTCGTTGGCGAGTTCGGGACGCAATCCCGTATTTCCGAGTCGCAGGTAGTACAAATCGTTGAATGTGGGCACACGAAACGTCTTTTTATACAGGGCACGAATATAGAAATGGTGCGTAGTGAACGGTCGGCAGGTGAGCGACAGCGAAGGAGTCAGCTTTTTGCGGTCATCCGGCCGGTCTCCGCGTTTCACTTCTTCGGTGACGAACGTGTAAAGCAAAGTCCCGTTTACGGTCAGTACCCCTCGGTGGAAATGCGCACGCAGAGCCGTCAGCGAAGTGTAGCGCACGGGCGATGGATTTTCGTTGATGTTATTGTTCAGCGTATTGATTGCCCCATCCTCTGCCAGAGAGAATCGGAGATGGTCCGTGGCATTGAACTGGGCCGTAGCCGAGGCATAATATTCGTTCTGCGTATTCAAATCAATCTGCTTTCCGTTTTCATATTTAACATCCGTATCTTCGTATTTGTTCCAGGAGTAGGTATATTTAAGTTGTGCCTGCATCGACCATTGGTCGGAGAAATGATTTTTGTACGACGTTTGTGTGAAAAAGTTTTCGTCCCACAGCCGTTCGCGGTTATCATTGTTATAGAGGATCACTCCTCCGGGCAGTCCGCGTTCGGAATTATAGTAATATGCTTTGATGTTCAGATCGGAGGTGTTGCTAAAAGAATGGGAAACATTCGCCTCACTGTGCCATGCGACGATATCGGAATTATATCGCTTCTCACGAGTCCTTAAGGCTCCGTTCTTGAGGATGAACGGATAGGTGCCGTCCGCTCTCAGGAAATGACCGTCGATGGAAACGATGGTCTGTTCGCTGGCTTTGAATGCAGCTCGTAGAAACGGATGGAATTGCCCGAATGAGCCGGTGCGCACGTTGGCTTGTACGCTGTACTTTCGTTTGTCGATAAACCGGGGCATCTCGGTGCGGATGCTTAAGACGGCTGCCGAGGCCGCCATGCGTGCCGATCGGAGCAGGTCTTCCTCCTGTCCGACCGAGAGCGAAAGCATTGAAACGTTATCGAGCGAAAAGCGCCCGATATCGATTTGTCCCGCCTGACAATTGCTGACGGCTACCTCGTCGTAGCTGATGGTTGTGTGATGCGTGCCAAGACTACGGACCGACACCGTTTTCATTCCGCCGATGCCGCCGTAATCACGTACGGTGGTACCGGCAAAGCGTCGCACCGCATCGGCAATATTCTGCAAACCGAGTGTCTTAATTTTTTCTCCGCTGAGGGCTTGTACCGGAACGGTTGCTGTTACCTGTCGCGGCATACAATGAGCCGACACCGTCACCTCGTCGATTCTCCTCTCCGGCATCGTGTCACGCTCCTGAGCGCTTGCCGTGGCGAGAAACAGTGTAAGCATAAAGATGATAACACACATCTTTGGTTTACTTCTTCTGTCAATATACATACGTAATCCGTCTGATGTCAGGCGTTTTGACCCGAAACGTCTGAGTATCCGATTCCGGCAGGTTTTCCGGCTCGTTCCTCCTTTGGTCGGCTGCCTTCCCGGCTCGTATCGAGCCAGTGGCGGATAGATATGCCGAGGTGTTAAGAACTTACGGCTACGGGTACAGCTCCGGTCTTTCACCGGATTCCCTTTTACTAACCGGATACGGAAGCATCGCGGCTACACCGAAATCAGATGCAAAGGTATCATAAAATTGAGAATTATATACAAACAAAGTAAATAAAAATAAAGAGCTTTGGGACAGTTTCCCCATACTGTCAGAAAAATATTGCTCATTTTTTTTGAAAGTATTTGTGCGTTTAAAAAAAAGTATTACCTTTGCACCGCAATTGAGAATTCAATGCAACATATTGGTGTGGTAGTTCAGCTGGTTAGAATACCTGCCTGTCACGCAGGGGGTCGCGGGTTCGAGTCCCGTCCATACCGCTAAATAGCTGAAAGATAGGCTATAGGTCATCTGAAGCAATTTTAGAAACGAATCCAAAAGCGTCTTAATTCCAACGAATTAAGGCGCTTTTTCTTTGTCGCCACCCCACACGTCGGATGAGGTTCGGAATAGGCGTATATTCCGTAAATATGCCTCCGGTGGTTCCATTTTGGTTACAAAAAACAAAGGGGCTGAAAATTGTAACCACAGACGACGTTAAGACGATGTTTAGACGATTGACAAATTACTCTGTTTCAAAATCATATGTCGAACTTTGTAGCCGTATGGTTACACTAATTTTGGAGCAAAATGAAGAGTCAATTTCGTTCAGTTTTTTACTTGCGCAGCAATTACATCAACAAAGAAGGTAAGACGCCCATCCTCATTCGGATTTATCTGAATAAGGAGCGTTTGTCGCTGGGATCTACAGGCCTGTCTATCAATGCCCAATTATGGGATTCAGAAAAAGAAAAAGTCAAAGGACATAGTGCAGAAGCACTTGAAGTCAATCGAAAGATTGAAGAAATCAGGGCTGATATTCTGACCATTTACAAACGTTTGGATGTTACAGTGGAAGATTTGACGTTGGAGCGTATCAAATCGGAATATTTCGGTACATCTGACACACTGACAAGTGTCATGGAATTATTCGAAAAACACAATAGCGATGTACGCGTTCAAGTAGGAATAACCAAAACAGTGGCAACCTTACAGAAATATGAAAATTGTAAACGTCACTTCGAACAGTTTCTCAAAAGTAAATACAAGCGGACAGATCTGAAGTTTTCGGAGCTTACTCCGTTGATTATTCATAATTTCGAACTATTTCTTTTGACGGTCGCCAAATGCCGCCCCAATACTTCAACAAAAATTTTGAAGTTTCTCAAGACCATAACCATTTATGGGCAGAAACATGGTTTTTTAGCACATGACCCATTTGCCAATAAGCGTTTTCATCTGGAAAATACGGACAGAGGGTTTCTTACGGACGAAGAGATCAAGAATTTAATTCACAAAGAAATGGCTTCTCCGAGACTGGATTTGGTTCGTGACATTTTTCTCTTTTCTTGTTTCACGGGTTTGGCATATATAGATGTGGCTAATCTTACCGAAGACAATATTGTTGAGCTGGATGGTAGGAAATGGATCATGACTAAACGACAAAAAACAAATATAGCCACAAATATTCTTCTTCTTGAAATACCTGGGATGATTCTCGAAAAGTATAGACCGGTAAGAAAAGAAAGGAAATTACTGCCTGTCATATCTAATCAGAAAATGAACGGTTACCTGAAGGAGATTGCCGATTTGTGCGGAATAAAGAAGCATTTAACCTTTCACATGGCACGACATAGAGATTTTTATAAACGACAAATAATCAATAGATTAAATTGTTTGTCAATATAGGGAGGTAACGATAAGGAAACCAGCGAACTTCTATACTCTACCTTGTTTTGCCATTTCAAAGAACCACTTTGTTTGCTGCAAATTTAGATAAAATCCTCGAGATTTTACACCGGGCAGATAAAAACACAAGGCCGACGCTCTGTTTTCTGTCCCCTCCTCTGCGTGTTCTTAGCCACAATTTTACTATCTTGGAGGGAAAAAAATTTAAAAAAATAATTATGAACAGAACTCGAACAGTTGCCGGCCTTGATGTGCACAAAGATAGCATTTATCTCTGTATTATGGGGTATGACCAGGCCATTATTTGGGAAAATACTTATGGAGTGCTTACTCCCGACTTGCGTGAGATGCATCATGACATGAGAGCCCATGGTGTCACCGAAGCAGCTATGGAGAGCACGGCCGTCTATTGGGTTCCGGTATGGACGGAACTCTGCGAATCGATGGAACTCAGATTGGTGAATCCCTATTTCATCAAGCAGCTTCCCGGCAGGAAAAGTGACGTGAAGGATGCCCGATGGATCGCGGAGTGTCTTCTGAAAAATCTCATCAAGGGAAGCTTCGTTCCCGAGCCCATCGTGCAGGATATGCGCAAATTGAACCGCCGTATCATGGACCTGTGCGAAGATACGACCTACAACAGCAACAAACTCGACGCAGCTTTGCAAAGATGCGGTTTTAGGCTCAGCAATTACGTGGCTACCACCAAAAGTAAAAGCTATCGGTCTGTACTCAAAGCGATAATCGACGGACAGACCGATCCTGATGAACTCCTCAGTCTTGTGCATGGACGCATACTCAACAAACATGGACGTGAGAGGGTGAAAGCCGCGCTGACAGGCTCGTTCTCAGAAACTGACCTGATTGTTCTCAGACAATTGAAGGAAACACTCGACCTGATCGAAAAACAGACGGCGTACTGTCAGCAAGAACTCGTCCGGCTCTGCAAAGAACATTACCCCAAACCATACGAACGCCTGCAAACCATCCCCGGTGTCAAGGAACGCGCAGCCACGGCAATCATTGCGGAAACAGGTGTTGATATGAAGATGTTCGCTACGGCGGCAAGCCTTGTGGGATGGTGCGGTCTGAAACCGCGTAACGATGTAAGCAACGGGCGTTTCAAAAGCAGAAAAGTGACACACGGAAACAGATACCTCAGACAAATATTGATCGAAATTGCATGGGCTGCATCACGAACCCGAAACTGTTTCTTCTCTCATTTCAGCTACCTCCAAACTACCGTCAAGAAAAAGAACAAAATGAAGATCCAGGTGGCCATCGCTCGGAAAATACTCGTTGCCGTATGGCACATGCTCTCCAAAGAAGAGGATTTCATTGACATTTATCTCAAAAGGCAGGAAGAGTTGAAAAGAACAGAAGGACAAATCAAACTGCTTGAATCGTATATGGCCGATTAGCCATTTGATATACCTTTCGGTGCCACGTAATTACCTTTGTGGTGCACAGAGTAGCCCGTTTCGCAAATTTACAGATACACCGGAAGGAGTCGGACACCGGCATAAGCTACCCAAGCTTGTAGAGGAAAGTAACATACTTATATTCGCAATCTCCGAGACACACCGACCGTCACGGAGCCAACAGTCGTGTGTTATAGTCACCCAAACAACCGAATTTGGGAGGGATTGAGCAGCAATGTAAGCAAACTCACAAAATACGTTTTAGAGGAAAGGTAGCGATATTTTCGCGAAAAGATGGGAATTTCTTCGTTTAAAATAGTTTGGGTATTATAAAAAGTAATCCATCATGACAAAATATTCATATAGCACTCCTTAAATTCTGCTTTTGGGACATAGAACTTAGTGGTTGTTTAACTTAAACAAAGGTCATTCTTTATCGAAACATTTTATCATATTATAGCACTCCCTAATTTTAGACAACGGATTTGCCTTTTTCTTTCACAGTTAGAAACATACAGAATTTCTTTGATATGGTTTATTGTTCTTCTTATGCAGCTTCTACTATTATTCATATAGCATAGCTGGTAGTGGCCTGGCGATGCTTTGGGGTGGTCTCTCAAAGCAGTAGAAATTTATCCATGTTTTGGATCCCATTTCTGAGTTCAAGAGCTGTATCAATTGGGGGTAGATACATTCATTCGAAGAGTAATCTGTTTTTTATGTCTATATTTAAAGAAAGATTTTAATGAATATCCGTATATTTGCCCAGAAATAATTATCTTTGCAAAAAAAATAAGGCAATGACACTGATCGATTTTTTATCTCACTTTCCAGACGAAGAAAGCTGCAAGCAAAAGTTTAAGGCATATCGCGACCAAGTAGGAGTTGTTTGTTCCAAATGCGGAGGCACGGATCATTATTGGAAAAAAGACAAGGAGCAATATGAATGCAAACACTGCCAAACGCGCACCACGCTAAAAAGTGGAACGGTAATGCATAAATCGAAACTTCCTTTTCGTTATTGATTTATAGCCATGCATCTGCTCACGTCAACGAAAAAGACATTTTCGGCCAAAGAAATCCAACGTCAATTGGGACATAATCGTTATCATCCTATTTGGCATATGGTTCACAAACTTCGCGAGGCCATGGGTAAAAGAGATGATGAATATGTCCTTGCAGGTTGTATAGAATTGGATGAGGGTTATTTTTCCACAGAGATGAGTCAAGAGGAAAAAGATAAACCCTTGAAGCGTGGACGTGGCAGTCAAAAGAAAAGCAAAGTTTTAGTAATGGCAGAAAGTGAAATGGTTGAATTTCCGAAAACCGGTCAAAAACCACGAAGAGTCGGCTATTTGAAAATGAAAGTAATCGATGACTTGAAAAAAGAGACCATTAATGCAGCGGTTCAGCAGTTAGCTTCCGGAGCTAATCAAATCGACACGGATCATTCTACCTCTTATGTGGAATTGAAAGACTTTGTACCTAGACACAACTCTCAGGTGATTCCCAAAGAGAAGGTGGGGGAAGCCTTGCCTTGGGTTCATATCGCCATCAGCAATGCCAAGAGACAGTTGATAAATACGTTCCATGACATCAAGCCCGAATTCTTACAAAATTATCTCGATGAATTCTGTTATAAGTTTAATCGAAGATACTGGGGAGAAGCCCTCTTTGGAAGATTGCTCGTAGCTTGCGTAACCTATAAAAATGAGTTTAGGTATAAATACGGATAATCATTAAGATTTTTATAGAGTTATTTCCAAAACCTCGAAGCAGGCAACTTATCAACATTATTCTGTCATCTTTATTGAGACCATTGCACAAAGGGGGTGTTCTTTCTCCTCGCTTGTTCTTGGTGTGTTTTGACCATTCTCGTCTGTTTTTCCGCTTAGGAATTAGCACCCTTTCCCGTCCCTGGAGGGCAATTGCCCTCCAGGGACGGTCGTTTTACGCCTATTTGGCGCCTTGAAGCACAAGAAGCCCCGGCATACGCTTGAGATTGTAGGCCATAGCTTCAAGGATATTCTGGGTATGTGTCTTGGCTAACCCTCGATAGCGACATCGTCCGCCACAGAACCATCGTCGAATACTACCGAAAGTACGTTCTATCAAGCAGCGCGTCTTACTGATCATCCGATTGAATCGTTTCTGACTTTCACTCAGGACTTGACCGCGATGAGCCTTGAGCATAATCCCATCTATCAAACCCTGACGGGCCAAATACTCCGAATTCTTCTTGCTACAATAGCCTTTGTCAGCCAAAACACTGATTCCTCCTGGCAACTTGGACTTCTTGATCAACTCAGGTAATACAACCGTGTCTGAACAATTAGCCGAGGTCGTGAGCACTGTTTCTACCAAGCCCTGCTCGTCCGTCAAGACGTGCTTCCTGTATCCATACCGATAGTGCCTGCCTTTGTGTACCCAACGAGCCTTCGAGTCTACGCCCGGTTTACCACTCTTGAGTTCACAATGATAAGCCTCCTCCTGTGTACGGGCTTTGTCCGAACGAGTATCCTCTCGATCTTCGGCCACTTCTATGACTACACTACCATCAGGGGCGTAAGGACTATCCACAATGCTCGCATCAACGATAGCACCTTGATCAATACGGCTGATGCCGTGCTTCTTGAACTGCTTGTTCAGCTCCCGAAGGAGTTTATCCATAATCCCCAAGCGGGTGAGTTCGCTACGGAAACGACTGATCGTGCTATGGTCGGGGGAGGGGAACCCAACGTCCAGAACAAGGAATTCACTGAAAAGCAAGGAGTCGTTGATACGTTCTTCAACCTCGTAGTCACTCAAACCATACCAGGTCTCTAACAGGAGAATCTTGAACATCAACAGGGCATCGTAAGCGGGATTACCTATGGCATTCTGTGTCTTAGTATATTTCTTGTTCAGCAGTGTGCGAATACCACGCCAATCAACACCGGCATTGATTTGACGTAGGAAAGAGTGTTTCATACGATCTCTGCGAACCTGAGTGTATACTTGCAGAAAGCTTGGGGTCGATTCAGTTGGTTTGGTAGACATATCTATACTATTGTTTTATGTATAAAGATACTAAATATCAGTGATATAGACAAGTGATCCTAGCCAATATATCGCAAAATGCCGTGCAATGGTCTCTTATTGGTATAAATCTTCTCTTTGAGCGAAAAACAACATATCATGTTTAAGTAGTTGTTAAAATATCTATACTTTGTTTTGATTGTTTTTGTAGGGGCAAGAAGACTAAAAACTCTTAAGATTTTAATGAAAGATAAATGTGTTAGATAGGCACAAGCAAAATTAGTCTTCCCATATTCAAGCAGGCGGAGAAGAGCTTAAATAGGTTTAAAATCACAAAAGAATTATCTGACTGAGATATAAACATCTCGATTTATTTTGTATATTTGCACTGAAAAATTGAGTAAATTATTTGATCTATGAATAAGATAAAACTTGTGCTTGACAATAAAGGCATTAAACAGAAATGGTTAGCGGAGCAATTAGGAAAGAGTTTTAATATGGTTAATTCTTATGTGCAAAATAGGACTCAGCCAAACCTTGAAACTCTATACAAAATAGCTTCAATTCTTGATGTAGAGGTAAATGAACTACTATATTCAAAAGATGATATAGAACAAATTAAAAATAAGCAATAATATGGCAACAGCGAATCAATTAAAAACGCTCGTAAAGAGCCACTTTGAAGACAATAGCGAGAGATTTAACACTGTTGCATTACAAATTGCAGCTCATGAAGCTAAATTGGGACATACAAATTTAGCTAATGATATACGAAAAATTATTGATGCTGCAAAAATCAATAAGCCTAAATTAAAAAACATAGATTCTAATTTACAAGGCTTATTCTTAGAAATTTATCCACAGGAACATTTAACAGATTTAGTTGTTGCCCCGCAAGTAAAAAATAGAATAGAAAGAATTATTAATGAATTTACCTATAAAGATAAATTGTTTAGGCATAACCTTGAAAACAGACGAAAAATTCTTTTTTCGGGACATCCTGGTACAGGAAAAACTATGACAGCATCAATAATTGCCAATGAATTGCACTTGCCAATATATGTAGTACTAATGGATAAAATAGTAACAAAATACATGGGAGAAACAAGTGCTAAATTACGGCAAATATTCGATTATATTGAAGATGTTCCTGCCGTTTATCTTTTCGATGAGTTTGATGCAATCGGAGGACAACGAGGTAAGGATAATGACGTGGGCGAAATGCGTCGAGTATTAAACTCATTTTTACAATTTATTGAAAGAGACCATTCTGATAGTTTAATTATTGCAGCAACTAACAATTTAGAATTGTTAGATCAGGCATTATTTAGACGTTTTGATGATGTAATTCATTATCATCTTCCAAGCGAACTTGAAAAAGTTCAACTGCTTAAAAACCGATTATATGGGAAACTTTCACAAAAAGATATTGATTCGATTTTGCCAGAGTTAGAATCTTTAAGTCATGCAGAAATAAATCAAGCATGCTTAGATGCAATTAAAGAATCTGTAATAAATAATGTTAAAATATCCACAGATTTGCTTGCAAAGACAATTCAAGAAAGAAAATCAGCTTACAATTTAAAATAATAAATATGAATAAATACGAGCATATTATTATCCCTGAAACAATAAAAAAAGCTATTAAATATTCTCCCAGAGGTAGTGGTGGTGGCGGTCTCTCTATACCTGTGCGCAATCGGCAAGCACATGCAGAATATTTACAACGGAAATTTGATGCTGCCAGAGTTGATGATACAAATGTCAAACAACAAATGGAAGCAATCTCCTTACCTGCGAGAAGTGGAATTTATCTCGAATTTGCAAGTGCTCCCACTTATGATTTAGTATCAAAAAGTTTAGAAGATCAAAAAGCTGGTATCCGATTGTTAAATATTCGACAGGTAAAAACAGAAGATAACCAGGAACAGACTTTTGCAACTATCTATATTCCTCATGGAAAGGAAAATAGACTTTTAGAAAAGCTACATAAATATGCGACGGAAGAGTTACGTAATGGGAAACCTAAAAATGACACTCTTTTCCGGAGTATCGAAAATATTAATGTAGCTCTCCTGAAAGCATTATGGACTGACAGATATGAAGATTTTCCAACTGATCACAATGATTGGTATGAGGTTTGGATAAGAACTTCTGTAACAGAAGATATTGTAAATCAACATGACAGATTTATAGATTCTCTTCAGAGTCTCGACATTCACTTCAAAGAGGATTCAATTCTAACATTTCCAGAAAGGACTGTATTTTTAGTATATGCAAATATAGATGCTCTGACTAAATTATTGGGATGTTCAGACCAATTAGCAGAATTGCGAAGTGGACGTGTATTGACAGGATTTCTATTTGATGAGTATAGAAATGAGCAACAAGAATGGGTGGAAGATTTACATAATAGAGTCCAATTTAACCCAAATACAAATTCCGTCATTTGTGTATTAGATTCAGGTGTTAATAATGGACATCCTCTTTTGGAACCTATAATTCCAGAAAAAAATTGTGGCTCTGTCGTTGGAGAGGGTCTTGCGGATAGGGATGGGCATGGCACAAGAATGTGCGGAACCGTCATTTATGGCGATATGTCTTCTTGCCTTGCCAGCACCCAGAAAATACAAATTGATAACCAAGTTGGTTCAATTAAATTATATCCGCATGGTCTTCCTAATCCCAAAGAAGCATGGGGATTTTTGACAGAACAAGCAGTTTTGACGTCTGAAATTATATTCCCTCACAAAACCGTTTGCTATTGCATGGCAATAACGGCAGAAGATAGTGAGCAAGGAAAGCCAACATCTTGGTCAGGAGCAGTTGACTCGATTGCGTACAACAATGGCAATACAGGTCGCTTTTTTATGGTTTCTGCTGGTAATATTAGGGATATAAATAATTTGGATAAGGAAATTGTTACTGGTTATCCAAACAGAAATAGCCTTCGACCAATACAGAATCCTGCTCAAGCTTGGAATGGTTTGACTGTTGGGGCCTTTACCAATATTGTAGCAATAGATAGTCCTAATTTGAGAAACTATGATCGTGTTGCGCCAAGTGGTGGAATTAGTCCCTTTTCTCGAACGTCATCACTATGGGAAAAAGGTGCATTGATTAAGCCAGAAGTTATGTTTGAAGGAGGAAATTTATATAAAACCAATGATCTTCAATTCCCATTTTCTTCTCATCAAGATTTAGAATTGATAACAACGAGTAAAAATTACCAAATAAGCAGTTATTTTGACACTATTAATGCGACAAGTGCAGCAACGGCGTTAGCTGCAAATTTTGCAGGTAAATTGCAGGCTCGGTATCCTCATTTATGGGCAGAAAGCATTCGTGGAATAATGGTTCATTCTGCAAAATGGACTTCATCTATGGAAATACAATTCCCTGTAAGAAATAGAGGAGACATGGAACGAAGATTGCGCCATTGTGGTTATGGTGTACCATCAGAAGAAAGAGCATTTTATAGTACAGAAAATGGTTTAACGTATGTTGCCCAAGAAATAATACAGCCCTTTATCAAGGAGCGAGGAGATAATTCTCCAAAAATAAATGAAATGCACTTTTTTGAGTTACCTTGGCCTCGTGAGGTTTTAGAGCAACTTGCAGAAACAAATGTTACAATGCGAGTAACTTTATCATATTTTATTGAACCAGCTCCTGGAGAAATCGGTTGGAAAGATAAATACAGATATGCGTCATGCGGATTGCGTTTTGATGTAAATAAAGAAGATGAAGATCAAAGGGCTTTTCAATTAAGAATTAATAAATTGATTGAAGCCGAAGAAAACGAAGAGCGTGGAAGGAATGATTCTACCAGATGGTTAATTGGCTCGGACAATAGAAATAAAGGATCAATACATTCAGACGAATTAAACCTCACAGCTGCTCAATTAGCAGTATGTAACTTGATAGTTGTTTATCCAATTGGAGGTTGGTGGAAAACACGTACTAATTTGAAACAATATAACAATAAGCTGCGGTATTCTTTGATTATATCTTTGGATACCCCTGTTGAAAATATAGATTTTTATAATACCGTTAAGGCAAAGATAGAAACCGTAGTTAATATTCCCATAGAAATCTCAACGAATGATTAATAAATAGGTGGGAACCTAAAAAACAAAGATGATTATTGGCTTACCCGATAAATCGCAGTTCTTGTATTATATGGGTTGACACAAAATATGGATAGAGAAAAACTGTCTCCGTAAAATCTATCATTTTGGTTCAAATGATTGGTATTCAATGCCTAATGAGTTATAAAATGCTATAGGTAATGATTGGGCGACCTATCTTCCGTAATGATATACAACGCTTTACATAACTCGAATAACCTGTTGCAAAGATAAAGGTATATCGTGAGAAAAAAGAATTTTCTCTCTTGATTTTTTCCTTAAGCCGTCATTGGGGCAGCTTTTTGTTTTTGTGTATTCTATTCTTATGATAAAATGAGTCCTTAAAGACTGTGTTTTTTGTTTTGTCCTGCTTCTCTCCCTGCACATCCTCCACTTATGCCCGTATATCATGTCGGGCTCGGTTGTTCGTTGTCAGTGACAAAGGTAGTTTTGGGCTTTCACGGACAAAAAAGGTCGGAGCGGCAAGCCGTTACGACGACAATCTCCACACTTCCATTTCATTGCAGGTAGTATTCTCGCCGTAAAACCTTGTTTGTCCTAAGCCCTCCTTTTTTTACGCCACTGAAACGAAAAAGACTTCCCCGACGGAAAAAACGTATAAGATGCAGGATATACGAGATGTAAGAACAAGGAGATTAGAACAAATCTGTTATGAGTGAGTATCAAATGTACTTTGTAAAGCAAACTCCATCAATTTAATCCAAAGATTCAGGCTCTTCTTCGTCTGTACTTTCAGCGACAGAGGCATCAAATTGAAGAAATATTCCTAAGAAAGCATCTTCTTTATAGAAGTAGTTCGGAATATCTTCGCCCTTTTCCTTTATGAAGTGAAAACCATAATTTGCATATTCCTCCATTGACTGCATCAGCATATCAACCGCCTTGCGCAGTGATAAATCTCCTTTATCCAATGCGATGAAATCTATATCGGAACGAGCAATAAGGGCGGCAAACATATAATCTCTGATTTTGGGGTAAGGTGTACGCCCCAATCGTTTTTCTATGTTGCCCCAATTTTCGATAGCCCAACCAAATTCTTTTCTTTTTGTGGTATCTTCTATCAATGGACGGCGTTGGTTGGCATACAAGCCAATAAAAAACGCCACAATGTACAGTTCGTAACCAGCACCGAATAGTTTTCCACGGGCTTCACGCAAAGATGTTTCACCCTTGCCATAATCGCAGTAGGTCTTTATCAAATCCTCGTATTTTGTTTCCCATTGCGGATTACGAGCCGCCCACTTATCATATAATTTCTCTGTTGCCATAGCCTATTTATTTGATATGTTCAATTATTGTTTGAATTGTTGACAAATCTTCCTTGTCAAAACCTTCCGCTTTGCTAATTTGATAAACCGCACAAGTGAGTTGGTTGAGTTTCTCTTGATTCAGTTTCTTTGTTTTTGTGGCATAATCAATTTCCAACAAGTCTTTCGTAACAATTATACACTGCTTGTCAAGTTTGTCGATGATGTTATAGAATACATCTTCTTTGAACTCACCAAACGATGATGTCGGAGCATCAAAAATGAGAGGATAATCTTGCTCTCTTCTCCTTGTCGTAATGTTTGAGATGGCAAACAAAACGGACATATACATTGTGGTTCGCTGTGCACCGCCAGGATTTGAAATCACTGTGCCGTTGGAACTATACAATTGAATGCGGGCAGAGCCATCGGCTCTTTTTATAATGCGTATCTGACCTCGGAAATCATTTTCGTTCAACAACTCAAAGTATTTGTTGGTCTCGTTTTCAAGCATTGTCAAAAACTCATTTACATTTCTGTCTTTTGCCTTGGCAAAGGCTTCCATAATGAGTTTGAGCGTTTGATGAATCAGCTGACTTCTTTTTATTGCATTGTTTGATGGTGCGATTTCGTTGAATGCATCGGAAATGCTCTTGCGTTCTTTTTCGAGGTCGGCAAGTTGGCGGTTTAAGTCTGTCAATCTGATTTCTGCCCTGTTCTTTCTTTCGGACATTCCTTTGTAATCTTTGAATCCTTTTTCAAGGAAAGACTCTGAAATGCCTTGCGTTTGAATCAATAATCTTGCTTTCTCGTCTTCTGCCTCTTGCAAATCCTTAATCGCTTGTTCTAAACGTTGCTTATGTGCTTGTATCAGTTCCAATCTATCATATACAGTTATGGCAATTTCAGCAATTTCCTTTTCGTTCCAACCTCCCAACCGATTAGAAATTTTGTCTATTTCCTCAACATAGTGGTTTGGGAAATATGGCTTTTCTTCCTCCTCGCTTTTGCTTTTCGCTTGCGAATTGGCAAGAAATTCATTCAATTTATTGACCATAAATTCATATTCAGGCGTTCCTTTATGTGCGGGACGATTACAAACCTTGCAAATTTCATCGTCAATCATTTCTTGCATGGTTTCTTTATTGGGAACGTACCACGGAAGTTTTGTCGCACCATTGGCAAGAGCGTTGGCCATTTCTTGCTTTCCTTTCTCTATGGCACGGCGTTCTGTTTCCGCTCTGTCAAGTTTTCTTTTCTCCCTACTGATAGCCGATGCCTTTTTCTGAAACTCCTTCAAGACACTTGGAAAGGCTCTCAAAATCCAATAATCATCTAACAATTGTGCATTGTAATCAATCGAAGTACGAGCCTTGTATGTTGCAACCTCATTTTGTTTGGCTTCAATTCTCTTTTTTATCTCCTGATATGCTTCACAAGCATCTTGGTTTTCTTCTAATTTTTCCAAACTCGATGTGAAATCAGATATGGCTTGTTCTTGTGTGCGAATATCATCTTTCACGTTTTGAATATCATTCAAGTTCCTTATTTTGTCAGATTCCAACTGCTGAACCTTTTTTGTTTGGGCTTTGTCCTGTTTCAAAGCCTTTATTACAACCGCATCGGAATCTCTTTCAAATTTTTCGGTAAGGTCAACATAATCTTCAAATTGACGAATATTTGAAAAAGTGTCCACCAATGTTTTCAATGCTGTGTTATTGTCGAAAACATCCAATTGACTTTCACCTTTGAACAAACAATATTTGCGAATGGCAGTATCGAAACACGCTTCCAATAACTGCTTGCCATTTCTTGACAAACGTTCAGAGCCTCTATCCTCATATCCGATAAATTTGTAATCGAATGTGCGGGCAGAATTTTCGGTTTGTTTCTCAAAACTAAAACTCTTTTCAATCTCAATAATACCATCGTGGTCGAATACCAGAGAAACAACAACTTCATCAATATCGCCAACTTCCATTTCTGACTTTCTCTTTTCAGAGATGTTTGTGGCACTCTTGTTTTCAGTGGCAGTGTCGAACAACCATTCCAATGCCTCGAAAAAAGTGGTTTTCCCATCTCCGTTGTCTCCGATAATCAGCGTAAGACCTTGGGCAAACTCAAATGTGTTATCTCCGTAATAACTACGAAAATTTTTGATGTTCATGCTTTTGAGTATCATATCTTTCCGTTTAAGTAGTTATTGATTTCGTTATAAAGTTGCTTATCGGTTTTGTCTTCATTTTTGCCCTCGATGATTTTGGCAATAGTGCAAACCAAATAATTATCAGATTGAAGTGCTTCATCAACCGTCTCATAATCAGAAGGATTAAACGGATACTCCTCTGCAAGTTTCTCGTTTTGCAGTACGGATTGTAGCACTCTGTCGCTATTTGTCAGATATTTAGCCATAATTTATTATTTGAAAATTGATATTACATATTTGTTCAGCACATCGTCCAACTCGCAAATCGTATCGTTCAAGTTTTCAGACAACAAGGCAAAATCACGGACACGCCTCAACTCGCTTTGCACAAGGCTTTTTTCCAAAGCGTAGCATTCTTCATCGAACACATTGTCGGGTATTACGATGAGGTCGTGAATGATGGCGAAGCGTTTGTCTTTGTGTGTTCGCAGGACACGACCACGGCGTTGAATGAATTGGCGTGGGTTTCCTGTGCTTGCACAGAAAATAGCCAATTCGCTTCGCGGCACATCAACACCTTCATCCAAACATTTCATTGAGGTAAGCACATCAATACTGCCATCGGCAAAGCCTTTGAGCATAGCGTCGCGGTCGGTTGATTCGGAAGTAAACTGACGGACAATGATATGGGAATCCATATCACGGACAATGCGAGTGAAATCGTCTATCAAATGTTCGGTGTCGAGGTCGGAAGCGATGGTGTCGGACTGGTCGAAAATATCAGCCTCGAAATTGTCGGGCTTGTTACCTTCGGGAACGTAGACCAAAGTGTATTTCAAACTGCCTCTTTCTTCCATTCGCTGCTGAACAATCTGTTTGAAAGCGGACAACTTGTTTGCTGCTTTGTGAATGATACGTTTGCGTTTGAGCAAAAGCATTTTCAAACGTTCCTGGCTCTCCTCATCGTGAAAGCCCATTATCTTGACTATCTTTTTTGAAAGTTCAACGTATTCAGCCATTTCGTTTTCAGTCAAACGAACAATGTGCGGATAGTAATAGTAACGGCACAAATCACCATTCTGAATGGCTTCAGCCATTGAATACTCGAATGTGTAACTGTCGGCACAGCCAAAGAAATCCATCAGTTTGCGGTTGCCCGTATCGTCAAACTGCCTTTCGGGTGTAGCAGAAAGCCCAATGCGGCGCAAATATTTTATGTCCGAAAGGCGTTGAGCCATCAAACCACCGCCCATATTGTGAGCCTCGTCAGCGATAAGCAAAAGTTTGTTTTTGGGAAATTGGTTCAATTCCATAAAAACATTGGAACGGACAAACGAAGCGTAAGTTGATATGATAATGTATGACAAATCATTGTTGGTGTTTGTCATTTCGAGCAAGCGCAGATTGACAACAGCCGATTTCCAATTGTTATACTTCGAGCAAACTTTTATAATAGTACTGAAATTGAACTTTTTACATTCAATTTCCCATTGTTCGACAAGTGTAATGGTTGGAACAAGAATAATGGCTTTGTAGTAGCCTAACTTATTGTATATCTCAAGCAGACAATTCAGCGAGGTAATGGTTTTGCCCGTACCTGTTGCCATAGCAAACAAGCCTTTCTGCTTGTTATTCTTCCAATTATCGAATGCCTGTTTCTGATATTCACGTGGACCAGATTCGTATGGGAAACGAGGCTTGCCAAAATCAATTGGTTCAACGACTTCGCCTTGCTTCTTGATTTTCTCTATCTCAATTTCAACCTTGTTTTTGGCTTTATCTAATGCCTTAATCACAGATTTTGGCAATGATTTATCGGCAATATCCTGTTGGATAAATTTGTACTCATCTTCAAGCAAATCTTTCAGTTCCTTGTTCTTGAACGATTCGGCAATGTGGGTTTTCACTTTGTCGGTCGGAACAAAAACAACATTCTCATCTTTGCCTGTGAACACAAGTTCAAATTCGCCATTGATTTTGTTTATTGTAGCGGATGAAGGGTTACCGTCCCAATCGCAGAAAGCCGTAAGGCTTTCGATGTTGTCAATCAATGCCGACCGTGAAAAGTTGCAAGAGCCATCGAAGCCAACTTTATTCACGCCATCGCTGAAAACGCCTGTTTTGGTGTGAGAAATGCCAATGCCGTCTTTGGGGGCAACGATTCTTATATCAAGTCGATTGTTACGGATAAGCCACGCAAGACAATCGAAGAAGTGAGCATCACGCTCCGAAAGTGTGTTTTTCAGTTTCTCAATGTCTGTAATATCAAAAAACGGAATTGGTGTATCAAGTTCACCGTTGGCAATGGCGTTTTTGTCCTGTTCGGTAAGAATGTCATTTACAATCAGATTCATACGACCACCATTGTAGAGGAAAGAGGCGAAACCCGTCTGCCAAAACATTGATTGCGGACGAGGAAAAGAAGCCTAACATCAAATCGAACTGTGTGGCATTGCAAAGGCAGTCAGAGAAGAAACCTATCGGCTCCCACTCTGTCCGCGATTTAAAATGGCGGTGTGCCGGAAATGTTACCTCTTTTAGCATCTATATAAAACAATTAGCACAATTAATTTCATCATCTTCAAACATATCTATCAGCAATTTGCTTTTGCTCTTTGCTTTCAAGTCTTCTGTTTTCTTTATGTGGTCGAGTTTGATTTGGCGGACACGCTCGGGACGAATCAGTTTTTCAAGTGGTTCGCCTTGAATCCATGTGTAGCCATCTTTCTCGTATTCCATTGCCTTTTTGAACAGGTCGGGGTGTTGCTCATAGAGCCAAATCCATTCTATTTTCTGTTGGAAGAAACAGAAATAGCACCCTGAACGACTGCGGCAATATTGACCGATTTTGCCGTCAACCTCAAAATCAATGAGGTTGTAATATGCGGGAACCCCAACTCCACTTTCTTCCAGTACTCTTAAAATATCCTCTTTGCAAAGTACATCTTCGTTATCAAGCAAGGGAAATGAATCCAACTTGCCCACAGGATAATCGGTGTATTCTTTGAGGAATGCGAAAACGGCGTGATTGAATGTCTTTATATCAACATCGAGCAAAGCATTGAGTTTCTTCGAGTAGAAGAAATCTTTTGTCAGTGGTGCAATAATGAATTTCTGTGCTTGCTCGTAAACATCATCGTTGGCAACAGAGCGGTAGCAATCGTTAAACTTGTCAATGCTGACATTACCTAAAACCTTGTTTATGACATCTAAACTCCAAATATTTCTTCGAAACGGAAAAATGGACTGAATATTAGGCTTCGTAGAAACATATCCATCACGGTCTTCATCGCCACGAATACCTACGTATGAAATCACCATGTCGTTACCTACGTATTTCTCAAATTCGGCTAACTTCATTTTCTGTGTACACCAACGCTGCTGAACTGATGGCAGAAAACCGCCGTTGATTTTCAAAAGGTGGTCGAATGGTGTTGGTTCGGGGCTGTCTTTAGCGGCTTGAAGCGTGATTATCTTGCCCAAATATGATCGCAATCGCTCAACAAGTTGCTCTGTTTCAGCTAATTCGCATTTGGTGTCGCAAGTATAGAAATCAATGTCGAGCGTTGGATATTTGTCTTTCAGATAAATAGCCAATGCTGCACTATCTTTGCCGCCTGATATGCCTAATACGTGTCTGACTTTATTCATTGTAATTTCTTTTTTATCAGGTTAATAAGTGCCGCCACATTGACGGTGTTATCGGCAGAAAGCAATTCTTCAATTCTCTTTTCCAACTGACAGACTTCCCGAATGCTTTCCTGCGGAACAACAACCTGTTTGGTTATTGCACCCTCTTTGTTTTGGGTAATATGCAGACGGAGAATTGATTCATTGTCAGTTTTGTGCATTTCAACATAATCGTCAAGTTGGAACAATTTATCGCGTAACGAAGTGAGCAAAAACGCCTTTTCGGTGTCTTTTATCTTTTCCAGTGGCTTGTTCAAAACGGCATAGCACACTGATTCAATCCACGTTGTACGATTGTCGAAGTTGCCTGTCAGTCGGGAATGGAAATTCTTGACATCGTTAGGCATCAAAGCCACCTTGACGGATTTATACCTGCTGTCGATAATCGGCTTATATGCTGAAAAATCAGTCTCTTTTATTTTTAGAGCTTTGAGAATCTGCTGTTCGATTGATTTTACATAATCATCGTAGCAACTTCTCAAATTCCGAATGGCATTTTGCAAGACGGATACGAAACTGTCAATTGCTTCGGAATTCTGTGTCAGAACCACTTCGCGAAATCCTAACGCTTCGGGCAAATGCTCAAAGAAAGTTGCTTCTGGGTCGGTCGCCTGTGCAATAACATCACGAAACTTTTTTGTTTCCGAAGAAATATCTTTTGTCGTTTGAGCGTAGGTGTTTAATTGCTTGTAAAACGTAAGGAACGGACGAATAGTTTCAATAAAAGCATTACTATTTAACTCCGATTTCTGCAAATTGACAGCTTCACGATATTTGTCAAAAAAGATTTGTTTAACACCTTTTACACTAAACGACTTTACAGACAAACCGTTTGGATTGCGGTAGAGTAAATCCAAAACATCTTTGTTGATGAACGGAACGTAAGAATCGCCGCTGTATAGTGCAAAATCATCTTTCTTGATTATCAGGAATGACGGAAGCCAACATTCAATAAAGCCTTGCTTTATGCCGTATGGCGGTTCTGAAAGTATGGTAGCAAGTTCGCCGATTTTGAGCTGTTTCTGCTGTGCCGATTTCAAAAAGTCCATACAACAGTTCCATAGCGGCATAAACGATGGCTCGGTTGGTTCGCTGAAACCGAAAGTATTATCTGCGGAAACGTGGATTCCAGTGCTTTTCATCATAGTGAGATAGATAGACTTTTCGGGTGGAAACTTGTCCTTGTCGAAGCCAATATCTTCCTTTTCTCTGTTTTCAAGCAGAGCATTCAAATAGTTCTGCCGGGCAACCGACATTGTACCGCTTGGACGGTGCTTGTTGATTAACTCATTTTTGAAGACAGGTGTGGCACTGTAAATGGTATCGGAAATGACAGAAAGGAATTTCATCAGATCCTTTTGTGAGCGAATGCAGTCAATACATTTGCCATTGAAAACCCACTGAACATTGTCAGAGAAAAGGCTGTCGGTTACTGACTTGTTCAACAGCGATTTCTCGTATTCAATAAGGCTTTCGATTTCCTTGTGTGCCACTTTGTCGTTTTCATCTTTGATGTAGAAATCACGCACCCAATACAGTTTGTCGATTTCAAAAATGTGGTCGATAATCTCTTGGGCATTCTTGAAAACACAATAGGCGACGGCGATGCCTTTGTGCGACAAACATTCGTCTGTTATGATGGAGTAGCCGTTGTCTTTGGCAAAAATCAAATCAATAATGCCATCATTTTCACCCTGACGGACTTTTGTGATAGGTTCATCTGTTATCTGATACTCAAAATAGCGTGGCGTTCCTGTTCGGTAGTAATGAGCATTGGCGATTGAAATGCGGAATGTAAAAAGTTGCTTCAACTTGTCAATGTAGTCATCTGTGCGCTTACATTCGAGTGAGGCGTTGTAAAGCCCCATTTCAATATCAACATCAGTACCCTCAAACAGAATGTATTTCGATTTGTATTTGGCAAAACGTATTATTTGAGCCTTTTCCAATTTGCCCATCAATGGCAGAATATCATTGACCCCCATTGACAATCGGGCATATTGAGCAAGGAAATCAGAATCTATTTTGGTTGCTGAAGAGGCAAAAATGTTGAGCAATCCAATAACCTTGACAAGTCCGATGGCTGTTTCAATTTCCGATTCTTCCAACGGAAGCCCCTCAACACGCTCAATGGCAATTTTGATTGCCGACCAATTTGTTGAATCGGCGTTTACCTCGGTCAAGGACGAATGGAAATTGTATTGAACATAATCGTACACATTTGTAAGGTTATAAAGAGAATTGTTCGATGCAGAGAAATTGGCAATGGAATCATCGCCCGTGGCCTCTAAAAACGAGAACAAAGATCTCTCGTTCTGCCCGTAACGCTGATTGGCTTGCGTAAGAATGTAGGCGGCGAAAATATCCATCGGATATAGAGCCGACACGACATCTGATTTCAGATTGTCGTTGGCAAACTTCGACTTAATAGCCAAATCTACGATTTGGCGAATGGCTTTGTTGTTTGAAGCCTTGCGTTTGGCTGCCATTTTTGTGGCGGCGAGATTCAGCAACTGCTCAATGGGTTCTTTGAAAACAATATCCTGAATACGACCTTTTACTTTCGTCCATTCCTGCTTTTGTTCAAGTTTCAAATCCTTTGCGTATGCGTTGAAACCTTGATGCAGTGTGGTAAGCAGAAGAATATCCTTACCAGTGTCGTTGACATACTCGCAGAATTGCTGTAGGAAATACATTTCCTTTTCTGGATTGTTTTTTGCAGCGTGTTCAAGCACTTTACCAAATTCGTCAATAACGAATACCAAGAGCGAATCATCTGCTTTGCAGTTGTCGTATAAACAATCCAATGCCGTAAAAATATTAACTCTT
This sequence comes from Tannerella forsythia 92A2, assembly GCF_000238215.1. NCBI lineage: Bacteria > Pseudomonadati > Bacteroidota > Bacteroidia > Bacteroidales > Tannerellaceae > Tannerella > Tannerella forsythia. The sequence goes on along the minus strand of NC_016610.1, from coordinate 3,294,211 downwards.
TTACTTGTATTGGGTTGAATATGATGATAAAGCAAATCTATTAAAGGAGTATAATCTCCGACAATGTTTATGAAACGAAATTTTGTAAAGCCGTTGAACTGTCCTTTATTTCTGATTAAGGGATTATCAATTGGAAGATTTCCATTTAAACATTGCATTAAAGCCAGCAGGAAACTCGATTTTCCTGTGCCGTATGAGCCAATCAAGCAGAAGGAGTGTATTCCAGCGGTGAACGAATCAACTATTTTGCCAATGGTTTGTTTGGCATTAGCTGTTACAATGTAGTTGAAGGTCTTATCCCTATCACGTTCTATATTGACCGATGTTGAAAACTTCATCTTTCTTTTGATTTATAATACATATTCAAGATTTCCAACTCGTTGAAATCCTGCTTTACAGCAAACAGTTGTTCACCAGCTGAATTGTCGAATGTTATGTTGAAATTTATGGCTGTCAATTGGCTGAAAATGTCGTATAGTTCGCCTTGCGACAGGCAAAAGACAAGAGCAAGTTCAAGCATTTTGTCAAACTCGACAACCTGACTGCCACCTGATATTTTGTGAATGGCATAGAAGAAAATCAAAGGATTGATTTTCGCTTTCGTGGGATAGTTGAACTCATACAAATCTTTCTCGATACGCTTGATTAGGTTCAAATCGAGTAAGATAGCGGAATAATCCTCGTAGATGTTGGTGTTGGGAGAAACATACATTCTCAACAACATTGCAATGTCCTTGTTGATGGTGTTGTCGTTCCAAACAATGCCGCTGAATGCCTTGTCGAGATTCTTACGCTTCAGAAAAGCAAAGATGTTCGCTTTGGAAAACTCTTTTCGCTCTTTGTGGAAATTGAGAAAAATCTGCCTGTAAATGGTTGCGTAGTTGGTGTAAATCAGATTCCAATGCAGAAGCCAAAGGGTTTGGGTGTCTTCAACAAACGGGTCGCAACCTGTTTCCGTGTCGAAAATGAAATCAGCCAAAGGCGATATTTCATTGTCTTGGTTAATCAGACCGAAAGCCCGAAGCCAATACCTGATGGAACTGACCATATTTTTGCCTACGCCCAAAGCGACAACAGCATCTTCATCATTGAATGAATGACCGTCTTTCACAAAGTCGTAGCCTTTTTTTAGCCACAGACTTTTGCAAGCAAAAGTTTCGTGGCCAGAAAATGTATATTTATTTATAAGCATAAGGATTTCTGTAATTTATAGCTCTAGAGAATTTTTATTAAGAAGAAAATCATAAATACTAATTGTGGTTATTCCCTGTTCATCTCTTGTAACGGGGCATTCTTCACCTATAACGATTATCTTTTTGAATGAATCATCCACTTTTAATAAAGATGCTCGCTCTTGTTTCACTTTTTCTTCTGTTCCCATTCTGTATGCGGATTGAATGTAGTACCTTCGGCTTCCAAGATTGCAGACAAAATCAACCTCCAAAGTGGAACGTTGTCTTTTTCCATCATCTTTGACATTTACAATAGGAACAGCCCCAACGTCTACATTAAATCCACGAATACGCATTTCATTATAGATAAGGTTTTCCATCAAATGACTCTTTTCATATTGCCTGAAATTGATACGAGCATTACGCAACCCTAAGTCCATGAAGTAATATTTGAATGGAGAGTTTATATAGCGTTTGCCCTTTATATCATATCGAGTTGCCTTTTCAACAAGAAAAGAATCATATAAATAGTCGATGTAATCCTTTATTGTGTCATAGGATATAGATGATTTTTTCTCACTGCGAAATGTATTTGCAAGTTTATTGGGATTTGTCAAAGCTCCGATACCAGACGCCATAATGTTGATAAGTTCTTCTAAATCATCATTTTTTCGTATATCATACCGATCCTTAATGTCTTTGACATAAGTTTCCTCAAATAGAGATTTCAAAAACTTGACTTTTTGTTCCTCTGTAGTACATGACAGAATCTGTGGCAATCCCCCATATAGCAGATATTCATTTAGCCCGGCTTGAATAGAGCCTTTATATGCAGACATATATTCATGGAAACATAATGGGAACATTTTTACTTCATATCCACGTCCTCGAAACTCTGTTATAATATCCTTCGAAAGAAATTTTGCATTGCTACCAGTAACATATACATCAACATTCTGCATCTTGAGAAAACCATTGAGAACGTCCTCGAAATGATCAAGCATCTGAACTTCATCCAGTAGCACATAATACTTCTCTTTATCTCTAATGCAATTTTCAATATAAGAATACAAATTGTCTGGATTTCTTAAATCTCTATTCTTGAAATCTTCAAGATCCACTTTTATGATATGATCTGATGTAATTCCTTGTTGTTCAAGATACGATACAAAAATCTCAAACAGGAGATACGATTTTCCACATCTACGCATTCCTGTTATTATTTTAATCATACCATTGCCTTGCAATGAAACCAATTCGGCCAAGTAGTTATCACGCTTTATCATCCCTGTAATCGAATTTTATGTGTAACCGTCTCGTAATTCTCGACTACAAAAGTAGTGTTTTTCTATCATTCCAAGAAAGATTTCTCGAAAAACATGTGTAAAAGCACAGAAATTTAGAATAAGAGGAAGATCTAGATTATTCTACAAAATCCTCATATACCTGATATTTCCTACTTTATTCTTACTTTTAGGAAGATCGTGTTATACCTTTAATTTTACAGGAGTACAATCTTTACCACTAAAGAACAAGGGGATATAGAAGATCGAAATAGTCATAACTCTATATATTGGTATTGGAAGAGCGCACAGAAGTAAAGAATGAGGCAAGAACATGCCCCTTGCGGAGCATAAAAATGTCGCAAGAGGTGTATTTACATAAAACAGGGCACACTCCACATTTCGTCGTTCGACTAGTCCTCGCAGGACTTTGCCTTGTATCGGCAGAAAGAGACAAATTCCTGTCTCCCGACTCTATCTTCGGTAACATTCTGCTCGTGGGATGTTTGCCGCATCTCAGTAAGCTAACCCTTCGGTGTTGTAGGGCAATACGACAAGGAGAAAAACAGTTCCATTTAAAACATCTGAAGATAGGGATTTACAATAACTTCTTGAACTTCATCTCCGCTAATCTATTAATTTCATCCTTGTAAGTTTCAAGATGATGGAGGATGATGTTCTCCACATAGATACCAATGGTCATATCTCTGTTTCTCATCGACATGACTATCTCCGCCAACGTGTCCTGCAGCTCTTTGGCAATATAGATAGTCTTGCGATTTTTCAGGGTGTTTCGACAGATGAAAAGGGATTCATAGTCTCCTTTCGCGACCATACGCTTTTCTCGCTTTTGGCTTTTCACGAAATCCCTTGCTATTGGTGCATCATCTGGGAACTCCGATTTTTCTTGTTTTTCTTCCTGAGAGCTTTTCATCTCCCTCTCTTTTCTTTCCATAGGAATACCCTGTGAAATAAGTTCTCGGATGGCAACGGGATCAACAGTGCCAATTTTCTTCTTTGTCATACTCTTTTGGTTTTAATCGTGATACATTCTATTGGTCACTTCAATATAGGCATATTCACTTCTTTGAAAGAATCTGCCTTTTATCGGATATTGGTACAGCTATGGGGTTACTTCCGCATAGGCACGACCTCCTGCCTATGTATTCCGGCAGAGGTTCTCATTTTCGTTTATCAGGACAATCGTTCGATTGCATCCACTTTTGTACATTTATACGTTCGAGGATCTCGTTCATCGAGAGTGGATATTATCGAAGATATATACCCTCGCAGACACATTCGACAATGCAAAAATATGGCTTTATGGTACTGTTGTCAGTAGCTTTTTGCTAACTGCGTACTTGTGGCTTCGATTTGCGTATTTGTGACCCTGTGAAAGGTAAGTGGTTTAGGCACAACGCTTAGTAACTTTGCCTCCAAGCGGTAAACTGAAGCCTTCGAGGCATAAAGCGTTCTTTTTTTGAGAGAATCGTTTTCCGTCTTTCACGGACGGATTTATTTGCGTCGGAGCAAATAGCAAGGTATGTTTTATGCAGCACAACTCCGTTTTTGCAGCATAAAACCCTTGCTCTTGCAGAGAGCTGAAAAAACTCCGAAGTCGTTTTTTCTTGAAAGAGAGAACGCAATGCCTCAAATGCCGGTGACGTTGTAAAACACTAAAATCCAAAGTAAGAAATGAAAATGAAGAAAATTCGGAGCGCACGCTCCAGGGAGAAGACAGAAAAGCGTGTTTCGGTCAATTTTACGCCAACGGAATACGCTCATTTCCTCACGATGAAAGAGGAAAGCGGTGTGCCAAGTCTGAATGCAGTTATCGTTTCTTGAACTTGCCACCTTTCAGGTCGCTCTCTACCATACGTTTGTTGAGTTTCTCACGGAGTTCATCAAGGAAATAGGTGCGGCTGTCATCCTTGCGTCGTTTTATATTCATATAGACGTTGTAGCAGTTCTTGATTTCCACACCGAAGATTTCAGAAAGAGCGTCTGCCAGTTCTTCTACGCCAATCTCTCCATTATTGATACAATCACAGGTGTCAAGGGCATAGAGCAGTTCCACCAAGTCTGTCGCCTTTCCTGTCCAACGGAGTTTCTTGGCTGGTTTGACGGGCAAAGCAGGAAGAAGCCCCTGCATTCGCACCTTCAGCAATTCCAGCTCTGTGTCAATGACAGAGAGTAGCTCCAATACATTTTTTCCCCTCTCCGTCCATCAAGTACTTCTCTTGCAAGGTTTGTAAACGAAAACGAGTATAGCGGAGGATACGAAACAACGAGACAGTATCTTCTTCTGTATCACATAGAGCAACAACCTTCAATATAAAGTTGTCTGACGCCTTTTGTATCTGTTCTTTTGTAGAACAAAAAGAGAGCATTATCTTAAAGTTTTCTGTTTGAGTAAGTCTTAGCATAATCATATCTTTTAAGTTCAACATTATAAATTCTCTGTTGTGAGATGTGATTGATGACCTATCTCCCTGTGAATTCGGACGGCAAAGAGCAGCGTCATCAAGGTTGCAAAGACATCGGCGACAGGCTGGGCATAGAGTACTCCGTTCAATCCCCAATACGATGGAAGCAGCAATATGGTGGGGATAAAAAAGAGTCCTTGCCGTCCGATATTGAGCAGAAGGCTCTGCCTCGCCCTTCCGATTGCCATATATAGTGTGGAATACACAAATTGAAAACCGAATGTGAAGAACATGATGGTATTGGCTCTAAGCGCAATTCTTACTATTTCTTGCATTGTTTCGTCTTTGCCGAAACAGCTGATAACAGGAGAGGTAAATGCCATTATGAGTATGCTCCAAAGCACACAAAACGAGGTTGTGAGTATCAGGGAACAGTGCACCGCTTCCTTTAATCGTTGGAAATTGCCCGCTCCGTAGTTATAGCCTGCCATCGGTTGCAGTCCTTTGACAAACCCGAAGACCACGTTTGTTCCCAATGTGACGATTTTCAGGACGATACCCACAGCCGCGACAGCCTCTGCACCATATTTCACGGCGGCTCTCTGCAACAGACTGATGGAGAGAGTTTGGAGCGATTGCAGAAAGAGCATCGAGATGCCTATCTTAATGATACCCGCATACATCCTTATCGTGGGAACGAACAGGGCAAACGATACTTTTACCTCTGCTTTCGTAAGGAAACGGATGTAAATGGCTGTCGTGATGATTCTTGAAAGAATGGTTGCCCATGCCGCACCTTCCACTCCCCAGCCGAAAGTATAGATAAATAAGGGGTCTAATGTAACATTGACGACAGAGCCGATAATCATTGCCGACGCAGATGTCTTCGATGCACCCTGTGAAACAATGATATTGGACATAGACACATTCAACGCCCCTATGACACAACTGATGACGAAAAGTCTTCCGTATGCTTCTGCCAAGTGCATCATTCCGGTGTTTGCTCCCATAAACAGAAGGATGTCCGGCAGGAACGCATTGCACACAAGGGCAATGAGAGCAGCCAATATCACAGAAGTAATCACCGAGACGGAAGCAACCTGACCAGCCTTGACAATCTGCTTCGCCCCCAACAAACGGGATATATACACTCCGCCTCCGACACCGAACATCAGTCCTATCCCGAGAAACAACAGCGACAGAGGGAAAACAACTGATACGGCGGCGACAGGAAGAGTTCCCAAACGTGCAACCCAAAACGTATCTACCACATTGTATATTGCCATAATCAGCATTGCAATGACAATAGGTATCCCCAACTTTGTCAGGGCTTTCATCATACTTCCTTCTTGCAATATATTCACAGCGTTGTTCATCTTTCTAATCCGTATCTTTTTAAGTGAATAAAGTTCGCTGCAAAGGTATGGTTGAATACAGGCTGCCACAATAGACGGACAACGGTGATAATAGCACTATTCGTGGTAAGTTCTTCTGAAAAGCGAGGGAGAAATGCCCACAACCTTGGTAAACAGTCGTGTGAAGTAGGAGTGATCGTTAAAGCCCAAACTATGTGCAATCTCTTTGACGGAATCTGTAGTATAGACCAATTGACGTTTAGCCTGCAAAATAATCTCGTTTTGGATATGGTGGCTCACACTTGTCCCCAGAACAGAATTTACTGCCTCATTCAGGTAGGCAACGGTAATGTTCAGCCGTCCGGCATAGGATGATGGCGAACGGTTAATTCGAATATTGTTTTCCAGCAAATCCCGAAATTCCCATACAATCTCCTTGTGTCGACCCACAGTTCCCTGCAATTCGGATTGAACCTTTATCGCATTTGCAACGTTCTCCACGACCAATCCCACAATGACGGTGGTCAGTCGCTGAACGACCGCTTTGGCAGATGGATTTTCCATGCCACTCAGTTTGCGGTTAAGAAGTGATAATAATAGTTTCTGTTCCAATATGTCGGATAGTTGTATTTGGGGGCAACCATATCTCTCAAGCGTTCGTTTTTCCTCCTTATCCACCAATACCGAGTCGATAACCAGAAATTTTGCAGAAAGATTGGAAGCGTCAATGATACGATGCACTTGTCCCGGACGGATGATAGCCAGACTTCCTTTCCCGAAAACGTATTCCTCGAAATCAATATTCAGACGGCATTGCCCATCCTCTATGAAGCCGAAGAAATAATAATCATCGGTATGGGAAAAGGCGTATCTGTCTGAAGATGCCGATGTTTGAGATATAATCGTCTTCAGATAGACTCCAATTTCTGTGAGTTGTGAACTTCTATGGATGGGTAACTGGGGCATGTTTTTCTGTTATTTCATGATTGACAACACTCTCTATCTTTTATTCTGCCATTGTTGAAACTTACTCATCAAGAAAAAAGCGGAGAGTAAGCTAAGCATCGTTAGGATAATCCCAACAACTGCCCATAAGAACATCTGCAAAGGAGATAGAACGGAAGCCTTTGCAAATTCAGCAAAGGCATAGATACAATAAGGCAATGTCAAGATTGTGGTAATGATGACAGGTACATATTTTCGGTATATTGCCCATTGTGCAAGATGTACCACAAGATGGACGGAATACCCTGCAAATGCAGCGAACCACCATTGAGAAGCATCTATCCACACGGCACAGAAAGAAATAAGGGAAATCAGAATGAACTCGTGGGCAGTCCCAATGGCAAATGTGGCTGTGGAATAATCAAAATGTCCTCTGTGTGCAAGAAACTGCTCGAATCTCGGGAAACGCCTTTTCAATTCGTCCCTATTTCTGTCAAGCCAATGCCTGAACATGATAATCTCTTCGTATTCGTGAAGCATGAACACAACAGGGAGAAGCAGCATTATTAATTCTAATTTCATCATAATGGTTTCCAAAAATCTATGGCTGTACTCTTTTTAACACGTTTCTTAAATCTCTGACATACTTGGCTTGCCGATATTTTAAATAAATCTTCATAAACGGAATCATAAACCAGTTCTTAGGCTCAATGTGTTCTGTAAAGTCAATCGTAGCATTCTTTTCATTGCCACAGAAAACACCGACCCAATGTCCTTTCATATTGTCATTCTCCATGTCAAACTCCCATCGACAACAAGGTTCTTGTCTTGCTACCGTGAAAGTTGTCTTATATCCACTCTTCGTCATCTCTACAAATTGCGTGTCTGATATGACCTCTATCTCTTCGACATCACTTCTCCACGAATAGTCTGTTAGCGATGTTACAACTTGCCAAACGCTTTGTAAATTGCACGGAAACGTGGCTCTTATGTTTGACTTTACGAACATAAAGTTTAGTATCTCAGAAAAATAACTTTATCTCACGAAACCATTTTTATAGAAATCGTACCAAGCATCTATCTGTTCGGGACTGTTGGCTTTCAGCAACAGAAGCATCTCACGAGTGAACTCCAAATGCCCTACACCATTTGCCGTAACGATATTCTTATCACTGACGGCTTGCGCTCCCACATAGTTTTCTGCGTTAGTATAACGGGGACCGCCCCATTTTTTGAGTTAGTCAAGACCGTTGCCTGTGTGTTTTATGTTGTTCAGAAAACCATGTGAACATAGGAACGAAGCACCGTTACATATCGCCCCGACGATTTTACTTTTATCCAAAGCCTCTTGTACCAATGGTACGACAAGTTCCGCTTCAGGCGAGTCCCAGCGGTTGCCACCGATAAGCACTAAGGCGGCATAATCTTTCGGCATATTCTCGAAAGAATAATCGGGCAAGGTTCTGAAACCTCCGATGGAACAGACTGTGTCCGACGTCGGGGCAACGGTATGCACTTCATACTTGATTTCACCGCCCGGTATCACGCCCACATGAAGAGCCGTGGAGAGAAAAGCCCCCTCCCAATCTGTGTATTCATTTAACAGGATAAATAAAACTTTCTGTTTCATAATAAATTCATTCCTCTTATTACTTGTTGCCTTTCCCCTTTAGCTGCTTTTTCTCCTTGCTTTCCAAACTTTTTATACTATCAGCCACAGGCAAGTCTTCTGGCATGGTTCCTCCAAGTTCTTGAATGGTTTGGCGAACTTTTTTCCCCACTTCATAGTGTGTCTGATTTGCCTTTGTTTTTCCCTTTATGTTTTCACGGCGTAGTTTTTCTTCGGTTTGTGTGGCACGGAACAAATTAGCAGCTAATTCGGTACTTCCCATGTGGTCAAGTATCTTTTGGCTTTTCTTTAAACCTTTTCGGGCATGAATCGCTTTTGCGTCTAATCCACCGTAAAGACCTTTGTAACCATGATTCTGGAAGATTGCATAATCACGAGATTCAACGACACCGGCATTCTTGGCAGCATCAGCTAACTGACTATTGTGGCGAGCCAGTTCATTACGCAAAAAGAGACGTTTTTCTTCTTCGCTTGTCAGACGATTGTACTCGTCCATTTGCTTTATCTCTGCAATCCGTGTCTGAACGGCAAAATAAGTTTGTCCATTCGCCACTACCTCTTTGCCCGGATCAGCATTCTGTACAATCAAGTAACAGGCATAACGGGATAGTTTTACAGATTCCAAAGGGCGTTTTGCTCCAGATCCGATACTGACCATTTCGAGGATATCCTCGAAATGGTCTAAGGGATTGTTGTTACTATTGGCACACGCTTCTTTAGCCTTTTCTATTACCGGTAGGAAATGTCTGTATTCAGAATACTCAAGTACTTTTGCCATTTCTCGTGCTGACCAATATTCTACGCCATTCTCATCAACATGTCTAATCTGTTCAAAGACAGACTTTCGTGGGTTTATTAATTCGTTCATATTACAAGTATCATTAGTTTATTATTATGAGGGATGCTGAGCCTACTAAACACTTACAGATTCTCCATACCGAACTTTGCTATCTCGTCTATAATCGGCAAGACTTTCTCGCCCAATGGCGTGAGGGAGTATTCTACTCGTGGAGGAACTTCGGGGTACTGTTTCTTTTTAACCAGTCCTTTACCGCACAGGAATTTCAACTCGTCGATAAGCATCTTCTCGCTGATGCCGGGAATGGCACGTTTGAGTTCTCCGTAACGGATTATTCTGCGGTTGATTTGGAAGATGATGAGCAGTGTCCACTTTCCGGTGAAAATCTGCATAGACTTTCGTACGGGACATTTATCGTCTGAAATTTTTCTCTCCATGACAAACTTTTTTATTCTTGATAATCAATAAATCTAATAATACGGTATGTATCCTACAATATTGTAGGTACTTGCAGATTGTAGTGCAAAGGTATAACTTTGCAGTGGTTCTAACAATTAAAAATACAGATTTATGGAAAAGAAAATCAAAAAAGTGCGTCAATTTTACACCGCCTTGGCACAGGGTGATTTTGAAACGGTGGGGGCATTGCTCTCCGATGAGTTGGTATGGCATCAGCCGGGAAAGGGTACATTGTCGGGCGTTTACAACGGCAAGCAGAATGTTTTCGCCCATTTGGGAAGAATGGCTCAACTGAGCAATGGCACATTCGCCGTCGACCAAGTGGATTACATTACGGAAAACGGCGATTTGGTCGTGGCTGCGGTTGGATTTGCAGTATCGACAAATGGACGTTCGATGCAGATGAAAGGCGTGGATCTCTTTCGCTTTGAGGATGGGCTGATTAAGGAGATTTGGCTGTTCTCAGAACAAATCGACGAAGAAGACCGCTTCTGGACGGCATTGGCACAAGGTTGATCGTTTATCAAAAACACTAAGGCAGGCAGTAAGGTAAATGCGTCTTACTACCTGCTTTTCCTTAATTGCATAATCCGTTTTTGCCATAATAGACAAGTATCAGAGGACTTGCTTTTGTCTTCTCCGAAAGCCTGCCGATTATCCACCTTCGCAAAGTCTTTGCCTGTGGTGTGGCAATATGAAACAACAACATCGTTATCATTTCAATACTGTACAAATCAATAAATCCTCGTTCAGAGCGGATTGTTCTCATTGCTTCCGCCTCCATCAAAAGCCCCTCTTTGAATATCGCTTTGATTTGTGTGTTCACCTTGCCGGAAAATCCCCCGAGCAGGTCGGCTATCTCGCAAGCTGACATCCAAACGGCAGTCATCGGGATATGTACTTTTCCCTTCTTATCTATGGTTATAGTTCCTCTTTTCATCGTAGTGTTATGTTATCTATTAATTGACGGGTATAGTCTCTTTAGTTTGATTCTTGCATCTTTGTTTGTGAACTGCCAGTTAATGGTTGAATTTTTGTTGTTCCGATGTTCCTGCCAGAGCGCAACTTCTTTTTTTATTTCTTCCATGGTTGAAATATGCCTGTTCAAGCATTGCCTGTTTAAAACGTGCAACTCTATTTCCGCCATATTGAGCCAACTCCCATGCTTTGGGGTAAATACGAAATCAAACCTGTCCCATATCCTTTTGGCCTCCTCCGGTTCAAATGCTTCATATAGCGCTCCCGGAGTATGTGTCTTAAAATTATCCATAACCAATGTTATCCTGTCTGCCTGTGGAAACATTTCATCGGATATCTTTCTGATAAAATGAGCCCAATCCACTTTTGTCTTTGTAGTGGTTACTTCCACCATCCTTTTCCCTTTCAGCGGCTCGTTTGCCATGAATATATTGACTACGCCATGCCTGATATATTCGTAATCAATCCGCGCCTCTCGCCCGGGTTTTACAGGGATTGAATCACGCATCTCAATCAACTGCTTGGATGACTCATCCATGAAGAGACACCGGATTGGAAGGGGTATAGGGCCGCTTATATACGTCCAGGACGTTCTCCATATGGGCTACAAATTCCCCGCCGTTGGCTCTTGGAATAACCCACCCCTTTACTTTCCAGGGCTTAAGTTCATTTTTTTTAAAACCTTCCCCACCGTCACATGGGAAATCTTGTCAATATACTCCAATTCAACCATCTTGTCTGCCAGCAAGCGCAAAGACCATCTCGCATACCCTTCAGGGGGAGCGCTGCAACATAAAGCCACCAATTTGGCTTCCACATCGCCATCGACTTTCCTTTCGTATACGCGTTGGGTTGGGCGACGCTCCAACGTGGCTTCAAAGCCCTCTTCAACAAATCGTTTCTTCACTCGGTCGATGGTACGCATGCCTATGCGTAAAACCTCACATATACGCTCGTTTGTCACCTTCCGGGAATAATCGCCTTCATCGGTATTGAGCAGGATATAGGCGGCACGATAGGTTTGGGACTTGTGAGAGCCTTTGTTGACTATCGCTTCCAATTCTTCCACTTCTTGCTTGCTTAATTTAATAGTGTATCGTATCATGACTTTTTGAGACAAAGATACAAATAATATGCGCCATGTCAAAATTTACAGAACAGTAGTTTAGTATTCATTGCTTTTTCTTCTTTCGATTAACCTATCCATATCCTCTGCAATTTTCTTCTCAGAAATCTTCGCATAGGTCTGCGTGCTGGCGATGGAGGCGTGCCCCATCATCTTGGCAATGCTCTCCGTACAAATCCCCTCAGAAATCAAAAATGATCCGAAGCTGTGCCGGGATTGATGGTAGGAGAGGTTCTCCTTCCGCCCGATAATGACACCGAGTTCGTGTATCTCAAACCACATCATGTCTCTGCTTGGCAAAGGAAAAACCGGCTGCGTGTCATCGGTCGTATTGTACAAATCAAGTATCTGCTCCGCTATCGGATGCAGGGGAATGAATGACTCTACTTTCATCTTCTTACGGTTGATGCGAATGTATCTTCTATTGTCGGCAGTCCGCCCGATATGGTGCGGATACAGCAGTTGGGTATCGACATAGGCGAGTCCCGTAAAACAGGAGAAGATAAAAGTCCTGCGAGCCAATTCCTTCAAAGGGTCATTGGCGGGCAGTTTCAGTTTCAGCAGTTGTTTGAGTTCCGCTTTGCTGATGTGCATCCGTTTGGAGGGTGGTTTCTTCTCATACTCTAACTCTTCCAGAGGATTGGCACGGATAATCTCATAGTCTACGGCGAGATACATCAGTCTGTTCAGCCAACAAAGGCAATGGTTGGTCTGCGATGCTCCGAAGTTCTTGTACCGCTTCAGGTAGACCTTATATTCCCGTCCGAATTCCTCGGTGATGTCCGAAAAGGCAATATCCGTCTTGCCTTTCGAGTCCAAAAACTCACGGATATAGTTCTGGTAATACCGTGAGCTTCTGTAAGTCGAAGTGGAGTCGATTTCCTTGGAACGGACGGCAAGGCGTTCCCGCTCTCTTTCTCCCATTTGGAGCAAATGGATAGGAATGACTGCTTGACCTGCTATCCTGTTTTTCAGCAGTTCTGCACTGACCACACCCTGCTCTTTGAGCATTTCATCATAGAGCCGCTCCGCATGTTTGCGGAACTCTTTCAGACGGTTGTTTGTCCGCACGTCCGCGGTCTCCGCCTTTTTTGCATTCCACTGTTTGGAATTGCAGGAGATGCCCGTGGTTATCGTCGTGCTTTTCCCGTCGATGGAGATTCGGCAAAGTACGGCGGTCGTACCGTCCGCACGGACTTTGCTTCGGTTGATGTATAACAATAAAGAGAATGTACTGCGCATGGTTGTTTCATTGTTTTTTGATTTTCACTCTGTTTTCTATATGTCTGTGTGTTTATAATATGAGTTTCAAATCCTTTGTTGCTTCGATGTACTTGTCCATATCCTCGAAAAGCTTCTTGGGCGTAATCTTCGCATAGACCTGCGTAGTTTGCAGGTTGGAGTGTCCCAACATCTTGCAGATGGTCTCGATAGGAACGCCGGCTTCCAAGGTGATCAGTGATGCAAATGAATGTCTGCCGGCATGGTAGGTCAGGTCTTCCTTAATGCCCGCAAGAACCGCAAGGCTTTTCATCAGACGGCGTAGATTGGGATGGTACAGCATGGGAAAGAGTGTCGGACGAGCATCATCCCTGTACTTCTCTATCAGGTCAAGGGCTTCGGGCAGCAGCTTGACACAGGCACGAAGCTCGTTTTTCTTGCGGCGGTATTTGAGCCACAGACTGCCGCTGTCATCCGTAAACAGATTATCCCGTGTAACGGAAACGGCGTCGGCATAAGCTGTTCCGGTATAGCAGGCAAAGAGAAAGAGATCTCTTGCCAAGATATGGGAAGTGCGATGTTCTGGGATTTCTAAGTCACGGATTTTCTCAAAGGATTCCCGGCTTAGGGCTTTCGGTGTTTTCTCCTTTTGTTGGGGAAGGCTGAAGTGGGTGAAGAAGCATCTGTCGGCATGTCCCTCCTTGTAGGCTTTTCGGCATACCTTCTTGACGATAGCCAGATAGTGCCGGCAGGTATCTATGGCAAGTCCTTTATCATCCAAGATGAAACTCTGATAGTCATGAATGAACTGCTCCGTCATCTGACCGAAAGCGACGTCTTTGGTGCTAAACTCCTTTTCGATGAACTCTGCCAAGGTTCTCCGGGTATAGATATAGGCAGGGTAAGTTCCCTTTGCACGGTCTATCCCGATGCGTTTCCTCAATTCCTCGCAGACAATGTCCGTCATTCCCAACAGAGTCATCTGCGTTCCGAGACTTCCTTGAAACAGGTTTTTGACGGCTTCCGCATCGAAGTCTGCTTTCCTATCCACGAGCGTATCAAAAGCAGAGTGAATGGAGAGCAGCAGCTTGTCCAGATTTGCATTGGTCTCTACGGCTTCATGACTCTTGCCCTTCAGACGGCTTTCACGAGGATTCCATAAGTCGGGAGTACAGGAAATTTTGCAACTGAACTGCACCATCGAATGATTGACGGTGATGCGTCCCATAATGAGCGCTTTGCCCGACTTGTCGGGTCTGCTCTTTTTGAGGTAGAGCAACACTTTGAATTTTTCTATTTTCATACGCTTTAATTTTATGGGCAAAATTACCCGTTGTTAAAGCGTCCTTTGATAAGCAAAACGTTGTGGAACATAGAGATAGAACCTACTCCAGAAAAATCTTTCCTTTTTCGTTACCTCGCCCCACTGGGGAAACTGGCGGATAACGGTTTGGTAACTGAAAGGATTCAATATTCCGTGCCGAATTGCTTTCCTGCCACACTCGCAGCATATAGAAAATCGACTAATTTACAACATGTTACCGGTTTATTCTCTATATTCTTCCAAATCCTTAAATGGACGATATTTTCCATTGTTTACGCCATACATTTGCCACGATGTCTTTGAGTAAAGGCGTTCCCATCGAATCCGTGTCGAAGATGCTGGGACACACCAATATCAAAACGACGCAGATTTACGCCCGTATCACCAATAAAAAGATTGAACAGGACATGCTCAAGCTATCGGATAAGCTGGATATATTCAGATCTCCGGTGTCACAAGCAAAACAATGACTTGAAATTCAATACAAATTCTATAAATCAATGATATGAATACAATAACAGCAGATGTAAGCGTCATCCGGAGTAAAATTCTTGAGATTCGTGGCAACAGAGTGATATTGGACTATCATTTGGCCGGACTCTACGGTGTGCAGACAAAAGTGCTCAAACAGGCCGTCAGGAGAAATTTGCAGCGCTTCCCGGAAGATTTTATGTTCGAACTTACCGAAAACGAATGGACGGAACTGGTCACAAATTGTGACCGGTTACCCGAAACCCTCAAGCACAGCTCCGTTGCTCCGATGGCTTTTACCGAGCAGGGAGTAGCCATGCTATCATCGGTGCTGCGCAGTCCGACAGCAATAGAAGTGAACATTGCCATCATGCGGACTTTCGTTGCCATGCGTCGGATGATTGCCGGTTATGAAGAACTCAAAAAGCGTATCGAAGACCTTGAAGTAAGCTGTAATGTGCAGTTCAGTGAGTTGTACACGGCCCTGACGGAGTTGTTGGAGCAAAAAGAAAAAGCGGAAAAGCCTCGTAATCCCATCGGCTTTATCATTCCCAAGCAAGAGAAATGATCACCGTAATTAAATGAGGAAAGAAGATGAAACAGGAAAAGAAAACCTTGTCGTATTACCGACTCAGACTGGAAGTTTATCTGAAAGACTACCATCCGCAACTGCTCGGTGACGAAACGTTTATCCGTGAACGTTCCGAAGCTGCTGCAAAAACGTACGAAGAAGCCTTCCTGCAAGACAATCCCATCGGCATAGCCGAAAGCATGGCCATGGAAGTATTGCTTAGAGGACTGCATTTTTCGCCGTATCAGTTTATCGAACAAATCATCGATAACGAATTTGCAAACGAAGTTCCCGCCGAACTGTCGGGAAAACTCTCTTTGCTTCTGTTGGAGCACAAAGAAGTCAAAGATACCTTCGACCGTTACCATCCGGGAGACGACTTCGATGAAAAGTCGGAATATGACCGGCTCTATACCGAACTGACCGGAACGATCGCTACGGTCATGGAAGAGCACGATTTGCTAAAGGACATTCTCCGCTAGCCCGATCAATCTCTTCTCGACAACCTCTTTTTTTTTAAGGGATAGCTTCACACATGGGGCTGTCCTTTTTTCTTTTCCGGAGAGTTTCGGGAGCATCTTTTCCGTCTCCAAATCTTCCACTTGTTGTCTTCGATCCCGGACTGCCGATAATGCAATGTATCACAGTCCGTATTGAAGGCTGACGATGTGCAAAAAGACCCCGGCAGAAAGTCAGGTCGTCCTTACATGAATGTTAGGTCGACCTTACAGGCCGTTTAGGTCGACCTTGCAGACCGTTTACGTCGTCCTTACAGACTGTTTAGGTCGACCTAACTGAACGATTAGGTCGACCTAAAACAAATAACAGGTCGTCCTAATGCAGATGACAGGTCGTCCCGACACATCAAAATCCCTTCATGCGATGGGTCGCAATCCGGCAGAGAGCCAATGCCAAACAGATTATTAAAGGTTGAATTTTGAGGATATGAGTTACTGATTGACGAATCGACAAACCCTAAGAAATAGGGATTCCGGACTGTGAAAATAGCCACTATTGGCGATTGCAAACGATATTCCACTTGTATAGTTTTGTAAACTCAAATAATAAGAAAAAGGTATGGATAAAATACTCAGATTGACCGGATATGCAGGAATAACGGGTAGCCTGCTGATGTATACCGGCGACATGTTGCTGTATTTTACGACACAACCCATTCCCGATTTGGAAAAAGATCTGTTGCCTTCTATGGGCACAGTGCCCTTGGAGCGTCTCATTGCCGGAGGGATAATAGGCCCGTTGGCGGCGGTTCTCTACATCATCGGATTCTACCATTTGTTTCTCAGGGTTAAGAAAGCGCGACGAAAAACAGCCTGCTGGATGCTTGCTTCTCTATCCGTAAGTATAATTGTCGGAGGTGCTTATCATGCCTTCTTCCCGGCTTTCGGCATCGTATCGTCGCAGGGACATCCCGAAATCATCGACCATTTTCTCTCCTATATCGGCTGGTTGGGCGGTTTTTCTTTTTTCTTAATGGGAATCGGATGGTTGCTCTTTTCTGTATTGGTGCTGCAAAAGCAGACTTCTTTTCCTCGTTGGATAGTTTTCGCAACACCGTTGATCACCATCTGGCTCAATTTCCTTTGGAAAACGCTGCCGCAACCGTTTCTTCTGTTGATAGCGGGCGGATGGAATAATCTGGTGTATACCCTGATTTTTGCCGTATCGCTGATCACATTAAAAAAACAATATCATCCCCGATGACTATGAGTGATTTTTCGTTTTTCACCACGTTGCAAGCCGGATGGCTGAACGCATGGATACCTTCGTTCGGCATGGTGCTGATACAGTTTATATATATGGCAATCTTCCGTGAGGGAGGAAAGCGCGCGGTGGACACCTCGTGGTACACGGCCAAAGACAAGGCGAACGCCTCTGTCAGTACAATCCTGCAAATTGCCATATTGGTGCTTTCCGTTTTCGTCCCGTTCAAGTTCGGTACGGCATGGTTTCTTGCGGGAATGGTGGTTTACGTGCTTTCGCTGGTGCTCTTTGTCCGGGCTTTTCACAACTATGTGGCAACTCCTGCCGGAAAGACCATCAAAGGAGGAGTCTATCGTTGGTCGCGCAATCCGATGTACTTTTTCTTTTTTACGGGGATGCTCGGCGTTTGTATCGCTTCCGCCTCGTTGTGGATGCTACTCGTCATGATACCCTTCATCATTGCCACACATTTCCTCATATTGGGAGAAGAACGCTATTGTGAGGAAACCTACGGAGAGGAATACCGCGAATACAAGGCCAAGACTCCTCGTTATTTCTTGTTCTTTTAGCTGCTGAATAGAAGATGAGACTGTTCAAGAAGTTCATAAGCAATTGCCGCAGACCTGAAAACAATTTCTGGGGAAAAATGATGCTTGCGGGGATGAACTACGGCCATAATAAAATGGCTCTCTGGTGCATCGACGAATGTATCCGACCGTCCGGTGAGGAGGATATTCTCGACATCGGTTGCGGCGGCGGGCAAAACATCGCCAACTTTCTGACAAGGACGAAAGGAAAAGTATGCGGAGCGGACTACTCGGCGCAGAGCGTGGCAAAGTCCGTTGCCAGGAACAGGAAAGCTGTCCGAGACGGCCGGGCGGAAATCATGAAGGCCTTGGTCTCATCCCTTCCTTATGAATCTGCGACTTTCGATCTTGCAACAGCTTTTGAAACCATCTATTTCTGGCCGGACATCGTCGAGGATTTCAAAGAAGTAAGGCGTGTACTCAAGCCGGGCGGCAGGTTTGCCGTCTGCAACGAAATGGCTTCCGAGGTAGGAAACGAGCGATGGATTTCACTCTTGGATATGAAAATTTATACCCCGGACGAAATCGTTGAGAACATGACGAAAGCAGGGTTTACACAGACCTCCGTATTTACGCAGGGTAATCGTATCTGTGTTATCGGGCATAAATGAATACTTGACCTACTCCGATTGCCTCCAAATCATTATCGAAATGAATCTGATAAAAGAATTTAGCACTGCTCTCTGCAGCGAAAAAAGAAGTGAACGAATCCCCGAAGAGCTCGATTTCTTCGGTTCTTTGGTGGGAGAATGGGAGATCGAATGGACAGACCGTTTGTACGACGCAACACCCAGACGGGTAAAAGGCGAATGGATATTCTCTTGGGTTTTGGACGGGACTGCCATTCAGGACTTGTTCATCGTCCCGTCGCGTTCCGAGAGGTTGATAAACAAACAGCCGGATGCCGAATACGGAACCACACTCCGTATTTTCAACCCGAAGACTTCGGCATGGGATATTTTCTACGGTTGTACGGGCGAAGCCATCCGCTTGACAGCCCGTAAAACGGGAGATAACATCGTATTGACCGAAAACACGACCGGCAGAATGAGGTATGTTTTTTCCGATATGACTGCCACCGCTTTTCATTGGCGCAAAGAGCAACAAAATAAAAACGGAACATGGCAGACGGTCGCCCGGGTCGTTGCGACGAAAAGAAGAGAATAGATTTGAAGTTTTCAAGAAATTTGTATCAGATTGGTGTGTAAAAATTAAATGAATGTCCGTATATATGCCTAAAATTAATTATATATTGCTGATATACAGAAATCTATTTCTCTCTCCGACCTATACATCTAAATTATTGTTGTTAAATAGTTTAATAGAGTTTTTAGGTGCAAAAACGGATATTCATTAAAAATTATTACTTTGGGTTATAAATGAATTTTATATTGATGATGTAAGCAATCCTAACGGACTTTTAAGAGTATTGACTTCAAAGCAATTTTTTAATGGAGGGAAAATAAATACTCTACGACTTCCGATTCCAATTAGAGTTAGGATTATTCCGGGAAGTAGAATCCTTATAAGTACAGAAGCTCGCTACAGGCGCAACGAGAATGGAAAATGGGAACCGTTAGACTCTGTAAATCGAAACCAGATCTTGTGGAATAAATTCCTCCCGTGGGCAAATACAACGACACAATTAGAATTAGATAAATTGGAAAAAGACTGGGAAATGAAAAAAAAATTATTGTACACCATTTCCTTTTTTATATAACTGCTCTCTGCGGTCAGTTGTGTCAATAGAGCGGAAAAGAAACGTTTGCATGAAATTTTCGAGCAATCGAAACGTGTACCCGAATACACCAAAGTTGCAGCTTTTGTAAATTCATTGGAATTTAAACAAATATGTTGTGATGAATTTGCCAATGCAACCTTGGAAAGGCTATGTCCGAGTTGGCGGGATTCGGTTTCCATTGATTTTCGGACGGCCTATTTTTATCCGACACGTGATACATGTACCATGTTCTATACCATGGATTTGAAAATAAAAGATTTGGATGTAGAACCCCAAGCTATCGGTTCTATTTTGCTGTGTTTTGGTGAGCTATTAACACGGCGATAATATAACGTTATTTTTATTTTGACAAAAATATATTAGTCAGACATTTAATAGTTTCAAAAATCACGAAATAGTCCCGTCGGGTTAATAACACGAAAGGAAGGCGGATGGAGAGTAAAGATTGACACTGTGCAGCCTTTTCCCCTTGAGCAATATTCAGATCTCCTATCGAATCAATCCGATACGGCTTCGACGATTCGTATAAACATCGGAGGAACGGTATATATGCCCGAAGGCATTGCATTTGCCTATCGCAAAGAAAACCAAAAGAAGAAATATCTTGATTACGATGAAAAAAACATCGTTCCCAAAATGTTCTGCATGGAAAATGCACACCTCCTACCCGCAAGAATGGAGGATTTTCTTTGGCAGCAATTTTGGTTTGACAAGGACTGTCCGCAAAAAGCAAATTATTAGACACTTCATGAAAATACGACTCATCTTTTTTCTTGGTTTAACCTTGCTTCTATGCTTCGGTTGCACGAGTAGTAGGGATGAGGAGAGATTATGCGAAATATTCGAGCAATCCAAGAAAATGCCTGAATACGATGAAATGGCAATATTGGTCAATTTTCTGAAATTTAAACAAATATGCTGCAACGAATTAGTTGCATTGGATGCACTGTATCCTGCTTGGCGCGATTCAGTTTCCATAAACTTCCGCTCGCTCCATTTCTATCCGAAATCGGTTCACAAAGGCGTAAAACTGTTTACATCGTACTATCATCCACGACAATTTGGAGGGAAGAAAATTGATTTCCAATGCATAGCAGATGGGAATCATAACTGTATTAAGATTTAATAATTGGGCGATGGAAAGCATGAAAAATGCATAGAGTCCGGCAATATCGCTCTTCCACTTTATCTGGTAAGTTGAATATATTCTGTAGTATATGTAAGAGAACATAACACTTGGTCATCCTTTCTAAACATACCATAAAACGACCAAACCCAAAATAGGCAGAATTATAACGAAGAAAAGAGTAACAAAAGTCTTTTGTTTTTTTTTCTTTGGAGGAATCGCGATCAAATTTATCAATGAGACCTTGATAATTAGCGTCTTTTACCCCAAACACATAACGAGTATTTATTGCCAATATTATATATCCAATCAACAACGCCAACAACTTTCCCAAAATGGAATTGTCAAAAAATATCTTTAACGCAGGAAACAAGCCAAAAGAGTAAAGAAACCCCACAAAAAAAGCAAGATGAATAAATTTTACTGCTGTCGCCACACATACTGCTGCGAATGCCGGATTTGGAGTTTTTATTTTTACTCCAAATTTGTAAGACAAATAAAATGTATATTTATAAATATTCATAGCTTATTCAATTCTTTTTACCTTGTTTAAATTCCGGCTGTTTTCGTTGTGGCATATCTATAATTAGCGACTTTTTCTTAATCATTCGGAGGTTTTACTATACGTGTACTATCTGCTTCTATAATATAGGGATCTTTACGAATGGGTTGAATAATAGGACGATCAAACGCACCAATTAAATCAAGAAGCATATAACCCGTATAAATCCAACCGACAACAGGCAGGTACAATAAAACAATAGACACACCTATTCTGAGTTCACCTTTTAAACTTCGATTCAAATCTTGCTCTATAACTCATTCTTCTTCTGAATCAAAAATTCCGAATTATTGTCGGATAATTCACTTTCTCAATATTATGCTTAGTATTCTTTGCTTCCCAATTGCCTAAATAATGGAGGACGGTTAATCCCAAAACAAATGAAATTAGCAGATACAGCACTACTAAATATCCATTTCTTTTCTTTTTATATTTAGATTCTGACTTCCATCTATTGTGTAATTTATCATAATTAGTAATCTTCCAAAAATAGATTGCATTGCAGGTTATGAAGCCGATATGTACTATCATCCACGACAATTTAGAGGGAAGAAAATTGATTCCCAATGCATAGCAGATTGGAATTATAACTGTATTAAGATTTAATAATTGAGCGATGGAAAGCATGAAAAGTGCATAGAGTCCGGCAATATCGCTCTTCCACTTTATCTGGTAAGTTGAATATATTCTGTAGTATATGTAAGAGAACATGAAGTGTCAATATTTTTCGAATTTATCAAAAGTCTTGGAAATAGAGTCCCTTGACTTGCCTATTTCAAGAAGTTGAGGATGAGGAGCCACATAGGTGTTATCTCGCACAGCTTCAAATGGGTTCGCGCGCTCAGGCCTTTCTATAACACGCGCAACCGGCTGGTCAAAAACGCCCAATGCATCAAGCCCAAAGTACACACCCGAAACGGCCCAGCCCCAACCAAGTATAAACCCAATTGCTCCAAAAATCAAATCCGCTGAGTTTTTTAATGTAAATCCTTCTTCCCTAATTGTGTACATCGTAATAATAACTCCAACTGCATTCAGTACGACCCCCCCAGTACGAACCGCTTTAACAAGCCTGATTTTAGAGGCAGCATTGGCGGACACTGGTACTTTTTTTCCATTTCTAAGTGCAAAGTCTCCTGATTTTGTTCTTTTCCATACACTTGTTGGAATTCCCTTATTTTCTCCTGCACGGGGAATATAAAGTTCACTATTTCTGCTAAATAAGATATTCTCCCATGCAGAATACCCCAACGATACGGAGCCCGTTATAAAACTGGCTTTTTTGAGATTTTCAGAAGTAAGTATATCCCACAAATTATTTTGGCCGAATGTATAGGGCATATCTCTCAAAGAGCCTTGCACAAGATGATATTCATTGGTTTTGATATTTGAAACCTCAAATTTATATTTTAAGGTTGATCCGTCATCATTTATTATGAACTGGACTTTAGTATTATCGGATGGAACAGATAAAAATTTATCATTCCCCATATTAACCAATAATGAGCCGTCGAGCCGTGGTTGTACTAAAAAAGAGAGAATATCCTCCGTTTTTAGATTCAAACTTCTCACAACCGCCTCTGGAGAAGTATCCAAAAGCTGGGTGGTACACATATCGAAAAAGCCGGTTCCCTGGCAAAAGGGATTAGAGGGATTATAGTTTGTAGAAAACGAAGTCATTATTGCACCTTTTTGCGTAAAGGCATACCCCAATCCGATCACAAAACCCTCATACGGCTGTTTGGTCATTCGGTAGAAATCAAAAAGCTCCCGACTGATATATTTATTATTGTATTTTGGCTGTGACATATTACTTCATTCAATCAATCCAATCGTTATATAAGGTTGAGGCTCCATTGATTTGAATAGATTTAGGGGATATAAGCAGAGACGTTTTTACTCCTTGGTTTATTTCTTGTACCAGCCCAATACAATACGCCTCTTTGAAAGTAATACGCAAGGGAGGTGTCCCCGTTTCATTCCTGAATGCAATTTCGCCGTCTTTACGTGACCATTGGTTAGATGCCCAATACAATAAATTGTCATCCGGTATTTGAGAGAGAACTGCCAATAGTTTACCACCACGTACTTCAGCTTGTGGCTCACCTTTTTCATCAGTGGACTGCTCAAAAGTGGTACTGAATTGACACAAATTGTACGTTTTCCCCATAAACACTAAAACCGCGGTTAAGTTTCCATCGGGCTGTATGAGACTAAAATCCATAACAAGTTACGATTATATGTTCTTCCAATTGTTCTCAACGACTGTATTACCTACTGTCATTTTTTTTGCTCGTAGGGTAATTCGGGTAGAGGCATAACTATTTCCTGATTCCAAATAGCTTATGTCCATCCCTACGCAAGCGGCATTCTCAAACGAGATTTTTTGCAAAGGAGTATCATTCATGTCACAGAGAACAATAGAGCCATCTTTATATTTACGAGGATTCAACATCCAATCAATAATTTCATCAGGGGGTAAGTTGGCAAAAGTCAGCAATAGTGTCCCACTTCGGACTTCACCCTGAGCTTTTCCACGAATATCAATTGCTTGGTTATATGAATAACTAAAGCTGTTCAATTCCATTCCACTTGCCAGCAATCCTTTTATGCTTGCATCATCCAGCGAACCGATGCGTAAAAAACTTCTGTGTCCAAACATAATTAGTCAAATCTTAAGGGAACCATATCCCAAATTTTCGCATTTCTCAGAAAGAGCGATCTTTCTTTATTTCTAACCTGTATATACACTCCTTCCAAAGCTTAAAACCACACAATTGTACAAAAAAACGCTTGAATATCCAAAATATATATCTTTGCGGACCCTAATTCCTTCTAATACCCCCGATTTACCCACATTGTGAAGGAGGGGTGTAACGGCTATACTCTCAAGGAGCTTCAATGTGATATGATTTAATTATTTGGGATATGCTTAGAAGATTAGGCCGGAGCATTCATAGCCCCCCTTAGCCCCTCTGACCTCAAAGGCTAACGCGATAATAGGCAGATAGAACTGCGTAAATACAAGCAAAGAGAGATTTATTCACAAAAAATATACTAAACTTATATCTTTGGACGCTATAAGTTCATTGATACGGTAAACTTGTAATTAGTTAGGAGCTACATAGACAAAACATTGCTGACGGGTGAAACCGTTACATACAAAGCCCAAGTGCATTGGTGGGTTTTTGTTTATCCGATGAAATTCCTGTTGTTCGGACTGCTGCTGATATCCTTTTCACCACTCTACATCAAGATTCCGGGTTATGTGCTGATCGCTATAGCCCTATGGGGGATTATCAACAGCTACCTCGGCCGGCGCTATGCCGAATACGTCGTAACCAACAAACGGGTGATTTTCAAATTAGGCCTGATTCGTCGCAGCGTTGTCGAATTGCAGCTGAACAAAGCCAAAGCCATCGCTTTCGGAGAATCGTTCTGGGGACGAATTTTCAACTTCGGAACAGTGGTCGTAACTACCGGAGGCGCTACCAATACCTATCATTATATCGCCGATCCTCTGAGCTTTCGCAGAGCCATCAGCGAAGAGGTAGATAAGCGTTTCGGCAAAAGCAACGAATAAACAATAAACAACAGGGCAACCGCATCAAAAATTTCGAGAAAATACAAGTTGCTAATTTTCAAATGATTGCATTTCGGAGATTATACTCAAAGATAAAGAATGCACTCAAAACTATAATTGATAATCAGGCACTTATATTTTGATGCGGTTGCCCTGAATAAACAAGGGATATTATTCCATTTACCCGGAAACCCGTTATCTTTGCATCGTGTAGAACCTGCCAAGCCTCTCATTGCGATGCTCAAATGGGCAGGTCGTTTTATTTATGAACTCTTTGAACAGAATGAAAGCGCCTATCCTCTCGGACGGGCGCCTTCGATTGATTAAGAACAAAAAAAGGAATTATTGGAGCGGTCAGGTGCGATAACCGGCTTCTCGCTCTTTATCCTCGTCCGATTCTTTGTGATTAAAATCCAGAACGATCGTTTGCGATTGTCCATGATTGTCCTCGAAGACGATTTCGAGCGACTGCCGCTCTTTGCTTCGTGAGGTATAGTAGAGGCGGAAGTCTCCCCTACCCACCGGATAACGGTCATTGGGTTTGAGAGCAACCCCGCGTCCGATCCGCAAAACGCCTTTCCCTTCCGTTTGAAAAAAATGCATTGTATAGCGCGTTCTGGAAAAATCGCCTTCCGAAACGAGGGTACAGCACGCTTCCACGGTTTCGCCCTGTTTGATTTGTTTGGGAACCGGCATCGTGCTTACTTCAAACGGAAAAACCGTCTGCACGTCCAGCTCCCGATTACAAGCAGATAAACAAAACCCGGCCATGAGCAATACTCCCATCACCCACAGCGCATCGATCCATTTTCTTTTCATCGTTTCATTGGTTTAGAGGTTTATACGAAATCCCGCCGAGAGAGCGGGACGAAAGAGATTCACATCCGATCCGAAACACAAGCGTCCCTGAGCTTTGACGAGCAGCAAGAGACTGTCCGTCAGAAAAAGCTCCATCGACAGATGCACGGCGCCGCCATACACGAAGCCCGAACGATCCAAGAGGCGGGCTCCGTCGGGTAAAAAAGTTCTCTCCCGGTAAAGTTCTTCGTAACCGCCTAAAGCGGAAATACCCGCACAGACAAAGAGATTCTTCCCGCCATCCGACAGTACGGGATGCATATAGCCGACCTGCAGGAAGGCATCTTTCATCGGCACACGATAGCTTCGATAAGCCATATCCTGCTGCTCATATTCGGCGGCGAGAAAGGCATAGTTTTCGCTTTTGAGGTAGCGGGTAAACGATATTCCGACACCGAAATGATCTTTTCGAAAGAGCCTCTCTCCGTTGATAACAGGCAGGCTGCCCGTAATCTCCATCCCCTTTTGTCCGGGAATCAGGCGTTGTGCGTACGAAGGAGTGGCCATTACGACGACACAGACGAGTAAAAACAGACACTTCTTCATCACCATCGGAGTTTCAGGTTATCGATTCGTTCGGCTCGCAACAGGTCTTCCTGCTGCACGCGGAATGTCAGGGTTCGTC
The DNA here is from genome assembly GCF_000238215.1 of Tannerella forsythia 92A2. Classification (NCBI taxonomy): domain Bacteria; kingdom Pseudomonadati; phylum Bacteroidota; class Bacteroidia; order Bacteroidales; family Tannerellaceae; genus Tannerella; species Tannerella forsythia. The sequence continues at coordinate 3,267,647 of NC_016610.1, read as the reverse complement.
CACCGTTACGCTCGTAAAGCGTTACTTCCAGCTGCTTGTCTTCGGGCAGGGAGAACTGCTCCAGCGCAAAGACCGTCCGTTCGGACGTCTTCCCCCTGATCCATGCCACCTGATGGCAGGCGCGAAGCGGCTGCAAAACCTGCTCCTGAATCGCTGTGCGTTTGGCCACCTTTTTATCCACCACTTTGAAGGTGATGAAGTCCACCGAGTAAGGCATATTCGTCTGATTTCCGATAACGATGTGGAAGAAAAGCAGCCCGTTGTGTGCATACAGTCCTCGAAGGAGAAACTGCATGCCGAAATGCCGCGCACCGATGTGCTTGACCGTTCGCTTATTATGCTTGTAGATGGTTTGCATCATCAACTTCACAAGTACAGGCGACTCGTTGCCCAATTCCTTGAAGTAGATGTCGGCACGGTTCGAAGGCAGGTGTCCTTCTCCGGGATACAAAAACTGCGCTTCGCGCCTGTCCTGGCTGCCCTCGGCATAGCTGGAGCAAGCTCCGCTCTGCCCTCGTTGGCACAAGAAGTCTTTCATCTCCACATTGAGTTTCTTCGGCTCTTCGGCATACTTCACATTGTAGGAGTAAAATGAACCGTCTTCACAAATGACCGACAGGTTGGTCTCCGTTTCAAAATTCCGTACGGCAGCCTTGACACGCAGCACGTTTTCGGCATCTTCCGCTTTTCCGGCAATCAGGTTATTGCTTCCCAGATCGACATAGCGGATGGCGGAAGGAAAAATCAGGTGAACAGTCTTTTCAAAAGTCACCTCCAGTCCGTAAGGCAATACGACCCGGCCTTCGGGAATCGCCTTACTCATTCCCCGGTAAATTCTCCGGAAGAAGCTCCACAGCGGGTAAAGCCGTCCGTTGCGCTGTCGCCGCTGTCTTGGGTGCGGGAGCATCGGCCGGGCGTTCCTGACTTCGGGCGTATGCATTCCGGGAATTTGCATCACCGGAGGCCGGGAAGTATTTGGCTGCCATCCGGTAAGATTTTTCGAGCAGTTCGAGATGATCGATCTCCTCCTCTTTTTCCTCCTTGAGAGTTGCGAGTTCGGAGCGTATCATGTCCGGCTCTTCCCACAGGGCTTCTTTCTCATAGTCGTATGCCGGTGGCTCGTAGAATGAATGTACCATCTGCGACGTTTCTTCATACCGGCTTACCGACCGCTCGATCGGATGAAGCCCGTCCGAAGCGGCCTCTTCCGAGAGTTCCTGCTCCCGTGTTTCGTCTTTCTTCTCGAAATAGTCGTAGAGGTTGCCGAGGGTCTCCTACCGGTGGGATTCCTTTTCTTCATCGCGCCCCAGTTCATAGCCTTTCAGTTTATCGTCGGGCAGTTCCCCGTCGGTGGCTTGCGGAACGGTATCGTTAAGACCTGCTGTCCTCTCTTCCTTTTGTCGCTCTTCGGCCGAAGGAGGATAGAGCCGTTTCATCGTTTCCGGTTTGAATGTCCTGATTTTGCAGCACGGTAAAACGTTCCAACAGGAAACCCTGCGGATTGTTGTCCGAACGAACGGAATTGATCAGGCTGCATTCGGTGATAAGCGACCGCTCCGTGATTTCCGATACTTGTCTATGTAAACAACAAAACATTATGTTTACGAAAAACGTTTTTTACTCTTAAAGAATACAGAATCAATCTTTCCGGACGTGGCAACACGTCATATTTTTTGTTTTGTGAATAACGCCCCGAAGGCTTGCATAGCCCTTCGGGGTGTCTTTTTAAGACTTTACTCGTCCGCACACTACGAGGGAATAAACCGCATACGTCGACCCTGACAGAAAGTCAGGTCGACCTAACCGAGCGTTTAGGTCGACCTTACGGAGCAAATAGGTCGTCCTTACAGAGCGGTTAGGTCGACCTAAAACGGACGGAAGGTCGTCCTAACCGGAGCGGCACGTCGTCTTTGCAAAACGAGAGAAATGCCGATTGCGTTTCTCTCGTTTCTCTTTAATAAAGTTTGTGGATGGCAAGTAGTGAGAAAAGCAATATAACGAGCGTAATGAAGAGTGAGAACAAACATAAAAATCGTGGTAGTGCAGTCCTGTACATCCGATAAGAACACCAAAGAAACCGGACGCCGAATATCGCTAATGCGGCAAATACCAGATAATAGACTCCGTATTGTATGATGGGAGGAGAATATAGTTCGGCATCCATTCTTTCCATATTTCGTTCGGGGTCAAACCACATACCATGCACTATTCCCATGACTGCAAGGGAGAGAATCGGAACTAATAGTACGCCGGATAATCTTAAAAAAGGTTTTATTCTTATCTTGATTATTTTTTAGGAAGGCTCCTTCCAAATTCTATGCCTTTCTTATTTGCTTCCATGTCAAGATTATCCCAACCTTTATCTATCGTCTATAGATTCTTTTCGGCAGATGCAGATAATACTTCATGTTGTTTTTTGTTTAACAGTCAATAGGTATGAGATTATAATACCTGCAAAAAAACCGATTCCGCCATATAGGACAGTTCGTAATATAAATATGGGAGTGCCAACAACATTGATTAACACCGTTTTTAGTGGCTCCTCTATTGGAGCTGTATCTGCATAAGACACCAATGCGTCCCAAAAAGAGAATGAAAACCCTATCAATATCCCCACAATTGAAAAGATTAGTTTTCTCTTATTCATTATATATAATTTGTGGTGTATAATTCGTCTTTTCATCTCTATACTCTATTAGAACTTTTATGTTTTTCTTTCTGTGTAGAATCAGGCCAATTCCACACCTACCGTTTCCAGGCGTTAATGGGCATCTCGTAAATCTTGATGGGGCTGAGACGGCATTCAAGCGCAACTGCACCGCATAAAACAACAATAAATAGGAATCCATACAATAAGATTGCTCTTCTTTTCTTTTTCATACAGATCATTCTTCACTCTTTCTCGGATAGCAAAGATATTTGTCATTGCTCTCAAGCAGCCGTATCGAAGAAATAATATGCCATGTGGAATCGCTTATCGGGACAACATAGTATTTGCCACCGACATATATATTAGCTATTTCATCTTCTACTACCCATAATATCCTATAAATTCTTCTATTACCATGATCTATTATTATATCTGACCCGTCAGGTTCTTCTCTATAGTGTTTATTTACAGTCCAATCTCTTTTATAAAAAGAACGAGAATACATGCTTTGGTATTTCTTCAAGGTGTCAATACTCATAGTTCCTTCAGCAAAAGCCATTACACTATCTAAAACCTGTTGCTCCGGTTTGCCAAGATGATTGTATATCACATAATTTTCTTCTTTTTGTGTAGAATCAGGCCCGTCCCACACCGGCCGTTTCCATGCGTTAATAGGCATCTCATAGATCTCAATAGGGCTGAGATAGCATTTCAAGGCGAAAATACCGGCAGCCACAGCAAGTAACAGCACACCGTACAGGAAGATTTTCAGCTTTTTCATTATTAAAAAGTTTGGTTTTTAATGGGGATTATACAGGTCATCTTGGTCAGGAAGGGTTTGTAGCCTCTCACATGTTGCAATACATACCAAGCCCGAAAGCCGGCTATTGTTCCATACTTGGCAATGTCGGCTGCATCCAAGCCATAGTTGTCATACACGATTATCCTCAAGTTACAATTGAATGTATTCGGAGCAGTCAGTTTGTAATCGTCCACGTAGACTTCGTATGCCGAAGTATCATCCACGGCCAAAGTCATACCATTGAGTTTATCCTTTAAGGTGTTGAATTTAGTTCGGTCTGAAATAATTTCTCCTTTTTGCAGTATATATATCTTATTTATATTTCCCAAAATCTTTCTAAGTTGTTTTATCAAATTGTCTAAGACTCCCTCACCCTTTTGATAAACAAACGTATGGAATGACGGATGCTCTTTGAGTTTTTGATCCATATAGGCGTTGGAGAAAGGAGTGCCTGTACTGCCTTTGAAGTGACCGATCAGAGTCGTCAGCAACTCCCCACCGCCGGAGAGGCTCCCCATACCGGCCAGCATATACATGTCGGCAAAAAGCTCCTTGTCGGATGCTTTCAGTTGGAGGCCGAAAAGACGGTGCATCCTGCGCACTTCTTCGGGCGTTTTGTCGGCGCACAGCATATCTTCGGCCGTCTCGCCTGTCAGCGTCTTCCCGGGCCTTTTCATCGAACGGGCAAAGAGGATGGATTTGGGGAAACGTTCTACCGTCGTTTTTACGCTTACCTCCTCATTGGGTTTCCTCAGGTAAGGCATGACGGTAACATCTTTTCCCGTCCACTCGGGCTTGATCGTCAGTTCGAGCGTTTCGCCTCGCTGCGATAGCAGTTCGTCCCTGCCGTCTACCCGGACAAGCCATTTGACTCGCTCACGGTCGCTTGCGCCGATCGTCGCGAGGTTATACCCCGTCACCGTGTATTTGACCGTGTGTGTCGGCAGAGCAGTTTCTTCACCTTTGACGGAAGTAACCAACGGAGACGGCGGAGTATGAACCGGAGCCTTGAACAATGGTTTTTCCGCCCGATACTCTCGCCAAATGCTGCTGTTGCGACGTTCTATGCATACGGTACGATTGAAATCCAAACGTATCGGGGAGATCGAGACGCACATCGTCACCGGTGCACCCCAATCATCATACTGCTGCTCCGAATAACCGACAAGATAGGCTTCGTCGAATTTCAATTCCCTGACCATCGTATCTTCTTCCGACGGGGAAATACGGAGATACCCCTCGATCGTGGGGGTATTCTCATCCGTCATCAAAGCAAAGACGCCACTATCGCGTTCCGACTCGAACTCGACATCGATAGTACCGCCGTACAAATCCGAAGCAGGCATGCCATTGCTGCTGACCCTTCGGGCAAACCGTTGCCGATAACGCAGCACCCGATATTCACGCCTGTTGATACACAAGACTGCTCTGATACTCATGAATGGTAATCATTTTGTTATACGCCTTCAAAGGTATGCAATAATTAACAATAATATTAAAGAAAATCGCCCGCATTGCCAGGCATGCCCGCCAAAACGAGCAGGGACGTATTTACGGCATCACGTTTATCTCGGACGAAGCCGGTATCGCTGCCAATGGCTCGCGCTTGGGGAAGGGCTATTCGGCCCATGTCTTTAACGATTACTTTCTCGGGGGTGAGAATCCCTTCCTTGATTACAGGCGGCAGGAGATTCGGGAGCTTCCCACAGTGCGTTCTGCTCCGGAGATGTTGCCGGAAGCTGAAACCGGCGATGATTGTTACGATGAGCCGGTCAGAACGGATGAGTCGGGAATCGTCGTTCACGGGATCGATTATAAGGAGCTGGCTTTCCAGCGAAAGCTGAGAAACAGGCGGCATAAACAGGATATAACCGGAAAAAGAAGAACATAAGATGCAGAATGAAGATGATTTGAGAGGACTGGCCAAGACGATGGACTTTATGCGCGCCATCGCCATCCTTTTTACGGTAATCAACGGCTACTGGTTTTGTTACGAGGCTTTACACGAATGGAAGATTACCATAAGCGTTGCAGATACCATCCTGATGAACTTTCATCGAACGACGGGGCTTTTCTCTTCCATCCTTTGGACAAAGCTCTTTGCTGTGGTATTCCTCGGACTTTCCTGTCTGGGAACGAAAGGTGTCAAGGAAGAACGGATCACCCGGCGCAGGATCGGGGTCGTATTGAGTGCCGGAGCAGCTCTCTATCTGCTGAACGGATGGATACTGAGCCTGCCGGTCGGCATAGACCTTCGGGCTGTCTGCTACCTCCTTACCCTGGCCGCGGGATTTATCTGTCTGCTGATGGCCGGCTCCTGGATCAGTCGCCTGTTGAAGTACAACCTGATGGACGATGTATTCAATGTGGAAAATGAAAGTTTCATGCAGGAAATCCGTCTGATGACGAACGAGTATTCGGTGAATCTCCCGACTCGTTTTTATTACCGGAAAAAGTGGCGCGACGGTTGGATCAATGTCGTGAATCCTTTCCGCGCGAGCATGGTGCTCGGTACACCGGGGTCGGGAAAATCCTACGCGATCGTAAATAACTACATCAAGCAGCAAATCGAGAAGGGATTTGCCATGTATATCTATGACTATAAATTTCCCGACCTTTCCGAGATCGCTTACAACCATCTGCTCAGACATCGGAAGGCGTATGAAGTGCAGCCGAAGTTTTACGTAATCAACTTCGATGATCCCAGAAGATCGCATCGTTGCAATCCGATCAATCCGGATTTTATGTCCGATATATCGGATGCTTACGAATCGGCGTACACGATCATGCTGAATCTTAACCGCACGTGGATTCAGAAGCAGGGGGATTTCTTTGTGGAGTCGCCGATCATCCTGTTGGCGGCTATTATCTGGTTCCTGAAGATATACGAGAACGGCAGGTATTGCACCTTTCCGCATGCCATCGAGTTTCTGAACAGACCTTATGCGCAGATCTTTCCTGTTCTGACTTCTTACGATGAGCTGGCCAACTATCTTTCACCCTTTATGGACGCATGGGAAGGCGGCGCACAGGATCAGCTTCAGGGGCAGATCGCTTCGGCCAAGATTCCGCTTTCGAGGATGATTTCTCCGGCACTTTACTGGGTAATGACGGGCGATGACTTCTCGCTCGGCATCAATAACCCGAAAGAACCGAAAATCCTGGTCGTGGGCAACAATCTCGACCGACAAAATATCTATTCGGCGGCACTCGGTTTATACAACAGCCGGATCGTGAAACTGATCAATAAAAAGAAACAGCTCAAAAGTTCGGTGATTATCGATGAGTTGCCCACCATCTACTTCCGAGGGCTGGATAACCTGATTGCTACGGCTCGTTCCAATAAAGTGGCAGTCTGTCTGGGCTTTCAGGATTTCAGTCAGCTTACCCGCGATTACGGAGACAAGGAGAGCAAGGTGATTCAGAATACGGTGGGAAATGTTTTCAGCGGTCAGGTCGTAGGTGAAACGGCCAAGACGTTATCGGAGCGCTTCGGGAAAGTCTTGCAGCAACGCCAATCGATGACGATTAACCGGAACGACAAATCCACCTCCATCAGTACGCAAATGGACAGCCTTATCCCGGCCAGCAAGATCAGCAACCTGATGCAAGGGATGTTTGTCGGTGCCGTTTCGGACAACTTCGATGAACGTATCGAACAGAAGATTTTCCACGCGGAGATTGTCGTGGACAGTGCAAAGATTTCCGCAGAAACAAAAAGCTATAAACCGATCCCTGTGATTGCAGCGTTTACGGATGAGTCGGGACAGGACTGCCTCAAAGCATCCATTGAAGCCAACTACAAGCAGATAAAACAGGAGATAATCTATCTGGTTAATGAAGAAGTAAACCGTATTTCCGCCCTGGCTAAAAGCTAGAAAACAAAGATCGACTTCAAAGTTAAAATAATAACGTGATAAGTCTAAGACCATATCAGGGCAACCGCATCAAATCTTGAGCAGCTTTGAATAATCTCTTTCGTAAGGATAGCTTGTCTTTGTATTGCGATACGATGGCTAAAGCAAACTTCCTCAGGGTATTTAGGTTGGTTGCTGAATAATCCTTCCGTGCTCGACAAGCGTCTTCCCTAAATGTTACATCAAGAGCCAATGCAAGCGATTCCCAATGCTCCAAAGCCCTCGAATATATCGCCCAAGCTATTCGCAGTATTCGGGAGCCAAACTGCTGATATAATACTGTTTTTCTGCAGGACTCTCACCCTCCGGATTACTTACCATACGCTCTACTTGAATTAAACTTCTTAAGCCTTGCCACTGAATATATTCACTCTCATTAAAGACCTCTGTGGCTTGCAAAGCTGTGTAGATACGCTTCTCAATACGACCATGATCTTTCTCCAAGGTTTCGTAAGTATGATGTTTATATTTACCTGTAAAATTAGATTCGACATCCTCATACAAATGTTTCTGGTTGCCCTTGAGACTAAAACATAGTCTGCATTTGATCGAATAATCTGCTCTGCAATCGCAGTTTGTGTTCCCATAGCATCAATGCTGACGACTGCACCTGATAAATCGAGGCTATCCAAAACTTCTGGAATAGCTTGTAGTTCATTGTGTTTCTCCACAACGGTTTCTTGTATCAGGCTTAAGCCCACTTCATCAACCCAAGAGAATACGCGTACACCCTCTTCTCTTCTTGGATCCACGCAGACATTTACCATCTATAGCGATATGCTTACCCTCTAGATCACTAATCAAATCTTTACCATAATTTCAAGACAGGCATAGAGAGACTCAGGCTCAATGCGTTGTAAAACCCTCTCGAAGATGTCTACGCTCGGACAATCATTAGGGAGTTCCACCAAGAGGACGAAGCGAAGTTTCTCGCTCTGAACAAAGCTCATGCATAGACTCAAGCCCTCTCCTCCATACAGATAAGCAACCAAAGCAATCACCAATATATCGCTTAACTTATGCTTACAACGACCCACGACGCGAGGATCTTATATTTCAGAAAAATAATCTTTCACATGTATAATCCAAAGATACACACATTTTGATGTGGTTGCCTTGAATACCATATTGTTGAAAGACAGGGCGATCGTATTTGTACCGTTAATACACATCTAAACATGATGATTGCTATGCTCAGTTATCAAAACAAGCACGAATTAATGTGTTAGAGATATAAAATTATAGAAGAAAGAGGGCAAGTATACGGTATAAACTTTCAAATGTGATAGCCCTGGTTGAAATTGAAAGAGAAGCAATGGTCTTTATTTGTTAATAATCTATAATTAAGCAGAATCGACTCGTGTCATAAAAAATAAATTCACTACATTTGTAGTGAATTTATTGGGGAAGCGATATGGTTGTGTATAAAAAATCATGCCATAAGTGGTTTTATAAAAAAAAAAAATATGGTCTTTTCTAAATACAACTTCCTTTTCGAATCATCTAAATATGGATGTTTATTATATAACTCGGTATCTAATGCATTTATTCGATTGGATCGAAACTCTTTTGAAGAATTAAAAAAAATAGAACAAAATTCAACCTTGATTAATAAACTCAGCGATTCGTCGCTGAAAAAATTGAAGGAAGCGAAAGTAATCGTAACCGATGACAATCAATTCTTCTATAACAAAAGAATGAACTTCTACTTTAACACTTTCGATGCTGTTAATTTAGGATTAGCTATTGCTCCTACGACACACTGTAACTTTAGTTGTTCATATTGCTATGAAGGTAGTCGTAAACCTATCTATATGACACCTGAGGTCGAAAAAGAAATAATCAAATTTATAAAAAGATATGAGCGGGTTAAGAATCTCAATTTAACATGGTACGGAGGAGAGCCGCTGATGGGTTTTGAGTCAATTAAAAGGCTTTTATTTGACATAAAAGAGATATCAGATATAAAGCTGTGCCATCATACAATGACTTCTAATGGATATTTGTTAACAAGAGAGAAATCATTATTCTTCAGAGACTATCCATTGACATGTATACAAATCACCATTGATGGAAACAAACAGGCTCATGATAATAGGCGTACATTGGCTCCAAACCGAATGCCAACCTACGATGTGATTGTAGAAAATATTGAGCAGTTTATTGATTTAAATCCAGATACGAGAGTTGCTATTCGTGCGAATCTAGATCATTCTAATTCTGAAACATTTATTGAAATTTTCAAAGAATTATCTGATAGATGGAAAGGTAGAAATGTCATTGTTTATCCAGCATTTGTAAAAGACTTTCAATCCCTTAATCGTGAAACAAATAAGGATAATTTTGCAGCAAACGGTTGTCGAGATATCTGTTTTACAACCTCAGAAAAAATGCAGTTCTTTGAAAAGTTACATAAGAAATACGGTTTAGAAGTAAATTTTAGACCAGAATATACCGTAGGAGGTTGTGGTGCCACAATTGTAAATTATTTTGTGATAGGGCCTAAAAGTGAATTGTATAAATGTTGGAATGATATTGGAGATGAGAATTTCATTGTAGGAAATGTTGTAGAAAATAAAATAACTAATTATGAATTGCTATCTCGTTATATAGGGGGACCCAATATGATGGATGATCCAAAATGTTGTGAATGTAAATTATTTCCAATATGTGATGGGGGATGTGCATGGAATCGTCACAAGAATATATTCAATGGAGCAAGCATGCAACTATGCAGCAGTCGCATTAGTAATCCGGAGAAAGCATTTGAGCTATATTATGAGCAGTTAATAAAATAATTTAAAAGGATATGAGGACAATTCTTTTAATAATGATAGTTTTAGGATCGACCTGTCAGCTTCATTCTCAAATCCAGAGTCAATCAATGACATTAAATGGAAAGGTTATTGATTTGGAAGATAATAAAAATATAGATTATTTTAATATTGAAATAATTACAGATTCAACGGTTGTACTTCAAGGAAGTTTTCTGGATGGAAAATTTACATTTAAATTGCCTGGTCAAAAAAAACACAGGTTAAAGATATCGTCCATGGGGTATGAAGATAAGATTATCGACATAGATGGCAATGGAAGTACCATGGACGCTTTAATTTGTTACATGAAAAAAAAGACTATAGATCTGGATGAAGTTGTTGTAACAGCCCTTAAACCTAAAATTTCGATAAAAAACAATAGTTACATCCTTTCTGTAGATAAAACTTACCTTTCTAATGAAGCCTCTATCAATAATGTTATTACAAAATTGCCATTTGTTCTTTTAGACTCAAATAATAAAATTTCTATTTCTGGGAAAAATAATGTAGTAGTTTACATAAATAATCGTAAAGTTCTATACACGCATGAATTAGAAGTTATAAGTCCGGCAAACATAAAGGATATTCAATTAATAAGCAATCCTGGTTCTCAGTATGATGCAGATGCAGATGCAGTTATTATCATCAATACAAAAACAAACAAACAAGAAGGATTGGAGTTGTCTCTGAAAACTACAGAAACCATTTCCAATGCCTTTTCATGTAATATTAATCCCAACATCAATATTAATTATGAAAAAATAAATCTGTACTTAGATTATGTATATTCGAATAACAAAGGAAAATCAACGGAAAACACATTGACAAATAATTTATCAAACGGCTACAAGAATAACATTTATAATAATGGTTATTATAAATCAAATAATCATGCTTATACGATTGGGGTCGATTTCCCTATTAAGAAGGGCCGACTTGCTTTTCAATTATTAGGTTGGAACAATCGAGCAAAACCTGAAATCAAAATCAACAATTTCTATATAAAAGGTATGCAGGAAAGCACGATCAAGACAAATAGAAGCCCTCTGTCTGATGAAGATCATTATGATCTTAGTCTTTTATACGAAAAAGAATATCTTGATATTCACAAATTTAACTCATCATTTAATTATACATTACATAATAATAATTCGAAAGAAAAAATAACAGAATACTATTCACAGGATAATATTCTTAATCATAAATATGACTTCAGTGGAAAAAACAAAGCATTTGACTATCAGATTAATTATAGTTTGCTGATAAAAAAAATAGAACTAAGACTGGCTATGGGGACTAAAATTTCCTATGTCTCAAATAATTCCGACAGTCGTTTCCTTGAAAACAATATTGGATGGAACAACAACTTTACATACAAATGTGACTTCAAAGAGTTTATCCCTGCATTTTTTTCTAATATCGAAAAAAAAATCAACAACATAGATCTTTTTGCTGGATTGAGAATAGAAAACACTCATTTTAAGGGTAATCATGCATACACACAAGTTATAGATACTACATATATTAATTTTTTCCCTTCTTTAGGATTAAATTGGGCTGTAAACAAGAATAGCAAAATAAATTTCAATTATACAAGAAAAATCAGTAGACCATCATTCAATAATCTGAGTCCTAATATTAGATACGATAATGTTTTCTTTTATCGACAGGGAAACCCCTACTTGTTGCCTACTATTACAGATGATCTTTCTTTATCTTATTCTTTTAAATCAATTCGACTAAATGCCGGTTATAGGCACAAAAAAAATGCCACTATTTATAACTATTATCAAGATACCAATAATGAAGGCGTTACTATTGTCAAGCTGAATAACCATAAATCCATTAAATTTGCATATGCCAATGTGTTTTATTTGTTTAAGTCGAAGAACTTTACCTCATCGAACAGTTTTATTTTCACTAAGCCATTCGCAGAATTAGCATTTAATGGCAAAAAAATAAAATTAGTTCGCCCTGCATATTATTTTAAAACATCTAATGATTTTATTCTATTAAAGAACATTTCTTTTTATATAGATTTCTTGTATAACAATCTAGGGGAGACTTTATTAGAGAAAAAGGAAGGCATGTACAATCTTTCGATAGGAATATCTGGGAGTTTTTTTGATAAAAAACTGATTCTCAATATTGTCGCAAACGACATTCTCAATACATATAAATTCAAGGATTATAGGCTTTATGGTATCTATGATGTCATTCATGAATATTTTCCTGACAATACTTACGTACAGATTAATGCTCGTTATAATTTTTCTTTGGGTAAATTGAGAAGATTTAAAGTTCAAAATAACAATTCTTCTATAATCAGAAGATTATAAAAACGAGGGAATTCATCTTGCAGTTATAAACCGCTCCCGGTGATTGCAGAGCTTACGGATGAATCGGAATAGGACATCCCCCCAAGAGACCATTGAAGCCAATTGAGACCATTGCACAAATCCAGCTCACCAATACCGAACAAGTTTCCTTGTGTTTTTTGAGCATTTAGATGTGTTTTTCAGCTTGGAGATTAGTCCCCTTAACCCGTTCCTCAAGGTCAATTGACCTTGAGGAACGGTCGTTTTGCGCCTATTTGGCACCTTGAAGCACAAGAAGCCCCGGCATACGCTTGAGATTGTAGGCCATAGCTTCAAGGATATTTTGGGTATGTGTCTTGGCTAACCCTCGATAGCGACATCGTCCGCCACAGAACCATCGTCGAATACTGCCGAAGGTACGTTCTATCAAGCAGCGCGTCTTACTGATCATCCGATTGAGTTGTTTCTGACTTTCACTGAGGACTTGACCTCGATGAGCCTTGAGCATAATTCCATCTATCAAACCTTGACGGGCCAAATACTCCGAATTCTTCTTGCTACAATAGCCTTTGTCGGCCAGAACACCGATTCCTCCCGGCAACTTGGACTTCTTGATCAGCTCAGGTAATACAACCGTGTCTGAACAATCAGCCGAGGTAGTGACCACTGTTTCTACCAAGCCCTGCTCGTCCGTCAAGACGTGCTTCTTGTATCCATACCGATAGTGCCTGCCTGTGCGTACCCAACGAGCCTCCGAGTCTACGCCCGGTTTACCACTCTTGAGTTCACAATGATAAGCCTCCTCCCGTGTACGGGCTTCGTCCGAACGAGTATCCTCTCGATCTTCGGCCACTTCTATGACTACGCTACCATCAGGGGAGTAAGGACTATCCACAATGCTCGCATCAACGATAGCACCTTGATCAATACGGCTGATGCCGTGCTTCTTGAACTGCTTGTTCAGCTCCCGAAGGAGTTTATCCATAATCCCCAAGCGGGTGAGTTCGCTACGGAAACGACTGATCGTGCTATGATCGGGAGAAGGGAAGCCGAGTTCCAAACCAAGGAATTCACTGAAAAGCAAGGAGTCGTTGATGCGCTCCTCAACCTCGTAGTCACTCAAACCATACCAGGTCTCTAACAAGAGAATCTTGAACATCAACAGTGCATCGTAGGCGGGGTTACCTATTGCATTCTGTGTCTTAGTGTATTTCTTGTTCAGCAGTGTGCGAATACCACGCCAATCAACAGGAGGAATTGATTTGACGCAGGAAAGAGTGTTTCATACGATCTCTGCGAACCTGAGTGTATACTTGCAGAAAGCTTGGTGCCGATTCTGTTTGTTTGGTAGCCATATTTACGCTCTTGTTTATATATAAAAAATACTAAATATCAGTGATATATGCAAGTAATGCAGGAAAATATATCGCAAAAATGCCGTGCAATGGTCTCTTTTTAGTCAATGCCGGTTCGTTTACGGGGGAATATTGCCGGAAACCTATGTGTTCGGGATGGAGCAACTTCCGCAAAGAGGAGATATACTTTTCATCACGGGAGGAGAGAAAGATGTATTATCCCTTGCCTCTCATGGATTCCATGCTATCTGTTTCAACAGTGAGACAGGCAATATCGAAGAATCCGTCATCGAAATGCTTGCACGAAGGTTCAGGCATATTTTCTTTTTGTACGATATGGACGAAACGGGCATAAAAGCCTCTACACGCTGGTGCGAACGTTTTTCTCACCATAAATTACAGCGGATCGAATTGCCTTTATCCGGGAACAAACAAGAGAAAGATATCTCCGACTACTTCAAGCTGGGAAACAGCACAGAAGATTTCAGGAAGCTGATATCCGACCATTTGGAACAATTATATACACAAACCATTATGCTTTTAAGTTCGTGTGAAATCAATTATAACAATCCGCCCGATCGTTCCAAAACGGTTATTTCCGTGAACGACGTTCCTTTGGGAACCTACGACAATCTGTTCTGCATTACGGGTGGTGAGGGAACGGGCAAGAGCAACTATATCGCGGCGATTATTTCCGGAGTGTTGCATACTGAAAAGAGGGATTTCCCGATAGATCTGCTCGGACTGGATGTTTGTCCGAATATGCGGAGCAAAGCGGTTCTGCACTACGATACGGAACAGTCGGAATACCAACTTCATAAAAACATCGGAAAAACACTCCGAAGAGGCTCTCTTACATCTGTTCCCGATTTCTATCATCCCATATTTCTTGCAGCTCTTTCACGTAAAGAGAGATTGCAGTTGATAAAAGACAGCATCGATTTGTATCATCACCGGTATGGGGGAATTCATCTGGTCGTCATCGATGGAATAGCCGACTTGATCCGTTCGGCTAATGATGAAAGCGAGAGTATTGCCATTGTGGACGAACTCTACCGGCTTGCCGGTATCTATAATACCTGTATTATCTGTGTACTCCATTTTGTCCCGAACGGGATTAAACTGCGTGGGCATATCGGTTCGGAACTTCAGCGCAAGTCGGCGGCCATCCTCTCCATAGAGAAAGATGAGAATCCGGCTTTGTCGGTCGTAAAAGCCCTTAAAGTAAGAGATGGAAGCCCGTTGGATGTGCCTTTGATGCTGTTCGGATGGGACAGGGAAAAGGAAATGCACGTTTACAGGGGAGAGAAATCTCCAGAAGACAAAGAAAAACGGAAACTTACGGAATTGGGACAAATCGCAAAAGAAGTCTTTCACGCCCAAGAGCATTTATCTTACAACGAACTGGTCGAAAGAATCATGCAAACGGTCGACGTCAAAGACCGTACGGCCAAGAGTTATATCAGTTATATGCGAAACAATGGAATTATCGAACAACAAACGAATAATCTTTACAACCTGAAACTATGATGACAGAGAAAAATTTGAAAAAGGAGGAACAAATCTATTACGATGCTTTTGATGTAGCGAGGATTTTGCGAATACATTTCAAAACAGCTTTGAGGTGGGGAAGAAACGGGAAATTACCGTCTTTCAAAATCGGGAACCGGCGTTATTTTCCGGCAGAAGGCATTCTGTCTTATAAAAAAACGATATGGTAAGTTTATACTATTCAACTCTACCTCATGTTGCATCTGGATATTAGGTTTTTGTTTGTTTATCCAATTACCTCCGCCACAACATCTTCTAATAAGAATGGTATCACACCCACATACATTACGCCATCCTCGTCTGACCAAAGTTTGCGGCTACCGTCCAACACGACAATCTTACGAAAAAAGTCGCCGGTGTTTCTCAGAGAGAAAGTCTCCTGTGCCTTCTTCTCAGGAGTATCCACATTCAATGCCGACTGAATATACACCTTATTATTACCTGCGTTAACCACAAAATCAATCTCGTATTGCGACAACTTACGCTTACCGTCTATTACACGAGTCAACTCTACAATGCCCACATCCACAGAGTATCCTCTGCGAATCAAATCATTGTAAATCATATTCTCCATCAGATGCGAACGCTCTTGTTGTCGAAAATTCAATCTGGCATTCCTTAAGCCTAAATCCATGGCGTAATACTTCAGAATCTTGTCGAAATATTTACGCCCTTTTACATCCCATCGTCTTGCGCTATGGAAAAGGAATGCCTCCTCCAAATAGTCCAGATAGTTCTTAATAGTATTGTGTGAAGGTAACTTCCCCATCAGAGAACCGGCCGTATTGGCAAGTTTATTTGGATTCGTCAGTGAGCCTACCGATGACGATAGAGCATCAACCAAAGCACTTAATATGTTGTCATCTTTCAGGTTGTAGCGTTCCACAATATCCTTGATATAGACATTCGAGAAGAGCCCTTGTAAGTACTTGCGTTTTTCCTTTTCATCCGGTTCAAGAACCGTCAAAGGCATACCGCCGTACATTAGATACTCCTCCAGAGCATCGGCTTTCTCCATCCGGGACACCGACAAGTATTCTGCAAAGGATAGCGGATAAACTTTTATTTCAGAACCACGGTCACGAAAATTAGTCACGATATCATGCGACAACATCTTGGAATTTGAACCGGTCACATACACATCTAGATTCGGGCGTGCCATCAGATCATTCAAGATATCATAGAACGTGATGTAAAGCATGTCTCTGTCCTCTTCAGGCACCGATGATTCATCAATGTGTTCATTTTTAATCTTATATGATAGCTGTATCTCATCAATCAAAACATAGTATTTCCTGCCCATATCTTTTGTTTGCTCCATGATATAGTCGTATAGGAGATTGGGATTACGATACTTGATATCCGATTTTCTATCAAGAGCTACCTCCACGAAATCTTCTTTTTGAGCTCCTTCCTCAATCAATCGATTCTTAAAGAGAGTGAAGAGTAGGAATGACTTTCCTGAACGTCTTAATCCCGTAACAATCTTCACCTTACCATTCCATCGCTTTGCGAATAACTGTGCAATGTATTCATTTCTGTCTATTATCATAAATAAGGTCTCTTGATGATTTCTCTGAAATTTCAGTCGTGTATTACAACTGTTTTGTCAGTGCAAAGATATTTTTTTGCTTCGAACTAACAAAAAAAATAGAGGAACAAATCTATTACGATGCTTTTGATGTAGCGAGGATTTTGCGAATACATTTCAAAACAGCTTTGAGGTGGGGAAGAAACGGAAAATTACCGTCTTTCAAAATCGGGAACCGGCGTTATTTTCCGGCAGAAGGTATTCTGTCTTATAAAAAGATGTGGTAAATGAAATAGAAATAAAACGGTTAAAAGCATATCTTTATTTATTGGGGTTATCATAAACAAAATAAGATAACTATATATATCGAAATAAAGATTATCGGATTGACAAAT
Organism: Tannerella forsythia 92A2; assembly: GCF_000238215.1. NCBI lineage: Bacteria > Pseudomonadati > Bacteroidota > Bacteroidia > Bacteroidales > Tannerellaceae > Tannerella > Tannerella forsythia. The sequence continues at coordinate 3,250,312 of NC_016610.1, read as the reverse complement.
CGGAATTTATCTTTTAATAAATCCTATCGCAAAAAATATTTTCATTTATTTGGAGTATATTTGCCGATATAAATAGGCACATGAGGGAAATAACGGATATTGCAGTAGCCGAATCTGGTGATAGTGACTTCAAAGAACGGCTTGAGACTAAAAATGCTAAAAGCTGGCTGAAAAGTGTAAGCGCTTTTGCCAACGGAATTGGAGGAACGCTCTATTTCGGCGTGGAAGATCGCACGCGCCGGATAATTGGCGTACAGGATATTCAATTGACAATCAATAAAATTACAGAGCTGATTGTGGCTCGTATCACCCCGCGTCCGGTTTTTGAGTGCATCCCCCTGCAACAGAAAGGAAAAGATATTCTGGCTGTCAGAGTGGATTTCGGAAAACATACTCCTTTCTACTATGTTCACGATCATCACCATACAGCATATATACGTATGGGAGACGAATCTGTTCCGGCAACCGATTATCAGCTTAATGAGCTTATATTGAAAGGAAGAAACGAAACATATGACAGTCAAATAACGGAGAGACTGCGCACAGATTATAGTTTTACATTGTTGGAGGCGACATATTTGCATACCTTGAATCAGCATATGTCAGATAGCGACTATATTTCTTTCGGTTTGGCGGTAGAAGATGGTCGTTTGACAAACGCCGGATTGCTTTTTGCCGACCAATGTCCGTTACCTGACAGCAGAGTCTTCTGTACGCGCTGGAATGGGTTGCAAAGAGGATCAGTGCATGAAGATGCGACGGATGATGCAGAATACAGTGGCAATCTGATATACTTGTTAAAAAGTGCCACTGAGTTTATTCACAGAAATACCCGCAAAGGATGGACTAAAACAGCTAATGGAAGAGTGGAGAAACCTGACTATGCCGAACGTGCTTATTTTGAGGGAGTGGTGAATGCTCTTATCCATAGGACATATGATTTTCGAGGGACTGAAGTTCATGTGGAAATGTATGACGACCGTTTAGTTATCTCATCTCCCGGGGGAATCTATGGAGGGGGAGAATTGGAGCCCATGAGCGACGGTTCTTATATTTCTAAAAGGCGTAATCCGATATTAGCTGACATTTTCAGCCGGCTAAGGTATATGGAACGTCGGGGAAGCGGGATAAAGAAAATCTTTGAAGCAACGAAGAATCTTTATGGCTATACGGAAGAAAAAAAGCCGTTTTTCCTTGTGAATAAACAGAATGACTTCTTCCTGACGATTCCGAATGTTAATTATCGTTCTGAGTCTGTTACCCCACATGTTACCCCACATGTTACCCCACATGATGCCCCACATGACACCATACATGATACCATACATGATAAAATCGCCTTGTTACTTTCTTTCTGCCAAACGCCTCGCAGCAGAGAAGAGATGATGGAGCTTGTTGGGTTAAAAGATCGCGTTCATTTTCATAAGAAATACCTCCGTCCTTTATTAGAGCAGGAAAAGATCGAAATGACCATTCCTGAAAAGCCCCAAAGTAAGAACCAGAAGTATCGAACAAAGGAGGTCGTCAAATAACATATCCATTCTCTAATATAAGCGTTCAACAAATTGAATTTTTATAAGAAATATCTTCCTGTGGGTATGAAAGAGGCGGTGACTCATTGTCTGGATTCTTTCGTGCCGTTTTATTTATATCGTTTGCCCGAGCGGGAGGGAGGACGGCTGAGTTTCGGAGTTTCGCTGAGCGGACGAATAGAGTGTAAGACGGCGGATTTTTCCGTTCCCGGTTTTGTTGCGGCTCCTTTCGATTCGGAAGAAGAGGCTTACTTCATTCCCGGGGAATTCGAATGCGGGGGAGATTTGACGGATAGGGCGGTGCGGAATTTGAAGGATGCCGTATTCTCCGGTATCCGCATGCCTTGCCCGGAATCCGGAGATATGGATAAGGAAGCTTACCGTACGGCTTTTGAGGAGATCATGCGCCGGATAGATTCCGGGGTATTGGAAAAGGTCGTTTTATCCCGCACCTTGATCTTTAAGAGGGGCGATTCCGGATTCTCCGACGTTTTTTCTTATTGGGAGTTGCTCCGGAGGGCTTATCCCCATGCTTTCGTTTTTCTCTATTTTATTCCGGGAAAGGGAGTATGGGCGGGAGCGAGTCCGGAACTCCTGTTGGATTATACGAAAGGACGTGTAAAGACGATGGCTTTGGCCGGAACCAGACCCGTATCTTTCGAAGGCGAGTTGCTTAAGCCGTGGACACAAAAAGAGATAAGAGAGCAAGGAGTGGTCAGGGACTATATCAGGGAAGTGCTTGAGAACCACTGTCGCAGCGTAGAGATGTCGGAGACCCGCACCTTTATGGCCGGGAATATTTGCCATTTGTGTACGGATTTTACGGCATTGACCGGAGACGGCTTAGAAAGCTTGCTTAAAGCGCTTCATCCTACCCCGGCACTCGGCGGATTCCCCCGTAAGGAAGCTTTGGCGTGTATCCGGGAGGTCGAGGTGCATGAACGCAAATTTTACGGAGGATATTTGGGACCTGTGGGTAAGGATGTTGCAAGATTGTATGTGAACATCCGTTCGATGGAATTGTTTCCCGGGGCATTCCGGCTTTATGTGGGAGGAGGTATAAACGGAGATTCGGTATTCGAAGACGAATGGGAAGAGACCTCGGATAAGGCGGCTACTCTTTTGAATGTGCTTGGAATACATTCCGTCGGAGATAAGGCGAATTTTAATGATAATGCAAGATGATGGATTCGGATTATTCGGATAAGAAAGGCGTAAGCGTATTGATGGATTTATTCGAGATGAAGGGCATACGTAAACTCGTTATGTCGCCCGGTTCGCGAAATGCTCCTCTTCTGTTTTCTTTCTCCCGGAATCCCGCTTTCGAGAAATACGTGATTGCGGATGAGCGTTCCGCCGGTTTTTTCGCTCTCGGATTGGCTTTGGCCTCGGGTGAAGCCGTAGGACTGGTTTGTACTTCCGGTACGGCCATGTTGAATTATGCTCCTGCCGTTGCCGAGGCTTTTTACAGGGGAATTCCTTTGGTTGCGGTGACGGCCGACCGTCCGGCCGAATGGATCGATCAGGACGAGGGACAGACGATTCGACAAGAGGGAGCTATGGCCGGTTTCGTTAAGTCGTATTGCAGCTTGAGAGCGGAATTCGATACTTCCGCCTCGGCATGGTATGCCAATCGCCGTTTGAATGAGGTGTTGAACCATGCCCTGATGCCCCGGCGAGGACCCGTACACATCAATATGTCGTTTTGCGAACCGCTATATGGGATTTCTTCCGGATATTCCGGAAAAGAGCGGGCGATAACGTTCGTGAGGGAACGGCAAGAATTGCCGGAAGAGGTATGGGATATGCTCGTAAGGCGGTTTTTGGAAGCTCCCAGAGTGATGATCGTCGCCGGTTTTTATCCTCCCGACGAAGACGTGTCCGCCGCATTGCAGGATATATGCAAATTTCCCCATACGGTTTTGTTTGCCGAGAGTCTCTCCAATATCCGTACGGATACGAGTATAGGTACGGTAGACCGGGTATTGGCTGTAGCCGGAGAAGACGAATCGCTTTATCCGGAACTCCTTATTTCTTTCGGAGGCTCATTGGTTTCCCGTATGTTGAAAACTTTTCTACGGAGAGCGAAACCGGCGGAGCATTGGGGGATAGACGAGAGGTTTCCGGCTCCGGACACATTCTGTGCGCTTACCCATCATATATGTACGGGAGCTTCGGGCTTTTGGAAGGAATTCGCCGGACGGTTGAAAGACAAGGCGCCGAAGTCCCTCTCACCGGAAGGAGTTTCCTATGCCGGTTCGTGGCAGAGGATAAAACGGAAGGCGGACCTTCTGCACCGTACCTTTATGGCGGATGCGGGATGGAGCGACCTCAAGGCTTTCGAAGTGATTTTAAGGCATATTCCCCATGATGCTGCTTTGCATGTGGCTAATTCCACGCCCGTACGTTATCTCCAATTATTCGAACACGCGCATTATGCGGGAGGAGAATGGAGCAATCGCGGAACCAACGGAATCGAGGGGGCCACTTCCACGGCAATGGGGTTTTCCGAAGTATATTCCGGAACCACCCTTTTGATTACGGGAGATCTGAGTTTTATGTACGATTCCAATGCTTTGTGGATGCCTTATGTAAACGGGCGGATACGGGTGATCGTGATGCGTAACGGCGGCGGTGGGATATTCCGTTTTATTCCCGGGCCGGATTCTTTGAAGGAATTGGAGACCTGTTTCGAGACTCCGCTCGAAGTTCCCGTAAGGGAAATGGCCGGAGCTTACGGATGGAGGTATATGAAGGCCGCTTCCGCCGAAGAACTGGAAACGGTGTTGCCTTCGTTTTTCGCATCCGGCGACAGGGCGGTCCTGCTCGAGGTGGAAACGCCGAGGTTTGAAAACGCCCCTGTATTGAAATCGTATTTTACATATATTTCGGGGGAGTCTTACCCCGTAAACCGATAGAACTTACAATTAAAATAGATGAATATGAGAGAATGGAAGGAAATAAAGAAATACGAGGATATTTTATTCGAGTATTTCGAGGGAATAGCCAAGATAACCATCAACCGGCCCAAGGTTTATAATGCTTTCCGGCCGCAGACGAATGCCGAAATTCTGGATGCCATGGATATATGCAGGGAGCGTCCGGATATAGGCGTAGTCGTTTTGACCGGAGCCGGCGATAAGGCCTTTTGTTCGGGAGGAGATCAGCATGTGAAAGGAATGGGAGGGTATATCGACGGAGGAGGAGTTCCCCGATTGAATGTTTTGGATGTGCATAAAGCCATCCGTTCTCTGCCCAAGCCCGTCATTGCCATGGTCAACGGTTATGCCATAGGAGGAGGGCATGTGCTTCATGTGGTATGCGATTTGACGATAGCGGCCGAGCATGCCCGTTTCGGGCAGACCGGCCCCAAGGTCGGGAGTTTCGACGGAGGTTTCGGTTCTTCTTATCTTGCCCGTTGTGTAGGTCAGAAGAAGACGAGGGAGATCTGGTTTTTATGCCGTCAGTATACCGCTGCGGAGGCCGAAGCTATGGGGATGGTAAACAGGGTGGTACCTGCCGCGAGGTTGGAGGACGAAACGGTGGACTGGTGCAAGACGATATTGAGCCGGAGTCCGATGGCGATCCGGATGATTAAACGGGCTTTGAATGCGGAGCTCGACGGTCAGAGAGGATTGATGGAGTTTGCAGGGGATGCCACCCTTATGTATTATCTTATGGAAGAAGCTCAGGAGGGGAAAAATGCCTTTTTGGAAAAGCGGACTCCGGATTTCGACAAGTTCCCTAAATTCCCAGGTTGATGCTTAAGGCCGATTATATCCCCTATACCTTGAAATTCAAGGAGCCGGCAGGGACGTCGCGGGGCGTTTTGCATACCAAGCAGACTTATTTCGTGAGGGTATACGACGATGCTTTCCCCTCTCGGGCAGGTTACGGCGAGGCGGCTTTATTCCGGGGATTGAGTGCGGAAGAGGGAGCGGATTACGAAGAGCGGCTGGCGGAGGTTTGCAACGGCGTTTGCGAGTTTACTCCCGACGTCTGGCAGGCATATCCTTCTTTGTGTTTCGGGATGGAAACGGCGCTTGCCGACTTCGAGGGCGGGGGATTGCTTTTTCCTTCGGCTTTCACTTCCGGCGAGGCGGGGATTCCCATAAACGGTTTGATATGGATGGGGAGTTTCGAAGCTATGCGAAGGCGTGTGGAGGAGAAACTGGAGGAGGGCTTCCGCTGTATAAAACTTAAAATCGGGGCTATCGATTTCGAATCGGAACTCGCTTTGGTACGGATGGTCCGCGAGAAATTCGGGAAGGATGCCGTTATCCGTCTCGATGCGAACGGGGCTTTCGAAGAAGAGGAGGCTATGTATAAATTGGAACGTTTATCCGCCTTCGGTATCCATTCGGTGGAGCAGCCCGTCAGGGCCGGGAATTACGGGGCTATGCGCAGGATTGCGGCGAATGCCCCTGTTGCCGTGGCCTTGGATGAGGAATTGACAGGCTTATACGATGAAACTTCCAAACGGGAGATGTTGGCTTATATCCGTCCGGCCTGTATCGTACTCAAGCCTTCACTTGTCGGAGGTTTTTACGGCACGGAGCAATGGATAAGGATTGCCGAATCCATGGGGATAGCGTGGTGGATCACTTCCGCTTTGGAGTCGAATATAGGCCTGAATGCCATTGCCCAGTGGACCTATATTCACGGGAATCCCCTGCCTCAGGGATTGGGTACGGGCGCTTTGTTTACGAATAATACGGATACGCCTCTTTATACGGAAGGCGGTTATTTGAGATATGCCGCAGGGAAGAGACCTTCCCGTTGCGATATCGAGGCCTTGTTCCGGGAAAAATACGGGAACGGGGGATTGTAAACGGATATGGAAAGGGGGGGCTTATGAAAATTCTGTATGAAGACAGGTATTTCGGTTTGCGGGAGATAGCCGCCGGCGCCTTGGGAGATGATGTTCCGTGGAAATCCGCATTGCGTGCATTCGTATCGGAATGGTGCGATTCCCGGGATTTTATAGAGGTGCGTACTTCCGGCTCTACAGGTATGCCCAAGCTTATCCGTCTGCCTAAAAAAGCGATGGCGGCTTCGGCACGGCTGACCAATGCTTTTTTCGACATATCCCGGGATTCCGTACTGATGCTCTCTCTTCCGCTTTCTTATATAGCCGGTAAAATGATGGTGGTAAGGGCATTCGAAGCAGGGGCCGTTCTGTTGCCGGAATCTCCCTCTTCTTTGCCTCTTTCTTCCCTGCATACGAAGGTCAAACTCGGAGCGCTCGTACCCCTGCAGGTGGAGGACATCCTGTCTTCGGGGGAATGCCACCGGTTCGAAAAGGTAGAAAATCTTTTGATAGGAGGAGGCCCCCTGGCACGGACTACGAGAGAGCGGTTGGCGGATATTCCCACCCGTTTTTTCGCTACTTACGGAATGACGGAAACGGCATCCCATACGGCTCTCATGCGATTGAACGGAGAGGGAGCTTCCGCTTGTTTCGAGGCTTTGGAAGGAGTGCGTTTCCGCCGGGACGAATCCGGATGTCTTTGCATACATGCTCCCCATATTCGGGAATCGGAGTTTTGCACCCGGGATATGGTGGAGCTCGTAGATGAAAGGCATTTCGTGTGGAAGGGGCGTTTGGATTACGTAATCAATAGCGGGGGAATCAAATTCTCCCCCGAGGAACTGGAAGACCTCGTTTTCAGGGAGATGGAAGTCCCTTTTTATATCAGTTCTCTGCCCGATAAACGTCTCGGGGAACGTATCGTTATGGTGGTGGAGGATATGGAGTGGTCGCCGGAAAAGCGCAGGAGGATGGATGCGGTTTTCAGAAGACTGTTGCCCCGTCATGCCATCCCCCGGGAGATTATATATACGGAACGCATTCCGAGGACAAAATCCGGAAAGATTATCCGTTCCCGAAATATGGACTCTTACCCCCCCTTCTGATCTGCACACTACGAGACAATAAACCACACACGCCGACCCCGACAAAAAGTAAGGTCGACCTAAACGGCCGGTAAGGTCGACCTTGCGGAGCATTTAGGTCGACCTAACAGAACGATTAGGACGACCTAAAACAGACGGAGGGTCGTCCTAACCGGAACAATACGTCGTCCTCGGCAAAACGAGAGGCTTGTCCCTGTTCTTTGTAAACTATCGTTCTTATCGGTGGAAAATGACGACTTGTTTTTGTATTTCCGTCAATGTATTCGGAGTATATACGCTTTTCGGTCTATTAAGTTCGGTTCTCTATGCTGACTGTGATAAAGATTATCCGGACAAAATAGAGTTCTATCCTCCTGTAGAATGTATAAAGGATTGGGAGAACGACTATGCTGCTTTACAGGAATCTTTTATTTATGGAAACAAAATTTCTTTCGGACAACTTTTGCTTCGCATTAAAGAATTACAGCAGCGATTCCGAAGTATCGGCACAACGAGTAAGTAGAAAGTTTTTGCAAAATATTCTACTTCCTAAGGGTGCAATCGTTTTCCATATTATCTCTCAAAAGGTCTCTCAAACCCTCGAAAGAGGAGACAATATAATCGGTGTAGGGGTTGGAAAGGTATTCCTTTCTGACCATCAGGACGGTTGTAAATCCCAACTCCCGTCCTGCTTTTATTTCGGAAGCGGGATCATCGCCTACCACATACGTCTTTCGGTCTTTTAGGTCCAATTCCCTGCTTAATTCACGGAAGATATCCAGTTTGCTCGAATTCGCATAGACGGGATCGTTGATGATTATCCGGTCGAAGTCTTGACTTATCTGCAGTTTTCTCAATTTTTCCTCTTGTAATCTTTTGAATCCGGTAGTCACCAAAATCTTATATGCCGGTATCGCTCTGAAAGCGGCGTAGTCCTCATACGGCACCATGGCAGAATGCTCCAGAGAGATACCGTTCAATTCATCCAAGACAGGTAATATCATTGATTTGGGCAATCCGTACTTCTCGCATACCCTGTCGAACGGATTGGATACGATGTCTTGAATGATCGAGAGGATGATTTCCGCGGTAAAGCGTCCTGATAAATAATCGGTTGCTTTGTGAAGCAACGACGCAAACAACTCGGGATCGATGCTCGAAGTATCGAATATCGTGTTGTCCAAGTCGCAAATGATAACCTGATCCTGCATCTTGTTCTTTGTGTTAATGCTTCAATAAAATGAGAGAGGATGCAAGGGAGCCGCATCCTCTCTCTCTACAGGAAAATGATTAAATCATTTGAGTTTGCCTTCCTTCTTCAATTGCTTTAGGAATTTAGCCCATCCGGGAGCTCTTTTCTCCGCATTCCGGCGAGTACCCTCCGGGTCCCAATAATCCGGCCAATTATCGTTCAGAAAATAGGCATTCTTCTCCATGTCATAAAATAACACAAGATTGTTGTACGCCCGATTGACAGCATCACTTATATGCGCAACAATCGTAAAGACCGTTTCTTCCCCTACCTTCATCTCTATTCGTGCGTAGACTGGAATAGAGTTGATCTTTCTGAATCTAATTTCCCGTGTTCTCGGATTGAACCATTCGATATCGTCTCCCGTGAAAGCGAGCCTTGCAGAAATCGAACCATATTGTGATTCATCATCGGATGCTGTTTCATATTCCGAGACGATCCCTTCCACATTGCCGCTCCTTGTGACGGCCGTTATCAAAGATTTCCCTTCGGTAGCCGGTTCATTGTCCGTTTGGCTGCAACCGGCGAAAACGATCAGACATAAAATAAATACATACATTTTTTTCATCATACAATTCCTCCTATAATAATTTATTAAACAATCTTTTTGCGAATTTCTTCACGAACATTTCAGGAACCGGTGCGATATAAGCTCCCTTTTGATTGTACTGATTACGTCTCCAATCATTTTTTATCGCCTCGATTTCTGCACCATATTCTGAAAATATTACGCAAAACATATAGTGGGACACTGCCTTGGTGGCAGTCTCGCGACTATCGTTAAAATACAGGTTGATAAAGAATACCAGAGCCTCCTGTTGTTTTTCCCGGCAATATGCGATCAGGTTTTTCCCTTCCTGAATCTCCATAAGCACATACGGGTTGCTGATATGAGCATATTGAGAAGAGATTTTTTTGTCCCAGGCCTCATACAGCTTTCTTATTTCGGGATTGTTTGCAGTCAACCCTTTCTCTTTGCTTTTCCGTGTGAACGTTTCTTTTTCGACCGGAGTAAGTTCCACCTTTTCAATCACCGTCAAACCTCTCCGTACCGATTCTTCGAAAGAAATGGATTGGGAAGAATTTTTCCTCAAACCGGGATTGGGATAAGGACCGGCCGGCTTATTAGCATCTCTATAATAAGCGAACACTTGACCATACGAATACATGCCTTGACCTCTAAGAGCATCGCGCGGGTGAAAGATTCTTCTGAGTGCTCCGGGTTTGCTTTCCCATGCGTAACCGTGCGGATGGTCATTGGCTGTACCTCTGCACGAGAAATGAGTAACTCCGCTTATGTTTCCGTTATAGGACCATACGGCTACTTCTCCATTGGTTGCATCGGCATTTTCACGTGTGTATACAGTCGCGCCGGCATATCGTTGCGGGTTGTTGGCAAAGAAAGCGTCCCAACTGCTCCATACGTTAGGATCGCCGTAATAAGGACCAACCAAATAGGGACTTGTATTGCTTTCATAGATGCCTCCCCACGTCCAGCCGTATGTTAAGCCTCCGGCCCATGACGCGCAGTTATATACGTTGGTCTCTCCTCCGCTACTGTATATGCCATCGTTTACCATCAAGTTGGGAAAACTGTTGGCACCAAGTCTCCGGACATTACCTGCTGGCAGGAACCATACACGTCGCAGTTGCCGTAATAAGCACCGAAAGCACCTACGGAAGATATAATCATATTGTATCGGGCCTGACTCGATGGCTTCGTCAACCTCACGCGTGCATCGTTGAACCACATCTGTTCCATGGGGGGAACGTAGAAATAGGATTCGCCGAAGAATTTCACTTTTTTGCTTCCTTTTTCTTCCAGAAAGAACTCTGCTATACCTGTCGTGTACGCTGTAAAATAGTTGATGATACCCGTGTTCGGAGAATCGACATCCACGGAATAACCGGCTATCGGACATTGTGAATTCAGGATATAACCATCCTGGAAGACATTGACCAAGCCTTGTCTTCCCGTCGTAGTAGAGGCATAATAACTGCTGTATGCCCGGATAACCAGATAGTATTCTCCGGCAGGTAATGTTGCGGTTATTTGGGCGTGATGTCCCAGCCCGGAGGCATCATCATTATAATACGTATAGTTGTGAGGATCATCGATTTTGTATAAATACATAACCGGATCGACGGTGTAATAGCTGTCTCCTTCGATGGGAGTGGTCATAAATGTATGCGTTCCGCTGCTCAATGACAGCTTGCGATGATAAGTATAAGTTACCGGGACACAAACCAGGTGCCTGTAATTTCCGTCGGGATTACTGAGTTCGCGTGGGGTCACTTGCCAGTTCCAGCCCTGGTCATAAGCTGACCTGCCCACAGAGTGGGAAAAAGCACTTAGTCCGTCGTCGCTCTCCGATGTCATCCGGATGATTTCTTCCTGCTCCAACTTGCTCGTCGAAGCATTCCGCTGTTGTTTCAATAGAGCGATAAAGGCATTATACTGAGGATCTTCTTTTATGAGTGCCTGCCGCGCCGATTCAACTTGAATAGCGTCTATTTCGGGAAAATACGGCAAAGAGGACAAGAAAGTAATTTTGTTGGCTCCTTGACGCAGCCGGACTGTTTTTCCATCCTTGAGCGTAACAAAATCCCATTCGGCTTTACGAATGTCAAGCTCTCCGGCATATTCGTCATTAACCCACACTTCGATTTGCTGCAATGTTCCATCCTTATCGGTATAACATGCCATGACGTGTACACCTAAGTAATTGCTCCCCACAGAACCGGTCTGAATGTTAAATGTACGGGCCAGCATTTTCCTTTCTGCTCCGGATCGACTGTCCGAAACCACTTCATCCGAACTTGTCAGGTAAAAATTACGGCCCAGGTATTCTCTGCCGTTATCCGTCTCGCCTACGGCCGAGCATGTCCGGATTTCCGCTTCTTGCGGAATGTCCTCCAAGTCAAACCGGTTTTCGCACCCTGTCAGAAATACCGTCTGAACAGCAGCAGCGAAAAATAGTCCAATACTCTGTAACGATAACTTTTTCATCTTTTTACTCTTTTAGGGGTTAGTATTTTATATTGCTTCTCGGTATGATTGTTCCTAAAACGAGTATTTCACTTTCAGATATGCATCTCCGTTTTTTCTTATGGGGTAAAACGGAGCATCTTTTCCGGCGAAGATGCAGTGTGCACCGGCCTTGAGTTCGACATTGTCGACCGGCTTATACGAAAGCTCCGGCAACCAGAACAATGTGCACCCTTCTTTGATGTTATTGAAATCGGCAACCTGAAAAGCTCCGTTCAACAATGATAATTTCAGTTTTTCATCAGCCGATTTCCATTCGCATGTCCACGCCAGCCAGTCGGTCAGGCTCTTCCTCCCTTCCTCGTGAAAGAACCCATGTACGTATTGTACATTCAGGTAGATATTAGCCGGAAAAGTGTAATCGAATCCGAGTGTATATTTCAAATACGGATTGCCGTCAAAGATTGTACTGTCGGGAAGAACCGGATTAAATGTTCCCATAGGACTTTCTATAGAGACCGAACGCGTGAGTATCGTTTTTTCAGGAATAAATAAAGCCGCCTCTCCCCATACGCCCACACTTCCGAGGGAACCGGAAAAATCGGCACTCACGACGTTGCGCAACGAGTATGAGAGCATTGCATCGACAGTCGTATTCATCGGAACAGGCATATCAGGGGAAGTGGGCAGGCTCGTTATTTTCCCTTGAACGGATAAACGGGTCAATACCGGAATCGGTGCATATTGGCGCAACCATCCGAACGAAACGGTATAATTGCGTATATCCCGGGCTATTTTGACAGCATAAGTCGATGCTTTCAGTTTCCGTTCGGGCAGATTTTCCATCCGGGAAACAGAAAGAGGCTGAAGCAATATATCCGTCATCGTCCCGTCTGGTAACGGAATTTGCCAGCGATCGGGAACTTCAGGCATAAACGCTGCTTTCCAACTTTGGTCGGGAAGTAAGGATGGAGAAAACCGGGGCGTGAATACAGCCGTAAGTGTGAACCCATTCCAATAGTATTTGGCAAGAAGACTATTGGTAGGTGTATGCCGTCCGAAATCCCAAAAGTCCTCCAGCTCCCAAGGGTTGATATTATCCGAAGGGTTGAGCCGGTCGGCCGTTCCCCAGGCAATGCGCTGTCGGCCGATACGGACATCGATATGCTCACTTAAAAAGCCGTATAAATCGACGTATGCCTCTCGAAGCTGTACATTCTCGACCGGTTGGTCGAAAGGTGAAGCTGTGATAAGTTTGCGAATCCAAATATCGGCATGGAGCCGTGCCTTATCGTTTACCTTATACACGGGTTGCAGGCTCATCCGGTATTCCTGCCAGTCAAGCCCTCCGCTTTTCAGGCGGATACGGTCATCGAGTTGCAGACTGCCATTCAGCTCGAAAGGTTTATCTTCGACGGTTTGAGCGTGCACCTTGGCAAATATCGTCAGACATGCCATCAGGATAAACAGAAGAAATCTCATGGTTCAATGGTTTATTTCATCAGATTCCGTTCGGTGAAAACATCGTCTTTTAAGCCTGTATTCAGTTCCACATGCTGAAGATGCGTTTGTGTCGAACTGCCTCCTGAAAGGTCTTTCATTTCAGATGTTTTGGCAATAAGAAAACCTTTGTGATTGGAGATTTCCGAGACGGTCATCCGTTTGGAAGCCACTCCTTTCTTGTTGTAGAAAACAACTTCCACGGGGAAATAGGTATCCGCTTTTATCCGGATATCCATCTTGGCATAATCTGTCTTGACCCCCTTTTTCGGTGTAAGCGACAATGTGTATTCGCCGGCTGACCGACTTTTCAGTTCTGCATCCCACTTATCGGCATAACGTTTGGCCTCCAAATCTTCATAGGTGTAATCCGTTCCGGCAAAACGGGTGTTCTTTACGTGCGAAGCTATCCGACGCGTTTTTCCGAAAGCCGGCAAATAAAGAATCTGATTGTCGTTGGGGAGCGAGAGAAAAGCGATGCCCTTCTGATCTGCAGGCGAGAGGAACCGAACCAACCGTTTGTCGGTTCCTTTCTGAAAGACCTGCATGGTGCGGACACTCCGACTGCCGTTTTTGGCAGTGATTGTCATCGTACTGGTTGCTGTCACATCTTTAGGTGCATTCAGCACACTGTCTGCTTTTTCTAAAATGGTTGTAGCATTTTGAGCCGATGCTGCCGAATACGAAAGCAGAAAGGCAGCCATGAAGAAGAAAGATAATTTTTTCATTGTTTCTGAGTTTTATTAAGATTGATATGAAAACATAGAATTATCGAAGGCAGGAGGAGAGTTGCCGCCAAGCCGGATACGAACATGGTGGCAAACATGATCAGACCGAACTCTTTCAATGGTACGAGGTCTGCAAACACCAAAACCAAAAATCCGAATGCAACAGCCGTTACATTGAACAGGATGCCCTTTCCGGAAGTCTGAAGTGTTTGGATGACAGCTTCATTGCACTCTTTCCCCGATACGAGCGCATTCCGGTAACCGGAAATAAAGTGGATGGAATAGTCTACCCCAATCCCTACGGCAACTCCGGCAATCAGCACAGTCGCCAGATTAAGGGCGATGCCGAGATAGCCCATCAGTCCGAAGATGAAAAGGATGGCACTCATAAGCGGTACAAATCCGACAAGGGCGCTTTTAAGCGATTTGACCAGAAATGTCATACAGATAAATACCAATATGCAGGCTAACAGCAGACTCCAGAAGAGATTCTGCATCAAATTATAGTCAAAATTCGAATAGATGGAAGGCAATCCGGTTGTTTCGAATTGCACCGTACCGGATGAATGTGCGGCGGCATATTCGTCGATTTTCCGGCTTACCGCATGATAATCTCCGGTCGGTGCATTACACATGGTAGCATGGATCATGCCTTCACTTTTGTCGGTATTGCAGAGCTGCTCCATTACGGGTTCTCCTTCGAGCAGGAACCAGAGGTTTTGTATTTTCTCTTGTGTGTCGGGTATTTGCTTGCCTTCCCCCATAGCCTGATTCATTTCTTTGATAAGCTCTGTTACCGATTGCGGATTATGCACATGCGGAAGTCTGGAAAGGAAATCTTCGAAATCTTGCATGGCTGCCAGCGTTTCGGAACGTCTCAGGTCAGCAGTCACCTTGATCTGAACAGGGAGGGTTCCTCCGAATTCCCGGTTGAGAAAGGCTGCGGATTGTCTTAACGGATGCTTTTCGGGGAAATAATAGAGTACGTCAATATTACTTTTTAGTCGGAAAAGGCCGGCTCCCATCAGAAGAATCAAGCCACCGGCACAGTAAAGAACCATTTTGTTGCGATGTATGGAAACTCCGGCAAGCCATTGCAAAACACCGGAAAGAACGTGTTTCTTCTGTTTTTTCTCCTGATGTTTCAAGGGTGGAAGATAGGACTCGACAGCCGGAATAAAGGTAAGTGACAAAAGCAGGCAAAAGAATGTACCCAATGCCATAAAAATACCGAAATCACGAATGATGCTCAGGTATGTCCCCGGAATAAATGAAAGGAAACCGACAATGGTCGTCAGTCCGGCCAGCATTACGGGAACCCCTATAATCGTTATTCCCCTTACGACGATTCCCTTATGATTTTCGCCGTTTTCAAGCAATTTGAAAAAGTTCAGAACATGTATTGTGTAAGCCGATCCTACGGCAAAAAGGACAACCGGAATCGAACCGGATATGGGAGAAAGTTGAACATGGAACAGTCCCATCGCCCCCATACTCCAAATGCTGCCCATCGCCACGGAAAGCAGCGGAAGGAATATGCCTCGCAACGAATGCAGTGTCGATGCGAGAATAAGAGCAATCAGCAAGCAGACAAGGGGAACAAGCCGGATCAGATCCTTTTTCGTCGATTCCGTAAGGCTTTGTTGCTGCATCGGCAAACCGTCGCAATAAACAGTTAATTCGGGATGCGATCGCCTGACTTCATCAAGCAGGTCATTTACCTCCCGGGCTGCTTTTTCCTTGTCGGCAGCTGTTTCGACAAAAACAATGATTGCCGTGCTTCGACCGTCTTCCGACAACAGTCGGCCACGATACATCTCTTTATTCAAAATATACGACTGTAAGGAGGGTAAAGAGTCGGGAATTATCTCTTCATCCATCAATCGTCCTATTTCCACTCCGTCGTTACGATGCCTGATATCGATTACATTGGTCAGGCCGGTTACCTTCTCCACTCCTTCTATTTCGGAAATGGAGTCGGTAACCTGCCGTATAACCGATATTCCTTCTGGCGTTATAATGGTATTTTCCGTATTGCTCATCCCGATTACGATGATATTTCCTGTGGCATATAAGCTGTCCGTTCGCTCAAACAGCATAACTTTCCGATCATCATCGGGTAAGTAGGACATAAAATTGGAGTTGATGGTCAGCTTGGTCGAAAAATAGCCGAGTATCAACGTAACTGCTACGCCGGCCGTAATGATGGCAAGACGTTTTTTGACGATAAATTCTGCAATACGGTTCATATACGATATAATTTGAAATTTACTTATACAACTGTGAGTAACGCCACTGAATAGGAGAATCGACTACTTTCGGGTACGATAAGTAAAACCCGGTGCCCTTGCTTGAGTTTACCCGAATGGAATAATTCGTCGAGCATTAAATAAATAGAAGCCGACCCGACATTTCCCACATAAGGCAAATTGAGGAACCACTGTCCATCCGCCACCGGATAACCTTTCATCTCAAAGCCTTTTTTCAGCTTATCGAAAAAGTACATTGAGGATATATGGGGAAGCACGTAGTCTATTTCATTGAAGCCGATATCATGTTTGCAAAGATTCTCGCAAACGAAGTCGACTCCTTTTTCTATGACATGGGCTCCGAGAAGTCTCGTATCCTGTTTAACAGCGAAGTAAGATTCTCGTCCCCATTCCAGGGGATCGGCTTCTTTCCAGCTTTTGAAACGTTCGTTCTCGAAAATGGCTCCTGCATACATGCAGACCTCCAGTTCATTTGCGTAAGAGATGGATTCGAGCCAATCGATTCTCAAAGACAAATCTCCTCTGCATCTGTTTTCGAATAAGAATGCTCCGGCACCGTCCGATAACATCCAACGGAGAAAGTCTTTCTCAAAAGCAATAATCGGCTTTTCTTCGACCAGACTCAACATTTTATATTCTTCTTCAAAATTATCGGCACGAAGTACAGGCGAGACCAGTTCCGAGCCTGTCGATACGGCATTCTGAGACATGCCGGAAAGCACGGATAAATAAGCATGTTTGAAAGCATGCATACCCGCACAACAGACACCCGAAGGAGAAAGCAGATCTATCGGCTTATTCCCCAAAAGACCATGTGTCATAACGGCATGTGATGGGAAAAGTTGATCCGGAAGCGACGTTCCGCAGGCTAATAAACCTATGTCCTTAAACGAAATAGCCTGATCGAATAACTTGTTTACGGCAATAGCGGTCAATTCTGCGTTTGTGTAAACAATCTTTCCCTCTCTGTCAAGAGAATAATAGCGTTTCTTAATCCCGTTTTGACGGAGAATGATACTGCGGACTCTGGAAGGATGACCACCGACCATCCCCAGGATTTGTTCCATGTTGTCATTCTCAACGGCTTCGTTAGGAAGGAAAGAAGATGTTCTTGTAATAAAGACTTCATTCATAACTGTTCTTTGTTTTTTTTGATTTGATTATACGGTTCATGATTGGTGAAACAAATATCAATGCCATTAAAATCCATATTTGAAACAGCAATAAACGAAAGCGATATATTTTGTCTGCAGGCTGAATAAAATGTGCCCATCTTTGAAATTTCCCAAGTATATATTGTTCTTTCAGAAGTTGTTTTTCTTGATATTGAATTCTGATTCGGTTCGACTTATGCAATACTTCATCTAAAACATTCCAAACTTTTTCCTGCTGCTTTTCCATGTTTCTAAACGGGTCATTCTTTCCTGTAAAGAACCATCTGACAAATCGGAAAGCGCTTGACCGCTCTTTAGATTGATCCGAGATTTCCAGCTCGGCAACTATATGCCCGCCACGGCTTTCTACATGCGCCGCCATTTGTTTCCTTGCCATGGCTCCGGTATTGCGATAGCAGGTAAAGAGAATAACTTCTCTATCTTTCACGATCCGACCGAACTGCGTAGAGTTTATAAAAGACTGTATGGGTAATGAAAGATGAAGGAACCACGGCTGAAAACCAAGTAAAATCATATCACCTTTCTCAATCTTTATTTCGATTTCGTCGCATACAATCCGGCATCCTTTATGTAAAACAGAGTCGCAGAAGACACTAAAAAAACGCCTCCTGTTCCAAGGAAAAGGAAATGGTTTCGCACAATGAATGGGATTCCAGATAAGGACGTAATCTCCCAGATAAGGACGCATCGATTCTTCTATCAAGTATTTCAAAGAACCCGATTGCGAATAATAGACTATTTGTATCCTTCTTTTTTCCATATCCTTTGTAAGATACCGACCGCTCGGTTTGTGTTGGGGTAAAAAAATTATTCTTTTAATGTCCGATAAAATTTTTCATAGATCTCCTTCAGTGAGTCGGTCGAAATACCGGAAGAAAATGCCATGCTCAATCCCAATCCTCGTGGGATAAGCATAAGAAGAGACAGTGTTAAATCAATATCCGTATTTTTACGGATTTCTCCCTTTTGAACAGCCATTTGCAGCACTTCTCTCCATTCATTTTCTTCTTCTGAAAATGTATTTTCAACTTTGCTCTTAAAATCCGGATAAAATTCTTCTACCTGAAAGGCCAGCTTGAAAAAATAAAAGTCATCAACTTTGAAATCGGTCATTTCCCGCAATTTATCAATATGTCCTTTTCTATGTTCAATAGCTTCATTAAGTGCATTTTTCAATGGAGTGTTTGTTTCATCATCAGAATAATGAAAACTTCTGAGAGCCGGAAAAAAGAACAAATCCATTGCTTTGGCAAAGATTTCTTCCTTGCCTTGGAAATGATGATAGATGGCCCCTTTTGATAAGCAGGTTTCTTCTTGGATATTTCTGATTGAAACACCATTATAGCCTTTTTGAAGAAAAAGGCCGAACGACTTTTCTAAAATAAAGTTCTTTGTTGCGTTCATATCATTATCCTTTGCTGCAAACAAGACCGAGCGGTCGGTTTACAGGTGCAAAAGTAAGAAAGATTTTAAGAGATGCAAAAAATACAGCATAAAAAAATCGTCCGTGTTGAATAATCCAATGTAGAGTTGACTCATATATATGAAAACAGCAGGCTGATTTTTAATTTCTAAGCTCTTCTCACCACCTTCCGGATTTTATGCAGGGTTTGATTTTTTCATCCTCCCGTATTTCTTTCCAATCGGTATGACTCCGCTCGGAAGACCGTTCCCTTTTTAGCTCCTCCCGTAAGGGCGCATCGACTGCGATTGTCGCATCGGGAGCGACCGTTTCTTCCGGTTTCAATTCGCTGTTGTCCTCTTTTTTGAGCGAAAGGGCGATCTTGCGATCCAGCTCCGCGGCCTGTCTCTTCAACTCCTGCAATTCCTCCTCTTTCTTCCATACGGCAGAAACCATCGTTTCGAACGTCGGTATCTTGGCTTGTGTCGCAGCCAGTTCTTTCCGGTGACTCTCGACAACTCTGGGAATCTTCTCCAAGGCATTCAGAAAGTTCATGCAGGCCAGTTTGGGGTCTTCAGCCAAATGTCCGTTGTTGTAAGTATAATAGATGCTGCCACAACCCTTCACAAAGAACCGGTTATCCACGAAGTCGAAACTCTCTTTCATGGAGGCTTCGCTCTTGACGGATAACTGAAAGCCGTATAATTCGCCGATCGGCATGTGCTCACCGCCTGTCCGGGCTTTCTCTTCGTACTCTTTCAGCCTGCGGGCGATCGTTTTGATATCCCTGCCGTCTTCCACTCCATCGATCCGTATCGGGTTTTGGTATGTCCCGTCTTCGTTTTTCTTTACCCGCTCCTCGAAAACCGTCCGGTCTTTCCCGGCTTCGGCGATCTTCTTCTCATGAAACTCGACTGCGCCCTGAAGTTTCGCCAGTTGCGAACGGGCCGTGTCTCTTTCGTAAAGAAAGTTCTTTCGCTCGCTCTCCATCGCCATCACCTTCTTATCCAACCGGGCTTTCTCCAACAGGTCGGTATTACCGGATAGCACGGCTACATATTCGGAAAAGTTCATGCCTGTTGCTTCGTCCATGCCACCTTCGTCGATACTTCGACTTCCGAGGGAGTTTGTCTTCAGCTGATTGATGAAAAGCTGCTTGTTGTGCAACAGATTGAACTTGTAGCTGTCGAGCGACTTTTCCACGGCGTAGATGATGACATCGACCTTGTTGCCGGCATGGAACCTGGCTACTTCATTGCCTTTGCGGATTGCCCTGCCATCCCGTTGCTCCAGAGCACTGGGCACCCAGGGCGTATCAAGATGATGCACCGCCACAGCCCTCTGCTGGGCATTGACGCCCGTTCCGAGCATTTCGGTGGAGCCGAACAGGACACGTATGCTGCCGGCATTCATGCCCGCGATCATCGCTTTCTTGGCAGCCTCCGTTTTGCATTCCTGAATGAAACGGATTTCCGACGCAGGGATGCCGTAATCATCGGTCAGTTTTCGTTTGATTTCGCTGTAAACGTTCCACTCGTCGGGCTTGTACGTGCCCAAATCCGAGAAAACGAACTGGGTACCTTTCTCCCGTTCATATTTCCGGTAATAATCGTGGATCAGTCGGGCGCAGTGCGAAGCCTTGTTGTCGATATGGTCTTCGTAAGAAGGAGAGATCATCCGCATGTCGAGCGACATCTTTCGGGCATAGTCGGTAGCGATAAGCATCTTCGCCTTTTCTTCCCGATCGGAGAGTTTCTCCCGACCCAATAGCTCGGCATTACCCGTACGGGCAAATTCCATCAGCTTTTGGATAAAGGCTTCCTGCTCGGGCGTCGGCGGAATGTGATGCAGAATTTCATGCTTTTCCGGACGGTCGATCCCGATGTCCTTCGCCGTGCGGAAATCGCAGATTTCGGCGTAGAACGCTCCCAATTCGGGGACTTTGATAAAGGTGCGGAATCGCTCCTTCTGGATAATCTCGTTGGTCACCGAAAATTCATAGTCGGTGCTTTTCCTGGCAAAGACGGCTGCCCATGCGTCGAACGTTCCGATTCCCTGCTTTTCGAGCGCTTGCGGTCTCAGGTATTTGAACAGCAGATACAGCTCGGTCAGACTGTTGGAAATGGTCGTTCCCGAAAGGAAGGTCGCCCCTAAATCCTTGCCCGTGCGTTCCTGAATGGTGCGGATGGCAAAGAGCAGGTTCAGGGCACGCTGACTGCCTTCGCTGTTGCCCAGCCCCGCTATCCGGTCGTGACGGGTCGTAAAAGTCAGGTTCTTGAATTTGTGGCTTTCGTCCACAAAAAGGTGGTCGATTCCCATCCGTTTGAAATCGATCGTATCGTCCTTCCGTTCGGCGATGTCGTCGGCAATCCGGGTGAGTTTGGCCTCCAGATTCTTTTTCCGGATTTCCAACCCTTTCAGCATTCGTCCGGAAATTTCCCGTCCCTGCTGACGGAGCACTTCCAGATTCTCTTCCACCGAGTCGAGTTCTTTTTGAAAAATCCCCTCCTGTATTTCGAGCGATTGGGGAATGGCCCCGAACTGTTCGTGGGTCAGGATGATGCAATCCCAGTCGTTGTTTCTGATATCGCTGAAAATCCTTGCCCTGTTTCGGACGGTAAAGTCGTTTTTGCCGGGATAGAGAATACGTGCATTGGGATAGGCTTTGCTGAATGTGGCGGCAATATCGTACACATTGGCCTTTAGTCCGATAATCATCGGTTTGTTCGCCAGACCGAGCCGTTTCATCTCGTAAGCGGCTGTACACATGATCATCGTTTTGCCGGCTCCCACTTCATGGTCGCAGATGCCGCCACCGTTCATCTTGAGCATCCATACGGCATCTTTCTGGCTCTTGTACAAATCGTCGAATCCCAATGCCTTTACGTCCAGACCCGGAAAGGTCTGATGGCTGCCGTCGTACTGCGGTCTTACGAAACAGTTGAACAGCCGGTTGTAGCGGTCGGCAAGCTTTTCCTTGAAAGTGTCGGGCTGCCGGACAAGCCATGCGCTGAACTGCTCCCGCATCTCTTCGATCTTTGTATTGGCCTGCTGGATGGCATCCCCGTCCCGTACTTTGATCTGCTTCTCTTTTCCGGTTTCTTGGTCAAGAACCGTTTTCGACTTGCTGATATCGGGAATGGTATTGTGAAGCGCATGTTTCATCAGATTGATTCCGTCGTAGGTTTTGAACTCGCCTTTGACCGCATAAGTATGAGATATTTTCAGATTCTTCGTCGGAGCTTTGACCGTGTACTCGTCGGCCGGTGCGCTGTATCCGATATGAACCTCGGTTTCGAAGAGTTCCGATGCGAATCGGGCATAAATGCCGGAGGGAATCCAGCGTTCTCCGAAATTGAAGTCCAGATCGGCAAACGGAATGGGTGTCGGAATCGCTGCCTTCAGGGCCGAAAGGCTTTTCTTGACAGCTTCGTTCTCTCCATGCTGTAATACCCACTGTTCGATTTCTTCCGCTTTTTCGATGACATTCCCGGAGATAAACCGGTCGGCGATCTGATAACCTCGTTCTATGGGATGATAGTATATACGACCTTCGAGCGCAGCGACAATCTCGTCTTCTTCCTGTTCCGGCAAAAGAGAGGCCATGTAAGCGAGACGGACTTCTCCGTATTTGTTCAGCGAAGCGGATAAGGCCTCCAACGGAGTCTCCGCCGTCCGGAGCGCCGTTTGGCTGAAAGCCGTCGGATGGTCGAAGATGTCGGCTTTGATATACTGCCCGTCCCGGCTTCGCTCCAGGAAGAAGATGTCGGAGCTGCCGGTATCCATACGCAGGAGTTCGGCGTTTTTACGGGCGTTGAGATGTCCGTAAGCGCCGACGAAACGGTCGTACAGGGTATTCAGGCGGTTTCGGGTTTCTTTGTCTTCGATCTCCCGGGTCGTTTCGTAATCATAAAGGCGGTGGTAGGTGTCGCGTAAGTCGATATAGAGCGCTTATTTTCGCAAGTTGGGCATACAGCAAGCCGATGGGGCCGAATTGCAGATTGATATTATTTATTTTTATATAGCATTTAATAACGATTAAATTTTATACATTTGCAAAAATATTATTTGTGAATTATAATTTGCATCTTAAAAACTGTGTAGATAAAATGGCTTTCTTAGATTTAAACATAAAGCTCATTCAACCTCACACACTATCATTGATAGTTACCTATCAGTGTACAAGTGCTTGTCCTAATTGTTGTTTCAACTGCTCTCCGGTAAAAAGTAAGAAAATGACATATGAGGATATAATATATTACATAGACTTATCCGTAAGGGAATTCCCATCTCTTAAAACAGTTGTATTTACCGGAGGCGAATGCACTTTAATCGGAATTCAAAGATTAGCTAGATGTATTAAGTACGCAACAGATAGGGGGCTACGAACAAGAATTGTAACGAATGGACATTGGGGAACCACTTATTGTTTGCTCTTGGTAGTGATGATATTCTGAATGCAATAAATAGGCAAGATTTCAAATTATTCTTAGAAATATTAAAAAATAAAGGTCTTTTACAATCCAATTCTATAAAAAAGTTAAATACATTATTGGAATCAGAAGATTTTAGGAATATGAAAATGGTATCCGATATGCGTTCAGCGATTGACATTGATGCAGAGCTTTCCCCGATATGCGCTATTGCTTTAGCTATTTATTTTGCTGTTGCAACTGTAGCTGTCGTAGAAGTCGCTTTTTGGGTACATTTTGCCGTAAAAACAGTTGGTGCTGAAGCAGCAAATGACAATAATATTGTAGAGCAGAGAAAATTATCTGAGGAAGATTTTTATTTGACAAAATTTTTAGAAGATAAGGCTATAAATTTATATTTAAACCAATCTCTAACTTATGACACTACGTTGGATAAGTATCAAGATGTAGAAATAATGCTTCGAAAAACTTTCTCTCAAATAGGATTGGAAGAAAAAGACTATAATAAATCGCTAGTCTTTTTATCGGAAACTATAAAAAGAAATCTAAACCATAGATGAAAATGAAAAAAAGAATCAATCCGTCGAAATTTGTAATAATTACAACTTTATCCGTTTTATTATTCACAGTGTATAGTTTTTTTGCCTTCAAAAAAATTCTTCTTGTTTCTATAATCCTCACTTTATTGAATTTATTTCTTTTCATATCCTATCCACTATCAATAATTAAAAAAACAATTATATCATCATAAACAGAATAATCGGAAAAGTTGTATTTAATATTGAAGAATATAAAATTCAACGTGTTGACAAAAGAATTCTAAAAGGAGCAATAAGAACATTTGCCAGCGGGGGACTATTTGGTTATCAAGGGTGTTTTTATTCGAATAAATTAGGTCATTTTAAAATGATAGCTGTAAATCTTAAACAGCTTTATTTATTAGAGAATAAAACAACGGGAAAAAAAAATTATAATAAACTTAATATAATTCTATTCCATAAAAGGTTTAAATCCTTGCTCTCTGTTCGTGTTTTGGTGGATAATATTTTTGAGATTAGCCACTATCGGGAAGAGTTCCAGTTCGGATTTGACCCAACGGGTACGGTCGGCAAGCGTATCGACCGGCTTGAGAATGCACGCGAGGCCGCCGAAACCGTTGTAACGGCTCAGACCTTCTCGTTCAACCGGTGTCGGCATGTCCTGTCCTGAGAAAAGGTTGACAGAAAAAATTACGTGAGTTCGGGATAATGTTTATTAAAATAAGACCATCTGTTTGGTTTGTTGTATGGTGTATCCATAAATGACTTCAGGTTTATTGTCGTAAAAACAGTATGCAGCTATAGCAGAGACTAGATTCATGATGAAGTTATTGATTGATCGATGCCTTGAGTGTACAAGTTTGCCTGTGTTTTTCAGCATATCATTGATGCATTCTATGATGTATCTTTTCCTTAACATGATCCTGTCCCACAAGGGCATAAGTCTGTTCTTCATATTTGCCTTGATTCCGGTTACAAGATGGATGCCGTCATCAAACAGGCTTTCAAAGAGTTTAGGGGAGATATATCCCTTATCTGCAAAGAGTTTTCCGTATAGTTCTTTAGCCAAAACCTGCCAGACTTTCGGGTTTCTGTCATCCACGTTAGCGCCTGTAAGACAAAACGTAATAAACTCTCCACGATCATTGCATACGAAATGAAGTTTAAATCCGTGACACCATCCCATGGTACCTTTTCCGTTCGTGGCTATACCTTTGAATACTTTATTGGCATAACGCCTCAAATTATGGCAGACAGGAATCATCGTGCTGTCCACAAAGCTGATGCCCGTACATCTTCCAAAGGCATAGAGTTTAAGAAAGAGCATGAGTTTGAAGAACACGCGGCTTTCAAGCTCCACAAAGCGATTGTACGACACAGCCGAAGGGAACTCGGAGCGCAAATGCACTTTGATGAAATGCAAATAATAATGTTTGAAATTAGCAAAGGTTCCGAAATGAAACACCAGCAAAATAGTCATAATTTCACTGTCACTAAGTGAGGCTTTACGACGTCTGCGAGCCTTTGGGGAACCGGTAGGAAGCGAATGATGTTGCATTTCCGCATCAAAATTCTTGCTAAACTCATCAAGAATGCAAAATATTTCCGTAATTTTATCCTTGGTAATCATATGGGTGTATTTTTGTAATTTGTTATTTTTCAAGATTAAAGATACAAAATAATCCTGTGATTACCAACTTTTATAAGACTTTTCTTATCCCGAACTCACGTAAAAAATTAGGACAAAATGACAAAAAGAGGAAAAAAGTAATTCGGTACAGTACTTGTTTTAAATTACAAGTAGTAGAAGAGATCGAGAAAAATGGCTTAAGCATCGAGGATTGCCGTCATAAATATGGTATCGGCGGAGGTCAAACCATCTAGGCATGGCTTAAGAAATTGGGTAAACATCATTTATTAAAATGAATATCCGTGTTTGTACCTAAAAGCTCCATTAAACGATTTAATAACAATAATTTGTATGTATGGATCGGAGAAAGAAATAAATTTCTGTATATCAGTAATATATAATTAATTTTAGGCATATATATGGACATTCATATTTATTAAACAAAGTAGTACGAGTGGAAACAAGAGATGAATTAGATGAATTAAAGCGTCTTCGGTCAGAGAATAAAGCCTTGAAAGAGGCTTACGCCGAGCTTGTGCTGAATCACAAATGTTCGGAGAAAGTCATTGAGGTAGCCGACGAGATGTTCAACCTGGACTTAAAAAAAAGTACGAACACGAGTTATCAGTCTACTTCAGGAGGAAGAAGCCGTGAGCCGTCTTTGTCTTTACTTCGGCATCAGCCGTCAAGCCTATTACAAGAGCAATAGTCAGATGGTTAAGAGTGTATTGAAAACAGGCATCGTAGTGGATATGGTTCAAAAAGTTCGTCGTCAGATGCCGCGTTTGGGAGGCAAGAAGTTGTATCATCTTCTGGGGGGCGACTTACGTCAGGTGGGCTCTATCGGACGAGACAAGTTCTTTGACATCCTGCGGGATAACGATCTGCTGGTGGTTCCTAAGCGCAGCTACACGCGCACTACGCAGTCTTACCATCGATTTTACAAATGGACGAATCAGGTGCGAGACATGCAGGTAACCCGTTCGAATCAGGTGTGGGTGAGCGATATTACCTATCTTCGTACGTTGAAAGGCTTTGTTTATCTGTTCTTGATAACAGACCTGTATTCGCGTAAGATTGTAGGCTGGTCGTTGAGCCGCAGCCTTGCCATCGAAGGGGCGATGGAAGCCTTGCGAATGGCTCTCGGTAGCAGGAAAGACAAAGCCCTGCCGTTGACGCATCATTCCGACCGGGGCATTCAGTATTGCAGCACGGACTATGTGCGTATGCTTCAAAAGGCTAACGTGCAGATCAGTATGACCGAGGAGAACCACTGTTACGAGAACAGTACGGCCGAGCGTGTGAACGGCATCTTAAAGGATGAGTTTTATCTGGACAATACCTTTCATGATTATCTTCAGGCACTCAAAGCCGTCCGTTCTTCGGTGGAAATTTATAACAACAAACGTCCGCATTGGGCTTTGAATTTGCTTACCCCAGAACAAGTACATGCATCAAAAGTGGCGTAAATCATGAAAGAAAAAAGAAACGATAAGAACAAAACAACTGTCAACTTTTCTCAGGACACATCGCTCTTACGTCCGGGTAGTTGTTTAAGGAACTGAGGGTTTACCAAAAGAAGAGCGAAGTCGTTTTCAAGCAATCGCCAAATCGGTATCCAATAAATCCCGGT
The DNA here is from genome assembly GCF_000238215.1 of Tannerella forsythia 92A2. Classification (NCBI taxonomy): domain Bacteria; kingdom Pseudomonadati; phylum Bacteroidota; class Bacteroidia; order Bacteroidales; family Tannerellaceae; genus Tannerella; species Tannerella forsythia. The sequence continues at coordinate 3,223,334 of NC_016610.1, read as the reverse complement.
ACTTTCCATACATACCTCTCTCACGTAATGAGTGTGCATTACAGATGACAGCCGCTTTATTTCACGGGTTGTCACACCAAATTTTTCTTCTCTTTTTTTGCCTTGTTCGTCCAAAATGCACATAAAGATGCTATCTTTGTGGACATCGAGACCGCTGACTGTTCTCATAATGATAATTTTTAAAAGTGAAACAATCGTGCCTTTGAGCACCTTAATTATCTATAGAACAGTTGGCGGCTTGATTTTTATCCGAAGGCGTATAAAAAAACTCGTTTTTTTTTATGTAAGTTTGTATAGCTAAATAAAATAGAATAAATTTAAAAACACAGACATGGAGAATCGTTTTTTAGGACTTATCGAAGACAGCCTCAAGGCACATTGGGAATTACCCGCATTGACCGATTACCAAGGTGAAACATTTTACTACAAAGACATTGCCGCCGAGATTTATCAGCTGCATATCTTGTTGGAACAAGCCGGCATTCGTAAGGGCGACAGAGTGGCCCTCCTTGGACGTAACTCATCGCGGTGGGTGATCAGTTTTTTCGGCATCCTTTCGTACGGTGCGGTCGCTACTCCTATCTTGCATGATTTCAAGCCTGAAAACGTCCATCATATCGTCAATCATTCGGAGTCCAAGGTTTTGCTCGCCGCCAAACAAAATTGGGAAGTACTTAACGAACAGGCCATCGCAGAGGTCGAGTTGATTTTGTCACTTGAGGACTGGTCGGTGATTCGCAGCAAACGACCGGAACTGGTGAAGGTGCGTGAACAGGTTAAGGACATTTTTCACAGACAGCATCCCGCATTTTCACTCGAAGAAATACGCTTCTATATGGAAAAGCCGGAAGAATTGGCGGTGCTTAATTATACGTCGGGTACAACCGGATTTTCCAAGGGGGTCATGTTGCCTTACCGCAGTTTATGGAGCAACACGAAATATGCGGCAGACCATCTGCCTTTTGTGTATTCGGGCGATCATTTCGTATGTATGCTTCCTATGGCGCACATGTACGGTTTGGCTTTTGAAATCCTGAACGGCATCAATAAAGGCTGCCATATCCATTTCCTGCCACGCGTACCGAGCCCGAAGATTATTATCGACAGTTTCGCGGCGGTTAAGCCGCGATTGATTATCGCCGTGCCACTGATTATCGAAAAGATTGTACGGAATAAAATCTTTCCGATGCTTGAGCATCCTAAGATGAAATTTCTATGTAAGTTGCCGATTGTGAAACAGATGATCCATCGGAAAATTCTTGCTCAACTGAACGCCGCTTTCGGAAGCGAATTTACTGAAGTAGTGATTGGAGGGGCGGCGATCAATAAGGAGGTAGAAGCGTTTCTTCGCCTCATCGGGTTCCGGTACACGGTCGGATACGGTATGACAGAGTGCGGCCCGCTGATTTCGTACGAGCAATGGGATACGTATAAGGAAGGTTCCGTCGGGCAGATTGTTGACCGAATGGAAGTGAAGATCGATTCGCCCGATCCTGAACGGGTAGCGGGCGAGATCATGGTGCGCGGCACGAACGTCATGCTGGGTTACTATAAAAACCCGGCTGCCACATCCGAAGTAATGGCTGCCGACGGATGGATGCTTACGGGCGACCTCGGTACGATAGACAAAGACGGATTTCTCTTTCTCAGAGGACGAAGCAAGACGATGATTCTCAGTTCGAACGGACAGAATATTTATCCCGAAGAGATTGAAAATATTTTAAATAATCTGCCCTATGTGGGTGAGTCTCTTATTGTGCATCGTGGCGATAAGTTAGTTGCTCTGATCTACCCCGACCGTGAATTGATGGCGAAAAACGGGCTGACGGAAGGAGAGCTTAATGTCTTGATGAAAGAAAATCTGACAGTACTCAATGAGCGTATTCCGAAATACAGTAAGGTGGAAGAATTGGAATTGCGAAACGAAGTTTTTGAGAAGACGCCCAAGCAGAGCATCAAGCGTTACCTTTATCAGGAGAAGGCATAGTCTTATGTCATCGAAAAAAACGGCCCAACCTGATTCATTGAAGGGTCGGAGGGGCCGTTCATTGCATGGTGCAAGTCTTTATTCTACATAGCGGACTTTGGAAGCATCGCGCGGTTTGGCTTCGGGGGATTCGTCGGGATAGCCGATCGCAATAGCGTAATAAAGCTCGTAGCCCTCAGAAAAGTCGAGACGTTTCCTGTAGTCGGTGGCAAGATCGCTTTTCATAAAACCTATCGGACTACCGAGACAACAGGTGCCTAAACCCATGGCATGAGCCGCCAACATGATATTTTCGCTTAGCAAACCGCAGTCAAATTTTCCTTCGCCATCTTTTCCGGCGATAAAAATAACGGCGGGAGCATTGCGGAACATGTTTTTAAACCCAGGATCCTGCACCATTTTCAACATGCGTTCGTCATCCTTGGCAGATTCGACGAAGAGCTTTGTAACGCCATCAATAAATTCAGGGTTGTCAACAACACGTACTTCCCACGGCTGTCCGTTCATGGCACTGGGAGCATTGATGCCACAGCGCAGGATGATGTCCATCTTCTCGCGCGGTACAGACTCCGGCTTATACTTGCGGATGCTGCGACGCTCCATAATGGTGCGGATCACCGGATTGCCTGTATCCTTACCGATCGCGAGAGAGTCTGCTTCAGTCGTCGTTTCGGCCGTTGCACTTGTGCTGTTGCTGTTTTGACATCCCGTAATCAGGAATGCTGCTGCGAAAAGGCAGCTTGCGTAATGTTTGAAAGTTTTCATGTCTATAGGTATTAATGGTGATAATAGATTAATAGTCTTCGTCTTCAGGTGCATCCTCTTTACGGATTTTGTTCCCTTCCATATCGAAATAAACATAGATTCCATAGCGTCCGCCGCCATTCGGGCGATAGGCGTATGTGGACATCTTAATTAAGGGACGTCCATCTTCTTCGACGGTGTCGACATATCCGCTGTAAACGTCAAGAAAAACGGCTTTTCCTGTTGTCAAATCGTATATATACGAATAAATATTTCGAGCATCGGGGCATCCACTAATTAAGATTTTCGATTCGGATAAGAGAACAATTTCATCTATGATTTCAATCTCTCCATCCGTATATATGCCTTCCTTTTTTATCTTTAGCTTGGATCCTTCTTTTCCGTAGGGCGATGTTTGAAACAGCCGTGTAAAAGATCCGTTAGCCAAATCTTTCATATATAAACTATGTTGGCCGATTTCATTTTCGTCGTCAGGTGCTGCATCTACATGAAGATAAAAAGCCTTTCCATGTCCTTCGGTCAGAAATCTCATATCCGACTCGGCAGGTGTTTGAGCGATCAACCGAGAAGAAAAGGGCATGAAAAAAAGAACCAGAGCAGACAAGGTAAAATGTATATTCCGAAATATCGGGTTTGCCAGTCTTGCGAGGACGGTTTTATCCTGTTGAGTGCCCTGCGCTATCTTATTCAGATTCGTTGGATGGAGTGTAATAAATGATTTCATGACGATTACATTATTTTGTTCTTATTGTGCAAAAATACAATAAAAAAGTCAGTTAGATACGTAACGTATAGAAAATAGACGAAATGATTTGATTGTAAGGGCGATGTGTTAAAAAATCCGTTCGTTGGCCAGGTTCCAGAGATTGAGAAAAGCCGCTTTCGTAATCTCGACGGTCTTTTCCCAATTGATTTTTTCCGTATGGTCAGACGGCTGATGATAATCAGGATGTCCGTCGGTATGGTACCAAATCACAGGAATATCGTGTTTGGCAAAGGATGAATTATCGCTGCCTCCTACAGGTTTATCCCATGCACGATAGTCGGGTTTGAGCTTCAATCCGTAGGTTATAAGATCGTTTTTCAGCCAGTCGCCAAAAACGGGATGGGCGGCAGTATAGAAATATACGACATGTTCCGGCTCAGCTTCGTTCGTGTTGCGCCCGATCATGTCGAAATTCAAATAACCTTTCACCTTGCCCAGATCGGTAAAGGTCTGCGTAAAATAGGCTGAGCCGAGCAATCCTTTTTCCTCGCCGTCCCATAGCGCGAAAATGACGGTTCGTTCCGGTTGTACACCGGTAGCTAAAAAAGCGCGCGCTATCTGTAAAAGCGCGGCAACGCCCGACGCGTTATCGTCTGCACCGTTATAAATCTGATCGCCGTCCAAATGCGGATCGTAACCCAGATGATCGTAATGTGCGCCGATGATTACGATTTCGTCGCGACGCTTACCTTCAATCCGGGCAAGCACATTGCGCATGGCAAGTTTCTGATGTACCCCTTTGCGAAGCATCGCGACGGAGTCGGGATGCACCTGAAAAGGTTTTTTCTGTTGACGTTCGGCGCGATAAACCTCGAAGGGCTGGTAATATGAGTCGAACAGAGGTTTTAGTCCCAATGTTTGAAGATAAGAGGCCAGATACACGCCGGCTACACGGCCTTCCTGACTTCCGGCTTCGCGCCCGCGCAGCGCATCATCTGCCAGAAAACCAATATGTGCCTCGGCAGTTGCGCGGTTGATAGTCTGTAAACCTTTTTGTTGAGGTGTGTCTTGTGCGCGGGTGATGTGGCAAAGACATAAAGCGCTTCCTGTGATGATGAATTTCAGAAACGGTGTCATAAAAAATTAATGTTTTAGTGTTTTATACGAAAGAATATGAATGGTAACGCCGACAGCGATGGCTGTCAGGACAATCCGCAACCAAACGGGAATACCCATCAGCAGAACACAGTGGCCGATCGTAAGCCACATCACCGTAATGGAGAGAATCTTTGCGCGTAGCGGAATGGCACGCTCTTCGCGAAGGTTACGGATATAACTTCCGAAATATTTATGATGAAGCAACCAATGGTAAAGGCGGGGGGACCCTCTGAAATAGGTCGCCGCCGAAAGTAAGAGAAAAGGCGTAGTCGGTAACAACGGAACAAATATCCCGATAACCCCCAATGCCAGACTGACACTACCTAATACGACCCAGAAAATTCTCATTACTTGCATGCTTGCCGACTTTGACAGCATCGCAAAGATAATGCTTTTTTTATAGTTGTCCGATAAAAATTTTTGATTATCCTTAATATGATTATCTGTACTTATACCTAAACTCATTTCTATAGCTTACACAAGCTACGAGCAATCTTCCAAAGAGAGCTTCTCCCAAATATCGGCGATTAAACTTGTAACAGAATTCATCTAAGTAATTTTGTAAGAATTCGGGTTTGATGTCATGGAACGTATTTATCAACTGTCTCTTGGCATTGCTGATGGCGATATGAACCTAGGGTAAGACCTCGCCCACTTTCTCTTTGGGGATAACCTGAGAGTGGTGTCTCTAGGTACAAAATCTTTCAATTCTACATAAGAGGTAGAATGATCCGTGTCGATTTGATTAGCTCCGGAAGCTAACTGCTGAACCGCTGCATTAATGGTCTCTTTTTTCAAGTCATCGATTACTTTCATTTTCAAATAGCCGACTCTTCGTGGTTTCTGACCGGTTTTCGGAAATTCAACCATTTCACTTTCTGCCATAACTAAAACTTTGCTTTTCTTTTGACTGCCACGTCCACGCTTCAAGGGTTTATCTTTTTCCTCTTGACTCATCTCTGTGGAAAAATAACCCTCATCCAACTCTATACAACCTGCAAGGACATATTCATCATCTCTTTTACCCATGGCCTCGCGAAGTTTGTGAACCATATGCCAAATAGGATGATAACGATTATGTCCCAATTGACGCTGGATTTCTTAAGGTACACATTTTATCGGACAGTAATTTCAAATACTCGTTGTGGTTTCTCTGTAAGCGAGCAAATCGCCAACGACCTTTGCAATATTCTCTGTAATAGGAATATGTGATTTCAGTACGTAGGTTTCGGGGTTGTCGCGGTTGAAGCGAACCAGCAACGAGGCGGGATTTGCCTGTGCAATTTGTTCAAAAGGTAGGCGAATAATGGTTGGGGTATTGTAGCCCACACCAAACTCAAGCAGTAGCAATTTACAACGAATAGCTTGGCTTACAAACGATTCGTAATATTCTGCCTGTATATCCCATTGCTCGTCCTGTACGAAAAACGCATCTTTGCGAACGTTTACCGCCATACTGCCACCACATACGGGGCAATCTTCAAACAAGAGCGATAGCAGTTTGCCAGCTCCTGTTCCTGCACAGGGGTTGGGCGTGGTGCTTGAATAATCGGTCCCACGGTGTGTATCACGTACCGTGCAGGCAGGTTGTACCCCTTCGTCATTTTGGCACTGTTTGTTAGCTCTTCGCTACCTTGCTCCTGCATCAGACGGTGGCACTCCAAGCGAAGTTGTACGCCGGCTGCCGAGTGAATGGCGTTGTCGATACATTAGTGGTGCGGAATAAAACACCCCAACAGACTGCTGTTGGCAGCATTTACGATAGCATCAACTTCAAGTCGTGTAATGTCGCCCTGCCAAAGCCGCAAACGCTTGTCGATATCCGAAATCTGCGTTTCGTTGCGATGCACAATACCCTTTTCGGCTCGTTGTACCAACAACTCGGCATCCTGTGCGGTACAAAACGCATCGCTCACGGGCAAAGGAGGTCGCACGTTCAGTAGAGAACGCATCAATTATCGTTGCTCGTTCTGTAAATCAGGAATTGCTATATCGGCGTAGTTCGCACGTTCATCAAGAAGCGTTTTAAGAATAAAGGACAAATTATTGTTGCTCATTTCGTAAATCATAATGTTTAACCAAAGTAGGTTCTATTACGTCCCAGTGTTCTGCAATTTTTCCGTTTTTGACCCTGAAAAGGTCGTAGAAAGTATTATGAGCATTACCGAAATGCCCTTCGCTGAGGGTCAGCACAAAGTTACCTTCGCCCAATACTTTTTGGATAGTATCGTATTTCATAAAGATACCCTATTTTGCCAAAGCTTCCAAAGTAGCTCCCAATCCAGAAAGTTGGTCGGGTATCTGCGGGTTGTGCTGAATGTAGTTGTCGCCGTCGAAGTAACCTGCGAGTTTCTCCATTCGACCGTTTACCAAAATATCTTCCACGAAATTACGCACTAAAACCTTATTTTGTTCGGTCTTGTCGAGGTCTTTGATTTCAGTAGTTCCGTCGGTCATCGTGCGACCGCTTGGGTTGGACTGTTTGGGGGTCTCTTGGAGGTTGTCCCAATGCTCTACGATTTTGCCGTCCTCGAAACGGAAAATCTGATAAAAATCGATGCGATGAGGTACACCCGAAAGTTGCAATTTCTTGTGCGTTATCTCGGCGAGGTCTTTGAGTTCGAACTCAAAAAGGGGGGGGCTGAAAATGTACCGTTGCATTGTAAAATGAGTTATCCGTTTTTCAAAGACAAGGGTAAAGGTAGTGATTATTTGTTAGAAGTGCCCACACGGATTGCCGAGCTATTGGAATGGTTGCATACCTGTTATCATACAAAAAATCCCTTTGCAACGCTAAGATTGAAGCGGGAATAAAATCATCTTTCTGTTTACATGTTGATTGGTTTAGATGTTTAGTTGTTGAGGGCTGTCAGTTATCAGCATTCAGCTCTGCAAATTCCCTCTTTGAAAGGATTACATCCCCCCCTTCGCTCCGCTCTTCCCCCCCCCTTTGAAGGGGGGGGCTGGGGGGATGTTCATCTGCGGTCGGTCATTTGTCATTCAGAGCGAAGCGATGAATCTCTTTTCTGTCACTTTTGGCTTGACCCAAAAGTAACCAAAAAGTCAAGGCTTCGTCTTCGTGCGCTTCGCACGCCTTCGCGACGCTTTCAGGTCGGAAAATCAGGTAACTCGCTTGGCTCGGACAGCCTGATTTTCTATCGCCCTGCTCGCTGCTCCGTCGGCTCACCACCCGAGGCCCATGGACGAACGCCAAAGGCGTTCGCCTGTTCCCCCAACGCTGCGCTTCCGCATTCCCCCTTTGAAGGGGGGCTGCTGGGGGGATGTTCCTCTGCGTTCGGATACCGCGTGTACCACGCATAACAATTAACAACTGACAATTAACAATTGAATTACGTCAGGCTTTCAGCCCTCCCAACGGGGATATTGCTTTTTCCCCAACGCTTCGCATTGGGCTGAATTATTACGCCCTTTCAGGGCTTTTACAGCATTCAGTTCTCAGTAATCAGCCTTGCATTCCCCCCCTTTGAAGGGGGAAAAAGGGGAGATGAAGCATTGGGTTTGTTTATTGAATGGATTGTAATACCTTTGCCATCGAGTATAAATATTAATGATAGGAGATTATGATGATGAAAAAATTGAAATGGTTTTTATTCGTTGCTGTATTATTGGCAGCACCGGCTATGCAGGCACAGTTGCGTTTCGGCGTGAAGGGCGGAGTAAATATTGCCTCGGTGAAGTTTAATCGGGATGTGATCGATTCGGAGAATATCACCGGATTTCATATCGGCCCGATGATCGAGTTGATGATTCCCGTAGCCGGCCTGGGGGTCGATGCCGCGGTGGTGTACAGTCAGAAAGGATTCGGATTGAATGATAAAGGATACCGGAACGATTATATCGATGTGCCCGTCAATCTGAAGTACAAGATTATGTTACCGCTTGTCAAACCTTACGTGGCGGCCGGTCCGTATGCTTCGTTCCGCGTGTCGGGCGACAAGCTCAGAAACATACCCGGAAGAGTGACGGATCAATTGAAGGCCCAGAGTTTTGCCGCAGGGTTGAACTTTACGGCTGGTGCCGAGGTGTTCGATATCGTACAGGTGGGACTGACGTACAGTCTCGGGTTGACCGACAATTATAAGACATACAAGGTCGATAACGATATCATCTCTTATATCGGCAAGCCGCACACGTGGATGATCTCGGCTGCCGTATTCTTCTAAAGGAAGATTACTCTCCCGGAGAACGTATGAAATATGTGGAGGTTATCTTGCCCTTGCCTTTGGCACAGACATACACGTATGCGATCCCCGAAGGTATGGCATCGCAGGTGTTGCCCAACGGCAGGGTGATTGTTCCGTTCGGGGCTAAACGCTACTATACGGCTATCGTAAGGGAGGTGCACGAGCGTCCTCCCGACGATTTGTATGCGGTCAAATCCGTTTTTACCGTGCTCGATGAAGCGCCTGTCCTTCACGAGTGTCAATTGCATTTCTGGGAATGGATGGCCTCGTATTACCTTTGTACGTTGGGCGATGTGTATAAAGCGGCTGTTCCTTCCGGCCTGAAACTCGGAAGCGAGACCGTCGTTTCGCTTTGTGACGATTTTGAGGCTTCCCGTCCCCTGTCGCCCAAGTTGCAAACGCTACTCGATGCGTTGGCGGGAGAGGGAAAGCCGCAAACAGTGGCAGAGATTGAGAAGAAAACCGGCCTGCACAACCTGATTCCCGCGTTGACGCAACTTGTGAAGCAGGGAGCCGTAACCGTTCGCGAAGAGCTTAAACGCGGCTTCGTGCCCAAGACGGAAATCTACCTGCGTCTGTCTTCCCTGTATGAGAAAGAAGCGGATCTCGTCTCAGTGTTTGAATCGTTGAGGCGAGCACCGAAACAGGAAAAGCTGTTACTCTCTTTCCTCGACGAAACGAAACCTTTTCGGGGAGAAGGCACACCCGAAATCTCCCGAAAAGCGTTGCTGAAAACAGCCGGTGCCGATCCGTCGGCGCTGAACGGGCTGTTGCGGCGTGGGGTGATCGAGGCGTATCGGAAGGAGATCAGCCGGTTACATCTTACGTTGGCTCTGCATCCGCCCTGTCCGCTGAGCGCGGCACAGCAAGCGGCATTTACCTCGATCAACGAGACGTTCGCGACGAAAGCCGTTTGCCTGTTGCACGGAGCGCCGTCGTGCGGAAAAACGGAAATCTATCTGCATCTGATCCTTGCGACGTTGTGGGAGGGGCGGCAGGTCTTGTATCTGTTGCCGGAGATTGCCGTTACGACACAGATCACCGAACGGTTGGCGCGGGTGTTAGGCCAACGTCTGCTGGTGTATCATTCCGGGCTCTCTGACGCGGAACGGGTGGAGGTGTGGAATAAGCTGCTTGAGGCCGACGAGCCGTTGGCGGTAGTGGGAGTACGTTCGTCGCTGTTTCTGCCGTTTTCCGCTCTGGGGCTGGTCATTGTGGACGAGGAGCAGGAGCCGTCGTATAAGCAGCAGGACCCGGCGCCTCGCTATCATGCACGCAATGCGGCCATTATGCTGGCCTCGATGCACGACGCCCGCACACTGCTCGGCTCGGCTACGCCTTCGCTCGATTCGTTTTATAATGCGAAGACGGGAAAATACGGGCTGGTCACGCTGCGTGAACGTTATGGTCCAACGTTAATCCCGCAAATTCATATCGTCGACGTGAAAACATTGCGACGCAAAAAAATCATGAAGGAGACGCTGTTCTCTCCGTTGCTGCGCGAAAAAATCGACGAGGCGCTGACGCACGGACGGCAGGTGATTTTGTTTCAGAACCGGCGCGGTTTCGCTCCGATACTGGAATGCAAGGCGTGCGGTTATGTGCCGCACTGCGTGAACTGCGACGTGACGCTCACGTATCATCGCAGCCGTCATCGGCAAGTTTGCCATTATTGCGGTTATTCGCAACCTGTGACGTCGCGTTGTCCCTCGTGTGCGAGCGCCGAGGTCAAGATGGTAGGCTTCGGCACGGAGAAGATCGAAGAGGAGATCGCCACCTTATTCCCTGACGCCGCCACAGCGCGTCTCGACCTCGACAATGCTCGTACTCGTCGTGCCTACGAGCGTATCCTGACCGATTTTGAAGAGGGGAAGACACAGATTCTGATCGGAACGCAGATGCTCTCGAAAGGATTGGACTTCGGGAACGTCAGCGTGGTTGGGGTGCTGAACGCCGACAGCCTGATGAACTTTCCGGATTTCCGCGCTCATGAGCGGGCTTTTCAGCTGATGATGCAGGTGAGCGGACGCGCAGGGCGGCGTACCGGACAGGGAACGGTTATCATTCAGACGTCACAACCTCAACATCCGCTACTGCGCATGGTACAGACTTTCGACTACGACGGGATGGCACTCTCACAACTGACCGAGCGTAAGCAATACTGCTATCCGCCTTATTGCCGCCTGATCACGGTCATCATGCGGGCGAAGAACGAATCGACACTGGACCGGTTCGCGGCCATGTACGGCGAGCAGTTACGGAGCGATTTGGGGACGAACGTTGTCGGCCCCTTCGTACCGCCGATAGGTCGTGTTCAGACGTTGTTTGTGCGCCGAATTATGTTGAAGATACCGCTTTCGGTTGCCGTGAAAGACGTGCGTCACACGCTCGAAGCCGCTCATGCGGCGATGCAGCAGACACCGTCGTTCCGTCAGGTTATTCTGCATGCCGATGTTGATCCGCAGTAGGAGCGGAACAGCGTTAGTCGTCCTCGATACGGAATTTCTTGTGCATTTTTATCGTGTACATGATGCTAAAACACATTGTTCGCTGCAAATTGTTTTTGAAGGGCGCATGAGACGATATTTTTCGTACCTTTGTGCGGAAAAAAATCAAATATAATAATTATAATGAGAAATAATTTAAGTTCACAAATTACGTTGACGCGTATACCGGAAAGATACTACCATCCGGAAAATGCTTACGAGTACAGTTTGCTGACACGTTTCGAGAAGATACGGACCCATATCTACGCGACGATGGATGAAGGTTCGGCAGCGCTGGCTAAAGAAATCGCCGACGAGATCAGAGAAAAGCAAAAGGCTAAGAAGAAGTTCGTTATGGCTATACCGGGCGGACGTTCGCCGCACACGCTTTTTCAACACCTCATTCAGATGCATAAAGAGGAACAGCTGAGCTTTAAGAATGTGATCGTTTTTTTGCTTTACGAATTTTATCCGCTGACGAATGCGGCGAACAGCAACTTGCATCAGTTGCAGGAAGTATTCCTGAATCATGTGGATATTCCGAAAAAGAACATCTACAGCCCGGATGGCTTTATGAACAAAAACGATATCTATGAGTTCTGTCAGAGCTATGAGCAGAAGATCAACGAATGCGGAGGCATTGATTATATGCTGCTTGGTATCGGACAGGGAGGCACGGTCGGTCTAAACAGTGCCGGTACGTCGGTTGCCTCACGCACGCATTTGGTGCTGATGGACGACACGTCGCGCAAGGAATCGGCACAGTTGTTCAGCTCTATCGAAAACGTGCCCGCGGGCGTGATTACGATGGGACTCGGTACGATTATGGATGCGAAAAAGGTCGTGCTGATCTCGTGGGGCGAAAATAAAGCCAATATTATCCGCAAAACGATCGAAAATCCGGTCACGGATGCTTTGCCCGCTACCTGCCTCCAGCATCATGCGAATGCCAAAGCGGTCATCGATCTCTCGTCGGCTTGTGACTTGACACGTATCAGTCATCCGTGGCTCGTGACGACCTGCGAATGGGACAACAAACTGATTCGTCGCGCCATCGTTTGGCTCTGTCAGTTGACGAATAAACCGATTCTCAAACTTACCAACAAGGATTACAGTGAACACGGGCTTGGCGAGCTGCTGGCGCTCTACGGGTCGGCCTACAATGTGAACATCAAAATATTCAACGATATTCAGCATACCATCACCGGATGGCCGGGCGGAAAGCCGAATGCCGACGATTCGAACCGTCCCGAACGTGCCGAGCCGTATCCCAAGCGAGTGATCCTCTTCAGCCCGCATCCCGATGACGATGTGATCTCGATGGGCGGAACGTTGCGTCGTCTGTGCGACCAGCATCATGACGTGCATGTGGCTTATCAGACATCGGGCAACATTGCCGTAGGCGATGAGGAAGTGATCCGGTATTGCGAATATCTGTGCGATGTATGTGATAAATATTCGCCGAAAGATAAGACGATCCGGAAAAAAGCGGAAGAGATCATACAGTATCTGCGTTACGACAAGAAAGAAGACGGTAAGCCCGAAAGTCCCGATGTGCTGTTTATGAAGGGGACGATCCGTCGTGAAGAAGCGCGTCACGGATGTCGTTATTCGGGAGTCAAGGACGAGCATGTACATTTCCTCGATCTGCCCTTCTACGAAACGGGTCTGGTGAAGAAGAACCCCATCAGCGAGAAAGATGTGGAGATCATTAAGAAACTCTTGCTCGAAGTGAAGCCGAATCAGATTTTTGTCGCCGGCGACCTGGCCGACCCGCACGGAACGCATAAGGTGTGTCTCGACGCTGCGTTGGCCGCGATCGATGAGGTGAAAGATCAGAAGTGGATGAAGGATTGCCGTATATGGATGTATCGCGGGGCATGGGCGGAATGGGAGATGGACCATATCGAGATGGCCGTGCCGATCAGTCCGGAAGAGTTGCGTTACAAACGGAACGCGATTCTCAAGCATCAGTCGCAGGCTGAAAGCGCACCGTTCCTTGGCGATGACGAACGTCTCTTCTGGCAACGCGCCGAAGACCGTAACCGTGCGACAGCCGAGCTGTACAAACAACTTGGTCTGGCTTCGTATGAGGCTATCGAGGCGTTCGTGCAGTATATTCCCATCCGGTAACGTAAGTTCCCGAATCGGAAACGAACCATAAACGATAACCGAAGTGTTGAAATTCGTAAAAGATTGGATGCTTCCGATCGCAATGATTACAGGCGTGCTGGCTCATCAATGGGTCAGCCGCCTTTCTTTTTTGACTCCTTACCTGATTTTTACGATGCTGCTGCTCACGTTCTGTAAAATCTCGCTGAAGGATATTCGCTTCCATCCGGCACACCTCTGGCTGTTGGTGATTCAGTTGGTCGGGAGTGCGGCCGTTTACTGGATACTGCGTCCGTTCGACGCTGTCGTGGCGCAGGGAGCGATGCTCTGCATGCTGGTACCTACGGCGACAGCGGCGGCCGTGATTACAGGTATGCTCGGCGGCAATGTCGGCTTCCTGACGGCTTATCTGCTGTTCTGCAACATGGCTGTGGCCGTCGCTGCCCCCGTCTATTTCACCTTGACCGGCGTACATGGCGATGAGATGACGTTTATGCAGTCGGTATGGTTTATCTGCCGGAAAGTCCTCCCGCTGCTTATTCTCCCCCTGTTTGTGGCGTTGGCCGTTCGGAAATGGACGCCTCGGGTACACCGTCTTTTGCTGAGTATGCCGCGTATGACCTTCTATCTCTGGGCTGTTGCCCTGACTGTAGTGACGGGTATCACCGTTCAGTTTATGCTGAATCAGGATAATGTCGACTATCAAACGGAATACGGTTTGCTGGGTGTGTCGCTCGTTTTATGTGTGTTGCAATTTATACTCGGTCGTCGTATCGGCCGTTATTATGGCGATCCGGTGTCGTCGGGGCAGGGGCTCGGACAGAAGAATACGATCCTTGCTGTCTGGATGGCACAGACGTATCTGCATCCGCTGACGGCGATCGCACCTTCGGGGTATATCCTGTGGCAAAATATGATCAATAGCTGGCAGTTGTGGAAAAAAGGAAAGAAAGACAAATAAACCCAAATTACGCGATACACTTTTCGGCGTTTACCATTAATAATGGACGTACGAATGTACGACAATGGTTATGTCAGGCTTACAGCCCTCCCAACGGGGATATTGCTTTTTCCCCAACGCTTCGCATTGGGCTGAATTATTTCGCCCTTTCAGGGCTGTTTTTCAATGGTTAATTATCAATGGTTAATGGTTATTTGCCGGGTACATGATTCGGCGTGTACCACGCATAACCATTGACCATTGTCCGAAAGGGCTGAAAGCCCGAATTATTTCAGCCCCATCCCGCAAGGGTGGGGTATCGACATCCGGACCTTGTTCGGAGGGCTGAAGGCCTGAATTAAACCCAAATTACGCGATACACTTTTCGGCGTTTACCATTAATAATGGATGTGCGAATGTACGACAATGGTTACGTCAGGCTTACAGCCCTCCCAACGGGGATATTGCTTTTCCCCAACGCTTCGCTTCCGCTCTTCCCCCTTTGAAGGGGTAACATCCCCCTTCGCTTCGCTCTTCCCCCCTTTGAAGGGGGGCTGGGGGGATGTTCCTCTGCGTTCGGTCTTTTGTCATTCAGAGCGAAGCGATGAATCTCCTCCTTTTCCCCGCGAGATTCCTCACTGTGTTCGGAATGACAAGAGGAGGTGTTCGGAATGACAAAGGGGGATCTAAATCAATATTCATTCAGGCTTACAGCCCTCCGCCGAGATGCGATGCCTTTTTCCCAACGCTTCGCATTGGGCTGAATTATTTCGCCCTTTCAGGGCTGTTTTTCAATTGTTAATTATCAATGGTTAATGGTTATTTGCCGGGTACATGATTCGGCGTGTACCACGCATAACCATTGACCATTGTCCGAAAGGGCTGAAAGCCCGAATTATTTCAGCCCCATCCCGCAAGGGTGGGGTATCGACATCCGGACCTTGTTCGGAGGGCTGAAGGCCTGAATTAAAGTCATTCTTATTTCTTCTATCACGGAATCCGGGATAAACGAACCGGCGCATTTTTTACTTCAATACTTCTTTCATGAACTCGTTGCCATTGAGCAACGGGTATTTTCCATGCTGCACGGAAAATTCATCGTAGCGGGTTACCCTGTCGAGTGTTATTCCGGGACGGTAGATCAGAAAAGGAACGGGCGTGTCGGTGTGTGTACGCAGAGCGCATGGGGTAGGGTGGTCAGGCAGTACCGCGACCGTGACGGGAACATCCCATTGACTCAGCGCTTCGAATAAAGGCTTGATAATCCGGGAATCCAAGTCTTCGATGGTACGGACTTTCAGTGCTGCATCACCTGCGTGTCCGGCCTCATCGCTCGCTTCGATATGCAGATATACGAAGTCGTGCGTTTGCAAGGCTCGGATAGCTGCTTGTGCTTTGCCTTCGTAGTTCGTGTCATGTTTGCCGGTAGCTCCTTCGACGCTTATCACGTCCATGCCGGCATAAGCTCCGATACCGCGAATCACATCGACGGCCGAGATGACGGCGCTTTTTCCGATGCCATACAGCTGTTTGAATGTCTGCATGACTGGGCGATATCCCGGTGACCATGGCCAGATGCTGTTGGCCGGCTCTTTCTCTTCGTTGATCCGTCGGCGGTTGACCGGATGATCCGGCAGTATATCTTGCGATTTCCAAATCAGTTTGTTGAGAAGGACGGCTGTTGAGCCGGCTTCGGGTGTTTGAGCCCTGACCAAAGCCGGGCGAAACGGAAGCGAGAGGATGTTATGGGGAGGTGTACAGTCGATCCGTTTGTCGCCCTTTTTGATGACCAGCAGATGCCGGTATGACAGGCCGCGATAAAACCGGATGTTTTCATCGCCCAGCTCGTCGTTAAGAAAGGTGATGAGCTGTTCGGTTTCTTCGTCGGCGAGGTCTCCTGCCGAATAACTTTTCAGCCGTTCTTCCTGCACGCAGAGCAGGTTACACCGCATGGCCAGTTCGTCCGGTTGCAATCGTATTCCCATACCGGCCGCTTCGAGCGCGCCGCGTCCTTCGTAGACAGCCGGGAGGCTGTAGCCCAATATGGACAGATTGGCTACCTCGCTGCCCGGCTCAAAGCCATCGGGAACTGTACGCAGGCGTCCGGTCACTCCCGATGCTGCAAGCCGGTCCATATAAGGCGTTCGCGCATATTGCAACGGCGTGCGATGTCCCAATTCGGCTATCGGCTCATCTGCCATACCGTCTGCGAGGACAACGAGATACTTCATTTTGCCTCAGCGGATGTTCGCGATGGAGATGATGTCGGCAAACACGCCGGCAGCCGTTACGGCCGCTCCGGCTCCGTATCCTTTGATGATCATCGGATAATCATGATAGCGTTCGGTCGAAATCATGATGATGTTGTTGCTGCCTTCGAGTTCGTAAAACGGATGGTGACTGTCTACCTCCTTCAGTCCGACTTCGCAAGCCCCTTCTTTCATGCTGGCAACGAAGCGCATCCGTTTGTTCTCGGCAGCGATTTTCTTGCGTTTTTCTTCGAAGGCGGCATCCAGTTCCGGAATATGTTCCCAGAAATACTCCACCGTATCGTTGAAATATGCTTCGGGAATGAAGGAGGTTATTTTTACTTCCTTCTGTTCGATCTTGTAGCCGGCTTCACGTGCGAGAATCACTAATTTACGGATCACGTCCTTGCCGCTCAGGTCGGTGCGTGGATCGGGTTCGGCATACCCGGCGTCTACGGCCATACGGATCGCCTGGCTCAGCGATATGTCTTCGCTGACCGTGTTGAAGATGAAGTTCAGGGTACCTGAAACGACAGCTTCTAACCGGAGGATGTGGTCGCCGCTGTTGATCAAATTGTTCATCGTGTTGATGATGGGCAGGCCCGCACCTACGTTCGTTTCGAAAAGGTATTTTACATTGCGTTTGCGAGCGGTATCTTTCAGCAGTTGGTAAATTTTCTGTTGAGAGGAGGCCGCGAGCTTGTTGGCTGCCACGACGGAGATGTTATTGTCCAGCAGCTTTTCGTAAAGCGCTGTGATTTTCTCGCTCGAGGTGCAATCGACAAAGACGGAGTTGAAAATATTCATCCGGATAATCTCATCGTACAATGCTTCGGGCGAGGAGGGGGTACCCTTTGTCTTTAGCTCTTTAATGCACATTGTCAGATCCAACCCTTCGCGATTCAGCAACATACGTTTGGAATTGGAGATGCCGACCACATTGATTTTTAGTCTGTTTTGCTTCATCAGCTCAGGTTGCTGCCGTTGAATCTGTTCCAACAAGTGGCTACCTACCGTTCCGATACCGACGAGGAAGAGGTTAAGTACCTTGTATTCCGAAAGGAAGAACGAATCATGGATGGAGTTCAACGCCTTACGTAACGACTCAAGTTTGATGACGAATGAGATGTTCGTTTCGGAAGCTCCCTGCGCACAGGCTATGACACTGATACCCGCACTTCCGAGCGTACCGAACAGTTTGCCGGCCACTCCGGGTGTATGCCTCATGTTTTCACCTACAATGGCCACTGTCGCCAGTCCTTTCTGAGCAATCGTCGGATTCATTTCGCCCTGTGAACGTTCCAGTGCGAACTCATCGTCGAGTACACGTACAGCCAGCTCGGCATCCTCATTTTTCACGGCAAATGTCGTGTTGTTTTCCGAACTGGCTTGCGAGACCATGAACACACTGATTCCGTTTTGTGCCAGTGCCTTGAAGATACGTCGGTTAACTCCGATGACTCCTACCATACCCAGTCCCTGTACGGTGATCAGGCAGGTGTCGTTGATCGACGAGATGCCTTTGATCATGCTCTTCTGCTTGTCGGCGTGCGACTCTTTTGAGATATACGTACCCGGAGCTTCAGGGTTGAAGGTGTTGCGTATACGGATCGGAATATTTTTGCGGAGTACGGGATAAATCGTTGGCGGATAAATAACTTTGGCACCGAAGTGGCAAAGCTCCATCGCTTCGGTGAATGAGAGACGGTCGATGACGTATGCGGAGTCGATGACGCGTGGGTCGGCAGTCATGAATCCGTCGACGTCTGTCCAGATCTCCAGGATCGATGCATTCAGCGCCGCAGCCAGAATGGCTGCCGTATAGTCGGATCCACCACGACCGAGGTTTGTCACTTCGTCGTTTTCGCAGCTCGATGAAATGAATCCGGGTACAAGAGCCACCTGCGGAAGCGATTGGAACGTTTCGTTGACCCGTTGGTTTGTCTGTTCGAAATCGACGATATGCTTGTTGAATTGCTTGACGGTCTTGATAAATTGACGCGAGTCATATAGCTTGGCGTCCTTGATGATATGAGCGATGATCAACGACGAAAGCCGTTCGCCGTAGCTAACGATCGTGTCCGACGTTTTAGGAGATAAATCTTTGATTAGAAAGACGCCTCGGAAAATATTCTCCAGCTCGTCGAGCGTCTCCATTACCAGATTCTCTACCTTTTCCTGTGCAGCTTTCGGCACAACGCTTTCGATGATGTTGCGATGACGTGCAACGATTTCGGCTAATTCCTGCTGATAGGCCGGATCCCCTTTCGACGCGAGCTCAGAGGTTTTCAGGAGTTTGTCGGTGATCCCGCCCAATGCGGAAACGACAACAATAACCGGCTCTTCAATGGCTTCGACAATCTTTTTGACACTGCGGATACTTTCCGTCGAACCGACCGATGTGCCACCGAATTTCAATACTTTCATTGATGTATGTAATCTGTTTGCTAAACCTGAATCAGACCGCAAAGATAGAGGTTTTTTAGCTGAAAAGAGACACCAGATTTTAAAAATACGGAGCAAGCAAATCAATCTCTGTTTGATGAATAAACTTATCCTTTGGAGGATGGTGTCGTTTCTCTAATGTAAGACATGGATTTTTCAGGATCGGTATGTTTTTACTCCGACAGATAGAATCGTTCATACGGCTAAAGATAACGATGGTTATAAATCTTTCAGCAGAATGTCCTTGTTGGGCAGGTAAAGTTCTTGTCGTTTATCGAGAAAGGTATGCCATTCTTTTCCGAACGTTTCGTTCGTATCAATCTTGAAGTTTTCCGATCCGTGCTCATCGATTTTTCGCAGCAAGAGTCCTACGCTAATCTGATGAATGTCGAAAGCCGGTTGATAATGAACAATACGCTCGTCGTCTTCGTAATTGACTTCAATCAGAATGCCTAACTCGGTAAGTAAACAAAGGATTCTTGTAGTGAGGCGGATAGGTATGCGGTATGACTCCGAAAGCTCGTCGGCCGTGTAGGGCTTTTCTCCTTGTTCGAAGCGTTTTACGATTAGCGTAGCGATAAGGATAGCCAAAAAGTCGTGATACCGTCGACTGATATTTTTGCTGTCGCGTTCGAAGCTGAATTTTTTCACGTTCTGTGAGGCATAAACGATCTCGGCGCCGAACAGGCAGATCAACCACGACACTTGCAGCCATAGCATGAGTAAAGGAAGGGCGGCAAAGCTTCCGTAGATAGCGTTATATTTGCTTACCCAGATCTGTCCGCTGATGTAGAAATTCTGGAAAATCTGAAAGACACATCCAATGATGGTCCCGGCCACCAACGCATTGAGAAAGCGTACCTTCGTATTGGGAACGAAGATATAGAGCAGCGTGAAGAACAGACTGATGATTACGTAAGGCAACAGGCTGAGCGTCAGGTCGGCAATCGGGGTCAGGAAAATAAATTCGTTAAGGTAAGAGTTTCGGATCGTTGAAATGAAGATCGAGAGTCCGCTTGAGCAGGTCATCAGTACGGGTAGGATGACAAACATCGCCATATAGTCGCTTACCTTGCGATGCCACGGGCGGTCTTTTTGTATCTGCCAGATGTTGTTAAAGGTACGTTCGATCGTCGAAATCAGACTGATGACGGTGTAAAAGAGGAGAATAAGTCCTACTCCGATAAACAAGCCTCCTTTGGCCATGGAGAGGTAATTTTCGGCAAAATTGAGTGCCTTATCGATTTGAAACGATTGGCTGGGGAAGAAGTCGTACAGCCCTTTTCGCACGGTGTCGCGAAAGCCGAATCCGCTTGCTATGCCGACAATGACGGCCAATAACGGAACAAGGGCCAATAGCGTGCTGTATGTCAGTGCTGAGGCGCGTGTCTGCAAATTCTCGCTTCTGAAGCCGCGCACGGCCAGAATCACGGTCTTGGCCACGTAAATATAGGATCGGCGTAACCCGCTCATTTCGTTGTCAGCTACCCTCCAAATATCGTAGGTGACGAAGCGAATCAATGATGAAATTCCCTCGCTAATTCGCGTGATGAGCGATTTTTTAGTCGTCTTATTATCCGGCATCGTTATGCTGATGTGTTGTTTATCGTAAAAAAAGGCAGCCGACCTGTAAGCCGGGTTCTGTACTCCGTCACCCCGAAAAGAAAGACGAAGCGTCTGTCATTTATCTTGGCTTACCGTCGCCGGCAAACTCTTTGCGGTCTACCCCCCGACATCGGACGAGCCGCCCTCTATCGTCGGTATACATGACCTTACAACCCATCAGACGTACGGACCTCCCGTATTCCGACGGGAGCGGTAAGCTCTTACCTCACCTTTTCACCCTTACCTCGCCTTACGGCGCGGCGGTTCTTTTCTGCTACGTTACTCTGCCCTCGCAGACAGCTTCCCGTTAGGAAGGATGGCGCCCTGTGTTGCCCGGACTTTCCTCTCATCCCCAAAAGAATAAGCGACAGACCGGTCTGCTGCCAAGAGACAAAGATAGTGGAAATAATCGATTCAACGCATTTGGGGGCGCTAAAAAACGTGCGCCATAAGCGTGTTTGTTCGTGCGGAAGATTGCCTCTTACTGATTTAGGACATGGAGGGTATGGCAGGCGGTGAAGGCGGCTGTCTCGGTGCGCAGGCGGCTTTTTCCCAATGAAACACCTGTGAAGCCATGCGCTTCGGCCAGCTCCACTTCTTCCTTGCTGAAATCTCCTTCGGGGCCGATCAGTATCAGCGCATCTTCGCCCGGACGGTAGACGGAACGAATCAAAGGCAAATCCGGAGTGTGGCAATGCGCAATTATTTTTCGTCCTTCAAACGGACGGGCGACGAAATCGCTAAAGTCGCTCATTCCGATAAGCTGAGGCAGGCGTGCTTTCTGCGATTGCTTCATGGCCGAAACGAGGATTTTCTCTAACCGCTCGGTCTTTACCTCCCGACGTTCCGAGAAGCGACAGTTGAGGCATGTCACGGTATCGATGCCTACTTCGGTCGCTTTTTCGAGAAACCATTCCATACGGTCGATATTCTTCGTCGGCGCTACGGCCAGATGTATCCGGAACGGCCATAACGGCGCCTGCGGCAGGTGTTCTACAACCGTTACCCGACAATATTTCGGATGGGGTTCGGCAATCACAGCCCGGTAAAACGCCCCTTTGCCGTCGGTCAGCATCAACGTGTCATCCACTGTCAGACGCAGTACTTTCGTGCAATGCCTCGATTCCTCTTCGGGTAAGAGCGGATTCGTCGCAATGTCGGGAGCGTAGAAAAGCTGCATGCGTGAACTGTCTATATAAGGTGTATCGTTTATTGTATATCGCCGAAATGATCACGGCGGTTCAGTTCGTCCCGGTAAATCTTGGCCGACTCGTATTTCTCTTCGCCGATGGCTTTCTGCATCCGCTCTTCAAGCTCACCGCGTTGCAGCATATTGAGCCATTCGCGCAGTTTCTCCGGGTCGTGAATCTCTTCGGGATTCAGGTCTTTCGATAATACCGGCGCTTCGTTTTCGATCGTTCCTTCATCAATCACCACCCCGCATTGCTGCATGATCGATTCGAGCGTGTATATCGGGCAGTTTACCCGCAAGGCGATCGCTACGGCGTCCGACGTGCGCGAGTCGATACGTACTTCGTTCGTTCCGTCCGAAAAGATAAGCTCCGAATAGAATACTCCTTCCTCGAATCGATAGATGAATACTTCCGAAAGAAAGAGTTTAAACGACTGTATCACCCCGACGAACAAATCGTGTGTCAAAGGACGGGGAGGAGTTAGCTCTTCCAACGCAATCGCGATCGATTGCGCCTCCGAAACACCGACGATGACGGGCAGGCGGCGCGGCCCGTTCTCCGACAAAATCAACGCATAAGCCCCCGACTGGACCTGACTGTTCGTCAATCCCTGCACGATTAATCTGATCTTCTTATCCATTGTTTGATTCCTCCTTCATTTTATTCTTCGCATTGCATTTTCAATGACTTCGAGTGTTGTTTCCCGCAAACGGATGTACTTCTCTTTATCCAGCAGATAAAGTGCCGGTAATGAACGGAACAGATAGTTGCTTCCGGGGATGATCGACAAATGTTCGTCATACCCGTTGATCCACTGCTCCGGCAGGTGGGAAGCATGGTTTTTCCAAAGCTCCCGGTCATTGTCCGGATAGATGGCCAGTACCTGCAACTTTTTCTCGGCAAAGAGACGATTCAGGATTTCCGATCCGGCTATTTGTTCGGTGAGTAAGCGGCAGTCTTCGCACGTCGGTTCGTAAAAATAGAGCAGTATCCATTCCGATGTAAGCGCGTAAAGCGAATCCTTTTGCTCTGAACCCAATGTATAGGTGAAATTGCCCGCTTTTACCGGAGGGACGGATGTCTGATGTTCGGCTTTCATTCCGCACAAAGCGGAGAAGAACAAGACAACGCCCAGCATAATCCGTTTACTTTTCATTCTTTTTGTTTTCACCGGACAAAGATAATCATTTTACAAAGAATGACTATCTTTGTGGAGTTTTTTGAAAATTTTAAAATTGTTTTTATGATGAAGTGCATGAATTGTTTATGTGTGATGGTTTTATTCGGAGCCTTAACGGCATGTTCCGAGAAACCGCAAAATGTGTTGACCGAAGAGGAAAAGGCAGCGGGATGGCAATTGCTGTTCGACGGTCAGACGCTCGAAGGCTGGCGTGATTACAACGGTCAGGCCCTGACCGGTCCGTGGGAAGTGGTCGACGGTGCTATTCAGGCCGATGGCGAAGGCAGCGATGAGAACGGATACATCGTGTATGATCGTATCTATGAGAATTTCGAGCTGCAATGGGATTGGAAAATCTCGAAGGGCGGTAACAGCGGATTGCTTTATCACGTTGTGGAGCGTCCGCAGTACAAGGTGCCATACGTGACCGGTCCCGAATACCAGTTGATCGACGACAAAGGGTTTGCCGAACCGTTGGAAGACTGGCAGCGTTGCGGCGTGGATTATGCGATGTATCTGCCCGATTTCGCGACGATGAATGTACGTCCCGCCGGCGAATGGAATACCTCGAAAATTGTCTTCGACAACGGACATGTAGAATACTACATGAACGGACAGAAAACGATCGAATTCGAAGCATGGTCGGACGATTGGTTCCAACGTAAGAACAGCGGTAAGTGGGAGAATGCTCCCGAATACGGTCTGGCGCGCAAAGGGCTGATATGCTTGCAGGATCACGGTTATCCGGCATGGTTCCGCAACATTAAAATCCGTGAATTACCGCGCAAGACGGAGGAAGAAGAATTATTTAACGGCAAAGACCTGACGGGCTGGGATGTGTACGGAACGGAGCAATGGTATGTACAGGACAGCCTGCTCGTCTGCGAGAGCGGTCCCGACAAGCAGTACGGTTATCTGGCCACATGCAAATATTATAACGATTTCGAGTTGACGGCCGACTTCAAGCAGGAAGCCGATGGCAACTCGGGTATCTTCATCCGTTCGTTCGTAGAAGAAGGAGCGAAAGTGAACGGCTGGCAGGTGGAGGTGGCTCCGAAAGGATTCGATACGGGCGGTATCTACGAGTCGTATGGCCGCGGATGGCTGATCCAGATTCCGGACGATCGCGAAAACTTCCTCAAAGAAAGAGAGTGGAACACAATGCGTATCCGGGTGGTCGGCAATCAGGTAACGACTTGGTTGAACGGTGAACAGATGGTCGATATTCAGGACGAGAAGATCGGAGCCGGTCAAGGTCGTATCGCTCTTCAAATACATGACGGAGGCGGCATTAAGGTGCTTTGGCGTAACATCCGGGTGAAAACCTTGTAATCATTCCCTCACCAATAACGATCCGGAAGATGAAAAGAACGATATGGCTGGGAGCGGTCGTTACACTTATATGCAGCCTTTTACCGACCGTTTGTCCGGCACGGGACAAGGCTGAGAAAAACGGTTGGCGGTTGTCCGTGCAATCGTATACGTTCCATAAGTTCACACTCGTAGAAGCACTCGACAAAGTAGCGGAGCTGGGGGTTCACAACATCGAGGTCTATCCCGGCCATAAACTGGGCGGACAATGGGGCGATCGGGTGTTCGGCTACGATCTCGACGCGCAAACGCGCGAAGAGCTGAAAGCGCTTGCCGCCTCAAAGCAGATCCGTTTCGCGGGTACCGGCGTGTACATGACCAACGATGCCTCGACATGGGAAAGGATGTTTCGACTGGCCAAGGATATGGAGATGGAATTTATCTCGTGCGAGCCGGCAACGAAAGACTGGGATCTGATAGAACGTCTGGCCAAACAGTACGATCTGAAAGTGTCCGTCCATAATCATCCGCAGCCGTCGGACTATTGGACACCCGAAAACGTGTTGAAACAGATCTCGACGCGTGATGCACGCATCGGTTCCTGTGCCGATGTCGGTCATTGGCGTCGCGAAGGGCTTGATCCGGTGGAGTGTTTGAAAATGTTGCAGGGACGTGTACGGTCGCTTCATTTCAAAGATGTCGCACCGAAAAAGGAAGGTGTGGCCTGGCAGGATGATGTGATCTGGGGCACCGGCAGTCTGGATATGAAAGGCATGCTCGAAGAGTTGAAACGTCAGCGGTTTGAAGGCGTTTTCTCGATTGAGTACGAAGCCAACTGGGAGAACTCGGTACCGGATATCCGGAAATGTATCGAATATTTCCATCAGACGGTCGAAGAACTATTTCCCTAAACTTCTTCCTTCGGATTCACAAATAGAAGAGAGGGTGTGCCGGAGCTTTTCGCTCCGGCACACCCTCTCTTCTTATGCGCCCGTTCGATACGTACTTATCGATGCAGTCGATATGAATGACACTTCATCTCCTTTTCCGACTGTTGCGCTCTACTTTACCGTTATCAAAGTTTGTAGCTGTAAATCGCGGCCAGCACTTTGTGGTATTCGCTTTGCAGTTGCAGATGATAGTCGGTGCTCTGATATAGCGTGCCGATGCTGACGAAATACTCGATCATGGAGATTTGTCCGGCTTGCAACGCTTTATTCAGCAGGGTCAGGTTGTCCTGATTTTTGAGCACGGTATCAAATTCGTCCATCGAAGCGCGGAGTACCTGCAACCGGTGATAGAGCTGCATCAAGCGGTTCTCGGCCTGTACCGCAGCGCTCTCACGTTGCAACTCTACATAATGACTTTGACGGTGCGCCTTCTTCACCTGATGGCGGTTTGAGAAGAGCGGGATGCTCATTCCCACGACGAAGCCGTTGTACCGATCGCCGCCGGTGGCCGTGTTCAGCCGATAGCCCAGCTCCAGTCCGGGCAGCCCCTGAGCGCGGCTTACGCCGATCTGCCGCTGCGCTTCGGCCTGCCGGTATTGCAACGTCTGTAATGTGGCATCGGCGGCCAGCGCCTCGTCACGTAACGCGTCCCACGAGGGCAGCTCGGCAGGCGAAGGGTAAACCGTATCGGTGAATGCGACGGGATGTCCGCCGTTCAACGTGGCCAATTCGCGCAGCTTGCCTTCGCGTTCCGTCTCGTTCAGCCGTTCCTCCGCCTTTACGTTTAAGAGTTCGAGCTTGATTTTATTTGTCTCCAGTATATTGGCATTGCCTTTCTTCAAACGCTCGTCATACAGCTCCGCCAGCCGCTCGGCGTCGCGTCGCCGTTCGCGAAGGAGCTGTCGACGCCGGTTAAGCCACACTAAATCGAGGCAGACCTCTTGGGCATTGAGCAATACCTGACGACGCTCACCGGTGTATTGCGAGGCGAAGAGTTGTTGGCGAACGGTCGTCAGTTTGCTGCGTTGCCCGTAAACCGTGGGAAACTCGAACGATTGCGACGCGACCAGCTCACCCTGTACGCCCATCTCTGCACGATTGCCGTATTGAT
Source organism: Tannerella forsythia 92A2 (assembly GCF_000238215.1). Taxonomy (NCBI): domain Bacteria; kingdom Pseudomonadati; phylum Bacteroidota; class Bacteroidia; order Bacteroidales; family Tannerellaceae; genus Tannerella; species Tannerella forsythia. The sequence continues at coordinate 3,196,931 of NC_016610.1, read as the reverse complement.
GCGAATAACTCACCGATGGATCGGGCAGGTTATTCTCACTTTTCGATTCGAGCAACTGCACCTCGTAATATTGGCGGGCGGCCTGCAACTCGCGATTATTTGTTTCCACCTGACGCAATACCTCATCCATCGTCGTCTGCGCTTGCGCCGCGATGGTCAGCAGCACGGCAAGTCCTGTTATCATATATTTTTTCATACGTCTTGCTTTTTATGGATTAAAAGATACATAATCGGGATGATAAAGCCGTTTAACAGCGTAGAGGTCAGCAATCCGCCCAGAATCACGACGGCCATCGGGCTCTGAATTTCGTTGCCCGGCAGATCGCCTCCCAAGGCCAGCGGAACGAGCGCCAGCGCCGAGGTAAGCGCCGTCATCAAAATGGGGTTGAGCCGGTCTGATGAACCTTGCCTTACACACTCAATGAATGACAGTCCACTGCGTTTCAGATCGTTGTATCGATCGATCAGGAGCATGCCGTTGCGTGTAGCAATACCGAACAGCGAAATGAATCCGATGATGGCGGGGATGCTGATGATTCGGTCGGCAAAGAAGATGGCAAAGATGCCGCCGATGAGTGCCAACGGAAGATTCAGCAGTACGACGGCCGACTGCTTCATGCTCCTAAACTGGTTGTAAAGCAGCAGGAAGATAACGAAAACAGACAGGATGGAGGCGACGAGCAGCGTGCGCGATGCAGCCTGCTCGCTCTCGAACTGTCCGCCGTATTCGATGTGATACCCTTCGGGAAGCACGATCTGCTCATCGATCCGTTCGCGTATCCGGTGGACGATACCTCGCAGGTCCCCCCCCGACACATTGGCCGAAACGACGATCTTGCGACTGACGTTCTCGCGGCTGATCGTATTCGGCCCGCCGGACGAAACAATGTCGGCCACGTAGCTCAGCGGTATTTTCCGCCCGTCGGCATCGATGATCAGATCACCGATCCGGTCGATGCCGCTCCGGCTCTCGTCATTGACCCTTACGGTCAGATCGAAGGAGCGATTGCCTTCATACACCTGCGAAACGACCTCGCCACCGAGCATAACCGATACATACTCTCCGAACTCGGAAGGGGGGATGCCGTATTTGGCGAGCATCTCGCGTTTCGGCTCGATTTTGATCTGAGGACGTTCGATCTGCTGCTCTACGTTCAGGTCGGCAATCCCCTCGATATCGGCGATACTCGTCTTAATCCGGTTGCCGAGCGCGAACATACGGTTCAGGTCCGTACCGAACAGCTTGATGGCAATATTGGCTCGTGTGCCTGATAACATCGCGTCGATACGGTGCGAGATGGGTTGTCCGATCTCAATATTTACTCCCGAAAGCGTTTTCAGCTTCTCCCGCACTTCCTCGACGACCTCTTCTTTCGACCGCCCGGAAAGCTCGAACGGCGCTTCGATTTCAGAGACATTGACCCCCAACGCATGCTCGTCTAACTCGGCGCGTCCGGTCTTACGTGCCACCGTCCGTATCTCCGGAATCGAAAGCAGTAACTCTTCCGCCCGGCGACCAACCTTGTCCGACTCTTCGAGCGAGATGCCCGGCAGTGTGCTTACGTTGATCGTAAACGAACCTTCGTTGAACGACGGCAGAAAACTGTTTCCCAACATGAAAAAGGCGACGAGCGCCACGAGTGCGATCCCGCCCGTAATGCCGAGCGAAGCCTTCCGATGGGTCAGCGTCCGGTCTAAGGCGCGTTCGTAAGCCGCCTTGAGATGACGCACCACGAACGGCTCTTTGTTTTTCTTTGTCTGGCGGTCTGCCGTGAGCAGAAAACTGCATAACACGGGGGTCAGCGTCAACGCTACGAGAGTAGAGGCAAACAGCGCCACAATAAAAGCCACGCCCAACGGCGCCAGCATCCGTCCCTCCATACCCGAAAGGAAGAACAACGGCACGAAGCTGACGACGATAATAAAGGTTGAGTTCAGGATCGGCATCCGCACCTCCTGCGAGGCGTCGAACACGACGGCAATCACTCCGCGCCGCTCGGCCTCGGGCTTCTGCCGGTTCTCACGCAGACGTTTGTAGACGTTCTCGACGTCGACGATCGCATCGTCAACGAGTGAGCCGATCGCAATGGCCATCCCTCCGATACTCATCGTGTTAATCGTCAGCCCCATCAATCGTAACACGACGATGGCAACGAGGATCGACAAAGGAATGGTGACGAGCGAGATCAGGGTGGTTCGTGCATTCATCAGGAAGATAAACAGGATGATCACGACGAAAACAGCCCCTTCGATCAGCGATCGCCGAATGTTGCCGATCGAACTTTCGATAAATCGTGACTGTCGGAAGATATCGGTTGCCACCTGCACATCACGGGGCATCGTTTTTTGCAATTCGGCGATGGAAGCGTCGAGCTTCCGCGTCAGATCGAGCGTGCTCGTATGCGGCTGTTTCGTGACCGTCAGCAATACGGCCGGCTTGGCGCGGTGCGATGCTACGCCGAGTTTCGGCATCTTCGCGCCGATACGTACATCGGCCACATCGCCCAGCAAGAGTGGTACCTCGCCCACGCGTTTCAATACGGCTTTCGAAAGGGCATCGACGTCGTTGGTGGAGATCACGCCACGGATGATGTACTCGTTTCCGTATTCGTATAATACCCCGCCCGACGCGTTTTGATTCATGTCGCGAACTACTTTCATCACCTCGTCCAGACCGATCCCGTAATGCTTCATCTTTTCAGGATTCAGCAACACCTGATATTCCCTGATATCGCCTCCCAATACGGCTACTTGCGCTACTCCGCCTGTAGACAACAGACGCGGACGAATGGTCCAGTCGGCGATCGTTCGCAGTTCCTCCATCGAGGTCGTATCGGCCGTCAGGCCGATAATCATCATCTCGCCGAGAATAGACGATTGCGGCCCCAGCGTCGGTCTTCCTGCGTTCGGCGGTAAAGATTCGCCGATCATAGCCAGCTTTTCCGATACGATTTGGCGCGCACGGTAAATATCCGTCCCCCAGTTAAACTCGACCCATACGACCGAGAAGCCGGTTGTCGACGATGAACGTACGCGACGCACATCCGTCGCTCCGTTGACGGCCGTCTCTACCGGAAAAGTGACCAACCGCTCTACTTCCTCGGGAGCCATCCCTTTTGCCTCGGTCATCACGACTACGGTCGGAGCATTCAGGTCGGGGAAGACATCCACGTCCATGTTCATGGCCGTATACGTACCGGCAAAGAGCAATAATACAGCTGCGGCAAGCACGATCAGCCGATTATTCAATGAAAATCGTATAATATTATTCAGCATATCCGTCCGGTTTTTAATGACTGTGACTGTGACCTTCCGGAATCACGCTTGCATTGGCCGCCAGCTTCAGCTGGTAAACACCCTGCGTCACGACGCGATCTCCCACATGTATCCCGGAAAGAATCTGCACGCGCTCACCGTCGTCAGCTCCTAAGGTAACTTCTCTTTTTACGTAACCTTCTTCGTCGAGTTGAACATACACAAAATGAACCCCTTGCTCCTCCGTTACAGCCTTTATCGGCAAGGTTATCACATCGGGACGCGGAGTGGAAAGCAGATACACTTCGGCGTAAGCGCCGGGCATGATATCGCCGATATTGTCGAACTCGAAAGTGACGGGAACATAGAACGAGGCTTGTCCTGCCGACTTCCCGAACGACAGCAACCGCCCTTTCAGTTCGCTCAGTTTGTATATCCGGTCGCTGTAGGATACCTTGAAATTCGCACTCCCGATGTGCTGTAAGTCTCTGAAATATTTTTCAGGAACCTCGGCACGCAATTGTAACCGCCGGTTCTGTGAAACGGTGGCGACAGGCTGGCCGACTGCCACAAACTCTCCCTGATTGACAAACCGGTTTTTGAGGTATCCTGCGATGGGTGTCGTAAGCCTTACGCCGTGCACTCCCGCTTTGCCGGCAAACGCCCGATAGGCGGTCTTCGCCGTTTCGTAACGGAGGTGAACCTGCTCGAATTCCTGGGTCGAGATGATTTGATCCTTCACTAACTCTTCGGCGCGTCGGAATTCTTTCTCGGCGGTTTCATACGTAATCCGGGCCTGCGCCACCGGATCACCATTGGCAATATCTTTGGCCGAGATCGATGCGATCGCTTCGCCGGCACGTACCGCCACTCCCTCGACTGCAGAACCGGAAAAAGAAAGGATACCGTTCGATGTCGCGGCTATCGTCACCTCGTCACCTTGTGCCGACAGGATTTGTCCGCCGGCTTTGATTACCTGACAAAACAGACCGGGCTCTGCGGTGCTGACTTCCAGACCTACGGCCTTGGCCTGTTCGGCTGTAAAAATAATCTCGTTATCTATGGCTTCATGGGTGTCTTCTTTATAGTCGTGATCATGCTCCTCCCCTTCATGGTCATGGTCGTGTTTATGGTCATGCTCATGTTTATGATCATGATGTGAATGTTCATCATGAGCGTGTTGATGTTCGTCTTTTTGTGTGGATGAGCCGCCACACCCGGCAAGTATGCAGGCGCAAACTGCCCACAATAAAATAAATGATCGATGTTTCATAATTGACTTTTTTAATGAATGAACAATCGCTGAATATAGTACGTCTGCAATCAGCCTGAAATGATTTTCGGTTCATTAAAAAAGAGGCGGGGCGCGCAGTCCCGAAGCACGTGTAATCCACGTGTCGCGAAGCGCTTCGATATAAAAGGAGAGATGTTTTCGGGAGAAACACAGACCGGCTTGTTCCAATTCGGCCGGATAGAGATAATTCAGTAATACGAAGAAAGGAATGAGAACAGGCGTCACAGCCGCATGGCTATCATGATCCTGTGTCAGGGTGACGGACACGGTCGCCCCACAATCATCGCATGTCTGTAAAGGATGGTGATGAAGATGGCTGTTCGGAGAGGTTTCGCCGCACGTATGACAGCAGGCATGTTTTGCTCCGTCTCCCCAAAAAGACATAAAACAAACTTTCCCACCATCGTGATGATGATGTGGTGCCGTCGCCGAAAACAGGAAGAATACACTGCTTATCCATACGACCCATTGCATGATATGTCGTTTATGCTTCATCCGAGGACTTTTCATCCGGTGGACAAAGGTATATGTTTTTTAAGATGATGACAAATTAAAAACCGTTTTCAGCTCCGAAAAGTCCGAAATTACAGCGTCAGCCGTCTCGTTACCGGCATATTCTTTCCAACCGATGTTTTTGAGCCAGACCGTACGGCAACCCACAGCGGCGGCAGGAACGATATCCTTATCGTACGAGTCTCCGATCACAGCGATATGAGCAGCCGGTATGTTCAGGGCGCTGATTCCCAACCGGAAGATTTGAGGATCGGGTTTGCGGACGCCCACCGTCGCTGACTCGATAAGGAGCGGGAAATACGCATCGAGACGGAAATCTTTCAATACCGTCCGAAGGTTTCCGTAAAAATTGGAAACCATGACCAGCGGATAACTGTCGGCCAGCACCTCGATAACAGGGCGCGCCGCAGCGGTCGACCGCGCAGCGAATGTATAGCATCGCCCGGCTAGGCTTCGTTTCAATTCGCGTGAGGCTTCCATGTCCGACAAATACCGATTCTCACGAAGCCACTCGATTTGCAAATCGGTCTTAATACGCATCATATCGGCAAACGTATGCTCCGGTTTTACCAAAGGAAGTTGCCCCATCGTCCGCTCGGCATACACGTAAGCCTGCCGGAAAACGTCTTTCGTGACGGGAACAGCCTCCGCCTGATAAGCCTGCCAGATCACTTCCGCCCAATGCAATCCGTTACTGTCGATCGTACCGCCGTAGTCGAACACGATCCCTTGAATAGTTTTTATGTTGATCATTGCTGTTGGTTCTTTAATGAGGGGGTAAAGTCGGTGCAAATACGTTCATGCTTCGTCACCATGTAAACGAGCATGACATTGAGCACCGTCAGTTCGAAAACGAAATAAAGCCACGGCTGATCGATCAAAAGGCTTACGAATAACGCAATAACACGTGTATTGAACGAAAGCATATTCGTATATTTCATCAACGGCAGACTTTTCGTGCGGAAAGCTTTGCGAAACCATTCCGGCGCTTCTCCGTGATAATCGTTCCGGACGATGTCCATCATCTCCTGAAAGCGAGGCGTCCATCGTTCCTGTCCGCGTGTGTAACGCAGGTAAAACATATCAAAGAGTTTATAGATAAAATCATGTCTCCATGTCATCTTCTCGAAATTCGCCTTTACGGCCGGTGAGTGTGACAACTCGCTGCCGGCTTTTCCTTTCAGAAAAAGGAGATGGATGTTCCGGTAGTAATCGGCCATGGCGGCCTGTTTGCCGTGGAAGACTCCCGTAACGATAGCCATTAGCCAGATCCATCCGCCCCAGACCGGCATGAGTCGCAAACAGATGGCGACATAGATGACAAAGAACCATACATCGCCGCAGAAGCCGTCGAGGATCCTTCCCAACGGTGATTTCTGCCCGGTCATACGCGCCAGCTGACCGTCGGCGCTGTCGTACATATTGGCCCAGACAAGGAGTAACATCCCGATCACATTGATTGTCGGCGAAGGGTAGTAAAAACAAATACCGGCGGCAATCCCGATAAAGATTCCCGCTACGGTAACGGCATTCGGCGATATACCCATCCGCTCGAACAGCAAGGCCCATCGATAGCCCAGCGGACGATAAAAATGTATATCAATAAACTCTTCCGTATCCAACGATTTGAGTGTGGACTCCAAATCCTTTGTCTGTGAGTTGCGTGTCATCATTGTTTCATGAAACGGTAAATACATTCGGCAATATGGGGTGCCGCTTCATCACGACAAGGTGCAAAACTCGGCCAGTCGTTGAAGTCGATCAGTCGTACCGTGCCGTCTTCCGATACAATGCAGTCGCCACCATAAATATGGACGTTCAACACCTGGGCTGCCTGATCGCACATTTTTCGTAAATAATTCAGATCGAATGAAAATCCCTTGGCTGCACCGTTGATTTGTTCAAGCCCGAACTTTCCGTGATGCATCTCGAACGGATAAAACCAATAGAAGAAGTCCGTTCCGTACACCCCGTAAAATTTGACCAGATCGCCGACCAGATGTTCATTTATCACTGCGGTTTCAATTCCTCGCACGGCAAACTCATGAAAAATACCTTTGGCCTCTTCGCGATGACGAACATAGGTCACGTCTTCACGATGGATGGCATGGAAATCTCCGCGTTTGATCCAGCAATGATGCAGGCCGGCCTCCTCGAGCGCCTCCGTCGGATCGTCGTCCGTTTTAAGTATCAGGCTCTTCGGATGGGCTATTCCGGCAGATAGCAAAAGACGCGTCATCTTCTCACGGGTGCAATTCTCGATACCGTAGCCCGAATTGATGACCTTGCATCCTTCGTCTTCCATACGTTGCAATTTACGTACCATCTGTCGTTCACGTGCCATGTTAAAAACGATATTGGCATCGATGTCCCGAACTAACAGGTCCGATTCGATGTATTCGTTCACCGTGCATCCCATACGGTGCAGATGCTCTGCCGTCAATGAAAAAATGGCGGCATCGTTTCCTACATGATTCGGTGAAAAACGGTTTTCCCTGCGAATACCGGCTACCTTATGCGTATTCATGTTGATTGATTATTAAAACCCTATCCGAAGAAGTACGTATCATGCCAGAAATGTTTCTGCCTTAGCCAGATCACTGATATGATCGATATCAATAATTTTATGAAACGGATAGGCCTTCAAATGCAAACCTTCGCTCACCAACAGGCGCTGATAGTTGCGCATCCGTGAGATTCCTTGTTCCATTGCCTGATCCAACGCCGGTAACACCGTATTTCTCAGGCAGTAAATTCCTCCGGATACATAACGGCAGGGTTCGTCTGTCGCATCGAGGAAAGCTTGGATCATGTAATCATCGTCTGTCTTTACGTAGAGCGGCTTCTCATCGTCTACGAAACTTGTAACGGCCATCAAGCCATCCAAAGTCGATGTCTGCTCGAATGTACGGATATATTGTGTAAATTCATCTTCCTGAAAAATCGTATCGACCGTGGTCAGACAAAACCGATCGCCGGTCAGGAAGCGGCTTAATGCATGAAAACTATGCATCGAGCTGGGGGTGGATTGTACCAATAAATGAAACGGTACCGGTAGCGAGAGAGCGTTCAGATGCGTTTGCACTTCCGTCATTTCTTCATTCACGATGATACTGATCGACGTGGCGTGATGCCTCAAAAAAAGATGAATCAGCCGGTCGATCAAGGGGACTCCGTGTAAGCGGAGCAAGGGTTTGGGAGTCTTCATCCCTTCCTGAACGAGGCGTGAACCCTCACCGGCAGCGATAATTGCATAATCCATAGTATGTTTATTTTGGGTCGGCAAAGATACCGCTTTTCCTGCAAATAACGAAATCATCATTATCCCAATAAGCACATCAACAGTATCTGCACAAGGATGACTCGTGCAAACATGCCTAACGGATAAACCGTGGCATAAGCAATCGAAGGATTGTCTCCGGATATCGTTTCATTGACGTAGCTTAATGCCATCGGATTAGCCATACTTCCGCACAACATGCCCGAAACCGTCCCAAAGTCGATCTTCATGACTTTTAAAGCAACGACTCCTACGATAATGGTAGGTATAAGGGTTAACCCTGCGCCGATCACAATCCACAAAAGCCCTTCGGGGCGAAACACCGTTTCGAAGAAGTGTGTGCCCGCGTCCAACCCTAGACATGCCAGGTACATGGAAAGACCGATCGCACGAAGCATCAGATGGGCACTGCGAGTTGTGTAAGTAATCATGTGTATGCGGGGACCGAATGTGCCCAGTAAAATGCCGACAATAATAGGACCTGCGGCTAAACCCAATTTCACCGGTGTAGCGATACCTGGAAATGAAAACGGCACAGAGCCTAAAGCCAGCCCCAAAACGAGACCGATAAAAATCACGACAAGGTTCGGCTCTTCCAGATCTTTGACGGCATTCCCCAATACCTGCTCTACGTTTCGGATCGCTGCAGCCTCGCCCACTACCGTCAACCGGTCTCCTAACTGGAGCACCAATTCGGGAGTGGCAAGCAACTCCACCCCTGAGCGAAAAACACGACTGATATTGATTCCATAATGATTGCGTAAACGGAGAGAACCTAATTTTTTGCCGTTCAACACTGCACGAGTTACCACAATACGTTTTGAAACTAACTCCGTATCAATAGCATTCCAGTCGATATCTTCCTTGTTCCAGTCCGTCTTTTCCTGCTGACCGAACAGGAACGTTAAGGCTTGCACATCTTTTTCCGATGTGATAACCAATAATCTGTCATTCTCTTTCAAGATTTTTTCCGACGTTGGAATGCTTACATGCCCGTCTCTCCATAAACGTGAGATGATAAATTTCAGATCACTCATCCGAACAATTTCCTTGACACTTTTTTCAAAGACCGCCGGATTATGCACTTGAAAAGCGGCTACATATACTTTTTTAAAATCATCCTTTTCAACGTTGTTCAGTAGCTCCTCACGAACGAGTGTTTTCCGGATGAGTAAGATTGCAAAAATCACCCCGACCACCCCTAAAGGATAAGCCACGGCGCAGCCTAAAGCAGGGATGTTGCTGTCCAGTCCGATCTGTTTTAAGGTCTGCTGTGCCGCTCCCAAGGCCGGTGTGTTGGTCGTGGCTCCGCAAAAAATACCAACCATATCCGGTAACGATACCTCTGTCAGATGCGATAGCAGAACGGTCAACCCGCTTCCGATTAAGATAAGCGCCATCGATAGCATATTGAGCGTGATCCCTTCTTTACGAAACGAATTAAAGAAACCCGGACCGACCTGTAACCCGAGAGAGTAGATAAAAATGACTAATCCGAAGCTTTCAGCATAAGCCAGCATTTTATCATCTATGGAAAGCCCGAAATGCCCGGCTAAAATACCTGTAAAAAAGACGAAAGTAACTCCCAAGGATATTCCACCGATATGTATTTTACCCAATGCCAATCCTACCGCAACGATGAGTGAAAGCACAACCACAGCCTGCATGGGGGAGTGTTCTACAAATAAACCGTTCAACCAATCCATCTTCACCTGTTAAAATGAGGCGCAAAGATAAAACAGTTATCGCAAGAAAGCGCTGTCTGCGATACAAAAAGATAGAATGAACAGAATATAGGTGAAATAGATTTTTGTTTTTCGGAGAAAAAAACGACTTTTGCACGAATCATGTCATTAGAACATTAAGATGAAACTGAAAAGCATGCTATGTCTCCTTTTGTTATGCTTCTTGTTTGGGGCGGGAAAGGGGGTTGCACAATATACGATCCGTGTAGAAGGATTTGTCAAAGATTCATTAACCCGTGAAGCTATGCCTGCTGTATCGGTCATGTTGAAAGGAACGACGATCGGCACGGTGACGGACAACAGAGGCCATTTCTCCTTACAAGTCACTTCTTCCGAAAACGTATTACATGTTTCATTTCTGGGGTATGAAGAGGTTGAACTTCCGTTGAAAAGAAATGGAATAAACAATGTAACAGTCCGGATGAAACCAATATCTTATGCGTTGTCCGATATTGTTGTCAAGCCTGAAAAAGAAAAATATTCCAGAAAAAAGAACCCGGCGGTGACATTTGTTGAAAAGGTGATAAGTCGGCGTACAGTCAATGATCCTCGCCAACATGATTATTATCACTATAGCACGTACGACCAGAAGATTTTGGCCAAAAATGACTTTAACGAGGAAGAGGCACGTAAGAAAAAACGTTACAAACAGATCGATTTTATTTTCAATTACATCGATACGTCTCGGGTATCGGGCAAACCGATTTTGCCGCTTTACAACGAAGAACGGATCGAGAAGACGTATTATCGAAAATCGCCGACTGCGGAACGTAAAGTCGTACAGGGGGTGAAACGTGCCGGACTGATCGAAATCTTTTCGGAAGACGGGGTCAAACAGTTTATCGAGGAAGTGTTCAGGGAGATAGACCTTTTTCAAGACAATATCCCGTTGTTTTTGAATCGCTTTATCAGTCCGCTCGCTTCATTTGGTCCGCTCTACTATAAGTATTACTTGTCGGACACCGTAACGGTAGAGGGTGAACCGTGTGTCGATCTGGTGTTCGTGCCGTTTAACTCCGAGTCGTTCGGTTTTACCGGACATCTTTATGTCACCCTCGATTCGACTTTCTTTATCAAACGGGTGAAACTGAATGTGCCTCGGCACATTAACCTCAATTTTGTGGATTTTATGCGGATCGAACAGGATTTTGTACGTACAGATGATGGCACACGACTGATGACGAAAAATGATATTACCGTCGAATTTAAACTGAACGCTAAAAGTAAAGGCACTTATGCCCGCCGCATTTGTCTTTATCGCGATCATTCATTCGAGCCCCCCGAAGATATGACCGTCTTTCGAGAGAATAATCCCGTGATGGAAACGGAAGATGCCCGCAAACGTTCGGACGAATATTGGCAGGGACATCGGGAGAACGAGAAAGAGATTACCCAGACCTCGGTAGAGAAGATGATGGCACAACTGCGCGCCGTGCCTGCTTTTTTCTGGACGGAAAAGATCGTGGGCGCTTTGATCAACGGGTATGTGCAGCCCCGGGAAACGAACAGCCCGGTCGAATTTGGGCCGGTGAACACCTTTATCAGCGGTAATGCGCTCGAAGGGGCACGATATCGCTTCGGCGGAACGACTACGACGAATCTTAGCCGACATTTCTTTGTGGATGGTTATCTGGCTTACGGCGCGGGCGACAAAAAATTCAAAGGGGATTTGCTGGTTGAATATTCGTTCAACGATAAACGAAGTTTTCGTAAAGAGTATCCGTTCCATTATGTGCGTGCCGAATATCGCTATGACATCAATCAGATCGGGCAGCATTACCTTTATACGAATGCAGATAATGTGTTTATGATGCTTAAGCGGCGCAAAAACAACCTGATTACCTACATGCAGAAGGCCGAACTCGGTTATTATCATGAGCATTACAACGGGTTAGGCTATGGCATTACGGCTCGTCACTTGACGGAATGGGCGTCACGTTATGTGCCGTTCGCGCAAATTCAACCCGACGGGGTGACGGCTCTTCCACTCGATCATTACCGCTCGGCACAGCTTGAGGTGGTGCTGCGCTGGGCGCAGAACGAGAAGTTCTATCAGTCGCGCAACTATCGTTATCCCATTACGCTTGATGCACCGATCATCACGCTCAGTCATACCTTTGCCCGAAAAGGCGTCCTGGGCTCCGACCATCATTATAACCGCACCGAGATTGGCATCCGTAAACGCTTCTGGATGTCGCCTTTCGGGTATGTCGACCTTTACGGGCAGGCCGGTAAAGTATGGGATAAGGTACCTTATCCGTTGCTTATCATCCCGAATGCGAACTTATCATACAGCATCGAACCGGAAACATATGCCCTGATGGACCCGATGGAGTTTATCAATGATCGCTTTGTGTCGTGGGAAGTCACGTATTTTATGAATGGAGCTTTGCTGAACCGTCTTCCGCTCATCAAACGCCTGCAACTGCGCGAGGTTTTTGCTTTTCGCGGATGGTATGGTGATCTGAGCGACAAGAATAATCCGTGGAAACCGGGTAATGAAGGACTTTATGTTTTCCCTGAAAACAGTTATCTGATGGAAGATCGTCCTTACATGGAAATCAGTTGCGGACTTGATAATATCTTTAAGCTCGTCCGGCTTGATTATGTCTGGCGACTCTCTTATCGTAACCATCCTCATACGCCTGACCGTGGACTTAGAATGAAAATGCAATTTTCATTCTGAATGTTTTTCTCAAATTTTTTGGCGGTTTTAGAATTTGTATTTACATTTGTCAGGAAAAAAAGTACAAACAACCTAAAGAACACAATAGATTATGGAAACATGGTGGGGATCACTCGATCCATTTATGCAAACTCTTTGGGGCATCGCTATTTTTGCCTCAGTGGTCTTTATTATTCAAAGTGTCATGACCTTTGTGGGGATGGACTCCGAAACGAATTTTGACGGCGACTTCGACGGCGATATGTCTGCCGACGGCACGGGTGAGGCGACCCCCTTCCAACTTTTCACGTTTCGTAATCTGATCAATTTCCTGCTGGGGTTCAGCTGGACGGCCATCGCCCTTCGCGCGTCCACCGAAAACACTTCGCTGATACTCGTCGGCGGCGTGGTGGTGGGTGTGCTACTCGTAGCCGCCGTGATGTACCTGTTTAAATGGATGAGCGGCATGCAGCAGTCGGGCACCATTGAGCCGGAAGCCCTTGTCGGCTGCAAAGGGGCGGTCTACCTGACTATCCCGGCCGCACGCACGGGCGAAGGTAAAGTGCAAGTCAGCGTCCGCGGTGCCATCCGCGAATATGACGCCATGACCGACGGCGAGCGCCTGCCTAACGAAGCTCCCATCCGCGTGACCGCCGTCCTGAACGGGCACACGGTACTCGTAGAGAAAATATAGTTTACGAGTTTACGCCATCTTATTATATCCTTATGAAGGCAGATAATTATTTTTTCCCTGCAAAGGATTTTAAAGCGACAAAACACTTCTATGCCGATGTATTGGGTTTAGCCGTGAAGTTTGATTTCTCCTCTATGGGCATGATCGCCTATCGTATAGGAGACGACGAACCGGCACTTATCCTAAGGGATACCGCACGATTCCCGGATGCCCAACCTGCTTTGTGGATAGAGGTAGAAGATGTGGCGGTTGAGTATGCCAAGATGAAAGAAAGAGGCGTCCGATTCCTCTCCGAGCCTTTCCATATCCAAACAGGTTGGGCCGTCGAGTTTGAGGATCCATCGGGTAACCGGTTAGGAATAACAGATTATAAAACGTGACAAACAGTTTCGTTATCAGTAATAATTTCAATAATTTCAATTTAATAGCTTATGCCAAGTTTATATTTAATTGTAGTGATCGTAGCCGTCCTGTTCGTGACGTTCGCTTCGATTCTTTCGCGTTATAAACGCTGTCCCTCGGACAAAATCTTAGTCGTTTACGGGAAAACAGGTCGCAACAAAGAGGGCGGCGTCAGCTCGGCACGCTGCATCCACGGTGGGGCGGCGTTTATCTGGCCCGTGTTCCAAAACTATGCTTTCCTCGACCTTACGCCCATCTCCATCGAGTGTAACCTGACGAATGCGCTGAGTAAACAAAACATCCGTGTAGACGTGCCTTGCCGTTTTACGGTCGGCATTTCGACCGAACCGGAGAGCATGACCAATGCGGCCGAACGTCTGTTAGGGCAAAATACGCATAACATCCAGAATATTGCCACCGATATTCTTTTCGGTCAGCTGCGTCTTGTCATCGCCACGATGGATATTGAGGAAATCAATGCCGACCGTGATAAGTTCTTAGCCAATGTCAGCGCCAACGTCGAGGCCGAACTGCGGAAGATCGGTCTCAAGCTGATCAACGTCAACGTAACCGATATTCGCGACGAATCGGGATATATCGAAGCGCTTGGAAAGGAAGCTGCTGCCAAGGCGATCAACGAAGCAAAGAAAAGTGTGGCCGAGCAGAATCGTTTCGGAGAAATCGGTAAGGCCGAAGCCGATCGTGACAAAGACATCCGGATTGCAGAAACCCTCCGTGATACGCGTATCCGTACGTCCGAAGCCAATGCGCTGGCCGTCGAAGGAGAGAACAACGCGAAGATTGCCATTGCGAATTCCGATGCTACGCGTCGCGAGAAAGAGGCCGAAGCGGCACGCCGCGCCGTAGCAGCCGAGAAGGTGCAGACCGCAAAAGCTTTGCAGGAAGCATATCAGTCGGAACGCGAGGCCGAGCTGACACGCGCTGAACGCGAGAAGGCTACCCAGACAGCCAACGTCGTCGTTCCCGCTGAGATCGAGAAGGAGAAAGCGATTATCGATGCCGAAGCGGAAGCCGAGAAGCTGCGTCGCAAAGCACGAGGTGAAGCCGATGCTATCTTTGCAAAGATGGATGCCGAAGCACGCGGTATCTACGAGGTGCTCACGAAGCAGGCCGAAGGATACGACCGTCTTGTTCGCGCTGCCGGAAGCGATCCCGATAAGGCGGTGCTCATGCTGATCACCGACAAATTGCCGGAGCTTGTCAAAACACAGGTGGAAGCTGTCAAAAATATCAAGATCGACAAGATCACCGTATGGGATGGCAACAATGGAGACGGAAAAGGGATGACCTCGACCGCCAACTTTATTTCCGGGTTGATGAAGTCTGTTCCCCCGTTGAACGATCTGTTTAATATGGCCGGAATGAACCTTCCGTCCTACCTCAAAGGACAGGATGATAAGACGACGATTCCGCTGAAGCCTGTAGAATCCGCGCCTGTACCCGAAAGAAAAGAACCGCCCGCGAAAGGGTAAAGTGTGAGAAGAAAAAATCTTTTGCGAGGGTGTGTCAAAACGCAATGCATGGGTGAAATGCAAGGAATTAAGGATGAGAGCGAGGGAGTATACTAAGGTATGTAACCGAGCACGCATTCCGTAAGCAACGAAGCAGTTCGCCCGTTATGACACACCGCCTTTTTCTATATTTATGAGAGGAAACGATCGAGGAAGAGGGCGGTGAAACGCAGGTTTATGGTAAAACTTTTGTGGATCGTGCGTGGAAATTGAGAAATTATCATGTACATTTGCATTTTGATTTTTATGTAAATTTTAAACTCTAACAAAATGGAAAATATCAATTGGTCGGAAATTCCGTTCGGATACATGAAGACGGATTATAACGTAAGATGCTGCTATCGCGATGGCAAATGGGGCGAGATTGAAATTTCTTCGTCCGAAATGATTAATATCCACATGGCAGCTACGTGTCTGCACTATGGTCAGGAAGCATTCGAAGGGCTGAAAGCTTTTCGTGGCAAAGACGGTAAAATTCGTGTGTTTCGGATGGATGAAAACGCCAAGCGACTGCAATCGTCGAGCCGAGCCATCCTGATGCCGGAATTGCCTGTCGAGAAATTTGAAGAGGCTGTCCGTAAGGTCGTATTGCTGAATGAACGTTTTATACCGCCCCACGAAAGCGGTTCGTCACTCTATCTTCGTCCGCTGCTGATCGGAACCGGTGCGCAGGTTGGTGTTAAACCGGCTGTCGAATATTTGTTCCTTATCTTTGTCACTCCCGTAGGTCCTTACTTTAAGAATGGATTTCAACCGTCGAAGGTATGTGTCATGCGCGGATACGACCGTGCGGCGCCTCATGGTACGGGAATGGTGAAGGTCGGCGGAAATTATGCAGCCAGCCTTCGCGCCGGCGAAAAGGCACGGCAAGGCGGCTATGCGGCCGTACTTTACCTTGATCCGAAAGAGAAAAAGTATATTGACGAATGCGGCCCGGCCAACTTCTTCGGCATACGTGGCAATACATACATCACGCCGGCGTCCGAATCTATTCTCCCGTCAATCACAAACAAGAGTCTGATGCAGCTTGCCGAGCAAATGGGCATGACGGTAGAACGTCGTCCGGTACCTTTTGAAGAAATCGCGACATTCGACGAGGCGGCCGAATGTGGAACGGCAGCCGTTATCGCTCCGATTTCTCAGATCGATGACCTGGATGAGGACAAGCAATACGTCATTGCCAAAGACGGAAAAGTAGGACCTGTTTGTACCCGTTTGTATCACAAGTTGCGTGCTATTCAGTACGGCGACGAACCGGACGATTACGGCTGGGTGAAGGTGATTGAATAAAAAAGTTTAAAAATAACAGAAACATGCAACATTTGGCCTCTGTTTTGCGTCATTATATAGAATGAATAAAAAAACGGAGTACAATGAAATTGAAAAGAATGTTTCTGTATATAGCAGTATTGGCAACCATGGCTTGGGCATGGGGGTGTAATGAAGAAGACATGCAAAGTACGGCTGCCGGTGCTTCTCTGAAAGTCTATAATATATACAATTCGGGTTGTTTATCGAATACCAGATCGGAAGAAGCGCCATCCGCTTCTTCCGGCCTATATGAAACACTGCGTCTGAAAGCCGTTGAAGACGGTAGGCTGCAGATCGCTCACGATAGCGCAGTTTATAATTGTGCAGCAAAGATGGAGATTCGTGTCAGTCAAAAGGGAGATCAGCTTTGGGTGAAGGAAGAAGATGTTTCGAAAAACAGTGTGCGATGCCTATGCCCGTATAACTTGAAATATGAAATACCGTTGAGACACGGAACATATACGATACGAATCAATGACGGAGCGGCCTATACGTTTACTCATCATGCGGCTACCGATACGGTCATTTTTCTTGGTCTTTCCATGAAGAATGACTTATCTTTTTGATATATAATTGTAAAGGAGGCAGTTCTTCTATTGATCATGCGATGTGATCTCAGACCTTTTTTGTGAGAGCTTCCGGAAACAAATAGCAGTTTTTGCAGTTTTTTGCCAACTCGACATTGCAATTTCAAATATCTTCGTATCTTTGCCTTCGATTTTTAACAAGGCATGGAGGCTTTTTACCGAACACATCAATATCTGTTGGCACATCTCGGCTCGACCGTTCGGCGTGGGCTGATGGATGAAATTGATTGGAACCAACGGTTAATTGGCATCAAAGGCTCGCGCGGAGTCGGGAAAACAACGTTTCTGTTGCTGTATGCCCGTGAGTTTTTTGGTTCTGACAATAAAGAATGTCTGTATATCAATTTGAATCATTTCTTTTTTACGGAGCGGACATTGATTGACTTTGCCGGCGAGTTTCGTGCACAGGGTGGTAAAGTACTGCTTATCGATCAGGTATTCAAATATCCCGAATGGTCTCGTGAGTTGAGATATTGTTACGATCATTTCACCGATTTGCGGATCGTGTTTACCGGTTCGTCCGTCATGCGTCTCAAAGACGAGAATCCCGATTTGGCCGGAAAAGTCTCGTCATACTATCTGAGAGGCTTCTCGTTTCGCGAATATCTGAATCTGATGGCCGGCACCGACTTCCCAGCCTATTCGTTCGACGAGGTGATGAAAAATCACATGGCTATCGCCCGTGAGGTATGTGCATTGATAAAACCTCGTGCTTATTTTCGCGATTATCTGCATCACGGTTTCTATCCGTTCTTTCTCGAAAAGCGAAACTATTCGGAAAACTTGCTCAAAACGATGAATATGACGCTCGAGGTCGACGTTTTATACATTAAACAGGTTGAGCAGCGTTACTTGACGAAGTTACGTAAATTGCTCTACTTACTTTCGCTTCATATGCCTTGTACACCGAACATAAGCCAGTTGAGTAAGTTGATCGAGACATCACGGGCAACGGTGATGAACTATATTAAATATCTGCAAGATGCGCGGATGATTAATCTGCTTTATGCACTAGGTGAGGAATATCCCAAGAAACCTGTGCGGGCATATATGTATAATCCCAATCTGATGTACGTGATGAATCAGCAGATACCCGATGGACCGGCCGTAAACGAAACATTCTTTTGTAATCAACTGATTAAAGATAACAACATGAATGAGAGCAATCAAAATGCTCGTTTTTTAGTGAATGGGAAATATCATTTTCAGATTGTTCCCGATACGAGAGGAAAATTTAATCCGGGTATGTACTATGCAGTGGATAAAATGGAAATAGGAGGAGAGAACTTGATTCCTTTATGGCTGTTCGGATTTTTATATTAAGAGAAATAGAATGTAGATGTATATTAATTTAAGAAATTTATGACAAGAGAAAAGAAATTTTTGACATGTGACGGAAATCAGGCTGCGGCGCATATTTCCTATATGTTTTCGGAAGTAGCGGCCATTTATCCGATCACTCCTTCTTCGACGATGGCAGAATACGTAGACGAGTGGGCGGCCTCGGGACGAAAGAATATTTTCGGCGAACCGGTCCTGGTGCAGGAGATGCAATCGGAAGGCGGTGCTGCCGGTGCGGTGCACGGTTCGTTACAGGCCGGCGCCTTGACAACCACTTATACGGCTTCGCAAGGTCTGTTGTTGATGATACCGAATATGTATAAGATTGCGGGTGAATTATTGCCTTGCGTATTTCATGTATCGGCGCGTACCATCGCTTCTCATGCACTTTCTATTTTCGGAGACCATCAGGACGTGATGGCTGCCCGTCAGACGGGGTTTGCCATGCTGGCCGAGGGTTCCGTACAGGAAGTGATGGACTTGGCCGGTGTAGCCCATCTTGCGGCGATTAAGTCGCGTGTTCCTTTCGTCAACTTCTTCGACGGTTTCCGTACGTCGCACGAAATTCAGAAGATCGAAATGCTTGAAGGGCAAGATCTGGCTCCGCTGATCGATCGACAGGCACTGGCCGATTTCCGCGCCCGTGCATTGAACCCGATGAAACCGGTGGCACGCGGTATGGCCGAAAACCCCGACCATTTCTTCCAACATCGTGAGTCGTCTAATGCGTTTTATGATGCTGTGCCGGCGATTGTCGAGGAATACATGAACGAGATCAATAAGATTACCGGACGTCATTATGGATTGTTCAATTATTATGGCGCTGAAGACGCCGACCGCGTCATCATCGCTATGGGATCGGTGACAGAAGCTGCACGCGAAGCGATCGACTATCTGATGGCTAACGGCGGAAAAGTAGGTCTGGTATCCGTACATTTGTATCGTCCGTTCTCGGCCAGGCATTTTCTGGCTGCCATGCCTAAGACGGCCAAGCGCATTGCTGTGCTCGACCGTACGAAAGAGCCGGGAGCGAATGGCGAACCTTTGTATCTCGATGTGAAGGATTGTTTCTACGGGCAGGAAGATGCTCCGGTGATTGTGGGAGGACGTTACGGATTAAGTTCGAAAGATACGACTCCAGCACAGATTCTGGCCGTATACGAAAATCTGGCATTACCGATGCCGAAGAATCGCTTCACCATCGGTATCGTAGATGATGTGACGTTTACATCGCTTCCTCAGAAAGAGGAGATAGCGTTGGGTGGAGACGGAATGTTCGAAGCTAAATTTTACGGGTTGGGAGCCGACGGAACGGTTGGCGCCAACAAAAACTCGATCAAAATTATCGGTGATAATACCGGTAAATATTGTCAGGCATATTTCTCGTACGACTCGAAAAAATCGGGAGGATTTACCTGCTCGCACTTGCGTTTTGGCGATCATCCCATTCGTTCGACATATCTGGTGAATACCCCCAACTTCGTGGCTTGCCACGTTCAGGCCTACCTGCACATGTACGATGTGACACGCGGTTTGCGCAAGAACGGCTCGTTCCTGCTGAACACTATTTGGGAAGGCGAGGAGCTGGCAAAGAACCTTTCCAATAAGGTGAAGAAGTATTTCGCCCAAAACAATATCACCGTTTACTACATCAATGCTACACAGATTGCACAGGAAATCGGGTTGGGCAACCGCACCAATACCATCCTTCAGTCAGCTTTCTTCCGCATCACGAGTGTCATTCCGGTAGAGTTGGCTGTAGAGCAAATGAAGAAGTTCATCGTGAAGTCTTACGGCAAGAAGGGCGAAGACGTGGTGAACAAGAATTATGCAGCTGTCGATCGTGGTGGCGAATACAAGCAGCTGACCGTCGACCCGGCGTGGGCTAATCTTCCTGATGATGAAAAAATGGGAAACAACGACCCGGCATTTATCAACGAAGTGGTTCGCCCCATCAATGCGCAGGATGGTGATTTACTGCCCGTATCGGTCTTCAAAGGACGGGAGGACGGAACGTGGGATCAAGGTACGGCGTATTATGAAAAGCGCGGTGTGGCCGCTTTCGTGCCCGAATGGAATGCGGAGAACTGTATCCAGTGTAATAAGTGTGCGTATGTTTGTCCGCATGCCTCGATACGCCCGTTCGTGCTTGATGAACAGGAACGGAAAGAAGCCAAATTCGAACAGTTGAAGGCTGTCGGTAAAATGTTCGATGGAATGACATTTCGTATACAAGTCGATGTGCTCGACTGTCTGGGTTGCGGAAACTGTGCCGATGTATGTCCGGGTAAGAAAGGGGAAAAGGCATTGACCATGCAACCGCTCGAAAGTCAGTTACCTCAGGCCGATAATTGGAGGTATTGTGCGGATAACGTAAAAAGCAAACAACATTTGGTGGATATTAAGGCGAATGTAAAGAACTCGCAGTTCGCTACTCCGTTGTTCGAGTTCTCCGGCGCTTGCTCCGGCTGCGGTGAGACACCGTATGTGAAGCTGATCACGCAACTCTTCGGGGATCGTGAGATGGTGGCCAATGCCACGGGATGTTCTTCCATCTATTCCGGCTCAGTGCCTTCTACTCCTTATACGAAGAACGAACAGGGGCATGGTCCTGCATGGGCTAACTCATTGTTTGAGGACTTCTGCGAGTTTGGCTTGGGCATGGAACTGGCTAACGAGAAGATGCGTGCACGTATTGTTCGCCTATTCACTCAGGCGATAGCAGGCGATCATACGCCTGTCGATGCCAAGGTGCTGATGCAGGAATGGATCGATTGCATGCACGATGCCGACAAGACAAAGGGATTAGCTCCGCAGTTAGAAGCTGTGATCAACGGAGGAGCTGAAGCCGGCTGTCCCATATGCAAGGAACTGCAGGGATTGTCCAATTACCTGATCAAACGCAGCCAGTGGATTATCGGCGGCGATGGTGCCTCGTACGACATCGGTTACGGCGGTCTCGACCACGTGATCGCTTCGGGAAAGGATGTGAATATCCTCGTGCTTGATACGGAAGTATATTCCAACACAGGCGGTCAGTCCTCGAAAGCTACGCCGGTAGGGGCCATTGCCAAATTTGCCGCCTCCGGAAAACGTGTGCGCAAGAAAGACCTCGGTCTGATGGCTACGACATACGGTTTTGTTTATGTGGCTCAGATTGCCATGGGTGCCGATCAGGCACAGACCCTGAAGGCGATTCGTGAAGCTGAGGCTTATCCCGGTCCGTCCTTGATCATTGCCTATGCTCCGTGTATCAGCCACGGCCTTCGTGCAGGGATGGGAAAGAGCCAGAAAGAAGAAGAAAGAGCCGTTGCTTGCGGTTACTGGCACTTGTGGCGCTACAACCCGCAATTGGAGGAAGAAGGTAAGAATCCGTTCCAGTTCGACAGTAAAGAGCCGAAATGGGAAGATTTCCAGGACTTCCTGAAAGGGGAGGTGCGTTTCTCGTCCGTAGCTAAACAGTATCCGAAAGAAGCAGCCGAGTTGTTTGCCGCAGCCGAGGAAAATGCCAAATGGCGTTATCGCAGCTATCAACGTATGGCTGCCGATGACTGGAGCAAGTAAGAATCCTAAGAAAAGGTGATTAAAAAGAGAGGGGTGTGTCAAAAACGCGCAATGTTTGGATACACCCTCTTTAGGTGTGTAAGATCGGACTACAATATTAAAAATCATCGACCTTATAATTTTTCTTTGTTAAATACCTATTTTGATTAATACGTGAATATTATCTTTGCAACGCATAAGAACTAAACATAGTAATAAGATGAATCAAGAAAAATTTTTATCAGTTCTCGGTTGGGTAGCCACGGCAACAGCTATGGCGATGTATATTTCTTACGTGAGTTCGGGATAAGAAAAGTCTTATAAAAGTTGGTAATCACAGGATTATTTTGTATCTTTAATCTTGAAAAATAACAAATTACAAAAATACACCCATATGATTACCAAGGATAAAATTACGGAAATATTTTGCATTCTTGATGAGTTTAGCAAGAATTTTGATGCGGAAATGCAACATCATTCGCTTCCTACCGGTTCCCCAAAGGCTCGCAGACGTCGTAAAGCCTCACTTAGTGACAGTGAAATTATGACTATTTTGCTGGTGTTTCATTTCGGAACCTTTGCTAATTTCAAACATTATTATTTGCATTTCATCAAAGTGCATTTGCGCTCCGAGTTCCCTTCGGCTGTGTCGTACAATCGCTTTGTGGAGCTTGAAAGCCGCGTGTTCTTCAAACTCATGCTCTTTCTTAAACTCTATGCCTTTGGAAGATGTACGGGCATCAGCTTTGTGGACAGCACGATGATTCCTGTCTGCCATAATTTGAGGCGTTATGCCAATAAAGTATTCAAAGGTATAGCCACGAACGGAAAAGGTACCATGGGATGGTGTCACGGATTTAAACTTCATTTCGTATGCAATGATCGTGGAGAGTTTATTACGTTTTGTCTTACAGGCGCTAACGTGGATGACAGAAACCCGAAAGTCTGGCAGGTTTTGGCTAAAGAACTATACGGAAAACTCTTTGCAGATAAGGGATATATCTCCCCTAAACTCTTTGAAAGCCTGTTTGATGACGGCATCCATCTTGTAACCGGAATCAAGGCAAATATGAAGAACAGACTTATGCCCTTGTGGGACAGGATCATGTTAAGGAAAAGATACATCATAGAATGCATCAATGATATGCTGAAAAACACAGGCAAACTTGTACACTCAAGGCATCGATCAATCAATAACTTCATCATGAATCTAGTCTCTGCTATAGCTGCATACTGTTTTTACGACAATAAACCTGAAGTCATTTATGGATACACCATACAACAAACCAAACAGATGGTCTTATTTTAATAAACATTATCCCGAACTCACGTATTTCTTACATTCCAGAGATTGACTCCAATCTCTCTGGACATAAAGGTGATTGGCTTCAGCCAATGGTCGCAGGCATCAACTGTGTACTGTGGGTAGGATATGGTTTTATTCGTAAGAAAAAGGATTGGCCAATCGTTATAGCCAACTTCCCAGGGATTGTCTGTGGCTTCTTGGCCTCTTTCACAGCCATGTAAAAGATTTCACCGATTCAACGACGAACGGATGACTGAACAATAGACGAAATCCGGCAATGGAACAAGTTATTTAAAAGAACCTCAGGGGTGTAGTAAAGGCATCCGCTGAGGTTCTTTTATGTAACTATAATGAAACGAATTGGTTGTGTTGCTACTCGCAAAAAACAGATTCCTTCTCTTCTGTGCACTTGATTACTTTTCACAGCCTTTATCACTTTAATTTATAAATAATGTATAGATCAACAATGAAACGACTATTTTATATTCTATTGATATTGTCGGTTTCACTTCCGATATATTCGCAAATGCTCTTCTCCGAAAATCTTACAATGAACATAGACAGCACCAAAAATATACAAGGAACAATATTACCCGTATTGGATTTCAAAACCGAAAAAGAGAATGTGTTCACCTTCAAAAATACCACCAATCTCAATCTGCTGATAAAGCACAGTCGAGTAATCAATTTGATTAATAAGCTTGAGTTCTCTACCTACGGCAATAAAGTAACCGTAAGCGGAGGATATGTACACACCGAATACCGCTATTTGTTGCATCATGCCTTTGAGGTTTATCCTTATGTCGAGTCGCAATGGGCAGAGAGTAGAGGAATGAAATATAAGATTTCTACGGGTTTACAGTCGCGTTATCGGCTGGTAAATAGTGATAACTGTCTCATGTTTGCAACCGTGGGAGTATTTTTCGAGTTCGAAAAGTGGGAACACCCTGCCTCTAGCCTCTTTGCGGGAACGTATGCCTACAGCCGTAGTATCAAAAGCCACCTGTCTGTCAGTTTCAGACATCGGTTGGGTGAGCATTGGGAACTTATAACTACGGCCATTCATCAAGGAAAGCCTGACAGCTATTTTAAGAAGGCACGCTTTGGAGGAGCTATTGATCTCAAATACAACATTACACCCACAATAGGAATACGCGGGGCCTATCGGATCATCTACGATACTGCCCCTATTGTGCCCGTGCGGAAAGATTACAACACCGTTGATGTTGGTATCGATATTTCGTTTTAAGCGAGTACTATAAAATAAAACACTTGCTATCGAGTGAAAGAAGCTGCCAACTCAATGGCTCAACTCTTTGAGTGCTTTTAACAACCGAATCACATACGCATTATCCGGCTCGACGGCATGCCAGTAAGAAAGACGCCCTGTCAGACATTTCAGATTCCATATCACTATGGACACCCTTGCCCACTCCGGGCTATACACTTCCCGCTATCGGGCGTGTTACGGACTTACACCGATTAGAGAATGTTCGTGCTAAGCGAACCAAAAAAAGGCAGCTTCATCGCGTTGATGAAAAACTGCCTCTTTTCAATTTATGTAATACGAAATTACGCCGTAGCAGCTACTGCCGAAGCATGCTCTGCCGTTTTGAATTTACGTTTCTGAATTTCGTAAGCAATCGGGGTTGCCACAAACAGCGTGGAATACGTGCCGACGATCACGCCTAACAGGATCGCGAACGTAAAGCTTTGAATCGTAGACCCTCCCAACAGGAAAATAATAAATACAACGATAAACGTGGAGATTGACGTACTGAAGGTACGTGCAAGCGTAGAGTTCAAGGAGTCGTTGATTACCTGATAGCGATCCCGTTTCGGATAGTTCTGAATCGTCTCGCGGATACGGTCGAAGACAACCACGGTATCGTTGATCGAGTAGCCGATTACCGTCAGGATAGCGGCAATAAATGTCTGATCGACCTCCATGGAAAACGGCATAATCTTCCATAGCAGCGTATAGAATGCGATGATGCACAAAGTCGTTACTGCAACAGACACGAATACGCCGATCGAGAAAGCGACGTCGCGGAAACGAACGAGGATATACAAAGCCATACAGAACATGGCGAAAATCACAGCCATGAATGCGCTGTTTTTGATGTCATCGGCCATACTTGGTCCTACCTTTTGCGAACTTTGAATATGGTCGGAGGTAAACTGTTCGAATGTGGTACCCTCCGGCAAGAAGGATTGGAGACCGGCATACAGCTTTCCGGTAATATCATCGTCTACATCCTGCGCATTGTCTGCAATACGATAGTTCGTAGATACGCGTACCTGATTCTGGGAGCCGATTGTAATTACCCCTACCGATCCACCCTGCAACTGCGGCTCCAGTGCTGAACGGATTTCGTCCGTGCGTACGTCCTTATCGAAACGGATCACATAATTCCGTCCTCCTGTAAAGTCGATGCCGTTATTCAACCCTACGGTAAACATCGATACCATACCGAGAACAATGATAATTAGCGGGATCAGATATCCGATTTTCCGTTTGCCGAGGAAGTTTACTTTCGGGTCAGTCAGAATATTTTTCGATACCGGAGTTGTGAATGTCAGATGCTTGATCTTGTCTTTTGCCAGTAATGCTTCGTATACGAGACGTGTCAGGAAGACGGCCGTTAAGAACGAAGCGATCAAGCCGATAATCAAGGTCGTGGCAAATCCGCGGATGGGACCTGTTCCGAAGACGAATAATACGATGCCTGTGATGACCGTTGTCAGGTTAGCGTCGAAAATTGCCGAGAAAGCGTTCGAGTAACCGTCGGCAATCGCCTTGGCCAATTGTTTACCGTTACGCAGTTCTTCTTTTGTACGTTCATAGATCAATACGTTTGCATCGACGGCCATACCCAACGTGAGCACCATACCGGCAATACCCGGCAGCGTCAGTACGGCTTGGAACGATGCGAGAATACCCATGGTAAAGAAAATATTCAGCACCAATGCGCCGTTGGCGATCATACCCGGTACAAGGCCGTAGATGGCACACATGTAGATCATCAAAATGATCAGAGCCAGAACGAATGAGATAACTCCCGCCTGAATCGCTTCATGACCGAGTGACGGTCCTACGATATCTTCCTGTACGATATTTACCGAAGCGGCCATCTTTCCGGATTTCAATACGTTGGCCAAGTCTTTTCCTTCATCCTGCGTAAAGTCTCCCGTAATCTGCGACTGTCCGCCGGTAATTTCTGTCTGAACGGTCGGAGCCGAATAAACCATGCCGTCCAGCACGATTGCGATGCTTCGCTTGATGTTTTCTTTCGTCAGACGTGCCCATTCACGTGCTCCTTCGGCATTCATCGTCATGCTCACCTGATACTGCGAACGTCCGATCTGCTGCTGTGCAAAATCGGCCACCGCATTCGTCACGACATCGCCACTCATGGCCGGTGTGCCGTCGCGGTTCGTCACTTTCAGTGCATACAACTGATAAAACTGATCGTTCTCATCCATTGCTTTTACACCCCAACGGAAGATAATGTTATTCGGGAGCACGGCTTTCACTTGCGGCATATTCAGATATTCGGAAATCTTTTCCATATCTGTTTTTCTCGCATAGCCTGCCACTGGTCCCGGAATCAGGTAACGTCCGGTTGGGTCTACGTTCAGTTGCAACAAAGCAAACAACGGGTGTTGTTTGGCGTATTCTTCCAACGACATGTTGGCTTCGGGAGTTTGTTGCTCCTCACCTCCCAACTGTGCGATCAGCGAGTCGGTGGCTTGTGAGGCCATCGTGTCGGTTTGTACCGCCGATTCGGAAGTCGGCACGAAAGCTGCTGTCGTATCAGCCTCAGCCGATACGGGCGTCAAGACACGTGCCAACACTTGATCGGCTGCCATCAGCTGCTGGTGATCTCAGTCAGGTTATACGTTTCCCAAAACTCGAGATTGGCACTTCCCTGCAAGAGTTTGCGCACACGTGCAGGCTCTTTCACACCCGGCAATTCGACCAAGATACGTCCGGCAGTTTCCAGACGCTGGATATTGGGCGAAACAACTCCAAAGCGGTCTATACGCGTACGTAATACATTAAAGGAGTTGTCGATGGCGCTTTGCAGCTCTTCTTTGAGTACGGAAACAACTTGATCATCAGAGCTTTGCGGATTAATTTTTTCTTTCAGTTCAAACGTGCTGAAAAGGGCTGACAGATGTGCACCCGGGTCCAGCTTCTTATACTCTTCGGCGAACAGATCAACAAAGTTTCTCTGGCTGGTTGCCTGACGGGCATAAGCCGATTCCAATGCCTTGTTGAAGTTGACATCCTGACTGTTGTTGGCTAACGAACGGATTACATCCGGCACGTTGAGCTCCAATACAACGTTCATTCCCCCTTTCAGGTCAAGCCCTAAGGTCACTTCCATTTCCCGGCACTGCTTCAACGTATAAGCGCCAAACCACACTTTTTTGTTGGCTAACGAGTCTAAATAAAAACTCTCCTTCGACGAGCTTCCGTTTGCATACTCTGCCGCCTCTTTATAATATTTTCTCGTCACAAACGAGAAAGAAAGATAATAGAGGCAAACCAGAGTAAGCAATATCGCAAAAACTCTCACAAATCCTTTGTTTTGCATTTGAATTTCTTGATTTATATGTTATTTGTTCTTATTCCTCTTTTTTTTAGGGTGCAAATATAGCGTTTTTTCATTAGTTAATGACAAAAACGGAATTAATTCTTGTTTTAGTTAGATAGAGGGAAAAGGGAGGTGAAATTTAGGAACTTCTATAAAAAAGAAATGGTTGTCTCACGACAACCACAATCTTCATTGTTAACCTTAAATCTAATACCATGAAAAACACGATGCAAAGATAAGGCGTTTTATGCTATCCAACATAATTCTTCGGCAGAAAAATGCACTGTGTTATGTTTATTTAACTCTTTTGTCAGCTCCCCACATCAATTTATCACGTAAAGTTTGATAGAAAGTCTGGTTATACCGATTGATAATAAGTATTGAAAAATCCGCTTTAGAAACGGAAAGTCTTACATCTGTCGGACAGCTTTGCGAACGTCCGTCCAGGGAGATTAGAAAGGAATGGGTGCGACTTTCGATATTTAACGAAATTTTATACGATCCGGGCACCACGAGAGGGCGTACATTCAAGCTGTGCGGCGCCACCGGACTTAATACAATGTTATCGCTTTGTGGCAAAATGATGGGCCCGTTGACACTCATCGAATAAGCCGTAGAGCCAGTGGGGGTGGCAATGACTAACCCGTCGGCCTGGTACGATGTCAGGTATTCATCGTTCAAACTTGTATGAATCGTGATCATGGACGATGTCTCACGCTTGAGGATCGCGACCTCGTTCAAGGCGCAGTTATACCCTTCAAACGAATGTTTGTCCATATCCAGCCGGAGCAACATTCGCTCTTCTATATGATAATGTTTATGATAAAGTTCGTCAAGTGTTTCTTCAATCTGCTCTGCTCCGATATCGGCCAGGAATCCCAATCGTCCCGTATTGATCCCTAAAATCGGAATGTTCTGTCTGTTGATCTGTTCTGCCGTGCGGAGAAATGTCCCGTCTCCTCCGACACTTAATGCGATATCCAGATCGAACGGAGGCACTTGAAGTATGCCGTCAATCATCGGGCATACTTCCGGAAACTCGGCCAGAAAGGTATAGAAATTGTGCGACACATAGACTTCCGCCTTCAATGCGGCTAATTTTTTGAACAATCTGCGAATCAACGGTAATTTATCCGTGTGATACCCACTGCCGAATAATCCAACTTTCATTTTATAAATCTTTTGCACCGAATTTCTTTAATAATTTCTCAATTCATCCTACATTTGCATGTATATTTCTCGACAAATATAGAGTAAGTGAACGAAATAAGACTGATCTTGCATGGTAAAATTAAGTGTGAACATCAATAAGGCGGCTACCCTCCGTAATGCACGAGGCGGGAATACTCCTGACATAGAACAGATTGCCAAAGATTGTGAATCGTTCGGAGCACAGGGTATCACCGTGCATCCCCGTCCTGACAGAAGGCACATCCGTTACAGCGACGTCTATGCCATCAAGCCGAATATTCGTACCGAGTTGAATATCGAAGGCTATCCGAGTCAATCATTTATCGATCTGGTATTAGATGTGAAGCCGACACAAGTTACATTAGTTCCTGATGCCCCCGATGTGCTCACGTCGAACGCGGGATGGAAGGTGCAGGAGCATTTCGAGTTGTTGAGCGGATTGGCAGATTTGTTTAAGCGCCATCAGATCCGTATGTCTATTTTTGTCGAAACGGATTTGACTAATTTGGAATGGGCTGCCCGGACAGGTACCGACCGTATCGAACTGTATACCGAACCGTATGCACAGCAATATGCCATAGAAAGAGACACTGCCGTAGCCCCATTTGTCGAAGCCGCTACGTGTGCGCATGAACTTGGTCTCGGCATCAATGCCGGTCATGATCTGAATCTGCAAAATCTTTCCTTCTTCGCCTCGCGTGTTCCATGGCTCGAAGAAGTGTCGATCGGTCACGCCTTGATCTGCGATGCTCTTTATTACGGCTTGAAAGAAACAATCAGGCTCTATAAAAACTGCTTGATACAGAGATAGAAAAAAACAAGAACAAAAAAATATAAAACAGAAAAACGTATGAACATTTTAGCAGCATTAGCACAAGTGACGCCGAATCCGGCCAATGCAACTCCGATGAACCTGACTCCGGAAACCGTCCCGACAGAGGCGCAACTGAACATTATCGACCTGGCACTGAAAGGCGGATGGGTGATGGGGGTTCTCCTCATCCTTTCTTTAGTCGCTATTTACTTTTTTATTCAACGGATTTTGGTGATTCGTCAGGCCGCCAAGAGTGACGAAACGTTTATGAACCGAATCCGGGATTATGTGTATGAAGGGAAAGTCGATTCTGCTCTCAATCTCTGTCGTACGACGAAAACACCGGCAGCCCGCATGATTGAAAAGGGAATTATCCGTTTGGGACGTCCCACGAACGATGTGTTGGCGGCAATCGAGAATGCGGGCAATATTGAAATTGCAAAACTGGAGAAAGGCTTTCCGGTACTTGCCACTACAGCAGCCGGCGCTCCGATGATCGGCTTTCTGGGCACGGTGACCGGAATGGTACGTGCTTTTTACGATATGGCTAATGCCGGAACGAATGTGGATGTATCCTTACTGTCGGGAGGTATCTACGAGGCTTTGGTGACAACTGTCGGCGGTCTGGTAGTAGGCATCATTGCTCTTTTCGCGTACAATTACTTGGTCGCGCGTGTCGACAATGTTGTCAATCGATTAGAGGCCAATACGATGGAATTTATGGACATACTGAACGAACCGGCTAACTGAACATCATGGCGTTGAAACGAAGAACCAAAATCAATGCAGCATTCAGCATGGCTTCAATGACAGACGTCATCTTTCTCTTGCTGATCTTTTTTATGGTCACGTCGACCGTGGTCGTGCCGAATGCGATCAAACTGACCTTGCCTCAAGCTCAGAAGCAAACGGCAGCGAAACCGCTTACACGAGTTACGATCGATGCGGCCGGAAATTATTATGTTGCGGCCGGGAAGCAACGCGAACGGATGGTGACATTCGACGAGATTACTCCTTTCCTTCAGGAGCAGTACGTTCAGGAGCCGGAGATGTTCGTTGCATTATATGCCGATGAAACCGTGCCATATAAAGAAATCGTGAAAGTATTGAATATCGCAAACGAAAATAAATTCAAGGTGGTATTGGCTACTCGTCCACCGTCTCACAAGCCATGAAGTTTGAAAAGAATGATATCATAGCGCTGATCGGCTCGATTATTTTTCATCTGTCGATTTTACTCGTCCTCTATTTTACGGTACTTAAAACAATCGTTCCGGAGGAAGACAGCGGTATCATGGTGAATTTCGGCAATGTCAATCTTGCAGCCGGACAGTTTGAGCCGCGTGGTGAGCCGGCTTCATCCGACATGACGGCTGCTCCTCCGCCACAGCCTGCCCATCCCACTCCACGCGAAGAAATGATCACACAGGACCTGGAAGAATCTGTTTCACTCACAAATAAGAAGAACGAAGAGGAACGGAAAAAGAAGGAGAAGAAAGAACAGGAAGAGGCTCGTAGAAAGGAAACAGAGCAGCGTAAGGTGGAAGCGGAGCGTAAGAAACAGACGGATGAGCAGCGGCGTAAGGAGCAGGCTATCCGTGACCGCGTAGCCGGTGCTTTCGGTTCAACCGGAGGTAGCGAGAACAATAATCAGGGGGATGCGGCCAGTGGCAGCGGCAATCAGGGTAGCCCGTTCGGCAACTCCGACAGCGGAGCAAACGAAGGAGTGGGCGGTATCGGTTCATTCAACTTGAACGGTCGTTCGATCGGTGCGGGAGGCTTGCCCAAACCGGCTTACACCATTCAGGAAGAGGGGCGGATCGTGATCAATATCACCGTCGACCCGCGAGGCAACGTCATCATGGCCGAGATCGGTAAAGGAACGAACATCGACCATGCCACGATGCGAAAAAGTGCGCTCGAAGCTGCTCGGAAAGCGAAGTTTAACAGTATTCAGGGCACGAATAATCAGAGCGGAACGATCACGTATCGCTACTCATTAAGATAAAACGCATGTAATAACCATTCAAAAAACTTATAAACGATGAAAAAGGCTTATGTATTTTTAGCAACCGGCTTTGAAGAAGTCGAAGCGATCGGTACAATCGATGTACTACGCCGTGGAGGAATGCACGTTGTAACGGTTTCAATGACCGGTGCCGCAACCGTTAAGGGAGGGCATGATATCTCTGTCGTTGCCGATGCGCTATTTGAAGACCTCAGCTATGCCGATGCCGATGTGCTCGTACTGCCCGGAGGAGGTCCGATGCTTAACGATTACGAGGCATTGAAGAAGGAAATCGTGCGCCATCACGATGCCGGCAAGCCGCTGGCAGCTATTTGCGCTGCGCCGCTCGTTTTCGGCGGATTGGGACTGCTTGAAGGCAAGCGCGCGACATGTTATCCGGGATTTGAAGAGTACCTCAAAGGTGCAACTGTTGTTAATGTACCGACGGTTACCGATGGTTCTATCATTACCGGTCGGGGACCGGGACTGGTTTTCGATTTCGGGTTGGCTATACTGGAGCATCTCGAAGGGCTCGAGTCGGCGGAACAAGTCGCCAAAGATTTATTATTGAAATAAAAAAGCCGCTCTACGCGGCTTTTTTATGTATGACAGGTGAAAGTACTATTCTTTCACTTCCCCGATCTCTCCGATAAACAGAATGACGCCGGTGCTCTTTTCGCGTATGGCAAAAACAAACGGCTTGTTTATGTGGAAGTTGATAGGAGTGGTAGAGGGGGATGACGTTTTTACCATTTCTACGGCTGTTACGGCAGCAGCTTCCGTACCTTCTTCATCGACCTGCACAAACGTCTTATGGATCACACGTGAAATAAATATCGCAGCGTCGGTGATGCCGGGAAAATCAGCCGTCTCCGTAAACGGCACGTTCATTCCCATCTCCGGCAGTATCTTTTTCTCGAGCCCGTATTTACACTCTGTCTTGAAGCGCGGCATGCGCAGCGATACTTGTGTTGGGCGAATGCCTTTTATAATCATGCTCCAATGCTTGTTGTCGAGTTGTTCGATCACGTCGCGCGTTGTCTGACCTTCGTTCGGCAGCATCACGATCATGCTGAATGCTTTGTTGCCGTAGTCCATCTCAAGGTATTGACAGCACTCGTCGGTCGTATAGCCGAAGGTGCTTTTCTGCGCCATCATGTTGACTTCCTGTGTAGTACCGTCCGCTTTGCGGAAAGGCGCCCGTTTCGTATCGCTCTTTTTGAACTGAGTCACCCAGATGCCTTTGAAATAAACGGCATTAATCAGATACATAAAAGCATTTCCCGGAATATAGTCCAATATCTTGGTGATTTTGTCGTTCGTTTTTCGGGCGCACCAGCCGTTAATGGCCGGGAGGGTGGCGGGCGATGAAAAATCAACGGCTTTTACTTCCGCATCGTAGTGCGTGCGATTGGCCAGAATAAACGGTTCCTTGACCAATTCTCCTTGTTTGTACCAGATCGAATTGGCCATTCCGATTGTGGTGGAAGGGTCTACTTTGAGGAGCGCTTCCCGTAGTGAATGGCTGTATTCGTTGATATCTTCCATCGTATAACCGGTCTCACGCAATGCGGTTTTCATCTCATCGGCCGTGACGCCGGCCGCCCCGTTCAGGGTCATGTTCAGCGCCATGCTTACGCTCAACGGCGAGATAAAGACATTCGCTTCCGTCACGTGTTTGCGTGTCGTTTGCAGCAGATCGAAGGCAAAGGCATTGTCTTTTTCTATCTTTTCCGCCTTTTTCAAGATGATGGGATGAGCCTCAGTCAGAGGTTTGGGTGTTTCCTGATCGGAAGTGCAGGCGCCCATCAAAGCCATGATTCCGATACACATCCATTGTGTTTTCATTTGAATCCAACTCTTTAGTAAAACATGTTTAAATTTAAAACGCTCTTTATACCTTGACGTATAAAAGAACAAAAACGCTGCATCAGCGGTTGAAAAAAGATGATTATTCGGTAGAAGATGATGAGAGCCCGAATGCAGATATCTTAATCTTGCCGCTTTTTCAGTGGGAGGATAATGTCGTTCGCTTGAACAAATGAGAGTCGGTTGGTAACAGGGTGACATCAAAATCACAAACTTTTTGTGTAGTTTTGCGCAACTTATGCAGAGGTGTGTGTGGCATAATTTGTTTGTGCGAAGACAGGCTGCGTCTGAGGATTTTATTTTGAAAGGGATAATGATATGAGATGGAGAGATATAGCGATGATAGGAGTATGGTTGTTGACGGCTTGCCGGCCGGAACGGCCGGTGACTTCATCGATCATCATCGATCTGGAAAAACCTACGCAACCCGTGCAGGAAGCGCTGTATGGTGTGACGTTAGAGGAGATGAACCATGCTGTAGAGGGTGGAATTTATGCGGAGATGATCCGTAACCGCAGTTTGGAGGATGGGGCTGTACCTTACGGATGTTTGTACGATGCGGCGCGGAATGTCCTCGTCACGCCAGCCGGTTGGGAAATACCTTTCGTTTCACCTTACACCGTTCCGGGCTGGCGGCCGCTTTCATCAAATACTTTGCTGACGATCGATACGCATGATCCTTTGAACGAAGATAACCGTCGCTCGCTGTTTGTGCAAGTCGCTTCTTCGGGAGGATACGGAGGGGCGGTAGCGGAGGGATTTCGCGGTATTGCGCTTGTTCGGGGCGAGCAGTACGATTTGTCGTTCTACTTGCGCGGCAGGCATGGGCGGAGCATCTCGGTTGCTCTGCGCGACACGTTGGTCGGCCGGCTGCTGAGCAAACCTCATGTCGTGTACATGCCGGATGTGTGGACATGCTTTCGTCATACCTTTACGGCGACGGACAGCGCTCGTAACGCAACGCTGGTATTTGAAGCCGACAGCGGTGCATCGTTTTACCTTGATGTCGTTTCATTGTTTCCTAAAGAGACGTGGAAAGGGCGTTCGAACGGTTTGCGCGCCGATCTGATGGAGGCGGTGGCGGGGCTTTCGCCGGCGTTTGTCCGGTTCCCGGGCGGAGCTTTTGTCGAGAGTTATACGTCTGTTATGGTTCCCGATTGGGAAGGGACTGTCGGGGCGATCGAGTCGCGTAAGCCGCTCTGGAGCATTTGGGGCTACGGTACGACGAACGGTGTCGGTTTTTATGAATACCTTCAACTGTGCGAAGACCTGAACGCTCGTCCCATATACGTGATGAATGCCGGTGTGTTGAATCAGCGTTATCGTTCCCGTTATGAAGATATGAGGAATATGGGGTTGTTGGCACTCCGGGCCGCAGGTGCGGTGGCATATGCGAACGGGCCGGCGACGGATCCGCAGAGCGGAGGCCGGCGTGCCACACACGGGCATACCGCACCGTTCGGATTGTCGGATGTGGCTTTCGGCGATGCGAATTACGGTGAAGAATATGCCCGTCGCTATCTTTTCCTGAGGCGGGCTCTCAGGGATACGTTTCCGCAGGTCGCAGTCATGGCAAGTGACTCGGCGGCGGTTCAGAATCTTCATGCAGACCGGATTCATACGCGTTACCTGATGGATGCCGATCAACTGATGGCCGGCAGCGCCTGCTTCGAGACAAAGATCAGAAGTTTGCGTAAAGCCGAACTGTTTGTGGGTGCTTTCGGGGCGGCTTGGGGAGACGAGGGAGGTACGATGCGTGCTGCGGTGGGGGAAGCGGCTTTTCTCGTCGGTGTCGAACACAGTCCGGCGCATATCTGCGGTGTCTCCTATTCGCCGTTGCTGGGACATACGGGCTTCCCTCTGAACGGTACGCCGGCCATCCTCTTCGATGCGTCGCGTGTGGTTAAAACGCCTTCATACCATGTTTTGAAGATGTTTGCCGGTCACCGGGGGAAAGAGTTGCTGGTGACGGAGGTGAACACCTATCACAAACCGTTGGTAACTTGCGGTCGGGCATCCATTGCGTTTTCGGGCGATGAGTTTGAAGCCGGCGAAATTGCGTTGGATGGAGCGATACAGTCGATCATCCCGGAAAAAGAGGAGCCGCCGGGCGGTGTGAAATATATGCAATTGGGCGACTCAATGATTTGCAATTACACACTCTCAGTCCGTGTCCGTCCGCTAAAGAGGGGAGCAACCATGCGATTGCAAGTGCGCGACAACGGCTTGAACGACGAGCGACGCAGTGCCGTCTCGCTCGTGTTGACCGATACGGCCGCTCTGCTGTATCGTTGTGCCGGGACGTTGCGGCAACCACTCACCAAAGTCGTTCCCTTGTCGCTCTCGAAAAATGCGTGGAGCACGGTACAGATCGAATGCCGGGACGAGACGATCCGCTGCCGGATTGACCGGGTTGAACTGCCCGAAGCGACACTGCCGTTTATTCCTTCGCTGCTTTCGGTGGCTACATACGATCCGGATACAAAGACGATCATTTTGAAAGTCGTCAATACGACAATGCATGAAGAATGGACCTCGTTGGACGTGAAAGGCCGGAAAGTAGAAGATGAGGCCGAACTGCTCCAGCTCTCGGCGCGTCCCGAAAGCCGTAATACCTTCAAACATCCCGATGCGGTAAAGCCTGTGCGACAGGCGATACGCTTTCCGATGCAACGCCCGATACGCTACGGATTTCCCCCCAACTCGGTAACGATTCTCCGACTGAAGGTGAAAGAGTGAACAGCCCTAAACTTATTGCCTCGTTTCTTATCAATCCCGGCACAAAGGCCGGAATCTTACCGATAAGAAACGAGGCAAACGGATTGCAACAAAGGCTGAGATAACGTTCCATTCTCTATCGAGAGAGAGGAGGTCGAGGAACATTAGTTACCCCCGTATCCCGGATTCTGCACCATATTCGGATTCGTATCCATCTCTTTCTTGGGGATGGGGAGTACGATCATGTAAAAATTCCAGTCATACTCCATGTAAGGCGTATCGTGTTTGGTTTTGCTCAGGTTACGCTCCTCTACATCCTTGCGTTTTACCTTCATTCCGTTACGAATCACGTCGTACATGCGATGTCCTTCACCGACCAGTTCTTTGCGGCGTTCGTTCAGGACGTCTTCAACGGTCAGACTTTTCCCTTCGACTGTGTTGGCCGGATTGGCACGTTTGACGATCGGGTCGAGATACTTCACGGCCGTTTCATTGTCGCCCGTTTTAACTGCCGCTTCGGCTGCATTGAGGTATGCTTCGGAGAGGCGGATGAGCGGAATATTGGCATCTTGAATCGCTTCGTTCTGCTGCGGCTGATACTTGTTTACGTAGGCATAGTACTTTTTGTCGAAGCTCAGCAGTTTCAGACGCACGTCTTTGGGGTCTTCCTTGAGCAGGCGATAGAACGAGCAGGTGATGCAAATGTCGTCGTAGCCGTCTTTCGAGCTAAGATAGCCCATGCTTTCCTTGCCGGGCGTGTCGGTAGTCAGGTTGACGATTTCAAACAGTACTTCGCCCGGGCTGGCGGCCGAGGCATCGTTGCTCCATGCTGTCGGGTACGCTTCGTTTGTCCACAAGGCATATCCGTTCTTTTCCGCACCGGCGATGGCTTCGCGGGCTGTTTTCAGTGCCGGAGCGTTTTCGCCCTTGTAGAGGTAGACGCGGCTGAGGAGGGTCATGGCTGCCCATTTGTTGAACTTGCCCTTGTTAAACTTGCCGCCCAGCAGACCGACTGATGCCGTCAGGTCGTCGATGACTTTGGCGTAGCACTCGGCTACGGTATTGCGTGCGGGTTTGCTGTGGATGTCCGGGAGGGTCTCTACGATTGCTACGCCCGGCGACGCTCCGTTGTCTTTTGCATACGGATAGCCGAAGATACGCGTCAGATCGAACAGTGCCATGCCCCGTATGGCCAGTGTTTGCCCTTTCAGGTCGGCAGCATGCCCTTTCTCTTTTTCACCGACGGGTATTTTGTCGATGTTGTGCAGGATCAGATTGCAGTTCTGAATGATGAAATAGAGATACGCCCAATGGCTGGAGGGGCCATTGTCTTTCGTAAAGTTAAAACGGTAGTAGTTGGCTACGCGTTTGGTTGAGCTGACGGCCTGCATGTCGTCGCCCGTTGCATCGCCATAGTAGACGAGCCGTCCCGAATAGGCATCGGAGTTTTGCATGGTACTGTAGATGCCGTTCAGGGTAAATTCGATGTCTTTGAGCGACCGGATGCTGGTTTCGGTATCGATGGAGATGGAAGATTCGAGGTCTAACCAGTTGTTACCGCACGAGGTTGCAGCAAATATAACGGAGATAATCCATAAAAATCGTAATTGTTTCATGATGTTGAATTTTTATCAAGTTAGAAATACATATTGAATCCGCATGTGACTGTTCGTAACGGAGGGGTACCCCAGAT
This sequence comes from Tannerella forsythia 92A2, assembly GCF_000238215.1. Lineage (NCBI taxonomy): Bacteria > Pseudomonadati > Bacteroidota > Bacteroidia > Bacteroidales > Tannerellaceae > Tannerella > Tannerella forsythia. The sequence goes on along the minus strand of NC_016610.1, from coordinate 3,158,566 downwards.
TGCGGTTCCTCCGCTGACGGCTTCCGGATCGTAATAATCATAGGCGGCCCATGTCCAGAGGTTATTGGCCGAGGCATAGAAGCGCAGGTTGTCCATTTTTAGCTTCTTTGTCCATGCTTTTGGAACGGTGACACCGAAGGTCAGTGTCTTGAGGCGGACGAAGTCGGTGCTGTGCAGCCTGCGTGTTGTTGAGATTTTATTCATGGCCACGGCAGGTTCTTCGTAAAACAGTTCGTAATCCGTAACGTCGCCGGGGCGTTTCCAGCTGTTGCGGTAGTATGTCGGGATGTTGGCTTTCATATCATTGCCTCCGTGTTCGGTTTTCTGCGCCCACGTATCGTAGGAATACCCTCCGAACTGGCAGGAGAACATGAAATTCAGATCGAACCATTTGTATCGAAGCATATTGGACAGTCCTCCGATTATATCGGGTTCGGCATGCTTGTCCAGTACGGTGGCGCGTGCCTGCCCGGCCGATTCGGTGATATCTTTCCGTAAATTGCCGTCTTTGTCCGTCTCGTTCGTATAGAACTGTGGAGCGCCGGTTTCGGGGTTTACCCCTGCAAATTCGATCAGGTAGAATGTGCGGTAGGGTTTCCCGACCTTGCGGATTTGGTTGCCGCTGATGATCTCCGTCTGCAAGCCGTCTAATTTCACGATTTCGTTCCGGTTATGCGAAATGTTGAAGGTTGTGTTCCATGAGAAGTTTTTTGTTTTCACATTTGTTGAACTGATATCGAGTTCGATCCCCTGGTTCTTCACCTCGCCGATATTCATCAGGTAGCTGTCGAAGCCGTTGGTCATGGAGATCGGGCGATCCATGAGCAGGTTGCGGGTGATGCGGGTATAATATTCGAGGGTTACGTTGATCCGGTTCCACAGGGCGAAGTCTAAACCCAGATTGAGGTTATAGTTTGTTTCCCACTGCAAGTCGTTGTTCATCATTTGTGAGCGGATGATGCCGGGCTGTTCGAGGTAGCCGTTGGTGAGGCTGCTCAGCCCCATGTACCCGAAGTAACTGGAGGGGAGCGTACCGTTCACTCCGTAGGAGGCGCGGACTTTCAGATCGGTCAGCCAGTTGGTGGCAGGCGACATAAAATCTTCTTCGATGGCGCGCCATGCGGCCGATACCGACCAGAAGCTGCCCCATCGATTGCTGCGGTGGAAGCGCGAACTGCCGTCGGTACGGAAGCTGCCGCCCAGATAGTATTTGTTACGGTAGTCGTAATTCAGGCGCGAGATGTAGGAAACCATTCGGGTGCGGATATCGTTTCCGCTGACCGATTCGGTTTTCATTCCGTTGCTGATCTCGTTCTTTTCCGGCGTGGCGAAGTTGGTGGCGTAGCCCGAGAGAAAGTCGCGGTACTGGTCGTCGATTTCATATCCTGCCAGTACATCGGCATGGTGGTTTTCGGCCAGGGTTGTTTTATAGCTCAGCTGATTGGCCCATACCATTTTCTTGTATTCATAGAATTTCTTTATCATGCCTCCGTTTTTATCGTCGCCGTTCGAGGTGCGCGGGTCGTACCATTCGCGTCCTTTCGTATTTACGTAGTCGTAGCTGAAGGTCGATTTGAATTTCAGGTCTTTGATAAACTCGTATTCTCCGTAAAGGGTATTGAAAGCGCGGGTTACGTATTCGCGCTGGAAGTCGTAAGCAGCCACCAGTGCCGGGTTACGGTCGCCGACGCGGATCAGTTCGCGGTTCCACGTATTGTCTTCGTTGTAGACCGGGTCGGAGGGAACGACGGCATTGCGCGAAGTATAAAAAGGAGAGGAGTAGGACGTGCCTTCGGAATACACTTTCTGGTTCACGGTTGCAAATAAAATGTTTGCGCCGATTTTCAGCCTGTCGGTGGCGCGGTAGTCGACATTCAGACGTCCGCTGATGCGTTCCAGCCCTGACCTCCGGGAGAGGCCGTCTTGCTTCAGATAGGCCAGAGAGGAGTAATAGCTAAACCGCTCCGTGCCTCCGGTAATCGATGTTTCATACGACCGGTGGCTGCCTTTTTGAAGCAGCACATCGTCCCAGTCTACATAGCCGCACCACGGCACGGGGGCAAGATCGTCGATCCGCTTGTCGGCATAAGCCTGAGCCTGTTCTTCGCTTTTTCCTTTTTTGATCTGGCCGGCCTTCAGTCCGTCATAGATATATTGACGCCGTTCTTCTCCGCCCATAATCGGCCGGTATTCCATGGCAAAGTCAGACTCGCCCCAGTCGGCTTTGAACTGGACGGAGGGTTTGCCGGCCTTGCCGCGTTTGGTGGTGATGAGCACCACGCCGTTGGCTGCGCGTGAGCCGTAGAGCGATGCGGCGGCGGCATCCTTGATGATGGTAATGCTTTCGATGTCGGAGCTGTTGAGGGTCGACATGATGTCGAGGCCTGCCTTCGAGTTGATCGAGTTAACGGTTCCGGCGCGCATCGGTACGCCGTCGATCACATAAAGCGGGGCATTGCTTGCATTGAACGATCCCATACCGCGGATTCTCAGCGACGACGAGGCGCCCGGCTGTCCGGACGACGAGGAGAACTGCACTCCGGAGGCGTTTCCCTGCAAAAGGTCTTTAAACGTCACGGCAGGGATGTCTTTCATCTTCTCGCCTTTTACGTTCGAGGCCGATCCGGCGTAAGCCGACTTTTTAAACGTACCGTAGCCGGTGACTACCACTTCTTCCATCATCTGCGTGTCCGGCGTCATCTGTACTTTGACCGTTTTTCCCGACACGGCCTCTACCTCTTGGCGTGCATAACCGATGTACGAGATTTGCAATGTGACCGGTATGCGATCGACCGACAGCGAGAATTGCCCGTCGACGTCGCTCGTCGTGCCCTGTGTCGTACCTTTCACCAGAATGTTGGCCCCGATCACCGGCTCGCCCGTTTCATCTACTACACTGCCCCTGATCTGCACAAGCGTCTGGGCAGTAACCATTCCTGCACACAAAAAGCACAGGAAGCCAATAAAAAATCTTTTTCTGTTCATAAGTAACTGTAGTTATAAAGAATATTGCCCGATTGGAATGGGGCATTGTGAACGGTATATAAATGTATTTGTCATCGTATTGTTGTTTGTTTAGTTATAAAACATTTCGGTTAGCCGGCCGATGGTTGTTTTAATGACGCAAAAGCGATAAAAGCCCGTACAGCCGAAACTAACTGATTTCCCACAAAATTACATTTTTTTTATTTATTGGGCGGTTTTTACAAAGAATATTTTAGAAAAAAGAATTTTTGCATACGAAGATTAAGGTGCAAGCGTCGTGATGATGTATGTGGGAAACGTCGCAATCTTAGAAAACCAATACATAGATCAGCAGAAAGGCATAGAGCAGGACGTTGCGGGCTGTGATTGCGAGCGTATGGTTGAGGGCGGTGCCATGCTGACGGGACAGCTCCTGCCACGCAAGCCATGCGATCATCAGAAAGAAAATAAACAGGAACCAGATGTTCCGGCTACGATAAAGATAGACCGGCCAGGAACAAGCCACGGCCAGCAGCGTGTTGATCAGATAAAGTGTGGTTCCGAAACGTCGTCCGAACATGACGACTGTCGTGCGTTTACCGGCCTGCGCGTCTTGCTCTCTGTCGCGCACATTATTTACCAGCAGGATATTTACGGAAAGCAGTCCCATGGCCACTGAAAGCCAGCCGGCTGTCCATGCAAACTCTTGTGCCTGTATGTAATAAGTAAAACATACGGGAATAACACCGTAGAACAACAGCACGGCCAGATCGCCCAGCCCGTGATAAGCCAGCGGATAAGGTCCGGCCGTATAAGCCGGCACACAGAGGGCAATAGCGAGTCCGACAAAAATCAGCCACCAGTCGCTGTAGATTAGCAAAGCAAAGCCGCAAAGAGAGGCGGCGGATAATGTGACGAAAGCTCCGGTCAGCATCGTTTTGGGAGTAATCCATCCCGAAGCGACTGCCCGCTGCTGTCCCAGACGTTCTTCGGTATCGGCTCCTTTTTTAAAGTCGAAATAATCGTTGAAGAAGTTGGCTGCTATTTGTGCCAGCACGGCAACGGCCATGCACAGTACTGCGGGCATCCACTGAAAGACATTGTTTCTGTAGGCCAATGCACAGGCCACCAATACCGGGCTGACCGATGCCGCCAGCGTTTGCGGTCGTGCCGCCCGTATCCATGCTTTGCATTTGTTCGGTTTCATTCTATCCCCTCCGGAGTTTGGCTTCTTTATATTGCCGGAGCATTTTTCGGCGAACACGGATAATCTGACGACGATAGACAAGCGCCGCCGTGATGAAATATATGCCGGTATGTATCCAGAGTATCCGGTATTCGTGCGCCACGTCGTGCAATGAGGCGCCACAGCTCTTAATCAGAACGAAACCACGTATGGCCGGTGTTGAAGGAAACATATTACCGAGTGCTTTCCAATAGATGGGGAATGCCTCTGTCGGCCACGAGATGCCTGAGATAAAGAGCAGAATCACGGACATAAAGACGAATATCATCATTGGCGACTCGCGGGTGCGCATAAAGCCCGAAATCGTAATGGACATCAAGATGCACGCGAAAAGGTAGGGTAATAAGAACAGCAGGATGTCCCATGGATACCCGACACTTGGAAACGAAAAGAACTTGGGTACCACGATCAGTGTCCAGATACATACCGGAATGTAGATTACGACGTAAGCGAGTGATTTACCCAGTACGACGCGCAGGGTTCCCTTAAAACGCCGGTCGATCGGTACGAGATGGTGAAACTTGTTACGTTCACGCGCCGTACCTCCCAACATACCGATGCCCAACACAAGCGTCTGCTGGATAATCAGGATCAGTACTGCCGGCAGAAGAAAGCTGGCAAAACCGTTCGACGGATTAAATAATGCCGTTGATTCGTATGGGATCGGGTCGATTTCTATTTCTTTTAGTTGTTCGGTCGATTGCGGCCGGTTCTGCGCATGTATCTCACCCCCCATTTCGAGCGATACCTCTGTCGCGGAAAGCAGCATCGCCTTGTAATAAAGCAACAGACTCATATCGCAATAGAGGGAAACGGTCGCTTGTTGTCCCGAATGCAGGTTCTTACTGAACTCGGGCGGAAACAACAGGATGCCGTACGCTTCTTTTTTATTCAGCATGGTCTGCGCCTCGTCCATTGAGGTACACGAGCGAACGATCTGTACATCCGGAGTAGCATCTACACGGCGTACAAACTCACGACTGTAAAACGATTGGCTCTGGTCGACTACAACGACCTTGACATCATGTACCGTTTCAGGATGATAGATCAGCGAATAAATCAGCGGATAGGCTAATGGAACCAAGAAGAAAAAGATCATTACGCCGCTATCTTTGAAGATTGCTTTCAATTCTTCTCTCCAGATATAAAACAAGTCCCGGATGCCTTCGGCGATGATGCCGGATAATTTTTTTTCTCTTTTCATCGTTCGTTATTTTTACGGAATGTAATGAAAATAGAGCATCGCATTCTTCAGATACCTGCGCATGATGACAGGCAGCAGGAGGAAGCCGGCAAGCCATACATATTCTCCCCATGTGTATACCAATTCACGTCCGTTGAGTGCCTGGTCGATGTAAATCAGCAGGTAATGCCTTAGTGGGTAGAGGTATGATACGGCATGAAATTCGGGATACATCGCCGATACGGGGTAGGAGAGTCCGCAGATCGAAAAGCCTAACATACCGAAAAGAGAGGCTAAACTAAGCCCCAACCGCACCGTAGGCAGTACGCTGATCATAAAAACCCCGAGCGCCTGTGAGGCGACTACTAACAGAAATATGGCAACGAGCATCGGTATCCAACCCGAATGAAGCGGAAAGGCGTTATATCCGTAAAGAATCGCGCAGATCAACCACCCGATAGCCGTAAAGATTACGGTGTGAGGCAATAACTTTCCGATCACACTCACGGTAATGGAGTCATGCCCCATATTCAGCCAGTCGCGTGATGTCCTTTCTTTGATCTCCGTTCCGATCGAGAAAACCGTTACGATAAATATCAGCAGCTGTAATAGTCCGGGCATAATCGCATTGTTCAGGTAGATCGAATAATTAAGCCAGGGATTACCGATTGCGTGCGTATCGATGACTATCGGCTGTATTTGCGCTATGATCTGGGCTGTCGTATATCCTTTGGCTTCTCCGATCCGAAGGCCAACGGCTCCACCGGCCAATACCGATGTCGTTTTCATATCCCGGAACATCAACGATCCTGCGACCAGAAACGATCCGTTCGTATAAAACGACAGTTTCGGTCGTTTGCCTGATGAGGCTTCACGCTGAAAACCTCTCGGGATATGATAGATTCCGTAAATATTTCCTTTCTGCATCTCCCTGCGCGCCTCTTCGAACGAAGCGCACTGCATCGCTACCGAAGTCTGCTCGAAAGCATCCAACTGGCGAATGAGTTGGCGCGATGTGGGGGTGTTGTCCAAGTCGACGACTGCTACCGGAAGATTCGTCGGTAGTCCGTCTTGCATCAATGTCATGAGAAAGAACAGACTGCCAATCGGCGCGACAATCATACAAAAGAAATACAACGGGTTCAAACAGAGCCTGCGGATTTCCCGTACGGATATCTGCTTCAAACTTCGTATGCCTTCCCGGATGGTCATAGTTCTCCCCTTAACGCTTGATGATAACAGACATTCCGGGACGCAGATCGGCTATTTTTTCGATGGGGCGTGCACGCACTTCAAACGTTTTTGCATCGAACTGGCCGGTTGCTTTTGTGGCCTTCCATGCGGCATACGTGCCCATGGCTTTCATGAAATAGACCTTCATCGTCACTTCCTGATTATGAAGGGCAGGAATAAAGCCTTTGACCTCTTTTCCGATCTTGATATCACTCAGTAAATCTTCCCGTACGCTGAACGTGATCCACAAGTCGTTCAGGTCGGCAATGTTCATGATGGGGGCGCCTGTTCCCACTAACTCTCCCACCTCGGGGAAGCGCTCTACAATCTCCCCGTCGATAGGTGAAACCAAAGCCCGTTCGTCGATGTAGGATTGCACCTCGGCCACCGCACCTTTCGCTTGTCGGACGAGTGCCGAGGCAGCCATCTTGTCTTCACGGCGCGCTCCTTCTTTCGCCATCTCATACTGTGAACGAGCCGCCTTTTCGGTGGCAACCATCGCATGATAATTGGCTTCTGCCTCATCACGTTTTTGAGCAGACATCACGCCCTGCTCGTAGAGATGCTGTACGCGATCGTACGATTTCCGGGCAATATCGAGCCCTGCTTTCGCCTTCTGCCACAACTCGTAAGCACCGGTAACTTCTTGTGAACGGGCGCCGGTCATTGCTTTGGTATTCTGTGCCTCAGCAGCCTGACGGACAGCCTCGGCCTGTTGCAGCTTGGCCATAATCTCAGGGGTATCGAGGAATACCAGTGTGTCGCCTGCACGCACCTTGTCTCCCTCGCCAAAGCGATACGATTCAATGCGTCCGGGTACTTTACCCGAAATACGTACCTGAGTTGCTTCGGCCTGACCCATAATGATCTCGTCGGGAGGCGACAACAGGAAAAAACCGGCTAATGCAACTAAGCCTATGACTATCAGTACGGCAATAAAGGCCAATAGCATGTTGTTGATCGAATATTTTTTCTCACTCATCGTGTATAAATTATAGAATGTATAAATGTTCGTTATAACTCAAATTTCCGATTATTTCGTCAGCTTTCCTAAGGCTTTGTGCAGATAAACTTCCGTCAGCTTGACCTCAATCTGCGCATCGATCAGCTGCGAACGCGCCGAGACCCAGGCCGTCTGTGCTTCCATCAGGTTCAGCGCCGGGATCACGCCTTCCTCAAAGCCCAAATTGGCATAGCGAAGATTCTCTTCCGCTTTCTCCATATTTTTCATCGAAGCGGTCAACTGTTTTCCTGCCTCGTTGACTTTATATACCGATTGATTTACCTGCAACTCGATTTTCTCACGCGCGTCTTCGAGCTCCAGCTTCTTGATCACCGTTTCAGCCTTGGCCGAATTACGCCTGTACGTTCCTTCCCACCAACCGGACAAAGGAACTTTCACCATCACGCCGACATTGTACATGCCGGAAAACTCATTTTTAAAGCCGTTGTGCGAGTTTGGATTTGTGATCAGGTAGTTGGCTGTCAGCGCGACGCTCGGTAACATCTCGGCCAATGCGATCTGTTCCTTCTTACGATAAATTTTTGTGGCAAGCTCGAGGCTTCTCAGTTCGGGACGATTACTGAAGGCTTCTTCTGTATGAGCTTGCGAAGATACCGGCTGCACTGTGAGATAATCAATCTCTTCATCGGCCAGAGCTATCGGGCTTCCCATCTCCAGCCCACAGATTTGAGCCAGCAGCATACGCGACAGCGCCAAGCCGTTATCGACTTTGTTTTGTGCCATCTCCGCTTCATTCAGCTTCACCTTCACCGTTAAACCGTCTGCTTTCGTGGCCACACCTTCTTGAATCATCGCGGTGATATCGTTATCCATCTTCCGAAGCAGGTCGACATACGCGTCGGCCAGTTTCTTTTTGTTGACCAATGAGATCACCTGCCAGTATGTTTCATCGGTTCGGTAGATCACATCCTGCAACTTCGTGTCGTGCATCGACTCGGCCAGCTCACGGGCATAAGTCGTGATCTGATTGTAGGACACAATTTTTCCACCCATAAAAACCGGCTGTACCAAAGATACATCGCCTATCCAGACATTGCGAATATCGAGATGGGTAGCATCCTTCATCTTTTCCATGACCTGCGGGAGGATAAGTCCCAGTTCCGGAAATTTTTGAAGCATGGGGGCTGTAATGGACGACAAGGAAGAAAATTTACTATAGTCGACAAGCTCAATATCTTTGCTGTTTCGTATATACGTTCCCACGGCCGAAACTTGCGGAAAATATTTCGTGCGTGCCGCATGACGTTCTTCCTTTGCTTTGTCTACCAGTTTACCGGCTACTTTCAGCTCTTTGTTGTTCGCAATCGCCAACTGACGGCACTGATCCAGTGTCAGCACTTCCTGTGCCATAGCACAAAAAGGCAGGATAACCGCCATCCATAAAAAAATAAACTGTTTCATTTCCTTCAATTTTGGGGTACAAAGATACAAAGTAAAACAAAGGCGTTTATCTGTTAACGGATAAAATGAACATAAAACATTCCTTTCTGAATCTTTTTTAGCTGTCTTTTCTCATGTTTACTGCGAGTTCATCGGCTGCATGTAAATCCATGACAATCATTCCATCGACAATCGGACATGAGACAGCCTTTCCATTCAGCAGAACTTCCAGAACAGGCATGCTTTCAGGCATCTTGATGCGGAAAGTCCCGTCTTTTTTTACTTTCAGTCCGGCATGAAGCAACTCGCCGTCGCTCCATTGAGCATGTACTTCGCCTGCTCCCTGCACACATAAACCTTTGAACTCACCGTTTTTCCATGCCGTAGGAAGTGCCGGCAGAAATTCGATGTATCCGTTATGGCTCTGTACCAGCATCTCGGCAATCCCGGCACATCCTCCGAAGTTTCCGTCGATCTGGAACGGCGGATGCGCACAAAACAAGTTGGGATATGTGCCTCCCCCGTGTTTCATGTCCATGTCTTTGCGGAGGGAAGGTCTGAGCAGGTCGGCCAACAGCTTGTAAGCATGCTCTCCATCGTGCAGACGCGCCCAGAAGTTCACTTTCCAGCCCATCGACCAGCCGGTACTTTCATCCCCGCGCGCTTCGAGTGTTTTGCGTGCGGCAGCGGCCAGGTCGGGAGTCCGTTCCGGCGAAATTTCATTGGCCGGATACAAGCCGTACAGGTGGGAGACGTGGCGATGATGCGGTTCTGCTTCCTCATAAGGCTCCAACCATTCCATGATACGTCCGTCGGGGCCGATCGTCGTAGGCATCAGACGTGCTTGGTAAGCGGCCAGCGTTTGCACAAGCTCTTCGTCCGTTTTCAGCAGTCGGGCAGCCTGAATGGTGTTGGAGAATAACTCGCGGAGTATCTGATTGTCCATCGTCGAACCGGCACAGACGCTCACTTTTTTTCCGTTAGGCATCACGTAGGCATTTTCGGGCGAGGTAGTCGGGGCCGTTACCAGATAGTGACTGCGGGGGTCTTCGACGAGCATATCGACGAAGAAAAGAGCCGATTCACGCATCACAGGGTATACGTCTCGCAGATAAGCCGTGTCGAGTGTAAACAGATAGTGCGTGTACAGATGCTCGCAAAGCCACGCCGCCGAAGTGTTTGTCGCACCCCACGAAGGATGTTCGCCCGGCGCCGTAAATTCCCATACGTTCCCTAAGATATGCGTCACCCATCCGCGAGCGTTATAAAAAGCTTTTGCCGTCTGTCGTCCGCTCTCGACCTGCTGCTTCGTCCATTCGATCAACGGCAGATGAAGCTCCGACAGATTTCCTGTTTCAGCCGGCCAAAGATTCATCTGCAGGTTGATGTTGAGATGATAGTCTCCGTTCCACGGGGTATGAATCGTATTGCACCAAAGCCCTTGGAGGTTGGGCGGCAACAGTCCGGGACGTGTCGACGAGATCAGCAGATAGCGGCCGAACTGATAATACAAAGCCAGCAATGAGGGGTCGTTCTTGTCGTTCTGAAATGCTTCGAGACGTTTATTCATCGGCAAGGCTTCTTTTTGCGCGTTCCGTCCGAAATGGACGGCTACCCGATGATAAAGCTCCTGATAGGCTCGGATATGTTCTTCTTTCAGCGTTTCATAACTTTTGCTTGCGGCAGCCGTGAGCAACGAATCGATCTGTGCATCGACCGCTTTACCGAAATAGTCGGTGGCCATTCCTACCAACAGGATGATCTCGGAAGCCTCTTCAACAATGAGCGTCGTATCGTTGAAGGCTTTCACTTCACCCCCGTTGGGAAGCACCACCTGTACGCGTGAAGCGTAACGGACGCCCTGACCGTCTTCGGCTCCCGGCATCGTCTTCTGTTCTGCCGCAGGGATGCTGTCCGAGTTGTTTGTGCGGTTTCGCATGGCTTCTTCTCGTTCGAGCTGTTCCTTCGTCTTATACGCGTCTCCTTCGTAGAGCCTTCCGCGCATTTCAAGCTCGCTGTTCTCGGCTCTCACGGCATAGCGCTCCGGTCGGTTCATCCCGATTTGGCATTGCAGCTTGCGCCCGTTGTTTACTTTCAGGCGGATAACGGCCACATCGTCTGCGAACGAGGTGAACACTTCGCGCGAGTATTCCGTTTTCCCTTTACGGAACGACAGCGTCGTCAGTGCCTGCTCCAAGTCTAACTCACGCCGGTAGTCGGAAACTTGTGCATCGTCTGCGGCATCGTATGTGAAGTCCAGCATCAGATTGCCCAGCAACTGATAGCTACCGTAGGGCTTATTCGCGCCACTTCCCCGTCCGCTGCCATCGCCGTAGCAGACAAAGGTGTCATACATGAGTTCCTGCGCTTCATCATTACGTCCGGCAAAGAGCAGCTCGCGGATTCGGCCCAGCGACTTCTGCGCTGCGGGGTTGTCGGTCTGCTGTTTACTGCCGGACCACATCGAGATTTCGTTCAAGACGATATTTTCTTTTTCAATGCCTCCGTCGGGCATAAGTCCGATACGGCCGTTGCCGAGCGGAAAAGATTCTTCCCAAAGAGTGGCCGGTTCATCGAAATGATAAGCCATGCGCGCATTTGAACGGATATCCGGTAAGCGGTCGCAAGCCATGAGAATGACACCAACGAATAAGAGTTTTACTATTTTCATGTTATCTTTATTAAATGGTTTATATTGATTTCATGTTCCGAAAAGGAACGATCTCCGGATGGCCCCTTTGGCTCAAAATTTTTGCATATCGCAAAGCCTTTTGTAATAACCATTCATGGTAATCAGTTCGTCATGCCGCCCGCGTTCGACGATGGCTCCTTCGTGCATCACGCAAATCTCATCGGCCTTACGGATGGTCGACAGGCGATGCGCGATTACGATTGTTGTACGGTTACGCATCAGGTTTTCGAGCGCTTCCTGCACGAGCCTTTCCGACTCGGTGTCGAGCGCCGAGGTCGCTTCGTCGAGGATCAGCACCGGCGGGTTTTTCAGAATCGCACGTGCGATGCTGATACGCTGCCGTTGTCCGCCGGAAAGTTTTCCGCCACGGTCGCCGATGTTCGTCTCGTACCCTTCTTCCGAAACCATGATAAAGTCATGTGCGTTCGCGATCCGTGCCGCTTCTTCTACTTCTGCGCGGGTGGCCGATTCCACCCCGAAGGCGATGTTGTTGAAGAAACTGTCATTGAACAGAATCGCCTCCTGATTCACATTGCCCATCAATCCGCGCAGGTCGACGAGTGAGGCCTCGCGAATATCCGTTCCGTCGATGGTAATAGCTCCTTGATCGACGTCGTAGAAGCGGGGCAGCAAGTCGACGAGCGTGCTTTTGCCCGAGCCCGACTGTCCCACGAGGGCGATCGTTTTGCCTTTTTCGATCCGCAGATCGATCCCTTTCAATACCCAGTCGTGCTGGTAACGAAACCATACATCACGATATTCAATGGCATCGTTGAGGGTGACCGGTTTCGTTACGGCCGGCGAGACGATATTCGATTCCGCCTTCAGTATTTTATCCACACGCTCTACCGAGGCAAGCCCTTTCTGTATGGCATAAACCGATTTGCTCAAGTCTTTGGCAGGATTGATGATGCTGTAAAAAATTACCAAATAATAAATAAAGGTAGGTGCATCGATCGGGCTGTTGTTGCCGAGAATCAGGGTACCTCCGTACCAGAGAATCACGACAATCGTGGTTGTGCCGAGGAACTCGCTCATCGGATGTGCCAGTTGCTGACGGCGATAGATCCGGTTCGTCGTGCGGCGATAGGTTTCGTTTTGCGTTTCGAAGCGTCGCTGTATCTTTTTCTCCGCATTGAACGCCTTGATGATACGTAATCCGCTGAGCGTTTCCTCGATCTGACTCATCAACGCGCCCCACTGTGACTGACCGAGCAACGATTTTTTTTTCAGCTTTTTCCCGACCTGTCCCATCACGTAGCCTGCAACAGGCAGCAGGATAAAGACAAATGCCGTGAGCTGCCAGCTGATGATCAGCATGGCCGAGAGATAGATCAGAATCAGGATCGGGTTCTTGAACAGCATATCGAGCGAGCTCATGATCGAAGTCTCAATTTCGTTCACATCGCCCGATACACGTGCGATGATATCACCCTTACGTTCTTCCGAGAAGAAGCCGAGCGGTAGCTCCGTAATTTTCTTATTGATCTGATTTCGTACATCGCGCACCACGCCTGTACGAATGGGGATCATGGTGTAAAAGGCCATGTACATGGCCAATACCTTGAATAAGGTCATTACGATCAGCGCGACCCCCAGCATGATGAGTGCGGACGAACTGCCATATACCTCGATCAGTCGGTTGACATACCAGTAAAAGTTATTTTGCGCCGCTTCGGGTAATGTTTTCCACGATTCCCACGACGAAGGACGGAAAGTCCACTCCATGAACGAATAGACGCGGTCGTCCATCTTAAAGAGGATTTTCAGAATCGGGATAATCAATGCGAACGAAAAAACATTCAGAATAGCCGAAAGTACGTTAAACACGATGTTAAGTCCCATATATCGCTTATACGGCGGTACGAATCGCTTGAGTACACGAAAAAAATCCTTCATCCCATATTGTTTGTGACGACAAAGATAAGGCAAGTCGATAGCAAAAACAAAACTTTTTAGGTACAGCTGTTCAACAGTAAAAAATGACGTGGTTATTGCTGCAAAATGTTATTTGTTTCACTTAACTCTTTTTAAAAGATTAATTTGGGTTTTATTGATAGAAAAAATAAGCCTATTTACTTTTCCTACCAGATTTTTTTCGCTGACATAACCAAAAAAACGACTATCTCTAGATATAGAAGAGTTATCTCCTAAAAGATAATAATAATTATTTCTCAATTTATAATAAGTGCATATGGTATCATTGATGTAGATAACGCCATTTTTTATTTTGGCTTCAGTCTCCTGATTTATTATATCGTTGTAATTATTGTAGTTTGTAGAATCAAGATGGATCAATGAATTGGCATGCTGAATCTGTGAAATGCGTTTTACCAGTAAGACATCGATATTTTCCGGACTATTAAAAACAACGATATCTCCTATGTCAGGCTTGTTAAAGCCTCTCATCCGACAGTATCCCCAATCCGTTCTTATGTCTTTTGTGCGAAAATCAGGTATCCAAGTGACAATATTTAAGATCGGAATATCTGCCCAGCGTCTGGGTAGAATGGCTCCGTAATCCACTTTGCTTATCCATAACCAATCTCCTGATTTAATAGTTGGTTCCATGCTTGAACTTGATACTTTTGTAGGTTCACCAATAAAAATCCGAATAAAAATAGATGAAACAATCAGTAATAAAAAAAAGATTCCCTTTCTCTGTTTCATTTAAATGTTTTTGTATTATTAGATGTTCTCAACAGATTCTTGCGTATATAATAGAAGAACATGATTTTCATTGTATATACGATATAATTTATTTAAAAAACTCATCCAATTGGGGATGCTTTCTTTATGGATTTTATATCCGTTTTTTTCAAGAAGTCTGTTTTCTTTATGAAAGCCTTTGGGTATAACGATCAGTTTGTTCGTAGGAATATTATGTATAAAATGAGAGTCGATAAAATGTAAATCGATCTCATTATTCGTATAAAATTTGGCAATTAATCCTTTCGAACTTCCTACGGAATAAGGTCCTACATATGTGCTATAAACTTCAATAGGTTTATTTTTTGAATAATTTTTATGAATATAGTAAGCTAAATTCACGCTGCCATTTCCGGCAGGTTTGAAAATGATGAACAATCCTCCAATGTTTATGATTATTGCCGTTATAATCAGCATATTTAAAACAAAGTGATTTTTTATCTTTCTATATTTGGAAACGCGTTCGTAAGTCCAAATTAGTAAAATTGGAATAAAGTTAACAAGAGGGAATAGAAAACGAAGTTCTTTGTGTGGAATAATAGAATGAACAACCCAAAAGGGAAAGATACACCAAAGAATTATATTTTTATAGTCTGTGATTAATAGATAAACTATTGAGAAAACAATCATAAACCCTATAATTAGAGAAGGAGCCTCAAACATTATTTTTAAATAGTAATACCAAGGCTCAGTCCCGTATAAACTTGAAACTTTATCAATGATATTTACTTTTAGGTAGTTGTATGGAGTAAATACAACTGTCTGATAATAAAAAGAATCCAAAACCGTGCACAAAGCGATTACAAACGATAATCCACTTATAATAATAAACCACTTCAACAGGTTTATTTTTTTTATTATCAATAACCATAGTAGGATACTCGCAATACATAGCCCCATTTGAAAACGGAATTCAAAACTTAAACCTAATACTAAACCGATGAGAAAAAAATAACTCTTTGATGATTTATCTTGTTCAACTAAACCTAACGATGATAATAGGCATAATCCGGCCCAAGTTTCAGAGGAAAAACGAACATTGATAGAAGGAAGAAACCACAGTAAAAAGGACAATAGAATAAAAGCTAAATAGAATTCATTTTTTATGGTAGCTTTATAAGAACGTATGAAAAGAGATATTGCAAAAATAGAGAATATAGCTGTTAACGCCCTTAAAACCGAGGCAAGAAAATATGGATCATCCATATTAAAAAGACTGAATGTTTTAACTATAATCAAAGCAATATATGGCTGTAAAGTCGGACGAATCTGATAGTCGTATTCCCATGCTAAATCGCGTACAGAATTCCAGCCGGCTCTTATTCCGGCAAACTCAATGAGTTGAAAATGTTCATCGGGATGGTGAAATCCGTTGCTGTTAAAAACGGCAACAACATACAAAACACTAATCAAAGAAAAAAGAATGGTCTTTGAGTTTTTTGTAAAAAAGCTAAGGGTGAATATCTGTTTACTTATTTGTTGCCTTTTCAAAGTAACGTTCATTGATGATTTCAAGATATTTTTGTGTCAATGCGGGGGTGTTTTTATCCGGAATGACAATATGGGATATGGTCAGATTTTCATTTAATACAAAGAAATATGGAAATCCCAATTCTTCCAATGGGATATTTAAACTTAGGGCATTATAAGTTTTAAACGTATCTATGCCGTATAATTTCTTTTCTCGATTAAATATTCGATTATTCTCGTAAGAGCCTAAAAATAGCAAGTTCTCTTTTTCTATAAAAGATGAATGGAGAAGCATTTGTATTGAAAAATTCACACAACTCTCGCAATGAAATTGGGAAAACCTGCAAACTAAAATCTGTTTTTTTTCTTTCTCCAATAGGTTTTTGAGGGGGGATATTATGCCTAAAGAATCTTTAAGCATAATATCGTTCAATTCCATTCCGTTATTATTTAAATTTACATAGTAATTCGTTCGATAAAAATCCGCCTCTTCTTTTTCTGAATCGGAAAAAGTGTTGTGAGAGTTTGTTGCTTTTTTTTGAGATAAATGCATATAAACAAAAACACTCGTCAATAACAACAGGAAGGACAAAAAAAGCAGTCGTTTGGTCATAGTAAAGCTTATTAAAAATCCTTTAACTCAAAAAAGATCAACAGAGGGTTGTCATCTTCTTTCATGTTCGCTATAATTTTTTTATCCTTTTCGGATAGAAACATGCTGTTAAATAACAAAGAATCTGAAGATGAAGGGTAATGAAGAGAAATAAAATAATTTCTAAAGGATGAAATAGGAAATCCTATAGAGGGTATCTGTTTCTGACTGTCATAAATGGCATGAGTGCCCCCTATCAGCCGTTTCGATTTTTTATCCCTGTATATTATCGTGTTAAATCCAATGTAATCATTCATTAAGAAAAAAGCATCTTGGTGTTCCGTTTCCAAATACTCTCCTAAAAAATAGTAATAGTTGTTGTTTTTAATTGCATCGCGAAATTCCGGCATGGAACCTTCTAAGAACTTGTCAGGAAGTCTTTTCTTTTCAAAATCCAAAACAAATTTTGAGTCAAGTTGATTGGTCGTACTTGTATATTGATAGATCGTATCTACAAATCTTTGTGTTATGTTAAAGGTATAGTTATGATATAAGTAGTTATATCCTCCGTAGTTAATATTGTTAAAGTAAAAAGGTAATGCTACTGACTTTAGTTTAAAGTTCTTGTCCGTTACAAATAATGTATGGTCTTTAAATTTTCCTAAATGCCCATTTCCTTGTTTATCAAGCGTTTTAAAAATGTACCCGTCGGGGATAACATGAAAATTATAGAATCCGAAAGGCAGTCTTTTCTGTTCGATGAACTTACCATTCGAGGTATAAAAAAGTAGAAATGGATGCTGATATAGCACCAGCTCTCTTTTTTCGGAATCGTAGGACACATCATACAATCGATAAATCTCTCCGGGCCCTTGTCCGTGGCTCAATCTTTTTATAAACCTACCATTTTGATCAAAAATGGCGACTCCTCCCCCTTTAAGTCTGTCGTGAATGTAGATATTGGAGTCGGTAACGATGATTTTATATATGGCATCCAACAGACTTTCATCGGTCGTTTCCAAGGGAACCACCTTGATCTCTTTGATCAATTCTTCCAGGTTGAATTCCTGCGGTTTCAGGAACGAATTTGCATCTACAATTTCTACGGATCGATTGTCGGGGGTTAGTACAAGGGTACTATCAAGAGCCAATGAATTGATTTGCTCTTCACTGTATCGCGATCTTTCGGGAGCGTTTGTGCAGGCTGCGATCAAGGCAAAAAGGGTAGACGCTACTGAAATCGTGCTTAGCAATTCAGTATTAATGCTTTTTTTTTGAAGAATTCCACGAACTGCTTCTCGTGAACGGTTTATGCGTTTGGCAAATTCCGTAATGGTGAGGCCCTGTTCGGAAATTTTCTTTCTTATTTGATCTCCAATGTGAATGTCATTTTTCATAGCTCTATCATTATTAATTATCCCAATTGTTAATTCCATAATGTGACAAACTTACATAAAATTCCCGAATTTTACGGCAATTGTATAAAAAAGTTGGGAACCACAACAAATCTTTGGCGCCGGTATTTATCACATTTTATACAACAGATGCTGGAGCAAGGAACTCGAAGCCGAGCGCGGTAATCAACAGAAGGCTGAAGCCATGCCGTCGTTCAAAGCATTCGAAACGAAAACGCTCCGTACCTTAGCCGAGAACCCGGTTTGCAAACTCATCTTCGACCTGAGAATGAACGGTGGCGGAGACTCGCAACAAGGCACCTCCTACATCGAAATACTGGCCGACTACCTGAACAAGCTTGAAAAGAGAAATAGACCCCGTATACGAATGGGTAAACAAACAATGACATGCCCTCTCCTCTTCTTCGGTAAGATACACGTTAAAATATGAATATTCAAACGAAAACTACAGGATATTCCCTACATTTGCGTCCGATTCAGAAAAAAAAGATGAAAACGAAGATTTTTATAGCAATGCTTCTTGGGATGTCGATTTGTCTTTCGTCGTGCGACAAAGACAGAATCTCATATCCGAAGATGAAGAAAGAACAGAAAAAGGCAATCGATCAGTTTATCAGCAGTCAAGGGATTGAAGTGCTGCACAAATACCCTGCCAACGGTGTATTTGGCGAGAAACAGTTTTATCTCACTGACGAAGGCGTATATATCCACGTTGTCGATTCGGGCAACGGCCATCGCGCGCAATTTCGGAAAACTGAAGTACTCATGCGATTCAGCGGACGGAATTTCTTCAAACAGGACACGACACGTTTCGAATTTTTTGCCAACAGATGGGAACCGTTCGAGTTTACGTACGGACGGGCCGACATGGTTCAGCATCAACACAGCAAAGCAAGAGATGCCTACTATTACTTTTTTAGTACAGGCCTCGAAACGGCGTTGAAATATGTCGGCGATCGTTCGACCGTGAGAATGATCGTACCGTTCGATGTGGGAAGCGAGGATCAGTTGAACAGAGGCAATCCGCTTTATTACGACAAAGTGACGTTCCGTTTTTATTGATCCGTCATCGGGGGCTCTTGGCAAAGACCGTCGGATTCAACTCCGCCAATCCGCGTTCGAACGTCCGGACAGCCTCTTCGAGCGTGCCGTAATATTCGCCCCCCGAAGCGTTTTTATGACCGCCGCCACTGAAATAGTTTGCGGCAAAATGATTACACGGAAACTCTCCGACGGAACGTAACGAGATTTTGATCTGGTCACTGCTTTCGCGGATAAACACCGAGAAATCGATTCCGTCGATACTCAACGGCATATTCACGAAGCCTTCCGTATCACCCGTGACGTACGAGTAGCGGTTCAATTCTTCCAACGACAAAGTAATCAGCGCTGTTCTCAACTCCGGATAGACTTTCATCTTCTCGTTCATCGTATACCCCATCAGACGCATACGCGATTCGGAATAGACCTGATACACCTTGCGGTAGATTTCGTCCTTGTCAATCCCCTTTTTGATCAGTTCGCCGACCACCGTATAGATATCTGCCCGATTCGAATTGTACGTAAAAGCTCCCGTATCGGTCATCATGCCCGTGTAAAGGCATTCGGCTGCTTCCTTATTGATGTCGTCGTACGACTTGATGGCGCAGAGCAGACGAAACACAAGCTCGCTTGTCGATGACATGATCGGATACGAAATCACCAGACGGCAAAAATCGCCCGGATTCGGATGATGGTCGATCATTACTTTACGCCCTTCGGCCGCTTCGATGAAAGGCGCCAGCTTGCCGGCGCGTTTCGGCTCGTTGTAATCCATATTGAACAAGACGTCCGCCTCGCTGATCAATTGCTGGGCATACTCCGGATAACGTTCGTAGACAAGAATATCTTTCGTGCCCGGCATCCACTTGAGAAAGGCGGGAAATTCGTTCGGTACAATCACGTCGACTTGCTCTTTCCCGATCTCCGTCAGGAAATGGTACATCCCCAGCGACGCACCGATGGCATCGCCGTCGGGCGAAACATGAGCCATCAACACAAACCGTTCCGCTCTGTCAATATAATTTTGGAAGCGCTGTACTTGAGCTTCATCCAGCATTTTCGTAAGCATCGTATATTCTTTTTTTAGAGCGTCAAAGATACGATAAATTTGTTAAAACACAAGATAACCTGTCAGTCCCGCTATTATAATCAGCCGGATGATGCCTATTTTGAAGAAATAGGCAAGTACAAATGCGCCAAGTGCAATCAGCACACTGCGATAGTCTACGAAGTTATGTTCGTTCATCATCATCAGTGCCGCTGCGGCAATCAGCCCGATGGCTGCCGGTTTCATCCACAGCAATGCTCTGTTTACATAGGGATTGTTTTTGAACATCATAAAGAAGCGGCAGATAAGCACCATGATCAAAATAGCCGGCAAACATACGGCACACGTAGCGGTCAGTGAGCCGACAATACTGCCTCCCGTCGCCGTATAGCCGATGTATGTGGCGCTGTTGACGATAATCGGGCCGGGCGTCATTTGCGAGATGGCAACGATATCGGTAAATTCACCCATCGTGAGCCATCCGTGTGCCTCCACCACTTCATATTGTACCATGGACAACATCGCATACCCTCCACCGAAGCCGAACAGCCCGATTTTAAAAAACGTGAAAAATAATTCCCAATAAAGATCAATCATGATTGAGCGATGAATGTATGATAAACCACCCCAATGATTCCCGAAACAGCCATGATCCATACGGGTGAAACGGAGAATCCCCAGACGGCAACGGCCGAGAGTAGCGCCAGCATGACAATCCCCCACTTGAATCCGCTTTTCTTAAGCATATTCACCACCGGAACAACAATCAAAGCGACGACTGCCGGACGGATTCCGCAGAAGATACGTTCAACAACGGGATGGGTACGGATGTCGGCAAAAAAGAAAGCGATCAGTAAGATCGCAATGAACGAAGGGATAGCCGTTCCCAAAACCGTCGCAATCAGTCCGCCGTAGCCTTTCGTCTTGTACCCCACAAAAACAGCTGCGTTGATGGAAACAGGTCCGGGCGATGACTGCGCTAAGGTCAGCATCTCGGTGAACTCCTCCCGCCCGATCCACCGACGGCGCTCGACCACCTCTTTTTCAATCAGTGGAATCATCACATACCCTCCGCCAATCGTGAACGTCCCGATCTTAAAAAACGAACTGAACAATGTCCAGTAATGCTTTATTTCCGTTTGAACCATATGCGAAAGTAAATATAATTAAGGTATAATCATGCAAATTTTACACATAAAAAAAACGATATCCGGGAAAATTATCTACCTTTGTGCCTCAAAATCCAACAAATAAACGGATTATAGATAATAATGATAAAGAAAACGATACGATACATATTTTTCCTTGTATTCACCTTCTCAGGAGTTGGGATTAATGGGATGAAAGCCCAGCAGATCACCTCTGTATCAGGGGTTGTACGCGACTCGATTACGGGTGAAACATTGCCTTACGTCTCGATGCTTTTCGAAGGCTCTTCGATCGGAGGCATCAGCGATCTCGACGGAAACTTTAACCTGCAAAATAATCAGGGACTGACCACCCTGACCATCTCATACGTCGGCTACACGACGAAAGTCCTTCGACTGAAAGCCGGACAGAAAAACGAGGGAGTCGAAGTGCTGCTCGCCCCCTCGACGATTCAGATTTCCGAAATCGTCGTCAAGCCTAAGCGCGAGAAATACAGCCGGAAGAATAACCCCGCCGTCGAACTGATGAAAAAAGTGGTTGCACGTAAAGACAGTAATCGCATTACGCAATTGGACGAATATCAGACGGAATGTTATGAGAAGATGACCTTGTCGTTAGACAAGTTCGATGCGGATTTCGAGAAGAACAAACTGATGAAGAAGTTTAAGTTCCTCAAAAACTACCTCGACTCGTCCGAGATTGACGGCAAACCCATTCTGACGCTCTCACTGCGCGAAAAGATATCCGACATGTATTACCGGAAAAATCCGAAGACGGAAAAAATCATCGTCAAGGCGCAACGCCAGCAAGGCGTAGACCAGACGCTTGACGAATACGGTACGATTTCGGCCAATCTTGAAGAAATCCTCAAAGGCATCGATGTCTTCGACAACAATATTCCGTTCCTCCTCAACCGCTTTGTCAGTCCGCTCTCATCTGTGCTGGCCAATGCCTACTACCAATACTACATCATGGACACGGTCGATGTGAGGGGCGAACCTTGCGTCGATCTGGCTTTTGTACCGGTTAATCCGCAGAGCTACGGGTTTACGGGACGGCTTTACATTACGCTCGACGGTACATATGCCGTCAAGAAAGTACGTTTGAACGTGCCTCGTCATATCAACTTGAATTATGTGAAAGACTTGCGTATCGATCAGGAATTTAAGCGGCGCGAAGACGGGCTGTGGGAGCTGGATAAAGATAATACGTATGTGGTTTTCTATTTTATCGATGGCGGACAACAGATTTACGCGCATCAGCTTCGCAGCTATTCCGATTACCATTCGCCCGTTTTGAACGGAGATTCGATCTTCGGCCTGCTGGGAAAAGTACATACACCGTTAGCCAGACATCTGGCACGCCCCGACTCGTTCTGGGTGAATAACCGGCACGTCCCGCTGAAAGAGAAAGAGAACGCCATCGAGCATCTGCTCGATCAATTAAGAGCAGTGCCCGTATTCAACGTTTTTCTTAAAACGGTCGAAATTCTGATCTCAGGATATATCCCGATCAACAACGAACATACGAAGAATAAGCTCGATTTCGGCCCGATGAATACGACGTTCAGCTCGAACGTAGTTGAAGGCTTCCGCATTCGTGCCGGAGCGATGACGACAGCTAACCTTCATCCGCATCTCTTCTTCGGAGGATACGCGGCCTATGGCATGAACGACCGCAAATGGAAATACAGCGGACAAGTGACGTACAGCTTCAACGAAAAAGAATATCACGAGAAAGAATCGCCCATCAACAACTTGTCCTTCCTGCACGAATACGATTTGTACACACCGGGGCAGGATTTTCTCTTCACGAGTAAGGATAATGTCTTCGTAGCATGGAAGGTTGGTAAATCGAACCATCACATGAACTACCTGCGCAAAACGCGTCTGCAATACGAAAAAGAATGGCTCAACGGATTGAGCATCAGAACATGGATGCAGCACCAGAATAACGAAGCGACAGGATCGCTGCGGTATATTCTTCATAAAGATGACGATATCTACCTTCGTCTGAAAGACATCACCACCGTAGAATGGGGCGCTCAGTTGCGCTTCGCTCCGGGCGAGCGGGCATACAACAGTCGTTTAGGAAAAAGCTCGGCATTAAATCTCTCGAAAGACGCCCCGGTCTTCAAGCTCTCGCACCAAATCGGGTTCAATGGCTTGCTCGGAGGAGAATACCGCTATAATCGGACGGAGGCAAGCGTGAGCAAACGCATCTGGCTGTCATCGTTCGGACATATCGATGCCAACCTGAAAGGCGGAAAAGTATGGGACGAAGTACCGTTCCCACTGCTTATCATGCCGAATACGAACCAGGCCATCACCATTCAGCCCGAAGCTTTTCATCTGATGAATCCCATGGAGTTTCTGGCCGATCAGTACGTCTCGTTCGAGGCTTCTTATCATCTGAAAGGATGGATTCTGAACCGCATCCCGCTTATCAACCTCTTGCAACTGCGCGAGGTGGCTTCCATCAGCGGTGTCTGGGGCAGCCTGAGCGATAGAAATAATCCGGACAAACGATACGGGCTGTTCGTCTTCCCCGAAGGCTCGCAGGCGTTCGGCAACAAGCCGTATCTGGAGTTCAGCGTTGGAGTAGAAAATATTCTGCGCGTCCTGCAAATCAATTACTACCGTCGACTGAGCTACCTTGACCATCCCGATATTCAGAAGCACGGGATTCGCATCGCCATGCGCTTCTCGTTCTGATATATTGTGTCTTGCGGTAATATTTGCGTGTATCTTGCGCTAAAAAAGCACGAAGATACGGGATCATTAACGACCCTAACTGTTTAACGACTACTTTAGCATGGGGGAGGGGATGTGGTTTATAGCTCCTCGTCGTTCCGGAAGAAGCCGTCGGTTATATCGAGGCTGGTAAATTGTTCCAGCTCGCGGCGTTCTTTTTTCGTAGGGCGTCCCAATCCTTTGGCCCGGTCTACAAAGCCGGATATCCGGTTTAGTTCCAGTTTCTCGTACTCTTCGGGAGGGGTGATGTTTTCGAGATATTCAGGCACTGATTTGGCGCCCATGCGGTTTTCCGTCAGACGAAGCACCTTGAACGAGAACGTGACCGGAGGCTTACGCACTTCGATGATATCGCCGACCTTAATCATTCGCGACGGCTTCACGTTCACTCCTCCCATGGCGATGCGATTCTTTTTGCAGGCGTCGGCCGCGATGGTGCGTGTTTTGAAAATACGTGTAGCCCACATCCATTTATCGATTCTGACTTCATCCATATTCATCGGCGATTAAACTGATTCATGGTCACATCCGCTCCGGCAAGGCAGAAGCTGCGTATCATCTCGGCAGCCAGTTTCACGCAGTCCGGCATTTTGTCAAGTTCTTCGTCGGTGAACGGGCTCAGGACGTAATCGACTTGTCGTCCGCGCGGAAAATCGTTCCCGATCCCGAAACGCAGGCGGGCATACGCTTCCGTGCCGAGCAGTTCTTTGATATTCCGCAGCCCGTTGTGTCCGGCATCGCTCCCTTTCGGTTTCAGCCGTAACGTGCCGAACGGAAGCGACAGATCGTCTACCACCACAAGCAGTTGCGAGATGGGCACCGACTCTTTCTGTAACCAGTAACGTACGGCATGGCCGCTCAGATTCATAAATGTATTTGGCTTCAAGACTACCAGCTCGGCATTTTTCACACGAAAACGTGCCACGGCTCCGTAACGCTCTTCCGTGAAGTGTGCGCCGGCTGCATCAGTCAGTTCGTTAACTATACGGAAACCGATATTATGGCGCGTACCCCAGTATTCTTCGCCTATATTTCCTAACCCGACAATCAGATATTTCATCACGCGATAGATATGGAATCATTAAAAAAGAGGAGTATGTCTCTTTCGAAAAACATCTCCTCCCTCTTTGTTTACAAAAGCAACAGCTTTCCTTTATTTTTCGGCTGCTGCAGCAGCTCCGGCAGCGCTCTGTGCGGCACGTGTCATCTTCACCGCGCATACAACTGCATTTTTCGGACTGATCAATTCTACATGATCAAACTGCAATTCGCCTACCTTGATGGTTTTGCCCAGCTCCAGATGATCGACATTGACCGTCAACTTCTCCGGAATCTGTTCTGCCAGCCCTTTCACTTTCAGCTTACGCATGGCCTGCGTCAACTTACCACCGGCCTTCACACCGACAGCGTGACCGATCAATTCTACCGGAACGTGCATCTCGATCGGTTTGTCGGCAAATACTTCCTGAAAATCCAAATGCAATATCGCATCCGAAACGGCATGAAACTGAATCTCTTTCAAAATAGCATTCACTTTTCTTCCGTCTCCCATCTCGATCGAAACCAGATGGATTTCCGGTGTATAGATCAATTTGCGCACTCCATCGAACGATACGGAAAAGTCCATGACAATGATTCCCTTACCGTCTCCGATTTCTACCAGTTTCTCTCCTGCATTCATTTTTCCCGTATAGGGCAATGCAACAGGTTCCTGACCATATAAAACGGCCGGGATCATGCCTTGTTTGCGCAGGTTTTTCGACATTTTCTTGCCGAGGTTCTCCCGCGGCGTTCCTTTCAATTCAAATGTTTTCATTTTTCTAAAAATTGTGTTACTCAAAATTAGTTTCTGCTTCCTAATTTCCCATCACACGACGACAGGCCTTTAAAAAAGCGCCGCAAAGGTAAGAAAAAATACCGGAAAATCATTCGGCGGGTAACGGAAAGAATATGAACCGTATCGGAAACTACTTTTTGAAACTCTACGAACACTCTTTATTTGCACTGTTGCAAAGATACACGCTGTAAGAAAAGACGGGCTTCTCCTGTGATTTTCCGCTGTCTGCTTGGAAGACGAAATATTTTGAGTACTTTTGTTTTCATAATCATTTAATTCGGTTCGATGAAAAAGACAGCATTAATTACAGGCATCACGGGACAGGACGGTTCGTTTCTGGCGGAATTTCTGGTCGAAAAAGGCTACGAAGTACATGGCGTTCTTCGCCGTTCTTCGTCATTCAATACGGGACGGATCGAGCATTTGTACCTTGATGAGTGGGTGCGTGACATGAAGCAGCAGCGCCTGATAAACCTGCATTATGGTGATATGACCGACAGCAGTTCGCTTGTGCGGATCATCCAGCAGACACAGCCGGACGAAATATATAATCTTGCGGCACAAAGCCACGTGAAAGTGAGCTTCGATGTGCCGGAATATACGGCCGATGCGGATGCTCTCGGAACACTTCGCCTGCTGGAAGCCGTACGTATCCTCGGGATGGAGCAAAAGACACGCATCTATCAGGCTTCGACGTCCGAATTGTTCGGACTCGTGCAGGAAGTGCCACAAAAGGAGACGACTCCTTTCTATCCGCGTTCACCTTACGGAGTGGCCAAGCAGTACGGCTTCTGGATTACGAAGAACTACCGCGAAAGCTATGGCATGTTTGCCGTAAACGGTATTCTGTTTAATCATGAGAGTGAACGGCGTGGAGAGACGTTTGTCACGCGCAAGATCACCCTTGCAGCGGCACGTATCGTACACGGACTTCAGGATAAGCTTTATATGGGAAATCTCGATGCGCGTCGCGATTGGGGATATGCTAAAGATTATGTGGAGTGTATGTGGATGATGCTTCAACATGATCAGCCCGAAGATTTTGTGATTGCTACCGGGCAGATGCATACTGTGCGGGAGTTCTGTACGCTGGCTTTTAAAGAAGCCGGGATCGGATTGCGCTGGGAAGGCGAGGGCATAGGAGAAAAAGGAATCGACGGGAAGACGGGACATGTACTCGTCGAAGTCGACCCGAAGTATTTTCGTCCAGCCGAAGTGGAGCAGTTGCTCGGCGATCCGACGAAAGCAAAAACGTTGCTGGGCTGGAACCCAAACAAAACATCGTTCGAGCGTTTAGTGAAAATTATGGTGGAACATGATCTGAGGGTTGTGGGGAAGCAGGGAATAAGAAGAGACGAAATATAGGGTAAATTAACCACAAGTTACACAAGTAGAATAAATAGGAGATGCACGAAAATAATATTTGCTGCAGCAGTCAAGATTCATAAAGAATTGGGACCCGGATTATTCGAAAGTGCTTATGAAACTTGTCTGGCATATGAGCTACGCAAGCGGGGACTGGTAGTAGAAGAACAAAAAGAACTTCCTATTATTTATGAAAGTATTTACTTAGATAAAGGCTATCGGATTGATGTATGCGTTGAAAATAAAGTTGTTGTTGAGTTAAAAGCAGTAGAGATGATAACGGATGTGCATAAAGCTCAGATATTAACGTATTTCAAATTGTCAGGCTGTAAACTCGGTTTGCTGATTAATTTTAATGTTCCTTATATGGGCAAAGGGGTACATCGGTTTATCAACGGAACATTATAATAAATTTTCTCTTGTGCAACCTGTGTATTTTCTTGTGTAATTTGTGGTAAAAAATAGAAGAAACATGAACCAATCATCCAAAATATACGTGGCAGGGCATTGTGGACTGGTGGGGTCGGCCATTTGGAGCAACCTGCAACAGAAGGGGTATACCCACTTGATAGGACGTACGCACGATGAACTCGATCTGCTTGATAGCACCGCCGTGCGTCGTTTTTTCGACGACGAACGTCCCGAATATGTTTTTCTCGCAGCCGCTTATGTCGGCGGGATTGTGGCAAATAACCGGTACCGTGCCGACTTTATTTACCGTAATTTGGGCATTCAGCAGCATGTCATCGGTGAGAGTTATCGGCACGGCGTGAAGAAACTGCTGTTTCTCGGAAGTACATGTATCTATCCGCGTGACGTATCGCAACCCATGAAAGAGCAGGCGCTTTTGACCGCCTCGCTCGAATACACGAACGAACCGTATGCGATAGCCAAAATAGCCGGTCTGAAGATGTGCGAGAGTTTCAATCTGCAATATGGCACGAACTATATAGCCGTGATGCCGACGAACCTGTACGGCCCTAACGATAACTTCGATCTCGAACGCAGTCATGTACTACCCGCGATGGTGCGCAAAATCCATCTTGCAAAATGCTTGGAAGAGAGTGATATGGATGCGGTGCGTGCCGATCTGGCCAAGCGTCCCGTCGAAGGAGAAGACGGCACGGGGAGCGACAAGGACATCCTCGACCTGCTGGCGAGATACGGTATC
This sequence comes from Tannerella forsythia 92A2, assembly GCF_000238215.1. Lineage (NCBI taxonomy): Bacteria > Pseudomonadati > Bacteroidota > Bacteroidia > Bacteroidales > Tannerellaceae > Tannerella > Tannerella forsythia. The sequence goes on along the minus strand of NC_016610.1, from coordinate 3,130,294 downwards.
ACTCCGTCGGGGGTAACGCTCTGGGGGACGGGACGTCCTTTGCGCGAGTTCCTTTGGAGCGAGGAGATGGCCGATGCCTGCGTCTATATCATGGAGCATGTCGACTTCGATGATCTGAGGGATGAGACGAACGAAGTCCGAAACTGTCATATCAACATCGGCACGGGAAAGGAGATTGCCATCCGCGAATTGGCACAACTCGTAGCCCGTACCGCAGGTTATCGCGGAACACTTGCCTTCGACGCTTCAAAGCCTGACGGTACGATGCGCAAACTGACCGATGTCTCGAAGCTGCACGCCCTTGGATGGCATCATCGGGTCGAGATAGACGAAGGCGTGGAACGGATGTATCGGTGGTACTTACAGTAGCTCTCCCATCGTTCCGAGCTCCTGATAGAGCCGTTGTACCGGCAGGCCCATCACGTTGTAGAACGACCCTTCGATGCCGCGCACGCCGATGTAGCCGATCCACTCCTGAATGCCGTATGCCCCGGCCTTGTCGAAAGGTTTGTACGTATCGACATAAAACGTAATTTCCTGATCGGACAGCTCGGCGAAATCGACGACCGATGTCACGGAGAACTCGTTTTGTCTCTCGCGCGAAGTCAGCACGACAGCCGTCACGACCTTGTGCTTCCGCCCCGACAGCCGGTGCAGCATCCGTATCGCATCATCCCGGCCTTTCGGCTTTTCAAGGATATCTCCGTCGAGGATGACAATGGTATCGGCGGTAATGATCAGCTCGTCGAGTTTCATGTCCGGGAGGTAGGCTTTCGCTTTCTCGCGAGCGATGAAGCAGGGGATTTCTTCCGGCGCGAGACCGGCGGGATGAGACTCGTTGATATCGGGTATCAGACGCACCTCAAAATCGAGGTTCAGTCCTTTCAGCAGCTCCCGTCGTCGCGGCGAAGCCGATGCCAGAATAATTTTATGTCGGGTCGGCAGGGTATTCGTTGCCGGCTTCGCGGCAGTCCCCGTACGTTTATGCCCCTTTTTCAGGGCGGCTTTCCGCGCCTCGTATGCGGCGAACCGTTTTTCCAGATAATTATCAGCCATCTCGTATCGTTATTGGGCAGACGGTTGCCTGTGTGTCATGACTGCGAAGAGCGCATGTAAAGAGAAAAATCTTGTTTTTATATACATTATCTTATTGATATCTTCGTGTTACGGAAAGCAAAAGTAAAGACTCGTTTTGTTTTTCCCAAATCCTTTCGTACTTTTACGGTCGTAAATAAACGTTATACCAATGAAAAAAATAGCAACAGTGTGTACCATGGCAGCAATGATGGCATGCAGCAGCGTAGAACAGAAGCAGGAACAGGCTTCCGAAACATCGGTTATCGGACAGCCTGATGTGAAGATTGAGAACGGACAAATGTCTCCCGAAGTATTGTGGGCATTCGGACGGGTAGGAAACATGTGCGTTTCGCCCGACGGCAAACGTGTGGCTTATACCGTTACGTATTACAGTATCCCCGAGAACAAGAGCAATTCGGAGGTGTATGTGATGGATGCCGATGGGGCAAACAAGAAACAGCTTACACGGACAGCCGCTCGCGAAGGTGCGCTGGCATGGCTTCCTTCAGGCAAAGCGATCGCTTTCTTGCGCGATGGCAAACTCTGGAATATCGATCCCGAGAATGGAGCCGAGACGCAAGTATCCGATATCGAGCAGTCGATCGATGGGTTTCTCTATGCTCCGGCCGAGGATAAAATGCTGTTTGTTATTTCTACCAAGATCGAAAAATGCACGGGTGCCGAACTTTACGGCGATCTGGACAAAGCCAATGCCTACGTCTACGACGATCTGATGTATCGTCACTGGGACAGCTGGAAAGACGGCAATTACAACCATATCTACGTGGGAGACCTTGTGAGCGGCAAAGTGAAAGCGGTGGGAGATATTATGCCCGGCGAGCCGTATCATGCTCCGACCCGGCCTTTCGGAGGCACGGAAGAGATCGCATGGAGCCCTGATGGAACGACTATTGTTTATACCTGCAAAAAACTGACCGGCAAAGAATACGCTTTCCAGACAAATTCCAATCTGTATGCGTACACGTTGGCCGATAAAAAGACGCGACTTCTTACTCCCGATATGCCGGGCTACGATAAGAATCCGCAATTCTCGCCCGACGGCAAGCAATTACTCTGGTCGAGCATGCGTCGCGGAGTCTTCGAGGCCGATAAAGAGCGTATGATGTTGATGGACTGGCCGACGGGTGAGATGAGAGATGTTTCCGAAGCACTCGATGCAAGCCCTTCGTCACTGCAATGGACGGCCGACGGTAAAACGATTTATCTGACAGCTCCTATCAAAGAGGCTCATCAGTTGTTCGCATTTGACGTCGCAAGTGGAACGTTCAAGCAGCTTACCGAGGGCGATCAAGACTATCAGCATGTACAGCTTGCCGGCAACAAACTGATCGTAACACGTACAACGCATGTCAATCCGGCCGAAATATTCCGCGTCGATCCGACCGATGGCAAGGCCGAAGAGATATCGTTCGTGAACAAGGAGCTGATGGATAAGCTGAACCTCCCGACATTCGAGAAACGTTTTATCACCACGACCGACAATAAGGAAATGGTCACATGGGTGGTCTATCCTCCCAAGTTCGATGCATCGAAGAAATACCCGTTGCTGCTCATGTGCACGGGAGGGCCTCAGGGCGTACTCGGTCCGTCGTTCAGTTATCGCTGGAATTATATGCTTATGGCGTCGCAGGGCTACGTCGTAGTCGTGCCCGCACGGCGTGGAACATCCGGTTCGGGACAGGAATGGTGCGATGCCATTTCAAAGAATCACGGTCAGCAGGACGAGCAGGATTTGCTTACTGCCATCGATGCAATCGGCAAAGAGCCGTGGGCCGATGCCGAACATATCGGTGCGATGGGAGCAAGCTACGGAGGATATTCCGTCTTCCATCTGGCCGGAACGCATAAAGGACGCTTCAAAGCGTTTTTGGCACACTGCGGAATCTTTAACATGGAGTTTATGTATTCGACGACAGAAGAGATGTTTTTTGAAGATTGGGAGCAGGGAGGTGCACCTTGGGATAAGGAGAATAAAGTGGCACAGAACTCATTCGCTCATTCGCCTCATCTCCTTGTGAAGAATTGGGACACTCCGATCATGGTAGTTCACGGCGAACGTGACTTTCGCGTGCCTTATTCGCAAGGAATGGCAGCGTTCAATACCGCCCAGATGCTTGGAATCGAGAGCCGTTTGCTTATCTTCCCGACCGAAAATCACTGGGTGCTTAGTCCGCAGAACGGAATCGTTTGGCAGCGTGAATTCTTCCAATGGTTTGATAAGCATTTGAAGGCAAAATAGATCGAGTGAAGAAAAAGAAAATTATTCTGTAGCGAACAGGTATGAAAACAGATATTCGTATAGTTTTTGCATTGTTGGGGGGAATCCTCTTGTGTGCTTGCGGTCAGTCGCGAGAAAGCGCGGAAGCATACGGAAGGGAAGCCCTTTCTGAAGAAGTGACGTCCGGCAATGCCTCCACGTCTACCGCCGATGAGACGTCTGACCTTACAGTTTCCGCTTCGTATGAAAGGAAGCTGACGAAAAAGGGAACCATTCGTTTCGAAACATCGGATGCGAAGAAAACTCACGCAGCGATTCAGCAGGCAGTGGTTGAAACGAAAGGATACATATCGAGCGATAATCTGAATCAATACGGCAATCGGATCATCCATGCCGTTACGATTCGTGTTCCTGCAAGCCAATTTGATGCGTTGCTCGACCGGATTTCGTTGAATACGGACAAGATCGAAGACAAACATATCGAAGTGCTGGATGTAACGCAGGAATATATCGATCTGGATACTCGTATCAAGACCAAGAAAGAACTCGAAAACCGTTATCAGGAACTGCTCAAGCGCGCCCATACGATCGATGAAATCTTGAAGATCGAAGAACAGATCGGTGTTTTAAGAGCCGACATTGAATCGGCCGAAGGACGTTTACGTTATTTGAACAATCAAGTGACGTTCAGTACCCTTACTGTCGAATTTTATGAGATGTCATCCGTCATAGCCACCGGATTCGGGTATGAATTGAAAGAGGCTTTCCGAAACGGATGGAATTACTTGTCGCGGCTCATTCTTGTCGTGGTGAATCTTTGGGCGATACTCTTGTTCATCATCGTTATATTGGTGCTTGTCGTAAAACTCAGAAAGTGGCGGAAAAGAACCTCCAAGAACAATGTATAACCCTCGTGTGATCCGGGAAAAGTGTTTGGGCTTATGAATTATTCAAATTCTGCGATATATATGAAAAGAAAATGGAATTATCAATGGTTGCTTGTCGTAACCTTTTTATTAGCTATTACATCGTGTAACCATGTGAAAAAAGAAGGAGTTGAGATTTTGAAACAATCTGATTTTCCCGCACCTCCTGTTGCGGAAGTGATGCCTGATACGTTTACGAATTTCGGGCAACAGCGTATCGATGATTATTTTTGGTTGAAAGACAAAAATAATCCTAAAGTGATAGACTATCTGAACGCCGAAAATGCGTACACCGATACGGTAATGGCATCGACGAAAGGCCTCCAGCAGACCATTTACGACGAGATCCTCGGCAGGATGAAGGAAGACGATGAGAGTTACCCGTCATTCAAAAACGGTTATTACTACTACAGTCGTACCGAAAAAGGCAAGCAATACCGTACGCATTGTCGCCGGAAAGGCTCCATGGATGCACCCGAAGAAATTATCTTCGACATCAACAAGATGGCGGAAGGCAAACCGGCTTTTATCTTCAGCGGTTACTCCGTCAGTCCGGATAACAGCAAGGCCGCGTATTTCTATAACGAAACCGGTTCGTATGCCGAATTTACGATGAAGATCAAAGACCTCGCTTCGGGCGAGACGGTCGGTTTCGAAGTCACCGGAGCAGCTTCGATGGCGTGGGCGAACGATAACAAAACGTTATTCTACAGTGTGATTGATAAAACATTACGCTCATCGAAAATCTATCGTCGGATGCTCGACGCCTCCGAAGGCGAGTTGATTTATGAAGAAACGGACGCACGTTTCAGAACATACGTTTCGGGTAGTAAGACGAGAGAGCAGATCTTTATTTTGTCCGGAAGTTCGACGACCTCCGAAACGCGCTATGTCTCGGCCGATCATCCGACCGATGCGTTTAAAATATTCATGCCTCGGGTGCAGGATGTGGAATACAGTGTGTATCCGCACAAAGACAAGTTCTTTGTACGTTATAAGGATAAAGAAAATCTGAACGGTATGATTTACGAAGTGCCGCTTACGGGCTACGAAGACCGTACAACGTGGAAGGTGTTTGTTCCGCATGATAAGGATGTGCGTATTGAAGGCATTGATATTCTGAAAGACTACGTGGCGCTGGAGTTGCGCAAGAACGGATTGGCTGAAATTCATATCAAGCCGATCGACGGCGGCGAAACGAAAACGATCGCTTTCCCTGAACCGGTCTATTCGGCATGGCTGGGCGGAAATCCCGAATACGATGCCACGACGATTCGTTATACGTACACTTCGCTCAACCGTCCGACTACATTATATGAATATACGATTACAAACGGCGAGACGGCTAAACTCAAAGAGCAGGAGATCCCTTCCGGCTTCAATCCAGACGATTATACGGTAGAGCGCCTCTGGGCTACGGCACCCGATGGCGTAAAAGTGCCGATGGCCATCGTTTATAAGAAAGGATTGAAGAAAGACGGATCGAATCCCGCGTTGCTTTATTCGTATGGCAGTTATGGCAGCAGTTCCGACGTGTATTTCAGCACGAGCTATTACAGTCTGATCGACCGGGGCTTTGTGTTCGGTATCGCGCAGATACGTGGCGGAAGCGATCTGGGCGAACAGTGGTACGAAGACGGCAAGCTGCTGAAAAAGAAAAATACGTTTACCGATTTCATTGCGTGCAGCGAAATGCTGATTAACGAAAAGTATACATCACCCGATAAGTTGGCGATTATGGGCGGAAGCGCCGGAGGACTGCTGATGGGAGCCGTTGCGAATATGCGTCCCGACTTGTATCGGACGGTTGTGGCGCAAGTACCGTTCGTCGATGTGATCAATACGATGCTCGACGAATCGTTGCCGCTCACTACGGGCGAGTACGAAGAGTGGGGGAATCCGAACGAGGAAGAGTATTACCGGTATATGCTTTCTTATTCGCCTTACGACAATATCAAGGCGCAGAATTATCCCAATATGCTTGTGACGGGAGGAATCAACGACTCACAGGTGCTGTTCCACGAGCCGGCGAAGTATGTAGCTAAACTTCGTTCGATGAAGACGGACGATAACATCCTGATTTTGCACATGAACATGGATTCGGGACATGGAGGCGCCACCGGTCGTTACGACGGCATCAAAGATACGGCTTTCGAATTTGCCTTTATCCTGAACAGGGTAGGAATCAGCAAATAAAGCCGGAACGGTAACCAATCGAAGATAAGAAAAGGGGGGGGGATGTCTTTCAGTGGCATCTCCCCTTTTTTTGTGTCTGGACACGTACACATTGAGCGAGCAATATATCTTATGTCTTTAAGGAAGTTATTCAATGTGTCCGCTCGGGGTTTTCCGTATTTTCCATAAATATCGTACCTTTGCACGATTTAATTGCAGCCGGAATGAATAAGAAGAATAAAGAGACATTGTATTTGCGGGAAGCTTTCAGCGAGATAGACGATTCGGTGGGAATCGTGATGCCCATCCTGATGGAATGCGATAAGGATGAAGATTTTTCCGAAGGGATCGATAAAGTCGGTGAAAGTTTGCCGATTCTCTCGTTGCGGAACATGGTGCTGTTTCCGGGCGTGGCCATGCCTGTCATCGTCGGGCGGGCCAAGTCCATGCGCCTGATTCGGGAAGCCTCGCATAAAAAGATGATGATCGGGGTGCTGTGTCAAAAGGAGACGGAGGTCGAAGATCCGGGGTTCGATGACTTGTATACGATCGGTGTCGTGGCTGAAATACTGCGGGTACTGGAAATGCCGGACGGTTCGACAACGGCTATTCTGCAAGGCCGCAAACGTTTTCAGTTGCATGAACTGACGGAAACGGAGCCTTATCTGACCGGGCGCATCTCTCTGTTGGAAGATACGCATCCGAAAAAGAGCGATCGCGAGTTTGAGGCGCTTATCTCAACCATCAAGGACCTTACGGTAAAGATGCTGACAGCATCCGGTGAGCCTCCCCGCGACCTGATCTACTCCATCCGCAACAATCAGAATGCAATGTATCTGATCAGTTTTGCATGCTGCAATATCCTTTCGCATTCGCCCGAAAAACAGGAGCTTTTGGCCATCAACGACCTGAAAGACCGTGCATATCGACTGCTGTTTATTCTCAACCGCGAGTATCAATTGATCGAACTGAAAGCATCGATTCAGATGAAGACTCACGAAGACATCAACAAACAGCAAAAAGAATATTTCCTTCAACAGCAGATCAAAGCCATTCAGGAAGAGCTGGGTGGAAATATGAACGACATCGAGATCAAGGAGCTGCGCGAGAAGGCGAAGAGCAAAAAATGGCCGAAGGAAGTCGGCGAGATCTTCGAGAAAGAAGTCGCCAAGCTCGAACGTGTTCATCCGCAATCGCCCGATTATTCGATACAGTCGCAATATGTGCAGACCATCATCAGTCTGCCGTGGGGGGAATACAGCAAGGATAATTTCAACCTGTCGCATGCACAGCGGGTCTTAGACCGCGACCATTACGGCATGGAGAAAGTCAAGGAGCGTATTATCGAGCATCTGGCCGTGCTGAAGCTTAAGAAAGATTTGCGTTCGCCCATTCTGTGTCTCTACGGGCCTCCGGGAGTCGGTAAAACGTCGCTCGGTAAATCGGTGGCCGAAGCGCTGGGGCGGAAATATGTCCGCATTTCGTTAGGCGGCCTGCACGATGAAGCCGAAATTCGCGGACATCGCCGTACCTATATCGGCGCGATGGTGGGGCGGATCATTCAGAATCTGCAAAAGGCAGGGACATCGAATCCGGTGTTTGTGCTCGACGAGATCGATAAGGTCGGTAACGACTTCAAAGGCGATCCTGCTTCGGCGCTGCTCGAAGTGTTAGACCCGGAGCAGAACACGACGTTCCACGACAATTATCTCGATATCGATTACGACCTGAGTAAGGTTCTGTTCGTTGCAACGGCCAATAATCTGAATACGATTTCACAGCCGCTGCTCGACCGGATGGAACTGATCGAGGTGAGCGGATATATTCTGGAAGAAAAGATCGAGATTGCCGTGCGTCATCTGATCCCGAAACAGATGGAGCTGCACGGGATTCCTAAGCATACCGTCAAATTTCACCGTCATGCCGTGCGGGCGGTGATCGAGTCGTACACGCGCGAGAGCGGCGTGCGTGAGTTAGAGAAGAAAATCGCCAAGATCATGCGACGCATCGCACGCAAAATCGCTTCGGACGAAGAAGTACGTCCGATGATCAAGGCGGAAGACCTCAAAGAATATCTCGGCGCCGTGGAATATACGCGCGACAAGTATCAGGGCAACGAGTACGCCGGTGTGGTGACGGGGCTGGCGTGGACGGCTGTGGGCGGAGAGATTCTTTTTGTAGAGTCGAGCCTGAGTCGCGGCAAAGGGTCGAAGCTGACCATCACGGGCAATCTGGGCGATGTGATGAAGGAGTCTGCCATGCTTGCGCTCGAATATGCGCATTCGCATGCCGGACAGTTTGGCATTGACGAAGAGCTGTTTGAAAACTGGAATGTGCATATCCATGTGCCTGAAGGAGCCATCCCTAAAGACGGCCCGAGCGCCGGCATTACGATGGTGACATCGCTTGTCTCCATCTTTACGCAACGAAAGGTGAAACGTAATCTGGCCATGACGGGCGAGATCACGCTGCGTGGCAAGGTGCTTCCCGTGGGCGGCATCAAGGAGAAAATCCTCGCGGCCAAGCGTGCCGGCATCAAGGAGATCATCCTTTGTGCCGAGAACCGGAAAGATGTGGAAGAAATCAATGCGATGTATTTGGAGGGGCTGACCTTTCATTATGTCGACGACATCACGCAGGTGCTCGACCTCGCTTTGTTGTGCGAGAAAGTGAAACATCCGCTCTTCGGGTAAGCGTGTTTCCGAAACAGGCAAGCGTTCCGGAAACGGAAGAGAGTGGAACGCCGTCAGTCAAACATCAAATTAAATTCGTCTTTTAACTTCGACAGCAGCGGATTGATTTCGTTCAGCAGCTCGAACTTTTCTGCCGACGTATAGGCCAGCCTCTTTTCGTTCGCTTCGTCGATGCGTATCTTTAATTGAATCTTTCCGTTCTTCAACTGCGTGCGGAGTGCTTGCAGGATAGAGGCATTATGATTGAGCAGCTCTTCCTGCTGTCCGGGGTTGTGTACGACGACCTCGAACAGAAACTCCTCTTTCAGTACGGGCTGACAGTTGATCATCGTATTTTTCAGATGTACTTTCTTCTCTATCGTTGCGGCAAACGCATTCCAGCAGCCAATCAGCTCCTCTTCGGTGAACGGATTCGTTTCCTGCAAAGCCTCTCCGGCATGATGCGTAACCTGTGTTTTTTGGGTGGTCTCCAAAAGACCGGTCAGAGACGTGTTCGTAGGACGTCGGTTAATCGGTTTCCGCGGCGTTTGGGTTGCGCTTGGCGTACTCGTTGCGGCGAGCGTCGGCGTCTGTGTGGCAGGCGGTATGGAGGGGCTTGCGCTACGATGCGTATCGGATGCGGGCAAACCTTCAACCGCCCGAAGCAGTCGCAGCCTCAGTCGCTTTTTTTTTTAGCCTCGGCGATCGTAGCAGGGCCGGCTTCCTGGAGTTGACACAGCTGAACGAACGTCAGCTCGAGCAAGAGTCGCTTGTTCCGGCTCTCGCGATAATGCAGATCGCATTCATTGGCCAACTCAATAGCCTGATACAGCAGCCAGTCGGGACACTGCCGGGCTGTTTCGCGGTATCGGTCGCGGATCGATGCGCCGATTTCAAAAAGCACGATCGTGCTTTCATCTTTGCAGACCAACAGATCGCGGAAGTGCGAGGCCAGCCCCGTGATGATATGCTGTCCGTCGAACCCTTTCTCTATAATCTCGTTCAGGATGAGCAGGCTTGTCCGTATGTCTCCTTCCAGAACAGTGTCCGTAATGCGGAAATAATATTCGTAGTCCAGCACATTGAGGTTTTCGATCACGGCCTTGTAGGTAACGTTTCCGCCCGTGTAGCTGACTACCTGATCGAAGATAGACAAAGCGTCGCGCATCCCCCCGTCGGCTTTTTGTGCGATGACGTTCAGCGCTTCGGGTTCGGCCTTCACCCCTTCCTCGCCGGCTACATATTGCAGATGTTCTACGGCGTCGACGACCGAGATGCGTGAGAAATCGTATACCTGACAGCGTGACAGAATGGTTGGCAGAATTTTATGCTTCTCCGTCGTAGCCAGAATAAAGATCGCATAATGAGGCGGCTCTTCGAGTGTTTTGAGAAAAGCGTTGAAAGCGGCCTGACTGAGCATGTGTACTTCGTCGATGATATAGACCTTGTATTTCCCCACTTGCGGCGGGATACGTACCTGCTCGATCAGCGAGCGAATGTCATCGACTGAATTGTTCGATGCCGCGTCCAGCTCATGGATATTCAACGACCGTTGCTCGTTAAACGACCGGCACGACTCGCACGCATTGCATGCCTCGCCCGCGGGCGTCAGATTCATGCAGTTGATTGTCTTGGCAAAGATACGCGCGCACGATGTCTTTCCCACCCCGCGAGGGCCGCAGAACAGATAAGCATGTGCCAACTTATTGCTCAGGATAGCATTCCGCAGCGTAGTGGTCAGAGATTTTTGCCCGACCACGCTGTTGAACGTCGACGGACGGTATTTTCTGGCTGAAACGATATAATTTTCCATTTTCTTGTGTTGCCGGACAGCGATGGGGCGAGTATGTATGCACACCCCCTGACGGTGTTTTGTATCTGCCGTGAAATCCGGTTTGTTTTCTTGCAAAGGTATGGAATATTTTTCATACTTTTGCACAAACTTCTCAACAGATATGTCCGAAAAAGAAAATTTCTATACGAAATATCTCTCCAAGTTGAATCTCTACGTGGTCGTGATCGCCGTATTCATGATCATTACGTTTGTGGTGGGCGACAGCAACCTCTATGTACGCTATACGTACGATGATAAAATCCGCAGCCTTGAACGTGAGATTAAGCATTACCGGAAAGAAATCGAGACGAATCGCCGGAAGCTCGAAGACCTGCATACGAGCAAGGAGGGATTGGAACGGTATGCTCGCGAAGAGTTTTACATGAAACGGGAAAACGAAGATATTTTTATTATCCAAGACTGATGGATTTACGCATACGCACATGGATTTATATGTTTTCGGGGGCGCTCGTGCTCGTCGGGGCATTGCTGTATATCACTCAATGGAGGTATGCCCCCTGGCTCTTCGCGGTGGGAGCGGCCGGCGTATCGGTCAGTTACTTGACCGCGCCACGGAACGAAACGGATTTTCGCTTGCGACGGTTGCACCGGCTGAATATGTTTGCCGGAATCGCGATGATCGTCGCGTCGGTGTTTATGTTCAAACAGCGTATGGAGTGGGTGCCTTGCCTTTTGATTGCCGCGCTGATTCAACTGTATACCTCTTTCGTCGCGAAAGACCGGAAATAAGTAACCCGTTTTTAGCAATCTTTGCCAAAGCATCCAAAACAATCGAATATTCTCAAAAAAAGAGGAAGTGCATTTGGATTATAAAAAATCATATAACTTTATGGAAATTATCAATCCATAAAAATATAAGAACAAATGAAATCCGTTAGAAAATCGAACTTATTTACAACATCCCTTATTATGTTGTTTTTCTTCGGTCTGATCGGGTTTTGGGGATGTGAAAAAGGAGAATTGTTTGGGAAAGATTATTCCGAACACCTTGATTTGGGAACTTTTGAGTTGTCCAAAATGTCGGAAAAAGACATGAATATTATGAGTCAGGCACTCCAACGATTGGATATTGACATGAAGGAAGGGCTTTATCATGTAAAACAAACTTCCGGAGCAGAAGTTAATATTTCGGAAGAATTGTTTAATTATTTGGTGGCAGGTTTTGAGCATACGAATACAATCTTCAAGCCCAAATCTGTAGATACTTCTATCGTGAGATTAAAATACGGTTTTATGGAAGGAGATGGGGAACCACAGGATTCCACCTATTGTGTGGCTCATGCATTGGCCGGAATGGGCGGAGTCTCTTTTGGGAGAGCAAGAGCATATATAGACAGCCTTTATGGATCGAACGGAGTGCCGGCGTATGCGATGGATTCCGTAATATCGCATTTTTATCCGAACGCAAGGCGATATGACTCTCCTATACCGGGAAGACCTGTGAATAATACATTGATATGGTTCCATACCTCCGACAGTACCGGACATGCGGTTAATGGATGGCGTTTCGACCCAAGTGGTAATTATCTCTTTTATATAGATAAGCAGAATAATAATGATATAAATTTTATTGAGGTAAAGAGAGTATCTTCAATATATTACCCATAATATAATATATAAAGCCATGAATAATTACATGAAGATGATATTTTTTGCACTTTTTTGTCTCTCCATAAACCTCTCTGCCCAAGAGAACGATTGGTATGAGAGAAATCTCTCGGCTTATACCGAATTTTTGAAGACAGGGTTCGGTATCGAGGTCAAAGCTCCGGATGGTTTTATGGATCTTAATCAGTATTATGTTTTATGGGCGGCTCGTTTTCATCGTTCAGGAGGAACCGGCAGTATCTATGGTCCGATGTTTATGTCTCCTGAGGAAGACTGTATAATAACGTATTCGGCACACCCAATGTATTTCACTAAAGAAGATATCGAAAGAGCTAAAATATGTTTTTTGATGGAGCGGGTAGGGAACAGAGATACGACTACTTCCGAGCCTAAGTTCGAAGATAATAACAGCATGTATCCTCGTGCTCAAATTACGGCAGAACTGCGAAATGCCTTGGGATTGTTTATAAGTCCTGTCAGTCGGAATGATGACACGACCCGGATTAATTTCGATGACTACGTGACGATCATTTCGGGCAAGCGTGCACGCGATATGTTTAATGCCGATTCCGTTTATCTCTATGATCTACCTCACGCCGATTCCGTTTATTTCTTTGATGAGTCATTGGAAAAGATGCGGAAGGGAAAATATCCGTATTGTTCGGGTATGTTTATTTATAAAAGGGATCGTGCAACGATGGATGTCAAGTTTTTCTTTACGGAAGAAGGAAAGAAGAAGCAAAACGAGTATATCCGGTTGATGGGCAAACATATCTGGTATGACGAACGTTTTAAGCAAGAATAAATGTTCAATAATTCATTTTACCAATCTTCGCCCCAAAGCATCCAAAACAATCGAATATTCTCAAAAAAAGAGGAAGTGCATTTGGATTATAAAAAATCATATAACTTTGTGGAAATTACCAATCCATAAAAATATAAGAACAAATGAAATCCGTTAGAAAATCGAACTTATTTACAACATCCCTTATTATGTTGTTTTTCTTCGGCCTGATTGGGTTTTGGGGATGTGAAAAAGGAGAATTGTTTGGGAAAGATTATTCCGAACACCTTGATTTGGGAACTTTTGAGTTGTCCAAAATGTCGGAAAAAGACATGAATATTATGAGTCAGGCACTCCAACGATTGGATATTGACATGAAGGAAGGGCTTTATCATGTAAAACAAATTTCCGGAGCAGAAGTCAACATTTCGGAAGAATTGTTTAATTATTTGGTGGCAAGTTTTGAGCATACGAATACAATCTTCAAGCCCAAATCTGTAGATACTTCTATCGTGAGATTAAAATACGGTTTTATGGAAGGAGATGGGGAACCACAGGATTCCACCTATTGTGTGGCGTATGCGCTTGCCGGAATGGGTGGAGTCTCTTTTGGGAGAGCAAGAGCATATATAGACAGTCTTTACGGATCGAACGGAGTGCCGGCGTATGCGATTGATTCCGTTGTTCGCCATTTTTATCCGAATGCGAAAAACACTCTTAATGGTGGATACATGAATAATGCTTTTATTTATTTTCAAACCTCGGATAGTACAGGTCATGCAGTTAATGGATATTGGCATGATAATAATACTGGATATATATATTATAAGGATAATCAGACAGGAAATGATGGAGTAATCCATCGTGATAGTTTGATAAAATTATATTACCCTTAATTTTAGTTATATATTGTATGAGGCTGTATGTTTTTATATTAATCATTGTTGTTTCTTCAAATCTGTTCTCTCAGGAAAACCTTGTATATGAAAAGAACTTTTCTGCCTATCAAGGTTATTTTACGGAAAAATTTGGAATAATCTGTACGATTCCTAAAGCATTTGAAGATTTGAACCAATATTATGTAATGTGGAAAGTCCGAAATGAGCCGTCAAAACATACCGGAAGCATGTATGGCCCTATTTTTCTTTCAACGGGTAAAGAATGTATAATAGCATATCCTGCTCTATTATCATATTTTTCAGTAGAATCCAAGGATAATATAAAACGAATGAAACTTCCTTTTTATCCTCGTAGTCAGATTTTAAATGAAATTAGAACTTCGCTTGGCTTATTTAATAGTCCTTTTAATCTGTTAAATAAGGATGCAGTCAGAATTAATTTCGATGACTACGTGACGATTATAGCGGGTAAGCACGCGCGCGATATGTTTAATGCCGATTCCGTTTATCTCTATGATCTACCTCACGCCGATTCCGTTTATTTCTTTGACGAATCACTGGAAAAGATGCGGAAGGGAAAATATCCGTATTGTTCAGGCATGTTTATCTATAAGAGAAATCGGGCAACGATGAATGTCAAGTTTTTTTATACGGAAGAAGGAAAGAAGAAGCAAGACGAGTATATCCGGTTGATGAGCAAACATATCTGGTATGACGAACGTTTTAAGCACAAATAAATGTTCAGGAAATTATCAATCAATAAAAATATAAAAACAAATGAAATCAGTTAGAAAATCGAACTTATTTACAACATCCCTTATTATGTTGTTTTTCTTCAGCCTGATTGGGTTTTGGGGATGTGAAAAAGGAGAATTGTTTGGGAAAGATTATTCCGAACACCTTGATTTGGGAACTTTTGAGTTGTCCAAAATGTCGGAAAAAGACATGACTATTATGAGTCAGGCACTCCAACGATTGGATATTGACATGAAGGAAGGGCTTTATCATGTAAAACAAACTTCCGGAGCAGAAGTCAACATTTCGGAAGAATTGTTTAATTATTTGGTGGCAGGTTTTGAGCATACGAATACAATCCTCAAGCCCAAATCTGTAGATACTTCTATCGTGAGATTAAAATACGGTTTTATGGAAGGAGATGGGGAACCACAGGATTCCACCTACTGTGTGGCGTATGCGCTTGCCGGAATGGGTGGAGTCTCTTTTGGGAGAGCAAGAGCATATATAGACAGTATTTACGGAGCAAATGGAGTGCCGGCGTATGCGATGGATTCCGTAATATCGCATTTTTATCCGAATGCAAGGCGATATGATTCTCCGATACCGGGAAGACCTGTGAATAATACATTGATATGGTTTCATACATCCGACAGTACCGGACATGCGGTCAACGGATGGCATTATGATTCAAACAGTGGTTACATATTGTATAAAGATTCTCAAAATGGAGACTATATATACCCTATTAAAGCCGATAGTATATCTTCAATATATTACCCATAATAAATTATGTAAAGCCATGAATAATTACATGAAGATGATATTTTTTGCACTTTTTTGTCTCTCCATAAACCTCTCTGCCCAAGAGAACGATTGGTATGAGAGAGATATCTCAGCTTATACCGAATTTTTGAAGACAAGGTTCGGTATTGAGGTCAAAGCTCCGGATGGTTTTACTGATCTTAATCAGTATTATGTGATGTGGACAGCGAAAAAAATTAAGAAATATTGTGCTGCTGGTAATATTTATGGCCCGATGTTTATGTCTCCGGAGGAAGACTGTATAATAATGTATTCAGCACGTCCGATGTATTCCTCTAAGGAGGATATCGAAAGAACTAAAATATGTGTTTTGATGGAGCGGGCAGGGAACAGAGATACGACTACTTCCGAACCTAAGATAGGAAATAACAGCACATTTCCTCGCAGTCAGATCACAGGAGAATTACGAGGGGCTTTGGGATTATATCTCGGATTTTTTTATCCGTTTAATGATGACACGACCCGGATTAATTTCGATGACTACGTGACGATTATAGCGGGTAAGCACGCACGCGATATGTTTAATGCCGATTCCGTTTATCTCTATGATTTACCTCACGCCGATTCCGTTTATTTCTTTGACGAATCACTGGAAAAGATGCGGAAGGGAAAATATCCGTATTGTTCGGGTATGTTTACTTATAAAAGGGATCGTGCAACGATGGATGTCAAGTTTTTCTTTACGGAAGAAGGAAAGAAGAAGCAAGACGAGTATATCCGGTTGATGGGCAAACATATCTGGTATGACGAACGTTTTAAGCACGAATAAATGTTCAGGAAATTATCAATCAATAAAAATATAAAAACAAATGAAATCAGTTAGAAAATCGAACTTATTTACAACATCCCTTATTATGTTGTTTTTCTTCAGCCTGATTGGGTTTTGGGGATGTGAAAAAGGAGAATTGTTTGGGAAAGATTATTCCGAACACCTTGATTTGGGAACTTTTGAGTTGTCCAAAATGTCGGAAAAAGACATGACTATTATGAGTCAGGCACTCCAACGATTGGATATTGACATGAAGGAAGGGCTTTATCATGTAAAACAAACTTCCGGAGCAGAAGTCAACATTTCGGAAGAATTGTTTAATTATTTGGTGGCAGGTTTTGAGCATACGAATACAATCCTCAAGCCCAAATCTGTAGATACTTCTATCGTGAGGTTAAAATATGGTTTTATGGAAGGAGACTGGCTATACGGTGATTCTACCTACTGTGTGGCGTATGCGCTTGCCGGAATGGGTGGAGTCTCTTTTGGGAGAGCAAGAGCATATATAGACAGTATTTACGGAGCAAATGGAGTGCCGGCGTATGCGATGGATTCCGTAATATCGCATTTTTATCCGAATGCAAGGCGATATGATTCTCCGATACCGGGAAGACCTGTGAATAATACATTGATATGGTTTCATACATCCGACAGTACCGGGCATGCAGTCAACGGATATTCATATGATACAACAGGTCGTTATATTATTTACATAGATGGACAGAATAAAAACAAACCAAACTTTATTGAAGTTGATAGTATATCTTCAATATATTACCCATAATATAATATATAAAGCCATGAATAATTACATGAAGATGATATTTTGTGCATTTTTTTTCTCCATGAATCTATCTGCCCAAGTAACGAATTGGTATGAGAAAAATCTTTCGGCTTATACCGAATTTTTGAAGAAAGGGTTCGGTATTGAGACCAAAACTCCGGATGGTTTTACTGATCTTAATCAGTATTATGTCGGATGGATGGCTCATTATAATCGTTCAGGAGGAAGTGGTAATATTTATGGTCCGATGTTTATGTCTCCGGAGAAAGACTGTATAATAATGTATTTGGCACGTCCGATGTATTCCTCTAAGGAAGATATCGAAAGAGCTAAAATATGTTTTTTGATGGAGCGGGTAGGGAACAGAGATACGACAACTTCCGAACCTAAGTTCGAAGATAATAACAGCATGTATCCTCGCGCTCAAATTATGGCAGAACTGCGAAACGCCTTGGGATTGTTTATAAGTCCTGTCAGTCGGAATGATGACACGACCCGGGTTGATTTCGATGACTACGTGACGATCATTTCGGGCAAGCGTGCACGCGATATGTTTAATGCCGATTCCGTTTATCTCTATGATTTACCTCATGCCGATTCCGTTTATTTTACGGAAGAATCATTGGAAAAGATGCGGAAGGGAAAATATCCGTATTGTTCAAGCATGTTTATCTATAAGAGAAATCGTGCAACGATGGATGTCAAGTTTTTCTTTACGGAAGAAGGAAAGAAGAAGCAAGACGAGTATATCCGGTTGATGGGCAAACATATCTGGTATGACGAACGTTTTAAGCAGGAGTAAATACTGAGGTCTCTAATATGAAAGCCAAAGCAGGAATATTGTTTATTTTTCTCGGAAGTGTATTTCTCACTTCCGAGAAATTTGTCGATACCCTAGGATCCATCAAATTCTATTTTACAGTGTTGACTGTGTTGACCGGAATCTTTTTTCTTTTTTTTCAAAGTTCCGGCATAAAGTCCGGAATACGAAAGATGTTTTCTGTCAATGTGATAAAAGGATTATATCTTATAGGTCTCATACAGGCTGTTTACGGCATTTTGCAATACATCGAAATATATCCATCTCATCACAAAGCGTTTGCCGTTACGGGAAGTTTTGAAAACCCTGCTGGATTTGCTGCGATATTGTCGTTGCTTTTCCCGATAGGAATATATTGGTGTATCCGGTCCAAACGATGGGAACAGCGTATCGTGTTTTTTTCTGCAGGACTGATTTTCTTTTCAATGATTCTGACAGGTTCTCGAACGGGATTGTTGGCTGCTGTTATTTCTCTTGTTCTCATTCTCTGTTTGGAATATCAGGTGTTTGCCAAAATTCGCATCGGATGGTATTTTTATGTCACAATGACCGTTGCTGTTCTATTTCTTACGATAGGTGTTTTCTTTTTATATCAATGGAAGCAAGATTCTGTTAATGGAAGGCTGCTTGTTTGGAAAGTATCCGCTGAAATGATAAAGGACAAACCTGTATTTGGTTTCGGCCACAAAGGGTTTCAGGCAAATTATATGGACTATCAGTCTCGATATTTTGAACGAAATCCGCAATCAAAACTCGGACAATTAGCAGATAATGTGAAGCACCCTTTCAATGAATTTATTAAAATCACTGTAGATTATGGGATTGTCGGATTGTTGTCTATTTTGTTGTTGCTGATTTTCATCTTTCTAAAGTTATATAATAAAGTACATTCGTTAAAACCTGTCTTATTGGGGAGTTATATCTCATTTATTATCTTATGTTGCTTTTCCTACCCTTTGCAGTATGTGTCGGTATGGATATTACTCGGATATTTTATTCTGTCGTTATTTTGTGAACAACTACCTGATAAAAGGCTTTCTCCGTTAATATATTTCCCGATTATGGCTGGATGTTTGTGGCTTTTTGCTTTTTTTTTCAAAAGAATGAATCATGAGATGGAATGGAAGAATATTGCTGTAAAATCTTTGCAGGGACAAACTCGACAAATGCTACGAAATTATGGAGAACTTTATCAGGATATGAAATGGAACGAATACTTTCTGTATAATTATGGAGCTGAACTTCATTTTGCCGGACAATATAGGCAAAGCATGGCTGTATTTCACGAATGTCAGAAAAAGTACAATGATTATGATTTGCAAATGTTATTGGCTGATAATCATTATCATCTTGGAGATACGGTAAAAGCTCTTCAAATCTATCAGTATGCGGGAAATATGATTCCATGCAGATTTTTACCTCTGTATCACCGGATGGAGATTTATAAAGAGAATAGAAACACAAGTAAGGCTATGGAAATGGCGCAAAAAATAGTTCAAAAGCCGATAAAAATGAGATCGGCAACTGTCAATTTCATTATCGAAAAGGCTCGAGAATATCTCAATGAGCAAGAAATAAAATGAATCCAATAATTTTTTTACCTTTGTTTCCGAAAAAAAAGAAGGCGGGTGATTGATGCGATAACACGGGAGCGGATTTTGGAAGCGGCAAACATTGTGGATGTTGTGTCGGAGTTTGTCACGCTGCGCAAGCGCGGGGTGAACTTCGTCGGTCTGTGTCCGTTTCATACCGATAAAACGCCTTCGTTCTATGTTTCGCCGGCCAAGAATATTTGCAAATGCTTTGCGTGCGGCGAGGGCGGATCGCCTGTCTATTTCATCATGAAGCATGAGCAACTGAGCTATCAGGATGCGTTGCGTTTTCTGGCCAGAAAGTATCATATCGAGGTGCGGGAACGTGAGTTGACCGACGAGGAAAAGCGTTCGCAGAGCGACCGTGAGAGCATGTTTGTCCTCAACAGTTGGGCGCAGAAACATTTTACTTCGCGGCTGCTCGACCATGAAGAGGGACGTGTTGCAGGACTGTCTTATTTTGTACAGCGCGGGTTTCGCGACGAGACGATCCGCAAGTTTCAACTCGGATACAGCCTCGAGAAGCGCGACGACCTCTATCAGTCGGCCATCGGCAAAGGCTATCGCAGGGAATACCTTGAGAAAACCGGCCTTGTTACGTTTTACGACGATGGGGGCGGGAGCGACCGGTTTCGCGGACGCGTGATCTTTCCTATTCATACGCTTAGCGGCAAGGTGGTAGGATTCGGCGGGCGTGTTCTTGATCAGACAAAGAAGACGGCCAAGTATCTCAACTCGCCCGAGAGTGAGATTTATCATAAGAGTAACGAACTGTACGGCCTGTATTTTGCGAAGCAGGCGATTGCAAAGGCCGACAAATGTTTCCTTGTCGAAGGATATACCGACGTGATCTCCATGCATCAGTCGGGCATCGAGAATGTCGTCGCCTCGTCGGGGACGGCGCTCACGCAACGCCAGATTCATCTGATTCACCGGATGACGAACAACATCACGGTGCTTTACGACGGCGACGCGGCCGGTATCAAGGCCGCCATTCGAGGGATCGACCTGCTGCTCGAAGAGGGTATGAACGTGAAAGTGTTGCTGCTGCCCGACGGCGAGGACCCGGATTCGTTCGCGCGTTCGCGCAATGCGTTTGAATTTTCGGTGTATATTCAGGAGCATGAGACGGATTTTATCCGCTTCAAGACGCAACTGCTGCTCGATGAGGCGGGGAATGATCCGCTTAAACGCGCATCCCTGATCTCGGATATCTTGCATTCCATCGCGGTGATACCGGATAATATCATCCGTTCCGTTTACCTCAAAGAGTGTAGCCATCTGTTGGAGATCAAAGAGCCGGTGCTGCTGGCCGAACTGAATAAAATACGCGCCCAGCGACGGCGCGCGCCGTCGCTTTATCGTGCGCCGTCTCCGCCGCCGTCCGTCGATCCGTCATCGGCTCGTTCCGCCTCATCGGAAGGGGAAGAGCCGCCGTCGCCCGCGCCTGCTTCGGAGGGCGAGCATGCCCCGGAAACGGATTCCGTAAAGCAGTCCGTTGCGCCGACGCCACAAAAACGCACGCCTCCTGCGCCTTACCAAGCCATCGAGGAGGCGCTGCTCCGCTACGTCGTCTCGCAAGGCGAGTTGGTGCTGTATGATTATACGGATGAGGCGAGTGGCGAGCGCGTCGTCATCCGTGTAGCCGAATACATCAGCGAAGAATTGCAGAAAGATCACCTTGTTTTTTCTACGCCTCTCTTTTGCAGGATGCTTGAAGAGGCGGTCGATCAGTGTCGTTATCCCGGATTTAAGGCGGAGAGCTATTTCTCGTCTCACCCCGATCCGGCTGTTTCGTATGTGGCTACGAATCTTGCGGGCAGCATCTATCAGATCGGTTTCGGGAACGAAACGCCTGAAGAAACGGCAACGGAACCGACCGAAGAAGAACGCGAAGAAATGAACCGTCGGCAGATGAAAATGCGAGAGAGAGCGATCGTGCGCGACCTGTTTGCACTCAAAGGCGCTCACCTGTTACAGCAGATTGCGGGCATCAATAAAAAAATCAAGGAATTGCAGGCCGAAGGACGTATCGACGAAGCGATCGAGCAGATGAAGGAACAAAAACGGCTGAACGAGATCAAGCTGGCGCTGAGCAAAGAATTGGGAGAACGAATCATACTGAAAATGTAGTTTATATGTATTTTATAGAAGCGGAACATATTGTGAAACAGTATGCGAATCATCGTGCGCTCGACGATGTCAGCATCCGGGTGCCGGAGGGGAAGATCTTCGGGTTGTTAGGTCCGAACGGCGCCGGTAAAACAACGCTGATCCGGATCATTAACCGTATCACTGCCCCGGATAGCGGGCTGGTGCGTTTCGACGGAAGGCCTTCGACATACGAGGATATCTATCGGATCGGGTACTTGCCCGAAGAACGCGGACTGTATAAGAAAATGAAGGTGGGCGAGCAGGCCGTTTATTTTGCCCGTCTCAAAGGGTTGAGCAGCCGCGACGCGAACAGGCGACTGACCGCATGGTTCGAGAAATTCGACATCATGCCGTGGTGGAACCGTAAACTCGAAGAGCTCTCGAAAGGGATGCAGCAGAAGGTGCAGTTTATCATCACGGTCGTGCACGAACCGGCCTTGCTGATCTTCGACGAGCCGTTCAGCGGTTTTGACCCCGTCAATGCCGAACGGCTGAAGCAGGAGATGCTGCAACTGAAAGAGGAGGGGAGGACGCTGATTTTCTCGACGCATAACATGCCGTCGGTCGAAGAGATATGCGACGAGATTGCGCTGATCGACCGCTCGCATGTCGTCCTCTCGGGTGATATTCACGAAGTGCGCGAGCGTTTCAAGGAGAATATTTTCCGCATAGCCGTTGCCGGCGGGCGGCCCCTCGCGTCTGTACCGGGATTATTCACCGTGCTTTCCGAAAAGATCATGCACGGACATACCGAGGTGCACCTCCGGAAGGCCGAAGGCGTCGGTAACTCATCGCTGCTGGCTGCCTTGGCGCAACAGCATGACATACATTCGTTCAACGAGGTGCTGCCGTCGATGAATGATATTTTTATCCGTACCGTCACACAACACACATCGCAACCGTCATGAATAGCATAGGATTAATTATCAAACGGGAATACATTCGTCGGGTCAGAAAAAAATCGTTCGTCCTGCTGACGCTTCTGACCCCGTTACTGATGATCGCACTGATTTTCGTACCGCTCTGGCTGTCGTCCATCAAGAGCAGCGAGATATTTCATGTGTCTGTCATCGACGATACGGGCAAATATGTGTCGTTGTTCAAAGAGATCGACAATTACCGCTTTTTCGACGGAAAAGTATCTGCACCGGCATCGTCGCCGGAGATGAAGGAGGTGTTTGCTACGCTCACGATTACCGACGATCTGTTGGAACATCCTCAGGCGGCCGCTCTTTATTCGCACAAGCAGATACCCGAATCTTTGTCGCGCATCGTGAATGAAACGTTGCGCAAACAAATCGAGAGCGATAAAATCGCGTCGTATCAAATACCGGGGCTGGAAGAAATCATTCGCGAGAGTCAGATACGGTTTCAGGTGCAAACCATCAAACTGAGTGACGACGGCCGCGAGAGCCAGTCGTCTGTTTCGTTGGCTTATGCCATCGGCATCCTTTTCACAATAACGGTCTATACATTTATTATTATGTACGGTTCGATGGTGCTGCAGGGCGTTTCGGAAGAAAAGACGAACCGCATCGTGGAGATCATGGTATCGTCCGTCCGTCCGTTCGATCTTATGATGGGTAAAATCATCGGTATCGGTCTTGTCGGACTGACCCAACTTTTTCTCTGGACGATTCTTACAATAGTCGGTGTCACGTTGATCGGCCTCTTCTTCGGTGCAGGAGCCGACGCCGCCGCGGCGATGCAGCAGGGAGGCACGGCTGCTGCCGGCGAGATGGGCGAGTGGATGGCTAAACTGCAATCGTTCAACTTCACCGAAATCTTGCTTTTCTTTGTCATATATTTCTTCGGAGGGTATCTGCTGTATGCCTCGCTCTTTGCGGCCATCGGTTCCGTAATTGATCATCCCGAAGATTCTCAGCAGTTCATGACACCTGTCATCATGATCCTTGCCTTTGCTTTGTATGCCGGTATTTACAGCATCGAGAACCCCGACGGCCCGCTGGCTTTCTGGTGCTCCATGATCCCGTTCACATCGCCGGTGGTTATGATGATGCGCATCCCTTATGAAACGCCACTCTGGCAAATGCTGCTTTCTGTTTCTTTGCTGTTTGCCTCCGCCATCGGTCTGACGTGGTTCTCGGCCAAGATCTATCGTATCGGTATTCTGATGTACGGCAAGAAACCGAACCTGAAAGAAATTATTCGATGGATATCGTTTAAATAGTCTGATGTATCTGAATTTTCTATCTTTGCCCCTCGAATAACAAACAATCAAAGTAAAGATGAAGAAACAAAAACAAGGTACGGTCTGTGTGCAGGGAGGCTGGCAGCCTAAAAACGGCGAACCTCGTGTATTGCCGATCTATCAAAGTACGACATTCAAATATGAAACGAGTGATGAGATGGGCAAACTGTTCGATCTCGAGGCTTCCGGATTTTTTTATACCCGTCTGCAAAATCCGACGAACGAAAGTGTAGCTGACAAAATCGCTTCGCTTGAAGGCGGTATGGCCGCCATGCTTACTTCGTCCGGACAGGCGGCAGTGTTTTATGCGCTGTTCAATATCTGTGAAACGGGCGGCCATCTTATTTGTACCTCCAAGATTTACGGGGGAACATTCAACCTGCTCGGCGTGACAATGAAAAAGATGGGGGTCGATGTGACATTTATCGATCAGGAGACGACGGACGAAGAGATTGAAAAAGCGTTCCGTCCGAATACGAAAGCCGTTTTTGGCGAGACGCTGGCTAACCCGGCCGGAGCGGTGCTCGACATCGAGCGATTTGCACGTATGGCACATAGCCACGGAGTGCCGTTGGTTGTCGATAATACGCTCGCCACACCCATCAGCTGCCGCCCTATCGAATGGGGAGCGGATATCGTCGTCCACTCGACAACGAAATATATGGACGGTCATGCAACAGCTGTCGGGGGGGCCATCATCGACAGTGGAAATTTCGACTGGAGCGCTCACAAAGACCAATTTCCCGGCCTGACCACGCCCGATCCTTCGTATCACGGCATTGTTTATACGGAAAAATTCGGAAAAACAGCTTACCTCGTCAAAGCAACGGTACAGCTGATGCGCGACTTCGGATCAACCGCTTCGCCGATGAATGCTTTCCTGCTGAATATTGGCCTCGAAACGCTTCACTTGCGTATACCTCGCCATTGCTCGAACGCACAAGCCGTAGCCGAATACCTCGCCGGACATCCGAAAGTGGCATGGGTGAATTACTGCGGACTGCCCGAAAATAAATATCATACGCTGGCTCGCAAATATCTGCCCGAAGGATCATGCGGGATGCTTACGTTGGGTCTCAAGGGTGGACGTGATCATGCAATCCGTTTCATGGATGCTCTTCGGCTCGTATCCATCGTAACCCATGTAGCCGATGTGCGTTCGTGCGTGCTGCATCCTGCCAGCCATACGCATCGTCAGCTTAGCGACGAGCAGTTGGTTGCCGCAGGGGTAGCTCCCGATCTGATACGTTTCTCGGTCGGAATCGAAGATATCGACGATATCCTCGCCGATGTGCAACAAGCACTGGAAAAGGCATAGGTTCTCTGCTTCGGGAATGTGAAATAAATCGGACTTTCAGCCCTTGTAAGCCCCTCGTTCGTTTAGTTGTTGATTGGTTTAGTTGTTGATTTGTTTAGTTGTTGATTTGTTGGCTGAACGCTAAGGGCTGACTAACTCTTCTAAGCCTTGAAAGGGTGTGTTCATTCAGCCCAATGCGAAGCGTTGGAAGAAAAAAAATCACTCCCCCCTCACAGGGCTGTAAGCCTGACGTAATAATTGTTAATGGTTTATTGTTATCGTAGTACACGCCGAACCGCGTATCGCGTAATTTGCCATCAATTCATCTCCGGGTTTTTGGGGTAGTTGATCCACGTTTCATACGGGCGACCGAGAAGTTCGACGGAACGCGTCCAGAACGAATCGTCATGCGCAAGCATCAGGCTGCGGTCGGATGAATGGCTGACTAACCATGAATCGCGTACAATTTCACCGTCTAATTGGTTTTTAGTCCAACCGGAGTAACCTAAAAAGAATTTTATACGCTCGTTGAAAGGGTTACCACTAAGCATGTAACGCTTTAACGCCTCGAAATCGCCGTCAAAATATAGATTCTCTTCGATCTTCACGCTGTCCGGAATAACCGGGCCGAGCGAATGGATAAAAAATAATCGATTCGAACTGACAGGCCCGCCAAGATAAATAGGAAGAATCGGAAACTTTTTCAGCTCCGGAAAAAAATCATTTACAATCAGGCCGGTCGGTTTATTTACCACGAATCCCATCGAACCGTTGTGATCGTGTTCGACTAGTAAGACTACGGAACGCTGGAAATAAGCGTCCTGCAAGAACGGCTCGGAAATCAGAATTTTTCCTTTTTCCGGTCGCAAGTCGTTATGCTTGATTTTGAAGATGTCTTTATATTGAGCCATTGTTACAATTACGAATAATCCTCAATTTCGGTGGGCAATATAAGATGTATTTTTAAGAAGAACAAGAAAAAAAGAGACTTTTTGTTGTTAAAAAAGAATAACAGATTGCGTGTTGTTACGCCGTATGATTTTCATCGAATATTTTTAACCGTTCTTCAAGTAACTCATATTGATGTGGCTTGATAAAAGAGGTACATGCCCGTAATCCTTCCTGCCGACTTCCCGTAGTTGCGAGCGAAATAGCGCTGATACCGTAACAAATGAACTCTTCCATCAGTTGACTTCCGGTCATGCCCGGATAACCGATCGTAAAATAGAATCCATCGGCGACAGGCTCGTCCAGATCATGATCGTACACGATTTTGAAACCGTAACGGGTGAAAATCCGTTTAAGTTTGGCAGCCCGTCGTCCGTACTCTTTGACTTCGTTGACAAAGTTGAACGTGCCGTCCGATGCGGCTTTCAACATTGCGGCGAGCGCGTATTGCGCCGAGTGGCTGGTTCCCGAAGAAAGCGCGTAGAGCACGCGATGGATATAGACCGTTCCGAATGTCCCGCTCCCGTACCGTTGGGTCAGTCCCTCGTAAGCCCGATGATACAGTTTGTCGGAGATTGCCGCTACTCCAATGCGCTGTCCTGCGTAACTGAACGCTTTCGATCCGGAGATTTGCAGGATGTAATGGTCGGTATAGTGAGCGACACTGGGCTGGAAAGGCGGTTGGAACGGTGTGCCGAGGTCTTTGCGGAAATCCATGGCAAAATAGGCAAGGTCTTCGATGACAATCACATCGTATTTCGTTGCTATTTGGCCGATCGTATTCAGTTCGTTATCCGTCAGACAGAACCATGCCGGGTTGTTCGGGTTCGAATAGACGAGAGCTGCAATATTTCCTTGCGACAAGTATTTTTCCAATATTTCCGCGAGTTTCTCTCCCCGATGTTCGTAAACATCGAATGAGGCATACCGATAGCCCATGACTGCGATCTGCTGTTTTTGAACGGGGAAGCCCGGATCGATGAACAGGATCGTGTCTTTTGCAGGGTTGCACTGTCCGCACGTAAGGAAAGAGGCGAACGTGCCCTGCATGGAGCCGGTCACCGGTACGCATCCTTCGGGAGAGAGATCGATATCGATAAAAGCTTTGATAAAGCGAGAGGCTTCCTCTTTGAGCGCTTTCAGTCCGTTGATATCGGGGTAGATAGCGGCAATGCCTTTTTGTAAGGCTTCGATTTCGGCGTCTGTGCCGACTTGTGCCGGCCGTAATCCCGGAACACCCATCTCCATGTGAATAAATTCGATGCCGGTTTCCTGCTCCAGTTGGTTGGAGATGGCTACCACTTCACGGATGGTCGCCTTACCGAAATCCTGTAATTGATAACGGTCAATCACACGTTGTGCGGTATCGTAGTTTATCGGTGTATTTTTCATGATTACTTTATTGTAAATAATGTTTCTTTGAATATCTCCGATACGGTGGGGTGGGGGAATACGACTTTTTGAAGTGCCTCAACCGTCATTCCCTGCTCGATGGCCATGCATGCACTGTGAATCATTTCACTGCAAGGATTGCCCAGTAGATGAACGCCCAGTATCTTCTGCTGAGGGCTGAAAAGCACTTTGCAGAGTCCGGTCGCTCCTTCATTTTCTGCCACAAAACGGCCGGAATAAGTCATCGGAAGCTTGGCAACCCCGTATTCGATGCTTTTATGTCGGGCTTGTTCTTCGGTCAGACCGACCGTCGCGACCTCAGGATTGGAGTAGACGATACCGGGAATGGCGTGATAACGCATTTCGTCTTCCAGTCCGGTGAGGTTGTTGACCACCACTTCGCCTTCGCGACTGGCTGTGTGGGCCAACATCGAAAATCCTGTGATATCGCCGGCTGCGTAGACATTCGGTACGTTTGTTCTCATTTGGGTATCGACTTTGACAGCTCCGCGCTCTGTTTCTACGCCTAACGTCTCCAGTCCGAACCCTGTCGTGACAGCCCGTCGGCCGACGCTCATCAGAATCTTCTCTCCTGTAACGAAGCCCTGCGCACCTTCGGAATCCATAAAAATCACTTCGTTGTCTTTGATCTCTGTTACTTTGCACGAGAGGTGGAAGCGAATACCTTTTTTCGTATAGATGTCACGCAACATCGCACTGATCTCGCTGTCTAATCCGCCCAGTATCTCGGGTAGCATCTCGATAACCGTAACCTCGGAACCGAGGCTGTTGTACAAGCTTGCAAACTCCATGCCGATCACACCGCCTCCGATGATGACGAGCGAGGAGGGTTGCTCTTTCATCGCCAGAATCTCGCGGTTTGTTACGACGCGGTCTCCGGCTTCTTCGACTCCGGGGATAGGGGGGATAAAAGCCTCCGAGCCGGTGCACAGCAACAGATTTTTAGCTTGAAACGTTTCGTCGTTGCAATGAATCTCAATGGCTTCTTCCGTGCGTCCCTTGATGTGTGCTTCTCCTTTTACGACCTGTATGTTGTGCGCTTTCATCGTGGCATTGATGCCGGCCACCAGTTTACGTACCGTTTTGTTCTTGCGGGCAATGATTTTGCCGAAGTCGAATGTCACATCCGGAGCATAGACGCCGTACTTGTCACCGTGCTTGGCATAATCGTACACCTTTGCACTGTAGAGTAATGTCTTTGTCGGAATACATCCTTCGTTCAGGCAGACACCGCCCAGATCTTTCTTTTCGAACAATGTTACGTCAAGTCCTCTCGCAGCTGCGCGTTCTGCGGCTACATATCCGGCCGGTCCGCCCCCGATAATTGCTAAATCTATCATGTTTTTACTGTTTTATTTTTTATTGTTAACATGCAAACGTAAGTAAAAAAAACGACTTCCCATATGGAATGCGTTAAAAAATCGGTGATATCGGGATAATTTCGCAACCGGTTTGTATTTGTTCGAGAACTTATTTGAGAACTAATGCAGGGTGGGGAGTATTTTCATAAGGATAAGTTCGTGATTCAATCAAACGTTATGCTTGAAAAACGTTCATTACCGATAGCATGCTCCGGTTTTGATTTTTATGGACTGATAGATAAAAATCTCGGCTTTTTTATTTATGTTTGCATCGAACTTACAAAGAAAGAAAAGAAATGCCGGTAATATCACAACGCGGGATCAACATGCCCGAATCGCCGATACGGAAATTAGTTCCGTTAGCCAATGAAGCGAAAGCGAGAGGAATCAAAGTCTATCATCTCAACATCGGGCAGCCGGATATCCGAACACCGGAAGTAGGGCTTGATGCCATGCGTCATATCAATCGTGAGGTCTTGGAATACAGTCCGAGCGAAGGGTTGCTCAGTTTTCGTAAAAAAATGGTGACCTATTATCACCGTTTCGGCATCATGGTCGATACGGATGATATTATCGTTACGGCGGGAGCATCGGAGGCTGTGAATTTCGCTTTTCTGGCTTGCCTGAATCCGGGCGATGAGTTGCTGATCCCCGAACCGGCGTATGCGAATTACATGTCGTTTGCCATATCGTGCGGCGTCGTGGTGAAGGCTGTACCTTCGTCGATTGAAGACGGGTTTGCTTTGCCGTCGATCAATAAGTTTGAAGAGATGATCACGCCTCGCACGAAAGCGGTTATGATCTGTAACCCGAACAATCCGACGGGGTATCTTTATACGGCAGAAGAGATGTGTCGTTTGAGCGAACTTGTTCGAAAATATAATATATTTCTGTTTGCGGACGAAGTATATCGTGAGTTTTGCTATACTGATGCGCCTTATGTGTCGTCTTTCCACCTTGAAGGGCTTGAACAGCACGTGGTCATGCTTGATTCGGTGTCGAAGCGTTACAGCGAATGCGGTATTCGTGTCGGCGTCTTGGTTACGAAGAATGCGCAAGTGAAGAAGAGCGTGATGAAATGGTGTCAGGCACGGCTCAGCCCTCCGCTTCTCGGACAAATCGTTGCCGAAGCCTCTATCGATACGCCCGAAGAATATATGCGTGCCGTTTATGACGAATATTTGCAGCGGCGTAACTTTCTTGTTGAGGGTTTGAACCGTATACCGGGCTGTTATTCACCTCTTCCGATGGGGGCATTTTATACGGTGGCCAAACTTCCGATCGACGATGCCGACACGTTTTGCGCATGGTGTCTGAGCGATTTTGCTTACGAGAAACAAACAGTGATGATGGCTCCGGCTTCGGGCTTTTATGTGACACCCGGCTATGGACGAAACGAAGTGCGTATTGCCTATGTCTTAAAAAAAGAAGAACTGGCTAAGGCGCTTGATGTTTTGGCCCGTGCATTGGATACGTACCGCCAAATATGGCGTGCGGTATAGGTTAAGAACGGAATATGAAGATATACAAAAAAGGGAATATATCGTTGGCGTGAAAGATGAATTTTGAACTGTTTATTGCTCGACGCATTCATTTCTCGAAAGAAAGAGGTGACAGCAGACGGGTCACCCCGCCGGCTGTGCGTATTGCTGTAGCCGGTATTGCACTGGGTGTGGCTATGATGATCCTCTCGGTGGCGATCGTGGTAGGATTCAAGCAGGAGGTGCGTAATAAAATGGTCGGTTTCGGCTCTCATATCCGGGTTTCCAACTTCGATAGCAATTCGTCGTATGAAACGGTGCCGATTTTTGTCGGTGACAGTTTGAAGTCTCTCCTGAGTGCTCTGTCGGGTATCCGCCATGTTGAGACATTCGCTACCAAACCGGGTATCCTTAAGACTGAAACGGATTTTCAAGGTATCGTTCTCAAGGGCGTCGATGTGGAATATGACTGGACATTTTTCGGGAAGCATCTGAAGGAAGGAGAACTCTTCAGCATTGATACGGGAAAGGTGACGAACGATGTGCTGATCTCACAACAACTGGCCGATATGCTTCGCCTTCGTTGCGGCGACTCGTTTCATGCCTACTTCGTGCAGGACGAGGTAAGGGCGCGTAAATTCCGTATCTGTGGCATCTACGATACCGGTTTTACGGATTACGATAAACTGTTTGTCTTGACCGATATCAAGCATATCCGTCGCCTGAACGGATGGGAGGCTGACGCTGTCAGCGGACTGGAACTGCAGGTCGATGATTACGACGATCTTGATAAGGTGGCTGCTGCTGTCGATGATCAGCTACTTAATCGTCGTGACCGTAAAGGGAATATTTTTTATGTTCGTTCTATAAAAGAACTGAATCCGATGATATTCAGTTGGCTTGATGTGCTTGACCTGAATGTTGCGGTGATCCTTGTACTGATGATGGCCGTATCGGGCTTTACGATGATTTCGGGGCTGCTGATCATCATCCTTGAACGTACCAACATGATCGGCATTCTGAAAGCGCTCGGTCAGCAAGACCGCAGCCTGCGGCGCGTTTTTCTGTATATCTCGGCTTTTCTGATCGGCAAAGGGATGCTCTGGGGAAATATCATCGGGTTGGCGCTGTGTTGGATACAATCCTTTTTCCGACCACTGTCTCTTGATCCCTCCGTGTATTACCTTGATGCCGTTCCGATTCATCTGACACTGGGCTCATGGTTGCTGATTAATCTCGGAGCCTCCGTCGTTTCACTCTTGATGATGCTTGCTCCTTCGTACCTGATCACCAAGATCAGTCCGGCCAAGACGATCCGCTTCGAATAGCAAGGCAGGCTCGTATTTCTTTTTTCAAAAAACGGCCTGCCTCTTTCTCTTTCAGATGTCTGCCTTATGTGTTCCTGAAGAGCAGAATCTTTGTAATACTCTGTCTCAAGACAGTTTTTTTAGTCGATGAACGAAAAGACTATTTCTCTGCTGAAGAGAAAAGCGATTTCGTGCTTGCCAACAAGGTGTTGCGCATAAGCGAAATGATTGTCATCGGGCCTACTCCACCGGGAACAGGCGTAATATAGCTGCACTTCGGAGCTACTTCGTTGAAGGCCACATCGCCCATCAGGCGGTAACCGCTCTTGGTGACACTGCTCGGCACACGCGTGGTACCGACATCAATCACAACGGCTCCATCCTTGACCATATCTCCTTTCAGAAATTCGGGAACGCCCAGTGCGGCAATGATGATATCGGCACTCAGACACATCTCCTTCAGATCTTCAGAACGACTGTGGCAGACCGTCACTGTGCAATCGCCTGGATAGTCTTTCTGCATCATCAGCGTAGCCATCGGTTTGCCTACAATATTACTGCGCCCCAGAATCACGCAATGCTTCCCTTTGGTCGGGATTTCGTAGTGTCGCAGCAACTCGACAATTCCCGCAGGGGTAGCAGACTTGAAACAAGGCAGTCCAAGAGCCATCCGTCCGACATTGATCGGGTGGAAGCCATCCACATCCTTCCGGTAGTCAATTGCTTCGATCACCTTATGACTTGAAATGTGTTTCGGTAACGGAAGCTGTACGATAAAACCGTCCACATCGTCGTCTTCGTTCAGCTGTTGTACTTTACGGAGTAATTCTTCTTCGGTTATATCGGCTTCGCAACGAATCAGGGTCGACCGGAATCCGATAGCTTCGCAACTTTTTACTTTGTTCATCACATACGTCTCGCTACCCCCGTCGTGGCCGACTAATATGGCTGCAAGATGCGGGATTTTCCCTCCCGCCTGTTTGATGTTTGCTACTTCGGCAGCTAATTCTTTTTTGGCCTGGGCTGCCACGGCCTTGCCATCGATTAATTGATAAACCTGTTCTTCCATGACTTTTTATTTTTATCTGCGAAAAGGTGAACGCATCATCCGGCTGCCCGGCTTGACGGTCGTAATCATTCGCATCATCTTACGTGTTTCGTCAAATTGTTTGATCAGCTTGTTCACATCCTGTACCGACGTGCCGCTACCGGCAGCGATACGCTGTCTGCGCGAACCGTTCAGAATAGAAGGATTCGTTCGCTCTTGCGGAGTCATTGAATAGATAATGGCTTCAATGCCCTTGAATGCATTCTCATCGATGTCGATATTTTTTAGCGCCTTACCCACACCCGGAATCATGGATGCCAAATCCTTCAGGTTACCCATTTTCTTGATTTGTTGGATTTGTCCGAGGAAATCATTGAAGTCGAACTGATTCTTGGCAAGTTTCTTTTGAATTCGGCGTGCTTCCGCTTCGTCGTATTGCTCTTGTGCCCGCTCAACGAGCGAGACGACATCCCCCATACCGAGAATTCGGTCGGCCATTCGTTCGGGGTGAAACACATCAAGTGCGTCCATTTTTTCGCCGGTACCGATAAACTTAATCGGCTTGTCAACTACGGTGCGTATTGAAAGCGCTGCACCACCGCGTGTATCCCCGTCAAGCTTGGTAAGCACCACACCCGAAAAGTCCAGTCGGTCATTAAACTCCTTAGCCGTATTCACGGCATCCTGTCCGGTCATGGAGTCGACAACAAACAAAATTTCATTCGGCCGGATCGCTTTTTTGATCGCTGCAATCTCTGCCATCATCTGCTCGTCAATGGCCAGACGGCCGGCTGTATCGACAATCACTAAGTCACGCCCCGTCTTCTTTGCCTCTAAAATGGCGTGAAGCGCAATGTCGACCGGGTTCTTGTTTTCTCGTTCCGAGTATACCGGTACACCTATCTGCTCACCTAAAACATACAACTGGTCGATGGCTGCAGGACGATATACGTCGCAGGCTACCAGTAATGGATTTTTCCCTCTTTTGCTCTTCAGCATATTGGCCAGCTTACCGGAGAAGGTCGTCTTACCCGAGCCTTGCAAACCGGCCATAAGGATCACCGAAGGCGACCCCGTCAGATTAAATTCCGCCGCAGTACCACCCATTAAGGCGGCCAGTTCATCATGGACGATTTTAACCATCAACTGGCCGGGTTTCAACGAGGTGAGTACATCCTGCCCCATCGCCTTTGCCTTCACTGTGTCGGTAAACTGTTTGGCTACTTTATAATTGACATCGGCATCCAACAAGGCCCGACGTACATCTTTCAGCGTTTCCGCCACATTTAACTCGGAAATTTTGCCTTCACCTTTCAACAGCTTAAACGAGCGTTCTAACCGGTCACTTAAATTTTCAAACATAGCTCTGATTTTTGGTGGCAAATTTAGATAAAATCCTCGAGATTTTACACCGGGCAGATAAAAACACAAGGCCGACGCTCTGTTTTCTGTCCCCTCCTCTGCGTGTTCTTAGCCACAATTTTACTATCTTGGAGGAAAAAAATTTAAAAAAATAATTATGAACAGAACTCGAACAGTTGCCGGCCTTGATGTGCACAAAGATAGCATTTATCTCTGTATTATGGGGTATGACCAGGCCATTATTTGGGAAAATACTTATGGAGTGCTTACTCCCGACTTGCGTCAGATGCATCATGACATGAGAGCCCATGGTGTCACCGAAGCAGCTATGGAGAGCACGGCCGTCTATTGGGTTCCGGTATGGACGGAACTCTGCGAATCGATGGAACTCAGATTGGTGAATCCCTATTTCATCAAGCAGCTTCCCGGCAGGAAAAGTGACGTGAAGGATGCCCGATGGATCGCGGAGTGTCTTCTGAAAAATCTCATCAAGGGAAGCTTCGTTCCCGAGCCCATCGTTCAGGATATGCGCAAATTGAACCGCCGTATCATGGACCTGTGCGAAGATACGACCTACAACAGCAACAAACTCGACGCAGCTTTGCAAAGATGCGGTTTTAGGCTCAGCAATTACGTGGCTACCACCAAAAGCAAAAGCTATCGGTCTGTACTCAAAGCGATAATCGACGGACAGACCGATCCTGATGAACTCCTCAGGCTTGTGCATGGACGCATACTCAACAAACATGGACGTGAGAGGGTGAAAGCCGCGCTGACAGGCTCGTTCTCAGAAACCGACCTGATTGTTCTCAGACAATTGAAGGAAACACTCGACCTGATCGAAGAACAGACGGCGGACTGTCAGCAAGAACTCGTCCGGCTCTGCAAAGAACATTACCCCAAACCATACGAACGCCTGCAAACCATCCCCGGTGTCAAGGAACGCGCAGCCACGGCAATCATTGCGGAAACAGGTGTTGATATGAAGATGTTCGCTACGGCGGCAAGCCTTGTGGGATGGTGCGGTCTGAAACCGCGTAACGATGTAAGCAACGGGCGTTTCAAAAGCAGAAAAGTGACACACGGAAACAGATACCTCAGACAAATATTGATCGAAATTGCATGGGCGGCATCACGAACCCGAAACTGTTTCTTCTCTCATTTCAGCTACCTCCAAACTACCGTCAAGAAAAAGAACAAAATGAAGATCCAGGTAGCCATCGCCCGGAAAATACTCGTTGCCGTATGGCACATGCTCTCCAAAGAAGAGGATTTCATTGACATTTATCTCAAAAGGCAGGAAGAGTTGAAAAGAACAGAAGGACAAATCAAACTGCTTGAATCGTATATGGCCGATTAGCCATTTGATATACCTTTCGGTGCCACGTAATTACCTTTGTGGTGCACAGAGTAGCCCGTTTCGCAAATTTACAGATACACCGGAAGGAGTCGGACACCGGCATAAGCTACCCAAGCTTGTAGAGGAAAGTAACATACTTATATTCGCAATCTCCGAGACACACCGACCGTCACGGAGCCAACAGTCGTGTGTTATAGTCACCCAAACAACCGAATTTGGGAGGGATTGAGCAGCAATGTAAGCAAACTCACAAAATACGTTTTAGAGGAAAGGTAGTAAAAAATGACGATTATACACAAACACACCCCACCGAGCCGTGACTGAATTTTTCGACCGGCTGCATGTTGGCCATTTTACTTATCGATGTATGACACTTACGATTAGAAGATGCAACTCGGGAAAAAGCTTCCGGTCGTTTTTTTAACTCTGAAATATTCGTTACCTTTGTCAATTCTTACAACGAGATGGAAAAAAGTTCAAAACAAGGATATTTTCTTCAGTGGCTGATTGGTATGGGCGATTTAATGATTTTAAACGCCCTGTTTTTCGGTATTTACTACGCTCTTGAACCGGTATATACCCAACCCATAGCCCACAGCCTTAAAGAAGTCTTATTGTTGCTTAACTTTTGCTACTTTTTTGCCTTGTATTTCGTACCGATCAAAATACATCTCTCCATCGTGTTTTTGGATAATGTCGTACAGCGCTCGTTTACCCTGGTTACGTTTCAAACGTTTTTGTTCTGCACGTGTCTGGCGTTCTTGAAAGTAGGTAGCTCATTGGTCATTTTTCTCTTTCTTTACTACGTTTCCGTGTTGTTATGTCTGTCTTTATGGCGGATTCTGATGCGTATCTTTGTCAAAATCTATCGTCGCAAAGGGTATAATGCCAAGAACATCATCATCATCGGAGCCGGAAAAAACGGAATGGAGCTTTATAACGTGCTTCGAGACGATTTGGCATACGGATTCAACGTATTGGGCTTTTTTGATGATAATATGGCTCTGAAAGAGGTACTGCCGAATTATATAGGGCCTATTGAGGAAATGAATGATTTTGTTTCGGAACATCAAATAGATGAGATTTATTGTACCATCCCCGGTTCGAACAGTGATAAAATATCGAACTTGCTGCTTTTTGCCGAGAAACATATGATTCGTTTCTACATCGTTCCGGAGTTTTATCGCGATATTAAAAAAAGCATGGTGATGGAGATCCTGGAGTTTATTCCTTTGCTCTCGATTCGTAACGAACCCTTGCAATCGGTCTCGAAACGAGCTGTCAAGCGGACATTTGATATTGCGTTCTCCACACTCGTGCTTCTCTTGTTTTATCCCGTGCTTTATATCGTGGTCGGTATGCTAATCAAATTAAGTTCTCCCGGACCGATATTGTTTAAGCAGAAACGCACCGGCATATACGGTAAAGAGTTCGACTGTTACAAATTCCGGACTATGAAAGTAAATAAAGACGCCGATTTGGTGCAGGCTGTTAAAAATGATCCGCGCACCACGAAAATCGGAAGTTTTCTTCGGCGGACGAACTTGGACGAAATGCCTCAGTTTCTTAATGTATTGTTTGGCGATATGTCGGTCGTAGGACCGCGTCCTCATATGCTCAAACATACGGAGCAGTATTCTAAACTGATCGATAAGTATATGGTGCGTCATCTTGTTAAACCGGGCATTACCGGCTGGGCACAGATTACCGGTTATCGGGGCGAGACGAAGACGTTGGAACAGATGGAAGGACGTGTCAAGCGCGATGTATGGTATATTGAGAATTGGTCGTTCTTTCTCGATCTGAAAATTATTTTTGTGACAGTCTTGAATATGTTCCGAGGTGAAAAAAATGCCTATTGATTTATGGGAAGGATTATGGCCGTTGATTATGGACAGAAACGTACCGGATTGGCTGTCACTGATATGCTGAAAATGATTGCCAACAGATTGACCGTTGTGTCAAGCCGTGAAGCGACGGGGTACATCGCCCGGTATGTGTCGCAAGAACCGGTGGACCTGATTGTGGTCGGCTATCCGAAACAGATGAACAACGAGCCTTCCGAAAACATGAAACGTGTGGAAGCCTTTGTGGCTCAACTCACAAAAACACTTCCTTCCATTCCGGTAGAGTATTATGACGAGCGTTTTACTTCGATCATGGCTCAACGGGCATTGATTGACGGAGGTTTGAAAAAGAAAAAACGGCAAGACAAAGGATTGGTCGATGAAATCAGCGCTGTTCTGATCTTGCAGGGGTTTCTCGAACGATTAAGAAATAAACGATAAAACAGAATATGATGATATTACCGATTTATACATACGGACAACCTGTATTGAGAGAGCCGACAACGCCGATAGATAAAGACTATCCCGATCTGAAAAAGTTGATTGCCGATATGTTCGAAACCATGTATCATGCCGATGGCGTGGGGCTGGCTGCACCGCAGATCGGCCGATCGATAAGCCTTGTGGTGATTGACGGAACACCGGTAGCTAACAACCGTATCGAGTGTAAAGACTTCAAACGTGTGTTGATTAATCCGGAGATCATCGAGGAAAGCCGTGAGACGGTAACTTTTGAGGAGGGTTGTCTTAGTTTTCCGGGAGTTCACGAGAAAGTAACGCGTCCGGAGAAAATCAAGGTACGGTATATGAACGAACATTTTGAGCCGCAGGAGGAGAACCTTGAGGGGTTTGCCGCACGGATCGTCTTGCACGAGTACGAGCATCTGCAAGGACATGTATTTATTGATAATATATCGGCCATTCGCCGACAACTCAATAAAGGTAAACTGAACCATATTGTCAAGGGGACGATGTCGTGTTCCTACCGTATCAAACCGTTGAAGAAATAATGAGATGAGACAAACGTTCGCCCTCTTCTTTTTTCTGTCTTGCATGTTCACGGTGAGAGCGCAGGTCAATACCGACCGGGTGATGGCCATCGGCAGAAATGCGCTTTATTTCGAGGACTACGTGCTGTCAATTCAGTACTTTAATCAGGTCATC
The DNA here is from genome assembly GCF_000238215.1 of Tannerella forsythia 92A2. NCBI lineage: Bacteria > Pseudomonadati > Bacteroidota > Bacteroidia > Bacteroidales > Tannerellaceae > Tannerella > Tannerella forsythia. The sequence continues at coordinate 3,091,580 of NC_016610.1, read as the reverse complement.
AAAGCTAAACCGTGGCTGGCTGAACCTTATTTCTACCGGGCCGTAGCGAAGCTGAATCTGGACGATTTCAAAGGTGCAGAGGAAGACTGTTCGTTAAGCCTTGAGCGTAATCCGTTTTTGGCACAAGCGTATTACGCGCGGGGAATTGCTCGTCAGAGCCTCGAGATGTATGATGAAGCGATCGAAGACTATAACAAAGGACTGGAATTTAAACCCGACGATCGCCCAATGATGTCGAACAAGGCAATTGCCTATGTTCAGAAAAAGGATTTTAGTGATGCGGAACATGTTTTCGAAGATTTGATCCATGCTCATCCCCAATATTCGCTCGGCTACCTGACACGCGGCGCTATGTATCTGGAGAAAGGAGATACGGCGCTTGCGCTGAACGATTATGACAAAGCGATCGAAATTGACCCGTATCATGCCCCATGTTACGGAAATCGGGCGATTGTCCTCTACCAGACAGGTCGTTTCAAGGACGCCTTGGCCGATTTGAACGAAGCCATCCGTCTTAATACGCGGGAGAGCGGCTACTACATCAACCGTGGACTCGTACGTTATCAAATGAATGACTTGCGGGGGGCTATGGCTGACTATGATCAAGTGATCGATATGGACAACAGAAACTTGATTGCCCGTTTTAATCGCGGTTTGCTACGTGCACAAGTGGGAGACAATAACCGGGCGATTGAAGATTTTGACGTAGTGCTCGAGCAGGAACCGGACAATTATATGGCGTATTACAACCGCGCCCTGCTGAATCATGAAGTGGGCGATTACAGAGGCGCTATACGAGATATTGACGTCGTGTTAAAGCAATATCCCAATTTCTTGCCCGGTTATTACAGTCGTGCCGAAGCCAAACGGAAGCTAAACGATTTGAGCGGAGCCGATCGGGATTACCTCACGGCGATGAAACTGGAACAAGATAAGCGTCAAGGGCAGAAGCCGGGTGCCGAAGCTTCCGACAATTCCGAAAAGGGAACAAATACCCGTGAAGAGTCGGACAAGAATATCGATAAGTTCAACCGATTGGTTGTTTACGACAGGAAAGAGGAACAAGAAAGCAAGTACCGTAGCGAGATACGTGGAAGGGTACAGGATCGCAACGTGCATGTCGACCTCGAACCGCAGTTTATCCTGACGTATTATGAAAAAAACAGCGAAGTACAGGAGTCTGTCTATTACGATAAGACGGTCGAGCAATTCAATGCGCGCATGGTACTGTCATGGAAACTGTTATTGACAAACAAGGAGGCGGCCTTGACCGAAGAACAGATTGCCATGCACTTTGCTTCCATCAATGAGTATTCTGCTAAAATAGAGAGAGAACCTAATAATCCTGATAACTACTTCGGACGCGCCATCGATTTTATGCTCGTGCAGGATTTTGCGGAAGCTATTCGCAATTTCGATAAAGTCATCGAACTGGATCCGTCTTATACCTTGGCTTATTTTAATCGGGCTTCCGTTCGTTACAAGCAGATGGAGTACAATCAGTCGCAGGGTTATACGGATGAACAGGCAAGTACGCGAACCATCAACTTTCAATTGGGCAGTAGCAAGGCTCCCGTTATGAATGAGAATCCGGTAAACGATCTGCCACAAAGTCGATTGAAAGAAGAAGCGAAAGGCTATGAACATGAATTGATTATCCGAGATTACGACTTTGTTATTCGTCAAGCTCCCGGCTTTATCTATTCATATTATAATCGCGGTAACCTGCGATGTGCCCAGCGCGACTTTCGTGCGGCTATTGCCGACTATAATGAGGCGATCCTGCGTGATCCCGAATTTGCCGAAGCATATTTCAATCGTGGCCTCGCACGGCTCTCGCAAGGCGATGCTACGCACGGTATTGCCGACCTGAGCAAGGCCGGCGAATTAGGTATTTTGAATGCTTACGGCATCATCAAACGCATGACTGCGAATTGATCCGACAGGCAGAGATATTTCCCTGAAGTGATATTTTTACCCTTTCTTCTCGGTCGAATGCGGAGCGGGAGGGCGGGCGCGGAATTCGGAGGGGGACATGCCGAATTGTTCGCGGAAGCATTTGGAGAAATATTTTGGCGAGCCGAAGCCCACGTTGTATGCCACGTCGGCGATATTCATTTCGGGGTGGTTCTGAAGCAGGCCGGTGGCTTTCTTCATCCGGATGGTCTGGATAAACTCGTTGGGTGTTTGCCCGGTCACACCTTTGATTTTATGGAACAGGCGGGTGCGTCCCAGCGCCATTTCGCGCGAGAAGAGGGCGACGTCGAAGTCTTCGTTGGCCAGATGTCGTTCGATGACTTGACGGGCGCGTTCGATAAATTCGCGGTCGATGTCGTTCGAGGCGATGGCCGAGGGAGGGAGTTCGGTCGAGCGTCCGAATTTTTCCTGCAGCCGCCGTCGTCCGTCGATCAGGTTACGGCAGCGTGCGATGAGCAGCTTCACATCGAACGGTTTGGTGATGTAGTCGTCTGCTCCGAGGCGCAGGCTGTCGAGTTTGGCTTCGACGGCCGTTTGTGCCGTGAGCAGGACGACGGGGATATGCGACGTGGCGAAATTGTTTTTGATTCGCAGGCACATCTCGTTGCCTGAGAGCACGGGCATCATCAGGTCGCTCAATACGATATCGGGCTGATGCCGGATGGTTTTCCGGAGTCCTTCTTCGCCGTTCGAGGCGGTGTGAACGGTGTAGATCGGCTCAAAGATGCTTTGCAGCACATGAAGCAGCTCGGGGTTATCTTCTACGATCAGGATGGAAGGCAGCGTATGTACGCTTTCGGCCGTTTCGTCGGGATAAGGCGTGTCGGGCGGCGCATCGTACACTTCGACGGAGCGTATATGCCATTCGCCGCTCTCCGGTCGTTCGCGTTTTTGCTCGTCCGAGAGATGCCCGGCGCCTTTTTTCATCACGACTTCAAAGACGCTGCCCTCGTCGATCCGGCTCGATACAAGCATCCGCGCCCCGTGCGCGTCGGCAATATGTTTCGTCAGCGCCAGTCCGATGCCCGTTCCGGGCGATACGGATTCGTCGGTTTTCAGCCCGGTATCGATTGCCTGATAGAAACGGTCAAAGATATGGGGGATATCGGTTTCGCGAATACCCTGTCCGCTGTCATGCACGGCGATACGTACCTCGTCGGCATGTTCGTTCACGGTCATCCCGATCTTCCCGCCTGCCGAAGTATATTTAAAGGCATTGGAGAGGAGGTTGTAGAATACTTTCTGCATCTGTGCCGGGTCGAACCATAAAGGTATGCTTTCCCGGTCGGCATGAAAGGTGAAATCGATCTGTCGGTGTTCGGCATATTCCTCGAAGGCAAGGTACATTTCGTGCATGAATTTAACGATGTCGTGTTCACTTGCACGGATCACGAGCTTACTGTTCTCGGCCTTGCGAAACTCCATCAACTCGTTGATCAGGTTTTGCATAAGCCCGATGTTGCGACGCACACTGGCCATGCGCCGGTGCACGGCCGCCGACGTCTTACCCGTCTGCATGATTGTATCTACCTGACTGGCGATGATGGTCAGCGGTGTACGGAATTCGTGTGTGATATTGGTGAAGAAGCGCAGCTTCGACTGGTTGACAGCCTCTAAATGCTCCTTTTCTTTCTTCTGATATTCGAGCGAGGCCACGAGCCGTACCCTCGATTGGACGAATCGCACGTAAAGAACGGCCAGCAATGCCAGCAACAGGGCATAAGTCAGATAGGCATACCATGTCTTGTAGAAAGGAGGAGCCATGTTCAGCTTCAGCGCGGTGCGTGCCAGCACGGTGCCGTCGATGGGTGAGACAGCCTCCAGTTCGAGGCGATATCTGCCCGGATGGATGCCGGTAAAGTTAAACCGATGAGCGCCGGGTTGCACCGGCATCCATTGTTCGGACAAGCCCAGTAACCGGTACCGGAAACCGGGACGGTTGCTTGCGATGAAATGATCGGACGAAAATTCGATCTCGAGCATCGACTGTTTATGATTCAACGCAACGGATTCGGTAAACGGCAGGGCGACGTTCAGGATGCCCGAATCATCGCCGGGCAGTACCGGCAGATGGTTGACCCACAGTTGCGAGAAGTGCAGCGTAAAAGGCGGCAGATTGCCAGCCAGCTTGTCTTCGGCGAAGGATACCATGCCGTTCATGCCGGCAATATACACTTCGTTATCTGCCGTGACGGTCAGTCCGCCGTTGTAAAGCGAGTTGAGCGGGAATCCGCTGCCGGGTCCGTAATGATCGATCTCGTGTGTGGAAGGGTCGAGGGTCGAGAAGCCCTGCGTGGTGGCCAGCAGTAATTTGCCCGAAGGCAGCTCGGCCAGATTGCTGATATAAGCGTTCGGCAACGAACCGTTCTCGGAGTCGAAGCGGGTGAACGAATCGGACGAAGGATTGTAAAGATTCACTCCCCCTCCGTTGGTGGCAATCCATACGTTGCGTTTGCGATCGATGAGGATTTTGTTGATCTGGTTATTGCTGAGCGACGACGGGTCGTCTTTGCGATGCGTATAGCTCCGGCAGATTCCCGTCCGCAGGTCGTACCGGTAGAGTCCGTAGCCGGCGATCCATAGCTGTCCGTCGTAGTCGGATTGCACATCGATAAAGTAGGTAGCCAATCGGTGCAATGCTTCGGAGAAGATGGAGAATTGCTTCGTGTGCGGGTCGAACAGATAGAGTCCGTTGTAGGTGGCTACGAGCAGGAGATCGCGGTAGGGAAGAATCGCCCGGACGATATTCGATTCGTAAAGACCGGCATTGATTTTGCGGTAGAACGTGACTTGTTGCGTCTTCGTATCGAGCATACACAAACCTTCCAGATGCAGGCCGAGCCATAGCTGACGGCGTGTACGGTCGTAATAAGCCGTCTTGATATTTTTCTGTCTCAGGGCCGCATAATCGGTGTAGGTTTTTTCCGACGGGTCGTAGGAGAGGAGGCCGTTGCCTTCGGTGCAAAGAAAGAGCCGGCCGTCTTCCGCCTCGATTACCCGGCTGATGACCGGAAAAGGTTTGTTCCTCAACACCCCCTTTTGCAAGTCATGGAACGTGTAGAAGTCGTGCTCGGGGTTGAAGTAATTGACTCCGCCGAAGTAGGTGCCTGCCCAAATCGTACCCTGACGGTCTTTGTATAAGTCCCAAACCGACTCGTTCGATAACTTTTGCAGGTTGTGCTCTTCCGAGTCGTAGTGTGTAAACTGCTCCGTGACGGTATCGAACCGGTCGAGTCCGTTCTTCGTACCGATCCATATTCCGCCGCTGTTGTCTTCGCATACGGTACGCACGAAGTTCGACGACAGGGCGCGTCCGTCGGCGCTCTCGCGGTAGTTGACGACCGTGCCGTGCGGCGTTATCCGGTACAGCCCGTTTTGCCATGTGGCGATCCAGAGATTCTGCCGGCTGTCTTCGTAGATCGATGAGACGCGGCTGCAACCCGTGATAAGCGGTCTGGCCTGCCCGTCGGCCCCGACCGTGTAGACCCCCGAATCGACCGTGCCGATGCGGAGCCGTCCGTTCGTACCCGTATGAATCCGCGTAATGACCGTTTGTGTACGGCCGATTTCGAGAAGAAGCGAGAACTTGCCGTCGCGATAGGAAAAGATACGGTTCTGCGCGGCCAGCAACAAACGGTCGGTGTCGTAGGCCATGGCGTCGTATGGGGTGTCGGTGACCCGTGACAGGGTGCGGGTGCGCAGGTCAAACCGGTCGATGCCGTTTTGAGTCTGGATGAATACGGAGCCATTGCCGTCGCCACAGATCATTTTAATTAAATTGCCCGACAGCGAATGCGGATCGTCTTCTTTCGGTTGCAACACGGTCATGCTGCTCCCGTTATAGAGATTCACACCCTCGCGCGTGCCGAACCACATCGTGCCCAGCTCGTCCTGATAGATATTCATGACCGACAGCTGCGACAGACCCTGCTCGATACCGATTTTCGAGAAGTATACCTCGTCGCTCCGGGCGTATGACGCCGTCGCACATCCTGTCCCTCCGACGAGGGTCAGCACCAGGCGGCATATCCATATACGGGCGGTAAAGGGCATCATTCCGAATGTAATCGTTTTTTCGAAAGAAAAGAGACGTACCTCTTCCGGCGCGTCTCTTCAGTTTATATCTACTGTACAAGAATGTTTAGAGTCCTTTGCCGTGGCAGTTTTTGTATTTCTTGCCGCTGCCGCACGGACACGGGTCGTTCCGTCCCGTCTTCTTTTCCACGCGCACCGGTTCCAGAGGTTGCCGCGACGGTCCTGTGCCCGTCGGAGGCTTGGGAAGCAACGGATCGCCGTCGACCCGTCCGCCGCTGCTCACCGTATCTTTCTCCGTCCGGTAACGGCTCATGTCCGTACGTCGTTCGGGAGCGGCTTTGCGCACTTGCATCGATTGCTGTTCTTCTTCACGTACGGGTATCTGTCCGCGCATCAGTACGGCTACTGTCTTCTTATTCATCTCCTCCACCATGACTTTGAACAGGTTATACGCTTCGAGCTTGTAGATCAGCAATGGGTCTTTGTTCTCGTAGCTGGCGTTTTGTACCGATTGGCGCAGGTCGTCCATCTCGCGCAGATGCTCTTTCCACGACTCATCGATCATATGTAGCGTGATGGCTTTCTGAAATGCTTTGACGATGGCTCTCGAATCCGTTTCGTAAGCCTCTTTCAGGTTGCACGAGATGTTGTACATCCGTTTACCGTCGGTGATTGGGATCATGATGTTTTCATACATCGCTCCCTGACTCTCGAACACTTGTTTGATCACCGGATCGGCCACTTGCGCCATCTTTTCCATACGACGTTTATACTGTTTCAGGACCGCATTGAACACCTCGTTGATGAGCTGATCGGTTTTTGTTTCGCGGAACGTTGCTTCCGAAACAGGGCATTCAAGTGCGAATGTCCGGAAAAGTTCTAATTTGAAACCTTCGAAATCACCACTGTCTGCTGCCTGTTCGACGAGTGCTGTGGTTGTGTCGTAGAGCGTGTTCATCACGTCGAGGCCGATACGCTCACCCATCAGGGCATGACGCCGGCGAGTGTAAATCACGCTTCGTTGCGAATTCATCACATCGTCGTATTCGAGCAGACGCTTACGGATACCGAAGTTGTTCTCCTCTACCTTCTTCTGTGCGCGTTCTACCGACTTGCTGAGCATGCTGTGTTCAAGCACTTCACCTTCTTTGAACCCGAGTTTATCCATCAGTCCGGCGATCCGTTCCGAAGCGAACAGACGCATCAGATTATCTTCGAGCGAAACGAAGAACACGGACGATCCCGGGTCGCCCTGACGTCCGGAACGTCCGCGTAACTGCCGGTCTACGCGTCGGCTCTCATGACGTTCGGTACCGATAATCGCCAATCCACCGGCAGCACGTACGGCCGGCGACAGCTTGATGTCGGTTCCGCGACCGGCCATGTTCGTGGCAATGGTCACTGTGCCCGACTGTCCCGCTAATGCGACGATCTCCGCCTCTCGCTGATGTAATTTGGCATTCAATACATTGTGCGGAATCTTACGCATGTGGAGCATACGGCTCAACAATTCTGAAATTTCGACCGAAGTCGTACCCACAAGCACCGGCCGGCCAGCTTCGATCAGTGTGCTGATCTCTTCGATCACCGCATTGTACTTCTCGCGGGTCGTCTTGTAGATGCGGTCGTTCATGTCGGTACGCGCAATCGGCTTGTTCGTCGGGATGACGACAACATCCAATTTATAGATGTTCCAAAGCTCGCCGGCCTCCGTCTCGGCCGTACCGGTCATCCCCGACAGCTTATGATACATACGGAAATAATTCTGCAAGGTGATCGTCGCGAATGTTTGAGTCGCCGCTTCTACCTTCACCCGCTCTTTCGCCTCGATGGCCTGATGCAACCCGTCCGAATAACGACGGCCTTCCATGATACGGCCTGTCTGCTCGTCGACGATCTTCACCTGCCCGTCGATGACTACGTATTCGTCGTCTTTCTCGAAAAGCGTGTAGGCTTTCAGCAGCTGGTTGATTGTGTGCACGCGTTCGCTCTTGATCGAGTAATTCGTTAGCAACTCGTCCTTTTTGGCTTGTTTCTCCGCCTCCGATAATCCCATGTTGCTGATCTCCGACAGTTGCGAAGCGATGTCGGGCAGCACGAAGAATTGCGGGTCTTCCATGTTGCCCGTCAGCAGGTCGAGCCCTTTGTCGGTCAACTCGATGCTGTTGTTTTTCTCATCGATGACAAAATAGAGATCGTCCGTTACAAGGTGCATGTTGCGCATGTTGTCCTGCATGTAAAACTCTTCGGTCTTGAGCATGCTGGCTTTCACGCCCTGTTCGCTCAGGAATTTGATGAGCGCCTTGTTTTTGGGCAGTCCCTTGAACGAGCGATAGAGCAGGAGCGTTCCTTCTTCGTGTATCTTCTTGTCGTCGCTTGCCATCTTCGATTTGGCTTCAGTGAGGAGCTTCGTACACAAGTTCTTCTGGGCGTTGACAACGGTTTCTACCTTCGTGCGGTATTCGTCGAAGAGTTGTTCTTCGCCTTTGGGCACGGGACCGGAGATAATCAACGGTGTACGCGCATCGTCGATCAAGACCGAGTCCACCTCGTCGACAATCGCGTAGTTATGTTTGCGCTGTACGAGGTCTTGCGGGCTGATGGCCATGTTGTCGCGCAGGTAATCGAAGCCGAATTCGTTGTTCGTCCCGAATGTGATGTCGGCCAGATAAGCCTTGCGCCGGCTGTCGGAGTTCGGCTGGTGCTTGTCAATGCAATCGACCGACAGCCCGTGAAACATGTAAAGCGGTCCCATCCACTCCGAGTCACGCTTCGAGAGGTAGTCGTTGACCGTCACCACATGTACGCCTTCGCCGGTAAGGGCGTTGAGAAAGACGGGCAGTGTAGCTACGAGCGTCTTTCCTTCACCGGTAGCCATTTCGGCAATCTTTCCTTTGTGCAGCACGACACCGCCGAAGAGTTGGACGTCGTAGTGCACCATGTCCCATTTCACCTCGTTGCCTCCGGCTATCCAATGGTTCTGATAGATCGCCTTGTCGCCTTCGATGCGTACGAAGTCATGGCCGGCCGCCAAGTCACGATCGAAATCCGTCGCTGTGACCGTAATCTCTTCGTTTTGCACGAAACGACGCGCCGTATCCTTGACGATGGCAAAGGCTTCGGGCAGCACCTCTTCCAGCACTTTTTCATACTGATCGGCAATCTTCTTTTCGATTTCATCTACTTCCGCCCAGATCGTTTCGCGTTCTTCCAGTTCTTTTTCGTCGATTCCCTTACGCAATTCTTCGATGCGTTTTTTCTCTTCGCTCACGTAATCCCGTATGCGCTTGCGGATGTCTGCCGAACGGGCGCGCAGTTCATCGTGCGAGAGCGCTTCAATGGCCGGGTAAGCCGCCTTGATCTTATCTACGTAAGGCGTAATTTCTTTTAAATCTCGTTGTGACTTGTTGCCGAACAACTTCGTCATTATTTCGTTAAATCCCATATCGTTGTATTTGTTAATTTCTTAGTTGTTAATAGATGTTTGGTGTGAAATCCGAAAAACGAACCCTTACTGTTGCCGGATTTCGGGAAGCGGGTATTCGTCGCAGGCATTCGGCGGACGGATACGCAGTACGTGTGTGACGGTCGGAGCGATTTCCGTCGCTTTGATTTCGCGGTAAATATGTTGCGGTTTGATGCCGCATCCGAAGAAGATTGCCGGCATCGGTACCGCGTTGTTCCGGATGATGCGGGGTTTTTCGTTCGGGTTTTCTTCGTCGCGGATTCTCCAGCCCGGTTGAAGCGAAATCAGCAGATTACCGCGTCCCGTGTGATACGTCCCGCGATGAAAGTCGGCCATTTCCTCGTTCCACGTGCCCGAACGCAGCGCCATATCGGTGGTGACACGTTCCACGCCGCTGAACTCGCGCAGAAATTCCGCCGCCTTATTTTCAAATTCCGCCGGATCGATTTTGGCGTCTTCGATCGTTTTACGGTTGAGATAGACTTGGTTGTTGTAAAATCCGTCGATCCAGTTTTTCTGACCGTAGATAGCCATCAGATACATGTTCAGCAGTGCCATGCAACGTTTAGGGTGGAATTCTCCGCCGGCAAGTTCCATTTCGTCCGGGAGGGTTTCCTCGTTCTTGAAGTAGCCTGTGCCCGAAAGCACGACGAGTGTTTGGGAGAGACCGACCTTTTTGTCGATCAAGTCGAGCAATTGTTCGAGGTCTTTGTCTAGTTGGTGATATGTGTCTTGAATCTCGCGATTATATTCTTTGCCGGACATATCACGAAAATTTCCGGCATAGAACGTGATAGATAGCATATCGGGGGTCTGACGGGTTCCGAATGCCCCATATTCGAGGAACTGAGCCGCTAATCTGTTCACTTCCTTATTGCCGTAAGGCGAAGTCTTCAGGTCAGGATAACATCCTACGGTATTCGCTTTGAACGTGTGCTGAAACGAAGTGTTCTCCTGCACATAAGGCAGTGCGTCGTATTTGCCGACCGGCAGCGACGGTTGCCATACGAGCGTGCTTAACCGTGCAGGCAGCGATTCGCTTCCGTTGTTGTATTTTTCCACATACCACGGCACACCTTTGTAGTAGGTTGTGGTAGCCCACTTGCCGTTGTAGTTATCGAGCCAGAAAGCGCCGTTGGCCGCATGTCCGGCCGAGAGAATCGCACTTTCGGCATCGGGTGCGATGGCGTAAACTTCGCTTCGTCCTTTCGAAGCGATTTTCAGCTCGTCGCCGATTGTTGCCGCCAGCAGCCTCCTGGGTGAGTAATGGTCGCGCGTATAATTGCCGAGAAAGTCGGGATCATAGAGTGGCGAAACTTCCTTGGCTTTTTCGAAATCGTAGTGTAGACTGCCGGTGATGCCGTGCGTACATGGGTAGGCACCGGTGAAGAGGGTGGCGAAAGCCGTTGCCTGATCGACGTTGCTAAACCCGAAACGGACATTGTGATATACGGCTCCTTCGTTGAGAAGGCGTTTGAATCCGCGTTCGCCGAAGGTGTTGTAGAAATATTCGATGTAGTCGCCGCGCAGCTGATCGACGGTGATGCACACAACGAACTTCGGGGCACGCTGTTGCGCTTGGAGGTTGCCTACCGCCAGAATTGCAATCAGAGAGGAGATGAATTTTATCATTCGAAATGTTTTGTCTTTCTTCTTATCAAGTATCTTCCGGAGCGTAACATTAAACTTAGCATCAACGGAATAAAAGCGATGTTCAGGTGCTGAGGGAGGAAAATCCATCCGAACGGCACTGCGCAAAGCGCTGCAAAGTTAATAAAATGGTAACAATATGCGGCTTTGTTAAGTTTTTTCACCGCCATCACGATAGCCCCGACCCCATGAAGCGGATGCAACCAGCCGAGCGAGATGTTCGGCCACATGCAGGGATGCACGGAGAGAAAGCTGAGGAAGAACAGTACGCAACCGGCTGCTCCGGCAATGAAGAAGAGCCCGACATCGAGCCATCGGAAGTAAGTCTTTTTACGGGTTTCGATAAGGCTTAGTAATGCGATGACAGCAAAAAAAATCAGACCGCATACGAGTGGGGTAAAGAAAGTCGTTTCCGGTGCGTTTTCCACTTCTTCGGTCAGGATACGGGTGGCTGAGACAAGCGGACGCTTCGAGCCGTCGGGGCGGATGATCCAGGCCTCTGCAAAGGCCTCTTTCAGGCGTGCCGGGATGAAGAGAGACTCGCGTTGCGTCATGGTACGGTCGGTTGGGCTGCCCAGTGCCAGATCACAGCCAAACGTGATCCATGGGTGATTACGCGTGCAATCATTGATCATGTCGCGAAATGACTCTTCGTCCGGCCGTTCGGCATAGGCGATCTTTCCACGAACAGCCTGCTCGATCATCACGGCCGGACGAGTGGCACAGTTATCGAAGAAAAAATTGTACCGATATACCCGATTTTCGGGAAGTGCGTTAACGGTGAGTGCTTGGAGTAGTGCTGTCTGTTCGGTCGAGTCAAGGTTGAGTTCTTGTTCGCACACCTCGCTGCCGCGCATTCGGTATTCGTGCAGATAGGTTTCGAAGTCCATGACACCGAGTATGTAATCCGTTTCACCACGCGCAAAGCGATAAATAAAATTCGGCTTGGAAAAATCGAAAATACCGTAATTGAATACATAGTCTAACATGCGGGTAGGGCCTTTCTCTTCGGAGGTTCCCTGAATGCGTATGGCGGTGTGACCGTAGAGCGTGTACGCTTCCTCGCCGCCAGGTGAGCATGTCAGCAGACTGATGCGGATTCGGTGGCCTGAATCAGCCTCCTGTCCGTTGATGGTAAGGGAGATAGAGAGTAAAAAAACTGCCAGCAGCCCTTTCCCGTAATGCAGGTTTCGTTTTCTTTTTAACATGTTCTTCTTTATTTTGTTCGTGACCATGTGATCATGTGATAAAAAACATTTCTTCCCGACTCGTTCCGGATACTTGATGTGATGTATCATCACGTTATAAAGTCTGCAAAGATAGTTTTTTTAACGGAAACAGAGGGCGAGGATTCGTAGGCCAAACTGTCCGATCGAGACATCGTGTGAGAAACCCGCGCATAGCGACCTCGCTTCGTCTTTCGTATAATTCTGATGAAATGATTACAAAATCATGCGTATACCAGCGAAAAAAGATGGATTGAAACGAAGAGAATCTGTTGTTTTTATTTTTTTTAACGGGTCGTGACATGTTTTATTTTGAAAGACGCCTGAAAAATTCCATCTTTGCAACTTCAAATATAATATGTATCGGATCAAATCGAATAATAAATATAATGTTGAAGAATAGTAGATCAGGATTGATTTTTGTCATCCTTGTCAGCTTAAGTATGTCGCTGTTTGCACAAAACGGCACGCGTTCACCGTATACGCGCTACGGGTATGGCATGTTGTCCGACCGTTCGTTCGGAGCCGGCCGCTCCATGGGAGGGACAGGCTACGGGCTGCGCTCTTCGAAACAGATTAACCCGATGAATCCCGCTTCGTATACGAGCATGGACTCGCTCACGTTTCTCTTCGATGTGGGAGCCACGGCGCAAATGTCATGGTTCGATGACGGACAACGCAAACAAAACGATTTGAACGGAAGCTTTGAATACGCTGCAATGCAGTTCCGATTACATAAACGCTTGGCAGTGAGTTTTGGCATCCTTCCATATTCATCCGTCGGATATGATTATATGGCACCGAGCCAAGGCAAAGAAGGCTATACAGATGTGTTTTCCGGTACGGGCGGATTAAACGAAGTGTATGGAGGATTGTCTATTGAGATATGGAAGAAGCGTCTTTCAGTCGGAGCGAACGTAAGTTATATGTTCGGCAATATCAACCATCAGAGTTCAACGAATCTGAATATTCCGGTATATCGGTTGAATAAACTGGTCGTACATAATCTGAAATACGATGTGGGGATGCAATACACCCATCCGCTGACGAAAACAGACCGGTTGACATTCGGATTGGTTTATTCGCCGAAACGTCGCCTGAAGACGACAGCCTACGATGTGGTCAGCAATTCCGAATATTTTGAGCGAACGATAGAGGGGGATACGTTGCGCAATCAGGGTTTCGATATCCCTCATTCGTACGGTTTCGGTCTCTCCTACACCAGAGACTATCAAATGATGCTGGCTGCCGATATTTCTTATCAGGAATGGTCGGGTGCGAAGTTTTTCAATCGTAGCGACGACTTTAAAGATCGTCTCCGCGTCGCTCTCGGAGGAGAGTATATACCGAACAACTTCACCCGTTCGTATCTGAACCGCATCCGTTATCGCGCCGGATTGCATTACGGCAATTCATATCTGAAAGTGAACGGCAGCGGCTATAAGGAATACGGAGCGACATTGGGAGTAGGTTTTCCCATGTTGGACAATCGTTCGTTTATCAATGCCTCGTTCGAGTATGTCAAAATAATACCGGACAGTAAAACGCTGATCAATGAGCAGTATCTTCGGTTTACCGTCAGCTATACCTTTAATGAATATTGGTTCTTTAAATTTAAACAAGATTGATGGGGAGTTTGGTTTTTTGATTTGTGGAACATAAAAAACAGTATAGAGATGAAAATGAAAGGAATTTTAGTTGTCGCCGGTCTCTGGGTGGCAGTAGCAGGTGCCTATGCACAGAAAGGAGTGGATAACGGAACAAGATACGGTTCGGGTGAAGACAGCATTCGCTGCCTGACAAACATCAGTCTGTTTGTTCCTTATGCCAAGGTAAACAATTATCAGGATGCTTATCCGTCCTGGAAGATTGCCTACGAAGAATGTCCGGCTGCGACCAAAGATATTTACCTCTATGGGGTTCGTATCGTGAATTGGCAGATCGAGCAGGAAAAAGATGCCACCAAAAGAGATGCGCTTATCAACGACTTGATGGCCGTATACGATAAGCGTATCCAATATTTCGGGAACGACGGTAAATACGGAAAAGACTGGATTACCGCCCGTAAAACGCAGGATTACCTGCGCCTCAAAGGCGAGCAGGCTGATATCCCGATGGTATACGGATGGTTGAGTCGGATTTTGGATGAATATAAAGAAAAAACGGATGAATTGGCGCTGTCTCAATATATGTTTGCTTCGCACAAGATGATGGAGAAGGATGAAGCGGGTCACAAAGCGAAATTTGTTCAGGACTTCGTGACGGTATCGTCTATATTTGACAGCCAGATTAAGGCGGCGCAGGCTGCTGGCAATCAGAAGCTGGTAGACAATCTGACGGCCATGAAAGCCGGTATGGAAAAAGGCTTTTCGGGTAGCGGAGCTGCCGATTGCGAGACCCTGCAAAATATCTATGCTGATCAGATCGAGGCCAATAAGGATAATCTGGATTTTCTTAAAGAAACGATTACGCTCATGAGAAGAGCCGGATGCCAGGAAATCGATGCTTATTTTGCGGCTTCCGAATATGCTTATCAGAAGGAAAAAACAGCGGAAATAGCCTGGGGCATGGGCAAACAGTCTGTGAAAAAGAAAGACTACGATGCAGCGGAGCGCTATTTCAACGAAGCGGCCGAAATGGCAACCGATAACGAAATGAAGGAAAACGTATTCTTTACGCTCGCGGCTATTGCGTTTGAACAGCGGTCGTATCAGAAAATGCGTAATTTCTGCAACAAGACGCTGAGCATTAATCCGAATAACGGAAAGGCGTATATTATGATCGGAAAGGCCTATGCTGCGACGGCCTCCAGCATCTTTCCCGACGATCCGGTGAAGAAAAAATGCGTTTATTATGCCGCCGTAGATAAGTTTCAGAAAGCTCGTTCGGTTGATCCTTCCGTAGCCAGTGAGGCTTCGTCGCTGATTGCAACCTACAGCTCTTACTTTCCCACGACGGAAGAAGTATTCATGCATCCTGACCTCAATAAAGGTCAAAGCTTTATGATCGGAGGCTGGATCGGTGAACAGACGACGGTAAGATAAAAACGCGGAATGACGCATCTGCACTCAAGCAACAAATCTCGCATAGCAATCCTCTTTGGAGTGGTTGCTATGCCTTTTTTATGCGCTCTCGTTTCGTGTGGCGGCGAGAAGAAAGAAATCGTTGATGTCGGGTTTGATCCGAATAATTCCTACACGATGAAAGCGACTCAAATCGTGACGATGGTATCCGATTCGGGGATTACCCGGTATAAAGTCGTGACTGCAGAATGGCTGATGTTCGACGAAGCGGAAGAGCCGTACTGGTTCTTCCCGGAGAAAGTACATCTGGAAAAGTTTGACTCGCTCTTTCGGGTCGAAGCGAGTGTCGATGCCGATACGGCTTATTACTATAAACGGAAAGAACTTTGGAAGCTGTCGGGCAACGTGCGTGTCAAAAACCTTGAAGGTGAGCAGTTCGAAACCGAGCTTTTGTTTTGGGACGAACAGGGGAAAAAAATTTATTCCGATCACTTCATCCGCATTACAAAAAACGATTTTGTGAACACCGGCATGGGTTTCGAATCTAATCTGACCCTTACGCAATACCGGATTTTCAACGCTGGGGCGGAGATTCCGTTAGAAACGAACAAGGCGAGAGCTGATACGATGCAATCAGACCCACCCTCTTTGCCGTGAAAATAAAAAAAGAAGGAAATAATTGGGTCATTTCTTTTTTTTTGTACCTTTGTGCCCCTAAATAAACGATACATAAATAGAAACATAGAAAACAGATTAAATGGCTACGTTAGAAAAAATTAGAGGTCATGCTCCACTTCTTGTTATCGTGGTGGGGCTTGCTTTACTCGGATTTATTGTAGAGGACTTTTTGAATTCCGGATCGACGTATTTCCGGCAATCTCAGAGTCAGGTGGTGACGGTCGACGGCACCCCGGTCGATTATCAGGATTATCAGCAGCGTATTGAGGAAATGACCGAAATATACAAGATGCAGTATGGTCTGCAAAGTCTTACGGAAGATCAGACTACGCAATTGCGTCAGAGCGTATATAACTCGATGGTACACGAAATTGTGATGAAAGACGTGTTAGACAAGATCGGTATCGATGTGACTTCGGACGAATTGTTCGACATGATTCAGGGAGATCATGTGCCGCAGATCGTTCAGCAGAATCCTTTGTTTATCGACCCTCAGACGCAGCAGTTCAGCAAAGCGCGTGCCTTGGGCATACTCAAAACGCTTGAAAACATAGAGGCTGTACCCGAAGCACAACGCGAAGAAGTGCTGCGTATGCGCGACTTCTGGTTGTTTTGGGAACGTAGCATGAAGATGCAGCGGATGCAGGAAAAATATACCAATTTATTGTCCAAAGCGATTGTAGCCAATCCTCTTGATGCCAAAGATGCGTATGAAGGAACCCTTGAGAGTTCGGATATCGTATATGCCATGCAGTCGTATGCTTCCATTCCCGACTCGACGGTGAAAGTAGACGATTCCGAAATCCGGAAGGTGTATGACCTTCGCAAGAAAGAGTATAAGCAGAGCGAAGCGAGGGTACTCGACTATATAGCAGTCGATGTTCGTCCGAGTCAGGATGATTATGAACAGGTAAGCAAGGAAATAGAAGACGTTAGGACGCAACTGATGGCTACCGACAGCATCGAACATATCGTATCGAGATATTCCAGAAATTCGTATATGGATTTCTTTGTCTCGGAAAAAGACATGCGTGATGAAGATTTGAAGCATTTTGTTTCGACGGCCGAAATCGGTACCGTAGAAGGTCCTGTTTTTAAGGACGAAAGCTATCGTGTCTATAAACTTGTCGATAAGAAAACCGCTCCGGATTCGGTGAAAGTTAGCGATATTTTCCTGGCATCACAGGGCGTTGTAACGGACGAATTGACACATCTGGCCGACAGCTTGATGACGCTCCTCAAAGGCGGAGCTGACATGGACGAACTGGCCAAGAAATATTCGTCGTTCGGTGCGGCCGAAGCGGGAGCAGATTTGGGATGGCTTACCGAGGCTGCCATTGCTCAAAGCAATATCGGTGCCGAATTCCGGCGGGAAGCCTTTTCGGCTCCGCTGAATCAGACGGTCTTGATTAAGACGCAGAACGGTTACCATCTGATGAAAGTTACCGAGCGTACAGCCAGTGTACCGAAGTACAAGGTAGGCTACGTCTACATGGACGTTGCGCCGAGCAATAAGACATACAGTCAGGTGTTCAACGATCTGAACAGCTTTGTGGCGAAAAACAATACGGCCGATAAAATAACGGAAGCCGTGAAGGAAAGTAATTACGAACTGGTTCAGAATGTAACGGTAACGACCGAAGAGCACCATCTCGGCGGCATTCAGGATGCCCGTCAGGTGGTTCGCTGGGCTTTCGAGAATGACAAGAAAGGAATCGTTTCAGACATCAAGGAATGCAAGTCGAGAATGTCAAATACCGACGGATATCGAACGACTTACGTAGTGGCCATACTTCGCGATGTGCTGGCAGAAGGTTATCAATCGATGCAGTCGGTGGCTCCGATGATTCGGATGGAGCTATTGGCGCAGAAGAAAGGCGAACAGATTGTCAAAGAACTGAAAGCAAAAAATCTGACTTCGATTGATGCCTATGCGCAAGCGATGGGTTCACGTATCGATACGGTGAAATACATTACAATGAATACGCCGCGTATTTCGGGAATCGGTATCGAACCGGTCTTGAATGCAGGCGTAGCGTATGCCGCTCAGAACGAGCTGACTGGTCCGCTTGCCGGAAGTAATGGCGTGTACGTCTTCAAGGTGTATAATCGTACGAAAGAAAACATGGCCTATGATGAAAAGGCGCAGATGCGTTCGTTAGAAGAAACGATGGGGCCGCGTGTCGGCTACCTCGCTATCCAGAAGTTGATGGAGGAAGCGGAAATTTCCGACAATCGGATTCGTTTCGAATAACCCCCTCCCTTTGGGTATGAATCATACAAAAGAGGGTGTGTCAAAACGCAATGTTTTGGTACACCTTTTTTATGTGTATGAATGAACGCTTGTGATCTCATATGTTGTCCGTTCGTGTTATAGCGTAAACAATGGAAACGAAAAAACGTTTGCTGGGGATGACCCTCGCACAGTTGCGCGAGGTGGCCGTCGGCGTTGGTTTGCCGGCCTATGCCGCCCGACAGATGGCTGACTGGTTGTACCGGAAACGAGTCGACTTGATCGCAGACATGACGAATATTTCCCTGGCAAAACGGCAGTTGCTCGAAACCTCATACGAGGTGGGATCCGCAGCACCCGCCGAATCGGTACGTTCAATAGACGGGACGGTCAAATACCTCTTTTCGACAGGTAAACAACGTGCGGTCGAGTCGGTCTTTATCCCGGCCGAAAACAGGGCGACGCTTTGCGTCTCGTCGCAAGTAGGATGTAAGATGGGATGCTTGTTTTGCATGACGGGCAAACAGGGATTTTCGGCCAACTTGACGGCGAACGAGATATTGAATCAGATCCGGTCGGTACCCGAGTCAGACAAGCTCACGAACGTCGTCTTTATGGGAATGGGTGAGCCGTTCGACAATCCGAACGAGCTGTTCAACGTGCTTGAAATACTGACAGAGCCGTACGGTTACGGCTGGAGCCCCAAGCGGATTACGGTATCGACCGTCGGGGTGCCCAAAGGTCTGCGCCGTTTTCTCGACGAAAGCACCTGTCATCTGGCCGTCAGCCTGCATTCGCCTTTCCCCGAAGAACGTCTGTCCTTGATGCCGGCCGAAAAGGCTTACTCGCTCACCGACCTGATCGGATTGTTGCGACAATATGATTTTGCACATCAGCGGCGCGTCTCGTTCGAATACATCCTCTTCGAAGGGTTGAACGATACGCCCGGACATGTTAAGGCGCTGGCGGCATTGCTTAAGGGTATTCCATGTCGCGTGAACCTGATCCGTTTTCATGCCATTCCTTCGGTGCCGCTCAAAAGTTGTACGCCGGCCCGGATGGAGCAGTTTCGCGATGCGCTCAATGCGAAAGGCGTCGTCTGTACGATTCGTGCTTCGCGCGGAGAAGATATTTTCGCGGCCTGCGGGATGTTGTCGACCGCCCGTTTGAACGACGAAAAAAAAGATAAGCGCTTGTAGAAAAGTGAAATTTTATCGGGCATACGGGTTATACAATCAAATTTTTTATGTACGTTTGTAAACAAAATTTTTATACACGATGAAAACTCCGATTTTAACTCTCATGGCGGGACTTTTGCTGGCGTTACTCGGCGCTTGCCATTCAACCCCGTCGGTAGTGACGGCAACCGGTATGCCGTACGAAGTGGTGGTCGTTGCCACACCTTCGAACTGGAATGATACGCTGGGTACGGTGCTGAAAGAGGAACTTCGCCAGCCGGTACGCGGTCTTCCGCAGGCCGAGCCTGCGATGCGGATCACGTATGTCACACCGAACGATTTTAACGGTCTCATGACGTATGTCCGCAACATTCTGATGGTCGATATTGATGAAGGGAAATATACGAGGCTCTCGCTGCGTACCGAAAAGGACCGTTGGGCTTCAGGGCAGACCGTCGTATATTTTACGGCACCGAACGAAACGATGCTCATCGGTTACCTGAAGCTGCATCAAGGGGTGCTGACCGATTATTTTACCCGTGTGGAAATGGCACGCATGGCACAGGTCATGCAGGAGACATACAGCTCTCGCGTGATGGATAAGGTTAAAACCAAGTTTGATGTGATGCTCAACGTACCTTCTGACATTACTTCCGATAAAGATACGACCGATTTTTACTGGGCATCGAACAATGCCAATACCGGTCGCATGGATGTGGTCGTCTATACGTTCCCGTATACCGATGCCAACACGTTCTCGCAGGAATATCTCAGAGCGATGCGCGACTCGATCCTCGGCGCGAATATCCCCGGTGCGTTCCCAAATTCTCACATGACGACGGTACCTTTCGGACTCTCGTACGAAGTCAAAAAACTGCAAGGCAAGTATTGCGGTGTGTTACGCGGTTTATGGAAGATGGAAGGCGACATGATGGGTGGCCCCTTTGTCAGTTATGCACGGCTTGACGAAGCCAACAACCGTGTCGTGATAGCTGAAGGATTCGTGTATGCACCTGAAACGGATAAACGAAACTATATCCGTCGGCTCGAGGCTTCTTTGCACACGTTGCGTCTGCCGGGCGAATTCGACCAACCGCTCGATGCGGTCGGCGACATGAATGAAAAAACGCAAAACGAAGAACAGCCGATAAATGGGAGGGCCAATGATTAAGGTCGGCATTACGCACGGCGACATCAACGGCGTCGGGTATGAGATCATCCTGAAGACATTTGCCGAAGATCGGATGATGGAACTTTGTACGCCGGTGATATACGGCTCGCTCAAGATCGCCCTTTCGTATCAAAAAGTCTTGGGATTTGAGCCGTTGGGCTTCAAAGTCATTCAAAAGGCCGAAGACGCCGCAGAAGGTAAGTTGAATATCATCAATTGTATGCCGGCCGAACTGACGGCTACTCCCGGCGAATCGACCGCCGACGGAGGCAAGGCCGCCTTCAAAGCCCTTGAGGCCGCGGTGGCCGATCTTAAACGCGGCGCGATCGATACGCTTGTAACGGCGCCGATCAACAAACACAACATACAATGCGAAGGTTTCCGCTTTCCCGGTCATACCGAATACCTCGAAGAGTATTTCGGCGAAAACGGACGGTATCGCTCGCTCATGGTGCTGATGAACGAAGACTTGCGCGTAGCGTTGGTGACAGGCCATGTACCGGTGACGGAAATCAAAGACAGCCTCACACAGGAGGCGATTGTGCGCAAACTCGTACTTTTTAACACCTCCCTTAAACAGGATTTCGGCATTGTTCGTCCGCGCATTGCCGTGCTGGCACTCAATCCGCACGCCGGTGAGGCCGGTTTGCTGGGGCGCGAGGAAGAGACGATTATCATTCCGGCCATCAATGAGGCCGAGAAAGAAGGGGTAATGTCGTTCGGACCTTATGCGGCCGACGGTTTCTTCGGGTCGAAGATGTATCGACATTTTGATGGAGTACTGGCTATGTATCATGACCAGGGATTGGCACCATTCAAGACTTTGGCCATGGATAACGGCGTAAATTTTACGGCCGGGCTGCCTGTCGTCCGTACATCGCCGGACCACGGTACGGCGTATGATATCGCAGGCCGTAACGAAGCGTCGGAAGTCTCTTTCCGGCACGCTGTTTACTGTTCGATAGATATCTATCGCAGCAGGAAGATGTATGGGGAAGCGACTGCCAACCCACTTCGGAAAGAATATGTTGACAAGGGAGGAAACGATAATGTCAAACTCGATCTTACGAAAGAAAACTTGGACGTTGAATAAGGATAAATTTATGTTTATTGTGTTTTTATCGTCTTTTTTATTATCTGTGGACAATGAACGGTTTTTAATTCCTGCTTATTAGGTTAAATATCAAAGGAAAACCTGTTGCATTGGATGGTGTTGTAAATATTTGCAAGTTAAATTTTTATAAATTAGCTTAATCAGCAGAGAGGGGACAGTGTTTTGTTTTTCAAGAAATAGATTGTTTTTTAGGGGAGGGATTCGTTGTGGTAAAGCCGTTAACAATTAACCACTGACCATTAACTATTAACCATATGTGTGAAAGTGGGTATAAATTGTAAAAGGTATAAATGGTGAAAATTGGAAAAAAGCCGTATCTTTGCCCTTCCAGTAAGCTAAAGGAATTATGTTTAAAAATAAAACGATTGTGTATACATCGGGAACATTCGACATGTTCCATTACAATCATCTACGCATGATTAACTATGCACGCAGTCTGGGCGATATCCTCATTGTCGGGGTAAGTACCGACGAGTTGGTTTCCTCCTATAAGGCGCCTCCTATCATCCCGTTTAACGAACGCATGCAGATCATCGAAGCGCTCAAAACACCCGATATCGTCATTCCGCAACATACCCTCGATCATACCGAGATTGTCAAGAAACTCAATATCGACGCTTTTGTGGTAGGCGATGATTGGTTCGGGAAGTACGACTATCTGAAAGATGCCGATGTGCAGGTCTTTTACTTCCCCTACGGTACGGGCGTCTCCTCGTCATCGCTGCGCAAGACGATTCACGACTCGTACGAGAAGCATTTGCAAGATGAACGAAAGGCAAAACCTGTTTCCGTAAAAACGATGGAAGTTGCTCCGGCAGCAGCCGAAAATATCGCTCCGAAGAAAACGGCATCGAGAAAAGCAAAGTAACAATGGCAAAACAGGCACTGATTACAGGTGGGACAAAAGGGATCGGGAGAGCGATAGCCGTATGTCTGGCCAAGGCAGGGTATGACTTGCTGCTGACATATAACACCGACGAAACAACCGCCGCGAACCTCGCCGCCGCGTTGCGGAAAGATCATGCGGTGAAGGTCGATATGCTGCAGGCGGACATCACGCAGAAGGAATCGATCGACCGGATCGAGAATCGTCTGAATGATTCGGGCGTGAAACTCGATGCCCTTGTGCTGAATGCCGGAACGACGTATCGCACGACGTTTGAAGAGATGAATCTTGCCGAGTGGGAACGACAATTCTTCGCCAATGTGCATTTTCCGGTGTTTTTGCTTCAGCGCATCGTGGGGCGTATGCAACGCGGGGCGGCCGTCGTGTTCACCGGCTCATTGATGGGGATCGAACCGCATGCCACCTCGCTATCCTATGGCGTGACCAAATCAGCCGTTCATGCCCTGACGAGGAATCTTGTCAAATTCCTTGCGCCGTACGGTATCCGAGTCAATGCCGTAGCACCCGGCTTTGTCGATACCGACTGGCAAAAGAACAAATCGGTTGAGATACGCCGCAACATTGAGGCGAAAGTGGCGATGGGGCGTTTCTGCCGTCCCGACGAAGTGGCGGAAATCTATCGTATGTTGATTGAAAACAATTATATGAATGGCTCGGTGGTCGTTGCAGACGGCGGCTATGCATATCGATAAAAGATGAATGAGAAAGAATATGAAACATCGCTGAAATCGATCGAGACGGAAAATATCATCGATTTGTACTTCTACCGTCCGATAGGTTTCCGGATCGCTCGCATGCTCCGTCACACGGGAATCACTCCGAACATGATTACGTTTTTCTCCATCTTCGTCGGAGCCGGAGCAGGATGGCTGTTCTATTTCACGAACAACTTCACGTATACGCTACTTGGTATCCTGCTGCTCGTTTTTGCCAATATTCTCGACTGCGTAGACGGGCAACTGGCGCGTCTGACGGGCATCAAATCCGAGATCGGACGTATCCTCGACGGCATAGCCGGCGACATTTGGTTTACCGTCATTTACGTGGCGCTCGCCTTGCGACTCACACATCTCTACGGTACCGGATGGTTCTTTGTGCCTGCCGTCGCGGCCGGACTGTCACATCTTCTCCAAGCCGGTATTACGGATTATTACAAGACGCTTCACCTCTATTTCGTCAGCAAGGAAAAAGGCAAGGAATTTCAGCGTACGGAGCAGGTCAAGGCGCAACGAAAAGTTATCAAGAAGCGGGTAAACAAGTTCTTCTACGTGTTATACGCCTTATACACGTGGGTGCAGGAACGACTAACCCCTGCTTTGCAGACGATGTTGCACACCTTGCACGCCCGTTACGGAGACGATATCCCCGAACCTGTCCGCCTGCGTTTTCGCAAGCAAAGCCGCTGGTTGATGAAACGAACCATCGACTGGATGACGTTCAACGGCCGTACGACCGTGCTCTTTGCCGTGATGCTTCTCAGTCTTTACTGGAGCGGGATAGTATGGATTTATTTTGCATACGAAATCATCGTTTTGAATACGGTTCTTTACGTATCCGTCCGCAAACACGAGCGTATGTGTGCCACCATCTTGAAAGAGGAGGCATGAAAAAAACAGTACTCGACATAGATGACTTGCAGCGGTTGGCGCCCGTCTTCAAAAAGAAGTGGGTGGCTTTTTTGGCCAAGCAACTGATGAAATGGCTCAACATTGACAAAGTCAATACGATTCATGCCCGATACAGCCACCTTCGCGGAGCCGAGTTTACGTCGGCCATGCTGGCTGATCCGATGATGGATGTGAAATACAGGATTCATCACTCCGACCGTCTGAAGACACTTCCCGAAGGCGCGTTCATCACCGTCTCCAATCACCCCATCGGATCGCTCGACGGCATCATGCTGATCGATATTTTTGCCTCGCGGCGGACAGACTTCT
This sequence comes from Tannerella forsythia 92A2, assembly GCF_000238215.1. Lineage (NCBI taxonomy): Bacteria > Pseudomonadati > Bacteroidota > Bacteroidia > Bacteroidales > Tannerellaceae > Tannerella > Tannerella forsythia. Next base: position 3,066,985 of record NC_016610.1, on the reverse strand, counting down.
GCGTGATGGTCAACGGCATTCTGGAAAAAATCGGGGCGATGGCCGATAATTTCATTGCCGTCGTACCGAAGACCGGTGGGCAGTCAGCCGCTAATCCGGCGAATGTGAATGGCGTGCGTGCTTCGCTCGAACGACTTAACCATGGTCATCCGATGGGCTTCTTCCCGGCCGGCGCCATGTCGTTCCGTAATAGGGAAGGAAAGGTACTTGACCTCCCGTGGACACACAGTGTGATTCGTTTGATACGTAAGGCCGGCGTACCGGTCTATCCCGTCTACTTCGATTGCCGAAACTCGAAATTCTTCTATTGGTTAGGGCGGATCAACTGGAAAATAAGGCTGCTGCGAGTACCTACCGAAGCATTCAATAAACGGGGTAAGACGCTCGATGTGCATATCGGTCAGCCGATAGCACCGGAAACGATCCGGAGCTATACCGATGATAAAGCCTTGGCCGATTTTCTTTATCGTACGACGTACGGTCAGAAAGGATAAATCCGTCTTGGGGCTCTCCTGCTCTCTACGTACAGGAATTTTTCGGATGTTTTTTTGCCGTCTCAGAGAAATAAGGTAATTTTGTCAGGTCAAACTGAAAAAATTACAGCATCATGATGACAGAAGGCATACAACAAATCAAGCAACGATTTGGGATTATCGGCAACAGTCCGGCGCTCAACCGGGCGATCGACGTAGCGCTTCAGGTAGCGCCCACCGATCTTTCCGTACTGATTACCGGCGAGAGCGGGGTCGGCAAGGAGAACTTTCCGCAAATTATTCATCAGAACAGCCCGCGCAAACATGGACAATACATTGCGGTCAATTGTGGTGCCATCCCCGAAGGAACGATCGACTCCGAGTTGTTCGGGCACGAAAAAGGCTCGTTTACGGGTGCGTTGGCCGACCGGAAAGGATATTTTGAAGTGGCCGATGGCGGGACGATCTTTTTAGACGAGGTCGGCGAGCTGCCTACTCCCACTCAGGCGCGTTTGTTGCGTGTGCTCGAAAGCGGCGAATTTATCAAGGTCGGATCATCGAAGGTGCAGAAAACCGATGTACGCATCGTGGCGGCCACGAATGTCAATCTGGCAGAAGCCGTTGCGCAACATCGTTTTCGTGAAGATTTGTATTACCGGCTCAACACCGTACCCATCGTTATTCCTCCGTTACGCGACCGGCCCGAAGATATCTTGCTGCTGTTTCGTAAATTTGCAAGCGACTGTGCCGAGAAATATCGAATGCCTGCCATTCAGCTTGAAGAAAATGCCCGTCGCCTGCTGGTGAGTTATCGTTGGCCGGGGAACGTCAGAGAATTGAAGAATGTGACGGAGCGAATTTCTGTCATCGAGCGTGACCGTACGATTACCGCAGACGAACTGCGCCAGTATCTCCCCAGTCTCGACATGCAAAAACTGCCGGTGCTGGCGCATCAGAAAGAAGACCAGAAACTCTTTCATACCGAACGCGAGATTCTCTATCAGGTGTTATTCGATATGAAGAAGGATGTAAACGAGTTGAAAAAGCTCGTGCATGACATTATGGGCGGAAACCTCCAGATGGCTGTGCCCGTGGAACAACCCGATGCGCCGACTTATACGACTCATCCCATCGATACGGCTCCCATTCAGGAAGTCGAAACCGTGGATGAATTACTTGCCCTCGATGATGTGGAAAAGGAGATGATTCGCAGGGCATTGGAGAAACATAACGGTCGCCGCAAAAATGCTGCAGCCGAACTTAAAATCTCGGAACGTACCCTCTATCGTAAAATTAAGGAATATGGGCTGGATTAAGAAAATAACCGTAAGCTTTTTGATGTTTGCCGCACTGCTCATGCCGGAGGCCTGCTCGATCTCTTACAAATTCAGCGGAACATCCATCGATTATACCGTGGTGAAATCCATATCCATCAAGGATTTTCCCAATATGGCGCCGCTTGTCTACGGGCCTTTGGCTCAAAGATTCACCGACGAACTCAAAGACCGGTACGTACGGCAGACCAAGTTGAGCGTACTGCGTGAAAACGGAACACTCGACTTGGAAGGCGAAATTACGGGTTATGAGTTGACCCCTCAGGCAGTGAAAGATACGCCTGACGGAAGAGCGTCGTTCGCGACCTTGACCCGTCTGACGGTTACCGTCAGAGTGCGCTATGCCAACCAAGTCAAGCCGGAGGAAGGATTTGAACAGTCTTTCTCGTCATATCGAGACTTTGAGAATACGAAAACCATCGATCAGGTACAAGATGAATTGTGTAAGGAGATCATCAACGATTTGGTCGGGCAAATTTATAATGCAACGGTAGCCAATTGGTAAACAATGACGTGTGAGGAATTATATCAACTGATGAATGCACCGGCCAGGTTGTCGGAGAAAACACTGCCCGAACTCAAGCAGATTGCGGAAGATTTTCCCTACTTTCATGCCGTTCAGATGCTCTACCTGAAAAACCTGCAGGTGACGAACGACCTGCGCCTGAATATCGAACTGAAGAAAAGAGCCATTGGTGTCCCCGACAGGACACAGCTCTTCCTATGGCTCGAAGGGGCACGTTACGGCAAAGAACCCTGCGGCCAAAGGGGCGAAGGTGAAGACGGGCAAAAGCAAACTGCTCGGGTCAATGAATATTTATCCGACCCGATGGACGATGAGACGGAAACGGAAGCGTCGAAACCCGCCCTTGAACCGTCTGCTTCGTTAGACTATATGCGCTGGCTGACCGAGAAAGATCCCGATGCCTCTGTTCCGAAAAATAAACTGCGCCATCAGGAGCTGATCGATTCCTTTATCGAAAGCGGAAACGAACGGATCGGAAGACTCACGCCTGAGCAGGTAGAAAAAGGAAGGGAAACAGATCGGAAAGAACCGGAGCAGGAGAAGATGCCGGAGCCTGAACGCGAATCTCTGGATGATTCGTATTTTACTGAAACACTGGCTCATGTTTACATTCGTCAGAAGCGTTATGAGAAAGCGCTGGAGATTATTAGAAGTTTAAGTTTGAAATATCCGAAAAAAAATATTTACTTTGCGGACCAAATCCGATTCTTGGAAAAGTTGATTATTCATTCTAAACAAAAAATATAATGTACGTATTTTTATCGATTTTGATTTTTATTGCATCTGTTTTTCTGATATTGATTGTATTGGTGCAAAACTCAAAGGGAGGCGGACTGGCTTCTGGCTTTTCTTCGTCGAATCAGATCATGGGGGTTCGCAAAACGACGGACTTCCTTGAAAAAGCGACATGGGCGCTGGCCGGCACCGTCGTTGTCTTGAGTATTCTCATTACCTCGTTTATCCCTCACGGCGAATCGACGATGCAGCAACAGCAATCCGAAATTCAGCAGCAGGTGAACGATGCGGTGATGGTAGATCCCAATGCCGTAGCGCCGAACTTCGGAACAGCGCAACCGGATGCTGCACAGCAACAACCCGAAACACCGGCCGAATAAGAGCGGAGAAGCGTAACGAAACGCTTTATATCCGGCCTTTTTCGTATATCGAGGCTGTCTGCAAAGTCCGGTAGGACTTTTTGGACAGCCTCCTTCGCATTATCAAAACGTCTTCATAAAAGATCAATCCCAGACAAGCTCGTTTTACGTCTATTCATAAAACTTTCATGAAACAAATCTATGGCATAATTGTCTTTTTACTGCTCTCTGCTACCGCCGGTATGGCGCAGAACGACAGTATCAGCATCTGGTTTATTTCTCTGAACCGTGACCTTACTTTACTCAATCGATTGAACAATATTCAGTACACCGGATTTATGTGCACCGATACCTTGGTGCACGGCAAACAATTTTTGTTATATACCGAAGAATACGAGAACGGTGAGAAAGTGCGTCCCGACTCAACGGATTTGGAATGTAAAGAACAGCGGATACCGATGGAAGTAAACGGGAAGACGATTGAATATCTTTATGACCCTTGTCGTTATAGAACGTTTCTGCCGGGTGACAGTGTTTTTAGGGTGGCGCTTGCCGGAAAACTCGAAGCCGATACCTTCCGTCTGCTGATGGATTATCCCACTATCTGTCTGACAAAAAAACTCAGAGGAAATGCAGACTATTCCCTTCGAACCATTTCCTGCGATGATGATGAAAGTATGAAACTTCCTGTGAATAAACTTACTCCTGTTTTTGCATACACTCCTCCTTACGATACCGGAAAGGGCATGGCTTCGTACTGTATTCTCGATGCGGGAAACGCAAGGGAGCGTTACGCGACATTCGGCATCAAACATTATTATATCATTTACCTCATCATACGATAGTTCGTATGGCGGATGATATTTTTATTTACTCATTAAATACTCCCCATTTTATGAAACGAATTTATATGATGACCGGTTGCATGTCAGTCTTTGTCGTAGCTGGTATGGAGCAGGAAATAACGGAAGAGAATTTTTTTGATGCAAAAGTTTAAACAACACCTATCCGTCTGGCTATTCGCCGGAGCTGCTACCTTATTTGTCGGTCTTGCGTATACGGCTTCCGACTTCTTCACGGCTCCCACCCATGCTCTCACCGACCGCTTGATCCTTTTCTCTCAATGGCTGGCCATCCTGATCGGGATATTTCCGGTTTTCTATTTGCTTTCGATCAATAAATATGTTTTTGCAAGCATCTATCCCCTCGTATGCGTGTTGTCCGGTGTATTGACTTATTTCCGATACACGACCGGCACTATTTTTACGACGATGATCTTTGATGCGGCACTTGACAACGACCATAAAATTACGCAAGAGTTGATCAGTGTCTGGCTTATCCTGACGATGATCGCCAGCTTATTGGCCGGAGTCGGCTTTGCTGTATATCGCTTTCGTAAGTTACCGGTAGTGCCCTTGCCTGCTTTACATGTTGTTTTGGCTGTAGCATTGACGATTGTGGTATTTCAATTACCCCGTATCGGACGTCCGATGACGGAACGTATCCCGATGAATCTGTACTTTATTCCTCAGCGTTATTTTGCCGAAAAGAAAACAGCTCGGAGTTATCGAGAACCGCTTCCCGGCAAAGTTACCGCACCCGTCGATAAGCCGCTGGTCGTACTGATTCTCGGAGAATCATTGCGTGCCGATCATTTGGGACTGAACGGCTATGCACGTAACACGACCCCTCTTCTTGCGACCGAAAGCGTCGTTTCGTTTCCCAACATCTATTCCCCCTATACGTATACGAATCCGAGCATCGCGCATATCATGACCCGTGCCGACAGTCTGGCGCCCGAACGTGCCGACAGCGAACGCTCCTTCGTCGATCTGTTCAAACGTTGCGGTTTTCCTACTGTCTGGCTGGGCAATCAGGAGCCGGCCAAAACGTATGTTTATTTTATGGAAGAATGCGACCGGTTGATTTATGGGAATATCAATAAATCGTATTACGTGTTTGATCATTGGACGGATGAGTTGTTGCTTCCGCCTCTCGACACGGTACTACCCGACATGACGGACGGAGGATTGGTGATTATGCACACCATAGGATCGCATTGGTATTATAATGCGCATTATACGGACGAGTTTCGACGGTTCGTGCCTGAAACGAAAAGTCGTATCGTTACGGCCAATACATCGGAAGAAATGATTAACTCCTATGATAATACGGTCGTTTTTACCGATTACTTTATCTCTTGTATCATTAATCGACTTCGTGACCGTAAGGCGCTGATGATCTATCTGTCCGATCACGGCGAAGCGCTCGGAGAGGATGGTTTGTGGCTTCACGCAAACACGGTCGATGCCGCTCATAATCCGGCTTGTATCGTCTGGCTTTCCGATGCTTATCGCGAGGCGAAGCCCGGAATGTACGAACGACTGCTACAAAACAGAAACAAACGCTATCATACCGATTTTCTTTTTCATACCATACTCGATGGCGCGGGTATAGAAGCAGATATTTTGCAAAACTCGCAAAGCCTCTTTGCGTCGGAATGAAAAGCTTTGTCCGCGGGAGAGAGGAGATAAATTTTCCGCCTCTTGTTGATGAGACACAATAAAAAAGTTTTTGCTATGAAGTCCGGTTTTCTGTTTTCTTTTTCTACCTTTGTCATGAGATTGTATGAAAAAATATTTATTTGTTAAAAAAAATGAGTCATGAAGAAGAAATCGGATGAAGAGAAAAAGGGAGGACTTGGCCGTGTCTCGACGGTTGTGATCGCATTGGTATCGCTCGTGGTGATAGCGATGTTTTCTCTTGGGGTTGTTGCCGTCAGCTCGACCGAGAGCACATGCGAGGAGTATGTGATGGACGAGATTTATTCGGGAGGAGTGAAAGACATTGTTTTTCAAGATACGGGGAATGGCATCTGCCTGTACATCAATAGAGGAGAAGACCGTTATTCGATAGAAGACCTCCGTTCGGCATTGCTCGGAAAGAAGGCGGTATATACTTTTACCCGTTGTGGGTGGGCAAAGGCTCATCCCCTCCGGCGAATCGTGTGCGAAGGGCGTGTAGTTTACGAGTCTTAAGCCAAACAGGAAGTACCGGCACATCTTTTTTCCGTTGTTCAGACAGATAGGCCGAAAGAGGGCGCGACGTTGATGCCCCGAATTGCAAAATCAGAGCTCCGAGTATTAAATTCGGGGCTCTGAGTTTTTTAATAAATCTGCGTGAAGATTTATCTCCCGCATCGTTGTTTTTAATAAACCCGGATTCCGCGATAGAAGAAATAAGAATGAATTTAATTCAGGGGTTTAGGTGTTTGGTTGTTTAGTTGTTGAGATGTTGAGTTGTTTAATTGTTGAGTTGTTGATTTGTTTGCTGACCGTTGTAACAGCCCTGAAAGGGCGCATTAATTCAGCCCAATGTGGAGCGCAGCGAAGCGTTGGGAAAAAAGGCATCGCATCTCGGCGGAGGGCTGTAAGCCTGACGTAATTCAATTGTTAATGGTTAATTGTCAATTGTTATGCGTGGTACACGGTATCCGAGCGCAACGGCCATCCGAACGCAAATTTCGCAAATGGGCGCAAATCAACGCAAATAACAATCTTTGTCATTCCGAACACCTCCTCTTGTCATTCCGAACACCGTGAGGAATCTCGCGGGGTAAAGGGAAGAGATTCATCGCTTCGCTCTGAATGACAAATTAATGGTCAATTGTTAATTGTTATGCGTGGTACACGGTATCCGAGCGCTGAGGAACATCCCCCCAGCCCCCCTTCAAAGGGAGGAAAGAGCGTAGCGAAAGGGGGATGTCATCCTTTCAAAGGGGGAATGCAGTGCAGTCAGCCGTCAGCATTCAGCGTTCGGTCTTGGGTCTTGGGCCTCGGGCGGTGAGCCGACGGAGCAGCGAGCAGGGCGAAAGAAAATCAGGCTGTCCGAAGCGAAGCGAGTTACCTGATTTTCCGACCTGCAAGCGTCGCGAAGGCGTGTGAAGCGCACGAAGCCTTGACCTTTGGGTTACTTTTTGGTCAAGCCAAAAGTGACAAAAAAGAGATTCTTCGCTTCGCTCTGAATGACAAATTAATGGTTAATTGTCAATTGTTAATTGTCAATTGTTATGCGTGATACACGGTATCCGAGCGCTGAGGAACATCCCCCCAGCCCCCCTTCAAAGGGGGGAAGAGCGGAGCGAAAGGGGGATGTCATCCTTTCAAAGGGGGAATGCAGTGCAGTCAGCCGTCAGCATTCAGCATTCAGCGTGCGGTCTTGGGTCTTGGGCCTCGGGCGATGAGCCGACGGAGCAGCGAGCGGGGCGAAAGAAAATCAGGCTGTCCGAAGCGAAGCGAGTTACCTGATTTTCCGGCCTGCGAGCGTCGCGAAGGCGTGTGAAGCGCACGAAGCCTTGACCTTTTGGTTACTTTTGGGTCAAGCCAAAAGTAACGGAAAAAGAGATTCATCGCTTCGCTCTGAATGACAAATTAATGGTTAATTGTCAATGGTTAATTGTCAATTGTTATGTCGGGTACACGGTATCCGAGCACTGAGGAACATCCCTCCAGCCCCCCTTCAAAGGGGGGAAGAGCGGTAAAACGAAAAAATCTGTGTGAAGATTTATCTCCCGCAAATTGTTTGTAATAAATCTGTGTGAAGATTTATTCCCCGCAAATTGTTTGTAATAAATCTGTGTGAAGATTTATTTCCCGCATCGTTGTTTGTAATAAATCTGTGCGAAGATTTATCTCCCGCAAATTGTTTTTAATAAATCACAGTTGTGATTTATCTCGATGACAGAACCGAAAAACCTCTATCGCGGAATATCCGTTAAAAGAGGCATCCGAAGCGAAGGGTGAGCGAGACGAAGCGATTGCCTTCGAGGTGTTTCACGTTGAATCCCCGAGTCAGCGTACCGTTCATTGCCACATAGCCGCGGGTACCGTTCGCATTGAGAACCCTCGAATATTGGAGCGCTACGTTGCCTCTGATCTGCGCGGCCGTAAGGTATTCGTATTCGCGGGCGAGGTATAGTTCGTTGTATTTCGGCTTGGTCTGGTCTTCGCCGGGTGTTGCGTACTGACCGTCTTTAGCCATCGTTCCTCCGCCCGAGGTATAGCGTGCGCCGATGGAAATACCGTACTCGTTCTTACCTCTCACGAAGTTACGCACGGCGGTGGCGTGGTAATGTACGTAACGGATCGTTTGTTTGCGGTAATAAGGGTAAAGCGACAGGGTTTGCTTTCGTTGATACAGGTCGATGCCTCCTTTAAACGTCCATTGCGGATTGAAATTCCGCACTCCGATGTCGGCCGTATAGCCGATGCTTGCGTTCAAGCGTTGCTTGTCGGCTACTTTCAGCGGATCGTAATATACGATCACGGTCGTGCCGCCCGGCCGACTTTCATGTTTGTAGACGTTTTCGAGGTTCTCGAGACTTTCGTTTTCGAGATGTAAGTCGAGGCGGTGATGGGCGGAACCTCTTTTCAGCAGAAATGCCCCGTTGTACTCGCAGATATCCGAATGATGTCGGCTGTGCAGCACCTTTGCCGAAGCCTTTCTGCCATACCCGCCTTCACGCTGCTTGTACGTCAGTTCGTGAGACATCCGAAAATCGGCCGAGCGATTGATATGCAGTTGTACCGAAGCTCCATGATAACGGTTATACATGGGGGGATTGTCATTCTTTTGGGTGTAGCCGGTTTCTCCGAATTCTTCGACGGCGCCGAAAAACGCGCCATAGCTGATCAGAGAGTAATATCGTTTGTCGGTTGTGCCATATACGTTGAAATTAAGTCCTTCTACACTGCGACGATAGAAATAATTGGCTCCGAGCTCGACCGTTTCGTGAAGACGCCATGAAGCTCCGGCTGTGACCGACATGTCGAGCAGCCTGTTCTTATGGCGCAGGTCTTTTTGTTTGGCGTAATTGGCGGCATGATAATCTACCTTCGCGCTTAGTGTCACCCGATGGGTCAGGTCGGTGCTGATCGCTCCGGCCAAACGGTACGTTTCGAGGTTTTTGACGCCGCGTGTCGTATCGGTGTATTCCACAATGTCGAAAGGTTGTTCGTAAGGATCGATAAAGGCCGACCCCCCCATAGCTTTGCCTGTGAAATACCGGTAGCATATGCCTCCGAAGAAGACGATGCGCGACGAAAGACGGAAGAACGACTCGGTCTGTGCGCCGAGCGTGTAGCTGTCGTCCGACTGATGATAATTGATAAACCCACCGTTTTCCTTTGTGGCAAAGACATCGGCCACCGCCATCTTTCCGACGGGCAGGTACCGGATACCCGTTGCATTGTATCCGGTAAGCCGCGCATCGGAACGTTTGATATAACCGTAATCGATCCGTCCGGGGTATCCCGTCGTGTCTTGCGCTGCGATGCAGGCGGAGCTTAACACTCCGCCTATCCACATCAGCATGCGTATATAAAATCGTTTCTGCATACGGTCTATCATGTGTCTCTTCCGCGATTAGTCTTTCAACGAAGACTGCCGGCGCTGGTGAAAGTCTTTCGTCGAGTTGTTGCTGTCCATATAGATGATACGTGCCCCTTTCTTGAGCGATGCCTCGGCATCGATACCGCTCGGGTCGGTGCTGGCCTTGCCGTCGATTTCGGTGCCTTTGTCGTATTTATATACGAGTTTCGCTTCATTGCCCGGCACGGCCTTCGTAGCATCCGGATCGACGTTGCGATACAGCGTATAGCCCTTCGCGTTTTGGTGATTGACGTATCCGGCATCTACTTTTGCCGTCAGACGCTTTTGATTGTTTTTTTGACCGACTTTGAATACTTCGATGCCGTCGAGCACCCACTCGTCTTTTATTTTCAGACGTGCATAGACCGGAGTTATTTTGCCTTGGTAGTAATTGAGGTTGTTCTTATCGTTGGCAAAGGCCGCAGGAGTGACGTCTTTTGTGGTGAAAATAAAGAAGGCAGGGCTTGTATTGCTCAGCGGCCAACCATTACCCATTCCGTATTTTACGGCCGAGAGATAATGCGAACTCGGAATAGCGGCCGAAGGTGCCGGATAGTAAAAGGTGTTGTCGTATACGGAAATATCGTATGCACAGTAGTATTCCGGCTTGCTGAGGTCGACCGACTTCGTATATGTCTTTGTATGATCGATCGCGCCGTTTAAGGCAATCAGGATTTGCTTGCCCGGCTCGATCGTTACGTTTTTTGGGAAATACCAGATTCCGTTGCCTGCAGGAACCCATCCTTCGCTTTCATAGAACAGTTTACCACCTTTATAGTCCTGATTGGGAGTAAAGGAGTTCGCCACAGGGAATGTCATCCCGAGGCATAGATTGTCGAGGCTGGCCGGTTGGGCGGAATTGTTGTATAGAATCACATATTGATCCATACTGAAGTTTCCCGACCCGTCGTCCTTAGGACATCCTGAGATATACAGCTCTTTGATTACGACCTGTCCTTTCTTTGACTCCGAAAGGTTTAGCACAAACAGGTTGGCCGATGTAGCTGCCGAGATCGTGAATTCTTCCGTGATTCCGCTATAGATATACGAATGGCCGCCGCTTTGACGCGTATCGGTTGCCGATGCCTTATAAACGCCGGAAGGTACGTTAAACGAGGCCGTTCCTGTCTTGTCGGTTTTTTCTTTCAAGGCCGAGCCTTTGATGTCGGTCAGGGTTACTTCTATGCCTTCGGTGGGCTTAAACGGGCTTCCTTGCGGATAAGCCAGTTGGATTTTGACTCCAAAGGTTTGGAAATCTTTCTCATCATCCTTGCATGACGTGCACAAAATCAGCGCACTGATCATCAAATAAAAAATCTTCTTCATCTTACCTTGTTTTTTAATTAGTTATACATATAAAATTAAGATCATATTCGTTATAGTTTCAGTCGCAGCGACAGTCCGTAGGTGAATTGCGGAATGAACCCGCTTTCATATAAAGAGGTCTCCATATGATTCTCCGAGAACTTTACTTTTCCCATGTTGTTGAAAAAATTGTGGGCATAGAAGGAGATGGTTGCAAATTTGCCGATTTCTTTCGTAATTTGGATATTTGCAGAAAAGTACGGCGATATCCGGTTCGGATTGAAAAAATAATTTGTTGGCGATTTGAGTACCATTTTGGCCAATTCGGTGTATAATTCTTTGTCGTTTTCTTTCGCCCATGCAAATTTCTCGGCAAAAGGAATCTTCGTATCGGGATCTTCCCACGTCGAGTAATACAGCGGATAAGTACCTACATAGACATCCCCCTGATAAATATCGGTATCTTCGCCTGAAAGATGCTCCGGTTTGCTCATTACGAAGCCGTAGTTTCGCCCCTTGTATTGACTGAGCCGGCGACTGTATTGATATAACGACGCTTCGAGTTTTACGGTAAAGATCATTCGGATCGCGGGGATATGCGTTTCGGTCGTAACGTTCAGGTTCACTTCTTCGGAGATTCCCCCGTTCGAGACGGAAGGAGACGCCGACTGAATAGTTGATACAATGCTGCCTCCAGTGCGGTACGAAGTGGCGGTGGTCGACGAGCCGACGTAATAGCCGATGTACCTGAACGGGGTATTGTCCGTCATGGACTGTGCGGGAACTGATGCGATCAGCGTTTCGTCTACTCCTTTGTAGCGATAGTAATTTCCATCGAGGAGAAACCTTGTTCTGACAGAGGGGATGCGTGGGAATTCGACTTTCCATTCGATGCCGTTTCGCTCGATGGGCGATCCGTTCCGATAGACGTAGTTGGTCTTATACGTATCGCGTGTCGTATATTCGAGCGCATGACTGCTGTGTGCGCCGGTCTTGTCCGAGACGGTGACGAGCCCCGTCTCCCTGTCGATCGTATATTGTCTGTTTTGTAACGGAATGGTGCTCTGTTCAAGCGCTTTTTGATCGGTCAGCCGATAAGAGTAAGGCGTATGTTCGAGGGTACAGATATACGGATCGACGGTTTGGCTTCGGAAGAAGGAAAGATGAACCTTTACACCGCTGATGGAAAGCTCTGTACGGAATTCATACTGTTCGTTATGCTGCCAGCGCAGGTTGGGGTTGTGGCGAGGCAGTGTCCGGGTGGTGTAGTAGGCATAAAACGTGCTGCCGTCGGCCATGGCGCCGGGGGCGAAAGCCAGATCGTCGGAATACGTCGGTCTGGGATAAAGCACTTCGTGCGAGGGGAGTTTGACGGACTTTCCCCATCCTGCGTAGAGGCTGAAGTCGCTGAGCATGCCGTCTGCATTTTTGCGCAAGGTGCACTTGGCATTGACTCTGGGCGAGATGCTCTGTACGGTACCGTAGGCTGAAGAGCGGATCATCGTCATGTCCGTGCGTATGCCGGCCGTTACTTCAAGCAGCGAGGCGTTCTGCCTGAGGGGCAGGCTCAGTTTGTCTTCGATGTACCAGGCAATGTTATTCACGGACGGTTTTTCATTGTAACGGTACGGACGCCATGTCGGGGCATAGCGCAGATCGTTGTAGTAAACGCCCCGCCCTTTATTACTGCTGCTACTCAGTTCGGCACCGGCTATGAGTTTGTGCGAGAGGGAGCCGAACAGATGCTGCCAGTCGGCTTTGATCTTACCTGCGTAGTGAACGGGCTTGCTGTCGTGATATTGTAACACGTACCAGTAACCGCGCGGAAGCAGGAGGACGGGAGCATCCGGGTTTTCGTCATAGTTCGTTGCGATGAAATATCCTTGTTCCAACGAATGGAGAGAGGCTTGCGACGACGAACTGCTTCTGTTCGTGTTTAACTTCGATAGCCGGTCGGAATAACTGACCGATCCGGAGAACTCCAAATTCGTGATCCATGCCTTGTTAAGCAGCCATTTGGCGCTTACACTCCCTCGCAGACTGTTATTTTGCATATGCGTGTATGTCTCTTTGAAAGCATCGGGGTCGGCTTTTGAATCGTAGCCGCCGATATTGGCCGCTAGCCCCAGATCGAATGAGAGTGGCATTCCCCGGCTTTTGTTTAGCGTATGTGAATAGTTCGTCGTAAACACATTGCGTGTGTACGATGTGTATGGAGAAGCCGGGTCGGAAACGGATTTCGTATGCTCGAAGCTTGTGTTGAGCGTGCCTGCATCCCTGCCGAGCGAAAAGCCCTTGCTGACGGCTACCTGTTTGTTTACGGGCGAGGTCGATAGATCGACTGTCAGCGGCGTCTTCCCTTTGCGCGTGTGGATTTTCACTAATCCATTCGTTAAGTCGCCATGCTCGACCGACGGGATACCCGTGACGATTTCGACCGATTCGATATTCGTTGAGCTGACGCTCCGCACATCGACTCCTCTCGTCTCGTCGAAGGCTGCGTTGTTTTGCAGCCGCACTCCGTCGACCTCGACGGCCGTTCCGAACGAAGCGTTCCCTTTCTCGCCTCCATATGCCCGTAATACAAAACGTTGATCTTTTGTAAGTTTTTGATTTATAGGTGTTTTTCCACCTGGCAGTAACGAGAGGATGTCGGCCACATTCGTTATCTGTGCATGGTCCAACGTCGTACGGTCAATGGTATAGGATGTTGTCAACTCGCGAGGTTTCTGGCGCGCCGTGACTACAACTTCGTCGAGCGCCAGATTCTCTTCCGCGAGCAGAAATACAAGCTCCGGCATATCGTTTTTGACTTCGATATCGAACGATTTTGTGACGTACCCGAGGCAATGAACCAGCAATACAGTCTTGCCGCCGGGAACATCTCTCAGTACGAATCGTCCCGCCTCGTCGGCCACTGTCCACAACCGATTATCCGCAAACGAGACGGCAGCAAAACCCACCCCCTCTTTACTTTTGCTGTTCAGTATTTTACCTGTTATTGTGAACGTCTGGCCGAACAAACCCTGTGTACAGACCGAGCACCATATGATAACCCCAATAATATATCCACGCATGGCTTTTATAATCAGATTGCAAAGATAGCATCCCCAGCCGTATGCTCAAATCCCCAATAATGGGGATAATTTATTCCGTAACGCCCCCGAATTTTATCCTTTCTTACATACCTGAAGAGGGTGTGCCAAAACATATTGCGTCTTAACACACCCTCTCGTTTGCTCTTCCTCTTGGACTTGAACCAAGGACCCTCTGATTAACAGTCAGATGCTCTAACCAACTGAGCTAAGGAAGAGTGTTGTTCTCTTAAAATTGCGGTGCAAAGATACGGCTATTTTCGAAATATGCAATATATTTGTGCAAAAATTTTTTTGAGTAGATGAAAATTATTGGAATTGGGAATGCATTACTCGACGTTTTGTTGCGTCTGGAGAGTGATACAACGCTGGAAACTATCGGGATGAAGAAAGGAGCGATGGATTTGATCGACGAAGCAACGATGCGATCGATTCAGCGTGAACAGTCGGGACTGGAACGTTCGGAGGCTCCGGGCGGCTCGGTATGTAATACGATGCGTGCGCTTGCATTGTTAGGCGCTTCGGTCGGTTATATAGGTAAAGTAGGCTCGGATGCGAACGGCCGTTTTTATACAACGGCGATACACGATGCCGGTGTGACACCGCATATCGTGCAAACGGACGGTATATCGGGATGCTGCACGGTGTTGATGTCGCCCGACAGCGAACGGACGATGGCGACTTTTCTCGGTCCCGCAGCCACATTGACGGCCGAAGAGATTACAGATGACGTATTACGTATGTATGACTGTCTTTATATGGAGGGTTATCTGATCTCGAACGAGCAACTGTTTCATCCGATCCTGCGTCGCGCAAAGAAGCTGGGACTGAAAATTGCGCTTGATCTGTCGAACTTTAATATCGTTCACGGGTTTCATGAGATGTTGCATCAGGTCATTCCCGAATATGTAGATATTCTTTTCTCGAATGATAGCGAAGCCGAGGCTTATACCGGCCTTGCTCCGGCTGAGGCCATTCGTGAGATCATGAAAGAGGTTGAATATTCGGTAGTGACCATCGGGAGAGACGGAGCATTGGCCGGACATCAGGGCGAAACAGTACATGTACCGGCCTTAAGTCATGCACCTGTCGATACAACCGGAGCGGGCGATAACTTTGCCGCCGGATTCTTGTACGGGTATTCGCAAGGACTCTCATTGAAGCAGATGGCTTCGATTGGTGCCGTGATGGCCTCTCATGTGGTTGAAACCGTCGGGCCGCAAATCCCGGCCGATCGTTGGCAACAAATAAAGTTAAAAGTAAGTGAGATCATATCATAGGCGTAGCGAAAATGCCTACTTTTGCATCCTTATACATTTATAATATACACAACAGTACATGTCACGATTAAAAAATATACTGCTCCTTTCCCTTTTGCTGGCATTGGGAGGAGTTTACGGACTCGACGCTCAGCAGGGTAACCGTTTTGAGGTTAGTAAACAGTTGGAGATTCTCAATGCACTTGTGAAAGAAGTTGATATGTTTTACGTTGACTCGGTCGAGGTCGATAAGATGGTGAGACGTGGCATCGATGCCATGTTGAAAGGTCTGGACCCGTACACGGAATACTTTCCCGAGCAGGAGATGGACAATATGAAAATGTTGATCACCGGTGAATACGGCGGAGTAGGGGCTTATATCCGTTCGCGTGACGGGGGAGTAATCATCACCGAACCGTTCGAAGGGATGCCTGCGGCTCTGGCCGGACTCAAGGCCGGTGACCGGATTCTGGGCATTGATACGGCAGACGTTACGAAGGCCACTAGCGAGAAGGTAAGCGAATTGCTCAAAGGCGTTCCCAACTCGAAGGTGGTATTGAAAATTCAGCGTCCGGGCGAAAAGAAACCGCGTAAATTCGAAGTGATACGTAAACAAGTGATGCTTAAACAAGTTGTGCATTACGGTGTTTATGGTGATCACACGGGATACATCTACCTTGACGGGTTCAAGGAAAAGAGTGCGCAGGAGGTGAAAGAGGCTTTTGAAGACCTGAAAAATCGTCATCAGATTACCTCGTTGATTCTCGACCTGCGCGATAATGGCGGAGGGTTGCTGCCCAGTGCCGTTCAGATCGTGAATTATTTCGTGCCGAAGGGGCGGGAGGTCCTTTCGACGCGAGGCAAAATCAAACAGTGGGATCGCACGTATCGCACTACAGTCGATCCGATCGATACGGTCATTCCCATGGTGGTGCTCATTAACGGAAGTTCGGCTTCGGCAGCCGAGATCGTCAGCGGGGCGTTGCAGGATATGGATCGCGCGGTGCTGGTGGGCAACCGATCGTTCGGGAAAGGACTCGTCCAATCGACACGCAACTTGCCTTACGACGGTAATGTTAAAGTAACAATGAGTAAATATTATATTCCCAGCGGACGATGTGTTCAGCACATGGACTATGCCCATCGCCATACCGACGGGAGTGTCTCGGCTATTCCAGACAGCTTGACATCTGTTTTTTATACTTCGAAAGGGCGTCCCGTACGCGACGGTGGAGGTGTTCGCCCTGATTTTGAAGTGGAGGAGAAGAAAACACCAACCATGCTGTATTATTTATTGAACGACTTTACGTTGTTTGACTACGTCACCGATTGGGTGCAGGCGCATCCGACGATCGCACCGGCTGAAGAGTTCGTTTATCCGGACGTTGATTACGAAGTCTTCAAGCAACGCTTGAAAGATGCGAAGTTTACGTACGACCGGCAGAGCGAGAAGGCCTTAAAGAACCTCAAAGAGGTGGCTGAGTTTGAAGGGTATTTATCTGAAGATACAACGGTTTTTGCGGCGCTCGAAGCTCAACTCAAGCCTGATTTGGATCGTGACCTCGAACGGTATAAGGAAGATATCAAAAAACTTATTACAACCGAGATTGTCAAGCGGTATTATTATCAGGAGGGGGAACTTATCGAGAACCTGAAAGGCGACAAGGCCTTGCAGAAAGCGTTGGAAGTGCTGGCTAATGAGGCGTTGTACCGTCAGACATTGAGCGCTCCCAAGCCTGAGAAGGAAGAGGGGAGAAAAGCCGTTGCCGACCGTGCGGGCTGAAAGCTTGAGGAATCAGATACAAAAAAAAAGAGGCTGCGTCAACATTTTTTTGCAACGCAGCCTCTTTTTTTTGTTCCTATCCCTACGGTTTATTCCAAATTACGCGATAGATTGTTCGGCGTTTACCATTAATAATGGATGTGCGAATGTACGACAATGGTTACGTCAGGCTTACAGCCCTCCCAACGGGGATATTGCTTTTTCCCCAACGCTTCGCTTCCGCTCCGCATTGGGCTGAATTATCTCTCCCTTTCAGGGCTGTTTTTCAATGGTTAATTGTCAATGATTAGTGGTTATTTGCCGGGTACATGATTCGGCGTGTACCACGCATAACCATTAACCATTGTCCGAAAGGGCTGAAAGCCCGAATTATTTCAGCCCTATCCCGCAAGGGTGGGGTATCGACATCCGGACCTTGTTCGGAGGGCTGAAGGCCTGAATTAAATTCATTCTTATTTCTTCTATTGCGTAATCTGGGTTTATTTTACGATTGGATGATGACCCGCCGGGTCGGTGCCAAATGTTTATGCCGATATTCGATCCGCTCTACGACGTTTGCCGCCAGTTGACGGAATGCGGCCCCCGTGATTGTATCGGGGTTCAAGGCGGCCGGTGCGCCGGAGTCTCCGCTTTCGCAGATGCTTTGTACGAGCGGAATCTGTCCGAGTAGCGGTACGTTCAGCTCTTCGGCCAGCTGTTTGCATCCTTCCTTTCCGAAGATGTAATATCGGTTTTCCGGCAGTTCGGCCGGGGTAAACCATGCCATATTCTCAATAAGACCTAATACGGGAACATTCACCTTCTCGCCTAGAAACATGCTGATTCCTTTGCGTGCGTCGGCTAGAGCGACTTGCTGAGGGGTGCTCACAACGACGGCGCCTGTAATGGCAAGTGTCTGCACGAGTGTCAGGTGAATATCGCTTGTGCCCGGCGGGAGGTCGATCAACAGATAATCGAGTGCGCCCCAGTTGGCGTCGGCAATCAGTTGTTTGAGTGCATTACAGGCCATGGCGCCACGCCACAGCACGGCGTTATTACGGTCGACGAAAAAGCCGATAGAGAGCAGTTTTACGCCGTAATTCTCGGCCGGGCATATCAGATCACGGCCTCCTATTTTTTCGAGTGTCGGACGAGCGTCTTCGACGTTAAACATCTTGGGTTGTGATGGCCCGAAAATATCGGCATCCAGCAGTCCAACGCTGTATCCTTCGGCGGCTAGCGCTACCGCGAGATTGGCCGAGACGGTGCTCTTGCCTACTCCGCCTTTTCCGGAGGCTACGGCGATGATATTTTTTACGTCGGGAAGTAGCTTGTCAGGCTCCGGACGTTTTTCCTGCAGGGCTTTAACGGAGATATTTCCTTTAATGTCGATCTCGGGAGAGATGTAGGTGAGAATCGATGTTTCGGCCGCTTTTACAACGGATTGGATAAACGGATCGTTCGGTTTCTCAAAGATGAGTGTAAACGATACTTTGGAGCCTTCGATGCGTATGTTGTCTTCGACCATTCCGGCTTCGACCAAGTTCTTGCCGGTGCCCGGGTAGCGCACCTTTTCGAGCGCTTCCAGAATTAATTTCGGATAAAGTGTCATATAGGTTGTTTTATTTATACGTTTGTGAGCCTCCGCGCCGGCTTCTGTTGTAGCTGCGGTAGGCGTCGGGTTCAATGTCTACGTCAGGTTCGATCCACGTTTCGCGCGGCTGGCAGACGAAGCGGAGATATTTGATATTCAACCCCCGTTCAATCCACTGTTGTTCGTAATATGTCCGGATGGACAGGATATCGTCGGCAGCGCCCGAATGATAAAGATCGTCCGTGCATGCCTGGACAGGTAAGTCATTAGACTTTATCATCTCAGTCGTGTAGGTGAACATAAAATGACTGTCCGTTTTGAGATGAATGAGACCGTCGGTACGAAGTATTTCGCTGTACATACGCATGAAACGCGTGCTTGTAAGCCGTTTGTTCACTTTCTTCATCTGTGGGTCGGGGAAGGTGAGCCATAATTCAGCGACCTCGCCGGGGGTGAAGAAATGACTGATCCGTTCGATCTCGGTGCGCAAAAAGGCAACATTCTTCATTTCGGTATCGAAAGCTTCCTTGGCACCAGCCCACATGCGTGCGCCTTTGATATCGATTCCGATAAAGTTTTTATCGGGGAAAAGGCGTCCCAGTCCAACCGTGTACTCGCCGCGTCCGCACCCAAGTTCGAGAACGATGGGGCGTTCGTTTTTAAATACTTCCGCGTGCCAATGGCCTTTCAGCGGACAGCCTCCCTGGGCCTGCAACACTGCATACGGATACTGAAAGACGTTCGGTAACGCTTCCATCTCCGCAAACTTTTGTAATTTGTTTTTTCCCATGAGGCACAAAGATACGGAAAAATATCGGATGTGTTTAAGAGGGAAATAAGCCTTTCGATAGACACCCCTTCCCAAACACGTCGGCTATACAGTTTTGAACGCAATCCGTTTCCAAGGACTTTGAGGTTTTTCGGAAAGTTCTTTTGCATATAGATGAATCAGTGAACTGGCTTCGTCTACCCCGCCCCAGAAGTATCGACCTACGACATAACTATCACCTAAAGCCTTCCACGATCCGAGTGTTGCATGAGCGAGTTGATCGGCTGCTTGTAAATAACCCCATGCCGTTTCCTCATCAATATATTCGGCATCGTAACAAGCACGGGTAATGAATGACAATCGAGCCACATCCCAACCTGCCACACCGATTCGTGCCAGATCCTCCATATCCGTGATGGTCCCTTCTTTTTTCATCGTTTCCAGGGCCTCTTGTAAATTATTCAAAAAAAGAACGGCACGTTCCAATTCTTCGGATGTCTTGAAATGAGCAAGAAGTATATCTTCTTTTGCCTGGTCACTGGCTTGTTTCATTGCTTCGACTACGGGAGGGAAGAAATAACGATGCCCCACATCCCGCAGGCGGTCGAGCGTTTCCAATGCGTCATCTGTATTTTGAATTCCCCACCATTCTTTGAGGATTATATTGCGTCGATCGCTTTCGATATGAAGTTTAAGGGTGTCGAGACGTGCATGCTGTTGTGACGAATAGACGGCTCCAAGTAATATAGAGCGTTGTTTATCAATACTCAGAGGATTGTTGGAGGTCACATTGAATTTTCCTGTGGCGGCACGGAAAATAAACTCAAACATACGCCGTTTAGTCACGATAAAATAACCCACGAAAATAATTCCGATCAGAATTAAGACATACGTTGTGTAATCTGGAGATGTTTGCTGCTCTAAGGGGAGGGTCTCATCAGCTCTAAACTGAATAGCATTGCTCTGAGCAAGCGCATGAATAAAAAAGAAAAAAGTTTTCATTTGATAATGTTTTAAGATTGATTTTATGTTTCTTGATTATTAACTGTTTATGTTCCCGATTTTAACTGACGGATGTAATTTTTTGCTTCAAATTTAAGAAAAAGATTTCTTTTGGGGGATAAAAATGGAACTTGTATTTTGACTTGTTGTTAATTTTATATTGTATTTCATTGATTTTTTTGTTATTGGGTTTGTTAAGATTTGCTTTTTGTGGGACGTGCTGTCTGATAAACTTGTTTGTGTTCTCGATCAGCCCTTTTTTCTAAGAAGCACAAGGAGGGGATGGGGAAATAAATGTGTATGTAGTAGTTCCTTGGCTAAATTTTGATAATCCGCAAACTCGCTACTGTTATCTACAGTGATGGTGTGCACATGTTTTTTGTATGGCAATAGCATACTGTAAACGATTTTAGAGAGTTCTTTTGTATTTTTTCCTTTGTGTGGAGCTACTAAACTCTGGATAGCTCTTTTATTGTTCTTTTCGAGGGGGCTATTTTCCTATCTTCAATGTCCCGAAAAGAATCAGCTCCTTCCTACATCCTTAGAATAGTTGCATTGGCTATTTGAATTTACGGATTGATAAATTTTGTCGATTATTCTAGTGTTGTGTAAATTTTGATATGACGTATATTATTTGTAAGTTTGTCTCAAAAAGTCATGATACGATACACCATATAAATTAAGCAAGCAAGAAGTGGAAGAATTGGAAGCGATAGTAAACAAAGGCTCTCACAAGTCCCAAACCTATCGTGCCGCCTATATCCTGCTCAATACCGATGAAGGCGATTATTCCCGGAAGGTGACAAACGAGCGTATATGTGAGGTTTTACACATGTTTGGTCATCGATAGCTGCATCGGGAGTGTTCTTTTGTACCGATTTGATACCGTTATCACAAGAGGTTTCACTTTCGTACATTTGACTACTGCCAATTACTTGTCCGTTCGTAGCTTTCGGATTAAACCGAAATTCACTGTTCTTTCGGGTTGAAATTACAAATTTTCCTATTGTCATTGTTTAAATAAACTTAACCCAATTATCCCGGAGAGAGATTCCCCATGGCATCTATATGCGTACAGAGCAGAAGCAGCAGCGGAAAATAGTCTTTCAACTCATGGCGCAAGGTTTTCAGGGCTTTGCTCATACGGGCTTCGATGGTCTTCGGGGAGAGTTCGAGCCGTGTGGCGATCTCGCGATACGTCAGTCCGTTGAAGCGGTTCATTTCAAATACTTCGCGGACATCGCTCGATAACTTTTCCAATGCTTGGCGGAGGAGAGTTTCGAGTTCGCTTAACGTATAGAAGTCTTCCGGTGACATGGAGACAGAGGGCAACTCAACTTGATCGGTGGTATATTTGGTTGTAATCGATTCTTTGCGCAGATAATCCGTGCAACTGTTACGAACGCTGGTAAGCAGGAAATTGCGAAAAGAGAGCCGGATATCGATTGTTTTCCTATTTTTCCAGATTTTCAGAAATGTCTCTTGCACGATGTCTTCCGAAGTCTCCGGATCATTTACGTAACGTTGTGCAAAGATGCACAGAGCAGGATAAAATTCAAAAAACAGTTCCTTGAAAGCCTCGCGACTGTCATGAACGGCTATTTTTCTGAATAGATTTTCAATGTATGCATCGTCTCTCATGTTATTTGTTTATTTCCTTGATATGTTACGGATGATTCACTGCAAATATATAACATATCGGGCATATGTACAAACCGCTTGTAATGCTTTTATGCGGATTTACTATGGCACGGAATATGATTGACCGAGCATCATTCCTTATTTCGAGGGGGAACGGAGACGCATTTCGATGCGGAACGTTGTGCCTTTGCCGATTTCGGATGACTTTACGTAGATTTCGCTGCCGGGCGTTGTTTCTACGATCCGGCGAACGAGCGACAAGCCTAATCCCCAACCTCGTTTTTTAGTCGTATAACCGGGGTTGAAGATGGTCTGAAAGCGCGATTTTGGGATACCTTTACCCGTGTCGGTCACATCGATCCAGACACGTTGCTTGCGGCTGCCTGTGCAGATAGTGATCGTTCCTTGTCCTTCCATGGCATCGACGGCGTTCTTCGTCAGGTTTTCAATCACCCATGAGAAGAGAGACTCGTTCATCATGACGAACAGCGACTGATCGGACAATAGGGTCTCGATGCGTATCTTCGATGAGATACGTGTGCTCATATAGTCGCAGGCCGAGCGGATGGCTTCGTTCACGTTGAGCAGTTTAAGCGCAGGGTCAGATCCGATTTTCGAGAAGCGGTCGGCAATTACTTCGAGCCGTTTCACATCTTTTTCCATTTCATGCAGGTAGGTGCCGTCCACCTCTTTGGTTTTGAGGTATTCGATCCATGCGATCAAGGATGAGATAGGAGTGCCGAGCTGGTGCGCCGTTTCTTTCGAGAGGCCGACCCACACTTTGTTTTGTTCAGCTTTTTTCGTGCTGGCTAATGCCAGAAAAGCGATCAGGATAAAGATAAAGACGACCGAGAGCTGAACATAAGGATACATTAAGAGCCGTTTGAGGAGGATGGAATCGTCGTAATAGAGGTACTGGTATGAGTTTGGACCGATCTCGACGGCGAGGGGAGGATTTTTTGACTGAAATTCGGTGACTTTTCGTTTAAGAAAAGCGTCTTCGTCGTTGCCACGCACATCGATATTACGGTGACTGAGGATATTTCCGGCATCGTCGCACAAGATGACGGGGATGGAGGTGTTGCTTTCGATGATACGCAAGACGACCATCAGGTTTTGATCCGTATTTTCCGTGGTCAGTACGCGGTACGCTTCCGTCCATATTTCCATCCGTACGCGTTCTTCGCGCGCCAGTTTTCGAATCAGCATATCGGACACCACGACCGACACGATGGCAATAAGTATGGCTCCGATGATGAAAGCATATTTCAAATCCCGGCGCGACTCATATAAATTATTCATAGCTTATCGTCTGTATCACTACGTTAGTAAACGATGAAGGATATGGATTATTATATGCGTCGTACCGGAAGAGTAAAATGTTTAATAATTTTAAATGATTATCCGTATTTATACCTAAACTCATTTTTATAGGTTACGCAAGCTACGAGCAATCTTCCAAAGAGGGCTTCTCCCCAGTATCTTCGATTAAACTTATAACAGAATTCATCGAGATAATTTTGTAAGAATTCGGGCTTGATGTCATGGAACGTATTTATCAACTGTCTCTTGGCATTGCTGATGGCGATATGAACCCAAGGCAAGGCTTCCCCCACCTTCTCTTTGGGAATCACCTGAGAGTTGTGTCTAGGTACAAAGTCTTTCAATTCCACATAAGAGGTAGAATGATCCGTGTCAACTTCCTGTACACCTGAGGCTAACTCCTTAACCGCCTTATTGATCGTTTCTTTCTTCAAGTCATCGATTACTTTCATTTTCAAATAGCCAACACTGCGGGGTTTTTGACCTCTTGCGGGCGATGCAACCATTTCACTTTCCGCCATAACCAGCACTTTGCTTTTTCTTTGGCTGCCACGTCCCCGTTTCAAGGGCTTATCTTTTTCCGCTTCGGGGGACTCTGTGGAAAAATAACCTTCGTCCAGTTCAATGCGTCCTGCCAGTACATACTCATCGTCTCTTCTACCCATGACCTGACGAAGTTTGTGAACCATGTGCCAAATGGGATGGTAGCGATTATGACCCAATTGACGCTGAATCTCTTTGGCCGAAAAGGTCTTTTTCGTTGACGTGAGCAAATGCATGGCTATAAACCAGTAACGAAATGGAAGTTTCGATTTGTGCATAACGGTGCCACTCTTAAGCGTGATGCGTGTTTTACAGTGTTTACACTCGTATTGTTCCTTATCCTTTTTCCAATAATGAGAACTCCCGCCACATTTGGGACAAACCACGCCAACCTGGTCGCGATAGGCCTTAAACTTTTGCTTGCAACTTTCCTCGTCCGGAAAGTGAGTTAGAAAATCGATCAGTGTCATTGCCTTATTTTTTTTTGCAAAGATAATTGTTTTAGGTAAATATACGGAGATTCATTTAATTTTATTCATTGTTTGAGTGCTGTTTATCCTGTGATTATTTATAATGCTTATTCCGGTCACACGAAAGATAAAGATGATAGCCTTCTTTGCCCTGCACAGCTTCCTCGATGAAGGCGCGTACATATTGTGTGCCGTCAGCCGTCCGGAATGTGTAACGATAGTGGTAACGGATGCTTTCGTCGCTCACCTTGCTCGATACGCGTCTGAGGCGTTCGTGCAACATGCGGAAGAGCTTGCGGACCGTGCTGCCCGATGCCCTCCCGAACGGATCGATTCTGACCTGACTGATCTTGCCGTCTTCATATTCTACCATTGCACCGCTCGTGTTTCCATTGCGAGGTGTAAACAGACTGAAGGTCACTCGGCTCACCTCACCTTCGATATATTCGATACACGCCTTGTTGAAAAAGACGCCGTAAAGTTCTACCTCGTTTCCTTCATAAAAGACACGATGTCCTTTCGTGACTGTTTGCTTCATGCCGTTCGCTGCCATAACCTGTTCCGCTTCATTGTCCGTCATACCCAAACGTACCCCTCCGAGCGACTCGAAGTCATCTTGCGCCATGGCTTGACTGCAAACGAACGCACACATTAACATAATCCACTTCTTCATGTCATTCTGCATTTTATTTTTTTTATTTGTTGACCACAGGGTACAAATATATGGAACTTTTGTCTTGTGAGCAATAGCGAATGATTCTCCCGGCTACCCGCAGGTCTTTCCCCTGAAATACTTCTATGGAGAGAACGCCAATGCGCTACATATCCAGATTGGGATCACGCTCATTGCCAACCTATTTTTGATGCTGATGCAGCGTAGGTTGACACGATAGTCAGTCGTATGTCATAATTATCCCAGCACGTCGTGCATCTCTTCAAGAAAGCTTTTGTAGTCGTTGAGGCAGTGCCGAATGACCTCGCAGGCTTCCTCACGTCCGTAGGTATGTGTAATCTCGACC
Organism: Tannerella forsythia 92A2; assembly: GCF_000238215.1. Lineage (NCBI taxonomy): Bacteria > Pseudomonadati > Bacteroidota > Bacteroidia > Bacteroidales > Tannerellaceae > Tannerella > Tannerella forsythia. Next base: position 3,041,347 of record NC_016610.1, on the reverse strand, counting down.
CTTCTTTTCTCGCCCGGCATGTCTTTATACGTCAGGAAGTAGTGTTTGAGCCGTTCCGTAACGACGTCGGGCAGTTCGTTGATGTCATTGTAATTGCTGTACGTTGCGTCATTTTTAAGTACAGCGATGATTTTGTCATCGGCTTCCGATCCGTCCAACATCCTCAGTCCGCCGATGGGGCGTGCCGAGGCGATGATATCGCCGTGTGCAATATTTTTCTCGGTCAGGATGCAGATGTCGAGCGGGTCGCGGTCGCCGGAGATATTTTCGCGTTTAATCTGTTCCATGCAGTGTTGGGCGAACGACTCGCCGCAATAACTCTGCGGGATAAACCCATAGAGCGCCGGGACTACGCTCGAATAGCGCTGTGGACGGTCGATGCAGAGAAACCCATTCACTTTGTCTAATTCATACTTGACGGTGTCGGTTGGTACCATTTCAATAAAAGCCGTGACAATTTGCGGCGCTTCTTTTCCCACTTCGATGCCGTGCCACGGATGTGACCGATAGCGTAGCCCCATCAAGCGTGTGATGGTGTCGTTCAGTTTATTATACATAGCATTTGAATGTTTGTTAACGCAAAGATAACGTTTTTTTTATCCCTGCGTGTTTTTTGTTTTTTTTGTGGGGAAACGGCATAGTTTTTCAATGGTAGCCGCCTCCCTCACATGCAATGATTCACTACGTACGTTAGCGATCCGATATATCGCTACAGCCAGGCTCGCTTCTGTTTATCTGTAGAAGCATATTATTTTACAACTATTTTTTGTGATATACTTTTTCCTTCTGATCGGACAGTTATGATATATACACCGGAGGGAATCGCAGGTAGCGCAAGGGTTGTGGTATAAGGCGCGACAGTTTGCCGGAAAACTTCCGTTCCATGCATGGAATATACCCTCACCGAACGATTTGTTCCTTCGTCCCCGATATGTAGCGTACGCCCATCGGGCAATACGAATACCTGCGTATCATTCCTGATCAGTTTGTTTTCGACTGTTTCCCAGATAAATACATTGTCGTATTTCGGTGATTGATAAATCAGCTTATCGTCTTGATAGAAGGCCAACAGTTCCTCGCTGGGAGAGCCGGGCAAATACACGTATAGACTGAAAAGCCCATTTGTACTGCCGATTCCTTCTATCCATACGTTTTCAAATGATCGATGATACGAGCCTAATGGAGTGATAAGAGTTGATTCGAGGGTTATTCGCCGATGATCCTTATGACTGATTTTAACCGTATCCACCTTTTTTACAATGTGGCGGATGGAGTCGTAGTTCCAATCCACTGTATTAGGAGTTTCCAGTGAATAGAATATTCTTCCCATCGTATAAAAAGTATCTTTTTCGGCTACATCGAAATTGTACAGCAACCCATCCCGATCTCCCCATGCCGGGCGGTACCATACTTTTTTTTGTCCGATATCTTCGTACAAATATCCTCGTTTATGCCAATTTTTCGCTTGTTTATCAACTGTATGATAAAGTTTTCGGTATTTCCGTCCGTCAATAAGCGTATCGCCTTCCAATTGGTATATGTATGTCCACTTTCCTTCTTCGTGTCGTTCTTTCAAGTTGTTCCACCGGTTTGTTTCGTTCAGCAGTGGGAAATAGAATCCCTCTATCTCCGTCGGATCTTCGGGGATACGTGGAGTCCCTAATTTGGTAATCAGCGGTACGATCTTTTTAAAACGGGATGTAATCATTCGGTCGAATGGCATAGAGTATTTGTTTTTTTTCTGATTGTCAGAGTATAATCCGTCGCTTTCCATATAGATGCTATCGCATTCAATTTGGTAGACATCCCTCAGCCAGTCTGTTACTGCATTGGGGAAGGCTTGCTCGAAGGCCGTCGGATAATAGCGATTGATTGCTGTGGCAAAGTCCGGATGTTTGTCTGACTTTAGGATGAAGACGAAACCCAAAGCCGTTGGTACCGTAACGCCAACCGGAACATTCTGTTTATTGGGAATATACATATAGTATTTCGCATTGTGGGCATCTGCTGATATTCCATTCAGCATCAAGGTTGCCCATATAAATAAAATATTCCATTTCTTTTTCATTATTTTTCAATTTAGATTGTGTTTATACTGTGTATCTTTTTCTTTTTTCATTTCTCTCCGACTTAAATTGTATTCGGAGGATTCTGTGCTTTTTATGAACGCATAACCAATTTTTAAGCATCCGTGTCCAGCACTTGCCAGAAGACTGCGGGCAGCCAAATATTCAGAATATCGATCGCCTTTCGGAACAAAGGCGCAATTTCTTCGGCTGTGAATCCTGCGATGCCGCATCCGACAGGTGTCACAAGAAAAGTCAGTTCCGGGTGCGCTTGGGCAAAAACAACAAATTCATCAACATACGGCTGGATGGTCTCCACACTTCCCTGCATGGTTGGGATGGCGTAGCTTTGACCTTGTAATCCGGCGCCTTGTCCCCGGATGGCACCGAACTTCTCCGTGGCAATACGTGCCGCACCACCGGCGTGCATACCCTGCAGGTTGCTGCCAAATACAAAGATTTCGCTTTCTTTCAAAGAATGAATCCATTCGGGTGTTATTCTTTCTTTTCTATCTTTCTTCATCCGTTTATTTTTTGATGGGTAAATCTGCGTAATGATAGCGGGGAAGACGGGTGAGCAGGCGTTTGATCCATACAACGAGAAGCGCGAAGACCATACGTGTCAGCATGACCCATAGAAACGGGGCGCCGATTGCTGCGAAAATCAAGGTGTCTTCAAGCTGAGAATGTGAAATGGCCAAGTGGTAGTTCAATAGATTACCATCGCGGTGCGAAATCTTATTCGCCTCCAGCTGCTCCATCATAATAGCACTGCCGTAGCTTAACCCCACGATGTTGCCTACGAGCCACAGAAACGAACAGTTTCGTGGAAGTCCGAAAAGTATCATTACAGGCGCCATCGCTGTCGACAGGCTTTTCAGCAGCCTGAACTCTTCGAGGATGTAATGCAGAATCATCAGGGCCGAGACGATCACGAAAAATAACAGGGTAATCGACAACGAACTTTTGATCCAGAGAACGAATACGTCAGTCAATGAGGTGCATACACCGGTATCGGCAGCTGAGCCAACGATCGTGTCATATCCTTCATACGGCATGATACGATGTACAGCGAATGCGATTACAAAGCTCATCCCCACACGCAGCACAAACATCCCCGTGAACGATGAGCCGGTCTTACTTTGTACGGCGCATTCGACCAAAAGATTGTGTGAAACAAGGCACATCAGTGCAATCAGGGTAACTTCACGGACGGTCAAAGGCATGGAAGCAATCAGGGTCATCGGTGCGTATAACGGAGTGAAAACACTTGTCAGGAAGATGATGGCCGTTTCGCCCGGCAGACCGATGAAGGAAAAGGCCGGTTCAAGGAAGACCGATACTTGTGCCAGTATACCCGAATATTGGAGCAGTCGCACAAGCAGAGACACGGGCAGAATGATTTTCAGCAGCCAGAAGCAGGTTCGGCACGCTTTGGGCATGGCCGACCTGATGCACCTCCCTATTCTTTGCCCGACCGTTTCCATACATTACTTCATAAACACCCGGCTCATCTCACGTTTATCGTCGCGCTCCTTGATGGATTGGCGCTTGTCGTATTCCTTTTTTCCCTTAGCAAGGGCGATGACCACCTTGGCCAGCCCCCGGTCGTTGATAAAGAGCCGGGTAGGGATGATCGTAAAGCCGTTATCTTTTGCGGCTGCTTGGAGCTTGCGAATCTCTTTCTTGTTCAGCAGCAGCTTGCGATCGCGACGAGCCGCGTGGTTATTGTACGTGCCGTAGAAGTATTCTGAGATATTCATGTTCTTGACCCATACTTCGCCTCGTTCGACGTAGCAGTACGTGTCGACCAGACTCGCTTTTCCCAGACGGAGAGATTTGATCTCCGTGCCGGTCAGTACGATGCCGGCCGTAAATGTTTCGAGCAGTTCGTAATCGAACGTTGCCCGTTTGTTTTTGATCAGTATGTTGTTATTTAACTTTTCCTTGGCCATGATATGTCATGTTTAAAACCGGAGTCCCGGCATAAGCAGAAACAGCAGTCGATCAATTAGAAACGGTGTTCCAACAATGATGACCGAAGCCAGTATTGTAAATTTCATTTGTTCTTCTTCTTTCACTTTCATATAGGGGTGTGCTCCCATCCACACGATATAGAAAGTGTAGAGGATAAACATCCACAAAAAGATAAACTCCGGCAAGAGTGCCAGTAGAATAAGGAGGACAAACATCAGCGAAGATGAGTAACCGACAAACCGCTGAATAAGTTTTATGTCGCGCGGATACTTGAATACCTTGTACCACAGTTCATTCAGTAGATGAGTGCCGAGGAAAAAGCCTCCCATGGAAGCAACCAGTATTTTAATCGATGATTTCAGGGCGATCTGGAAATCGAATTCTTTGCGTGTAAACAAGACGCCGAGAAAGGCTGAAAGCGCAATCAATCCGAACAAAGGATACACGAAGCGCGAGAGAAAAGTTTCGGTGTTCTCCTCTTTCCGGCGTAGCGACTCCCATGTTTCCGAAGGTCTGAAGATAACGGCGATCAGCTGACTGAATATTTCTTTAAACATACGGTCTCTTTTCGAAAGGGCAAAGGTAGGAAAAAATGACTATTCTCTTCGCGCTCGCCCCGATAAAAATACAAAAGGTGGGGTGTCATAACGGGCGAACTGCTTCGTTGCTTGCGGAATGTGAGCTCGGTCACCTACGTTAGTATGCTCCCTCGCTCTCATCCTTAGCCCCCCCAATTTCCCCCTTTCTTATACACCTAAGGAGGGTGTGCCCAAAACATTGCGTTTTGACACACCCTCCTTTCTCAAAGTTACAAAAACAATATTGATCAGCTTTTCTGTTTATCCAGAAGCGATTTCACGTCAAACGGCCCTACTTTTTCACCTTTCGCCCATGTCAACTTACTGTCTTTGACAGACGACACATAGTTGAAACGAAGATAAAAGCGAGTGTTTCCTTTGCTCTGTTCATCACGCGCAGCCGTCTCCAGATAGTCTTTAATCTGGTAAGCATTGGCTACCATCATATCGGTTTCCGATTTGGTGCCGGGCGTCTTGACTTTGGCACGCACGAAAACGTCGTAAATTCGTTCACCGCCTTCTTCCTTTACCATGTTATCCGCATTGTATGTCAGGAACCAGTAGTCCTTTTGATCGGTGGGTTGCTTAAGCGCATGTCCGATAAACAGATATCCTTTTACATAACCGAGTATCTGATAGTTCGGGTTTACGAGCGCCACTTCTTTTTCCAGCATCTTGGCAGTGTCCGGTGCTCCGGTATCTGTAAATTTCATGATCGTGTATTGGTCCAGCTCGGCCTTTTCTCTGACGGTTACGGTATAGTATCCGTTTGTTTTAACGACATTCGATGCATTTTCCGGCGCATCATAATTCAGATTGAAATATGCAACGATACATGCTCCTTCTTTCACATTTTTAAAAGACGGCGAATAAAACGGCCCGATAGGCGTAGAGTTATCTAACACATGTTTCATCGTTTTCGTATCGATTCGCACAACGCCTACGGTCGTGCCCGACTGACTGTTACTTCCTCCATCCAGACAGGATGTTAACATTACCGTCGCTGTCAAAGCTACAGCGCACCAATTAAATTGTTTCATCTTTTTTCTTTTTTTTTATCTGATTAATAAATGTCATATTTTTTATGTTTATTCCTCTTTTTCTCTTTAAAATCCTATCCGAACTCCGGCTTGCAAAGATACGTAAAAAGGTTTCTCCGAACGAATCGTCTCTATCGCACTTCCGTTATCGAAGTAATAATTCGCATTGCCTTCGACGTAGGCGCTCAGGTAGCGGAACAACGGATAACTTGCTCCCGTGCGGGCATTGACCGACCATTGCCATTCCTTTATCCGAACCGAGGCATGTTGTGTATTGACCATCTCGTTTCCGTAATAATAATCGGTATCAATACTGCCGGCCACATTCCATTCGACCATGGTGCCGGCACCCGCATAAAAGCGTACACGCTGCCACTCGGCAATCTTGTAATTTACGCCCAGCGGCACCCCGATAAAATGTAGCCTTTGTTTAGCCTTGCCTTGCCGAATGGCTTCTGTGCGCCAAGTCGATGTCATGTATGTGTAGGTCACACCGCTTTGCAGAGCCCACCGGTCGGAGAGCCGGTAGCTGACTCCTATCCCAAACGAGAGCGGCCGCTTATGCGATACATCGATTTTGTTCATCTTCTCGCTGCGATCAAAGGATTTTAGTTCCGAATAAGCGGGCAGATCACGATTCATGATACTGTTTGCGAAAAGGTTTGCTCCGTCAGCGGTGGAATAACTACCGGTCGAAAGACTTCCGCCTCCCATCCCGAATCCCCAACGGCGTTTTACCGTTGTGCGATGTGATGGCCGGGGAGAAGCATCTGCAATGAACGGCTGTTCATTGTCACTCTGTCGGCTCTCAGAGGCAGTCTTCTGTGCTGGTATGTCGTCTGGCCGACGATCTTGCACGGCAATCGGTCGCTCCTCCTGCGCGTATTTTTCTACCGGTGTTGTTTCGGGGGATTTATCAGTTTCTTCAGGTGTGGGATAGAGGCTTTTTGGGGGGGCTTTCGGTGCAGTAAATGTTGCTTGTGCGGTCAGGTCTTTGTCTTTACGCATAAGTGATAGCCGGTGGGTGGCCGTCGACACCGGATTTTCATCCGTCCTCTCTGTCGCGGCCTGCGCACCGGCCTTGTCTGCTTGTGGTTTTATCGGAGATACGGATATTTCCCGACCGGTACTTTTCTGCACGTCTGCGATCACGGTGTCTTGCTCCTCCTGAAACCATAGTCGGTAGCCGCCGCCAAGTAGCAGCAGCAACACGATAGCTGCGGCTGCCCAATAAGCCCATCGTTGCGATTTCATCCTGATGACCGGTGTTTTATCCGATAGACGATGGGCAATCGCCTCCCAGTCGCTCGGGTCCGGTGTTGATTCAAAGTGTTCCAGTTTTGCCCGAATCGCTTCTTCCCATTTATCCCGCTTTTCCATATACCTGTTTCTTCTTTTTACTATTTTATTCTGTTCTGTAACCAACGTCGTGCGCGCATATATTGTGAGCGCGACGTGCTCTCTTCAATGTGTAACATTCCGGCTATTTCTTTATGCGAATATCCTTCGATCGCAAAAAGGTTGAATACCGCACGCAGACTGTTCGGGAGGCTTTGGATCAAGTGCATCAGGTCGTCGGCCGAAAGTTTTGAAACAGCCGTTTCTTCGTTGGTCGAATAATCTGCAATGCTGTCAATGTCGACCGTGTTGCGGTAAACATTTGTTTTGCGCCGCAGATGTTCCAGCGATTCGTTGACGAATATTCGGCGTATCCATGCCCCCAAAGGGCCTTCTCCCTTATATCCCCCGAAAGATGAAAAGACTTTTACAAAGCCGTCTTGCAATACATCGCGTGCAGTTTCCCTGTCGCCGATGTAGCGCAGACAGACCCCCAGCATTCGGGGGGAATATAATTCATACAACTCTTTCTGAGCCGTCCGATCTCCTTTTCTACAACCTGTAATCAGTTGTTCTTCGTTCATCATTCTGTTCTCGGTACAACGTTTGCAACCGTTATCCATCTCCCATGATGCAATTTCCGATAGAAACGTTGCACGGTCGTCTTCTTTTTTCCGGCAAAAATAATATAAATCGTGAAACTCAGCTAAGTGGATGATACGATCATTTATGACTCCTTATTTGACGATTTGTTGAAAAATGTGTTGTCTTTGTTTCGGAATGTGCCGGAGCGGAGAGTTGTCTGTCGGTCTATATTCTATAATTCTATTCTATACGATTCTATCATTCTATTCTATACGTTCGATGTTGAAATATTAGGTAAGAGAAATTCGTATTCTAAAAAAATGACTACTTTTGTCGCAATAAAATGCTCATAAAATTCAAACAGTTATGTACGGAAAATTTCAATCTTTCCTGCAACAGGAATTGGCTGATATCGAATCGGCGGGATTATACAAGAAGGAACGGATTATCAAGACGCCCCAGAAGGCGGATATTCGCGTGAATGAAGGAGAAGAAGTGCTGAACTTCTGTGCGAACAATTATCTTGGCCTCTCGGATCATCCGCGCCTTATCGAGGCGGCTAAAAAGGCGATGGATCATCGTGGGTACGGCATGTCGTCCGTTCGTTTTATCTGCGGTACGCAAGATTTGCACAAGCAGCTCGAAGCTGAGGTATCCGAGTATTTCAGAACGGAAGATACGATTCTTTACAGCTCTTGTTTCGACGCGAACGGCGGGCTTTTCGAACCGTTGCTCGGCGAAGACGATGCGATTATATCGGATGCGCTGAACCATGCCTCGATTATCGACGGTGTGCGTCTTTGCAAAGCCAAACGTTATCGTTATGCCAATGCCGATATGGACGACCTTGAGCGTTGTCTGAAGGAAGCACAGGCACAGCGGTTCCGCATCATCGCCACCGACGGGGTCTTCTCGATGGACGGCAACGTGGCGCCGATGGATAAGATTTGCGATCTGGCAGAGAAATATGACGCGCTGGTGATGGTCGACGAGTCTCACTCGGCAGGAGTGGTCGGGCCGACGGGGCGCGGAGTGGCCGAACAGTTCGGAGCTTACGGCCGGATCGATATCTTCACCGGCACGCTTGGTAAGGCTTTCGGAGGTGCCATGGGCGGCTTTACGACCGGTCGGAAAGAAATTATAGACCTGTTGCGTCAGCGTTCGCGTCCGTATCTGTTCTCCAATTCGCTGGCGCCGGCTATCGTCGGGGCAAGCATCGAGATGTTTAAGATGCTCAAAGAAAGTGACGCGTTGCATACGAAGTTGGCCGAAAACGTGACTTACTTCCGCGACAGCATGCTGCAGGCGGGCTTCGATATCAAACCGACGCAATCGGCGATCTGCGCCGTGATGCTATACGATGCGAAGCTGTCGCAGGTGTTTGCGCAACGTATGCAGGAGGAAGGCATTTACGTGACGGGATTTTATTATCCGGTCGTGCCGAAAGAGCAGGCGCGCATCCGTGTTCAACTGTCGGCCGGTCATGAAAAAGAACATCTCGACAAGGCGATCCGTGCATTTATTAAGGTCGGCAAAGCGCTCAACGTCGTTAAATAACAATAAGCTGCTTCGATTCCGATCAGGTCAGGAAAATGAGTGTTCGAAAGGAGCCGGAATGAATAGGACGAAGGACTGGCCGTATTGATGAACCGTAAATATTTTGTATGGTATTTAAACCGATCTGTATTGAGGACAAAGAGCTTATAACGTCTTTCACCTATCCTTCTGCGTTTCAGAATTGCGATTTTGCCTTTTCGAACATGTGCAGCTGGAGGTTTCTGTACGAAAGCGAATATGCTGTTTTCGAAGGATGTCTTCTTATACGTTTTTATATCGAAGAGAAAGATCCGAAGCGTATGGCCTATATGTTCCCTGTCGGGAACGGGGACTTAAGACAGGCTGTGGAAGCACTCGAAAAAGATTCTTACGAGATGATGGGAGAAGGACATCCGCTGCTCATCCTCGGGGTGACTTCCGAAGCCCGGAAAAAGTTGGAAGAACTGTTTCCGAACGAATTCGCATACGTTACCGAGCGAGACTATTTCGACTATATCTATTTGCGTGAAGACCTTCAGACGCTGAAAGGCAAGAAATGGCAGGCTAAACGTAATCATATCAACAAATTCAAGAAGCAGTATGAATATACGTATATCCCTATCACGCCCGAAATCGTTCCGCAATGTATGGAGCTTGAACGGAGGTGGGTACGGGCGAACGAGAATGGGGAGAATACGGACGAACTGTCGAACGAGCATCGTTCCATGACGTTTGCCATGCACCATTTCAAAGAGTTGGGGCTGCTCGGAGGTGCGATCATGGTTGAAGGGGAAATCGTGGCGTTTACGTATGGCTCGCCGATTAATTATCAGACATTCGGAGTGCATGTCGAAAAGGCCGATACGAACTACGAAGGCATTTTCAGCCTCATCAATCAGGAATTTGCGTTACATATTCCCGAACAATACGTTTATATCAACCGGGAGGAAGATTTGGGCATTCCGGGGCTGCGTCAGTCAAAGCTGTCGTATAATCCGGTGATCCTGCTCGAAAAGAACGGGGCAATCAAAAGGCGATGAATTTAACTGACAGGCGAAGGCAGTTGGAGATCCTCTGGCAAACGGTCTTTCATGATTCGGACGAATATGTGCGGATGTTCTTTGATCGGGTTTATCAGCCGGAAAATACATTCGTCATTGAACAGGAGGGTCGGGGAGTCGTCGCCATGTTGCAGGCCGTCCCGTATGGGGTAAAGATCAACTCTGCCATCCTGCCTTGTGCATATGTGTGCGGGGTCTGTACGCATCCTTCGGAACGGGGCAAAGGGTACATGAAAGTCTTGCTACGGGAAGCGATGCACGCGATGCGAAAGCGAGGGTTTGCCCTTTCGATGCTTATCCCCGCCGAGCCTTGGCTGTTTGAGGTTTACAGACGCTACGGATATACTGTGCCGATTAACGTGGGTGTAGAGTACTATGTGGCCGACCGGATGGAGCAGACGGATACCTGTCGAATCATACCTTGTCCCGAAAAAACGTATGACGCATATTTCGATCTTACCCAGCGGCGCCGCCGATGTGCCGTTCTTCACGATGCTGCCGATTTCGAAACGATCCGCCTCGACTGCCTTGCCGATGGCGGTCATGTTTGGGTAGCTCTCGATGGGGAGCGCCCTGTTGGCATGGCGTTCGAAGTTCCCGAATCCTCTACGGATGTTTTGATCAAAGAGATATTGTACGACGATCCGGCTGTTAAGGATGCGTTGATAAGGTATATCTTGATTCGTCATCATGCACAGACGGCCTTCGTTCGCGTACCGTATTTGACCGGACGGAATGCGCAGCCTTATGGCCTTGCTTGTCCGCTTGATGAAACGGTTGAGCCGTCCGATTTGCAGCGTGTTTTTATGTCGCTAATGCTGGATTGATGATGTTATCTGTGGGGTTATCTGAAAGCTTCCACCTGTTTCCATAGACAATTCAATACGAGGGGGGGAGAATTTTCTCTCCTCCCCCCCCAAAAAAAAATGGATACAAAGGTTCAGGGTTTTTACTCGGTTTCTTCTTTGTCATACCGGACTGTCCGTGCATTGTTTGATGGCACGGACAGCATGGCTGTCGTGCTTTTCGGTCATGAGATTAATCTTGTCCGGGGTTTTGTACCAGTTTGGTGTTTCGGTTTATTTCGTCTCGTTTGATGGGGGCGAAATACATCTTGTTATCCCATTTGCGCTTCTCGCGAAACGAGAGATCGCGCACATAATAATGGTAATCCCACGTACTTTCGTTGTAGATATACGGGCGTTTGGCCGTTTTGCCGTTCTTCAGACGCGCGAACACGATCATACCGCACAGTGTTTTATTGCCGCACTCTTCGCCGATCATCCAGCGGCGGATGTCATAGTACCGCGAATCTTCCATGAAAAGCTCCGTGCGTCGTTCATGGCGGAGAAACTCGCGCATAGCCGCTTGATCGAAGGATTTTTTACGTATGTTAAGCGTCGCTTTGGTGTCGGGGCGACCTGTACGGGCGCGGAGCACGTCGAGGAAGGCTGCCGCTTCATCCAATTGATTCAGCTCGGTGCAGGCCTCGGCGGCAATGAGATACATCTCTGCCAGACGAATGTACGGATAAGGACAGAGCTGCGGATAGTTGGCGGCATCGATCGAGGTATCGATCATCTTCTTTTCGTAATACGACGTCCATGAGCCGTTCCAGTCTTCGATCGGTCCCTGACGCGTGTCACAGCCATAAATCCCTTTGAATTTCACTTTTTCTCCGTCGGGCAGGTTGACCGTAACGTCTGTGCCGTCGTTCAGTTCATATGTTCCGCATTGCAGATTTCCCAGAGGGGTGGGATCGAGGGCGTATCCATCGGCCGCACGCTTTCGCCCCCAGACGGCGCCATCGTACCCGATGCAGGCATAGAAGCGCGGTTCGCGTCCGTTGTACGGATTGCCTACCTGATGGTCGCCCACCTTCGTCAGGGTATTATTAAGCGATCCGTCTTCCATCTCGAAATGCATCACGAAGTCCTGCGTCGGTGTAGTTCCCGACCAGTTATGATAACCGTTAGGACCGTGTTGTTTATTCACCTGATTCGTTATTTTCGACGAAGCGAATTGTTTGGTAAAAATCAACTCATTGTTATTCGTCGTCGTTATTTTATGATATTTGTCTGCAATTTCGGCTACAGTCGGGGCGTTACAGTCGATCAGCTTGAACGCCTTACTGTCGATCACCTCCTTCGCTGCTTCCAGCGCTTTCCGGTAGAGCGCTTCCCGATCGCCATGATACTGGTTCACATCAAGTTTGTTGATGATGCGGTCGGCGTAGAGTGGGCTGGCGATATGGAGGCAGATACGTGCTTTGAGGCTTACTGCCGCCCATTTCGTGGCGCGTCCGAGCGGAGCCGTAGTCGGTAACGACGCAATCGCTTCGTCCAAGTCTTTGAGGATAAAGTCGAGGCAATCGCCGATGCTGCTGCGGGCTATCTGCATCTCTTCCGTCTTCGTATAATCGCTGACGGTTTTATCGACAATCGGCACTCCGCCGATACCACGCACGAGGTTCGTATACATGTATGCGCGCAGAAAACGTGTCTCGCCTTTCATTTGCTTCAGATCGAAACCCGCCTTTTCCGGAACCTTATCGATATTCTCCAACACGAGGTTCGCGTAATAAATGCCCTTGTACGTCTGTGACCAGTTAAACGGACAGTCGCCTCTGCCATACCATTGCAAATCGCTGGCGGAGCACGTCGCCTCGTTTACAGCGATCTGCCCCTTATTATGCGTAAAATAAGCATCGTCCGTCAAACCGTTAGTCGTATGCTCTCTGGCTGCGTCGATCACGTAGTCATAAATCGTATTGATCAGCGACTGTGTCGTTGCCGCATCTTCAAATACCTGCTCTTTCAGATACTCCGTCGTTGGTTTGAGGTCCATAAAATCGGAGCATGAGGGCAGTGCGAATAACGCAGATGCAGCTATGATCATGATGATATTCTTTCTTGTCTTCATAAATAATCATGTTTTAAAAAGTTGCAGAAATGCCGCAGTTGAAATATTTCCGCTGCGGGTAGTAATCAAAACTCGACGCCGTATTTTCCGGGTCTCCGGGCAGTCCGTCGATGGTAAAGAGATTTTGTCCGTTGGCGAAGATGCGTATTTTCGAGATCCCGTAACGCCTCATATCCGTGGGAATGGTATATCCGATTTCCATGTTCTTCAGACGCAGATAATCGCTCGAACGAAGGAAATAATCGTTCGCGTTTGAAATCCAGTACTGTCGTTCGCGTTCATAAGTACGCGGATGTTCGGATGTCGGGTTTTCGGGTGTCCATCGTTGATCATAATACTCTTTAAGGAAGTTCCCCACCGTTCCCGACCATGTTTGTACGTAGGTTTCGGCGCCGAAAGCGGCCTGGAAAAGCATCGCCAGGTCGAAATGATTCCAATTCAGTCCGACGTTGAAACCTGTCACCAGGCGCGGCGTCTGATTCTTATCGGAACGGACGCGGTCGTCGGCATTGATTTTACCGTCGTTATTGTAATCGACGAATTTAATATCTCCCAGTCGCGCTCCCGTCCAGTGCGGATAATTATCCAGTTCTTCTTGTGTGTTGAATACGCCGTCGGTCTTGTAATACAACCCGGCACGATTGATCAGGTTCGCTAATGTTCCGCTTGTGGGTACAGGTTTTCCGGTCGATTTCTGATATTCGGGGATACCCGGTGTCTCGTCCCAGAAAAGAATTTTATTGCGGGCATACGACATGTTCAGTCCCAGCTCGTATTCTACCTTACCGATTTTATCGTTCCAACTGATCAAAGCGTCGAATCCTTTGTTCTCCATTTCACCGAGATTCTCAAGCGGCAAGGTGATGCCGGCCGTTTCGGGCAGCGACGCGTTACGGGGAATCAACATATCGGTACGTTTGTGGTAGAATAAATCTCCCTCGATATTCAAACGGTTGTTCAGGAACTTCATTTCAGCTCCGATATCCCATGTCGTGCCCCGCTCCCAGGTGATGTTTTTGTTCGGTGTGCGGACAGGATAGAGCTGCCGCTCTTCACTTCCGTCGAAAATAACACCGTTCGTCTGAAATCCGAACGAGTTAAGGTATTGGATGGATCGGTCCGTATTACCGTCATTATCCGTCAGGACATCATTCCCTGTCTGCGAAACCGAAGTGCGGAGTTTGAGGTAATCTATCCATGTTACCTGTTCTTTCCACCATGGCTCTTCAGAGATGCGCCATGCCACCATGGCACCGGGGAAGAATCCGTAGCGTTTGTTTTTAGGGAAACGATATGAACCGTCATACCGCCAAACGAACTCAAACAAGTAACGTTCCAGATAATTATACGACGCACGTCCGAAATAATTCAGACGGGTCTCTTTCCACGAATAGCCTTCCGTCTCTTGATCCTTTACACTACCGTCATTGATTTCATCAAGCGAAGTGGACAGGAAGTACCTTCGGTAAGCCCGTAACTGATCCATCTCCTTGCTTTGTCCTTCCATGCCGACGGTCAGACCGATCGTATGGTCACCGAATATACGGTCGTAGCTTAACACTGCGTTCGTCAGCCAGTCGGTGTAATCCCTGTGAATCTGATTGAGCTGCGGGTCGCTGATCCATGCGTCGTAAGGTTTGAGGCCTTCACTGCTTCTGGTCACACCGTCCCATGAGTAGAGGCGTACGGGCTTCCGGAAATTCTTTTCACCGTAGAAATGTTTGTCGTAAGCGCCGGAAGCCGTCAGTTTCAGCCCTTCGACCCACGGAAACTGAATGGTCAGCGTGGCATTGTTCTGGATGTAGTAATTTTTCTGTCGGTTATATCCGGCTGCATCGGTCGATGTCGCGGCAGGATTGTCTCCAAACTCGATATCGGGGCCAATCTCTCCGCTCGGCCAATAGGCGTTCAGTGTCGGTTTGCTCCGGCGGATAGCCGAGAAGATGCTCCCGGCCGACTTGGCGGGATATTGTGTATATTCGTAACGTGAAGTGTTGCCATACGTTAAGGAGACGTATTGACTCAGTTTAAAGTCAAGGTTGGCACGGATGCCAAACTGATCGTAACGGTTGGCCGAATGTTTATAAATGCCGTCCTCGCCGTTGGCGGCAAAGTTGATATAATACTTCACCTTGTCCGTGCCACCGCTGATGCCCACGTCGCTTCGGTAAATCGGCGAAACGGACTTGATCACCGTCTTGTACCAGTCGGTATTCGGGAATCCCCACGGGTCGCTTCCGTCCTGAAATTTGCGCAGTTCGTCGTCGGAATACGTGCCAGCCGTAATTTCGTTCAACATCGTAGCATATTCGAATGCGTTACACATTTGGGGGAGTTGCGTAGGGGAGGAGTAGCCGTAGCTTCCGTTGAATGTCACGATCGGTTTTCCTTCTTTGCCTCGTTTGGTCGTGATCAGGATGACTCCGTTGGCCGACCGCGAACCGTAAATCGCTCCTGCGGCATCTTTCAATACTGACATGCTTTCGATCTCATCCGGATTGATGCGGTTCAGTCCTCCCGAACGGTCTGGGATACCGTCGATTACGACGAGCGGTTCTTTGTTCCCGATGGAATTGGTACCGCGGATGCGGATCGTCGTTGCCCCGCCTCCGGGTTCATCGGATCGCTGAAAGCCGATAACTCCGGGCATACGTCCGAGCATACCGTTGGAAAGGTTGGTTGTCGGCGAAGTCCGGAGCTCTTCGCCCGTCACACTGGCTACGGCACCGGTAACCGTCACCTTTTTCTGTGTACCGTATCCGACAACAACAACTTCTTCGAGCTTTTGCGTATCTTCAACGAGTTTAACACGGATAACGGACTGATTCCCGATCGTAATTTCCTGAGATCGAAAGCCGATAAAAGAAAATACGACCACCGAATTTTTGCCGGGCGCTTCCATCGTATAGTTACCTTCCGAGTCCGTGATATTCCCAATCGTCGTACCTTTGATGGAGACGTTGACGCCGATCAGCGGATTGTCATTGATATCCGTCACAGTTCCCCTGATCGCAACTTGTGCAAACACAGCCGTAGACGAACATAACATAATGAGTAGCCCGATCGCCCCAAAAGCGGCGAAACGCTTCCTTCGATAAAATTTCGTTTGTCTCTTAAAAATCTGCTTCATGTTTTTCTTCCTTATAAGGTTATAATTATTGTTCTGTTACGTTCAACTTTCAGGAATTTAATCCATTTTTCATTTCTGACATAAGCTACACAAAACGGGAAAAGAATACATCGTATTATTCATTTTTTTATCATATTCAGATAAATAATCATTATGATCTGTCCCGAAACAGAAGAGCAAATGAAAAAAACAAATAGAAACCCAACCTGTCAGGGCACGGAAACTTTTTGGATTATTTAGATGCTCTTTACAATTTATGCTGCAAATGTACACATATACACGATAGATAACAAATTTAATCTACATTAACACGATGATATCTCCTTAGGCAGATGCAAAACAGGCTGTATCCGGAGTCGTTGCTTCTACCTTCAATTATCCCATGTCGGATCATAAGAAATCATGGTCGTAGAAGTCGGAGAAAGACCGATGTAGATCAGATCGTTCATGACAAACATACAGTGAATACCTCTTGCTTGGGGAGGCAGCTGCGATTTCTTCGTCCATGTCATCGTAGACGGATTATATTCGATGATGTAATACGCTTCATCCACCATGTAAATTCTATTATGATGTGCCACACCGGCCAAAATACCGTTAGTCGAGATGGTACAAGTTGTTTCTCGTATCCATAAAGCGGCATTCGTTGTTTTCCACAACCCTTTATTGAAGACACCGCTTCCATTTTTACCGAGTCCGACATAAGCCGTATTCCCGATCGTTACGGCAATACCTCCGTATTGTTGAACGGGGAAATCGGGCTGTCGTTTCCATGTATTGGCTGAGACCTCGTACATCCATACCTCGTTCTTTACTGTGTCTTTGCGACCTCCTACGTAACAGATACTGTCGTTCAAAGCAAAGCCAACCGAGAGATAGGAGGAATCCGGTCTTATGGCCGTCGATCTGTCATACCATGTGTTACTCCATGAGTTATATTGATAAAAATCGTTTCTTGCTTTACGATCGGCAGCCATTCCTCCGAAAATGAAGGCTGATCTGTCA
Source organism: Tannerella forsythia 92A2 (assembly GCF_000238215.1). Lineage (NCBI taxonomy): Bacteria > Pseudomonadati > Bacteroidota > Bacteroidia > Bacteroidales > Tannerellaceae > Tannerella > Tannerella forsythia. The sequence continues at coordinate 3,024,109 of NC_016610.1, read as the reverse complement.
TGCACGACAGCCGTCTGCCATTTGACCGGACCTTCCGGATGTGGCAGCATCGCTCTCCATTCGTCCGTAGTGGCATTATAGTAATGGAGTTCAGCCGTATATTGAGGGCCGATATCCCCTCCGAGAATATATCCCCAGTCTCTGATGGAGAAGTATGCCGGAGAATTTTGGATGCGGGGAGCGCCTTGAAACGTTTTTAGATTCCCCTTGAAAACGTGAGGCATTGTTTTCACTTTGATCTCCCCGTATGAAGTGCCTTCATTATTCGTTGCATAAGCTCGGAAATAATACGTTACACCTCCTTGCAGACCGGCAATCTGACTGCTGAAAACGCCTTCGGCATTCGGTTCAATTTCTAATACTTCGGCATTCGTGAGGGTAGGATTCGCGACGGTTGCAGACCAGCAGATTCCACACGCTTTCACGGCACTTTGTCCCGCCTCTTCGATCTTTCCGCCCACTGTAACTGCTCCTTTCAAGATGTTTTTTAACTCTGTCGTAGTGACAGTCGGGATATTGCTTTTTGTGATGAACGAATCTTGTCCGCTGTATGAAATACCGAATTCTTTATTTCGGGCAAACGCTCGTACATAATATTTCTGTCGCGAAATCAGGTTTTCGCATTCTATTTTAAAAGTGCCGATCCCCACGCCACATTTGTCATCATACGTCGCATTTTCGATGGTGGGATTTTTCTTCGTGCTCCAGCAGAAACCGCGTTGAATAACGGAAGCATCTCCTTCCTTCACCACGGTAGCAGAGAAGGTGGCTGTCGTATAGCCTCTTTTTAGAATGGTTACAGATGAAACTGTCGGCAAACCATCTCCTGTCAGGAATGTTCGAAGAGGTCCGGACACAACATAATAACCGAATCGATTTCTTACAAATGCCTGAACGTAATATTTCGTAGATGCTCTCAGACCGCTGATTCGGCAGATGAATGAATCGGTATCCATCGTACTTAGAACAGAATCTTTCGGAAGCATCAATGATGATGTAGAATAATATACCCCGCGAGCAAGAACAGCCCCTTCGCCGTGCAATTCTATTTTTCCTCCGGATAGCGCCGTTTTAGCACGTACACTGTCTATGATTACAAACGTACGAACCGATCCCAATCCCGTGTTAGTCGAGACCTTACTCTCTTCTCCATAGGCGATGCCTTTCAGGTTTTTGGCATATGGACGGATATAATATATTGTATTATTAGATAAATTTTCGATCGTGCCGCTAAATTCACCCAATCCCTTACCGAAGGCTTGAGCACTGTCAGGACGAACGGTGGGACTGCTTTTTTTTGACCAGCATAATCCGCGCTCTTCCACTGCCGCACCGTTGGCCTTCTCGACCGAGGCTGTCAATGTGATGGAGGTAGCCGTGCGTTCTATTTTTACGGTTGTTCCCAATTGGGGAATTTTTGCGTTTTGTATTCCCGGTTCTACCTTCGGATCGTCAATGCATCCATAAAAAAAACCGCAGAAAAGGACAATCAGAAATATATAGTGTTTCGTCTGTCTCATTGTTTGTTCATTTTTTTAGAAAACCAAGCCAACTCCCGCATTCGGATAGAAGTACTTGAAATTAAAAGCGCTGCATCCGCCCGAAACATAGAAGCGTTTGTTTTTTAAGAAACAGGTGACATCCAAGTCTATTTTAATTCCTTTTTTCGAGGTGTATCGATCTTTTGCCCATCCTGTTGACTGCATGATGCCTTCATCGTTTACAATTTTGTATTCGCGCAATACATCTCGTTGCCAATACCCTGCTCCCAAAGATGTGTATAGATTCTCTACGGTCTTTAACATAAGACCCACTGATCCCGTCATCACATTGGCTTTCGTTGTTCCTGTCGGACCGTAATATTGTTCCATGCCCTCAATGACGAAGGTATGTCCATCGATACGACATTCTTCATTATACCCTTGAAAAGAAAGATTCGAATGTAATTTTACATACCAACCGATCCTACTGTTTATTCCACCGAACCGAATACCGTATGGAGCTAATAAAGAGAAATCGTATCCGGCAAAGAAACGCATAGGCTCTTTGGGTTTCTTCGGAGGGGTAGGGGGAAGAGTGTTTGAACGGCGTATATCTTCGAGCTGTTTGCGCCAATAGCCGGCTGTTGTCCGATTCTCAGAGGTCCCGATCCCTTGGGTGTAATAGAGGATCAATTTCCGAATGGCTGATGTGTCTCGTTCCGTTGCGTATTCATTCAGACAGTTCAAGCATTTGCTCATCACCGTACGCATCGAAACATGCATCGTTTCATCTTTCAGCCATATTTCAGTAAGTTGATGAATGCTGTACTGATCGCAGTATGAAACGCCTTCTTCATACCACATTTTTGCATCCCGATAATCGTTACGTTTCATCGCTTCGTCTCCTCTACGGTTATATTCGGTCTGTCGCTGTGCTCCGGCGTAGGAGGATAGTAATAAACATCCGAATATAATCCACATCCATATTTTCATGTATCCTTTTCTTTGTTATTAGTAGGTCGTAAGTCCTTTCCCGACCAATACTCCGTTTGAGTTATAAATATCGTACAGATGGTCTTCACGCTCAAAAGCTCGTCCGCTCTCCGACCGTCCCACACTCAGATAAGTGCATTTGATTCGTTCGATCCCTTTGGCATCAATTGCCCCATAACGTCCGTTTTGTTTTTTCCGGACAATTGTGTAGTTGCCAAAAGTCATTCCCGATTCATACAATGCGATCCGAGCGGCAATATTTTTTTCTTCTATTTTCTCCTCACAAGCTAACGATAAACGAACGACATCTTCGGTAATTTTTATTTCTTTGGCTTTTGTAAAATCTTCTTTCGCCTCAACATAATGACCTTGATCCATTTTCGTTTTTCCGGATGTCAACAATGCCGCATAATTTGCGTTCATCCGTTCGGTCTCTTCTTCTGTTTTTTTTGCGTTTGATGCTTCTTCAGAGCCTTTCTTATCCGATTCTCTGCTTGTCGTTGTTTTCTCCGATTTCTCTTCTTTCTTTACCGGAGCGACGGTCTCGTTTCGTTCCTTTTTCTCCGTTTGCTCCGCTTTATGGATTTCATTCGTCACTTCGGAAAGAGATTGTTCCGTTAATGGTCTTTCTCCCTGAGGCTGGAGACCGGTCGGAATGATCGGTTCGTGCTGTTGTGTTGAGGCGTCAGCCACTAACTTGTTGTTGATGAATGTTGTGTTTTTATCGCTCCAATTGAACAGGTATGACACAGCCCAACCTACACCGGCAAACGCAAAGATTAACAAGGGTAATAAAATCCGTCGTTTACTTTTTGTACGCCGTTGTTTGGATTGCTTCGTTTTCGAAGGTATAAAAATCGTTTCTTCACGGTCTGTCCATCCGGGAGGCTTATGAGAAACAGTTACCAATTGTGTGCTTTCATTCTCCTCTACAGATTGTTCCGCTTTGTATTCTTTTTTTTTCGAGAGACTTACGCTTTCTCTACTTTCGATAAACGGTGGAATGTCCAGAGCGTCCATCATTTCTTTTATTGACTGATAGCGATCTTTCGGATTCACTTGCATCGCTTTCAGTACGACGGCCTCAGTTTTCGGAGAGATCTGTTTATTCAATTCCGATGGATGAACTAAAGGCTTTGTCGCTCTTAAAATCGATTCGACCGGAATCACGCCGGTCAGCAGATTATACATGGTGGCACCTAAGGAATAAACATCTGGACAGGGGGAGAAATTTACCGTGCCCTCATCGTCGTACTGCTCGATCGATGCAAATCCTTTTGATAGCGTAAGCGTCGTTGTGCATGCCTCCTGTTCTTCGAGATCGTAGCGCTTACTGACGCCAAAATCGATCAATCGGGCGTTGTCGTTCTTATCGATTAAGATATTGTTGGGTTTGATATCAAGGTGCAGGATATTTTTCTGATGGACAAACTCCAGCGCCTTCCCGATCTGTGCGACATACTTGAGCACTTTCGACTCCGGCAGTACGGCCTGCACACTCAACATGGATTTCAATGAACAGCCTGCTATATGTTCCATCGCGATATAGGCTGTGTTGTTTTCTTCAAAGACTTCCAACACATTCACGATATACGGATGATGTACTTCGGAAAGAATTTTGGCTTCTTTGATTTGTCGCTCTTTGAACTTATCAAAAAGGATCTTGCCGGTTGCGGAGTGTACTTTGACCTCAAAAGAATCCTCATCTCTAAAGCAATAATCTTTAAAGAAATACTCTTTAATGCAAATAGGCACGGTCGTTTCCACTGCTCCGAGTTCACCTTTGACCTCAGTGCTCCACTCGCCCAAATAGGTGATTCCGAATCCTCCCTGGCCGATGACTCTCGTTAGACAATACTTGCCTTTCTGCAAACAATATCCGTTCGGCAAATTCATAATTACTTACAGTAATCAGATTTCGCAACAAAGATACATTTTTTAGATGAAAGAATGAAAAAGATCGAATAAATTACTTATCAACTGGATGAATTTTGCACCTTTAAGACAGGTAAAAGATAGAAAGAATAATTATCACGGGCTTTTTCATAACATGTTTCCACCAGGGTATCTTTTACTTTTTCAGGCATGCAAGGTCGGATAAAAAGAGAGGATAGATCATTGTCCGGCAGGCACTCGGTAACTCCATCCGTACACATGAGAAAACAATCGTCGGGTTGAATATCCGTCAGGAACGCGATGTCTGCTTCGGTCGGATTGGCAGAGCCTGTGATCGCTCGGGTGATGATGTTTTTTTGAGGGTGATGCAGAGCTTCTTCCTGAGTGATTTTGCCTGTCTTTATCCAAAAATTAACCAGCGAATGGTCTTCCGTCCGAAAAACCGGCTTTCCGTCTCGAAACTGATAAATCCGACTGTCACCGATATGTGCGGCCGTGACCCCCTTATTTCCAAAGTAGAGCATTGTAAGTGTGGTAGCCATGCCTTCTGCTTCCGGGTGTATTGAGAGGTATTCATCAAAACGTATTTCAGTATACTGGACAGCCTTTTGAATCAATTCGTCGGTAGCATCTTTTTCAATAAACGTGGAAAAGAAAGTCTGAAAAGATTCACATGCCAGCGAACTGGCAATCTCACCTTTTTCCGCACCGCCAACACCATCGCATACGATAAAGAGCCTCTGTTGTGAACGCGCTATCGTCTGAGAGGAAGGATAGATTGCATCTTCGTTGTTCGGTCTTCTTCCTTTTTCACAGATGGCATATGGCGTTCCGAGCGTTATATGCATGGTTTCAATAAGCGATGAGTTACTCCTTAAAACGAACGTGTGTATGTCCGATTTTGATTTCGTCGTTATCTTTCAGGACCACCACTTCGTCTTTATCTAAATAGCGGCCGTTATATTGCGTGTGATTCTTGCTCCGATAGTCGGAGAGCATATGGATGTAGCTTCCCCGGCTGTCTTTCTTTACTTCTATTCGGAGATGATTTCGGCTCATCTCTTTATCTTCGGTTTCGATACAGATCGTCGCTTCCGACACAGAAGCTTTACGTCCTATAATAAAGATTCCTTCACACAAAGGGAACAATTGTTCCGGGGTGTCCGGATTGGCGACCACAATTAACCAGCCGCATTCCTTCCGAACAGGCCGGATCAAAACGGTTTCGGAATCGGCCGATTGTTCGTGTTTTAAATAAGATACCGGAATGTCATGCCGACATTTTGGACATTTAAATGAAGCGATTCCTTCGGGAATTTTTGTTTCATCAACTTTTAAACCGACCTTACAATGCGGGCATTTTACCGGAATCATACAATGATTGAAACGTCAGCGTCATCCATTCCCGAAGTAATGTCGATAATATCTTCGTAAGAAGCGATTTCCACATCGTCGGAAAGCGTGATGAAATCGGTATCGTCAAGCACCTCGTCCACCATTACGAAATCACTCACGGTCGTTTCATTGACGTCGATCAGCAAGACTTCATTCACGTCATTGTCTATCGTTACGAATGTATGTTCATTGTCCATGTCCATCTTTTTCTGTTTTTTATTCGTTATTCTGTCACAAAGATAAGCATTAAAATCGTATGTGATTTAATTCTTAACCATTAACGTACGAAGCAGGGAGATTATTGTACAAAATCATTGTTTTATATGCATCATGCTGTTTTTTTTACCCATTTTGCGCGACATGAACCGACGGAGCATTGCTTTTTATTGGCCAGAGACTCCCAGGGGATTTCGCCGAGGAACGTTCCGCATTTTGGACAGACATAATCGATTTTGAACTGATTGGACAGGCGTTGCATCAAAGCCGGGATTTTGGCGGATTGCCTGGCTCCGAGGTAAATACCCAGGGTAGGTGCACATACGGCCAATGCCAAACTGCCAATAAAAACACCTTGGAGATGTTTTCCGAGAACTCCGATAACAAGTCCTGCCACTCCGACAAAAGCAAAAGGCAGTGATTGGAAGATACGTGTCTTGAACTGATTGGTAGACTGGATTCGTATCTTTTCTTTGATATATCGTTCATAGACAGGTTTTAAGGCCGCAAATTCTTCACTGTAGTCGTTATCCGATTTCAAAACGGCCTGTATTTCGAGGACATAATGATCTCCGAGCATAATGACATCAGAGGGCGTGACTCTTTTTTTGATTACACGGTCACCATTGACATAGGTGCCGTTTGCGGAGTCCGTATCTTCAATAAAAAGACGACCGTTTTCATCGCGGATCAACCGTGCATGATACCGGCTTACATGTACGTCGTTTACTACAAAGTCATTGTCATTTGCTTTACCGATCCGGATAATCATCGTGAGTCTTTGCTTTTTGCAGTGATTAGCGCATCTTGTTCCAAACTCTCCTTCAATGCTTTCAGTGGCTCTCTGGGTACAATTAATTCGCGAGGTTTCGAACCCGGCACGAGCAACAACAATTTTTGTTTCGGCAAGTTAATTTGCAAGATATAATTTTTGTTGATGATATAGCTTTTGCCTACTCGGACAAGTTGTGATCCGGAGTCTGAAGCTTGTGTATCCAACATTCTTTCGATTTTTCCGATATTGATTGCAAATGTAAACTGAATACCCTCTGTCAATAGCAGTTTAGTGTAATTCCGATCTGCTTCGAGATAAAGTATGTTGCTGATGCGCATGCGCAACAACTCATCTCTCGTTTTTATGATCAAATACCGATCCATCCTTTTTATTTAGCAGGTATAGTCATTATTGAGGAGCAAAAGTAGGCTTTTTCTACGATCTATCCAAAGAAAAAAGATAAAAAAGAGCATGTCAGCAATCACTGTTGGTCTGACATACTCCTTAATTTCTTTTTTTCTAAAAGATTCCTAAAAGAAGGACTGTCCGTATTATCCTTCAATCGCAGCTTGAGCGGCTGCAATGCGTGCAATCGGTACGCGGAAAGGCGAACAGCTTACGTAATCCAATCCTACCTGATGACAGAATTTTACGGACGAAGGCTCTCCTCCATGTTCCCCACAGATGCCGCACTTCAAGTCCGGACGTACGGCTCGACCTTTTTCCGTGGCCATGCGAATCAACTGTCCGACTCCATTCTGATCGAGTACCTGGAACGGATCGACCTTCAGAATTTTCTTTTCCAGATAAATCGGGAGGAAAGAAGCAATGTCATCACGTGAATAGCCAAAGGTCATTTGAGTCAGGTCATTCGTTCCGAACGAGAAGAATTCGGCCTTCGAGGCGATCTTATTTGCTGTCAGAGCAGCACGCGGCACTTCGATCATCGTACCGATCTTAAAATCGATTTTATCTCCCTGTTCGGCAAAGAGCGCTTCCGCTTCGGCGCGAATCACTTCTTCCTGTTCTTTGAATTCGTATACGATGCCGGTGAGTGGCACCATGATTTCGGGATACGTTGAGATGCCTTCTTTTTTGAGTTCGAGCGCAGCCCCAAGGATCGCGCGTGTCTGCATCTGTGTGATCTCGGGATACGTATTTCCCAGACGGCATCCCCGATGTCCGAGCATCGGATTCTGTTCATGCAAGGCATCCACGCGCTGCCGGATGTATTCCACACTTACGCCCATTGCATCGGCCAGTTCCTGCTGACCTTTCGGATCGTGAGGTACAAACTCGTGCAACGGCGGATCGAGCAGTCGAACCGTAACGGGATATCCGGCCATGGCTTTGAAAATCCCTTTGAAATCGGCCTGTTGATAGGGCAGGATTTTTGCCAATGCTTTCTTTCGTTCCTCGGCATTCTCGGAGAGAATCATTTCACGCATGGCTTTGATTTTATCGCCTTCGAAGAACATATGTTCCGTGCGGCACAATCCGATACCTACGGCGCCGAATCTGCGTGCAACTTCTGCGTCGTGCGGTGTGTCGGCGTTTGTACGCACTTTAAGACGGGTATACTTATCCGCCAGTCTCATAAGCTCTGCAAAGTCGTCGAGCAGTTCGGCGGCTTGCGTATGCACCTCGTCTTTATACACTTCGCCCGTCGTACCGTTGATGGAGATATAATCGCCTTCCTTCAATACCGTTCCGTCTATTTCGACCGTACGATTCTTATAATCGATGTTCAATGCACCTGCTCCCGATACGCAGCATTTTCCCATGCCACGAGCTACGACAGCAGCGTGCGAGGTCATTCCTCCGCGAGCGGTCAGGATACCTTCGGCCACGGCCATACCCGCCAAATCTTCGGGGGATGTCTCGATACGTACAAGTACGATCTTATGTCCTTCATCGTACCATTTCGCCGCATCATCTGCGAAGAATACGATCTGTCCGGCAGCTGCTCCCGGCGAAGCGGGAAGTCCGCGTGTCAGCACTTTCGCCTTCTTTAACGCTTCTTTATCAAATACAGGATGAAGCAGCTCGTCTAATTTGTTCGCATCGATACGTTTCAATGCCGTTTTTTCATCAATCATGCCTTGACGCATCAGGTCCATGGCAATTTTCACCATCGCCGCACCGGTACGTTTTCCGTTACGGGTTTGCAGGAACCAGAGTTTGCCCTCCTGCACGGTAAATTCCATGTCCTGCATGTCGCGGTAGTGATTTTCTAATTTTGTCTGAATCGCATCTAATTCTTTGTATATATCGGGCATGGCTTCTTCCATCGAAGGATATTCGGCTGCTCTGAGCGCTTCAGGTATTCCGGCCAGTTCCGCCCAACGTTGCGAACCGATTTTGGTGATCTGTTGCGGTGTACGGATACCGGCTACCACATCTTCGCCTTGTGCATTGATGAGGTATTCGCCGTTAAACAAGTCTTCGCCGTTCGCTGCGTCACGTGAGAAACAAACACCGGTAGCAGAAGTTGCTCCCATGTTACCGAAAACCATGGCTTGTACATTGACGGCCGTTCCCCATTCAGCCGGGATGCCTTCCATCTTACGATATAAAATAGCGCGTTCGTTCATCCAGGAGTCAAAGACGGAGCAGATGGCTCCCCACAGCTGTTCATAAGCAGACGTCGGGAAGTCACAGCCGGTTTGTCTCTTTACGGCTGCTTTGAATTTCACTACCAGCTCTTTCAGTCCTTCTACATCAAGCTCATGATCAAGTGTGACCCCTTTGGCTTTCTTTACCTCTTCAATGATTTTCTCGAAGGGGTCGATATCTTCTTTGTTTTCGGGTTTCATTCCCAGTACCACATCGCCGTACATCTGTACGAAGCGGCGATACGAATCCCATGCAAAGCGCGGATTGTTCGTCTTACGCGCCAGCCCTTCGACCACTTCGTCATTGAGCCCCAGATTCAGAATCGTATCCATCATCCCGGGCATCGAAGCCCGGGCTCCGGAACGTACCGAGACGAGTAGAGGGTTCTCTACATCTCCCAACCTTGAGTGCATGAATGATTCGACATGAGCTACCGCATTTTTCACTTCGTCTTGCAATCGTTCCACCACTTTTTCTTTTCCGATTTTATAATACTCGTTGCAGACATCGGTTGTGATGGTAAATCCCGGAGGAACGGGCACTCCGATCAGGTTCATTTCTGCCAAGTTGGCTCCTTTTCCACCCAGCAGATTCCGCATATCTGCCCGCCCTTCGGCTTTTCCGTTGCCAAAGGTGTAAACTCTCTTTATTTCCATATATTTGTTGAATTATGATAAGTCATTGACATCTCCACAATGCAAATATAGCTGTTTTTATTGCTGATTTCCAAATAAAGCGCAATGATATTTTTATGTTTTAAAACTATTTTTGATTCTATCCGAAAGTTAGTTTTTATATTTGCGTGGCGAATTTTTAATTATTCACAGATTTGACACGAAAAAAGACCCCCCTCCCGATACTGGAAGAGGTAGAGATCACGGATGTTGCAGCCGAAGGCAAAGCAATTGCCAAAGTGAATGAAATGGTTGTTTTTGTGCCATGGGCGGCACCGGGGGATGTAGTAGATATCCGTCTGACCCGTAAACGAAGTCATTATGCAGAGGGAAATGCTATCGCATTCCATAAGTACAGCGAGAAACGGGTAGTTCCTTTTTGCGAACATTTCGGCGTATGCGGAGGCTGCAAATGGCAACATCTGCCTTATGAAGAGCAGCTGCGTTACAAACAAACACAAGTTACGAATAGTCTGACGCGAATCGGGAAAGTGCCGATAGGAGAGGTGCTGCCGATTCTCGGTTCGGAGCGCACAACGCATTACCGTAATAAACTGGAGTTTACATTTTCAAATAAGCGCTGGCTGACTGAACGGGAAGTGGCTTCCGGTATCGAATATACGGAAATGAACGCGCTGGGATTTCATATTCCGGGCATGTTCGATAAGGTGCTCGACATCCGGCGTTGCTGGTTGCAGGACGATGTGTCGAACCGGATTCGGCTATGTGTGAAAAATTTTTGTCTGACGCATGAAGGCTATCCATTCTTCGACTTGAAAAATCAGGAAGGCTTTGTGCGTACGTTAATGATACGTACCGCTTCGACCGGTGAGCTGATGGTCGTGCTGGCTTTCTTCAAAGAAGATCAAGCGCTCCGTGAAGCGTTGTTGGAGCATCTGCTGGAGCAAATACCGGAAATTACGTCACTGATGTACGTCATCAACAGGAAACGGAATGATACGCTGACCGACCTTGATATCGAATTATATCGTGGTAAAGATCATTTGATGGAGCGGATGGAGGATTTACAATTCAAGGTAGGGCCGAAGTCTTTCTATCAGACAAACAGTGAGCAGGCTTACCGACTGTATGATGTGGTTCGGAAATTTACGGGACTGACCGGTACTGAAACGGTTTATGATCTTTATACCGGTACCGGAACGATTGCTAATTTCATTGCCCGTAAAGCCCGCAAGGTCATAGGTATCGAATATGTACCCGAAGCAATTGAGGATGCGAAGGTAAATGCGCAACTGAACGGCATTGACAATGTAACGTTCTTTGCCGGCGATATGAAAGATCTGCTCACGACAGCTTTTATCGAAGACCATGGACGGCCGGACGTAGTCATCACCGACCCTCCACGTATGGGTATGCACAACGACGTGATTGATACGATCTTGAAAGCATCACCTGAAAAGATTGTCTACGTCAGTTGTAATCCGGCCACGCAAGCACGCGACATCGAACGGATCGGTTGGTATTACGACGTCGTGAAAATTCAGCCGGTCGATATGTTTCCGCATACGCATCATGTAGAGAATGTAGCCTTACTTCGTAAAAAAAATGCATAGAAATACCTCTTTTTTCCTGTTTCTCTTTTTGTTTCTCCTGCTGTGCGGATGCTACAGTGGAGGAAGCCGTTCTCAGAGTGACGCCACTTCGGATGACTGGCCGTCCATCCAAGCAAAGGGAGAGATTACCGCTGTGACACTCAACAGTTCCACGTCGTATTTCCAATATAAGATGCAGGCGATGGGGTACGAGTACGATCTCATTGCCGGCTTTGCCCGCCAGCACGGATTGCGTTTAAATATTAAGGTCGCCGAAAACATTACCCGTCTGATGGAGATGTTGCTGTCGGGCGAGGCCGATGTGGCGGCTTACCCGATTACCATCGATAATAAGTTGAAAGAACAGATGCTTTTTTGCGGCTATGAGCGGCAATCGAATCTGGTTATCGTTCAGCGCACCGGACATGGAGATACGGTTTTGAAGGATGTGACGCAATTAATCGGAAAAGAAGTCTGCATAAAACCGTATCGACGCTATCGTGAGCGACTTGAGAACCTTAACAGCGAGTTGGGGGGAGGGATTCGTATTGTCAATATCGATAAAGACACCGTATCGTCGGAAGACCTGATTGAAATGGTGGCCAAAGGCAAGATCGATTACACGGTGTGTGAAGACGATGTGGCCAGACTGAATCGCACATATTACCGTAATATTGATATCAGTCTGCAGATCAGTTTTAAGCAGCGCTCTTCGTGGGCTGTGCGCAGAAGCTGTCCGCAACTGGCTTCGGCCATTAATGCGTGGGCGTCGAACATGACCGGAAAAAGTTCATACCGGTCGGCGATCAAACGTTACTTTGAGCTTTCGAAAGTATCACTAAACAGGATCGATATGCCCAAGGTCGCGAACGGACAGATCTCTCCGTATGACGACCTGTTCAAGCGTTATGCCGGTCGACTGGGGTGGGATTGGCGTTTGCTGGCATCGATTGCGTATCAGGAGTCCCATTTTCAACCCCAGATTGTTGCCTGGAGTGGTGCCGAGGGATTGATGGGGATCTTGCCGGCTACTGCACGAGGGCTGGGATTCGACGCGGGAGACATGCAAGACCCGGAGAAAAACGTACAAGCTGCGATAGAATGCCTGCGTCGTTTTGGAAAAGGATTTGCTGCACTCGACTCGCTCGAACGGATTAAACTTACGCTTGCTTCTTACAATGCCGGAATCGGACATATCTATGATGCGCAAAGACTGGCGCAGAAGTACGGGCGTAATCCGAACGTATGGAGCGATCATGTGGCCGAGTTTATTCGCTTGAAAGCCGAAGCGCAGTATTATACCGATTCGGTGTGCAAATTCGGTTATCTGCGCGGTACGGAGACCTATAACTATGTCTCCGACGTGCTAAACCGCTATGAATACTACCGGAAAGAAACGGAAAGCCTTGAGAACCGTTGATCGTACCTCTTTCGATACGAATAGAAACAGTGCAGAGAAAACGTTGTCTTCTCTGCACTGTTTGATAAAGTATTATTCTTTTTTTAGTATCCCGGGTTCTGTTGCTGGTCTCTCAGATTATCGGGCAACAGAAAGAGTTGTTCTTCGTGAATGGGCAGGATGTTTTTGAAATAATCAAATTCGATAACTCCTTCCGATCGGTCTTTACGAAATTTATATTTATCTTTTTCATCAGCATTACGCCATCTCACGACCGGTTTTTGATTCCTCCACAAGTCCCATGCTCTGTGTCCTTCCGCGAAGAGTTCCAATCTTCTCTCATACAAAATATCATCGATGGTTAATGCAGCGGTATACTTTTCCGGTTCGGTTGTTGTCCGTTCTTTTCTCAACGAGTTAAGTAATATTGCGGCTTCACTGCCTCTTCCGAGTTTCAGCAGCGCTTCGGCAGCAATCAGATATATTTCGGACAGACGATAAACTTTGATATTGTTGACTGCATACATTTCTCTACCTGGATATTTAGGCGTCGGGAAGAATCCGGACCCTTTATTATCCTCATACCAAACAAATAGCTTGAATCGTTCATCTTCCTGATCTTGTGCTTTCAGCTCATCGAAATGAGGGCTTGACGATATATCTTTATATCCCTGTGTTCCGTCTGCTAATGCATAATAACCAATAGAAGCGATACCATTGTTATCTTCCTGTGTAACATCGAGTTCAAAAATTGCCTCGGAAGTATATGCTGTTTTCCAACTCTTTACATACTCCGTTCTTGGAATCAAGCTATATGCTTTGTTTTTGATGAGTTTATCAGCGTATTCGAATGCCTTTTCATAATTGCCCATGTATAAATAGGCGCGAGCAAGCACGGCCGTTGCTCCATCCTGTCCTAATCGACCGTTTATTTTTCCGGTTTCCAAATTGGGTAATGCATTTTCCAACTCTTTGATGATAAATTCATAGACTTTGGTTACCGGCTGGCGTAGCATGGATTCTGGCTCTTTAATCGGCTTAGGGCCATCCATGATGGGAATACATAGGGCATCGGCCTTGATCTTCCCTTTTCCCAAATTGACCGGAAGAGGACCGTACAGTTTGGACAGATCAAAATGTACCATTGCGCGCAGTGCTTTTATCTCGGCTATCAGTTTTGTTTTTGCCGGAGATTCTTGAAGATTTTTACTCCTTTCTAGAACATCATTCATGTGAGCAATCAGTTTATAGATATGCTTATAGAGATTCGTCGGACAAGCGATCTTTGTCCATGAGTAATCCGAGTAGGTATTTAACCAACCGCTTCCCGAATAAGGTGACAGCGCATCATCACCTAACATATCGCCTGCAGTCAGATACTGTCCGTCATAGTAGGTGTTGATCGTCATTCGGTTATATGCGCCTAAAACTGCCGCATTCAGATCGTCAACGGTTGTGATGGCCGATCTGCTGTCCAACGAATCGGATGGGTTTATATTTAATTCCGAATCTTTGCATGCGGAGAAAGACAGGAGAAATGAAATGAAACAAATTATTTTTTTCATAGCTGATTAAGTTTATAAGTTAATATTAATTCCGAATCTGAAAGAACGCAAAGGTGGAAATTCGTCCGTATAGTCGAATCCGTAACCGCTTTGGGGGACTTCAGGGTCAATATAATTCTTTTTGAAGAGTGTAAAGATGTCTGTGGCATTAAAATACAGCCGCACATTCGAAAGAGAGGCCTTAGAAAGCCATTTCTTGGGTAAGTTATATCCGAAGGTGATATTTTTGAGCTTGATAAAGCTGCCGTCGATCAAACGTCTGTTACTGTTGTTCCATCCCTGATCTGGGGCCCCATAGATCAGGCGTGCATATTCGGCATTATCTCCGGGCTTTTGCCAATGCTTGCCGTAAGAGTCTTTGCGTATGTTATACTCTCCGATGGTTCTTCCGTCGGTATGGTTGAATGATTTTGGATCATACAGTTTACCCCCTTTTTTGAAGATGAAGAGGAATGAAAGATCAAATCCTTTATATTCGAATCGATTGGTCAAACCTCCCATGAAGTCGGGGATTCCTGTTCCCACTTTTACTTTTTCCGCTTCGGAAGCTTTGCTGGTAAGGGATCGGTCAATTCCTGTTACATTGCCGTTGGCATCTTTGATTTCCTTGTTCTTGTACCATTGCGGCTGTCCTGTTTGTGCGTTCACACCGGCCCATTCCCTGAGTTTGAACGTATACATATCGTCTCCTTCTCCGTAGAAGTAAGGAAAGTTATCGATGGGTTTATCTAATTTTTTGATTTTCGAGGTATAATGAGTTAAATTAAACTGTGTGCTCCATTTGAAGTCGTTCGTTTCGATGTTGACGGAATTAAATTCCAACTCGATCCCCTTGTTTTCAAGCTCTCCCCGGTTTTCGGTATACGTTTCAAATCCGGTACTCCACCAGAGAGGAGAGTTATTGATCAATCCTTTGGTATTTTTTTGATAGAACTCAAGCGTTCCGGAGAAACGCTCGAAGATTCTGAAATCGAATCCTCCGTTCCAGGTGTAAGATTTTTCCCATTCTAAGATGTTGTTTTCAATCTGATACAACTGAAAAGCAGGTTTGCCCAGATACTTTTCAGAGATCGAATAGAGACCTAGCGTGCTGTAATATTTTGTGGGCAGATTTCCAGTCGTACCGTACGAAAGTTTCAGCTTCAGCATGTCTAACCACTGAATGGGTTTCATGAAGTGCTCTTCCGAAAGAACCCAGGCGGCTGAAGTAGAAAAGAAATCTCCCCATCGGGTATCCGGTGAAAGCCTCGAACTGCCGTCACGGCGCCACGAAAGAGAACCGAAATATTTTTGATCATAATTGTAGTCGATTTTTGACAGATAGGAAATCAGTCTATCGTCGCCGATCGTTTCAGAGATGTCGTCTTTGACGGCTCCGTTCGAGAGATACATCAACTTGTATGTGCCGAATGTTTTGGTACTGGCTCCAATTCTGTTTGACGTATAATTTTTATATTCCATGCCTGCAAGGATATTGGCATGATGTTTTCCGAATCCTTTGTCGAACACGAGCAGGTTGGAGGTTGTCAGGTCCCAGAGGTCACGTTTGTATCGCGACAGATGTCCCTGCTCTTTCAACCCGTCGTTGCTTCTGGGGTCAATGACACGGCGGTCGTCGGAAAAAATAAAATCAATCCCATTTGTCGATGTGAATTTCAACCAATCAGTAAAGGTTATTTCCAGCCCGATATGGGTCAAAGAACGCATCGTTTTATTGATTCTTTCGTTCATCTGTTGATTGAGAATTGGGTTGGGGAATTTGTTGCTGAATCCGGCGAGGTTATTATACGATCCATCGGATAAGGTTACCGGAGCCGACGGATTTACTCCGTAATATGCAAACATGGGGTTGGCGTAATAACTACCGTTTGACAAGGCTCCGTCTTGTCTTGCACGACTTAGTTTTTCGCTCAGTTTCAAGAGTACGCGGTCGTGGAGTTTGAGATTCAACGAGAGGGCTCCGGAGAAACGTTCAAAAACACTACCCTGCACTAGCCCATCGTTTTTGAGGTATCCGAACGAGACATAATACGTGGTCTTGTCTCCTCCTCCATTCAGCGATAAGTCATATTTCTGCACGGCTCCCGTCTTGAAAATGGCATCTCTCCAATTGACGATGCGTGGGTTGGTGATAAACATTTTCTGCTGTTCGGGCGTCATGTTTTTATAATTGAATGTTCCGTCAAACGGGTCGTCCGGATGATACAGTCCGCTTGCGGCAGCAAGATTCCGGTAGGCATAACGTTCGGCTTCGGGCAGCAAACTTTCGTAAGTATCCGCTTTTGCTTGTTCCGGCATGGCTTTTCTGTCATAGAGGTATTTGTTTTTCAGCGATTCCCATGTATACTGTGCGTATTGTCCGGCATCCATATAGTCCAATGCATGCGGAGTGGCAAAATCGCTTGTTCCGTATTCTGCCGTAAATGCGATATGTGTTTTTCCTCTCCGCCCTGATTTTGTTGTAATCAGCACCACACCGTTGGCTCCACGCGAACCGTAGAGGGCCGTTGCGGCAGCATCTTTGAGAATCGTTTGCGATTCAATGTCTTCGGGGTTAATCAGGTTCAGTACAGAAGCTGAAGTCTGGGTTGATGTCACGTCACCGGCCAATACCGGGATACCGTCTATGACATACAATGGACTACGATTTCCGGTAATGGAGCCTACTCCCCGTATACGTATCGTTGGCATTGAGCCGGGTTGTCCGTAACTTTCCGAGATGGTTACCCCGGCAGCTTTCCCTTGCAGCGCACTGATAGGAGATATCGCCGCCGATTCACGTAAAGAGGCTGCATCTACTTTAGATGCCGAGCCCGTAAAAGCGGATTTTTTGGCCGTACCGTAAGCGACAACAATGACTTCGTCTAAGGTTTCGGTATCGCCCATCAGGGTAATCTTCATGTCCGGCTGTGCCACAGCCTCCTGCGTCTTAAAACCTACGAACGAAAAGACTAATGTCGATCCATTGGGTACCCAAAGGGTAAACTTACCATCGATGTCGGAAATCGTTCCTTTCGAACGGTCGGTTTTGAGCACGATGGATGCTCCCGTTACCGGTTCTCCCTGCTCGTCGACCACGGTGCCCTGCACCTGTGTCTGAGCCATCACAGACCCTGCTCCTATAAGGAGGGAGGCCATTAGTAAAAAGATTTTTTGTCTCATACCTTAAAATGTTTAACAGTTAATTTTTTATGTCTCATTCTTCATTCGTTCAATCCTTAGTATATGGTTGTTTGGCTTTCGGCATCTGGATGTTTTTTGCCAGATCATCTCTGCCATCACATTCATGTTTTTACCTCTCTGAAAAAAAAAAAGTTGTAAATATTTGTAATACAGTGGGTTTATAAAGTAAAGAGACGTGTCTTTCCACAAGGTTCATTGGAGCAACAGAACATTCGTTCTCACCCACGACGCCTCCATATAATCGTACGCGTGGCTCGTTGCGTTCAACAGAACTTCGGGACGATACAACGCGTGTTTGGGAGATGTTTGAACAAGATTCGTTCTTTCTAATGCAAGTTTCGTTGGGTTCAACGGAACTTCGGTTGGATGGAACGGAAGACCAGCGGAAGGCAACGCAACGTCGGCTCGCAAGGCCTGAAATCGCCCGCGTTTCACCCGATGTTTTCTGGCATTCGGCCAATACCGGACTGTTTTCTACTGACTTTGTGTCAGGGCGTACGAATCTCCAGTACGTCGTAACGCAATGGTTCCCTGCTCCAATGCTCTGCCACACGAAAAGGCAGCTATGCCTATAGATGTTTTTGTTAAATAATATTAACGGGGGGGGGTAGATAATTGATGGCAAGCTCTCTTTCTTTCCTTCAGAATAGTGCACACGAAGAGAATGAACACTTTTTATAATATTGTTCATCAAGATATTAAAGTTTGTCTTCTTCTCTTTCATGTCTCGTTTTTATGAGATTGACGCCCTTGGTCGTTTCATATATTTGATGACAAAGATATAAAAAATATCATATACAAAGTTTTTTTTCTGATGAAGCGTTTTTTTGTTGTGGTTAGATGGATAATGGTTGGGTTGCTATTCCAACTTCAAGACAGCAAGGAATGCTTTCTGTGGCACCTCAACCGTGCCGATCTGTTTCATGCGTTTTTTTCCTTCTTTTTGTTTCTCAAGCAACTTGCGTTTACGCGAAACGTCACCGCCGTAACATTTGGCTGTTACGTCCTTGCGAACGGCTTTGATTGTTTCACGGGCAATGATTTTTGCTCCGATGGCCGCCTGTATGGCGATGTCGAATTGCTGTCGCGGAATGAGTTCCTTAAGTTTTTCGCACATGCGCCGGCCGAAGGTAACGCTGTTGTCGAAGTGCGTGAGAGTAGAAAGGGCATCGACCGGCTCACCGTTAAGCAAAATATCGAGTTTGACGAGTTTGCCCGGCCGGTAATCGTGCAGATGGTAGTCGAACGACGCATATCCTTTCGAAACGCTCTTCAATTTGTCGTAAAAGTCGATCACGATCTCGCCCAGCGGGAGGTCGTAGAAAAGCTCGATTCGGTTACCGGTAATGTAATCCTGTTTGATGAGAATACCGCGCTTACCAAGGCAGAGTGTCATAATCGGTCCGATATACGTCGTTTGTGTGATGATGGAAGCCCGGATAAACGGTTCCTCGATATGGTCGATCTGGGTGGGATCGGGCAAGCCGCCGGGGTTATGTACTTCGGTACAGAGTCCTTTTTTATCGTACACTTTGTACGATACGTTCGGAACGGTCGTAATTACATCCATGTCGAACTCGCGATCTAAACGCTCCTGAATGATTTCCATGTGCAGCAGTCCGAGGAATCCGCATCGGAATCCGAAACCCAGCGCCACCGAACTTTCAGGTTGAAATGTCAGAGAAGCATCATTTAATTGTAATTTTTCGAGTGAGGTGCGCAGGTTCTCAAAATCTTCGGGAGCAATCGGATACACACCAGCAAAGACCATCGGTTTCACCTCCTCGAATCCGGCGATGGCTTCAGAGGCAGGCCGTTTGACATGCGTAATCGTATCTCCAACCTTTACCTCTTTCGACGTTTTGATACCGGAGATAATGTATCCCACATCGCCTGTGCGTACTTCTTTGCGGGGGCTCATTTCGAGCTTCAGTACACCTACTTCGTCAGCATCATATTCTTTGCCGGTAGCAATGAACTTCACATGGTCACCCTGACGGAGCGTACCGTTTACTACCTTGAAATAGGCGATGATTCCGCGAAACGAGTTGAACACCGAGTCAAAAATCAGACACTGAAGCGGAGCTTCCGGATCACCCGAAGGAGCAGGCACACGCTCCACAATGGCGTTAAGGATATCATATACACCCTCCCCTGTTTTGCCGCTGGCGCGAAGAATCGAATCCCTCGGACAGCCGATCAGTTCGACGATCTGATCTTCGATTTCTTCAGGCATCGCACTCGGGAGGTCTATTTTATTGATCACGGGAATAATTTCGAGATCGTTCTCAATGGCCATATACAAGTTTGAGATCGTTTGCGCTTGAATCCCCTGGGCTGCATCGACGATGAGCAGAGCGCCTT
Organism: Tannerella forsythia 92A2; assembly: GCF_000238215.1. Lineage (NCBI taxonomy): Bacteria > Pseudomonadati > Bacteroidota > Bacteroidia > Bacteroidales > Tannerellaceae > Tannerella > Tannerella forsythia. Next base: position 3,003,999 of record NC_016610.1, on the reverse strand, counting down.
CGCAAGCTGCGATCGAACGGGATACTTCGTACGAGAAATCAACGTGTCCCGGGGTATCGATCAGGTTCAATACAAATTTCTCTCCCTTATATTCGTATTCCATCTGTATCGCGTGGCTTTTGATCGTAATGCCTCGCTCGCGCTCTAAATCCATATTGTCGAGCACTTGCGACTGCATGTCTTTTGCAGCTACGGTCTTCGTGTATTCGAGCAGGCGGTCGGCCAGAGTGCTTTTCCCATGGTCGATATGGGCGATGATGCAAAAATTGCGGATATGATTCATTATGTCAAATTTCTGTTTTGCCGGCAAAGATACGAATTTCAGAAAAATTTCATACCTTTGGCATGGCTTTTGTTCTTTCGGATAACAGATGACAATTCAAGAAATACAGACTGCTTGTACACGTACGACGGAGGCGCTCGACCGGGGGGCGCTTAAAACAGCCTTTGATACGCTTCAAGGGTTGATTGCCGGTTCACAAACCTATACGTATCAAAACAGACTCGACAAATTACAGGAGACGTATCAATATATGCTTCGTTATTATATAGAAGGTTCGGGAGACCCTATGCAGGAACAGATTTATGCAGGGATTCGGACGCAAACATACGAGCTGACAGATCGACTGCGACATGAACTTTTGGCAGATATTTCTCCTGAAACGTGTTATGCCGCCCGTCGTACTCTGACATTTGATCCGGTTGAGACCGGCACTCTGCTTAAACAAATTCCACTCTATGCCGAGGCCGAAGAAACGGAACCCTACGAAGCGTCCGTAAATCGGTTGTTCGGATATCTCTGGACAACCACTTTTCTCTCGCAGGAGACGGTTGTTGCTGTTCGGGAAGCATTGGCCGATCCTCACTACCCGTCGGCAGCCAGAAGTCAGATCGTTTCGGCGCTCCTGCTTGGTCTGCAACAGACATTCGACAAGGAGAAGTTACTGTTGCTTTTCAATGCGGCTTCCCCCGTGTCTGATGAAACGATTCGTATTCGTGCACTGATTGCCATTATCCTGACGTTGTACACGTATCGCCGGCGCACGGCGTTTTATCCGGAGATTGAACGTCAACTCGGATTGTTGGCCGAATCACCTGATTTCAAACGACTCTTGTTGACCATCATTCTTCGCTTCATCCTTGCCCGTGAAACGGAGAAGATATCACATAAACTGCAAGAAGAAATCATTCCGGAGATGATGAGACTGCGCCCCCAAATCAATCTGGGAGTTTCATGGTCTGATCTCATTGCTGAGCTTTCCAACGATGAGATGAATCCGGAATGGAAAAGCGACAAGCTCACGAAGTGGCTCGAAGAATATAACGAAATGCAGGAAGAAGGAGCTGACGTAATGCATTCAACATTCATTCACCTCAAGCATTTTTCATTCTTTCGGGAAGTCGGAAACTGGTTCCTGCCTTTTTCAATCGATCACTCTACACTTAAATCCAAAGCCGATATCGGTATTACAACGATTGATACTTTACTACAGGCATCGTTTATGTGCGATTCCGATAAGTATTCGCTTTACTTCAGTCTGGAGCAGATTCCCGAAATACATCGGAAAATGATTCTCCATCAACTTGATGTCCAGATTAATCAGATAAACGCACAGCAGGCGCAGGAACTGAAAAATCGACAGACGAAAGCCGAAAATGTCATCGGTTTGTATATCCAGAGTCTTTACCGTTTCTATAAGTTGTATCCTCGGCATGCCGACTTTGATGATATCTTTAACGAAAAACTTGACTTTCATCACTTAACTATGCTGAAACCGTATATTTCGGATACGGAAACGTTATTGCAGATTGCCGAGTTTTATCTCAGAAAAGGGTATTTTGAAGATGCTCTGACGATTTACCGTCGCCTGATCGAAGAAGGTACGGGAGATGAAGTGTTGTATCAGAAATCCGGATATTGCCGACAAATGGCCGGTGATATGGAAGGTGCCTTGCGCGATTATCTGCGCTCGGAAATGCTGAACCCGGAAAGCCCATGGTTACTCCGGCGTATTGCAGGGTGTTATCGAACGTTGAAACAACCCGAAGAAGCCTTGAAGTTCTTTTTGCGTTACGATACGATCAGTCCCGATAACCTCTCTGTCCTGATGAATATCGGGCATTGTTACTCAGAGCAGAAAGATTATAAAGAGGCACTCAGATATTATTTTAAAGTAGATTATCTTAGTCCGGATAACAGGAAAGCGCAGCGAGCGATCGCATGGTGCTCATTCTTGAGCGGGAAATATGATCAGGCGCGTAATTACTACCGAAAAGTGTTGGAAGATGAACCTCAGGCACAGGATTTCCTCAATGCCGGCCATACGGAATGGGCAGTGCAGAACATGAAAGGCGCTCTCGAACTGTATAAACAGTCTGTGTATGCCGCCGGCAATTTCAAGGCGTTTCAGGAATTATTAAAGGAAGACATTCCCGACCTGATACGCGCCGGTATCAAACCGTCGGAAATGCCTTTACTGATGGATCAGTTGCGTTATTCGCTCGGATGACTTTCCAAACGTAATACGGCACCTTTTATCCCTTTGGCCGATGCTTCGAAAGTAATCGTTCCCGCTTTCTCTCCCGACTGCACGATGGCTGTTAACATGCCTTTGAAAAGGGGCATTTCCGGCAGATGAAACGGTTGCAAGCAGGTTACATCGCCATTTGCTGCCGCACGGTAGGTGCCTGCACCTTTCACCTTAAAACGAATTATTTTGTCTGCTTCGGGGCACACGTTACCATCTTTATCTACGATCTTGACCGTAATGAATGAGAGGTCTTTGCCGTCGGCTTTCAACGAAGTACGGTCGGCCGAGAGTTCGATCCGATATGGAGCGCCGGCCGTGTGCATTTCTTTTTCGGCAACGGCCTTGCCATTGCTGTCATAAGCTACTACTTTCACAGTACCCGGCTCGTATTTCGTATCCATCCACATCAGCCGATAGCGCTTCTGGCGAGTGAACGAAGCCGCATCTTCCGGAGTATTGCTGTTCTCCTGCGTTACGGTCATGTCTTTCGATCGTTTACCCTGACTGATTCCGTTGATAAACAACTCGGCCGACGGATAGTTCGTGTAAATAAAAACCGGAGTTGTTTCCCCTTCACGTCCCGGCCATGTCCAGTGCGGAAGGATATGCAACGTTTCCTCTTTCTTGTTCCAGTGACTGCGATAGAGGTAGTAACGGTCTTTGGGAATACCGGCCAAATCGATGATCCCGAACAGGGAACTGTGGTTAGGCCAGTCGCTGTAGTAAGGGGTCGGTTCGCCGAGGTAATCGAATCCGGTCCATACAAATTCGCCGATGCAGTAGGGACGATCTTCATGCTGTATAAAGTCATCTTCCGGGAGGCTCGACCAGTTGCAATGCTCCACATCGTAACTGCTGCTCTGATGATCTTCGTAACGTGCCATCGCTTTGCGCTCGACCGGAAATTTATAGACGCCGCGCGAGCTGACGGTCGACGCCGTCTCACTGCCCAGAATGATTTGCTGCGGAAGTTTTTCGTAGGCTTCATCGTAAGCCTTCAAGCGATAATTCATACCTGCGACATCGAACGTAGCGGCAAAATTATTATTGATGATGGCCGATCCCTGATCCATCCCCGCTGTTACCGTGCGGGTAGGGTCTTCACGATGACAGATGTCTTGCATCATGCGGGCAAGATAAACGCCTCCGGGCGCTACCTGATCAGGTACCTCGTTGCCGACACACCACATAACGACGCTCGGATGGTTACGGTAACGGCGCACAAGATTTACCAAATCTTTTTCCATCCATCCGTCGTAGAAAAGGTTGTATCCGTTACGGCACTTGGGTGTCTTCCATTCGTCGAAACTTTCAGCCATAACCATCATCCCCATCTCGTCGCAGGCTTCGATCAGTTCGGGTGCCGGCATATTGTGCGATGTACGAATGGCATTACAGCCCATGTCTTTGAGGATACGTATCTGTCGGCGGATCGCTGCGTCGTTGACTGCTGCTCCCAATGGTCCCAAATCGTGATGGTTGCATACGCCTCGAAAGTATGTTTTCACTCCGTTCAGGTAAAAGCCGTCGTTCGGACGGATCTCAAGAGAACGGATGCCGAATCGGTCGGTCTGTTCGTCTTTCAATGCATTATCCAGGTAGAGCCTTGTCACTGCCGTGTAGAGCGATGGTGTTTCGGGTGTCCAGAGCAACGGATCATGGATCCACAGCGAGGTCTCTGTATAGCCCTCTGCCAGCAGAGACGTGTCGATTTTTGACGAAATGGTCCCGAGTTCCCGTCCGTCGGGCGTACGGATTTCCGTTTCCAGTCGTAGCTCGCCACGTGTTGCGGCAGGATAAGTCATCTGTGTACGGAATACGACTTTCGCATTTTGTTTACGCACGACGGGGGTCATGATCTGTGTGCTCCATAGCGGAAGATGCACATCGTCCATGGTGATCAGGTGTACATGGCGGTAAAGGCCTGCGCCCGGGTACCACCGTGAAGACTCCGGCTTGTTTTCGAGCCGTACAGCCAGCGTATTGTCGCCCTCACGATTGATATTGTCTGTTACATCGAAATAAAATGAGTTATATCCGTAAGGCCAGTATCCGACTTCATAACCGTTTACATAAATGTGTGCGTTGCTCATCGCACCGTCGAAGAGAAGAATGACACGCTGTTCCTTTGCGGATGCCGGCAGTTGAAACGTTGTACGATACCAGCCGACCCCGACGAAAGGCAATCCTCCCGTCCGTCCGGCATGTTCCATCGCTTCTTTCTGACCATCCTGCGTAATAGCTACTTCCTGCTTATCGTGATGGACGCTGAACGGGCCGTAAATTGCCCAGTCGTGCGGTATCGTCACTTGCTGCCATCGGCTGTCGTCAAAACCCGGTTCGGCCGATCGGGCATCGTCCGTTCGTGTAAATCGCCAGTTTTTTTCTAAGACTGTCTTTGTTCGCACTTGTGCTGTTGCGATACTCAGTACCATACATGCGGTCAAAAGACCTGTTATCCATTTCCGTTTCATCTTATATTTAGTTGTTTATGGTTTATCGTTCCATCGGTAGGAGACTATTGAACGGCCCGGTAGATGACACTGGATCAAACGCTCGCTTTCGCCCATGAAGAATGTACAGGGGGTTGAAGATTTATTCATGACAACGAAGGCATAGCTACCGTTTGGATTCAGAAAAGCACTGCCTGTAACCCCTTCCGGTAATTTGCCCTCGATTCCGACACGTACGGCTCCGGGCTTCACGACCGATGCCAAATGTGCAATCACGAAATAATGTGAATTGCGAGTGATTGTTTTATAATCCGTTGTATCGATATCAACAGTTCCATAACAGTTTTGGCAACCTCCCTCACGGTTAGGCCCCTGTCTGCTGTCGAGCATCAGATTCCATACGATGACTCCCTTACAGTGGTTATTCACCGTTCCCAGCCCGATTTCGCACATATCTTCGAGCAGACGCATCCGGAAATTGCGCCCGTCGTTCCAAGCACCAATGGAGGCCTCGGTAAACATCAGTTCCTTATTGGGGTAAGCCGCATGGATGCGGTTCAGTTCACTTTTGTCGCCCGAATAATGATGATAAGCTGCTCCGGCAATGTATGTCGACGCCTCGGTATCGGCGTAGAGATGCAGCGGATAATCCTGCTGATCTTCCATTCGATCGTAATCGAAATTATGATCGAAAGCATAGATTTTCGTTTTCAGTCCGGCCGTTTTGAACTTCGGGCCGAGCGCCGTTTTTATGAATGCCAGCTGTTCACGCCATCCCATATACAGAGAAGCCGAGTTTCCTCGATTCAGCGGTTCATTCTGAGGGGTAATGGCATAGATCGGAATACCTTCTTTCTGAAATGCCTGTATCCATTTTACGAAATACGTGGCATAATCCCCGTAATAAAGCGGACTGAGGTGTCCGCCGGTCCATGAACGGAAAGAGAGCTTTGTTTTCAGGTCGGAGATTTTCATCCAAGTCGGACAAGTCCACGGCGATCCCATCACTTTTAATGACGGATTGATTCGCAGAATTTCTTTTAGGACAGGGATGACGTATATTGTTTCTTCGGCCGTCAGTGAAAAGTGTTCAATGCCTTTCTTATCGCAACACGTATATTCACTCAGCGAAAAATCAGAGCAGCCGATCGAAATGCGTACATAGCTGAACCCCATCCTGTCGGGAGAGAACGTTTCGTATAGAAAAGCCGAACGGTTTTCCGGTGTCATCCGCATCAGGTTATAGGCTGTCGAACCTGTAATGGCTGCTCCGAAACCGTCCATCGTCTGATAACGCACCGCCGTATCGAGCGTAATGAGGAGATCGGTATCTTTCAAGCCTTCTTCATGAAACGAAATGATTTCATAAGCAAATTCTTTCGTACGGTCGGACGTTGTCGTAAACAGATCGACTGTTTCTACAGACTGAAATTCGCAACCGCCCATTCCTATCCCTGCAAGGAATACCCCGTATATCCATTGATACATTTTTTTCATACCATCTATTCAAATATGGCGTAAATATAGGTACAAAAAACGAATACGGTATTTTTTCGAAATGAAAAAAAGCCTCTGAAAATAGCGTATTGTTCAAAATTGAGTAATTTACTCATTGACCAGATTTATTTTTCTTCCGACCTTTGTCCCGCGTGATAAATGTTTGTGTCGGAATGATTGTTGAAATGATTTATTATTGAGCTGATTATCGATAAAGACATGATAAATAAAAAGGGGCGAACAGATAGACTGTTATATATAAAGGTAGGAATGCTGACAATACTGCTTTGGGGTGTCATCAGTCCATCGGTCGCACAAAAACGCTACCGCACGGGTGACGTACTCAACGTACAGCTGCGCCATGGGAAGCCCGAAACAGGGGCTGGACTTGAAAATGAATTGACCGACGCTGTATGTAAAGAGATTCAGATTCATCATATGATTCCACTCTTTCGTAAGCAGGCTTTTGGAGAAAGATTGCTCGCGGGCGTGAAGGAAGTGCGACGCGTTATGAGTAACCGACCGAAGAACAATGCCCTCTCTACCATGAAGGAGAAAAACACGGACGAGGGAATCAAGGGTATTCTTGTGATATTGGCCATTGTCGTATCGGCCATCTTGTTTTTCGCTATCTCGTACGACGAATTTAAGTTTGCCCGTAGCGGCAGGATAGGACGAAGTGTCATTTCCCGCAAGACATCGTTCTATGTGATAGGGATTATCGCGATCTGTTGCTTCCCGGGGCTTATTTTACTGCCTTTATTCGTGTTGTTCAAACTGCTGTTTCGCCGTCGTTTGACCTGTAGTGTGCCGTGTCCGTCGTGTCGTGCGGTGGGAGCATTCAAGAATATCCGGAAAGAGTTTCATGTAGAGTTTGAAACGGTCGGAAACAAAAAGTTGAGAACACAACATTGGAGCTTCGTCTGTAAAAAATGTGGCTTCCGGATGAAAGAAAAGGTATATGATGATGTAAGTGAATTTGCTATGTTGACACAGAATGTGATTCAAACGATGAGGAGCAATGGAAGAAATCGCGACAATGACGATGAGGGCTCGTGGGGAGGAGGCCATAGCGACGGCGGTGGTGTGTCGACACGCTTCTGACCGGGAGAAAGAATATTTATGAATAACTGATAAAATAAATCGACGATGAGAAAAAAGATGTCTATTCTTGCGGCATGCTTGATGGCATGGGTTGCAATGCCGCAGCAAACCGGCGCACAGGCGCTGCGTGGTAATAATAATCAACAGATCGGAAGCATCAGCTCCGATGGGACAATCCGCAATCGAAGCCATGCAGAAGTAGGGAGAATCAAATCCGACGGTACGATTTGTGACCGAAGTAACAGGCAAATCGGTATAATCTCTTCCGACGGCATCGTACGCGATCGCAGTCATGCGGAAATCGGACGAATCAATTCCGATGGCACCGTGCGTGACCGCAGTAACAAGTATCTTGGTAAGATCGATACTGACGGTACGGTACGTAACAGCAACAATGCCAGCATCGGCAAAGCATCGGGAGTGAAAAAAGAGTGGGCGGCCGTTGCCTTCTTCTTTTTCGACTTCTGAATTTGCTCCAGTGGAGTCCGCTGAAACCGAAAAAAATAATCAAACAATATGATACACGATTATGTATTGCGATAGAGGTATAACTAAAATAACTATAAAGAAATGAAACGAAATGTATTAAACCAGTTTAATGGATGGATGCTTGCGGTAGCAAGCGTGATGTTGCTCTCATTAGGAGCATGTGATAAAAATGAGCAGGGAGGAGAGAAACCGAAGAATCTGCCCGATATCGATGTGAAGATAGAGGGTACGATCGATCATCAGAAGTTGGTTGAAGGGCAAAAAGGTTCGGTTACGTTTAACCGCTTTCCGGCTACGGTCCAAGAGTTCAAGGAAGTGCGTGAGAAAATCGGTAAGGAACCCCATGGAGCCGTGGCCTTGCAGATCATGGCCTATGAAATGTTTCGCCGTAATCAAAGGATAGGGATGGAATGCATTAATCTGAACAGTACGAATACGAATTCAGGTGAAAAAAGCAGCGCGGTCAGACAGCTGAGACTTTTGTTCAACAATGATAATTCTTCACGTCCTTACCAGATGGCGGCTTATCTGAAAGGGGCTACCTTCGAAAATGGTTACAGCCCGACCAAACCCTATACGGTAGAAGTGATCGTAGACGAAGGACGGGGATATGGCTATTCAAACGATTATCAGGCTCCTATCGTCAAACTTTTAGTGCTGACAAAAGGAAAAGAAAGACCCGATCCGGTCGCTTTGGTAAAGACCAAAGACCCGAAAGAATCGAGCGAAGGCAAATATTTTATCGTAAGCGAGTGTTCCAGTATCTATGTGCGTGTACGAGCGATAGCATTTGATCATCCGTTTAAAGGATTAGATTAATTTTATCTCCGAAAACATACATCATAACCGAAAAAAATGATAAGAAAAATTTTATGTGCAGTCGTTGCCGCGATATTCTTCTTGCATTTGTCGGCACAAGACCAAACTTATAGGGGAGCATGGTTTGAAGTGAAGTATCCGTCTGACTTCACCGCCCAAGGATCGATGGGATCCGGAAGTGCCGAGGATGATCAGTTCGACAGCGCGTTCTTCACCTCTCCCGACGGAGAAGTCGAATTTTATATCTTCTCGCCTCAATGGGGAGGCGAACCAACCGATATTGCCCTTCGGCCGAATGAAAAAGAAGGAGATAGACAGGTTAAAAAGGCCGATAACCAGACCGTTACCTATTGGACAATCGGCGCTAAAGACGGTAGCTACATACGCAGCTATCAGGAGACTCGCAACGAAATCGAAAATACGGTGTGGGTTGTCGGGATCAAGTATAAGAATCGGAAAGCGTACGATCGCTACAAAAAGAAATATGTCGCTTTTAAAAGTTCCTTACAACAATTCGCAGACTAATAATAAGAGAATAAAAACAGAAATACATACAGAAGAGACAATGAAAACAACATGTATACAAACCGTCTTTTTAACGATCTTATGCTTCTTGACGGCATGCAACCCGGCTAAAAGTAATCAGACCGAAACATCTGAAAACTCGCGAGTTATAAAAAAACATCAGTATGATAGCTTTGCGAATGCTCATATCGTGGCATATCAGAAAGACGGTCAAGTCTATTTTTACAACGTTGAAGCGGATGACCGGGTGCCTTTCACCGAAGAAACCGAAGAGATTTTTAATCTCAAATTCGATCCCGACGGGCATTCCATGTATTATACCGTAGTGCGAGATGGTGTGTTGTGGCTTCGCAAAGTCGTATTCTCCGATGCCGGAGTACAACTCGAAGACCTTTTGAACCTGAATATCCCGAAAGAGAAATGTATAACTGAAACGTACGGAGATAATAGTTTGATGGAATATCAGGATGGAAAACTACTTATCCGCAGTGATTTCAGTTGGGATGGATATAACTTTGGGATGTATAACATTTATACGATCGCAGACAATACTCTGACAACGACGAGTGATTCTGAGGAGGCTAGCAAGCGCTTCGGTGCACTCTATCAGGAATCGGACGACCGTTTCGAAACGGAAAACGAACACATGATTTACCTGCACAACGGTAACCGTATCTGCCTGACCGATCAATTGAACCTGAAAGCGATGGGAGACGATTATGGCTCAACCGAAGTCGATTATTTCAAACAGACCGTTTCACCTGACGGATCAAAAGTCGCTTTTGTGGCGATTAATTCGTTTGGCGATTTGGCACATGGTCCGCTGTGCATCGCTGACGCAGACGGTAAACACCAGCAAAGGCTGAGTGAAGACGGCGCAGCACAATACTTCCCTCTGCAATGGGCCGGTAACCAACTGGTCTTTGCTAACGACGAAGAGAGCGAACACGAAAATGTCGGAATCAAGGTACTTTATATCACAGATCCCGAAGAAAACAAGCCGATTGATCTTATCGTCGGCGTAAAGAGTTTCGATGTTAAACAGCCTGTAAAATAAGGAGAAAAAGACAATGAAAACAATGATTTATTTATTGGCAGGAGCGTTTCTATGGACTTCCTGCAAGAACATGATCTCGTCTGGACAATCGGGAGAAAATACCGAAAGCATCGTCACTCAAGAGACGATGCTTATAGATAGTCTCGAAAAAAAACTGATTGCTTCGGATAATGAGTTGGAACGTATCGGTCTACACCGACAGATTACCGACCTGAAATTCAAACATGCCACGGATGATGAAAAAACAGGCCTTTTCAATGATTTCACTACGTTTTTATATGTGGAACTGGAAAATCTTAACGAAAAGGAATTCGGTTATCTGGAACATTATTATGAATATCGGATGAATGAAAATGGAGATCACATCGAACCGCACGATTCCATTAAACAAAAGGAAAGGTCTTATAGGGAGGTCGGTTTGGAATTTAAGGAAATGGGCGAAGGAATCGTTTCGATTGCACCGAGTGCGGCTCTTTTCGAAAACTATCTCAAACAATTGCCGGCATCCTATCAGGAATATTGGCAATTACTGAGAGACGCTGAAAATGTGGTTGCCGATGCGGGGTTAATCGTTACCTGGCGAGAATTGGGAGACCTGATCGCCCGATGCGAAGCATACGCGAATAAATATCCCGATCATATCGGCTTTTTCAAAGTGCTTGCGGAAGATTATCAATTTCTCCAAAACGTTTACATAACGGGGACGGATAATACGTCTATCGCTGACGAAACAGGGAAACTCGATCCCGATCTGAAAGCCGAATGGATGCGTTTCGGTAAAGCTTTTCCCAACAGTCCGACAACGAGTTTGATCAAAATAGCGCTGGCCGAGAAGAATTACAAAGATCGATACGCTATTTACGAAAAGATATACGACGCACAACTTAAGTCGAACGATCCGTTGATGCGTGAATACAATAAATAACGAATCTATCATGATCTACTGTTCATGCAAACGCATTATAATAAGAAAATAAAAAACCTTTTTAAAAAACAATCAAGATGAAGAAAAACATGAATTATTTTGCAGTGGTGCTTTTGTTGGGAATAGCTGTACCGACTCAAGCACGGGTTTTGGACCGTGAGGAAAGAAACGGAGATGCCGGCAGAACTGCCGACAGAGTAGGAGAGAATGGCATAACGGTACAAGCTGCCGTCTCGTCAGGTAAAACCTACTATGTAAGTCCCAACGGCAGTGTACGTGCCGACGGACTCAGTAAAGATACGCCTTTGAAAGATCTGCAAAAAGCCATCGATCTCGCCGAAGAAGGGTCTACCATTCTGGTCGCCGAAGGCAATTATCTGGGCAATATGGACAGAGGCTATATTGAATGCGGCCGGTTCGGGAACGGTGCCGATAACGGGAAGTTCCTGAAATTTTACGGAGGCTATTCGTTGGATTTTTCAGAACGTGACCCGGTCAAATACATTACTAAAATTCAGCCCAACGAAAAATCGCCGCGCAGCATCGGTTCGGCCCTGTTCCATATCACAGCCCGTCGGGCTTACGGTGATAAACGTCCGGCTGGCGAAGTCGTAGTCGACGGATTCACGTTTGATGGCGGAGAGTTTATCCAATACTACAAACCCGATGTGAATGACCCCAGAACCGGCACTCCCAACAAAGAAGTACTTACCGGCATGTTGATTCACCCCGATGCGCAAGCCGGAAATTCCGTGGGAATATCGAAAGTCGATTGGCGTGCGTTGCATCTGACCGTCGAAGGGAAAGTAAAAATAACGAACTGTGTGTTTGTGAACTGCCGTAACTTTGGGCTGCAAGGAGGCATGGGAGCCGGGCATATCGAAGTCTGCAATAACGTGTTTGTGGCCAACCGTTATGCCGCCTGCGAAATATGGGGAACGCTGGCATCCGGCAGAGAAAACGAAATATCGCTCGATTTCCATCATAACACCGTACTGTTTTCGTGGCCGATCACCAAAGAGTTTGAAACGATGGGACAGGGTTTCCGTTTTATGAACGGTATCCGTACCATCAACGTGTATAACAACATCTTTGCGTTCAATGCGCGGTGCGGAGTGGAACGTTGCCGATACGAAAACAAAAAAGAATACGAGAAATTGAAGCAAAGCAATTTGTATAACAATTATTTTCTGGGGAACAAGTACGACCTTGAAATCTGCGACAGTTCCGCACCAATCAATGTGCCGGCATCCCGTATCGAAGAAGCCGAAGAAATCGGACCGAAATACGAAGGGAATAAAGAAATGCCGTTTGACCAGTCGTTCATTTCGGCCATAGATGCTCCCTACCTGAAAGGTTTCACCGAATTGAAAATATCGACCTCCGAGAACTACGACGCCAACTCGTCGGCCAACCAGTTGAACCGTTTTCTCGGACTTAACCAGCAAGGTACGAGTACGACGCGCGTCAGCATGTTTGCCAATAAATACCCGTGGGAGAAAGCGCGTAATTTATTTGGCGCCGTGAAAGATTACGGAGCGCAAACACCGGAGAAGAAATAATCGGATAAATCGGGGCCGGGGGGAGGATAGCGAATAAAAGCTCAGTATCATAAAAAACATTCGCTACCTCCCCGACTCTTATCTTTCAATATGAAAAGAAAAATGAAACAGCGAATGTTTAATTGGGGCATGGTGGTATGGGCCGTCTTGCTGATAAGTTGTAAAAACACGGGGGCAACGACATCGGATGGTGCGACCGACAGTACGCAGGTAACATCGGTCGAACAAATCCTGAAACTGCCTGCACTCAAACCCGGAGAGGAAATTGTATTTGAAGACGACAAGGTTCGCATTGTCGAAGGGGGAATCGTCAATACGGACGGAGGTATGTATAACACCCTCAACATGCAGCCTAAAAACGCGTCATACAAACAGTTTAAGATCGAAGGTACGGTTCTTGCTTTCGAGAACGTCGTTGGCAATGCAATACTGGCCAGCGAAGGCACGGGAACCATACGCATGCTGTGGGTATACGATCTGACTACAGGCGAAAAGTTGCTCGGAGTAGAATCGTTTGCAGACTATGGAATCGTAATCGAAAACGATCATCAATTCTCTTTCTATCGATACGACGACGCTTTGCCTCAAGTCTCTTGGAACGAAGAAAAGGCCGTGTGGGAGAATCGTAATCACGTGCCTTCCGAGTTGCAAAACGCCGATTTGGAGGAAGCCAAGAAGAAAAGTCGGGAATATTTGTTTAACGGACTTACGCTGATGGCGCATCAAAAAGTACAAGTCGATATTCAAGTACGAAAAGCGACTCCGCAGAACGAATACAAATGGGAATATATCGAATAAATAGGTATCGGAGAGGAGAGGTAACGTAACGACAATTCTCCCCCGTATCCATTCATGCTTTAAACATTAAAAACAGATGAAACAAATACTGTGTATCTTGTTATGTTTCTTATCCGTGGTCGGCATGGCAGCGCAGAACAACAAACCGACCAACAGGAAAACAAACATCAAAGATATTTTTCTGATGCTGCCCGACAACGCGTTCGGACATCCGGATTTTACGCTTGAAAAGCGAAAGGAAATGCTTAAAACCATCGGTCAACAGCCGAACATAAACGTCGAAAATTATGACGGTACTTACGCCTATATTGAGCTGTGCGACGAACGAAACGGTTATCTCTCCGCATTCTATTATTTTCTGGAAGGTTACAAATACGAAATCTGTTACTGGAATCTCAAAGACGGACGAAAACTCGTTGCGGTAAACAAAGATGAAGGACACGGAGATGTCAATTTCTATCTATACGAAAACGGTAATCTGAGCGAAGACTTGTATTATTGTCCGGATATTTACAACGTGCAACTCGATGACTTCTTCGAAACGTCGCATCTCGACGAAAAGGAAAAGGGCATCCTTCAGGATTTATTCGAAAACCGGATCGTTTTTCAACATCTGCTTCCGCGTAAAGGCACATCGATCGAAATGCGTATCGGCAGCATTCCTTTCGATATGAGTTACGAATCCATGTTCGAAGAGGCCGGCCTGAAAGATGAGAAAATCATATTTAAACATCTTATCTTTAAATGGCTAAACGAAAAATGGGTCAAGGAAGTTCGAAAAGGTATTGGAACTGCTGAGTAAATAGCCGTATGCGAAAACAATTTGCAGGAGATAAATCACAACTGTGATTTATCAGAAACAATTTGCGGGAGACAAATCTTCACACAGATTTGATGAGAAACAACGGTACCCCTCCAGCCATGAAAATAGAAAAGCAGGGAAGGCGAATACCTTGAACGGTCTGCCTTCCCTGCCTGTTTCCTGATGAAACAGTATCGGCGTTTAGCCTTCTCGTAAAGCCTCGACGGCGGCAACGCTGCGGTCGATTTTTTTACCCAACAACTTCGATCCGTAAGGCGTAATAAGATAATCTTCTTCGTTACGGATGCCTCCGAAATCTTTGTATGTCAAAACCTTGTCGTAGTTGATGAATTCCTCGAACATCTTCTCGCTTTTCCAGCGGTCAATCAGTTCGGGAATAAAGTATATGCCCGGCTCGATGGTCAATACGAAACCGGCCTCCAGTTCGCGGGCCAGTCGCAACGATTTACGTCCGAACTGCTTGCTCTTCGGCTTCTCATTGTATCCGACATAGGCTTCGCCGAGGTTCTCCATATCGTGCACATCGAGTCCCATCATGTGCCCCAGTCCGTGCGGAAAGAAGAGCGCATGCGCTCCGGCCTGCACGGCTTCGGCGGCATCTCCTTTCATCAGTCCGATATTTTTCAGCCCGTCGACAATCGTTGCTGCCGACAAATCATAAACTTCTTCAAAACGAATACCGGGCCGCAGGGCGGCTACGGCTGCTTCGTGGCCGGCTACCTGAATTTCGTAGACTTCACGCTGGCGGGTCGTGTATTTCTTGTCGGCCGGCACGGTCGAGGAGAAATCGCCGGCATATCCCATTTCCGTCTCCGCACCGGCGTCGACGAGGAATAAATCGCCGCTTTTCACCATGTTTCCGTGATCATGGTTGTGAAGTGTCTGACCGTTGACCGTTGCAATGATCGGGAACGACAACCCGTAATTGTGCGAAGCCGCTACTTCCTGAATGGCGGCCGCCACCTCGCACTCGCGTATTCCCGGCCGAACCAGCCGCATTGCTCTCAGGTGCATATCGGCCGTTACGTTACACGCTTTTTCGATTTCTGCAATTTCTTCGTCCGTCTTGTAGTTACGCAGGTTAACAACGCCGCGGATAAACGCAACAGAAGGTTTTTCGGTGCCGGGCTCTATACCGAGCAGACTCCAGCGTTTGATTTTATGTTCGGCGCGATAACTGGGCAGATAGTGAATCGTTTGACCTTTTTTGAGGGCGCTTTTCAGGTATGTCGCCACTTGTCCCGAAGGTTGCACGTTCGTAATCCCTGCCGCTTCGCTTTTCTCGTGCAATGTCGGTTGCGTTCCCATCCAAACGATGGCGTCCATGGTTAGTTCATCGCCGAAGATGATCTCTTTGTTCTCGTCGACGTCAATGATGGCAGTTAACCCGGCATACGGTAACCCGAAAAAGTACAGAAATGTTGAATCCTGCCGGAAAGGATACGTGTTATCTTCGTAGTTACAACCCGCTTCATCGTTTCCGAGAAACAGCAACAACCCTGACCCCACGGCTTTTTTCAGGGCTTCCCGTCGTTGAATATAAGTCTCTTTCTTAAACATAACAATGATTTTTTTTGAATTCAGTTAAACAAAGGTACGGTATTTTTTTGTTACCTTTGTCAAGTCATCCTGAAAATTTGGAATAAAAATGATGTTTGAAAAAGAACAGTTGCCTCTCCATATACCTTTTGTCACTGCTTCCGAAAGCAATGGACAGCCAGTGTCAGCTTCTTTTCTCCAACGCCCTTATTATGCGGCTTTTCTTCAGCAGCTGGGGTTGCGTGAAATCAAAGACCAAGTGCAATATCTCCTGACACAGCGTGATGCAAAAAACTGGAAGCCGACCCTCGAAGAGGTCGCATCCGCCATGCAGCAATTATGCAGCGAAGGCAATCTGACCTGGGCACAGGCGCTGTCTGTCTTGGAATTTGTTATTGTGAAGTTGGACCGGAACCAAACCGTTTCTCCTTATGTGGGGGCATACATGTGTCACGATGGCATACGACGCACCGTGCTGCATGTGTTCAACGAAGCCATTGGCAGTCGGTACACCGATCTGACCGAGTTGTCTTGCCGTATCGTCGACCATCCCGACGAAGCCAACGAAACCTTCAACACCATCCGCATCTGCGATCCGGCCATGGGGTCGGGCTTTTTCCTGATACAGTCGCTCAACGAAATGATTGCCGTCAAATCGCAGCTCGGCATTCTGTCCGACAGAGATGGTAACCCGCTTTTTCCGTACCGAATACTCATACACGACGGAAAACTCGTCGTACGCGATAAGCGACGCTCCGAAACCATCGAGCTGACAGCGGACACTCCCGAATGCCGACGCATCCAGGACACGTTGATGAAAGAAAAACAGACCTTGATCGAACATTGTCTCTTTGGCGTCGATATTGACCCGATTGCCGTGACCATTGCACGCATCCGTCTTTGGGCCGACGTACTCAAACATGTATGTAGGGATACCGGTCAGCCTCATTCTCTACCTCTTATTGAGCCTAATCTGCGCTGTGGGGATGCCCTTGTCAGCCGGATTTCCATATACGATGATCTCAAGCCCGTCTTCCAACGTATCGGGTGCTCGGTAAGCGAATATAAAATGCTGGCTGACGATTATAAAAAAGCCCGCACTCCGGAAGAGAAAAATACGGCAGGGCAGATGCTGGCAGCGATTAAGCGAAAGTTGCTGATGGAGATCACGTGGGATGATAAGAACAACGAAGAATTGCTCCGTTGGCAACGCGAATTGGCAACGCTCAAAGCGCCAAGTCTTTTCGAAATGAACGAAGAAGAAGTCAAAGCCGTCAAAGCTCGCCTGCTCGATGCGCAGTCGATGGTGGATAAATACAAGCAAAAAATCGAAGGCACCAAGAACAATCCGATTTTTAAACATGCCATCGAATGGCATTGTGATTTCCCGCAACTGCTGGATGAATCAGCTGATTTCATCGGCTTCCATCTGATCATCGGGAATCCGCCGGATACGCTCGTGCAGATCGGGGGCGAACCGATCGATATCTACAAACAACTCAACTACCGGGCTTATAAACGCACGGGCGAAGTTTCCAGCCTCTTTTATGAACTCGGCAATAAACTGCTTAAACCCGAATATTACCTTTCTTACATCGCGTCAAACGGATGGATGAAATCTGTTCAAGCCAGCAAGATGCGTCAATATCTCATGGAAGAGATGAACCCGCTGCTCACCATCGAATTTAGTGACAGCTGTAAGATCGATAAAACATTGGCTGATCATGGCATTGTTATCCTTCAGAAAGCCTTCAACCGGCATCGAACATTGAATTGCTGCCTCAAAAGTGATTTTGATCCGCAAACCTCCAATTGGGAACGATATCTGAATGATCATGGAACGTATGCCTCGACCGAGGCGGCTACGGATGAGACGCAATCCGCGTCTACGACGAGTTTCGTCATCCTCACGGAAACGGAGAAACATATCCGGGGAAAAATAGAACAGGCCGGAACCCCTCTCGAGGCATGGGACATCCAATTGTATTCGGGGATCAGAACAGGACTCGATGAAGCTTTTATCATCGACGGAGCCACGAAAGACGAATTTATTCTGGCCGATTACAAAAATGTCGATATCCTCAAACCTTTGCTAAAAGGAGAAGATATCCGGCGTTACATCCCCGAAAAATCCGACCAGTGGCTCATTTATGTTCCCTGGCATTTTCCCCTGCTTTATGACCGGACCATCACAATGGCTTCCGAACGCGCCGAACAGCGATTCCGGCAGCAATATCCGGTCATTTACGAACATTTGGCCGCATACAGAAGCAAACTTGCCGCACGAGATGCGGCAGAGGTGGGTGTCTCTTTCGAGTGGTATGCTTTGCAAAACTACGCAACCAGCAATGAATGGGACGACTTTACGCAGCAGAAAATTGTTTGGAAACGCGAAACGTCTGCTTCAGCCTTTTGCCTTGACTACAGGGGATGCGCTACATTGGATACGACTTGTTTCGCGACAGGGCAACATCTCAAATACCTGCTTGGAGTACTCAATTCCAAGCTCGGAAGATACATGTTGCAAGATGCACCGCATCTCCCCAACGGTGATATGCAGATCAGTGTCCTCACTCTCGAAGCCTTGAAAATACCGATCCCCAATATCAAGGTCGAGTCGGAGGTCATATCGCTTGTTAACAAACGTACATCCGATGTGCATAAGTTGGAGAATGAGGAACTGGATGGCAAGATAGATCGGCTCGTTTACGAGATGTATGATCTGAATGAGGAAGAACGACGTTTTATTGATTCAAATATTTCACATACATAATATGCAAACGTCTTGTGAAGAGATTCTTCATCCAATATGCGATTCGGACAGGATGATATTTTGTCCGGGATTAAGTCGTGCAATATACAATTATTCGTACTTTTGCAGTTTCAAAATCCGGCATGAGACAAAAGACGAAAAGGAACACGCTTACGTATGATTGAACGAACATATATTCTGGACAATGTAGATCCGGTTGCATTTTACGGCGTGAACAATGTCAATATGCAATTACTTAAGACACTGTATCCCAAACTTCGGATTGTGGCTCGAGGAAACATCATGAAAATTATTGGCGACGAAGGCGAACTGGATACGTTTCTTCGCAAAATCAAAGAAATCGAAAAGTATTGTGAAGAATACAATACGCTTTCGGAAGAAATATTAACCGATATCATCAAAGGGAATGAGGTGGCTTCGGCCAAACAGGAACATTTGATTATTCACGGTGTCAATGGCAGAGCGATTGTCGCACGTTCGGCCAATCAGCAATTGCTGGCCAAAAGTTTTGAAGAAAACGATCTGACGTTTGCGATCGGGCCCGCAGGATCCGGAAAAACATTTGTCGCCATTGCCTTGGCTGTAAAAGCGCTGAAGAGCAAACAAGTGAGAAGGATCATCCTGAGTCGTCCGGCAGTTGAAGCCGGTGAGAAATTAGGTTTTTTGCCCGGCGAAATGAAAGATAAACTCGACCCGTACCTCCAGCCGCTCTACGACGCGTTGCAGGAAATGATCCCTCCGACGAAGCTCCGGGAGTACATGGATCACAACGTCATTCAGATAGCGCCGCTGGCTTTTATGCGAGGACGTACACTGAATGATGCGGTCATTCTCCTCGATGAGGCGCAAAATACGACAAGACATCAGATTAAAATGTTTCTCACCCGTCTCGGTCTGAATGCCAAGATGATCGTTACGGGCGATGTCACCCAGATCGATCTTCCTCCACAAACCGCTTCGGGACTTGTACATGCCATGCAGGTGCTTCATAAAGTGCACGGGGTTGGGAGGGTAGAGTTCGAGAAAGGAGATATTGTACGCCATAAACTCGTGCAACGTATTGTCGAGGCGTACGAGAAAAACGACAAACCACCCGAAACGCAAGAATCAGCAATCCAACTAAATAAATAACTTCTTTATATACAGATCATATGAAAGCATTAGTCAAAACAGAATTTCAATTTTCCGGACAAAAAAGCGTGTATCACGGTAAAGTTCGCGATGTATATAACATTCATGACGAAACACTCGTCATGGTCGTAACCGATCGCATCTCGGCATTTGATGTCATACTGCCCGAAGGCGTTCCTTACAAAGGTCAGATTCTGAATCAGATTGCTTCTAAATTTCTGGATGAAACGAAAGATATCTGCCCGAATTGGAAATTGGCTACACCTGATCCGATGGTTACTGTCGGCATACAATGTAAAGGTTTCCCGGTCGAAATGATTGTACGCGGTTATCTTTGTGGCAGCGCATGGCGCGCTTATAAGAACGGGGTGCGTGAGATTTGCGGCGTGAAAATTCCCGACGGAATGCGGGAAAACCAAAAGTTTCCCCAACCGATTATCACCCCGACGACAAAGGCCGAGATGGGAATGCATGACGAAGATATTTCGGAAGAAGATATTATCAAGAAAGGACTAATGTCACGCTCCGACTATGCCACGCTTCAGAAATATACGCTCGCACTTTTTGAACGCGGTACGCAAATGGCTGCCGAACGCGGATTGATCCTTGTCGATACGAAATACGAATTTGGGACTTATGAAGGCGATATCTATTTGATTGATGAAATCCATACGCCCGATTCGTCGCGTTATTTCTACTCCGAAGGGTATGAAGAGCATTTTGCCAAGGGAGAGCCGCAACGCCAGCTATCGAAAGAGTTTGTACGCGAATGGCTGATGGAAAACGGATTCCAAGGTAAAGAAGGACAGCCGGTGCCCGAGATGACGTCGGATATCGTCGAAAGCATATCGAATCGTTACATCGAGCTGTACGAACAAATCACCGGCGAAACGTTTGTGAAGGCTTTGACGGATGATCTCCCCGGACGGATTGAAAAGAATGTAACAGACTTTCTGAAAAAGAAATAAACTCCTATGTCTGTCGAGGTAGAACGGGTGTTGCCGTATGCAGGCGACGAAGACAAAGGAACACAAGTTCGGCGAATGTTTGACTCCATTGCCGGACGGTACGATATGCTCAATCGCATGCTCTCGCTTGGGATGGACCGGTTGTGGCGCAGAAAGATGGTCGATTCGCTTCGTCCATCCTCGCCGCAACGCATTCTGGATGTCGCATCAGGCACGGGCGATTTGGCTCTGCTGATGTGCCGCCGACTGCAGCCGCAACAGATCATTGCGGCTGACCTCTCCGAAGAGATGATGGCCGTCGGACGGCGGAAAGCTACCAAAGCAGGCTATGCTTCCCGCATCTCTTTCGAACATCAGGACTGCATGACGTTGACTTATTCGGACCATTCGTTCGATGCCATAACCGTCGCTTTTGGGGTGCGTAACTTTGCCGATCTCGAACGCGGCCTGTCGGAGATGGAGCGAGTGCTCCGCCCCGACGGACAACTAAGGATACTGGAGTTATCGACTCCGGAATATTTCCCGATGAAACAACTCTACGCACTCTATTCGAGAACAATTATTCCTCTGGTGGGAAGCTGGTTCAGTCTCGAGAAATCAGCTTATCGTTACTTGCCGGCCTCGATCCGAAAGATGCCGCAGGGACGTGAGATGGTACGACTGCTCGAACGACAGGGGTTTGATGTGCAGGTAAGGACATTCACCGGAGGAACTTGTTCTCTTTATTCGGCGACGAAGCACGGACATTCAAATACGATCGGCAAATGAAGAAATACGGCTTAATCGGATATCCGCTGGGACATTCTTTCTCACGGAACTTCTTTAACCAGAAGTTTCAATCGGAAAATATCGATGCGGAATACGTTAATTTTGAGATTAAAGATATTAGAGAACTGAAAGACGTCCTACATGATCATCCCGATTTGTGCGGGTTGAATGTGACCTTACCTTATAAAACGGCAGTCATTCCGCTGCTCGACGACCTCACGGAAAATGCCCGCAACATCGGTGCAGTCAATGTCATCAAATTCAAACGCGGGCATTTTGGAAAACTCAAACTGATCGGACACAATTCCGATATCACCGGATTCAAACAATCGATCGATCCGTTACTGCACGAGTTGCACACGAAAGCGCTTATCCTCGGAACGGGCGGAGCATCGAAAGCCGTCTTTCATGGCCTCAAACAGTTGGGAGTAGGAGCGACGTATGTCTCACGAACCAAACAGAATACCGGATTCACTTACGATGAGCTTACCCCCGCCATCATGGAACAGTATAAAGTAATCGTCAATACCACTCCGCTGGGTATGTATCCCAAGGTCGATGAGTGTCCGAGTATTCCGTATGATTGGATAACTCCTGATCACCTGCTTTATGATTTGCTCTATAACCCTGATGAAACGTTGTTTATGCGTAAGGGGAAAGAACGCGGAGCCGTTGTCAAAAACGGTCTTGAGATGCTTCTTTTGCAAGCGTTCGCGGCATGGGATATTTGGAACGGATAAACAGATAAAAAACAGAAGAAATAACACCATAACGAAAAAAATGAAACAAAATATTTGTAGTATTGCGGTAAGCTTGCTGCTGCTTGGCAGTATTCCTCAAGCAGGGGCAGAATCGCTCGACCCTGCAGAATACGTGAACCCGTTGATGGGATCGCAGTCGGTGCACGAATTGTCTACGGGCAATACGTATCCGGCCATCGCCCGCCCGTGGGGCATGAACTTCTGGACTCCACAGACGGGAAAGATGGGAGACGGATGGACGTATGTCTATACGGCTCACAAGATACGGGGATTCAAACAGACCCATCAGCCCAGCCCGTGGATCAACGATTACGGACAATTTTCGATCATGCCTGTGACAGGAGCGCCTGAATTTGATGAAAACAAACGTGCCAGCTGGTTCTCTCATAAGGCGGAAGTAGCAAAACCGTACTATTATAAAGTGTATCTGGCCGAACATGATGTGGTGGCGGAAATAACGACCACTGAACGAGCAGCCATGTTTCGTTTTACGTTTCCGGAGAACGAACATTCTTATATCGTCGTCGATGCTTTTGATAAAGGATCGTCTGTGCGGGTGATTCCGGAAGAGAACAAGATCGTTGGTTATACGACGAAGAACAGCGGAGGCGTACCGGAGAATTTTAGAAATTATTTTGTGATTGTCTTCGATAAACCGTTTACATACCGTGCTACGTTTACCGATCAAACGCTACATACGGACAAACTGGAGCAGACGGCCGGACATACGGGCGCCGTGATTGGCTTCCGGACGGAAAAAGGTGAGATTGTCCATGCACGTGTCGCTTCGTCGTTTATCAGTCCGGAACAGGCGGAACAAAATCTAAAAGAACTGGATGTAGATCGTTTCGATGCGATAGTTGCACAGGGAAAAACCGAATGGAACAAGGTGCTTGGTCGTATCCGTGTAGAAGGAGGAAGTCTTGACCAGTATCGCACGTTCTATTCATGCCTGTATCGTTCGCTGCTTTTCCCACGAAAATTTTACGAAGTGGATGCCGAGGGAAAGATCGTGCACTACAGCCCGTATAACGGGAAAGTACTGCCCGGATTTATGTACACCGACACGGGTTTTTGGGATACTTTCCGCTGCCTGTTCCCATTCCTGAACCTGATGTTTCCGGAGCAGAACAAAGAAATGCAGGAAGGACTGATTAATACCTATAAGGAGAGCGGCTTTTTCCCCGAATGGGCAAGCCCGGGACATCGCGACTGTATGATCGGAAACAACTCGGCATCGGTACTCGTAGATGCGTATATGAAAGGAATAAAGGTCGAGGATGTGGAGACACTGTATCAGGGATTAATTCATGGAACGGAACATGTGCATCCGAAAGTATTTTCGACAGGCCGTCTCGGACACGAATACTACAACCGGCTGGGCTATGTTCCGTACGATGTAAAGATCAGGGAGAATACGGCTCGTACACTCGAATATGCGTATAACGACTGGTGCATCTACACACTGGCGAAAGCGTTGAAACGTCCGAAGAAAGAAATCGCACAGTATGCCCGACGGGCGATGAACTACCGGAATGTGTTCGACAGGGAAACGAACCTGATGCGTGGACGTAATGAAAACGGTACGTTTATGTCGCCTTTTTTACCGCTCAAATGGGGCGATGCTTTTACGGAAGGGAACAGTTGGCATTATACGTGGTCGGTCTTCCACGATCCGCAAGGGCTAATCGATTTGATGGGTGGACGTCAGGCGTTCGTGACGATGCTCGACTCGGTATTTACCGTTCCGCCACTGTTCGACGAAAGCTATTATGGCGCGGTGATCCACGAAATACGCGAAATGCAGATCATGAATATGGGAAATTACGCGCATGGTAATCAGCCCATCCAACACATGATTTATCTCTACAACTACGCCGGTGAGCCTTGGAAAGCCCAATATTGGCTGCGCCGCGTGATGGAGCAGCTTTATTTGCCGACTCCCGACGGATATTGCGGCGACGAAGATAACGGGCAAACATCGGCATGGTATGTCTTTTCAGCATTAGGCTTCTATCCCGTGTGCCCGGGAACAGACGAATATGTGTTGGGAGCTCCGCTGTTCAAAAAAGCCACACTGACATTCGAGGACGGCAAGCAGATGGTTATCAACGCACCGGAGAATAACGCCCACAATGTTTACGTGGAATCGTTACATCTGAACGGACAACCGTACATCAAAAACTATGTGAAGCATAAGGATTTGCTGTCCGGCGGTACGCTCGACTTCCGTATGTCCGATCACCCGAACCTTAACCGAGGAACAAAGCCTTCGGACTTTCCATACTCGTTTTCGGTATCGGAAAAGAAGTGGGAGTGAGGCGGGGCAGAATGGCCCGACATGTGTCAACCACAGAATGTCGGAGGGGGAGTTTTCCTTCATTGGCATGAAGATGGTGTGTACCTCTCTGCCGACGACGGACGCACGTGGCACGGCTTCCGTGAGCTTTATCTTGACCCGCGACGCGATGCGGCCGATTTCGGTACGGCTTTCGGTATCGATAAGAGCGTTCACCAGAGCCAGTTCGTCGAAACGGAGCCCGGTCGCGTGCTGGTCTCGCTCGGACAGTCGGCGCATCACCGTGTGATGCTGATCTTCGATGTCGACTGGCTCATGGCGCGAAGCCGCTTCTGTAACTTCTCCGACAGCCTTCGTCAATGGTCGGTCTTCAGTTATTATAAGGGAAATCGTCGAGCATTGCGGATACAACCGTACGCCAGGGTGCGCACTCGTCGACGGGCGGTTGCAGGTGCGTTGCCTTTTCAACGATTCGCTGCTTACTTCCCTCCGTGGTGCAGTCTGGAATTTCCCCGCCTTTCGTAAGGGACGATTTACCGTTTCCCTCCGTTTCAACGACCTTGCCACAAAAGGACATCTTTTGCTCAACGACCGGTGGTTCAACCCCACGGACAGCGTAGCTCGTTATTATGCGCCGTTTGATGTTCCGTTAAGCCATAAAATGCTTAATATCAGCGACAACAAGCCGTACCTTATCCGTATCGACTGGAACCTCGATACGAAGCATCCTGCGGCCGAGGTCTATGTCGATAACCGAAAGCGTTTGACTGTACCGCTCCGAAACGAGTCGCAGCACGGACTGTCATACGTCCATTTCCTGAGCGATACCCGCATTGACGATCAAGGCTATGAAATCGAGTGGGTAAAAGCGGAAGTCGGACGGTAATCTTTTGGTAAGGAAGATTATTTTTTCGTAAAAACAGACGAAATATTCGATTCTTTCGTTTTCTTTGTAGGGAAATAATCATGTTATGGAGAATAATTATTGCGTAATTATGGGAGGCGGTATCGGAAGCCGCTTTTGGCCTTTCAGCCGGGAGAATAAACCAAAACAGTTTCTGGATTTTTTTGGTGTCGGACGATCGTTGCTGCAAATGACCGTTGACCGTTTTGCCAAAATCGTTCCGATGAAGAATATCTATGTTGTCACGAATGAGCGATATGCCGACTTGGTCAAAGAACAGTTGCCCCAGCTGCTTGACGAGCAGATATTGCTTGAGCCTGTACGGCGCAATACGGCACCCTGCATTGCGTATGCCGCCTATCATATCAAGGCTTGTAATCCCAAAGCCAATATTGTTGTTGCTCCGTCCGATCATTTAATCCTCAAGGAAGAAGAATTTCTTGCAGCCATCCAAAAAGGGTTCGACTTCGTAAGCCGGCACAGTGCCTTGGTCACGTTAGGTATCAGACCGAGTCGTCCGGAAACAGGCTACGGCTACATCCAAAGCAGTGAAACGATGATCGGAGACTTTACGAAGGTCAAGACATTTACTGAAAAGCCGAATCTGGAACTGGCCAAAGTCTTTATGGAAAGTGGCGAATTTTTTTGGAACTCAGGGCTGTTTCTTTGGAATGTCGACACGATCTTAAACGCCATACGCAGCCATCTTCCTGATATATCCGCACGTTTTGACATGGGAATGGGAATCTTCAACACTCCTTCCGAAGACGCATTTATCAAAGAACATTTTGCATACTGTCCGAGCATATCGATTGATTACGGGATCATGGAGAAGGCCGATAACGTTTATATGCTTTGTGTCGATTTCGGATGGGCGGATCTGGGTACGTGGGGATCGATCTTTGATATTGCTCCGCGTGACGAAGCCGATAACGCTGTGCTGAAAACAAGAGCCTTGCTTTACGAATCCGAAGGCAATATCATTGCATTGGAAAATACGGATCGGTTAGCCGTCATTCAAGGACTGCAGGAGTATATTGTGGCCGAGTCGGGTAATGTATTGCTGATTTGCAAGAAAGGAGAAGAGCAACGAATCAAGCAATACATGGCCGATGCACAAATTAAATACGGCCAAGAATTTAGTTGAATAACTACGCATGGAAGCAAGAGGGGGCAAAATCGATACGATCTATAATCTTCCGTCTACGATCTCGCGCGGCAAAACGCTTTTGACGTCATAGACGACGGCATTCGTTTTTAGCAGTCCGGAAATATCGGGCGCACCGAAAACTTTATGTGCAACGGCAAGGATCACGGCGTCGTACTTCCCTGCCGGCTGCTCGGTGATGACGTCGACGCCGTACACTTCCCGAACGTCGGATGGGTCTACCCACGGATCGTATATCGTGATACGGCTCGTATATTCCTGTAGCGTATGATAGATATCCATGACCTTTGTGTTACGTGTATCCGGACAATTTTCTTTGAAAGCGAACCCCATGATTAAAATTTTAGCATCCTTCACAAGAATCCCTTTTTTATTCATATACATAACAGTTTGGTTTGCAATGTAGGCACCCATACCGTCATTGAGCCGTCGTGCGGTGGTCATGATACGGGGCAGCACACCGTAGACCTGCGCTTTTTGGATAAGATAATAAGGATCGACGCTGATGCAGTGCCCTCCGACGAGTCCGGGATGCATTCGTATGAAGTTCCATTTTGTCGAGGCTGCCTCGATCACATCGTTCGTATCGATACCCATCGCATTAAATATCTTGGCCAGCTCATTCATGAATGCGATGTTGACATCGCGCTGGGCGTTTTCGATGATCTTGGAAGCTTCGGCCACGCGGATCGAAGGTGCTTTATGCGTTCCTTCCGTCAATACGGAGCGATATACGGTGTCGATTTGCTCGGCTGCCTCCGGCGTAGATCCGGAAGTCACCTTTTGAATAGTTTCTACCGTATGTCCTTTATCTCCCGGGTTGATTCGCTCGGGCGAATATCCGGCAAAGAAATCAATGTTGAGCTTCATTCCCGAAACCTGTTCTACGACAGGAAGACATTCTTCTTCTGTCACACCGGGATAGACGGTCGACTCATATACGACGATATCTCCTTTTCCGATGACTTTTCCTACCGTCGTGCTGGCGTCAATCAACGCTTTCAGGTTCGGACGGTTGTATACATCGATCGGAGTAGGGACGGCGACGATATAAAAGTTATAGTCGCGGAGGTCTTCGGGGTTCGTCGTACATCGGAAACCGTTCTTCAAGGCTGCCTGCAACAATTCGTCGGACACTTCGAGCGTATCGTCGTGTCCCGACATGATTTTTTCGACCCGCACGGGGTTTACATCGAAACCGATGGTCGGATATTGGGTAGAGAAAAGGCGTGCCAAAGGCAACCCGACATATCCCATTCCGATGACGCAGATTTTTGTTGATTTCATGGAACAAAGGTAATCACATCTTTCCGAATCTTCAAAATCGAAGTTTTTTGTTGCAATAGTACTTTTTTTCTTTCCCCACCGAAATAGCGGGCGGATACGTTGTTTTCCGTCCAAGACATTTGGTTACATCCTTCCAAACATTTACCTTTGGGCATTGTTTTTTGATGTTTTTAGCGAAAATGAAATACATAGATCGAATGATGATTGTGGTTTGGGGGGTGATTCTTGCCTGTCATCTGTCTGCGCAAAAGAATGGCCGGACGGAGGTTTTCTCGAACCGGGTGAAAAGCCTTCAAGTGAAGGTAGCCGGAGAACAGATTTCAGAACCTTATATCGAACTCAATAGCGACCACCGGCTTGAGATCAGTTTCGATGTGTTGAACCATACGCAGGGACAATATGCTTATTCGATCATCCATTGCGATGCAGACTGGAACCCTTCGATGCTGACCCCGATCGAATATATGGACGGCTTTCAGGGCATGACCATCAACGATTATTCTCCATCGTTCAATACGACCGTATCTTACATGAACTATCGCCTTTACCTGCCCAATGACAACATCCGTTTTAAGGTATCGGGCAATTATCTGTTGTACGTTTATGAAGAAGAAAGACCGGACCGAATCGTTTGTTCGGTACGATTCGGTGTTTATGAACCGCTCATCGGCATCGACGCCACGGCTAGCGGTAACACCGATATATCCTTTAACAAAGAGCATCAGCAGATCAACTTTCAGATCGATCGAAAGGGGGTAACGGTGAACTTTCCGGAGAAAGAGCTGAAAATCTATGTTTATCAGAATAATCGGGACGATAATGTGGCAAGGAATGTGCAGCCGCAGATAATTACAGGCAACCGGCTGACGTATGAACATCTTCGTGAGCTGATTTTTGAAGGTGGCAACGAATACCGTCGTTTCGAATTCTTGACACATCGTTACAACGGACTGAATATCGACGGTATCGGGTTTTACAATCCCTATTATCATGCCGACCTGATGATTGACCGAAGCCGAATGCACACTGGTTACCGTTATGATCAGGATCAGGACGGGCGCTTCTTTGTCCGTTGCAGTGACTGTAACAACCCTGACACGGAAGCCGATTATTATATTGTTCATTTTACGTATGCTTCCGAACCGTTGCTCGAAGGCGATGTTTATCTGTTGGGGGACTTTGTGCAAAATCAGTTCAATGAGACGAGCCGGATGGAATATAACCCCCAGACACGGCAGTATGAAAAAGCGCTAATGTTGAAGCAGGGATATTATAATTATCAGTATGTATTGCTCCCTCATGGGGAAACAAAGGCACAGACATTGCCGACAGAGGGCGATTATTACCAGACCGAAAACGAATATACGATTCTCGTCTATCATCGTCCGATGGGGATGCGTTATGACCGGCTGATCGGTAAACTGACCCTTCGCAACACGCATTTTGTTTTATAAATTAACATCATGGAAGAAAACAAACAAACAACGAAAAAGAAAAATCCTGTAAAATGGATGATCCTGTCCGTTCTTTTACTGCTGATGGGTTATGGGATGTACCGTTTGGTCATGTTTTATTATGCCCCGCATCGTTCAACTCAGCAGATTTACCTCGTACCCGGAGATGCGGTATTTATTCTTCATTCCAATAATCCGGTCAGTGACTGGAAGCGATTCAGTACGAGTGAACCTTGGCAATGTCTCAGGCGCAGTCCCGCGTTTGCCGATGTCGCACGGGATGCGAGTAAGCTTGATTCCGCCCTGCAGGCTAACGAGCGACTTCTCGCGTTAGCAGGGAAAAGAGATTTGATGATTTCGGTACATCGCATGCGCCATGAGAAGCTCGGCTTTCTATATATCCTTGACTTGCAGAAGGTCTCAGAGGTAAAGGCCTTAAAAGAACAGATCGACAAGCTCTACGCATGGATGAATTACGGAGTGACGTATCGGAAATACAAGGACACGGAGATTATTGAACTGCGTGATCCCAAGACACGCGACATGCTTTATACGGCTTTTGTAGATAATCATTACATCGCGTCTTCGACGGCTGGACTCATTGAAGCTTCCATCTCGGAACGTAACGACCCGGTCATCGGATTAGACCCGCTTTTTATGGAAGCCGATCAATCGACCGATGATGACGGGGTATGCCGTATCTTCGTGCAGCACGCCACCTTGCCTCGCTTGCTTGACCTGTATATGGGCAAGCGAAAGGGCTATCTGCCGGCTATCGGCGCTTCGATGGCCTATACCGGACTAAGCCTGCAAGCCGATAAGGAAAAATTTGCATTGAAAGGATATACTTTTCTGAAAGATACGGTCAGCCCTTATATAGCGACTCTCCTGCATTCGGAAGGCCGGGAAATGACCGCTCATAAGATACTGTCGGATCGTACGGCTTTTTACACCAGCATCTGCGTTGACAATCCGGTATCGTTCGTCGAAGAGATGGAGGGGATGCTGGCCAACAATGAGCCGTCGCTTTATGCGACTTATAAAGAATCATACGAGCGCATTGAAAACATGCTTGATCTATCGTTGCGCGATGATTTCCTGAGCTGGATGGCCGGCGAGTTTGCGGTCATTGAACTTGAACCGGGACTGTTGGGGCATGACACGGAGATGCTACTTGCTGTTCGTGCCGAAGAGCTTGGACGGGCACAGGAAAAGATGGAATATATCGAGAAGCAGGTGAAGAAGAACACGCCAGTTCATATCCGAAAGGCCAATTATAAAGGATATGAGATCAATTATGTCGAACTGAAAGGTTTCTTTGCTCTCTTTTTCGGAAAAATGTTTGAGAAGTTCGAAAAACCTTATTATACATATGTGAACGATTTTGTGGTCTTTAGCAACAAACCGGCGACATTGCTCTCCTTCATCGAAGACTATGAGCAGGAACGTACGTTGCGTAACGACAACGGTTTCAAGCAGGTGCTTGCGCAAATCGATAGCCGCTCTACGTACTTCGTTTATACGAACAGCATCAAATTTTTCCCGCTTATGGAGCCCCTCTTGAACCAGAAGACGTGGGAAGGCTGGTCGGCTAATCGTGAGATTGTCTACTCGTTTCCTTACTCTGCTTTGCAGATCGTTGGTGATCGACAGAAGGTCGCTTTGCGGATGGTTATGAATTATCATCCTTATCATCCGCCGGTCATGCCGGAAGAAGCGTTGTACGAAGAGAATGATACCGAGATATCGGAAAAGGCTGTCATTGACGAGTTGAATCGTTTCTATGCCGAGAAATTTCAAGGAAATATTTATCGCGAGTTTTATTCTGGAGGTGCGCTGAAGAGCGAGTGTGAGATACGCAACGGTCGGCGTAACGGCAAATATCACGAATATTTTGAGAATGGCAGCTTGAAAATACGCGGCCGGTACGATAAGGATCATCCGACGGGTACATGGAAATATTATACGGAAGACGGTGCGCTGGAGAAGAAAGTTCGACTGTAAGGAATGCCTTCCTCTTCATTCCTTCGTATGCGCTACCGAACAGCCCTCTTGAAATGTGCTGATATGATGGTTGGGGACAGTTAGAGAAGGAATTCTTCAGGAACGTTTTTGGGTCGTTTTTCCAGAAAAGAAACTGCGCCGGTCGATATCTATTTTTCCACTTGTCAAGATAATCAAGTATTCATCGACGGCCGATAGCAGGGCGGTTGTAAACGCCGTTTTCAGGATGATTTCGTTCACTTTGCTTTCGCATACGATGAACAGCATGGTGGCGAAGACAAGCACTACGGTCAGTTTGTTCCCGAGTGTATGAATGGAAAGGAACCGTCCGAAGCGGTATCGGGCGGTGCAGAGCGAGAGGATTCTGACAGTTAGGATAGCTGCCAGCTCCCAGATGTGATCGGATACGACCGACCGGTATTTCATGTAAAAGACGATCCCTGCCGTGCTGAAGAATATCCAGTCGCCGAGCGAATCGAGCCGTGCACCGGAAGCACTTCGGCAATGATAGCGCCGGGCAATGAATCCGTCGGCCATGTCAGTCAGTCCGATAAGCAGGATCAAGGCAGCCAGAGCAGGTGGCCGGTCAGCCATAGCGAGCATGATCGGCGAAAGGATGATGCGCGATATCGATAAGATGTTCGGAATCTTTTTCAGTCCTTTATTCATCATTTGTCTATCTAAGGTGGGCGTTTGGCTCTGCCCGCATTCGCATGCAAATTTAGATAAAATCTCCGAGATTTTATCTAAATTTGCCGCTTCTAAAAAAGCGATTGAATATGCGATCAGTTTGTGTGTATTGTGCGTCCAGTTCGCGGATCGACACGGGATATACCGAGGCTGCCGAAGCTTTGGGAACATTGCTTGGCGAAGGCCGCTGGCGGGTGATTAACGGAGCCGGAAGCTTCGGGCTGATGCGGGTCATTTCTGATGCGACGTTGAAGGCGGGAGGAACGGTCGTCGGGGTCATTCCGCACTTTATGGTAGAGAACGGCTGGTGTCATTCGGGGCTGACAGAGTTGATTCGTGTTGAAACGATGCACGAGCGCAAGCAGCGGATGGCCGATATGTCTGATGCGGTGATTGCTTTGCCGGGAGGTTGCGGTACACTGGAAGAGTTGATGGAAATCATCACATGGAGACAGTTGGGACTGTATCATCATCCGGTGGTGATTCTTAACACGAACCATTATTACGATCCTTTGTTGGAGATGCTGAACCGTGCCGAAGACGAACAATTTATGCGTTTGCAGAGACGCATGCTATGGCAAGTGGCTGAAACGCCGGAAGAAGCTATGCGGATGATTGAAACCTGAGAGAAGGATTTTAGTTTCTTAATCCGTATGAGGTGCTTCGACCGCCGTCGCCGTGTTTGTGAAGAATTTTTTTATCGATCAGGTCTTGAATGTCTCTAAGGGCAGTATCGGGGGAACAAAGATTGATATTCGCCCAGATGGACGAGGTGAGTTTGTCGTCCATCCCTTCCCACAAAAGGTTGATCATCTTTACCTGACGATCATTTAAACGTACTAATCGATATTTCTCCCAGAATTTTGATTTCTCCAAGATACGTGTAATTGATCTTTCGGCTTCGTTCAGTGCTGCATCCAGACAATGAAGAAACCACATGAGCCATTCGGTAATATCCAGATTTTGGTGGCAAACGGTATGTAATATCTGCCGGTATGTTTCTTTCTGCTTGCAAAACTGATCCGACAGGCAGAAGAAACGTTGCGGAAAGTTATCGGCTCGTGTGAGAAAGAGATGCGATATGGTCCGTGCGATTTGCCCGTTGGTTGTTGCAAATGGATGAAGAAGCCAGAAGTAAACATGTGCTAATGCCGCTTTGATGACCGGATCGGTCGGGTGCTTTGTATTCACCCATTTGACAAATCGTTTCATCTCATTTGAAATCGGCGACGTATCCTGCATGGGGAAATAATGACGCGACCCGGAAGAAGTTGCCGCTGTAACAGTGTCCGTATGACATGGCGTTTCGCGAGGGAAAGCGCTTAAGGCATCCCTCCAGCGGAGAATACGTTCTTCTGTGACAGGCTCGAGATAGTTCAGTACGGCATCGGTCGATACGCTGACTATTCGGTCGACAGTAAGATCGATCTCGGGCTGCGGCTTTTTTTCCAGCTTAAGCTGATGAATCACAGATAAACGCACCTTGTTGGCATCAAGTGTTTGGCCGTCAAGTTCAGCCGAGCAGACGATTTCGTTGGAGATTGCATTCAACAGTGCATTTTTTTTCAGATCGATTCCCAGCAAACTCGTCTTGCCGACAAGTCGTCCCTGCCGATTACGTACCTCCCCCAATATGGACATTACTTCTTGGTAGTTCCATGTCAGGTAGGGCCATCCTTTTTCTTGCCATATAGCTGTTTTATGCATATTCTCCGTAAGATTTGCGGCAAAAATAAGGAACTTTTCCGAGATTAACGCATGAATATCGGACTAAAAACGTAAAATTTTGTTAACTGTTTCTCGTTTCATTGTACGCAAATGATTTACATCATTGAAAAAAAGAGTGTGAAAGTGGTTTCATCTGTCTGAAATTTAGAAAAATAGACAGAGTATCATCCTGTGTTGATAATGGCATCGGAGTTTTCGCCGAATCCCTGTCGTGTTAGGACGTTCTTTCCCCCTTGCGACCGATTTTTTATTTTGGCAAAAAATCTTACCTTTGCGGCAATTTTTTAAAAACATGCATAATATAAGATGAGTAATCGATTTGCCGAATACAACACGTTCGATTTGTCAGACATTAACAAAAAAATACTGCAAAGATGGCAGGAAGGGAATATCTTCCACCAAAGTCTGAATATCCGCAAGGATGCCCCTTCTTTCGTTTTTTACGAAGGACCTCCTTCGGCTAACGGTATGCCTGGCATTCATCACGTCATAGCCCGTTCGATCAAAGATATTTTTTGCCGTTACAAAACGATGAAAGGATATCGTGTCGACCGTAAAGCCGGATGGGATACGCATGGCCTGCCCGTAGAACTTGGCGTAGAAAAAGAACTCGGTGTTACGAAAGAAGATATCGGTAAAAAAATATCGGTGTCCGATTACAATATGGCTTGTCGCAAAAACGTGATGAAGTTCACGAAAGAATGGGAGGATTTGACACAGAAGATGGGCTATTGGGTCGATATGGACCATCCGTATATCACCTACGACAATCGATATATTGAAACGCTCTGGTTTCTTCTCAAAGAATTGCACCGGAAAGGACTTTTGTATAAAGGATACACGATTCAACCTTATTCACCTGCCGCAGGGACGGGGCTTAGCTCGCACGAGTTGAACCAGCCCGGTTGCTACCGCGATGTGAAGGATACGACGGTGACGGCACAGTTTCGAGCTAAAATGCCTGCCGAAACGGAAAATGATTTTTGGAAACAGGTATGTAAGGGAGCAACGGACGAGGTCTGCTTCCTTGCGTGGACGACAACTCCCTGGACTTTGTCGTCGAATACGGCGTTGTGTGTCGGTGAAGACATCGATTACGCCGCTGTTCGCTCTTTTAACCCGTATTCCGGGACGCCGAGCATCTATATTCTGGCAAAAGCTTGTATGGATGCTTACTTTAATCCGAAAGCGGCCGAATTGTCACTCGGCGAATACAAACCGGGTGACAAGCTGATTCCGTTCGAGGTACTTGCTACATGCAAAGGTAAAGATCTGATCGGTATCGGATACGAACAGCTGATGCCGTGGTTCAATCCCGGAGAAGGCGCGTTCCGTGTCATCTCCGGCGACTATGTGACAACCGACGACGGTACGGGTATCGTGCATATCGCACCGACTTTCGGTGCCGATGACGCCCGGGTAGCCAAAAATTTCGGTGTCCCGCCTTTACAGCTTGTTGATAAAGCGGGTAACTTGCGTCCGGCTGTCGATCTGAAAGGCCGTTTCTACTGTCTCGAAGACCTCGACAACGATTATGTGAAGAAGAACGTCAACGTTTCACTATATAAAGAATATGCCGGTCGTTATGTAAAGAACGATTACGACCCGCAACTTAATGGAAACGACGAGACACTCGATATCGACTTGTGCGTCATGCTTAAACAGCAGGGACTGGCGTTCAAGATCGAAAAGCATATGCACAATTATCCGCATTGCTGGCGTACCGATAAACCGGTACTTTATTATCCGTTAGACAGCTGGTTTATCCGTACTACGGCTTGCCGCGATCGGATGATCGAACTCAACGAAACCATCAACTGGAAGCCGCAAAGCACCGGAACGGGACGCTTCGGGAAATGGCTCGAAAACCTTCAGGACTGGAACCTGAGCCGAAGTCGTTATTGGGGTACACCGCTCCCGATCTGGCGTACCGACGATGGGGCGGAAGAACTCTGTATCGGATCGGTCGAAGAGCTGTATCACGAAATCGAAAAATCCGTTGCCGCTGGTTTTATGAAGAGCAATCCGTATAAGGATAACGGCTTTAAACCGGTCGAATATACATCGGAAAATTACGACCGAATTGACTTGCATCGTCCGTATGTCGATGAAATCACGCTGGTTTCTCCCCAGGGAAAACCGATGAAACGCGAGATCGACCTGATCGATGTATGGTTCGACTCCGGTGCGATGCCCTACGCGCAGATTCATTATCCGTTCGAACATAAAGACGCATTCGACCGACGCGATGTTTATCCTGCCGATTTCATTGCCGAAGGGGTAGACCAGACGCGCGGATGGTTCTTTACGCTCCATGCCATCGCCACGATGATCTTCGACAGTGTGGCGTTTAAGAATGTGGTATCTAACGGATTAGTTCTCGACAAGAACGGAAATAAAATGTCCAAACGCCTCGGTAATGCCGTTGATCCGTTTGAGACGATCGAAAAATACGGTTCCGACCCGTTGCGTTGGTACATGATTACGAATGCGTCGCCATGGGATAATCTCAAATTCGATGTTGAAGGCATTGAGGAAGTGCGTCGCAAATTTTTCGGTACATTATATAATACATACTCGTTCTTCGCATTGTATGCCAATGTAGACGGTTTTACCTACAGCGAACCGGACGTTCCCATGACCGAACGTCCCGAGATAGACCGCTGGATATTGTCGTTGCTCAACTCGCTCGTCAAAGAGGTGGATGAGTTTTATGAAACATACGAACCGACCCGTGCCGGACGCGCGATCTCGGATTTTGTCAATGATCACTTAAGCAATTGGTATGTTCGTTTGAACCGTCGCCGTTTCTGGGGCGGGGGGATGACACAGGATAAGCTCTCGGCTTATCAGACGCTCTATATCTGCCTCGAAACGGTCAGCAAACTCATGGCGCCGATCTCTCCGTTCTATGCCGATCGACTGTTTACCGATCTGATTACTGTAACCGGACGCGACAAGGCGGAGTCCGTGCATCTGAGCGACTTCCCCAAATGCAACGAGGCGATGATCGACAAAACGCTCGAAGAACAGATGCAGATCGCGCAGAACATCTCGTCGATGGTGCTCGCGCTGCGTCGCAAAGTGAATATCAAGGTGCGTCAACCGTTGCAAACCATCATGGTGCCGGTGACCGACATCCGGCAGAAGGAACATATCGAGGCGGTAAAAAACTTAATCTTAAGCGAAGTCAACGTAAAAGAACTCAACTTTGCGGATAATTCGGCCGGCATATTAGTGAAAAAGATTAAGCCCGACTTTAAGAAATTGGGACCGCGTTACGGAAAGGTTATGAAACAATTGGCCGCTGCCATTCAGGCCATGACGCAAGAAGATATTGCTTCGCTCGAACAAAACGGTTCGTTTGCTTTCAATCTTGACGGCTTGGAAGGGGTTATTGTATCGGACGATGTGGAGATTATCTCGGAGGATATTCCCGGCTGGCTTGTGGCCAACGAAGGACGCCTGACAATCGCGCTCGATATCACCGTCACGGATGAGCTACGCAAGGAAGGATTGGCACGCGAATTGGTGAACCGTATTCAAAACCTGCGTAAAAGCAGCGGACTGGAGATCACGGACAAGATACGTATCGCCATGGTACCGGCGCCGGAGATGAACGGAACGATCTATGATTATGCCGATTATATTCAAAAGCAAGTGCTTGCCGAATCGATCGAAATGAAGGAAAATCTGCCGGATGCGACTGAGCTCGATCTGGATGACTTTAAATTATACGTAAACATCGAAAAAGTTTGAACGGACAAGAGTGTCATATAAAAAGAATATCGTATTTTTGAAAACAAAATAAAAGGAGGACTGAATTATGGCTGAGAAGACAAGATACTCGGATGCGGAGCTGGAAGAATTTCGCGCCATTATCATGGAGAAGCTCGATAAGGCAAAGAAAGATTACGACTTGTTGAGATCGGGGATTACGAATGCCGACGGCAACGACGTTTCCGACACTTCACCGACATTCAAAGTAATGGAAGAAGGGGCGGCTACGTTGTCGAAAGAAGAGGCCGGCCGTCTGGCACAACGCCAGATGAAATTTATTCAGAGCTTGCAGGCGGCGCTTATTCGTATCGAGAACAAGACCTACGGGGTATGCCGTGAAACAGGTAAATTAATCGCAAAAGAACGTTTGCGTGCGGTACCTCATGCCACACTGAGCATCGAGGCCAAACAGAGCAGAGTAAAATAAACGGCGCGTCTTGATGAAAGGAAAAAAAGCGTGGGGAGCAGCAACCGTTATCTTGCTACTTCTCTTTCTTGATCAGGCTTCGAAAATATGGGTGAAAACCCATATGCAACTGCACGAAAGCCTTGAGATTTTCTCATGGTTTCAGCTATACTTCACTGAAAACCCCGGCATGGCCTTCGGAATGGAGTTTTTAAACAAGCTTGTGTTATCCGTCTTTCGTATCGCGGCGGTGGTTGCCATCGCTTACTATTTGATCCGCCTCGTACGACGTAACTATTCGTTCGGCTTCATCGCATGCGTTGCATTAGTCTTTGCCGGAGCACTCGGAAACATCATCGACAGCGTATTCTATGGTGTCATCTTCGACCACAGCTACGGACAGATAGCTACGTTTATGCCCGCCGGCGGAGGATATGCCTCCCTGTTGCACGGTAAAGTAGTGGACATGCTATATTTTCCACTTATCCGAACGACTCTTCCGGACTGGTTGCCGATATGGGGCGGAGAAGAGTTTATATTCTTTCGTCCTATCTTTAATCTGGCCGACTCGTCTATTTGTGTCGGAGGAGCGCTGTTATTGCTGTTCTATCACCGCACCCTTTCCAAAAGCCTTTCGAGGAAGTAGGTTCGATACATGCCGGATAGGAAGATTCAGCGATTTTTTATCGGGTGGTCGGCTCTCATCTTGTGGTCGGCATGCAGCCACACGCCCAAAGGAATCATTCCGGAGAAGAAGATGTGTGATTTGTTGGTCGATATGCAGATGGCAGAAACGATCATGAATGACGATCCGTACACTTACGGATCGGTCCGTCAAAAAAACGCCTTGTTCCGGTCGGTCTTTAAGAAGCACAATCTGACGCAGGCAGAATATGACAGTTCATTGATATGGTACGGTAAGAACATTGATATCTATATGCGTGTTCATGATATGGCCATGGCTGAAACAGACAGGCGTATAAAAGCGCTCGGTGAGGTGGAGGCCGAAACATTTGATGTCCTGCCGTCCGATTCGGTCGATCTGTGGGTGGGTAAACGATGTTATATATTTTTTCCCAAGGCGATGACTAACATGGTTGTGTTTGATCTGAAACCCACTGAAGCCTATCCGGCCGATGGCCGTTTCGTATGGGAAATGCAAGTCTGGGGATTGACCCCCGAAAAGCATGTGATGGAATTGAATCTGCGTGCCGACGTGTCCGATTCGACCCTTGTTGTAAAAGATTCGATCGTCGGGAACGGTTTTTACCAATATACTTTGCAGGGTACGCCATACGATCCGGTACAGCGTGTTTACGGGTATATCCGTTTGAAGAAGTCACCGGCTATTCCGTATCCCAAAATCTACATTGACCGAATCCGGCTGATGAGATACAGGGTCGGAGAGTAGGTGTTTTTGTGCATGTTCCCTTAGTCTGTTGATATATTCGTTCAGGCGGCGGCGTTCGTGTTCTTCCTTCGAAACAGATGGAGGAGCAACATGGAATTGTTTATAAGCCTGTGCATTCCATGCATTGCGTTTTTTGGCGCGGCGACTCGGCCAGAAGACAGTTCGGGCAAGGCCTTCGGCATCGAACGATATGGAAGGCACCGGAAGCGTTTGCCAGTCATCTGCCGTCGCTTTTTTTACATTCATTTTCATCAACCGTTTCATCTCCTCGATTTGTTTTTCCGATAACATCATTCCTCCTGCTTTGTTTGTACCTCTATACGGATCGGTTGCCGAATGGTTCTCCGGGCCATACAGGCTGAAAACGTAAGGCGGGAGCAGATGAAGCTCACGATGGCTTTCAGGTTGGATGATGCTGTCGAACGATTTGACGATGGGTAATTCCAGCGGGCTGTGTTTCATCTGATCGGGTGTGAGAGCGGGTTTGATCAGCGTACCGGATCGGATGGCTCGCAGGGTTTCTTCGTTCAGTTTTAGCTTTTCCTGACCCGACAACACGCGCTGCAACCACAGCGAGTCTTTTGCCGACCAGTTTTTCTGTGCCAATGCGGTGATACACACCTGCAATCCCAAGACTAAAAACAACACGTAGCGTCTTTCCATAGCCCGATATATATTTTTTAGGCAAAAATAAAGCGCAGTCCCTGAAAAGTTCGTGCGCTTGTATGTAAAAAAACGTAGAAGATGTTTATTTCAAAAAAAATAAATGATTTTCCATCGATGTTTTGCCAAAAAAGATGGATTCGATGTGTATATCCTCTGACAGTGCACCATCCACCATTAAATGATATCAGGCTCTCAGCCCTTGTGCCTTCTTTGGATGTTTAGTTGTTTAGTTGTTGAATTGTTGGCTGAATACTGAATGCTGACGGCTGACCGCACTGCATTCCCCCTTTGAAGGGATAACATCCCCCCTTTGCTTCGCTCTTTCCCCCCTTTTTGAAGGGGGGCTGGGGGGGATGTTCCTCTGCGTTCGGATACCGTGTACCATGCATAACAATTAACAATTAATTTGTCATTCAGAGCGAAGCGAAGAATCTCTTTTCTTCCCCCCGCGGGATTCCTCACGGTGTTCGGAATGACAAAGGGGGTTATTTGCGTCCATTTGCGTCATCTGCGTTCGGATACCGTGTACCACGCATAACAATTGACAATTGACCATTAACAATTAATTTGTCATGCCCATGGTTCGGTGCGTTTCAAACGAATCAAACACCCGCAGGGCTTTAAATCTCCTGTTCTATTTTGTATTTGTTACGGTTCGGAGCATTACGCGAGATCAGTTCGCCGATAAATCCGGCGAGAAAGAGCTGCGTACCGATCACCATAGCCGTAAGTGAGATGTAAAAGTAGGGCGAAGTCGTAACGAGGGGACGCAAGTCACCGTCGTAGATGGAAATCAATTTCATGATCAGCACGGCGACGAGCGCTGCGAATCCGATCAGGAACATCACGCTTCCCCATAGCCCGAAGAAGTGCATGGGTTTTTTTCCGAACTTCGAGGTGAACCAGAGTGAAATCAGGTCTAAATATCCATTGACGAAGCGGTCGAGACCGAACTTCGTTTCGCCGTACTTGCGCGCCTGATGATGGACGACCTTTTCACCGATCTTATTGAATCCGGCAATTTTGGCTAAATAGGGGATATAGCGATGCATGTCGTTATATACCTCGATATTCTTCACCA
Source organism: Tannerella forsythia 92A2 (assembly GCF_000238215.1). Classification (NCBI taxonomy): domain Bacteria; kingdom Pseudomonadati; phylum Bacteroidota; class Bacteroidia; order Bacteroidales; family Tannerellaceae; genus Tannerella; species Tannerella forsythia. The sequence continues at coordinate 2,962,598 of NC_016610.1, read as the reverse complement.
CTTCGCGTCGATACGATTTCAGTCCGCAGTTAAAATCGTGCAGATTGATGCCCGAGAACTTCCGTGCCGTAGCGTTGAAGAGTTTCGACGGGAGGTTCTTTGTCAGCTTGTTGTCGTAGCGTTTCTTCTTCCATCCCGACACGATATCGTAGCCGTCTTCCTTAATCATCCGGTAGAGCTCGGGGATTTCGTCGGGACTGTCCTGCAAGTCGGCATCCATTGTAATGATCACGTCGCCTTCGGCGCGTTGGAATCCGCAGTGCAGTGCCGGCGATTTGCCGTAATTGCGGCGGAACTTGATGCCTTTCACATGTGCCGACTGTCGTGCCAGATGTTCGATCACCTGCCATGAATGATCGGTACTTCCGTCGTTGACAAAAATGATTTCGTAGCTGAAATGATGCTCATTCATTACCCGTTCGATCCACGCGTGCAATTCAGGAAGCGATTCGGCTTCGTTATACAGAGGTACGACTACTGATATATCCATTGATCTTTTACATTGTTTCGGTTGGCAAAGGTAAAATAAAAATTTGTTTAAGGGAAATTCCGTCTCTTGTATAAAACGTGCGCCGGACACAAACGAAACGATGTATCCGGCGCAACCATGAAAACAAAAATTTCTATAATCTCTCCCTCTTTTCGAGCCTCTTGTCGGATTCGAACCAACGACCCCGAGATTACAAATCACGTGCTCTGGCCGGCTGAGCTAAAGAGGCGGGTGGGAAAGCTGCCTACATCGCACCGCTACAACCAAGTACCCTTGCTGCGATCAAGCCCTGGGGGATTCCGAGGGAGCTGGTCGTGTAGGACTTTCCCGGCACAAAGATATGTTCTTTTTTCCGACGGATCAAATTTTTTTTTGTGATTCTGAAAATTCTCGTACTTTTGTGCAAACAAAAAAGTACATGAACACGACCGATCGTTTTCTTCGTTACGTCTCGTTCGATACCCGGTCGGACGAAAAAGCACAGACAACGCCCAGCACCCCCGGACAAATGCATTTGGCCAAATATTTGGCGCGGGAACTGAAGGATATCGGGATGGACGATGTTTCGCTCGATGCCAACGGTTATCTCATGGCTACCTTACCTTCCACCACGCTACGTGAAGGCATCCCCACCATCGGATTTATTGCACACATGGATACCAGCCCCGATATGACGGGTAAGGACGTGAAGCCGCGGATCGTGACGTACGACGGCGGAACGATCGTGCTGAACGAGGCGGAGCAGATCGTGCTCTCGCCCGATACGTTTCCGGAACTGGCGAACTACGTGGGGCAGGAGCTGATCGTTACCGACGGAACTACATTGCTGGGTGCCGACGATAAGGCCGGCATAGCAGCTATCGTATCGGCCATGGAATACCTGCTTGCGCATCCGAAGATCGCTCACGGCAAGGTGCGCGTCGGCTTTACACCCGACGAAGAGATTGGGCGGGGAGCAGACCGGTTCGACGTCGACCGCTTCGGTTGCGATTGGGCGTACACGATCGACGGCGGAGAAATTGGTGAGTTAGAGTACGAGAATTTCAACGCCGCGCAGGCTGTGATCACGATCAAAGGACGGAATGTACATCCGGGGTATGCCCAAAACAAGATGATTAACGCAGCCTTGTTGGCTGCGGAGCTGAGTGTCTCGTTGCCGAACGAGCAGCGGCCGGAGAAGACGAGCGGGTACGAAGGCTTTTTCCATCTCACACGCTTGGAAGCCACGGTCGAGGAGGCTACCTTACATTATATTATTCGCGATCATGACCGGGCTCTTTTCGAGCAGAAGAAAGACTTGCTCCGTACACTCGCGAACAGGATGGAGACGAAGTATCCCGGTTGCGTAACCGTCGAGGTGCGTGACCAGTATTACAATATGCGCGAAATCATCGAGCCGGGAATGGAGGTGATCGAGTACGCGTGCGAGGCGATGCGTGCGGCGGGCGTTACGCCGCGGATCCGTCCGGTGAGGGGCGGTACGGACGGGGCGCGTCTGTCGTTTATGGGGCTGCCCTGCCCGAACTTGTTTGCCGGAGGACTGAATTTTCACGGACGGTACGAATATCTGCCGGTTCGTTCGCTCGAAAAAAGCAAGGAAACGATTATTCAACTATGTCATATAATTACAGATCAAACGAAATAAAAATGAAGACAACACCATTTACCGATTTACACATCGCACTGGGTGCGAAGATGCATGAGTTTGCCGGATATAACATGCCGATCGAATATGCCGGAATTATCGAAGAACATCAGACCGTATGCCAAGGCGTGGGCGTTTTCGACGTCTCGCACATGGGCGAAATCTGGGTCAAAGGGCCGAAAGCGCTCGAACTGCTTCAGAAAGTGACGTCGAACGATGTCGCTTCGCTGCCGGTGGGGAAGGCGCAGTACAGCTATTTCCCCAACGAACAGGGCGGAATCGTCGACGATATCATCGTGTATCATTACGAAGACGAGAAATACCTGCTCGTGGTCAATGCCTCGAACGTGCAGAAAAATTTCGACTGGTGCGTGAAGCACAACACGATGGGCGCCGAGCTTGAAAACGCGTCGGACAATATGGCGCAGCTGGCCGTGCAGGGCCCGAAAGCCGCCGAGGTGATGCAGCGCCTTACGCCGGTCGACCTTTCGTCGATTCCTTACTACGGCTTCGTCACGGGCGAATTTGCCGGATGCCCGGACGTGATCATCTCCAACACCGGCTATACCGGCGCGGGAGGGTTTGAACTGTATTTCTATCCGAACGAAGGACGCAAGATATGGGACGCCCTCTTCGAGGCCGGTAAGCCCGAAGGCATCCGCCCTATCGGACTGGGAGCGCGCGATACGCTGCGTCTGGAGATGGGATTCTGCCTCTACGGAAACGATATCGACGACACGACGTCGCCCATCGCAGCCGGTTTGGGGTGGATCACGAAATTCGTCGACGGCAAAGACTTCGTCAACCGTGCCGCGCTGGAGAAGCAGAAGAAAGAAGGCGTGGCTCGCAAACTTTGTGCTTTTGAACTGTTAGAAAAGGGCGTGCCGCGCAACGGCTACGAAATCGTTTGTCCGCAGGGCGAAGTGATCGGCCGCGTAACGTCAGGTACGATGTCGCCGATGATGAAAATTGGCATCGGGCTCGGCTACGTAGAAGCCGCTCATGCCAAGGTGGGCGAAAACGTTTGCATCCGTGTGCGTAACCGCGACCTGAAGGCGCGGATCGTCAAACCGCCGTTCCGTAAATGAAGAAGAACAGAATCCGTTTCGGCGTAGTCGGTACGAATTTTATTACCGACTGGGTGATAGCCGGTGGGCGCGAAGACGAACGGTTCGAACTCTCGGCCGTCTGTTCGCGCTCGCACGAAACGGCGCGGGCTTTTGCCGATAAACACCGTATCCCGCATACGTTCACCTCGCTCGAAGCAATGGCGGCCAGCCCCCTGATCGATGCCGTTTACATTGCCTCGCCCAACGCCCTTCACGCGCAGCAGGCCATCCTGTGCATACGCCACGGCAAACACGTGCTGTGCGAAAAAGCGCTGGCCTCGAACGCCGCCGAAGCGCGCGAAATGATCGCCACGGCACTCCGTCAAGGCGTCGTGCTGATGGAGGCGATGAAACCGACGCTCACGCCCGGCTTCCGCGCCATCCGCGAGCAACTGCCAAGGGTCGGGACCCTCCGGCGCTATTTTTCCTGCTACTGTCAATACTCATCGCGCTACGACAAACTCAAGGAGGGCGTTGTGCTCAACGCCTTTCAGCCCGCACTGAGTAACGGCGCCACGATGGACATCGGCGTCTATACCATCTATCCCATGGTCGTACTCTTCGGCCGACCGAAGACTGTCCATGCCTCGGGCGTCAGACTCTTCAGCGGTGTCGACGGACAGGCTGCCGTTCAATTTTCATACGACGGTGGTCTTGACGCGACCGTCCTCTACGGTAAAATCGCCGACTCGACGCTGCCCACCGAAATTCAGGGTGAAAACGGAACGATTACGGTCGACCGCATCAACATCATCGGCCGCGTGAGCTTCACCCCCCGCAAAGGCGAAACGATCGACCTGCTCGCGCTTCCCACCCATAACGAATACTACTACGAAATAGCCGAATTTATCGACCTGATCCAATCCGGCACCATGGAATCGGCCGTCAATTCGCACGCTCATTCGTTGATCACGATGGAGATACTCGACGAAATTCGACGTCAGCTCGGCGTGCGCTTCCCTGCCGACGAACGCTGACCGACAATCGCCTTCGCAGGCTCCGGTCACTTCGTCGCAAAGGGTGGAAACCGAATATCCGGCATCCAAACGAACTCTTCAGATTTGAATAAGGTATCCGTTCCTCTTTCGATGCTATATTCCGTATCGGATAAAATATCGAAATCATCGATTTTATCATAACACGACGATAACATCATACATACGACGGCCCCCACCGTCATACCGATTTTCCATGTTCTTTTCATTGCTTTTATCCTTTCCATTTAGTTTGTTAAATAAAGTTTTGTAAATATAAAGGACGGCCGTTCTGTGGTTATGGGCAATCCCTAATACTTGGTGTTTTTTGTCTTGGTATCCCCATTTTTGGCTGTTTGATTTTCTCCTTTTGTCTAAACTTATCGGCTCTTCTCTAAACTTCTGTTGGTGTGATCGGAGGATATTTAGTTGTTTAGATGTTTTTTGTTTAGCATTCAGCCATCAGTATTCAGTTCGTAATTCTTATTAGCGGTCAGTTTTCAGTCAACAATTCAACAACTCAACAATTCAACACCCAAAGAAGGCACAAGGGCTGAAAGCCTGACATAATTTTTCCGTCACTTTTTCTCCGTCACTTTTGGCTTGACCCAAAAGTAACCAAAAAGTCAAGGCTTCGTGCGCTTCACACGACTTCGCTACGCTTGCAGGTCGGAAAATCAGGTAACTTGCTTCGCTTCGGACAGCCTGATTTTCTTTCGCCCCGCTCGCTGCTCCATCGGCTCACCGCCCGAGGCCCATGGGTGAACGCCGAAATTGATGGTAAATTGTTAATTGTCAATGATTATGCAGGGTTATCTGAATGCAAATTTCACGAATGGGCGCAAATTAAAATTTGTGTTCCTTGTCATATAACTTGTGAAACTTGTGGTATCTGAACGCTGAATACTGAAAACTGACGGCTGAATGGATCAATGACTGTATTGTATCCGTGAAAAATAATTAAGGTATTTGATTAACATCACGATGCCCATCACAAACGATGTGCCCAGAATAAGCATTCCCACGACGAACATCCGGATGGCTTCCCATGAGGCTGTTTCAAACTCGTAATATTCCGAGAGCAACGCGAGAGTCATGTATAAACTTCCCATTACGAAGAGTACCGAGAGGATCGATCCCAGAATAACAGCCGGAAGGGTTTGTTTGCGAATCAGAAACAATACCCCCAACACTACCGCCAATCCGATCGTGATCGGATGGAAGGTTCCGATCAGAAGAAGCGCGAAAAATGCTTCGGGAATCCATTTTGTCCATAATTTTGTTTTGTTCATCATTTTCTGTATTTGATTACATCTGATAATAAAACGGACATTGTCTTTTATTATTGTAATGCGTTCGGTTTTTTCTGTTTCGCAGGCCGACGCTTTTCTGCGCCGTAAAAAGAAAACGGCCGCAAGGAGTCATTTCCTTGCAGCCGTCATCCAAAATAGTACTTAGTTTATTGCTCCCTTAACGGTTCGGGCTCCCCCAGAAAGCAAAATTGTTTTTACTTTTCTTCAATCTCGGGCAGAAGAAAATCCGTAAAGCATAATGCGGCCAGCGCCGTACCATAACGGCGTTCGATGGTCATTCCTTCGGTCACGAAATTCAGATCGCCCAGATAAAACTTGCTGTATGTACGCTGATGCAGATCGTTGATGACACGGATCAGACGTGCTTCCAGCTCTTCGATACGGTAACGTCCGCTCACTTCGCAGACCAACCCGCCGGCTTTCTCGTCGAAATTCTCGTCTTTATACATCCAAGCGTATACGAGTCCGGCCGAGATAAACTCATCCTGATAACCGTGCGAGACGGCCATAATCGTTTTCAACTCCGACCCGAACGGAGGCAGATCGACCTCGTCCATCGTCACCAAATGGGCCGTAGCCGGAATGACGGATGAATACGTCATGATGTTAAAATCGGCAATTCCTGCATCGAACAATGCCATGTGATACGAACCCGCATGCTTTTCCAGATCGGAATCACCACTACCTTTTGCCATAAAAAAGGTATTCGGAATCAGATTTCCTACTTTCTTTATCATCTTTCAAATCTGTTTTTAATTCAATTAATATTCTATTGTATGATTCATCCGTCTGCCGTCAATCATCTTTCACAGACATCCAACCCAAACGGGCGACAAAAATACAAACATCTTTTGTATTTTAAGGTGATAGATACAAAATATATTTGGGCGATTTTTCGGAAAAATGCGTACGTATTTTTATTAAAAAACATACACCACGCCAAATCCGGCTGATCCGCGTCCTAATTGAGGCGCCAAGGCAAACTGCCGTCCGTCTGTGTTTATCCCCAGCAGTCGATGCCAAACGGGCAGCATCAGGTAAGCTGCTTCGGCGCTTAATATCCCGACACCCGCACCGGTGATCACGTCGCTTACCCAATGCGCGTTATTGACGACCCGCAATGCACCTACGGCTGCGGCTGCGGCATAACCGCCTATGCCGATCCATGGCGAATGATCACGATATTCCCTGTACAGAATATGCGCTCCCGTGAAAGCTATCGCCGTATGCCCTGACGGGAAAGAGTTGTATTCGCCCCATTGACGGGGACGCTCTACGCTCGTCAGGTCTTTTGTCGTGTAAACTAATGCAAACATAATGGTGTACGACGTAGCCAGAATCATGGTGCGGTCGCGGAAATTGTGTCGAGCCTTGACTCCCGGCACGAAATCAAGTCCCCATGCGACGGCGGCCGGCATGATTAGAAGAGAGTTGTCGATGCCATAATGACGGTCGATATGTTTGTTGACCTGTCCGGCAATGTGTTTGTCGAAACGTCGGACAGGGCCTTCGTTGAACCGTGCAGCCGTGCCGTATGCAAGGCATAACGTCGGGACAATAAATCGGAGGATGGTCGGTCGACGTTTTTTTCCTTCGGTATCAACAAACGAAACGGTAGAAAATCTTTCCGGTGAGAAAGTTGGAGATACATTCGAATCCATTATCGTGGTGTGCGAATCTTTCTCGAGAAAGCGACGATCCTGCGAGAAAGGAACGATACCGAGCGTGTCGCCTTCCGCATGCGTTGCGTGCAGCGAGCTGGCAATGCCGAGCAATAAAAGGAAGTACTTTTTTATCATCCTTCGGTGGGTGTATGGGAGATGAAATAGCGTTGGGTTGCCCATCGGTAAAGGAAAAAGACAAGTACTCCGAGCAGACTCCCCATGATCATCCCGGCCCATACGTCCGACACGAAATGAGCGCCTAAGTAGATGCGCGAATATCCCATCGCCAATGCCCAGACGAAAATACCGATCGTGTACGGCCGCTTACCGATCAGCAATGACGAGAGCATGGCAAAGCCGAAGGCATTCGTCGTATGACCGGAGATGAATCCGTACAGTCCGTTGGCCGTGTATTCTTTCAACAGCCTGACCTGTTCGAGGTAAAGCGGATGCATTGTCGGGCGGAAGCGCGAAAACAAAGGCTTGAAAACAAGGTCGGAGACAATGCTGCAAAGCAGAATAATCAGTCCAATCGAAAGGGAAGCCGGTAACCGGTCAGGTCTCTTACGAAGGTAGAACCAGAACGGTACCAGCACTACCGGACACCAGATGAGCGTACCCGAAAACGGCCACAACAACGCGTCCGTCAGAGGAGTGTGCGTGCTGTTGATCCAAGTAAACAGATCATGCTCGTAGGCCAGCAGTTCTTCCATTTCAACCGGTTTTTTGATTCATGACGACCCCTCTTTTTGTTTCAGTTTTTCGAGCATGTCGCGAGTCATCGTATCCAAATCATATTGCGGCGCCCAATTCCACTCTTCGCGTGCACAGGTGTCGTCCATCATGTTCGGCCACGATTCGGCGATAGCCTGACGCAACGGATCAATGCGGTATTCCATTTCGAAGTCAGGCAGATATTTTCGGATCTGTGCGCAAATAATTTCCGGATCGAAGCTCATCGAAGCGATGTTGAACGCATTCCGGTGTTTGAGTCGCGACGGATCGGCCTCCATGAGTTGAATGGCCGCATGGAGTGCGTCGGGCATATACATCATATCCATAAAGGTGCCGGCTGCGATGGGGCAGAAGAACTTTTCCTGTTTTACGGCCGAATAGAAGATGTCTACGGCATAGTCCGTCGTACCGCCTCCCGGAGGAGCCACATACGAGATCAGTCCCGGAAAACGTACGGCACGCGTATCTACCCCGAAACGACGGAAATAATAGTCACTTACCAGCTCGCCGGTCACTTTCGTCACTCCGTACATCGTATGGGGGCTGCGTACCGTGTCCTGAGGCGTCTTATCTTTCGGTGCGTCCGGCCCGAATGCTCCGATCGAACTGGGGGTAAATACGGCGCATTGCTTCTCGCGCGCTACCTCAAGCACGTTCAACAGTCCGTCCACACCAATCTTCCACGCCAGCTGCGGTTTAGCTTCCGCCACAGCCGAGAGTAACGCTGCCAGATTGTAAATCGTGTCGATCTGATACCGACTCACCGTGTCAGCAATCTGTTGTCTGTTCGTAATGTCTACCAAAGCCGAAGGTCCTGACTCGGCCAAGATTCCTTTAGGCTCCGCACCGGAAATATAACCGGCTACTACATTCCCGTGGTAACGCTTTCTTAATTCCATGGTTAGCTCCGAACCGATCTGCCCGGTCGAGCCTATCACCAATATGTTCTTCATCTTTTTTGTTAATTTAATTAACGAATTACTTCGAATTTTCGAGGCACAAATGTACACGATAAATTTTAATTTATGTACAGCGACATGAAAAGTTTTTGCGTCGTCATGTAATTGGCTCGTTTTGCGTTTACTTCTTTTCTCCTCAAACGATCCGATACAGGCGAAAAAATAAACGACGACCTTGTTTTACGAACCAATAGATAATTCGTAAGTTTGCATCCGTTCGGGAAAGTGTATGTTTCCGGATGATAGCAAAAGACATTATACCATGATATGGACGACAAATCAATAAATAAGCCGGATATCCGGGAGTTTGAATCACTGTTTCGCAGGATGCAGCCGCAACTGTTTGCTTTCTGCCGTAAGTATGTCGATGACGAAGAATGTGCCAGAGATATTGTACAGGAATGTTTTATCGGCTTGTGGGAGCATTATGATGACTCGATACATTCATACGAATCGTATCTGTTTCGATCCGTACATAATCGCTGTTTGTCGTTTATCCGCTCGCGAAAAGTCGGAGCCGCATATTATGAAGATGTTGTCAGATGGCGTATTCGCGAAATCGAATTGCATCCTGAGGAGCCCGACCCCTTAGCCGATCTTTATGTTAAGGAACTGCACGGGATGGTGCACCGTATCGTGGAGAAACTACCCGTAAAATGCCGGAAGATATTTGAAATGAGTCGTTACAGAGGAATGAAAAATCAGGAAATAGCAACGGTGTTAGGGCTTAGCGTCAGGACCGTAGAAGTGCAGATATATAACGCACTGAAAATTTTTAAAACAGCATTTAACGACTATTTATTGATTCTGTTGATTATTTTTTTCGCTTTTCGCTAAGTACTCTCTGCTTTCTGTGCGTCATACTCTAAAAAGAATGATCCCAAAAACATGAAGCAGAACGATACGCTGATCATAAAATATCTGACGGGCAGTGCTTCTTTCGAGGAGCAGGCGGTGTTACTGAAATGGTTGGAAGAAAGCGAAACGAACAAGAGGCATTTCCGTTCGATGAAAGATGCCTATGATTCGGGACGTTTGAAATACGAGCAAAAAAACAGTTGTGTTCAGTCGCAATGGGACATGTTTCGGAAAAACATTTCCGTCAGTCGGAACGCAGACAAACGACTTCTCAACCGTTTCTCTTGGATGCGTTATGTTGCTGTTTTTATCTTGGGGATGCTTTTGGTTTATTGGATTCGTTACATTGTGGAAGAAAAATCGGAGTGCCCCGTGGCTCAAACCCGTATAGAGACAGGGGTCGGCGATAAATCGAAAACGACACTGCCAGATGGGACCGTTGTGTGGCTAAATGCGTGCAGTTCGCTATTGTATGGCGACTTCTTCGGCAAGAGTGAACGAAACGTGTATCTGAAAGGGGAAGCGTATTTTGAGGTAAAAACGGATAAACAACGCCCTTTCTCCGTCTGTACCGAAAGACTGACTTACCGTGTGACAGGGACTTCATTTAATGTATACGCATTCGAAGAAGAAGAGACAAATTCGGTGGCCCTGCTTGAAGGAGGAGTTACGGTCGAAAGTGGAAAATGGGTGTATGCACTCAGCCCGGGAGAAGTATTTACGTATGATAAGAACACCGGTATTTTTACAGTCGAGAAGAAAGATGTGGAACATTTATCTTCATGGCGTCGGGGCGAATTTGTTTTCGATAAGATGACGTTCGGCGAGTTGATCCATCGCCTCGAACGACTGTATCATGTGAAATTCGTCTGTGACAACCTCGAAGTACAACAGACCGCTTTCGGGGGTACACTCAAAGATTATGACTCACTCGAAACCGTCATGAACGTACTGAAGACAAGTCTCCATCTCAGTTATACCATAGAAGAAAATACAGTGTTTATCCGATGATGTTCAAACAGATTAACAAATATATAAACCTTTAAAGATAGGAGGGAGGCGTATGATATAGAGAAGAAAATAAGAACCAAATCAGGGGTGTCTCTGCTTGTTCGGAAATAACCCGACTGACTGTTCGACAGGGACAGTCTGCGTTTTTTTAAATCAAATAATAACAATTGTTCAATTAAAATCGCAATACAACAAATAAAATATGGAAAATGCATTGAACTATAGGAAAGGTCATTTTCTTCGGACCTTACGAAAATTATGCTTGAAAATCGGTCTGACAGCCATTGTCATGTTATCTGTCTCGCCCGTTTTACAGGCTGATGTAACGCATTCGCAGAATGCAAAAATCAATCTTGCTCTTGAGAACGTAACGCTCCCCGATGTCTTTCGTGAGATCGAGAAACAGTCGGAGTATCGTTTCTTCTACAATCGTGCAATCGTAGATACGGAATCCAGACTGAATATCCGGGTAGGAGAGAAGGAACTGCCGGAGATACTTGATCAGCTGTTCAGAAATACCGATATGAATTACAAGCTGGTGGACAAGTATATTGTGATCACTCACAAAGAGAAAGCCGGAACAGGCCATTCCGGTTTACGGCAAGCTGCTGACAGGAGGTCGGTTTCCGGAAGGATTACGGACGCGCAAGGTGAACCGGTGATTGGCGCCAACGTCGTAGAGGCGGGAACGACCAACGGTACGGTAACGGATATCGACGGACGTTTTACGCTCGAAATTTCCGGCGGAGCAACCTTACATGTTTCGTACATTGGGTATATTGAGCAGACGGTCTCTACTGCAGGAAAAGATGTGATCGATGTGATTCTTCGCGAAGATACAAAGGCACTCGAAGAAGTGGTAGTGGTAGGTTACGGCGTGCAGAAGAAAGCGAACCTGACCGGATCCGTTTCCACTGTCAAATACAATCAGGAGTTAGAGAACCGGCCGATTACGGATCCTTCGCAGGCTCTTTCCGGAAAAATATCCGGCGTATGGGCCAGCCAAAACTCCGGTGCGCCGGGTGCCGACGGTGCAACAATTCGTGTTCGTGGCTACGGCACGCTGAACAATACCGATCCGATGATACTCATTGACGGAGTGGAAGGACGTATGTCGGACGTGAATCCGAGTGACATTGCCTCGATCACGGTTCTTAAAGATGCAGCATCGGCTGCGATCTACGGCTCCCGTGCAGCCAATGGCGTCGTCTTGATCGAGACGAAGAAAGGCGAAGGGGAACAGGTGCACATCAACTATAACGGTTATTTTGGTATGCAACAGTTGGGACGAAAGTATGATCTGATCACCGACAGCCCGCATTATATGCAGCTGTGGAATAAAGCTGTCACAAACGAAGGCGGTGATCCGTTGTTCCCGCAGGATGTCATCGATGCTTTTGCTTCCGGCAATGATCCATATAAATATCCGAGTACGAATTATTTCGATGAAGTATTCCGTAATGCTTTTACGACACAGCATAACGTGTCCGCAACATTTGGCGGAAAAAAATCGAACAGCTACCTTTCGATGGGTTACCTGAAAAACAACGGAACGATCAAGAATACCGACTCGGAACGTTATAACCTCTCTATCAACAGCGAAGCCAAAGTAGGCGAGTGGTTGACCTTCGGTGGGAGAGGACGTGTGATGCGTACCGTATCGAATCAGCCGTTTGTCGATTATGACGGTGATTACTCTTCGGGGATCGAACGTGTTTTCTACATGATGTCTAACGGACATCCGTTCTCTACCCCCTATTTGCAGGACGGGAAAACATACGGGGGCACACAGGCGCTCTATCTTTCGGGGCCGAAAGCCGGACTGCCCATTGTCGATACTCGCAATCCGTTCCCCGATTTGTATAATGGAAAGAACGAAACGACAACGAACTTCCTCAAAGGAAATGTGTATGCTACATTACACCTGTTTGAGGGGCTGACACTGAGTGCGCATTACAGCGGGCAGTATTGGCATCGGAATATCGATAATTACAATCAACTGGCAACCTGCTATACGGACCTGAACCGGTCGAACCCCACGAAACCGCTCGATTATCCGTCTACGTTGGAGATATCGCGTATTATGGTCGATGAATATTATTCGACATTCTTTACGAATTTGAATTATAACCGTGTATTGAACAAAATCCATGATGTGAGTTTATTGCTTGGATATCAGCAGGAGGCTACGACTCGTCGTTATACGAAAACGAAAAAAACGGATCCGTCCAAACCCGAACTGCATCAGGTCGCTTCGGGAACGAAGAATCCTTTTGCTGACGGAAATAAATACATGTGGCGAATGATGTCGTGGTTCGGCCGTATTAACTATGCGTTGAACGGAAAATACCTGGCTGAGGTCAACCTGCGCGCCGATGCGTCTTCGCGTTTTGCCAAAGGACATCGTTGGGGCGTTTTTCCGTCTTTCTCGGCCGGCTGGCGTCTGGGGGAAGAACGGTTTATCAAGAACCTCGATCTGTTCAGTAATTTGAAGTTGCGCGCTTCGTGGGGAAAACTCGGAAATCAGAACATCGGAAACACAGCCAATCCGAGCAATGCCAATTATTTCCCTTACCTGACCGTTATTACACAGGATTATCCGAACAGTTATAATTTCAATAATACCCTGGTGCCCGGTGCAGCGATCACGGCTCTTGTCGATCCGAATATTACCTGGGAAACGACAACCTCAACCGATTTTGGGTTCGATATGGGATTCCTGAATAATCGCCTGAATCTCGAAGCTGATTACTTTCAGCGTCTGACAACCGATATTATCGTGCAGCTTCCTATCCCGTCGGTTTTGGGAAATATGGGAGCACCGTTCGAGAATGTCGGTAAAATGAAGAACACCGGAATGGAATTGGGGATAAATTGGCAAGACCAGGACAAAGCCTCGGGCTTGTCATACAGCATCGGAGCAAATCTGACGTATGTAGACAACAAAGTGACAAAATTTCGCGGAGGCAAATCTCCGGACCAACTTTTCCTCATCCGCGAAGGCTATTCGTATAAGACATTGTACGGTTTTATTCAGGAGGGTATCTATCAGACCGACGAAGAAGGTGCAACACACATGAAAAACAATAGCTTTAAGCCTAAAGCCGGCTATATTCGCTACAAGGATGTAAACGGAGACGGCAAACTGGATTATCGCGATAAAGAGGAAATCGGTAATACGATCCCGAAATTTACATACGGTATCAACGGTAATCTGTCGTGGAAAGGCTTTGACCTGAATGTACAGTTCTCGGGAATAGCCGGAGTAAAGGGATATTTTAGAAATGATTGGACGATTCCGTTAGGCGTATCCGGAGGGACGATCACGAAGAAGTGGGAAGGTGCATGGACACCGGAAAATAAGAACAATGAAATTCCCTTGGTTACGCTCGATGCCGACTGGCATCGTCAAGAGTCGTCGTTCTGGTCATGCGATATGTCATGGTTTAAGTTGAAAAACATACAGATAGGTTATAATGTGCCGAAAGATATAGCTCGCAGTCTGTTTCTACAAAAACTGTATATCTATTTGAATGCAACGGATGTCTTCACCATCGTAAGCAGTAAATACGAAGGATTTGATCCCGAACGGGATTCGTTTGATCGGGGGGACTATCATTATCCGATTCCGCGTGTCTTCTCTTTGGGACTGAATGTAAGTTTTTGATGTTTAACAATTCAAAATGAAAGAATGATGAAAAAAATAATCTATATGATGCTCACCGTCACATTGACGGGACTCAGCTCATGCGAAAGTTATCTGGATGTATTGCCGGATGATAAGATTACGAATGAGACCTTTTGGACTTCGTCCGACGATGCGAAACTGGCCTTGAACGGGGTGTACAGTGTATTGAGAAATAATTTTGTGTACGGTTACGGAGGCGGCTATGACGCCTGTACGCCGAATGCCTATCAGTGGGCGCATTGGGAAGGCAAACAGAAACAGGTCGGTAACGGAACGATTACGTCCGGTATCGGAGGAATCGTTTCCAATCGCTGGAAATATTGTTACGGGGGAATTTACCGTGCAAATTACTTCCTGGAAAACGTAGATAAGATTCCGAATATGGATGCGGCAGCAAAAGAAGTGATGTTGGGCGAAGTATATTTCTTACGCGCTTTGTTCTACGATCTGCTGGTACGTTCGTATGGAGGCGTTCCGCTAATTCTCAAAACAATCACGCCGGAGGAAGGACGTAAGGTAAGTCGCGCTTCCGCCGAAGATATCTGGAAACAGGTACGTCAAGACTTCGACGAAGCCATCAAGCGTCTGCCCAAAAACTCTTCGGATAACGGACGGGCGACATTGGGCGCAGCCTTAGGGATGAAGATGAAAACGTATATGTACACCTCCGAATGGGACAACGTGCTGGAATATTGCGATAAAATTGACGCGTTGAATAAATATAAGCTTTTCCCCACGTATTACGGGCTGTTCCAGTATGAAAACGAAGGCAATGCCGAAACGCTCTTTGCCCTGAGCTTTATGGACGGGGTGTTTCAGCAGGGAAGTATTTTCGACCGTTACTGGCAGCCCCAGAATCTGAAATACGGAATCGACGGCTCCAACTCGGTTGCGCCGACTCAATTGCTGGTCGATGAGTATGAAACGCTCGACGGTAGTCCGGTCGACAGGAATGATCCTTACAAAAACAGAGATCCTCGTCTGGATTTTACCATCCTGCGTCCGGGCGCTTATTTTCAGGGGCAGTTGTATCCGACCGAGATCAAGAACCATACGGGGCAGAAGGTCGGTTTCGGTATCCGTAAATATACGATCGAGACTATGCCGGTCGTAGGGCGTCAATCTCCTCTCGACTTTATGATTCTGCGTTATGGCGACGTGCTGCTGTGTCGCGCCGAAGCGATGATCGAGCTGAATAAGGATATCGACGGAGCGATTGATCTGATTAACCGTATCCGTACCGAACGCAAAGACGTGAAGATGCCGCCGGTGAAGAAGGGAGTAGGGCAGGCCGAAGCCCGGAAAGCGTTGCGTCATGAACGGCGTATCGAACTCGCGCTCGAGGGGCAATTCTGGGATGATATCAAGCGTTGGAATGCCGGACCGGAATACTATCCGTGTGACGTGTTCGGAGCCTTGGGCGAAAAGCTGGAGACAAAGTTTCCGAACGGATATAATGTAAAGAAAGACAATGTACTTCCGATTCCCGACAGTGAGATTTCACTCAACAACAATTTGAAACAGAATGAAGGGTATTGATAGGAAAGGAGGATCAGTTATGAAATTATCGCGTCGTTCTTTTTTAGCGCAAAGCGCGGCCGGCATTGCGACCGGATTGGGAGTACCGACATTTGCAGCAAACGCTGTCCCGGAAATTTCCGGGACAGCGTCCGGCAAGCAACAGATGCAGGGACGCCTCAAACTTGCGGTATCAACGTATTCGTATTGGGGCTTCCGTGAACGTAAAGATTCCATCGAATCGTGTATTCTCAAAGCTGCCGATATGGGTATCGAAGGGGTCGATGTACTGCATCGTCAGATGGAAAGCGAAGACAATAGTTATTTGCAGAAGCTGAAACGATTGGCCTACGAGAACGGAATCGCTCTGGTGTGCCTCTGCATTCATCAGGGATGGGTGAATCCCGATAAGGAATATCGTCAGCGGATGGTAGATCATACAATCCGTTGCATCCGATTGGCTTATAAGATGGGAATTCCTGCGTTGCGTCTGAATTCGGGCACATGGGGAACCAGCGGCTCGTTCGATAACCTGATGAAAGCGCGTGGAATTGAAAAGCCTGTTGAAGGATATACGGATAATGACGCCTTCGGGTGGGTAGAAGATGCGATCTACAAATGCCTGCCCGTAGCCGAAGAGTGTGGCGTGACACTCGCTCTGGAGAATCACTGGGGTATCGCCGGTACACCCGAAGGGATGCTTCGTATCAAGAATGATGTCCGTTCCAACTGGTTGAAATTACTGGTAGATACGGGTAATTTCCTCGAAGAGCCTTATGACAAACTGGCTCAGGTGCTTCCCGAAGCGATTTTTATCTCGGCCAAGACGTATAACGGAGGAGGAACCTGGTACACGCTCGATCTGGACTATGATCGTATCATCAAACAGATCTACGATGTCGGATTCAGAGGATACCTTACACTTGAGTTCGAAGGCAAGGAAAACCCCGATACGGCCGTACCAGCTTCGATAAAGATGCTGAAGGGCTATATCGACAAGTATTACACGGACTATATCGCCCGGTAGTTACGCTCTCTTCTCATAAAAAGAGCCTGCCCCACACCCTGTGTAGGACGGGCTTTTTTCAGAAATCAGTCTATGGGGTTAATGTTCAACTTATCTGTTCAACCCAAATTACGCGGTACCCTATTGGGCGTTTACCATTAATAATGGACGTACGAATGTACGACAAGGGTTACGTCAGGCTTACAGCCCTCCGCCGAAATGTGAAGCCTTTTTCCCCAACGCTTCGCATTGGGCTGAATGATCTCGCCCCCTATTTATTAATGGTTAATTGTCATGCCGGGTACATGATTCGGCGTGTAACACACATAACCATTACCCGAAAGGGCTGAAAGCCAGATATATTTCAGCCCCATCCCGTAAGGGTGGGGGATCCATGCCCATATCTTGGTTAGAGGGCTGAAGGCCTGAATTAAATTCATTCTTATTGGTTCTATTGCGGAATCTGGGTTCAAGACTGCCCCAAATATAAATAACCTTGAAAACTTGTCGAAGATATAAAGATTTAACGTGTGCGTTCTGATCGGATCGTAATCCTTTTCTTTGTAAAACATAAAAAAGATGTATCTTTGCGCCCTCCAAAACCACATATTTAGTTCAATGGGATAAACTTTTAACAGATAAATAAAATGAGAATAACTTCTTACAAATTATTACTTTTTATAATGACGCTTTTTTGCGGTTTTATCGGCCGTACAGAAGCCCGGTCAGTCACAAAAATCGAGCTTGGAGGGAACTCAATGCTTCAGGTAGGGACAAATGCAACCATTACAGCCACTGTTTCTCCTTCGGATGCTGCGAATAAGGCTCTCAAGTGGGAAAGTTCAAATGTTGGCGTCGTAGAAATAGTCAGAAGCAATAATAACAATGCTTTTATAAAAGCATATAGTACCGGTTCGGCCTGGATCACCGCTACCGCACAGGACGGCAGCGGCGTGACAGGCAGTATCCGCATCACTGTCATACGCTTGATCAATAAAATTATCCTTGGTATACCGGGATCATTTTTAGATATCGGTGTAACGACGGAATTGCCCGTAAGGGTCGAACCCTCTGATGCCACCGGCAAAGATGATTTGAATTGGGACACCAGCAACCCCGATGTTATTTCCGTTACATCTACAGGGCAAATCACAACTCACAAGACGGGAACGGCTGTCATAACAGCTACTGCAAAAGACGGTTCCGGCGTGAGTGGCCAGCTCGCGATCAAAGTCCACAGACCGGTAAGAAAAGTAATTATCGACGGAGGAGATATTACGCTCAAAGAAACCGAAAGAAAGCAACTTACGGCGACGATACAGCCCGCTGATGCATCGGTACAATCCATCAGCTGGCGAATAGACGATAAATCAGTCGCAACAGTAACTTCTTCGGGCTATCTGATAGCAAAGAGAGTAGGGAAAACGACTGTCACGGCATGGTCGGACGATCGGGATGGCGGTTTTCCCAAAGGATCTGTCGAAGTAACTGTAGAGCCATACGAAAACAAACACACACCCGTAGAGAGCGTTGCCATTCGGGAAGG
The DNA here is from genome assembly GCF_000238215.1 of Tannerella forsythia 92A2. Lineage (NCBI taxonomy): Bacteria > Pseudomonadati > Bacteroidota > Bacteroidia > Bacteroidales > Tannerellaceae > Tannerella > Tannerella forsythia. The sequence goes on along the minus strand of NC_016610.1, from coordinate 2,944,082 downwards.
AAATCAAGACTTGAAAGTGAACGATGTAAAACGCCTGACACCCGTAATAACACCTGATAATGCGACGAATAAGAATATGACGTGGGCGAGCAGTAAAGCGGATATTGCGTCGGTCAGCGCCAACGGACTTGTAAAAGCTCACAAAGCCGGCGAAACAACCATTACGGTTACGACTGTCGACGGAGCAAAGACGGCATCCGTACAAATAAAAGTCACGGCTGCTGCCGTTCCTCCTCCTCCTGTCACTTCGGTGACGGGAGTCAGCCTGAACAAGTCGAGTCTTACGCTCCCGGTGGGCGGCAAAGAAGTACTGACGACGACCGTTACCCCCCATAATGCTACGAACCGGAACGTAACATGGTCGAGCAGCAATGAAGCCGTCGCATCGGTAGACGATAAGGGGGAAGTGACTGCTCACAAAGCCGGCGAAACAACCGTTACGGTTACGACTGTCGACGGAGCAAAGACGGCATCCGTACAAATAAAAGTCACGGCTGCTGCCGTTCCTCTTCCTCCTGTCACTTCGGTGACGGGAGTCAGCCTGAACAAGTCGAGTCTTACGCTTCCGGTGGGCGGCAAAGAAGTACTGACGGCAACCGTTACCCCCCATAATGCTACGAACCGGAACGTAACATGGTCGAGCAGCAATGAAGCCGTCGCATCGGTAGACGATAAGGGGGAAGTGACTGCGTACAAAGCCGGCGAAACAACCGTTACGGTCACGACTGTCGACGGTAGTAAGACCGCAACATGTAAGGTCATCGTACAACACATTACTAACGCCAATGTCGAGGTCGGTGAAGTCTTCGCCGTGTGGAGTGAAAACGGGCGGCTGCATATTGATTCGCCGGCTGCCGAAACGGTTGATATTTATAGCATAAATGGCGGGTTGCTTGGCCGTATCATTAAAATTCCCGGAAAGGTTGCGCACGATCTCCATCTTTCCTCACAGAGCGTGCTTATCGTAAGAGGTTCGTCGGGCTGGACACGTAAAATTAAACTGTGAGACAGAATTATTTCCGTATAAAAGCAAGTGTCTCTTTTATCGGATATCGGATAGCCGTTATTTTTAACATAATGGGATGCAGCGTTCGACCGCTTGGTTTCATCATATACTCGTTATGCGTATAATTTATTTGGATATGTTAATAACCGGTTGAACTTATCCGAATCTATTCGTTTAATACGATGGGTGATTTTTTTGTATATGGTTGATAAAAAGATTGACAAGGTTGTTTGGGTTGTTTAATCTCCGCATAAAAATCGGAGAATATGGAAGTGGAAATGTTAGTAACAAGGTGAAAAATAGTAGTCAATATGCAAGATAAAAAGAAAGACACAGACGTTAAAGCGGAATGATTATTGCTGTTTGATTCAAATATTGACAATAAACAAGGAGAGTCGAGCTATTGGGAGACGCTTTGCGTCATGATAAATTCGGGGGTCGCGATGTAGCCGATCGAACAGAGCGTGGCGTGCGGTGTGAGGGTTTCGCGGATCGACAGCCGTCTGAGTTGCGGATCGAACGAGACGATTTGCAGGTCGTTCCGCCAGTCGACCGCTCTTTTTCTCATCATTTTAAATGCCGTTTCTTTCGCGCTCCAGCAAATTAACAACGTTTCGGTATCGGGATGTTGGCCGATCAGGCGTTGCTCCGCCTTGCCGAGAAAGCGATCGTACAGCTTGCGGATACGTTCGGAGCGGTATTCGATATCGATGCCGATGCGAGGTTGCGTATCGAGCAGTACGGCGGCATAGCCTTTCGTGTGAGAGATGCTGATGTGCAGGTCTGCATCGGGCAGGTAAGGAATGCCGTCGGGGTGATAGGCGACGGTTGTTTCACGGCCGAGCATGGTTTTCAACAATGTGCGCACAGCCAGCCATTCTGTTTGGCGAGTGTCGGACTTGCAACCGGTCAGAAACGGTATGTAATCGTCTTTGCGCGTCAGCAGAGCCAGTAATTCATCGCGGCTTTCTTCGATTTTCCAGATTCCTCGCAGCGGGGTCGTGTATTCGGGCAGAACGGGCATGGTTATTTCCAGTCGAACGATTGAATCAGTTCCATCACATCGTGGTGAAGGTATTCGGTCACGGGCGCCACCGAATCGGCATCGACACGATGTTGATAGTAGATCGCCCCGCGGAAGAAGTGCGAAACACTGTCGGTGAGCATAAACTGGACAGGCGAGGGCGAGTCGCCATCGATCCGGAAGAGCATGCCGTACACACGGCGCTCGGGAGCTTCGTAAGCCTGTTCGGTAATGGCCTGAGCATCGCGGGCGCTGCGTGCGACGAGTTCACGACACTCCGCTTCGCAGCGAGGAAGCGTCTCACGGGTGATACTTCGGTAGCTGCAATACATTTTGACGTTGAGTGACGGGTAGGTGACGTTCAGCCAATCTTCCGTCACATCGGCAGGAGGCATTTCGATGGTCACGAGCTGCGATACCCGAAAAGCATAAGCCAGTTCTCCGGCCGTGAACAACGTGTATTTCGCCTGCGGCAGATCGATGCGCAATACGCCGCGCGGCTTTGGCGTGGGTGTCGAGCAGGCTGCACAGCCTGCCAGTAAGAGAATCCATGACAAGATACGCATCGTTATTTCTCTTTTCCGGGAGCCGGAGGGATACGGTCGAATTTCACTTTCAGTACACGTCGTTCATCTGCTTCGAGCACGCGAAAACGATAATTGTGATATTCGATAATCTCACGACGACGGGGTAAAGTGCCTTTGATTTTGAGCAGCAATCCCGTAAGTGTTTCGATATCTTCCGTCAGATCGCCGAACTCCTCCTCGTCGATGTCTGTTTCGCGGAAAAAATCATTCAATTGGATTTTGCCTTCAAAGATATAACTCCCATCCGGAAGTTGGAAATACTGTTTCGCGTCCGTGTCGTATTCGTCCGAAATATCTCCTACGATTTCTTCGATAATATCTTCCATCGTTACTAATCCCGAGGTACATCCGAACTCATCTACCACGATGGCGATATGCACCCGGTTGGTTCGAAACTCTTCCAGCAGTCCTTCGATCTTTTTTGTCTCAGGTACAAAATATGCCGGACGGATCAGCTTCTGCCATTCAAAATCGCTCGTGTTCTGAATGTAGGGGAGTAAGTCCTTCGCATACAGGACACCCGTTACGTTATCTTCCGTCTCTTCGTAGATGGGGATACGTGAAAAACCGCTTCGGATGATGATGTCGAGCGCTTCTTTGAAAGTGCATTTCGCATTGATGGCTTTCATGTCGAGGCGTGGCACCATGATCTCATCGGCAGTCTTATTATAAAAATGTACGATCTCTTCAAGCATCTCTTTCTCGTCGGCCGATTCTTTCGAAATAATGGTAGATTCGGAGGGTTGCGATTCGTGCTTGTGTTGATTGGCCGGAGGAGCGTACATCCATCGGCTGACCGGCCGGCAGAGCCAGTCGATCGTTTTGAGGAAAGGTGCCGTCCGACGTGCCACGTCAAGCTGTCTGCCCTGTGTCAAAAACTTGGGAAACCATCCTTTGAAGATGAACAGCAGCAGTACAAGGACGAAAATCCCGGCCACGCATCCGCCGACCGATTGAATAGTCGAACATACGGACTGAAGGCCGTACATTCCGGCTATCGTCATTGTAATGATCAGTATTGTCTGTATCATCGCAATAGCAGTACGCGTCTGTTGCGGACGGTCTGACAGTTGTCTGATGAATTTGTCGCTCGTGCTTTTCTCTTCCCGTACTTGATTCGTCTCGTCGGCCGACAGAGAGAACAAGGCACGCTCTGCTGCGGCTAACCATCCGGAAAGAACCAGCAGCAAAAGTATTACGACCAAAATAATCACAGCATTCCAAACAGGCTCGTGATACACGGCCTGTAATAACATACTCGGGTAATAATCGTCTGAATCCAAGGTGTAATTTGTGAGGTGTTAAGATAAGGTTAGAACGGCAGATCGTCGATCTCGTCCGTTCCCGAAGGCATCGTCGGGTCGGGTGGTATTTGTGTTGAGGCGGCAATCTGTGTCTGTACCGGGAGGTCACCTTCCTGCGGCCTGCGGCCTGAAGAGAAAAACTCGATGCGGTCGGCATGGATTTCCGTTACATACCGTTTGATACCATTCTGGTCGTCGTAGTTCCGTGTCCGGATCTTCCCTTCGATATAAACCATCGAACCTTTTTTGACATACCGCTCTACAAATTGCGCACGCTCACGATTGGCTACGATATTGTGCCATTCTGTCCGCTCGGGGATTTCCGTTCCGTTCGCAAGTTTATATCCGCGCTCGTTGGTGGCCAGTGAAAAGTTTGCTACCGCATTTCCACTGTCGAAATAACGTACATCGGGGTCTTTCCCGACGTTTCCAATCAAAATGACTTTGTTTAATGACATAGGACTTGTTCTTTATAAAGGTTTGAGGAACAAATATAGGTGTCTTTTATGAACTGTACAAATTTACAGGTAAAAAAATAACGTTGTCCGAATTATTTTTCTTCTATCTTTGATAAAAGATTGACAATCAGTTTTGGAAAAGGATATGCGTCAATCGCTTCCCGCGACGTTCGGACCATCTTTTTTAGAGCTGCATTTTCTTGCTGAACTTCTACCATATAGCATGTTACATGTAATGTCTGATGTGAGAGGACATGCCGGATTTCATCGGCGACCAAGGTAAATTCCGGTCGTCCTGTTTTTTGGAAAAGTTTCCCGAAGGCAGATGTCTCCTGCAAAACGTTCAAATCGGCCGGCATCTCGGTTTCTATCATGGGCAACTCAAACAGTCCTTTCCAAATGTCGCTTCCGTTGCGTTGATGCAGGTAGGTGTTCGTGTTATGTTTGATAAAAAAGTAATGAAAGAAACGATCGCGCGTTTTTGTTTTATGCTGTTTGACAGGAAAACGATGCGGATCGCCGGAAGCATATCCGGCACATTGTTCAACCATCGGGCAACTTGTGCAATCGGGGTTTCGGGGGATGCAATGCAATGCTCCGAATTCCATCAGTGCCTGATTATGCTCGCCGGCATGTCGGGGAGGCATCACAAGCGTTGCCAGCCGACGGTATTCACGAATCCCTTTTCCACTGTCTGCGGGTGTCTGTACCGCAAAGAGCCGTCCCAATACCCGGATCACATTCCCGTCGATGGCCGGATAAGGCAGATTCCATGTGAAAGAAGCAATGGCTGCCGCCGTATATTCTCCAATACCTTTGAGCGTGCGGATCGCCTCGTACGACGAAGGGAAAACTCCGTCGTATCGTTGCCGGATATCTTGTGCGGCCTCGTGCAGATTGCGTGCGCGGGAGTAATACCCCAACCCCTGCCAGTATTTCAGTACCTCTTCCTGCGAAGCATCGGCAAGGCTTCGGACATCGGGAAATCGCTCGATAAAACGGTAATAGTAATCCAGCCCCTGGGCTACACGTGTCTGTTGGAGAATAACTTCAGAAATCCATATACGATACGGATCGGAAGTGTTTCGCCACGGTAAATCCCGCTTGTTTATTCTGTACCATGCCCGAATTCGTTCGCTCTCTGGATATCGTTCGTTTTTTTGCTTCATGTTGTTGCTTCTTGGCGGACAAAAATACGTATTTCCGAGCATTCTCAAAGCCGTCGAATGGCCTGTCTTCCTCATGAAATAGCGGATAAAAACAGGATTTTATTCTTTTGATCTGTTTTAAAATCAGTAAGTTGGAAAATAATCAATCTTTTTTTTCAAAAAAGTGTATTATTTCAAATAAAACCTATATCTTTGCAGTCCAAAAAATTAGAATTTATTCATTTAATATTTATTGACATGACAAAAGCAGATATTGTTAGCGAGATCGCAAAGAGCACAGGCATTGACAAAAACGCAGTTTTGGCAAGTGTGGAGTCGTTTATGAGCGTAGTAAAGAAATCCTTGTCCGAAGGAGAGAATGTGTATCTCCGCGGCTTTGGAAGTTTTGTGGTAAAAAGACGGGCACAAAAAACGGCGCGTAACATTTCGAAGAATACCACGATGATTATTCCGGAGCATGACATTCCGTCTTTCAAGCCCGCCCGGATATTCATGAATCAAGTGGCAAACAAATAATGATTAATCACTAATCAACAGGAATTATGCCAAGCGGAAAAAAAAGAAAAAGACATAAAATGTCGACGCACAAGCGTAAGAAAAGACTTAAAAAGAACCGACACAAGAAGAAATAAGTCTTTCAAAAGGGTTTTAAAGAACAAACTTAATCAGATTTTTTAAGTTTGTTCTTTTTCATAATGAATAAGAACAACGAGAAATAGCATCATTGTGGTAAGCGAATTAGTAGTAGATGTCGAATCGGATGAAATTTCCATCGCCGTATTGGAAGACAAGAGTTTGGTAGAGCTCCAGAAGGAGCCCCGGAGTGATTCTTTTGCGGTGGGCAACATTTATCTGGCACGGATAAAAAAATTGTTGCCGGGTTTGAATGCCGCATTCGTCGACGTGGGGTGCAAAAAAGATGCGTTTCTTCATTATCAAGATTTGGGTCCAAACTTCAACACGCAACAGAAGTTTCTTAAACAATGGCGGGGCGACCCCAAAAAACGGCAACCTGTGTCGAAGACTTCGATTCTTCCCGAGATCGAGAAAGACGGAAGTATCGGCAATATATTGACGGTAGGCGATGAGATTTTGGTACAGATTGCTAAAGAACCGATTTCAACCAAAGGACCTCGACTGACGGCCGAGTTGTCCTTTGCAGGACGTTTTTTGGTACTGATACCGTTCTCCGACAAAATTTCCGTTTCAACGAAAATTAAATCGAATGAAGAACGGGCGCGTCTTCGTCAGTTGATGCAAAGTGTCAAACCCAAGAATTTCAGTGTGATTGTGCGTACTTCGGCCGAAGGAAAACGAGTGGCCGAGCTGGATGGAGAGTTGAAAAATTTGCTAAAACGGTGGGAGGATCATATTCCTAAAGTTCCCCAATCAAAGGCTCCAACTCTTATATATGAAGAAACAGCTCGAACGGTAGCGCTTCTGCGCGATATCTTCAACGCGTCATTCGAGCATATTTACGTAAATAACAAACAGGTATACGAAAACGTATATGATTATGTGAGCCTGATTGCTCCCGAACAGAAGAACATCGTCAAGCTATATACGGACGATATGCCTATTTTTGATAAATTTGGTGTTACCAGACAGATTAAGTCGCTGTTTGGACGAACCGTAACATATAAGAGTGGGGCCTACCTGATTATCGAGCATACGGAAGCAATGCACGTGATCGACGTCAATAGTGGCAACCGGATGAAAGGCAGCACAGAGCAGGAAAAGACGGCGTTCGATGTCAATATCGCAGCGGCCAATGAGATAGCCCGACAGTTGCGATTGCGCGATATGGGCGGGATCATTGTGATTGATTTTATCGATTTGGCAGAGGCGTCGAACCGGCAACAATTGTACGAGCATATGACAAAGGCCATGGCCAATGACCGGGCTAAACATAATATTCTCCCACTCAGTAAATTTTGTCTGATGCAGATCACTCGTCAGCGGGTTCGACCGATTCTGGATGTGAAGACAACCGAGAAGTGTCCCTCTTGCTTCGGAACGGGAACCATTAAATCTTCCATCTTGTTTACCGACAATCTGGAAGGGAAGATAGACTGCCTTGTTAACAAACATAACGTTAAAAAAATCACGCTGCATGTGCATCCTTATGTAGCAGCTTATATTAATAAGGGATTTCTGTCACTGGCCATGAAATGGAAGATGAAATATTCTTTTCAACTGAAGGTCGTGCCTGATGAAAGCATGGCTTTTCTGGAATACCGATTCTACGATCAGGAGAAAAACGAGTTGGATATGCAGGAAGAAAAGGAAGCAATAAAATAGAGCAAAAGATTCTTTATCTTTTGCTTTTTTTTTACTTTTGCTGCCGTTAACAAAACAGATCAGAAACAAAGATTGAGGAATGAATAAGTTGATATTACCGTACGTCTGTCTGCTTTTCATGGAGGTTATCGTAACGGCACAGGAAAAGGTCGTTCGACTTTTTCCGGAAGGGGCTCCCGGAGAAACTGTTCCGATGGTCGAAAAGATCAGTAAGGACGGGAATAGAGTGGCCGGAGAAATTGTATGCCGGATTACGAATGTCAGCGATCCGACGATTGCTATTTATCAGCCCTCGGAAGAATTGGCCGGCGGATCAGCCATGATTGTCTGTCCGGGTGGAGGATACGATATTCTGGCGTATGATCTGGAGGGCGATGAGGTATGCCTTTGGTTAAACGAATTGGGAATTACTGCCGTATTATTGAAATACCGTGTGCCTCGCCGTGAAGGACGACCGAAACATGAGGCGCCGTTGCAGGATTTGCAACGTGCCATTAGTTATGTGCGTGCGAATGCTTCAGAATTGAATATCGATGCGAGCCGAATCGGAGTGATGGGTTTTTCGGCTGGAGCGCATCTCGCTGTAATGGGGTCTACCTCATTTAATAAAAGAACATATTCAACAAACAACGCGATAGATAAGGTGAGTTGCCGCCCTAACTTCTGTCTGCTGATTTATCCGGCTTATCTGGCGGGCGAAGATTTCGGACTGGCTCCGGAGATTCAGATTGTTCCGAAAACACCGCCGACCATGTTGATTCAGACCGAAGATGATCATTCGTTTATCAACAGCAGCCTCTTTTATTACTATGCGCTGAAAGAGGCAAATATCCCGGTATGGATGCACCTTTACAGAAAAGGAGGACATGGCTATGGTTTGCGCGATACGGGTGTGATGGTCAACAGCTGGGTGGATCGCGCCGAAGACTGGTTTCGCGAAATCGGTGTGATAGAAACGGAGTAAGAGTGTGCTTCCGATCGTCTGTCTTCTCCGGTCTGTTTTGATTTTTATTTCTCGGCATGGATGAAATCCCTGTTTTTTTGTAGATTTGTCGGTGTAATTTCAAAAACATCTTGATATGGAAAATGTGATTTACATCGTTATCGCCATTATTGCGGTGGGGGTAGGCGGATATATGCTGTATTTGAATTTTCAGACGAAGAAGGCTCGAAAAATACAACTGGCCGAGTTTAATACGCGCTATTCGGGTAAACTGTTGGGTGAAAATTATCAACGAGCCATGGGGTATGGGGCTATTTTGGCATGTTACCGCGGCGAACAGATTTTGTCGCTGATACCCAAAGAGCCTACGGATGTCTACCGTCAGGGAATGAACAAGCAATGGGAAATTGTTGACGAACAGTCGGCTGTAAACGCCATTAACGGATTATTGAGCCTGCAACGGAGTCAGAAATATGACGAGTTTATTCGCACTCACTCAACGAACAAAGATCTGAATAAGATTTATGCCCGGATAGCTCAAGAGTTGAACTTACCGGAAGAGGACGTAAGAGCTATTCAATCGACCTATGCCTGGGACATCGGACGTGCTGTAAGTGTGGCAAAATGGTGCTTCTGGATCGGATATCTTACCGAAGAACAGTTCTACCGTTGTCTCGATCAATGTATAAACATCGTATTGCAACGTGGAAGAGATTGGACGGAATACACGTGCTCATTCCTTTTGGGACGATGTATTCACGGGTTTCAATTAGACGATGTGATTTTGGCTGCGCAGAACTTACTTTCGCCTTCCGAAAGTATGAAGAAGAAAGACTCTAATATTACAATATATCAAAATATTACGTTTAAATAGAAGCATAGGGGAGGGCCTGTTTTTGGCTTTTCTTTTTTTTTCGCAGCAATTAATCTATTATCAGTAGTTCAGTATATGACGGTATGGTTTTCAGAAGGTGATAAGAATTTGTGTCATAGTCAATGTGGCAACAGTAATGCTCCATACCGTTGCTGACAATTAAATATTGTACCCTCAGCACCAGGTTATAACGTGTTATCTGCTCGAAGACGTCTTGGGAAATCCGCACGGAGGGAGCCTTGTATTCAATAATAGCCAATGGCTTCAAGTAAGTGTCGTAAATGACGGTATCACATCGGCGGGAAAGAGCGTTGAGCGTAATAGCCACTTCATTGGCCATTAATTCCTTCGGTACATTTTTCGCTGTGAGTAGATAATTTACGAAATGTTGCCGTACCCATTCCTCCGGAGTCAGCACCACATTTTTGCGGCGCAAAAGATCGAAGACGTAATACTTTCCGTTTTTTTCTGTTATTTTTAGCGGACATTTGGGCAGATTTAACGAGTACATTGCTTATATTTGCTTGCGAATTTACCAACAAAGATAGAAAAGGATTTATGAAAACGAAACAGGAAATTGTTGAAAATTGGCTTCCGCGATATACCGACCGCAAACTGGAAGATTTTTCGGAGTATATATTGTTGACGAATTTCACCAAATACGTCGAGTTGTTTGCCGATCATTTCAAGGTGCCGATTTTGGGACTTCGAAATTCCATGCCAAACGCCTCCGGAGGAGGAATTACGATTATCAACTTTGGAATGGGAAGTTCAAATGCTGCGACGATCATGGATCTATTGTCGGCTGTGATGCCTAAGGCCGTACTCTTCCTGGGTAAATGTGGCGGGCTGAAGAGGGCTAACTCACTTGGCGATTATGTTCTTCCGATAGCGGCCATACGCGGGGAGGGCACCTCGAACGATTATCTTCCGCCCGAAGTGCCTTCACTACCGGCATTTTCGATGCTCCGCGCGATCTCGTCGTCCATACGCGACAAGGGGCATGACTATTGGACCGGTACGATTTACACGACGAATCGCCGCGTGTGGGAATATGATACGGCATTTAAGGAGTATCTGAAGAAGACGCATGCCACAGGCATTGATATGGAAACGGCGACGTTGCTGACGGCCGGTTTTGCCAACCAGATACCTACCGGCGCCCTGCTGATGATCTCCGACAAGCCGCTTGAGGAGCATGGGGTAAAGACCCAGGAGAGCGACAAGAGTGTAACACAAAAGTTTGCTCCCGAACATGTTGAGCTGGGTATCAGTGCGCTGGAGATGATGATCGAAGGGAAGAAAACCGTGCAGCACATCAAATTCAGCTGGTAAACACCTACAACATGGCCGGAAAAGAAGCGACGTACGAAGAAATCTGCCGAGACATCAAGGCTAAAAAGTTCAGCCCCATCTATGTGTTGATGGGGGAAGAACCTTATTTTATCGATCGGATTTCGGAATTACTTCTGCAATGTGTACTCAATGAATCGGAGCGCGATTTTAACCAGATCATTCTGTACGGAGCCGATACGAAAGCGGTCGATATCATCAATGCCGCCCGACGCTTCCCGATGATGTCCGAGTATCAATTAGTCGTGGTCCGGGAGGCACAATTGGTTACCAATATCGATTTGCTGACCAACTATGCCAAAAATCCGCTTGCATCAACCATCCTTGTGATCGAGTATAAATATAAAAAGCTGGATGGGCGTAAAAGCCTCAGTGCGGCAGTGGCAAAAACAGGCATTCTGTTCGACTCGAAAAAGATTCCGGACTATAAAATCGAAGATTATATCTCGTCAGTGCTTCGTGAACGTGCTTTCGAGGCAGATCGCAAGGCGGCGGCCATGTTATCCGAATATCTGGGAAACGATTTGGCTTTGCTTCACCAAACCTTGGATAAACTGCAGATTCTTCTGACAGATTCTCCTGAAAAAAAAATCACTCCTGAGCTGATCGAAAAAAACGTAGGCATCAGTAAGGAATACAATAATTTTGAATTGCAACGAGCGATTGCCGATAAAGATGTGATGAAAGCAAACCGTATAGCGCATTATTTCGAACAAAATCCGAACAGTCACCCCATTCAGGCAACGCTTCCTGTGCTGTTTAACTATTTCTCCAACCTGTTGATCGGTTATTATGCCAAAGATCGTTCGGAAAGAGGACTGATGAATGCCCTGAACCTGCGTTTCCCCATTCAGGTAAAGGACTATCAGAGCGGTATAAGGAATTATAGCGCAATGAAAGTTTTTCAGGCAATTCATGAAATTCGGATGGCAGACGCCCGATCGAAAGGAATTGACGTGACCTCGTCTATGACACAGGGCGAAATCATGAAGGAGTTATTGTATAAGATTATGCATTGACACCTCACGGAATATCAGAATATTTTTCTTCTTTTTTTCCTCTATCACGACCTTTAATCTTCTTTCCCTAATTTGTATAGGAAGCAAATACAAAGTAAAATGTCCTGTCGGCATCGTATAGTTTCAGTATGCCGGTTTCCTAACATGTCTATTCTTTCGACTGTCGAGAGATAGTAAAACTCGTTATCAAAACGCTTTGTATCTAAAAAGGTACAAGGTTATTCTTGAGGAAAAAAATCACAACAATATACAATTGTATTTTTTATACAGCCGGTTATGGGGAATATACAAGCATAAATTCATCAGAATAATTATAAATGTATATTTTGAATGGTTTATATATGTTTTTGATTGGATGTAAATTCTTTTTCGATATACAATTGTTCCCTGTAAACAATTGTATACCTACGGCTAAATACATAATTTTATGATTCGTTAATATCAATACATCCAGTATTTTAATCTGATTGAAAGGAGTAATACTTTAAATTTAAACCTACTGATTGTACGGTAAGAGTTGTTTTGTGGAAATTTACTTTATATCAAGTGTTATATTAGTCTTATAATCAATCGTTTTATGCTTTGATTTGAAGTTTTAATTTAATGGATAAAAGAAGCTTGTATATCCTTTTTACAATTATAAATATACATCAATATATCGATATTGCAATATTGTAAATTACAAATGTTATTTGTTCAACAGAATTTATTATTTATCTTTGTATATTCTTTAGATACTAATAATATACAAAACAGGATAAAATAATATACCAATAACGATTTAATCATGTAGTAGTTTATGAATGAGAAAGATCGAATTATGTTGATTATGAATCAAAAGCAGCTTTTGCCATCGCAATTTGCCGAGATAATCGGAATTCAGCGAGCAGCAATGTCGCATATTACATCAGGACGAAACAACCCAAGCTTAGATGTATTAAAAAAGATTTTGGAACGGTTTCCTCATATCAGCCCGGATTGGTTGTTATTCGGTACGGGACCGATGAACCGTCCCGGATCAGGGCCTGCTTCTGTAAACGAGAAACAGGAAGCTCCGAACTTGTTTACTCATGTATCGGATGTGAAAACAGAAGTAAAGAAGGTCCCTATAAATCCAACCGAAACAAAATTGCCTGAACCGGTAGAGGTTAAATCTTCATTAAAAGACGTTTATATTCCTCCTCAAGCTCCTACAAAGGAAATACAGCGGATCATGGTCTTCTATTCGGATAATACGTATGAGTCTTTTGGGCCGGAAAAGAAATAAAAAGCCGTCTCTTTATGCTGAGATATGAGACGGCTCCTTTTTCAAAAAATAATTGTAAATAGACTTGTACCTAAAAATAATAGATTGGTATCATAACTGATTTTCTATTGTTTATGCGAATCTCTATCGCTTTTTAATAGGATGTTTACATTTGTAAACCATCAATATCTATACTATATTATACTTTGGTAGCAATTTCGTATCCGGCTTGCAATGCTTTCAGGTTTACGGATACGATCTCATCTCCTTTACGTCTGAAAATCGAACGGATCCCGTCGGCAATTTTTTCATAGTCGATACCGAGGAACGGTGTGGCAGCTCCCAGCATAACCATATTCGCCGTGCGTGGAGAGCCGATCTCCTTGGCGACGGTTTCAACATCAAGCAGTACTTTATGCGGCAACTTATTTAGTTCTGCCATGACCTTTTCCATCTCCGGATAGTTCGGGATATTCATATAAGGCTTGGTGTTGGTGACTAACCAGCCGTCTTTATTCAGATACGGTAAATAGCGCAGCGCTTCCATCGGTTCGAGCGAGATGATCAAATCGGCTTGTCCGGTAGGAATCAGGTCGGAGGCTATGGGTTTGTCGGAGAGGCGCAGATTAGACTGCACGTCTCCTCCACGTTGGCTCATACCGTGTACTTCCGATTGCTTCATGTATAACCCATCTTTCAAAGCGGCTTCGCTGATAATGGCGGCAATAGATAATATGCCTTGTCCGCCTACTCCCGATAATATAATGTCTGTTTTCATGTTATTTTGCTTTTTTCTTTCTTGCCAATGTCTGAATACATTCCCGGCACGGTATTAATACCGAAACGCCACGATATTCGATTTCTTCGCGGATGATGTTTTTCATCTCTTCATAGTTCTTTTTCAGCGGTACCATGACGCGAATATGTTCCGGTGCGACGCCGATGCCCGCACAAATAGCCTGAATGCGTCCCGTGCCGGCCGAATCTTGTCCGCCGGTCATGGCTGTAGTTTCATTGTCGGAGATCACGATCGTTACGTTACTGTTGGCGTTGACGCAATCCAGCAGTCCGGTCATTCCCGAATGGGTGAACGTTGAGTCGCCGATTACGGCAACTGCCGGAAATACTCCCGCATCCGATGCTCCTTTGGCCATCGTGATAGAGGCCCCCATATCAATACAGCTGTCGATCGCACGGAAGGGAGGCAATGCCCCGAGCGTGTAACAACCAATATCGCCGAAAACTTTCGGCTCCTGATATTCTTTCAGCACTTCATTCAGGGCGTTGTACATATCCCGATGTCCGCATCCCTGACATAGTGCCGGAGGACGTTGTTCCACAATATCCGGAATCGTATAATAGCATTTCACCTTCTTTCCCAGAGCTTTTCCGACTGAGTCCGGTGTCAGTTCCCCGTCGCGCGGAAGGGTGTCATCGAGCCGGCCTCGAACGTTCAGTCCTTTGCCCGTAAAACCTTTCAGCCACTCTTCGACCACAGGATAGCCTTCTTCGAGCAAGAGCAATTCATCACATTCGGAAGCTATTTTCTCAATCTGTCTCTTTGGCAGCGGATATTGACAGATTTTCAGTACCGGATGCTCAAATCCATCGGGATAATTTTCCGAAAGATAGTTAAAAGCAATGCCCGTCGTGATGATGCCCCGTTTTTTATCGGGCCCGTCGAAATAACGGTTATATTTCGACTCTTCCGAAGCGGCCGTCATCACATCCTGTGCGGCCAGCAGCTGTTTATAACGTTGACGCGCCAGAGCCGGTAGCAGGGTAAACCGCAGCCTGCCGTCGGGCAGGCAATGCATTTTATTCTCCGGACGGGCGGGACGAACCGTAACCCCTGAGCGAGAATGTGCCATACGTGTTGTGATACGCAGCAGAACAGGGTATCCTAATCGCTCGGATAACTCGAATCCATCGTAAACCATATCATACGCTTCCTGCTGATTAGACGGTTCCAGCATCGGAATCATCGCGAACCGTCCGTATACACGATTGTCTTGCTCATTCTGTGAGGAGTGCATCGACGGGTCGTCGGCCGAAACGATTATCATACCTCCGTTGACACCGCTCATGGCAGCATTCATGAAACAATCGGCCGCCACATTCAGACCGACATGTTTCATACAACAAAGCGAACGCTTTCCGGCGTAACTCATTCCCAAAGCTGCTTCCATAGCAGTCTTTTCGTTCGTACACCAGCGACTGTGTATATTTCTTTCACGCGCGACGGCCGATTGCTGAATGTATTCGGTAATCTCCGTCGAAGGTGTGCCCGGATATGAATATACTCCGGATAGTCCGGCGTCGATAGCGGCCTGAGCAATGGCCTCGTCACCCAAAAATAATTTCTTTTCCATGCTATTCTATTTTTTATAACAATGCTTGCAAATTGCGACAAAGGTACGACTTTATGCGACTTGACCAAATTTCAGTAAATGCCCCGCCGATTTAATTCTTCCTGATAACGTCGGGCATTCTGATTATGCTCCGTGAGGGTCGATGCGAAATTATGTCTGCCCGAAAAATCTTCCTTGGCGCACATATATAAATAATGATGTTTCTTGTAATTCAGGACGGCATCCAGCCCCTGAATAGACGGTATCCGCAACGGCGCAGGAGGTAATCCGCCGTACATGTACGTATTGTAGGGCGAGTCGATCTCTTTGTGTCTGTTTAAGACCCGTTGGATCGTAAAATCCCCCAGAGCATACTTGACGGTCGGATCGGCCTGAAGATATATTCCTTTATATAAGCGGTTAAGATACAGTCCTGCAATTGTCGGATATTCATCGGTTACAGCCGATTCTTCTTCCACAATCGAAGCGAGCACCGCGACTTCGAGCGGCGAGAGACCGATCCGCGCAGCTTTGTTGCGACGGGCATCCGTCCAGAAGGCATCGTATTCGCGTTTCATCCGTTGCATCAGTTTCTCGGCCGAGATATTCCAGTATACCTCATACGTATTCGGGATAAACATCACTTTGATGGTTGGAGGCGTGAACCCCATCGACCGGCAGTAATCGGAATCGTTCATTAGCTTCATCAACTCATGGCTTTCGATCATCAACTGTTGAGACAGACGGTCGGTAAGGTCTTGCTTCATCCGGATATTGTTAAACGTAACTCGCACGGGAGTCTGATACCCTCGCCGCAGGTTTTTCAAGAGGTCGTAGTTACTCATTCCCCGAGTGACGGCGTATCGCCCGGTATTCATCTTTCCCGGATATTTCAGTAAGCGTGCGGCTTGTCTGAATGTGCGGATATCGCTGCATCCGGCCGAATCTTCCAGTTGCCGGCACAAGTCTTCATAATCCTTGTCGGGGTATATGTAGACGTAAGCCGTTTTTGGGGGCATGAAGTTGGACGAAAAAAAGAAATATGCTCCGCAGCCAATCCCCGATAAAATCAGCAGAAGGATACCGGAACATACGATCCATACCACCCGTTTGAACCATTTTGATTTGCTCATAGATATTTTCCTGTTATTGTAAAACAACGGTAAAGATACGTCATTCGACAGGAAAAATAAAAAAACAGTTCCTGATCCTGAATTTTTAACATATCGCCATGCAGCGTTTTCAATCTTTTTTGCATCATCTATTAAAAACTTTTTATCGTAATATCATGTTTTAATCACTAACTGTGCCAATGAAATTGAAGATTTTTATATTACGACACGAAATAAATAACATAAAAAACAAAGAAAAATGAAACAAATAGTTCTGATTTTGAGTGTATTTATAGGCATAATGGCATGTCAGCAAGAAGATGGTTCTAAAATCAGCGACAAGTATCAGGAGCTGTTTAAGCTCTCTAAGGAAACAGAAGATGAGATTACATCATCTGACGAGTGCAAATCGTTGAAGAAGAGTTTATCCGGATTTGCTCAGTATAAGGAGTATTATGCAGCACATGGCAAAGCATATCAAAAAGGTTACTCTTCGACGGTTGATAAAGAAGCGGATCGAATGGCTTGTGTTGAATACCTGATGGGGCAAACGGCGTTTTTATCGGGATTACACTCCAGTCAGCGGAAAGAGCTTCTATATTTGTCGCTGGATAAGCAGAAAATCAAATTTGAGGACAAGGATAGCGCTCCATTTATAACGAGGCAGACGGGACTGCAACTGATTATTCGATTATTATCCATAGAAAAAGAAGATGCCATATTAAAAGCCCTATCCGACTATTGCGGCACACACGAATTCCGGTACGGGATCTATAACGACGAAGCGTTCAATGATTTTTTAATCAGCCAAATCTCAAAGAATTGCAAGAAATAGGTCCGTTTATTGACTGAATGTTGCCAAGGCATACGATATACATCATAAATTTTATATCCGATGAAAACTTTTGCTTTTAAGTTGTTTGTTACAATGTGGGTTTGCTTGCTTCCGTTTATTTCCGGATGCAAAAAAGACAATGAATCTTCCCTCGATAAGTTAAATGTTTCAGTATGTGGAGCTAAAAAACCGCAGTGGTTAGAAAAGGAAATCGCTTCCATTATACTCCGATCTTCAATATACAGGCCGACTCGTATTCTCGTCTATAGAGGTCCGGAAAAGGAAATCATAGCTATCGAAGATTCGACGAATTCGAGTATGGAACAGCAGCTTCGTTTTTTTGACTGTGCCGGAAACAAGGTGGCATTTAAAAGTGCCGAATATAATTCGTGCGTAAAAAAATGGAAGCGTCGCGAGTTTTCATTATTATGGACGAATTAGGTTGGGTACCTTTTTGGACGCACCCGAATACCGTTTGGAACGTATCGAAATATCCTTCCGAACCCGTTAGAACCTGTTACCGAACGGACTATTTCTTTGCTTTATACTTCATGACAACGAGCACGGGATTCGCATCTTCGTCCAATTGTGCGGCAATGTCCTTGAGTGGGCCTTTCAGCACATCTTTTTCATACGCTTCAACAAGCTGATCGGCTGTCAGTATATTGAATGCTGCGATTGTGCCGTTTACCGGGTTTGAATTCATATTCACTTCATGCTTGTCGTAATCGGCATTGAATACGGTCGCGCGGTATAGGGCTTTTTCTTCCGTATCATACATCAAATCGGTTCTTGGAAATCCATTTCCGGTCGTGAAATCAAATTCTTTCTTAATCGTTTGCAGAAAATAATAACGGTCGGTCATCGTGCCCATCGTAAGGAGTATCTGAGGATCTTCGGAGGCGGTTTTTACTAAAAACGGACGGATGGTGTTTCCTTCCGACAAATAAACCGTATCGGTCGATGTTTCGATAAGCAGAAACTTGTCGTGCCAAGGCACTATCGATTGGATGGTATTTATAGCAATGCCTTCTTTTTGTATAATAGGCGCTTTGACAATTTCGAAAGGAATCGGAATCTTCCGTGTCACGCTCCCGTCCTGCTTCGAGATAATGGCGTGAGAGGACCGGCCTTCCGAAGGCATTCCTTCCTTATAGTATATGGACATGTCATAGCTAATCAGATGTTCCCTGTCATAATTGAAGAGAACCGAATACGAAGCGCTGTCCGCGTGGTTGAAACACCGTTTGAAACGACCTTCCAAGTCATACACGAATATTTTCCTCATGGGCATACAATTGACAAACATTTCGTCATTGGCTTCGTCCAGTACGATTCGGTAGATGGATGTATATTCTTCGGCTCCTTGTCCTTTTCTGTTTATTTTTCTGATGCCTTTCCCCGTTTGTCGGTCAAAGAGAAAAATATCGCCGTCGGGTGTTCGGTTTTTGGCTAAAATGTACCGGTCACCGATGTCCAGCACATAGCCTTGGGTGATGAATTCATCGCTCGTTTCGAGCGGAATATATTCCACTTCCAGAATATCCTGAAGCATCAGTTTTTTCTCCGGATAATCGGCATGCACATCGACTGTGATGATCCCTGTTTCTTTTTCTTGATGGCTGTTTCCACATCCGGCACATAAAGCCATTAGAAAGACGGATGCAATGATTTTTTTTCCTTTCATGATATTTCTTGTTTTGATCGTTGTGTGCGCAAAGATAACAAGTTTTTGCGGAGTCGGCAGTCTTTGTGAATGCGTAAATTCAGATTTTCTCAAGATATTTTGCCCACCTCTCCAAGATGGAGTATAAGGTGGAAATTGAAAGAATTACCGAGCATAAGAAGTATTGAGGGGAGAGCGAATTATAGATATGTAAGGAAATGAGTTCAGAGAGAAATTTTGGTCGCTTTGCAAGGAACGTTTTTGTCTTTTAACAAACACTTGAGAAGAAGTAATAATCACTTAGGCCTAAATGATAGGTTTTAATTAAAAAATCATGTACCTTTGTAGCCAGAACATATATTATTAGTAAGCAATGGGCTTTTTTGAGTTTTTCAGCAAGGAGAAGAAAGAGACATTAGATAAAGGATTATCCAAAACGAAGGAAAGTGTCTTTTCGAAAATCACCAAGGCTATCGTCGGGAAGAGTAAAGTAGATGACTCGGTGTTGGATGAGTTGGAAGAAGTATTGATTACGTCGGACGTAGGAGTCAGCACCACCCTGAAAATCATCGAACGTATCGAGAAACGTGCTGCAAAAGACAAATATATATCTACAAGCGAATTAACGACGATTTTACGCGAGGAAATCGCTACTTTGCTCACGGAGAATAAAACGGAAGATATGGAAGATTTCTTTGTTCCCGGAGGCAAGAAACCTTATGTCATCATGGTGGTTGGTGTCAATGGAGTTGGAAAGACTACGACGATCGGCAAGTTGGCATATCAGTTTAAAAAGCGGGGAAAGAAGGTCTATCTGGGTGCGGCCGACACGTTTCGGGCGGCCGCTGTGGAACAGTTGGTGATCTGGAGTGAGCGCGTAGGCGTGCCAATCGTCAAGCAGAAGATGGGATCCGATCCGGCTTCGGTTGCTTTCGATACGCTTAATTCGGCACAGGCGAACGATGCCGACGTGGTGATCATCGATACGGCCGGCCGTTTGCATAATAAAATCAACCTGATGAACGAGTTGACGAAGATTAAGAACGTCATGAAGAAAGTCGTGCCCGATGCTCCGGACGAGGTGCTGCTGGTGCTCGACGGTTCGACGGGACAAAACGCTTTCGAGCAGGCCAAACAGTTTACGGCTGCGACCGAAGTCAATGCGTTGGCCGTCACGAAACTGGATGGAACGGCCAAGGGCGGTGTCGTGATCAGTATTTCCGATCATTTCCAGATTCCCGTCAAATATATCGGTTTAGGCGAAGGCATGGAAGATTTGCAAATATTTAACCGGAAAGCATTTGTAGATTCACTGTTCGGAGAGCATGAGAAAAAACAAGGTTGACATCATCACATTGGGCTGTTCGAAGAATCTGGTTGATTCCGAGCAGTTGATGCGTCAGTTTCAGTTGAACGGATATACCGTTACGCACGACGCGGAAAAGGTGAATGGTGAATTTGTCGTTGTCAACACGTGCGCTTTTATCGGCGATGCACAGGAAGAATCCATTAACCTTATCTTGGCCTTAGGCGAAGAAAAAGACAGAGGCCGCATCGGCAAACTTTTTGTGATGGGTTGTCTTTCGGAACGTTTTCTGAAAGAGCTGAAAACAGAACTTCCTTTTGTCGACCGTTTTTACGGAAAGTTCAACTGGAAAGAGCTATTGAACGACATCGGAAAGGCGTATCATCCGGAATCATCGACCGATCGTGTCGTGACCACACCCGGGCATTATGCTTACCTGAAAATTGCCGAAGGGTGTAACCGTACATGCTCTTACTGTTCTATTCCGATTATTACCGGGAAATACCGGTCACGTCCGATGGACGAAATCATCGACGAAGCACGGTTGTTGACACGCAAAGGAGTCAAAGAAATTCAGCTTATTGCGCAAGACTTAACATATTACGGGCTTGATATCTATCATAAAACTGTTCTTCCCGAATTGGTCGAACGCTTGTCGGATATTTCCGGTATCCAATGGATACGGCTTCACTATGGCTATCCGTCACAATTTCCGCATGACTTACTGCGGGTTATACGCGAGCGTGAAAATGTTTGCAAATACCTTGATATAGCTTTGCAACACATCAGTGATCCGATGTTGAAACGGATGCGTCGCCAAATAACCAAGCAGGAAACTTACGAATTAATCGGTCGTATCCGTGAAGAGGTGCCCGGCATTCATCTGCGAACGACTCTCATGGTCGGTTACCCCGGCGAAACGGATGATGACTATGCCGAATTGATGCAGTTTGCCCAAGACGTTCGCTTCGAGCGAATGGGCGCTTTTGCATACAGTCATGAAGTCGGAACGTATTCGTATAAAAATCATCAGGATGATGTAGGAGAAGAAGTGAAACAACAACGTTTGGATACGTTGATGCGGTTGCAGCAGAAAATATCGACCGAAGTGCAGAAAGAGAAAGTGGGAAAGGTCTTTAAAGTCATGCTCGACCGGGAAGAAGACTTTTACATCGGCCGTACGGAGTATGACTCGCCCGAAGTGGACCCCGAAGTACTTGTCAGTAAAGAACAAAAACTGCAACCGGGAAAATTTTATGCTGCGCGGATAGAATCGTCGGAAGCGTTTGAGTTGTATGGGAAGATTGTTGGATAAGATTAGAAATGTTAATTTTTTTATTAAATAATACAGAAACGGTCAATATATAGATGTCTAAAAAATAATAACGGTTGCGTATGAAAAATATAGAATTGATCAGTGAATTATCGAGCCGGCTTCATTGGGAACAGGAAGAGACAGAACGAATGCTGGATGCTTTCTGTGAGGTAATAGGCGATAAACTTGCAAGTAGCGATATCGTCAGTTTGCATGGATTGGGACAGTTCGAAGCAAAGAAAAAAGACGAACGCTTTTTAGCCAATCCAATCAACAACAAACGTTATCTGATCCCTCCCAAACTCGTACCTGTTTTTAAACCGGTTGCAACATTAAAGGCGTATTTAAAAACATTGGACAGCCATGGATGAGAAATTATCGATCTACGATATCGCCGAAATCTTGACGGCAAAGACCGGCAGAGAAAAGGCAGACATTGAGACATTTATTGAAACGTTGATAGCAGTAATCAACGACGTAATTACCCATAACGGGGTCGTAAGAATAAAAGGGATCGGCAGTTTTAAAGTGATTCCGGTAAAAGAACGGGAGAGTATACATGTCAATACCGGAGAGCGAATTGTCATTCCCGCGCATCACAAGCTGTCTTTCCTCCCCGATAAAATACTCAAAGAAAAGATTAATCGACCGTTTGCTTTTTTCGAAGCCATCGAAACCAACGAAACGGAAAACAATGAAACGGCTTCATCCGGTCTTTCTAATGATGACGAAGAAGATGAAAACGATGAACCCATAACCGCAGAAGAACCGGTTCAGAAGCCTGTCAGAGAAGTTACGAAAGCAACAGAAGATATAGCTCCGAAAACCGAAGAAAATCCGGCTCCGCTTTTAGTACTTCCTTCTGAAGATGAGATCAAAGAAGGATATAAGATGACGGATAAAGAAATCGAGAAAGAGCCCGACGATGGACCGTCGGAAGAACGTGCAATCGGGAGTCATCGCGCATCTGCCGCAAATCGGGAAACATTACAAAAAAGTACAATAATACCCATAAAACAAGAAATCATGAGTGAAAATAATGAGCGTAAAGAACAGCATGTGAACGAAACACCGAAATCTCATCCGGTCGCCAAGCCCGTTGTGAAGAAAAAGAAAAAAGAAACGTCGAATACCTCGCTGTATGTTATTCTGGCGTTGTTATTGTTGCTGTTAGGGGTGGGAATATTCTATTATTTCTACTATGATCGTTTATCGTACGAGGAGTTTAACAGCACAACACAGCATACACAGACGACGGATGATTCGTTTCTTTTGCCCGGCGACTCCGCCGCGGTGCAAGAGTCAGAAAAAAGCGAAAACGTCGATACGTCCGGGGTGACTGCTTCCGGAACGAACGAAAGCACCGCAACATCGCCGGTCGCTTCAACTTCGTCTACGCGGAAAGAGCAAACAGCTTCTACAGCATCGACATCATCCAAGAAAACAACTCCTCAACAGACGAAGCCAGCAACAGACACTTCCACCTCGTCGGATCATAACGTTATGGCACGTGTGAAAGTAGCATCGGGTGAGCGGTTAACGTTGCTTGCGCAAAAATATTACGGGAATAAAGTCTTCTGGGTCTATATCTATGATTTCAATAAGGCCAAAATTCCTGACCCCGATCGCGTACCTGCAGGAATGGAAATTCTGATTCCGGCCAAAGAAGTATATGCGATTAATGCCCAAAGCAGTGCCTCCATTGCGCAGGCAAAAGAATTACAGTCGAAGATCATGGCGAACAAGACAAAATAATCTTTTTAAAAATAAACAAATTAGAGCGTGACAGCCCGTTGTGTGATTAGTATTATTTAACGGCAAAACTTTAATATACCAACCTGAATTTTCTATTTTTGTGCGTTCAAAAATGAACATACAGAGATCAGAATTATATAATATATTTAATCTATGGATCAAACAGTAGATATTCGAGAATTGAACGAACGGATTGAAAATAACAGTTCGTTCGTAAACATGATTACTATGGGAATGAATCAGGTCATCGTCGGCCAAAAGCATTTGATCGAATCGTTGCTGATCGGACTCCTTTCCGATGGACACATCTTGCTGGAAGGTGTTCCGGGACTTGCTAAAACACTGGCAATTAAAACACTTTCTTCACTAATCGACGCCAAATACAGTCGTATTCAGTTTACACCGGATTTGTTGCCGGCCGACGTGATCGGGACGATGATATACAGCCAGAAAAGTGAAGAATTTCTCGTCAAGCAAGGACCTGTATTCGCCAACTTCGTATTGGCAGACGAAATCAACCGTGCTCCCGCCAAGGTGCAGAGTGCGTTGCTCGAAGCCATGCAGGAGCGTCAGGTGACTATCGGCGAATCGACCTATACACTTCCGGAACCGTTTCTCGTAATGGCTACGCAAAATCCGATCGAACAGGAAGGTACGTATCCGCTTCCCGAAGCACAAGTCGATCGTTTCATGCTGAAAGTGGTGATCAACTATCCGAAGAAAGAGGAAGAAAAAATGGTGATCCGTCAGAATATCTCGGGTAAAAAGCCGGATATTAAACCGGTGCTCGATACCCGACAGATTATTGAGGCGCGTAACATCGTGCGTGAGGTGTATCTGGACGAAAAGATTGAACGTTATATTGTCGATATTGTTTTCGCAACCCGCTTCCCTGCCGAATATAATCTGGCTAATCTTAAATCAATGATTGCTTTTGCGGCTTCACCCCGTGCTTCGATCAATCTGGCGCTGGCCGCGCGCGCGTATGCCTTTATCAAACGTCGCGGCTATGTGATTCCCGAAGATGTACGCGCCGTATGTCATGATGTGATGCGTCACCGCATCGGTCTCAGCTATGAGGCGGAGGCTAACAACCTCACATCGGAAGAGATTATCAGTGAAATTCTGAATAAAGTCGAAGTGCCCTGATGGTATTTTACCGGGCTTGATGGATATAAATGGAGACAAGCGAACTTTTAAAGAAAGTCAGGCAGATAGAAATTAAGACACGCGGACTGTCGCGTAACATCTTCGCAGGTCAGTATCATTCGGCATTCAAAGGTCGGGGTATGGCTTTCAGTGAAGTACGCGAATATCAGTTCGGTGATGATATTCGTGACATCGACTGGAACGTCACGGCGCGTTATATTCGTCCGTATGTGAAGGTTTTCGAGGAAGAACGCGAATTGACCGTGATGCTATTGATCGATGTGTCCGGCAGCAAGGACTTCGGAACAGTGAGTCGGATGAAGAAAGAGGTTATCACGGAAATTGCTGCTACACTGGCTTTTTCGGCGATTCAAAACAACGATAAAATCGGAGTTATTTTCTTTTCGGATCAGATCGAAAAGTTTATACCGCCTCAAAAAGGGAAGCGGCATATCCTTTATATTATCCGCGAATTGATCGACTTTCAGCCGGATCATAAACAGACGGATCTCGGTCAAGCGCTCAAATACCTCACGAATGCCATCAAGAAGCGGTGTACTGCTTTCTTGATTTCCGATTTCATCGATAAGGGCAACTATCAGGATGCCTTGACAATTGCCAATCGCAAACATGATGTCGTAGCCATTCAGGTGTACGATCATCGTGAGACGGAACTTCCGAATGTCGGACTCATGAAGATCAAGGATGCGGAAACCGGTAAGGAACGGTGGATAGACAGCTCGTCAAAACAGGTGAGAGCACTGTATAAAACATGGTGGGAAAAGCGACAAAGTGATATGAACAAGGTATTTAACAAATGTCGGGTCGATGCCGTATCGATTCGAACGGAAGATGATTATGTCAAAGCTTTAATCGCTCTCTTTGACAAACGAAACTAATCCAGCATGAAACTGAGAAAAAATAAATTCCGGTTATTATTGTTTGCTTTCACCATAGCATCGAGCATCGGGATACAGGCACAACAGACCTTGATTAGTGTCAAACTTGATACGGCCGATATCCTGATAGGAGAGCAAACAACATTGAACCTGACAATTACAACCGATAAAGACAGGCAAGTCATTTGTCCGATTCCGACAGATGTCTTAATGCCCGGAGTGGAAGTTTTATCCACATCGCCGGCAGATTCGACTGTTTTGGATAATCGATTGGTGATTAAGCAAAATATCCTGATTACATCGTTCGATTCGGCATTATATCTGTTACCGCCGTTGATTGTGATTGATCAGGGGGACACGATTTCATCGAATCAGGTTGCGTTAAAAGTATCGACGATACCGGTCGATACGGATAATCCCGAAGAGTTTTACGACATCAAAAACGTATGGAAGCCTCCGTTTGTCTTAGCCGATTATTATCCGTGGATATTCGGTATTCTGTTCGGACTTTTTGCGATTTGTGTTATCGGTTATTTTGTTCAGCGATACAGAAACAGGAAAACGCTGATCCCGTTAAAAAAAGAAGAACCGAAACTCCCGCCGTACGAACAGGCCATTCGGGAATTGAATGAGATTAAAGGACAGAAATTATGGCAACAAGGACTGAATAAAGAATATCATACTCTCGTGACGGATACCCTGCGTCGTTATATTTCGAGACGTTACCGGGTCAATGCGATGGAAAAAACGTCGGAAGAAATCCTGCATATTATTGAACAGGAGAATGATGCTCATTCTGTTTATGAGACATTGAAACAAATCCTTCATTTGGCTGATTTTGTAAAGTTTGCCAAGTTACATCCGTTGCCGGACGAGAACGACTTAAGTATGATGAATGCATATCTGTTCGTCAATCAGACGAAACCGACCGAAGTACCGAAACCGGAAGAAGAAGAAAAAACATCCGGAGATCGGTCGTCGGACAATGACGGGATAACGTCATCCTTAAAAACGATCGAAGTAACCTCTAACGAAGAAAAGCAATGATATTCGCAAATCCGTCATACATCTATTTATTGCTACTGCTGATACCTCTAATCGGCTGGTATTTTTGGAAGATGCGTAAGAATCAAGCAAGTGTGGAGATGTCTTCTTCACAGGCTTTTGATGCGCCCAAGGCGGTGACAGCCAAAGTATATTTGAGACATGTACCGTTCGTATTACGCATGATAGCCATTGCCCTTGTCATCGTCATCCTGGCGCGTCCGCAGTCGACCAACAGTTGGCAGAATTCGTCGACCGAAGGAATTGATATCATGATGGCCATCGATATTTCGAGCAGTATGCTGGCGCAAGATTTGCGACCGAATCGTCTGGAAGCAGCTAAGAATGTGGCAGCTGCTTTTATCAATGGACGACCGAACGATAACATTGGGCTCGTTGTTTTTTCGGCCGAGAGCTTTACGCAGTGTCCGCTCACTACCGATCATGCTATTTTGTTGAATCTCTTTAAAAATATTCAGAGCGGAATGATCGAGGACGGGACCGCCATTGGCTTGGGCCTGGCTAATGCTGTCAGCCGTATCAAAGATAGTCAGGCCAAATCGAAGGTGATCATTCTGCTAACCGACGGGTCCAATAATCGCGGTGAGATTGCCCCGGTAACGGCTGCCGA
Organism: Tannerella forsythia 92A2; assembly: GCF_000238215.1. Lineage (NCBI taxonomy): Bacteria > Pseudomonadati > Bacteroidota > Bacteroidia > Bacteroidales > Tannerellaceae > Tannerella > Tannerella forsythia. The sequence continues at coordinate 2,916,735 of NC_016610.1, read as the reverse complement.
GATCGCCAAAACATTTGGCATCCGGGTGTATACCATTGGTGTAGGTACAAAAGGAGAAGCGCCGTACCCGTTCCGCCTGCCGGGAGGAATGATTCAGACACAGATGATCCCGGTGGATATCGATGAACCTACCTTAAAGCAAATTGCAACAACGACCGGCGGACAATATTTCAGAGCTACCGATAATGCCAGTCTGAAGGAGATTTATTCCGAGATCGATCAAATGGAGAAAACCAAAATCAGTGTACGGGAATACAGTAAAAAACAGGAAGAGTATAAAAATATTGCCTTGCTCTTATTGGCTTTGCTGCTCTTGGAACTTCTCCTGAAGCATACATTATTGAAAAAGATACCATAAGGAAGAAAGTTGATTATGTTTCGTTTTGCTCATCCTATTTATCTGTATTTGTTGGCAATACTTCCGGTATTGGCCTTATTCTATCTCTATGTGGTTGTTGCCGGAAAGAAGGCCATCAAGCGCTTCGGCGATCCCATGCTCGTTTCACAACTGACCCCGGAAGTCTCGCGCAAACGGGAGAGACTCAAATTCTGGCTGTTATTCACGTCTATAGCCGTGACGGTTTTTATGATTGCCGGCCCACAGTTCGGCTCTAAGCTGGAAACCGTCAAAAGACAAGGTGTGGAAATCATGATATGTCTGGATGTTTCCAATTCGATGATGGCCGAAGATATTCAACCGAACCGGTTGGAAAAAGCCAAACAAATGCTTTCGAGGATGACTGACAGTTTTACCGACGACAAGGTCGGGCTCATTGTCTTTGCCGGCGATGCATTTACGCAGTTACCGATTACCTCAGACTATATCTCAGCCAAGATGTTTATGTCGTCCATTAACCCTTCGATGATTTCTACGCAAGGGACGGCCATCGGCGCCGCAATAAATCTGGCGATGCGTTCGTTCACACCGAACGAAAATTCCGGGAAAACGATCCTATTGATTACGGATGGTGAAAATCATGAAGATGACCCGGTAAAAGCGGCCGCCGCTGCAGCCGAGAAAGGAGTGAACGTGAATATTGTAGGTATCGGGCTTCCCAAAGGTGCACCGATACCTCTTGACAATGGGAATGATTATATGCGAGACGGCAATGGAAATATTGTCATCACGCAATTGAACGAGCAGATGTGTCAGGAAATTGCTGCGGCCGGCAAAGGAATCTATGTTCGTGCAGACAATACCAACTCGGCTCTCCGCGCGTTACAGTCTGAAATTAATAAGATGGATAAAGCTGAGCTGGAAAGTAAAGTGTATTCGGAATATGATGAACAGTTCCAGACATTGGCATGGATTGTTTTGATCTTGTTGATTCTCGAGTATCTGATTCTGGAACGAAAAAATCGGATATTCCGAAAAATAAAATTATTTTCTTAATAAAACAGAAATGAAAGCAATATATCTGATATTCATAAGTGCGATCACCGCTTTCTGCTGTACGAACGGCATGTTTGCACAGAAGGCGGAGCGATCGCATATCCGAAAAGGGAACAAATTGTATAAAGAAGAGAAATATACCGAATCGGAGATTGCTTACCGACAGAGCATTGAAGTGAATCCGCGCTCTGTTGAAGGCTCATACAATCTGGGGAATGCCTTGTACAAACAGGAAAAATATCCGGAAGCAGCCGAACAATACCAACAGATCGCCGGTCAGCGAGAGCGTCTGCTAACTGAAAATCCGGCCAATGCCCAACGATTAGCGGAAGTTTTTCACAACCTCGGGAATATTCAGATGAAGAACAAGGATTATGCCAAAAGTATCGAGGCTTATAAACAGTCATTGAGGATGAATCCGAAAGACGAAGAGACACGGTATAACTTAGCTTTGGCTCAAAAGCTATTGAATGATCAGCAGCAACAAAATCAAGACCAGCAGAATCAGAATCAGGATCAGCAACAGCAAGAGCAGAAGGAGCAAGAACAAGAGCAGAATCAGGATCAGAATGAGCAGAAAGAAAATAAGACACAAGAACAGAAGCAGGAGAATGAACAAATGAGCAGAGACAATGCACAACAGATTCTCGATGCTTTCCTGCAGGACGAAAAAGATACACAGGAGAAAGTTAAAAAGGCTCAGGCCAAACATCAAGAACGTCGTAAAACAGATAAACAATGGTAAAAATAAGAGCTATGAGAAAATTCATTTTTATCGTTACCGGGCTGTTGTTTTTAGCAGGGACATGCCTGAAAGCAGACGGAGTGACATTCAAAGCCTCTGCTCCCGACGCCGTGGTGATGGGACAACAATTCCAACTGACGTACACCGTCAATGAGGAAGGTGCCGGCGGACTTCGGACACCGGATTTGGCCGATTTCGAAGTATTGATGGGACCTACTTCGTCTGTCAGCAGAAGCATGCAATATATCAATGGGAAATCAAGCAGCTCCTATTCTCAAACATTTACGTATGTGTTAATGCCTAAAAAAGAAGGTACCTTTAACTTGAGTCCGGCAACGATAAAAATCAAGAATTCAAATTATAGTTCCAACTCATTAGTCATTAAAGTATTGCCTCCGGATAAGGCAAATGAAGCGGCATCTTCAGGCTCGGGGGGCGGTCAAGTGTCTTCCGGTTCTTCCAATATCGGAGGTGATGAGTTATTCGTCCGGATGAATGTCTCGAAGCGTAGCGTCTATGAACAGGAAGGATTTTTAGTGACATTCAAACTCTATTCCCTGTATGATGCGGCATTGAACGACGTAAAATTCCCTGAATTTGAAGGGTTTCTTTCCCAGGATATCGAATTGAACCCGCAATGGACACTCGAAAATTATAATGGGCGTAATTACCGGACAGTCGTTATCAAACAGACTGTCCTTTATCCGCAACGTTCGGGTAAAATTACGATTGAAGGAGGGAAATATGACGCCGTCGTACGTATCCGTTCGAAACAACGCGTGCGCAGTATTTTTGATGACTTCTTCGATACTTACCAAGATGTGAAGAGAGTACTTACGACGCCCCCCGTAACGATTGATGTCAAGCCTCTTCCAAGCGGTAAACCGGCTTCTTTCCGGGGAGCGGTAGGTTCATACACGATGAAAGCAAGCATCAATTCCGATCACATTAAAACGAACGAAGCCGTTACGATCAACATCGTGCTTTCAGGAAATGGCAATATCAAATTAGCTAAAAATCCCGAAATCTCTTTCCCGAATGACTTTGAAGTGTATGATCCGAAAGTAGACAATAATATCAAAACTACTTCTTCGGGTACAAGCGGAACAAAATCGATTGAATACATGGCAATCCCACGCTATGCAGGCGATTTTGAGATTCCGGCCGTCCAGTTTTCGTATTTTGATCCCAAAGACGGATCGTATAAGACCCTCTCTTCTCAACCGTTCAAACTGCACGTCGAGAAAGGAATCGGAGGAGAGAATAGCTCAAGCCCTGTCATTTCAAATTTCGGTACGCAAGAGCGCGTCAAATATTTGGGGCAAGACATTCGATATATCAAAGTTTCAAAGCCTCACTTTGTCTCAAATAAAGAATTTTTCTTCGGTTCGTTCATGTACATAATGGCGTATGTACTGATTGCCGTCTTGTTTATCGTTTTCTTTGCCATCTATCGCAAGCAAGTGAAAGAAAATGCAAACATTGCGCTTGTACGTACGAAAAAAGCGAACAAAATAGCGGTTCGAAGATTGAAAAAAGCGGAGAGATTACTGAAAGAGAGAAAAAAGGAAGAATTTTACGATGAAGTTCTTCGCGCCGTGTGGGGATATTTAAGCGACAAGTTGAATATTCCGCAAGCCAATCTGACAAAAGACAATGTAGAGGCAGAATTAATGGTGTTTGGAGGAGATAAAGAGGTAAGCGATCGTTTTATCGATATCCTGAATACGTGTGAGTTTGCTCGTTATGCCCCCAGTCAGGCTCCGGAAGCGATGGAGCAGCTCTTTAAGCAAACGTTCGACGCCATTGGGAAAATGGAAAACATAACTAAAAAGTCATGATGATGAAAGTAATATATAGAATACTGTGTTGGGGATGGATTCACTTAATGTGCGGCATATCGTTGACGGCGCAGGAGTCTGCGTTTAAAGAAGCCGAAGTAGCATATAAACAGGAGAACTACGCCAGAGCCATTGAATTATATGAAGCATTGCTGAAGAACAGCGGCGACTCGTATGAGATTTACTATAATCTGGGAAATGCCTATTACAAAACGAATAAGATTGCACCGGCAATCTTGAATTACGAACGTGCTTTATTGCTGAATCCCGGCGATGGAGATATTCGCTTTAATTTAGCAATGTCCAGACTCCGAACAACAGATAAAATAGAACCGGTCGGGGAGTTCTTTTGGGTCAAGTGGTTCCGGACAGTCCGGAATGTATTGAATGTCGACGTATGGGCGAGTGTGGGAATTGTATGTTTCGTCTTGTTTATCGGTTGTTTGACGTTATTCCTCTTTTCCAAATGGATGCGCTTAAAGAAAATCGGATTTTATACCGGAATTTTTTTATTGGTCCTTGTTGTCTTTGCCAATGTCTTTGCATGGAGTCAGAAGAAAGCGTTAATAACACGCGATGTTGCGATTATTTTTGCACCTACGATTACGATTAAGAGTTCTCCGGATGTCAGCGGCACCGATTTGTTTGTTTTGCATGAAGGAACCAAAGTGCAGATTAAAAGTACACTGGGAGAATGGTATGAGATTCGTTTAGAAGACGGAAAAGAAGGATGGATTCCTCAAAAAGAGCTTGAAAGAATATAAATTCTTATGTTAGAAACGATCTTGGAATATGAACGAACTCTTTTCTTGTGGCTCAATGGGGGGCATACGCTTTATTGGGACCATTTCTTTTGGATATATTCCGGAAAGATGGTATGGATACCATTAGCACTTTTTGTTTTATGGGTGATCTGTTATAAAAGGCCATGGAAGGAATCTCTTCTCATCTTACTCTTTATTGCATTGACCCTTACGCTGTGCGATCAATTTGCATCAAGCGTATGTAAACCGTTATTTACGCGTTTACGCCCTACGCGCCATCCGGATTTTATGCATCACGTCCAAACGGTTATCAGCCCATTGACGGGTAGTCCGTACCTTGGCGGACGCTACGGATTTATTTCCAGCCATGCAGCCAATGCCTTCGGATTTGCTACGTTTACGATACTTCTTTTCCGTTACCGCTGGTACACCTATAACATTATCCTATGGGCCATCCTGATGTCGTATACCCGCATTTATTTAGGTGTTCATTTTATTTCCGACATTATTCCGGGAATCCTGTCCGGATGCTTCTTTGGGTGGTTGAGCTTTGAAATTTACAGGGTTATCCGTTCTCGAACCATCAAAGGAGTAGGGGAGTCCTCTCTTCTTTCCTATAAAGTAACTCATGTCCGCGCTATTCTTTACGCTATGTGGGTTACGATTGCTTTTATTCTGGTATATAGCGGATTAGGAGTTCCTGCATGGAAATAAGCGGATAAACATGTTATAAAACATAACCGTCTTGTTTAAAAAAAATCCGAAAAATTTGGGGTACTCAATTTTAGTGGCTACATTAGTGCGCGAATTATCAAATAATATTATTAACCCATAAAAACAGACATGAACCATGACGAAAACAATCACTTTTAACGAACTTCGAGATATCAAAGATCGTTTGCCTGACGGTACGATTCATCGTATTGCTGCAGAATTGGGCCTATCGGTAGAAACGGTCCGGAATTACTTCGGAGGAGAAAATTACAAGGAGGGTAAAAGTTGCGGAGTACATATCGAATCAGGCCCTAACGGAGGCATTGTGGTTTTAAGCGACACGACCATTCTGGATCGGGCGTTAGACATTTTGGGAGCAAATCCTTTATCGGAAGTGTGATTATGGAAAAGCAATTGGTTACCTTGGCTATTCACACGTATGAAAAGGCTCAGATTCTGAAAACACTGCTTGAGTCGGAAGGAATAGCAACCTATATTCATAATGTGAATCAGATTCAGCCGGTCATCTCAGCCGGTGTGCGTATACGCATCAAAGAAAGCGACTTGCCGCGAGCCTTACGGTTGATTGAAGATACTCAATGGCTGAACGAAGATGAAGCAAAAGAGGTACTCGGGAGGGAAAACCTGAAAAAAGTTTTAATCCCTGTCGATTTCTCGGATTATTCGATTAAGGCTTGTGAAATAGGGATAAATCATGCACATCAGATTGGGGCAGAAGTCATGTTGTTACATGCCTATTTCAGTACGTATATCCCTTCTGCACTACCGTTTGCGACCCGTGAACCGGTGGCGGCCGGAATTCCCAATAATGAAAATATCCACTTGGTTTATAAACAAGTACAAAAGGATATTGAAAATATTTGTACGTTGATAAATCGAAAGATGGAATGTGGAGAATGGCCACGCGTCAAATATAACTATATCTTGAGAGAAGGTTTGCCGGAAGAGGAAATTATGGCTTATGCCAAAGAATATCATCCGACCTTGATCGTCATGGGTACACGCGGGAAAAATCAGAAAAATGCAGACCTGATCGGAAGTGTCACAGGCGAAGTCATTGAACAAACAAAAATGCCGCTTTTGGCGATCCCCGAACATGTTCCTTTCAATAATCTGAGTGTCATCCAACGAATTGCTTTCGCAATTTCTTTTAATCAGCGTGATATATTGGCGTTCGATAAATTTGTCGATTTCTTCAAAGAACATCCGGAAAAAATTCAAATTCAACTATTTAATATTTCGACCAGTCGCAATGAGTGGAATGATATTCGTTTATCGGGACTGAATGAATATTTGAAGAAACAATATCCGGATTTGAAAATAGCACATACCGTATTGAATGACGGAGATTTATTGGACGCTATTGAGACTTTTGTCGAAGAAAAACAGATCGATATGATCGCATTCAGCACATATCGCCGCAGTATGATCACCCGGATATTTAATCCGAGCCTTGCGCGTAAAATGCTTTTCCATAGTAATACACCGCTTTTGGTGATTCCGATTTAACCATAATTACTATTATGTAAAATAGAATGTATCTTTTGATACGAATCATGCATGCAAAAAAAGAGCTGTCCCCGATTTGAGTTCAGCTCTTTTTTATTTTTAAGAATACATTATTTATTCATTTCGGCTTCTATCTCATCGAACTTCTCATTCATATTCAGATTATAATAGATACCTCTCAATCCGATGAGGAATTCTTTTTCGTCGGGTTTAAGTTCACGTGCCTTTTCAAAGAACGGCAACGCTTTTCTGAAGAGTTCTTCAGCCTTTGCTTTCTCTTGTTTGTATTGAGTGGCGTCCGATATCGAATTCGCTTTATCTAAAGTGCTTACTCCTTGGTTGTAATAAATACGTCCCATGCTGAAGTTATTGGCTGCACTGTTGGGATCCAGTTCAACCGCTTTTTTGTATGCTTCTTCGGCCTGAGCATAATCTTTCAAACCGGTTTCGTAGACGCTTCCTTTTGCATAATACAATTGGGCGCTGTTCGCATTTTTCGAAATAGCGGTACTCAATAATTGCAGAGCCTGATCATTTCTTCCGGTATAGATGTACAGATTAATCAGACTATTCAGGAAATAGCTTGAATCGGGAAACAAGGTCATCCCTTCTTCCAATGTTTTTTCGATGTTTACTGTATCTTTTGCCTGCTCGTACTCGTAGCACAACGACTGATATACATCGTATCGTCGGTAATCCGTATCTTTCGCCCGATTCAAATTCTTAATAGCGAGCTCTACATCATCCAGTTGCATCGCGGCAATAGCCGAATAGAACTGTACGATCATATAGTTCGAGTCTCTCTGGGCTACCTTTTCATCTTTCATAAAAGCCAGGTTGGCAATTTCAATGTACTGATCAAAGAAATCGCACGATTTTTTATAATCTTTCTGATCAAAGTAATAAGCCCCACCGTTCAGATAATAAATATGATTGGCATTAAGCGTCCCTTTGATATGTTTGGCATATTTCGGTTTTACCTTTCCTTTTTCATTCGGGAGTTGGTCCAACTCATAGGCTTTTTTAAAGAATGGTAGAATATTTGCCAGAGCTTCATACATCACCGGTTCATTCGGCTGTTGACCTAATATCTGCTTGGTACTCTCCGAACTGAATTGAGCATCTTCGATTTGTCCGGCCACATACCATGTTTTTGCATCATCCTTTGTTTCCGGATTTTCCAAGGCTCCTTTAATTAAGGTACGCGCTTCGTTAAAGTCCGGCTTCGAATCTTTCGCGATACGCTCAGCCTCCGTTACCGCTTTTTTTTGCGCAAATACAGTGATTGCCATCAGGCAGAAACCGATTGTCATTACTACTTGTTTCATGTCATTTAAAATTTTGATGTTAATACTTTATTCTTTTTCCTCTTCAATTATGTTGTTGTTCTCTTCTATGACCTCCGTACTGTTTTCCGGTTTAATTTCGTTCGTACCGTCTTCTGTTTCTCCGTTGCCCATCTTGTTTTCTTCCGATTCCGATACGACTTTGCATACGGATGCGATCTCATCGTTGCGTTTTTCGAGATTAATCAGTCGAACTCCTTGTGTTGCACGGCCGATAATATTCAAATCAGCAACTTTCATACGGATCGTAATACCGGATTTATTGATGATCATCAAGTCGTTTTCTTCCGTTACGTTCTTAATGCCCACCAATTTACCAGTTTTTTCGGTCACATGGATCGTTTTGACTCCTTTCCCTCCCCGGTTGGTAATCCGGTAGTCGTCGATCTTCGAGCGTTTCCCGTAGCCTTGCTCCGAAACAACGAGAATGGTTTCTTTTTCCGTATCTTTGATACAAACCATACCGATTGCTTCGTCGTTTTCGTCATCTAAGGTCATTCCGCGTACGCCGGCAGCCGTACGTCCCATCACGCGCACTTTGCTTTCATGGAAACGGATGGCCCGACCATTCCGATTGGCAATCAACACGTCGTTGTTTCCATTGGTCAGTCGTACCTGGATGACTCCGTCTCCTTCATGCAGCGTGATCGCGTTGACACCATTTTGGCGCGGACGTGAATAAGCTGCCAGGAGCGTCTTTTTTATCACTCCTTTCTTTGTACAGAAAAGCAAATAATGTGAATTTATGAATTCCGTATCGGTTGTTAAGTTCTTGATCCGGATAAATGCGTTTACACTATCGTCCGAATCGATATTTAAGAAGTTCTGGATCGCTCTTCCTTTCGCATTTTTAGCGCCCTCGGGTATCTCAAATACTTTTTTCCAAAAGCACCGTCCTTTAGCCGTAAAAAACAAAATCGTGGCATGCATCGACGCCGGATAAATATATTCGACGAAGTCTTCTTCGCGTGTTTCGGAGCCTTTCGCCCCTACTCCCCCTCGTGCTTGTGCACGGAACTCGCTCAACGGAGTACGTTTAATATATCCCATATGCGAGATGGTAATAATCATCTCATCATCGGCATAAAAATCTTCCGGATTTAATTCTTCGGAGGCATACACAATGTCGGTCTTACGTTCATCTCCGTATTTATCAATGATTTCCTGGAATTCGTCCCGAATGACTCCCATCAACCTATCTTCATTTTCCAGAATTTCTTTTAATCGTGCGATTAATTTCTCTATCTCTTCATATTCGGCACGCAACTTTTCCTGTTCAAGTCCGGTTAATTGGCGTAACCGCATTTCAACGATAGCCCGGGCTTGTATTTCAGTCAATTCGAAACGCACCATCAAATTACTAATCGCTTCCTGAGGACTTCCTGATTTCTTTATGATGGCGATTACTTCGTCGATATTGTCTGAAGCAATAATCAATCCTTCCAGAATATGAGCGCGTTCTTCGGCTTTCTTCAGATCGTATTTCGTGCGACGTATCACAACATCTCGCCGATGATCGACAAAATTTCCGATCAATTCTTTCAGATTCATCAGTTTCGGTCGTCCATTCACCAATGCGATATTGTTGACGCTGAATGACGACTGCAAAGTCGTCATTTTATACAGCTTATTAAGTACGACATTCGCATTCGCCTCGCGTTTTACATCGACCACGATACGCATGCCGCTACGGTCTGATTCGTCATTTACATTTGAGATACCGTCGATACGCTTTTCGTTTACGAGATCGGCAATCGCTTTGATCAGTTCGGCTTTATTTACAAGGTATGGAATCTCGCTGATGATGATTTTGTCATGTGCCTGTGCACTTTCTATTTCCGCTTTTCCACGGAGTACGATACGTCCGCGTCCCGTCTCAAACGCATCTTTGACGCCGGCATACCCGTAGATAGTAGCACCTGTCGGGAAATCAGGCGCTTTTACATAAGCCATCAGTCCGGGCACATCGATTTCTCCGCGAGCATCGATATAAGCTTGACAAGCCTGAAGCACCTCCTTCATATTGTGCGGAGGCATATTGGTTGCCATTCCTACCGCAATACCCGAGGCTCCGTTGATCAAGAGGTTCGGTATACGTGTGGGAAGCACGATGGGTTCCCGTAAGGTGTCATCAAAATTCAGTTGGAAATCAACCGTATCCTTATCAATGTCGCGTAACATCTCTTCGGCCAGTTTGCTCATACGCGCTTCCGTATAACGCATCGCCGCCGGATTGTCTCCGTCTACAGAACCAAAATTCCCCTGTCCGTCTACTAAGGTATAACGCATCGACCAGTTTTGTGCCAAACGAACCAGTGCGAAATAAACCGAGGAGTCCCCATGCGGATGATACTTACCCAATACTTCTCCGACAATTCTCGCCGATTTTTTGTACGGTTTATCGGAGGTATTCCCCAATTCACTCATACCAAATAAGATGCGTCGATGGACGGGTTTGAATCCATCTCTTACATCCGGAAGCGCACGTGAAACAATGACCGACATCGAATAATCAATGTAGGCCGATTTCATCTCATTATTAATGTCAATCTTAATAATTCTATCTTTTTCAGTCATTTATTATGTTGTTAAGAATTCTTCAACTGTATATTTGAAAAAAACACGCTAATTTACGGGTTTTTCAACAATGGACAAATGTTTTGCTGTGAAAAAATGCAAGAATATGTTCAATATTCTTCAGTACCCCTTAAAAGTGGGCACTGCCTTATTGAAGAATGTGATAATCGGATGATATTCTGTATGATATTGTGGCATGCAGACAAAAAGCATTTTTTTTAATAATCTTAATAAGATTCTTTCGTTATTCAATCAATTATCTTTTAAATTTGCATCGCAAATAGTTTAATCATGCAATAGAGATGAAGGTATATATCGTGAAACCCCTTTTGGTTTGGACAGTAACCGTCAGCCTTTTATCGGCATGCGGTTCGGATGCTAAAAAGGTAAAAGAAAATGATATTCGTTTTGATACGATCGCTGTAAAAGAGAGCTATCATATGAAAAAGATAGAGACGAATCCCGGCTGTTCATTGCAAATAAACTTCCTGTTTCCGGCCGAATATCAAAATCCGCATGTTCTGAAAGCCGTACAACAGCAGTTTATTAAAACTTTTTTAGGCGATGATTATATGCAGTTTTCGCCAAGAGAGGCCGTGAGTCAATATGCTGCGAATTATCTGAATGATTTTAAGAAGCGGGAAACAGACTTTGAATCGGATGTTGAAGAGCATGGTTCGGAGCCCAACGATGAATGGTATTCAAGCTATGAGATTCTCGGCGACAGTATTTACTATAATCAAAATGATTTGTTAAGTATGGTGGTGTCGAAGGAATACGATACGGGAGGGGCGCATGACGCACACTATTATACGAACCGTGTTTTTGACCTGAAGACAGGTGAACGAATAACGGAAGCGGAAATTTTCGTCGAAGATTATCAGGATGATCTTGCTAAAATTATTGTAGACGCCATTGCACTCTGCAATAATGTAGATAAAGCATCAGACCTTGAGAATATCGGTTTTTTCAATATCAATGAGATTTATCCGAACAAGAATTTTTATGTGGATGATATAGGTATTACGTACACGTTTAATGAATATGAGATTGCAGCGTATGTAGTAGGTGCCACCTCCGTCCGGATTCCATACGAAAAGATACGCCATTTGCTGCGTAAAGAGAGTCCGATCGCCCGGATCGCTTTTTGAGCCATGGAGGTTATCGATCGTTATTATCCCAATTTGAGCGAGTTGCAACGCGAGCAATACGCGGCATTGCATGATCTTTATGCAGAATGGAATGCGAAGATCAACGTCATATCCCGGAAAGATATGGACAACTTGTATATTCACCATGTGCTGCATTCGCTAAGCATTGAAAAATTAGTTCGTTTCAAGCCCGGAACGACAGTCATGGATGTCGGTACGGGAGGAGGATTTCCGGGCATCCCGCTGGCCATTCTTTTTCCGGATGTCTCGTTTCATTTGATCGACGGTATCGGAAAGAAAATTAAAGTGGTGCAGGCGGTGGCAGAGGCTCTCGGGCTGAAAAATGTCACGACATGTCATGAACGGGTGGAAAGTGAAAAGGAGCATTTTGACTTTATGGTAAGCCGTGCGGTAATGTCCCTGCAGGAATTAGCCAAGCTGGTTCGTAAAAACGTACGAGACAGGCAGCAGAATGCGCTTCCCAACGGTTTGATATGCCTGAAAGGCGGAGAGCTTCAACACGAGACAGCTCCCTTTCGCAAGCAGGCCGTGTGCTTAAACTTGAATACCTATTACAAAGAACCTTTTTTTGAGACAAAAAAAATAGTATATATCCCATTATGATTAAAATCAAGTGTTTTGAATTCAATCTGTTTTCCGAAAACACGTATGTGCTTTACGACGAAACGAAAGAAGCGGTGATTATCGATTGCGGCTGCATGTCGGCCGATGAAGAGAAACGCTTGTCGGAATTTATTGCGGGTCATGAGCTGGCACCGAAGCTTCTGCTTTGTACACACCTGCATCTTGACCATATCTTAGGCAACGCCTTTGTCCATAGAACGTATGGACTTTTGCCCAAAGCACATCGGCTGGAGGTCGAACAGATTCCTCCTCTCGACGTTCAGATGAAACAGATGGGGCTTCATGCTTCCGTCGATGCCGTTCCGGTAACAAGTTTTCTGAACGAAAACGAACCGATCCGCTTCGGTCATTCGGAGCTTGCCGTATTATTCGTTCCGGGACATTCGCCCGGCAGTCTGGTCTTTTACAGCCCTGCGGATGGCTTCGTCCTCTCCGGAGATACGCTGTTTGCAGGAAGTATCGGACGAACAGACTTGTGGGGAGGAAGTTACGGGAGGCTTGTTTCAGCGATCCGAAACAAAATCCTATCCTTGCCTGACGAAACGCTGGTCTGTCCGGGGCATGGCCCGTCTACGACCGTCATCGAAGAGAAATTACATAATCCTTATTTATAAATTGTATAAAGTAACACATGGAGACCAATAAATTTGCAAATCGCCACATAGGCGTTACAACCGATGAAGACAAAGCCGCGATGCTTAAAGCTGTCGGTGTGAAATCGACAGACGAATTGATTGACCGGATCATTCCTTCGAATATTCGTCTGAGAAAACCGCTTCACTTGCCTGCACCGATGACGGAGCGGGAATTTGCGGAACACATTGCCGAGCTTGCCTCTAAGAATAAAATCTTTACATCCTATATCGGCATGGGCTGGTATGATACGGTATGCCCTGCTCCCATTTTGCGGAATGTGTTTGAGAATCCGAACTGGTACACTTCGTACACGCCTTATCAGGCCGAAGTTTCCCAGGGCCGGTTAGAAGCTTTGTTCAACTTTCAGACCGTGATCTGCGAGTTGACCGGAATGCCGCTGACCAACTGTTCCCTGTTAGACGAAGCGACAGCGGCTGCTGAAGCTGCGACGATGCTCTTCCACACGCGTAGCCGTGAGCAAGTAAAAAATGAAGCAAATCAATTGTTTGTCGATGAAAACGTGTATGAGTCGACCCTGGCCGTTATACGGACACGGATGTCTCCGCAAGGCATCGAGGTGGTGACGGGTAATTACCGTGAAGTAGCCTTATCCGGTAAGATGTTCGGGGCGATCCTCCAATATCCTGACGGCAACGGCACTGTCAACGACTATCAGGATTTCGTGGCCGCGGCGCATGCCGAGGGCATACGTGTTGCCGTAGCGGCCGATCTGATGAGCCTCGTTCTGCTGACACCTCCCGGCGAATGGGGAGCAGACATCGTGTTCGGAACATCGCAACGTTTCGGGATTCCGATGTTTTACGGTGGACCTTCGGCGGCGTATTTTGCTACGAAAGACGAGTACAAGCGAATGATTCCGGGACGTATCATCGGGCTTTCGGTCGATGCGTATGGACATCCGGCTTACCGTCTGGCGCTTCAGACACGCGAGCAACATATCAAGCGCGAGAAAGCGACATCAAATATCTGTACCGCGCAGGCACTTCTGGCTACGATGGCAGGTTTTTACGCGGTGTATCACGGTGCCGAAGGGCTAACGGACATCGCTTCGCGGATTCACCGTTACGCCGGTTTCCTGGCCGACGAACTTGAGAGACTCGGCTATAAACAATTGAATGCAAATTTCTTCGATACATTAAAGATCGAACTACCCTCCCATGTGCCGGTAAATACGCTGCGTGAAATCGCATTGGAGTGCAACATCAACCTCCGGTATTTCGAAGAGGGGTATGTAGGAATCAGTATTGATGAAACAACACGCCCCGAACATATCCACATTCTGTTGCAAATCTTTTCCGGAGTTGCGGGACTGCCTAATCCGTCGGCAACGGATATCCCTGCAAAGCTCTATTTCGATCTTACATTCCTGCGTACGTCGTCCTTCCTGCAACAGGATACGTTTAAAAAATACCGTACCGAAACGGAATTGATGCGATATATCAAACGTTTGGAACGCAGAGATATTTCGCTGGCTCATTCGATGATTCCGCTGGGATCGTGCACGATGAAACTGAACGCAGCCTCCGAATTACTTCCGTTGCTCAATCCTGCTTTTCAGAATATCCATCCTTATGCACCGGTCGATCAGGTGAATGGTTATATGGAACTGATTGAAAATCTGTCGTCCTACCTGATTGAGATTACCGGGTTGAAGGGGGTAACCCTGCAACCCAATTCGGGGGCAGCCGGTGAATATACGGGATTGCGGATCATTCGCGCTTATCTTGAAAGTATCGGACAGGGACACCGTCGGGTGGTGCTGCTGCCCGCTTCGGCACACGGCACAAATCCGGCCAGTGCCATTCAGTGCGGGTTTACAACGGTTACCGTACGCTGCGATGAAAAAGGCAACATCGATTTGACCGACTTCCGAACAAAAGCCGAAGAGCAGAAAGACGTTCTTGCCGCAAGCATGATTACTTATCCGTCTACGCACGGTATCTTCGAGGCAGACATCAAAGAGATGTGCGACATCGTTCACGCGTGCGGAGGACAAGTGTATATGGATGGCGCAAATATGAATGCGCAGGTCGGATTGACCGGCCCGGGAGTGATCGGCGCCGACATATGCCATCTGAACTTGCATAAAACATTTGCGTCGCCTCATGGCGGTGGCGGACCCGGTGTGGGTCCGGTATGCGTAGCTGAGCATTTGCTCCCTTTCCTCCCCTCCCACCCCGTGACGTTCGGTAACAGCCGAAACACTGTTGCATCAGCACCTTACGGAAGTGCCGGCATCTTGCCGATCACGTATGCTTATATTCGTCTGATGGGGGCTGACGGACTTACAGAGGCCACGCGAATCGCGATGCTAAATGCCAACTATTTGGCCGAAAGATTGAAAGAAGCTTACGGTATTGTGTACACGGGAGCTGATGGGCGCGTCGGTCATGAGCTGATACTCGAATGTCGTGTGCTTAAAGAACGTACCGGAATCGAAGAGAACGATATTGCCAAACGGTTGATGGATTTCGGATACCATGCCCCTACCCTTTCTTTTCCGGTGCACGGAACTCTGATGGTAGAGCCGACCGAAAGCGAAAGCAAGGAGGAGTTAGACCGTTTTGTCGAAGTAATGGAATGTATTCGCCGAGAAATAGATGAAGTGGAAAACGGTATTGCATCGAAGGACGATAATGTACTCAAAAATGCTCCGCATCCCGAATACGAAGTCACTGCCGACGAATGGCACCATTCTTATTCACGTTCCAAGGCAGCTTTCCCGCTGGAATGGCTGCATGACAACAAGTTCTGGATTAATGTGGCACGTGTTAACAATGCGTATGGCGACCGCAACTTAGTCCCGACCCTTTGCAGTTGTCCATAGTCACAACATGGGATAGTAATCTAAATTTAGAGAGGAGAAGCCAATACGGCATTCCCTCTCTTCGTTAAAAGCCCGTATTTCTCTTTCGCCCTGCTCGCTGCTCCGTCGGCACATCGCCCGAGGCCCATGGACGAACGCCGAAATGAATGGTCCATGGTTATTTTCTAAATACATGATTCGGCGTGTACCACGCATAACAATTAACCATTGACAATTAACAATTAATTTGTCATTCAGAGCGAAGCGAAGAATCTCTTTCCTTTCCTCGCGGGATTCCTCACTATGTTCGGAATGACAAAGGGTGGCGTTCGGATTCCGTGTACCCGGCATAACAATTAACCATTAATTTGTCATTCAGGGCGAAGCGAAGAATCTCCTTCTTTTTCCTCGCGAGATTCCTCACTACGTTCGGAATGACAAAGGGGGGGCGGACACGGAGCCCGCCCCTTTCCTTCGCAGCTTATGGTTATCGAATCACAACCTTTGTTGTCTGCTGTCCTATGCGCACGGCATAGAAACCCGCGGGCAGATGTTCGACGGGAGTCGTACCCGTGGATGCCTTGAACTTCTTCAGCAGGAGGCCGGAGAAATTGAACACTTCGACATCGATCAGTTGCTCGGTCGAGACGTACAGTATGCCGTCGGCCGCCCATACGCGAGAGTTCGAGTCATCGACAATCAGTTCGTTAGCATTGCCTTCGCCGCCTTTCTTGACGGTGATGTAGCAGTTGGCTTTCTGTCCGCCGCTCAGCGTGACGGTGATCACGGCATCTCCTTCGGCTACGGCTTTCACCACACCCTCCTTGTTGACCTCGGCCACGCCCGGGCGGTTCGTGCTCCAGCTCTTGGTCATGGGCGAATCCCACGGTTCGGTCGTGGCCGTAAGTTCGAGCGATTCCCCCAAGCCGAGCCTAAAGGCACTGGGCGTAATCTTGACGGACGTGCCTTTGACACGGACGGTGCAGAAGTCTGTCCATCCGCCATCATCGGCCGTAGCCGTGATCAGGGCGGTGCCGCCGGGCAGGTGAGCCGTCACGACGCCGTCGCTGCTGACGCTGGCCACCGTCGGATCGCTCGACGACCAGGTGAAGCCTTTACTCGCGGCATCGGCCGGCAGAACGCGTGCGGTAAGCGTAGCCGTTCCGCCTTCGTAGAGCGATATATCCGTCTGATCGACTACGATGCCCGTTGCTGCAATGACGAGGATCGGGGTCTTGACTGTGAGCGTGCTTTGGCCGTACTTACCGCTGCCGTCGTTGGCCGTAGCGGTGATGGTCGTTGTGCCGGCCTTCAGGGCATTGATGAATCCGCCGCCTTTGCTTACGGTCGCCACCGTCGGGTCGCTGCTTGTCCAGGTCAAGGCTTTTTCGTCGGCATCCTCGGGCTCCACAATGCCACTGTAGTAGAAGATGTCGCCTTCAACCATCGTATGCACTGCCGGCATGACGGAGACGTCGGTGACGAGTTTCCGGACTTTTTTCGCCTTGACGCGCACTTCGATGGTTTCCGATTTCGTGCCGTCAGCCTTGTCGTTGGCCGTAGCGGTGATTTCGGCTTTACCCGGTGCGAGGGCTGTGACTTCGCCCGTTACGGCATCAACCGAAGCGATGGCCGGCAGGTTGGACGACCAGGTGACGGTCTTATCTTTGGCATCGGCGGGCAAAACGGTGGCTGTGAGCGTGGCTTTGTTTTCCGTTTCGAGGTCGAGCGACGTGGGTGCGATACTTACGGAAGCCGGATGTACCGTTTTGTCGGATGCTTTCGTCTTGGTTTTGAGCTTCCACGTGTAGTCGGCCGAGTTAGCGGCTTCGTCATAGACGGTGACGCAGATGTTGTATTCGGTATCGGGCTGCAGTCCGGTGACGGTGTGCGAAAGCGCGTTCTTGCCGAGAGTATTCCCCGGCCAATACGATGCGTCAGACCGCGAGAAGAAAAATGTGTAACGCAGGTCGTTCGTTGCGGTCACCTTGTCGGCTGCGGCCGGCCACGAGACGTTCAGCGACGTCTCGGTCGCAGTGACGGAGAGCTCCTGACCGTTGGGGAAGTAAGGCGGCTCAGTGTCGGGCACGACTTTCTTCTTGGTCTTGATGATCGTATCGAGGGACTTACTCCAGTTGCCCACCTCATCGATGGCATATACCTGGAATTTATACTTTGTGTCCTGCGCAAGTAGGTCAAAAGTGTGTGAATCGACGTCGATACCAATAGAATAATTGTACTTCCAGTTTTTGTATATTGTATATCGAATCTTGTTTTGCGGCGTTCGGTCGTCCGTAGCTTTCGGCCACGAGATTTTGACGGTCGTTTCGGTCACTTCGTCCACCTTCACTCGAGCACCTTCGGGGAATGTGGGCGGGGTTTTATCAACAAGTTTGTCGGTTCGGGCTTCCGCCTTGTCAGTATAGACCAATGTTATGTCCATACTTTTATGGAAGACCAAGACCCAAAACTCATACTCCGTATCGGCCATAAGCCCGGTCACGGTGTGTTCCGTCTCTCCGTAGAGCAATGTGCTGTGTTTCCATGTCTCCTCACCTTTCAGTCGATAGACTATGGAGTACTTGATCTCCGAATGCGGTCGGGTGCCGTAGGTGGCGGCGTGCCATTGCAGTGAGACGGAATGGTCCGTTTTTCCGGTGACGGTGAGGGTTTTGTCCTTGAGCACCAGCTCTGGAGTAGTCTCTTTAGTTTGGACTGTTTTTTTACCGTAGTAGCTCGCGTTGCCGGCTCCATCGCAGACTTTCACATCTACATCGTACTTGGTCTTCGGTGTGAGGTCTTCGATGGTGTATGACGTCATGTCTTTAGGCATCTTGTCCTCACTGTGGCTATACTTCCATGACTTATCCGATGTTCTTTTCCACCGGACTTGATAGCGCAGATTGCCCGGTAACGTTTTGTTGTCGGAGGCTCTTTTCCAGCTCAGGGCGATGGTCTTGTCGGTGGGAGTGGCGGTCAGATCACCTTTCGCAGTAGGCGGAGTATCGTCTTCGTCACTCATCCACGATTTGGGTGCGATGATCACCTCTTTGGCTAAGTTGCCCACGCCGTCCGTTACGGTCTTCTTGCTGTAGTTGAACTGACCACTGGCGGGCTTATGGATTTTGGAATTGGCGTTTATCCGCAGGTTATCCACATTGGTGAAGGCGCCTATATCACTATGTGTATTAGCGGATGTTATCTTCAGGAAAGCCCCCTCGTGCACCGAGACGGTCGAAGGGGAAGGCTGACGATGGGTGCCGATGCCGGCATTGTTCTTTACGTTGATGCAAAGTTCCTTGCAATGTACGTCCAAATGGGCTCCGGCACGCATTTCCACTGTGGCACAGTAGTAACCGTCTTCACAGTTGACGGTCAGCGTGCCCGGCCCTTTAATGTCGAGTGTGCCCTTTCCCATCCCCTCACCATACGTGATGAGAGCGGTTTTGCAATTGACCGTATTCGTTCCTATCACCTCGATCTTGAGCTGGCTCTTATTTATCTCATCATTGGGCCTGATAGCGATCCCATCGAGGCCGCTCAATTTGCAGGAGAGGGTGAGGTTCTCCATGGTGAGCGTGTGGGTCGAATGATCGTATGACAGCTTACCCGAGGCTTCGAAAAACTTAATGCTATACTTATATGCGTAGTCGTTAACGGCTTTGACGAGATCGTGGCAGTTTTTATCTGTGATATCTACCCCAAACAGCTTGCCGTACTTTTCGGCTCGCAACGTATTCGTTGCACCTATCCACCCTATCAGGGTGAGAAGCGTTAATAATATTAATCGTTTCATATTGTTTTGATTTTAAATGGTTATTAATTCGTTAAAGATGGTCTGTCGCCCGATTATTTGACGAAAATCATCGCTTCGGCTTTGAGGTTTCCGGCGGTGACGGTCAATACGGCCTGACCCGGTCGGAGGGCGTCGATATAGCAGTTGCCATTTTCGGTGCGTAAGATTTTCGTTACCGAAGTGCCTTCGGTGACTTTCCAGCTGAGTGCAGGCAGCGTGGCATTCTCAGGCGTGGTTTTGACGTGGAACTTGCCTCGGTCGCCGGCATAGAGTTCGATGCTTGCGGGCACGATGTCGATGGTCTTGAATTCTCCGGCCTCCGTGACGGTAACGGTGCACGAGGCTGATACTTTGCCGACGGTGAAGTGGAGGGTCGTCGTGCCTGCGGCCACCGCTTCGACGGTAGCGGACAATCCGTTGGGTGTAACGTTGGCCGTACGCTCGTCGTCGATGCTCCACTTCAGCGAGCCCTGATTGTAATTGTCGGGCCGCACGGTAGCGTCGACGGAGGCCTGTTCACCGACTTTGAGGGTCAGTCGTGCGGGACTCAGCGTGGCGCTTTGGGGCCACACCTCGGTCTGCGCCTTGGTGACGGTGATGACGCAGCTGGCGTTAGCATTGCCGATGGTGAAGTGGAGCGTGGTGGTGCCTACGGCGAGGCCTTTGACGGTGGCCATGAGTCCGCTGCCGGTGACGGAGGCGATGTTCTGGTTTTCCACGCTCCATTGCGGCGTGCCTTGATTGTAGTTGGCAGGCAGCACGGCGGCCTCTATAGAGGCCTCTTCACCCTCCCTGAGGGTAATCCGTGCGGGGCTCAGCGTGGCGCTTTGGGGCCACACCTCGGTCTGCGCCTCGGTGACAGTGACGGCGCACTCGGCGGTGACAACATAAGAACCGGATATAAGTCTGAGGATTTGTATCTTTGTTGTTCCGGGGGCTACGGCCGTGACGGTGAACGATGCCGTCCCGACGCCATCGGGCGGATTAACAGTCGCAATACTCCTATTCAGACTCTTGATTCCGTAACCGGTGGTTAGCGTATCAGGCTTTATGGTGAGGGTGGCTGTCTCGCCGACCTTAAGGTTCATCGTTGTGGGAGAGATGCCAATTCCTGCATAAGCTCCTCTTACGAAGGTCATTGCAAAGATCGCAATGAACATTGTTGAATAAAATACTCTTTTTGCCATGATAATTTGAATTAAAATGTGAATATAATATATTTTAATTAATTGTTATTCAGTTTTCAGTCCCCTGTATTCCCCCTTCGCTTCGCTTTTCCCCCCTTTGAAGGGGGGGAAGGGGGGATGTTCCTCTGCGTTCGGTCTTTTGTCATTCAGAGCGTAAGCGAAGAATCTCCTTTCTCTCACTTTTGGCTTGACTCAAAAGTAACCCAAAGGTCAAGGCTTCGTGCGCTTCACACGCCTTCGCGATGCTTGCAGGTCGGAAAATCAGGTAACTCGCTTCGCTTCGGACAGCCTGATTTTCTTTCGCCCTGCTCGCTGCTCCGTCGGCTCACCGCCCGAGGCTCATCGACGAACGTCCCTGCGTTCGCCTGTTTCCCCAACGCTTCGCTTCGCTCCATATTGGGCTGAATGAACGCGCCCTTTCAGGGCTTTGTCAGTTGTCAGTTCAGCAGCTCAACAAAGCTCTTAACCGCAAGGTTCGCAAAGGGGGGCGGACGTCGGGCCCGCCCCTTTCCTTCACAGCCTGTGGTTATCGAATCACAACCTTTGTTGTCTGTTGTCCTACGCGCACGACATACAAGCCCGTGGGCAGATGTTCGACGGGAGTCGTACCCGTGGATGCCTTGAACTTTTTCAGCAGGAGGCCGGAGAAACTGAACACTTCGACATCGATCGGTTGTTCGGTCGAGAGATACAGTATGCCGTCGGCCGCCCATACGCGAGAGTTCGAGTCATCGACAATCAGTTCGTTAGCATTGCCTTCGCCGCCTTTCTTGACGGTGATGTTGCAGGTTGCTTTCTGGCCGCCACTCAGGGTGACGGTGATCGTTGCATCGCCCACGGCTTTGGCTTTCACCACGCCGTCCTTGTCCACCTCGGCCACGCTCAGGTTATTCGAGCTGAAGCTCTTCGTCATGGGCGAATCCCACGGCTGCGTCGTTGCTTGGAGCTCGAGGCTCTCGCCCGGCTCTAACGTGAAGACGTTCGGAGTCAGCTGCACGGAGGTGCCCTCGACCTTGATGACGCAGTAGTCCGTCCAGCCGCCATCGTCGGCCGTAGCCCGAATCAGTGCAGTGCCGCCGGGCAGGTGAGCCGTCACGACGCCATCGCTGTTGACGCTCGCCACCCGCGGATCGCTCGACGACCAGCGGAAGCCTTTATCCGCAGCCGTTACCGGCAGCACGCGTGCCGTGAGCATGGTCGTAGCCTTCTCCTTCAGTATGCACTTCTTCTGATCCACGACGATGCCCGTGGCCTTGCGCTCGGCAGCCTCAGCCTTGGGCCTTACCGTGATGCGAGCTTGCCCGTACGCGCCGCTGCCATCGTCGGCCGTGGCGGTGATCGTCGTCGTGCCTGCTTTCAGGGCCTTCACGTGTCCGCCGGCGGCGATGGTGGCTACCGTCGGGTCGCTGCTTGTCCAGGTCAGCTCCTTATCGTCCGCTTCGGCGGGCTGCACGTCTTCGGTGTAGTCCATCTCTTCGCCTTCATACAGCGTCAAGTCGGCCGGCATGATGCGCACTTCGGTGACGAGCCGCTGCGTCATCGCTCCCTCATAGACGTTCACTCCGATCGTCTTCTTCTTCGTGCCGCCGGCCTTGTCGTTGGCCGTGGCCGTAATCTCAGCTTTACCGACGGCGAGGGCTGTGACTTCGCCCGTTGTAGGGTTTACCAAAGCGATGTCCGGAAGGTTGGACGACCACGTGACACTCTTGTCGGCTACATTTTCAGGTAGCACGGTGGCCGTGAGGCGTGCCGAAGCGCTTACTTGCAGGTCGAGCACACCGGGCGCGATGTCTACAGATGCGGGGTGTGGGATGACGACGGACGGCTTCGTCTTGGCTTTAAGCACCCATGGATAGTCGGTGTGCTTGCCTGTCTTGTCATAGACGGTGACGCAGACGTCATACTCGGTGCCGGGCGTCAGTCCGGTCAGGGTGTGCGTCAGCTTGTTCGTGCCTAAAGGCTTTGCCGGCCAAACCGCTTCGGCCGACTTCTTGACGAAGACCTCATAGAACAGCTCGGGCACGGGGGTGACATCGTCAACGGCGGCTGACCACGAGAGCTTCAGCGCGTTCTCCGCGGGCGTGACGGAGACTTGCTTTAAGCCACTGCCTGACCGCAAGGTGGGCTGCTTGAAGGTCGCGCCAAACGCTCCAGACTCGGAGACGGAAGGCGGATAGAGGTCGGGGGGAGCAGGCGTCTTGGTCGTGACAGTCACAAAGAGCGGCTTACTCCTATTGCCTCTCTCGTCGAGAGCGTAAACCCAATACTTATGCGTCGATCCCGGCTCGAGGTCTGTAAACGTATGGGTACGCGTTTTCGGATTGGCATATCCCCGCTTATCGACCATGATCGTGTATCTCATCTTCTCATCCTTCGTTTCATTGTCCTTACCCTGCGGCCAAGAGAGGGTGATAGACGTTTCAGTCACTTCGTCCACCGTCACTTGGGCGCCTTCATCAAATGTGGGTCGAATCTCATCACGCTTTTTCTCGGTACGGAACTCCGCATAATTGGTCTGATCCGTTGACCGGCCTTCCTCATTGACGACTGTGGCAAACATCCGATAATATGTATCAGGTACCAGTCCAGTCACGGTGTATTCCGTCTTACCGACGACTTCTCCCAAGAATACCCACCTCAGCTTCCACACATCCTTTTCGAAGACCTTATACCGGAGCTCCGACTTCGGTTTCCAGCCGGCTTGGGCGGGCTTCCATTGCAGTGTGACCGCGCGGTCCCTCTTCTCAACGACGCTGATGCGCTTGTCTTTAAACTTCGGCTGTTCGAAGTATGCCACCGATGGGGTCTTAACGACAGCGTGACGGTAGAAAGCTTCAGCACCGTTCGCGTTGACGACTCTTACCCTCATGAGATATTCGGTGTTTTCCATCAGTCCGCCGATGATATACTTCGTCATCCCTGCTTTTTCTTCACTACGGTACCCCATGCTCCAGTAGCTCTCCGACGCTTTCATCCACTGCACCTGATACTTCAGGGGCTTCACCGTCGTTCCATCGGTGGCGGGCTCCCATTGCAGCTTAATGCCGTAGGGGCTGATGGCTTTGGGATAACCCGCTACGTATTTACCTGCCGTGGGGGCAGAGAAGGTGCTGACGGTTTTATAGGGGTAAAATTTTCTGTTCCCTGTTTTGTCTGAGACAATGACTAACACTTCATACTTCGCATCCGGATCGACGTTCGTAATCATATAGGATGTGATGTTTTCGTAGATATTGCTTTCATACCATGTATTACCCGGTTTTTTCCTCCATGTAACCAAGTACCTCAAGTCTTTTTGTTGGGTCGCGTTGTCTTCGCCGGGCCACCATTTCACTTCGATCACTCCATTGCCTATGTACTTGGGATAGTCTTCTTTGTATTTCCCTGCCGTGGGATGATCTTTATCGGGGATGGGATCGGGCATCATGATCTCAGTTGAATAGAATTTGCCGCTCTTGCTGCCCACTATTTTACAGCGGAAGGGTATTGGAAAGCCTTTCGTAGCCCCGACCTTGGTCTTAAACCCAAACTCCGAGGTGTGTGTACCGCTATACACGGCGTTGTCGCCAAGGTGATACCATGTATTGTCCTGCGGAAAGCCCGACTGCCAGTGGTAGGTGAACGTCTCGCCCGGCTGGGCGTTGAGGATGTCTAATTTCACTTTCCATACCTCACCGGCATAGACCGACGAGCCGATATGTACGATGTAGGCTCTGGCTTTCCCGCCACTCTCCGAAGGGATGACATCGGGCATCATGATTTCATTCGAATAGAATTTGCCGCTCTTGCTACCCACTATTTTACAGCGGAACGGTAATGCCCAGCCTTTCGTAGCTCCTACTTTGGTCTTAAACCCAAACTCCGAGGTGTGTGTACCGCTATACACGGCGTTGTCTTCAAGGTGAACCCATGTATTGTCATGCGGAAAGCCCGATTGCCAGTGGTAGGTGAACGTCTCACCCGGCTGGGCATCGAGGATGTCAATTTTTACTTTCCACACTTCACCGGCATGGACTGATGGATCAACGCGTACGAAATAGGCTTGGGGTTTTGGTTTCTTGGCTTTTTTGGCCCACGCGTCGGTCGCGAAGCCCATCAGCCCTGCTAAGGCGAGGGCAATCCATAGTATATATCGTTTCATCTTTATCTGATTTTAATGGTTAGGAATTGATTGAAATGTATCCGTAGCCCGGTTACTTGACGCTAATCAGTGCTTCGGCTTTGAAGTCGCCCGTGGTGACGGTCAGCGTGGCTCCACCGGGTTTAAGGGTATCGATCCAGCAGCTGCCGTCTTCGGCACGTAAGATCTTCACCACCGAGGTGCCATCCGTGACGCTCCATTGGAGTGTGGGCAGCGGGACGCCTTCGGGCTCTGCCTGTAGGCGGAACTGGCAGCGGTCGCCAGCGTTGAGCACAATGCTTCCCGGCATGATTTCGATGTCTCCCAAGTCGTCCGGCTCGAGTGGTTCTGGCTTAGGGTCGGGCTTCGGCTCCTCGGCCTTGGACACGGTAACGGTGCACGAGGCTGATACTTTGCCGACGGTGAAGTGGAGGGTCGTTGTGCCTGCGGCTACCGCTTCGACGGTAGCGGACAATCCGTTGGGTGTAACGTTGGCCGTACGCTCGTCGTCGATGCTCCACTTCAGCGAGCCCTGATTGTAATTGTCGGGCCGCACGGTAGCGTCGACGGAGGCCTGTTCACCGACTTTGAGGGTCAGTCGTGCGGGACTCAGCGTGGCGCTTTCAGGCCACACCTCGGTCTGCGCCTCGGTGACGGTGATGACGCAGCTGGCGTTAGCATTGCCGATGGTGAAGTGGAGCGTGGTGGTGCCTACGGCGAGGCCTTTGACGGTGGCCGTGAGTCCGCTGCCGGTGACGGAGGCGATGTTCTGGTTTTCCACGCTCCATTGCGGCGTGCCTTGATTGTAGTTGGCAGGCAGCACGGCGGCCTCTATGGAGGCCTCTTCACCCTCCCTGAGGGTAATCCGTGCGGGGCTCAGCGTGGCGCTTTGGGGCCACACCTCGGTCTGCGCCTCGGTGACAGTGACGGCGCACTCGGCGGTGACAACATAAGAACCGGATATAAGTCTGAGGATTTGTATCTTTGTTGTTCCGGGGGCTACGGCCGTGACGGTGAACGATGCCGTCCCGACGCCATCGGGCGGATTAACAGTCGCAATACTCCTATTCAGACTCTTGATTCCGTAACCGGTGGTTAGCGTATCAGGCTTTATGGTGAGGGTGGCTGTCTCGCCGACCTTAAGGTTCATCGTTGTGGGAGAGATGCCAATTCCTGCATAGGCTCCTCTCACGAAGATCATTGCAAAGATCGCAATGAACATTGTTGAATAAAATGCTTTTTTTCCCATGATAATTTGAATTAAAATGTGAATATAATATATTTAATTAATTGTTATTCAGCGTTCGGTTCTCATCAGTCAGCCATCAGCTCTGCATTCTCCCTTTTAAAGGGGGGCAGGGGGGATATTCATATTGGCGTTATGACAGGCGAACACAGAGGTCCGCCCCTACATTGACTACTCTTCTCGTAATTCGTAATTCTCCTTCCCTTTCATTCAGAGTGTCAGCGATGAATATTCTTTATATCCCTCCGGCAAGTGTGCCGGAGGGGGGGGCAATCCACACAAGGCGAGACTGTCTTTACTTGATCAGCACCTTCGCGATCTGCTCACCGATGCGTACCAGATATACACCCGGAGCTAACGGCAGAACATGGTCGCCGGCAGGGGCATCCATCGTGCGGACGAGTGCGCCGCTTACATCATATAGATGTACTATCTGCGGTGCGAGCAGCGTGAGGTGCAGTGCGCCATCGACTGCGTAGACGCGCAGGCCGTCGATCGTTTCGTTGCCGACGGTGGAGATGACTTCCACCTGACAGGAGGCTGTCTTGCCGCTGCCGTCCATCGCTTGGGCCGTGATCTCAGCCTTGCCTTTCTTATGGATGCGTACCGTGACGGCGCTGCCTTCGACCGTGCCCGACTTCAGCATCGAGGACAGCGAGACGGCCTCTACGGTGGCCACGCTTTCGTTGCTGCTCGACCATTGCAACGCCGGGTTGGTGGCGTTGGCGGGCAGCACGGTGGCCTCTAACCGGAACGACTCGCGGTCGCCGTCGATCGTGACCTTCGGCTGATCCAGCATCACGGAGCTGACTTGTACGGTGGGTTTGGGTTCCTTCTCCAGGGGCTTGACCTCCTTCACGCTATAGAATGTAACATTGTCGGCTTCGTCCCACACTTTTACCGATATATCATACGTCATATCGGAATAGGGGAGGTCGGTGATGGTATACTCCGTTTCGTCGGTTAAGATCGGACTAGACTTCACCAGCTTCTTAAATAAACCGCACCTCACCTGATACCGCAGCTTCTCTTGCTTCGTGACGTTGTCTGTGGCCTTGTTCCATTTCACTACGATCTCGGTCGGTGAGATGGCTTTGGGATAGCCGTCCACGTAACCGCCCGGCTTGGGCTTCTCGGTGTCGGCGGCAGGCGGGGTCTTGACTATAGGATCGCCGTATCCGTCACTGTTATTGGCTTCGTCCCACACCGTTATCTGTATTCTATACTCCGTTTCGGGTTCGATGCCAGTGATAGTATATTCCGTTTGGTTGGTTAATTCCGGACTGGTTTTTACCTCCTTCCCATCAGAATGCCTGATACATTTCACCCGATACCGCAGCTTCTCCTGCGCAGTGACGTTGTCCTTGGCGGGGGTCCATTTCACTTCGATCGCGGTCGGTGAAATGGCTTTGGGATAGCCTAATACGAAATGGCCCGGCTTGGGCGTCTCGGTGTCGGCGGCAGGGGTCTCTCCCTTCTGCGTCACCTTGAGCGTCACATTGCCCGCAGTGGTCTTGAAGGTGATGGTGGCGCTGCGTTCGGGGCCGGTGTTCGCTAAGGCGAGGACCAAAAGTCTTAGGCGATCCTTATAGCCGGTGACGCCCCCGCTGTATGTTAGCCAACGCGGCGCATCGAGACCTTTGAATTTGAACGGCTTGTTACATCTGATTATCACAATTTTACCGTTCGCCTTCGCTTCCATGGTTAGCTCCTTGGGGGTGATGGTGAGCTCGCCGGGCAGCTCGGGATCGGCTATAGTGTTCACTTTGCGCACGCCATACGATCCGCCGCCAGTTCCATAGATGGCTTCAGAGATGACCTCTACCTCGTACATCGTGTTATAAGACCCGTTGATAGTGAAATTCAAATCGGTAGTCGTTTTCTCTTTCCACGTGCTGTAGCCGCTCTCTCTCCACCTTACGCGGTAACGGAACTGTAACGACATGGTGCCTTGACTTCCGGTGGTTTTTGTCCATGCCAACTTGATCGTGTTGTTATCGGCCTCCACCCGGGTGTAGTGCCCCAAGGTATAATCGGCCTGTGCGTGTTCTGCGAATCCCATCAGCCCAAGGAGTAGGGCGATGAGAAGAATTGGGTAATGATGTCTTGTTTTCATAATGCTAAATGGTTTAAATTAGTTAGTAAATATTTATTTATTTTATTTATATAATTGTTATTCAGTATTCAGCGGTCAGATTAACCACAAGTTCCACAAGTTTTATTTGCGGTTATTTGCGCCGTTTGCGTTTGGAACACAGTCTTTTGTCATTCAGAGCGTGAGCGGAGAATCTTCTTCTGTTACTTTTGGCTTGACCCAAAAGTAACCAAAAGGTCGAGGCTTCGTGCGCTTCACACGCCTTCGCGACGCTTGCAGGTCGGAAAATCAGGTAACTCGCTTCGCTTCGTTCCACATTGGGCTGAAGTAACGTGTCCTTTCAAGGCTTTTACAGCCGTCAGCGGTTAGTTCAACCAATCCTCTACTTCACAGGGTGCCGCTCCGGGTCGCTGCCGACAACCATGACATACTTCTGTCCGTTGGCGCTCTTCTGGAGATAGCAATGGGTGAGCACCGTCTTGCCGCCCGATTTGGTAATGAGATCGGCCTTGATGGTGTACTTGATGGTTTTGTAAGGCCAAACTTTTTCCTTGACTTCCTGCCAGTTATTACTGTGATAGATCACCTCGACGAACTCGTCGCCTCGGTGCCCGGCCAGTTCGCGTCCGGCGGCATCGCCCTTGGTTTTGAGTTCGCCCGAAACATTCACACCCTTGGGCATCGCCACAGCCGGAACATTACCCGCACGCACGGCGCCCATTATCTTGCCAACCACTCCGTCGGCCGTCCAGCGCGTGTAGAGCATCGTGGCCTTGCGTGCCTTGGGATCGGAGGCTTCCTTCTTGTCCCAGTCCTTGTGCTGGACAAGAATTTGGGTGTAGAGTTCCGTGCCCATCAGATAGTACTTGGCGCGGATCAAAGGGTATTTCTGACATATCTCATCGTTCTTCTCCACATTTTCGAAGCAGTCGATGACGCGGTCGGCAATGAGGTCGAAGTCTACCACATTGAGGGCCATGTTGAACATGATACGTTCGCGCTTGAATCGTAGTTTTTCGTATTCCATTGCCGGCAGCACGATGCCGAGGTTGGCATCGAGTATGCCCTTGTCGTCATTGCAGGTCTCGGGTTTGATTTCCACGCCCGACTTCATGATCGGACTGAGGATTACCAGCAACTCGGCGAGTTTCTGCACAGCAATGTCGCTATTGGGGTCGGCGAAAAAGGCTGCCGCGAAAGGATAACGGAAGATATCGTCGTGGTAGATGCCCATCTTCTCGCCTGCCGGAGTAACGAATTCGGCTCCGTTCTTATCGTCGTGGATGAAAGGTGGGAAGTAAACGTAGTCGCCCGGTCTCTGGCTAAGCACCGCCTCTATCATTTTGTTGAGTACATTGTGCCCGATGAGGAGATTATCACCCAGCCCATACATTTTCGGATACTTGTAGTAGGGCTGTAGGGGGAAGTACTTCGGGTCGAGATGCTCGTAGGCTGCGTGTATCTGTGCAAAGGAACGAGTGGAGCGCTTCCACACGTCGTTGTTCGATGCGTCGGGATCGTTTTCGATGGCCTCTTTCGAAGGCTCGTAGTCTTTCTTGTAGAGTGAGATAAGCGTACTGCCGTCTTTATCGGAGACGCTTGAGTTGTTGTTCGAGGATTCGGACACGGGAAGTCCCGTCTTTTCCTCAGTCTTCTCCATCACCTTTTTTTCCGCCTTGTTCATCGCCTTGTCGGTCGTACGATCGACGGAGGTCTCGGCTTTGTTCTTCACTTTACGCTCGACGTTTCTCTTGGCATTTTTGAGAACGTTACCAAATTGCGCCTCGGCGGGTATACTGATTGCAAATACCAGCGCCACGGCTACTGACAATGTGATGATTCTGTTTTGTTTCATCCTTGTTGAATTTAAATCATTATTTTTGATCATAGTTTAAAATATATTAAAACAATTATTAAGTAAGTGCCCTTGTCGTAATTCCATTAAGGCGAAAGGCGTTATTATTGGGTCGTTTTTATTTATTCCGTTATTTTCTCTTTATAGCTGATGCTGAAGATATGCTCCTTGCTATCGCCAGCATTATTATTTTCCGACATTGTTCTTATCTTTCCATTGACGAGCAGAACCTCCACTTCCTTTGTTACCGGATTGACGTTGAGCTTCATCGTACCATTCGAGAATCGGTATGTATCACTTACTTCCTCTTGTCCACAGCAGAGCCGATAGCCGGAAATGTAGCCATTCGCTGTGGGGCGCTGGGTGTCTTGCGCCCATGTGGCGCCGGTTGTGAATCCCATCAGCCCTGCGATTAGAGCGAGGAGAAGGATTGGGTAATCATGTCTTGTTTTCATTTTCATAATGATAAATGTTTTAAATTAAAATTAGTCAGTAAATAATTTATTTAATTGTTATTCAGCGTTCAGTTGTCCGTGTTCAGCGGTCTGTTGCAGCAATCAGCTCTACACCTCAGCAATCATTCTATCAGGCAGAAGGTAAACAGGCTCACAATGCGTTTCCAAAGAGTGCGACAAGGCGACGTTTTCTCGGACGGCTGATGTTCCGTCTTTTCAGGTGGAGGATTCTCGGGATGAGGGTTGCCCTCCTGTTTCACCACTCCGCGGCGGTCAAGTTCATCATTGACAATCGTGCGTATCGTGTCGAACAGTTGAAAGCGGTCTTCAGAAAATTGCATGTTCCGCATCTGCTGTTTGCTGCGTCTATCTTCTACTTGTTCTTTCATATCGCTTGCACTTTTTATGCGTTTGATTTTTTGCAAAATTAAAGGCGGGTGGAACGAAACCAACTATCATAATCAGACAAAAACCTATTCATATCGGACATTCTGTATTTTTCAGACGTATCATTATTGGACATTTTATTGCTATAATCTATTGGTGTACAATAATTTATTAGTGATATTTTTGCAGATTTTAACAAATAAATATTTTGAGCCATTGGGAAAAGGTCGTGTCAACCATTCTCGGAGAAAATCAGGAGGGGCAGTGAATCGATCGTAGGAGGAGCATTCAATGTTTATGAAAATTTTATTCGGATTCTATTGGCGGTTATAGAACTTTTTACGATCTTTGCAATTTGCAAAAGGAACAATGAACCCCATTTCGATGAACTATCCTAAATCATCAATTATGCAACACGATTCCCATGACGAAAAAGTCGGTTTATATCCCATGCCTATGTGCAAGCATTGGAATATCTGTGGCGGTGGATTGACTTTAAGCGTGATATGGGCGCTTATTTCGATCTTTTCCATGCTTGTTTCGTGCGGCGACGGCCGCACGAAACGTCCGTCCGACCGCATCGCCCACAGCAGCCATGCCGGACATGTGGATTCCGCCGCGCGGGTTGACACTTCGGAGCCCGGACACGAGATGAACCGGCTGTTGGATGATTTCGATCACCAACACGGCAAGCGTCGCATGGCCGCCGCCCAACCCATCTTCGACCTGCTCTATCGCGAAGAGATGACCGACAGCCTGCTCCACGCCACGCCCGGCATGCCCGCAGATAGCCTCGAGATGCTCGTATGGTACTGGGCCGGTGAATATTTCTATGAAGTACAGGATTATAACGAGGGACTGCGCTGTGCCACACGTGCCTTGCCACTTACTTATCGAGCCGGTGACCTGATGCTGCAAAGCGACTGCGAACGGTTAGTGGGGTTGTTTCACTTCCGCATGTCGGATTATGCGCAGGCCATCAAGTACGCGCAAAAGAGCCTTGAACCCAGATTACGCAATAGGAATTTTTTGGTTCAGATTTATGGGGTAATCCCATAGTCCGATGAACCATTTTCGTCGTTTTTTAGTAAGTGCTATTTTTAGTTTGAGCGTATCGCCGGTCCTTTCAAAATATGCCCCTATAGCAAAGGTTCTGTAACGCAGTGTAGATAGTGTTTTTTGCGTTTTTTCTTGAAGAACAAATAGACGGAACAGAGACATTAAATTGTAGGCTGTCATCGAAAAAATCAAGGCAGCTTCGGTTGCATAAAAGTCTTTTAGATTAAAACTTTCAGCCCCAAAATCCTGCTTCAACTCTTTTATTCTGTTCTCAGCATCTCCCCGCATACGGTAGGTTCTCCAAACATCGACCATTGAGCAGGTTTGATTCGTAAAATAGGCAGAGTATCGGTAGTTACGATGGATTTCATCTTCGGGGAAAAGGCTCAACTGTTTTCCGCCCGCTTGAGGTCTTTTCTCTATTTTTTGCCTTACAATAACGATTCTTCTTGGTTTTTGCCAAGATTGTGCCTGATAGGTTTTGTCGCAAATCTCTATACCGTCATCTACTTTTACCCAAAAATCCTGTTTGTCTATCAGGTGTTGAATGGGGTGTGTAAATCGGGCTGCAACAATGTAAGGTAAAGATTTTTCCTCCAAACAGTCAAATATATTTCCCTGGCAAAAACCGCTGTCAAGTCGTACCAAGCCGACTTTTTTGTTGCCAAACATGGCTAAAGTCTCTTCCAAAAAACCAATGAAATTATGGGAAGCATTCGTGTTTCCGCTACGAAGCCAAAAATTGGCAACCATTTTTATATCGTTGACAAATGCAATGAGGGGATGATGACTTTTTCTGCCCTTTTTCTTAGGATTATAGCCTTTTGTAGCGCCATCCTGTTCCCCATAACGAGTAATTACCGAAGAGTCAATATCGAGTGTAAAAAAGTTAATATTCAAACTCTTGAAAAACCAACTAAAGAAATGACGAGCAACTTCCAAATTGGTTTTGGCATTGAATTTGGAAAAATATCGCTTGTAAACGTCTTGTGCAGGGGTATGTTTCCAACCGAAGATGTGTCCCAATGCCTTATCTGCCCGAGTAACCTCGGTATGCAAAAAGCGGTTGGCACCACACCAAATACTGGTTATAAAAGACTCTAAAATTACGTCCACATCATAAGCACGATTAGAGTTTTGGGTAGGTAAAGAATGGCAAGAAAACACCTGTTCTTTAAACCCGATTTTGTCTAACATTTGCTTCAAAAATACCATTCCGCCCCAAGGCGTAATCTCTTTATTGGTAAAGGATAACTCAAACTTCATACCGGCTTTGTGTCTATCGCTACGCATTAGAAATTATAAAATGCAAAGATAAGATTTTTTCTATCGCGGAATCTGGGTTGAAAGCAGTCGCAGGCATGGCGATTTGAGCCGCACCAGCAGCTCGCTCAATACGCTGGCGGGCATCTGCCTCGTGGCCAAACAGCTCGACGACGGTGAACGGTACATCTTAGAGGCCATCCGATACAGCACCGCAGCGGGCGACTCAAACCGCATGGCCATCCAATACGGCATGGCCTCGGAAATTTATCATGTCATGGGGAAGGCGCAGCAGGCGTTAGACTATGCTCGTCGGGCCTGCGAGATCGACGAGGCGCGGGGCAACACGGCCAAGGTGGGCATACGCCTCTCGCAGATGGCCACGGCACAGATGGATCTCGGGCTGGACGCCGAAGCGGAGCGCTCCCTCCTACACGCCATCCCCATCTTAGACGAGGTCGGCAACGAGTTGTCGCTCTCCATCTGCCGCAACCAGATGGGTGAGCTGCTCAACCGCCGCGGGGCACACGACGAAGCCGCTCACTACTTCAGACAGGCAGTCGACAAGTTTGCCGCACGCAAAGACATGTACAACGAAAGCCGCTCGCGCATAGGACTCTACGAGGCCTTAAAAGGCAATAACCCCACCGAGGCCAGCCGTCACCTCCTGCGCTATGCCGAGCTGAAAGACTCTATCTATCGCCACGACATGGAACAGAACGTGAGCCACTACAACGTGAGGTATAAGACGGAAGAGCTGGCTCTGCAACAGGCTCGCGAGCGCACGGAAAAACGCGTCATCCTGATCGCTGGCATCGCCCTCGTCGCCGTGCTACTGCTCGTCATGGCCGTCATCATCTACATGGGTCGGGTACGCCGCCGAAATCACCGACTCCTCAAACAGGTCAGCCAGCTGCGCGAAGATTTTTTTACGAACATCACCCACGAATTCCGCACACCGCTCACGGTCATCCTCGGGCTCAGCCACGAGTTGCAAACACCGATTGACGATCCGGAGGAGACCGCAGACAAGGCCCGTACCATCGAGCGGCAAGGCAATAATCTGCTGACCCTCATCAACCAGCTCTTAGACATCTCCAAGATCAAGTCGGCCGTGGGCAACACCGACTGGCGCACGGGCGACATCACAGCTTATCTCTCTATGATCATAGAGAGCTATCGCGACTATGCCCTCAGCCGCAACATCAACCTGCAATTCTTCTCGAAAGGCGAGGTGGAGATGGACTTTGTGCCTGATTATGTGATCAAGATGATGAACAACCTGCTTTCTAACGCCTTCAAGTTCACGCCGGCCTATGGCAAGGTGAACGTGCTCACGTGGCGCGAGGGTGACCTGCTGTTTATCGATGTCTCGGATACAGGCCGGGGTATCGGGCGAGAGGAGTTTTCGAACATCTTCAAACCCTTCTATCAGGCCGGGAGCGAGGCGTGCAACATCGGCACGGGAGTGGGTCTGGCACTCGTTAAGCAAATCGTGGATGCCGTGGAAGGACGGATCACGGTGGAGAGCACGCTCGGCCGGGGCACCACCTTCCATATCAGCATGCCTATCCGCCATCGTGGCCTACAGCCGATCACTACCGCTACGGAACCGAACCGGCCGTTGCTTCCCGAAGTCACGCCCGATCCTCAAGACAGCGACAGCGAAGACAATGCCTGCCACCTGCTTATCATCGAAGATAATGCCGACGTGGCCGCCTACATCGGCTCACAATTTGCCGACCGCTACACCCTCTCTTACGCCACCGACGGTGGCGCAGGGTTGGAGAAAGCCCTCACACTTGTCCCCGACCTGATCATCACCGACCTGATGATGCCGGGCATGGACGGCTTGGAAGTATGCCGACAGATTCGCGGCAATGAGATTGTAAACCATATCCCCATTATCGTAGTCACGGCCAAGATTACGGAAAAGGAGCGGATCGAGGGCATAGAAGCCGGAGCGGATGCCTATCTTGCCAAGCCGTTCAACAGCGACGAACTGCGCACGAGGGTGGAGAAGTTGTTAGAAGGACGCCGACTCCTGCAGGAAAAGTTCGCAAAAATATCGATGGAAATCAAAGAGAATGAGAAGCAGGACCTCGATATGCCTCAAGAAGCGGATTTACGCTTCCTCGCCAAAGTGTCGGATTTCATTTACAGGCAACTCAGCCGGAACCAAGCCACCGATGTATTAACCGTCGCCTCAACCATGTGCATGAGTCCCCGGCAGTTCTACCGCAAGATCAACGCCTTGACAGGCTATGCGCCATCAGTCTATATCCAGCGACTCAAAATCAGAAAAGCTCGCAACCTGTTAGACAAGGATCCTACAATCCGTTTTATGGAAGTGGCAGACTTATGCGGCTTTGATGCCTATCCCAATTTCGTGCGGGCATTTAAGAATGTGTGTGGCGTAACCCCCACAGAGTACAGACGACGGGAGGACTGATCGCCCGAAATGTGGAGCTGGAGAGATTCGAACTCTCGTCCAAACGAGGAACTAATTTGCTTTCTACATGCTTATCTTCGCCTTCATTTTCGTGCTGCGGCAAGACCGAAGCCACCCACCGCAACCTTATTCCCTGAATTTTCACTTGCCGTACGGGACATCCGTCAAGCTATCTCCGACATTTCTGCACCACCGGTTCGGATTGCCTCGAAGCCACGGCTTCCGGGTGATGTCTCGTCCAAACACCTTGTGTAAGGATTAAGCTTCAATCTACTGTGCTTCGATTAAGCAGCGAGAGCGTAGTTATTTTCGCCAGTTAAAATTGGATCAACCGAGATTAAAGTGCCGGCCAACGACGCACTGCATGCTTACAAACCACTTCTGCCCGCTGTCAAAACCGGTCAGCCCCTTCTATAAAAAGTAAATGATTTGAAAATCACCTCTATGATTTAACCATATCCGACACTTCGGATCGTTTAGAAAATGCAAAGGTACATCATTTTCTCCGAAAAAGAAAAACCGCGTCCGAGATTTATCTTCTTTTCCATATTTAATCTCAGCTTTTTTATCTATGTTTGCACACAAAAACAAACTTATTCAAAAATACAATTGCAGATGAAGAATTTTTTCATGTTTCCACTTACTTTGACCATGACAGTGACCTCTTACGCTCAAGTAGCGTTTCGCCCCCCGGTGACTCTTCAAAAACCCGTAAAAGATACGTTGCATAACGTGGTGATCACCGATCCGTTCCGCTGGCTCGAAGATAAGGAAAATCCCGAAGTCGTTGCATGGACTAAAGCGCAGCACGATTACGGTATCGAATACCTCAAACAGACCCAGCAGGAGCATCCCGGACTGCACGAAGCCATCGCCTTGTATATCGACATGGATTATGAAGGGCCTCTGAACAAGATTGGCAACCGCGTCTTCCAGAACGTTAAGAGAAAGGGAGACATGCAATCCAAAATCTACACTCTGATCAACGGGAAAAAGGTGCTGATTTGGGACCCGGTCAAATTAGACCCGTCGGGAAAGACCTCGACCTCGGGTACGAGTTACACGTATGACGGCAACCGTGCGGCCATCAGTGTACAGAAGAGCGGCGCAGAGATTTCGACGACTTACATTATTGATACGCGAACGGGTAAGATACTGCACAAACCGATCGAAAACATCTTCGGATTTCAGTGGACAAAAGATCAGCAACATGCTTATTTCACTCTTCGTTCGAAAGAAGATATCGATGCGCAGCGTCCGCTTAAAACGTACCGATGGAAAGCAGGCGATCCGATAGCAAAGGCGCAGTTCATCGGCACCACCTCCGATGCACAGAACAATTATTTTATCTACGACAACCGTTACGGCGATGTAACATTCTTCGGCGAAGGCGATTTCTACTCCAACAAAGTGTATATGCGCAAGACGGGGACGAACGAGCCCGGACAGCTGATCTACGAAAGCAAAGAGTTCAACGCATATCCCGAAGCAATTGGCGATAAGCTCTATATCCTGACGAACGACAAAGCGCCGAATTTCCGCTTGATGACGGCCGATGTTTCAAGTCCCGAATATAAAGATTGGAAAGTGTTGATTCCCGAATCGGAAACGGTAATGCAAAGCTATGCCGTCACGAAAAACCATCTCATCATACAAGATAAAAAAGACATTATGAGCCGCCTTACACTCTACGATCTCGACGGAAAACGGTTGCGCGAGATCGAACTCCCCGAAGTGGGAAACGTCGGCGGGATGAGTTATAACCGGGAAGAAGATTCTCTTTACATCAGCTTGAATACGTTTACATCGACTCCGAAGACCTTCGTGGCTTCACCCTCCGACTTCAAATGGAGACTCTACTATCAACGTGAACTGCCGATCGATATGAGCGGCATCGAAGGGAAAATCGTATTCTATCCCTCGAAAGACGGTACGAAGATTCCGGCATTTGTGATCCACAAAAAGGGTCTCGAACTGAATGGTAACAATCCGGTGCTGATTAACGGATACGGCGGCTTCAATTCGGGTATTGAGCCGGGATATCAAGGCTTCTATGCTCCGTTGCTGGAAAAAGGCATTGTGGTGGTACGTGCCGGTATCCGCGGAGGCGACGAATACGGCGAAGCGTGGCATCGGAACGGGATGCTGGGCAAAAAGCAAAATACGTTCGACGATTTCAACAGTTGCGTAGAGTGGCTGATCAAGGAGAAATATACCAATCCGCAGAAAGTGGTTGCTATGGGCGGCAGTAACGGCGGGCTGTTGATGGGTGCCATCGCCACGCAGCGCCCCGATCTCTACAAGGCGATTGTTTGCCAAGTGCCGTTATTGGATATGCTTCGTTATCATAAGTTCCTGATCGCACGATACTGGATTCCGGAGTACGGATCGTCTGACGATCCCGAACAATTCGGATGGATTCTCCCCTACTCTCCTTATCATAACATCAAAGCGGGGGTAAGCCTCCCGACAATGCTGGTTACCACCGGTGCGAACGACAGTCGCGTTGATCCGCTGCATGCCAAAAAGTTCGTTGCGGCTGTGCAAAACAATCCCGGACAAGTCAACCCGGTTATCCTCCACATCGACTACGAAAGCGGACACGGAAGCGGTCAAAGTACGGAACAGAGTATTAAGAACTGGACCTTTACATTCGAGTTTATCATGAATCAGTTGGGACTCTAAACCAACAAAATCGATTCATGGTCTATAAGGGCCGCAGGCAAAACGGATCAAGAACGATTTTGCTTGCGGCTTTTCTTTTTCTTGTGCAAAGAGCGCGTTCGCCTGCCGAAACCCGAGAAAGCAGTACAAAAATCGTATCTTTGCCGGCGGTTTATCCGTAACGTATGAATATTGCGATCGTATTTGTGGTCACCTTGGCGGTCAATCTTCTTTTGGGCCGGTATCGCATCAGATACCGCAAGATGAGTTTGATGTGGTGGGTAATTATACACGCCTCTCTTCCGTTAGTCATACCTTTGCGTATCTGGCTCGATACGCCGAATATGACGATTCCGCTCTTCATCGCTCTGGCCGTTATCGGTCAAATTATCGGCTCGCGAATCCGGTGGGAAACGGATAAGAGGTAGTTGATTTCACTGCTTGGCGTTGAATTTCCCGAGCTGTACGTAAATCATCGCTATCGATACGAGAGCGGAGACCGTATCCGAGACAGGCATACTCATCCATATTCCCGCTATGCCGAAAAGCTTCGGCATGATCAGCAGGCAGGGAATTAAAACGATCACTTGGCGTGTCAAGGATAAGAAGACGGATTTTTTCGCCATACCGATGCTCTGGAAAAAGTTGGTTATCACCATCTGCGCCCCGATCAGCGGAAAAACCATGACGGAGATACGCATCCCGTAGACCGACAAGCGGATCAATTCTTCATCGGTCGTAAAGACGCGGACAATCCATTCGGGTTTGAGTTGCGCCAGCAAAAACGCAAACGTTGTGACGAGGGTTGCAAAAAAGACCGTCAACCGAAAAGCCTTCTGCACTCGGTTAATCCGGCATGCTCCGTAATTATACCCCACAATAGGCTGCATCCCCTGATTCAGTCCCATCACAATCATGAGAAACATAAACGCAAAACGATTGACGATGCCGTAGGCTCCGATAGCCAAATCGCCGCCGTATCGCTTCAGACCGTTATTGATCAGAATCACAATCATACACGAAGCCAGATGCATCAGGAAAGGAGCCATACCGATAGCCAGTATGTCTTTGACTATGCCGATGCGTGGCTTGAGCATATCTTTCCGAAAATGTAACAGACGTTTTTTGTCACTGAAAAGAAACAACAGCCACATCAGTGTTACACATTGTGAAAGTACGGTTGCGATAGCTGCTCCCTGAATGCCCCATCCGAAAACAAAGATAAAAAGCGGATCCAATGCCGTATTCAGCACCACAGTCGTTACCGTCATCATCATAGCCTGTATCGGGTGTCCTGACGAGCGCAGTACGCTGTTCAATCCCAGATAAAGATGCGTAATGATATTTCCGGAGAGAATAATCACGATGTAATCGCGAGCATATCCGATCGTCTGCTCGCCGGCGCCGAAAAAATACAGAATCGGATCGATAAAAATGAGCGATACAAGGGTAAACACTCCCCCGATGACGATATTCATGCACACTACATTCCCCAGCACCTGTTGTGCCGCACCGTAATTTTTTTGTCCCAGCCTGACGGAAACGATCGTGCTGGCGCCCACCCCCACCAAGGCTCCAAAAGCCGCAGCAATGTTCATGAACGGAAATGTGATGGCCAGTCCCGAAATGGCCATGGCTCCTACCCCCCGGCCGATAAAAATGCTGTCGACCATATTATATAGCGACACAGCCGTCATGGCAATAATCGCCGGAAGGGCATATTTTGTCAGTAACGAACCGACGGGTTCTGTTTCTAATGCAGAAAGAGGTTTTTGCACAGACATCTATTTTATTATTTTCACGTCAGGTCGCAAAAGTAATGAATTCGGTGTGCAAAACCTTGTCATCTCCGGTAAACATTTCTTTATAATTTATTTTTCAATCATTTGCAGATCATGATCCACAATCATAAATCGGGGCTTCGGTAAAATTTTCGTCTTGTAATATTTTGTCCGTAAAATCCGGAAAAATCTGGAAGAAGACGGTCGAAAGATAAATAAGTTGTGTATATTTGTCGGCAATTTGAAATAAAAAAAGAAAAAGATGAAACAATTTTTCAAAATGATGTTTGCTTCCACATTGGGCTTCTTCGTGGGGCTGATGTTGGCAGGAATGATCGCCATTGTTTTTATGATCGGCATGGTGGCCGGTCTGAGTTCAAATTCTCAGGCGGTTTATACACCCAAAGCGGAAAACAGTGTCTTTAAAATTGCATTTGAAGGAGATATTCGCGAGTCGGCGGAAGAAAATCCGTTTACTAATTTGTTAACGGGCAGGGAACCGGATTTGTCGTTGAGAGATTTATTGAAATCGATTCGTCACGCCAAGGAACAGGAATCGGTCAAAGGGATTTATCTGGACATGGGAGTGTTTTCCGGAGGGACAGCCAGCCTCGATGCCGTTCGCCGCGCGCTGATGGATTTTAAGGAAAGCGGGAAATTTATCGTCGCCTATGCCGATAACTACACTCAAGGAGGGTATTATCTGGCTTCGGTGGCTGATAAAATCTATCTTAACCCGCAGGGAATTTTGGGACTGACCGGTCTATCTTCCCGGACGATGTTCTATAAAGGCCTGTTACAAAAGATCGGGGTAGAGATGATGGTTTTTAAGGTGGGCACGTACAAAGGAGCCGTCGAACCTTTTATCGCAGATAAATTGAGCGATGCGAATCGCGAACAGATTACCTCGTATCAAAACTCCATTTGGGGTAACATCACCAAAGGGATTGCGAAGAGCCGGAATATCACGGTAGAG
This sequence comes from Tannerella forsythia 92A2, assembly GCF_000238215.1. Lineage (NCBI taxonomy): Bacteria > Pseudomonadati > Bacteroidota > Bacteroidia > Bacteroidales > Tannerellaceae > Tannerella > Tannerella forsythia. The sequence continues at coordinate 2,875,230 of NC_016610.1, read as the reverse complement.
GATGTAAACCGTTTTGCAGATGAAGGGGCGTTTTTTGCTTCTCCGGAGAAAGCGGTCGAGTATAAATTAATCGATGAGCTGAAGTACCGCAGCGAAGTGGAGAAATATTTGATCGAACAATCCGGTCAAACGGGCGACAAGCTGAAAACCGTCGGATTATCGAACATGAAGAATGTAAAGAAAACCGAGCGGGAATATCGTAACAAGATTGCGATCGTATATGCCGAAGGGGAGATCATGCAGCAGATTATTTCATCGCCTTACAGCGGTAATTTTCCCTGTATTTCGGAAAAGATCAATGACGACCTGAGGAAACTGGCCGATAACAAGGATGTGAAAGCGGTGGTGCTGCGCATCAATTCGCCGGGTGGCAGTGCTTATACGTCCGAACAGATCTGGAAGCAGGTGTATGAATTGAAAAAGAAAAAACCGGTGGTCGTTTCTATGGGAAGCGTGGCTGCTTCGGGAGGATATTATATTGCGAGCGGTGCGAGCAAGATCATTGCCGAGCCGAATACGCTGACAGGCTCGATCGGAATTTTCGGGATGTTCCCCAATACAGCCGGACTGTTTAATAAGCTGGCGTTAACGACCGATATAGTCAAGACCAACAGATACGCAGACTTTGGCGACCCCGCCCGCCCGATGACGGACGATGAAAAAGCGTTGATACAAGGTTATATCGAGCGTGGATATGATACGTTTCTGACGCGATGTGCCGAAGGGCGGGGCGTGAGCAAAGCCGATATCGACAGCATCGGGCAAGGGCGTGTGTGGACCGGAGAGCAGGCGCTTAAAATCGGCTTGGTCGACGAGTTGGGCGGTATTGAACGCGCTGTCGAGCTGGCGGGTGAATTAGCCGAGATATACAATTATAATATAATGGAAGTATCGACCGATCACGACTTTTTGAAGGAGCTTTTGGAGAAACAGATCGAAGTTGTGAAGCAATCCGTCGTGAAAGACATGCTGGGCGACGAATACGAGCATTTCAGAACATTACGGAAAGTCAAAGCAACATACGGTATTCAGGCACGTATACCTTATGATCTGAAACCGTTGTAGGAAAAGAGCGAAGCGAAAATGGCAAAATCAAATCGCCTGCATTATATCGGGTTTCCTGTTGCACTGGTCTATGGGATAGTGGTATGGATACGTAACCTCTTCTTCCATATCAATTTGTTGCCTTCGCAGCAATATGCGATTCCGGTCATTTGTATCGGTAACTTATCGATGGGAGGAGCGGGAAAGACACCGATGGTCGAGTACCTGATACGTCTGTTGTCGAAAAAATACCGGGTGGCTGTGCTCAGTCGCGGGTATAAGCGCCGGACATCGGGGTATGTCTTGGCCGGCAACCATTGTACCGGTCAGGAGGTAGGCGATGAAGCCTGCCAGATAAAACGTAAATATCCTTCGATTATCGTGGCCGTCGACAAAAGTCGTCGCCGGGGGATGAAGCATTTGTTGGCCATGACCGAAAGCGAACGACCACAGGTCGTCCTGCTCGATGACGCCTTTCAGCATCGATATGTGCAACCGTCGTTATCGATTTTGGTCACGGATTATAATCACTTGTTTTACAAAGACAAATTATTTCCGGTGGGCATGCTGCGCGAACCGGCAAGCAGTGTCTACCGGGCTGATTTTGTTGTGGTCAGTAAATGTGATCCGACATTAAAACCTATCGATTGCCGGATCGTGGAAGACGATATGCACCTGCAATCCCATCAACAGGTGTTTTTTTCCGGCATCTCGTATTTGCGAATGGAAGGGGTCTGGCCGGAAGAATGTGGCCCGCGAGCCTTAAGCAGTCTTCGAAAAGACGATGAAGTGCTTCTGCTCACAGGCGTTGCCAATCCGTCGCCACTCATCGAAGAAATGAAGAAACACTCGCAGAACGTAAATGTAATGTCATTCGGCGATCATCATGACTTCAAGAAAAAGGATGTCAAAAAAATAAGCGCCTCATTCGTAAAAATGAATTCCGAAGCACTTATCGTATGTACGGAGAAAGACGCCGTGCGCATTCGGAACAATCCGTATTTCCCGCTCGAATGGCATTCGCACATGTATTATGTACCGATTGAGGTCTCTTTCCTGTTCGACAAGGGGAATTTATTCGACGAACCGATCTTGAAGCATATCTCCACGATGGAAAGCAGTCGTGTTTTAAGACAATAAAAAAGCGCATAATCATGCAACGAACGGAAATCGCCACATTGGGAGAATTCGGTCTGATCCGCCATCTGACAAACGCTGTCACGCTAAGGAACAAGAGCACACTGAAAGGTGTGGGCGACGATGCGGCCGTACTTGACTACCGAGACAAGCAGACGCTCATCACGACCGATTTGTTGCTGGAAGGTGTACATTTCGACCTTACTTATACTCCTTTGAAGCATTTAGGTTATAAAGCGGCCGTAGTCAACTTTTCCGATATTTATGCAATGAACGGGCAACCGAAACAAATGACCGTGTCGGTCGGCATATCCAAGCGCTTTGCGGTAGAAGACCTGGAAGAGTTATATGCCGGTATCATGCTTGCCTGCGACGTGTATGGCGTCGATCTGGTAGGAGGAGACACCTCCTCGTCATTGACCGGACTGGCATTAAGTCTTACCTGTATCGGCGAAGGAGAAGTGGGAAAAATCGTTTATCGCGACGGAGCAAAAGAGACCGATCTGATATGTGTCTCGGGCGATTTGGGGGCTGCCTATATGGGGTTGCAGTTGCTCGAACGCGAAAAAAACGTGTTCCAAGGTGAAAAAGATTTTCAACCCGATTTCAGTGGAAAGGAATATATCCTTGAGCGGCAACTCAAGCCGGAAGCGCGCAAAGACGTGATCGCGATATTGGCCGAAGCAGGCATCGTCCCCACTGCCATGATGGATATTTCTGACGGATTATCGTCCGAATTGCTTCATATCACATCGCAAAGCGGAGTGGGATGCCGCATTTACGAAGACCGTATTCCAATCGATTATCAAACGGCAGTCATGGCTGAAGAATTTAATATGAATCTTGTTACGGCGGCATTGAACGGTGGCGAAGATTACGAATTGGTCTTCACCGTGCCGTTGTCTTACCATGATCAGGTGCAGGCTTTGAAAGGAATTAAAATCATCGGACATATTACGAAGGCCGCATTCGGAAATTGTCTTGTCGGGCGCGACGGCGGTGAGGTTGCGTTAAAAGCTCAGGGATGGCAGTCGTTTACCGAAGAGCGTCCGTGATTTTTTTTTTTGCATGCCTTAAAGACGACTTCCTGCAACTTGTTTCCGACACCGGAACCTCAACACTCCATGATTGTTTGACTTCATGAAAGCAGATAAAAGGTTTTTCATCTGCAATAAACATGTTTCTCTGTTGATAACTTCATTCCAAAGACCATTGTACATTAGGCGCTAATCTTTATCTTTGCAGCGTAAAAGATATCAAAAATCAACAGCAATGGCAGAAAATACACCTTTGGAAGAAAATAAAAAAAGCCTGAATTTCATCGAACAAATCATCGAAAAAGACTTGTCCGAAAGAAAAAACAATGGACGGGTTCAAACGCGTTTTCCGCCCGAACCGAACGGTTACCTGCATATCGGACATGCCAAAGCCATCTGCCTTGATTTTGGCATCGCCGAAAAATATCGGGGCGTGTGCAACCTGCGCTTTGACGATACGAACCCCACGAAAGAAAATGTAGAGTACGTCGATTCGATTCAGGAAGATATCCGCTGGCTGGGCTTTCGGTGGGAAAACATCTTTTATGCTTCGGATTACTTTCAACAACTCTTCGACTTTGCTGTTTCACTGATTCAAAAAGGGAAAGCATACGTCGACGAGCAGAGTGCGGAGGCCATTGCCGCACAAAAAGGAACACCGACGCAGGCCGGTACGGACAGTCCTTATCGTAATCGTCCGACAGAAGAAAGTTTAGACCTTTTTCTCCGCATGAATCGCGGAGATTTTGAGGAAGGTGCCATGACCTTACGGGCCAAGATCGATATGGCTTCGCCCAATATGCACTTCCGCGATCCCATCATCTATCGAATCATTAAGACGCCTCATCACCGGACAGGAAGAACATGGAATGTCTATCCGATGTACGACTTCGCCCACGGACAAAGCGACTATTTTGAAGGGGTAACCCATTCGCTCTGTACGCTCGAATTTGAAGTACACCGGCCGCTATACGATTATTTTATCGACTTGCTGATCGACAGCGAATGCGGAAAAGACGGCGATTACCGTCCGCGACAAACGGAGTTCAATCGTCTGAACCTGACTTATACCGTGATGAGCAAGCGCAAACTGCTTCAGTTGGTAAAAGAAAAGTTAGTAAACGGCTGGGATGACCCGCGCATGCCGACGATCTGCGGCTACCGTCGCCGAGGTTTCACTCCCTCCTCCATTCGCCGTTTCATCCATCTGATCGGTTATACGAAATACGACGGCATCATTGACGTAGCGTTGCTCGAACATGCTGTACGCGAAGACCTGAACGCTACGGCACGGCGTGTTGCCGCAGTACTCCGCCCCGTCAAGCTGATCATCACCAACTATCCCGAAGGACAGGTGGAGATGATGACTTCGGTCAACAATCCGGAGAACCCCGCAGACGGAACTCATGAGATTGCTTTCTCGCGCGAACTGTATATCGAGCGGGATGATTTTATGGAAGAAGCGCACAGAAAATACTATCGTCTGACCCCGGGGCAGGAAGTACGTCTGCGGTGTGCATACATCGTGAAATGTACGGGATGTAAGAAGAATGCGGACGGCGAAGTGGAAGAAGTTTACGCCGAATACGATCCGAAGACGAAAACCGGAATGCCCGACAGCAACAGAAAAGTAAAAGGTACGATACACTGGGTATCTGCCGCCCGTGCGTTACCTGCCGAGGTGCGTCTTTACGACCGTCTGTTTAACGTAGAAAATCCGGCCGAAGAAAAAGAAAAAGATTTTCATGAACTGCTCAATCCCGATTCGTTGCAAGTGTTGACCCACTGTTTCGTAGAGGAAGAGTTGGCACAGGCCAAACCTTATGATCACTTTCAGTTTCAGCGCATCGGATACTTCAATCTCGATCCGGACAGTCGTGATGGCAAACTGATCTTCAATCGCACGGTGTCGTTGAAAGATACATGGAGCAAAAAAGTAAACAGCTGATAAAAAAGACAATCTATCCATACTCATTTTTGGGGACGCATGACCTTATTGGAACGATATAAAGAGATGCACGAAAAAGGCACGGAAGCTTATTTCGATGCAGACGAAATCATTCAACTACTTGAATATTTCGAGGATGAGAATGATTTTGACGAATTTATTCGGGCGCTTGAGCTGGGATTAAAGCTGCATCCTGAAAATATTGGCATCAAAATCAAAGAATGTAAGGCTTATATTTATCGGGAAAAATATGCCGAAGCGTTGGAACGCATAAAAAGTATCGGTGATGATGACGATCCTGAACTTTTGCTGCTCAAAATGCAGTGTCTGTACGTCATGGATCTCCATCACGAGGCAGATGCACTCCTTGAGCAACATCCCGTAGATGAAGAGTTAAGAATGATCTACGAAGACCTTACTCCTCTCCTGAGTGAGGTCGGTAAAAATGAGGAGGCCTCCCGACTTGTCAAACATGCGATTCAGCTCTTCCCTGACAGTATCGTCCTTAAAGAGGAGCTTTGTTATCATGAAGAAATGACGGGGAATTTGCAACAAGCCCTGCAAATATGCAGGGAGTTGATCGATATAAACCCCTACAATGCAGATTATTGGTATATACAGGGACGCTTACTCTCCAATCTCGGACAATATGAAGAAGCCATCCATTCTTTCGATTTTGCACTTACTTGCAACGAAGATGATGTAGAAGTCAGATTATTACGCGCTTATTGCCTCTTCATGAATGAAAATTACGAGAAAGCAATCGAAGCCTACTTGGATTTGCTCTCGGACAAAAAAGATATCACCGACCATATCGAACCGATCCTGGCGGAATGCTACCTGAAAGCAGACGATTTCAAACGCGCCTATACTTTATTTAATAAGTTGCTTGGAAAGTCGGAAATACTCTCGCAAGTAGCACGGTATAAAACCAATCACCACATTTCCTCGCAAATGGATCAAAGGAGCGATAAGGTGGCTGAGTATATCTATAAAATGTTTTTTGCCGCCCAAAAAATGCAGGAAAACGAACAGCCTCCGGACACTTATTTTCTGCATGCACAAGATATACGTCTGCAAAAGCCTTTCCTTTTGCCTCCCGACGAATTGTCGGCGGAATTCGTAAAGAACAAACATCATCTGAATTAAAGATATGAATCGCACATTTAAAGATTATGCCCTGCTGACGCTCAAAGGCATCGGTATGGGGGCAGCCGATGTGGTACCGGGTGTTTCAGGAGGGACAATCGCCTTTATCGTCGGGATATACGAAGAACTTATTGATTCGATTAAGAGCATCAATTTAACTTCGTTGAAAATGCTTTGCTCCCTGAAATTCAGTCGCTTTTGGAAAGCCGTCAACGGAAACTTTCTGCTGGCCATCCTCTCCGGTATCGGACTCAGCGTTTTCTCTCTGGCTAAACTGATTACTTATTTGCTGGTACAGGAGCCGGTTCTGGTTTGGTCTTTCTTTTTCGGGTTGGTGCTGGCGTCGATCTGGTTTGTTTCGCGGGAGGTCGCTCAATGGAATGCAAAAACGGTGATCGCATTTGCAGCGGGCGCCGTAGCAGCATATGCAATAACCATCACTACACCTGCCGAAACTTCAAATGATCTATGGTTCATCTTTCTCTGTGGCGCCATCGCCATTTGTGCGATGATTCTTCCCGGCATATCGGGTAGCTTTATTTTGGTTTTGCTGGGAAAATATTTCTTTATCATGGATGCTGTCAAATCACTTAGGATAAGTGTTTTATTGGTTTTTGCCGGAGGATCCGTGATCGGAATTTCGTTGTTCTCACGTGCACTTTCTTATGCGTTGCATCGTTTTCACGATATCACCATCGCTATTCTGAGCGGCTTTATGTTAGGTTCATTGAATAAAGTGTGGCCGTGGAAAGAGACGATCGAGACGTACATCGATCGTCACGGGGTAGCCAAGCCATTAATCGAAACGAATATTTTACCCGACCGTCAGCTATGGGAAGCCATCGGACTCGCTTTCGCGGGATTTGCCATCGTATATCTGCTGGAACGACTTTCGCTAAAAAACAAAAAGGAAAAAACGGAGACACCGAAAACCTGATGTGTGTTTTTCCGAATTTCTTCAACGCATGTATAAAAAAAAGCTTTTTCTTTTTTTTTCGGAATAATTTTACAGGATTCTTGAACGATGCATGGGTAGTACGGTAAATTTCTGTATTTTTGTACGCTCAAAATCATCGTTGATTTTGGGAAACATATTACTTAACTATAAAAACAAAATTAAAAATGGACAAAGAGTACTACTATTTGAATGGGGACACCAAAACAGGTCCTTTCTCATTGGACGCTTTGAAAAGCGCTCCGATTAATCCGGACACCTTGGTTTGGAACAGTTCGTTACCGGATTGGGTGGCGGCACGTACATTGCCGGAATTACAAGACATGTTTGCCGTAGCAGAAGAGAGGTCGACTTCTTCGAATTATGATCAGAAAGAGCCGAAATATAACACGAACATTTCACAGAACGCAAATTATTCGACCACCAGCGGCACTTTCGGCAATTCGAACACGACTGCCCCTCCGATGCCGGAGAATTATTTGGTGTGGGCAATTCTCTCTACCGTTCTTTGCTGTATGCCGTTAGGTATTGTATCGATCATCTATTCCACGAAAGTAAACTCTGCTTATACGGCCGGAGACTATGCCGGTGCGGAAAAGGCCTCGAAAGATGCAAAAAAATGGGCGATCTGGAGTGCTATCGTTGCGGGAGTACTATGGGTCCTTTATCTTATATTCATTATTATCATCGGAGTAGGTGCTGCGATGAGTGGTGATCTGTAAATTATGGATGTGCGGAGTTCTTCAAAACGAAGGCTTCGCATCCATTGGCTTTATCATACATACACCATGTATCGTGTTCCTCGATATAAAATGATCTTCCGGATTTTCTTCTTTCTGGTTTTCCTGATCGCAATCTATGTCTATTCACACATTCATCCAAGCAGCTCCCCTCTTTTTCCCAAATGCCCGTTTTTGATGCTCACCGGAATGAAATGTCCGGGGTGCGGCTCGCAACGGGCTCTTCACGCTTTGCTTCATGCCGACATAAAAACCGCCTTTTCTTATAATCCCCTGCTTCTACTTTCAATACCGTATGTGATCCTGTTGGTGGGTGTTCGCATCTATCAACTCTTTAATCCGTATAGTACGCTGATTTTAAAAGTGCAGAAAAACCTTTATATCTGGATGTTTTTTGCCATCGCGATGATTTTTTTCGTCGCTCGCAATATTTTCAACTTCTAACTTGCTTTTTATTCTTTTTTTCGTAGTTTTGCATTCCAGTAGATAAAAATAAAGGATTTATGGCAAAAGTAAAAGGAATGGTAGTGGTCAACACAGAACGGTGTAAGGGCTGCAACTTATGTGTCGTAGCCTGTCCTTGCAATGTGCTGGAGTTGCATCCGCGGGAGGTCAATAACAAAGGCTATCACTATGTTTACATGAAAGAGTCGGACGCCTGCATCGGTTGTGCAAATTGCGGATGGGTTTGTCCGGACGGATGTTTAACTGTCTATCGAAAAAAACTGGATTAACACGATGGAAGAAGTAAGACTTATGAAAGGGAACGAAGCGTTGGCCCATGCAGCGATTCGTTATGGAACAGACGGATATTTTGGTTATCCAATTACTCCTCAGTCGGAAGTCATGGAAACACTGATGGAAGAAAGACCGTGGGAAACGACGGGTATGGTGGTACTCCAAGCCGAAAGTGAAGTTGCCTCAATTAATATGGTTTACGGAGGTGCTGCAACAGGTAAACGAGTCATGACCTCATCGTCCAGCCCGGGTATGAGCTTGATGCAGGAAGGTGTTTCCTACATTGCCGGATCGGATCTCCCTTGCCTGATTGTAAATGTAATGCGTGGAGGCCCCGGACTGGGAACGATCCAGCCGAGCCAGGCCGACTATTTCCAGACGGTGAAAGGGGGAGGACACGGCGACTACCGCTTGATTGCTCTTGCCCCTTCGTCGGTACAGGAAACGGCCGATTTTGTCGGACTCGGTTTCGATCTTGCATTCAAATATCAAACGCCGGCGATCATCATTACCGACGGTATGATTGGCCAGTTGATGGAAAAAGTGGTGCTTCCCCCATTCCGTCCGCGAAAAACGGAGGCAGAGATTGCGAAAGAATCACCTTGGGCAGCTACCGGAAAAACGGGCAGTCGCAAACCCAATATCATTACTTCTTTGGAGTTGGATCCGGTCATCATGGAAAAGAAGAACTTACACTTTCAGGAAAAATACAGCCGGATAATGAAAAATGAAGTACGCTATGAAGAATATAAATGCGAAGATGCGGAGTATCTGTTGATAGCATTCGGCTCATCGGCACGAATCTGCCAGAAAGCGATTGAAATAGCACGTGGTCAAGGATTGAGACTCGGTTTGATCCGTCCGATTACTTTGTGGCCGTTCCCAACTCAGGTGATTGCCCGTTATGCCGATAAAGTGAAAGGGATGCTTTCCGTAGAGCTGAATGCCGGACAGATGGTCGAAGATGTACGTTTAGCAGTGAACGGACGTGTCAAAGTCGAGCATTTCGGCCGGTTGGGTGGCATCGTTTTCACTCCGGACGAAATTCTGAGAGCAGTTGAAGAGAAACTGATGTAATTTAGCAAGTGATGAAACGAGGTGACCGATTAGACGAACTGTTTACCCTGCTGTTTATGGTGTTGACGATTGTAGCCGGCATCCTCTATTTTACCGTGAAAGATAGTCATTTGCCGTTCCTGATATGTGGAGGAATCGCTATTCTTTTACGCATAGTACAATATCTTATGAGATTTTTGGGTTAAAAAACTTACGGAATATTCAAAAATGGAAACAATAGAAATAATCAAACCGGAAAATTTGGTCTATAAAAAGCCCAAATTGATGAATGATAACTCCATGCATTATTGCCCGGGATGCAGTCATGGCGTTATCCATAAACTGATCGCCGAAGTATCCGAGGAGATGGGAATGGAAGAAAAGACGATCGGCATCTCACCTGTCGGATGTGCAGTATTTGCTTACAACTATATCGATATCGACTGGATTGAAGCAGCCCACGGACGTGCACCGGCAGTTGCTACGGCCGTAAAGCGAGTGAACCCCGATAAGATGGTCTTTACGTATCAAGGTGACGGTGACTTGGCTGCCATCGGAACAGCTGAGACAATTCATGCCGCTAATCGCGGCGAAAATATCGTGATTATTTTTGTAAATAACGCCATTTATGGGATGACGGGCGGACAGATGGCTCCGACAACCTTGGTTGGAATGCCTACGGCCACCTGTCCTCATGGCCGTGACGTGGGACTGAACGGATATCCTCTACGAATCGGCAATATACTGGCGCAATTGGATGGGACGTGTTTAGTTACCCGTCAAAGCGTACAGACCCCGGCAGCTGCCAAGAAAGCCAAAAAGATGCTGCGGTTAGCTTTTGAAAACTCCATGGCTCGCAAAGGTACATCGGTGGTAGAGTTTGTTTCCACCTGTTCTTCCGGATGGAAAAAGACACCGGTTGAGTCGAACAAATGGATGGAAGAACACATGTTCCCCTTCTATCCCTTGGGAGACTTGAAAAATGTATAACGATTAGTAGCAGACAAGATATGCAATACGAAATAATTATAGCAGGTTTTGGCGGACAAGGTGTGTTATCGATGGGAAAAATTCTCGCTTATTCGGGACTCATGGAAAATAAAGAAGTAACATGGATGCCTTCCTATGGTCCGGAACAACGTGGCGGAACAGCCAATGTGACCGTGATCCTGAACGACGAACGGATCAGTTCCCCCATATTGAACGAATACGATATTGCCGTGATTCTGAACCAACCTTCGATGGATAAATTCCAATCGAAAGTGAAGAAAGGCGGCATTCTTATTTATGACGGATATGGAATTCATAAGCCGGTCACACGCACGGATATCAATGTGTACCGTATTGATGCGATGGATACGGCTACGGAACTGAATATGCAAAAGACGTTCAACATGATCGTGTTGGGCGGGCTCCTCAAAGTCGTTCCGATGGTAAAACTGGAAAGCGTGCTTCTCGGTCTGAAAAAGACGCTTCCCGAACGACATCATACTTTGATTCCGGCCAATGAAGCTGCCATCAAAAAAGGTATGGAACTGATCCAAAAGGTGTGAATCGAAGGCATTGTGTCTATTTCATCCTGTACCTGTGCCTCGATTTGAGACACAGGTTATATGGTTTATTGTTATGCCTGCTGTGTGTAACGACTGCATTCGCACAAGAGCGATCGCGCAGCAGCGGCCGCAGGGGAGGATTCTCTCTTACGGCACGTAACGCGGCACAACTTCCGGACAGTTTATTCGTTCCCGATAGCGCCCATATCGGCATCAGACGCATCAACGGCTATCACTTGACCGAGAAACTGGGGGAACGGATTCTTGCTCCGATGGATACGAATCGTCTGAATACAGCAAACAGCACGTTAATGGAAGGGAGAGGAATAGCCGGCGCCTATACCGGAAATATCGGGTCACCCTGGCAGAGTCGTATCTTCAGCGAACGAAAAGAAGAACGCGATTTTATTTTTGCAGATGCTTTCGACGGAGATATAATTACTCCTTCTAACGGATATTTCTATGATGTTAAGGTACCTTATACACATATCTTATATACACGTGCCGGTGGTTCTACCAAACGTGAAGAACAGCTGAAAGGCGTGTTAACAAGCAATTTCGGGAAAAAAATCAATGCCGGTGTAGATTTTAATTATATCTACAGTCGGGGACAATATACGTCAAATAACAACAAACTACTCATTTATAGATTGTTCGGAAACTACTTATCGGACCGTTATGAGGCACACGTACATCTCCGTAATTTTAATTTCATCCAAAATGAAAATGGCGGATTGACAGATGACCGGTATATTACATCGCCGGATGATTTTGAAGACGGGCGTCGCGGGGTCGACAGCAAATCGTATCCGACACGGTTTACAAATACATGGAATCGTATCCGTGGTAAAAACGTTTTCCTTACGCACCGTTATAATTTGGGATTTTACCGCGAGATGACCGAGAGCGAAGCCAAACGAAAACAAGAAAAAGACGCTCAACGTGAAGCGTTGAAGAAACAGGAAGAAGAAGAGAAAAACTCAACCGGTCGTCCTGAAGAGCAGGAGGAAGCAGAAGATATTCATGCCAACGAAGTCTTCGTGCCTGTGGCCAGCGTTATTCATACCGTCGAATATGAAGATTTTCGCAGACGATTTATTTCCAAAGATATGGGGATCGATACGTGCTACGTGAACCGCTACGATACGGTCGGGCGTGTCCCCAATGATGTTTCGTCAGCATGGAATTTGAAAAATACGGTCGCTCTTTCGTTGCGTGAGGGATTTCAGGATTGGGCTAAATTTGGTCTGACGGCTTTTGTTAGCTTTGAGAAAAGAAACTTCAAAATGCCCGGAGACTCAGCTAAAGGAGCTATCCGCAACATGCAAAAGTACGATGAATATGCTACTTTTTTAGGTGCTGAACTCTCTAAACGACGCGGAAGTCTCCTCACCTATCAAGGACGCGGTGAACTCTGCGTGTTAGGTGATGATATCGGAGAGTTTCGCTTGACGGGACTTGTCAAAACACGGTTTCGACTCTTTAAAAAAGAGGCTTCTATTCAGGCAGACGGATACATCAAAAATTTGCGTCCCGCGTTTCTCCAACGTCATTACAGCAGTCGTTATTTCTTTTGGGACAAGGATCTGAAGAATACACAGCGTGTCTATGTAGGGGGAACTGTGGGTTGGGAACAAACGCGCACACGTTTGTCGGCTGGAGTTGAAAGCATTCAGAATCATATCTTCTTCAACAAACAAGGTCTTCCTGAACAATTTGGGAGCAATCTGCAGGTGATTACGGCGCGTCTACGACAAGACTTTCGATTCAAGGCTTTTGGATGGGATAACGAACTCGTCTATCAGACCAGCAGCAATAAGCAGGTCTTGGCTTTGCCTCAACTTTCGCTTTATTCGAATATGTATATAACGGTTCGACTTGCGAAGGTCCTGATGGTACAGATGGGAGCCGATGTGCATTATTTTACCGAATATTACGCTCCATATTATGAGCCGGCTACGCAACAGTTCATCAATCAGGATAACATTAAAATCGGTAATTATCCGTTAGTGAATGCCTATGTTAATTTTCATCTCAAACAGGCAAGATTCTTTGTAACAGGATATAACATAAGCAAATTATTTGCGTCTCCGAATTATTTTTCAATGCCTCATTATCCGATCAATCCTATGGTTGTTAAGTTGGGGGTAGCCGTAAAGTTTAATAATTGACGTATGTTCTCACGCAAATTACTCATTATCTATATAATCCTGTTGCTTATCGTATTAGCGATTATGGGGAGTTTGATACTTCGCATGAAGTTCAATATTTCACCTCGCGATTACTATGAAATCAAACAAGACGGCGTGCTGCGTATTGTTACGGAATACAATCAATCCGGCTATTTCATGTCGGGCGATACCTTGCAGGGATTTCAGTATGAATTGTGCAGGAAGCTGGCCGAATATTCGGGATTGGAAGTCGAGATACATCTTGAAATGAGCCTTGATAAGAGCTTTGAAGGTTTGGAAAACAACCGGTATGATGTCATCGCCCGTAATATTCCTACGACAACCGAACTGAAGAAACATTATTTGTTTGTCGAACCAATCGTATTGAATAAACAGGTATTGGTGCAACGTAAAGCCGCGATCAATCAAGGAATAAAGCCACTTCGTAACCAGTTGGAGCTGGCCAAAAAGATATTGTACGTACCCCAAAACTCACCCGCCATTTTGCGTCTGCAAAATCTTCAATACGAGATTGCCGATACGATTCATATCGTTGAAGAACCGCTTTATTCTTCCGAACAGTTGATCATTATGGTGGCCAAAGGAGATATTGATTATGCGGTTTGCGATCAACAGATTGCCCGTCTGTCGAAGAAACAATATCCCGAAATCGATATCGATACCGACATCAGTTTTACTCAGTTGCAATCATGGGCTGTTCGCAAGTATTCACCGGACTTATTGGACAGTCTGAACCACTGGTTTGCGCGGATGAGAAAAGACGGAACATTTGATCATATCTATCGGAAGTATTATCATGTCATCTCACCGGCGACAACGAAAATGCGCACTTCGGTCCCCATTTCAACGACAGACAGCAGTCATGCGAAAGAATCTGTTGGAACAGTAGAAGGCATGCCTCATGAAACGCTCAAGCCGGTATCGGAAGAAGAGAGCACAATGTATCCCGCGACTCCGGTGTCTCCGGTGTTTCCGGCAGAAGAAGAACAACCGAACAAACAATTATTTGATCAAACATATTCATATTGATTAACAGAACAACATGAGATTTGACGAACTGAACCTTGGTGATGCCGTATTGGATGGTCTGGAGGCTATGAACTTCCAAGAAATGACTCCCATACAAGAACTTTCCATTCCTCCGATATTGGAAGGAAAAGACATTATCGGATGTGCCCAGACAGGTACCGGAAAAACAGCCGCTTATGTGCTGCCCATCATCAGTAAGCTGAATGATGGGAACTATCCACAGGATGCCGTCAATGCGGTTATTATGGTACCTACCCGTGAGCTGGTACAGCAGATCGATCAGCAAATCGATGGTTTCACCTACTTTGTTCCGGTATCGGCTGTGGCCGTTTATGGAGGAACCGACGGCATCGCCTATGCTCAACAGGAGCGCGGTCTACAGATGGGAAGCGACATTGTGATTGCAACCCCCGGACGTCTTATCAGCCATTTGAATATGGGGAGTGTCGACTTGTCGCAGACGTCATTCTTTGTTCTTGATGAAGCAGACCGGATGCTCGATATGGGATTTTACGATGACATTATGCAGATTTATAAGAAACTTCCGCATGATTGTCAAATTATTATGTTTTCGGCTACGATGCCTCCTAAAATCCGGACCTTAGCTCAGAACATCCTCAAAGAACCGGAAGAGATCAAAATTGCCATTTCCAAGCCGCCCGCCTCTATCATGCAGACGGCATACATCTGCTACGAAGCACATAAAATGCCGATCATAAAGCAATTGTTCTCAAAAAAACAACCTGAACGCGTCATTATCTTTTCATCGTCGAAGATGAAAGTGAAGGAATTGACCGCCGCGCTCAAACGGCTTCACTTCAACGTTGCGGCGATGCATTCCGACCTGGAGCAAAGCGAGCGTGAGCAGGTGATGAAAGAATTCAGGAACGGACGTATCGGAGTACTTGTTGCAACGGATGTTGTTGCACGCGGTATCGATATCAATGACATTACACTTGTCATCAATTATGATATACCCAATGACCCAGAAGATTACGTACACCGTATCGGGCGTACGGCTCGGGGAACAGACGGCAAAGGACTGGCGATCACGTTTGTCTCACAGCAGGAGCAAGCGAAATTCAAAGAGATCGAGACGTTTTTGGAGAAAGAAATTTATAAGATCCCGCTTGATGCCGATTTAGGCGAAGCGCCTGCATACGAGCCTGAGAAATACAGCCGTTCACGTTCGCGTAGTCGAGGCGGACAGTCATCACATGGCAATCGCCATCGGAAAAGCGGAGGGCAACAGCAAGGCAACTTATCATCACGTCCGAAAGGTAATCGACGACGAAACAAACCTTCACAAAACCGACTGAACGGATAACTCCATGATCTGCTTTCCAAATGCTAAGATAAACTTAGGATTGTCCATTGTCGGGAAAAGACCGGACGGATATCATGACCTCGAAACGATTTTTTATCCGGTTCCGCTTTGCGATGCCTTGGAGATTGTTGGGGCTGAAACCGATTCTCTCCGATGTTCCGGGATGACGTTGGATTCGGACTCGGAGAATAATTTAGTACTCAAAGCGCTCCGATCATTACGAAAAAAATATACGATTCCACCGTTAGCCGTTTATCTCAGAAAAGCGATTCCTTTCGGTGCAGGATTGGGTGGAGGATCGGCTGATGCTGCTTTCATGCTGAAGCTGGTCAGCGAATATTACCGGCTGTCGGTCTCGGACGATGAATTGGAAGAAATAGCGTCCGGCATTGGAGCAGATTGCGCATTTTTCATCCGTAACCGTCCCGTGAAAGCATCGGGAATCGGAAATATTTTCGAACCCATCGATTTGTCTCTCGGCTCATACACATTATACATCGTTAAGCCGGATGTATTCGTATCGACCAAAGACGCATATTCTATGGTAAAACCGTCGCAACCGATGCATTCATTGGACGAAATTATTCGACTCCCCGTATCGGAGTGGAAAGATGTCTTAAAGAATGATTTTGAAACGAGTGTCTTTTCGCACTTCCCGATGATCGGAGAAATTAAAGATGAACTCTATGCTCAGGGAGCTGTTTATGCTTCTATGTCAGGTTCAGGATCAGCCGTTTTCGGATTGTTTGAACATGATATTTCGCTTTCCTTCCCCGGTTGTTTCGTATGGAAAGGAAAAACCAAATGAAGGCCTATCGACTCACCGACTGGCTGCCGACAACTAAAAAAGAAATGGAAATACGCGGCTGGGACTGTCTGGACGTGATCCTTTTCAGCGGCGATGCATACGTTGATCATCCTTCGTTTGGTGCTGCGGTAATTGGGCGTATACTCGAAGCCGAAGGGCTGCGTGTGGGGATTGTTCCGCAACCCGATTGGCGAGGAGACTATCGGGATTTCAAGAAATTAGGTACCCCCAGGTTGTTCTTTGGAGTCTCTCCGGGGGCGATGGATTCGATGGTCAATCATTATACGGCGAACAAACGTTTGCGTAGTGATGATGCTTATTCTCCCAATCATCAACCGGGATTACGTCCTGATTATCCGAGTATTGTTTATGCAAAGATCTTGAAAGAATTATTTCCGGAAGTACCTGTCGTCCTCGGTGGAATCGAGGCATCACTGCGCCGATTGGCACATTATGACTATTGGCAAGACCGACTGAGACCGGGTATTTTGGCAGACAGTCCGGCCGATCTGCTTATCTACGGAATGGGAGAAAAACCTATCTGCGAACTGGCACGACTCCTTAAGCAAGGCATTCCGTTTCAGACGATCAGGGACATCCCACAGACAGCGTATATCACCCCTCATCATGAACCTGTAGGAACGGAAGATATCCGTCTGTTTTCATTCGAAGAATGTTTGAAGGATAAACGTAAGCAGGCACAGAATTTTCGCATCATTGAAGAAGAATCGAATAAACACGAAGCATCGCGGATGATTCAGCAGACGGGGAAACGGTCTATTGTTGTCAATCCGCCGTATCCTCCGATGACGACTGCCGAAATCGATGCCTCGTTCGATCTGCCTTACACTCGTCTGCCGCATCCTAAATATAAAGATAAGGTCATTCCCGCTTACGAAATGATCAAATTCTCCGTTAATATCCATCGCGGATGTTTCGGTGGATGCGCGTTCTGTACCATCTCTGCGCATCAGGGGAAATTTATTGCTTCGCGCAGTAAAGAATCTGTTTTGCGAGAGGTGAAGGCTGTCACAGAGATGCCCGGTTTCAAGGGGTATATCAGTGATCTAGGCGGGCCTTCGGCCAATATGTACCGGATGAAAGGCAAGGACGAACATATCTGCCGGAAATGCAAAAAGCCATCCTGTATTCATCCCGTCGTATGCAAAAATCTAAATGCCGATCATGCTCCTTTGCTCGAGTTGTACAGGGAGGCCGATAAAGTGCCCGGTATCAAGAAAACGTTTATCGGAAGTGGCGTACGGTACGATTTGCTGTTGCATCCGTATGATAACGAAACTTTACGTACAGCGGCGCGGGAGTACACCGAAGAACTGATCAAGCATCACGTATCAGGACGTCTGAAAGTGGCTCCCGAACATACCGAAGAAAATGTATTGAAGGTGATGCGAAAACCTTCATTCGCACAGTTCGAAACATTCCGTAAAATATTTGATCGCATCAACAAAGAGAATGGCTTGAAACAACAACTGATTCCATACTTTATTTCAAGTCATCCCGGATGTTCGGCTGTTCATATGGCAGAGTTAGCTATTAAAACGAAGCGGCATAACTTTCATCTCGAACAGGTTCAGGACTTCACTCCTACTCCCATGACGGTGGCAACGGAGATTTTTTACACCGGCTTTCATCCTTACACGCTCGAGAAGCTCGAATGTGCCCGAACGAAAGAAGAAAAACTTGCACAGCGTCAGTTTTTTTTCTGGTATCAACCCAAATTTCGTTCCCGAATCATGCGCTATCTACGCAGTATAAAAAAAACGATCTGATACAGAAACTCTCGAAAGGTTGAATGGAATGGACAACAATTATTAACTTATTCTGGTTCCACTGTTTTTGCCCAGTGAGGTGGCTTTCGTAATAATCACTTCTTTCACTCCGGCATCGACGGCTTTGAAGGCGTTCTCCAGCTTGGGAATCATCCCCCCTTGAATGATTCCATTTTCTTTGTATGTGTTGAATAAGGTCCGATCCATCAACGGAATCACACTCTCTTCATCGTCCTGGTTGCGCAAGACGCCATCTTTCTCGAAACAGTAAATTAAGGTCACGTCGAATCGGTTGGCCAGGGCTTTAGCCAGTTCGGAAGCGATTGTGTCGGCATTTGTATTGAGCAGTTGACCGTTCATGTCGTGGGTAATCGGTGCAACGACGGGTACAATCTTCTGCATAAGCAACATGTGTAGCATGTCGAGGCGAACCTCTTTTACATCACCAACAAAACCGTAATCCATCTGCTCGACCGGTCGTTTGACTGAACGTACTATGTTCATGTCTGCTCCCGTGAGCCCGATAGCATCAATGCCTAAGGCCTGTAAGCGTGCCACCACGGTTTTATTGATCCATCCGGCGTACACCATAGTCACGATTTTGAGCATCGCAGCATCCGTAATACGCCTCCCTTCGACCATTCGGCTTTCTATCCCTAATTGTCCGGCTACTTCCGTCGCCATCCGACCACCGCCGTGAACAAGTAATTTCAAACTATTAATCTTCGAAAAATCAGCAAATAATCGGTTCAGCGAGGCCTCCTCTTCAACGATCTTCCCTCCTACCTTGACTAATATTAATTTCTGCATCCGATTTTTTTTTCGCCAAAAATACAAAAAAACGAAAAGAATAATGTACTTTTGCGCCTGCAAGTTTAATCGTGCGGCAGTAGCTCAGTTGGTAGAGCATCAGCTTCCCAAGCTGAGGGTCGCGAGTTCGAGTCTCGTTTGCCGCTCTAAACTTAAACAAATGGTAATCAAAGGTTTTACGAGTAATCGTAGAACCTTTGTTCGTTTTCAGGGGGTAGCAAAAACAAACGAAAACCATGATATGTTTGAAAAATTACGCTTGCAGAAACATCCATAAAAGCCTTGAACCTTTCCATAAATGTTTTATGATCTGTTTTTATCTTGTTTACAGATACTCACATCACGGCTTTTGACAGAGTGTCTTTTATGAATGCGTTCAGTGACAACCCTGCGCTTTGGGCAGTCGCCGCTATTTTGGCGTGCAAATCGGAGGGGATTCGGATATTGAAATTACCACTGTAAGATTTGTGCAGGGGTATATTATGCTCCTTACAATGGGCTATATAGTCATCTACCCCATTCTGAAAATCTTTTTTTAGTTCGGAGAGTGTGCTACCCTCATAAGTTATCATTGTTTTTGCATCAAGCCCCAAGACTTTGCCGTATAACGTATTGTCTTTAAGTTCGGCTTCTATACTTCCTACAAATCCTTTATAACGAAGTGTTTCCATTTTTTATATCAGTTTGTTATTTATTAAATATCCAAGTATGTCCTTTAGTGCTTTTTCTTTGATCACACTCGAGGGGTGTGGCTTATGGGCCAAATATTGCATTTATTGTTTTTTATTGTAGAATTTGATTCGCGATCCGGAGGTCTTCCCTTTACTCTCCACCTCAAATCCTAAGTAGGCGAATAGACTTCGTAGCTCGTCAAAAGTAAAATCTTTCGGGAGCTTGCGTATTCTTTTTACGAGTTTTTCTTTTTGGCTCATACAACGAGGAACTAATTTTCAGTTGCAAAGATACAAACTTTTTTGGAAAGCGCCTACTGTTTCCTGCTATATCCGTTTGGTTGAAAGGTTTTCCCCTCGTAAATCCCTGAACACGCTTGTTCTTCCATACCTTTGCTACAAAAAAACAGAACATCGTGATACAGTACATGAAGCAATACCTGGATTATGCGCATCACGCATTCCGGCTTCACCTTGCAATCCGCATGGCAGACATCAAACAGAAAGCATACAACAGGCGATACTTTGTCATGCCTATAGAAATCTCAAACGGCAAAGGAAAACTGGTCTCCGTCTCACGGAAAGAAGCTGTAAAGCTTCGCCGGATGAAATGGCTGTGTCCTGTCCTGAAAAAGGTTGACAGTTGTTTTGTTCTTATCGTTTCTTTTTTCTTTCATGATTTACGCCACTTTTGATACATGTACTTGTTCTGAGGTAAGTAGATTCAAAGCCCAATGCGAAGCGTTGGGGAAAAGGCATCACATCCCGTCGGAAGGCTGTAAGCCTGAGGAAATAAATGTTGAGTTGTTTATTGTTTAGTTGTTGAGATGTTGAATTGTTGAGTTGGCTGAACGCTGACGGCTGAATACTAAACAAACATCTCAACAACTAAACGTCCGATTACACACGATAAAAATTCACAAAAGAGCCGATAAGTTCAGACAAAAAGAGAAAATCAAACAGCCAAAAATAGGGATAACAAGACAAAAAATACCAATTATTAGGGATTGTCCATAACCACATAACGACCGTCCTTTGCACTCACAAAAAGTTCATTTAACATACGAAATGGAATGGAAAGGATAAAGGTAATGAAAAGAACATGGAAAATCGGTATGACGGTGGGGGCTGTCGTATGTATGATGTTGTCGTCGTGTTATGATAAAATCGATGATTTCGATATTTTATCCGGTACGGAATATGTCATCGAAAGAGGAACTGATACCACCATTTATATCCAAACGAAGGGTTTTAATAGAATCAATGGCATTATTATTGATACGGACGAAATTTACTTTATATATCATAAAAAAAAATATCCGATACATAACTCATATGATTCATTGTTATATGTAACGTATTTTCCTGAACCTGACACAATTTTCGTAAAATCAATAAATTCAAGTTTCATGTATATTACGAATTTATCCGATAATCCGAAAGATAATCAGCCTGTATATAAAGCAGAAATCAAAAACAAACATACTTCCGGAGCACATCAAATAACTTTATTGTTAATGAGTAAAATGGCTGGCCATCGAATACATTTCAACATTAAATAAATTTAAATTAAAACAGTTATGAAAATGCGAACAATTTACTTATTTAGTCTGTCTCTTGTTATTACTTTTATCTTTTCCTCTTGTAAGGATGATGATGTAATAACTCATGATCAAGTAAAGGAAAAGCCTTCTCTTTTGACAGAAGCTAACAACGAGAACTATTCTTTAGACGAAGCAAAAAAGTTAGCTAATGATTTCTTCAACACCTTAGATGGTGTAAATAAATTAAAATCGGGCGAAATAAATACGATTCTCTCATCCAGCACACATACAATAAAGGCTTTAGACAGCATTAATTTGTATGTTTTTAATTACAAAAAAGGTGGATTCGTCATCATAAATCCGATTAAAAGACACAGTTCAAGAATTCTTGCATTTTCGGAAAAAGACAATTTACCAATAGAAAAACTCAACTCAGGCGTCTTATCTCTATGGAAAGACTATACGATGGAGTGTCTTTTAAAGCAAGAAATCGCAGATAAGAATGCTCCGAAGTTACGTTCTTTGATTAATAGACCATTCCCTGAGTACATAAAAAAACTACTAAAAATAAAGGTCGGCTCTCTGACAGAATCACAAAGAAGAGAAATACTTAACTATTTACACGACACAGACGTAACAAAAGTCTTTGCTGAACCGATTATAAAAACAAATTGGCACCAGGACTTTCCTTACAATGACAATTGCCCTCATCATTACCCAGCCGGATGCGTTGCTATATCAGTGGGACAGATACTTAATCACTATAGAAAATGGGATGGCGAGAGTTGGAATTGGGACAAAGTTAACCGTAGTGAAAAGCCGGAAATAAGTAGGTTCGTTCGAACTGTAGGAAGTGGAGTAAAAATGACCTATCACAAAGGTGGTAGTTACCCGGATTGGGCAAATCTAAATTTTATTACAGATTTAAACTATAGAGAAGTTACTTTTCTAAAAAAAATTGGATATGATGCCAAATCATATAATTTACCAAATAAGGCTTATATTCTTTTTGACGAACTCAAAGAAAAACGGCCTGTCATTATGAGCGGATTCAAAAAACAGGTTATCATCCCACTTGACGGACACTCATGGATAGCTGATGGATTAAAAACATTAACACGTGGATACATTATGGACCGCACAGAAGTTGCAGAGAGAGGATTTGATTTCAATTTATTTCCATATGAAGATATACCTGTGGGAAAAATTTTAAATGAGAGAGAAGATGATTATTTCCATTTTAACTTTGGATGGGGAGGTACCAATAATAATTGGTTTTTATATACCTTTGTAAGATTCGAATCTATTGATTTTAACACACATCTAAAGTTTGTAACTGTACAAAAATAATATATCCTTCAGATAAAAAACGTACATCCATCACACGAGAGGATAGCGAAGAGGCCGGATCGAAAATTGCTGTTTCAATCCGGCCTCCATGTGTTCACCTTCCTTTCCGTATAGGGCGGGCACTTCCCCGCCCCGTTGCTTGCGGTCGTTTTTTCTTACGGCTGCTCGTCTTTTTTCGTGCCGGCGCGACGCACGAGCAGATCGGCATAGCGTTTGCGTATGACGTTTATTCCGCTTCGGCAAGATATGGCTCTTCCTTTGTTTACTTGTTTTTTGTCGGTTGTATACTTGTTTTATATTGGTTTCCGAATCGGTCGGTGGCTACGATTTCGACGGTCGATTGCCGTGAGGCGGGCGTCGCCCGAAACATGTGCGCCGTTTTAATCGGTGCTATCCATTTAAACCTCAACCGCTCTTTGTCGGCACACATGGTTACGACTTCGGGATCGATGCCGTCGAAACGGGTCATCTCGCCCTGACGGCGTCCGTCCTCGTACCATTCGACCTTCCATCCGGCATCCCAGTTCCAGATGTTCACCGTCACGTCGTCGGGAAATTCCGTATTGGCTCCGACCGGAAAACCACGCATCTGATAGTCGCGCGGATGACCGGCGCTCTTGAAATACCACGTTACCCGGTCGCCGTCGACCTCGTACACCCCGTAACCGAGCGGCGTACCGTCGAGGCAATACGCTCCCTGCCACCACGTACCGCAGATGGCCGCCGTGTTATGTTCGTACAGTTGTGGCGAGTGTACGATATTCTTATTGTAGTGCATGTGTCCGGTCAGGATATGCGCCTGATAAGGCTTCAAGAGTTCGAACAATCCCTGCGCGTTGATCGTTTGTCCGCCCATTTGCTCGTTCGAATACGTGAAGGGTTCGAGGTTCTCGGCCAGTCGCGCCGGAATATGCATCGCCACGAAGACGGTACTTCCCGCAGGCACATGCGACAAATCCTGCTCCAACCAGCGAAACATTTTTTCAGTGATATAGCCCATGTAGAAATGATCGCGGCCGATGTAAAAAACATTGTCGAGTACGATATAATGTACTTTGCCACGGTTAAACGAATAGTAGGCCGGCCCGAAATGACGGGTATAGGTGGCTGTCGACAGTTCGTCGGTGCGGCCTCCGTAGTGCATGTCGTGATTACCGAGCACGCGGTAGAACGGTACGCCCGTGCGGCTCAGCTCGTCGATGTATCGGTTATAAAGCTGCGGCTTGTCGCCCACGAGATCGCCGCAATCGATGCCGAACACATCACCCTGCCTGTACGCGTCGATGGTTTGCCGGCAATCGGCGACGATATCGACGTACGAGGCGAAATTCTCTTCGCTGAAAAACTGCGGATCGGCATGTACGACGAGCAAATGACGCTGATCATCCTTCGGATTCCGGCGGAGGGTAAAGTCATGCCGTTGCGGCTTCGCGCGGTCGATCGCCCGATAGAACCGTGGAATGCCCGCACTGTCGGGGGGCAGATACCCCGCCGGCGTCGATACATAGACGAACTCGGCCGTCGGATCGGTCACGGGCAAGACGTAACGCCCCTCGCGATCGGTCGTCACACACGTTTGTCCGTCGGTAACGACAACGCCCGACACTCCTTTTCCTTCACACGTCACACGGCCTTCGACGGCCGCCTGCGCCGAGACTTCCGGACAGTTCCATCCTCCGCCAAGCACGACGCACCCTAATACATACACAAAAATTCGTTTCATACGTTTCTTTTTTTCTTGAAAATAAATTCCGATCGTAATAAAAAATGTGTTCTGCTACTTACTGCTGTTTCCGGTAGCCAGCCGGATACCTTCTTTGGCATAGTTCCACTGATTGGCCAGTTTCAGATGGATCATATCGAAAAGGAAATATCCGTCGCAAGCGTCCATGCAAGCTTTGACGGACTTCACAATGGCCTCGTTTTCCTGCGCGGGCGTAGCTATATTTTTCAGGTCCCAGTTACCCACATCGGGACCACCGGCCACCATCGGACAATCCTTTCGGATTTTCTCTTTTGCCAAACGGCAAAATCCTTCCATTGTCCACTCCGTACTTCCGTACACCTTGAGCGGCGAGGCGTAAGCTCCGATCAGCATCTGATCCATCAAGTCGGCATACCCGTACTTGCGGTATTCGGCCGAAGCCCAGCGGTAATCGGAAGCGGAATATTTCTTGCTCGCCCAGTTGACACCCACTTCGTAATAAATAGAGTACCATCCGCCGACATATACGCCGAACTTCACCTTCGGATTCGTGTCTTTAACCGCTTTACGGGCTTTCGCCATAAAATCGTGCATCACTTTAGCACGGAATTCAAGCCATTTCTTAAAATAAGGAGGATAAGACGTCATCTTGTTTATATTGGCCATCGTAGCGCCTTTAGGCAATATATCGTCGGGGAAATTGTTTACTTGCTTTCCGATATAAGCCTCGAATTGTTTGCGCGTCAGATCGGAGAAATCGGACTGAATACCGTCGAAGCGTCCCCGGTCGAGAAAAATCCCGTCCAAATCGTATTGAGCAAGGTCTTTCAGCAAGGCGCACAAGTAGTCTTGCACTTCGGGGTTTACGGGATTAAAAAATTTGGTGTTTCGCTGACCGTTATTCAAAGTATTCGTAATACCGGAAGCAAGATTTTCGGAGGTTGCCCAGTTCTTTTTCGACGCATCGCGAAAAAGGATGCCTTCCGCTCCCAGCGAAGTGCTGTTGCCGCCGGTCATGGTGTTGAACCCGGCATGTACTTTCAAGCCCAAGCGGTGTCCTTCGTCGATAAAAGCCTGAAGATAGTCCCACGTTGCCTTCCGTTCGATTTTCGTATACGTACCTTTCACCCAAGCTCCCAGCCAACTAACCGGTTTGGAACCGGGCACGGAAGAACGAAAGAGAAGGTCTCCGCTGGTCGGACGCACATCCACGACCACGTCGGTAAAACCGGCGTCTTTAGCAAGCGCCAGATCACGGGCAATGTTCTCCTTGCTGTCGGCAAAATCGGGGAAATTGGCGGCCGCATCGATCCAGATAAAGCGGGGTTTCTCCGAAGCCGGCGTGACATCGGGAGTGTCCGGTTTTTTCGGCCATTCCCAGGGCAATTCTTTCTTTTTTTCTCCACAGGCGGAAAGAAACGCAAAAATAAGCAGTAATAAATAAGCGTATGGATATTTCATCATAAAACATAAAAAAGGAAGGGACATTGAATCCCCTTCCCCGTAAAAACAATTTATAATTACATCAGTTTACTTACATCGATACAATCGAACTCATAAGCATCGACCCCTCCATTCGTGCCAAAGAGATACAACACCATTTTCAATCCGTCGGCAGAAACTTTCAGATGAATGTCTGCCGTTGAGTTTGCGTTGTTGTCGGTCGGCAACGAAGGTGATTTATATACGAGCGCATTATCTCCTCCGATGCTCGAAGGAACCGTCACATCGAAAATGAAACCGATTGCATTCGCTGCATAGAATTGACTGCCTAAAGCAAGGTAAGCAGCTCCGTTAAATACCGCTAAATCGAGTGCATGGTTCACATGCTCATCTATTCCCAGACCGGTTAAGTTTGCTCCGGTATTCAGCGTTCCGTCTGCATTGAAGAACCCGACGGCATTCACAGGACCGTAACCGGCAATAAACAAACCTTTGTTCAAATCTTTCTCTATAGCGGCCACATCGGCGACAAAGTTCCATTTAATCTTCGTCTCATCGGCCGTGTACACCTGCGGTTCCTGCGACTTCAATATGCCACCGGTTACCGTCCAGTAAAGGACATCGCTCGACTTATCGGAAGGAGCGAAAATGATCGCATCTCCATCCAGACTTCCGGTAACAGACATTCGGCGTCCCGATACAGGAGCATTTTTGAATTCAATGTACTTCTCCGGCCCGGCCGTATCCTTTATTCTGTAGATCGTCAACGTTCCTCCGGCTTTGTTGTTGTAATTCGAGATAAGCAAATTATCATGATCATCATTCGTAATGAAGAAGTTCCCCAGACTGGATTTGAAAGGCAACGAAATAGTACCGACCTTTTTACCCGTAAAACGGTCGACATACGTCAAATCGGAATTCCGTGCATTGATAAACACATACTTGGAAGATACGGCGATACCGGTACTCCAATGATTACCTTGATTAATCCCGATATCGGAAAGACGAATGCTGAACAGCTGCTTAGCACTTTCTTTACGCAATCCGTACGGAATCTTATCGGGAATAAGAATTTGCACCGTATATTTCTGTGTCGATCCATCATGAGCCGTTACCGTATATTCCACCGGTTTACTGAAATCCTGCGGCAACGACGGATCGGGAGAAACCGTAGCATGCGCCGATACCTTGAGGGTCGGTACCATGTTCGAGATATCCAATCCTCCGGAAATAAGTCCGATCATTTTCTTATCTTCGAAAATAATCCCTTGTATTCCTTTAGAAAGCGAAAACTCGGTGATCATTTTCTTGGAACTCTTCCGACGTTCTCCTTTGACCGTCAGTCTGGCTTTCGATCCATTCGGGGAAATAACGGTAATCTGATGTTCCTTCGTCAAATCAAAGATACCGCCTAATCCCGGTTCTACGGTCACATTATTCGGTAAGGAAGCATACAGCTTCATCTTCGTCAGATCCGTCTCGTTGTTGCTGTCTTCGGGATAGAACCAGGGAACAACAAATGTCAACACATCTCCGTCGTTATAAGGAGCGGCTTTTTCGGGATAAAAGTCTCCCGACCCATCGGAGAATTTAACATTAAATCCGTGTGCTCCGGCCGAAGATTCATCCATCACCAACTCCTCGGGAGTTTGGCAGCCTGTTAATGATAAGGCTATGCTGCACAATATGCTAAAATAAATATTTTTCATCTTTCTTTCTGTTTTTATTTCCATTCATCTAATTGCTGAATAGCCGAATTGTTGGCAAGTTCGGCAGAAGGTATGGGAAACGACTTTTGAAGTCTTTCGGTATATTTTCTTACCTGATCGTCTACAACCACATACTGATAACTGAACGAATCTCCGGTCTTTTCTATTTTCAACCCATGAAAACGCACGTTGTTTAGCTCCGTCATGGCTCTGTTCCACCGGCGAAGATCCCAATAATATTGTCCTTCAAAAGCCAGTTCTACTTTTCGTTCATGACGTACAGCCTGCATTAAAGCATCGCCGGTTTTGGCACTCCAGGGCAGACTTACACGTTTCCTTACGGCAGTAAGCGCTTGATTAGCCGTTGCCGCGTCTTTCAATTCGGCCGCAGCCTCCGCCAAATTCAAGTACACTTCGGCCAGACGAATTTCGATCCAGGGTTGTGTGCTGAGATTTTTTTCCACATCCGTATTCTTTTCATCCAGATTTTTTCTCAAGAAATACCCGGTAACGGTATGTCCGTTCGACGCCGAAGCAGAGCCATAGTCCTGAAAGCCGTCGGTACCTCCAACAAAAGCTTCAATTTTACGACCTTTCCAGGAAGCGCCATTGTAGAGTATGGAAGCTTTGAAACGAGGCTCCAACAGTTCGTATGGCGGTGTTTCGGTTGTTTTGGAACGCCATTTACTCCAATCGGGCTTTCCTCCGGTTGCCAGTTCATATTCTTCCACCATTTCCTGCGTAGGACCCGCCAAAGCCCCCAGTCCGGCATAATCGCCTCCGGGCACGTAGTTCTTGTCGAAGTTATGCGTTGGGGCAGGGGAAACATAGCGGAAATACAGGATCGCTTCCTTGTTTCCCTGCTCATAGCTCGCAAAAGCTTTTCGATATTCAGGATTGAGTTCGTACACAAGCCCCCCTTTATCATCTTTCAAATCGATACATTCCTGAGCGGCTGTTTTAGCCTTATCCCACCGTTTGGCATAAAGCATCACTCTTGATTTAAACGC
This sequence comes from Tannerella forsythia 92A2, assembly GCF_000238215.1. Taxonomy (NCBI): domain Bacteria; kingdom Pseudomonadati; phylum Bacteroidota; class Bacteroidia; order Bacteroidales; family Tannerellaceae; genus Tannerella; species Tannerella forsythia. The sequence continues at coordinate 2,846,485 of NC_016610.1, read as the reverse complement.
CAAAGCCATTCCTTTCGTCAGGCGTCCCGATTCGGCAGCCGGACGGGTAACAGGCAGAGAAGCGATGGCTTCATTCAGATCCTTTTCGATAAAATCCCATCCTTCGGCTTCCGAGGCTCTCGGATTGTCTTTGTAAGAAGTTGGCTTATCTAATAAAATAACGCTCTTATGGCGCTTCATCAATTGGAAATAGATATAAGATCTGAAAAAGCGAAGCTGTCCTTCATAATCTTTTTTCTTCTCGTCTGGAAATTTGGCAAATTCATTTAATCCCAACAATGCCTCATTGACACGGCGCACTCTTTCGTAAGCATCGTTCCAAACACCGAGCGAGTTCTGGTCGGGCGTGATGCGTTCGGGGTAGTACGCGTAGAGATTAGGCGTACCTACTCCCGCAACATTTCCGGCATATTTGAGTTGGTCGGTAAGACCATCGGTCAGCAGGGTTGCGCCGAACTGTCCGTTTCCAAAGTTTCCGTAAGTTCCTATATAAGTATAAAACCCATTTAAATAAAGGGTGGCATTCTTTTCACTTTCCCATGTGAACTTATTCGAATATTTATTGGTAGGCGTAGGATCTAAAAAGTCCTGACAGCCGACAAAAAGCATAAAGCCGAATAACAAGATCGTATGATAAAATTTGTTTTTCATAATTTGCTTATTTTAGAAAGTAATGTTTAATCCGATACTGTACGTTTTCTGTTGAGGATAATACCCGTTGTTTACATCGGGAGCCTCCGGATCGATATACGGCATGTGACTTAATGTAAACAAGTTCGATCCTGAAACATAAAGGCGCAAATTATCAGCCCCTATCTTCTGTATCATCCTTCTAGGGATGCTGTACCCTAATTGAACACTTTTGAGACGCACATAGGAACCGTCGATAAGCCATAGCGTATTGGCGTATCCGTTGTTGTCGGGTTCGAGTGTCAGACGCGGATATTTGGCATTCGGGTTATCCGGCCGCCATGCGCCTTCCATCAGGTAAACGGGAGAGTTTCCGCCTCCGTAGAAAGGACGTGTAAACTGCGTGTTATCCCAACCTACTCCGTAGTAGGATCCCATCAACGCGACATCCGACATCGCTCCGCCCTGAAACAGTGCCGAGAAGTCGAATCCTCTCCAGTCGGCCCCCAGATTCAAACCGGCAATCAGTTCGGGATAGTTGCTTTTGCCGATAAACGTACGGTCTTGATCGTACGTAATTTTTCCATCCCCATTGAGGTCTTTATACTTGATGTCTCCCGGGCGGGTCGGTTTACCTGCCACAACGGCCGAATTGGCAATCTCTTCTTCGCTTTGGAACAGACCCAACGCGATAAAACCTTCTTTTTGTCCGACGGTACGTCCGTTATTCTTCTGCCAATAAGGTATATTCGGGCTTTGGTCCCATTTGATTATTTTACTCCGAGCCCAGCTCACATTGGCTCTGATTCGGTAGTTGAAATCATTGATGCGATTATTATGAGAGAGCGTCAATTCAAACCCGCGGCTATCTACAATCCCTTCATTCACGTAAATAGGGTAATACTTTCCGACAGAAGGCGGATAAGAAGAAGGTTTGCGCAAAATATCGGAAGTCACTTTATAAAACGCGTCGAATTCTACGCCAAGTTTGCCACCCCAGAACATGGACTCGAGTCCAAAGTTATAGGTGGTAGCTACTTCCCAAAGCATATCGGGACTTGCTACGACATCGGTCATCAATGCCCTTTGAGGAGTTTCTCCGAAGATAACCGATGCGTTTTCCGAAATAAACTTCATGTAGCTCAGGTAAGAGAACGGATCCACCGCCGCATCATTCCCCAATTTACCGTATGAAGCCTTTATTTTCAGATCGTCGACAAAAGAGAGGCTCGAGTTGTTTTTGAAGAAATCTTCGTTCGAGATTCTCCATCCCAAAGAGAGCGCGGGGAAAAAGTCCCAGCGTTTGTTCTTCGCAAATTTATACGATCCGTCATAGCGACCCGACAGTTCGGCCAGATATTTCTGTTTGTAGGCATACGTAATACGTCCGACATAACCTGCCCGAGGAGATGTTTTGCTTTCTCCGCCAAACCCTTTTCCGATATCGCCGATCTTATTCATCAGGTCGAGCTCTTCCAAACCGAGAATATCCAAATCAATCCCGGAGACATGAAATTTATTGAATCTTCTGTCGGAATGTTCATAAAGGAACAATCCCGTCACATCATGATCGCCGAACGTATTGGCATAATTGATCGAATATTGGCCGGTAAACCGGGATGCTCTTCCCATCGACTCGGTCAAAGAAGGTCTTGAGATGGCCTGAAAATTATTTTTGGTGTAAAATTTATCCGTATGCAATTGCGTGATATCAGCCCCCATCAACTCATACGTATTCTTAAAATTCTTTCCGTACGTATAGTCATGGTCGTAGCTTAACATCGCCTTGATATGCAAGCCTCTTATATGGGGGATATTCCATTTTAAAGAGAGGTTGCTTTGCAAAACCGCCATGGTCGTATTGTTGTACCCCGATAAATCTCTTGCAGCAATCGGGTTCATTGGTATCGGATTCACTTTCGAACCGGTAGGAATGCCTTCGTATTCTTTCGGCAGAAAAGGTAAAGCTTTCACCGCTTGCCTGAGGATGCTGTAACTATAAGCGCTTCCTTTGATACCGCCCCCTTGTCCTGCATCTAAAGCCGGAGCTTTTCGCTCTTCCAAGCGGGCACCAATATCTAATGATAAAGACAGGTTTTTAGTAATATTGGCATCTACATTGCTACGAATGTTATAGCGTTCGAAATCGAAATTCTTGATATTTCCCTTCTGATTATAATATCCGGCCATAACGTAGTACTTCACATTTTCATTTCCTCCGTTTACGGCAATATTATGATGTTGGGTATGTCCTGTCTGGAAAATCTCATCCAGCCAATTCGTATTTCCCAGTTTACCGCTCGGATCTCCGTTTCTCATTTTATTCACGTCTTCTTCCGTAAACAAAGGATCTCTTCCGTCCATTTCGCGGGCTTTGTTATAGTAATACGCATATTGAGGACCATCAAGGAATTTCGGGAAAGCGGTATTTTCGTTCGCTGAAAAACTCGTCGAATACGTGATTTTAGTCTTCTGAGCAACACCTTTTCTTGTAGTAACCAAGATGACTCCATTAGCTGCCTGCATTCCATATACCGCTGCTGCCGAAGCATCTTTCAGGATGGTAACAGACTCAATTTCATACGGGTCAAGTTGATTATACGAACGCTGCACCCCGTCGACCAAAATAATCGGAGCATTGTTTCCGGTCGTTGAAAATCCTCTTACCAAGATGCTGGCATCGTCGCTACCCGGCTGCCCCGAAACCTGCGTAGAGGTAATCCCCGGCAAACGCCCGGTAAGCATCGAGGAGATGTTCGATACAGGATTCTTTAACAGCTCTTTTCCCTGAATCTGTACAACAGAGCCCGTAACGCTCACTTTCTTCTGCGTGCCGTAACCGACTACGACCACTTCGTCCAAGAGTTTGGTGTCGTCTTCGAGCACTATGGAAAAATCTTTCCGGTTTCTGACCGGAATCTCCTGTGTCACGTAGCCGATGTACGAGATCTGAAGAACGGCCTTCTCCGACACCTCGAGCGAAAAACGCCCGTCGATGTCGGTGATCACGCCGTGGCCTGTACCTTTCTCCACGACATTGGCGCCGATCACCGGCTGCCCTTCGGCATCAACCACTTTTCCGCTGATACGTCGCGAGGCCTGAGTAACCGATTGTTTAGCGGCCTCTTGTTTGTCTTTCGAAAGGACGATATAAGAACCGTCGATCCGATACTTGATACCGGAGTTACCGAACAATTCCTGCAATGTCTCCCGAATTCCCTGCTGACGTACATTGAGGGAATACTCGCGCTTGATGTCTACATCGCCCGAGTAAATGAATAAATAGCCGGACTGAGATTCGATTTCATGAATAATCTGTTCGAGACAAACGTTGCTTTTCTCAAGCGAGACTTTGTTCTCCTGCTCCGACAATACGCCGGCATGTATACTACCGGAAGCCAGTAAAAACGATAGCACAAACATGTTCGTACATCGGAACAGGTTTCTGAATAAAGGATTCCGTTTATCCGGATTCTTCGATAAATGTTTTTTTGCCATATTGTTAAATGTTTTTTATGATGGAATTAGATATTTAGCATGAATTTTCAGCGAATGTAAATGACCGACTCGGATTCGTCACGTTCAAACACATAACGCTCTTCTTGTTGAAGCAGACGCAATATATTTTCCATTCCGTCCGATATGCGGAACTTACCGCTGAAAACCTTCCGCCTGATCCGGTCATTTTCGATCCGGACCGTAATGCCGTAACATTTTTCAAGGCGAGACATCAGTTCTTCAAAGGGAGTGTTCCGGAAGCAATGACAGCCGCAATAGCAGCAATTTTCAGCAGTTCTACTCCTATTCTGCGATAAACTCTCCGTTGTTTTTCAGCACGCAGGATAGATGTTTCCTCTTCGTTTTCTGACAAGATCAGCGCGTCGAAAAATGCACGTTCGGATATCAGTTCCTTCATGTGTTCCTCCGATTCGGCCAGCCATTCCTTGACTGACCGTACCTCTTCACGTACCTCTTCAGATGTAGCCGTTCCGTCGAAAAAACTATGTAACGTTTCGCGTTTCATTCATTATCGTTTGTATATAAAGCAAACGTTTAGGCATAAACCCTAAATAAAATCAAAAAAAAGTCGATTCATCTCTTCTCAACAATATACATCTGCGCTTCGGATAAGAAAAAAAACGTTGATTCAGAATGGAAAGCTTGATTTTTTTTATTGCTGTCCGATAAAACTATAAAAGCAATAAATATTGTCCCCTCAGTCCCTATAAATAGTACCTTCATATTTCCTTCTTAAAAAGTAAGCCCCTCTTATGGCTGATATAGCTTTTTTTAGTGAACAGCCGTTGCAGAGAACGAATATAAGCTCTATAAATGTGCAGAATCTCTTCTTCTGTGGGGTTCCCAAGCCTTAGAAATGAAACTATAGGTGCGCGTATATGCTTAATTCGGCTATTTTTAGCGGATAGCAATGAAAGCTGGAATATCCTCAAATAGGATGTGCAAAAGAACGGTGAGTGAGAACTTAAGGGACTTTCGGAAAAGCGAGGGGCAGAGAGGGAAAAAAGAAAGGTGCGGTCAATTTTAATCAACCACACCTTCCATTATCAATCACACCGAATGAACATTTTCTTTTTCCGGTTTTTCCACAACTTGGTCATATCCTCCAATGTTTTGCCTTTCGTTTCGGGAACGAGCTTCCAGACAAAGATGGCGGCCATCACACAAATGATACCGTAGAGTGCATAGGCAAACATGTGTCCGAACTTGTCACCCATCTCTCCCAAACGCATATTATACATCGGCACGAATGTGGATGAAACGATGAAGTTGAAAATCCACTGGAATGCCACGGCAAGGGCCACAGCCGCACCGCGAATGGTATTCGGAAAGATTTCCGCAATCAATACCCAGCAAATAGGCCCCCAACTGAACATGAATGAAGCACTGTACACCATGATGCTGACAACCGGAAAGATGGATGGAACGCCTGTGGCAAAGTTGCAAAGAGCTACACCACACGCCCCTATCGCCATACCGATGGAACCGGATATCAGCAACGGTTTTCGTCCCCATTTTTCTACCGTGAAGACAGCCAGCAAAGTGAAGAGGATATTGATGACACCCATAATCACTGTCTGTACCATCGGATTGCCCATACCCATCGTATGGAAGATGCGAGGTGCAAAATAAAGCACTGCATTGATGCCGACAGCTTGCTGGAATACGCTCAACATGATACCGATGAAAATAACCATCCATCCGTATGTAAATAGTTTTTCCGTCTTTTCTTCGGTAGTTGCCTTGATTTCGGACAAAATGACTTTTGCCTGCACAAGTCCATTGATGCGGCTCAGCACATGCAACGCCTTTTCGTCTTTACCGCACATGGTAAGATAGCGGGGTGTTTCAGGTACAAACAGCACCAGCAAGACAAAAAGCCCTGCAGGAACAGCCTCGCTGACAAACATCAGACGCCATCCGGTTTCAATAGTCCACACAGCTACATCCGGATTCATGATTTGGTTTACTCCGTTCACCAAATCAATGACGGGATTGGCATGGCTGCCTAAAATCAAAAAATTCACGAAATAAACCACCAGCTGACCGAAGATTATGGCAAACTGATTCCACGACACTAATGTTCCACGAATATTGCTCGGAGCAATTTCTGCAATATACATAGGGCAAATGGCAGAAGCTAAACCAACACCGATACCGCCTAAGATGCGATAAAGATTGAATGCAATCAACAACGAATAAGAGGGTACTCCCCGCTCGAAGAACAGAAACTCAGGATAATAAGAACCGAGTGCAGATAATAAGAACAGCACACCGGCTACGAGAAGAGACTGTTTGCGTCCCAATTTGGAAGCAAGAAAACCCGAAATCGCACTACCCAGAATACACCCTATCAATGCACTGGAAGAGGTGATGCCGTGCATCGTGTCGGTATATTCGAAATCGATTCCCATGAAGAAAGCCTGAATTCCTTTCTCCGCACCGGAGATAACTGCCGTGTCGTATCCGAACAGCAAGCCGCCGATGACAGCAACAAGCACAATAGAAAAAAGATAGACTTTGCTGCCGTTTTCCGTATTACTCATAATACAATGATTTACTCGTAATTTACAATACGGTAAAGATTAGCAATACATATTTACTATAGCCTCATACAACTCTTGTTTGCCACTGATCTGTTTAGGTTCGCTGTTGGCTTTAGCGTATGCTACCACATCTTCCAGCGTCAATCTGCCTTCCTCGAACTCCTTGCCCTTGCCGGCATCGAAAGAAGCATAGCGGTCGGCCAGCATCTTCTTGTAAGGAGATTCTTCAAGCAGTTTGGCTGCGTTTTCAAGGGCGCGTGCCATAGCGTCCATGCCTGCAATGTGCGCAATGAAGATGTCTTCCAAATCGGTCGAGTTACGGCGAGTCTTAGCGTCGAAGTTCGTACCCCCGTTGCCCAAACCATCGTTACGAATGATTTGCATCATGGCCTGTATCAGTTCAAAGTTATCAATAGGGAATTGATCGGTATCCCATCCGTTCTGATAGTCTCCACGGTTGGCGTCGATGGAGCCCAACATACCGTTGTCGACGGCTACGGCTAATTCGTGTTCAAAAGTATGACCGGCCAACGTAGCATGATTCACCTCGATATTCACTTTGAAGTCCTTATCCAGATTATGAGCTTTCAAGAAGCCAATGACGGTTTCGGTATCCACGTCATATTGATGTTTGGAGGGTTCCATCGGTTTGGGCTCAATCAGGAATGTACCGGTGAAGCCTTTGCTGCGGGCATAGTCGCGGGCAAGGATCAACATCCGTGCAAGGTGTTCCTTTTCACGTTTTTGGTCCGTGTTCAGCAATGACATATAGCCTTCACGTCCACCCCAAAATACATAGTTCATTCCACCTAGTTCGATGGTTGCGTCGATGGCGTTCTTGATTTGAACGGCAGCACGTGCCACTACGTCGAAATCCGGATTGGTTGCGGCACCGTTCATGTAGCGTGCATGGCTGAATACGTTGGCAGTACCCCACAGCAGTTTGATGCCTGTTTCCGTTTGTTTCTGTTTGGCGTATGCCACAACAGCTTTCAGGTTGGCTTCGTATTCTTCGATGCTATCGGCTTCTTCGCAAAGGTCTATGTCGTGGAAACAATAGTATTCGATGCCCATTTTCTGCATGAACTCAAAGCCAGCATCCATTTTGTTCTTGGCGGCCTGCACTTTGTCTGCACGACTGTTCCAAGGGAATTGCTTCGTACCACCGCCAAATTGGTCGCCACCTTCCGCACAGAGGGTATGCCACCATGCCATGGCAAATTTCAGCCAATCTTTCATCTTTTTTCCCATCACCACTTTTTCAGCATCGTAATAGCGGAATGCCATTGGGTTCATGCTCTCTTTTCCTTCGAACTTAATTTTTCCTATTCCGGGAAAATACTCTTTTGTTGCCATAATCTTAATTTGTTTTTAGAATTTATTATTTTTTGTTTTCTATTTGTTATATGAAAGCACGTTAAGCAGACATTGTTTCCAGCGTCCGTATGCTTCTGCATACGCTTCACGGTCGGCCAGTTTCGGCTCAATGACTTCCACCTTCTCTAATGTAGCAAAAGCCTCGTTATTATCTTTGTAGATGCCGGCACCAATGCCTGCCCCTTTGGCTGCTCCTACGGAACCGTCGGTATCGTACAGTTCAATTACTGCGCCTGTTACTCCTGCCAGCATTTCGCGGAACAGCGGGCTGAGGAACATATTGGCTTTTCCCGCATGGATTTTCTGTATGGAGATACCCATCTGTTCCATAATGTCGATGCCGTATTTAAAAGAGAACACGATACCCTCTTGTGCCGCACGGACGATGTGTGACTTCTCATGTAAATTGAAATTGATTCCTTGGACAGAACAACCGGTTTCTTTGTTTTCGAGCATGCGCTCCGCCCCATTGCCAAAGGGTAGAATACTCAATCCGGCGCTACCTATGGGAGCTTGCGCGGCCAATACATTCATGTCGTTGTACGAAATGCCTTCGGGAGCGACGGTGCGCTTCACCCATGAATTGAGAATGCCCGTTCCGTTGATGCACAACAAGACGCCCAAACGGGTCTGTTCGGCACTATGGTTGACGTGTGCAAAAGTGTTGACACGCGATTTTGGGTCATAGTTTACCTCTCCGTTCACACCATATACCACACCAGACGTACCTGCCGTGGAAGCTATCTCTCCGGGATTGAATACATTCAGTGATAGGGCGTTGTTGGGCTGGTCTCCGGCACGGTAAGTGATAGAGGTACCCTCTTTTAAACCCAATTCGCAGGCTGCAGCAGCATTGACACGTCCTTGTTCGGAGAAAGTGGATTTGATATCAGCTATCAATGAAGAGTCAAATCCATAGTGATTCATCAGGAAGTCGGCAATCCGACCATTCTTAAAGTCCCAAAACATGCCTTCGGATAAACCCGAAATGGTGGTGCAAATGGTACCGCTCAGTCTCATTGCGATATAATCTCCCGGCAACATAATCTTATCGATTCGCTCATATATGGCCGGTTCGTTTTCCTTAATCCATGCCAGCTTCGATGCGGTAAAGTTTCCCGGAGAATTCAGCAGATGAGAAAGGCACATTTCCTCTCCCAACATTTCAATTGCTTTTTGACCGTATGGGACAGCTCTTGAATCGCACCAGATGATGGCGGGACGCAACACTTGCCCGTTCTTGTCCACACATACCAAGCCGTGCATCTGGTAAGAGATGCCGATGGCCTTGATATCTCTGGCATCCACTCCGGACTTTGTCAATACGGCTTGCGTGGCCAGCTTCAGGTTTTCCCACCAAGATTCGGGATTTTGTTCTGCCCATCCCGGTTTCACGGCAATGATTTCCGCCTCTGTCTTGGGAAAGAATGCAGACGACACGCATTTGCCGCTTTCCGCGTTTACCAAACTCGCTTTTACCGACGAGCTGCCAATGTCATAACCCAATAAATACATATACTGTTTTTGTTTTTTTCTGATTGCTCATTCTTTAAATCCGCTAACATCTGTTATCGTCTAATTTTATTATATATTTTCTTGTCGAACCGGTAGTATCGTGCCGCCCGATGAGCCACTCTCTGTTGTTTCTCTTCCAGCGGGACGACGTATTCCATCATTGCTATTTTCTTATGGAAGTTACGCACATCGATTTGTTTTCCGTACACCACCCCATATAAAGTGCGCAATTGAGATGCCGTAAACTTTCGGGGCAACAGGTCAAACAAAGAAGACGGATTGAACTCGATGTATTGGCGGATGTAAGTCAAGGCCTCCTTGATTATCAGATTATGGTCGAAAGCTAATGTCTTTACATTCTGTATAGCCACCCAATCGGCCTGATAATTGTCTAAATCCCTATTCAACGCCCGGTCTATCTTCACCAGCGATAGGTAGGCTATGGTGACGATGCGTTCCACCTTCAATTGCATTGCCCGCTCCAGCCAATGAACGTCTTTAGGGTCTTTCGTACGGTTTTTCGATCCGAACGTTTTAAACTGCATCATGTTGACGTTTTTCAGCCCTGTAAGCTCTTTCAGCACTCTTTTTGCCGCCTCATCCAAATCCTCGTCCATGTAAATCAGGCTTCCCGGAAGTTTCATGTCGTGAAAGATTTCTCCTTTCTCTTCACCTACACGCTTTATCAGCAGCACTTTTAGCTGTTCTCCGTCGAACCCGATTACCACACAGTCTACGGAGATATGATTGTTTGCCAACGGCATGACATGTACTGTAGTATTTTGCATAACTTTCTGTCTTGAGCACTACAAATATAGATAAGTTTTTCCGAAAACAAAAAATAAATCTTTTATCTAACACCATAAAACACTATATCACAAATGAATACATATCACCTATATTACAATAACGATCCATATTGTTATCGTAATATATACAATATGATATAATTGTATAAAAGACAATAAGGTAGAAATACCTTAATTTTAAGTTTTTCGCATATCGGTTTCTTTAGGTATAATAAGGGGGATGCTTATGCCCTTGTGAGACAGAATCATGTTAAGGAAAAGGTACATCATAGAATGTATCAATGATATGCTGAAAAACACAGGCAAACTCATACACTCAAGATATCGATCAATCAATAACTTCATCATGAATCAGGTCTCCGCTACAGGTGCATACTGTTTTTACGACAATAAACCTGAAGTGATTTATGGATACACCATACACAACAGACAAAACAGATGATCTTATTCTAATAAACATTATCCCGAACTCACGCAATTTTTTATTTCATATAAAAGGAATTAAACGAATGCGGCTTTAAAGTTGCAACTAAAAATTTAGCTCCTAATTGTATTGTCAACTTCCGTGGCTCATCATTAAAGTTACCTGCCACTACCAAATATTTATTATCTGAAGTTAGAAAAACCATAGCGGGTAATTTATCATCACCTTTTTCTTTGTACTGTAACACCTTTGTACCGGAAGTTACTTTATCACTAAAATGTCTCACGGCATAATATTCCGGAGTATAAGTTACCGCCTCGGTTTTAGAATCCACATGAATCAGAGCATTCTGTTTCCATCCCCATCCGCTTGTACCCTCGTCACACAATATCGCATTCCAAAATGTATACTCTTCACAACCATTTCCTAAATAATGATTTATCAAATTAAACGTATGCTCCGCCGCTTTCCAGTCAAAAGTCCCCGAACCGCATTCGTTTTCTGTCTGCATATATTTATAATGAGGATATTTTTTACGAATATCAGGCAAAATCTGCCCCCCCCACCATTGAAATCCTAAACCGTCCACCGTTTTATGCATGCGAGGGTCAGAGAGAATCTTGTCGACTATTTCAAAACGATTTGTGTTAAGCGTTCCCAGATAAAGAGAAACGTCGGGATGCCGTTTCTCTAATTCCGGAGCTAAATACTCAACATTAAAACGAATGATTCCTTCCGGAGTCCATGCACAACCCGGATATATGGTAAACGCCCATGGCTCATTCTGGAACATCACCTTTGTTACAGGAATATTTTCATCCTGATAAGCGGAAATGAATCTGCAAAAATAATCAGCATACGTTCTCAAATAACGTGTATCCTGAATAAAATAGTCATTCACGGCAAGTTGCTTGGGGTAGTAAGCATCATTTCTCTCCGTACTGTTCTCATGAAGAATAACATTGGATAAAGGAGACATCTTATTCACTTTATCATTACTGAGAATCGAATAATAATGATTTACTTTCATCCACGAGGGGGGCGACCATGGCGAGGCCCAGAAAGTCATATTCGGATTATAATGCAGTGCTTTTCTTATGAAAGGTATAATCGTTTTTTTATCGCGATCAATATTAAAATATTTCAATTGAAAATCGCCGTCAACTTCATCGCAACTATACCAGTCGCGGGCATAGTCATTAGCATTCATCGGGATGCGCCCCATAGAGAAATGCAATTCACCATCGGGTGAGAACAGTTTGCTTAAAATGGCGTCCTGTTGCTCAAGAGATAACAGGTTAAGTGCATCCCATCCCAATTCATTAAAACAGGTTCCCCATCTTTTAAATATTTGTATACTTTCTGCTCCTGTGACCTTCAATATCGGAGCCGTTTCACTCTTCGATTGTAACTTTATCTTCGTCTCTTTCCATACATCATTCTCTGTACTGCAAAACCATGTATAAGATTGAGCATACAAGTTAGACACACTCATTGCCAGGCAACTAAACATCAAGATTCTTTTTGAGAATCTTTTCATACTTCTTTTTTCCATTTCAAAATCAAATAAAATTGGACAATTTATTACTTAATTAATAGTAGGATATCCGGGATTTTGTTTCAGGTTAGGGTTCGTTTGAAGAACAGTACGTGAAAGAGGAATCCACATGGTGTGTTTATCCGCGTCCGGTTCTTTATCCCACCAAGTTCCGGAATTATAAACTCCAAATCGGCACAAGACACGCCTTCGCTGTCCTTCACCTATAAATTCCCGTCCCCATTCATCCAGCAACTCTTGTTTGGTAATTTGGCTGCCGTCTTCATTATATAAACTCGGAGACCCTTCCGGATAATACCTCTTTCTGACGGTGTTAAGCAATTTGGCGGCAGATGCTCGTTCCCCTTTATTAAATTTTATTTCCGCCAGATAATAATAAATTTCCGCTAGGCGAATCACCGTGTAATCAGATTCTATTTTTGCAGGATCGTCCGACCTGTAGATAGGATACTTAACCAGACACCAGCCGGAATTCTGGTCACCGTAAGGCATTGCCGATTTGGGAGTCTCTTTGCCGCTGGAAGGTGCGGGCGAAACACTCAATGTATCCGTATCTTGGAAGATACCTACTTGGTCGCGGATATACAGTTGATAAGCATCATTATCCGAGCGCACATATTTTGTTTTTCCGTCCGGAGTAGAATAATCCAAAGTCCCGTACAAGAATAATCCTTCGCGTTTTCCTTTTCCCAGATTTCGATATTTCTTCAAACGTACATCATCCGGATAATTCATGAATTTACGTACAGGTTTTCCATTATCAAATGTATATTCCCTGCCTTCCAAATCCAGTCCCGGTTGCAAAGCATACTTCGGATTGCACCGTCCCCAATCTGTAAAGCCGAAATACGGTGCCGACATGAAAGGCGCCACATACCAATGCATATTTCCCGTATATGCCCAATGAGCCCCTCCGTAAGAGCTGGCAAAGGCATAAATCACCTCATCGCATTTATCATTATCCCAATCAAAAGGAGCGTCCCATCTGTCGGCTATTTGGTAGTAGCCATATTTTCCGTTGATGATGTCTTCACAAATCTTTTCACACTCGGCACTTTTATCTTCATCAATCCACCACGAAGCATTCATATAGAGCCGGGCCAACAATGCTGCCGCTCCGGCCTGATTCCATAATCCTTGATCAGGCCCGTTTCCTCCGCTTTTCGATTTGACACTCAAAGTAGGAAGAGCCTCCAAAAGTTCTTTCTCAAGGAAAGCAAAGGTCTCTTTGGGCGTAGATTGATGCGGCAGCTCGGAACTCGGATATTGGGTCACAAGCGGAATGTTATGCATTACGTCAAAAAGCGTCATATACATCCATGCCCGTAAAACCCGCTGTTGTGAAATGAAATCATTGAATTCTTGTTCCGAATAGCCTAGGCGAGTAGGGTTTAGTTTCGAAAAGTCGGATATCACCGAATTACACTGAATGATGCCCCGATAAGCGTCTTTCCACATGTTGTTGACAAACCAGTCGTCAATGGTCCAAGTATGATAATGAAGGCGGAAATAAGCTCCTCCGTCATACCAATGCTCTTCTCTCTGCACTATCATATATTGGTCTGCCGAAAGCTCGCCGAACAAGTATGAACTTCTGGAGCTCAACCAATATGCATGTCCGAAAGGCCGGACAAAGCTTTGAAGCACGTTCTCCTTCGTTTGGTAAAATTCATCTTGAGGAATAATGCTGTATGTGTTTTCAGACAAATCAGTACAACCTGTTGTTGCCAAAAGGCCTAAACCGACCCATATTTGTTTTAAACTTATTCTTTTCATAATGCCATATATTAAAAGTCAATTTGAACACCTAATAAAAATTGTCTTGAAGAAGGATAATAACTTATTTTGTTGGCAGACACTCCCGGCTCCATTCCATTTACTGCGAATGTATCCATATCCAGCCCCTTATATCCACTGATGGTAAATAAATTACGTGCAGTGCAATAAACGCGTACTTTCTTCAGCCACTTCGAATTGACGTCATAATTATATCCTAATGTAGCGACATCCAGCTTTAAGAAATCACCATTATGCACAAAATAATCGCTATGTACATTTTTTCCGGTACTTACGGCACTGTTTTCTTTATATGCTGATTTTAAAACATTCGTGTTAGGTGCGGCCGATTGCAGCCCGTAGTACAAATTATGGGTATCATAAATCTGGAAACCGAAATTACCACGGAAAAACAAGCTCATATCAAAGTTCTTATATCTGAAAGAATGAGTCATCGACATTGTAAATTTAGGCAATCCGTTACCTACTACACGCTTGTCCTCATCGGTACCTTTATTGATAGGAATGACGTCACCGTTTTTGGAACGGATCAACCATTGGCCTTCATTATTGACACCTGCATATTCGAACGTGTAAAAATTACCTATACGTTCTCCTTCCTCAATGCGCTGAACTGGTCCCGGGTCTCCCGGATAAGTGGGGAATGAACTCATCCAATAAAAAGACTGTCCTTTATGCATCTGATTGGAAAAGGAGACAAAACGATTATTGGAGGTGGCGCCGACAAATCCGATGGTATAACCCGTTTTTTGTGTCTTGACCGCATTCCAAGTCAAATCAATCTCCAGACCGGAATTCTTCATCGTACCCACATTCACAAAAGTGGTAGGAGTGCCATTGGGAGGGAGAGACACATTATAACTGCCCAACAAGTCGGATTGTCTTCTCGAATAATAGTTCATGCTTCCCGTCAAGCGCTGATTGAAAAGGACGAAATCGACGCCTATGTTCCAGTTCTTGCCCTTCTCCCACTTTATATCAGGATTGGGATTAGAATTGAACGACCATCCCCGAATGTATTGTCCTTTATAAAAATTCAGGTCATAACTCCCCATGGTGGCCAGAGACTGGTAACTGTCAAATTCCTGATTGCCCGTCACGCCATAATCTCCCCTGATTTTCAAATCATCAATCCATGTCAGATTTTTCATAAATTTCTCTTCGCTGATTCTCCATCCCGCCGATACGGCCGGAAAAGAGCCCCACTTATTGTTTTTTCCGAATTTGGAAGATCCTTCGCGACGCAATGAAAAAGTCGCAAAATATTTGTCAGACAGGTTATAACTGATACGCCCGAAGAACGCTATCAACTTTGAGTCATTCTTATACGAGCCCATGCCTAAACGCCCGATTGCCGCGCTGTTATAAGAGCCTGCCCCCAAGTTGTTATACGACAGCAGATCGGAAGCAAAGTTCTTGTTTTCCGCATTGAAACCCGAGTTTTCGAAGTATTGATAAGAGTATCCTCCCATCAACTTCAAATGATGGTTGTTTTTGTCGAACATATAGTTCACCAACCACTCTAAAGACTCCTGTTTATGTTTATCATAACTTTTGCTGGCTTCTCCTTTGAAGCCTTTCTGCTCCGCACGGGTAGAAGTCGAGGGGCGGAAAAAGAAATTATCATAATCTATAATCTGTTGGGCCAAAGTAACCTGCGTGCTGAGATAATGAGCTTTATTCTGACACAATAAAGGGAGTAGATTCAATTTGAAAGTCCCGTCCCAGTTTAAGATTTTCCCCTTACCGCCATGTTCTTCCAACTTCAACGTTTCCACAGGATTGTAAGTATCCCACCCTGTCAGTTTATAATACTTATTGGGCTCTTTGGGATCCATCACGGGAATAGTCGGATTCACGGTCAGGGCTGTCCAAAAAGCGTTATAGTCCGAATGCTCATAATCAATTGTTCGCGGAGCTACATTTAATACGATGTTATATAATTCAGACTTAGAGGTATGATTCAAACTGAGGCGTGCGCCTATTTCTTTTTTGGAAGAACGTAAATCGATACCCTCGGAGTTTTTCACATCCACCGTGCCTTTATAATTATTCTTTGAGTTTCCTCCGGTCACTTGCAAAGTATGACTATGCGATATGCCCACTTTTGTGATTTCGTCGAACCAATCCGTATTGGCCCCGTAATCATTTCCGCGATTATATTTTCTAAACTCATCTCCCCCCAGTACTTCCAATTCTCTAATCGGAGTGGCAACATTCACAAACCCGGAATAGAAGGTATGGATATTACCATCCATAGAGCCTTTCTTTGTGGTGATGACAATTACTCCATTGGAGCCGCGGGTGCCATAGATGGCCGAAGCCGCGCCGTCTTTCAGTACATCGATGGACTCGATATCGTTTTCATTCACATTGTCAAGACTTCCACCGGGGACACCGTCGATGACAATCAATGGGCCTAAACCGGCACTACGCGAGGAAACTCCGCGTATTTGTACGTTTGCGCTGCTGTTAGGATCCGCCGAAGCCGTATTATCGATATTCACACCTGCCACTTTTCCCTGAATCTTCATAGCAGGATTGCTGTTGCCAATCTGCAACATATCCTTGGCCGATACGTGCGAAATGGCACTGGTCAGTTCTTTCTTCGAAACGGAACCGTAACCTATCACCACCACTTCGTCCAAGAGTTTGGTGTCGTCTTCGAGCACTATGGAAAAATCTTTCCGGTTTCTGACCGGAATCTCCTGTGTCACGTAGCCGATGTACGAGATCTGAAGAACGGCCTTCTCCGGAATCTCGAGCGAAAAATGCCCGTCAATGTCGGTGATCACACCGTGGCTTGTGCCTTTCTCCACGACATTGGCGCCGATCACCGGCTGCCCTTCGGCATCAACCACTTTTCCGCTGATACGTCGCGAGGCCTGAGTAACCGATTGTTTAGCGGCCTCTTGTTTGTCTTTCGAAAGGACGATATAAGAACCGTCGATCCGATACTTGATACCGGAATCGCCGAACAATTCCTGCAATGTCTCCCGAATTCCCTGCTGACGTACATTGAGGGAATACTCGCGCTTGATGTCTACATCGCCCGAGTAAATGAACAAATAGCCGGACTGAGATTCGATTTCATGAATAATCTGTTCGAGACAAACGTTGCTTTTCTCAAGCGAGACTTTGTTCTCCTGCTCCGACAATATGCCGGCATGTATACTACCGGAAGCCAGTAAAAACGATAGCACAAACATGTTCGTACATCGGAACAGGTTTCTGAATAAAGGATTCCGTTTATCCGGATTCTTCGATAAATGTTTTTTTGCCATATTGTTAAATGTTTTTTATGATGGAATTAGATATTTAGCATGAATATTCAGCGAATGTAAATGACCGACTCGGATTCGTCACGTTCAAACACATAACGCTCTTCTTGTTGGAGCAGACGCAATATATTTTCCATTCCGTCCGATATGCGGAACTTACCGCTGAAAACCTTCCGCCTGATCCGGTCGTTTTCGATCCGGACAGTAATGCCGTAACATTTTTCGAGGCGAGACATCAGTTCTTCAAAGGGAGTGTTCCGGAAGCAAAGCAGCCCTTCGCGCCAGCGGTAACTTTCGTACTCATCGATCGCCGTCACTGACAGCCGCCCATTTGTTTCGACAGCTTTCTGATTCGGTGCCAGCCTGATGGAATGAAGCGGATCGTCCGCAACCGTAATTTCAACAGCTCCCTCCATCAAAGCCGTAGAGAATGATCTCGAGTCAGTATACGATTCGACATTAAACTTCGTACCCAGCACGTTGATATCGTAGCGTTCGGTATGCACGACAAAAGGATGACGGGCATCGTGGGCGACCTCGAAATAAGCTTCGCCATTCAGCTCTACCTCGCGAACGTCGTCCGAAAAATACGAAGGATAGGTAATAACCGAACGAGCATTGAGCCACACATTCGTACCGTCCGGCAGACGAAGATTCGCACGTTGCCCGGCCGGAACGGTAAGCGTATGCCTTTCCGATCTGACTTCGTTCATCTTCGCCGAGTAAACCGAGAAAGCTATTCCGGCAACTACGGCCGCCACAGCGACAATTTTCAACAGCTCCACTCCTATTCTGCGATAAACTCTCCGTTGTTTTTCAACACGCAGGATAGATGTTTCCTCTTCGTTTTCTGACAAGATCAGCGCGTCGAAAAATGCACGTTCGGATATCAGTTCCTTCATGTGTTCCTCCGATTCGGCCAGCCATTCCTTGACTGACCGTACCTCTTCAGATGTAGCCGTTCCGTCGAAAAAACTATGTAACGTTTCGCGTTTCATTCATTATCGTTTGTGTATAAAGCAAACGTTTAGGCATAAACCCTAAATAAAATCAAAAAAAGTCGATTCATCTCTTCTCAACAATATACATCTGCGCTTCGGATAAGAAAGAAACGTTGATTCAGAATGGAAAGCTTGATTTTTTATCCATAACGCTTGAAAGCAGGCGGATTTTTATGTAAATTTGCAGAGCAAACCATAAAACGACAAAAGACACGAATCATATGAATTTTACGAAAGTAAAAGATATCGGCGATGTACGTCAAGCGGTAAAAGAAGCCTTGGAGCTTAAGAAGAACCGTTTTCAATATCACGAAGCGGGCAAAAACAAGACGGCATTGCTTATTTTTTTCAATAATAGCCTGCGTACCCGACTAAGTACACAGAAGGCTGCTACTAATTTGGGTATGAACGTTATCGTGCTCGATGTAAACCAGGGAGCGTGGCGGCTGGAAACCGAACGGGAAGTAGTAATGGATGGTGACAAAAGCGAGCATTTGCTGGAAGCCATTCCCGTTATGGGGTGTTATTGCGACATCATCGGGGTACGCTCGTTTGCGCGTTTTGAAAATAAGGAAGACGACTACAGCGAAAAAATTCTTCAGCAGTTTATTCGCTACTCAGGCCGACCGGTCTTCAGCATGGAAGCGGCCACGCGCCATCCTTTACAAAGTTTTGCCGACCTGATCACGATTGAAGAATATAAACGTACAGAACGTCCGAAAATCGTGCTGACTTGGACGCCGCATCCGCGCGCATTGCCGCAGGCCGTGCCCAATAGCTTTGCCGAATGGATAAATGCCGCCGGATACGAACTCGTCATTACGCATCCCGAAGGATACGAATTAGACCCGCAATTTGTCGGGACTGCCCGGGTAGAACATAACCAGCGCAAGGCTTTTGAAGGAGCCGATTTCATCTATGCTAAAAACTGGGCGGCATACAAAGACCCGCATTACGGAGAGGTGCTCAGTACCGATCGTTCATGGACGGTCGATACCGAAAAAATGGCACTGACCAATCAGGCATTTTTCATGCACTGTCTGCCTGTGCGCCGTAATTTGATTGTAACCGACGAAGTGATTGAAAGTCCGCAGAGTCTTGTTATTCCACAAGCAGCCAACCGCGAGATTTCGGCACAAACCGTACTCAAACGGATGCTGGATGGCTTACAATCAACCGCTTAGGCATGTCCCGGCGTACCGATTGGCGGAATGAGGTTGCTGAATGCGTCCGTGTTCGTGCCTCCCCCGCTTTGCTGCTGCTCTTCAAACTTGCGGATATTATCCTGCAAGGCATAAAGCAAACGCTGTGCATTGTCGGGGGTAAGAATAATACGGCTCTTAACCTTCGCTTTAGGAGCACCCGGCATAATCTGGATAAAGTCGAGAATAAACTCGGATGACGAATGTGCCACTATCGCCAGATTAGCATATGTGCCCTGTGCCATATCGTCCGTAATTTCTACTTGTATTTCATTCGGTGCAGGAGAATTTTCCATTATAAACGTTCATTTGATAACGGGACAAAAGTACATACAATTTTGCAGGAACGGAAAATATTGCATAGATTTGTGCGATTATTTTCAAAAAAAGAACAAAAAATGAGAACCAATATATTAGTTGTCAGCCTATTGCTCGGATCGTTTGTTGCAATATCGCAGACGCGGGTCGAGAAAAAGGTAGCCATGAAAAGCAACGGATACGGAGTGACTTACGCTCTTCCCAAAACGTCGCTTATTGTGACGGCCGAAGTGACGAAAGTAACTTGTATGGCCGGACCTTATTATAAATATGCAGAAAAATATCTGGGGGTAAAAGACGTTGTGACGAACGACCATGTATATTATGAATTGGGAAAAATCTATTTAGAGAATAAAGGCGTACCCGACGAAGAAAATACCTATACGATCGAATTCAAATCGAGAACTGTTGCGCCATACGTCTATCTGACCGAAGACGGCCTGATGTGCTCGATTAACGCTGACTATACCCCAGCCGAATCGAATCTGAAAAATACGAAGCACGAAGCGCAAGCAGCAGAAACGACCGACGTAACCGCCGTAATGACCGAGGAACTGCTTATGGCCGGCTCCGTAACACGACAGGCCGAAGTAGCTGCCAAACAAATCTACCGGCTGCGCGAAAGCAAGATGGATATTGTTTCGGGAGAGGCCGATAACATGCCCCCCGATGGTGAAGCTATGAGACTTGTGCTGCAACAACTTACCGATCAGGAGCAGGCACTGACAACACTCTTTATCGGTCGCCGGCAGCGTAAAACGACTTTTCATGAAGTACGCATCGTCCCACAAGACGACCTCAATAAAGAGGTGTTATTCCGTTTCTCGGAAAAACTTGGCCTCTTAGATGCCGACGATTTGGGCGGACAACCCGTCTATTTGAGTCTGCATGCCACAGAACGTGCTCCGGAACTTGACCCAAAAGAAGCCGAGAAGAAAGAAAAAATGCTGAAAGGTATTGTATATAACGTGCCGGGCAAGGCACATGTCGAGATTGAAACGGGTACGAAGAAACTCTATCGGGGAGAGGTACAAATTGTACAGTTCGGTACCCGCGAAGGGCTGGCTCCGGTGATGTTTGATGACAAGAAAGCCCCTGTCAAAGTCTTTTTCTATCCCGAAACCGGAGCAATTAAACAGATTATTCAATAAAGTCAACTGAATTAAACAATATACAATGTATAACTATATTTAAAGCAATTAATTATGAGTTTCAAAGATCACCCTAAAGGGCTTATCGGAGCTGCGCTGTCAAATATGGGAGAACGATTTGGTTTCTACATTATGATGGCCATTTTGACACTATTTATTTCTGCTAAATTTGGATTGTCAGAAACACAAACAGGTTATGTTTATTCTGCATTTTATGCCTCCATCTATCTTTTGGCATTGGTAGGAGGACTTATTGCAGACAGAACGAAAAATTATAAAGGCATTATTCTTATAGGCTTAATCTTAATGGCTATAGGTTACCTTATTATAGCAATTCCTACTCCTACTCCAGTACCCAACCTCACTCTTTATTTAATTATCACATGCCTGGGATTGTTAGTTATTGCTTTTGGTAATGGTTTATTCAAAGGGAATTTACAGGCGATTGTCGGACAAATGTATGATGATCCGAAATATGCCAGTCAAAGAGATGCTGGATTTCAAATTTTCTATATGTTCATAAATATCGGAGGCTTTTTTGCTCCTTTTATAGCTATTGGGGTCAGGAACTGGTGGTTAAAGGTTAACAACTTTGACTATAATGCTGAATTGCCTGAGCTTTGTCATGAATATTTAAGAAAGGGAGACTCAATGGCAACAGAATCATTAAGTCGTTTAACAGAATATGCCAATTCAACCTATCTTACAAAACCTGATACCCTAATTGACTTAACAAATTTCTCAAACAACTATTTGGAGGTGTTTAACAGAGGTTTTCAATATGCTTTTATGGCTGCTATTGTAGCAATGATTATTTCAATAATCATCTACCTATTCAATAAAGCCAAATTTCCGGATCCCGCTTTAAAAGCAAAAAATACTCAAGGAACTATAACCAAAGAGGAAATAAAAATGAGTGCAAATGAAATCAGACAACGCATATATGCCTTATTTGCTGTATTTGGTGTAGTCATATTCTTCTGGTTGTCCTTCCATCAGAATGGGTACTCTTTGACATATTTTGCCAGAGACTATGTAAATCTGGACATTATTAATATTGATCTGGGCTTTACGCGAATTAAAGGTGCAGAAATTTTTCAGTCTGTAAATCCGTTCTTTGTTGTAACATTAACTCCATTAGTGATGTGGCTTTTTGGTGCTTTGCGAAAAAGAGGAAAAGAGCCATCCACACCGATGAAAATTGCCATAGGTATGGGGATAGCATCAATCGCTTATATTTTTATTATGATTATTTCATTGGCTTTACCGGCAAAAGAATCTTTAGGAAATATGAGTTTGGAGGCCATTCAATCTATGCGAGTAACACCTTGGATATTAGTCGGAATGTACTTCATCTTAACTGTAGCCGAATTATTTATTTCTCCTCTCGGATTATCTTTTGTATCTAAAGTATCACCGCCTCATTTGCAGGGATTAATGCAAGGAGCATGGCTTGCAGCAACAGCAATAGGTAATGCGTTGTTATTCATTGGGGGGATATTATATTCTTCGGTTCCTTTGTGGATATGCTGGTTAGTTTTTGTGGCAGCAAC
Organism: Tannerella forsythia 92A2; assembly: GCF_000238215.1. NCBI lineage: Bacteria > Pseudomonadati > Bacteroidota > Bacteroidia > Bacteroidales > Tannerellaceae > Tannerella > Tannerella forsythia. The sequence continues at coordinate 2,823,804 of NC_016610.1, read as the reverse complement.
AGGTCTGTCAATGATTGTTATGTTGAGTATGGTCAAATGGCTTGAACGGGTGGCGAAATAAAAAAAAACAACCGCTCAAGAAACAACAAGAAACGCCAGTAAACTTTTGGGAAAGAAAAATGAATCTCTTCAATGTAAAAGACATGAAAAAAATGATGTACATCCTTGCGGCGTGCCTGATGGCATGGATTGCAATGCCGCAACAAACCAGTGCGCAGACGTTGCGCGGAAACAGTAATCAGCAGATTGGCAGCATCAGCTCCGACGGCGTGATTCGTAACAAAAGCAATTCGCAGGTGGGTAAGATCGAATCGAACGGAACCATCCGCAACCGTAACAATGCACAGATCGGTAAGATTGATTCGGATGGGACGATTCGTAATGCCAACAATTCAAAGATCGGGAAGGTCGAGTCCGACGGCACAGTACGTAACGAAAACAACACAAAAATCGGTAAGATCGAGTCTGATGGTACGGTGCGCAACAAGAACAATTCGAGCATCGGCCGGGCTTCGGGAGTAAAAAAAGAATGGGCAGCAGTCGCTTTCTTTTTCTTTGATTTTTAAAAAGCAAAGAGAGTAAATCTTCGTAAGAGGGGGGTGTGTCAAAACGCAATGTTTGGGCACACCCTCTTTAGGTGTGTAAGCATGGGTGAAATGCAAGACGCTAAGGATGAGAGCGAGGGAGTATACAAACGTATATGACCGAGTTTACATTCAGCAGGAAACGAAGCAGTTCTCCCGTTATGTACGTACCTTTTATATTTTATCCTTAAAAAGAGGGACTCCCTGTCTGCGAAAAGCGATGGGTGAAAGCCCCTCATGTTTTTTGAAAAATTTTCCGAAGGTAGACTGATCAGGAAAATACAGTTCGTCCGCCACTTGCTGTACACTTGCACGGGGTGCTTTAAGCAAAATTTTCGCCTCGAGCATCAAGGCATCTTGAATCCACCGGCTGGCCGACTTGCCGCTCTGCTCCTTCAGCACTAACGAAAGATACTGTGAAGTGATACAAAGTTTATTCGCATAAAACGAAACCTCATGTTGTTCCTTGCAATGCGTGGAGAGCAAATCCAAAAAATCGGCAAACAGTTCTTCTTTGCGGCTCAATGTGGGGGGATGCAACGTTTTTTGTTTATCCAGATAAATATCTCCCAAATCCATCAGGAACAGATGCAATGCCATATTGACCAAGCCTTGATAGAAAAAGTGAGCAGGTTGTCTGATTTTCTCACAAAGAAAGTCCAGACTCTTTCCAATCTGCTGAAATCTTTCAGAATCGAACTGTTTCAGCGGATGTTTCTTTAGCTGCATATACGAAATCAACGTCGACGGATGTTTTTCTTTCGATTGTGAGAGTGTATCCAAATACGACGTCGAAATCATCAGAAGCCATGCTTTCAGATCAGGGCTGATGCGTTTCATTTGCGTAATATGTGTCGGGAGTATAACCATAAGCCCGTAATCCGATACGCTGTAATTCACATAATCGACCTGTAGCTCCATGCTGCCGCTTGTAACCCCGATAAAAAGCAACGCATTCATGCGTGAAGGAGCTCTCAGATAGTGCTGGTAAATTCGCCCCGCCCGATCGTTGCGAGTGGCATAATCCTGATCATAACGCATGACCAGAATATCATTTTGGAAAACATCGGACGAAACGACAATGTTCCCCAACCTTCTTACGGTATCTTCAAAGATACGAGGCATCCGCTCTTTTCTTTCAGTAAACGGAAGCGAAGATAACATCTTTTTCTCATATTTTCTTTTTTCACCCATATTTTTTCCGCTTTTCCGTCATTCGCTTTCCCAAATATTCGATATTGACTAATTTTCTAACAGATTATCCCTTTTCCATCCATCACAGACCCACTACTTTTGCATTTTATATTTATAGAATCAATCATTATTATTAAACACGAAATATGATGATAAGAAATATGAAATATATTCTTCTGTGGTTGTGGCTCGGAGGGTCGGGACTTCCGGCAAACGCACAGGACAGTCTTTCGCAGCAACATACCGATACCCTGAAGATCAAACTCGAGCAAGCGATAGAAATCGCACTGGCCGAAAATCCGACGGTCAGGGTTGCCGGACAGGAGATCGAAAAGAAACAATATGCTCGCAAGGAGATGATCGCGCAGTTATTTCCTCAGCTGTCCGGATCGGCAGGCTATACGCGCACTCTTAAGAAGCAGGTAATGTATATGGGCGGAGGCGATGACGATGGCGGAGGATTCGCTGCCATGCTGTTGGAACCGATCATTGGGCTGACCAAACCTCTCTACGAGAAATTAGGCATGGATATGCCGCAACTTCCCAAAGGCGGCAGTGGTGGAAGATCGAACGAAGGTATTGAAGTAGGATTGAGCAACAACTGGTCTGGTGGATTTAACCTTTCGCTGCCCGTGTTCGCCCCTACCCTGTATAAATCCATTCAACTTTCGGCCATTGATGTGGAGTTGGCCGCCGAAAAAGCACGAGCCTCCAAGCTGGACATGGTGAATCAAGTATCGAAAGCATACTTCCAGCTCCTGCTGGCGCAAGATTCGTATGAAGTATTAAAACAAAGCTACAGGCAGGCACAGGATAATCTGGAGAATGTGACAAATAAGTTCAGGCAGGGACTCGTGTCCGAATACGACAAGATACGTGCCGAGGTACAGGTACGCAACCTCAATCCAAACCTTATTCAAGCACGGAATGCCGTAACATTGACTAATCTCCAGTTAAAGGTATTGATGGGGGTCGATGCGGGTTTCAACATCGTCGTAATGGGCAAACTCTCGGATTACGAAGCGTATCTGTACGCCGACTATATGCATATCGATACCGCACAGTTGGCCTTCAATTCTTCGCTCAAACAAATGGATTTGCAAACCGAGATGCTGAAAAAAAACTGCGAGATGGACAAAGCGGCTTTCCTGCCGAACGTGTCGCTCTCGGCCATCTATCAATGGACGGCAATGAACGAAAATTTCAGGTTCCGTAATTACCGGTGGAATCCCTACAGTTCCGTCGGAATCACTGTTTCCGTTCCACTCTATACCGGCGGTCGGCGGCTCTACAAAATGAAACAGACAAAGATTCAACTGAATCAGATGAACTGGAACCGGACGAATCTTCGCAGAAACCTGAATATGCAGGCCAAAAGCTATCTGAACAACATGCAGCAGTCGGTCGAGCAGCTTGCCTCAAACAGGGAGAATGTGAATCAGGCGATGAAAGGCCGCAGTATCGCTCAGAAGCGATACGATGTAGGTAAAGGCACGATCCTTGAATTGAACGATTCGGAAGTGGCGCTGATGCAATCGCAGTTGACCTATACACAGTCGATCTACAACTATCTGGTAGCTAAAACAGACCTCGACCTGATATTGGGAAAAGAAACAGAAATCAAGTGAAAATATAAAACGATAGATGTCAATGAAAAAGAAGATATCAATAAGAAAGAGATACCAATTAGCAGCCCTTTGCCTTACAGGACTGCTGAGCGCCTGCTCCGGAGGCAGCAAAACACAGGAGATAAAAGACGAAACGCCGAAAGTGAAACTCGCTTCGGTTACGACACGGCCGGTTGATCAGGTTCAGGAATATACGGCAACGGTACAGGCATACGCAACCAACCATATCGCCCCTTCTTCGCCCGTGCGCATCGAGAAAATATACGTCGAAGTGGGCGACCGCGTCGGCAAAGGGCAGAAGCTGGTACGGATGGACGCCTCCGGTCTGAAGCAATTGAAACTGCAATTAGATAATCAGGCAACGGAATTTGCGCGCATCGACGAATTGTATAAAATCGGCGGCGTCTCCAAATCGGAGTGGGAAGCCTCGAAAATGACACTGGAGATGCGCCAAACGTCATACAAGAACATGCTCGAAAATACGGCGCTCGTAAGTCCGATCAGCGGCGTGGTAACGGCTCGCAATTATGACAGCGGCGACATGTATGGCGGAGGAACGCCGGTGGTGACCGTCGAGCAGATCATGCCCGTCAAACTTCTGATCAACGTATCGGAGAGTTATTTCACACGAATAGCCAAGAACTCGACTGTCAGCGTGAAATTCGATGTGTACGGAGAAGAAGAGTTTGAAGGAAAAGTAAATCTGCTCTATCCGACCATCGACCCGAGCACTCGCACGTTTGTCGTTGAAATACGGCTCGACAACCGCGACATGCGCGTGCGTCCCGGGATGTTTGCCCGCGTAACGCTTAACTTCGGCACGGCCGATCATGTCATTATCCCCGACAAGGCGATCATCAAACAAGCCGGTTCGGGCGAAAGGTACGTCTATATCTGTCAAGACGGCGTCGTTTACCGACGGGTCGTTCAACTCGGACGACGCATGAACGACGAATATGAAATAGTATCAGGTATCGGCCATGATGCCCGCGTCGTGATCAGCGGACAATATCAGTCGTCCATCAAAGACAGCGTCCGGGTAGAGGTCGTGCAGTAAACGATTATTTAATACGCCGGCGCGGGGAAAGACATCCTCCGGTCGGCAACCCCAAAAACAATTCTTATGAGTCTATACGAAGGAGCGGTCAAAAGGCCGATAATGACTTTTCTTTGCTTTATAGCAATCGTGATTTTCGGATTATTCTCCCTGTCGCGATTGCCGGTCGATCTGTACCCCGACATTGAGACGAACACGATCATGGTGATGACGGCTTATCCCGGCGCCAGCGCGTCGGATATCGAGAATAACGTCTCGCGTCCGCTGGAAAGCGTGCTGAATACGATCGGCAACCTGAAGCACATCACCTCCCGTTCGTCGGAGAATATGTCGCTTATCCAGATGCAGTTCGAATACGGTCACGATATTAACGAACTGACGAACGACGTGCGCGACAAGCTCGATCTGATCAGTGCGCGCCTGCCCGACAACGCGGAAACGCCCGTGATCTTCAAGTTCAGTTCAGACATGATCCCGATTCTTATCCTGTCGGTACAAGCCGAGGAAAGTCAGCCGGCGCTTCATAAAATTCTCGACGACGGCGTTTCCAATCCGCTGGCGCGTATCCCGGGCGTCGGGACAGTCTCCGTTGCGGGTGCGCCCAAGCGCGAGATACAGGTCTATTGCGATCCGAACAAGTTAGAAGCCTGTCATCTGACCATTGAGACGATCAGCGCAGCCATCGGAGCGGAAAACCGAAACATACCGGGAGGAAACTTCGATATCGGAAACGAAACGTATGCGTTGCGTGTCGAGGGCGAGTTCAAGGATGCCCGCCAGATGGAAAATATGGTAGTCGGATCGCGCAATGGCGCCAATGTTTACTTGCGCGATGTGGCGCGAGTTATCGACACGGTAGAGGAGCGCGCGCAGGAATCGTTCGCCAACGACAAACGCGGCGGAATGATTGTTGTGCAAAAGCAGTCCGGCGCCAACACCGTCGACATTGCCCGTAAGATATTGAAGAAGCTGCCCGAACTGCAAAAGAACCTGCCTTCGGATGTGAAGTTAGGCATCATCTGGGACTCGTCCGAAAACATTCTCCAGACGATCCGAAGCCTTACGGAAACGGTATTGTTCGCGCTGCTCTTCGTGGTGCTCGTCATCTTCCTGTTCTTAGGACGCTGGCGCGCTACGCTGATCATCTCCGTAGCCATTCCGTTCTCGTTGATCGCGTCGTTTATCTATCTCGCTATTACCGGTAACTCGATCAACATCATCTCGCTTTCGTCGCTCTCCATCGCCATCGGAATGGTGGTAGACGACGCCATCGTAGTGCTCGAAAACGTTACGACGCATATCGAGCGAGGCTCGGCGCCCAATCAGGCGGCCGTTCACGGAACAAACGAGGTAGCCATCTCCGTCGTTGCTTCTACGCTCACAATGATTGCCGTATTCTTCCCGCTGACGATGATCACGGGTATGACCGGCGTATTGTTCAAACAGCTGGGTTGGATGATGTGTACGATCATGGTCGTATCGACCGTAGCGGCGTTAACGCTCACACCGATGCTCTGCTCGCGGTTACTACGTCTGCAAAAAAAACCGTCGAAACTGTTCCGCACGCTTTATCGCCCCATACGGCAGGTACTCGATAAGCTCGATGTGCAGTATGCCCGGATGCTCGGATGGGCGGTACGCCACCGCAAAACGATGGTTCTCTCGTGCGTCGCTTTCTTCGCACTCAGTATGATCTTCGCAGGGCAAATTCATTCGGAGTTTTTCCCGATGCAGGACAACGGCTACATCACTACCTCGTTCGAGCTGCCCGTAGGCACGCGTAAAGAGGTAGCCCGAGAGCTGGGAGCGAAACTGTCGGAAGAGTGGCGAAAGAAGTACCCCGAGATACAGGTATGCAGCTATTCCGTAGGGCAGGCCGACTCGGACAATACGTTCGCTTCGATGCGAGATAACGGATCGCATATCCTCTCGTTCAGTTTCAGCTTGTCCAATGCTGAAGACCGTGAGCGGTCGATGGTTGAAATCGCCGACGGTATGCGTGAAGACCTGAAAGCCTATCCCGAATTTACGAAAATAAGCATCGTTCCCGGCGGTCAAAACGGAGGTATGGGCGGACAGTCGACGGCCGACTTCGAGATTTACGGCTACGATCTGGCTACGACCGACCGCATCGCCGCGGAGCTGAAAGAAAAACTGCTCAAGGTAAACGGAGTGTCCGAAGTTAACATCAGCCGCGGAGACTACCTGCCCGAATATCAGGTAGACTTTGACCGCGAAAAGCTGGCCATGCACGGACTCAACCTCTCCACAGCCGGTACCATCCTGCGTAACCGCATCTACGGCGCCATCGCTTCGCGTTACCGCGAAGACGGCGACGAATCCGACATCGTGGTACGCTATGCTCCCGAATTTCGCACCAATCTGGACGATATTGAGAACATTCTTCTGTATAATAACCAAGGGCATGCCATACGCGTTCGCGATGTAGGCACGGTAGTTGAACGTTTTGCACCGCCGGCCATCGAACGCAAAGACCGCGAGCGTATCGTCACCGTCTCGGCCATCCCTTCCGGAGCGGCGCTCGGTACCGTGGTAGCCGAAGGGAAAAAGATCATCAAAGGCATGGAGATTCCGCCCAACATTAAAGTGCAGGCGGCCGGTACGTTTGAAGATCAGGCGGAAGCGTTTACCGATCTCGGAATTTTGGCTGTGATAATCATTCTGCTTGTGTTTATCGTAATGGCGGCGCAATTCGAATCACTCACCTACCCGTTCATCATCATGTTTTCCGTACCTTTCGCGGTGAGCGGCGTACTGATGGCCTTATTCCTGACGCGTACCACGCTGAGCGTGATGAGCCTCCTGGGAGCGATTATGCTGATCGGGATCGTGGTGAAGAACGGGATCGTGCTCATCGATTACATTATCCTGTGCCGCGAGCGCGGGCTCTCGGTCATTACCTCGGTGATCACTTCGGGAAAAAGCCGCTTGCGCCCCGTACTGATGACGACCATGACGACGATTCTCGGGATGCTTCCGATGGCCATCGGCTCCGGACAAGGCTCCGAGATGTGGCGCCCGATGGGGGTCGCCGTAATCGGCGGGCTGACGGTCTCTACCTTGCTTACGCTGTTGCTCGTGCCCGTGCTTTACTGCTCGTTTGCCGGTGTGGGAATAAAACGCCAACGGCGCAAATTACGCAAATTACGTGAGTTAGACGGATACTATCAGGAGCAAAAAGACCGGATTATTAAAACCAAGCAAACAAGATAACGTATGAAATCGGTATTGATAACATTCGATCAGGCGCATTTCGAGCAGATCATGGCCGTACTCAACCATCTCAACTGCCGGGGGTATACACGCATCGAACAAGTACAGGGGCGAGGATCGGACAAGGGCGAGCCGCACTTGGGATCGCACGCGTGGCCGGCCATGAATTCGGCTATCCTCTCGGTGGTCGACGACGACAGGGTCGCTCCGCTGCTTGAAGCGCTGAGGGCTATCGACGCCCGCTCGCCTCAGTTAGGCTTACGCGCCTTTGTCTGGCACGTGGAGCAAACGATCTGACGAACACCCCCTTCAAAGGGGGGAAAAAGCGAAAGCGAAGGGGGGATGTTATCCCTTCAAAAAAGAGGAATGCAGTGCGGTCAGCCATCGGCAAACAGCGTGCGGTATGCCGTGTAGGGGCGAACCTTGTGTTCGCCCTTTTTTGTGTGGTGTCGGGTTGTCCGAACGCCGCCTTTGTCATTCCGAACACCTCCTCTTGTCATTCCGAACACCGTGAGGAATCCCGCGGGGTAAAGGAAAAGAGATTCTTCGCTTCGCTCTGAATGACAAATTCAGTTGTTAATTGTCAATGGTTAATTGTCAATTGTTATGCGTGGTACACGCCGAATCATGTATTTAGAAAATAGCCATTGACAATTAACAATTGACAATTAATTTCAACGTTCGTCTATGGGCCTCGGGCGGTGAGCCGACGGAGCAGCGAGCGGGGCGAAAGAAAATCAGGCTGTCCGAGCGAAGCGAGTTACCTGATTTTCCGACCTGCGAGCCTCGCGAAGTCGTGCGAAGCGCACGAAGCCTTGACCTTTTGGTTACTTTTGGGTCAAGCCAAAAGTGACAAAAAAAAGAGATTCTTCGCTTCGCTCTGAATGACAAGGTAATTGTTAATTGTTATGCGTGGTACACGCCGAATCATGTACCCAGCAAATAACCATTGACAATTAACAATTGGAAAACAGCCCTGAAAGGGCGTAATAATTCAGCCCAATGCGTAGCGAAGCGAAGCGTTGGGAAACAGGGCAACCCCCTCGGCGGAGGGCTGAAAGCCTGAATGAATATGGATTATGTACCCGGTATAACAATTGACAATTAACAATTGAATTATGTTATGCCGGGTACACGGTGTCCCGAACGCAGAGGAACATCCCCCCATCCCCCCCTTCAAAGGGGGGAAGAGCGGAAGCGAAGCGTTGGGGAAAAAGGCATCGCATCTCGGCGGAGGGCTGAAAAGCCTGACGTAACCATTGTCGTACATTCGCACGTCCATTATTAATGGTAAACGCCGAACAATGTATCGCGTAATTTGGGATAAAGACGGCCTCTCTTCTTTATGTATAATCCGTCAGTACGGGATGATACGTGCGGCAGAAGTCTCGGACGGCCGCCTCTGTCACGGTAATGGGATGCGTCATAAGCAGCAGAGGGACGGGGCTGCCTCCTTCGGTATAGGGCGGCTGCATGTAATGATGGGTGTTCAGCGCAAACCCCACCCTTTGGTAGAAACCGACGCGCCGGCGTTTCATCTCGTCGGTCGGAGGTTCTACTTCGAGCCATACGGGAACGTCGGACTCGGCGACGAACGTTTCGAGTACCTGTTTTCCGTATCCTTTCCCCCGCAGTCCGGGTAACGTGGCCAGATGTTCGACGTAGCGCACGTCGTCGAAATGCCACCACAGCAACAGTCCGACAAAGGCGTCGTTGTCGGTGACGACCTCGAAATGATAGACCGCACGTTCCATCACCTTGCTTTGCGGGTGCAGCGTCCGCCGCTCGTCGGCCGGAAAAGCGCTTTCGTACAATTCCCACGCGCGACTGAAAAGGGGGTGCCGCGTTTCGGTTATACGAGTACGTGTCATCATTGCGAAAGCCTCCCGTCCCTATACATTATATATATAGCTGTCAAATGATCCTTCGGCCGCGTTTCAGATAGCTCTGCTCTACGTAGTGGATAAAGGCCTGATTAACGAGCCGTGTGCCGCCCGGCGTCGGGTAGTCGCCCGAAAAATACCAGTCGCCCGGGTGATCGGGACATGCTTCGTGCAGTCCGTCGAGGGTCTGGAAGACGATTTCGATATCGGCATGGATATCCTCCCCGCTGAGCATCTGTGCCATCTTATCCGAAATTTCTTCGTCGGTAAAAGGAGCATAGATGTCTTTCACACAGTTGACGATCGAGTCTTCCGGTTGCCCCTGCTGCTGTTTAGCCTTGTTGTACGTGTCGATGATGACGTGTTCCATGCCCCGGCTGATGAGCAGCTCGATAGCCATGCGGAAAGCGATGAACTCGCCCATGCTCGACATGTCGATGCCGTAGTAATCGGGGTATCGGATCTGCGGCGAAGAGGAAACGACAACGATCTTTTTGGGGTGCAGGCGGTCGAGGATGCTGACGATGCTCTGCTTGAGGGTCGTTCCGCGCACGATGCTGTCGTCGATGATCACGAGGTTATCGACGTGAGGCGTGATGCTGCCGTAGGTAATGTCGTAAACGTGTGCGGCCAGATCGTTGCGGGTATTTCCCTCGGCGATGAAGGTGCGCAGTTTGATGTCTTTGAGGATCACCTTCTCGCTGCGGATGCGTTGCGCGAAGATTCTCCGTATTTCTTCCTCGCTCAGTGAAGCGCCTCTTCCGGAAAGTTGTTCGGAGATGAGCCGGTCGAGGTGTTTTTGCAATCCTTCCATCATGCCGTAGTAAGCCATCTCGGCCGTGTTGGGGATGTAGGAAAAGACCGTATGTTCGATGTCGTAGTCCACCTTTTTGAGGATGGAGTCGACGAGGTTTTCGCCCAGCCGTTTGCGCTCTCGGTAGATATCCCTGTCGCTGCCGCGCGAGAAGTAGATACGCTCGAACGAGCATGCGCTCAAGGGCTTTCGCTCGAGGAGCTGTACAGTCCGCATCTCGCCTTTGCGGTTTACCATCAGCGCTTCGCCGCGTTGCAGTTCTTTGACGTCGTCGGCTTGTACATTCATCACGGTCTGTATGACGGGACGCTCTGAGGCGGTGACGATGATCTCGTCGTCGGCATAGTAGAAGGCGGTACGGATGCCCCACGGATCGCGAACGGTAAACGATTCGCCGCTTCCGGTCACGCCGCAGATCACGTAGCCGCCGTCCCATGTCGAAGCGGCTTTCCCGATCACATGGGTCAGGTCAATATTTTCTTCGATGGCGCAGGTGATTTCCCTTCCCTGCATACCTTCCGCCTCATATTTGCGAAAGAGACGCTCGGCTTCGCGGTCGAGCAGGTGGCCGAGTTGCTCAAGGATAAAGTACGTGTCGGCGTATTGCCGGGGGTGCTGACCGGTAGCGGTGATTTCTTTGAAGATGGAGTGCACGTTCGTCATGTTGAAGTTCCCGCACAGGGCGAGGTTACGCGCGCGCCAGTTGTTGCGACGCAGAAACGGGTGAATGTACGAAAGCCCCGACTTGCCCGTCGTGCTGTATCGGAGGTGTCCCATATACAGCTCGGCGGCAAAAGGCAGGTTAGCCTGCGCGAACTGCGGATCGCTGAGTCGCTCGGCAGGTATTCCCTTGTAATGGCTATACACCGTGCCGAAAATCTCGGTGATCGCGTCGGTGCCTGCCGCCCGTTCGCGAAACATGTATTCTTCGCCGGGAGCAGCCTCGAACTTGACGCAGGCGAGTCCCGCTCCGTCCTGTCCGCGGTTATGCTGTTTCTCCATGAGGAGATAAAGTTTGTTGAGCGCATACATCCATGTGCCGTATTTGCGGTGATAGTATTCGAGCGGCTTAAGCAGCCGTATCATTGCTACGCCGCACTCGTGTTTTAATGTTTCCATTCCGTTACTTGACTGCTTGTTGAAATTCGGCGCAAAGGTAGTGATTTGAATTGTTATTTGCTTATGGAATATCGTCTATTGTTATGTGACGGCACACGTTGGGTGTCACGTTCGGCTTTATGATCGATTTGTTTATTGAAGAAAAAATTCGTATCGTTCATGAAGAATGAGAGGACTCCGTCCTGTACGGAATATTTCCATCCTCGTCAATCAACAGAATGGTAAGATGACCGTCAGGCAACAAAGGCATGCAATGATGAAGGCACAGTCGCAGAAGGGCAGGAAAAAGGCAGTCTCTGTCCGAGGCAGAGAGCCGTATCCACAGTTCGCGAGCAAGTGTCATTTCACGAATCACGTCAGATGCTTGCGGCGAACATCCCGACTTGCCGGCAACCTGTTCCAGAAAATCTTTGTTCATCACCGTCTTTTTACTGTGCGTATCAAGGAAACCTTCTGCCAGCTTAACGGCCTTCCCAATCATGATCCCCATCGTCACATTCGGAATATGCAGATCAGCCGCGATTTTCAGCGTCTCGCCGATAAAGTTCCCATAATGTACAAATGCCTGATCAGGCAGCTCGGGATATTCTTTTTTAATAAACCGCTCGCTCTTCCCCCCCGAATTGATGACCAGCCGATCGGGACTGAGCGCACGACAAACCTCAATTTCGCGACGGATCGCCTCAACAAAAGCCTCCGACGAAAAAGGCATCACCACGCCCGATGTTCCGATAATTGAAATCCCGCCGACAACTCCGAGCTTCGGATTAAACGTTCGTGCGGCAAGCGCTTCGCCACCGGGTACGGAAATCGTTACATCGAGACCGCCGTCATATAACGAAGATAACTCATGAATGATCATCTGTCGCGGAGTACGGTTGATGGCTGGTCCGCCCACTTCAAGCCCAAGGCCGGGAAGCGTTACCTTCCCCACGCCTTCGCCCTGCAAAAAGCGGATGCCCGGCTCTTTGCCTAACGCTACCGTCACGCAGATTTTGCAGCCGTTCGTCACGTCAGGGTCGTCGCCCGAATCTTTCACCACAGTTGCCGTTGCCGCATCTTTTTCGATCAACGTTTCGGCTACAGGCAACGTCATCTCTTCGTCGTCGGGCAGCGTAAATGTGACGTTTTTCTGTGGCGATCCCGTGAGTAATGCGAGGAGTGCCGCTTTCGCGGCAGCCGTTGCACACGACCCGGTCGTATATCCGCTACGCAACGAAAAAAATCCCGGGACGAAACGCTCGATCTGTTTGCGCAACCCGAAATATCCTGTTACCACAATAAAAGTGGAAGGCAATACCGGGTGTTTGACGGCGTAAATCGGAATATTCATTTTCTTCGCTGCCGCAAACTTCTCCGAAAAGCCGCCTGATTCCCCGCTCTCTTTTGTCAGGACAGCTTGAGGCTTCACCCGATAAAGCAGTGCTTCTTCCTCTCCCGGACGATAAAATACGATATTTTTTCTGTCCACTCCCTGTCGTTCGGCAAGCTCAAGCGAACTTTGCTGATCCAACACACGAAAGACGCAATGATATTTCTGCCAGTAAGTTTTCAGTTTCGTAATGGTTTGTACCCCCGTCAACGCCAACAGGAAAGTAATTCCATCGTCTTCGAGCCTTCGCACGGCATCGGCATAACTGTCACACCACACGACTTCGCTGTTACGCGGCGGATAAATCCGTTCATAACGTACCACCGGCAAGGATAGACGAGAGGCTACCTCCGCAACCGTCTGATGCAACAATTCGGCAAAAGGATGAGCGGCATCGACGATAAGCCGTATGCCTTTCTCACGACAGAACGACGTCATCGTGTCGATATCCATCGCTCCGGTGAGACGTATACCATTCTTGCAATCAATCTTTTGATTCGCTTCTTTTGTCGAATAGTAATACGGCTGTCCCGTCTCATCGACCGTAGATACAGCTTTCCGTCCTTCGGTTGTACCGCCCAGTATCAGAATCATGATCGGAAGATATGCTTGAAATCGGACGAATAGAGATGTGACAATCCGCTACGGTTATCTATCGCCTCGCCGACAACGAGCAGTGTTGTGAGCGTAAGGTGATTTTCTTTTACGATTCGCGCAAGATCTTTGAGTTGTCCGCGATAAATTCGCTCGTCTTTCCATGTCAGTTTATAACAGGCAGCAACAGGCGTTTCAGGTGGATACGCACGGAGCAGTTCGGCCTGCACCTCATCGACGATGGCCGCACTGAGGTAGATGCACATGGTGCTTTGCGACCGGGCAAGGAGATGCAGCTTTTCTTTTTCGGGCATAGGCGTACGTCCCTGACCGCGCGTCAGAATAATCGTCTGTACCTTCTCGGGAATCGTGAACTGCGATTGCAAGGCCGCAGCGGCAGCCTGAAACGACGAAATACCCGGTGTGATATGATAACGCATTCCGTAACGGTCGAAGAAAGCCATCTGCTCTTGAATAGCGCCATAGATACATGGGTCGCCTGTATGCAGACGCACGACGAAAAGCCCCCGGTCGTAAAATTCCTTCATCAGGGCAAACTGTTCCTCAAGGGTCATATCGGCCGAGCTGCGTACCGTCGTGCCGGGTTTGGCATAGAGTGTCAGTTCGCGGGGTACCAGGCTGCCCGCGTACAAAATCAGATCGGCCCTTTCGAGCATACGTTTGCCACGTACCGAGATCAGCTCGGGATCTCCGGGGCCTGCTCCTACGATTTCGATAAAACCGCCACGCAAACTGTCCGCATCCATCGCAACGGCAAACGTGAAATCGCTCTCCGCATTCAGTATTCCTTTCTGTTTCTCCAAGACAAGGGTAGTTCCCTTCGCCGCTTTCTGTGAGGCAGCTTCCGAGACACCATAGACACCCGTCGTTTCAAACACTTTCTGCGAGGGGTTCGGCACTTCGATATCCTGCAAATCAACAGCATCATAGATATGTGTCTCCGCCTTCCACGCCTCCGCCAGAGCGGCGAACAGCGGTTCGTCTTTCTTCAGCGTGATCGTCGACACGGAACGAATCGCAAGCGGAGAAAGTCCATGTTCTTCCATCACCTTCTCCATATAGGCCGCTACTCCATCGGGACGACTGTTCCTGCGACATCCCACCCCTACATGGAGCACACGCGGACGGAAATAAAGTACCGGTGTCTCGGCGTTATAAATAAACGGGCTGACCGCAATAATCAGCTCGTACTCCTGCGGACGTATATCATGATAGGTGTAGAAAACATCAACATGCTCCGGCAGCGTGCGCTCCAGATACTCCGTGCCGCGGTCTTTGATCTCGAGCAACAAAGCCGTGCGCCGTCCACCTACGAAAAGCGCGATCATACGGTTCATCTCAGCCGGCGACGCCGCCGTTCTCCATCCGTAAGTACGGCCAAGCGTATCGAGCGCCCAGAGATCAGCTCTATCGCTTTGCGTCGTGATCACGGCCTCACCTCCCGTAATCGCTGCGATACGCCGCGTCCAGTCGTTGGCGCCGCCGATATGTCCCGATAACACGGATACGACGAAACGGCCTGCACTGTCGGTACAGATCACGGCCGGATCGGTATATTTATTTTTCAGGCATGTCGCAATACTGCGGACACAAATACCCAGCGCACCGATAAACACAAACGCGCCGAAGTCATGGAAATGATCGGACATGAACCGGTTATAAGAGGAGATGTTCTCACATCCTTCCAACGTATGCGTGGTATAAATGGCGGAGGATGCTCCTAACTCGCGCCGGATCGTCTGAGCCAACGGAAGCCCGGCCTCCGAAACAAGGATAATAGCTATATTTTCTTTCATTCTGCTTTGATTATTTCTATGGGACTATGCGCATCGACCGTCATACAGACCGTTTCTTTCACGTTGCGGCCGATGGTGCGGATTCCTTCTTTAAACATTTCGCGACTGGCAGCGCTCACGGAGTTAAAAACGATGGGACAGCCCGGCGGCAGGCATGCATCAATCTTTCTCAAGATATCGACAAGTCGCCCTCCATGACCTCCGATGAAGACAGCATCGGGAGTAGGATATTCATGCAATTCAACCTCCATAAAGTCACCGGTGACAGCCGTGATACCCGGCGTACCGAACTTACGACAGTTATCAGACAGTATCCCAACTCCTTCGGGACGTTTCTCGAAAGCCGTAATACGGAGGTGAGGAAATTGCAGTTTGGCCTCGACCGATACCGAACCCGTACAAAACCCGATGTCCCAGAACGAGCTGCGATGACGCAGGTCGAGCATGCTCAATGTCAGCAACCGGACGGGCATCTTGGTAATCATATTTACCCGACCGTCGAGCAGAAAAAATGCCTTTTCCGACACGCCAAACGGACGTGAACGAACAACCGTGCGCGACAAGATCAAACAGTTGGGAGCAGCAAATGTACCGTGTACAACATCGGCCGGTTGCATCGTACGGACACGTTCGTCGGCTTCGTTACCTAACCGCTCGCCGATGGCCATGCGGTAATTGTCGTAACCGTATTCGAGCATCCGCGCGGCAATGACCGGAGGCGTCTTCTCACGGTCGGTCAGCACGCCGATAAGCGGACGCCCTTTAATAAGTGCAGCGTCGAAATCATCCCACGGACGACCGGTCAACGACACGACCGACATCTCATTATACGGCATCTCCAACCGGTGTGCCAGCATCTGGAGCGAATTAAAAGAAGGAAAAGTCACTGTCTGTGCATCGGGGAATACGCGTTGCAGGGTATTGGCAAAGCCGAAAAACAGCGGATCGCCCGACGCAAAAACAACAATCTCCTGATGCTCTTCATACTGTAAGAAGACATCGTCGAGAGGTACGGTAATATCAATCCATGTCGCCTCATCGGGAAGCATCGTCCGTACGATTTCGCGATGACGTCGCCCACCCGAAAACACCCGCCCTGAAGCAATGATCCGTTCCACCTCGGCAGGAAAGCGCAGTCGGCGCTCGTCACTGATTCCGATCACATAAAATTTACGCATCGCACTCATTATTTTCACACGTCGCGACCGGGACGAAGCTGCTCCGCATCGTTAAAGCAAAGCACCGCATTGACAAGCGTCGCCGCAACGTTGCTGCCTCCCTTTCTTCCTTCAATGATAATTTTCGGGATTCCGGCAAACGGCTTGACCATCTGCTTGCTTTCACAGACATGTACAAACCCTACCGGCGCGGCAACGATGCCGCACGGATGCGCCTTGTGCTTACGTATCAGCGAGCATAGCTCCATCAGTGCCGTCGGAGCATTGCCAAAGACAAACAGCGCGTCAGGATGCTCCTCTACAGCCAAACGTATGCCCGCCTGTGTACGGGTGATATGCTTATCGGCAGCAAGCGCCGCGGTACGTTCATCGTTCAAATAACACTTCACCTCGATGCCGAAACGCTGCAAAGCGCCTTTCCGGATGCCCGACGCCACCATCGTCACGTCTGTGACAATGGTTTTCACATGCCCCGAACTCAAGGTCTCATACAGTCTTGCGACAGCCCCCTCATCCATCCACAGGACACGCTCCATATCGAAATCGGCCGTCGTATGAATGGCATGCAGCAAAGCCCATTTGCGATCCAATGCAATATCTTTCCGTTTTAATTCTCCTTCGATGGTGCGGAAACTTTCCATCATAATCTCTTGACCGATACCGACACCTTCCTCATGCTCTTCTTCACGGTAATAACCGCGCGGCGTAATGAATGTCCCATCGCTGACGAACGACTGCGAGTTGCCGATAAGCACGACGGTAAACATATCCGTCTGCTCCGGATCAAAGGCCTGTAAGGTGGTAACGACCACCTCTTCGCCGTCGCGTCCGGCCTGATGTACGAACCCGACAGGTGTCTGTGGTGAACGACTTTGCAGGAATAATTCCTTCAGACGATAGAGTTGCCAGTAACGTCCCTCACTTTTAGGATTATAGACAGCCGTAACGAAATCAGCCTCTGCCGCCGCAACGATACGCCGTTCAATCAACGCCCAGGGCGTCATCAGGTCGGACAGCGAAATGACACAAAAGTCATGTCCTACAGGCGAGCCGAGCAGCGCGGCCGCCTTTTGGAAAGCGCTCACGCCGGGTATCACTTCGACAATCACCGCACTACGTCGCTGATGCTTCATTTCGAGTACTAACGGTGCCATACCGTAAATGCCTGCATCGCCGGAACTGATGACACAAACGGTTTTGCCTTCTTCGGCAAGATCAAACGCCTTCTCTGCACGTTCTTTCTCACGTTTCATGCCGCTGTCCACACACGGAACCCCTTCCGATAAATACGGCTTGATATATTGAAAATAGCCATGATAGCCAACAACGACATCGCAACGACGAAGCGCATCGAGCGCCGCCGACGTTATATCACCGGCCGAGCCCGGCCCGATACCGATCACGATGATGCGAGAATGATTCTTTATTTCCATTATTTGTTTTGTAATTCGTAATTTGTAATATTCTTTATTGTCCAGCGCTTTTCCGCTTATACTTAAAGGCCTGCCAGCGCTCTTCGCCGCGTCCGCATGTATGCAATTCATAACGTGCCATTACAAAAAACAGATCAGACAGCCGGTTGACAAAAGCCATCACCAAAGGAGGTAATGCGTCGGCTCTATGAAGCGTACAAAGACGACGTTCGGCACGTCTGGCAGCCGTACGCGCCAGATGACACAAGGAAGCCACCTCCGTACCGCCCGGCAGAATAAAAAAACTGTTTTCACCCATCGCCTCCGTCATCCGGTCGATCTGCTCTTCACACAACGTGACCATCGTGTCGGGCAAGACATTCGGATTCTGATCCCGTATCGCCGAGGGGGTCGCCACATGCGACATGACAACCATCAATATTCGCTGCACCTCGTAGAGTGTCGCCTGCCATTCATGCGCTTCCGGTAAACGTGTGCGTAACATCCCGATCCACACATTCAGTTCGTCAAGACAGCCGTTCGCTTCGATGCGGATATCATCCTTATCTACCCGCTGACCGCCGTGAATTCCTGTACGTCCTTTGTCGCCTCCCTTCGTATAAATTTTCATTGGTTCTATCTTTTCTTCAAATGAAATTCAGGACAAAGATACACGCTATTTTGTCACCGGACAAAAACGAAATGATCCAAGCCCCCAACAACACGCGACGAAAAAAAACCAATCACGCGACGCCTTTCGGTTTCCATATCATTGTTCAAGAAACAGAGGCTTGTAAAAATAGCCCTTTCGACAAAAATCCACAAGACTTTTGACATTCAGGCATAGCGTAAAACTACAAAAAAGTGCGTATATTTGCCCCACAAACATTATATAATACAATGAAACAGATTCGATATAATACGGTATTCTTTTCCCTCACGAGCGCGGCCATGGGCGTGTCGCTGATTGCATGTAAGGATAAAAAAAGTGAAAACACAGTAAGCAAGAAGCCCATGAATATTCTCTATATCATGTGCGACGACCATTCCTATCAGACCATCAGTGCATACGACCGCCGTTTTATCGAGACGCCGAACATCGACCGGATTGCGACCGAAGGCGTGCGTTTCACCAACAGCTTTGTAGCCAACTCGCTGAGCGGACCGAGCCGGGCTTGTCTGCTGACAGGCAAGCACAGCCATAAAAACGGCTTCACAGACAATACGAAGACGTTTGACGGAAGCCAGCAGACCTTCCCCAAGCTGTTGCAGCAGGCAGGATACGAGACGGCCGTCGTAGGTAAATGGCATCTCAGCTCCGAGCCTTCGGGATTCGATTACTGGAATATTCTGACCGGACAGGGAGATTACTACAATCCATTCTTTATCGATAATGGTGAAAAGCGGCAAATTGAAGGATATGCCACCAATATCACGACCGATCTGGCCATCGACTGGCTCGACCGGAAAAGAGACAAGAACAAACCGTTTTGTCTGCTTCTGCATCACAAGGCGCCACACCGCACCTGGATGCCCGATACGTGCGATCTCGACTGGAAAGAAGACTCCGTATTCCCGCTTCCCGAAACATTCTACGACAAATATGAAGGACGAAAAGCTGCCGAACTGCAAGAGATGAGCATCATCGAAGATATGGACCTCGTCTATGACCTGAAACTGGCCGACAAAGAAAATGAAATCCACTCCCAACCCGGTCTCGAAAAGGCCGGACGCGCAATGTATGAGCGGATGACACCTGCCCAGAAAGTAGCATGGGACAAGCATTACGACCCGATCATCCGGAAATTCAAAGACGATAAACCGACCGGCAAAGCCTTGGCAGAATGGAAATATCAACAATACATGAAAGATTATCTGCGGGTGATTCGTTCGATCGACCGGAACGTCGGTCGTGTCCTCGATTATCTGGAGAAGAACGACTTGCTCGATCGTACGATTATCGTCTATACCTCCGATCAGGGATTCTACATGGGCGAACACGGTTGGTTCGACAAGCGTTTCATGTACGAAGAGTCGTTCCGCACTCCCATGCTCGTACGCTATCCCGGAGGCATCAAAGGAGATATTCCGGAGATGGTGCAGAACATCGACCATGCGGCCACGTTCCTCGAATTGGCGGGCGTTTCCGTTCCGAACGATATTCAGGGCGATTCATACCTGCCGCTCCTCAAGGGAGAACATCCCGACAATTGGCGTACCTCGCTCTATTATCACTTCTACGAATATCCGGCCGAGCATGCCGTAAGACGACATTTTGGAGTGCGGACAGAGCGTTACAAACTGATTCGTTTCTATAACGACATCGACTGCTGGGAACTGTACGACCTGCAAAACGATCCGACAGAGATGCATAACCTCTACGGACAGGAAGGCACCGAAGAAATAACAAAGCAATTGAAAGAAGAACTTCTGCGTCTGCAAGTCAAATACGACGACCCGATACGCGAGTCGCTGAAATGAATGAGGTGGAAAAATGTCCATAAAATATAATATCTTCGCGGGCGGAATGGGAAAAAGAAAAATCATCTTACGGATATTGTCGGTGTTGATCGTTCTGATTGGCCTGGCAAGCGCGGTCGCTTACTTTGTATTGCGTCCGGAGAAGGAATGGATGGCGTTTTATGTGGTCTGTTGCGGAGGAGTATTGATCGTTAATTTGATTCTGATGATGATTTTTGTCGCTAAAAATATCCGGAAATAAAAAATGCTGGTATGACGAAACGTGTAATTTGCGCTTTGGCGTTTGTTTGTGTGACGACGCTTTGCTGCACATCCTGCTCTGACCAGAAACAAGATGCGTGGCAGTTGGTATGGGAAGAAAACTTCGACGGCGATACGTTCGACTCGTCGTGCTGGAGTAAAATTCCGCGCGGAAAATCGGACTGGAATAACTACATGAGCGATTTCGACTCGTGCTATCACGTGGGCAGCGGACTGCTTACGCTGCGGGGACTGAACAATTACAGCCTGCCCGAAGATACGGCTCGATTCCTCACTGGCGGACTGTATACGAAAGATAAGGTCGGCTTCTCTCACGGACGACTCGAAATCCATGCCAAGCTCGGAAACGCCACAGGCGCGTGGCCGGCTTTCTGGCTTCTTCCGTTCGACGGGACGCAATGGCCGGACGGTGGCGAAATCGATATCATGGAGCGGCTCAATGATGAAGGGATCGCCTACCAGACCGTCCATTCGCATTATACGCACGTGCTGAAGGAAACGTATCCGCCTAAAGGGGCTACCGGCGCCATTCGGGCGGACGATTACAATACGTACGCCGTCGAACTGTATCCCGACAGCGTTTCGTTCTATATCAATAACCGTCATACGTTTACCTATCCCCGCATCGAAACGGATAAACAGGGACAGTTTCCGTTCGACCGCGAGTTTTACCTGCTGCTCGATATGCAGCTGGGCGGACGATGGGTAGGGCGTGTCGAACCGGCTCATCTGCCGGTCGAGATGCAAATCGATTGGGTGCGCTTTTATCAAAAACAAAAATAAACAATGAAAACGATTATCAGACACGGGCTGCTGGGCGCAGCCCTTTTGCTTTGTGCCGCATTACATGCACAAAACGTGCAGTTTCATTACGATTTCGGACGCGCGGCATACGACCGGTTAGGCGACCGGCCGCTCTGGACGACGACCGTCGAGATGTTTAAACCCGATAAATGGGGTAGTACGTTTTTCTTTGTCGATATGGACTATAAATCGGACGGTGTGGCTTCGGCCTATTGGGAAATCAGCCGCGAACTGAAATTCTGGGAAGGCCCTCTCTCGGCTCATCTCGAATATAACGGCGGACTGCCGTACGTCAAAAACGCCTATTTGTCCGGCGTCACATACAGCCATGACAACGCAGGATTCACACGAGGATTTACGCTCTCGGCCCTGTATAAATACATCCAGAAAGCCAACAAGCCGAATAACTTCCAGCTGACGGCCACATGGTATCTCCATTTTGCCGACGGGAAATGCAGTTTTACGGGGTTTGCCGACTGGTGGCGCGAACCGAGTGCGGTGGGCGACTTCGTGTTCCTGAGCGAACCGCAGTTCTGGGTCAACCTGAACCGGTTTAAAGGAGTGGATGACAAGTTCAATCTCAGCCTTGGCAGTGAGGTGAAAGTGAACTATGATTTTGCCGGGCGCGACGGGCTCTACGTGATCCCGACATTGGCTATGAAATGGAGCTTCTGACCGTAACGAAATAATATTTTACAGCTATGAATTTATCCAAACTTTTCGGGTTCGATCCCCGGACCATGAACGTCAAAACAGAGATACTCGCGGGAATCACTACATTCCTGACCATGGCCTATATTCTGGCCGTGAATCCGAATATCCTCGGATCGGTAGGGATGGACAAAGGCGCTGTCTTTACCACAACCGCCATCGTGGCCGTGCTGGCTACGCTCGTCATGGCGCTTTATGCCAAAATGCCATTTGCGTTGGCGCCCGGCATGGGACTGAACGCTTTCTTCGCTTACACGGTCTGCATGACCATGGGCTACAGCTGGCAGTTTGCCCTCGCGGCCGTCTTTATCGAAGGATTGATTTTTATTCTTCTGACGGTAACGAACCTTCGCGATATCATCGTCAATGCCATCCCCGCCTCGCTCCGTAATGCCATCGGACCGGGAATCGGACTGTATATCGCTTTCATCGGATTGAAAAACGGCGGCGTGATTGTGCATAGCGACGCGACGTTCGTGACGTTGGGCACCATCACCCACGGAGCCGGTCTTCTCTCGGTCATCGGGATCGTGCTGACCAGCGTGCTGCTCATTCTCAATGTGCGCGGCGCCTTGCTGCTCGGTATCCTCGGTACCACCCTGATCGGCATCCCCATGGGGCTGACCACATACGGTGGCGTGACCGGCATTCCGCCCTCCATTGCTCCGATCGCCTTTCAGTTCGACTTTTCTCAGCTCTTTACGATCGATATGCTGATCGTCATCTTTACGTTCCTCTTTATTGACATGTTCGATACGATCGGTACACTGGTGGGCGTATCGACGAAGGCCGGTATGATTAAAGACGGTAAGGTGCCCCGCCTTCAGAAAGCTTTTATGGCCGATGCACTCGGTACTACTTTCGGTGCGGTGCTGGGTTCGAGCACGGTAACGACCTACGTCGAAAGCGCCTCGGGTGTGGCGCAGGGAGGACGTTCCGGACTGACGGCTTTCACTACGGCTATCTGCTTTGCCATGGCCTTGCTCTTCGCACCGATTTTTCTGGCTATCCCCGGAGCGGCAACTTGCCCTGTGCTCGTCATCGTTGGACTGTTTATGCTCAGCCCCATCAAAGACATCGATTTCGACGACTATTCCGAATCTATTCCCGCGTTTATCTGTCTTATCCTCATGCCGCTCACGTATAGCATCTCGGACGGAATCCTGATCGGTGTCATCAGCTACGTGCTGCTGAATCTGCTCGGCCGGAAATACCGGAAACTGACCCCGGCCATGTACGTGCTGGCAGTGCTGTTTGTGCTGAAGTATATTTTTATTTGAGTCGCTCTCCTGAGAAGCTAATCGGGCTTCAGATAACACCATACCGGGTAATGGTCTGAGAGCTTGACCCGATCGACGGTCGCCCGGTAAGCCGTCATATTGGGCGAATGTAAGATATGATCGATGCGGAACCAAAACATGTTTCCGTTATAGCTTATCCCCACGCCCTTCCCCGATTCGACGTAGGCATCCCGCAGCTGGCCTTGTATCCTCCTGCGGGCATACGAGATCGGCGTGTCGTTGAAATCGCCACACACGATGAGGTAATCGCCTTGCAACGCTTCGATTTCATCGGCGATGATATCGGCCTGCTCCGCCCGAATGCGGAAAGCCTCTCCCATCTTTTGCCGTAAAGATCCTCGGATATTGTCGAATGTACCCGTATTGGCGTTGCGGATAAATTCGGAATATTTCGAACGGTCTTCGACCGTAAACTTGAACGACTCTAAGTGATTGTTCACCACAATCACTTTCTTGCCTTTCACATTGAGTTCATGCACGGCCGACCCGTTGAACGAACTGTCATAACGTATCTTTCGCGAATTGCGTATCGGATATTTCGAATAAATGGCCAGCCCCGTTGTATAACGCGGATAATGAACGAGCGGTACATGAAAATGGTAAGGGTACATGCTCAGCACCCTGGCAATCTTGTTCTCAGTCAGAAGATCGGTATGTCCTTCTAAATATTCCTGCATACAGACAATATCCGCACCCGAATCGGCAATATACTGAATGATCGGATTAGGCTGTCCAGGGGTGTGGTCTTTATATCCGAAACACATGACATTATACGTTAAGACCTTGATCATCTCTTCACGAGGGGGTTGCTCCACCCGTAAATGAAACGGTAGGTATTGCCTGATCGGTTTCCAGCAGATCAGAAAAGAGCATAAGACAACGAAGGTATGGTTCCATTTGTGCATGATGGCCCAAAGAAGCAAAAAACCGACATTCAGAAACAGAAAAAGAGGAAAAGCCAGTCCCAGATAAGCAAAAAGCAGATGATCGGCAGGCGATACGATATCGGAAAAGGCCGATATGAGAAGCAGAAACATAACGACACCGTTGAGGACGGCAAGAATGCGATGTATCCATCGGAATGCTTTCATTATTACTTCTTGCTGGCGTCAAATAATGTTTTTTTCTCTTCGGACGAGAGACTTTCGTAACCGGAGCGTTTCAACTTGTCTAAGACCGCATCCAATGCCCGAGTCTCAGCCTGCTTGCGTGCACGGTATTCCCGGTCCGTCTCCGAACGTCCTCCATAGGCTACTTTCATCCGCGGTTGCCGGCTCTTTTTCACATTGGCTATTCGATCGATCAAACGGTTCAGATAAACCGTCAAATCTTTTCCTTGCTTAAGCCGGAAAGCAAACAACGCTCCCCACAATGCTCCTCCGATATGGGCAATATGCCCGCCGGCATTGTCGGAGGTGATCGATAGAAAATCGATGATAAAAGCGAAGAAGGCAAGATACAGCAGCCGTATCCGTCCGATAAACATCAGCTGAAGTTCGTAATCTTTCCGGTATAACGAAACAGCGAAGACTATGGCCATGACCGAAGCCGAAGCCCCCATCAGAAAAGCTACCATCTCGCGATTACGGAAATACGGGAAGAGATTATATGCCAGCATATACATCAAGGCGCCGGCTACACCGCCCGAAATATAAATACCGGCTAACTGGCGCCCATTGAAAAATTCCATCGCCATACGGCCGAACCAGTATAACCAGAGCATGTTGAACAGCAAATGCAAAAAGTCGGCATGCAGAAACATGTAGGTCAGCAATGTCCATGGCCTGTGAAAAAATAAAACAAATGAAGAGGGTACTTGCAGATAGGAGAAAAAAGCCATCGGCTCAATTTCGAACAATTGAAAACAAACAATTGATAACCGGACAAGTAGAAATATTCCTACATTTATATATATAAGTTTCGTAAGAATATTTCCTTCCGCAAACGACTGCTTGATTCTAATAAAAAAATTGCCCATGGTCTCTATTTTTCTTCCTCCAATACAGAATCAGGAAAAATCCGAACAGCATCCCTCCCAAGTGGGCAAAGTGAGCCACATTGTCGTTACTGCAATTAGAGACTCCCATAAAGAACTCAATCAATCCGTATCCGATGACAAAATATTTGGCTTTGATAGGAATCGGTATAAACATGAAATACAAGGGAGCATTGGGGAAAAGCATGCCGAAAGCCAGCAAAATACCGAATACGGCTCCGGAAGCTCCGATGGTTACCAAGATACTTATTCCGGGATCCATTGCTATTTGTTGCGATATGCTGATACCGTTTAAAACGGCGAGTGAGTGAATCCGATAGAACCACGTCAATTCTTGTACAAGAGCGGCACCTATCCCTGTCACTATATAGAAAGTCAAAAAACGTTTCGGTCCCCAAGCGACTTCCAGAATCCGTCCGAACATAAAAACGGCAAACATATTGAAGAAAATATGTCCGAACGAGTGGGTATCATGCATAAACATGTATGTGATCAACTGATAGAACTTGAATCCCTTTGTCCCGGGAACATGGAGTCCCATCCATTCGATCAGGTCTATGCCGAATTTGGGTAATACCAAGCTTGCCAACCAGCACAGAGCGTTAATTATAATCAAATTCTGAGTTACCGGCGGAATGATTTGAGCCGATCCAAATCTGTTTTGCATTGTCTTCTGTTTTTGTTTTGAGGCAAAAATAATGCATATTTTCGGCTTTTACATCCGATTTCATAAGAAAATTGCACTATTGTTCTGAACCTTTCTGTGAATAAAGGAAAATATGCCGGGTACCAAGCTGATCATTGCCGCCCTATTTCCTCTACTTGCTCCCCGATAAGCGGCATCGGCAATGACCGTATGCGAAAAAACGGGGTCTGTGTTGAATCGTGTGGGTAACCCATAGATCAGCATTCGGAAAAAAGTTGTATAATTGCATTCATGGATACGAACATGTTATTCTCTATTGGTTTGAATTTGTCTTTTCCCTGGAAAGTGGTTAAGAGTGAGTTTCGTTTGCTTGATGAGAGCAATATCCGCGAGCTTCATATTTGGATTGACTTTGAGTACGGCTCCCGGTTCATCTCTTCTAAGGGAACCTTACTTTCCCCTCACGACACGGTTGACAAGCAGTGGCGTCATCTGAATTTCTTTGAGCATCCATGCTATTTGCATGCTCGTGTTCCTCGATTGAAGACCGATGTTTCCTCAATAGAGATGGTACAGGTTCCCTGGGCACGGCATAACTCGGGCTTTACGATGCTTTTCGAGGCGTTTGCGATGGCTCTTATAGAAGAAGAGACTCCTGTCAACTCTGTCGCTAAGACAGTAAAGGAATATCCCAAGCGTATATGGACCATATTCCGTCATTGGATAAGCAAAGGCAAGCGTAATCTCAACTTGTGCGGAGTCAGACGTATAGGTGTGGATGAAACCTCTCGCAGGAAAGGACATTCATACATCACTCAGTTTGTTGACCTTGACACCAGAGAGACGATCTTCGTCTGTCCGGGCAAGGATTCAGATACATTCAAGAGGTTTTCCGAATGGCTCATAGAGCATGATGGAGATCCGTCGCTTATAGAGGTGGTTGCTATGGACATGTCCAATGCTTTCACCTCCGGCTGCATGACGTATTTCCCTCAAGCACATATTGTATATGACAAGTTCCACATAGTACAGGACACCAACAAGAGACTTGATGAGGTGCGCAAGGCAGAAGTGGGTGAGAAGAAACTGCTGAAAGGGCATCGGTTTACACTGCTGCATCTTCGGAAGAACCTGCCGGAAGGAAGGTTGCAAGAGCTTGATACGATATTGCTCACCTACCCATCTCTTGGAAAAGCCTATAGCCTCAAGGAAGGCCTCGTTGATATACTTCATGCCGCCACTGCCAAATCTCAAGGAGCATGGGAAGACTTTCTCAAATGGATGGAGATGGCTGAGCAGTCTGCATTGGAACCGTTCAGAAAACTGGTGGCAACGTTCAAGGGGCATCTGTTCGGCATAAAGACATTCTTTGAGCAGGGAACTATCACAAATGGGGTATTGGAAAGTCTTAACTCTAAAGTGCAATTGGCTAAAAGAAGAGCTAGAGGATACGCAAATGTGAATAACTTTATGGATATGGTATACTACATAAACGGAGGAAGGAATTTCCATTACCCACTCAAATCAACATAGAGCCAAAAAACGGTTGGCATTTCGCCATCAGTATTCAGCGGTCAGCCAACAATTCAACAATTCAACACCTCACCGCCTCTGCGAGGCTTATAAGGGCTGAAGGCCTGAATTAAATTCATTCTTATTGGTTCTATTGCGGAATCTGGGATTAATCGTTCTAATATATAGAGCAATGGGACACATAGTTCTTTTTGTTTCCATACAAAAAACAGATATTTTTTCAAATATTTGTTATGCCATCACAAATATTATTCGTACCTTTATCCCCCGAAAAAGGCTCCCCCCATGAGTTTTTTATCAATATAACAAACAAATTATTAGTATTTTACCTGATGGAGGGCTGGTAAAATTGTAACATTAAAACTTATTTGCAATGAAAAAAGTGTTTATGTTAGTAGCAGCAGTAGGCTGTTTGGGATTAAGCAGTTGCGGTATTACACGCGCACCGGTGATGGGTAGCATTTACACCGATGTAACAAGCGGTACGGCTGTGACAAGTAACTCATTAGCATCCAAAGTAGGGAAAGCATCGGCAAGCAGTATCCTGAATGTTTTTGCCACCGGCGATGCCAGTTTCCAGACTGCGGCTAAGAACGGAGGGATCAAGAGGATTACCCATGTAGATGAACACAACAAGACCATTCTGGGTATCATCACCACTCACGAAATCATTGTTTACGGCGAATAATTATTTGCCCGAACGAAAAGAACAAGGATGTGTCAGAACTTTTGTTCTGATACATCCTTTTGGAATATAACGATGTAAAAATGGGCAACAACAAAAGAAAATAGCTGAAGAAAGACATAACGATTGAGGTCTGATAACATTGAAACCGTTTGCCCGTCAGAGAGGCATTCTCCTGTTTTTTCACCAATCAATTTATTTATACACAATGAGATTCGTAATACTATCGATTTTACTGATGGGAACCATCAGTCTATCTGCACAAAAATTACATACACATTATTCTTTCCTGCCTCAGGAAGGCGGCAATCTGTATTTTATCATGCCTCAAAAAGGATTTCAGACACAAGACAAAAAAGCAAAGAAGAAGCTCATATATGACGTAGCCTATCTTTATCCGCAGGATTCAGCCACCGTCAATTACACCTATTTTCATCTCAATACTTTTGTAACAGATTCATTCTATGTATCGGACGAATCAGGAAAAGCTCTGTATGCTTCTCCAAGCGATTTGTTATACACGCACCCGAAAGGAAAATACTGGATTCATCGCGGAACGGTCAAAGTACCGTATCAAGTGTTGAAGAGTTTCTACCGGTCTCCGTCACCGATACGGATCACGATCATTGCACAAGATGGCGAACGCATCACCTATACGATGCCTTCCTCGAAATGGGCCAAACATTGTATGCTAATGCAAAACATCTTTACGATAGCTGACTTAAACCGATAAAATTATGAACCTCCGGCGCGATAGGGGTTTACGCAATTCCGGAGAAGCCCATAAAAGCCATAGCCAACAGACCTGCCGTAATCAGTGCGATAGGAATGCCTTTCATGGCAGCCGGCACATTCGTACGGTCGAGTTGCTCGCGTATACCGGCAAAAATAATCAGAGCAAGTGCAAAGCCGATAGCCGTAGCAACGGCATATACGATAGACTGAGCGAGGTTATATTCTTTTTGTATGACGAGGATCGCTACACCGAGAATGGCACAGTTCGTCGTGATCAACGGCAGAAATACCCCCAATGCCTGATAGAGCGATGGAGAAACCTTTTTCAGAATGATCTCAACCATCTGCACCAACGAAGCGATAATCAGAATAAAAACAATTGTCTGCAGATAGGCAAGGCCAAATGCATCCAAGATATATTTCTGAATCAAAAAAGTCACGATCGTCGCGATCGTCATGACAAACGTGACGGCCATGCCCATGCCCAAAGCCGTATCGACTTTTTTAGATACCCCCAAAAACGGACAGATTCCGAGGAACTGTGACAACACGACGTTGTTCACGAAAATCGCTGCAATAAAAATAAGAATATATTCCATAATATCGTTTTGATGCGTTATTTTTTGAACCGATTGACTAATGCGATCAGATATCCCAAAGCAATAAATGCACCGGGTGCAAGCACAAAGAGCAACGCTCCGTATTGCTCAGGAAAGACAGACAAGGCAAATATCTTGCCCGTACCGAGTAACTCACGGCAAATCCCAAGCAATGTCAAGGCAATCGTAAATCCCAATCCGATCCCGATCCCGTCAAAACCGGAAGAGAGTATCCCGTTCTTCGAGGCGAAGGATTCGGCACGACCAAGCACAATGCAGTTCACTACAATAAGCGGGATAAATAATCCGAGACTCTTATACAAATCAGGCAAAAAAGCCTGCATGCACATCTGCAAAATCGTCACGAACGATGCGATGACTACAATATAAGCAGGTATACGTACCTCATCGGGGATTAACTTTTTGATTGCCGAGATAACGATGTTCGAGCAGATCAACACAAAGGTTGTTGCCAAGCCCATACTCATGCCGTTGACGGCCGATGAGGTGGTCGCCAATGTCGGACACATTCCCAACAACAAAACGAATGTCGGATTTTCCGCGATGATACCATTCTTTATGATTTTCAAATATTTCATTGTTCGTTATATTTGATATTTAACATACTGCATTATTCTTCCGACTCTTTCGATGTAGCTCCGCTCGTTCCGTCTGCTTCATGACCGTTATATGCAGCATATGCACGAGCTACGGCTTCGAGAAAAGCGCGTGACGAAATTGTTGCCGCCGTAATCGCGTCTACATCGCCTCCATCTTTTGATACGGTGAGGGCAGCCCCCTTCATGTCACGTCCGATAATGTTCTGTTTGTTCTTTTCTACACGGAACCATTCCTCCATTTTCGAACCCAGTCCCGGGGTTTCGTTATGTTCGAGGATCGAATAATTGACAAGCTTATGCTCGGCATCAAACCCGACCATGATGCGAATCATCCCGCCAAAACCGTTCTTGGTATAACTCTCAATGGCCGCACCGACCGACTCTCCGCCTTTCTTAGCAGGATAAACAACAAGCGAATCGCCTTCGGCCAGTCCGACTTTGAATTGTTCTTCCGCCGGATGATTATCGAATTCCGGCGCTACTTTTTTTATTGCCGCCTGCAATGCCGCAGCATTCGACTCGGCAATCTTCTCTTTCGTAAATGTATTGGCTGCCGACAAAGCGAGGCCTGCCACAAGACAGATACACGTCAGTGACAACACAATCGTAAGGAATGTTGATTTCAGTTTTTCCATGCTTATTTACCTCCGAAATGTTTGGGTTTGAAGTATGTATTAATCAGTGGTGTTAACCCGTTCATAATCAGAATGGAGAAAGACATCCCTTCGGGATAGGCGCCGAAGACGCGGATCAAGACGGTCAACACGCCGATACCGATACCGTAAACAACCGTTCCTTTTTTTGCCATCGGTGAAGTGACATAATCGGTAGCCATAAACACAGACCCGAGCATCAATCCCCCTGAAGTAAGATGAATCAGTGGATTGTTCACCGGTGTAGGGTTAAAAATATACAAGATTCCGGTGAAAACGGCTACTGTTACAAGAATCGTCACCGGAATATGCCATGTGATGATCTTTCGAAACAGCATATAAGCGAACCCAATAAGCAATGCAATTTCACTCATCTCACCAAGGCTTCCGCCGGTCAGTCCGATGGCAGCCATCCCCGCATCGGCAAAATCTTTACTGTAATGAATCAGCGACAAGGTCGTAGCGCCTGTTTGAGCATCCGTATACGTCATCGGCAAGATATCGGCAACAGGCCATGTGGTCATTTGCGCCGGAAACGAGATCAGAAGAAACACACGTCCCACCAATGCAGGATTGAAGATATTGTTACCCAATCCTCCGAACGACATTTTACCGACGCCGATTGCGAACAACGCCCCCAGAATAACGATCCATACAGGCAAGTTCGACGGCAGGTTGAACGCCAGCAATACACCTGTCAGAATGGCTGAGCCATCACCGACTGTCGGTTCTTTTTTATACAGGTATTTCTGAATAAGATACTCGGCAAGCACACACGACACGACAGACACGAGCGTTACAATCAAGGCTCCCAAACCAAAGCAATAGAGCGAAACGAGAAAAGCCGGCACAAGAGCAATTAGCACACCGTACATATTCTTGCCTATCGAATCGCCGCTGTGAACATGAGGCGACGGAGAAACGATCAATGTTGAGTTCATTTATATTTATCTTATTAATTTATACAATATTCGATCGAAAGGCTATTTCTTTCTCGACCGCATGATCCCCATCACGGTCGTCTTACCCATACGGATATAATCGAGCAACGGACGATAAGCCGGACAGGTATAGCTGCATGATCCGCATTCGATACAGTCGACTACATAGTTTTCTTCCGCCTCGTCCCATGCCTTGTGAAGGGTGAGATTCATCAGCAGGTTAGGAGCCAATCCCATCGGGCAAACATTGATACACTTGGCACAACGTATGCAGTCTCGCATCGGCTTTCGTACCGACTCGGCTTTCGTCATCAAAAGCACGCCGGAGCTCCCTTTCATCACAGGAGTATCAGCACTGATCATCGTACGTCCCATCATCGGACCGCCGCCGATAATCTTGCCAGTGTCTTCGGGCATGCCGCCGGCCGCTTCGATCAACGTACTGATCGGCGTACCGATACGCGCAAGGAAATTGGATGGTCGGGCAACGCTTTTTCCCGTAACCGTGATAACCCTTTCGATCAGCGGTTTATTCTTTTGAACAGCTTCGTACACGGCATAAACCGTTCCTACGTTCTGTACCACAGCACCCACGGAAATCGGTAATGCTCCGCTCTTAACCTGACGGCGTATCACCGCATCGATAAGCTGTTTCTCTCCCCCTTGCGGATATTTCATTTTCAACGGCATTATCTCAATTCCGTTTTGTGATTCAGCCAGTTGTTTCAGTAAACGAATAGCATCGGGCTTATTACTTTCGATGCCGATTACCGCACGGCGAACTTCAATGGCTTTCATCAGAATGCTCGTCCCAATGATAATCTGTTCGCCTTTTTCGAGCATCAGGGCATGGTCGGAGGTCAAATACGGCTCACACTCCACCGCATTGATGATCAGCAACTCGGCCTTACTTCCCGGAGGTGGCGAGAGCTTGATCTGCGTGGGGAATGTAGCCCCGCCCATACCGACAATGCCGGCCTCGGCAATCTTGCCGACAATCTCTTTGGCCGAGAGTGTACACTCTCTAACAATCGTCTCATCGCAATCGATACCCTGCTCCCACTCGTCGCCTTCGACATTGATATAAACAGCGGGCTTAGGCAAACCTGCTCCATCGATCATCGTATCGACTTTCGTCACCGTCCCCGAAACGGATGAATGAACGTTGGCCGAGACAAAACCCGATGCTTTTCCGATCAATGTGCCGACCTTCACTTTGTCGCCTTTGGCAACAACGGCTTCTGCCGGAGCGCCGATATGCTGCCCCAACGGTATAACCACCGTGGCCGTCGGTGCAATCGTTTCTATCGGACGTCCTGCCGACAGTTTGTTTCCTGATGGGTGAATCCCTCCAATTCGAAAGGTGTACATATAGAATCGTTAATTGTTAGTTGTCAATGATGTTTCCGGAACGATCACCTCGGGTTGAGGAACCGGTTTAGGCTCCGGAGCGGCCGTTTCTTTCTCTTTTTCCTTACGCGGCGGAAAATTGAGCTCATGAATCGCACCTGTCGGACAGACAGCCACACATTTACGGCACAAGCGGCATTTCGTGTCGTCGATATAAGCTAAGTTATTCGTAACCGTAATCGCCTCGAACGGACACTCTTTTTTACATTTTGAACAGCCGATGCAAGCATTCGTACAAGCTTTCCGTGCCACCCCACCTTTGTCTTTATTCATACAAGACACGAAGATACGCCGTGATTTCGGACCTTTCTTGCGCAATTCGATGATATGCTTCGGACATGCTTTCACACAGGCACCACATGCCACACATTTATCTTCGACGACTTCGGGAAGAAGGGTCTCCGGATTGATGTGGATAGCATCGAAATCGCAAGCATCAACACAATCCCCCAATCCTAAACATCCGAAAGAACATCCTGTTTCACCACTGTATAGCGCGGCAGCGATCGCACAGCTCCGGGCACCGTCGTACGTGTTTGTACGCGGACGGGCTTCGCACGTACCGTTGCATCGCACGACAGCAATTTGAGGCACACTTTCACCCGCTTCTTTCCCCATAATGGCAGCCACCTGCTTCATCACATCCGCTCCTCCGACCGGGCAAAACAGCCCCTCGAGCGACTCGGCCTTGAAGCAGGCATTCGCAAACCCACCACATCCGGGAAAACCGCATCCGCCACAGTTGGCACCCGGTAATGCATTTTGTATCTGTCCGATGCGCGGATCTTCATGCACCTCGAACTTCTTTGATACCGCAAATAAAATGAGGGCTGCAACAGCACCTACTACTCCTAATAGAATAATTGCTATATACATTATATATAATTGATTACAGGATCACCAACGGAAGCGGCTTTCGAAACCGTAAATAAAAAACGCTTATTTATCTTATTACGGAATAAATAGATTAAAATATAGTAAGGGAAAAGAAAGGCCAGCCCGGCCAATCCGCCGATGCTTTCGTCACCTGTCAATCCAATACCGGCAAACACAACCGTAACAACGAGAATAAACGGAAGCACAAAAGCCAATACGACAGCTCGTATCCCCATCGATGACCGCACCGATACTACGACTTCCTCGCCCGGCTCGAACAGACTTCCGTCACCCGTCACCTCGATAATCTTCTCGGCCTTATCCGAAGCCAGACAAGCCGACCGTGCATGACATGCGCTGCATGCGCTCTGCTGCTCTATACGGACAAATACCGTATTGTTTTCGATATTCTTTACGATACCACGATGTTGAATAAATTTCACCATAAAGTCATCAGATTGCAATGTCGAGTTTGCAAATCGCGGCAAAAGTAATCAAAAAAAGATAAACATAACGTACTGAAGTGATATTTTTTGTTAAACATTACAGACAGATGGTTCGGCCCCCAAACAATGCCTTTTTTTTTTCGCCCCAACAAAAAGAGAGATTCGTAAGATTTACCAGATATATCGCAAGCCGAAACTCAGCGTTTCGTTCGTTTGAAGATACGAATCATACCCCTTCGTTTTCGTCACGCTGTCATCGAAACGTAAATGAACATTGATCATCGTTGAAAAATAACGGCTGATAGCCATATCCAACATATTTTCAAATTCAGCTAAAACATTCTTATACGTCGTATTGTAATAAAACCGCGACTTCCAAGTAACGTTCCGATTCGGTTTCAACACCATATCCATACGCACGGTCGAACCGAATCTGTTCAACGATTTCCGATATTTCCCTTCGCTATCTTTCTGAAAGCCATGTATACCGCGGTTGATACTGTCATCTACACTTGCCATATACGTATACGATATAGGAGCGACATTGACAGCCAACTTCAGCGAACGACCTTTTTTTGCGTATTTTTTGTTCAGATCATACTTCATACCCAGCCCCGTATTAATAATGTAAGGCGAAAGAAATGCCACTTGCTTTTTCATCGTATTCTTCTTGTAGTTGGTAAATAATGGAGCCTTAAATTCAAAGTCGATCGTATAATACCACTTGCTCCAT
Organism: Tannerella forsythia 92A2; assembly: GCF_000238215.1. Taxonomy (NCBI): domain Bacteria; kingdom Pseudomonadati; phylum Bacteroidota; class Bacteroidia; order Bacteroidales; family Tannerellaceae; genus Tannerella; species Tannerella forsythia. The sequence goes on along the minus strand of NC_016610.1, from coordinate 2,788,487 downwards.
GCCTGATAACCGAAGTTACTGTAGAATCGGAGCAGGTTGTCGCCAAACTTATGGTTTCGAAGCGTATCGTCCGATGCTGTATATACACTCATATCCACTTGCAACAGGTTCTTGAGTTGAAACCGGTTTCGAGCATAGTTGTATTGAAACAGATTTTTGCTCAGAATATTCAAATTGCTCGTACCGTCTTTATACCAGTTGGGCGAAACGTAGTTTTGAGAAAACTTGAGAGATGCTTCAAATGATGAAGTCCAATACCGCCGGTCGGGAATAAACTTAGTAGGAGCCGTATAGTCGTCCGGACTCGTTTCTACCTTATGAACAGGAACCTGCACATCTTCTTTCTGCCAAATATGCCTTGTCTTTTCTTTCGGCAGATGTTCGGCACTGTAACGGAAATAGTCGGGGTGATGACGCCGCACATAACGATAGGCATAATCTTCGATGATCCCTTTCCGTCGGAATGCTTCAAACATCCTGACAGGAACATACGGAGGTTGTGTCCATGATATCTCATTCAAATCTTTCGGTTCATAAAAACGAATTTCTTCAGGTTGAACCAGATTTTCTTTTTTAAAGAGGACAGGCATAAATAATCGGTTCACGATAATCGTATCGCGAAACGTATACCATTCCGGTATGGCATTGTGCGAATTATCCCAATGCCTCGACCAATAGATCGCCTCGTCCGACATGAGGAGGGTACGCTTGCGAATCGCACGATGAGGAACAGCTGTCGTATCTTTTTCTGCCGTGTGCGGATTGGCAACAGTCTCCGTCACTACCGAATCGACCGGAAATTCTATCGGTACCAGACGAGGTTTCGGTATAGGTATGGGAATCGTATCCGGTTGATTGCTTTTTTCAATCAGCTGACGAATCTTTTCATTGAAATTGAGATCTTGTGCTCTTACCGAAATCCCCGCATATAGACACGCTGTGATGGAAACATAAAAAAATGTCCGTTTTATTGTTGTCTTCATTATGATGTATCAATTGAGCGTACAAAATTAGACAAAAAGCAGGATATCCTATGCCGGAAATATAAAAACCTGTCGTGTTTCCGTGTGTTTGCAGCGTATTATCATGTATCTGCGATCTGCAATCGTCCGGATCATTCGGTTTAAGAGCAGATACGCCGGAGCTGAATAAATCGATCCAAAAATTAAGGATAGTACTTCAGTTTTTTTTACCTTTGCCCCGTGATGATGGAAGAAGTGATTCGATTTTACGACGAGCAGATAACAAAATATACCGCTATACGTCAACGTTTGAAACGACGGATGTATCACGTCGGTACACTTCGGCTGTTTCTTTTTGTTACGGCCTTAATCATATTATGGTTTTTCCGGGAAACAGGCTGGATGACACTGACGGCATGGACAACCGCATTTGCATTGCCTTTTGTGGCACTGTTGGTTTACCATACGAAGTTGTCGGAAAAGAAGGCGTATGCGGAAGGCATGATACGTCTCAATACGGACGAGAAAAAAGCATTAAATTATGATTTTAGCGCATTTGAAGGAGCGCCGGAACAAATCGACACGCAACATCCGTTTACGCTTGACTTGGATGTGTTCGGTACCCAGTCACTCTTTCAGAGCATCAACCGTACGGTCACTTCGATTGGCCAATCATGCCTGGCCGAATGGTTTATGTATCCGCTGGAAGAGAAGGGAGAAATTTTAATCCGTCAGCAGGCAGTACGCGAGTTGACCGGGAAAGTAGCGTTCAGACAGGATTTTTACGTCACGGGGATTACGTGCAAAGGGCATCATGACGATCTGACACAATTGAAAACCTTGACCGGACAGGCCGCAGAGGCCTCGTCGTTCGGTACCGTATGGCGTGCGATGCTTTGGCTGGTGCCGTCAGCGTGGCTGGCGATAATCGTCGGAATCGGTTTCGGGTGGCTGCCCGTCTGGACAGCCGGAGCGATGGTAGCCCTCGGTTTTCTGATTGCGAACCTTCCGGGACGCAAGATTCATCAGCTATGCCGGTCGATCGACAAGATGGAGCAGTTGCTAAGGGCTTACTCGCAACTGATCGGAAAGATAGAGCGGGAGACGTTCGATGCGCCCCTCCTCACATCGCTGCAACAGCACTTTGTCTCGGAGAAAACAAGCGCGTCGCGTGCCATCCGCCGTATGTCGCGCATCATCGGTGCGCTGGATCAACGATACAGCACGATCGGTATCATTTTAAACCTGCTTTATCTGCGTGATATGCGTCAGGTGATGCTGATGGAGCAATGGCTTCGCACTCATTCCACTCATTTCGGTCTTTGGTTCGAGGCGCTGGCGCAGACCGATGCCTTATGCTCGCTGGGAGGATTTGCCTTCAATCACCCCGACTACCCTTACCCTGCTATCGCAGAGACATACTTTGTAATGGAAGGAGAAGCATTGGGACATCCTCTGCTGCATCGCGAAAAATGCATACGTAACGATGTATGCATCTCGAAACATCCGTATTTTATGGTTGTAACCGGAGCCAATATGGCCGGAAAAAGTACTTATCTGCGTACAATCGGTGTCAATTTCCTACTGGCCTGCATGGGGATGCCCGTATGTGCCCGTTCCCTGACCGTCTATCCCGCCCGACCGGTAACAAGCCTGCGGACAGCCGATTCGCTCGCTGCCAACGAATCGTATTTCTTTGCCGAGCTCAAACGATTGAAAATGATTATCGACCGATTGAATGCGGGAGAAAAACTTTTTATCATCCTCGACGAAATCCTGAAAGGAACAAACTCGAAAGATAAACAGAAAGGATCGCTGGCATTGATGAAGCAGTTGATTGCCAAAGAAGCCTGCGGCATCATTGCCACCCACGACCTGCTGCTCGGCACACTCGAAGACGAGTTTCCGCACGATATTAAAAACTACCGTTTCGAAGCCGATATTACGGACAATACGCTTACGTTTTCGTATCGGATGCGTGAAGGCGTAGCCCGCAATATGAATGCCAGCTTCCTGATGAAGAAGATGGGGATTACGCTCTCCGAATAAGGGTCGTCAGTCGGCTTATCCCCCTTAAAAGACGACCGGAAGCAGCACGAGAAAAAAGTGGGTTACGCTCAAAAGCGCATTTGAGAAAGCAGACTATATGGAAAAAACTCTGTAATGTCGACTGTGCGGAGGATTACGTGTTTTGAAAACATTCTGGTCGAATAATTCTCACAAAAATTACGCAAAACAGCCAAAAATCCCTATCTTTGCCACTTCTAAAATAAAACAATCGTGGCAAATACAAAGTATATTTTCGTGACAGGCGGTGTCGTTTCCTCGTTAGGAAAGGGGATTGTCTCGGCCTCGCTCGGTAAACTGCTACAGGCGAGAGGCTACAAAGTAACCATTCAGAAGTTCGACCCGTACATCAACGTCGATCCGGGAACACTCAATCCCTACGAGCACGGCGAATGTTTCGTAACCATCGACGGACATGAGACCGACCTCGATCTTGGTCATTACGAGCGTTTCCTGAACATTCCCACTACGCGTGCCAACAGCATCACCACGGGACGTATCTATCAAAGCGTAATCGAGAAGGAGCGACGCGGCGAATATCTGGGAAAGACAGTACAGGTGATCCCGCACATCACGGACGAGATTAAACGCAACGTCAAGCTGTTGGGGTCGAAGAACAAGTTCGATGTGGTGATTACCGAAATCGGCGGAACGGTGGGTGACATCGAGTCGTTGCCGTTTATCGAGAGTATGCGTCAGTTGAAATGGGAACTCGGACGCGACTGCCTTTGCGTACATCTGACGTATGTGCCGTTTATCGCGGCCGCCAAAGAATATAAGACGAAGCCGACGCAACACTCCGTCAAGCAACTTCAGGAGCTGGGCGTGCAGCCAGACATTCTGGTGTTGCGCACCGAGCACGAGCTGAACGCGACGATTCTGCACAAAGTGGCGCTGTTTTGCAACGTCTCGAAAGAAGCCGTGATCCAGTCGGTCGACGTACCGACCATTTACGAGGTACCGCTGAAGCTGCAGGAACAGCAGATGGACTCGATCGTGCTCAACAAATTCGGTCTCGAAGCCGGAGAAACGCCCGAGATGAAACCGTGGAAGAAATTCCTCGAACGCAAGAAAAACGCGATGAAAGAAGTACGGATCGGGCTGGTAGGCAAATACGTGGAATTGCAGGATGCCTATAAATCGATCGACGAATCGCTGCTGATTGCCTCGATCTATAACGACCGAAAATTGAATCTTCGTCTGATACATTCGGAAAAACTCAACGAATTGAACGTAGAAAGCATGCTGGCTGATCTCGATGGCGTAGTGATTGCTCCGGGTTTCGGACAGCGCGGCGTAGAAGGCAAACTTACGGCTATCCGCTACGTGCGCGAGCACGACATACCCTGCCTCGGCATATGTCTGGGCATGCAGTGCATGGTTATCGAGTTTGCACGCAATGTGTTGGGCATGGAGGGTGCCAACTCGACGGAGATGGAGCCGCAGACCCCGTTCAAGGTCATCGACCTGATGGAAAACCAGAAGAACGTAGTCAACATGGGCGGTACGATGCGTTTGGGAGCATACGACTGTGTACTCAAGAAAGGCTCGAAACTGTATCAGGCTTTCGGCAAGGAGCTGGTGCAGCAACGCCATCGCCACCGGTTTGAGTTCAACAGTGAATATAAGGAGGCCTTCGAAGCGGCAGGGATGAAGTGCGTAGGCGAAAACCCCGACACGGGACTTGTCGAAGCCGTCGAGCTGCCCGGCCTGCAATGGTTCGTCGGCGTACAGTTCCATCCCGAATACGACAGTACGGTTGTGAGCCCGAATGCTCTGTTCGTAAGCTTCATCCAAGCGGCCATCGCAAGAAAGTAAAAATAATAGTACAGTAGTAAGGAAGTAAAGAAAAAAATGTCATTGGATAAAAATACGATTATCGGTTTTATACTGATCGGGGTGATTTTGTTCCTATTCACGTGGCTGAACCGCCCGACTCAGGAACAAATAGAAGCTCAACAACATTACAGAGATTCGCTGGTTCGCGTAGAACAGGCGCGCCTCGAAGCACTGAATCAATCCGCGAAGGAGACGCAACAGACCGCAACGGAAATGCCCGAAGACTTACCCGATTCGGTGCGTACCGAAAGGTTCCGTCAGAATCTCAGCGATTTTGCCGTAGCCGCCGAAGGAACGGAAGAATTCGTGACGCTCGAAAACGATATGATCGAGGTAAAAATCAGCAGTAAAGGCGGCAAACTCTCTTACGCGCGATTGAAAGAATATACGACCTGGGATAAACAGCCGCTCGTCCTCTTCGACGGTGCCGATGAGTCCGACTTCGGCATCACGATGATATCGGCTAATCAACGCGTCATCAACACGTCCGATCTTTACTTCACTCCCATCCCGAGCGCCGACGGTCAATCGGTCGTGATGCGATTGGCCATTGACGATGGACGGCACATGGATTTTACCTATACGCTCGAACCCGACAATTACATGATCCGCTACACGATCGAGAGTGCCGGGCTGAACGACATTCTAACGCCGAACACTCACTCGCTCGATTTTACGTGGAGGCAGAAAGCCCGCAAGCTCGAGCACGGACGAAAATACGAAGACCAGTACACCGGCTTGTACTACAAATATGCGGCAGATGACGTAGACAAGCTGAGCGAATCGAAAGAAGACAGCAAACAAATTGCCAACCGACTGAAATGGATCGGCTATAAAAACAAATACTTTGCGACAGTGATCATTGCCGATGAAGCGTTCACCGCTACCACACTCGAATCGCGTCTGCTCACCGACACTGCGCACCTGAAGGAATTCAAGACGACGACTTCGGTCAATTTCGACCTGACCTCTCACAAACGCATTGGCTTCCGCTATTTCATCGGTCCCAACAAATACCATCTGCTCAGCGAATACGACAACGGCGCAACGAAAGAGCACGAACTGTCGCTCGATGAGTTGGTGCCGATGGGGTACAAATGGGTACGCCCCATCAACAAATACTTTGTCATGCCGATCTTTGACTTCCTAAGCCGGTATATCGCCAGCTACGGACTGATTATTTTCCTGCTGACACTGATCGTCAAATTCGTACTGTTCCCGCTGACATACAAATCGTATCTCTCAACGGCGAAGATGCGCGTCTTGCGTCCGCAAGTCGAGGAACTGAAAGCGAAATACCCGAAGAAAGAACAAGCAATGGAGCTGCAAAGAGCGACGATGGAACTGTATAACCGCGCCGGCGCCAGTCCCATGAGCGGCTGCCTGCCCATGCTATTGCAGTTTCCGATCCTGATTGCGCTCTACGGACTTTTCCCCACGTCGATCGAATTACGCCAGCAATCGTTCTTGTGGGCCAAAGACCTCTCTACGTTCGACGCCGTGTTCTCGTGGAATACGAATATCCCGCTCATCACGTCATTTATGGGAAATCATATCAGCCTTTTCTGCTTGCTTATGACCATCGTGCAGATTGTTTATTCCAAGATTAACATGAACATGAGCAATACCGGTCAGCAGCAGATGCCCGGAATGGCAATGATGACGTATATGATGCCGGTCATGTTTTTCTTCATGTTCAATCAAGCCTCGGCCGGATTGAGTTACTACTTCCTGATCTCAACGCTGATCACAATTCTGCAGACCCTCTCGATCCGTTTCATGGTGAACGAAGAGAAACTGCTGGCGAAATTAGAAGAGAACAAAAAGAAACCGCGCAAACGTGCCGGCTGGATGGAACGGATGGCCGAGATGCAGCGCAAGCAGCAGGCCGAACTGGAGCGTCAGCAGAAGCAACGCGCCAAACAGAAGCAGGCGCAGAATTATAAACGTCAGGAAAGGAAAAAATAAACAGCGCCCCTGCCTTTTTATGACGAGACAAAGAAAAAAAGATTACGACAAATAAAGAAGCAAAGGCATGAAATTTTTGGGCATTATACCGGCACGCTACGCCTCGACACGGTTTCCGGGCAAGCCGCTGGCTGACATGGACGGACGGCCGATGATCCGCCGTGTCTACGAACAAGTGATAGAAACGGTCGACCGCCTGTATGTCGCGACCGACGACGCGCGCATCGAAGCCGCCGTCAAAGCCTTTGGCGGAGAAGTGGTGATGACCTCCGAGGCGCACCGTAGCGGTACCGACCGTTGCCACGAAGCATGTACGAAGGTGGGCGAAGAATTCGACGTCGTCATCAATATTCAGGGCGACGAGCCGTTTATCCGTCCGCAACAGATCGAGCGGCTCAAGGAATGCTTCTCTTCGCCCGAAGTACAAATCGCCACCCTCGCGAAAGCCTTTGCGAAAGACGGCGATTTCGAGGCCACGCTCTTCAACCCCAACACCCCGAAGGTGGTCATGAACAAAAACGGAGACGCGCTTTATTTCAGCCGCTCCATCATCCCCTACATCCGCGGGAAGATACATACCGAGTGGCTGGCGCAACACGTTTTCTACAAACACATCGGACTGTATGCGTATCGTGCTGACGTACTGAGCAAAATCGCGCGCCTCCCGCAATCGTCGCTCGAGCAGGCCGAGAGCCTCGAGCAGCTGCGCTGGTTAGAGAACGGTTATCGAATCCGCGTAGGCATCACCGAACAGGAAACTATCGGCATCGATACACCCGACGATATGGAACGCGCCATTGCCTTTTTGAGAAGCAGGGCAAAGTAAGCGGAAAATTCATCTACGAGAAAACAAAAACAACTTCCGACATATAAAAAATCGACGATACGTTTTATACCGACGGCAAAATATCGCTGTCCTTCACCGGCTCAAACATCAACGACGAATTTACCAAGGGGGATGAAGTGGAGATTATTCTCTATCGTGTCTCGAACGCTTACCGGCAATTCATCGATCTGCTGACGACCAACTCGCTTGACAATGCCCAACGAGGGCGTCCGATGTTTACCTATCCTTCGCGCGTATACGGTAATGTGGTCTACGAGCCGGATCTGAGGCAGAACCCGTTCGGGGCTTTTCGGGTGGCGCAGTATGCAAAGATTGTCTACGTCGTGAAGTAATGCGGCGATCAACGCCTGTGTACATTACGAGGCGGAGGCTTCCGACAGCACTTCGGAGGCTTCCGTCCAGCGATCCATTGCTTCGGAAAGCGCCGTTTTCAGTTGGCCGTGCTCGGTGTAGAGCGTAGGTTCCGCCGCTCCTTCGGGGGTGGCCATACGTGCTTCGAGCGTGGCGATTTTGTCTTCTAACGTCATAATCTCCTGTTCGGCATCGGCTACGGCCTTTTCCAGCTTACGCAAACGCCGCGCCCGCTCCTTCTGCTCTTCGTACGAGCGCGCGGCTTGCGGCTTCGCGTCGGGCATTCCGGCGTTCACGCTCTCCGGCTGCTCCGTCGTCACAGCCGGAGCCGCCACGGTCTGCGCTTTGCGTTCCAGCTCCTGCAACGTCTCGATTTTCCGGCGCTCCAGAAATTCATAGATGCCACCCAGATGCTCACGCACGCGTTTGTTCCCGAACTCATAGACTTTATCGACCAGTCCGTCCAGAAATTCCCTGTCGTGCGAGACGACGATCAACGTGCCGTCAAACTCGCGCAACGCTTCTTTAAGCACATCCTTCGAGCGCATGTCGAGGTGGTTCGTCGGCTCGTCGAGAATCAGCAGATTGACCGGTTCGAGCAGCAGACGAATCATGGCCAACCGGCTGCGCTCGCCGCCGGAAAGCACGCCTACCTTCTTGTCCGACGCCTCACCGCCGAACATGAACGCGCCCAGTATATTGCGTATCTTCGTGCGAATATCGCCTTGCGCCACATCGTCGATAGTCTCGAAGACTGTCTTCTGCTCGTTCAGTAACTGCGCCTGATTCTGCGCGAAATATCCCGTACGGACGTTGTGCCCGAGCTGCAACGTTCCCCCGTAATCGGTAATCTCTCCCATGATGCACTTCACGAGCGTCGATTTTCCCTCGCCATTCTTACCCACGAAAGCAACCTTGTCGCCACGATGAATGGTAAATGTGGCGTCGGCAAACACCAAGTGATCGCCGTAGCGCTTGCTCAGACTTTCTACGGTCACCGGGTACGAACCGGATCGCGGCGCCGGGGGAAACTTAAGATGAAGCATCGCGTGGTCTTCCTCGTCCACTTCGATGCGTTCCACCTTGGCGAGTTGCTTGATGCGGGACTGTACCTGCACGGCCTTCGTCGCTTTATAGCGGAACCGTTCGATAAAAGCCTCGGTGTCGGCCAGCATTTTCTGCTGGTTCTCGTAAGCGCGCAATTGCTGTTCGCGACGCTCGCGGCGAAGCGCCACATATTCGTCGTACTTCACCTTGTAATCGTAAATATGTCCGAGTTCGATCTCAAGGGTGCGGTGTGTGGTGTTGTTGATAAACGCGCGGTCGTGCGAGACGAGGATCACCGCGTTGGCTGAGGCGGCCATAAACGTTTCGAGCCACTGAATAGACTCTATATCGAGGTGGTTGGTCGGTTCGTCGAGCAGGAGCACGTCGGGGCGTTGCAGGAGCAGCTTGGCCAGTTCGATACGCATGCGCCACCCTCCGCTGAACTCTGCCGTCGGACGTTCAAGATCGTCGCGCGTAAAGCCCAGTCCGAACAGCGTGCGCTCCAGCTCGGCATGGTAATTCGTACCTCCCATCATCTGGAACTGCTCGGTGAGCCACGTCATCCGGTCGATCAGTTTCCGGAATCCTTCCGACTCATAATCCGTTCGCTCCGACAGCTCCCGGTTGATGCGCTCAATCTCCGTTTCCGTCGCATGGATATGCGCGAAGGCCTGCTCTGTTTCTTCGCGCACCGAGCGGGTGTCGGAGAGTTGCATCTGCTGCGGCAAATAGCCCACTGTCGTGTCGCGCGGGATACTCACCGTTCCGCGTGTGGGTTGCTGCATGCCGGCCAGAATTTTCAACAGGGTCGATTTTCCCGCTCCATTCTTCCCCACCAAAGCAATACGATCTTTGCGATTGACGACAAACGACAAACCGTCTAATAATGTAAAACCGCCGAATTCGACGGTCAGTCCTTCGATTGAAACCATCTTCTTCTTTTTTTCAAACGGCAAAGATAACTTTTTTTTACCTTTTTCCGGTTGTTTGCAACGAGGACTCTTTGATAGCTGATACACGAACGGTTGCTACGCAGAAGACCCCTCCTCATTGATCGTAGTACTCAGGCAGAAAAAAAGAGGCCGCCTCTCTCACGAGAGACAACCTCCAACAATACTAATTTTAAATAATATGAAAAAAAAATCCTTTTTTTTACTCGGAAAGAAGTATTTCCAATATCTGACATGCGGCTTTGGCCACCGATGTTCCCGGACCGTAAATTGCAGCTACACCGGCTTTGTAGAGGAAGTCGTAATCCTGTGCGGGGATAACGCCTCCGGCAATAACCAGAATATCCGGACGGCCAAGTTTCTTCAACTCTTCGATTACCTGCGGCACAAGCGTCTTATGTCCGGCAGCAAGCGACGATACGCCCAGCACGTGCACGTCGTTCTCTACCGCGTCGCGGGCAGCCTCTTCGGGTGTCTGGAACAACGGTCCCATATCTACGTCGAATCCGCAATCGGCATAACCTGTTGCAACGACTTTGGCGCCCCGATCGTGTCCGTCCTGCCCCATCTTGGCAATCATGATACGCGGCTGACGCCCCTGTTTCTTGGCAAATGCCTCGGCCAACTCGCACGCCTTGCGGAAGTCGCCGTCTTCTTTTGTCTCTGATGAATACACGCCCGATATCGTTCTGATAATTGCTTTATAACGCCCTACAACGGCTTCGCAAGCGTCGGAAATCTCGCCCAACGAAGCGCGTAAACCGGCCGCTTTGACGGCCAGATCGAGCAGGTTACCCTGCTTTGTCTTCACGCACTCCGTGATATCGGCCAGCGCTTTCTGTACCGCTACTTCGTCGCGTTTTCCGCGCAAATCCTGCAAACGGGCTACCTGCTCTTCACGTACAGCTGTATTGTCGATCTCCAAGATATCGATCGGCGCCTCTTTGGCCAAGCGATATTTATTCACTCCCACAATGGTCTGAACGCCGGAGTCGATACGTGCCTGCGTGCGCGCGGCGGCTTCTTCAATACGCATCTTCGGCAGGCCGGTCTCAATGGCCTTAGCCATTCCGCCCATGCCGTCGATTTCCCGAATCAATGCCCATCCTTTGTGGATCAATTCGTTCGTCAATGCTTCGACGTAATACGAACCGGCCCACGGATCGATCTCCTTGCATACCTGCGTTTCTTCCTGAATATAGATCTGCGTGTTACGCGCGATACGTGCCGAGAAGTCGGTCGGCAAAGCAATAGCCTCGTCGAGCGCGTTCGTGTGCAATGATTGCGTATGTCCGAGCGAAGCGGCCATGGCTTCGATACACGTGCGACCGACGTTGTTGAACGGGTCCTGCTCGGTCAACGACCATCCCGACGTCTGACTGTGTGTACGCAACGCGAGCGACTTGGGGTTCTTTGCACCGAAGCTCTTGACAATCTTGGCCCACAGCATGCGCGCGGCACGCATCTTGGCGATCTCCATAAAATGGTTCATGCCGATAGCCCAAAAGAACGACAGTCGCGGAGCAAAAGCATCCACATCGATCCCGGCATTGATGCCTGCACGCAGATATTCCATTCCGTCGGCAAGCGTATAAGCCATCTCAATGTCGGCCGTTGCGCCGGCTTCCTGCATGTGGTAACCTGAAATCGAAATCGAGTTGAACTTCGGCATATTCTGCGAAGTGTACTCGAAAATGTCGGCAATGATGCGCATCGAAAATTCGGGCGGATAAATATACGTGTTACGCACCATAAATTCCTTCAGAATATCGTTCTGAATCGTTCCCTGCATCTCTTCGAGCTTGGCTCCCTGCTCCAGACCCGCATTGATATAAAACGCGAGCACCGGTAGCACGGCTCCGTTCATCGTCATCGAAACGGACATCTTGTTTAACGGAATCCCGTCGAACAGGACTTTCATGTCTTCGAGCGAGCAGATAGACACGCCGGCTTTTCCTACGTCGCCCACCACGCGGTTGTTGTCGGCATTGTATCCGCGGTGCGTCGGCAAGTCGAACGCTACGGACAATCCCTTCTGGCCTGAAGCGAGGTTGCGGCGATAAAAGGCATTCGACTCTTCGGCCGTCGAGAATCCCGCGTATTGCCGGATCGTCCACGGGCGCATGGCGTACATACCGCTGTAAGGCCCGCGCAGATAAGGCGGCAACCCCGAGGCATAATGCAGATGCTCCATCCCGTCGAGGTCTTCTTTCGTATAGACTGTCTTTACCTGAATCTGCTCAGGTGTCTTCCAATTGGCTTCAATGCCGTTGGACTTCGCCCATTCCGCTGCGTTCGTGGCAGCAAAACCGGCTTTCTGAATATCGATATTTTTAAAATTCGGTCTCATCGTCTTTGTTTTTTCTTTTAAAGAAGGCTTCGGTTAAACATCTGCAACGTCTCCAGCACATTCGATCTCACATGAATGAAATGTTCGATGCCGGCCGCTTTCAAGTCGTCCATACAAGCGGGAGCGCCGGCTACCACAAACAGTTCTTTGCCTCCGGTCAGCTTGAACGCTTCGGGAGCGAAGGTCGCATATTCGTCATCGCTCGAACAGAGTACGATGATATCGGCCTTCTTCTCACGGGCCGCTTTCACTCCGGCCTCTACGGTTTCAAAGCCGAGGTTGTCGAAAATCTCGTAGCCCGCACAAGCGAAGAAGTTTGAAGAGAATTGCGAACGTGCCAGACGCATGGCCAGATTACCGATGGTAAGCATAAACACCTTGGGGCGTTTACCGCTCTTCTCCGTTTCCAGACGCAAGGCTTCAAACTCTGAGGCTCCGCGCGAGAAATCGAGTTTTGCGATTTCCGAATCTTTATGGCAATGACAGCCACATTCGCTATCGGCTTCGATCTTGTTGCCGGCAATCTCGGTGAAGTTCGGGAAGATGTTCGTTCCGAGCAGGCTGATCCGTCGTGTGGCAATCTGTTTCTTACGCGCCGAGTTCGACTCGTTGACGGCTTGCTGCACCTCGCCGGCATTCGCCACGACGGCGAAACCGCCTTTGTCTTCGACTTCGAGGAACAACTTCCAGGCCGCCTCGGCTACGGATCGCGTCAATACTTCGATGTAATACGATCCGCCTCCCGGATCGACCACGCGGTCGAAGTGGCATTCTTCTTTCAAGAGCAACTGCTGATTGCGTGCGATGCGTTCTGAGAACTCGTCCGGTGTTTTGAACACATCGTCGTAAGGCGATACGGTAATCGAGTCGACCCCCGCAATGGCGGCAGACATCGCTTCGGTCTGCGTACGGAGCATATTCACATAGGCATCGAACACGGTCATGTTCCATGCCGATGTATGTGCATGTATTTTTATCTTGCAGGCGCAGCGGCAGAAGGCGCTGTCGTCAGCCGTCTTATCGCTGCTGTCCGGCCGGCAGGTACATGCCGGGTCATCATAAGCCTTCACGATTTCGGCCCATAGCCAGCGCGCCGCACGGAACTTCGCGATTTCCATGAAATAGTTGGACGAGATACCGAAGTTAAATTTGATCCTGTTAGCTGCTTTGTCTACCGGTATCCCTGCTTCCGCCAGTTTAGCGAGCAGTTCGTTTCCCCAAGCCATGGCATAGCCCAGCTCCTGCGTGATATACGAACCGGCGTCGCTCAAGTTGCAGGCCTGCACGGCCAATACGCGGTAATGCGGCAATGCTTCGCCGGCCTTGAGCACGTCAACCACATCTTCTACCCAGTCGCTCTCAAGTGCAATGCCTTTGACAAGCGGCACCTTGAAGGCATCGTAGGCCACAGAGCCTTGCACCTTGTTCAAGTCAACTCCTTTTTCTTTGTAATACCCGGTAAGAATGCCGAGTAATTCTACCGCCCTGCGATTGCAGGTCATAAAATTCAGTTCCGTTTCTACGGGACAAATACCTTCAAGCAATGTCCGGATATTATCCGCGCTGACGCGTTCGCCCTTTATCCGGAATCCGAGAGAGGTCACTCCGCACTCGGCCACGAGACGTCTGGCTTTCTCGTTGGCCGACGCGCAGTCGGTCACTTCAATGTCCTGACGAACAAGCCATGCGTTAGAAACGTTTGTTCCGCGAACATACGGAAACTCACCGGGCAGCGACGTAACAGTCGCCATTCCCTCAATGTCTTCGGCACGATAAAAAGGATTCACATTAAATCCCTCGCCGGTTTTCCAAACCAGCTTCTTCTCGAACGGCACTCCTTTGAGATCGGCAGTGATCTTGTCCATCCATTCCTGTGTGGATACGGGAGGAAATTCGGGAAAAAGCTTCTCTTTTGCTTCTGCCATAAAACTTTTCTTTATTTATTTGTTAAACAGACTGTGTGTTCCTCAATAGTCACAATAATATATGGATGTATCAACTTTCCCGGTAGCCGATATAGAGCCACGATGTTTTGAACTTTTCCGTTTTCCGCAACTGAGTTACGTATGCTTCGGCTTCTGCCCGGTTGTCATACTTTGCGGCATAAACACGTATCCGCTGACCGCTCCGGACCATCCCGATCTGACGACATTCCGCCGGATCGACTTCCGAAACGAACTTCCGGGCGCGACTGCGGGAATCGAAACTCGCGATAATCACATAATACGATCGCTTGACCACATCTTCTATTTCTATGGCTATCTCGGTCGATGCTTGGGTTGTTTTCTGCACTGCTCCGGCAGTTGCCTCAATAGACGCCTCCGGATGAGACGACATGGCGGCAATCGGCTTGTTCGCCTCTGTTATATCTTGTACCGGAGATGCTTTTTCTTTTTCTTCTTCTCCTTCACCAGCTGAAAATGTAGAAGTCAGTATTTCCGGAGGTGCAAATCCGGCCGTGTAGGAGTTCCGGTTTACCTCCTTGACGGGAGTAGTAATCAGAAAGAACAGCACGACAGCCGCCGCGGCTATACCGGCGATGCGCCCCATCATACGTAACGGCAGAGAGGCTTTACGCACCGCTTCCGTACGAACCGCCTGTTTGCTCCGGCGATCTTGCGGAAGAACAGGAAAATCACCCGGTTGCCTGTGATTCCGCTCCGCTCCGACAGGCGTCATATAAAACGATGTCAACCCATATACGTCAATGGTATAATAAGCGGTCTTCGGCTCGAAGATAAGTGTCCCATCTTCGTTCCGGCGGAACGATCCGAGTCGACCGGATGAAACCGTTCCGTGATCATCAAGTATTCTCTTCCATTCGTCCAGGTCTTGTCTGAGGGTTTGCTGTGCTTCACAGAAGTTCATCCCATACATTTGCATATACGACTCGGTCAGAAGGCCGTCGTCATGATTGAGAGCAGGGTTAAACACTATTTCGTTATGCGCCGGAGAGAAGGCATTTTTTTCGGCCGTAAAGAGAGCCGGACGTCGCCGGAGCACAAAACCTCCGAAGTCCGGAACAATCACGCAGTCGCTGACCATCAATACACGTTCTATATGTGTAATAATCCGTAGCATCACGCAAAGGTATATCATTTTCCGGAATAGGCCACAGAAAAAAGAAAAAAAGTTACGCCCCCGGCATCAAGCACGGAGGCGTAAGAGATACAAGCGTCATTAATAGCCGGGATTCTGCTTGAGGTTACGATTGGCGTCAAGCGCCGTCTGCGGAACCGGGAAGATTTTCAGGTGCTCCTTGCCTTTTGTATCAGGTTTGAGATAACGAGCGTTCTGGAAAGTACCGAAGCGAATACAGTCCTGACGGGAGAAACACTCCCAGGCCAATTCCAGTTTACGTTCCAATGCAACCTGTTCGAGAGTGACGGACGTATAGTTGTGCGATGCATTGCCGAATCCTCGCTCACGAATGGCATTGACCAGTTTCGTGGCGGCATCGTTATCACCGCCCATGCGAACCAGCGCCTCAGCCTTCATCAGATAGACATCGGCCAGACGGAAAATAATGAAATCGTTCTCCATCGCCCCCAGAGTAGCCTTATCATACGACCATTTATAACAGCGATAACCGTCTTCCTGATTGACTTGTCCCCATACGGAACCTTCGTATTGCGAGCCTTCGATCTGAACCACGTCGATGTAGTGTACCAGCGGACGATCGTGTGCAGTCATCAATACTTGACCGGTAGCCGGGTCTTTCATCTCGCCCATCAGGAATGAGCCTTTCAGTCGCTGATCATCTTCATCAAAGAGTTTGGCATAGTCCGTCGCTGCACAAATTCCGTTCCATGCACTCCACGTGCCTCCCAAAGCGAGGTTGTCTTTATAATGCAAAGTACGAAGGTGCAACGTGTTTTTGTCTTCCGTATCATTAGCGCTATAGCAGGCCGACAAGATGGCTTCGCGTGAGGTCTCATTCTTGATCTGGAAGTTCGTCTTCCAGCTCGGCTCAAGCACATAGGCCAACCCCATGACTGCATCGCAGGCATTTACGACCTCTTGCCAGTTATTCGCCTTTTTCGTACGTACGCCCCACGCTTCGGCATTCAAATACATTTTGGCCAGCAAGGTATATGCGGCACCTTTCGTGAATTTGCCGTAACTTGCGCTCGACACATCGGAGCGAAGAAGGTCTTTGATCTCGTCCAGCTCACGCACAATATAATCGAACACCTCCTGACGAGTCTTCGTTTCCGGCAGGCTGGTATCCTTAAAGTCGACAGCCAGCGGCACATTGCCGAAAGCGTCCATCAGACAATAGAGCCAGAAAGCACGCACACCGCGTATTTCAGCCAAAGCCGCCTTTTTATCCCCGTCCGATATGCTTTGAGAAGATTCGATAGTTGCATAAATCAAGTTACAGGAGGAGATGGATTGCGTCGCTGCATCCCAGCATCCGCGCAATGTTCCCGTCTGAGGAGTCCATGTATGCATGTGCAGATCACGATATCTTCCGCCGTCGAACCAGTCGCCGCCCTTACGGGTCGGATTAATAGCCATATCTCCCGTACATTCGCTCAGATAGAGCCAATTTGAGGGGAAATATTTTTTCAATGTATTATAGACCGGCCCGATAATGGCTTCGACTTCGGCCTTGTTCTTCCCGAAAGTATCGGAAGGGATTTTGTCATAGACCGTCTCCTCCAGATCGAAACACGAGGAGAGGGAGAACAGCATGGCAACGCCGGCCAGCATGGATATGATTGATTTGATCTTCATATTATCATTCTTTATACGGATTATTAAAATGTTACATTAAGTCCCACTGTAAAAGTCTTCGATTTGGGATAGAAATCGCGATACTCGATACCGGGATAAAGTCCGCTACCGGCCATGATACCGGTGCTTGTTCTCGAGCTGTTGGCACGGTCGGTCTCGTTACGTCCTCCTAACTGTACCTCCGGATCAAGTCCCTTGTATCCGGTGATAACAAAGAGATTCTGGGCAGCCACATAAATACGTGCTTTGCTGAGCCAATCGATTTTTTTCGTATTGAACGTGAAACCGAGTGCGATGTTATCGAGACGAATAAACGATGCGTCTTCCACATAGTACGAACATATCTGCGAGTTCTGTCCTTTCAATTTATAGATCAACTCATCGTTCAATGCGTTGGTTCCGAGCAGATACGTATTATTACCATAAGCGGCGCGGGGGCCATTAAAGACTTCGTTACCGATCATGCCTCGGAAGAAAACCGAAAAATCCCAGCTTTTATAGTTCACGGTGTTCTGCCATCCGAAAATCACGTCCGGCAATGCCGTACCGCAATACGTACGATCCGCGTCGTCGATGTTTCCGTCATGATTGATGTCTTCAAAGATATATTTTCCTTCATCGCTGATACCTTTACATTTCCACATATAGAACTGTCCTACCGGACGTCCCGTTTCGACGATATGAGACGTCACTCCCGATCCTCCGCGAATCCACGGACTGCCTACATAGACCTTGTCCGTCTCATAATGGTTGTTTGACAAGCGCGTGATTTTATTTTTGTTATACGATCCGTTGAGTGTCATTGTCCAGTCCAGCTCCTTGTTTCGGATCACACCGATGTTGAACATCATCTCAACACCTGTATTTTCCATATCGCCGACATTGGCCATCATGCGGTCATAAACAAACGGAGGTGTGGGAACGGCATACGTATACAACATATCCGATGTTTTCTTTTTGTACAACTCGACACTTCCTCCGAACCGTCCGTTAAACAACGAAAAATCGAGACCAAGATTCATTGTAGCAGTCGACTCCCACTTCAGGTCGGGATTGGCATTTTGGCTGATTGCATAAGCCGTTTTCCATGAACCATCGTTGTAATAGATGCCTTTCATGCCGTATAACTCGAGAGTCCGGTACGGATCGAGTCCCGTCTGATTACCGGTGACACCGTATCCTACACGTAGCTTCAGATCGTTCACCCAATTGATATCCTTCATGAACGCTTCTTCGGAGATGCCCCAAGCTGCAGAAACAGAGGGAAAAATACCCCATTTGTTATTCTTACCGAACTTAGACGATCCGTCCCGACGCAGCATGGCCGTGATCATGTAGCGATTGTAATAGCCGTAAAAAGCACGGGCATACAGAGAAACGAGCTTATAGGCGCTCTTGCCGGATTCCACATCGCCCGTTTTAAGGCCGTTTCCTGATTGCAGTGAGTTGTAAGACAAATCGTTTGAGAGGAAATTTCGGTTCTGGGCAAAAAAGTAAGCATACGCATTTTCTTCCCACGAATAACCGGCCAAGGCCTGTATCTTATGTTCTTCGTCGGCTCCAAATGCCCGCTCGTAGTCAATTGTCCATTCGAGCAGGTTACGGTTCCACACACGGTTTCGTTTATACGCATTTCCCTGATCGCTTTGTCCGTCTTCGGTCGTCGAATTGTTAAATTCGCTTCGCGTATCGGAAAAACGACTTTTGTAAAGGTTCAATTTGGTATTCAGCCCATTGGCCAGTTCAAATTGAATATCACCCGAACCATAGAAATAAAGCATCTCGTTATCTTTGCGGTTCAAGTCCTGATTCTGTACAGGGTTTCCCTGATCAAACTCTGCATTGACCTTTGTAAAATAAGTGCCGTCGGCATTATAGACCGGATAAACGGGCAACATGCTATACGCCAAAATGTAGTTCCCTGCCTCCGGTAATTGCTGATCGGTAATCGTTCCCGATCCGGTCAGTCCTACACGCAGACGATCGTTGATAGCCCGTTGCTGCACTTGGAAGCGGAAACTGTGACGCTCCTGCTTGTTGTCACGCATCACTCCGTTTCGATCCTGATACGTATACGAAATACGGTAGTTGCCCTTCGACGTACCACCGGACAGCGACAAGCTATGATTTTGTGACAATCCTGTACGTGTCAGTTCGCTGAACCAGTCCGTATCAGCTCCGTACTGGTCGTAAACCGATGGGTCTTGCTTGGAATAAGCGGCATAGGCACGCCATTGATCCGCATTGAGCAAATTCGGCTTATTCGCCAGCACATCGACCGACATATATCCGTCGTAGTTGACAGTCGTTTGATTACCAACACCCTTTTTCGTTGTGATAAGAATCACGCCGCCTGCTGCACGTGAGCCGTAAATCGCAGCCGAAGTTGCATCTTTCAACACGGAAATTGACTCAATATCGGTGGGTGCCACCGTGCTCAAATCGCCGCCGGGTATCCCATCAATCACGACAAGCGGCCCCATGTCCTCCTGCAAAGTAGTAACACCGCGTAGCCGCATCCGTGATGTACTTGTCACATCGCCCGAGCCCGAATTAATCATCAACCCGGCCACTTTACCCTGCAACAAGTCGGTCGCATCGCGTGTCAGCCCTTTGTTAAAGTTATCTTCCGTCACATTCGCCACCGAACCGGTAATCTGGCGGCGTGTCTGCGTGCCGTATCCGATAGCCACAACTTCACCCAGATTCACAACAGACGGTTGCATTGTTACGTCAATCGTACTGCGCCCCTTTACAGCTTCTTCCTTCGTATTATAACCGATGTAAGAAAACTGCAAAACGGCATGTTCCACATTGGAAACCGACAAGGTATAATGTCCATCCAAGTCCGTCACCATACCGTTTGTCGTTCCTTTCTCTACTACATTGGCACCGATAATCGGTTCTCCGTTCTCGTCCAATACCGTTCCCTTGACTTGTTGGGCATAAGCCACAGTCACACCTACACACATCAACGCCGCAAGCAGCCCTGCTTTCCAGCGCCCGATCTTTGCATTCTTTTCTTGTTTCATACAAGTCACTCCTTAAAAATTCAATTTATCATTCATTCACACGGTAAAATTTCAGAGCGTATTTCCGGAAACAGGAGTTGTAACTGGCTATCGTAATTTTCATGATATTTCCCGACACGAAGCTCATCGCAATACATGACATTGTTTCCCTGTATAGATTTTTCAGAACCAATACGAGCGCAAGATATACATTCTTTTCATATCTGCAAAAAAATTAACATACAAAGTTACACCTCCGTGCTTTATGCCGGAGGCGTAAGCGATACAGGCGTCAATTAATAGCCGGGATTCTGCTTGAGGTTACGATTGGCGTCAAGCGCCTTCTGCGGAACCGTTCCGTTTCTTCCAAAAGAAAAGTTTGCTCAAAAAGAAAAACGTCTTAATCAAAGAAGATTAAGACGTTTTTCTTTTCTCTGATATCTTTCAGACTAACTGAAAAATTTTTCGGCGGAAGGAGGGGGATTCGAACCCCCGGTACGGTTACCCGCACGACAGTTTAGCAAACTGTTGGTTTCAGCCACTCACCCATCCTTCCTTCAGATATGCTTTTGAACGGCACTTTCTGAAAAAGCGTTGCAAAGATAGACCTTTTTTTTGAATCTGCAAATTTTTATGTTGGCTTAAAAACGTCTCACGCCAAAATTTCAATCAATGTTTGATCCGGAATAATCACTAAATTGTTTAGCAGAATTTGGGAATTATAATAACCGTATAACTCTTAAATATTTATAAGAACCATTTCCTTTTTATTCGGCGTTGCAAAGTCGAATGGCTCATACGGTTTACAATATCAAAGACAGGAAACGGATCTTACCCCACTATTATAACGCGCTTATGTTGCTATGCCAATTTCTTCAAACATTTTCTTATATACGACCGCTTTTTCTTCCAAAGGTTTGGGGTAGGCTCTTGATGACGAAGGCATTCGGTATATTCGAAGTTGGCGAGAACAAAAGACAGTGCCGGTCGACGAACCGACTTTCGGTTCTTTTGCTCCTGTCAGCATCAATAAGATATCTAATGCTTTCTGACCGGTTGCCACGATCGTTCGGCAGTCCGGTAATTGGGATAAGACTTGTTCCAAATCAATCGGACGAAGTACCTCGAGGTATTTATCCGACGCATTTCCTTTTTGTCGATTTACCTCCATTGCCGTATCCCAGAGAGCAATGCCTTTTTCAGTCAGAAATTTACGAATTTTCGCTTCATGGAAAGATTTTTGATCTTCCGTCAGGAAATAATATTTGTCTTTAAAAAAGACGACCCCGAAAATCCGCCACATATCATTCTGAAAATTCGGGTAGAAAAAATCCATTTTCCAACGTGCTCTGGGTGGAGGAAAACTGCCAAGCATCAACATCTTTGCACCTTCCGGAGCAAAAGGAGGTAAAGGATGAACTTCTATCAATTGCTTCATCTTACTTCTTGTTACGACGTTTCATTTCGAGACGAAGCATATTCAATTCACGTGTGGTTTGACCGACAACGGAAGTGTTCTCTTCGGCACGGCGAATAAGGTAAGGGATTACGTCTCTGACGCTTGCATAAGGCACATATTTAGTAACCCGATAGCCTTTGTGAGCAAGATTAAATGAGATATTGTCACTCATGCCTAATAATTGTGCGAAAAAGATTCGTTGATCGTCATGCTTTAAGCCTTTCTCCTCAATCAGCTCAGCCAGCCGATAGTTACTTTTTTCGTTATGTGTTCCCATAAAAAGCTCAAAATGTTCGAAATTATCCATAACATACTTTACGCCTGCATCAAAATTGTCGTCTGTTTCCTGCTTCGTTTTGAAAATCGGATCAGGATATCCCATCGCCGTGGCACGAGCACGCTCGTTTTCCATATAAGCTCCACGTACAAATTTTATTCCGGCAATGTATCCTTTTTCCTTGGCATCGGTAAGGATTCGATGCAGGTAAGGGAGGCGGTCATGACGATACATCTGAAGCGTAGCAAATACGATTGCACGCTCTTTATTAAAGAGCCGCATGGCTTCGTCCGTCATGCTGTCTATTGCATCCTGAAAACAATAATCCTCAGCATCCACCAGAATACGTACTCCATTCTCGTAGGCCCTTCGGCACAACGTCATGAAACGCTGTTGAAAAATCTCATAATCGCTGCTTTCCGCATCAGTCAACTGCTCCGGATGTTCGGATGCTTTCGATAACAATGCATCGGTCGTTATCGTTGATGGTTTGAATACAGCATAAGCGATATCCGGATTATCCTTTGCATTATCGATTGAGCGCAAGGTTTCTTCCATGGTCTCCTTGATGCCATCGGGGCTCTGTTCTCCCTCTGCCGAAAAATCAAGCGTCGACTTGACACCGAAACGCTTCAACAGACGGATTGTTTTTTGGCAGTCTTGCAACGTTTCCCCTCCTACAAACTGTTTATATAATGTAGGCTTTACGATCCATCCTAAGGGAAAATGTATTTTCAATGCAAGATCGCTCCCCCACTTCGCAAGTTTTACGAGAGAAGGATGCTTAATGGTATTAAATAATATGTACGCATTTCTCAATTCTGCGTCTGTCTTTGCTTCAAAAGCAATTTTTGTGTTATTAAAATCCAACATATTGATGTGTATTTTCAGGTAAAAAACGCGCTGAATTAACCTTTATGAAACACCCCATCAATAGGATGTTTCATAAAGATATTTCTGTTAGTTTAGAGGCAATTCATTGGCAAATGTCAGCTCCAGCACATAATCGGGCGAATGGGGTTTGTCCGTAAATTTCAGCAGAATGCCGTCTCTATCTTGGATGAATCGAACGGATTTACGACTTTGGTACTCTACCGCACTTTTCAGTTTATTGCCCGCATAAGGAAGGAACAGGGCTTTATCGTCGAGATTCAGCACATGCACATACAGTGTTTTTCCTTTCTGAGTCGTTACTCCCCAGTCGCGCGGAGTGACTACTCCGCCCCGCGTACCCTGTATGGTGGGAGCATAGATTTTCATCCATTCACCCATTTCGCGAAGCCGCTGCACTGCCACGGTCGGCAACTCACCATTTGGCTGAGGACCTACATTCATCAGCAGATTAGCGTTTTTTCCGGCGGCTTTGACAAGATACTGAATCAATATTTTCGTCGATTTATAATCTTGGTCGGTAATTTTGTAGCCCCACATTCCATTCATTGTCTCGCATGTCTCAAGTGGCAACCGACTGATATCCTGTCCCGAAAGTCCAGCCTTGTTTTCGCCGGGCAGGTCTCGCTCAAAGATCTGGATATCCTCCCCTGCGAACGGAGTGATGTGGTGATTATTCCCGATCAAACAAGCCGGTTGCAAACGATGTATCAAAGTATATTGTTCATTGAGATTCCATGTTTTGGCTGTCATCCCGTCGGGATAGATGTCCTTGTCCCACATTCCGTCAAACCATATAGCTCCGATGAGGCCGTAGTTAGTAAGCAATTCCGTCAGCTGATTGTTCATGAACGCACAATAATCTTCCCATTTGCCCTGTGTGGTACGACCGGTTCCTTTTCCTGTGCGTCCCAACGGATAATAATCGTCGCGTCGCCAGTCCAAATGTGAATAATAAAGGTGCAGACGGATGCCCTGCTTACGGCATTCATCAGCCAATTCGTGAATCACGTCACGTTTAAACGGCGTGGCATCCACAATATTATAATCAGACTGTTGGGTAGCATACATGGAAAAACCGTCGTGATGACGCGAAGTAATCGTGATGTACTTCGCTCCCGAAGCCTTGATAGCAGCAACCCACTCTGCCGCATTAAACTTGGCCGGATAGAAGCCCGAGGCCAGTTTGGCATATTCTTCCCAATTCAGGTTTTTGTTGTGCATGACCCATTCGCCATCGGCCAGCATACTATAAATGCCCCAATGGATAAAGATACCGAACTTGTCGTCCTGAAAAGTTTCCCGGGCTTTCAGATTGTCTGCCGAAGGCGTATAACCGGGCTGTGCCGGAGCGTGCACCAGGTTTGTGAAAGCCATCGTTGCACAAAGAAGTAATGTTCTTGTTTTCATAGAATAATTTTTGTTTATTACTAAAAAATAACGGGTACATGCTGTTACCCGACTTTACAAAGGTAAATGTTTTTTTCAAAAAGGGAGAAAGGAGATACTAAAATACCTTTTTAGAGCCTAAAACGCCTAATTTGGGGAATTTTCCAAGCAAATCAGGTCTCGTTTATCAGTTTATGACTTTTGTTCTGTAATCGTGCCTTTTGCACCCCATCCGTGGGATATCCCGGCAAGTCACTCGTGGAGTACGATGATACCCCACGAGTGGGGGGCTTATCGCGTCATGCCCGTGGGGACAAGGCAAATTCATGGGCGGACGGGCCGCACCGAGAACCCGAAGTAGCGGCTGTAGTCGCCCCAGTCGCGCTCGCCCGAATCGAAGCCGAGGTCGCGGGCGTAGCTGCTGTCGGCCGTGCGGAGCGAACTCGACCAGTAGTAGCCTTCGCTGCCGGCACTGTTGAGTCCGGAACCTTCGCGGCAGCCGGCGGCAGGCAGGAAGATGGAGTTGCCGTTCGGGCCCTTTACCTCGCAGCCGTTCACACCGTCCTGCGTCGTCCAGTTCCAAGTGCAGTGGTCTAAAAGTTCCCGAATTTCTTCCTTGGTCGGCATGCGCCACAGAGAGCCGAGCTTCCGGGTGGCGTCGTCGGCCGCTTCGAGGGTGGTCTTGTTGTCGCCGATGAAGGTGCCGCCGGCGTCATACCAGATGCCCTCGGTCTGGCCGTCGGCGATGGTGTACTTGGTAACGTGCTTCCAGTCGGACTGGCCCGCCTGCATCTACTTGTAGGTTGCCCAAGTGTATTCTGCTTTGGGTTCTGTCTCGCCCCATGCGTAGTAGTCGCCGTAGTCGAGCATCGCTTTGATGGCTGCCTCGATAAGGGCGAGCTTTGCTTCGAGCGAAAGGGTCTGCGCCTTCATGGCAGCCTCGATGGATGCGAGCTTGGTCTCGAACGTGGCGTTCACGGAGTTGAGCACATCGATGATGGCCTGCAGCTTGGTCTGCTGGTCGGCGTTCATCTTGTCGATGGCCTCGGTGAGCTTCTTGATGGCTTCCTCGTTCTTCAGGAAGCCGTTGTTGATGGCCTCCATCACCTTGGTGAAGTCGTTAATGACCGACACGTTCATCGTGTAATTAATCTCGGGTGCGTCCTCCTGACACGAGGTGAAGAACGCAGGTGCTGCCAACAGCATGGCGATGGCAAGCAGAATGGATTGAATTCATTTCATATTTCAGTTGGTTATTGGTTTTATTTTACGAAAGTATAGCGCAGGGTCACCAGTCCGAAGACAAAACGCTTCGGAGCGATGCCCTTGCGATTGAAGAGCCGGTCCGTCTCGCCTTTCAGTCCGATGCTGAACTCCCGGCTCATGTCGGCCTCGATGTGGAGCGAGGCGGGAACGTAGAGCGTGTTGAACTTCTCGTGGCGGTTCGTGCTACGTATGCTGCCCGTGATGGTTACTTCCGAGTCGTTGCCGATGGTTGTTCCCTCGCCGATGGGCGTGGTTTGTCCGCCCTGCGTCTGCGTGTTGCTGATGTAGATACCGTACTCGTTGCCCTTGGCAAAGGTGTAGCCTACGCCCGTGCCCACCCAGATGTTGAGCCACTGCGCGCGGCGGCGGGGCCACAGCTCCATGAAGTTGAAGCCTAAGCCGAGTTTGGCGTTGTGGTAGTTCATCAAGTAGTTGCCGTAGGCCTTGACGGGCATCGTCTTGGTGTCGAGCACGGAGAAGCGCTGCTCACGGCGGTAGCGCGACCAGAGATACTCCGCCCCCACACGCACCCAGGGGCAGATGGTGAAGTCCACGCCGCCACCCACGGCGGGCGACTGTTTGTAACTGCGCTTGGCATCGAGATTCTGATACCATACGTCGCTTGCCCACGACAGTCCGCCCTCGGTATAAATACTCCAAGTGCGGGTGCGCAGCTCGCTGCTTTGGTCTCGCGGCAGCTGTGTTCCGCTCCCGTCTGTGGCCTGCGCCTGCGCGCCGACGGCTACGGTTGCGGAGAACAGGACGCTGAGACCCACTCGTGCCCATCGGTCGCTGAGCGGCGGAATAAGCGGTTTTGTTCGCTTTCGCGCGCCTTTTCTCGCCGTGGCATCACTCAAGCCGGGCTTGGTGCTGCTCATCCGGCTGGTCGAAAATGTTCGTCTTTTGTTCATACTTGTTGCTTGAATTAAATTAAAAGAGTTGATGATATTGTCGTCTTGTCTCACATACCTTATTATAATAGGCCACCTGTGAAGAACCCCATGAGCCGTTGCCGGAGGATGCGGCGGGTCTGTTTTTCTGCTGCAAAATTAAAAGTGAGACGATGGGAGGGGACTATCAAAGGAAGGTGGGCAAGTCCACTGCCGTGAGAGAACTCGGCAAGCAGTTCCGCTACTTTGTGGAGGTAAACCTTGAAAAGCAGCCCGGCCTGCGACAGCTGTTCGCAGGCTACATCAAGTATCTTTTCTTTGACTTGGGCGTCATGCAGACCATGCTCAACATCCCTGCCGCCGATATTCTTATGGCTACCGAGGTTGATTTCGTGAACAAGGGCGGTGCCTCCGAGATGTTTGCCGGATTGGAGATGATGAAATACGGCGACTGCTTCATGAAACCCGACCTGCACTACTGGCAGAATCATGCCAGGAACAGTCAGGCAGAGGTTGATTACGTCAAAGTCCAAAACGGCAAGATACTCCCCATAGAGGTTAAAGCCAGTACGCAGGGAAGCATGCAGAGCCTTTGGATTTTCATGCGCGAACGCAAGCTCTCCCGCGGCCTCCGTACATCACTCGAAAATTTCGGTCATCTGTCCTACTGCGACAAAAAGGACGATCATGCGGAACGGCACGTGGATATCGTACCGTTGTATGCTTTGAGCAACTTATTTATAATACACCCATAAACAAACATAAAACGATTCGAAGATAAGAAAACCCTCAAGGAAACGGGCAACCTCGGTCCGTACAATCGACTGTTCAATCTTATCGCTCTCTCTTCATCAGATCATAGGCCAACGCTGCAGTGTGCTCCATGATCTCGTCTTCGCCCGGCACTTTTCTGTCGCGCATCACGATGCGTCCGTCGCAGATCACCGTATCGACGCAACTGCCATTGGCGGCATAGACGAGATTCGACACGAAGTGGTGATTCGGTGAGAAGACCGGCTGATGCAGGTCGATCAGACACAAATCGGCCAGACAACCCTCGGCGATGCTCCCGGCATTGATCCCGAGTATCGCCGCACCGGCTTCGGTAGCGGCATACAGCATCCGGTCGCATCGCATGGCTTCCGGATCACCGCGCCACACTTTACCCAGCAACGAGGCCAGCTTCATCACCTCGATCATATCTAAATTGTTCGACGACGAACAGCCGTCTGTGCCCAACCCCACCGTCACGCCGGCGGCGCACATCTCTTCATATTTGAACCGATAGCCCGAAGCCAGCTTCATGTTCGAGGCCGGGTTATGCACCACTTTCACCCCGTGATCGGCCAGCATCCTGATCTCCTCGTCGTCGACATACAACCCGTGCGCCATGACAAGACGCGGCGAAAGCAGTCTTAATTTATTCATGTAGCGCACCGGCGTAAGTCCGAAACGTTGGAGACACTCCTTCGTTTCATACTCCGTTTCGGCCAGATGCGTATGAATGAGCAGGCCATGATCGGCGGCAAATGCATCGGCCCATTGCAGTAGTTCACCCGAAACGGTATAGATGGCATGCGGCCCGAGAGCGTAACGTATCCGGTCACTATAAGGCGAGGACCATGAGAAACGACGCGTGATCGTCTGTTTGTTTCGCTCGGCAACGGCCGGCTTGAAATGATCGAAGCACGCTTCGGAAAGGACGGCACGCAACCCCATTTCTTCGACAGCGCGCGCCGTAGCGTCGAGTTTATGATACATATCAAGAAACGCCGTCGTTCCGCTACGCAACATTTCAAGACATGCCAGCTTGGCCCCCCAATAGACATCCTCCTCGGTCAGCTTGGCTTCGTTCGGCCAGATCACTTGTTCGAGCCATGGCATCAACGGCATATCATCGCCATAGCCGCGAAAGAGCGTCATGGCCGCATGCGTATGGGCATTGATAAGTCCCGGGATGACGGCCTTGCCTCGCCCGTCAATTACCGTATCGGCCGACCGGTCGATCATCGGTGCCACCTGCGCTATGGTCTGCCCCTCGATCAGAAGATCCGTCGGCCGGCCGTTCCATTCGACGGATTGAATCAGGATGCTCATGGACGATAGTGGTTATAAAATTCCGCCACCGCCTCGATACCGGTATAAAACATATCCAGCCCGAAACTCTCGTTAGGCGAATGGATGGCGTTACGTTCCAGTCCGAAGCCCATCAGCACGGATTTCATGCCGAGGATTTTCTCGAAGGCGGGGATAATCGGGATGCTTCCGCCGCGGCGCACCGCCAGCGGCTGTTTGCCGAATGCAATCGTAAAACCTTTTTCGGCCGCCTTGTAGGCCGGCAGATCGATCGGGCAAACGTACGCGTCGCCGTCGTGTTTATGAACCACTTTGATCTTTACGTAGCGGGGAGCCACAGACACAAGATGGTCAATCATCAGCTGCGTAATCTTGTCAGGCTGCTGGTTCGGAACGAGGCGGCACGACAGCTTGGCGTACGCCTTCGACGGCAGGACGGTTTTCGCTCCTTCCCCCGTATAGCCGCCCCAGATACCACATACATCGAACGACGGACGGCAACTGTTACGCTCAAGCGTCGAATAGCCTTTCTCACCAAACAGTTCATCCACGTCGATCGCCTGTTTATACTTCGTTTCGCTGAACGGCACCTGCGCAAGCATGGCTTTTTCCGTGTCAGACAATTCTTCCACATCGTCGTAGAAACCGGGAATCGTAATGCGCCCGTCGGCATCCGTAATATCGGCAATCAGTTTGCAAAGTACATTGATCGGATTGGCCACCGCTCCGCCGAAGTGTCCCGAATGCAGGTCACGGTTAGGCCCTGTCACCTCTACCTCCCAATACGACAATCCGCGCAGGCCGGTCGTCAGGGAAGGCGTTTCCTCGCTTACCATACTCGTATCCGAAACAAGAATGACATCGGCGGCGAGCAACTCTTTGTTAGCCGCACAGAAATCGCCGAGACTGATAGAGCCGATCTCCTCTTCTCCTTCGAGGATAAACTTAAGGTTGCAGTTCAAAATCCCCGTCTGCAAAGCCGTCTCAAACCCTTTAACCTGAATCATCGCCTGCCCCTTATCATCGTCGGCACCACGTGCATAGACCCGTCCGTCGCGTATCTCGGGTTCGAAAGGGTTGCTCTTCCACAGCTCCAGCGGCTCGGGAGGCATCACATCGTAATGTCCGTACACGAGCACCGTCGGCGCCGAAGCCGAAACGATACGCTCGGCATACACCACCGGATTGCCAGCTGTCGGCATCACTTCCGCACGCGTCGCCCCCGAAGCGAGCAACAACTCTTTCCACCGCTCGGCACACTTGACCATGTCCGCCTTATGCTCGCTCTGCGAACTCACCGACGGGATACGCAACAAACTGAACCACTCGTCACGAAAGCGGTCCTTATGTCTTTCGATATACGTTCTTATTTCCATAACATTTTTTAATTTCAAGCCGTAAAAATACAACTATTTTACAAATCACAAAATCGCGTCGGAGAAAAAGAATTGTCCCGAATTTTCACTTGCCGGATAAACCTTCGGCAACCGAACACGTCTTAATATCGATTTTATTCTTTTGACGATATGAAAATGAACGTTTTTTATATAGCTACGATGAGTTTCTTGTTGTGCGGCTCACAAACAAGGGCACAAGACAACGCCGTGCAGGGCGAAAAGCGCTGTCCTGAAAATATCGGCGAACGTATCAAAATGAAAGTCGAACGAGTAGCCGGCCGGCTCATGCTTGACGACCGGACGGCAGCCCGGTTCAAGCCAATGTACGAGTCTTACCTCAAAGAGTTGCAGGAATGCCGTTCGGAATGCCCAAAGGCCCGCCATGACGTCGCAAGCATTAACCGGCCGACAGACAAAGAGCTTGAAAAACGATTCAAAGAACATTTGAAAAATGAGCGTAAAAGGCTCGACATCCGCGAAAATTATTACGCTGAGTTTTCCAAGATACTCACCCAAAAGCAGGTGATGACGGTACTCTATCCCAAACGGCACAAACATAGCCATACAACCGAGAAACAGGATGATGACAACAGACGCATCCAAGATTTTATCAACGAACGACGGGAGATTCGGGAACATCATCGAATGCGCTTCGAGGCAGACGGAAAACAAGGGAGATAAACGGATAAACATGGCACCGCAATGATAAAAACATCTATCTTTGCGGCCGTTTTATCATGATTTTTTTGACGATGTCCAATCCGTATTTCCGTTTCAAACAGTTTACCGTATGGCACGACCGTTGCGCTATGAAAGTAGGGACCGACGGCACCCTGCTCGGAGCATGGGTCAATGTGCATGGCCGGATGCGGATGCTCGATGTCGGGACGGGTACCGGACTGATTGCGCTGATGCTGGCGCAGCGTAATACCGAAGCGCAAATCGACGCCATTGATCCGGATGCCGATGCTTACATCCAAGCGCAGGAGAATATACGCCAGTCGCCTTTCCGCACACGTATCCGGATTGTTCACACTCCATTTCAGGCCTACGCATTGACTGTGATCAAACCGTACGATCTGATCGTCTCCAATCCTCCCTATTTCAAGGGATCAATGAAATGCCCCGAAAGAAAACGCCGGCTGGCTCGACATGATGATACCTTGACACTCGCCGATCTGCTTCACACGGGAAAAGCTCTTCTTGCCCCTCATGGACGAATCGCACTGATCCTGCCTTTCGCACAACGTGACGATCTGATAAGCACAGCCGAAAATGAAGCCCTGCATACCATACGCGAGACCCGCGTCATCTCAATTGAAGGAGGCTCTCCCAAACGCCTGCTCATAGAACTGTCCTCCCTTCCTGCCGAAGCGATCACAGCCGACGAACTGATACTCGAAGACTGGATGCACCGACGCACAGCCGCTTACCGACAACTGACACAGGCATTCTACCTGTCTGAAAACAGCATATCGAAAGAGAAAAGCAAAGACTGACAATCACCCGACCGGGGCAGCGATACGTTAGTCAATATTTTAACCCCCATTGTATATATCTTGATTTTTTACTACTTTTGCCGCTGATTTTTTTTTCAAAAGAAAAGGCAAACCTCGACAATATATGAATTTATTAAGAGAAAAACTAGCAAAATACGACGCTCCGCAACGGGCGAAAGCTGCCGGTATCTATCCATATTTCCGCGAAATCCAAAGTGATCAGGATACAGAAGTTATTATCGGCGGAAAAAAAGTCTTGATGTTCGGGTCCAACTCCTATTTGGGACTAACGAACCATCCGAAAGTCAAAGAAGCAGCGATGGAAGCGATCCGAAAATACGGTACCGGATGTGCCGGTTCGCGGTTCCTCAACGGCACACTTGATATACACGTGCAATTGGAGAAACGGTTGGCCAAGTTCGTCGGTAAAGAAGATGCTATTTCTTTCTCAACAGGCTTTCAGGTAAACGAAGGGGTCATTTCATGCATCACCGGACGCGAAGATTACCTGATCTGGGATGAGTTAAATCATGCTTCCATCATTGAAGGAATCCGTCTCTCATTCTCAAACAAGCTCAAATATAAGCATAACGACATGGAGTCGTTGGAAAAACAACTCCGTAGATGCGAGCCGGACAAGGTGAAACTGATCGTCACTGACGGTGTCTTCAGCATGGAAGGAGACGTGGCCCATGTGGCCGAAATCGTACGGCTGGCCAAGCAATACAATGCCAGCATCATGGTGGATGAAGCCCATGGAATCGGTGTACTTGGCAATCACGGACGCGGTACATGCGATCATTTCGGTGTCTCGAAAGATGTTGACTTGATCATGGGTACTTTCAGCAAATCATTTGCTTCGTTAGGTGGGTTTATTGCAGCAGATAAAGATACGATTAACTACCTTCGTCATCATTCACGTACATATATTTTCAGTGCAAGTTGTACACCGGCCTCTGTGGCTGCTGCCAACGCCTCGCTGGACATCATGCTGAACGAACCGGAACACATGGAAAATTTGTGGAAACTGACGCATTATGCACTGGACGGCTTTCGCCAAATGGGTTGTGAGATCGGACATACTTCAACTCCGATCATTCCGCTTTTCATCCGAGATAACGATTTGACGTTCCTCATTGTGAGGGAGCTTTTCGACGAGGGTATTTTTGTCAATCCGGTTGTTTCGCCGGCTGTTGCTTCGCAAGATACGTTGATCCGGTTCTCCCTGATGGCTACGCATACGCAAACACAATTGGATTACGCCCTTGAAGCTATCCGGAAGGTATTTAAAAAACACGACCTGATCCCCTGACAGCACACAATGGATTTCGTACAAAATACGGGAAACTGTGCCATGGGACGTGGAGGATGTTGTAAGCATTCGAAAGGCAAACTTTCTACATGCAACTGGCTCTGTGACCTTCCCGAAGCAGAGCACGCCACGGATTATGTCGAAGTGCAGTTTAAAAATACTCGTAAAGGGTATTATCTGAACGAAGCGAAGATTCCACTCAACAAAGGCGATATCGTTGCAGTAGAAGCGAATCCGGGACATGACATCGGCACGGTTACGCTGACGGGTAAACTGGTGTTGTTTCAGATGCGAAAAAATAATGTTCGTCAAGACAATACAACCGCCAGGAAGATTTATCGTATCGCCAAACCCGGCGATTTGGAACGTTACGAAGAAGCGAAAGCCAAAGAGCACGAGACGATGATCCGCTCACGGCAAATCGCTGCCGATCTCGGCTTGTCGATGAAAATTGGCGATGTCGAATATCAGGGCGATGGAAATAAGGCGATCTTTTATTATATTGCCGAAGGACGAGTTGATTTCCGGCAGCTGATTAAGGTCTTGGCCGAAAACTTTCATGTGCGTATCGAAATGAAGCAGATCGGCGCACGACAGGAAGCCGGACGTATCGGTGGGATCGGTCCGTGCGGACGAGAGCTTTGCTGTGCTTCGTGGATGACGAACTTCGTATCGGTCGCTACAGAGGCCGCACGTTTTCAGGATATTTCCATGAATCCGCAAAAATTGGCAGGGCAATGCGCCAAGCTTAAGTGCTGCATCAACTACGAAGTAGATGCCTATGCCGAGGTACAAAAGCAACTGCCCTCGCGAAAAATCGTACTGGAAACAAAAGATCGGACGTATTATCATTTCAAGACCGATATTTTCAAGAAAGAGCTCACCTACTCTACCGATAAAATGATTGCAGCAAATATCGTCACTATCTCGGCAGCAAGGGTGTTTGAAGTCATCGGCCTGAACAAAAAGGGGATTAAACCCGATACGCTGGAGCCGGAACATCTGGCAGGAGCCAACGTCAAACCTATTGATACGCACGACATTTTGGATGGCAATGTCAGTCGATTTGACTCGGTGAAAAAGAAAAAGAAAAAACGGTTGGGAAACGGAGAAAAGAATGCCAACACCGAACAGTCCGGAGCAAACAACAAACCCGGCAACGAAAATCCGCGTGAGCGGATGTCAGGCGAAAATCGTCCGGAGACAAAAGTCGGAGACGCTCCTCGCCGAAAAAGCGGTAGAGGAAACCTTTCAAGAAATAACGACAATACGCCGCCAAAGAAAAACGAGGGAAATAATGCACCGAAGAACGACCGTCCCGCCTCGAAAAGAAAAACATCTCAAGAAAGGCCCTCCGATGAATAAAAGTCGACTCCGGCTGCTATCGGCACTATGGATAGTGAGACTTCTTCTATTATCTTGCACCAATACGGCACATTACGATTCCTATCAGAGGATTGAAAATCCCTGGCAAAAAGATAAGGAATATTATTTCACGTATGAAATCGAAGATATTACAATACCTTACGATATCTCATTAGAGATTCGAAACAACAATTTCTACCCGTACCAGAACCTCTGGTTGCTTTGTGCAGAAGAACGCCCTGTCGGACCCATGGTGCGCGACACCATAGAATGTATCCTTGCCGACAATTACGGCACATGGAAAGGCCATGGAATTTCGATTTATCATAATACGATTTCCGTTCGTAATCGCTATTTATTCCCGCACAAAGGACAATACACACTCTGTATCCGGCAGGGAATGCGTGACGAGCAATTAAAAGGTATTGAAACAATCGGGCTGCACATTGAGAAAGCAGAATGATAACAGTCAGCCAATGCCGCCCCGTGGGAACATCTCCTCAAAAAGACTTGCCAAACGTTTCTTTGCCACGTTAAAGTCCGGAACGCTTTTACATTCCGCAGCTAAAGAGGTCACTCCTTTATCTACCAATCCACATGGATGAATCAGGGAAAAATAAGACAGATCCGTCAAAATATTCAGGGCAAACCCATGCATGGTCACAAAACGGCTGCTTCTGACCCCTATGGCACAAATCTTGCGAGCTTTCGGGGTATCAGTATCAAACCACACCCCGGAAGCACCGGTCATACGTCCGCCTTTCAACCCGTAGAGTGATAGAAAGCGAATGATCGTTTCCTCTAAACGGTCAATGTATGCTTTCAATCCCAAACCGAACTGCTCCAGATCAAATACAGGATAGCCGGTAATCTGCCCCGGTCCATGGTACGTAATATCCCCTCCCCGATTCGTGTGATAAAAAGAGATGCCGTGCTGATTCAATCTCTCTTCGGAAACAAGCAAATTCGTCTCCTTGCCATGCTTCCCCAATGTAAAAACCGGTTCGTGTTCACAGAAAAAAAGTACATTCTCACCGCTTTCACCCTGCACTTTTCTCGTAATTAAGTTATTAAATGCATTTGTTTGAACGATCAAGGCCTTTTCGTACGAGATACGCCCCAAATCACAAAATGTAAATGAAGAGGAAGTCATTCGGTAAATACTCCGGCGGAGTCACGGTTCACGGTATCCGTAAGCTGAGGATATCTTGTTTCTTCTTGTCCTGCAATCTCTTCGGGCAAAGACGTTTTTTCCTGCTCCTGATCCGCCTTTTTTCTGTTCATCTCCTCCGCTTCGGCTTTCATCGGACGTCGATATCCCAACGGCACACTTTCAACTTTACGCATCAGGGACAAGATTTCGCTTTGCCGCTGTAACATATACGCGGACGGACTGCCCGGATTCCGTTTCCGCGGATTAGGTAATGAGGCTGCAATGAGCGCAGCCTCACCCCGTGTCAATTCGATGGCTGACTTGGAGAAATATGTTCTTGAAGCTGCTTCGATCCCATAAATCCCTTTCCCCATTTCAATTGAGTTAAGATAAACCTCCATGATACGCTCCTTTCCCCATATCAGTTCGATCAGCACCGTAAAATACGCTTCAAGTGCCTTCCGAAAATAGGTCTTGCCCGGCCACAGAAACACATTCTTGGCCGTCTGTTGTGAAATCGTACTGGCTCCTCGGCGGCGACGTCCTTTTTCGGCTTCGTCCATGGCCTTACGGATTTGTTCTCGGTCAAATCCGTGATGTGTCATAAAAAGATTATCCTCCGAAGCTATTACAGCCAAAGGTACGGACTGTGAAATTTTTTCGATCGGCACCCAGCGATGTTTACGTGAAGGAACCGCCTGTTCACTCGAACGAATGAACATCAGCGGCGTATAATAAACCGGTATCCATTTGTAGAGAACGACAAGCAGAATACTAAAAAAGAACAAGAAGAGCAGCGTATTCCTGCCCCAAACAAGCAAGTGTTTGACAACCTTCATCGCAGAAAGACGCCTACCGTAACCGATCGAGCGAACGCACCAATGCTTCGTCTGCCCCGATTTGGCGAATCGCCAAATAATTCAGGATCAAACTCACTAAGGGGAAAGCAACAGCAATCCGCATGCTGAAATGAAATGGCTGAGAAACAGTTGCAATTTCCCAGAGAGAAAAAGCAAACAGCGCGTAAAAACCAATCATCAGCAAGGTGTTGAAAATACAAAAGCGGATTTGCAAGATCCGTTTCTTATAGAGAAATATCGTGACGAGCGCAAGCAAAGAGATGATGGCTGACAATGCCATCAAATCCCATGTCGGATAAACCAGTTCGTGAGGAGGCTCGGGCATGCTCATCCCCGAAGCACCAAAAACATAAAACGTCTTCCCCGACTGAATAACGGCCAACGGCAGAAACACGACAGCCAAATTCAATGCAGCGACAATCAGCAGATAAACGGTTTGAATACGCTGAATCATCAAAAATTATCTTTTTCTCTTGCAGGATTCCTGTGATACACCTTATCCTCAGTATATTCCTGAGTAGCAATAAGCGTAGGTTTCGGCAATTTTTCGTAGTAACGGGAGATTTCGATCTGCTCGCGATTCTCGAACACTTCTTCCAGGTTGTCGTTAAACGATGCGAACTCCTGCAACTTCTTTTCCAAGTCCTGCTTCATCTCGGCAGCAATCTGATTCGAACGTTTAGCGATAACCATCACCGTTTCGTACACATTATCTTCATTACCGTGACATAATTTGATCATGTCGCGAGTAATGGTCGTCGTCGGAGCGTTTGTCTTGCGATAATCCATCATTTTATCTTATCAAAGTCGATTTAAATTAATAACTTGTCGTAATTTGAGAGTTGGCATAGTCGAAAAACTTCTGTACCTGCTTCATATACTTTCCTTCCGGAAATTCATTCTTATAATTATAATACTCATCGACCACGTCGCGGTAACGACCTTGCAAACGGTCTTCCACACTGACAACAGCCAATTCGTATTTCGATCTGATTTTGAGAAATATCAAATCCTCCCGATATTTGGAGTAGGGATAGTCACGCAAAGCGTTATCAGCTGTGATCACACACGAACGATAGTTATTCCCCATATACGTCCCCAAATCGTAATATAACTGTGCAGCAAGCAGTTCTTTATATGCAAGTTTTTCCTGCAGTTCGAACAGAATTTCCTGTGCCTGTTTGGCACGCTCGCTCTGTGGGTAATACTCCATATAGAGTTGCATCTGTGAGATCGCTTCATACGTTTGCGACTGATCAAGGCGCGGATCAGGCGAGTCAAGATATAACCCGTATCCCGAATAGAAGCGTGATAGCTCTGCAAACTCTCCTTTCGGATAGGTGTTATAATATGTCTTAAAATATTCGGAAGCGGTCTGATAATCTTTTTGTCCGTAGTAGGTCTGTGCCAAGAGATACAATGACTCTTCAGCATAAGTAGACCCTTTAAATATCGGTACGACCTCTTCGAGCAGAGTAGCTGCCTTAGCGTATTTCTTTTCGTTGAAATATTTCTTGGCATACGAATACTTCAACTCATAGTCCGTACTTTTCAGCAGTTTATTGTACTCTCCGCACGAGGCGCACAACAAACCTGTTATCATTAGATAGATAATCTTTTTCATCTTCCTGCATTTGGCTTGCAAAGATAATGCTTCTCCCCGAAACTTTCCTCTTCTCGAACGTTAATATTTACAACTCATACAAGTCACTCATAGACGTCAGTTCCGATTCGCGCTCCATTAAGGCTCGGGCACATTCTTCAAGATTATCCGGACGAACAATCACATACCCTGAACGGCCTTCCGAAAAGGCATACATATATTCAATAAAAATTCCGGCTTGTGTAATGATATCCATCACACGTCCAAGTGCACCCGGTTGATTCGGACAACGGAGTTGAAAAACATCCACCTCCGTGACTGCATACTTATGACGGCGAAGTATGTCAAGCGCCCGATCCGTTTCATCCACAATCAGGCGCAAAATGCCGAAGTCCGCATTCTCGGAAACGGAAAACGCCGTCATATTAACTCCTTCCTGCCCCAATAATTGGGCAACTTGTGTAAAACGCCCCTGTTTGTTTTCCAGAAAAACAGATAATTGCCTGATTAACATACTAATTTTTATTTGGGTTCGACTATCATTCGTTGGGTTCTCAAAAAATCACTGATCAAAAATTTCCGGACAAAAAAATCTCAATCCCTTTCCGTATGGATTCCAATCCAAAATCACTTGTTTTCAATTTGCTTCGCGGTATCCAAAGCAATTCCGATACATCATCGCACGCAATTGGCACAGACGAAGCAGGTACCTCACAGCGGAAAAACAGATCGGTCGTATGTACCCAAAATCCGGAGTAGAGGTAACGGTTGGGCAATGAGAATAAATAGATCGTACGCATTACGTCCAATCCTGTTTCTTCATGTACCTCACGCATAACACCTTCTTCGGCCGTCTCGGAACAATCACAAAATCCTCCCGGAAGATCGAAAGTGCCGCATGCCGGTTCTTGTGCACGCCGACAAACCAATAACTCATCACGCTCATTCAAAATGAGGGCTGCCGTCGATGCCGCAGAATTATAATAATACACAAAGCCGCAACCTTCACAACGCTTCGATTTACCATCGTGTATAACGAAGCCTGATGTCCCGCATTGGGGGCAATATTGAAAATCTTCCAATGGATGAACATTCATTTCCGTCATTTTGGGGTACAAACTTACAAAAATTTTCTCTTACCCGATAAGTTTTGCAGAGATTTACTCCATGAAACTTATGAAACAAGTTGAAATGCCTTTAAAACAGACGAAAATAGAAAAAACAAAACAAACAGTACAAACCCACAGCCGACAAAATAAAGTTAAAATACAACCAAAATAAATTGATATCATCAAATAAATATTAAAAAATCAAAGAAGGAAATCTTTTTTACACTTTTTATTTGGCAATACAAAGGAAGACTCCGTATATTTACGAAAAAAAAATGTGTAAAAACATGCGATCTAAGTCACCACAAGAAAGCACTATATACACGCTTTTTGCAGATAGAAGGCGTGCAGGTATGATTGACATAGGTCTCTCATCCTTATTCCATGTATCATGCATCAATCAAGGACCATAGTATAATAAAAAATATGAATCTAAAACCGACCAAACCAATGAAAAAGTATGTATTTATTATCATTTGCCTTTTGATGTGCTTATGCCACATCAAAGCACAGGAAACAGAGAAAGATTCCAAATTCAAACTGTCTTTTTCCGAACGGGTCCGCCTGACGACCATTGACAAAGCCATTACATTGGACAAAGACAAAGATGTCTTAACATTCACACGATGGCGAACTTACCTGGGTGCGGAATACACTCCGAATACGCATTTAGGGATGAAACTTGAATTGGGCAATGAGGCCCGTATCTGGATGTCTCCTTCATCCAGGAAAACAACACTGGACGAAATCTTTGTCAACCAGTTATATATTAATTATCAAAACGTTGCCAACTTACCGCTTGATATTCGTCTCGGACGGCAAAACATCATGCTGGACGAAGGGTTTATCTGTATCGACGGTAATCCGTTGGTGGGTTCACGTTCAAATTACTTTAATGCGCTAAAAACGGTCTATCGCTTCAATGATCGGAATAAACTCACGGCATTTTTCACCTATAACACCAGAAAGGAAGAATTTCTTCCCATTCTCCACGAGAAAGATCCGTATCAGCCTCTGGAAGAACAAACAAACAGTGGATTAGGAGTACACCACCATGCGAAGATCAAGCAGCTTGACTGGTCAACTTATTATTTTTATAAGAATTATCTCAAGTATGATGCACTGCCGGAAGCTCATACTCATACGGTAGGTACCAGATTATCTTTGCCGTTTCTGAATGGTTTCTCTTTCACCACAGAATTTGCTTACCAGTTAGGGAAAGTTGATCGGTTCAACAGACAATCTTACGGAGGATATTCCCGTTTAGATTATAAATTAGGAGGATCTGTTCCTCTGCTTGACTGTATATCGGCTGGCGCATTCTATCTGAGTGGCGACGACCCCAAGACAGAGAAAATAGAAGGATGGGATCCCCTCTGGAGTCGTTGGCCGAAATGGAGTGAATCGTACGTGTATACGCTGATCGCTGAAAATAAAGGGAAAGCAGGCTATTGGTCGAATATCAATGCAATTAATCTCGGCTTTGGCGCTACACTCGCCTCGAATGTAAAGTTTAATGCCGACTATTTGCATTTATCAGCACCCCAACCTAACGAAACGGCTTTTTGTTCGGGCGGAGGAAAAACACGAGGCAATTTATTCATCATGAAACTCAGTTACCAGATTCATAAGAATTGGACAGGACATTTCCTTTTCGAACACTTTACTCCCGGAAATTTTTATTTCAATGGTGCCGACCCATATAACTGGGCTCGATTTGAGTTGAAGTACACATTATAATTCAATTAAATTAGTTGTTTCGATAATAAAAAAAAAATTACGTGGTTATGAAAGTAGGATTATTTATTCCCTGTTATGTCAATGCCGTCTATCCGCACATCGGCATCGCGTGTTACAAACTGCTTACAAGTCTTGGGATAGACGTTGATTATCCTCTCGGGCAAACCTGCTGCGGACAGCCGATGGCAAATGCGGGATTTGAAGGAGATGCGTTGAAGTTAGCCAAGCGCTTCGAGCAATTGTTCAAAAACTATACCTATGTCGTAGGTCCTTCGGCCAGTTGCGTGGCTTTCGTCAAAGAAAACCATTCCCGTATTCTCTCCGAGCACGGTGAACACGTCTGCGAAACGAGCAAACACATCTACGATATTACGGAATTTCTTCACGATGTAGTAAAGCCTGAACATTTTGCCTCTCATTTTCCGCATAAGGTCAGTTTGCACAACAGCTGTCACGGCGTACGAGAACTTCACCTCTCTTCCGCATCGGAGTTGACCGTTCCCTATTACAACAAGATTCGCGCTCTACTCGAGAAAGTGCCGGGCGTTACAGTCGTAGAGCCCGAACGCGTGGACGAATGTTGCGGCTTCGGTGGAATGTTTGCAGTCGAAGAGTCCGAAGTATCGGCCTGTATGGGACGCGACAAAGTAAAAGATCACATGGCTACCGGAGCCGAATATATTACCGGGGCCGACAGCTCCTGTCTGATGCATATGGGAGGTGTTATCGAGCGAGAGCACTATCCGATCCGTACAATCCATTATTTAGAAATTTTATCCGCACAATTATGAGTACTACACACGCCAAGGCAGCCGGTGCCTTTTTATCCGACAAAGTGAATGCCGAATGGCATGACAAAACATTATACATGGTACGTACGAAACGCGACCGCCTCTCACATGCGATACCCGAATGGGAAGATCTCAGACATGCCGTACGCGATCTTAAACTCTACAGCAACTCACATCTGCCGGAGCTGATCGAGGAATTCGAAAAGAAGGCGACGGCCAACGGTTGTCATGTACATTATGCCAAAGACGCCGAAGAATATCGCTCGATCATCGAAGGGATTCTCCGTGACCATGGTGCACGCAAGTTAGTAAAGAGTAAATCGATGCTTTCGGAAGAATGTCACCTGAATCCATACCTGATCGAAAAAGGGTACGAAGTCATCGAAAGCGATTTGGGAGAACGGATTCTTCAGCTTCTCAATGCCCATCCGAGCCATATCGTCATGCCCGCCATCCACCTAAAACGTGAGATTGTCGGTAAGTTGTTTGAAGAAAAATTAGGCAGCGAAAAAGACAATTTCGATCCCACCTATCTGACCCGTCAGGCGCGCAGAGCTCTTCGTCAAGACTTCCTGAACGCCGATGCCGGTATGACCGGAGGCAATTTTGCCGTAGCCTCGACAGGCGAAGTGGTCGTTTGTACGAACGAAGGAAATGCCGATATGGGAATGTCGTGCCAGAAGCTCAATATCTGCGCGTTCGGGATTGACAAGATCATCCCCGACCTCGAATCGCTGGGTATCTTCACGCGTCTGCTTGCACGTTCGGCAACGGGACAACCCATCACGACATATACCTCGCATTTCGGACGACCCCATACGGGAGGCGAACAACATTTTATCATCGTGGATAACGGACGCAGCAAGATTTTGGGTATGCCTCAACATCGCAAAAGCATGAATTGCATCCGCTGCGGAGCATGTATGAATACTTGCCCGGTATACCGTCGGAGCGGAGGATATTCCTATTCGTATTTTATTCCCGGCCCGATCGGCATCAATCTCGGTATGCTTCATGACCCGCAGAAACACAGCGGAAACGTCTCTGCCTGCTCACTATGCCTTTCATGTTCAAACGTTTGTCCTGCCATGGTAGACCTCGGCGAACAGATATACGTATGGCGTCAGAAGTTGGACGGATTCGGACAAGCCAATTCACAGAAGAAGATGATGAGTAAAGGGATGCAATTCCTGATGGAACGCCCGTCTCTGTTCCACTCTGCTCTGAAAATGGCTCCCATCGCCAATAAACTGCCGCGCTTTTTCCTGTACAACGGGTTGAACGCATGGGGCAAAGAAAGAGAAATGCCGTGCTTTGCCAAACAGTCGTTCGAAGCGTGGTGGAAACAGAATCATCAAAAGAAAAATACGAAACAAGAATCGAAATGAACAGCAAAGATTTTATCATTCATCGTTTGAAGGAAAACATTAAGGAGTCTTTTCCGCGTCCCGAAGTGAACATTTCACATGTTGTTTACCCTGATAAGCTCAAACAGTTTATGGAGATTTCGGCCGGAGTAGGCGGTCGTGCCGAAGTGCTCGGCGAAGGCGAATCGATTGACGATGCCGTGCGGCGTTTGTTCCCTGATGCAGGGCGTATCGCATGCAATCTTCCGGAAGTCACTTGCGCCACGTATAACCCCGACGATATCGATACGCCGGCTGAATTGAACGGCACCGATCTCGTCATCTGCCGCGGTATTTTCGGTGTGTGTGAAAATGCAGCCGTATATTTTGAACAGGAATACTTGCAACGCGGCATCTATTTCATTTCCGAATCCCTGCTGATGCTTCTTCCGAAAGACCAACTGGTCGATACCATGCACGATGCTTACCAACGTGTACCCAACGAACATCCCAGAGAATTCAGGGGCTTTATGTCCGGTCCTTCCAAGACGGCCGACATCGAACAGGCACTCGTTATGGGAGCACACGGCCCGCGTCAGGTTACAGTACTGCTTATATGATTACAATTCATTTATTTACAAATCCAATTAAATAAACATGTCATGAACATTTTATTATCTGTTTTCCCGATCCTGCTCTTGTTCGTACTGATGCTTGGTGTGAAGATGGCCGGGCACAAAAGCGCCTTCTTTACCCTTGTCGCAACATTGCTGATCGCGTGGCTTGCTGCTCCTATTCTCGGATTTACACCTGAGAATTATACTCAGGACGGGGTGTTGTGGGCTTTTGTGGAAGGCCTTCTGAAAGCGACTTTCCCGATCTTGATCATCATTCTGATGGCTATTTACAGCTACAACACGCTGCTTGAAAGCGGAGAGATCGAGATCATTAAAAAGCAGTTCACCTCGCTCACGAATGACCGTGGAATCATCGTGCTTCTGCTCGTATGGGGTTTCGGAGGTCTGTTGGAAGGAATGGCAGGATTCGGAACAGCCGTTGCAATCCCCGCTGCCATCTTGATCAGCTTGGGATTCAAACCGGGGTTCAGCGCATTGATATCGCTGATTGCCAACAGTGTGCCGACAGGGTTCGGTGCGGTAGGTGTGCCGGTGATTACGCTGGCCAACGAGGTCGCCCCTTCGGGCAGTGCGACGCCTGAAGCCATTTGCGACATAGCCTCGAAAGTGGTCATACAACTATCGCCTTTGATGCTCCTTATTCCGTTCGTGATCCTTACACTCACCGACAGCTCGCCCAAAAAGATTCTCAAACACATCTTGCTATCCTTATGGGTAGGCGGTATTTCGCTGATCGTGCAATATATCTGCGCACGATATTTAGGCGCAGAAACACCGGCCATCCTCGGAAGCGTGGCAGCCATTTTAGCCATTGTCGTTTATGCACGTCTTTTTGCCGGAGGACACGAACCTGCCGCAGTTTCGGCAAGCGAAGAACCTATTACCTTGTCGCGGGCTTTACGGGCATGGAGCGTCTACGGTTTCATTCTGTTTTTTATTGTCATC
This sequence comes from Tannerella forsythia 92A2, assembly GCF_000238215.1. Taxonomy (NCBI): domain Bacteria; kingdom Pseudomonadati; phylum Bacteroidota; class Bacteroidia; order Bacteroidales; family Tannerellaceae; genus Tannerella; species Tannerella forsythia. Next base: position 2,744,349 of record NC_016610.1, on the reverse strand, counting down.
AGCGGACCTTTGGTGAAGCCGATCAATGAGTTTCTCCGGACACACCTTGTCAGTCATGTGCATCTGCCCATCTATGCCGAAGGCAAATATTTTTCGTTCGGATGGATATCCAATGCCGGATTGATGCTTTTCCTCGGTACGTTTATCGGCGGAATGATTCAAGGCGTTTCGGCAAAGAAACTGTTTGTAGTTTTAGCCCGTACCGTGAAAAATCTGAATAAGACCGTGATTACGATCATGAGCCTCGTTTCCATCGCATCGGTAATGAACTATGCGGGCATGATCGGAGTGATTGCTTCGGCGCTTGTTTCCGCTACGGGGGCTTACTATCCGTTGTTTGTTCCGCTGATTGGAGCCATCGGTACGTTTGTTACGGGCAGCGACACATCGTCGAACATTCTGTTTGGCAAGCTGCAAGCCAATGTAGCTTCTCAATTGTCGTATTCCGATCCTAACTGGTTAGTCGCCGCCAATACGGCAGGAGCAACCGGCGGAAAAATCATTTCACCGCAAAGTATTGCTATCGCAACGGCCTCGTGCAATATGCCTGGACGTGACGGAGAGATCCTTCGCAGTGCTCTGCCGTATGCCATCGGCTATATTATCCTGGCCGGACTGATGGTTTATTTTGCTTGTTGAACGAAAGGATTTTTTCTATTAAAGAAATTTTTCTCTAATTAGGGGATGTTTCTTCAGAAAAAAGTATTTACTTTGCAGCAGCATGGTATTTTGTATTAAATAAAACTATCTAATAAACGAGATAAAAGAGATTGGTTTTCATTGCTATTCGATCGAAAATGCAGCGAAAACCTATCTAATAATAAGATAAAAGAGCAAACCAAATTATAAAAACGAATCTCATTCAAAAAAAAACGATTAATCATGAAGCAGAAACTTTTAATCAGAGACTTAACATTGAGAGACGGACAACAGTCAGCTTTCGCAACACGTATGAACCAGTCGCAGGTCGACAGAGTGTTGCCTTACTACAAAGATGCCAATTTCTATGCCATGGAGGTATGGGGAGGAGCCGTACCCGACTCGGTCATGCGATATTTGGGAGAGAACCCGTGGGACAGACTTGAAAAAATTAAAGCCTCCGTTGGTAACGCCTCGAAGCTGACAGCCTTGTCACGCGGACGCAATCTTTACGGTTATGCACCCTATCCCGACGAAATCATCGACGGATTCTTCCGTAACGCGGTAGCTTCCGGGTTGGACGTGATGCGTATCTTCGACGCTCTGAACGACGTAGATAACGTAAAATCGAGTGTTAAATCCATTAAAAAATATGGCGGCATGGCCGATTGCGCCGTGTGTTACACCGTAGACCCCAAGTATGACGATGTGTCGAAGGCCGAAACAAAAAAAGGAGGCTTTTTCAGCGGTCTTTTCGGGAAGAAAGAAGTTGAAGCCCCCAAGCATGAGTTAGTGTTCACCGATGCATACTTTGTGAACAAGGCGAAAGAGATGCTGGCTCTCGGCGCCGATATGATCACGATCAAAGATATGAGCGGCCTTATTCCGCCTTCGCGCGTGGCCACGCTGATCCCGCTGTTCAAAAAACACCTGAATGTTCCAATCGATTTCCATACACACTGTACACCCGGATTTGGTTTGGGCGCAGTTCTGACAGCGATCTATCACGGTGTCGATATTGTGGATACGAATATCTGGAATTTTGCAGGTGGACCGGCTGCCCCCGCTATCGAGCTGATCTACCTCTTCTGTAAGAAACTCGACGTCGAACTCGATGTAAACATGGAAGCTGTGGCAAAGATCAATCAGGAATTGCTAGGTATCCGCAAAGAACTCGACGCGTTCGATGCCGTAAAACAATTCCCGAAACCGTTTAACCCACTGACCGATACGCTTCCGGCAGAAATCGACCGTGAATTTGACAAAGCCATCGAAGCTGTACGCCACAACGACGAACCAGCCTTGCTGGCGGCTTGTCATGCCATCGAAGCTTACTTCAACTTCCCGAAACCGAATAATTTAGTGAAGGATGCCGAAATCCCCGGCGGAATGTACACGAACATGGTGGCACAGCTCAAACAGTTCAACTCCCTCGACCTGCTCGAAGAAGCTATGAAGCTGATTCCGAGCGTACGCCTCGACGCCGGTCTGCCGCCGCTCGTTACCCCCACCAGTCAGATTGTAGGAGCGCAAGCTGTCGTATCGGCTTTAAACATCAAGAACGGCCGGCCGAAATATGCCAACCCGTCCAATCAGTTCATTGCACTGGTGAAAGGGGAATACGGAAAAACTCCCGTTCCGGTCGATCCCACATTCCGCGAACAAATCACCGGCTCTCCGGTAGAAACGCCGTACGATACGTCGAACTATAAACGTCAGGACAATCCCGTACTCGAAGAGTTCGGAGGCGTGCAATTGGCCAAAGACGAAAAAGACAGTTTGTTGATGGAGTTGTTCCCTGCCGTAGCCAGCGGATTCCTCCGCAAAAAACGCGAAGAAGAATTCAATGCTCAGGCTAAACAGGCAACCCCTGCCGAGGAAGCGAAAAGCGAGACAAAGCAAGAAGCCGCACCGACAACCGAAAAAACAGTCAAAGGACACATCATGGAATGCCCGATGCCGGGAAGCATCATGCGAATCATGGTCAAAGAAGGAGACGTGGTGAAAAAGAATGACAGTCTGCTTATCCTCGAATCAATGAAGATGGAGAACGACATCACTTCCGACTATAACGGAACGGTACTTCGCATCTACGTGAAACAAGGCGACGCTATACAAGCCGGCGCCCCCATGATTGAAATCGGATAAAAGCAGATGCCTGCAGCACACTATTTATCGATTAAATGATAAAAGCGGGAGAACCAATTAAAAGGTTCATCCCGTTTTTTTTTCATTTCTCCCCAATAAATCCGCCCCTTCTATGGGGAATGTGATAGAGCAAAACTGTCACATTTTATGATCTATGAATATACTTACTTTGTGCCATGCACAAAGATAACATTCTTCACTTCAATCGACTGAAAATTAATCTATAAGAGATTATACATTAATAGTATCCCTCAAAGATAATTCTAATTGTGCCACGAGCATGCGTTTAAGACAGAAAATCCATGCAGGCCTTGACATTTCCTTTTCACGCGAAGCTCTTTCGGGGACTGCTCCGTGTTTTTTTATCTACGCACAATTCAACACAAACCCCAATTATTACGATGCCAGTAAAAAGACAAGCAGATACAAACGACCTATTATCAAGGATTTTATCAAATCTAATTTGTTAATTTTATCTAAAGACACCTCTTTTACAAAACATTTTGCTTTCTTTTCGCGTCTTATCGTTGTATAATTGATAAAAACATAACAATGAAAAAAATGAATGGGATGTTGGCGATGGCATGTATCGCCGCAATGATTGCCTGCGATAGCGGGAAGCGTGTAACGGCCGAGAAACTGATCGGTCGCTGGAAGATTGTGGAAGTAAACGGCAAAGCTGTAAAGGCAGAAAGAGCCTTCTTTAAATTCGTAAAGGAAGGCAACACCCTCCGTCTGCACGGAAATGCAGGGTGCAACCTGATGAATACGGAAACGGAATTTGATGCGAAGCAACCTTCCTCCTTGTCGTTTTCCGAACCGCGCGTAACAATAATGGACTGTCCTGATCTGGAAACGGAAAGCAAAATATTGGATGCTTTTGAAAAAGTAACGCAAGTAAAACCGGGACAATCGGAAAAGCAACTGCATCTTGCCGATAAAAACGGGAAAAGCATGTTGACCCTTGAGAAGGCAGCCCCATGAGGCCGCCTTTTCTATTTTTTTAAGAATATCACGTTTCGTTTTTCAACAAAATTATCCATAAATACTCTATCGAAAATTCGATCCATCTTCACTGACGACAGACAATTCACTTTCAATTTTTTTTTTGCATACTTCGGGAGATATGCCTTCATATCCCAAGTTCATGAACAGTCTATAACGACCAACCATTCCAAAAATGAAACTTTTTTTACATTTTGTTCAAACAATAAATCCGTACTTTTACGCCGTATTTTAAACATAAACATCAATAAATGAAAAATTATAGATCATTCAACCTTATTGCAATCATTCTATTCGTTTTAAGTATCTTCGGATGTTCCGATAAAAAAGAAAACATACCGGTATCGGTAACCTTGTCGGCCAACAAAACAACCATCAAAGCCAACGGGAAAGATTCTTTGACTTTTACCGTCAAAGTCGATGGAAAAGAAACGGTTGAAGGTGTGGTTATCGTGCCTTCATCATCGACCTCGACCGAAGGACTTAATCAGTTCAACTTTGCCACGTCAAAAACCGGCACCTATTCTTTTTACGCTCTATATGATGGACAAAAGTCGAACGAGATCACTGTCACAGCCACACAAGTTGTCATTAAGTTGATAACCGATAAGGCGAACCTCAAACCGAACGGCACGGACATCATTCGGTTTACCGTGAAAGCCGACGATGAAGATGTAACTTCATTGGCAGTCATTACACTGAAAGGAGAGAACGAAACGAAGCTCGAGAGCCATAGCTTTTCGACCGAGAAGTCCGGGATTTATACTTTTTACGCAACATACAACGGAGAACAGTCGGAAAAAATAACGATCCGATCGGCAACGGAAGCCGTTACGTTGACACTGAGCAAAAGCGAAATCAAAGCCAACGGCTCGGAGGAAACGGTTTTCACGGTTTTCGCAGACGGGAAAGATGTGACCGGGAAAGCCGTGATCATGCAAAAAGGATCGCTTGACACGGTTTACGACGGAAAAACATTTAAAACGACCGAACCCGAAACATATACCTTCTATGCCGTTTACGACAATGTAAAATCGAATGAGGTTTCTCTTAAAGCAACCTATGTGCCGCTGTCTTTCATCAAACAGTTTTGTATCATACAATTTGCATCGGCCGCCTGCAACACGTGCCCCATCATGACGCAAGCGATCAACGATGTAAGGAAACAACGACCCAACCGAATCGTCCCCATTGTATTGCACGTACAGAACCGCTGTATCAACTATGAAACACTCTATGGCGTACTTGGCAAAACAGCTGATATGCTTTGCCCCTCGTGGCCATCTTCACTGGTCGATCTCAACCAAAAGGTGAATATTTATCCGACGAGTACCCCCCAAAAATTGATCTCGGCAATCGATTACATGAATGCTTTCTGTCCTTCACAAACCGGTATTGCTATGGAGTCAAAAGTAACGGATGGAACGATTCAGTTCACAGCCAATATTCTGACAAACAAAACCGATCGTTATCATTTCTATGCGTTCGTTGTCGAAGACGGGATCGTATATGGTCAAATGATTACCCATGAGGAGGTAGACCTCAACTATGTACATAATCATGTGGCCACATATAAACTCTCCGATGACGACCCAAGAACAGGCATTGATTGGGGAGAAATCAGAACAGGAAAGAAAGCCTCCCGCACGTTTACGATCGATACGAAGCCGATCAAACTGAAACGAACCGTGAACCTGAATAATTGTCGGATTGTAGCGTATACACTGCGAACCGTCAATGGGGTACATTGTATTGACAATGTCACATCGTGTCCGGTAAACGGAACGGTAGATTATAAATTAAATGAATCCTCGCATATTTACCTAAAATGAATCTCTTTGCAAAAAAATAAGGCAATGACACTGATCGATTTTCTATCTCAATTCCAGATGAGGAAAGTTGCAAACAAAAGTTCAAGGTATATCGTGACTGAGTTGGTGTGGTTTGTCCCAAATGTGGTGGTAGTTCTCATTTCTCAAGCCATACCTAAAGAGAGAAGGTGAGGGAAGTCTTGCCCCAGGTTCATATTGCCATCAGCAATGCCAGGCGAAAGTTAATAAATGTATTTCATGACATCAAACCCAAATTCCTGCAGAATTATCTTGATGAATTCTGTTATAAGTTCAATTGAAGATATTTGGGAGAAGCACTCTTTGGAAAATTGCCAGTAACTTACGTAACCTATAAAAATGAGTTTGGGTATAAATACGAATAATCATTTATAAAAAAACAAAAAAAATCCTCATCTCGATTAGTTATACTATATAGTTAGTTTTTCGGAATAAGGATACTGAACTTCGTAGCGGTCAGCAGGGCAGCAAGCCCTAAGCAGACTATTATCAATAGAGCGTTGATGTATTTCACTTTTGGTTTGGTATCAGCACTCTCCCCCATCAGGAAATATTCTTTGAAAAACAGATACAGTCCCGGAATAGTGATACCTACCAACATAAAGTCTTCGGGTATTTGATACCGATATATTTCCGATAGTCCAAGCAATGACCAATGGAAGAGCAACAACACCATAAATATATTCACCTTACGTGTAAAAAGGAGTAACAATCCTATGGTAAACACTACTACCGAACAGGGCATCACAGGCGAGATTATGGTAGGGAAAGTGAGCCCGCGTGCCAACGAAATGGCAGGATAGACGAAAGGCATTGCCAGCAAAATCCACGCAACTGTATCGTACTTATAAGTACGCTCGAAGACGGTGTATCCTGTTATTATGTCCCATATCCATATTGCTGCCATAAGAACCCAGAACATCGCCATCACATCGTTGTAGTCTCGCTCCTCGCAGCAGACGAAATAATATACAACGGCAATCCACAGGTATAGTGCAGTCAGATATATCTTCATCGCCTCCTTAATCCATCGTCGGGGCTTACGTACAAGCAATACGGTCAGCACCAGTCCTGTAATGACAATAAATATCTGAGGCAGCCAGGTAGAAGAGTTGTAGTATGCGATAGTTTTCCAGAATATTTCCATAGTTCAGTGACGTGTTAATGAAAAAGCCCTGCTCGGAAACAGGAACATCGGGAAAGTCGCTCCTACTGCCAACATAAAAATAACGGTACATACTATCGTTGTATTCGAAAAGAACATTCCCATATATTTGTCCAATTTATCGGGAACATTCACCGTTTGTAGACACATTATCAGCGAAAACACCATATTGTAGGCAAATTTGCCGGGAATCATCGGCAGCAGTGCAGGAATATATAGTACTGTCATAGGGCAGTAAACTTTCTTACCGAGCCACAGGCTGCCGAAACCTATCGTTAAGGCTGCTACCAGCGAAGAGGTCGCAATGTCTATTCCCAGATAGGTCATCAGGCAGAAGCGACAGGCGTGTCCTACGGCTGCCAGTAGTGCTATCGCTTTGAATGCCCTCAGAGGTGGGTCAGATATTGCACCGAACCCGATACCTGCTATGGCGGCAAAGAACCCGTCGGAAAGTATATCTATTGCTATCATTTCTTTAAATCAAACTGTTTTTTACCAACAATAAAGTGAACGAAAGCCCTATGGCGATGTTTATAATAAGTAATGCTGCTTCTGTCAGGCGGGCAAATCCCGTCAGTACATAACCCTCGACAATGTCTATTACTCCATTGATGAGCGGAACTCCCGGCACCAGATACAGTACGCTTGTGGCTAACGCTATCTCTGAGGTAGTATCGAATATCAATGAAGTAGATGCACATAGCGAAGAAACAAAAGCCGATACGATGAATATGATATAATGATTTATCTTTTTCTTCTGCATTTGCTGTTTGAGGAAAAAACCTGTAATCGTAGCCGAAAAAACGATTCCCATCGAAATAGTGTCTCCTCCAAAAAGCTTGCAGAATGATGCATTGGCAAAACCCACCAAGAGTAATACAAAAAGCGGATGTATCATCGGAGAGGAAACAATTTTACGATATTTTGCCATTATCTCTTCGAGAGACAGATGTTTGTCCAACGCCTCCCAGCTCAGTGCACTCAGTTCCGAATTGTACTCGAAACTGATGTGGTGTGCGGGTATATCGATTACTTCGTTGTTTGTCTCGAGTGTCTCTTTATTGCTGACGGTAATGATTATATTTTTGTGTAGAACACTCATTTTTACCTCTGTACCCAGAGCTTCGCCTATTCGCTTAGAGTTGCGTACCACACGCGAAGTGTGTACGCCCGCTGCCATCAGGTGAGATGAATATTCGACGATAAACTTACTTATAGCCGTCAATGACTCGTTCGTATCCATACCGAATAAAATATTTTGCCCGCAAAATTATAAAAACTTATGTTTATACAAAAAAATAATTCGTAATCATCTATATGTCATAAATTTGTATACAATATTCATTTTCTGAATAAAATTGTTTACTTTAGAATGACTTTGCCCAAACCATTCGCAATGTGCAAATAGAGCGAGAATATACACCTGTTTTCCTCCGATGGGCAACCTTGTGAAATCACGGAATTGATATCCGTTTTTCACCCATTGGGCTTTCCCGTATTGGGGACAACACTTTTCCGGTTTCTTGGTTACATGTAAAATAATCCTCTTACTTTTGTACTCATCACAATGACACTTGAGGGTATAAAGTCCCCAACCATGGTATAGAAAGCTGCTGTTCATACTCTCGTACATTTATTGGTATAATTTTCAATTATACGAAGAAACAGCAGCTTCCTTTCTGTTTTGGATGAACTTTATCACTCCATTTTCTCCGGATGAACCGAAAAACTTATAGAGCGGATCAAATGGAATCTTCTTCGACAAGATTATTCATCAGTGCGTACATCGCAAGTCCGGCAACAGATTTGATGTTTGTTTTACGAGTGATGTTTTTACGATGAGAGATGACCGTATGTACGGAGATGTGAAGCCGGTCTGCGATTTCTTTGCTCATCAACCCTTTAGCAACCAGAACGAGGACGTCTGTTTCTCGCTTCGTAAGTTCGTAGTTCATTGCATCCATCGGAAGTTTATGGGTGGATGCTGAGGTTTGAGCTTCGGTAAGTATTTCGGGAATACGTTCTCGTGCTTCCCTGATTTCGAGAATACCGTGAAAAGACTGTAGGACTGAGCTATCGATATATTGGTAGACAAGGGCGACGATCGTCATCCTGGGATAATCTTGCAAAAGACTGAAAACGGCTGGCCTCTTGGAATAAGGAAGCATGGTAGGATTAATCAGGAGGATATCAGGTCGAGCTGCGACGAGACGTTCCCTGAAATCGTCCATATCTTCGAGGGGAGGAAGTATTTCAAATTCGGAAAATTCTTTGAGAATCCGCATAAGCCCTTCGATTACGATGGCTGCGGGCTCGACAATCAGTATTTTTTCTTTGCGGCTCATTTCTTTTTTCTCTCGAGCATTTCTACATAGGGTACAAGAATCTTATCTTCAATCAGGGCATGTTTATTAAGATCGGTCGAAAGTTGAAAAATGTCAAAGACAAGTTCGATCGATTCTTTGGGTGAAGCGTTTGCGGGCAGATATTTGAAAATGATTTGAGTTAAATCATTTAATTTATCTTCGATGTTGCTATGCGCTTCGGCAAAATCGCGAATACGGTAAGAGTCATGGACCTCGCCGGACAAGAGCGCCTGAATATGCGGAAATACGGTCTGCTCTTCGTATTTGAAATGTTCTCCAACCTCGCTTTTGTAATCGTTAAAGAATCGCTTGAGCACCTCTCCATATTTGGGGTTTACTTTATCGATAACATTTAAAAGATGACATTCGATATGGGGCAGATGTTCGTACATGTAATAACGATGCGAAGCCAGAAGATAAGGAACAAGCAAGCGCATGTCAGTCGATTCGATCATTTTCCGTTTAGGAAGATATGAATCAAAGGCATAAACGTTGCACACAAGCAAAAAAAAGTCTGCCGATACATCGTTCATGAGGCATATTTCCTTTACACTTTTATCCCCGAATCCAAGAGGAATGCCAAAACGCGGCAACATAAGTATGAGACTATGATTAACCGAGATGAGATCGGCCAATTTCATTTTTTCCGAGAACAGCAATTTCTCCATAGATTTTTTCTTTTTTTGATGACAAAGGTAATTGTTTTTATCACAAAACCGGTCATTTTTTCTCCCTATTTATGGGGATATAATCTGATAAATCACCATAAAAGGGGATATCGTGAAGCCATTTGGATTAGCAGGTTCTGTTGAACGGGATTGAGGGAAGATGAGAAGAGGCTATCTGTGCACAACACACAAAGACAGCCTCTTCCCAAAAGAAAACCCTACATCTGCAACTTAAATCTTACCGACGAGATCAATGCTGGGTTTAAGTGTAGATGCACCTTTTTTCCATTTTGCCGGACATACTTCCCCGTCATTTTCAGCAACAAATTGAGCCGCTTCAACTTTGCGAAGCAATTCGTCTGCATTGCGTCCGATGCCGGTATCGTGAATTTCAGCGACCTTCACCTTACCCTCGGGATTTACAACAAACGTTCCACGATAAGCCATTCCGGACTCTTCAATCATCACGCCGAAAGCGCGCGAGAGCAATCCTGTCGGGTCGGAAAGCATCGGATACTTGATTTGGCGAATACTCTCGGAAGCGTCATGCCATGCTTTATGGACAAAGTGCGTATCGGTACTCACGGAATAAATCTCTACACCCATCGCTTTGAATTGATCGTAATTCTCGGCCATGTCAACCAGCTCCGTAGGACAAACAAACGTAAAGTCGGCCGGATAGAAGAAGAAGACAGCCCATTTACCTTCAATATCCTTGTTCGATACGGTTTTAAACTCTCCATTGTGAAATGCCTGAACTTTAAATTCAGGAATTTGCGAATTAATAATCGGTTCCATAATTTAATGAATTTGTTTTTTTATATAATACCAAATTGAAATCATTACAATTTCGACACAAAGATACGTATTTTTCTTTTCCCGTGCAACTTCCGTCCGGGAATATTTTTCGACGTCTCCATCTTCATTCATAGAGTTTTCTTTATTTCACACATTGACCATGCTTCTTGAAAACCTATCCGGACAAACAAGGCTATCCGTTCGATCTTCGACCTTCGGACAGCCCTGCTCCTGCTCTTATTCGTTTGATCAGATGATTGTTTATCCGTTCATCGAGGCCAAAAATTCCATATTATCAAGGGTATTTTCCATCTGTTTCTTCACAAATTCCATAGCTTCGATCGAGTTCATATCCGATAGGTATTTACGCAATACCCACATTCGGTTGATGGTGTTATCACTCTGCAACAAATCATCGCGGCGCGTGCTTGAGGCAATGATATCGACAGCGGGATATACTCGTTTATTCGAAAGTTTCCGGTCTAACTGCAACTCCATGTTTCCCGTACCTTTAAATTCTTCAAAAATCACATCGTCCATCTTCGATCCTGTGTCGGTCAATGCTGTAGCCAGAATGGTAAGACTGCCTCCGTTTTCGATGTTTCGGGCTGCACCGAAGAAACGTTTCGGTTTTTGTAATGCATTGGCATCCACTCCTCCCGAAAGCACTTTTCCGGAAGCCGGTTGGACGGTGTTATAGGCGCGTGCCAAACGGGTGATGGAGTCGAGAAGAATAACCACGTCATGCCCGCATTCCACCATTCGTTTAGCTTTATTAAGTACGATATCGGCAATTTTTACGTGGCGTTCAGCCGGTTCGTCGAATGTAGAAGCGATCACTTCGGCGTCGACACTGCGCGCCATATCGGTTACTTCTTCGGGGCGTTCGTCGATCAGCAGGATAATCATATACACTTCAGGGTGATTGGCTGCAATTGCATTCGCAATGTCTTTCAACAGCATCGTCTTACCCGTTTTCGGCTGGGCAACGATCAAACCGCGCTGTCCCTTACCGATCGGAGAGAAGAGATCGACCACTCGCACTGCAATATGATCAAACACTTTCGGCGATCGACGGGCAGTCAGCATGAATTTTTCATCCGGGAACAACGGGGTCAAATGATCGAAAGGCACACGGTCACGCACTTCTTCGGGTAAGCGTCCGTTGATTTTGTCGACTTTCACCAGCGGGAAATACTTCTCCCCTTCTCGGGGCGGACGGATAGGGCCTTCGACGATGTCTCCCGTTTTCAATCCGAAAAGTTTGATTTGGGATTGCGATACATAAATATCGTCCGGCGAAGTCAGGTAATTATAGTCCGACGAGCGCAAGAATCCGTATCCGTCTTGAATGATTTCCAATACCCCTGTTCCTGTCAGGATTCCATCGAAATCGTACGCCGGCACATTATTGGCCGGAACATTGCGTTGGTTGGGATTGTTATTATTCGTCCGATTATTATATTGCGGCTTGTTCTTCCCCTCGTTCGGTTGTTTTTCGCGTTGAGGAGTAGGTGGTTGCATCGGCAACACTTGATCGAGCACCGAAGGAGTATCGTTCGCATGTTTAAATATCAGCCTCCTGGGACTTTCTTCCGGTTGCGATTCCGTCTTTTCTCTGCGAGCCGGATCGTCTGTTTTCACGACCGTTCCGGTTAGGGCTCCGGTTTCGACCGAAGTTGCAGAAGTCGTTTCAACCGGTTTCGTTACATGCTCGTTCACCGTTTCGGCAAGCGGCAACACTTCCGGAATAGGTTTTACCGTTGGAGATGATACGTTCTGTGTCGAATCATTTGTTTCTTGCGGCTTCTCTTCTATCCTCTGAATCTTTCTGGGACGTCCCGGTCTCCGACGAGGCTTTTCAGCGAGGTCGGTCGCTTCGACTTTAGGAGGAACAGGAGGGGGGACAATGGGGTTCTTACGCGGTCGTCCCGGTCTTCGCTTTACTTTTTCTGTTTGCGTGCTGTTATCGGAATCCGTTGGAGGAACAGCTTTCTCAGTAACCCGGTTTTTACGTGCAGTAGCCTGTTTAGCTTTCTGCTCCGATTTACGAGCTTCTTTTTCCTTTTCTTTTTCCATTTGGATACCGGCTAATGAAACAGCCTGCTCGTCAAGGATTTTGTAGATCAAATCCTGCTTTTCAAGGGATTTCATCTTTTTAATTCCCAAATCGCTTGCGATCTGTTGCAATTCGGGAAGTTCTTTTTCCGTGAGTTCAAGAATATTATATTTCTGCATACGATATAAATAGAGCAAATGAGTTTCGGTATTCCGGAAAGTCGATCATCCTGTGATGAACAAGATACCCTCCATACCTTCTTTGCTTTTGTTAATAATCAGTCAAAATTTATGTAGTCCGGATTGTTTGTCTTTTCCCCGAGAGAGAGATTATTCGTTTTTACCCTACTAACGGTTGAAGACGCTGCAAATATAGCGTTTTTTTTTATGAACGACAAATTTTTTACTCAAAAACAGTTGCAATCAACACATTTTTGGTAGTGCTCCCAACACGGTAACGATGATCCGTACGTCTGCCGACAATCCATACAATATTTTCTCCGGAGCAAAGCAACCACGTCTGTTCTTTTTGCAAGCGACTGAATTTATGGTCGGAAAAGTAGTCACTTAGTTTTTGGCGTCCTTTCATCCCGAAAGGAATGAACCAGTCTCCCCGACGCCATGTGCGTAAAGTCAACGGAAGGGTCAATTTATCGCAGTCGAAGGTGGCTACGCAAGGATGCTTATGAATAATAAACGAAGGATCGACGGCCCGTACTTCCGTTCGGAGGTTGATGGGAGTATGGAGTATGCCGTCGACTTCGACCGGATATATCGTTTCGTCTCGGTTGTGCTTTTGGGATAAGATCAGGTGTTCCCTGTCTTTCAAAATCTGATAATCGGTTTCGGGAGCAAAGAATGTTTTGCCCGGTTCACCGCATAGACTGTTGAAGATCGTCTGTGTCAATTCACGTGTAAATCCGTAAGGTTTAATCAGTTCATAAAGAACAGTGGGGGGCGCTTCCGACTGTAGCAGACGGCTGATAGAGATGCGCTCCCGATCGTCGAGCAGGCTGGCGCGTTTTTTTTCGATGTCAGACCGGTATATCATTTCAACATCAGACAAATGTTGGCTGGTTCGCAAGATCGCTTTCCGCACGGACGGGTTGATTTTTTCCATCAGAGGAAGGAGGCGGAGACGAATAACGTTACGGGTATATGCATCTGAAAGGTTCGTGCTGTCCTGCCGGTACGTTATTTTTTGCTGTTCTAACCATATTTCGATGGTAGATCGGCTGACGGCCATCAGCGGCCGGACGACGTATCCGTTTTTCGGTCGGATGCCGTGCAGTCCGCCGATACCGGTGCCCCGAATCAGGTTCATGAGTACGGTTTCAATGCTGTCGTCTTGATGATGGGCAACCGCAATAGCCTGAGCATGGTAAGTTGTGCGAAGCGTCTCGAACCATCGGTAGCGCAACTCTCGTGCAGCCATCTCGATAGAGATTTTGTGAGTATTAGCATATCCTACCGTGTCGAAATCTTTCTTTTCGAATGGGATTTGGAGCGATTCTCCAATCTGACGGGCAAAGGCTTCATCGCGATCCGCTTCTGCTCCGCGCAGATGAAAGTTACAATGGGCTGCGATGCATGGGTAGTTCAGTCGGTTCAATACATGAATCAGAGCCACGGAGTCCGCTCCTCCGCTGAGCCCCACGATGATCTGAACATCAGGCTGGAGCAGATTGTGCCGTTCGATGTATTTGCGGATGGTTCGGAGCATATTGGGAGAATAAAAAAGCAGAGATACGGACAAGCATCCCGATATCCCTGCTGAAAACAATTTCCAAATATATAATTAAGACTTATTCTCTTCGGCCAACACCGGATCGATCATGATACGGCCACAGTACTCGCAAACGATAATTTTTTTGCGTAGCTTGATGTCCATTTGTTTCTGAGGCGGAATTTTATTGAAGCAACCTCCACATGCATCACGTTCGATACCAACAACAGCCAGACCGTTTCGCGCTCCTTTGCGGATACGTCGAAAAGCAGTCAACAAACGGGATTCGATCGTTTCTTCCAATTTTTTGGCTCTGTCGCGGAGCTTCTCTTCCTCCTGACGCGTCTCGGATATGATTTCCTCCAACTCGCTTTTCTTCATATCCAAATCCCCTTTTCGCCCTTCGAGTATTTCTTTACATTGCTTGACTTCCTGCTTCTTGACATCAACCGCAGCGTTCAATTCCCGGATTTTTTTCTCTGCAAATTCTATCTCCAACCCTTGATACTCCACTTCTTTCGAGAGGTTATCAAACTCACGGTTGTTACGCACATGATCCAATTGTGATTTATATTTTTCCATCAGTTCTTTCGACTCGGAAATCTTATTTTTATATGCAATCACATTCGTCTTATTCGTTTCAATATCGGTCTGATAGTTTTGAAGCCGCGTTTCCAGTCCGGCTATCTCGTCTTCCAAATCCTGCACTTCTAACGGCAACTCTCCACGCAACGTCTTGATCTTATCGATTTCCGTCATGATGGTTTGCAACTGATAGAGCGAACATAACCGTTCTTCTATCGTATATTCTTTATCTTCGTTATCGGCCTTACCCTTTGCAACCGGAGTCGAAGTTCCCTCTTCCATGATTATTCCTTCTGTTCGGGCAACGGTGGGGTGCGCTTTCGTTTTCTTTACTTCCGGAGCGGCTTTCTTTTTTCCTGTCTTTTCCTTCTCCGTTGCAACAACGGAGGACTTTTTCGTTGTTTCTTTCTTCTTTGCAGGCGCCTTTTTAGCCGCTGTTCCTTTCTTTTTTACCGTTTCTTCTTTCTTTGTCGCCATGTGCTCTATTTCTATATATAATTTACGGGATTCGAATTTATTGTCGAAAATTGTACGGCAAAGGTAGGAAATTTTTTTGATATGATATCACGGAAGATATGTTTTGTGCATCTCTCGCTTTCATAGTGTCCGATGACAGCCAGCAGGATGCGGTCTTCCACATCAAAAAAATCATTGTATTTTGCTTCGCCGGTAATAAAGAGCTCTGCACCGGCAGCGATCGCTTCGGGTATGAGGAAAGCTCCGCTTCCTCCGCACAACGCGACCTTGCGGATTTTTCTTCCCGTAAGGTGCGAATGACGGAGAGAGTGCAGTTCCAGTGTCTCTTTGATGCGTTGTAAAAACATCCGTTCGTCTTCTTCTTCAGGCAACGAGCCGACGATGCCTGATCCGGCCTGCTGCCATTCGTTTTCGAGCGAATAAAAGTCGAAGGCCGGTTCTTCGTAAGGATGGGTGGCGAACAATGCACGAAGCACCCTGCTTTTAAGATATTTGGGCAGGATGGTCTCGATGCGAATTTCCGGTTCCCGATGGAGCGTACCGACACTTCCGACAAAAGGCTGACACCCTTCCGAAGCGCGAAAACTCCCTTCGCCCCGGATGTTGAAGCTGCAAGCATCGTAAGCACCGATATGGCCGGCCCCGGCCTCGAAGAGCGCCGTGCGCACGGCTTCGGCTTGAGCTTCGGGCACGAATGTGGCCAGCTTCAGCAGGATGCCTTGTTGCGGGTTGAGGATGCGAACGTTTTGCAAGCCAAGGTATTCAGCCAGCTTGAAGTTTACTCCGTCTGTTGCATTATCCAGATTCGTATGAGCAGCATAAATGACCAGATCGTTCTTGCACGCTTTCATGATGCAACGCTGTACATAGTTTGCTCCCGTCAGCGACTTGAGGGGCTTAAACACAAGCGGATGGTGTGCAATGATCAGATTACATCCGAGTTCGACAGCTTCATCGATCACCGCTTCGGTCATATCCAGACAGAGAAGTGCGCCTTGTGCCGGCTGATTGACATCACCCACCTGAACGCCTGAATTGTCGAACGATTCCTGCAACCACAGCGGCGCATGACGTTCGATTTCTTGCAAGATATCTCTGATACGTAACATAGGCGTATGAGGATTTATTGTTTTCCGCGAATTTCCGAATCAATTTCCAGATGCAACTCTCTCAACTGACTTTCCTCCAAAACCGAGGGTGCATCGAGCATCACGTCGCGTCCGGAGTTGTTTTTCGGGAATGCCATGCAGTCGCGGATCGAGTCAAGCCCTGCGAAAATCGACACCAATCGGTCTAACCCGAAAGCAATACCACCGTGCGGCGGGGCGCCGTACTTGAAAGCATTCATCAGGAAACCAAACTGCTCCTGCGCCCGTTCTTCCGTAAAACCAAGTATATTGAACATCTTGTCTTGCAGTTGACTGTCGTAGATACGGATTGAGCCGCCACCGACTTCGACGCCGTTGATGACCAAGTCGTATGCGTTCGCACGAACGGCTTTCGGATCACGTTCGAGCAAAGGAATATCTTCGGGTCTGGGCGAGGTAAAAGGATGATGCACGGCATAAAAGCGCTGATCTTCTTCGTTCCATTCGAGCAGCGGGAAATCGACAATCCAGAGGCACTCGAATTTGTTTTTGTCGCGCAAACCAAGCTGATTTCCCATCTCCAGACGCAGTTCGCAGAGTTGCTTGCGTGTCTTGTTTACCTCGTCTCCGCAGAGGATCAGCAGCAGATCGCCCGGTTGAGCGCCGAAGGCCGCTTTGACTTCCTGCAATTTCTCCTGCGAATAAAATTTGTCGACACTCGACTTCACGCTTCCGTCAGCTTCTACACGAGCGTAAACAAGTCCTTTGGCGCCGATCTGAGGTTTTTTAACAAATTCGGTCAATCCGTCTAACTGTTTGCGGGTATAGCTTGCCGCTCCCTGCGCACAGATACCGCCAATATATGTCGCGTTATCGAATACCGGAAAACCCGCTCCCTGAAGTATCTCAGTCAGTTCGACGAATTTCATGCCGAAGCGTACGTCCGGTTTGTCCGATCCGTAATATTTCATGGCATCGTGCCACGTCATACGTGGGAACGGAGTATCGAACGTTGTATCAAGTAACGTTTTGAAAAGGTGTTTCGTCAGCCCTTCGAAGATGTTCAGTACGTCGTCTTGCTCCACGAAACTCATCTCGCAGTCGATCTGCGTAAATTCCGGTTGACGGTCGGCACGTAAATCTTCGTCACGGAAACATTTCACGATCTGGAAATAACGGTCGAAGCCCGAAACCATCAGCAGCTGTTTCAGCGTCTGAGGCGATTGCGGCAGCGCATAGAACTGTCCCGGATTCATACGCGAAGGCACCACGAAATCCCGTGCTCCTTCGGGGGTTGAATTGACCAATACGGGAGTTTCGACCTCCAGAAAACGCTCGTTATCGAGGTATCGACGTACTTCAAATGCCATGCGATGACGCAGTTCGAGATTTATACGGACAATGTTCCGGCGCAAATCCAGATAACGGTATTTCATCCGTAAGTCGTCACCGCCGTCCGTCTCGTCTTCGATGGTGAAGGGCGGGGTCATGGCCGCATTCAGAATGTTCAGTTCGGAAACGATCAATTCGATCTCGCCCGTGGGGATATGGGCGTTCTTGCTCGAACGTTCTTTGACGGTACCCGTTACCTGAATAACGTATTCGCGTCCGATCTTATTGGCCTGCTCACAAAGTGAGGCATTTACTTCTTCGTTGAATACCAGCTGGGTGATACCGTATCGATCGCGTAGGTCGATAAAAGTCATGCCACCCATTTTCCGTGTCCGCTGCACCCATCCGGCCAGTGTCACGTTTTGTCCTTCGTCGCACAGGCGCAATTCACCGCAAGTTCTTGTTCTATACATATTTTCCGATAACTTATTTCTTAAAAAACGCACAAAGGTACGGGATAATTTTCAAATTCCGCATCATAAAAGCAGATGAAAAGTTTTTAAGTTTCATCATATTCTTTCGATGCAAAGATAAAAAAGTTGTATTATGGATACAACGCTTAGCGTGTTTTCTTCATGCTTAACGTGTCCTCGGTCAGCTCGTTCGTTCAGCTTGATTTATTAGAGAAATATCGCTATCTTTGCCCGCTGAATTATTTCGTCCTGTGATTTGGTAACAGGGAGGGAATAAGCAAAAAAATGGCAAAAAAGACGGTAAAAAAGAAACGTTCGCAAGAAGCGGATAATGATATATGGGGATCACTGAGCGTCTTCTTTACGAATGAACGCTTGCGTTTTCTTGTGGGGCTGCTGCTCTGTTTCGCGGTGATTTATGTAAGCATCGCCATGGCTTCTTTCTTTTTTACAGGCGGGGCAGACCAAAGCGCCATCGAAAATGTGCCATTGAAAGACCTGTTGATCAACCGTGGACGCGTTCAAAACTGGGCCGGCGTGCGTGGTGCTTTTATCGCCGATCTGATCATGAACCGCTGGTTTGGCGTGGCGTCTTTCTTTCTGCTGTACTTTTTCGGGTCGTTGGGCGTCTATCTGATGGGCGTTTGCCGGATGTCGCTCATGAAACGCTTTTTGTTGTGCAGCTCGCTGCTTATCTGGAGTTCGCTCTTTCTGTCGTTCGTTTTTCTAAAAGGTTACGAAGACTCGTTTCTATATTTAGGGGGGCGTCACGGATATGAATTGTCCGAGGTCTTGATTCGGAATATCGGCATACCGGGGACGGTGCTGTTGCTGATGGTCTCTTTGCTTGTCATTGCCATTTTTACGAGTAAACGTGTGATGCCATGGTTGCAACAGATACTTAACCTCTCGTGGTATCGGAACAGATTGACTGGAAAGCAGCAGGCACAGAACAGTCTGGATACGGAAGAAGACGACGAAGAGAAGGGTTATATGAGATCCAAAACCTATCATGCAACCACAGAAGATGATGAAGAACAGGACGAAGAAGATACGCCGGATATAACGGTAACATACGATGATGATCCGTACCGTACAGCAGATTTTGACGACGAGCCGCAAATCAGACCGATGGCTGATGGTGACAGAATCATCAACGGTGAGTCAGTATTTACGATCGAGGTGCCCAAAGAAGAAGAACCGTACGACAATTCGACCATGGGCGATTATGATCCTCGTCTCGACTTGTCCAGCTACCGTTTCCCGACACTCGACCTGCTGAAAAAATACGAACAGGCCGAAAGACCAGTCGACATGGCGGAGCAGACCGATAATCAGCGACGCATCAAGCAGACACTCGAAAACTTCGGTATCAGCATACTGTCAATTAAAGCAACGGTGGGGCCAACCATCACGCTCTACGAAGTCGTGCCGGCGCAGGGGGTGAGAATCTCGAAGATTCGTAACCTCGAAGACGATATCGCCCTGAGCCTTGCCGCACTCGGCATCCGTATCATCGCCCCGATGCCCGGTAAGGGAACGATCGGCATCGAGGTGCCCAACAAAGACCCTCAGATCGTTTCGATGCAATCCGTAATCAGTTCGCGCAAATTTATCGAGAGCAAATACGATCTGCCGGTGGCGCTGGGACGCACCATCACGAACGACGTCTTTATGTTCGACCTCTGCAAAGCCCCCCACCTGCTGATGGCCGGTGCTACGGGACAGGGAAAATCGGTCGGGCTCAACGCCATCATCACCTCGTTGCTATACAAGAAACATCCCGCCGAACTGAAATTCGTACTCGTCGACCCCAAAATGGTCGAATTTAGCATCTATGCCGAAATCGAACGTCATTATCTGGCAAAGCTCCCCGACGAAGAGAAAGCGATCATCACCGATTTTACGAAAGTGGTACATACGCTAAATTCGCTCTGTAAGGAAATGGATAACCGCTATGAGTTACTGACGAAAGCACACGTCCGTAACATCAAAGATTATAATGAGAAGTTTATCAGCCGTCGCCTGAATCCGGAGAAAGGGCATAAGTATATGTCGTATATCGTGGTCATCATCGACGAGTTCGGCGACCTGATCATGACGGCTGGACGCGACATTGAAATGCCGATCGCACGAATCGCGCAGAAAGCGCGCGCCGTAGGTATTCACATGATTATCGCCACGCAACGTCCGTCGACCAACATCATCACCGGAACGATTAAAGCAAACTTCCCCGTGCGCGTGGCCTTCCGTGTCTCTTCGATGATCGATTCGCGCACCATTCTCGACTCGCCCGGCGCCAATCAGCTGATCGGACGGGGTGACCTGCTCTTTTCGCAAGGTAGCGACATGACTCGTGTACAGTGTGCTTTTGTCGATACGCCCGAAGTGGAAGCGATAGCATCTTACATTGGACAGCAGGCCGGATATCCTACGGCCTTTGAATTGCCGGAATATGTGCCGGAAGGTGAAGCCGACAAAGCATCGGGCGTTGACCTCTCCGATCGTGACCCGCTCTTCGACGAAGCGGCGCGACTCATCATCCTCCAACAGCAAGGTTCTACCTCATTGATTCAACGTAAATTTTCAATCGGCTATAACCGTGCCGGACGGCTGATGGATCAACTCGAAGCCGCCGGCATCGTCGGCCCCTACGAAGGAAGCAAGGCGCGTCAGGTATTGATACAGGACGAATATTCATTGGAACAGAAATTAAATACATTAAAGTCATGAAACGAGTACAATATATAATTATAATAATGTTATGGTTTTCGGTCGCAGGAGTTGTCACGGCACAGAAGGCCGAGGCGCTTTTAGACAGGGCCGCTGCTGCGTATGAATCATCAAACGGATTAAAAGCCTCGTTTGCGGCAAACATTCGCCACGAAAAACAAGGCGTTTCCGAAAGTTTCGAGGGCACCATACAAATGAAAGGAGACAAGTTCGTACTTATCACACCCGATACACGGACATGGTACGACGGTACGACGCAGTGGACGTACGTCGTCCGGACCGATGAGGTCAACCTGTCCAACCCCACAGGCGACGAGTTGGAGTTTACCAATCCGATGACCCTCCTTCGCTCTTATAAGAAAGGCTTCACGCTTTCCTATATCGGTCAAAGCACGTCCGACAACGGTAAAATGGCCGATGATGTGATGCTGACCTCGAAAAAAAACGGCGACGTGGCAAAGGTCGAAGTACAGATTGAGCGCGCCACCTCGTTGCCGGTGCGCCTGACGGTAACTCTGAAAAACGGTATGTGCAGCGTAATCCGCATCCGTAAGATGCAAACAGAAATCAGTCAACCGGAGCACGTCTTTCGATTCAATCCGGCCGATTATCCGGGAGTAACAGAAATAGATTTGCGATAATAATAAAAATAAAACCAAAAACAAAACAAACAGTTAAGAATATGACAAACGAAAAAGTGCGTTGTTTGATTATTGGCTCGGGACCGGCAGGATACACGGCTGCCATCTATGCTTCGCGAGCTAATTTAGCCCCGGTATTATACGAAGGGATTCAGCCCGGTGGCCAGTTGACTACGACAACTGAAGTGGAAAATTTCCCCGGCTATCCAGATGGAGTGACCGGTACGGAGATGATGGAAGACATGAAAAAGCAGGCGTTGCGCTTCGGTGCCGATATACGTCAGGGAATCGCTACGGCAGCAGATTTATCGGCTGCACCGTATCAAATTACCATCGACGGCGAAAAAATGATTGAAGCGGAATCATTGATCATTGCCACCGGCGCATCAGCCAAGTATCTGGGATTGCCCGACGAGCAGAAATATTCGGGTATGGGAGTTTCGGCATGCGCCACATGCGACGGCTTCTTCTACCGCAAGAAGAAAGTAGCCGTTGTAGGCGGAGGCGATACGGCATGCGAAGAAGCGCTGTACCTTTCCGGACTGGCCTCACAGGTGTATCTGATTGTACGGAAACCTTTCCTGCGTGCTTCGAAAGTCATGCAGGAGCGTGTGATGAACGCACCGAACATTCAGGTGCTGTTCGAGCATAATACGGTTGGACTCTTTGGCGAAAACGGAGTAGAAGGCGCTCATTTAGTGAAACGCAAGGGCGAGCCGGACGAAGAAATGGTCGACATTGCCATCGACGGCTTCTTCCTGGCCATCGGACATAAGCCCAACTCGGATATCTTCAAGCCGTGGCTCGCTACGGACAAAACGGGATATATCCAAACCGAGGCCGGCACACCTCGAACAACGGTTCCCGGTGTATTTGCAGCTGGCGATGTGGCAGACCCCCATTACAGACAGGCCGTTACGGCAGCAGCAAGTGGTTGTAAAGCGGCCATCGAAGCAGAACGTTATTTGATGAACCAATAGTATGCAGAACGATATGAGTATATTAACAGGAATAATCTCTTTCTGTATCTTTTTCACAAGCTGTTCACAGATAGACGAACCGGAGATTCTTACACCCAAAGTACGCGTCATTGCGCACCGTGGTTTCTGGCAGTCCAGAGGGGCTGCCCAAAATTCCATTGTATCCCTCGAGAATGCGGAGGGTATCGGGGTCTACGGGGCAGAGTTCGATGTACATCTGACGGCGGACAGCGTGCCCATTGTTTTCCATGATATAACGGTCAAGAAAATGAAAATACAGGAAATAAATTATGCAGCGATTCAGCAGATCGCGCTGGCCAATGGAGAAAAAATTCCGACGTTGCGCGAATATCTGGAAGCCGCCCGGCGTACAAAACGCATCCGCTTGATCCTTGAACTGAAACCGCATGCCACACCGCAACGAAATCGTTTGGCGGCACGTATGGTTGTCGATTTGGTACGGGAGAAAAAGTTGCAACATCGCACGGATTATATTTCGTTCAGTCTTGACGCGGCACGCGAATTTATTCGTTTGGCACCCGAAGCCGAAGTATATTATCTGAACGGCGAGTTGTCGCCCGAACAATTGAAACAAGAAGGTTTTGCCGGTCTTGATTATCATTACAGCGTGATGCGGAAAAATCGGCAGTGGTTCAACGATGCCAAACGACTGGGATTAGGTATCAATATCTGGACGGTTAATGATACGACATTGATGCGGGAAATGATTGATGCGGGAGTTGACTTTATCACGACCGACATTCCCGTTGAGGCGTTGAAGTTTATTCAGAAATAATACGGAGATGAGAAAGATCGTCGTGCTATTGTGGTGGTGTATCTGGGCCGGCAGTTTGTCGGCCGCAGATTACGACCACCCCAAACACGAAATTCGTGCCGTATGGTTGACGACGATCTTTGGCCTCGACTGGCCGACAAGTCCGGCAACGAACGAAACCGAACGAAACCGGCAGAAGCAGGAATTGCGTACCATCTTGGATCGTCTGCAAGAAGCCCACTTCAATACGGTTTTTGTACAAACCCGGCTGCGAGGCGATGTGATTTACCGCTCGCAAATAGAACCGATATCGGCCGTTTTTACCGGACAATGCGGAAAATGGCCGGAATATGATCCACTCGCATTCGTGATCGACGAATGTCATAAACGAGGCATGGAATGCCACGCATTTTTCGTGACCTACCCTGTCGGTTCGGCCAAAATGGTGAAGGAACAGAGACGTGCATCGGTTGTCAAACGCCATCCGGAGTTATGTATAAAACATCGTGACGACTGGTACCTCAATCCCGGTCATCCGGGAACGTCCGATTATCTTCTTTCATTAGTGAAAGAGGTCGTTACAAATTATGACGTCGATGGTATTCAGTTTGACTATATCCGTTATCCCGAAGAAGCACAATCCTTCCCTGACAGAAAAACGTATCAAAAGTACGGAAAGGGACAAAGTCTCGAAAATTGGAGACGTGATAATATCAACCGGATGATCGCGCGAGTGCATGATTGGGTAAAGAAGACGAAACCTTGGGTACAGGTGAGCAGTTCTCCGCTCGGCAAATACAGTAAAAGGCAGAATCCGAATGCTCGGTGGACGGCCTACGAAGATGCGTATCAAGACCCGAGAGCATGGCTGAAAGCTGGAAAGCAGGATATGATCGTGCCCATGATGTATTATCAGCAACAAGATTTCTACCCATTTGTCAACAATTGGCTTGAACACTCCGGACAGCGAAACATGGTCGCCGGTTTGGGAGCCTATCGCCTGAGTAAAAAAGAAGGAAACTGGAATCTCTCCGAAATCACCGATCAGATTAATTACGTACGCCGTCAAGGAGTAAAAGGTTGTGCTTTCTTCCGGACACAGTTTGTGATTAAGAATGAGAAAGGGCTGTATAATGAACTGAAAAACCGTTTCTTTAAATATCCCGCACAGCTTCCCCCTCTGGTTTGGATGAATGAAAAGGATTCCGTGCCGTGCGCACCGCAGGAAATCGTCGTCGTACGTGAACAGGAACGGCTGAAACTCTCGTGGAAAGGAAGGAGTTCAGACGACTATACCTATACCATCTACTATTCACAGTCCGATTCGATTGATATGACCAAGGCTCAATCGATTCTGGCAACAGGTATCCGGGAGAATGTACTGTATCTGCCCATCGATCGGCATGAGGAAAAGGAGTATTCGTTTTGCGTTACCGCGTCGAACCGTTACCGGATGGAAAGTCAGCCTTCGCGCTCAACTTATTATTATCTCTCAGAATACGAAAAATGAACAAAATGAGCGCAGAAACATATATAAACTGGTATGTTCTTTATACTTCGCCGCGTGCGGAGAAGAAAGTCGACGAACGGCTGAAAGGAATGGGCGTGGAGAGCTATTTGCCTTTGCACCGCTCTCCGCAAGTCTGGTCGGATCGGGTGAAGATGGTTGATAAACCCCTCTTCTCATCGTATGTTTTTGTAAGATGTTCGGAAGCGCAATTGATGTCGCTGTTGAAAGTATATGGCGTAGTCCGCATCATTTACTATTCGGGAAAACCTGCCGTTATTCGTCAGGAAGAGATCGATGCCATCCATTCGTTTCTGGAGCAGGCAGCCAACCACGTCCTTTCCATAGGAGAGGAAGTGGAGATTTTGAATGGCGCCATGAAACATGTTTCGGGAGTGATCCGCAAACTGGGGAGAAACCGGTTACAGCTCCATATCGAGCAGTTGGCAGTCACCGTAACCGTCGATCTGACGAGCGTAGCACCGGTCAGGCGGATAAAATAAAGCGATTAATCGCACATCAAATGATGAAAAACCTGATGGTGCGAGCCTCCTTTCCGCAAACATTTTTTTAGACCGGACAAACACAGCATATTGAAATGAAAATTACACG
Organism: Tannerella forsythia 92A2; assembly: GCF_000238215.1. Lineage (NCBI taxonomy): Bacteria > Pseudomonadati > Bacteroidota > Bacteroidia > Bacteroidales > Tannerellaceae > Tannerella > Tannerella forsythia. The sequence goes on along the minus strand of NC_016610.1, from coordinate 2,718,723 downwards.
AAACGAACATATAACAAATTATAATCAAAATAAATCATGAAGAAATGGAAAGAGCGGAAAAGAGCCGCAGGGGTCTTTTCTTTTTGTACGGCCATCGCGGCCTCGGTATTTCTCTGCGGATGCAAAGAGACGAAAGTGAGCAGTGAATCGTTCGAACGATCGGACTATTATACACGAGGGATAGGGCAATATCCCGGTAATCCCAAGGAAGATTTTTCTCCTTCTTTATCGCCGGATTATATGACTTATCGCAACATCGCCCTGCGCAGGGCTGCCTTCGCTTCTTCCGGCTACGACTACAACCTCACGGCACAACTTGCGACAGACGGGATCGTGACCGACAAGCAGCCGCAATACCTGAATCTCTCCACCCCCGAAGGTGACGTGCCGCGTCGTGAACGTGAATGGATGATCGATGAAGGCCCATATTCCAGAAACACCTTTATGGGTGATGATACGTACTTTCAGTTCTCGCTTGCAAATTACAGCGCAAAGGTCGGCAAACTTTCGCTCGTAGGAACGCTTGTGTATGACGATAAAGCAGCCCGGGACGGCTATGAGATCGTTTGCCTTACATCGGCCGATGGAAAGGAATGGACGGAAGCAGGCCGCCTGAGCGGAAACAACCTGCCGGGCGAAGCCGTATCGTACCGTGTGCCGGTAACCGATCCGAACAAGCAGACGGAGCAGATCGATATGTCGGTACGGAAACTGAACGAAACGATAACTTTCAAGCAGGAAGTCAACAGCCCCTATTATCGGGTGACTCTGAAGATGGCCGGCGCTCATAGTTGGGTGTTTACGGAGGCGAATTTCTATGATGCCGAGGGACTCGTGGAGATGAAACCGTCGAAGTTTTTCAACAGCGCATGGATGAGCGCCTCTGCCGGCGAAGAATGGCTGTATGTCGATCTGGGAAGCCGTTCCGAATTCGATAAAGTCGTATTACGCTGGATTAACAAAGCCGTTCGCGGCAAAGTGCAGGTATCCGACAATGCGCAGCAATGGGACGATGTGGCCGACCTTCCGGGCGGCGAGGCGCTGACGGACGAGATCACCCTCGACAAAAAATATAAAGGACGTTACGTGCGTGTGCTGATGCAGGAAGCATCGGACGGAAACCGCTATATCCTGAGCGAGATGGAAGTGATGGGGGTTGGAGGACTGGTGCCCTACCCGGCCGAAAGACCGGCCGTAGCAGACGGGCGGATGTCTCTCTCGGGCGGAAGCTGGATGATTCGCCGTGCATCGGAAGTGACGGCTACGGGCGAAGAGATTTCGACACCCAACTACAAGCCGGAGAACTGGCTCGTTGCCACCGTTCCGGGAACGGTATTGAGCAGCTTTAAAAACGCCGGCGCCATAGCCGAACCGAATTATGCCGATAACCAATTGCATATCTCCGAATCGTTCTTCTACTCCAATTTCTGGTATCGCGACGAATTCGAGCTGCCCGAAAACTTCAAACAGGATCGTTTGTTCCTCAATTTCGACGGTATTAACTGGAAAGCCGACGTGTATCTGAACGGCCACAAACTGGGACGTATCGAGGGAGCTTTCATGCGGGGCAAGTTCGACGTGACCGACCTTGTCGTTGCGGGGAAGAATGTGGTTGCAGTCGAGATTGTGAAGAATGCACACATCGGCGCCATCAAAGAGAAGAACCGTCAGAGCACCGACTTTAACGGAGGTATTCTGGGCGCCGATAATCCGACGTTCCATGCGACGATCGGATGGGACTGGATCCCGACCATGCGCGGACGCAACATCGGAATATGGAACGACGTATCGCTCACAACGACGGGCCATGTCACCGTCGCCGATCCGTTTGTGCGCTCCGTACTTCCCCTGCCCGATACGACCTCGGCCAAGCTGACGGCCGGCATCATCGTCCGGAACTGGGATACAAAAGCCGTGCAAGGTACGCTCGAAGGCAAAATCGGCGAAATCACGTTTGAACAGCCGGTCGAGCTGGCTGCGGGCGAAGAAAAAACAGTCGTTTTCGACGCGACAGCTTATCCGCAGTTGAACATGCGACATCCGCGCCTGTGGTGGCCGAAAGGGTACGGCGCTCCGAATCTTTACGACGCGAACTTTACGTTCAAAGTTGGCGATAAGGTGTCCGATGCACGCAACTTCAAGGCCGGCATCCGTCAGATGACGTTTAATGAAGATAACCGTATATTGAGCCTCTTCATCAACGGACGTCGCTTTATCGGTCGCGGCGGAAACTGGGGTTTTAGTGAGTCGAACTTGAACTATCGCGGTCGCGAATACGACATCGCGGTGGCCTATCACGCCGATATGAACTTCACGATGATGCGTAACTGGGTCGGCATGATCGGTGACGAAGAGCTTTACGAAGCCTGCGACCGCCACGGCATCATGATCTGGCAAGACTTTTGGCTGGCCAACCCTGCCGACGGTCCCGATCCGTATTACCCCGAGATGTTCATTGTCAATGCCGAAGATTACGTGAAACGTATCCGCAGCCATGCGTCCATCGCCATTTATTGCGGTAGAAACGAAGGATTCCCGCCGGCTCAGATCGATCAGGCGCTGCGTCGCATCGTCCGGGAAAAACATCCCGATATACATTATATCTCCAGCTCGGCCGACGACGTGGTGAGCGGACACGGCCCCTACCGCATGCTCCCGGCAAAAGAATATTTTACGCTGAAAACGGGTAACGACAAGTTCCACAGCGAGCGCGGGATGCCCAACGTCATGACGTACGAAAGCATGCTCCGCACCTTCTCGCCCGAAGGGCTTTGGCCGCAGGATCATCAGTGGGGAATGCACGATTATACGCGTGAAGGCGCTCAGGGATGTACCTCGTTCAACGAAATCATCGCCAAGGGATACGGTGAGCCGCAGAGCGCGAAGGAGTTTGCCGAACTGGCGCAGTGGGTGAACTATGACGGGCACCGCAGTCTCTTCGAATCGCGCAGCCTCAACCGCAAAGGGCTTCTCATGTGGATGAGTCATCCCTGTTGGCCCTCGATGGTTTGGCAGACATACGATTATTATTTCGAGCCGACGGCCGCCTATTTTGCCATCAAGAAAGCCTCCGAGCCGTTGCACATCCAGTGGAATCCCGCCACCGACGAAGTAGAAGTCGTCAATTACAGCGGCGGCATGCGCAAGGGATTGACAGCGAAAGCACAGTTGCTGAATATGAACGCGTCCGTAGTCTGGGAAAAAGAGGCGACCGTCGACAGTCATGAAGATACGACAGACAAATGTATCCGTCTCGAATTTCCGTCCGACCTCTCGAAGGTGCACTTTATCAAGTTGACACTAACCGAAAACGGAGCGGTTGTTTCCGAGAACTTCTATCATCGGAGCCTCGAAGAAAACAATTATCAGGCATTACGCGAACTGCCGAAAGTAAAATTACTCCCTGCGATCGATACTCGGAAAGATCCCGACGGTATTTGGCATGCCACCGTCACGGTTGAAAATACGACGGCAACGCCCGCACTGATGATCCGCGTGAATGTGACCGGAGAAAAGGACGGCTTGCAATTCCTCCCCGTATTCTACTCCGACAATTACTTCGCCCTGCTTCCCGGCGAGAAGAAAACAGTTAACATCCGCTGGAAAGACGAAGATACGCGCGGCAATACCCCGAAAGTCCGGCTGTCTGGGTACAACGTAGAGTAACAGACCTTTTTTCTCAAATATTTAGTACTTACCCAAGGTTGCGTTTATCGAATGTAATCTTGGGTAAGTTCGTATAATCCCCCCATCTCATTTAAATTCTTCTAAAAAGTATAGCCCTTCGGGCGTTGAGTTGTTGAGCTGTTGAGCTGTTGAGCTGTTTTGACTGTTGGCTGAAAGCCGGCTACTCGATGACCATTAACAACTGACAATTTGAAAAGAAGCCCCGCAGGGGCGCGTTAATTCAGCCCAATGTGTAATCTGATCCGAACGCAATTGACGCAATTGACGCAAATAAGCGCAAATGAAAACGTGTGGTAGCTGAATACTGACGAACCATTAAACCCAAATTACGCGATACACTGTTCGGCGTTTACCATTAACAATGGATGTGCGAATGTACGACAATGGTTACGTCAGGCTTACAGCCCTCCCAACGGAGATATTGCTTTTTCCCCAACGCTTCGCTTCCGCTCTTCCCCCTTTGAAGGGGTAACATCCCCCTTCGCTTCGCTCTTCCCCCCTTTGAAGGGGGGGCTGGGGGGGATGTTCCTCTGCGTTCGGTCTTTTGTCATTCAGAGCGAAGCGATGAATCTCCTCCTTTTCCCCGCGAGATTCCTCACTACGTTCGGAATGACAAAGGGGGATCTAAATCAATATTCATTCAGGCTTACAGCCCTCAAAAAAAACAAAACAGGGGAATCAATACCCCACCCTTGCGGAATGGGGCTGAAATAAAACGGGTTTTCAGCCTTTGGTTGGAAAATGATTAACGGTTTATTTTCCGGGCACAAAAAAAAATATCCAAAAAACAAGCAAAATATTTGCATATAATCAAAAACTATTCATACCTTTGTCGTACATAACGAAAAAAGATAAAACTATGGAAAAAACAACCGATATTCCACCAGGGTAAGTCGATGCGCCTCGCAAACCGCACCGGAGGCGCAGCGTAAAAGAAATATCCGGAACGCGGAAACATGTATCAATTTTTAAAAACAGAAAAACATGAAACAGAAAATTACTTTATGGATAGGTGTCCTGCTTCTGCTGATAGGAGGAGTGGGATGTAAGAAAGATCAGTCTTCTTGTTGTGATAAAGAGATAATAAAAGATGTATCAGAGTTAACAGGGATTATTTCTTATAATACAGAGGTTAAACGATGGTATATCTCGGTGTCCGATGCGAATAGTTATGATAATGTGACTTTATATTTTCCTTGTAATCTAGACAGTAAATACATGAAGGAAAAAGAAAAAGTGATATTTTCAGGACAAATATCTAAATCAACATTAAAGATTACACTTCCTGCGGGAACAACTTCTTATTGTATAAATCTAATGTCAATCAATAAAATCAATTAATATGAAACGATTTATTCTTTTGTTTTTTCTATCTACGATTGCAATATTCAAAGTTTATTCACAGCGCCTATACGATAATGGCCCTTTAACAGGGGACAATAACTATGTTCTTCAAGGTTCAAAATGGAATAAAACTACCTTGAAATACTTATATTTATAATAGTTCGTCCCATTTGACGACTACAGAAAGAGAAAATGCCATTAGAAGCGCTTTTGCATTATGGAGTGATAAATCTACTTTATCTTTCATACAAGTATACAATCCCAATCAAGCAGATATAAAGATTAAATGGGAAAAAGGGAATCATGGTGACGGATATCCTTTTGATGGAAATACAGGTATATTAGCACATGCATTTTATCCCCCACCGGCAGGAGGAAATTATGCTGGTCATTTGCACTTTGATGATGATGAAAATTGGTCGATTAATGGTTCTGGTATTGACTTAATTACAGTTGCGGCACATGAGATCGGTCATCTATTAGGAATTGAGCATTCCAATGTTTCTTCTGCTCTAATGTATCCTTACTATACTGGCATAAAAAGACAGTTAGACAATGATGATTGTCTGGCTGTTTGGGATTTGTATGGATATCCTTTCTCCATCTCCGGCCCTTCGTCCGTCTGCGATCAAGCAACCTATACGGTAGAAAACCTGCCGGCGGGAGCTATCGTGGAGTGGAGCGTATCCAATCCAAATGTTGCTACGATCAGTAATAACGGAGTATTACAGGTTACCAATCAAACCTTTGCGCTAACCAATGTGGAAGCGAACATTTTCACGGGAGGAAACGAATTTACCATCAGGAAAGAACGTGTAATGACCGGTCAACCCAAATTTGAGATACAACCTCTCGGCTATTCAGGAAGCAATTTTGCTAGCTTCTTTCTGACACCTCAAGGAGAATATGGAGACTTACAGAGTATTCCTTTGAATTATCGTTGGAGTTATACGAAAATAGACGGAAGCGGTTATACTTTAATTGGGGATTATCAGAATACGTCCTTCTTAAACATCGAACCGGTTGTCACATTCCCCGGTCCCGGAACCTATATGATCACAGTACAAATCACAGGATATCCTTGCTATATACCCTTGGTAAGGTATAAACACAGCTGCGGCTCGAATTTCTTCACCCTCTCCCCCAACCCGGCCACGGATGCAGTGACCTTGCAGCTGACGGAGACGGATGAGGTCAGCGGATTAAGCGTGCTCTCGACCGACAGAACCCCCTACGAAATCCAAATCTGGAGCGGTATGACGATGCTGCGCTCGTTCCGGACGAATGAGCCGACGTTCTCAATCCCGATGGCCGGATTGCCGGCGGGACTGTACTTCGTGCGCGTCGTCAAAGACGGACAGACGTATACGCAGAAGTTGATCAAAAAGTGAAAAGTGATGCCCTTCGGGCGTTGAGTTGTTGAATTGTTGAACTGTTGAGTTGTTTGATTGTTGGATGGAAGCTGATGGCTGAATACTGACCGATAAATTACATCAGGCTTACAGCCTTCCGAACAAGGTTGGACGGGACCCCACCCTTACGGGATGGGGCTGAAATATATCTGGCTTTCAGCCCTTTCGGGTAATGGTTATGTACAGGGTACACGGTGTCCGAACGCAAATTTCGCAAATGAACGCAGTACGCACCGTAGAGACGCAAATCATTGCGTATCTACAACATGTACCCCTGTCATTCCGAACACCGTGAGGAATCCCGCGAGGAAGAGGAAAGATTCATCGCTGACGCTCTGAATGACAAGGAAAGTGCTCTGAATGACAGGGTAGAGGAAAGGGCAGTTCATGTAGGGGCAAACCTCTGTGTTCACCCGTCATAATGCCGATATGAACATCCCCCTTTCCCCCCTTCCAAGGAGGAATGCGGAACTGACGGCTGACCACTGTAACAGCTCCGAAGGGGTGCGTTAATTCAGCCCAATGTGTAGCGAAGCAAAGCGTTGGGGGAAAAGAATACCCACTCCTGCGGAGGGCTGTAAGCCTGATATAAAATGTTGATTTATTTAATGGTCGAGATGTTTTACTTAAACAAACTTGCGTGCTTTGCGTAACTTTTGCGTTCCTTGTGGTGATCTTACTGCCAAGTTCGCAAAGAACGACGCAAAGGACACAAAAAAACAGCTTAAATATTTACGTATTCTCAGAAATCGTTTATAACTTTGTAGTATCATCAAAAATGCAAGGCTATGGAAATAACAACCGACACTCCACCCGACAATTCGATGCGCCTCGCAAACCGCACCGGAGGCGCAGCATGACAACTATCTGGAACGCGGAAACAAGTATAAACGTTTAAAAACAGAAAAACATGAAGACAAAAATTATTTTATGGATAAGTTCCCTGCTTTTGCTAACAGCAGGAGCGGGGTGCGAGAAGAACAAGGACTACGAGGTTCCTACGCAACTGACCGGTACTCGGTGGGATCTGGCTGGAATAGTAGATACAAAGACTGGGAAAATCACTCCTCTTGCACCGAAAGGCAGCTACTGGTTTAAATTTATTTCCGAAACAAAAGCCAGAGGAGGTTCAGTGTTGAATATTATGGCAATAGATCTCACATCACCTCCTTTTTTTAATATAGAGACAGAAATTGGAGATAGCCATAACGGTGATGCCGCGTTGTTTTATCGTATCATAAGAAAGCTCGAATCGTACACATGGGAGAAAAATGAACTGAAATTTTTCTACGACAATAAACAATATTACTTACTTTATAAATACTCGAAGTCATGAAAAAGACTATATTTTCTATTTTAGGCTACTTGTTTTTTATACAATTCCTAAGCGCACAAATAACGACCAATGAAGCTCCTTTTAGCTTTGGTAGCACTCCGTCTCAATTATTAAGAAGTATTTCTACGCAAGAGCTATCTGCACCGGATATGGCGATAATACGGGCAGAAGATAAAGTCAATGACACTCTGCCGGGTGGCCCTTTGCGATTTGCTTATCCCGTAAAAGTGCATTATACATTGGCTAATTCCGGTGTGTGGCAAACGTTGAAAGACGGCGGCAAATTGTGGAGGCTAAAGGTCAGATTGCCGGGAGCCCTTTCCACGAATGCTCTATACGATAAGTTCCGGTTGCCTAAAGGTGCAAAGTTCTATGTGTACAGCGAAGAAACAAGACAATCTATAGGGGCCATAACCTCCGAGTATCTTAATAACGAATCAAACAGTGCATATGCATTCTCAACCGGTCTGATATACGGAGAAACGGTTACTTTCGAATATTATCAACCAGAGACCGTACGTGAAGAAGCCATTATATCCATCGCTCGCATCGACTATGGATACAGGTATGTTAATAATCCGTATACTCCCCGAACAAGATCTTTTGATGACTCCGGCGACTGTCAGGTAAATGTAAACTGTCCGGAGGGAGCAGATTGGAGAATGGAAAAGGATGCTATTGCCAGAATTATGGTTGTCTCGGATTACGGATCAGGATGGTGTTCCTGTTCATTGGTCAATAACACCAATAACGACAACGCTCCCTATGTATTGACAGCCGATCATTGTTTGCAAAATGATTATGGTCAATATCTGTTTGATGCAATCAGTAATCCGAATACCTCTCAATGGGTTTTCTATTGGGGCTATGAACATCCGGGCTGTTCCGATGGCAACGAACCGGCTCATCGGTCAACGGTTGGGGCTACCGTGGTTGCGAACAATAGATCATCTGATTTTGCTTTACTTCGATTAACGCAAGACCCGCGTAATTTAGCCGGATTTACCCCTTATTATTTAGGCTGGGATCGTTCCGGTAATTCGGGTACAGGCGGTGTCGGTATTCACCATCCGAGTGGAGATGTAAAGAAGATATCGACATTGAATCGCCCCCCCCAAGACAATTGGAATGGGAACAATAAGTTTTGGAGTCACTATTGGAATGCAACTCCAAACGGATACAGCGTTACAGAAGGGGGATCATCCGGATCCCCTTTAATTAACAACAGTCACCGTATTATAGGTCAGCTATATGGAGGAAGTAGTATTGATTGCTTTAATCCAAGTCAAGACATCGCAGCATATGGCAAATTCAGTGTTTCCTGGACGGGCAACGGCGCTACCGATTCGAGAAGGCGGTTAAGGGATTGGTTGGATCCACAAGGGACGAATCCCCAAACATTGGAAGGGAAAGAACTCTCATCTTCACCACCCTCTCTCTCTGGCCCTTCAAGTATTTATAATGAAGCGACTTATACAGTAGAGAACTTACCTGTGGGTTCGTCCGTACAATGGTCATCAAGCAGTAACTGTTTACGGTTGATCTCAGGACAGGGAACGGCAACGGCTACCTTTAAAGCTATATTCAATACATCGGCTGTCATCACGGCCACTATCAGTGGACCGACTTCAACATCGCTGTCGACCGGTACCATTACTGCTAATGCGTCGTACAACAGCGATATTTCATTCGATGTTTGGAATAATTCGAGTGGCGGATATATAGGAAATACTGCTACGGGCACCAGTGGTCTCTGTCCGAATACGACTTACCACTTCAGTCTGGTAAATAATTCGGGCTGTGCCATAAATGATCCGGAATGGACGGTTTCCCCGTATTGGACAATTCATTATAAAACAGAAAACATGATCTCCATTAATACAAACCAAGCCGCGGGCGGATGGATTTCATTAAAGGCACGCACCTGCTGTGGTACATCCGGTACGGTATGCTCGGCGACATTGGGATCTTCTTCAGACTGCCCTAACTACCGCTTCACCCTCTCCCCGAACCCGGCCACGGATGCAGTGACCTTGCAGCTGATGGAGACGGACGAAGTCAGCGGATTAAGCGTGCTCTCGACCGACAGAAGCGCTTACGAAATCCAAATCTGGAGCGGTATGAGGATGCTGCGCTCGTTCCGGACGAATGAGCCGACATTCCAAATCTCGATGGCCGGACTGCCGGCAGGACTGTACTTCGTGCGCGTCGTCAAAGACGGACAGACGTATACGCAGAAGTTGATTAAAAAGTGAAAAGTGATGCCCTTCGGGCGTTGAGTTGTTGAATTGTTGAACTGTTGAGTTGTTTGATTGTTGGATGGAAGCTGATGGCTGAATACTGACCGATAAATTACATCAGGCTTACAGCCTTCCGAACAAGGTTGGACGGGACCCCACCCTTACGGGATGGGGCTGAAATATATCTGGCTTTCAGCCCTTTCGGGTAATGGTTATGTACAGGGTACACAGTGTCCGAACGCAAATTTCGCAAATGAACGCAGTACGCACCGTAGAGACGCAAATCATTGCGTCTCTACAACATGTACCCCTGTCATTCCGAACACCGTGAGGAATCCCGCGAGGAAGAGGAAAGATTCATCGCTGACGCTCTGAATGACAAGGAAAGTGCTCTGAATGACAGGGTAGAGGAAAGGGCAGTTCATGTAGGGGCAAACCTCTGTGTTCACCCGTCATAATGCCGATATGAACATCCCCCTTTCCCCCCTTCCAAGGAGGAATGCGGAACTGACGGCTGACCACTGTAACAGCTCCGAAGGGATGCGTTAATTCAGCCCAATGTGTAGCGAAGCAAAGCGTTGGGGGAAAAGAATACCCACTCCTGCGGAGGGCTGTAAGCCTGATATAAAATGTTGATTTATTTAATGGTCGAGATGTTTTACTTAAACAAACTTGCGTGCTTTGCGTAACTTTTGCGTTCCTTGTGGTGATCTTACTGCCAAGTTCGCAAAGAACGACGCAAAGGACACAAAAAAACAGCTTAAATATTTACGTATTCTCAGAAATCGTTTATAACTTTGTAGTATCATCAAAAACGCAAGGCTATGAAAATAACGACCGACACTCCACCCGACAATTCGATGCGCCTCGCAAACCGCACCGGAGGCGCAGCATGACAACTATCCGGAACGCGGAAAACAATTATCAATTTTTAAAAATAGAAAGAACATGAAAGCAAAAATTATTTTATGGATAGGTGCCCTGCTTTTGCTAACAGCAGGAGCGGGATGCGAGACATATGTCAAAGACAGCTGGGTTTTGGAAAAAGAAGCAAGTGAAGTATTGAAAAATGCTCCACCCGTCGAGGCATTTACTTACTTTGGATGTAAAAAAAGTACCAATACCGCCACGGTTTCAACGAAATCGGCATCGGAAGAGGAAGAATATATCGCATATGAAGGCCATAAAGACGGTTATCTTTATATTCGCCACATAAACGCTACATTCAACTGCTGTCCAGACACATTGAAGGTCACAGCGTCCACATCAGGGGATCGACTGTTCATCAATGAGCAAGAAATCACCCCCCGATGCAATTGCACGTGTCAATATGATCTAACGTATAAAATTGGGCCATTATCGGCGCAAAAATATACGCTTCATTTATACAAAGATGCACTTCAATATACGGAGTTCTCCTTTACTTATAATACTTCATTAAAATCTCAATTCATTATCAAGAAAAACAACGCCTTATGAAAAAGATATTCTTTATAACCATCTTATTGTTGGTAGGTCTGTGTAAAATAAATGCTCTTGATCAGCAAAATATAACTTGTGAACGAGCGTGGGAAATTGTTCTGAGGGACGTTCTGAAAAATAACACGGAAAACGTCAATGTTTTTGTTTCCCAATCCGTTATTTTTTCTGGTAGTCAAATAAAAACAATGTATCGTGATGAACAATCTCCTGATTTCGATTCTTGGTTCTTTTTTATTGATGATAAACCTTTTGCTAGTTGGGCTCATCCTTGTCGATATGTATATATAAACATAAAAGACGGGACTTATGTGATTGTTGATAAACAGCAGCCACCTTTGATACAAGAAATGAAGCCTTTGGTAGAAAAAAAAATAAATGTTCAGGGAGAACTTTTTGATTTCAATAAATTGAAGTCATTAAAAAAACTCAGAACAAGTGCTTCTGTAATCCATAACTATGCGGTAATAATCAGTGGAGGTGGAAATGCCTGGAGCAATTGGGTCAGATACTGGAATGACTGCTCTGCAATTTATTCCACTCTAATAAATGTTTATGGTTATCCTAAAGATCATATATATGTACTAATATCAGACGGAACAAATCCTGAACATGACAGACATCATTATGATGGACATTACGATTCTTCACCTTTAGATTTGGATGGAGATGGGAGTAACGATATTCAATATGCTGCAACACGTGCAAATATCACACAGGTATTTAATACTTTAAGAAACAGATTGACCCCCGCCGATAATTTGTTTATTTATACGACAGATCACGGAGGACAAGAATCTGGAACAGATGTATATATGAATTTGTGGAATGAGATTATACGTGATGATGAGTTTGCGTCAGAAATCAATAAAGTGAATGCAGGAAAAATAAATATCTGCATGGAGCAATGTCATAGCGGAGGATTTATAGATGATTTGCAAGCTAATAACAGAGTAATTGCAACAGCTTGCAGATTTGACGAGTCTTCATATGCCATGTCGAACCTTATATACAACGAATTTGTATATCATTGGACAGCGGCTGTTGCTGGCAGAACGCCCCAAGGAGCATTTGTGAATGCAGATAGTAATAATGATGGTATTGTCTCCATGAGAGAAGCTTTTCTGTATGCGCAAAATCATGACATACAAGATGAAACACCTCAATATTTATCTATTCCAGCAATTTTAGGACAAGTAGTAAGTTTAAAAGCTTTTTCCATCTCCGGCCCTTCGTCCGTCTGCGATCAAGCAACCTATACGGTGGAAAACCTGCCGCAGGGAGCAACGGTACAATGGAGTGTAAGCAATAATAATGTTACATTGACATCAGGACAAGGAACCCATATTGCTACTTTTACTAAATTTCGTAACGGAATGGAAATTATTCATGCAGATATCTTGTTTAACAATATAAGAATTGCATTATTAACCAAAGAAACCTATTTTGGTGCACCATCTATCAGTAATATCATCGGAGAGCAGAGGGTTCCTACAGGCCAATATGCTTCATATCGTGCCGTTATAAGCAATAATGCACCTATTCCTTCAAGCTATCAATGGATCTTAAATCCCCTGAATGGCAACTCTCTGTATGGCAACGGTACGGAATCGATTGATATTGCTTTTTATAATCCCGGCTCTTATCAACTTGTGTGCAGAGCGACAAATGAATGTGGAGTAGGAGATTATTACACCATGGGAATTGGGGTTTACGATAATCTTTATCTCACCCTCTCCCCCAACCCTGCAACGGACGAAGTGACTTTGCAGCTGACGGAGACGGACGAGGTCAGCGGATTAAGCGTGCTCTCGACCGACAGAAGCGCTTACGAAATCCAAATCTGGAGCGGTATGAGGATGTTGCGCTCGTTCCGGACGAATGAGCCGACATTCTCAATCCCGATGGCCGGATTGCCGGCGGGACTGTACTTCGTGCGCGTGGTCAAAAACGGACAGACGTATACGCAGAAATTGATTAAAAAGTGAGAAAAGTGAAAAACGAAAAGTGAAAAGTGATGCTCTTCGGGCGTTGAGTTGTTGAATTGTTGGCTGACTGCTGAAAACTGATTGCTAATAAATTAATTCAGGCTTACAGCCCTCAAAAAACAAGAGCGGAAATCAAATTACCCCACCCTTGCGGGATGGGGCTGAAATAGAACGGGCTTTCAGCCCTGCGAGTATTGGATGCCCTTCGGGCGTTGAGTTGTTTGATTGTTGAGTTGTTGAATTGTTTTGACTGTTGGCTGATAGCTGACTGCTTGAAAACTGATAGCTGTGACCACTGTAACAGCTCCGAAGGGGTGCGTTAATTCAGCCCAATGTGTAGCGAAGCGAAGCGTTGGGGGAAAAGAATACCCACTCCTGCGGAGGGCTGAAAGCCTGATATAAAATGTTGATTTATTTAATGGTCGAGATGTTTTACTTAAACAAACTTGCGTGCTTTGTGTAACTTTTGCGTTCCTTGCGGTGATCTTACCGCCAAGTTCGCAAAGGACGCAAAAAAACAGACAAAATATTTGCATATTCTCAAAAAATGTTTTTAACTTTGTAGTATCATAAAAAACGCAAGGCTATGGAAATAACGACCGACACTCCACCCGACAATTCGCTGCGCCTCACAGGCCGCACCGGAGGCGCAGCGTAACAACTATCCGGAACGCGGAAAACAAGTATAAACGTTTAAACACGAAAAAAAGAAGATATGAAAACAAAGAAAAAAGTATTATTTGTAAGTTTGTTATCACTATGGATAACCGCAGGAATGACAGGGTGCAATAAGGATGACGATCCGATATGGGAGATATCGCCCGATGGGAAGCAAGCCGTTATAGAGCAGAAGAGAAACGGTATTGTTTTTAAGTTTTGTCTGCTTAATGAACAGGGGAAACCGGCTACCGTTTTTAAAGAAGGAGAAAACTTCAACTTTTCTTTCCGAATAAAAAATGAGACGGGAAAAAATTTGTACTACAATGCCTACCCATGTGCCTATTCGGACAGTTTCTTTTCTGTTTCCGACTCTTCCGGAAAAACAGTTGGAAAATCTTACGAAGCATTGCCCCAAACAGATATAGGTATAGCAGCTTATCCATTTAACAATAACGACAGTTACACCTTCAAAGTAGCGTGGCTGCATCCTGAAAAATCAATCGTTCAAGGTGGAGACTTTCGTTATAAGAGTCTAAAGAGGAAGCCTCTTAAAACCGGAAGTTATTACACCAGTTTCTCTCATAAATTTAAATTATTCCCTGTTTCGGGGAATAAACATATAGAAACAGAAAACATCCATTTCAAAATCAATTTTAAAATCCGATAACATGAAAAAGATACTGTTTACAGCCATATTTCTGTCCGTATGTATATTAGGAACACACGGACAGGTAGAAACAACGTTCTTTCCGAACAGAGACGCTTTGCAACAAAACCGCCTGCTGAAAGAACACCGGGGAAGAACGAAAATAAAAACAATGCCACCTCTCGATATACAAAAAATAGCATCTGCAAGACAACAGGAAAAGGACGACAATGTGCCGTTTCGTTTCGGAGAAGGATTCGACGCCCATATCACCTTAGCCGACGGAGAATGGACAGATAGAGAAAGCGGAAGACTCTGGACAATGGCGATTGAATCGAAAGGGGCCTACTCCATTAATTTTGTATTCAACGATTTCCACCTCCCGGAAGGTGCTGAGTTATACATATCCAACGAAGAAGGAGATATGCTTTATGGTCCGGTTACCTCGAAAGTAAATACGGAGAACGGTCATTTCCTGACCGACCTGATCAAAGGAGATAAAGTAACCATCTATTTGTTCGAACCTTCGAACAAAAGAAACGAATCTCAATTGACAATAAAACGAGTTGTGCATGCATATTTAGATTTGTATGGTAATTTAGATCGTTCTCTTGACTGTAATAATAATATCGCTTGTTTTCCTGTTTGGAGTAAAGAGTCGGATGCTGTGGCCTTGGTTCTTCTTTCCAACGGTGCTGAATTATGTAGCGGTTCATTGCTGATGACAGCCAATTTGAGTTTCAGACCCTATTTTCTCTCGGCATTTCATTGTATCGATACGGATTTGCCGAACGGATCATTATCATCCTCCGAAATATCCAATGCCGAAAACTGGATGTTTAAGTTCCAATACAAAATGTCTTCATGCAGCGGAGGTCATGTAACAAGCGGAGTGACCTATAACCGGGCTACATTCAGGGCAGCGTGGAATAATACCGATTTTGCATTAATGGAACTGAGAAACTCTCCCGCCGGCGACTCCCGTTTTTCATGGTTGGGATGGGATCGAAGCGGCAATGCGCCGACTTCGGGTACGGGGATTCACCATCCGTCAGGAGATGTCATGAAAATTTCTTTTGATTATAACAGCCTTTCCTCAAATACATCAATAATTTCTTGAAAAGGAGGGATATCCTCTCCAGTAAACACCCATTGGATTGTAGGATTGGATAGCGGAACAATGGAAGGAGGTTCGTCTGGTTCCCCTTTATTTGATCAAAACAGGCGAGTTGTAGGTCAATTGCATGGTGGGTTCTCAGGTTGTGCCCCCATAACAAAATATTTTGGTCAATTTCATCATTCATGGATAGGTGGAGGAACGAACAGTACGCGATTGAGTAATTGGTTAGACCCCTATGGAAGTGGTGTAATGACAACGAATACCTCAAGATATATCTCCATCTCCGGTCCTGAAGCATTTTATCGCCAGGCAAGTTACGCTATTACGAATTTACCGGCTGAAACAACTATTCGATGGAAATGCCGGAATGACAAAACAAAAATTATCTCCGGGCAGGGTACTCCAACCATAAACGTATCAACGACCACACCTTCCGGTGGATATCAAGAAGTCATAACCGCTCAAATAATTCGCAATAATATAGTGTTCTGTAAATTTTGACATGGCGCATATTATTTGTATCTTTGTCTCAAAAAGTCATGATACGATACACTATTAAATTAAGCAAGCAAGAAGTGGAAGAATTGGAAGCGATAGTCAACAAAGGCTCTCACAAGTCCCAAACCTATCGTGCCGCCTATATCCTGCTCAATACCGATGAAGGCGATTATTCCCGGAAGGTGACAAACGAGCGTATATGTGAGGTTTTACGCATAGGCATGCGTACCATCGACCGAGTGAAGAAACGATTTGTGGAAGAGGGCTTTGAAGCCACGTTGGAGCGTCGCCCAACCCAACGCGTATACGAAAGGAAAGTCGATGGCGATGTGGAAGCCAAATTGGTGGCTTTATGTTGCAGCGCTCCCCCTGAAGGGTATGCGAGATGGTCTTTGCGCTTGCTGGCAGACAAGATGGTTGAATTGGAGTATATTGACAAGATTTCCCATGTGACGGTGGGGAAGGTTTTAAAAAAAATGAACTTAAGCCCTGGAAAGTAAAGGGGTGGGTTATTCCAAGAGCCAACGGCGGGGAATTTGTAGCCCATATGGAGAACGTCCTGGACGTATATAAGCGGCCCTATACCCCTTCCAATCCGGTGTCTCTTCATGGATGAGTCATCCAAGCAGTTGATTGAGATGCGTGATTCAATCCCTGTAAAACCCGGGCGAGAGGCGCGGATTGATTACGAATATATCAGGCATGGCGTAGTCAATATATTCATGGCAAACGAGCCGCTGAAAGGGAAAAGGATGGTGGAAGTAACCACTACAAAGACAAAAGTGGATTGGGCTCATTTTATCAGAAAGATATCCGATGAAATGTTTCCACAGGCAGACAGGATAACATTGGTTATGGATAATTTTAAGACACACACTCCGGGAGCGCTATATGAAGCATTTGAACCGGAGGAGGCCAAAAGGATATGGGACAGGTTTGATTTCGTATTTACCCCAAAGCATGGGAGTTGGCTCAATATGGCGGAAATAGAGTTGCACGTTTTAAACAGGCAATGCTTGAACAGGCATATTTCAACCATGGAAGAAATAAAAAAAGAAGTTGCGCTCTGGCAGGAACATCGGAACAACAAAAATTCAACCATTAACTGGCAGTTCACAAACAAAGATGCAAGAATCAAACTAAAGAGACTATACCCGTCAATTAATAGATAACATAACAGTAGTTATAAATGAAATCAATTATCATGTCTTGGTAGGATTCCATATTACCTCAATTGAATATTTCCAATATTCCGGATATAATGTTCTAATTGCCAACACGACATTAGGAGAAAATTCAGAAGTATCCGCCACATGGGAAACAAATGCGAATATTATAGAGTTTCCTTATTCCTATGATGCGTCCTTTATTGGAAGAGAAAACTGCACAGCCGCCATCACAGCCAATGAAAGCGGAGTTTATCATGTATGTGCTCATGCAAAATTTCATAATGATATTTCTCTGGCATATTGCAGGGATATTTAGGGTCTGTGTTGAATCGTGTGGGTAACCCATAGATCAGCATTCGGAAAAAAGTTGTATAATTGCATTCATGGATACGAACATGTTATTCTCTATTGGTTTGAATTTGTCTTTTCCCTGGAAAGTGGTTAAGAGTGAGTTTCGTTTGCTTGATGAGAGCAATATCCGCGAGCTTCATATTTGGATTGACTTTGAGTACGGCTCCCGGTTCATCTCTTCTAAGGGAACCTTACTTTCCCCTCACGACACGGTTGACAAGCAGTGGCGTCATCTGAATTTCTTTGAACATCCATGCTATTTGCATGCTCGTGTTCCTCGATTGAAGACCGATGTTTCCTCAATAGAGATGGTACAGGTTCCCTGGGCACGGCATAACTCGGGCTTTACGATGCTTTTCGAGGCGTTTGCGATGGCTCTTATAGAAGAAGAGACTCCTGTCAACTCTGTAGCTAAGACAGTAAAGGAATATCCCAAGCGTATATGGACCATATTCCGTCATTGGATAAGCAAAGGCAAGCGTAATCTCAACTTGTGCGGAGTGAGGCGTATAGGCGTGGATGAAACCTCTCGCAGGAAAGGACATTCGTACATCACTCAGTTTGTTGACCTTGACACCAGAGAAACGATATTCGTCTGTCCGGGCAAGGATTCAGATACGTTCAAGAGGTTTTCCCAATGGCTCATAGAGCATGATGGAGATCCGTCGCTTATAGAGGTGGTTGCTATGGACATGTCCAATGCTTTCACCTCCGGCTGCATGACGTATTTCCCTCAAGCACATATTGTATATGACAAGTTCCACATAGTACAGGACACCAACAAGAGACTTGATGAGGTGCGCAAGGCAGAAGTGGGTGAGAAGAAACTGCTGAAAGGGCATCGGTTTACACTGCTGCATCTTCGGAAGAACCTGCCGGAAGGAAGGTTGCAAGAGCTTGATACGATATTGCTCACCTACCCATCTCTTGGAAAAGCCTATAGCCTCAAGGAAGGACTCGTTGATATACTTCATGCCGCCACTGCCAAATCTCAAGGAGCATGGGAAGACTTTCTCAAATGGATGGAGATGGCTGAGCAGTCTCTGCATTGGAACCGTTCAGAAAACCGGTGGCAACGTTCAAGGGGCATCTGTTCGGCATAAAGACATTCTTTGAGCAGGGAACTATCACAAATGGGGTATTGGAAAGTCTTAACTCTAAAGTACAATTGGCCAAAAGAAGAGCTAGAGGATACGCAAATGTGAATAACTTTATGGATATGGTATACTACATAAACGGAGGAAGGAATTTCCATTACCCACTCAAATCAACATAGAGCCGATATTTATATTCAAGTTGATCGAAAGAATTACCGCTTCTCCCTCTCCCCCAACCCGGCCACGGACGAAGTGACCTTGCAGCTGACGGAGACGGATGAGGCCAGTGGATCAAATGTGCTTTCGACCGACAGAACCTCCTACGAAATCCAGCTCTGGAGCGGTATGAGGATGCTGAAATCGTTCAAAACGGATCAGCCGACCTTCTCAATCCCGACGGTCGGGCTGCCGGCGGGACTGTACTTCGTGCGCGTCGTCAAAGACGGACAGACGTATACGCAGAAGTTGATTAAAAAGTGAGAAGAGTGAAAAACTAAAAGTGAAAAGTGATGCCCTTCGGGCGTTGAGCTGTTTGATTGTTGAGTTGTTGAATTGTTTTGACTGTTGGCTGATAGCTGACTGCTTGAAAACTGATAGCTGACCACTGTAACAGCTCCGAAGGGGTGCGTTAATTCAGCCCAATGTGTAGCGAAGCAAAGCGTTGGGGGAAAAGAATACCCACTCCTGCGGAGGGCTGTAAGTCTGATATAAAATGTTGATTTATTTAATGGTCGAGATGTTTTACTTAAACAAACTTGCGTGCTTTGCGTAACTTTTGCGTTCCTTGTGGTGATCTTACTGCCAAGTTCGCAAAGAACGACGCAAAGGACACAAAAAAACAGCTTAAATATTTACGTATTCTCAGAAATCGTTTATAACTTTGTAGTATCATCAAAAACGCAAGGCTATGAAAATAACGACCGACACTCCACCCGACAATTCGCTGCGCCTCACAAGCCGTACCGGAGGCGCAGCGTAAAAGAAATATCCGGAATGCGGAAACAAGTATCAATTTTTAAAAACAGAAAAACATGAAAACAAAAATCATTTTATGGATAGGAGCCTTGCTTTTGCTAATGGTAGGAGCGGGCTGCGAGAAGGAAACACTTACTCCGAATCAAGCCAAGGGAAAAGTTTTGGGGCCTACAGGTCCTTGCCAGGGATACGCACTCTATATTGAAGTGGAAAACCCCAAAGGTATAGGACTTGAAGGGAAGAGTATCTCTGCAGGGAGCGGCAGAACGTGGAATTACCGAAATGCAATTTCAGTGCCTCTTTTCAATCGGATAGGTTTGCCTGTTGAGCTTATGGGAGAGGGCACGTGGTTGCACTTCGAATATCGGGAGCTGACGGAAGAAGAGAAAAACCGAAAGCTTTTTCAACCGGATGAACCGGTGATATGTCCTGCTCTTTTTGGACCACCTCCAGCCAACACTTATATGATAACTAAAATTATTGCACACAAACCATAAAAAATAAATCCATCATGAAAAAGAATATTATCATTTTGCTTCTGCTATTTACAGCCGGAGCACACCTGTCCGGACAGCAGAACTATTATTGGTCGGCAGGAAAAAAACAGTTTTTAACCGAGGTCGAAAACAAGTTTGTTGTAAAATTATCGTCATCCGTATCGTCGCATCAGACAAGAAGCGCTTTGCAAAGAAACAGCAAAATACACTCTACTGACCGTTTGGAAAATTATACGGAAGTTGTCAACTCCGAAGCGCTTTCTTTACACGAAATACGAAAGCTGCCAAGTGTCGTCGATATTCTTCCTGCTTATTCCATTAATAAAGAACTGTTATACGTAACGGGAGAGATATTGTTAGCACCTAAAAAAGGCATTGAAATTAATCAGATTATTACATTAACCAAGAATAATGTAAAGGTTACTCATAGAAGCAAGTACAATACTTTTGTATTGGATGTAAATGATTGGAGCAAATTGTTTGAGTATGCAAACCGGATATATGAAAGTGGGGTATTGCCATCCGAACTTCTCTTTTCCGTTACGCAAAACTCAGACGCAAACCGATCCGCTTTATCCTCAGCAGTATTACCTAAACAATACCGGACAGTTTGGCGGGACAAACAATATCGATATTAATGCTCCTGAAGCATGGAATATAACCACGGGGAATACATCCGTAAGAGTAGCGGTTATAGATGACGGTGTAGAGGCGCACGAAGATATGGCCGGACGTTTGCTGCCCGGCTTTACGGCGAGGTCATCCGCAGAGAACCCCAACAGAAACGGCGCTCCCAATAACACTAATCCTCCTTCAACTCCTTATCCGAACGACAATGACAGCCCTATAGGTCATGGACAGGCTTGCACAGGAATTATTGCCGCAAATCATAATGGTATGGGGATTAGAGGTATTGCCCCGCAAGTTCGCATAATACCCATCAATATTTTTAATGACTGGTTTATAGACCAGATATTTAATGGGTATTACTGGATGGATTTTGTTCGATACAGAGAGACATTTCAGGATGTAGCCAATGCCATTGATGCAGCTTGGGATACTCACTCTGCCGATATATTAAGTAATTCTTGGGGTTATGGTGCAACAGCTAATATTTCGGATGCTATAGTTGCCGCAATCAACAGGGCGCGCACTCAAGGAAGGGATGGACGCGGCTGTCCTGTTATTTTCGCCTCAGGTAATGCTTGGGGGCTGCAAGGGGTTACGGACGTCGCTTTTCCCTCTAATGTAGAAGGGGTTATTACTGTAGGGGCAATTGATAATAGAGGTAATATTTGGAATTACAGCCAGCGTGGAGTTTCAATGGATTTGGTTGCACCGAGTGGGAATGTTAATCTTTCCGGAGATATAAGAACAACAGATAGAATGGGTAATTTCGGGTATAATAATACAAACTATATGGCAAATTTTGGCGGTATTTCCGCTGCCTGTCCTCAAGTAGCGGGTGTCGCGGCATTGATGTTATCCGTAAGACCCGATTTGACCGAGGCGCAAGTGAGAACAATACTCCAAAATACGGCAAGAGATTTAGGCTCTGCCGGATTTGACAATACGTATGGTTACGGCCTTGTGGATGCTCATGCTGCCGTAGCCCCGCGCCTCTCCGGCCCTTCGTCCGTCTGCGATCAAGCTACCTATACGGTAGAAAACCTGCCGCAGGGAGCAACGGTACAATGGAGTGTAAGCAATAATAATGTTACATTGACATCAGGACAAGGAACCCATACTGCTACTTTTACTAAATTTCGTAACGGAATGGAAATTATTCATGCAGAAATATTGTTTAACAATATAAGAATTGCATTATTAACCAAAGAAACCTATTTTGGTGCACCATCTATCAGTAATATCATCGGAGAGCAGAGGGTTCCTACAGGCCAATATGCTTCATATCGTGCCGTTATAAGCAATAATGCACCTATTCCTTCAAGCTATCAATGGATCTTAAATCCCCTGAATGGCAACTCTCTGTATGGCAACGGTACGGAATCGATTGATATTGCTTTTTATAATCCCGGCTCTTATCAACTTGTGTGCAGAGCGACAAATGAATGTGGAGTAGGAGATTATTACACCATGGGAATTGGGGTTTACGATAATCTTTATCTCACCCTCTCCCCCAACCCTGCAACGGACGAAGTGACTTTGCAGCTGACGGAGACGAATGAGGTCAGCGGATTAAGCGTGCTCTCGACCGACAGAAGCGCTTTCGAAATCCAGCTCTGGAGCGGTATGAGGATGTTGCGCTCGTTCCGGACGAATGAGCCGACATTCCAAATCTCGATGGCCGGACTGCCGGCAGGACTGTACTTCGTGCGCGTGGTCAAAAACGGACAGACGTACACGCAGAAATTGATCAAAAAATGAGAAAAGTGAAAAGTGAGAAACGAAAAGTGAAAAGTGATGCCCTTCGGGCGTTGAATTGTTGAATTGTTGAACTGTTGAGTTGTTTGATTGTTGGATGGAAGCTGATGGCTGAATACTGACCGATAAATTACATCAGGCTTACAGCCCTCCGAACAAGGTTGGACGGGACCCCACCCTTACGGGATGGGGCTGAAATATATCGGGTTTGCAGCCCTTTCGGGTAATGGTTATGTACAGGGTACACGGTGTCCGAATGCAAATTTCGCAAATGAACGCAGTACGCACCGTAGAGACGCAATGATTTGCGTCTCTACGACATGTACCCCTGTCATTCCGAACGCCGTGAGGAATCCCGCGAGGAAGAGGAAAGATTCATCGCTGACACTCTGAATGACAAGGAAAGTGCTCTGAATGACAAAGGAGGAGCTCTGAATGACAGGGTAGAGGAAAGGGCAGTTCATGTAGGGGCAAACCTCTGTGTTCACCCGTCATAATGCCGATATGAACATCCCCCTTCCCCCCCTTCCAAGGAGGAATGCGGAACTGACGGCTGACTGCTGTAAGAGCCCTGAAAGGGCGTGTTAATTCAGCCCAATGCGAAGCGCTGGGGAAAAAGCAATCTCCTTGCGGAGGGCTGTAAGCCTGATATAAAATATTGATTTATTTAATGGTCGAGATGTTTTGCTTGAACAAACGTGCGTGCATATTGCGTAACCTTTTCGATCCTTGCGGTGATCTTATCGCTAAGTTCGCAAAGAACAACGCAAAGGACGCAAAAAAACAGACAAAATATTTGCATATTCTCAAAAAATGTTTCTAACTTTGTAGTATCATCAAAAACGCATGGCTATGGAAATAACGACCGACACTCCACCCGACAATTCGATGCGCCTCACAAGCCGCACCGGAGGCACAGCGTAAAAGAAATATCCGGAACGCAGAAAACAAGTATAAACTTTAAAAAAACAGAAAAACATGAAACAGAAAATCATTTTATGGATAAGTACCCTGCTTTTACTAACAGCAGGAGCGGGGTGTGAGAAAGAAAGCCATGCCTCTTGCTCATGCGAATGTGTGGAAGAGAAGATTCCGATTGTAACCCTTAAGAATGAAAATGCCCATTTTCGATATATAAAAAGGCGAAATGATTTTGCTTTGGAAATAGAGAATAAAGAGCTTGTACGTGGACTTTATCTTATCCCCCGCGGATGTGATATTCCTAAAAAATACAAAGAAGATGGCCTCCCCGTTATAATCAGTGGAGAAGTCTTTGATTGTAGCGAATATATCAAGCCGTGGATTAAACGGGATCCTGTTTACTTTATTAAATTATCAACTATAAAAAAGAAATGATCATGAAAAAAATAATTTTATCCATATTGGCTTCTGCATTATGGATCAATGGCTATTCACAACGGACATGTGGTTCTGAGTTGAATATGGAACAAATCCGGCGGACAGAACCGTTAAAATACCAGCGGATAACGGATTGGGAAAATCAAATAAAATTACATTCTCGTAGTGTGCCTTCTTCCACAATTCTGATCCCGGTTGTAGTACATGTAGTATACAATAATTCAGCGCAAAACATCAGTGATGCTCAGATTATTTCTCAAATACAGGTATTGAATGAGGATTTTCGCCGAATGAATGCCGATCAGGCAAACACTCCTTCAGCTTTCGCTAATCTCGCTGGCAATGCTAATATTGAATTTAAACTGGCCAGAAGAGATCCTAACGGGAATACAACAAATGGAATTACCCGAACATCGACTTCCACAGAAACTTTTTCTATGGAAATGGACAATGTTAAATTCTCAAATTTGGGTGGAAATAATGCATGGAATACAAGACGTTATTTGAATATCTGGGTCTGTAATTTAGGCGATGATCTTTTAGGCTATGCCCAGTTTCCATTTGAATTTCAAACAAAACCCAATACAGATGGAGTCGTGATTCACTACAAACACTTCGGGAGAGATGGCAGTGCTGAATCTCCCTATGATAAAGGCAGGACAGCGACGCATGAAGTAGGGCATTGGTTAGACCTACGTCATATTTGGGGAGATGATGGGGGCAGTTGCTCTGGTACTGACAATATTGCAGATACACCGAATCAGGGAGGGTATAATGAAGGATGTCCTTCGTTCCCTAAAACAGATCATTGTACAAACACATCACCCGGGGTTATGTTTATGAATTATATGGATTACACGTATGATGCCTGTATGAATTTGTTTACAAAGGGACAAGTAGAGCGTATGAGATCGTTATTTGATACTCAAACAGGTATCAGACGTGAAATGCAGATTTATGCGAATGAATTAACGAATCCACTTTCTTTCTCCATTACAGGCCCTTCGGAATTTTGTGACAATGCGATTTATAAAATTGCAAATTTGCCCACGGGAACCACCGTTCAATGGAGTACTTCTATGTCAGGGAACCCGTATCCTTTGATAGCCAACAATTCTCCTCAGACAAATCAGTGTACCTTGTATAATGTTTACAACTGTTCTGCTGATATCTTTATATTGGCAAAAATATACCAAGGAGCATCTCATATGGTAACACTCTCTAAAAAGATAATTGTCAAAGATAATTCAACTGTCCAAAAAGGACGATATGTACAAGAAGAATGTACGTTTTATGGAGTGCACCATCCATCCATAACCGGAGAATTGATAGACGGGGCAAACTTCTTATATCAAGGATGTATGACAAGAATTTATCTGGATAATATGTACAGGAAAACAATTGAATTCACGGGAAGTATTCCTCCATTATATTGGTACTATGTTGAGAGTCAAAAGATGTTATTATTACAATTGCCTTTAGGGTCTGGAGGAATCCCTTTTACATTCAAAGTGAAGGGGGGCTGTCAAGAAAAGACTCTTCTTTTCTTCTCTCGGACAGGCAATCGCAATGTGATATTCACCCTCTCCCCCAACCCGGCAACGGATGCAGTGACCTTGCAGCTGACGGAGACGGACGAGGTCAGCGGATTAAGCGTGCTCTCGACCGAGAGAAGCGCTTACGAAATCCAAATCTGGAGCGGTATGAGGATGCTGCGCTCGTTCCGGACGAATGAGCCGACGTTCCAAATCCCGATGGCCGGACTGCCGGCAGGACTGTACTTCGTGCGCGTGGTCAAAAACGGACAGACGTACACGCAGAAATTGATTAAGAAGTGAAAAACGAAAAATGAAAAGTGATGCCCTTCGGGCGTTGAGCTGTTGAATGGTTGAGTTGTTTGATTGTTGGATGATAGCTGACTGCTTGAAAACTGACCGCTAACGATCATGTCAGGCTTTCAGCCCTCTGAATAAGGTATGGGTATCAATTACCCCACCCTTGCGGGATGGGGCTGAAATATATCTGGTTTGCAGCCCTTTCGGGTAATGGTTATGTACAGGGTACACGGTGTCCGAACGCAAATTTCGCAAATGAACGCAGTACGCACCGTAGAGACGCAATGATTTGCGTCTCTACGACATGTACCCCTGTCATTCCGAACGCCGTGAGGAATCCCGCGAGGAAGGAAAGATTCATCGCTGACACTCTGAATGACAAGGAAAGTGCTCTGAATGACAGGGTAGAGGAAAGGGCAGTTCATGTAGGGGCAAACCTCTGTGTTCAACCGTCATAACGCCGATATGCACATCCCCCTTTCCCCCCTTCCAAGGAGGAATGCGGAACTGACGGCTGACTGCTGTAAGAGCCCTGAAAGGGCGTGTTAATTCAGCCCAATGCGAAGCGCTGGGGAAAAAGGCATCGCGTCTCGGCGAAGGGCTGTAAGCCTGACGTAACCCTTGTCGTACATTCGTACGTTCATTATTAATGGTAAACGCCGAACCGTGTATCGCGTAATTTGGGTTCAATCATCCCGAAAAAGATTGGGAAGCGAGGCTTAAAGCAACAGCGGAATCACCTCTGCTACAATTATCGTTTTTTGACTGGGGGGCTTGGAAATCAAAAACAGATACTTGACTTTGGATTATCAATTGTCAAGCATCTGTTTGTTGGCTCTATGCCGTTTTATCGGACGGCAATGAATTTTTATTTCAAATAGTCGGTAATCGTACGAGGCAGGTAAAAGGTTTCGTTCTTGTCGACATAGACGATCACCGTCTGCAGCCGCATTTCTTCTTTTCCTTTCTTGCCCAGTTTGACAATGTTCGTATAAGGCGTGATGGTGAGCTGTTTTTTCTTGTTTTTCACCACCAGTGTGGGGTTTTCTTTTTCCGTAGCCGGAGGCAATATGGAATACGTATAGCCTTTCAGCACTTCGGTATGCGGTGCGAAGTTGGCGTCGGTCAGCTCGTCCAATTTGCCCGTCAGCCCCACGGCGGCGGTCATATAATGGTTCAGCTCAATATTCGTATGCATTCCCATAGGCAGAGTACCTGCCGGATGATAGGCCGCCAGAAGTACATCTTCGCCCGTATGGCCGTTTGTTGTAAAGCCGAAGCATGTTTTCGAGGTAATCAGTTTGGCAATGAACCCATTCAGCGAGCTGCTGTAGAGCGATGCAAGTGCTTCTTTCTCACTGCGTTCGTTCTCAGGGATCGGACTGTTCTTGTAGCCTTTGCAATGATAGAGACTCTGGAGTTCTTCGTCGGTCAATTCAAAGCCGGCATATTGGCGGAAAATCTCCTGCACGGCCGAAGACGGTTGTTCGTTGAGCTTCTTGGCAAATCCGTCGGCCGAGAGTTTGATTTGTGTAACGGTTCCGAACAGCTGATCTTTCGTGAGTTTGTCGTATCCTTTGCAGTCGCGGCGTCCGAGGCTGAACCCGCTGTTTCCATGGTCGGATACCATCACAACGAGCGTATGGCCGTCGCGGCGTGCAAAATCGAACGCTACGCGGCACGCCTTGTCGAAAGCCAGATAATCGGTCAGCATGCCCACCGGATCGTTGCCGTGCGCTGCCCAGTCTACTTTACTTCCTTCTACCATCAGGAAGAAACCGTTTTCGTTCTTCGAGAGTTTGTCTAATGCTTTTTTCGTCATCTCTTCGATGGACGGTTGTTGTGCCGGGTCGCGGTCGATGTCATACGCCATATCACGGTCGCCGAACAGGGCCCACATTTTATTCGAGTTGTCGCTGCGCATTCCGGCCATGTCGTTACGGTATACATTGTATCCGTTTGCTTTCAGATAAGCTTCGCCGGCTTCGTCGAGCAGCGAAGTGCCTCCGCCAATAACTACATCAATATCGTTATGTACCATCTGCGGAGCGATCCATTCGTAACGTTTGCGGCTGTAACTGTGCGCCGAGCAGTCGGCCGGTGTTGCGTGCGTAAATTCACAGGTGAAGACTAATCCCGTAGCCTTGTGTTGCACAAGTTTCATGGCTTCTAACAGCGTCATCATCGGCTGGTAGGCGCGTTTCGGGTCCATCGGATAAATGTCATTTCCGGGATCATGCGGCGGATAGGTCGCCACATAGCCTGTACGACTGGGGTGACCGGTCATATAGCATGAAGTGGTTGGTGCCGAGTCGCCGATCGGAGCGTTCGACGAGTGTGTGCGTACCGTACCACAGATGTAAGGGTCGATAGCCAGCTTGGGCATGTCAGGGTTCATGTACCACTGATACCAGCGGGCGGTAGAGATCGTGGCCAGCGACGTCCCGTCAGGGATCAAGACAATCAGGTTTTTAACCGGTTTTACCTGTTCCGGTTCCATAGCGTGGGCTTGCCATGCAAGACATGCCAGCAAGACCAAAAAAACTGTTTTTTTCATCATGTTAAAGAAATTATTTGTTCCTCAAATCGAGTCAATTTTTCAAGTCCCTCCGTCGTAACACGGAAGCTGTTTTCAATGCCTACGGCTCCCGAGCCTTCGATCACGAACTTCGGCTCGAAGGCAAAGACCATATCGGGTTGCAAGACTTCTTTCGAACGCGGTGTGAGTACGGGGAGCTCATTGATTTCGAGTCCGATGCCGTGACCGACAAACCTGGCCTGCTGGCGTATGCCCATGAAGCAGTCCGCCAGTCCGGCTTTCTCTGCCATCGAGCGGGCTAACTGATACAGCTCGGCGCAAGCTGTTCCGACCCGCGCGGTCGCCTCTACGGCCGCCTGTATGTCGAGCGCCGTTTGATGAGCGCGATATGCCTTATCGGACAGTCGACCGACGGAAAATGCCCGTGTCATATCCGTCTGGTAGGGGGTGTAGTTTCCGGCCATATCAATCAGGATGGCTGTGCCGTCGGTCAGCGGCGTACCGTTGGCGCCAATCGGACAAAGGGCGGTCTGTCCTGCTCCGCCAAGCGCGAAATCGAAAGGTGAAGAGGCGGCGGCATTTCGTCCGGCCAGCACGCTTCCCATAAAAATGCTCATGTTGGGGCCGTAGGTGCGGAACAGTCCGATGGAGCCGTTGAGCCGCATTCGGTGTTCAATCTCCACCTGCAACTCCAGATCGGTCATTCCCATGCGAAAACAAGAAGGGATTTCAGCGTAGGTGGTTGCATGTCGTTCGGCCGAGTAACGCATCTGCTCCAGCTCCCAGGGGGTCTTTACCATTCTTACAGTGCGCATCAGCGTGGAGGCATTGCCTGTCTCAACAAGAGAGAAGAGCGTAGCCAGACGCATATAATCGTTGTAAGAGAGTCCGTCGGCTTCGAGCATGAGTCTTTGAGGGAGTGGCCGGCCCTGCGCCTTGAAACAGGCGGTGATATCGTCCGGTCGGCGGATAAATATTGCCTGTTCGCCTGCAAAATCGATCGGACGCTTTACGAAAGACTGTGTTTCTCCTTCGGCCGATAAATAGAAATAGCCGTTGAAGACGTACCCGGTCATGTAATAGATATTTACTTCGGAGGCCAGTAAGAGACCTTCCATTCCTGCCCGAACGAGCGCTTCCTGTACCTTCTTTCGCCTGATCAAAAGATCGTCGACCAATGTGCTTCCTGTCATCATTGCCTGGTTTTAGAAATCATCGACCGCAAAGATATAAAAATTTTTTTGTGCTGTTTGAAGAATGCTGTGTTTTTGTGGCATCCATTCAAATGAGAAAAGAAACAAGAACAAAACAGATAAAAAATATCGGATTTCTTTATAGGGTTTTGAAAAGATTTGTATCTTTGCGGAAATTCTGATTGGAAACAATTATATACATATATTATAGTATTAACTTTTAAAAAATAGTTTAGTATGTCACAAGAAAACTTTACCGCAGATCCGCAAGATGTACAGGCTAACAAAGTAATGGCCATCCTTGCTTATTTTGGACTTCTCGTTTTTGTTCCGCTGTTTGCCGCTAAGGAATCGCGTTTTGCACGTTTCCATACGAATCAGGGGCTTATTCTTCTTATTGCAGGATTCGTGATTTGGTTACTATCCACGGTATTGACATTCGTGTCTCCTTTTTTCGGCATTATCGGTCTCTTGAACTTTGTAATCCTTATTTTTGCCATTATCGGGATTATCAATGCCGCTAAAGGTGAAATGAAAGAGCTTCCGTTGGTCGGTAAATTCAGGATCATTAAGTAAACATATTTCATCACTACAAAGAAAAGGGCTGTCTCGGAAATACGAATCTTCGGGACAGCTTTTTTTTTGAGTTATAAAGACTCTTTTTTATCGTCAATTGTTAATTGTTCGTCGTCTTTTAGATAAGCACCTTCGATCATCAACAAACGGCTCTTTAATATCTCTTCCCGGCTTTGACGGATACGGAGTGTCATCTCGCAATTTGTTTCGAATGTTTGTGAAACGATCGCAGGTTGCATATCTTTCACCACCCGCATGATATCCTTCAAAGAAGGATATTCGAATACCACAGTACATTCCGCATCTACCGTACGCTCTTCTACTTCGGCGGCAGCAATCGCTTCGGCAGCGGCCGAACGATAAGCAACTATCAGGCCGCTTGTGCCAAGTTTGATGCCCCCAAAATAGCGCACGACGATCACGAGGATATCCGTCAGTCCTTTCGAATTGATCTGTCCGAGTATCGGTTTGCCGGCTGTCGATGAAGGCTCTCCGTCGTCGTTGGATCGAAAGGTAGTACGATCGGCACCCAACATATAAGCCCAGCAGACATGACGCGCATCATAATATTTCTTTCGGCAGGCCTCCACCTGCAACTTAGCCTCTTCGGGGGTACGCACAGGGATGGCGAACGATAAAAAACGGCTGCGTTTCTCCGTATAATAGCCTTCGCTTGTGGCACGAATAGTTTTGTATAGATCGGACATCGGTTGCGGTTATCCTTCTCGTTGTTTTTTTGTCAGCAGGTCAGTCCGGAATGTGCATCTGCTGTTCTTCCGAATAGGCGCGGAAGTCTTTCATGATTTCTTCGATCTCTTCGATAAAACGCGAATCTTTCACCTTGTCTTTAACATTTTCGTAATAAGTTTCGATGGCAGGAAGTGCACAAATATCCTGACCGCGCAACAGAAAGTAGGGCTCGTCCTTCTCGTTGCATTGCTTGATCATCTGTATCGGATTCTTCATCTTTTTATTTCATATTATTATTGTCAGATAGTTCTTCTTTTAAAAACGGTGCTGTAAAACTCTTTGTCCGCGCTTTTACCAACGCTTCCGGTGTTCCGGTAAACAGTATCTGTCCGCCTTGTTTTCCGCCGTCAGGGCCCATGTCGATTAAATAGTCGGCACATTTGATGATGTCCAGATTATGCTCGATCACGATGATCGTGTTTCCTTTGTCGACAAGTTTGTTCAGCACGTCCAGAAGTACGCGGATATCTTCAAAATGCAATCCTGTAGTCGGTTCGTCCAGAATATAGAGTGTACGTCCCGTATCGCGCTTTGACAGTTCGGCCGCAAGTTTCACCCGTTGACTTTCCCCTCCCGATAAGGTTGTCGAAGGTTGTCCCAGCTTGATGTATCCCAGTCCCACATCTTGCAGCACCTTGATTTTATTGAGAATAGAAGGTATGTTTTCAAAAAACTCGACAGCCATGTTGATGGTCATATCCAGCACGTCTGCGATGGATTTGCCGCGATAGCGTACTTCCAGCGTCTCACGATTATAACGTTTGCCGTGGCAATCTTCGCAAGGAGCCAATACGTCGGGCAAGAAGTTCATTTCAATCGTTTTATATCCGTTCCCTTTGCAAGTCTCGCATCGACCTCCCGACACGTTGAACGAGAAACGTCCGGGTTTATACCCGCGTATCTTCGCCTCTGGCAGTTCGACAAACAGGTTACGAATATCCGAAAACACTCCGGTATACGTAGCCGGATTACTGCGGGGAGATCGTCCTATCGGCGACTGATCCACATCCACCACCTTATCGATATGTTCCAATCCTTCGACTGACTGATAGCTGAGAGGCGAGCGGTGCGAACGGTAGAAATGTCTGCTCAGGATCGGTTGCAAGGTCGCATTGATCAGGGTTGATTTTCCACTTCCCGAAACGCCGGTGACGCAAATCAGCGTACCTAGCGGGAACGAGACATCGACCTTCTTCAGGTTATTCCCTGTAGCTCCTTTTAACACAAGCCAATGGCCGTTCCCTTTACGGCGAACGGCCGGTACATCGATCGATCTTTTTCCGTTCAAGTATGAAGACGTCAGCGTGTCGGTTGCGATCATTTCTTGCGGAGTACCGGCAAAGACGACTTCGCCGCCCAGACGACCGGCCTTAGGCCCCATATCAACTACGTAATCGGCATTCAACATCATGTCTTTGTCATGTTCCACGACAATCACAGAGTTACCCATGTCACGCAATTCCTTGAGTGAGTCAATGAGCCGTTTGTTATCTCGCTGATGTAGTCCGATGCTCGGTTCGTCGAGGATATACAGCACATTGACTAATCGGCTGCCGATCTGCGTAGCCAGTCGGATACGCTGACTCTCTCCCCCGGAGAGGGTGGACGAAGGTCGGTTCAAGGACAAGTAATCAAGGCCGACTTCCAGAATAAATTCAAGCCGGGAACGAATCTCTTTCAATATCTCCACCGCAATTTGCTGTTGCACGGGCGACATTTTCTTCTCTATCCTGTTTACCCATCGGGCTAACTCGGCTATATCCATCTGAGCCAGCTCGGCAATATTCTTGCCATCGATACGATAATGAAGGGCTTCTTTATTCAGGCGTTGCCCATGACATTCGGGACATTCCGTCATGCTGATAAACTGCTCTGCCCATTTCTGCGCCGAAGCCGGAGCATCATCGTCCTGCTGCATCAGGATATATTTGACAACTCCTTCGTAAGCATAAAGATAGCCGGAATTTCCCATCGATTCGTTCCGAATATGAATCCTCTCTTCGGTACC
This sequence comes from Tannerella forsythia 92A2, assembly GCF_000238215.1. NCBI lineage: Bacteria > Pseudomonadati > Bacteroidota > Bacteroidia > Bacteroidales > Tannerellaceae > Tannerella > Tannerella forsythia. Next base: position 2,685,579 of record NC_016610.1, on the reverse strand, counting down.
GTTCATAATCTCATCCATCGCTTCTTCGGGAATCTCTTTAATAGGTGTTTTGATCGTGACACCATGTTTTTCGCAAAGTGCTTCGATCTGCCAGAAAATGAGTGACTTTTTATATTTCCCTAATGCCACGATACCTCCGTTATAAATGCTCATGGAAGGGTCCGGGACAATTTTTTTCATGTCCAGAATATTCACTTCTCCGAGTCCTTTGCAGCGTGGGCATGCTCCATGCGGGGAATTGAACGAGAAGTTATGCGGTGCCGGTTCACTGTAGGATAGTCCTGTCACAGGGCACATCAGTCGCCGGCTGTAATACCGCGTCTCGTCACGGTCGGCATCCAGCAGGAGGATCAATCCATCGCCTTGCTTCATTGCCGTACGGAGACTTTCTTTCAGGCGTTGCCCGTCGGTTGCGGAAACAATCATCTTGTCGACCACTACCTCGATGCTGTGCATCTTATAACGATCCAACTTCATGCCGTGACGTATCTCCTGCAACTCGCCATCGACACGAACATGCAGATAACCTTTCTTGCGTATCTGTTCGAACAGTTCCTTGTAGTGTCCCTTTCGGTTGCGCACTAACGGAGCCAGTATATAGGTTTTCTTGCCTTTGTATTCTTGAAAGATCCGTTCCAAGATTTGTTCTTCGGTATACTTGACCATCTTTTCGCCACTCAGATACGAATAGGCATCGCCGGCACGTGCATAGAGCAGACGTAAGAAGTCGTATACCTCGGTGGTCGTCCCGACCGTTGAACGCGGGTTTCGGTTCGTCGTTTTCTGTTCGATCGAGATCACCGGACTCAATCCGGTGATCTTATCTACATCGGGACGTTCGATCACCCCTAAGAAATTTCGTGCATACGCCGAGAACGTATCGATATAACGTCGTTGCCCTTCGGCAAAGATCGTATCGAACGCCAACGACGATTTACCGCTTCCACTCATCCCAGTGATCACGGATAAACTGTTACGGGGCAGTACGACATCAATATTTTTCAGGTTGTGAACACGTGCTCCCCAGACGCCGATACTTCCCCTTTCGATCTGCTCGCTTTGACTATTTTCTTTTTTTTTCGCCATAATTATTTACTGAAACATTCCGTAGCCGGTATTTACCGTACCACCCAACGTTTATCGTGCACCGTTTGGTTCGGTTCGTTATAATACATGTCTTTTTTGTTCGGAATCAAGATTGCAAAGCTTTTCCCATTGACGACGAGTTTCGTATCTCTCAACCATGAATTAAAACGTTTCAGGTCGGCATACGTGATGTTATGCGATTTGGCAAATGCTACCAGATCGGGAATATCGTTTGAAACGATCACCTTTTCGCATGAAATCGGACGGTATAAATCTTTCGTATGTAGCACAAAGCCATATTTATACGGATTCTCAAAAATCTGTTTGATGGCGAAAATCCGATATACATAGCGCGATGTCTCTTCGACTAACCACAAATTCAGTGCCGACGCTTCGTTCTGACGAGCATATTCGGTCGAGATGCGCCCCATTCCGGCATTGTACGATGCGGCCACCGAAACCCAGTCGCCATACTTGACATAAGCCTCCCTGAGATAACGGCAGGCAGCTTCCGTAGCACGTTCCACATGGTACCGTTCATCTACTGTCGGGGTAACAATCAATTGGTACTGTTTGGCGGTTGCCTCCATAAACTGCCATATGCCCGCAGCCCGCGCCGGAGAAACGATTCGCGGATCAAGGTGACTCTCGATAACGGCCAGATACTTGAAATCGTCCGGGATATCGTTGGCTCTCAAGATCGGTTCGATCACGGGAAAATAACGGTTTGCCCGTTTGATCATCAGCATGGTCGTTGAGTGAAAGTAAGTGAAGCTGCTCAACTCTCTGTCCATGCTTTCATACATATTATATCGGGTCAGATCGATTTTCTCTCCGCAAAATGTAACATGCGTAGGGACAGCAGGCGTCATGGTGACCGACGAAACAGCCGGCCGTTCCTGCATCACCTGCTCCGAGTCTTGTGAACCGACCGACAGGCATGCCGTCAGGCCGATCCCACCAGTCAGCGAAATAGCAATGATAATTGTGCTTATGTCTTTTTTCATTAGGGTTTTTGACTGTTTCTTCTACTTGATCTTACGACATTAATATCTCCGCTCAGTGTATGCGTTTTTCCGTCGGTTCCCGTATATTCGATCACATAATAATAAGCTCCCGCAGGTACATACTTTCCGCGATACTTACCATCCCATCCTTCATTCGGATCGGTCCAGTGATACAATTCATTTCCCCATCGATTGAATACCCACGCCTGAAAACGTACCACCGACTTATGAACCACCTTGAAAATATCATTCACTCCCGGCGAATCGCCCGGAGTAAATACATTCGGAACCTTAACGACGGTCTCCGTAATATGGATATGGTATGATGTCTCGTTGTGCGTACATTTTCCCGAGCGATCGCTCACTTCGAGCGTTACCTTATATTCGCCCGCCGTATCGAACGTATAATCCATCTCCGGCTCCGTAAAACGGACAAGCGGTCTGTCGCCTGCCGGTTCTTTCTTCACAATCTGCCAAACGAACAGCGAAGCGACGGGAGTATTGGCATACGCTTTAAAATGAACATCGGCCGGAGCGAGCAACTCTCCGTCCTTTCGTGATAGATTCGTTTTGCTTTCCGACGAAACAAGCGTGTCGGCATGTACCTCGATGGCTGCCGTTTTAAATAAATCGGTCGCAGCGGATCGTTCTACTCCGAAGTGACGTGCAAACAAATCTCCCGTCAATTCAATTTTCGTATCGCGTAGAGGTGGACGGATTTGCGTACCGAACGGATTTCCTCTGAGCGTATCCATCGCCAACTCTTCAATAAATTGTTTTCCGGATTCACTCCATTTTTGCGTCAGATAACTTACTTCAAACTCGCGCTTGACCTCGGCTTCTTTTCCGTCCGGCAGAAAGTATGTTAACGACGGCATGTCCACCGTGCCGGCAAGACGTAAGCCCGAGCAGGGATCGGATGATTCGTCAACCTTCAGATGGTTGATGTTAAACGGATATTTGCTGTAATCGATTAGCCAAACATAATGTTTCATCCCCCCCGTCATTAACAAAATAGCCGTATCCTTCCGCCGGATTGATCACCGTCGAAGTTGTTCCGTTCTGTGTTGCAGGGACAGCTTCCCATTCATCTTCAACGGTTGCCTTCGTTTTATAACGAAACCATTGATGCGAAGCAGAGGCGGAAGTATATCTGATCGTCACCCCTTCCATGCCATAGACTAAATAGACCTGCAATTTATATGCCGTATTTTCCACCACTTTCAACGGCTTTTTGGTGCTACCCTCGACCTGATACTGTGCCCACAGTTTAGCTCCTGAAAGTATCAGTAGGAGCATACTGCCTGTGATTATCCTAAACATTCTTTTTTGCATACGTATTCCGAATCAGCTTACAAAAATACAACTTTATCCTACAACGACAAGAAGGCTTCACCCACTTTCCCTCACGCGCTTTTTTCTTTTATCGGTTGTCCGGATGAAAAAATATATGCTATCTTTGCCTAAAAAATAATAGAAGAACAATGAACAGATTTATCATTCACCTGCTCACTTTTTTAGTCAGCTTGTCGATAACGTTTGTGTTCGCACAGGAAAATCGGTCCCAACTTCTTACGAATAACGGACAAGACGAAAATATATTTCACCATACGGTTGAACGCGGACAGACTGTATATGCCATCTCTGCAATGTATAATGTTGATATAGAGGATATCTATCGCCTCAATCCGACAAGCCGAGACTATATCAAAGTGGGTGAGATATTGAAAATCCCTCAGAAACATGTATCTGATCATCCCGCTACGGGAACAGAAGACTTGCACACGTATCATACGATCCGTGCAGGTGAAACGCTGTATGGTATATCAAAACAATATAATGTTAATGCTGAAGATATTACAAGGGATAATCCCGGATTGACATCTTTGACTTTCTCTGCTGGAAAGACCATCCGTATTCCGGCCACCCGGATCGAATCGTTGCCGATGAGAGCGATCCAAAAGGTCACGAAAGAAATTGAATATAAAGTCAAGAAGAAAGAAACGATGTATCGCCTTTGCAAGAAATTCAACACGACCAGCAGTGAGCTGATCAAACTTAACCCGGAGTTGAAAAGCGGGCTGCAAGCAGGCATGGTCATCAAGGTGCCGATGGAAACGGAAGAAACGGTCACGACACAAGCGCATGAAGCGAATGAATTCGATATCAATGCTCTGATTAAGTATCGGAAAGAGATGCAGCGGGTCGATGTTGCGAGGATCGCTTTACTATTACCGTTTCAAACGGGTGACACAAAAAATTCGGCGCGTATCGTTGAGTATTATGAAGGATTTCTGCTGGCGGTAGACAGTTTGAAGAAGATGGGCTGCTCGATTGACCTGTCGGTGTTTGATATTGGTGACGGCATACAGAAAACCCGGGAAGTGCTCAAGAACGAACGTCTGACGGATGTACATCTGATGATCGGAGGCGTTACCAACGAACAAATTGAAATGATTGCCGATTACGCCAGAAAACATGAGATCAGATATGTTATCCCGTTATCATCGAAGAGCGACAGGGTTACTTCGGGTAATGCTTACGTCTTTCAGGTGAATACCCCTCAGTCGTACCTCTATTCCTATGCGACCATGCGTGCTTGCACATTGTTTGCGAATTACAATGTGATATTGGTCAATACGGGTGATAAAGAACCGAAAATGGAGTTCATCCGCACATTCAAGGCTGATATGACCCAGAGAAACATTTCATTTTGTGAGATTAACTACAACGAACGGACTTTCCGTAACGACCTTGTCGGCGTGCTGAGTCCCACGAAACCGAATCTTGTCATGCCTTTATCAGGTTCGCTTGAGGCGCTTGTAAAAATCAAAGGGCCGTTACGGATGCTGGCCGACAAGAGTCAGGGCTATCAACTGACACTCTTCGGCTATCCGGAATGGCAGACGTATGCCAATGAATGTATCGAAGATTTCTTTGCACTCAGTACATATATCTATACGCCGTTTTATGTAAACAGTTTTTCGTCGCAGACACAAAGCTTCAACGCCAAATACAGATACTGGTATAAAAAAAATATGAGCCAGACGTATCCCCGTTATGCGATGCTGGGATTCGACACGGGCATGTACTTCATGAGCGCCATCTGTAAACTCGGTGCTCATTTCGAAGACTATCTCCGGCAGATGCCTTACAAGAGCCTGCAGACCGGTCTGCGCTTCGATACGCGTACCAACAATTGGGGCGGATTCATGAATATGAATCTCTATTTTGTGCATTACAACAAAGACTTATCCATCGTACGAAGCGAATGAGGACGAAAAGACGGGTTTTACTTTTTGTGGGTCTGGTTGTCGTGCTTTTCTGCCCTGTCCGGGCGCAGGAAACGTTTCGTAAGGAATGGGAAGCCGGGGTTTCGGGCGGCATCAACGCTTCGTCAGTGTTTTTTGCACCCAAGGTACAGCAACAAATGCTATTCGGGTATAACGGAGGGTTGACGGTGCGATGGACCACGGAAAAAAACCTCGGCTTGCAACTCGAAGTCAACTTCAAGCAGCAGGGCTGGAACGAACGTTTCGAAGCGCCCGAAGGTTATCCCAATCCCGAAACGTATCTTGATTATCGATACATCCGCCGAATGAACTACATCGAAATGCCGTTTTTAACGCATATTTATTTTGGTAGTGAACGGGTGCGTTTTTTCTTCAATATGGGTCCGCAAATTGGATGGCTGACGGGTGAAAGCACGGAAGAAAACCTGCGGGGAGCAACCCCCAATAAAACAAATGCTCAGCATACGATGGCGGCCGAAAAAAAATTTGCGTGGGGACTGTGCGGCGGGCCGGGACTTGAAATACGTACCGGAATCGGTTGCTTTCAGCTCGAAGCACGCTATTACTATTCGTTGGGAGACTTCTACAACACTCGCCGTCAAGACGTTTTTTCCAAAGCCTCCCCTCAGGTGTTCTCGGCCAAACTGTCTTACCTGATTCCTATTCGCTGAACGAGCGTTAGCAAAGAGCAATTCTTCCGAATAAGCCGGTATCACAAATTACAAACCATGACGTAATCTTCACTGTTTTCTTTTACGACGGTGAAGCTCAATTGTTGATACCGCCTTGCCGCATCATTCGTTTTCTGCACGGAAAGAGAGGTGCTTGTAAGCAACAGCCCGTACCGGAGCGGCAGACCACCGCAAAATATTCATAGCCCCTATCTTGTTTCCGTAGGCTAAAAGTGCTTATCTTTGTACCGATGAAAATATTGATTACAGGAGCAAGCGGATTCATCGGAAGCTTCCTTGTTCGGGAAGCCCTTGCACGAGGTTACGAAGTGTGGGCCGGTGTGCGTAAAAGCAGCTCGCTGAACCGTTTGCCGAAAAACCAAATACATTGTATTGATCTCCGCTACAACGATGTCGACATGCTGACCAAACAACTGCAGGAGCATATCTCGGTGTACGGAGCATGGGATTTTGTCGTGCATAACGCGGGGCTGACCAAAGCCGTGCATCCGGCCGATTTTTTCGAGGTCAACGCCGAAAACACACGCCGCCTGCTCGAAGCCTTGGCTGCAACCAGCGAACATCCGAAAAAATTCCTGCTGATGAGTAGTCTCAGTGTCTATGGCAAAGGTGATGAGCAAACATTCCGCCCCATCTCGCTGGATGACCCGCAGAGACCGGATACCATTTACGGAAAAAGTAAACTGCTGGCCGAAAGCTATGTGAGAAAACAGAAAGCATTCCCCTATATCATTCTCCGACCTACCGGCGTCTATGGGCCGGGCGACAAAGATTACGGAATGGCCATCGCAAGTATCCGCTCGGGATTCGACTTTAAAGTCGGAAAAATCCCTCAGCGGCTCACATTTATTTATGTGAAAGACTTGGCCAAAGCCGTTTTCCTCGCATTGGAAAATAAAGAGATCGTAGACCGGCACTTCTTTGTTGCCGACGGCGATGTCCATACCGATACGCAATTTGCCGGATTGATACAGGAACTGCTTCGGAAGAAACATGTCTTTCATGCGCGTATTCCATTAAGACTCGCGTATCTCGTATGTTTCTGCTCCGAAAGAATCAGCCGTTTGCGAAACCGTCCGTCGACCCTCAATACCGACAAGTATAATATTCTAAAACAGCGTAATTGGATTTGTGACGTGCAACCGTTACACGAAGCGCTCGGTTTTGAACCGTCATACGACTTGCGTAAGGGACTGGAAGAAGTGATTCAAGCGGATTTCACCCCATCGAAACGATCGAATCGGAATCCATCGGAAACAAAACAAAAAACATGATTTATCGTTAAAAAATCACCCTCGGATCATCGAATACAAAAACATGCAAACAATGAAAAATAACTGTCGTCTATCGAATATCAAACTTTCTCTCTCCCCTCTTCTGTTCGGCTTGCTTGTCCTCTGTTCATCATGCGGTACTTCACGGATGATAAAGCAGGAGAAGCTGCTGTATCCCAAACGGGAATTTCGCGGAGCGTGGATTCAAACAGTCCATCAGAACGACTACCGCACCCTCTCGGCCCAAGCCTTCCGCGAACTGATGAATGAACGGCTTGACCGATTGAAAGATTACGGCATCAATGCGATCCTTTTTCAAGTACGTCCTGAAGCCGATGCGTTTTATATTTCCGAATACGAACCATGGAGCCGTTTTCTGACCGGTACGCAAGGGGTTGCCCCGGACGAGCCGGATTTTGACCCGATGGCGTTCCTCATTGACGCCTGTCATCGCCGTGGAATGGAGTTTCACGCGTGGCTGAACCCGTATCGTGCCGGAACCACCGACTTTACGGATTTTGCCGATACGCACATCTGCAACACCTACCCTGAGTGGTTTGTAAAATACAACCGATTGACACTCTTCGATCCCGGAATTCCAGATTGCCGAAGATTTATCCGACAAGTGGTAAGAGATATCGTATATCGCTATGACGTAGACGCAATTCATATCGACGATTATTTCTATCCGTATCCGGTGGCAGGCGAAGAATTTCCCGATGCCGAGAGCTTCGAACGCTACGGCAAACCGGCAGGTTATACCCTCAGTAACCGGAACGACTGGCGGCGCGACAATGTGAACCGTCTCATTCAAGAGCTGAAGCAGACCATCACTGCAACAAAACCATGGGTACGGTTCGGAGTCAGTCCTTTCGGAATTTATCGCAACAAAAGCTCCGACAAACACGGAAGCAACACGCGCGGACTGCAAAATTATGACGATCTGTATGCCGATGTCCTGCTCTGGATGAAAAAAGGCTGGGTCGATTATTGTGCACCGCAACTCTATTGGGAGATCGGACATAAATCGGCCGATTATACAACCTTGATTCGCTGGTGGGATAATCGGAAAACCCATGTCCCGCTTTATATCGGACAAAGCGTGAAGCGCACAATGGAAGCCCGACAGCTTACCCCCAAAATGCTCGAAGAACGCGAGTCGAAACACGTACAGGGGCATGTGCTCTGGCCTGCCAATGAACTGCTGTGGAACAACGGTGGAGTGGTAGACAGCCTGAAACGTATCTGGCACCGCTATCCGGCGTTGATCCCTCCTTATACACACATGCACGCCCAAGCCCCCAATGCCGTGCGTAATGTACGGATCGAACGTGCTACCGACGGGATCATACTGCGATGGGATGCTCCCCAACATTCCGGTCATCCGGAACAAGTCTTCCGTTACGTCGTTTACCGTTTTGCTCAAAATGAAAAGTGCGACACCGGGCGAGCCTCTGCCATTCTTGCCGTGACGAGCGAGCCATCCTACCGCATCATATCAGACCCTACGGGCAGGTATACGTACGTTGTGACAGCCCTCGACCGGTTTCATAACGAAAGTAAGCCGAGTAAGAAAATAAAATTTTAACAAATATCTTCCAATCCGTAGGCCTTCAAAAATTATTTTCTACCTTTGTGAAGCAAATAAAAACAACACGCCTCCTCTGAAAAAGTTCAGGCATCAGATTTCGCAGCATATATAAATATAATGTATGAAAACGGATAGCATTGTCATTATTCCGACGTACAACGAGAAAGAAAATATCGAGAACATCATCCGGGCCGTTTTCGGCCTCGAGAAAGCATTTCATATCCTGATTATCGACGACGGCTCGCCGGATGGCACGGCCGCGATTATTAAACGACTTCAGAACGAGTTTCCGGAGCAATTGCATCTCGTTGAGCGACCCGGCAAACAAGGTTTGGGAACAGCATATATATGCGGCTTCAAATGGTCGATAGAACATCGTTACGATTTCATTTTCGAGATGGATGCCGATTTCAGCCACAATCCGAATGATCTGCCGAGGTTGTATGCAGCTTGTACGGAACAGGGAGCCGATGTAGCAGTCGGTTCGCGCTATTGCAACGGGGTCAATGTCGTGAACTGGCCGCTCGGACGGGTGCTCATGTCATATTATGCTTCTACTTATGTGCGTATCGTGACCGGTATGAAAGTGCGTGACACAACAGCCGGCTTTAAATGCTATCGTCGGGAAGTGCTCGAAACCATCGAATTGGACAAGATACGTTTTAAAGGCTATGCTTTCCAGATCGAAATGAAGTATACGGCCTACCGGTGCGGCTTCAAAATTATAGAAGTGCCGATTATCTTTGTAAATCGCGTGTTAGGCACCTCGAAAATGAACACATCCATCTTCGGAGAAGCCTTATTCGGAGTATTGAAACTGAAGTGGCGAGGTTTCTTTCGCAAATATCCGCAGAAGAAGAATCATGCAGCTATCGGTCACGGAAAAAAGACAGAAGCATCATGAAAACCTTGATCCGGAATGCCACGATCATCAACGAGGGGCGCTCATACATCGGTTCGGTGCTGATTGAAGGAAATTTTATTTCAGCAATTTACAAAGGAGAGAGCCTCCCCTCGGAGGCAGACATGAAAGGAGCGGTGATCATTGATGCTTCGGGGCAATGGTTGTTGCCCGGCGTGATTGACGATCAGGTACATTTTCGCGAACCGGGACTGACACACAAAGGCTGCATTGCCAGCGAAAGCCGTGCGGCCGTAGCCGGAGGAGTAACGACCTACATGGACATGCCCAATACGCAGCCTCAGACAGTCACCTTGTCCGAATGGGAATGGAAGATGCAACGTGCGGCTGAGACTTCAGTAGCTAATTATGCGTTTTTCTTCGGAGGCACAAACGATAATTTTACAGAAATTCACAAGCTTGATCAAACACGGCTCCCCGGGTTGAAGTTATTCTTAGGCTCCTCGACCGGTAATATGTTAGTAGATCATCCGGAGACGCTACGACGTTTTTTCGGAGAAACAGACCTGCTGATCGCCGTCCATGCAGAAAAAGAAGAAATTATCCGGCGCAACAAATCGTTTTACATCAACCGATTGGGAGAGGAATTAGAAGCCTCTTTTCACTCCAAAATACGTGACGAAGAATCATGCTATGCTTCGTCGTCAGAGGCTGTAGAGTTAGCCGATAAATTGGGGACACGTCTGCATGTATTGCATCTGTCGACAGCGAAAGAACTTAAGCTGTTCGATAACAGCAAAACACTGGAAGAAAAAAAGATCACGGCCGAAGCCTGCATCCATCATTTATGGTTCTCCGACGAAGATTATGCGGCCTACGGTAACCGTATCAAGTGGAATCCATCCGTCAAAACCATGGCCGATCGCACGGCCTTACGTGCGGCTGTAGCGGACGACACGATTGATATTGTAGCAACCGATCACGCTCCACATCTGTTATCTGAAAAAGCGGGTTCGTGCCTTGTGGCGGCATCGGGAGGACCGATGGTACAACACTCACTGACAGCCATGCTCGAATTGGCCTATCAAGGTGTCTTCACACCCGAAAAAATAGTGGAAAAGATGTCCCATCATCCGGCGAGCCTCTTCGGCATCGACCGCCGCGGATACATTCGTCCCGGATACTATGCCGACCTTGTATTAGTCGATCCGCACACGGCGTGGACTGTTTTACCCGAAAACAGCCTGTATCATTGCGGGTGGTCGCCCATGGAAGGGCAAATATTTCATCATGCCGTTCAAAAGACTTTTGTCAACGGGGTTTTGGCTTACTGCAACGGACAAATCATTGATTCAGCACGGGGAATGGCTGTCAGATTCCACCGAAATACGAGTAGTGAAAAAGGGTTTGGGAAATAAACAAGTTCCAAAACATGTTTTATAATATAATAATTTATTTGTGAATTAGTGTGATTCGCCGTTATTTTGCGTGTGATAACCTAAACAATCTTTTTGCCTTAGAAACTAATACCTATTAAAATCTTAGTAAAAGCAACTTTTTTACAAAAGTTGCTTTTACTTTTTTCCCCCCTTCGACCAAGTTTTCCAAAAACCTGCAAAATAATGACCGTTTCCTCCAATAGTTCCAACATTTTCTCTCTCTCTGTTTTTACGCATATAAAACTTAATCATACAACACTTTAACAATATCAAGCAAAAAAAATATTTGTATAAAACAGACCAAACGCGTATATTTGAGGGATAACTGAAATCCGTAAAAACAAATTAAACATTAATACAGACTTAAACAACAAAAGGTTATGAATAAAATTACATCTTTTTTAATCAGCATGGGATGCCTTTTTACCTTTTCCCAATGCGACATGGTTGAAAATCCGAACGACGAAACTCCTATCGTTCCCTCCTCGGATTATGCAAAAATAGCATTCCTTGCCCGAATCACTGACGGTAGTTCGGTATGGAGTCTCTGTACTATGGATAAATCAGGAGGAGGATTGCGAAAAATAGTTGATAAAACAGTGGCATGTCAAAAGCCCGTATGTTCTCACGGCAGGACAAAGTTACTATTTACTTCCGTCAATTTCAAAACGTGGACTAATCCGGACAATTCCGTTGGAATGAGTAGTGAATACGGATTGTATATCGTCAATACGGACGGTACAGGTCTTACCTTAATCGATCATGTCGGACCAACCGAAGCGGCACAATTCGGCCATCTTGCATGGTCGCCCGATGACAGGCAGATCGCGTATATAAAGTATTCGGGTGAAGGCTTTAGAAAGCACGATTTAATCTTGTACAATATGACGGAAAATACGCGACAATCATTGAAGACAAAAGGCGATATATGCACGATGAGTTTTTCTCCGGATGGAAAATATATGGCCTATTGCGCTTCGACGGAAGCCTGCCATTCTATTTATAAAATGGATATCAGCAGGGGCAACAGTCAATTGATTATTCATAATGGTTCTTCTCCGAAATGGTCTCCACAAGGAGATAAAATCGTATATTCTGCTCAAGGGAGCGAGGGAGAAGCGCAACTGTTTATAGCCGATAGTGATGGACGAAATCAGAAACAACTTACTTTTACGGTCTCGCCACGAAGGTGGCCGGGTTGGCCCCCCCATGGAAATCAGAATCCACAATGGACACCGGACGGGCGTAAAATCGTCTATGTGTCATGGGAAAATGCCAAACCTGAAATATTTATTATGAATGTGGATGGCAGCAAACAAACTCGGTTGACAAAGGCAGAATATCGAGATGAGAATCCTGAAATAACACCGGACGGACAGTCTGTTTTATTTTCTTCGAGAAGAACTGATATGATGGACTTCGGCATCGTGATGATGTCATTGGACGGAAGCAATCAGAAAGTCCTCTCTCGTTCAGGAAACTATCCAGTTGTCTGTAAATGATAAAACATCTTTGTTGCCGAGGATAAGACAAAGAATGTCGGAAAGAATCGAGATGAGGAATGCGACAAAATATGAACTGTTTTTTTGAGGCTGAAAAAAATCAACTTACCCAAATTAATTACCCGACTGAAAAATAAAGAGAAGCATGTAAGGATAGCATGAGGTTTTTCGTGTTCTCTCATCAAATCCTTAACATGCAAACAGACAACTGTATAAAAAAAATACGACCGGACAAAAAGTAAAAAATCACTACATGTAGTGATTGTCGTAACAGACGTTTTTATATTCCTTTGCAACTCAAAAAAAGTTTAAGGATGAAGAAATTTTATTGGCTGGTATGGCTTGCATGCATGGGAATGTCGGTGGAGTCGGTATGGGCAGAGAAGGAGGATGTTCAACCCGATACGCTGAAAACGTATAATATCGATGAAATAGTCATCACTTCATCGATGAAAGAAACGAATGATCTGCGTACGTTACCGGGTGCCGTTTCTATCTTTACCCCCCAACAGATTAAAGGTCGTCAAATGCAATCGTTGAAAGATATTCGCACATTTGTTCCGAATCTATATATTCCCGACTATGGGGCTAAACTGACATCGGCCATTTATATTCGAGGGGTTGGTGCACGAAGTAGCGGGCAAACAGTTGGTTTATATGTCGATCATGCTCCTTATCCGGATAAGAGCACATTCGATTTTGAGTTGCCGGATATCCAGCGCATCGAGGTATTGCGAGGTCCGCAAGGCACCCTCTACGGCCGCAATGCCATGGGAGGGATTATCAACATACATACGCTTTCGCCCCTCCACTATCAGGGCACGAAGTTTTCGGTTTCGTATGGGAATTACGGAGAGTTTCGTGTTAAAGGATCGCACTATATGAAGCCGGGACATTCGTTCGGATTATCGATAGGAGCATATTACAGTCGGAGGGATGGCTTTTTTGAAAATGTTTACACAGGAAAAAAAGCCGACGACGAGAAAACAGCCGGCGGACATCTGAAACTGCACTGGCAGATCAATCCCCGTTTGAAAGCCCTTTATTCGCTCTCGGGTGAATATGCCGATCAAGGCGCTTTTCCTTACGGACTGTACGACGAAAAGACAGGAAACGTGGCATCGGTAAATATCAATGACCCTTCATCGTATCGCCGGACAATGCTCAACCAAAGCCTTTCGCTAACACATGAAACGGAAAAAATCCTCTTCGCTTCGACGACCGGTTATCAGTACTTCGATGACGATATGAAGATGGATCAGGACTTTTCGCCGGCTTCGATTTTTGTATTGAATCAGCTACAGAAGCAGCATGCCGTCAGTCAGGAATTTTCTCTCAAGAACCGTAGCGGCAAGCACTATCAGTGGTCGATCGGAGTATACGGATTTTATACCGGCCTGCATACGGAAGCACCGGTCGAATTTAAAGAAGACGGCATCAAGAGAAATCTGCAATCTGTTTTCGACCGGTTGAAAACGATGAACCCGGAGATGCCCTCGCTCGTTATTACGGACAAATCCATCGATATGCCCAGCACGTTCGACATGCCGTCGTACGGCGCGGCATTGTATCATCAATCGACGTATAAAAACTTGTTCGTCGAAGGACTTTCGTTGACAGCGGGAATCCGGATCGATTATGAAAAGCAAAAACTGCATTACAACGCCAAATCCAAAATGCACCTGACGATGCAAAAGCCACCCGGAATCCCCGAACCGAAAGATATCAGCAGCCTTTATCCGGCTTCGGTAGTCGACGAATCGATATCGTCGGACTTATGGCAGGTACTGCCGAAGGTATCGATAAAATACGAGTGCTCTCCACGCACGATGACCTATCTCTCGGCATCGAAAGGATATAAAACGGGCGGATACAATGTACAAATGTCGGCCGACATCATGCAAGCCCGGATGCAGTATGATATGATGAACGTGTTCCGGAATTTTGTGCCGTCGATTCCGAAAACCGAACTGATGCCCGTTAAGGATGTGATCACATACCGTCCTGAGACGAGCTGGAATTACGAACTGGGAGTCAAAAGCGAGCTGATACGCGATCATCTTCATGCCGAGCTCACCTTTTTCTATATGGATATCGAAGACCTGCAGGTTACGAAATTCGTGGCCAGCGGAAACGGACGTATCCTGACGAATGCCGGAAAAGCCCGGAGTTACGGCGCAGAAGGATCATTACGCGCCGTTCTGACACACACGCTCACTGCCGACCTGAACTACGGCTACACGCATGCTACGTTTCGCGATTATCACGACGGACGTACCGATTTCGCCGGCCGTCGTATCCCATATACACCACGTCACACGTTCGGCATCGGTCTGCAATACGCTCAATCGTTGAAGCATTGCCGGATAGACCAATGCTTCGCAGCGGCACAATGTAACGGTGCGGGAGATATTTACTGGACGGAACAGAATGATATCTCACAGAAGTTTTATGCTACCGTGCACGCACAAGCCGGCATACGCAAAGGCATCGTTTCGTTCGAGGTATGGGGAAAGAACCTGACGGATACGGACTATTCGGCTTTCTATTTCAAATCATTCGGCAAGTCGTTCATGCAAAAGGGCAGACCTTTGCAGTTCGGCATAAAACTTAACATCGCGTTTTAAAATCGGAAATCTTCATGGAATTTCTTACTACATACAACCTTTGGGGGTTAACAACGGGTATTTCAACGTTTCTTATCATCGGACTTTTTCATCCGATTGTCATCAAAGCTGAATATTATTTCGGTACGGGGTGCTGGTGGGCGTTTTTAGTAGCCGGACTCGCACTGACGGGAGCATCGGTTCTGCTCGACCATCTTTTCTTATCGACCTTGGCGGGAGTTGTCGCTTTTTCGTGCTTCTGGTCTATTATCGAGATTTTCGAACAAGCCCGACGTGTGGAAAAAGGCTGGTTCCCTGCCAATCCGAAACGGAAAAAGAAGAAGTAATCCCATATTTGCAAAAGATTAACACAAGTTTCCAAGCCTAAGAGATATAATGCGTGCTTTTTATACGACTTGTCATCAAAACAATTTTGCCAACAGCTCGTTGTCAAAATTATGTTCTATAATATGAGAAAATTCTTCAAAATATCCTTGTTTTGTTTTATTTTTGCATCGGTATAATGCAGGAATAGTTTTTCTCACATCTTGTATTGGCCATGATAAATACAAAAAGATGGTTGTTCGAATGGTTAAATCATACCCCAAAGATAAAGTATATATACATAAATCTCTGATCATATTGAGAAATATCGATTCGGAGGGGATCATCTTAACACTTGTAAAAAAGAACCGTATTTTCCACAATCGGCAAGTAAAGAGCATTCAACAATAAAAAATAAAGAGCACATATATTGAGAATAATAAGTTGTTTAACAAGTCTAAAAAATGAAAGAATGAGAAAGCGGGAATCATTAAAGCTGATGAAGTGGGCGATGTTTATTTGGTTATGGACATTTCCCGTAAGTGTGTTTGCACAACAGATTACCGTTCGCGGTAATGTGAAAGATGTAAAAGGAGAGCCGTTAATCGGTGTTTCGGTTCTGATATCGGGTACCTCACTGGGTACGATTACGGATGTGGACGGAAACTTTACATTGAACAACGTGGCATCGGACGGAAAGTTGCATGTCTCGTATGTCGGTATGCAATCCGAAACGATACCGGTAAATAACCGTACGGTGATTGAGGTTGTTATGAAAGAAGATATTGCGGCGCTGCATGAGGTCGTCGTCGTAGGCTACGGTACGCAGGAGCGCCGCAACCTGACTTCGGCCGTAACGACCGTGACGAGTAAAGACTTCCTACAAGGCGCAGCCAATAACCCGTTACAGATGATAGACGGGAAAATACCGGGAGTGACAATCTCGAATTATGCTATTTCCGACCCGAACCGTAATCCGATGGATAACTTTCAGGTGCGCGGCTCTACGTCGTTTAAAGGGGGAAGTGCTCCGCTGGTGGTGGTAGACGGTATGCCCGGGGCAGACCTGAGACAGATCGCAAATCAAGATATCGAATCTATTACCGTGCTGAAAGACGGTTCGGCCGCAGCGATCTACGGATCACGTGCAGCAAATGGTGTCTTGCTGATTACGACCAAAAAGGGGAAAGCGGGCAAAGCTTCTATTTCGTACGATACTTACATCGAACATGATAGAGTATACCGAAAACCCGATGTCCTGTCGGCCGAAGAGTTTCTGCAAAACAAGCGAGACGAAGACCGTGGCGCTCGCACCAATTGGTACGACGAACTGATCCGCAAAAATAATTTCGGACACACGCATCACATCTCATTGAGCGGAGGAGGCGAAAATGCAATCTACCGCATCTCGGCCGATTACAAAGACAAGAATGCGATCGACATTGCTTCTGCCAGACGCGAATACGGCGTACGTGCGAATTTTAATCATACTACGCTGGAAGGATTATTGAATATTATCGGTAACTTGTCGTATCGTACGACGAAGGAAGATTATACGGATTATAATGCTTTTTCTCAAGCTGTCAAACTCAACCCGACAATACCGGTGATGGATCCGAAAGATCCGGGCAAATATACTTTTCTGAAGGGATATGACACATGGAACCCCGTCGACAGGCTCAAAAACCGCGACAACTTCGGAAAAAACGATTACAGTACGATCGATTTTACAGCCCGTTTGAATATACTTTCGAACTTGAATACGGAGTTGAAGGTGGCACGTCAGGGACGCTTCTTAAAACGTTACGAATGGTATCCGTCTACACATCAGGAATCGATATCCAACAGTCGTAAAGGACGCGCACGCCTTGAGTCCGAAAGATGGGAGGATTACACCCTCGAATGGATCACCAACTATTACACAACGATTCAGGATGTACATAATATCAAACTGATGGGGGGCTATTCTTATCAAGAATTTAACTGGGAAAAATACGGTGCTGAGAATATGGATTTTCCATCGGATGCGTTGAAGTATAACAACCTCGGAACCGGCCAGTGGAACACGAAAGAAGGCCGTCTGGGAATGTGGTCGGAAAAAGAGAAAGAAAAGAACATAGCTTTTCTGGGACGTTTGAATTACGATTACAAAGACGTTCTTTTGTTGATGGCTTCGTTGCGTTACGAGGGAAGCAGCAAGTTCGGAAAAGATCATAAGTGGGGATTGTTCCCGGCGCTTTCGGCGGCATGGCGTTTAAGCAGTCTACCCATTTTTCAGCAAACGGAGATCGTGGATGATTTGAAACTGCGTCTGTCATACGGTGAGACGGGGCGCTCGAGTTTCCCACGCTATCGGTCGTTATCGCTTTACAGCGGATTCGGAAAATATTTGGATCGGAACGGACAATGGATTCAGGTTTGGGGACCGGGTAATAACTCTAACGCGAGCTTGCATTGGGAGAAACAGATCTCGTATAACCTGGGTGTGGACTATGCTCTGCTCGGACAACGTTTGTCGGGTAGCCTCGATTTTTTCCTTCGCAAAGGCAACGACTTGATCTATGAATATGATGTATCGGTACCGCCTTATCTGCATGATAAAATGTACACCAACGTGATTTCTACGAGTACACGCGGAGTAGAGTTAATGCTTAACTACAACGCTATTCAGACGAAGACATTCAATTACACGACGAACTTGAATGTGTCGTGGGCTAAAACGCAAATCGACTCATGGTCGAACGACGAATTTAAAGGGGAAGACCGCGACGTGTATGATCTACCTTCGCCCGGTAATCCCGGACGTGCACAGATTCTCGGTGAGGGAATGGAGATCGGTACGTTCAGAGGTGGCCGGTATGCCGGTGTAAATGAAAAGGGTGAGATTATGATTTGGAAAGAAGGTATCGTAGGCGGAGAAAAGAAACTGGCTTCACAGAAAAACGATAAAGATCGTGTACCGCTCGGACATGGGATGCCTCGATGGGAAATGTCTTGGGGACATACCGTTACGTATAAGAACTTCGACTTGTCACTCTTCTTCCGCGGGAAATTTGACTATAAGATTCTTAATCTGTATCAGATGTATTACGGTTTGACAGCTCAGCCCAAAGTGAATCTTATCCGCGATGCCTATACACGCAACGCTGAGATTAAGGGAGAAAAGCAGATCGTCGATTATTTCCTTGAAAACGGCGACTACTTTAAACTCGATAACATTACACTGGGATATACACCGAAAGTCAATTGCAAATACATTTCAAACCTGCGTATCTATGCTACGGCACGGAACGTATTTACCTTGACGAAATATTCCGGTATCGACCCGGCAGGGGTAAATATCGTCGGGCTGGAGCCGGGGATCGGCAATTTGGATGTTTATCCTTCTACCACGAATCTTTCGTTCGGTATTCAAATTTCATACTAATCTTATAAAACAGAATTACCATGTTGAAAAAATATATAAGTAAAGGATTAATGATCGCAGGTGTGGGATTGGCTGCATTGGCGTGTACGGATCTGGAGGAAGAGATCTTTTCGAACATTGCTTCCGAAAACTATTATCAGGATAAAAATTCGATTGAAGCTGCTCTTGTCCGTCCCTTCGAACATGGACACTGGTGCGGTTGGGACGGCTCACGCTGGATTCTGCAGGAGTTGACTGCCGATCAGTTTGTCTGGACGCAGAAAGGCAAGCACGGATACGACGGAGGTCAGTGGATACGTGCTCACGGACATACATGGACAGAGGAAGAAGGAATTATCAACGGCGGATGGGTAGGCCCCTATCAAGGTATCGGACAGTGTACAAATTATATTGCTGACTTTACGGGGCTTGATTTTGTCAAATATGGTCTGACTGATGCCGACAAGCAGAATTACATTGCTCAGTTGCGTACGTTGCGGAGTTGGTACTATCTCTTTCTGATTGACTATTTTCGTTCCGTTCCAATCCCAATGGATACGAAGACGAAAGTAGGACAGTCCTCGCCACAAGAAGTATTTGCCTACATTGAAAAAGAGCTAAAGGAGAGTATTCCCGCACTGCCAAAAGAAACGATGGCAGGACGATTCGGGCAGGCCGGAGCTGCAGCATTACTGGCTCGGTTATACCTGAATGCTGAGGCATGGATCGGCCAGAATCGCTATGCCGATGCCCGTAAGGTAGCACAGGATATTATCGACGGGGCGTATGGAACATATAAACTCGATGAGGATTATCGCGGACCGTTTGCCGATGGATTGACCGACAGACGATCTCCCGAAAATCTGTGGGTATTCCCACATAAGAAAAATGTTTATGAATTCAGTTGGATGTACAATGCCATGATGCACTATCAGGCGCGTTATTCGCTGGGCAACACGTGGGGAGGTTGGAACGGCATCCACCTGACACCTTCGCGCGATTTAGAGGGGAAACCATATACCTATAAATTGGGCAGACCTTACGAAAAGTTCAGCAATGACGATCGGCGTAAACAGCCGTTCCGCACGAATGCCGACGGCACGTACGACGGATTCTTCCTGATCGGTCAACAGTATGCCTTCGATGCTCAAAAGGGGTATGGCTTTACTGACGAGAAAGTGAACGGAACGGAAGAATACAATGGCAAACCTTTGAGTTATGTCGATCAGGTAGGTCGTTTTTCGGAAGGCGCCGAAGGGACCTCGAAAGGTTCACATGTAAATATGGGTGAAGAAAATTCCGGGGTACGCCTGATAAAATTTCCGTGGTTGTCCGAAAGCAAAAACTTGTTCCAAAACAACTGGGTCGCTGAAATTCGGCTGGCTGAAATGTATTATATCGTAGCCGAGTGCATGTTCCGCGAGAACGACAAGGCAGGTGCGGCCAAAATGCTCGACGCCGTGCGGAAGCGTAATTTCCCCGCCGACAAATGGGCTGCTAACAGTTATGAGGCTAACCCTGCCAAGTTGACGGAGGATGAGTTCGTCGACGAACTGGGACGCGAATTTCTGGGCGAGCGTCACCGCCGTACCGACTTGATCCGTTGGAAACGCTATGGTAACGAATGGTGGGATAAGCCGGTCGATACACGTGACAATACGATCTTTCCGATTCCCAAGAATCAGCTGACCTCGAACGAACTACTTAAACAGACTACACCGGGATTCTGATGCTTACCCCAAAAACAGATGCCTGACCTTGCCGGAAAGGTATCTGTTTTTTTCTTTTTAACCTGAATTTTTCCTAAAAATCCGCCCAACTGTCACATAGATTACATTTTCAGGGTAAGGATCGAGCTATCTTTGCGCTTGTAAAACGAATCATAAAATAAATACGATGACAACTTTCGACAAAGCGACCGTGATAGCTCTCGAGGCCTCGGTCGATTACACGCAGGGCGGCGTGATCAGTAAACAGGTGACAAAAAACCGGGCGGGAAACATCACGATTTTCTCGTTCGATAAAGGACAGGGATTGAGTGAACACACGGCGCCCTTCGACGCTTTTGTGCAAGTGCTCGACGGTGAAGCAGAGATACGCATCGACGGTGTGCCGCACGTATTAAAAAAAGGCGACTGCATCATCATGCCGGCTAATCATCCGCATGCGCTGAAGGCCATAGAACGCTTCAAAATGTTATTAACGATGATCCGCGGCGAGGAATAAATAAGCTCTTCGGCGCAGAAAATCAAACAAATCCGTTTACATATCTAAAAAAAATCATGAGTGAATTCATTAATAACTCGTCGCAACGCAAAGAGATGTTGCGGCATTTGCTCCTTCGGTTGCATGAAGGAGACAACCCTGATGTCTTACGTAATCGTCTCGTAGAAGTACTGAGTTCGATTCCGTACAACGAAGTCGTGGAAGTAGAACAGGAGCTGATTGAAAGCGGTGCACTGAGCGAAGATGAGATTCTCGCGTTTTGCGACCTGCATACGGCCGTACTCGACGGAAGTATCGACCAACGCGGCGCCAAGCCGATCCCCGCGGGACATCCGGTCGATACGTTCAAGCGTGAGAACCGCGCTATCCGCGAGCAACTCGACCGGTACGAGGTGCTGAAGAACGAAGCCGCGCAGCTGACTGACGCGCAGGCGGCCGACCAAGTCTTGAAACTGCGTGCCGTCTTCAACAGTCTGGCCGACATCGACAAGCATTATAAACGAAAAGAATATCTTATTTTTCCGTATCTGGAAAAGCATCAGATCACGGGGCCTCCCAAGGTGATGTGGGGTAAGCACGACGAGATACGCGAACTGCTCAAAGGCTCCTTCGAAGCGCTGGCGACTCCTTTCCGAAGTGCCGAGGAACTGAATTCGATCGTACAGCTCGTACTTGATCCGGCAATCGAGATGATTTCCGGCATGATCATGAAAGAAGAAGAAATCCTGTTGCCCATGACCATGGATACGTTTACCGACGAAGAATGGTATAAGATTTATCAGGAAACACCCGAATTCGGTTACTGTCTGTTCGATCCTACCGACGAGTGGAGACCCGACGGCGTACAGATCGAAAAACAGGAATACATCACGGCCGATGCCATCCGCCTCTCGTCCGGTGTATTCAGCATCGAAGAGTTGGAAGCACTCTTCATTCATCTGCCTGTCGACATTACATTCGTCGATAAGGATGATAAAGTCGGTTTCTTCTCGCACAGCCCCAACCGGGTGTTCGAGCGTAACCGTTCCATCATCGGACGCGACGTGCGCATGTGTCATCCGCCCGGAAGCGTACACATCGTCGAACAGATTCTGACCGATTTCAAGAATGGCAAAGAGAACAAGGCTGTCTTCTGGCTCTCGAATTTCATGGGACGATTCATCTACATCGAATATACTGCCGTGCGCAACAAAAACGGCGACTATCTGGGTGTGGTGGAAGTAACGCAAGATATTACGCAACTTCGCCTTCTCGAAGGCGATCAACGGCTCTTGTCTTATGCACAGAAATAAACCGTTGATTACACCGGAAACCAAGGTGGGCGAGCTGCTGACGCATTACCCCGAACTGGAGGAGTTGCTCCTTCAGTTCTCTCCCGCCTTTGCGACACTGAAGAATCCCATCCTGC
Source organism: Tannerella forsythia 92A2 (assembly GCF_000238215.1). Classification (NCBI taxonomy): domain Bacteria; kingdom Pseudomonadati; phylum Bacteroidota; class Bacteroidia; order Bacteroidales; family Tannerellaceae; genus Tannerella; species Tannerella forsythia. Next base: position 2,662,863 of record NC_016610.1, on the reverse strand, counting down.
GCCGCACGGTTGCTCAAGTCACTTCGCTCCGGCAGGCAGCCAAAGTAGGGAATGCAAATATCGTAGAGATGGTCAATTCGTTGCGTCAAGCGGCGGGACAATCCATTTCGGACGAAAACTCGCTTATCGAAAGCGAAAACGCTCGCGTAGCGTTGGTTGGAAAAGCCCCCACAGCAATCACTTTTACCCTCGATGTACGCCCCGTGCTCGAAAAAGGTGAACATCCAAAAGAGCTTGTAATGAAAGAAGCCAACCGCTTACAAGCCGGAGAATGTATGGAACTGCTCACCCCTTTTCCACCCGTTCCGCTGATCGAGCTGCTTGAAAAGAAAGGCTTCGCCGTAACTATGGTCGAACCGGGAGACGGAGTTGTACGGACGTTTATCCATCGGTAAAAAGAAGAGATACCCCTGTCATGATCTCCTGAAAAATCGTAGCGTAATGTTTTCCTATCTTCCGTCGCAACGGGAAAGCACAGCTCAATGCAAGAATCCTTCCGGCCATGGCCGGAAAGATTCATACCGGTATATTTGAACTGTGTTTCGGGACGAAACAGGCTGCTACGCTTCCAATGCTTTTTCTAAAAGCGCCTTCACCTCATCGGGAAAAATACCGCCTTCGTGCACTTTCTTTCCGTCGATGTAAAATGTCGGGACGTAGTAATAATCGTACTTGTCGGCAATTTCGGGATGTACGGATTCTTCGATCCGGTTGATTTCAATGTCCTTGTATCGGTCTTGCTTTTGAAGCTCGCCGATCGCCGCTTCCGCTTTTTTGCAGAACGGGCAGTTCTCCAGATAAAATAATGTAATCGGTTTCATTCGTTTTTTTATTGTTTCATTCGCGGTTTATATATAATGCACCCTTCTCCACATACCGACGGTTCTGTTACTTACACGTCGCAAATGCGGATACATTTTTCGAGCGAAGCGATTTTGTCCGGTTGTTTAGGCACGAACTCCTGTCCGACAAAACCTTTATACCCGGTCTCCAACAGCACCCGCATAATGGCCGGATAGTAAAGTTCCTGCGTCTCGTCGATTTCGGCACGTCCCGGATTACCTCCCGTATGGAAATGGGAGATATATTCGTGATACTTGCGGATGTTGTCGATGATATTGCCTTCCATGATCTGCATGTGATAAATATCGTAAAGCAGCTTGAAATTGGGCGACCCGACACGCCGGCACAGTTCCGCGCCCCAAACCGTATGGTCGCACAGATAATCTTTGTGGCCTACGCTGTTAAGCAACTCCATCGACACGGTCACGCCGTACTTCTCGGCTGTCGGCATAATGCGCCCGAGTCCTTTGGCGCAATTTTCCCATCCTTGCAGATCGGTCGCGCCGTTGCGCCGTCCGGAGAAACAGATCAGGTTTTTTAATCCCGCATCGGCCACCATTGGAATCACTTTCTCGTAGCTTGCCACAAGTTCGTCGTGCAGCGACGGATCGTTAAATCCGCGGTCTATTCCCAATCCGGCTCCTTGCGCCATGGCGACCGTCAGACCGTGACGTTGAACGACCGGCCAGTCCTTCGGGTCTAACAGTTCGATGGATTCGATGCCAAGGTCTTTGCATATCACGCAAAACTCATCGAGCGGATAATCGCCGAAGCACCATTTGCTTACGGAGTGACGGATATTTCCTTTGAGGGGCTCTTTTTTTGCCGCTGTCCGGTCTTTCCGCTTTGTCTGCGCCATCGTTTCCACACCGCCGGCTGCGAGGGCCGCACCGCCGACCAATACTGTCCTGATGGCTGTTCTTCTGTTGATTCTATTCATGGTTCCTGTTGTTTTTTAATTCCACATCGCAAAGATACGTTTTTTTGAAACGCCTCCCCGCGCTCCTCGCGTCCTTTTTTTAGTCGCAGTATGTCTAACCAACCTTTTTTTTACCGATACGTGATTTCCATATCATACTCCCATCGGTCGAAATAAAGATTTCCATGGCGGGATTCCACTTCGCCTCGTTGAAAATCGACCGTTTCGCTTCGCGGAAACTCTTTCGGGGGATAGAACGCGCCCGAATAGTCCGAATTGATATACAGCCGATACGAGTCGATACCGCTCATAAAAAAGAATCGTCCGGGAGTGATCGCTACAGGTCCGCCACGTCCAAACGACACATCGACCGGTACCCATCCCGTATCTTCGAAATAGACTTCCGCCCAGTCGTGCAGATTCACTTCTCCCGGATGCGTCATCCATCCGCTCTGCCAGCGAGCCGGGATTCCCTTATAACGCAACATCGTAATTAGCAGCAAGGCGACCTGCCCGCAATCGCCCTTGCGGTTCTTGATCACATAGGCAGGTATATCGGCAATCGTCGAATATTCCAGCGCGCTCGCCCACGGATAATGAGCCGTGATATAGGCGTAGACGGCCTGTAAAGTCTCGACCGGCGTACGGGCATCGCGCGTGATGCTGTCGGTTAATTGGCGAATATCCGCCGAAAAACGGATATGTGGAACCCGTTCGGCCGTGTAGGTCATGAATAATTCATTCCTTTCGTTATAGGGCTTCACCGTAATTTCCGACAGATCGAACCATTCGCCACGCGACGTCACTTCGGCCTCGAAACCGAAGACGGCGGGTTGATCTTTCTCTGCCTGTTGTTCCATATACAGACTTGTATGGACGGTACGGTCGTCCGACAAGGTGTACTCTCCCTGTGTCGTCGACAACAGTTTAACGTCTGTCTGCCGTTCTATATCTTTTCGGGGAAAGGGAAGCCATACTTTCAGCGTTTCACCGTCGGCCACCGCATTAGGTTCGACCGTGAGAGTATAACGCAGACGGATGGTTCTCTTCGGAAGCAGGTATTTCCCTTTCGTATCGGTTGCCGTTTTATTTGTAAAAGCATCGATCAGGAGCGAATCGCGAGGCGTATCCGACCGGGGGACGGCGTTTTTCGAGAGTGCCCGTGCCGCGGAATCTACTCTGAAAATATTGGGCGCAGCATTACGGAAATAACGCTTTTCTCCGTCAATCGTCCGAAATTCCAACACATTCGATTGTTCCCATGCATTCAAAAGCGAATCGGAAGGCATGAATCCGCAATTCTTTTTAATCCAATCGACCACCTCGGCTCTTGTCTTCCGGAAATCCAGCTCCACTCTGTGCAACGAGTCAAGGGTAAACAGGTAAGCCTTTCGCTCTTCTTCGGTAAGCAGCTCATTTTGCATGACACGATCAATCTGTTCTCTTGCGAGGGTATGATTCCCCAGCTCAATCTGCGCGTAAATCTCCTCTTTTGTACTTTTCTTCTGCAAAGAACACGAAGAGAGTAACATCAGAAGAGTAATAGAAAGGAAAGAAATGTTTTTTTTCATTTTATCTGTTGTTTAATCATGTTATTCGAAAGTTGTAAGAAAGATTTCTTTTTAGAAAAACTCACGGAAGGAAAGGTACATGAAAATCCTTTCTATTCATAAATAGAAATCCAAAAAACCATTGCACCGCTTAACCACAAAAAAAGAGCTACCCTTTTTGTGGAGGTAGCTCTCTATCGTTTTTCCTGTACGTGCGCTTACTTTTCAGTGCCTTCTGTGTGATCAGGTTGGATGATTTCCAATAGCTCTACTTCAAATTCAAGCGTTGCATGAGGTTTGATCATCTGACCTGCTCCGCTGGCTCCATATGCCAGCCCGGACGGAATCCATACCTGATATTTGGCTCCCACGGGCATGAGTTGCAACACTTCCTGCCATCCGCGAATCACCTGCGTAACCCCGAAAGTTGCCGGTTCACCACGCTGTACGGAGCTGTCGAACACGGTACCGTCAAGCAGCTTGCCGGTGTAGTGTACTTTCACCTGATCGGCTTCGGTCGGTTTCGCTCCCGAACCCTCGGTAAGCACCTTGTATTGCAGACCGCTTTCAGTCGTAACAACGCCTTCTTTCGTTTTGTTCTCGGAGAGGAATTTCTCCCCTTCGGCTTTCAAGGCCTCGGTTTCACGCTGCTGTACAGCCATGACATATTTCTGAATACGATTCTGTGCATCCTCCGGATTCATCATCAGGGTAGTATCCCCTTTCAGCGCCTTCACCAAAACATCAGTGAAGACTTCCATATTAACCGGGCCGTCGGGGAATGTTTTTAAATTTTCCTTCAAACTTGTACCGATGTTCACTCCCAGCGCATAGCTTACCGTATCGAGTTCCGAAACCATTACCGGTTCCTGAGGAACAGGAGGAGCCACGACCGTCTTCGTCGTATTACAAGACGTTGCAGCCATCATTCCGATAACTGTAACACTTGCGATCATGATGCGAATGTTTCTCATTTTTTCACGATTTCGAGCAACTCTACTTCAAATTCGAGAGTTGCATTCGGTTTGATCATCTGACCTGCGCCGTTAGGACCATATGCCAGTTCGGAGGGAATCCACACCTGATACTTCGATCCTACAGGCATCAATTGCAACACTTCCTGCCAACCGCGGATTACCTGACCTACCCCGAAGACTGTCGGTTCACCACGCTGTACCGAGCTATCGAATACGGTTCCGTTAAGAAGTTTGCCCGTATAATGGCATTTTACCTGATCTTCAGCCGTCGGTTTTGCCCCTGTACCTTCGGTGATCACTTTATATTGCAGACCACTTTCGGTCGTGATAACGCCTTCCTTTGTTTTATTGGCTGCGAGGAAATCCTGACCGGCTTTCAATTCGGCTTCAGCATCAGCCTGCTGAATCTTCATGACATAGTCATTCACATACGTTTGAGCCACTTCAGGAGTCATTTTCATGGCTGCCGAGTCTTTCATTGCGGCCATCAATCCGCTCATAAAAGCATCGTGATTGACCGGTTTTTCACCGGGGAACGTTTTCAGGTTTTCCTTCAGGTTACTTCCGATGTTAATACCCAACGCATAGCTTGCACTGTCGATCGGAGCGCTTAGCGCCACATTTGCTACTCCACCCTGCTGATTACACGAGGTGATTACCATCCCTGCGGCCACTGCAGCCGCCGTCATTAACACATTTACTTTCTTCATTTTCTTTATTATTATCTATTGATCAATTCCTATCATACAATATCAAGCAGTTCAACCTCGAACACGAGCGTACTGTTGGGTTCAATCGTTTCGCCGGCTCCACGTTCCCCGTAGGCCAGTTCGGAAGGGATGAACAGACGCCATTTGGAGCCCACATTCATCAATTGCAACGCCTCAACCCATCCGGGAATCACCTGCGATACGCCAAACGTTGCCGGTTCACCGCGCTGTACGGAACTGTCGAACACGGTGCCGTTAATAAGTGTCCCATGATAATGGCATTTCACCTTGTCAGAAGCTTTCGGCTTCGTTCCATCACCTGTTTTCAGTACTTCATACTGCAAACCGCTGGGTAACGTTACCACGCCCGCCTTTTCTTTGTTGATACGTAAAAACTCCGCACCGGCCTGCTTATTTATTTCAAGCCTTTCAGCCTGTAATTTCATAAAAAAATCATGGAGAATTTGTTTGGCCTCGTCGTAACCGATAGCGGGCTCCGCTTCGGAAAAAACATCCTTCAATCCCTTGAGAAAGTCGTCCATTTTCAATTCCTTGATGCCCGAAGCGCGAAAGTTATTACCAATGCTTAACCCTAAAGCATAGCTGACATTTTCCATCTTTTTTTCGTTGTCCTTTTCTATATGTAAATCAAGGGGGGCAAAGGTAATAACATATTCGGTATAGACAACGTCTTCTCTCTGTTTTTTTGCAAGAAGAAAAGAAATTTTGCAGAGTGACGGTGTTTCATCGCATGCAATCGACGAACGACATATAGCCAATAGTAGGGATTGTATAATCCAAATGAATGTTTTTACTTTGCAGCCGAATTGAAACGGGTATTTTCGTATTATGCGGAAGCCATGATACCCATACCAATAGAGCGAGACGATGAACATGACGCGGACAGTAAAAAAGATAACGACCATCTGGTTGCTTATCCTGTTTATAGGATATGCGGGCAGTACGACGCTCTTTTACCATACGCATCGCATCAACGGCCGATGGATTACCCATTCGCATCCCTATTCCGATGCGCCCGACACGGGAAATCATACTCATACATCGGCAGGTTTTGTAACCATCACCTCTTTGAACGCATGGTTAATCTTGGCATTTCTACCGGGTGCTTTCTGTAAACCTTTTACACGACTCTCCGGCATCATCGTCAGCCCGACGATTCATAAAGGCATTACTCGGGAAACAACTTCCTTATCGCTGCGGGGGCCCCCTCACTGTTAAAACTTATTTTTCACCTGTCCGACCTCATGAGTGCCGGACAACAGGAATCATACCGTCATCCGGTATGGAAATACGTCGTATATCCTGATATATAAATTATCAGAACAGGAATATTCTATTTTATTATATCTTTATTCATTAAGATGGAGACCATTCTTGTCTTGTGCCATGCGTTAGCGTTATCGACTATTTACATCTTACAGTACACAGTCAATCAATGCTGGGCAAGGTATGAAAGGATGTGCTTCATCCCAACAAAAACAAATTATGAAATCATTTTATCGTATACTTTTTGCTTTATTTTTGCTCCCGTCGATGATGCTTGCCGACGGAACAAACGACAGTCCGGAACAGATTAAACGTGGAACGGATGCCAACATTACCGGTCATGTACAAGATGCCACTACAAAAGAGCATTTGCCTTATATCAACATCCAGGTAAAAGGCACCACTATCGGCGTAACAACCGATGCGACAGGACACTACATGCTGAAAGACCTGCCTGTAGGAGACCTTACGCTCGAAGTTTCCTTTATCGGATACAAGAAAGTCACGAAAAAGGTGACTACGAAAGCCAACACTTTGCTTGAAGTGAACTTTTTACTTGAAGAGGAGGCATTGGCTATCGACGAGGTCGTGGTTTCCGCTACCCGGAGCGAGACGATGCGTCGCGAGGCCCCTGCATTAGTCAATGTACTTGACATGAAACTGTTTGAACGTACGCAGTCGACTGACATCTCACAGGGATTGAAGTTTCAACCGGGTGTACGCGTGGAAACGAATTGCCAAAACTGCGGGTTCAGTCAAGTACGTATCAACGGAATGGACGGTCCTTACTCACAGATTTTGATCGATTCGCGTCCGGTATTCAGCGCACTTGCCGGTGTGTACGGTCTGGAGCAAATTCCCGCCAACATGATCGAACGTGTAGAGGTGGTACGGGGCGGAGGATCCGCTTTGTTCGGTTCGTCAGCCATTGCGGGTACCATCAATATCATCACCCGCGAACCGCTGAATAATTCAGCCAGTATCTCACATCAGACACGTGCTTTAGGCGGATTGAACACCTTCGAGAATACAACGAACTTTAATGGAGCTATCGTTTCGGATAACCATAAATTAGGGATTACGATGTTCGGACAGACCCGCCATCGCTCGGGCTACGACCACGATGGAGACGGTTATACCGAAACGCCTGTACTCGATGGTCGTACCCTGGGTTTCCGGGCATATGTAAAGCCGAGCAACTACTCGAAACTAACTGCCGAATATCATAACACCCACGAGTTTCGCCGTGGCGGTGATTTGCTTAAAGAAGAACCTCATAATGCTCACGTAGCCGAACAACTGGAACACACGAACAACACTGGAAGTTTGAATTACAGCTTATTCAGCCCGAACGGCAGACATCGTTTCAATGCATATGCTTCATTCATGAAAGTCGACCGTAAGAGCTACTACGGAGGTGGAGACAAGACGGCCAACGAAATCATGGCCGAAGGTAAAAAGAACATCGAAAAAGCCAAAGATCAGTTTATCGAAAATCTGAAAAAAGCCACCCCCGGTATATCCGATGAAAAGATTGAAGAAGAACTGGCCGCCAACTTCTTTCCGAAAATCAATAACGGATTAAGCAATGAAGACATGCTCGAACTGAACAAGCGTATGGCTTCGTACGGACGAACGGGAGGATTAACGCATATGTTCGGTGCGCAATATGCTTATGAGATGCCCCAACTGTTGTTTATGCCGGCAACTCTTACGGCCGGATTGGAATACACACACGATAAGCTTGATGACGTAAGTGGTTATCGGGAAGCTCCGCTCATGCAGAAAGTCAACACCCGGAGCGCTTTCCTGCAGAACGAGTGGAAAAACAATCATTGGAGCATCCTTCTCGGTGCGCGCCTTGACAAACATTCGCTGGTGAAAGACATGATTTTCAGTCCTCGTGTCAACCTGCGTTACAACCCGTCTCAGGCCTTCAGCTTCCGGTTAAGTTACAGCAAAGGATTCCGGGCTCCTCAGATTTTCGATGAAGACCTGCACGTCGACAATGCCGGCGGCGACCTTATTCTTTCGCAAAATGCACCCGGTCTGAAAGAAGAGACCTCTCACAGTTTCAGCGGGTCGATCGATTGGTATCACCGTATGGGGGCATGGCAGTTGAACCTTCTGGCCGAAGGATTTTATACAAGTCTTGTCGATGCTTTCAGTTTCAACCAAAAAGATACTGTGGTGAAAGGCATGAAACAAATCCTCAAAATACGTAAAAATTCAGAAGGAGCCAAAGTGTACGGACTGAATTTTGAAGGTAAGATTGCCTATCTGAATACATGGCAACTGCAAGCCGGACTTACGGCGCAAAAGAGTCTTTGGAATAAGGAACAGCAGTGGCACGAAGACGATACGTACAAAACGCGCCGTATGTATCGCACACCGAATCTGTATGCCTACTTCGTAAGCACGGTTAACTTTACACGTGATTTCACCTTGTCGATTTCCGGAAACTACACAGGAAATATGCTGACCGGGCACGAAATCCCGACCGAAGATGATGGCAGCTTAACCCTGTTCAACGGTAAACCCTCAGCAACGATCCATCCGGACCGTATGCAACACGGCAAAGGGCAGACAGCAACGACCTACGGTCCGCGTACGTTTCAAACACCCTCCTTCTTCGAGATGGGATGCCGCCTGGCCTATAATTTTCCGATCTATAACGTCTATACGATGCAAATCTATGCAGGTATACAAAATATGTTCAACGCTTTTCAAGACGATTTCGACAAAGGACCGGCACGCGACTCGGCTTACATCTACGGACCAGGCATGCCGCGCAGCTTCTTTGCCGGCGTAAAAATCAGCCTGTAACTTTTTCATAAATTAGTCGTTTGGGGTTGGAGACGGGATATCTCTGATAAGCCATAAAAAACCGAACCGTTGTAAGGAAAACTTTACAACGGTTCGGTAAATAAATCACTTTTGTTTCGGAAAGCGCTCTAAGCCTGTCCTTCAAGAGAGGGTCAATCAGTCCGTTCAGAAATGATAAGCGACCCTGACGGCTACCAAAGCCTGATCATAATTTTTCGTCAGATTGTATTTCATGTCCGTACCCACCGATATTTCGTCCGTAGCGTAAAGTTCGGCGCCTATCCCGACATTCAATCCCAAACGGGTACGATTTCCGTCAGACCCTTTGAAGTCCCATACAGACATTCCCATGCCTCCGATCGGATAGAACGCAAAATAGCGCGTCACAGATACCACATAGTGGGCATCGAAATCAATGTACCATGCGCTGGCGCCATTGTTACGAAACATATGCGTAACAGAGGGAGCAATACGTACATTGCGCCACACATTATAACGAAAATCAAGGCCGAACGTGACAGATTCACGGTCCAATGCATATCCCGTATTGACGCCTGCCGACGCATGTCCCTGCTGTGCATATCCGGCAGCCGAAAGGAATGCCAGAGCAACGGTTACTATTAATTTCTTCATGTCTTTTTTTATCGTTCAATGATAGAACATCATTGTACCTTCAATTGTTCACCACCTCTACGAACAATTTCCTTATAATATTCTTCGTCGTATCCCGGAAAATCGGGCGCAGCAGGAAGTCCGTACGGGTTACGCTTGAACCGGCCATCCTGCTCTTTCTTCACGTTTCCGTCAATATATTTGACCATCAGATATTCACCCAGTTTCTTCCAACGTGCGGTAGCCTGATCGGCTGTCGTCGTGCTGTACCATGTCAGGAAACGGCGTGCCTCTTCAGGACTTTTTTCATACAATGCCAACGCAGCTTTGTCGATAGCCGGGAGAACCTCACGATATCCGTTCTCCAACTCGGTTTGTACCTTACGAATATCTTCGATCATGAAACTGTATTTATGGTATGCCATATTCGCCACCCAGTTATGAATCCAGAAAGCCGAACTCCATGAAAACGTCAACATATCCCCATTGCCCACCCGGTAGCATTCGGGTACTGCCAGTGAAGAGGCATAAACAGGATTAAAGACAGTCGTGTTGGCATCGTCGACCCCAAACCATAAGATACCGCCAATGGCATCAGGCAGCCAGCTACGCATCTGCGGCACGATGACAAAACCCGTTTGCTGTGTAGCGATGGCGCGTTCGTGCAGGTATTTCTGCCCGTCTACGGTGAAGTGCATCGGACGCCAGCGGTAAGGCACCTTATACGCTCCGGCACCGATATCTTTCGTCATATCCATGCTCGTCCCCTCGTAGTGGTTACGCATAGCCTGTTGTACATCCTGCACCGATAGTTTGCGGTCAGGTTTGATATAAAGCGGCATCGGCTCTTTCGTCGCATCGCCTCTGACAAAAGCCTCGTACTTGCTCATCCCTTTGTCATACAGACGGAAAAACGACCATACACGCGCTTCGCAAGCACGCAGTCCGCTGAAATCATAGGGACAGTACGCATTAGCAAAACTAAAGTCTTTGTCTTTACCTTTGAAATACCCTTTTTCACGCGCATACGAAACGACATCGGGTGCATACATACAATTCTCCTTGTCATCGAACGGAATTTGATGGATACGCGATTGGTTGGCATGCGCAGCGATGCAATCGTCCGGAATACGGATAGCGACCCACAAAGCTCCCTTGTTTCCGACTCCTTTTCCGACCATCTCCATGATCCAAACCTCGTTTTTGTCGGCAATTGAGAACGACTCACCACTGCTATAATAACCGTATTCAGCCACCAAGTCAGTCATCACCTTAATCGCTTCACGAGCCGACTTAGAACGTTGCAAGGCAATATAAATCAAACTGCCGTAATCCATAATTCCGGTTGTATCAACCAACTCCGGACGTCCGCCAAATGTGCTCTCCGTAATGGCCACTTGATATTCATTCATGTTTCCGATCACGGAATATGTCTGTGTCACTTGCGCAATCTTACCCAGCGGCTTGCCGGTATCCCACTCCGATACCTCAAGCATCGTGCCTTGCGGATACGTTGCAGCCGGCCAACGATACATTTCGCCGTAAAGCGTATGGGAATCTGCCGAATAACTAATCATAACCGAACCGTCTGTCGACGCTTTTTTTCCTACCAGCAAGCCGGTACATGCTAATACTTCAGAACCTGCCGCCAAAAACAGACAAGCGGCCCATGCGATACATTTTTTCTTCATACGTTTTGATTTTATGTTTCTCATTTTACATCTATGGGCGACAAAGATAAAAGATGTACAACGAAAAGCCAAACTTATTTAACCAAGCCTTCAAAAGCCTGCCCCTTCTTATTTATTCATTGTTGTCCGTTAAAAACGATGGATAAGCCTCCGCCCAATCATATAAATTCGGGAGAATCTTTATTAGAATTTATTTCCCGATAAAACTGAATAATATCAAGATGGTATGGGCACTTTCACCATAAAGTATTTTAACGAGACGTTCTGTTTTTTATCCTAATCAAATACTTTTATCGGGCAGCAATGACAAAAAAATGGCTTTTTTATGTAAGTTTGCAGGAAAAAGAAGGAACGAATTGGACAGGAATCATCAATTGACCGTAAGTTTCAAAGCCATGTACGTATCGTATTACGCACGGATGAAACGCTTTGCCGAAGCCTACATCATGTCGGGAGCTGATGCGGAGAACATTGTACAGGATGTATTTCTCGATTTGTGGGAGCGGCAAGACGTGCTTGAAGGGCATATCAATAAAACGGGATGGCTGTTGACTTCCGTAAAAAACAGATGCGTGGACTTCCTCCGGCACAAGATGGTCGAACAACGCTCGGCCGAGCAGCTCCAAGAGGAATACACACGTACCCTGCAGATGAAATTTGAGTCGCTGAAAGCATTCGACGAAGAATATGTTGCAGAACGCGACATTGAGTCGGTCGTATCAAAAGCCATTCAGACCTTGCCGGAAAAATGCCGACTGATTTTTATCAAAAGTAAAATCGAAGGGAAAAAACAAAAAGACATTGCCGAAGAACTCGGATTATCACTTAATACCGTCGAGACCCAGATGGGGATTGCCTATAAAAAACTGAAGATCGCCCTCGAAAAATTACTCCCCGTTCTCCTCTTTCTATTCGCATGAAACGAGTTGCTTCTTAGCGGATTTTTTATTCTTATACGTTCTATTATCAAAAAATGGAAAAGATGGACGAACAAGTACGGAGATATTTTCAAGGCATGCTTGATGACTCTGAACGATTAGATTTATTGAGAAAGGTGGATACCGATCCTCAGTTAAAATCCGAATTTATCGGGCAGCAGAACATCGAAGCATTATCGCTGCTTTCGGAACAGGAAGAAGACGAATGGGTGGCAAAACGAAAATATTCACAACTCATCCGGAGCATGAAAAAAGAAGGACCTCTCCAATCTTGACCCTCGTTTCCGACCATTTCGGTCACGACATAGTCATAGCAGCGCGTGAACTTGTAAAAAAGAGCAAGAGAAAAAGTGATTTTTCAGAAGCCTGTTTCCCGTCTTGGATCACTCAAAGTTCAATGATTCCTCTGCCCTGACGGACGATGGAAAACGGCTCCTGCGTACAGTCCACCACCGTCGATCCTTCCGTGCAGCCATAGCCACCGTCAATCACTAGGTCTACTTGTCCGGCATATTTCTCTTCTATCAGCTCCGGATCGGTAAAGTATTCCGGTTCATCGTTGCTCTCCCGGTCATAGACTGACATCGAAAGCAACGGATTGCCCAGCGCATCGGCCAGTTCACGTACAATCGGATTGTCGGGTACACGGATACCGACCTCCTTACGGCTTTTGTAGATCTTCGGCAGCTCGCCGCTTGTGGGTAAGATGAAGGTGAAAGGACCCGGCAAACAACGTTTCATCAATTTGAAAACATGGTTGTTGATACGTGCATATTCGCTGACGGACGACAAATCCGGGCAAATAATCGAGAGATTGCTCTTCTGCGGATTGACGCCTTTGATACGGCAAATCTTTTCTACCGCACGCACATCAAGCGCATCACAGCCCATGGCGTACAGCGTATCGGTGGGATAGATCACCAATCCGCCGTCACGCAACACATTCACCACTTTATCAATGTCTTTCCGGTTCGGATGATCGGGATAAATTTTCAGCAGCATAAAAACAAGTTATTTCCTAATAGAGAGAAGATACAAGTCTCCGAAAAGGCAGACAAAAAAGCACTATTTTTTAATCAGGTTCATAAACTCTTCACGCGTTCGGGCTTGTTGAAACGAGCCGGTAAAGTCGGATGTCGTTGTCAGTGAGTTCTGTTTTTCCACGCCGCGCATCTGCATGCACATGTGTTGCGCCTCAATGACGACCATCACGCCCAGCGGGTTTAACGTTTTCTGAAGACATTCCTTAATCTGAAGTGTCATACGCTCCTGTATCTGCAAACGATGAGCAAAAATATCGACTATGCGCGGAATTTTACTCAGTCCCGTAATGTAATGATTCGGAATATAAGCCACATGCACCTTACCGAAGAAAGGTAACATGTGATGCTCGCAGAGAGAAAAAAAATCGATGTCCTTAACGATAACCATCTGCTTATAGTCCTCTTCCTTAAACATGGCTGAGGCCAACACGGCCTCCGGGTCTTCATCGTATCCCTTGAGCAGAAACTGCATGGCCTTAGCCACCCGCATGGGGGTTTTCTTCAATCCCTCACGATCCGTATCTTCACCCAACAGTTCAATGATTTGACGATAATGCTCGCTCACTTGCCGGCGTACTTCGAGTAATGCTTCGGTCTCTTTCATGCTTACCGAACGAAGGTACGAATTTCTTCTTTCGTAATAAACATCTCTTTCCGGAACGAAGGAAAGGCGGCAATCAACTTTTGCATCATGCCGTACGCTTCTTCGTACGAAAGATAGTCCCCTACACGAAGTCGCCAGAAAGGAGCGGTGTACGACACATACGTCGACAAGCCTGAGAACCGGTTCTTGATCTGCTGCTCCTTGCCGAACGCTTCATCTTTCGAATTGCGCTGATTGTTTCCGGAAAAGATCTGAATACGGTAGCCGGCCGATAAGAGATACACCCGACCGTTCACTTCTTCAGTATGCTCCGAAGCCACCGGCCGGCCAATCATCTGACGGATGGCCGAAGACTGGTGAATCGTCACCGTACCCCGACCCGGGACATCTCGTGTCAGGGCCTCAACGATGGAATCTTGTGCCATCAGCACACAGTTGCCGCACCACAAGAGCCCCAGTATAAACGCATATCGTTTCATAATTAAACGTCTTCCCGGCTCTGTCGCCTTCTTTAAAATGCCTCAATGACGGGCATAAATTTCTCTACCTCGAGCGATGCTCCGCCAATCAGCCCGCCATCTACATCGGGGTTGGCAAACAATTCTTTCGCATTGCCCGCATTGCAACTTCCGCCATACAGAATGGATGTGCTGTCGGCGACCTCCGGACCATATTGCTGCGCAATGGTATGGCGAATGTGTGCATGAATCTCCTGTGCCTGTTCCGCCGTAGCCGTTTTGCCCGTTCCGATAGCCCACACCGGTTCGTAAGCGAGCACCAACTTGCCGAATTCTTCGGCCGATAGCTCGAACAGCGATTCACGTACTTGTGCATCTACGACTTCGAAATGCTTGCCGGCCTCGCGCTCTTCCAGCACTTCGCCGATGCAGAAAATCGGTATCAGATTATGTGCCAACGCCAGCTTCACTTTTTCCTTCAAAATCCCGGGAGTCTCGTGGTAATATGCACGACGCTCCGAATGTCCGAGAATCACGTACTTAGCGCCCGTCGAAGCGACCATCGCAGCCGACACCTCGCCCGTAAAAGCTCCCTTTTCCTTGTCGGCACAGTTCTCCGCTGCCACCCCAATCTTCATCGTGTCGACGGCCGAAACGATACTTGCCAGATGCGTGAACGGTACACCTACAATCACGTCGCAATGTACGGCCTTTCCTTTCAAGGCTGCATTCAAACCTTTGGCCAGCGCCAATCCTTCGGGCAGGGTGGTGTTCATCTTCCAGTTCCCCGCAACAATATTCTTCCTCATTTGTTCAGTCTGTTAATTATATGTATTCTTTATTCCTCGATATCTACGGTTTCGAAGATAATCGTAGATCCAAACCAGCAGCAAAGGTAATACAAAAGCTGCAATTACGGATAACCAAGGGTTATGATCTGTCCGGTTTTCCATACGGTTATCGTTCAAGTATCCGTTTATCACGGTGTCTAATTCATCCTCGCCGGGGATGTCGTTATGATGCCATTTGGCCAGAATCGTACCTTCGCGAAGCAATACCATCCCCGGATTCGAGCGGATGATAGTCTTGAGCAGCACCTCGTCGGCCGTCAGAAAAGGATAATCGGCGCCCGTATGCTTCACCCACTCGGCAATATGTCCGTCGGACGAGCCTGTGACGCCATAGAAAGTCAGCTTATGCTCCATGGCATAATCATACGCATGGTTGATCTCGTCGATATGTTTGTCGCTTGCCTCTTCCAGCCGGTAAGCCACAAGCAGCATGACAATACCCGGCCGGGTAAAAAGCTCATCGGCTACATTCTCTCCCTGCTCGTTAAACAGCCCGAAGGAACTGACCTTCGGTACGAATCCCTGTTTAACGAGTCGCGCATCAACGTACGTCCATGTAGAATCATCGGCCGGAACGTCCTCTAATTTAAATTCTTTCGTTTCGCCGTTCTTCTGATAAATAAATACATATTCATCTTGCGGTGCATCGGGTGGAACCTCCATCAGCTTCGGGATATTCGCTCCCACTTTATACGGACGAAAATCGGTAATCGGCAAATGATTGTAATTCCAATAGCAGAAACCGAGACAGAAGAGGTACGAAAAAAGCCCGACAAACCAATACGACCGATACGTATAGAACGATGTCAGTTGCTTGTAATACATCCATGCAAAAACGGCTGCAGCAAGTAGAACGAGGTTCTTATAGAATGTCTGCCAGTTCGTAATGATCCATGCGTCGCCGAAACATCCGCAATCGGGCACGGGATTAAAAACCGCCAGATAAAGCGTGAGCGGCGTCATGAAACTCATGAAGATCAACACGCCGAGTGTCGTCAGCTTACGGTAGACAGCCGTCAACATACACACACCGAGCATAAACTCAACGGCAATGATGTTGAACGACAAGAGCAACTCGAACCACTTGCCGTATTCCATGCCAAATGAGGCGAGATATTCCCCGGTCTTAATGGCGGTACCCATCGGGTCTATCGCTTTGACCGTACCGGAAAAGATCAATGTCCCCCCCAATAAAACGCGACAACACTCCGCGATCGTTTTTATGAGAATTCGCTTAGGCATCTTCCCCGAAAGTCAGTTTGATCAATCCGAACAGGGCATAATTCACCATATCCCTATAATTGGAAGCGATTCCTTCCGAAGCGATCACCTTCCCGTCGTGGTCTTCGATCTCCTTCACACGGTTCAGTTTCGTCAGAATAAAGTCGGTGTACGAACTGATGCGCATCCCCCGCCATGCCTCGTCATAATCGTGGTTTTTGGCATACATCAGTGTTTGAATTTCTTTCATATGCGCATCATAAAGTTCCAAAGCCCGATGCACATCGATATCGCACGTATCGACAGCCCCCAATTCAAGCTGTATCAACCCGATCACACCGTAATTCACAATAGCGATAAATTCGGGTCGGATGCCTTCGCCGACTTTACTCACTTTCTTCATCTCAAGGCTCCGGATACGCTTGGCCTTGATGAAAAGCTGATCGGTAATCGACTCGGGACGCATGATACGCCACGAGGGACTGTAGTCCGACAGCTTGGCCTGAAAGACCTCCCGGCATTCTCTGATCACCGCCTCAAATTGTTGTTTGGTATCTGCCATAACTCTACTTTATATAACATCAACGTGCCAATTACGGAAGATGCGACATCTTCCGTAATTGGCACAAAACGCTCTTTTCCTCTTCATGAACAACGCAGCGAACGTCCAACTTTCAAGGTCGTCGTCTTCTGTATCTTGTTCAATGTGCACAATTGCTCCACGCTCACCCCGTGACGCCGGGCGATCGCACTCAAGGTGTCCCCTTTCTTCACTCGATGATAAACGGGCGCTTTCAGACGTGCGGCGGTTTTCGTCTTCTTTGCGGCAGTCACCTTCGACTGAGCAGGCGCAACCGTTTGCCTGCTTTCCGTAACCGTAACAGAATTATCCTCCTGTATCCCGTTCTCCGATCCCCGTTTATCATCTTCTTCCGGCAACTGATCGCTTGCAGTATGTTCTGCTATAACCATTTCTTCTGTTTCTTCTTTCACGACATGCTTTGTACTATGCTTTACCGCACGGTAGCAAATCTCCTGCCCTTCATGCAAAGGGTCCGTCGGGCGGATACGGTTCAACTTGCAAAGCGCATCGACCGTCATGCTATGTTGACGCGCAATCGAATAGAGGGTCTCTCCCTGCCGTACACGATGATAAACAGGCTTTTCTTCTTTTGCAACGGCTGTTTCATCCGCTACCGTTTGTTGTGCTGGTTTCAGCCGTGTGGCTTTTTTCGAAACCCTTGCCGATGTTTTCCCGCAACGGAGCGTTTGTCCGACACGCAGCACAGATGTTTTTTTCAATCCGTTCAGACGGCACAGCTCCGTAACGGAAAGACCATGCTTCCGTGCAATGACTCCTAAAGACTCACCTTTCTTCACACGATGATAAACGATATGTTCGGATGTTGAAGTATAGAGATTGTGCCGGTTACGATAAGAGTCTTTATGAAAAACGTAAAAGTCCTGATGAGGAACACCGTTTTCGAAATCGATGATGTGGCTTGGATCAATGGCTTCGCCGAGAAAGCGTGTTTCAAAGTGAAGATGAGGACCTGTAGAACGCCCTGTATTTCCACCGAGAGCAATGGGCTGCCCTGCTTTGACGATCTCATTTTCGGAAACCAAGGGCCTCGACAGATGACCGTAGATCGTTTCGAGGCCGTTGGGATGACGAATCACTAAATAATTTCCGTAACCGCGACGTTCAAAACTCTTGATTCGTACTTTCCCACTGAATGCACTGCGAATCGTATCGCCGACATGGACTTTCAAGTCAATTCCACGGTGCATCCGGCGACGGCGTGGACCGTACTTGGAAGTAATCTTCAACTCATTGTCAATAGGAATTACAAAGGTAGAACAATCAATCCTGAACGAATCCGGCATGACAATATCTCTGTCTCTGGTGCGAAAGGGATTTACCCAGCACGTATCCCAATTGGACTGATATAATTCATCGGCTGGAAAAAGAAGGTTTTCTGCTTCAATCAATTCCTCCTGCGTCGCAAATGTAACCGACTCCAATTCTCCCGTTACAATCTTTTTCTTCGTTACATCCACCCGATCCGCAATAAGTTTTGAGACTTTCCGCTCTATCGCAGGAGTTTTTAGTGCCGCAGGGAATTCTCGTTCCTGCTGTTTCTTCCTTCCTACCGGCTGTCCGTACGCTCCAACCGAAAAAAGGGCAAAGCCACATAAAATGCTTACATGTCGTAGTATAGTCATAGTTTATCCACTTCGTTTTTCAACAAAAAGTGTCCAAAGTTCTGTATTTCCAGCCTACCAGCCAAAAAAAATTATCCCAAAACCATGATAAACAGATAAAAATACGTCCTTACAATAGCTTAAATTGTTTATATTTAGCACCATATGATATTTATATGTTTTACAACATATCTCAAAACTTGCATGAATTAAGTTCAATGTTTCGTATTTCCCTGAAGATTTTTTTTCTTTGCCTGTCATATTGCATAAAATATAGCAAAGCAGCAAAGCAGTTAAAGTATAAAAAAGAACACAAAATACGGCACTTATGCTACTTTGCTACATTACTTTTAACGCATGACTATTCATAAGTGCTATGATGCTTTATACGAAAATCGATATTCCCCGATCCCCTGTCCGTTTTGCATACGAACACCGGACGATGCTCTTCGGCTCCTGCTTTGCCGAATCCATCGGGAAGCGTTTATCCGGCAGTCTGTTTCGTGCGGAGATCAATCCTTTCGGTACACTTTATAACCCTGCTTCGGTAGCCATGGCTATTGAACGACTGATAGAGGGAATGACATTCACGTCCGACGATCTGTTTCAGTATGAAGGATTATACCATAGTCTCTTTCATCACAGCTCTTTTTCGTCCGTATCGGCCGATGAGTGCCTGCAACAGATAAACGAACGACTGCAACAGGCTGCGGTTATGTTATCGTCGGCCGACCGTATCATCATAACTTGGGGGACGGCATATGTCTATCGGTTAAAAGGGACAGGACAAACGGTAGCCAACTGTCATAAGCTTCCGGAAAAATATTTCGAGCGGGCACGCCTTTCGGTCGAGGAAATCGTTTCACTGTGGGAACCACTGATAGCGAAGTTACAGAAAAAACATCCGTCCCTGCAATGGTTGTTTACGGTCAGTCCGATTCGGCACTGGCGAGACGGAGCACACGAGAACCAGTTAAGTAAAGCGACCTTACACCTTGC
The DNA here is from genome assembly GCF_000238215.1 of Tannerella forsythia 92A2. Lineage (NCBI taxonomy): Bacteria > Pseudomonadati > Bacteroidota > Bacteroidia > Bacteroidales > Tannerellaceae > Tannerella > Tannerella forsythia. The sequence continues at coordinate 2,643,129 of NC_016610.1, read as the reverse complement.
TGTCGAGGCATTGCAAGAACGTTTTCCGGTACAGACCGCTTATTTCCCCGCCTACGAACTGATGATGGATGAGTTGCGGGACTATCGTTTTTATGCCGACGATATGTGTCATCCGTCACTAACAGCTATTCAATACATTTGGGAGCGTTTTGTCGAAGTATGCATGGATGAGCCTGCACGTTGTCTGCTAAAGGAAGCAGAGGAGATTCGCAAAGCACTCGATCATCGGCCGTTTAATCCGCAGAGCGAGGCATACCGGCGATTCCTGACACAAACTTTGTTAAAAATAGACCGTTTCAATGAGAAAATGCCCTACCTTTGTTTCAAGCAAGAACGAAAAGATATAGAACGACTACAAACCGAACAATAATGATGAAGTATAAGATCCAAGAGATTGCCAAAATAATTGGCGCAACAAACCGCACCCTGAACGACAGTATGATCGATCGACTGCTGATCGACAGCCGTATGTTGTCGTTCCCGGAATCGACCCTGTTTTTTGCGTTGAAAACTCAGACCAACGACGGACACCGATATATCCCCGAATTATACCGGCTGGGCGTGCGTAGCTTTGTCGTCCATCATGAGCCGCCGGAAACACGGATGATGCCCGATGCCAATTTCTTGATCGTCCCGAACGTGCTCACAGCAATGCAAATGCTGGCGGCACACCACCGCAAGCAATTCGAGATACCGGTCATCGGTGTTACAGGGAGTAACGGTAAGACCATCGTCAAGGAGTTGCTTTACCAATTGCTTCATACGGATTTCAACATTGTCCGTTCACCTCGCAGTTATAACTCGCAGATCGGCGTGCCGCTCTCCGTATGGCAGATGGACGACAAGCATACGTTGGGCATCTTCGAAGCGGGTATCTCACAGCCGGACGAGATGGAGAAGCTGCAACGCATCATTCGTCCGACGATCGGCATGATCACGAATATCGGAGAGGCGCATCAGGAGAATTTCGCTTCATCGACTCAAAAATGTATGGAGAAATTGTCGCTGTTCAGCGATTGCGATATCGTAATCTACAATGCCGACGATGAGTTTATCGCGCACACGCTCGACAAGGCGTGCCTCTCGCATAAGGCTGTAGGCTGGAGCCGCAAAGATTCGGATGCGCCGTTATACATTGAGAGAATACACAAAAAACAGTCTTCGACCGAAATCCACTGTGTGATGCTGAATCTGGAACAAACGTATGAAATTCCGTTTACCGACGACGCTTCGATCGAAGATGTGATTCACTGCATCGCCCTGATGCTGTATCTGAAACCGACGTCACTCAGAAACAGAAAGGTTTTTGCGGGACTGGAGCCGGTGGCCATGCGGTTGGAAGTGAAAGAAGGCATCAACGGATGTCAGCTGATTAACGACACGTACAATTCCGATATTAATTCGTTGGATATCGCGCTCGATTTTCAGCAGAGCCGCCGTGCGGAAAAAGACCTGAAAACGACCGTGATTCTTTCGGACATTCTGCAATCGGGCATGCTGCCCAAATCATTATACAGGAAAGTCGCAGAGCTGTTCCGCCGTAAGAAAGTAGACCGTATCATCGGGATCGGCCGTGACATGAAGGAATACGGCTCTGCATTCGAGATGCGCGAAAGCGAGTTCTACCTGACAACCGACGAATTTATTCATTCTCCTTCGATGAAAACCTTCCGCGACGAGTTGATTCTGCTGAAAGGTTCACGTGCCTTCCATTTCGAGCGCATCACGGAGCTGTTAGAAAAAAAGGTGCATGAAACGGTGCTTGAGGTAAACTTGGATGCGGTAGTGCACAACTTCAACCATTTCCGTTCAAAACTGCACCGCGACACGAAGATGGTTTGTATGGTCAAAGCCTTCGGGTATGGCGCCGGTTCGTATGAGGTGGCGAAGACATTGCAGGAACATCGTTGCGATTATCTGGCCGTGGCGGTGGCCGACGAGGGCGAGGCGCTGCGCAAAGAAGGAATCTCCATTCCGATCATCGTGATGGATCCGGAATTTAGCAGTTTCAATGTCTTGTTCGAGCGTCAACTGGAGCCGGAGGTGTACAGCTTCCGCCTGCTGGATGCCCTGATGAAAGAAGCCGGACGACGCGGAATCACCTCCTACCCTATTCATATCAAAATCGACACGGGCATGCACCGGCTGGGCTTTCGTCCGTCGGATGTGCGGGAGATTTGCCAACGGCTGGAACAACAAAGTTCACTCGTCGTGCGCTCCGTTTTTTCGCATCTGGTCGGGAGCGACTCGCCCGAACACGACGAATTTACACGGGGACAGATACGCCTCTTCACACAATCGGCCGAAGCCTTGGAAGCAGGATTAGGTTATCCGGTACTCAAACATATTCTCAATTCGGCCGGTATCGAACGTTTCACCGGACATCAGATGGATATGGTTCGCCTCGGCATCTCGCTTTACGGCATCAGCGCCTCGGTCAGCGAAGCGAAGAAGTTACAGCCGGTCAGTTCACTCAAAACAACGATTCTGCAAATCCGCGATGTACCGGCAGGCGATTCGATCGGTTACAGCCGCAAGACATACGCCCAACGCGATTTACGGGTGGCTATTCTTCCTATCGGCTATGCCGACGGTCTTGACCGTCATCTGAGCAACGGGGTGGGCGAAGTCGTTATCAACGGGACGCGCTGCCCGATTGTCGGAAATATCTGCATGGATATTTGCATGGTCGACGTTACGGATGCCGATGCGCAGGAAGGCGACACGGCGATTATCTTCGGCTCCCAACTTCCGGTGACCGAAATTGCCGACAAGCTGGACACGATTCCTTACGAGATTCTGACATCCATCTCGCCGCGTGTCAAGAGGATTTACTATCGCGAATAACGATTCGCCGTCATAGCGGAAGTCATCATCTTCCGCCATTGGCGGTAGCCGAAGACAGGCACAATAGAATAAACAACGTAGGTGACGGCTGTCGGGGTCATTCCTTTCCAGAAATAAAGGGTGGCGGAGACGGCACTCACGACGAGCCAAAACCACCATTGTTCAATATATTTCTGCGCGAGCATCCACATGGCCACGATGCTGAGCGCCGTCGTAAACGCATCGCCGAGAGGCACAGGGCTGTCGGTAAACCGGATCAGCACCCATGCGATCAGGGCGAATAACACACAAAAAACAGCCAACAGTTTCGGCCAGTAAGTCTTGGGAGTATACCGTATGGCCGCTCCCAAGACTGCCGTTTCACCGGATCGAAGGCTTTTCCGTTTGAGGGCAGACTCGCTTTTCCACCACCGGAACCAGCCGTAAGCGCTTGCCACGAGGTAGTAGATGTTGATCCCCATGTCGGCATAGAACTTATTAACAAAATAGATATAGATATAGAAAAGAGGGATTACGACCCCTACCGGCCACAGCCAGATGCTGGCTTTATATTCCAGCCACAGATAGATCAGCATGATCGCGGCTGCAACGATTTCAATCAATTCATATCCCATGTTGTTACGTAAAAAAGTTTCTATGTTCTTAGTCATACGGAGTCCGGACGGCGGAACAGCATATTCTTCGCTTAAAATTTCAGCGTTACACGTGCCATCATATTCGTTCCGGCCTGTGCGAAGTACCCGGAATCGGTCATACGTTTACCATCGAGGATATAGCTGTATGTCCAGCCGTTCGTTTCGTACATTTCGTTAAAGAGGTTGCGGATATTCAAGTCGAGTCCGATCTCTTTCATAAAACGGGGACGGAACGTGTATCCGATGCGCAGGTTGTTCACAAAATACGGATCCAAACTGCGTTGGCGCGATGAGGTATTGTCAAGATACTGCCGACCGACATACGACGACATGAAAGCTGCCGAGAAGCCCCTCCAATGGAAGGCGAAGGTGCTTCCAAACGTCAGGTTCGGAGAAAAAGCGATATCGGTCGTACCGAGATTTTTGGAGGTTTGAGGCAAGTCGTTCCAGTTTGCATCATACGTATCGACATATTCCGTAAAGTTGCGGATTTTGTTGCTGCTCAACGTCAAGTGTCCGTTCCAGTCGAGCCACGACGCCACTTTTACCCCTCCGCTCAACTCAGCTCCCATCCGGTAGCTGTCTTTGATGTTCGAGGTCAGCTGCTCTCCGATTTCACTGATTTTACCGGTAAGGATTAACTGATTGTCGTAATCCATATAGTACAGGTTCAGACCGGCACGGAAGATGCTTCCCGTGTACTGATAGCCGGCTTCGTAGTCGTAAAGCGTCTCGTAGGCAGGCTGTGCCGAAGGACCGTTCTCGGTGAAGTTATCGCGGTTCGGCTCGCGATGTGCCACGGCGAACGAAGCATAAGCATGATGACCGTTTCGCTCGAACGAAAGCCCGGCTTTCGGATTGAAGAATGAGAAGGTCTTCTTTACACGTACCTTATCACCGGCTTTATCATCGCTTCCGTTGATTTGGTAATCAATGCCGCGATATTGCAGGTCGGCATAGGCACTTAGCGAAGGCAGGAAGCGACAGGTCGCTTTCACATAAGCGTTATAGTCGAGTTTCTCGCCACGGTTACGGTAATATTCGTGGTTGGGTTTGGGCAGCGCGGCTGAGGTCTTAACCCAGATGACACGTCCGAAGTGATCGCCGATGTAATTGTTGGCCGATGCACCGAAAGAAGCCTGCAACCGGTCGTGCGTATAATTCATGCGGAATAATGCCCCGTAAAAATCGTTTCTCAACCATTTACGACGAACAAGATCGGTCTTCTTGTGAATCTTACCCTTGGCATCTACATAATTGTCGAGCTTGTACGATGCATACTTCGCACCGGCCTTGTAGTCTTCGTAATATCCTTTCCCGTCGGTATAGTGCAGCGTTACGTTCAGGTTCAGTCGGTCACTGAAACGTTGCGTAGCGAGCAAGTGATAATGATGCTGCCAATAGTTGTCCGTCTGGTTATCGTAGAATTTCGTTTCGCCGTTCTCCTTATAGGCTCCGCAACTGTTGTATCGACGGTTTGTTTTAAGTTTGGCCGAATCAACCCCATACCATGCCTGATAAGTCACTTCGCTGCTGCCGAAAGTCTGGAATTTGATCATTGTTCCGCCGTTGTAATAAGCGGCCGAGCCGTAATACGAATTCATATCCGCCCGGGCGCGTTCGATATACCCGTCGGTCTGCACATTCGAATATCGTGCATCAAACACGAAATGCTCCCAAAGCAGTCCCGTCCCGCCGCAGAAAGTATTCGTAAATGTCCCGAAACTGCCGGCCGACGAAACGACTTCGAGGTACGGTTTGAGCGATGGACGTTGAGTCTGCATCGAGACAGTCGCGCCGAAAGCGGCCGCACCATTGGTCGAGGTACCTGCTCCGCGTTGAATCTGAATATTTTCGACCGACGAAGCGAAATCGGGCATGTTCACCCAAAAAACCCCGTGACTCTCCGAATCGTTGACAGGTACACCATCGACCGTAAAATTGATCCGGTTAGCATCCGTACCGCGCACCCGCATGGATGCGTAGCCTATGCCATTCCCACCGTCGGAAGTAACAACGACCGAAGGTGTCTGCATAAATAAATAGGGCAACGACTGCCCGGTATTGTTGGCCCTCAGTTCCGCCGCCGACACATTGCGAAACGCCACGGGCGTCTCTTTCCGCGCCTGCACGGCCGAGACAACCACCTCGTTCAGCTCATACACACTTGTCGAATCGACCCTTTCCTGGGCCATCACCGATACGCCGGACAACAATAAGCCGGCTACTCCATAACAAATCTTCCTCATTTTCTTTTCGTTTTAAATAAAATGGGGAGCTACGAAATATACAGAAAAAAAGAGACAAAAAAACCTACATCTTCCTACGCCGGCATTACCCGGATCAGGTGTAAGGGTATGATCTCAGCCTGTAAAAGTAAGGCACCCCTGTTATATAAATTCGGGGGCAAAGGTAATCATTTTTATCATCAGACGTTCATCTAACCCGGATTTTTCGGGAGCTGACGCATCAAAACCCGATTGAGGACGAAATGCGGTACGAGACGAAGATAATGAGAAATATGCGCGGAAACTTCCGTGCATCGACGGAAGGCTTAGCGAGTTGCGCGGAGACTTCCGTGCATCGACGAAAGGCTTAGCGAGTTTTGCGGAGACTTCCGTCCGTTGTCGGAAATCTTAATGAACCGCGCGGAGACTTCCGTGCATCGACGGAAGGCTTAGCGAGCTTCGCGGAGACTTCCGGAGGCATCCTTACAAAGGCGCTATTTCTCGCTATTTTCAGCCATCTCAACGAGTCGTTCGGAGCGCTGCCCGACCGATCGCCTCCAGAAAGTCTTTATTCTTTTCTACCGGCGCTTTAATCAGTTCCGGAACATTATATGTGTACGTAAACGTGTCGTAAAACTCCGGATCTTTCTGCGGAAGCAGAAAAGGTTTTCCGGCACGTCCGGTACGACGGTCGAATGCGGCCAGATAAGGACGCGCCCAAAGTCCGTCCATACGTTTACTGCTAAAAACAAACCAATCGCCCGACGAGGCCCACGTATGATAACTGTCCACATCGTTGCTGTTCACTTCGTCAAGCACACGTATCGCTCCGCTTTGCAAATCCATCAGATACAAGTCGCTTTCAGGATGCCAGATCGAGAAGTTCCCGTAATCGAACTGCGTAAACATCAAATATCGTCCGTCGGGCGAAACACGCGGAAAAGAAACGGAACGACCGAAAGCAGACGCCTGATAGACGCATTCAAGATCGTACAGGCGTTCCTCTTTTTCGTCGAAACGAATGCGATACAAGTCGTACCGGATACTGTCGAGCGGCATTCCCTGAGCATACGCTGCCGCACGACAAAAATAAAGCGTCGTTCCGTCGGGCGACCAAGCAGGAAAAGTCTCCATATAGTCCCGCGTATAAACGAGCGAGTCGGTGAACATCCTTCGGGTCTGCGTATCGTAAAGCACCAAATCGGCATCGAGGTCGGACACTTCAATCGGTTTCTTGCCCGAAGCGTGAAAGAACTGCTGTATCTCATTCATCGAAAAAGCGATGTAACGTCCTTGCGGATGCCAGACCGGATACGTCGCCCCGTTTTTATACCCTTCCGGTTTGAGGTTCACCTTCTCGGTCTGTCCGTTACGGCGAATCAGCGTCCCTCCTTGCTTTCCGCGGATATGCAGCATCATCGTCGCAGGTGAGTTGAGAGTGAACGAATGGCAGTTCACACATTGTTTGCCGAAGTCGCGGTTTTCCAGCAGCGGAGTCTCCTTATACGAAGTCAAATCGCGCTGATAGATTCCCATTTCGTTCCACAATTCATATCCGGGATACAGGAGACGATAAACGAGAAAAGGGTCTATCGGATGCTCGGATACCGTGTTGATAATATCCGCATAGCGTATCCACTTTTCTTCTTTCAGCAAACTGATACGAAAGAAAATCTCCTTGCCCTGTGCCTCTTTCAGCAGACTTTTCCATTTTTTTTCCGGGATATGCACCGTCGGATCTTTGCTGCGAATGAGGATCGTCACGTTTTCCGCATAACCGATCTCCGTCTGATAAGCCTCCGCCGTATCACGGATGACGAAATTGGGCGGAGCTATATTGATGGGAAAGGTAACGCCGGCATAATCGGGATATATCTTCGGCTGTGCTTCACGATGTGCTTCGGGAGCATGATAGGAAACGCATCCGGCAAGCACGCAAACAATCAGCAACAGAAAGTATGCAATGGATCGAGTATTCATATCGATTGTTTCTAAATTTGTCGTTTAATCACGGATCACTTTCGATCCGTAAGGGCTGATGTAATTGAGGTAAAACCAGTACGTATTCCCAAACTCGGCCTGTAAGGCCTCCATCTGTTCGGCTTGTGCCAGTCGATAGTAACGATCGAAACGGCGCTTAGTATCTTCACCGACGGTAAGGCCGGTCATCTCAAACACCTTCTCCCGGCCTACGCCAAGTTCGTAAATATAAAGAGCTTCCTCATAAGTCTGCGGTAAACGAGGATAAGCAAAACGACGCATAAGCGGGAGATTTTGAGCAAACCGCTCCACGTGATTACTCAGCAGCAAATGGCTCATCAGGTATTCAAAAGCCATACGATTGGTCGTATCTTTTTCGCACAAATACTGGAGTTCGGGACCGAGATTCAACACATTGGAAAAACGTGCAGGAATATCGTCGACGTTTTGCAGCGCATTTCGAGGCAACGACGTATCGGACGTACCGGCAAGCTGTTCGAGCCGGAGCGCTTCGTCACGATAGAAGAGCGATTGCTTCAGCAGATTGATAAAACGCTGCGCAACGCGCGGACGACCGTTCGAGAGATTATAACGAGCCAGATTTAGCAGGTGCGGCGCCGTCTCTCCCCACACGACCATCGCCTCGAACTCCCAGCGATGCGCCTCGTTAAGGTAACCCAATTTTTCATAAAGCAAGTATCCGTATTCGCTCTCACGACTGTTTCCGTCCCACGGAAAATACAGGCTCTTCACCCCCAATGCCTGCGGATAGTCAAACAAGCGATAAGGCAATGAACCGGTATGATACAATGCCAGATTGTGAAAATAAGCGATCAGCTGATTGCTTCTCCCGCGATCAAGGTAATTTTCGGTATATTCCAATACTTTGTTCCAATCTCCGGCCTTGGCGGCCTGCTCGGCCTTAAGCATGATACGCTCGCCTACGGAATACGATTTCAAAAAGAACACATAGCCACCTGCCGAGTATACGGTTAGGAAAATTACGGTCAGCCAAATGCGGCCATAACGGCCGACCGGCTGCGGCCAACGGATGATTTTTCGTTGCGGTCTTACAAAAAGCAGCAACAGATTGATCAGTAACAAAAGCAGGAACACCCCCACGACCGTTTTGAGGGAATGATCGACAGACATGGTATAAAAGAAAAAGCAAAGCGAAGAGACAACGGCCGGTTGCAACAAATCTTCCCCTTCGATGAATATTCGGATGATACGGTCTGTTAATAAATAAACGGAAGCAAGTATTAAAGCCAATAGAGCGCTTCCTGCCGTAGGATTGTAAAAGAATTGAATCACAAAATTCGTGACGTATTCCAGCCAGCCTTCGGAGGCGAAGATCTGTCGCCGGTACGAAGTAGAGTAAAGAAACAGATGATGCTGCTCATGATATGTAATCACGTGCGACAAGGCTCCCCGATAAACCGTAAAATAAACGAGGAAAAGCAAGCCGAACAGAACGTATTTCAAATATTTCATTGTATGGTAAAAAAAGTGAATAAGGCTGCCCTGCAAAAAGAATTGCAGGACAGCCTTTTTATACCGATCGGACGGCATTAATTCGGATAACCCGGATTCTGTGTCAGAGCCGGATTCAAATCACGCTCCTCCTGCGGAATGGGATAGACGTAATTATGATCTTCGTACTTACTACCGGTCAACTTCACATTCTCTCCTTCGTAGAGAATGCAAATCTTTCCTCCGTCTCCTTCTTTCGCATCGGACGAATCGACCAGCTTGTATTTCAGCCCGAGGAACGGTTCATTGAGCACTTTTTTGGCAATACCCCAGCGACGAATATCCCACTGACGTTTGCCCCCTTCGAGTGCAAACTCCACGCGCCACTCGTTACGGATACGCTGACGCAGATCGTCCTGTGTCCCGCAATACGTCGGTTTGCTTGCATCCGTCTTTTGCAGTTCGGGCATACCGACACGTTTGCGCACGGCATTCACAGCCTTGAACGCCTCATCATCGAGCGGTGACAACTCATTCTTAGCCTCGGCATACGTGAGCAACACCTCGGCATAACGTATCAATACGGCATCTTTACCCATATCCCAGCCTTTTGACGAAGGATCGATGGACGGATCGAGCCATTTCTGCTGATAGTAACCGGTAGCCGTGGCATCGCCATGCTGACCGATTCCGGTCGGAGCAGCCGATTTCAACGGAGCCACGTTGATGGTTACCCCGTACAGGGTCTCTCCGTGGTGCAGCACATTCACTTCCAGACGCGGGTCGCGCTTCTCAAAAGGCTTTTTCGGATCGTAAAGCGTCGACTTGGCAATCGGAGCCCCCTCGATATCTTCAAAAGCATCGACTAAGCTCTGTGTAGGGTTAATACCACCCCATCCTTTCGTCGGGAATGCTTCCCAACCGATCAGAAACCACGAGTTTTCGGCTTCCTTGAATTGCTTAACCAGAATAAATTCCTTGCATCCGTCGGCTTTCTCCCAGAAGAGTTCCTGATACTTGCCGGTATTCTGCTCATCATATAAATTATATTCGTTCAAGTCCATCACTTTCTTCGCGCTCTCGGCAGCCACATCCCATTTTCCATAGTATAAGGCTGCACGTGCCTTCATGGCCAACGCAGCACCTTTGGTTACGCGACCATATTCCGAGGCGCTCCAAGATTTAGGCAAATATTCGATGGCTTTATCGAAATCTTGCATCACCTTTCCGTATACCTCCTCACGGGGAGTACGCACGATGCCTTCCTGATCACTTAACGATAACGGCTTGTCGATATAAGGAACATCGCCGTAGCTGCGTATCAGATTGAAATACTGGAGTGCGCGGAAGAAATAAGCCTGACCAAGCACGCGATTCTTCTTTTCGCCGTCATAGTTGGGAATAAGATTGACCTTACTGAGCACGATATTCGCTTTACGGATCGCTGCGTAGTTCTCTTTCCATCCGAAATCCTGTGGGTCGTACACTCCTTTCGAAATATTTCCGGCCGCCCATTTGATACCGTGCACCGCATCGTCCGAATTAATCGCATCGTCCACGTCCCAGTAAGGGAGTGAAGTATACAGGTTTGAGACCGCTTTTTCCGCATCGTCGGGCGATCTCCAAAAGCTTTTATCCGATAGCTCTTCAAGGGGATAACGATCCAGATCGACACAGGAAGTCGTTCCCAGCACGGCTATCGCAGCAGCAATATATAGATGTGTTATTTTCATTGTTCTTTTTATTTTAAATAATTTAGAATGTCATTTTCAGTCCCAGTGAAACTTTCTTCACGTTCGAATAAAAAGCTCCTCGCGTATCCGAAGGCGATTCGGGATCTAATCCGTCAAGTCCGGAGAAAGTCAATAAATTCTCACCCGAGACAAAGACCTTCAACCGGTCGATACCTGCTTTGCCAAGCAATTGCTTTGGAAGGGTATAACCAAACGAAATATTTTTCAGACGGACATACGAAGCATCTTGAAGCCAGAACGACGAAACGGCATAGTTCGTCTGTGAGTCTTTGGTGATACGCGGATACGAAGCGTTATGATTCTCCGGCGTCCAGCGGTCGAGGTGTCTTTTGAGTACTTTTCCACTGTTGAAAAAAGAATATGAAGCCTCTCCCGTGTAATAGGCATCGACGTCGAAAGCGCCTTGCCAAAGCATCGAGAAGTCAAAATCTTTATAATAGAGACCCACGTTTAATCCGCCGGTCCAGCTCGGAAAGTTTTTACCGATTACCCTACGGTCGTCACCGGCAGTGATTTTTCCGTCTTCATTCAGGTCTTTGTATTTAATATCGCCCAGCTTTTCACGTCCCAAACGCTTGGGATGGTTCTTCAGCTCTTCTTCGGTATTGAAATAGCCGTCGGCCACGAATCCGTAGAACGAACCGATGGGATGCCCTTCCAAACGCCAGATATTTTCGTTATCCGGATCTTTCCCCTCGGTACCGAACATATTCGTGATTTCGTTCTTTACGTATGCTACATTGAAGTTGACGCTATATCTGAAATCTTTATTGATACGGTTGTTGTAGAAGACATTCAAGTCAAATCCGGTATTCTCCACATTTCCGGCATTCTGCGCCGGAGGATTCATCCCGATCACGCCCTGAACAGGGAGGTAAAGCAACATATCGTTTGTACGTTTTTTGTAAAGAGACAGTTCAAAGCCGACCATGTTGTTCAGGAATGCAGCTTCAAGACCCAATTCATAGTTGGTCACGGTCGCCCATTTCAAGTTTGAATTCACATAGCGTGATTCATGCACCGTCGAGTAAAGCGTATTGCCGAACATGGTCAAGCGATTTTTAGCATTATAAGCATACGTCGAAACGGCCGGATAAATATCATCGCTTTTCAACTCTTCATTACCGGTTCTCCCCCACCCCAGACGCAACTTAAGATTGCTGAGCCAGTCGAAGCGATCTTTGATAAATGCTTCTTCCGAGAGTCTCCATCCGGCCGAGAAAGCCGGGAAGAATCCCCAGCGATTATCTTTCGGGAAACGCGACGAGGCATCGGCGCGCATGTTGGCCTCGAACAGGTATTTGTTCTCATAGTCATACTGAATACGTCCGAAGTATGAAAGACGCGCCGTTTCATGTCCGCCGTCAAGGTTTTTTTGCGACGAGGCATCGAGCGTATTGAGCGATTCGGGAAGATCATCGCTTCCACCGCCGGTACGACTCGTTTCGGTGTATCGATACGTATATTCCACCTGTTCGGCACCTGCCAAAAGACCGATCGTATGTTTGTCGAATGTTTTATTGTAATTAGCCAGTAACTGCGATGTGTACCAGTTCCAGTTATAATAATTATGATATCCTTCGCGCTTACCGGAGTCAAACTTACTATATTCCCAATGTCTTTTGAACTTACGCAGATCACGGGCATCGTGGCGTAGCGAGTAAACCCCTTTGATGCTCAATCCTTCAATCGGAGTCAAGGTAAGGTAAGCTGTTGCATTGAGTTGCTGATCGATCCTGCGGTAAAGTCCCGTGCGTCCCTGATGGGCAACAGGGTTCTTCAGGTTGTTGTAACTGAAATTCCCGTCTTTGTCATAAATCCCTAACGTAGGGGGAATACGGTTCACGTATTGCAGCAATTCCGCAAATCCTTCAAACTCGTCCCGATCCGTTCCGCGATAAGCCGAAGCATTCAATCCGACACTTACCCACTTGTTGATTTTCGAGTCGAGATTGATACGACCATTATACCGGTCATAGCTTTTTTCCTGCGACAATCCGTCCTGAAAAAGGTAAGCCAGTGAAGCCATATACGTCGTACTTTCCGATCCACCGCTGATCGATACATTGTGTTGCGTTTCGAGCGCTCTCTTTTTCATTACCGCATTATACCAGTCCGTGTCGGGATGTCCGATCGGGTCGGAGCCATCGCGGAATTTCTGGATATCTTTGTCTGAGAACGGCAGCGGAGCATTCGGATTTTCGTTACGTGTAGCTTCGTTATACAACATGGCAAAATCGGCTGCTCCGAGGAAATTGAGTCGGGCGGTAGGGCTTGCCCACGACACTAATCCGGAATAATTGACACGGGCGCTCTGTCCTGCTTTTCCTTTCTTGGTGGTGATCAAGATGACCCCATTGGCAGCCTGCACACCGTAAATAGCCGACGAAGCGGCATCCTTCAAAACAGAAATCGACTCGATATCTTGCGGATCAATCGAGTTCATGCTTCCCGGTACTCCGTCGACAATTACCAACGGACTGGCAGCATTGATCGAGTTCTTACCGCGGATGGTGATCGTTCCCGTCTGGGCGCCCGGCGCACCGGAGTTCTGGATCGTCGTTACTCCCGGCATCGTTCCGGCCAGTGCGGCGGAAACGCTCGCCACCGGACGCGCTTCAAGCGCCTCGGCCTGAAGCGAAGCAACGGACCCCGTTAAGTTCGCCTTCTTTTGTACACCGTAACCTACGACTACGACTTCGTCCAGCACCTTATCGTCAGACCTCATCGTCACGTCGATCGTTGTTCGTCCGGCCACCGCTACCGTTTGGGTTTGCATCCCCATATAGCTGAAGGTAAGTTTGCCTCCGGATGGCACATTCTCCAATACATACTTCCCGTCGATATCGGTAATCGTACCGATCGTGCGGTTACTCTCTACCACAACGGATGCTCCGATAACGGTCAAGCCCGTATCGTCCACGACCGTACCGCGTACAGTAACGGTCTGAGCAAACGTTCCCAACGATACTGTCCACAGCAGGGCAAACAGTATTCCTTTCCATTTACAGATTGAATGTTTACGTTTCATTCTTAATTGTTTTTAATAATACTATGTTTATTGTTCCATTCGTTCATCTCATCTACAGTCTTTGCGTTCCGGGCATAGAAGTATCATCTCCTTTCGTGTCCGAAAGGAAGCATACCGGTATCGGGCCGTACAAAGAAATACCGCCTGCGATATCGGGAAAGAATAAATTTGGTTTCGGAAAAAACGGGAGAAAAGCCGGTTAAAAACTCGGCAGAATAATTAAATAAAAGTACCCCCCCCATGTTAATATTTGCAAATATTAACAAAAATATCTTTGCCATACTCTCGTATAGAGTGCAAAAGCCTCGAAAAGTGTTCTTATTCCTACTTATCGACATCTTATTATCTGACTTTGTATGGCTCACTTTTTTATCTTCAAGCTGTTTTTTTTAGAATCCGCAAAAGTATCCGTTTTTTTTAGAATAAAATAACAACCATATATGTTATATAACATGTTTTCAATTCAATTGAGTCATTCGCAAAGAAAATTCACGCTATCCCCTGCATAACGACGTATAATTTTATCATTTATTGATAAAATAATTTTCAAAACACATTGTTCTCTCACAGACAACGTCATGCGCATGACAAGATGCAATCGTAATGAGTTTTGATTTTCTCCTTTAAAAGAGTTGCAAAGCAATATGGGCACAAGCTTCAGCGTCGGCGAGTGCATTATGATGATTCTCCAGGTCGAAGCCTATATGTTGAGCGACGGTTTCTAATCTGTGGTTGGGCAGATTGGGGAATACTTTGCGTGCACGTCGGCAGGTACAGAAGAACTTATTGGTATGCAACGGGAGTTTATAAGCGGCAAGCACGGCATGCAGACAGCCTTCGTCGAATGGACTATTGTGGGCTACAATAGGCAAATCGCCTATTTGGGGCTTGACCTCGTCCCATATTTCGGGGAAGAGGCTCTCGGTGTCGGTATCGTGCCGAGTGATACCGTGTATCTTCGTGTTGAAATAGTTGTAAAAATTCGGGTAGGGTTTTATCAGTCGGTAATAGGTACGCGTAATCTCAGCATTATCGACAAAGACGAGTCCTATGCTGCACACACTGCTGGGGTTTCGGTTGGCGGTTTCGAAATCTAATGCAACGAAAGTGTTCATTATCTAAATCGGTGTGTATAGTACACAGGCATTGGGTTAGTTAGTAGTAATATTTTGGGGCAAAATTAGGAATAAGTTTCGGGTTGTGCAATATTGATAATCGGGAATATATCGACTGTTACCTGAACCAGAGGTCGAAGGTCTGGTTGCGGTCGAGGAAGACGACTTCGCCTATCTTGGGGGTAATCACATTCAGACTGTCCTCTTTGGCGTATGCCTGTACGTTGTTTAGCGGTTCGTACCAAGGGTGTTGTGCCAACACAAATTTGGAATTATGCCCTGTGAAATAACGCTTAGCACCTATATCGTTGAGGGCTTTGCGGAGGTCGGCAGGGAGGAAGTGGATATGCTTCCAATTCTCGTTGTATTGACCGTTTTCCATTAGAGCAAGGTCGATATTGGGGAAGCGTTTGCCTATCTCGGCGATATGTTTGCCGTAACCGCTATCGCCGCCGATATAAATAGTATAAGTGCCCGTCTCGAGCGTAAATGACCCCCAGAGCGATTGCCTCTGCTTGAGCCCGCGTCCCGAGAAGTGGCGAGTAGGCAGACAGGTCAATTTGAGGTCGGCAATGTGGATTTCGTCGTTCCAGTCCAACTCCGTAATTTTGGCTGTATCGAAGCCCCAATATTCGAAATGAGCCCCTACTCCCAGCGGACAAACCACGTGCCCAATGCGGTCTTTGAGCTCTTTCATTACTTTATAATCGAGATGATCCCAATGGTCGTGAGTAATGATAAGCACCTCGATAGTATCGGGCATATCAGCCGATGAATAGTTGTAAGTCGCCTCAAAAGGTTTTACCATAAACGGAAAAGGTGACGCCGAATGAAACACAGGGTCTACAAGCAATTTGGTATTGTTTACATTGAGCAAGTACGACGAATGCCCAAACCACACCATCGTATTGTCGGGCAGGCTATGCAGGTCAGTTTGCACAGCGGGGAGTGCTTTCTTAGGAGATAGGTCTTTCACATCGGGGAAGAAGAAATCGTACATAGTTCGCCAAGTAGACTTGCGTGAAGTCATTTGTGGGGTTTCTTCCAAGTTACGAAACTCTCCATTCCGATAGTTAGGTGACTGCTCGATACGTGCCAAGCGTTTGCCTGACGGTACTTTTCCAAAGCTCGGCAAGTTCAGTACAATAGCAGCCCCGATGCCAATGACGGCAACGAGGATTAGAATAGTATATAACATTCTTTTGAGGATTTTTCTTAACATTCCTTTTCTTAATATTGTATAGCCGACAAAGGTAAGTAAAATGTTCGGTATAGACTATACCTTATTTTCTGTCGGATTCTGAATATTGCCAAACTAGTAGGCAGCCGTTACACCGCCGTCCATCAGGAAGTCGGAACCGGTGATAAAAGCTCCGCGATGGGTGAGCAACAATTCGCCTACTTCATCGGGAGTAGCGGCACGCCCCATAGGTAACTGTGCCAACATACGGCGGTAGCCTTCACCCCTTGGACCGTTGAGTTCGTTGTTTGCCAAAGGCGTGATCACAATACCCGGACTGATGGTGTTGATACGGGCTTTCTTCTCACCCCAACGGATAGCCTAAGCCATTATGCGTAAGCTGTTTGCACGCTTGGACACCTGATAAGCACGAAGCGAATCGGCGATGTTTTGGGTGATAGGCAGATTCAATAAATCTTCTGCCTGCGAGCAATAGCAATCCCTATTGCCCCTGCTCCTATGACTACGATAATGTCTTTAATGAATCTCCGCATATTTACCTAAAATGATTATCTTTGCAAAAAAAATAAGACAATGACACTGATCGATTTTCTATCTCACTTTCCAGACGAAGAAAGCTGCAAGCAAAAGTTTAAGGCATATCGCGACCAAGTAGGAGTTGTTTGTTCCAAATGCGGAGGCACGGATCATTATTGGAAAAAAGACAAGGAGCAATATGAATGCAAACACTGCAAAACGCGCACCACGCTAAAAAGTGGAACGGTAATGCACAAATCGAAACTTCCTTTTCGTTATTGGTTTATAGCCATGCATCTGCTCACGTCAACGAAAAAGACATTTTCGGCCAAAGAAATCCAGCGTCAATTGGGTCATAATCGTTATCATCCTATTTGGCATATGGTTCACAAACTTCGCGAGGCCATGGGTAAAAGAGATGATGAATATGTCCTTGCAGGTTGTATAGAGTTGGATGAGGGTTATTTTTCCACAGAGATGAGTCAAGAGGAAAAAGATAAACCCTTGAAGCGTGGACGTGGCAGTCAAAAGAAAAGCAAAGTTTTAGTAATGGCAGAAAGTGAAATGGTTGAATTTCCGAAAACCGGTCAAAAACCACGAAGAGTCGGCTATTTGAAAATGAAAGTAATCGATGACTTGAAAAAAGAGACCATTAATGCAGCGGTTCAGCAGTTAGCTTCCGGAGCTAATCAAATCGACACGGATCATTCTACCTCTTATGTGGAATTGAAAGATTTTGTACCTAAAGACACCGCTCTCAGGTTATCCCCAAAGAGAAAGTGGGCGAGGTCTTACCCTGGGTTCATATCGCCATCAGCAATGCCAAGAGACAGTTGATAAATACGTTCCATGACATCAAACCCGAATTCTTACAAAATTACTTAGATGAGTTCTGTTACAAATTTAATCGCCGATATTTGGGAGAAGCTCTCTTTGGAAGATTGCTCGTAGCTTGTGTAAGCTATAGAAATGAGTTTAGGTATAAGTGCGGATAATCATAAAAAATATTTTGTTGGCGAAGTAATTTTATTTTCTTCGCCAACAAAATTTCAGTGCTTCTAAGAAGAGAAGGTGGTACATAGTATTATCCCAAGTCTCATCGAGCTATCCCAACCTTTTCAAAAAGAATCCC
The DNA here is from genome assembly GCF_000238215.1 of Tannerella forsythia 92A2. NCBI lineage: Bacteria > Pseudomonadati > Bacteroidota > Bacteroidia > Bacteroidales > Tannerellaceae > Tannerella > Tannerella forsythia. Next base: position 2,625,217 of record NC_016610.1, on the reverse strand, counting down.
AGAAATCATTTTAGATTCGAACATCTCCTTAAATTCTTCTGTGCAATAGTAGAAGTTGATGATTTTTTGATCTCTGAATATCTTAACTTCATTGATTTCTTCTTTTACAAAACGAATGTCGTTGCTTTTCATCATATCCATCGATTGTTTATAATCTAAGCCTGAGAAATCAATCGCACCAACTACATTTAACACATTTACAAATAAATAAGAAGGAATTATTCCAACTATATTTATAGGCAATAACTCAACATTCAATCCTTTGAACAGGTCTGAAAAGATAGAATTTATTATAAAGATATTGCCATAACACCTCGAATCGAAAGAAATACATTTTCTCTCTTCTTCTTTTTTTTCTGAATTAACCTTTGTAACATTTTCAAGCAATTCAAATATAGGAGCTTCCCAGCTTGAGACAAGACTTTGTCCCCTAAAGGAATCGAATTGATTTATAATCAATTCATTTCTACTTGATATTCCTTTAAATAGATAGTCGTTTTTAATTCTATATATATCCATATCGTTACCAAATTTTCTTATTAAAAAGCAAATCTCCTGCAATATTGTCTAATTCATCCAGAACTCCATTCTTTCCTCCAATTAGATCTGCAATTTCTAACCTATTGGCGACATTTTCAAAATATATTTTCGTGTGAATTACTCGATGATAGGCTCCAGGTTGAATACTATTAGGATCCATATGTTTTAAATAAATACCATTGGCTGCATCATCTATATCAATTCCATGCTTGGATAGGATACTTCTTGCCTTTATTGCATTTGGATCCATGTGGTCTCCCGCAACAATATGGTGTGCTGCTGAACCTTTGAATTTTTTCCATCTTCTTGCCATCGCACCATTTTGTTTAGCCATCTGTCGATTGGCTTTATTCATATTTTTTCTGAGACGTTTAGTACAAGAAAGTCCAAATGGGTCGATCTCGAAATTGATATCCCATACAAAACCATACAAAGTAGGGTTTACACCATCCAATCTTATCGGGTCTTGCGAAATATACCTCCCCTCATCAGGAGAATAATACCTAAACCGATTGTAATACAACTCTGTCTCCTCATCCTCATACTGTCCCTGATATCTGAACGGACAATCGCTCAAAGAACGCCCGGCAAAGTTGCATTTTATTTTTGAAATAAAAAGAAAGGCAAGGGAAATATCCCTGCCTTTGTGTTTTTACTTTAAAATTATTATTGATAATCAGACAATTATTTCGATAGCTCCCTTTCTGGAGTCTTACAATATTCTAAATATCCTTGTAAATAGAATGACCTTCCTCTATAAAATTAAATCCCTTCAATTTCGCATCTTCACAGCGTCTTTTAAATTCCTCTGTAACAATTATGTACGATTTTTTTTCTTTCATTCTTATTATCGAAAAATCTTGAATGGAATTAGGCGTTATGTAGAGTTTTTTAATTGTCATAATGCTCGCTGATCCATATTTTTTTTCTTCAATTATTGACCTTTCTTTATCTAAACAAGGAACAATATTTAGAATGTTAGGGACATAATAAGTGTTGTTTCTATTTCCTTTCTTATCAATGATCGTAGCCTTTAAAAATTGAACCTCTTTTTCGTGATTTTTAAAAAGGTTCATAAATTTTGAACTTACTAAGGGAGTATTGTAAGTTGGAAGTATATCATAATCATTTAAGTAATCATCTATCTTGTCTATTAGATAGATGATTTCTTTCTTAAAATCCACACTTTCGCCTTTTTCAAAAGCATCATACAGAATACTATTTTCTTCTGCATATTGAAAATAGATATCCCTTTTATAAAACGTACTTAGTTGATAATACATATTTTAATGACATTTAATTTTACCCTCTCGCAAACCTTTTCTTGTATCTCCTCTTAAATCTTCTATTGCATCGGAATATTGTTGCTTACTCCAGCCTTCAATGTCTCCAATTTGATGAATTTCATTTAGCTTTTGCTTGATATCAACATTATAATCAGCATGTCCTTTATTCCATCCATCGTGAACGCTTCTTGTTGGATGTATACCCGTTTCTTTAGGTAAGTAAATTAAATTACTTGGTTTGTTAACATCAAAACCTGCTGCTTTTATTGCAGGGTGATCAGCCATTGATTTAGGTATAACATGATGTAGTTGGTATCCATCTATTTTGGGCATATTTCCGTAATTCCATCCGCCTTTTGGCATTCCTCTAAGACCTAATAGATCAATAAAATAGTTAGAATCTTTTATATACCCATACAGCTGTATTCCTCCACTTAATCTTATCGGGTCTTGACTGATATAGATTCCGCTATCAGGCGAATAATACCTAAACCGATTGTAATACAGCCCTGTCTCCTCATCCTCATACTGTCCCTGATATCTGAACGGACAATCACTCAAAGAACGCCCGGCAAAGTTACGAACAGAACCATAAATATCCAATTCTACCGACCATGTTTTTTCTCCATCAGAGTTATACATTTCAGTTGGCGTACCCAAGTAGTCCGTTATGATGCTGTAGGACTTATCGCCAACTATCTTTGCCGCAGGTATGAATGTACCCTCCTCAAACAGCCATGTCGTTACATTCTCTTCCTCCGTCCACTCGTGCAACGGAACATTGCCATCCCAAACCCAACGGGTAGTCTTCTCTTTATATGTCTTCGAGATACGTCGCCCCAAAGGGTCATACTCGAAACTAACTGTTTCACCGTCGGGACGCTTCACACTTCGGAGCATGCCGTTGCCCTGCCATTCATAGGCCCAATCACCCTCCTGCCAAAGCGGAGCTAATGTCTCGTCGGGTCTCAATCGTTGTTTCAGAACAAGGTTGCCCTCCCCATCGTAATGATAGGAGAACTTCTTGTCCTCCAACAACCTTCCACCTTTGCCGTATTTGCGGTCTTTTCTTTCTTCCGTGCGAAAGAGGTTACCGATGGCGTCAGGAGCCTTGTAAATGCTCTCCACCTCGAAGCCACCCTTGTAATCGGCCCGGAAGAGATTGTCCCACGAATCGTAGTCGAAAAGGACGGTTTCGCCCGTGCGTTCGTTCACCTTGCGATGCAGGCGGTTGCCCATGCCCCAATGATAACGCATGCGACTCTGCTCCATGCCGCCTGAGAGAATATCCCTGCAAACCACACGTCCGAGCATATCACGGCCCGTCGTGACGCTCACTCCTCCGCTCAACTCTCGCTGAATCTCTAAACCGCTCTTATCGCGACCGATGGACATGCCCCAATCTTTGGACTGCATTCCGGCCGGTAGGCCCTCCGTGTCGTACTGCAAAGCTACATCGGCTCCCAAGTCGCTACAGAGACGAATACGGCTGCCGAAGGCATCGTAAACGCTCTCGACCATATGTTCGCCCTGCGTTTCCTTCAGCACACGCCCGTCCCGACCACGCTCGAACCCGATCTTGATCGAATCGTTGAAGGCCGCCGTAAGCAGACCGTCCTTGTTATACTTGTAAGCCGTGCCGGTACCGTCGCTGTGGCGTTCCCCGACGATACGCCCCACACCATCGTATTCATAAGTGCTCCACCGTTCATCCGGACGCAACACTCTGGAGACCCGTCCGGCACCGTCGCGCTCGTAATGGCGGTGAAGACCGTCGAATCCCCATTCGTCCACCACATCGCCGCGGCCATCCAAAGCGAAACGGTAGAGTTCTCCGCCTTCGTTTGCAATGCCGGTGAGCTGCAGTTCGGTATCGTACTCGAAGCAAACCGTCCGCCCGTTCTGCGTCCGGCTCAGCAGGGTGCCGAGACTGCCGTAGCGGAAGCTTACCTCGCGAATCCGGTCTTTGGCATGGACGAGGTTGCCCGAAGTATCGTAACGTCAGTTCGATCTAAGCGGAAATAGGAAAGTTAGGGTTTCTGATGATTTCAATATTGAGTTCAGGCTTTTTAGGCAGGATGTTGTAAGCGATGATACCGGAGATCAGGTTGGTGACAAAATTGTTGACACTGCGATGTCTCGTGTGCTCTATCTGACAGACATTTTTGAGCATATCATTGACCGTTTCGATCAAGGCTCTCTTTCTCAATAAAACTTTGTCATATAGATGCATCAGGGAGTTCTTCATGTTCTTTTTGATTTTGGTTATCATGTGGATGTCATCGACAAAGAGCCGGTCAAAAAGGTTTTGGGAAATGTAGCCTCTATCGGCAATGAGTTTGCCAAAAAGATTCTTGGTGAATGTTCCGTCTTTCAGAGGTTCTCTGTCATCACAATTGCCCGGTGTGATTTGATAGTTGATGATTTCACCCCTGTCGTTGATAACAATATGTAGCTTGAATCCATAAAACCAACCCATGGTGCTTTTGCCTTTTTGAGCCCATCCCCTCATTGTCCTATGCCCATGAGCTCGTTTGATATGACAAGCCTTCAATGGGGTGGAATCGATGAAAGAGATGCCTGTACATTGACCCAAACAACACATATTGAGAAATGCTATCAGCTTGAAACCTACCCTGCTTTGCAGCTCCACAAAGCGATTTATAAGAGACAAGATGTGGGAACTCGGATCGACAAGAATGGGTGATGTATTGAAGATAAAAAGCTTTCAAATCTCGGTATCTTGACAGATGAAACAGGATCAGGATGGTCATGACCTCACTGTCCGACATCTTAAACTTTCTATTCCTGCGTTTTTTGTCTGCCTCTTCGAGGGTCTTTTTCTTGATTGTTTCATCAAAAAGCTTGGAGAAATCATCTATGATGCAAAAAACATCAACTATATTTGTCTTCATAAAGTAGCGTTTTGTTTGTTCGTATCTTATTGATTATCAACTGCTAAGATACAAATAATTCGCTACTTTTTCAAGCATAATGCCCACGTTCTTTGGGCGTTTACCACTAATCAGAAAACAAATCCATTGGCTTTTTCTTACGTCGAACTGACGTTATCGTAAGAGAAATGGTGTTCGTTGCCGTCGGCCTCCTGCATCCAGAGGAGGTTGCCGGCTTCGTCGGAACGATAGAAGGTGTGATTGCCACGTGGGTCGCGCTCCTCGGACAAATACCCCCGGGCATCGTACATCCATTGGCGGTAGGTCCCGTTCGGATAGGTAAGCTGTACGGGGCGATATTCCCCATCGAACAGAAAGCGGAAGACATTGCCTCGCTCGTCGGTTACCTGACTCAAATTCCGGCCTTCGTATTCGTAAGAAAGCCCTCTCTAATCACTAAAAAGCCTTGAGTAAAGGGGCGGAAGAGACAGGGCGGAGACCCCGATAAATAAAGGGATTGACGGCAAAAAAGCGGGTTACCAATAAATTTCTTCAAAAACACGAAGATTTAGGAGTATTTAATGAGCTTTTTGAGGAACACAGCTTATTTGCTCTCCAGGGTCATTAACATTACCAAATTCTATGCCATAAATCCCTATTCAAAAGTCGATATTCAAAAAATTCATTCATCCTCGGGCAGTACTGTATTCTCAAGCATTTGCATAAACTCAGCAAAAGTTTCGCAGATAAAGTATGTGTTAAGTTCGTCTGAGGATTGTTTGAAAAAATAGCTATGATCATAATACCAAATACCGTCATTTTCTTTGTCATGTATCAATAGCAACCACCCTCCTCCTAGGTCTCTTCCAATGAGAATAGATTCACTAGGAATATCATCAATGTATTCCCGATTTTTAAAAATAATATCCTGTGATCTACTTTTTGTCTTAACTCCATAAAGAGTATCCATTAGGATAAATTCGCCCAAATCTTCCACAAAAAAAATAACCATCATGCACAATTGCACCATTATTTTTTGCCAGAAATTCTTTGTAGTCTTTCGGTAGTGAGATGTTAAATTCATTCTCTATAATCTTGTAACTATCGATTGCTCCTTTTTCAATTAATTGTAATTTCATAAATGTCATTTTTTTCTGCCTAATGCGACTTTCTTTGCTTTGGGAACCCCACCGCGGTGAGTAAATCTATCGTGTATGTCAGAATTAACTTCTTGCATTGTCATACCATCTTCGTGATGATGCCACGTTGTTCCATCAATTTTTGGAGGATCCAATTTAGACCCTCCTATAGCATTTGTATAATCCGTTGTATGATTCCCTTTTTGCTTTCCAATATTCACACTCTGCCTTAGGTTTGAAGACAGGATATCCATTCACATAGTCAACAACGTTTCCTTCCCAATCTGTATAACGCCATGTCCCGTTATCTAATACATCGACTCTTCCACCCTTCTTCTTCCATTTATCAATATCTGGAGAATTTAATGGCTTACCTTTTTTGCGGGCATTTGTCACGGGCATTTTCAGCTTGGGCACCTTTGCTTTATCCAAAGCTTTGGCTGCATCAGCTGCATCATCCAATTTGTCGGTGGCCTTAGCTATATCAGCTGCATCATCCAGCTTATCCAAAGCCTTGACAGTATCCAATACATCATCGACCCGATTGGCAACTTTGGCTACATCTACCACCTTGTCGGCAACTTTTACGGCTGTAAGAGCTGCGGCTCCTCCTGCGGTGGCAACCTCCGTTCCCACCTCGAATAGCACCTGCCCGGCAAAATCACCCCATTCCTCCGCACTCATATTGGCGGCCTTGTCGGCAAGGGTTTCCAACATGGCCCTGTTCTCCTGTTGTGCTGCCAGAAAGTCCTGAGGGTTGGCCAGTAAATTTACGGCAGAATTACGATACATCCAAGTCCCCGCCTTACCGGCCAGATTTCCAAGAGATTTCAATGTCTCGCCGTCTTGCTTCAGCTGGTCAGCAAAGCCGGCCGGATCGAGTAACATGTATGGGAGCGAGTGCTTGCCTGCCCAAATTCCCAGATCAATGACGCCTGTAACTGTACCTTTGAGCCCTTTCCAAAGGCCTTTGCCCAAGCCTTTACCAAAATCGATAGCCTTACTCCAGAAACTGCGTTCTTCTTCGCGTGAGGCACCACAGGCAGCCGAGGCGGCCGCCAATGTGTAGAAAATCCTGATCCGACCACCCAGCGAACAGAGTAACTCACTATTTTCGAGCAGAAGCAGATTTCCCCCCAGACGAATCTTATCCGTTACATGGGTCCAGTCTATAACGGGAGCTGTACAAGGCGACCCATTGCAGCAAGCACAAGCACCGAATGGATCGAAATTGACTGCCAATACCTTGTCCATACGAGTACACATGTGTTCGCCCATGATGACCGTTTCGCTGTAAGAGAGGCTTCGCAACTGCGAAGGCTTTACTCCTTTGTCACAAACCGGCCAGATACCTTCAGGGACAATCTTTTATCTCCGATGCTGAATGACCGAAATTTTCTTCGCGAAGAAAAAATATTTTGTTGGCGAAGTAAATTTTATTTTCTTCGCCAACAAAATTTCAAGACTTCTACAGGGCAATTCCTCGTTGAAATAAAAATACAGCTAAACTCTCTCGGGAACATACTTCTCGGCACTCATACATCAATCCCTTCGAGGAAATGGAATACGAATAGCCTGTAGTCATCCGTCTCCCTAAGTCACACTACAGCTCAAAACTAATTTCCGGACAATCTTGCAGTAATTTTTGTTTTGCTCGCTCAATGATTTCTATTCGGGGAATCTCCGTTTGTTGGGTATGCCAGTTGTTGATAGGCATATTCATCAACTCGTTGTCCGGTGTATAGTCTGGCAATCCGATCCTCTGGCGAATGTTTAGCCATAAGAGCATTTCTATCGGAAAAATGAAGTAATCCGATGACGGAAAATCCGGAGTACGGTCTTCATATTCATTCTCGTCTGATTCTGCGATATGGAAGTCCGTAAGGTCATTTATTATCTTTGCCAGCAATGTAGTATCTGTTGTATCCCAGCACTTTAATGCTTCAATATAAACGCCCATATCCTTAGGGTAATTGAGCTTGCTGTAGTCAAGCTCTATTTTTTGCCATTTACAGAAGATTTCCAACATAAACCATGGATGCTTGTACGCTGGATGCCAGCCTTCGTACTGCTTGCCATAAAGCATCTTGATTAACAGATGTCCATATTTTACGGCCAATTCATCCCACCCTAACAACAAAGCTTGAGCCATGTGTTTAATGGCTTTATGGAATTCGATGGAGCGTTTGTACCTTTCGAAATTCTTCCCCAGAGAAAAGTACCAATTATTGGCCTCAATAGCTATATATGTGGATATAGAGAAGCTGTTTTCCTCAACTATTAGATATTCATTTTGTTTAAATGCGAATGAATAGATATAATTATAGTGGTACCAAGAAGAAAGAAAATCGAGAGCCAATCCAATCCCAGCTATAGAATTTTCTCCATTAATAAATTTGTTAATATCACACATTGGCTCTGTGTAAAAATAATTTTCCTTGCTTATCTGATGCTCTTTTTTTGAGTGTGTATACTCTGCTAATGATTTAATAGTCTTCATTTTTTGACATTTTTACCATTTTCTGACTTTTGGATTGCCACGTAATGTTCCCTCTTTATTCACATATATGTCTATTTTTTCCGTCTTTACTTCTGCACCTTTAAGTTCTGCTTCTTCTTGCATTCTTATGGTCTCTTTTGCTTGCTCAGAACTTCTTCCATCAGTGTAACCATCATCTCTTTTTGCAGCCCTGTTTAATCTGTCATTGGTATAATGCTCACCTCCCATCTGTCTCTGATCCTTGCTTAGCGGTATTTCCTTTGTTTTACCACCATTCCAGAGCTTATCTTGTTGGGTCGTTTTGACTTCTGCCTTTACCATATCTCCCGTTTGGGAGTTTCTGGCTACAATATCTACACCATTGCCAGATTTATTTTGCACCGCATAAAACTCATCATACCCTAAAGAACGATAATAATCCTTTGCAATAGTTTCGCCAAAGTCCCCTAATTTTTCACCCTCACGTAAGCGATATTTTTTATAGTCGAAAAGAAATTCGTCTATATTTTTCACTGGAGGTTCCAATTTCGGCACCTTTGCTTTATCCAAAGCTTTAGCAGCATCTGCTGCATCATCCAATTTGTCGGCAGCCTTGGCTATATCAGCAGCATCATCCAGCTTATCCAAAGCCTTGACAGTATCCAATACATCATCGACCCGATTGGCAGCCTTGGCTACATCCACAACCTTATCGGCAACTTTTACGGCTGTAAGAGCTGCGGCTCCTCCTGCGGTGGCAACCTCTGTGCCCACCTCGAATAGCACCTGCCCGGCAAAATCACCCCATTCCTCCGCACTCATATTGGCGGCCTTGTCGGCAAGGGTTTCCAACATGGCCCTGTTCTCCTGTTGTGCTGCCAGAAAGTCCTGAGGGTTGGCCAGCAAATTTACGGCAGAATTACGATACATCCAAGTCCCCGCCTTACCGGCCAGATTACCAAGAGACTTCAATATCTCGCCGTCTTGCTTCAGCTGGTCGGCGAAGCCGGCCGATATTTTTAGTGTTGTTTAAATTTTGAATATTAACAATAAGGGACGGAGGGTGTAATCTAAAATGTATTAAGTATTTCATCTGCTTTATAACCAAATCTCTCATTGTCTTCCTGCTTGATTCGATTAATAGCACATAGGATGAAATTTCTTATATCATCATTCTTTTGTTTTAATTTATCGGCTAAAGCTTTTCTCCCCCAATCAGTATTTAATATCCTATAGAATATTATATTTTGCCATCCAATTGAATTGTTATCCATTTTAGCCAAAGCATCTACTAGCTTATCAAAATAGTTATCCACACCGAATAACTTGCAATAATTTTCTATTCCATGTACCAGCCCAAACATCACCTCATGGTGCTCTGTGGCATCATTAAATGCCTCACAGAAATAATCAATATTATTCAGATTGGGTTCTTTATATAACTCATTCATGGCTGACTCAAACAACTCTACCTCTTCTTGAGTTCTCATCAATTTATTTTTCACCAATTGGAGTCTTAAATCTTCTATCGATTTCATGCTATTTTTTGAATAAATCAGGATATTTTTCTTTATTTCTTATAATCACTTCAAGCAATCCTTCTCTAATCTTATCATTGTATAAACCTTGTTCTTTATAAATCTTTATTGCATCATTAATATCATGAGCTAATGCTTCTCTCGGAGACAAATTCCAATATGATTGCTGTTCAGCTTTTGTCATATTATTGTTGTATGTAGACGTCTTTCTATGTCGTCCTCCTTTTCCCGGGGAGGGCTGCTCCATATTCATCGCCACACCATCTTTATATTTGATATCCGTATTAATCTCTAGGTATTTTGCAGATGGCATATGATGAGGAGTAATATTATCTCCCATAGTCCCTGCTTTTACAAGTTCATCAAAGCTACCAACATTTCCTTCTGTATCTAACAATTTAAAGGAATCTATATCGTCTGCCTGTCTCATCACTGGATTGGTCAGTTTGGGCACCTTTGCTTTATCCAATGCTTTAGCAGCATCTGCTGCATCATCAATCTTATCCAATGCCTTGACAGTATCCAATACATCATCGACCCGATTGGCAACCTTTGCCACATCTACCACCTTGTCGGCAGCTTTTACGGCTGTAAGAGCTGCGGCTCCTCCTGCGGTGGCAACCTCTGTGCCCACCTCGAATAGCACCTGCCCGGCAAAATCACCCCATTCCTCCGCACTCATATTGGCGGCCTTGTCGGCAAGGGTTTCCAACATGGCCCTGTTCTCCTGTTGTGCTGCCAGAAAGTCCTGAGGGTTGGCCAGCAAATTTACGGCAGAATTACGATATATCCAAGTCCCCGCCTTACCGGCCAGATTACCAAGAGACTTCAATATCTCGCCGTCTTGCTTCAGCTGGTCGGCGAAGCCGGCCGGATCGAGTAACATGTATGGGAGCGAGTGCTTGCCTGCCCAAATTCCCAGATCAATGACGCCTGTAACTGTACCTTTGAGCCCTTTCCAAAGGCCTTTGCCCAAGCCTTTACCGAAATCGATAGCCTTACTCCAGAAACTGCGTTCTTCTTCGCGTGAGGCACCACAGGCAGCCGAGGCGGCCGCCAATGTGTAGAAAATCCTGATCCGACCACCCAGCGAACAGAGTAACTCACTATTTTCGAGCAGAAGCAGATTTCCTCCCAGACGAATCTTATCCGTTACATGGGTCCAGTCTATAACGGGAGCTGTACAAGGCGACCCATTGCAGCAAGCACAAGCACCGAATGGATCGAAATTGGCCATCCCCTTTGGGCAAATGAGTGAAACGGAGAAATTTCTTTACAAAAACAGTTGGAGTATAAAACAGTTGGAGTATGTAACATAATAAAATACTCCTTAGCTATTTATATTTCAATTCTGAATTAGTTAAAGCCCCTTGGAAAATAGAAATACTTTGCCCAGAGAATTCCAAGAGTTCTACAAGGTAATCCAGAGGAGTTATTTAAGTTGGAAATAAGTTCAGTTTAAGAAAGACTCCTTCCAGGAAAAGCATGTATCTTCCTGGTTGATATTCACCCATTGAAAAGATAATCAACAAATCATCTTCATTTAAGTAATAAACCTGTAATCGCTGCTCTTTTGTCACAATATTGGATATGCCATCTGATTCCAGATGCAATTTATTTATTACATCTTGTTTGACCGGACAGTCTATTAATTTATGTGGAGTAATGTCATCCACAATAAATAACACAGATTTCCCCTTTATATTTAATTGAAAATCTTTATCGAATAGTCCATCCTCAATGCCATCGAACAATTTTGTTCTTTTGAATTCTAAAAGTCTCATCTTCGCTCAATTTTTCCACTATTTAATAATCCGTCGATTCCACCCTCAGAAGCAGGAATCTCATATTGTATACCTCCGCCCTCTTGTCCAAACCAAGGTATAGCTTCACCTTGTTGAACACCTTGTATAGGTTCTTTTACTCTATATGAATTTAATGGTTTTTCTTCATAGCCGGAAGGTAATGATCTATAGCCATAAGGCGTCTCTTTATCTGCAATGAAACTGCCAGCATCCTCAAACTTTCCTGTTTTTCTATTTATGCGACCACCATATCTGTCAAATTCAAATCCAGGAGATAATGTTATTGTCCTACTAGAAGCGAACCCTCTATTAGGAGGCCACCCTCCATTTATGTTATATTGCTTAAATAATTCCTCTAATTTTCCCCATTCATCGTTTTCGAATAAATTAAAGGCTTTTCGGGCAATTTCATCAGAAGGGAAGCTATCATCAATACTTCTGACAAAATCGTCAAAATTTGGTTTCCGAAATAGATTTTTGCTTTTCACGGGCATCTCCAATTTCGGCACCTTTGCTTTGTCCAAAGCTTTAGCAGCATCTGCTGCATCATCCAATTTGTCGGCGGCCTTAGCTATATCAGCTGCATCATCCAGCTTATCCAAAGCTTTGGCTGCATCCAATGCATCATCGACCCGATTGGCAACCTTTGCCACATCTACCACCTTGTCGGCAACTTTTACGGCTGTAAGAGCTGCGGCTCCTCCTGCGGTGGCAACCTCTGTGCCCACCTCGAATAGCACCTGCCCGGCAAAATCACCCCATTCCTCCGCACTCATATTGGCGGCCTTGTCGGCAAGGGTTTCCAACATGGCCCTGTTCTCCTGTTGTGCTGCCAGAAAATCCTGAGGGTTGGCCAGCAAATTTACGGCAGAATTACGATACATCCAAGTTCCCGCCTTACCGGCCAGATTGCCAAGAGATTTCAATGTCTCGCCGTCTTGCTTCAGCTGGTCAGCAAAGCCGGCCGGGTCGAGTAACATGTACGGGAGCGAGTGCTTGCCTGCCCAAATTCCCAGATCAATAACGCCTGTAACTGTACCTTTGAGCCCTTTCCAAAGGCCTTTGCCCAAGCCTTTACCGAAATCGATAGCCTTACTCCAGAAGCTGCGTTCTTCTTCGCGTGAGGCACCGCAGGCAGCCGAGGCGGCCGCCAATGTGTAGAAAATCCTGATCCGACCACCCAGCGAACAGAGTAACTCACTATTTTCGAGCAGAAGCAGATTTCCTCCCAGACGAATCTTATCCGTTACATGGGTCCAGTCTATAACGGGAGCTGTACAAGGCGACCCATTGCAACAGGCACAGGCACCGAATGGATCGAAATTGACTGCCAATACCTTGTCCATACGAGTACACATGTGTTCGCCCATGATGACCGTTTCGTCGGTGCTTACGGACATCTCAATGCCTGTGAAAATGCCGAACTCCTGCGTATGGATACCGGAAGCTCCGACATTTTCTTCTTGGAGCGAAGCTGGGATAGGCAGTATATCAAAGCCGACATCTTCGACCATCCGACGGCTTTCAGCCAAACGGCGCTCCGGACGGCAGAGACTCCGTTGGAAGCGTTATCCGCTTCGTTGAACAAATACGGAGAAGTCCGTCTCGCCTATATGGCCTCTCTTTTGCCGGAACAGGAAGAAGACGAGATTGGCGCCGCTCACGCCGGAAGCGGAAGAAAAGGCAGTAGATATGACAAAGGATATTTTTGAGAAACAATCCACTTCTGAACAGATAATCACACCATATTCTCGATGGGTTACGGGTGAAGGAATCTTTTGCCGGTTTATCTGCAATGCTCATGAGTCGGAGCCACATACCGCAAATTCGGAGGCACGGAAGCGCAATTTTCAGCCAGTTCGCGTTTATCGTCATCAGGTTCTACGGCAATGATTTGAAGTTTCTTTTTTACTAAAGCCAGTAAGAGAGCAAATTCTCCGTAGCCCGTATTTTCGATCGTCACTTCACCTTCGTCGGGCAGGGCGGCGATCTCTGCGACGTAATTATGGTGTTTTCGCAGGTTGGCACGCACCTCACGCTCTACCGCGGGGCCTTTATAGATATAGTTATGCTTCACCAGATCGGCGTAATAATCCGATGTTTCGTATTTACGGCAGACTGCCTCATATTCGCGTCGGTAAAATTGGCGTACTTCTTTCGCTCGCTGGGAGTAGTTAGGGCTGAACCGGGCATCGTCGGGGGTTATGCGGGGCATGACCTGAATCCGTATCTCTCCTTTGCGAAGCATAAACTCCTGCTTGGGCAATACATGCCCCACGCCGTGAATCATCACCGGAATGATATCTATTTGCAACTGCTCGGCGAGGTAGAATGCTCCGCGATGAAAGCGGAGGATGGAGCAATCGGCCGATCGTGTGCCTTCGGGGAAGATCACGATGGAATAACCGCGGTCGACGGCGTCGCGCAAACGGTCGATCATCTGTTCGATACCGTTCGAGACAGGATAAAAGTCGGCATATCGGATCAATCGTCCGTAAAACGGCGAATTCCACACCCAATCGTTCGTCAGAATAATGAGTTTGGGCGTGAGCATCATGATACACATCAGATCAAGGTGTGATTGGTGGTTACAGATAATCACTCCCGGGCGCTCGAACGTTTCGTCGGACAAGTTGCTAAACGTTGTTTTCACTTGCGGAATGCGATAAATCACAAAACGGGCGATGCGATGCAGCAACCGATGGTACGCCATCTTCTTCTTTTCCGTCGTGCGTCCGAAGGTTGCCATTCCCCACCCCGCCAGCGTGATAAAAGGACTGGCGACAAGGAAAACGAGGAAGGCGTATGCCGTACTGAGCAGGTTCTTCAGCGTTACGGGCATCAGACGCTTGCGTCCTTTTCGCATCGTCAGGAGCCCGAACAGGAACGGCGGAAAAACGTATGCCATCACTACGACCGAGAGCATCCCGACTACGGTTACTTCGCCCAGCGAACGCAATGCCGGGTGTTTGGCAAAGATCAGCATCCCCATCCCGACGAACATAATCGCAGCCGAAAGGGCAATACTGTTCTTGTACGACGATAACGTTTTGCGCCGGTACGTATATTCATACATCAGTCCTTCCGTCATAAAAATCGTATAGTCATCTCCTTGCCCGAAAATGAATGTAGCCAGAATGATATTGACAATATTAAATTTGATATCGAATAAACCCATCAGTCCGAGAATCCACACCCAGCTCAGCGCCAATGGCGTGAAGGCGATAAGCGTCAGTTCGAGGCGTCCCAGCGAAAAGAGGAGAAAGACGAAGACAATCAGTCCGCAGACATAGAGAACATAGTTAAAATTATCGGAAAGCGAGGCGATCATACGACGAGTGATCGAGCCGGCATCGAAAGCGATGGACAACGACGCGTTTTTCTGTCCGTTCAGTTTTTCTTCGACCGACCGCGCTTTGTCCGCATCGAGGTAAAGTAGGTTTACGATCATTGTTTTACCGTCATTTTCGAGAACGTAGTTTCGCGCCAACGTTTCTTTGATCGGATCGAAGTGCAACAATGCCGTTTTTTCCCACGTGCGACCGATTATTTCCTCGAAGAGATGGAATGCGTCGGCACGAAAACCGAGTTTTTCTCCCTCTTCGGCGAGACAGGTCCGGACGCTGTCGCGATGTCGCTCCCAAAAATCGTTCCAACGCTTCACCTGTGCGGTTTGTCGCACGGGCGAAGGTAAAAAATGGCCGATGCCACCGATTTTCGATATCTCTCCTGCGGTCAGCAGCTCCTGTAATCCTGCCAAGCTCTCTTCGTTTGCCGTCAGTGCAGCCTCGGGAGTATCTCCTTCGGTCACGTAATAAAGCACATGATGATGGTCGTTGAGTAAACCTCTCATCCGCTCGTATTCCTGCTGCTGCGTATCGGTCATGTAGTTGATTTTTCGCATATCGGCTTCGAAGTGCGATTCATCGCCCGAAAAGGCAAGCAAAACAGTAACGACGATAATAGTCGCGACAAGCCAGCGATTCTTTTCAAAGGGGCGGTCAACGAATTGTCCGAAAGGCGCATGCGAAGATGCCGGCTTCCGACCGCGATAAGATAACAGATGAGGCAAAAACAGCAACACAAACAGAATTGTACCGACAAGCAGCAGGGACGCGAACCAGCCAAGATCGCACATGGCATCCGAGCCGATGAATATAAGGCTCATGAAAGCGCCTACGGTCGTGATGTTACCGATCGTGAGTGGTTGGATAATGTCTTTGATCACGAACCGCGAGTTGGGCACACTTCCGTGATGACCGATGAAATGCAGCGGATAATTGATGGCTATACCGAACATGATGGAGCTGATGCCGATGGCGATAATGGAAACTTCGCCCCGGATAAGGTGCATCAGTCCGAGTGCAAACAGCCCGCCGAAGGTGACGGAAGCGAAGATCAGCCCGATTTTCAGCCCGTCGCGAAAAGTAAAGATCAGGAGCGCGAGCACGATTACTACGGCGAAGAGGCTTGAGAGGAGCGTATCGCGCTGAATTTGTCCGGCATTGGTCAAGGCGATCTCTGCGGCGCCGAAACTGTGGAACGAGATTCCGTCGAAGGCTTTCTCCGTTTCCATCATGCAAGCATTCAGCGTTTTGAGGAAATACTTGTTGGCCGATGTTTCACTGGCGGGGATCGCGCAGTCTAAGACGATCAAAGCTTGGCCATCGTCCGAGAAGATATAATCCTGATACAGATCGAATCGTCCGCCGGCCTGAAAGTCACGGAGCTTACTCATGAGGTTCGCGGTCAGTTGGAGAGGGTCTGCGAGGAGATGCTGACGCACCATCATGCCGGCCGACGAGGTCAGGATGTTTCGATCAATCTCTAATTGCCGTGCTAATGCCTCGCGTGTTACGAGCGTATCCATCCGGCGATAATCATCGTCGTCAAGGTAATAAGGCATGTTCTCTACGATGAACAGGGCGACGGACATCATCTCAGCCGGGTCTATTTTGTAGAGGATATGCTTCACTTGGGTGGTGTCGGTGGCTGTTTGCAGCCGTTCGACGAACGCATCGACGGCTCGCATCTGCTGTTCGCGGTCGGTCGAATCCGTCGCGGCGCAGTAAATCGTGATTTTGTTTGAAGAGGTGACGTAACGGTAGGCTCGGTTGATACGTTCGTTCGTTTTATCCGCGGGCAGAAACCGCGAGATATCTTCCGTAAAACGCACCTGCGAAGCCAATCCCAGAAAGACCGCGATCAGCACGAGCAGAAGAGTAAAAAGCAAACTTTTGCGCGATGAAAAATAATCGTAGACGGAAAGAAAGAACCTTGTCATGGTTTCGGACTGCGTTTAAAGAGGTAATGATAGAGCATGGAAGGGTATCCGTAGACAATCGCGGCGATCACGAGGAGGGTATTAAGGATGCTGATGCGCAGAAAATCCCTTCCCGGCCGGAAATGCGTCACCCGCTCCTCTTCGGGCGCGTAATAGACGCGTGTGGGCACGGAAACGATGCGTATGCCTTTCCATCGGCAGCGTACAAGCAGTTCCAGCTCGGCCTCGTAGCGCGACGAGAAGGGTCGCATCCCCTTCATGGCACGCAGCGGATAAAGACGGAAGCCGTTTTGCGTATCGCGCAGGCGTCGGGCGGTCTGTACGGCGAACCAGAAGTTCGAGAACTTGTTGGCGAATGAGTTTTTGGGAGGCATATTTCCCTCGACGATGCGTTGGCCGATGATCAGCGCGTCGGGATAGCGGTTCAGGGTATCCGTAAAACGCGCGATGTCGGTCGCGGCATGCTGTCCGTCCGAGTCCATCGTGATGGCACAGGAATAGCCGAGTTTTTCGGCGCGGTCGAATCCGTTTTTGAGCGCGTGCCCCTTGCCTCTGTTCGGTTGATACGAAATTATTTCGACGCGATCGGCGAAATCTTTCAGAACAGCGGCCGTTTCGTCGGTCGAACCGTCGTTTACGACAATCACCGGAAGGATTTGTTGCAACACCTCCTCCAATACTTCGCACAACGTCTTGGCGTTGTTGTATGTCGGGATGATTATGCAGACGGATAATGCTTCCGTTCCCGGTCGTATGTCCGTATCGCAGTCTGGCATCATTTTACCTCTTCGAATATCAGGTTTATTTTTGAAAAAATGGTGTCGCCTTCGCCGACGATGCCCGAAACGATGGTCATCCCGTCGTCCTGCGTCGTTACGTTGAGCGCGAAGGTGAGCTCGCCGACGATTCGCGGGTCGATGACTTTCATGAATTTGACATTCTTTATCGTTCGGAGAAGAAACGTCGTGTCGCGGTATGCTTCGACGAGTTCTTTGACCATCTGGATGATGCATACGCCGGGCGTAACGGGATTGCCGGGGAAGTGAGCTTCGTAAATGACGTGCGAGGCGTTGAGCGACACACGGTAGTCGACGCCTCCTTCCGTATCGGTACGCTTACGGATGGTGTAAAATGTATTATTCAGCATATTGTATCGTATTATCCGTCTTCGTTTCCGTTAATTTCCGCAGTTCATACGTCAGATGATGCCGTCGGTTGACGAGCCGCAGCGTGCCGTCCGGTAAAACGGTCAATTCTTTTTTCCCATGGCTCACCACAAGCATGTTATTTTGTTCGTATCGTACGATTTTGCCGGCAAAGGGCGCTTGCGGATGATCGCACTCGATCAGGAAATGCAGATCCGACGCGATGGTGCGACGGATATACCATTTATCGAGCATCGACTGCACATCCTGCAATTCGCACCGGCTGTTTGTTGTCTGAAAATCGAATGCTTTAAAGCCGAATTCGTTCATCAGCGTGCCACGCCATGTATCGCCGTTCTTCCGAAGGATACAAAGGCCCGACAGTTCGTTTTTCCGTGTCCGCAGCACGACCCGGTACGTGTTTCGTTCCGTTTCCGAACGTCGCGCGGGCGTCCAGACGGGAGCGTCGGAAGGTTGGGCATCGGCCGGACATCGTAGCGCCGGCACGGTAGCGCATCCGGCCAGCAGAAGCGACAGACTAATGAGCAAATACCGAATCATCGACAGGCGTGTTGAGTTGTATGTTCTTTAGCGTGATGATTGTCTTGTCGCCGCTTTTCTCGATCAGTTCCACACGACGGATACGGCTGTCCGAACGGTCTACGTAGAGCTGTATCGACGAGAATAAGTCTTTCACTTCTTTCTTTCGTGGCGTCAGCATAATTTTACAGTCGCTTTTACCGACCATAAACTGTGTCGTAAAATCCGGCGAATCGATCAGCCCGGCGCCGCTGACACCTCCTATCATCACCCGGCTGATTTCGGTAAAGAGTTTACTCCCTTTCACCGGGATTTTGTTCGTTTTTCCGCCCGATGTCATACGCACATTATCCCCATCCATGGCAAAGACGTAAGCATAAGGCCGCGTATATTCCCAACGGATCTTATCGTCAGGCTTATAAAGCATTTTACCTTCCGATGTGACCTGATCTTTCATAAAAGAGAGCTCTTTGACCTGCGTAAAATCTGCTTTGAGCGTCTTTATTTCACGCGCGACGCGTCTGATGTTGTCCGTAATCTCTTTTTTCTGCATCTCGGTTGCCTTTTGGTAGCTGTTTTGTGCTGAAAGGGTTACGATACACGGCAACAGAAGTAGCGATAGATATAGTTTATTTGTCGTTTTCATTTTTCTCTTAATGAATTGAGGGCAAAGATAGTCCACAAATCGCATAAAAGGAAGAAAACAGGAATGGATTTTTCACTTTTCTACAAAAAAATGACGGAATATATTCATCAACGAAAAAAGCCGTATATTTGTCGTTGAGACAACATTCTTTTATTTCATATACAAAATAAACTATGGGCAGAACTTTGGTTATCGGTGCCGGCGGGGTAAGTACCGTGGCAGTAAAGAAAATGGCGATGAACGCTGATGTGTTTACGGATATTATGCTTGCGAGCCGCACGAAAAGCAAGTGCGACAAGATCGCGTCGGACATTAAAAACATGAACGTGCTTACGGCACAGGTAGATGCCAATAAGGTAGATGAGCTGGTTCGTCTGTTCGAAGACTTCAAACCGGAATTAGTCGTTAATCTGGCTCTGCCGTATCAGGATTTGCACATCATGGATGCCTGCCTGAAATACGGCGTCAGCTATCTGGATACGGCCAACTATGAACCGCTCGATGAGGCGAAGTATGAATACAGCTGGCAATGGGCATATAAAGACCGCTTCGAAAAGGCCGGTCTGACGGCCATTCTCGGATGCGGGTTCGATCCGGGCGTAACCGGAGTATTTACCGCCTATGCCGCCAAACATCATTTCGATGAGTTGCATTACCTCGACATCGTAGACTGCAATGCCGGCGATCATCACAAGGCTTTCGCCACCAACTTCAATCCGGAAATCAACATCCGCGAGATCACCCAGAGAGGCAAATATTTCGAAAACGGAGCATGGCACGAAACCGATCCGCTGTCGGTACATCAGCCCATTCACTACCCGAATATCGGTCCGCGCGAATCGTACCTGATGTATCACGAGGAGTTGGAGAGCCTGACGAAGAATTTTCCGACACTCCAACGCGCCCGTTTCTGGATGACGTTCGGACAGGAATACCTGACCCACCTGCGCGTGATGCAAAATATCGGCATGACGAGCATCAAGCCCGTATTGTACAACGGAGTAGAGATCGTACCGATTCAGTTCCTGAAAGCCGTATTGCCCGATCCCGGCGAACTGGGAGAGAACTATACGGGTGAGACCTCGATCGGTTGCCGTATCCGCGGAATCAAAGACGGCAAAGAACGCACCTATTACATTTATAATAATTGCAGCCACGAGCAGGCATACAAGGAAACGGGTGCGCAAGGCGTAAGCTACACCACGGGCGTACCGGCGATGATCGGCTCGAAGATGTTCTTCAAAGGACTGTGGAAGAAACCGGGGGTGTGGAACGTCGAGGAATTCGATCCCGATCCGTTCATGAAAGAGCTGAACGAGCAGGGACTTCCGTGGCATGAGATCTTCGATGGCGATCTGGAGCTGTAAACTGTACTATAACGGGATAAAAGTGAAAACAAATTGATCGCACAAGTTAAATGAACACATAAAAGTAAGATATGGCTATACAAACAGGAGATAAAGTGCCTGACCTTTTGGGATTGGATCAGGATGGAAAAGAAGTGAAAGTAAGCGATTACAAAGGACGTAAAATCGCATTGTATTTCTATCCCAAAGACAACACGAGCGGCTGCACGGCAGAGGCATGCAGCTTACGCGACGGATATGACGAGCTGAAAAAAGCCGGCTACGAAATCATTGGGGTGAGCAAAGACAGTGCCAAATCACATCGCGGATTCATCGAAAAGCAAAACCTGCCCTTCCGGCTGATTGCCGATACGGATACGACCCTGCAACAGCAGTTCGGTGTTTGGGCAGAAAAGAAGATGTATGGACGCACCTATATGGGAACCTTGCGCCATACGTTTCTGATCGATGAAAACGGGGTAATCGAAAAAGTCATCGAAAAAGTCGATACGAAAAATCATGCGCAGCAAATCCTGAACGAAAAGTAACCAACTCTATAAAACAGCAAGAAATAAATCGTTATGGCAAAAGAAAAGAAAGAAGAGGCAGCCGTCAACACAGACAAACTGAAAGCCTTGCAGGCGGCCATGGAGAAGATTGAGAAGAGCTATGGCAAAGGAGCGATCATGACGCTGGGAAACGACCACATCGAAAATATCGAAGTCATTCCTACCGGCTCGATCGGACTGAACGCCGCCCTTGGGGTGGGAGGTTACCCGCGCGGACGCATAGTCGAGATTTACGGACCGGAGTCGTCGGGTAAGACGACGCTGGCCATTCATGCGATTGCCGAGGCTCAGAAGATGGGTGGCATTGCGGCTTTCATCGATGCGGAGCATGCCTTCGACCGGTTCTACGCGCAAAAACTCGGTGTCGACATCGACAACCTGCTCGTTTCGCAGCCCGACAGCGGCGAGCAGGCGCTTGAAATCGCGGAACAACTGATCCGCTCGGCCGCTGTCGACATCATTGTGATCGACTCGGTTGCCGCGTTGACGCCGAAAGCCGAAATCGAAGGCGAAATGGGCGACAGCAAAATGGGGCTGCAAGCCCGGCTCATGTCGCAAGCCCTGCGTAAACTGACAGCTGCCATCAGCAAAACAAAAACGTCATGTATCTTCATCAACCAGCTGCGTGAAAAAATCGGCGTGATGTTCGGGAACCCCGAAACGACAACCGGAGGTAACGCCCTGAAGTTCTATGCTTCGGTACGTATCGACATCCGTCGTATCAGTACGCTCAAGGACGGAGATGACGTGAAAGGTACACAGGTACGCGTCAAGGTGGTGAAAAACAAAGTGGCGCCGCCATTCCGGAAAGCAGAGTTCGACATCATGTTCGGCGAAGGTATTTCGCGCGCCGGCGAGATCATCGACTTGGGAAGCACGCTGAACATTATCAAGAAAAGCGGCTCATGGTTCAGCTACGGAGATACGAAGCTGGCCCAGGGACGCGACGCCGCCAAGCAGTGCATCATCGACAATCCCGAACTGGCAGACGAACTCGAACAGCAGATATTTGAGAAGCTGAAAGGGTAAGATGTCCCGCAAAGAAACTTATCGTACATTATGCCGGACAGAAGAAAGCCTCCCGGTTTTCTCGCGCGACTGGTGGTTGGATGCGGTATGTGGCGAGAAGCAATGGGACGTTCTGGTCATCGAAGAGAAAGGGCGCGTCGTCGCCACCATGCCGCTATATATTCCAACCGGCGGCGTGGTCTCGATGCCCTGCTACACGCAGGCCTTGGGGCCGTGGTTCGCCCCGCTCTCTCACGACACCAAATACACCACCGCACTGGGATACCGTCAGGCACTGGCTTCGCAACTGACGGAACAACTGAAAGCCTATCGTTCCTTTCTCCAGAATTTCAGTTATGAAATCACGGACTGGCTACCGTTCTATTGGGAGGGCTACACACAAACGACACGCTACACCTATCTCCTGAAAAACATCGGTGAGGCCGATCAACTCCTGAGCCGGATGAGCCGGAATATCCGCCGTAACATCGTCAAGGCGAAAGAGCATCACGGCATCACGGTCAAGACGGGTATTCCGACGGAAGCCTTCCTTACGATTCAACAAAAGACATTCGAGCGTCAAGGCACGGTGAACCGGCAAGACCCGAATGTACTGAAAAGACTGATTGAAGTCTGTCGCCAACGCGGGCAAGGCGAGATTTTCGGAGGATATGACAACGACGGACAGCTCCATGCCGCCGCCTTTATCGTATGGCAGAAAAGCTCCGCATACTACATTGCGGGAGGAGGCGACCCGCTGCTCCGTCATTCGGGCGCACACGGTTTGGTGCTTTGGGAAGCCATTCGGCATACCGCACAATATACGGACACTTTCGATTTCGAAGGGTCTATGCTCCGGGGCGTGGAACGGTTTTTCAGAGAATTTGGCGCCATCCAGACACCCTACTTCACAATATGTCGGGGAAAACGGAGTTGGATAGACAGGATCAAAATCAAATGGGCGCAAACGAGATGACGGATATCGAAGCATACATCGTCCGGTTCCTGTTAGGCGATCACCTGACGGAAGACGTATACCGGCTTGTCGGCTATACCTCCGATCCTCGCGACTACGCAAACTATAAGCTCGTGATCGTTCCGTCGGGATTCTTCAACGAAGAGGTTTACGGAACGGCTTCTACCCTGCCCCGTCTGCCTCTGCCGACCATCGAAAACATCCCGCTGCTGTTCGGATCGACCGACGTCGCACGTGTGGGAGACACCCTCGTTACCCGTGCCGATTTCATCGCGAGCACTTTCTTCCTGATAAGCCGTTACGAAGAATGGATGCGGAAAGACTGCCGTGACAAGCACGGACGATTCCCCGGAAAAGAGTCTTTGCCCGCCCGCGGCAGATTCATCGACCGGGCCGTGATCGACGAGTACGGTAGCCTGCTGCGGAAGTGGCTGCGACAAGCCGGATGCAACGCACCCGAACCGCCCGAAGCGTTCCGCCGGATCCATCTGACGCACGACGTGGACGCTCCGTTCCGCTGTCGCACGTGGAAGCATGTGGCACGGGAAACGTTGAAAGGAAACATATACCACGCTTTGCGATGGAAATACGGCAAGCTCGAAGACGATCCTCTTTACACCTTCCCGTGGATGCTGAAACAGGGAGAGAACATGCGGAAAATCTTCGGCGAGGAGCACTGTCAATCCATCGTGTTTTTCCGGGCGGGAGGAAGCGATGCCAGAGACAAGCCGCATTACGACCTTAACAGCAAAGACATGCAACAGCTGCTCAAGCTATGCCGCGAATATGAAGCAATCATTGGCCTGCACACCAGCTACGAGGCTGGCCGACAGCCCGGTTTTATTCTCTCGGAGAAGCAGACCCTTGAGAAGGCATCCGGCTTCGCGATCACACAAAACCGTCATCACTTCCTGACCTCACGCGAACCGGAAGATATGGAAGCGCTCGAAGCGTCCGGCCTGACGGACGATTATACCATGGGATATGCCGACATGGCCGGCTTCCGGTTGGGTACAAGTCGCGCCGTGCGATACATCAACCCCGCCACCCGACGACTCTCTCCCTCGCTCACCCTCCATCCGCTTACGGTCATGGACAGCACGCTGAGCGAACCGAAATATATGAATCTGGACGAGGGACAGGCGCTTCGCTACTGCATGCACCTGGCCGGTACAACCCGGAAAATGAACGGAGAACTGACGCTTCTCTGGCACAATACCTCCGCGACGCTGCGTTGCGGATACTTGAAAAATCTATACAGCAAAATCTTATATTGGCTCACCATGTAACAACGTAATATCGAACGTATATGAAAATAGTAACCATTATCGGAGCACGTCCGCAATTTATCAAAGCGGCCATGATCAGCAGGGCGATTATCGAACATAATCGCCATTCGGAAGGCGAACGTATCGAAGAGAAGATTCTGCATACGGGGCAGCACTATGACCGGAACATGAGCGAAATCTTCTTTAACCGGCTGGGAATACCGCAGCCCACATGGAAACTGCACTGCGGAGGCATCGGCAGTCATGCGAAGATGACGGCGCAGATGCTTGTTGAAATCGAAAAAGCCTTACTTGAAAGCATGCCTGACCGGGTGCTTGTCTACGGCGATACCAACTCCACCCTCTCCGGCGCGCTGGCAGCTACACAACTGCATATCCCGGTCGCACATGTGGAGGCTGGCCTGCGCAGCTTCAACCGGAAAATGCCCGAAGAAATCAACCGCGTGCTGACCGATCATATAGCCGATCACTTGTTCTGCCCGACATACGCCGCCATCCGTAACCTTCGCGACGAAGGCATCACGCGCAATGTCTTTCATTCCGGCGACGTGATGTACGATGCCGCCCTGACCTTCGGCAAGGTAGCTGAAGAACAGTCTGCGATCATGTCGACACTGCGACTGAACCGTCGTTCGTTCTACCTCTGCACGGTACATCGCGCCGAGAATACGGACGACAAGGATCGACTAACGCAGATCGTTCATGCCCTGACCGAAATAGCGACGCCCGACAAGCCTGTTATCTGGCCGTTGCATCCCCGAACCGAACTGTATCTCGACACGTATCGTCTGCGCGAAAAGCTCGCTTCTCACCCGGCGGTAAGAATCATCGATCCGGTCGATTACATCGATATGGTCATGCTCGAAAAAGAAGCGGCAACGATTCTGACCGATTCGGGCGGCGTACAGAAAGAGGCTTACTTCCATCGCACGCCGTGCATCACGCTGAGAGAAGAAACGGAATGGACGGAGACGATCGAGGCAGGGTGGAATCGGCTGGCCGGTTACAAAACCGGAAAAATCATCCAAAGCTTGCATATCGAGTCCGAACACAGGGAGATTGAAGAATACGGCGACGGGCACGCTGCCGAAAAAATCATCACGGCGCTTTGTTCATGAAACATGTGCTGATACTCTGCGATCTGTTTCCGCCGGCCTTCGGGCCACGTATGGGCTACCTGTGCAAGTATCTGAAACAAAACGGGTGGCATCCAACCGTGCTATCGGAGCATCTTCCCGACGAGACCTTCGCTTTTCTGAAAGGCGATACCGACGTCTCTTTCATTCGCTACCACCGTTCAGAAAGCCATTGGGAACGAATGAAAATCACATTATTAGAAGTGCTTTTCGGGTACAAGAACCGGCGCATGGTGCAGGAGGCGGAGAAAAAACTGAAACAACGGCGTTACGATGTGTTACTCTGCAGCACCTACCGGAGCTTCCCGCTGCCGGCCGCACGAAAAATCGCCCGGAAGTATCGCCTGCCGTTCGTCGTCGATCTGCGCGACATCATCGAGCAATACAGCAACTACGAATATATCGCTCATCCGCTCCCCAAGCTGTTCGGAGCAGAGAAGCTTATCGCCCGGCTGTTCCGCAGCCACAGCCTCCGGCAACGAAATAAGGTGCTGCGCCGGGCCGACTGTGTCACTACCGTCTCCCCTTGGCACGTCTCCGTACTGCAACGTCTGAACCCGAACACGCAACTTATCTGTAACGGATTCGATCCGGAGTTGTTTGCACCTGTCACCATCCGCACCCCGGAATTTCGCATCACCTATACCGGACGCCTGCTCAGTTCTTCCATGCGTAATCCGGAACTGCTTTTCAAGGCTATCGCACGGCTTTCGCGCGAAGGAATCATCACCCCTGAAACGTTCCGTATCCGCTGGTTCATCGATCCGCAGTCGAAGCAACAACTTCAACAAGAAGTCAAAATATATCCAATCGCCGACTATATGGATTATCCCGGTTATGTGCCGGCCGCACGTATCCCCGCCATCCTCAACGAAAGTTCGATGCTGCTGCTGCTGACGAACAAGGCGGACGAAAACGGTCCGAAAGGCATCATGACCACGAAATTTTTCGAAGCGCTGGCCGTCGAGAAACCGATACTTTGCGTGCGGGGCGACGAGGGATGCCTCGAAGAGGTGATCAGACGAACGAGGGCCGGCCTTTCGGCACATAACGAAGATGAGGTGTACGCGTTTATCCGGCGGTATTACCTCCAATGGCAAGCGGAGAAAACAACGTCGATCGACGTCGACCGCAAAGAAGTGCAATCGTTCTCACGCGAGACGCAGGCACTCCAATTCATCCGTATTTTTGAACAAATCGCACCGCATCATGAATAAAACGTTACATGTCGTCGCACTCAATATTCCGTGGCCGGCCAACTATGGAGGAGTCATCGATATTTATTACAAGGTCAAAGCCCTGCACGAGTGCGGAGTCAAAATCATCCTGCACTGCTTCGAATATGAGCGGCCGCACGCAGCCGAGTTGGAAGCAATCTGCAAGGAGGTGCATTATTACCGTCGGCGGACGGGATGGCAGACGAATATCTCGTTGCTGCCGTACAACGTGTACAGCCGTAAAGATGAACGTTTGCTCCGGAATCTGCGGAAAGACGACTACCCCATTCTGTTCGAAGGACTGCACACCTGTTACTACCTGACCGATCCCGAACTGGCAGGCCGTATCAAGATCTTTCGCGGATGCAACATCGAGCACGATTATTACCATGCCATCGGGCAGGCCGAGCATCATCCGTTGAAGAAATTGTTTTACCATGTCGAAGCCGAGCGATTCCGGCGATTCGAGCAGAAGATCGAGGACGCCCAAATCATGCTGGCCGTATCGATGAAAGACTGTACGTATCTGCGGGAGACCTTCCCGAAGAATCATGTCGAATTTATGCCGTGCTTCCACGCCTACAACGCCATCACCTCGAAAGAAGGACAGTCCGGCATACTCCTCTACCATGCGAAATTGTCGGTCAAGGAGAATGAAACGGCAGCGCTCTACCTGATCCGTAACGTGTTTGGCAAGCTCTCGCCGTTCCGCTGCATCATTGCCGGAATGAATCCTTCGAAAAGGCTGCTGAAAGAAGCGGCACGCTATCCGAACATCTCCGTCGAAGCCAACCCCGCAGCAGAACGGATCGACCGGCTCATCGGCGAAGCACACATCCATCTGCTCGTGACTTTTCAGGACACCGGGCTGAAGCTGAAACTGCTGAACAGCCTCTTTGCCGGACGCCACGTCGTCGTTAATCCGCCGATGCTCGCCGGCAGCGGGTTGGATGAGTTATGTCACATCGCCGAGACACCGGAGCAAATGATTGCCACTTGCCGACGACTGATGAAGCAGCCTTTCACCACCTCCGAAATCGAACGACGCAAACAATTGTTGTTCCCCACCTATTCAAACCGTTACCAAGCCGAACAACTCGTCCGAATGATCTATGAAGATTGCGATACCGTTTCGCCCCCTCCTTCGACTTACACTTTTCTGCAATCCCGTCCCGAAGATTCGTCAAGATAAGGTTTTACAATTACTTCTCCCATCCCGGATTTTGAACTAACTTATTACTAATCCGTATTTGACCGTACGGTATCGGATACAAATACATCTTTCTTTCGAAAATACGCGGAAGATTGACATATTCCGTTTTTTTATAAAATGATCCGTCGGATTCGAAACCTTCCATGTTCATCCCATGAAAAGCACCTCCTTGCCGCCCCTCAGGTTTATCGGCAATCATCCATCTGCGGACATCGAAATATCGTTGTCCTTCTCCGAAAAGTTCGACACGTCTCTCATCACGGATAGCCTGACGCATCATTTCCTGATTTCCGATAACGCCAGTTTTCGCTCCCGATTTCTGAAGTTCTGCATACCCCGGAATACCGGCCCGCGTTCTGATCTGATCCAAATATTCAACAATTTTCGGATCGTTCGGGTCGATTTCGTTAAGCACCTCCGCATAAAGCAGATAGAAGTCACCCAATCTGAAAATAATCGAAGGGCGATATACTTTACGGAGTGCTCCAGGCAGTGTAGGATGTACCGTACGGTTATTGAATTTATACACCAAAGCCCCTGTATTGGGATAGTTCCCGGTCTCCGCATTGCTGCTTGCAATGCCTCCGTATCCAGGTAACGGCTTGGTAGAAGATTTCTTATCTTTCGAAAAATATACCAATGTAGCTTTCGATGTTGCGGCATCATTCCCTTGCAGCGTTTTGTTCGAAACCACATCATGCCAGCTTTTTCCCTGATAAGTAACGGCTGCGTAAAATCGTGGTTCGCGGTTTGCATACATGTTCGAGATATTTTTATCCGTAAGCATAATTATTTTACCTCCTTTTATAAAACGTGTTGCCGGATTCAGTACATCCGAAATGCCCGTTTCAACATAACCAGACCCAGAATCATTTATTTTCAGCCCATTGCTCATAAAGAAAGCATCTATCATTTCCTGCGTTACGCCCATATATCCCCAATTGCTGTTCCCACCGGTGACCATGATATCCCTCGGAGTTTGCGCCGATTCCACATGGTTCCAATCTTCATACGGACTGGCCCAAATTATTTCCTTATTGTAACGTTGAAAAAGTTCATAGACATTCAAATGAGGATCATCGGAGGTACTTCTATACAGTTCGTAATTCCCTTTACCTGCATATTCGAATAAAGCTTCGAGAGATTCTCTAGCTTTTATCCATTTCTTCGGGTCGTAAAGAGGAAAAAGTTTTTTTCCGTCTTTATTTTCAAGTCCCAACGCTTCTTCATAACCTCCGTTATAAAGAGGAGATGCGACAAGTGTACGCAACTTAGCTCTGAGTGCCAGTGCTACGCCTTTGGAAGGAATAGCTAAACGATCTTCCTGAAAACCGCTGGGATAATTCGTCGATTGCCTGTTTTCCTCCAGCCTTTCCAAGGCAAGGTCAAGGTCCTTTTCTATGGCATCGACCACTTCATCCACCGAATTCCTTTCGTAATCAGCGTCCGGATCTGCAGGATCCGCTTCGGTGAGTACCACTGGAACAGGCCCGTATAATTCGAACAGGAGATAATGAGAATAAGCCCTGAAAAAATAGGCCTCCCCTTTAAGTAATTCTATTTCATCCTCATTCAGAAAATCAGCTTCACCCAACCGACCGATAGGGCGGACGGAATCAATAAAGATGGTTGCCTGCCTGATCACTTTATATAGCTCCTTCCAACGATGGAAATTTCCATTTGAAGAGGTATATCCTGTAAGGGGCATATCTTTCAGTGGACCGTTGAGGTTGGTCGTCATATTGTCAGAAAGCGCCTCCCATGGATTATCTAATCCACCGGGAGCGCTCCGGCTGTAAACACTGTAGTTCGGCATTGCCTTGTATATATACCGTTGAAAACGCCTGACCTGTGCAGGATTCTGTGTCAATACGAATGCTTTGGAATCAGAGGCGGAGAAATCATCCTGAACATTTAAATAATCGGAGCAAGAAGCGACCGACAGTACGATAATGAAGATAACGAGAGCCGTGAGGCTGCATAATATTTTATTTTTCATTTTTTTTCAATTGTTAAAATGTGACATCTATACCGAAATTAAACGAACGTTGCAAAGGATAACCCATTCCATCCGACGAATTGCCCATCTCCGGGTCCCAATATTTGATCTTATCCCATACGTGAAGGTTCTGAGCGAGAAAATATACGCGAAGCGCTTTCATGCGAAGTGCCTGTAAGACCTTCGGTGAGAAACGATACCCGATTTCCAGGTTTTTAAAGCGCAAAAAACTTCCGTCTCGCAACCACCATGTACTCCAACGGTTGTCATTCGCATTGACATTATCCAACATCAGACGAGGTAGAACCACATCTTGCCTCGGGTTCTCACTGGTCCAACGGTCAAGGGCAAAATCTTTTACCGATGTTGTAAGAGGCTGAGAACCAAGAAAAGGAAGCATTTCACCAGGAGCTAAGTATACGCTTACGTTAGCCACTCCCTGAAAAAACGAGCTGACATAGAGGCCCCCATATCCGAATGAAAGCCCGAAGCCGTAGGTAATTTCGGGGCGCCTCGGATAAGTACCTTCCGGAGTTCTTACCCAATCATATTCGTCAATCACACCATCATCATTCATATCTTTATATTTGATATTACCGGGATAAACAGCACCGTACTTGGATACCGGAATTCCTTTTTTCAGTGTATAAGTATTTACCCCCGTTGCCGGATCGGTGACGATATCAAAGTCATTGTCCGTATAGAGCCTCTCAGCTATCCATGCATCTACCTGACCGATTCTCGCTCCGGTCATCTGCTGATATTCGTGTGCTCTCGGCACTTCGTCCATTTCAAGGATTTTATTCCGGGCGAATGTATATGTTCCTATAGCGCCAATCTCAAATTTCCCAATTTTTTCAGAGACATTAAGGCTTGCATCGAATCCGTGATTAGCCACTCTCCCATAGTTTTGAAAAGGATTCTCTATAAGCCCCGATACATCGCTTACCGTATTTCGCTGTATCAAGATGTCTTTGCGGAGATTGTTGAAATAATCAGCATGGATAACAAGGCTGTTATCGAATAACCCCACATCGATCCCGATATTCCGTTTATCTTCTATTTCCCAGCGTATGTTGGGATTGAACGCCCGTTTTTCATAAATCAGGTTTTCGGATTGATTGGTTCCACCAGCCGAAGAAATACCAAGAAATATCTTTTCGCTCGACCAAGTCAAACTCTCTTTATAAGGAAAACGGGTATTAGAAACCTGATCATTGCCTGTACGTCCATAAGACAGACGGATTTTAAGATTGGAAATCTTATTACGTTTCAGCCAGTCACCCACAAGAGCCTCGTTCGTAAGTGTATATCCGATTCCGATGGCCGGAAAAAAACCGAAACGATGATTCGGAGCGAAGTTTTCGCTACCTGTAAACCCAAAACTGATGTCTGTAAAATACTTATTTTTATATGCATAACTAACACGTCCTACAACACTCTGTTTCTTATACAAGTACGGATTGTTTTGGAGTTGACTCTCTTTCTGCATGTAAAGCAAGAGTCCCGAAAGAGTATGATCGTCTATCTCCTTCTGATAGTTCAGAGAAGCTTCGAGATAGATGCGTTTGTTCCCGGACCCGAACCCTCCGCCATGAGCTTCGGTAGAAGTAGTTTGTCCGTTAACGACCTTTTTCAACAGGAGTTCTCCTTTTTCATTTCTGCCATCTTGATAGTATTCGTTGGGTTTTCGGTCTCTTCGGATAACGGAATTAAAATCGGCATCAAAACTGACATTCGCTTTAAAATAAAGTCCATCCGTAATAAAGTTCAAATCCTGATGGAGTCCGACATTAGTTTGAAGCCCCACCCTGTACTCTCTGGCATATCCCTTGAAATTAAGAAGCGTATAAGGATTTTCAAAACCTCCCGTGGCACTGTATCTCGACGGATATCCGTTCGAATAAATCATCGGTATCAGATGAGGAGCACTTTTCATCATCGTGTTGAAAATCGTTTTCGTTCCCGTGCCCGGATAATTGGTCGTAAGATATTGTCCCGACAAATCTACTCTCAGTTTTGTCCCGGCAGTGATATCCATATCAACATTCGTGCGGAGATTATATCTCTTAAGCCCAATATTAACTTCATATTGAGGCGTACGTTGAAACTCCGTTGCATCAATCGGATTAGATTTGAACAACCCTTCTTCATTGAAATAGGACGTAGCCACAAAAAAACGCAGTTTCTCACCTCCTCCGCGAAAGTTCAATGCCAAACGCTGATTATGTGCTGCGGATTTAAGCAAATCCATCCAGTCGGTACAGGGATAGAGGTCAGGGTCGATACCCGTTTCGTAATTTCGAATAATTTCGTCCGAATACAACGGAGTGAAATTTCCCGGTTGTCCCCAAAAAGACCGTGCAGGATTTCCTGCCGTATTCCATTGGGCTTCGTTATAAAGCCTTGTCCAATCGGCCGAATTGGCAAACCGAACGATCCGGGTAGGTTGATTTACAAAATAATCGGCTCTCACATCAATACTTGTTTTTTGTGAAATACCGCGTTTGGAATTGATCAGAATCACCCCATTGGCACCTTCGGCACCGTATACAGCCGTTGCAGAAGCATCTTTCAAGATGGTAAACGATTCTATTTCTTCGGGACTGATATCGTTGATGTTCCTCGGTACTCCATCAACAAGAACCAAAGCCCCCGTGCCTCCGGCAAACGAACTAATCCCCCGAATCCATATTTCGGCATTATCGTATCCGGGTTCCCCTGAACGCTGCATCGCTAAAAGTCCTGATATTCGTCCGGCCAATGTTGTCGTCAAACTCCGGCTGGGAACTTCCAATTGTCTTCCTTTGATGGTCGAAAGAGAACTTACGACTTGCCCCTGTTTCTGCGTTCCGTACCCCACAACGACAACCTCGTCCAACAATTCTTCGCTTGACTGAAGAATAACATCAATGACCGTACGCCCTCTTACTTCGACGGTCTGTGTCCTCATCCCGACATAGCTGAATACCAAGCTTGCGTGGTTACGGACACCGACAAGCATGTATTTTCCGTCCATATCCGTCACCGTACCTTGATTTTCATATCCTTCAACCCTGATAGTCACTCCAATAAGCGGTTCGTTATTACGATCAGTAACTATTCCACGCACTGTAATCGTCTGCGCTGACAGCGACAAGGCCGATATACACAAAAAGAATGCAAACAACCCCTTCGTCCATACATGTTTTTCCTTTTCCATTTTCGTCTGTTTTTTTGTTATACAATGTGTTTCGATAATTCAATAAGTGGTAATGCATTAAAGAATTAATATAACAAGGTAGTATCGTGCTTCATGCTTTTTTAAATCGCTTAATCGCTCTGCTACATGGCTACAACTAATATTAAACATATACTTAATTATACCCCCCCGAAAGAGTCAAAAGACTCATTCACAGCATCTCTCGAAAGTTCATAATAAAATTTTCTTAAATATATTTTAATATAAAGCAGTGTATATACCCAACAATACATTAAGAACACTAACAAACCCCATCGATATTATCATACTATTTATAAAATACGGCATATACAATTATTGAATATGCAAAATTATCATTATATTTTTAAAATACAAACATAACACACTATGTTATATAACATGTTTTTTTAATAAAGCATACATTTTTTATCTCTTTAAATACTATAGGGAAAAAGATAAACCAATCTACTTTGTGCAAAAGATGTACCTTTGTAATTTCAAACAAACAGAAAAGATAAATTTTGATGACATATTATGCTAAATACATACTTGCCCTTTTATAAGCGCAACCTCAAAATAGCATTACCGATTGTATTCACGCAGCTCGGCGGGGCGATCGTGCAATTGGTCGACACGTTGATGGTCGGACAACTCGGAACGGTACCCTTAGCCTCCATTGCATTCGCTTCCTCCGTCTTCATCATCGGATTTATCTTTTCCATCGGCCTGTTGATGGGACTTACTCCGTTGGTGGGAATAGCTTATGTGCAGAACAACCGCGCACGGACGACGGAGCTTTTCCAGAACTCGCTGACGTTGGCTACGCTATCGGCTCTTTTTACGTGCAGCCTGCTTTACGGGAGCACATATCTGATGCCCTACATGGGTCAGGATAAGGCTGTCGTTGAATGTGCCATTCCCTATTTCCATAGCCTTACGCTCAGTCTCATTCCGTTTCTTTATTTCTTTGCCATCAAGCAGTTCATGGAAGGTATGGGAAACACTTGGGTGGCCATGGTCATCACCATCGTTTCAAACGTGATTAACATTATCCTCAACTATCTGCTTATCTTCGGAAAATGGGGATTCCCCGAGCTTGGAGTCTTGGGGGCCGGTATCTCCACACTGATCTCGCGTCTGACGATGCCTCTCTTGTTTGTTATCGCCATGCGGATGCGTAACGTGTGGTGGAACTGTTTTCGCGCCTTCCGGTGGAAACTGTTCAATTGGAAACGCCTGTGGGAACTCGTGAAAGTAGGCGCTCCCATTGCGGCGCACATGCTGCTCGAAGTGCTGGCTTTCGCTCTCTCGGCCATCATGGTCGGATGGCTCGGCGCTACGCCTCAGGCCGGACATCAGATTGCCCAAAACATGTCCCACCTGACGTATATGATCGTGCTCGGAATCAGTTCGGCCACCACCGTACGCGTAAGCCACCAGATCGGTGTACGTGACCTGCGCGCGGCACGTATGGCCGGGAATGCTTCCATGCACCTCTGCCTCGTCTACAATGCCATTGCCGGGGCACTGTTAGTCGTGTTCCGGCACGAAATAGCAAGCGCCTTTTCGTCCGATCCGGCTGTGATCGACATCGGCGGACAACTGCTCATCATGGCCGGGATCTTTCAGGTATCGGACGGATTACAAACGGTCGGCGCCGGAATCTTACGAGGCCTTACCGATGTCAGAATCGTCATGATATATGCCTTTATCGCTTACCTCTGCATCAATCTCCCGTGCAGTTACCTGCTCGGCTTCGTATTCGGCCTCGGAGCTGTTGGCGTGTGGGGAGGATTTATTTTCGGGCTGAGCATCGCCGCCCTGTTGTTTCACTTCCGACGCCGGAAGATGTTCAGACACCTCGAACAGTCCGGCCGGTATCTCTTAACTTAATACATCATGTGGCAAGAAATCGCAGTCATCCTCATCGGCATCGCAGCCTTCGGAATAGCCGGATGGAAATTGTATAAAATCTTATCCGGCAGCAATGTGTCGCCTTGCGATAAATGTACCGGCTGCCAACTGAAAGAGGGGATAAGAGATAAGAAACATACTTGCAAAGATTATCGGAAAACCGACTCCCTCCCGAATGAACCGGAGGTATAAGGAGGATACTTTTTAGCTTGTCGATACGGAATATCGCGCTTTTTGGCTAAATTTGCACTCAAAAAAAAAGAAACGGAGCAGGGACGCCGATGAAAAGAATCGAAGACCCCGTTTTAATTTTAATAACATTATGGAGACAGTCATTGATTTAATAAAAAACAGCCAACGTACAGCCTTCTCATTCGAGATTCTTCCGCCGCTGAAAGGTAACAGTATCCAAAGCGTATATCAGGTCATCGATAAACTGAGGGAATTTGAGCCGAAATACATTAACATCACCTCTCATCACAGCGAAGTGATTCAGAGAGTAGAGCCGGACGGGTCTATCCGGACGGTCAACCTCCGTAAACGTCCCGGATCGGTAGCTATTGCCTCGGCTATTCAGAACAAATACGGGATCACGGCCGTGCCGCACCTCGTATGCAAAGGCTTTACGAAAGACGAAACGGAATACGGCCTGATCGACCTGAATTTCCTCGGTGTGAACAACCTGCTGTTGCTGCGCGGCGACATCAAACGGCTCGATCTGACGAAGGATCCGAAACGGTGTCACGATCATGCAACTGATCTGCAACATCAGGTGAATGACTTCAACCGAGGCATCGCACTCGACGGCTCTGCTATCGAAGACATCGAAACTCTGTTCTCATACGGGATGGCCTGTTATCCCGAGATACACGAAGAAGCCCCGTCGATGGAGTCGGACATCCGATACGCCAAAATGAAAGTGGAAAACGGAGCCGAATATCTGGTCACACAAATGTTCTTCGACAACGACAAATATGACTCTTTCGTCGCACGGATGCGTGCCGAAGGAGTAACCGTCCCCATCATTCCGGGTATTAAGCCGATCGTTTTCAAAGACCAGCTGACAGTGATCCCGAAGATATTTCATTGCACTTTTCCCGAACCGCTAACCCAAGCCCTCCGTCAGTGTAAAAACGACGATGAAGCCAAAGCCGTCGGAATAGAATGGTGTATCGCGCAATGTCGCGATCTGATGAAGCGAGGCGTACCGAGTATCCATTTCTACTCGTTTCTGGCTTCCGACAGCGTACGGCAAGTAGCAAAAATCATCTACTGATCATGTTGTTCAAAGATATTGTCGGACAGGAAGAGCTAAAAAAACAATTGACCGAGACGGCGCGGAAAGGTACCGTCGCACATGCACAGTTGTTTTGCGGACAGCCCGGTGCCGGTGCGTTTCCGCTGGCGCTGGCTTACGCCCGTTACCTGAACTGCACCGACCGGTCGGAGACCGATGCGTGCGGCAAGTGTAAATCATGTCTGCAATACGATGAACTTGCGCACCCCGATCTGCATTTCGTTTTTCCGATCGTCGCCAACAAGGAAGGAAAGAAAACAGTTTGCGACGACTACCTCGCGGAATGGTGCGATTTTCTGAAAACTTACGCGTATTTCGACTTGGACAGATGGCTCGACCGGATCGAAGCCGGCAACAAGCAGGCACTCATCTACGCCGAGGAAAGCGACCGGATACTGCGAAAGGTCAGTTTGAAAATATACGAGGCCGAATACCGGATATTACTGATTTGGATGCCTGAACGTATGAACATTGCCTGTGCGAACAAGTTACTGAAAATCATTGAAGAACCGCCGAAAAACACCGTCATACTGATGGTTTCGGACACCCCCGAACAGATACTCGGAACGATTCTGTCGCGTACACAGCGACTGAACGTCCGGCCGATTACTGCCAAGGCACTCACCGAGGCGCTCATACAACAGTATCATCTCGAGCCGGACGCCGCACGGCAGATCGCACACTTGGCGCACGGCAACATGCTGGAAGCCGAAAAGACCCTCAGCACGGAACAGGAAAGCGACGTGTTCCTGGAATTTTTCATCCGGATGATGCGGAACTCATGGGCCAGAAACGTAAAGGAAATGAAAAACATGGCGGAAGAACTGTCGACAATGACACGCGAAAAGCAGAAAAGTTTTCTCAACTACTGCCAACACCTGATTCGCGAAAACTTCGTCTATCGTTTCCGGAGTGACGATCTGAATTACATGAAACCCAACGAAGCCGCTTTTTCGGCACGTTTCTCCCCTTTTGTCAACGAACGGAACGTCTTTGATCTGATCCGCGAATTGTCCGATGCCGAAAGGCATATTTCGCAAAACGGAAATGCCAAGATGATTTTTTTCGATCTCTCCTTGCAAATTACCGTATTACTGAAGAAATAAATGAACACACCGATGAAAAATAAGATCCTGATCCTCGGCTGGACGCTCATTCATCTGACGGGATGCAACGGATGCGGTATGCTGAACAGCAAAGAAACGTCATTCGAACCCGTCCGTATCCGTCGTTTCGATAAAGACTTGTTTCAGCTGATTCTTGTCGACAACCCCGAACGACAGCAAGCCTTGGCACAAGCTTATCCACAGATGTTCCGAGTGCTCGGACTTAGCCTGTTCAATCATCAGGATACAACGTCGGACGAATTTTTCGACCGTCTTGTCAATTACTATTCCGAGCCGAACCTGAACAAGCTCTATCGGGATGCGTTGGCCAAATACGAGACGGTGGAACGTATCGAACGTGATCTCGGACGCGCTTTCGGCTATTTGCAGGAACAATTTCCCGAGAGACAAATCCCGGTCGTTTATATGCACGTCTCCGGACTGTATCAGAACGTGCTCGTCAACGACAGCCTCCTCTCTATCTCGATCGACAAATACCTGGGGGCAGATTATCTGCTGTATAGAGACTTCTTCGATACCTACCGGCGGCGGGGCATGACACCGGACTATGTCGTGCCTGATTATCTGACAGCATGGCTGATGTCGGAATACCCGTTCAGCGGGAACGATAACGTTCTGCTCGATCGGATGATTTACGAGGGGAAAATCAAATACGTGGCTCATCAGGCCTTTTCAGAAGTCATCCCGGAGGTGTGGATGAAGTACACTTCCGAAGAATACCGGTGGTGTAGTGAAAATGAATCGCGACTGTGGAGACAGATTATCGAACGTAAGCAACTTTACACGCCCGACCGTGTGACGACATCGAAATATTTTCTGGAACGACCGTCGTCTTTTATTTCGGACGGAGCGCCGGGAAACCTCGGCACCTGGATCGGCTGGCGGATCGTCACGCGATACATGGAAAGGACAAACGTCTCCGTAGCTGAATTAATGAATCACAACGACGCACAGGATATCCTGACGAAGTCCAAATACAAACCGTAAACAGTCGCGTTTGCTCCGCATACAGATAAAATGAATGAATATCAAGAACGTAATCGATAAACGATGAAGCTTATAGATGAAAAATTATTGGACGAGACGACGCAGAAAGCGAAACAGTCGCCCCGCCTGCGTATGAACTACAATTTTCACGAGACGTTAGACGATCCGGTCAACCGCCTGCTCAATGCTATGGAACCGGGCACATATCTGCGTCCGCACCGCCATCTGAACCCGGACAAAACGGAAATTTTCATCCTGTTACGCGGCAAGGCGGCTCTGTTTCTCTTCGACGACTGCGGGACTGTGACAGATACCTTTATCCTCGACCCGCGAAGGGGCCGCTACGGTGGGGAAATACCGGCTGGGGTTTGGCACGGATTAGTCGTATTAGCATCAGAGACAGTGATTTACGAGATCAAACAAGGACCCTATGCACCGCTGACACCGGACAACATGGCCCCATGGGCGCCGGCAGCAGAAAACAGGCAGGAGGCACAAGCGTATATCGACAAACTCAGCTCCATGATCGATCAATCATTATAAACGATAATACAACCGGATATGATACAACCCAACATGAATGACTGTAAACAAGCCATCGAAACTTATTTATCAAGAAACAACTACAGACGCCTTGATCTGAAAGCGGTATTGTTTGACATGGATGGTGTGCTCTACGACTCGATGCCCAACCATACGGTAGCATGGTGCCGGACGATGGAACGCCACGGACTGCATCTTACCGAAGAGGACGTCTACCTCAACGAAGGACAAACGGGAGAAAGCACTATTGCGATGGTTTCCCGGAGACAGGGTGTTTTCGTCACCCCGCAAGAGATCGAAGCCATATATAAAGAAAAAACGGAAGCGTTTAATGCCTGTCCCCCGGCCCAACGGATGCCGGGAAGTTATGAACTGCTACGAAAAGTCGTAAACAACGGACTTCTACCGATGATCGTTACCGGCTCGGGACAATCCTCTCTCCTCGAACGTCTGAACATGCATTTTCCAAATATCTTTTCAAGAGAACGGATGATCACCGCCGCCGATGTGAAACACGGAAAACCTGATCCCGAGCCCTACCTGATGGCATTGGAAAGAGGAGACCTGCGGCCTTGGGAAGCCATTGTCATAGAAAATGCCCCGTTAGGTGTCGAGGCAGCTCATACTGCGGGTATCTTCACCATTGCCGTCAATACCGGTCCCCTGAACGACTTGTTGTTGCACGAGGCCGGGGCGGATCTTCTCTTCTCCGATATGCCTGCACTTTGCAATCAATGGAAAAAAATAAGAGAATCCGCCCGTTGCGTTGACACGAACCGGTTACGGACAAACCGCAGGAGAGGATGGAGCGACCACCGGTAATCGTCAACGGATATATTCATCACTTGCAATTGATCATAATCAGAGAAACAAAATCATGGCAACACCATTCTTGCTGCGCAATTATTTCACACCGATTGTACTGTTGTTATGC
The DNA here is from genome assembly GCF_000238215.1 of Tannerella forsythia 92A2. Lineage (NCBI taxonomy): Bacteria > Pseudomonadati > Bacteroidota > Bacteroidia > Bacteroidales > Tannerellaceae > Tannerella > Tannerella forsythia. The sequence goes on along the minus strand of NC_016610.1, from coordinate 2,585,164 downwards.
TGCTGTATGCCGGCATCTGCCCAACAACGGCAGGATATTCTATTGAATGATCACTGGAATTTCCGGTTTTCACATCAGGTACAGAAAAATACGGAAGTACGCGTCGACCTGCCTCATACTTGGAATGCACAAGACGCTTTATCCGGCAAACCCGATTACAAACGCGGGATAGGCAATTACGGGAAGAAACTGTTTATCCGTTCCGAATGGCAGGGCAAACGCCTGTTTCTCCGCTTCGATGGGGTGAATAGCGTTACCAATCTATTTATAAATAATCTCCACGTAGGCGAACATCGAGGAGGATACGGAGCTTTTATTTTTGAAATTACCGGAAAGGTGGAGTATGGAAAGGAAAATTCTATTCTGGTGAGAGTAAATAACGGCGAACAGTTGGATGTCATACCTTTGGTCGGCGACTTCAACTTTTATGGAGGTATTTACCGGGATGTGCATCTGCTGATTACCGACGAAGTATGTATCTCTCCATTAGACTATGCCTCTCCGGGTGTACGGTTGATACAAGACAGTGTCAGCCATAAATATGCCAGAATAGAAGCGTTGGTAGAGGTATCCAACGGGAGTGATAAAGCTCAGGAGATCGAACTCGGAATATGCGTGCGGGACGGAAAAAGAATCGTGACGGAGAGAAATGAAAAATTCTCCCTTTCCGGAAATTCGGATATGCAGCGGAGGCTTGTCTGCGAAATAATAAACCCGCGTTTGTGGAACGGCCGTCAAGACCCTTTCCTTTACCGGGCAGAAGTGACTCTTATGCGAAACGGACACGTAATCGACCAAGTTACACAACCTTTAGGGCTTCGTTTTTACCGAATCGACCCCAATTTGGGGTTTATCCTCAACGGCAATCATCTGTCTCTTCGCGGGGTATGCCGCCATCAGGACAGAAGCGAAATAGGCAACGCGCTGCACTTGCAACATCATGAAGAAGATGCGGCGTTGATGGCTGAAATGGGCGTCAATGCCGTTCGTCTGGCACACTATCCGCAGGCAACCTGTTTTTATGACCTGATGGATCGATACGGCATCATTGTATGGACGGAAATACCTTTCGTAGGTCCCGGCGGGTACATGGACAAAGGGTTTGTGAACCTCCCTGCTTTCCGCAGCAATGGGAAAGAACAGCTCAGAGAACTTATCCGCCAGCACTGTAATCATCCCTCTATCTGCGTATGGGGACTTTTCAACGAACTGACTCAAGCCGGCGATGATCCGACGGAATATATTGAAGAACTGAACAGAGTAGCGAAGCAAGAAGATATGACTCGTCCTACGACAGCAGCCAGTAACAGACCGGCAACCGAACCGATGAATTTCATTACGGATGCCATCGCGTGGAACCGGTACGACGGATGGTATGGCGGCACTCCGTCCGATCTGGGAAAATGGCTGGACGACACTCATAAAAAATACCCGGAACTGCGTATCGCCGTCAGTGAATACGGAGCCGGAGCCAGCATTTATCATCAGCAGGACTCGCTTAAAAAACCGGAACCGGCCGGCTGGTGGCATCCCGAAAACTGGCAGACGTATTACCATGCGGAAAACTGGAAAACCATTTCCTCCCGTCCGTATTTGTGGGGGAGCTTCGTATGGAATATGTTCGACTTCGGCGCCGCGCACCGGACAGAAGGCGATCGGCCGGGAATCAACGACAAAGGCCTGGTTACGTTCGATCGTAAAGTACGCAAAGATGCGTTCTACTTCTACAAAGCCAACTGGAACAAAGAAGAACCGGTACTTTATTTGGCCGGCCGTCGACACACTGTACGCCGACAACGCATGCAAACAATCGTTGCATTTACGAATCAGCCCGAAGCGGAACTATTCGTAAATGGTCGAAGTTACGGAAAAGCAAACCCCGACGAATATGCCGTCCTGAAGTGGCAAAATGTAACATTACAAGAGGGAGAAAACGAAATACAGGTAGTATCAAAGAACAAGGAACTAACGCTAAGCGACAGTTTCCGCTGCAGAGTGGAATCTCTCTATTGATACAAAGGATTTCGCTGCTGCTCGACGTCGGGGTGAAGATTCTTCTCTTCCGTATACCCCGCGCTTTGCGACGAATGGAAAAACAAAAGGGAAGTGATCCGCTTAGACACGTAATTCTTTTTTAGAAAATATAACCGAATCCCAGACCGATGACTTCCTTGAATTGAACACGCGGGCCTTTTCGGGTACCGTCTTTGTCGACAAACTTGATATCATCGTCATACAGCAGGTACGTATTGGCCTTGAATGTAAAGTATTTGTTCAACTTCCAGTCGAGTGACAACCTCCAATCCATATCGACGTTCCCGAAGGTCCGGTAAGCCGACGTCAGCAGCAGTTCCGTACCAAACAACACATTTTCCGTAAACTTCTTCGAATACGTAGCTTTAGCCAGCGCACCGAACTCGGCAAAAACCTTTTTGCCCTGGTCTACGCCGTACGTACCTTCGTCCGAAAGACGACGGTCGGTTACAAAAGTCATCTTTTCCGACATGGGCGAAAGCAACACTTTGAAATCTTCCCTCGGGTGCGTATAGTTCACACCCACCGAGCTGATCAGATAGCCCGGAGCCATGAATTTTGAAATATATTTCGTTTCGTCTTCAACCGGATATTTACCGTATCCTTTATAAAACTGCGACTTAAAGTTCAATTCGGCTGCGTATGCCCACAACGACGAAGCTTTATATCCCAAGCGTGTAGCCAGATCAATATGGTCATCGTTCTTGATCTGATCACTTCCCTGATACGAGAGTCCGTAACCCAGATCAACCGAATTGTCCCACATCCAGGGATCTTTTTCGTAACCCAACTTCCCGGCAAACGAAGCCAGTACCGATACCGAATTATTCCCTCCGGCCGCCCAATTCGTGAACGAGGTTTGCCCGAACGTCAACGATGACGAACCGCTTTTCTTCCAATACGATGTGTCTTTCGGCACATCCTGCGCCACGACCGAAGCCGCACATGCTACGGCAACGACGACGAATAAAGTCTTTTTCATTTTTTATCTGTTTTTTCTCGGCGACAAAAATAGATACTTTTTTTCGGAAAGTCAAATACTTATGTAAAAATAACACTTCTTTACATCCGGAGAAGGACGCCGACAATCGTTTCTGCTATAAAAAAAGCTGTCTCTTCGTACATTCCATTTGCAAATATCCGTTTGCAAAGAAGAAAGCAACCGGTCAGTCGTCCGTTTTCCCACAGTATACCGGCTGTTAGAGCAAACGTTTGAGAAAAAGCCTCGCCACAAAATCTGTCGATCAAAGATTTTTTTTACATCTCGAAAATATGTTCTATTTTTGTGCTTCAAAAGTATGTTATAAAACAGCAGTGGGCAAATCGGGAAAAAAAGAATTTGATATATCGGCCAGTTTAGCAGAGGTGTGGAGGGTCTTAACCGAGCAGGAACGGGAGGTCTTGAAAGCCAATTCGACGATCCAGCATTTCAAACGCAATGAGATGATTTACTGTGAAGGCGATGAGGCGAAAGACATGATGTGCGTACTGAAAGGAAAAGTAAAAATCTCCAAACAGGGAGTGGGCGGACGTAGCCAGATTATTCGGGTAATCAAGCCGATCCAGTATTTTGCCTACCGTGCCTATTTTGCACGGGAGCCGTACCTGACCAATGCTTCGGCGTTCGAAGCTTCGACCGTATGTATCATTCCAATGACCGTTGTCGAGTCACTCATTCGCGCCAATTTCAAGCTGGCCATGTTTTTTATTCGTCAACTTTCGATTGATTTGGGAATCGCGGACGAACGAACGGTCAACCTGACACAGAAGCATATTCGCGGACGTCTGGCCGAATCCCTGCTTTTCCTCAAAGATAATTACGGACTCGAAGAAGACGGCGCAACAATCAGCATCTACCTCTCGCGCGAAGACTTGGCGAATCTCTCGAACATGACGACTTCGAATGCCATCCGTACCCTCTCGACGTTCGTAACCGAACACATCATCGCGTTGGATGGCCGCAAAATCAAAATCATCGACGAAGAACGACTGAAAAAAATCAGCCGCATGGGCTAACTGATGTCTGTTGGTCCTTGTTTCTGTAAAAAGGTTTTGACGTTTTTCAGGTCAGGGTAAGGCGATAAATTGTTGAACATTATTTTAATGGATGCTGTTTGAAATTGTCGGAACTTTTGTTTAAATTTGTCTCTCCAAAAATTAAACAAGACCGCGTCATGAAAGATTTTACTTATTATGCTCCTACCGAAGTGGTATTCGGAGCAAACTCGGAAGAGAAGGTTGCGAAACTGATCAAGCGTTACGGAGGGAACAAGGTGTTGATACATTACGGAGGAGGCAGCGCCGAGCGCTCCGGTTTGCTTGGGAAAATCCGTGATCTGCTTAACGGCGAACAGATTCCTTTCGTAGAGTTGGGCGGTGTCGTGCCTAATCCCAGACTGTCGAAAGTGTACGAAGGTATCGAGCTGGGACGCAGCGAGCGGGTCGATTTTATCCTTGCCGTGGGAGGAGGAAGTGTCATCGACTCAGCCAAGGCGATTGCCTACGGACTGGCCTACGAGGGCGATGTGTGGGACTTCTTCGAAGGTAAAGCGAAAGCGCGAGCCTGCTATCCCGTGGCAGCCGTACTGACCATCCCCGCAGCCGGAAGTGAGATGAGCAGCGGAAGCGTGATCTCGAAAGAAGAAGGGGAGCTCAAGCGGGCTTACGACAGCAACTTGGGACGTTGCCGTTTTGCCATCATGAATCCGGAGCGCACCTATACGTTGCCTCCCTATCAGACAGCCTGCGGGGCGGTAGACATCATGATGCACACGATGGAGCGCTATTTCTCTCAGGACGACGATATGACGCTTACCGATACGTTGGCCGAAGGTTTGCTGCGCGTCGTCAGGGACAGTACGTTTAAGGTGCTGAACGACCCGACGAATTATCGCTATCGCGCTCAGATCATGTGGGCCAGCAGTCTTGCGCACAACGACCTAACGGGATGCGGGACAACGCCCGATTTTGCCACGCACATGCTCGAACACGAGCTGAGCGCTCTGTTCGATGTAGCTCACGGTGCGGGGCTGGCAGCCCTTTGGGGAAGTTGGGCGCGTTACACCTACCGTGAGAACGTATCCCGTTTCGTTCGGTTTGCCGTTAATGTGATGGGAATCGACAACGACTTTACCGATCCCGAAAGTACGGCGCTGGCCGGCATCAAGGCAATGGAAGACTTCTACCGGGCTATCGGCATGCCGGTGAGCATCAGAGAATTGATCGGGCGCGAAGCCACCGACGAAGAGATCCGACTGATGGCCGATAAATGCAGTCGGAACGGCAGCGTGACGGCCGGTAACTTCAAGAAACTGAATCGCGAGGATATGGAAGCCATCTACCGCATGGCCAACCAATAAACCGTCATGCACTTCAGCAACAAAATACCCATGAATATTCGGATTACTCACATCGATATTTATACCGAACAGGAAATCATCCGCGACGGAAGTCTGCTGCTGTCCGACGGCGTTATTGCATCGGTCTGCCGTACTTCTGAAGAGACAGCAGACGCAACAAGGGTCATCAACGGAACCGGGCTTTCAGTGGTCCCCGGCTACATCGACGCGCATTGCCACGGCGGAGGCGGGTACGATTGCAATCAGGGAACGGAAGAAGCCCTCGTGAAGATGCGTACATTTTACGGCAGACACGGAGTGACCACCCTCTACCCGACATTGGCAGCCGATCTGTTGCCCGCGCTTGAACAAGGGTTGCAAGCCGTCCGTTCGGTCATGCGGCAGAACCAAGCGGGAGAGACGGAGATCGCAGGCTGTCATCTCGAAGGGCCTTTCCTGAACAAGGTCTACAAAGGAAGTCAGGCCGAAGACGCTATTCTCCCCATGACAGACGATCATCTGCGGTTTTACGAAACTTACAGCGACGTCATCCGGCGCACTACCATTGCGCCCGAAGTCGGGCATAACCTCGATTATTTTCCGGCGTTGCGGGCGATGAACATCCAACTGTCGGTAGGGCATAGCTGTGCGGAATACAACGAAGTGCTGGCGGCGATCGAAGCCGGAGCGACGAGTGTGACGCATCTCTACAACGCCATGTCGCAGACGAAGAAAACGGGATCCTTCCGCATCGGCGGTGTCGTTGAGGCGGCATTGACGCAAGACGCGCTGTATGCCGAAATCATCTGCGACGGCTATCACTTGCCCAACGAACTGATTCAGATTGCCTATCGCTGCAAAGGGGTGGGCAGACTTTCGGTCTGTTCCGATGCCAGCAGAGCGGCCGGCGTCGTAACGCACGGCGACACGATTCATTCGTGCGGAGAGACGTATGTGGTCGAAAACGGCGTTGTCATGAACAGTACACGCACCTCATTAGCCTCATCGATCACTCCGGTCGACAAGATGGTTCGTCATCTCATCTTCAACGTCGGACTTCCCGCCATCGATGTTGTCAGGATGACGAGCGGCACGACTGCCAAAATGATGGGAATTTTCGACCGCAAAGGCTCCATTGCTGTCGGCAAAGACGCCGATATCAACATCGTCGATGCGCAGTTTAACGTCGTAAAAACCTTCTGTAAAGGAGTGCCGGTAGGTGGAGAGTAGGTTTTCCGATTTTGTCTTCGGGCCTCTTTCTTTACTTTGCGCCCGAATACCGTTTGTTCAGGTATTCCACAATTTCGTTGGTAATATTGTAAGCATCGTCTGCCAGAAAGATCGGGCTACCGGCCGTATTACTGAAAATAATCTGGTAGCCCTTGCCCTGATTATATTGTTTCAGATAATGGACTACCGTGTCGCGCAGTTGCTCATTCATAGCTTGGGTCTGCTCCATCAACTCTTGTGTCAGTCGGCTGTCAAGTTCCTGCAATTCCTGTTGCTTTTTCATCAGACGTTGCTGTTCCTGCTCTGCCCGTTCGCGCGTAGCAAAAGCTCCGTTCTGCAATTTGTACTGAAATTCTTCGGCTTCCGATTGCAGACTACGCGCTTTCTGTGTGTAGTTGGCACGTGCATTCTCCTGTTTTTTCAGGATTTGCTCGTTCAGATCGATGGAAAAATTGTACTTCAGCAATAATGAATCTACATTAATATATGCCACCGGAAATCCGGCAATCTGTTCGCCCGACTCGGCCGTCGCACTCCTCATGGCGGGAGTATTGCTCTTTTTTCCGGAGAAATACATTACAAACAGGATAATCACAGCAATTGCGAGAATCCCTTGAATCACATAGTTTACATTATTCTTCATATATCAGCCAAAATTTAGTTTATATTCATTTCTTTCATGCGCTCTGCAAGGTTTTTATGGTGTAGAGCTTGCCGGTCTTGTGTTTTCGCACAACATATTCCCTGCTTGCGCAAAGCAGGGCTGCTGTCGATGTGTGTATTCGGAAAATGTCCGTCCTTTTTTATAATGACCCTTATACAGAGCAGAACGAGACAAATAGTCAAAATAATAATTGCTGTTCCTATTGTTAGCGTGATAAACATTTTTCTTATCTTTGTGGACGCAAAGATACAAGTTTCGCCAAATAGAACATTCCTTTTTGCGAATAATTCTGTCTTTTTTCTGTTTGATGCTCGTATCTTTAATAATATCAACGGTTTAATACAATGTATAAAGAATTAAAAACATGAAGACAATTTTAGATTTACAACCTGCCATTGTGTGGAAGTATTTTTACGAAATTACTCAAGTGCCTCGCCCATCGAAGAAGGAGGGGAAAATCATTCGGTATCTGGAAAACTTTGCCGACCAACACCATCTCCCGCTCAAGAAAGACGCCGTCGGAAATATCCTGATCTCAAAGGCTGCTACGCCCGGATATGAACAGCTGCCGACGGTTGTGCTACAGTCGCACATGGACATGGTTTGTGAAAAAAACAACGACGTTGTGCATGATTTTGATAATGACCCGATAGAAACGGTGGTCGACGGAGAATGGTTACGTGCGAAAGGGACGACGTTGGGGGCCGACAACGGAATCGGCATGGCGGCCGAATTAGCGTTATTAGCTTCGGACAATATCGAGCATGGCCCAATCGAATGCCTGTTTACGGTTGACGAAGAGACTGGCCTGACAGGAGCTGCAGCGTTAGCCGAAGGCTTTATGACCGGAAGAATCCTGCTCAACCTCGACAGCGAAGACGAAGGGCAGCTCTTTATGGGATGTGCCGGCGGTAAAGGAACGGTAGCGACATTTACGTACGAACCGGCATCTGTACCGGCTTCGTTACAGTATTTTAAGATTGTTGTTACGGGGCTGAACGGCGGGCATTCGGGAGGTGATATTCACAAACAACTCGGGAATGCCAACAAACTCATGGCGCGTTTCCTTTATACATTGAACAAGAAATTTGACTTTGTGCTTGCTGCTGTCGAAGGAGGGAACCTGCATAATGCGATTGCTCGTGAGGCTTATGCCGTTATCGGGCTGAAAGGGGAAGACCGCGAGCAGGTGCGTGTTTTATTGAACCGTTTTCAGGCTGATGTGGAGAACGAACTCAAACACGTCGACCCGAATGTGCGCATGACCATGGAGACGGTCGAAGCCCCAAAGACATGTATGCCGAAAGAAATGGCTACGCGATTGATTCGTTCGTTGCTGGCTTGTCCGCACGGAGTGATGGGGATGAGCCAGGATATCGAAGGATTGGTGGAAACATCGACTAACTTGGCATCGGTAAAAATGCCGGAGAATGGCAAGATCGTCGTAGGCACAAGCCAGCGCAGCTCGCTCGAGTCGGCAAAAAATGCCGTGGCTGATCAGGTGGCTGCCGTATTCCTGCTGGCCGATGCCGAAGTACAGCATGGAGAAGGGTATCCTGGATGGGCGCCGAACCCGAAGTCGGAAATTTTGAAGGTGGCGCAGGAAACGTATCGCAAACTGTTCGGCAAGGATGCACAGATTATGGCCATTCACGCCGGATTGGAGTGCGGATTGTTCCTCGAAAAGTATCCCTATCTGGATATGATCTCTTTCGGCCCGACACTGCGCGATGTACACTCGCCTACCGAGCGGATCGAGATCGCCACAGTCGATTTGTGGTGGAAACATTTACTTGAGGTGTTGAAAAACATTCCGGCATAAAATATTCCGCGCAAAAAGGCGTTCTATTACGGTAGAATGCTAAGAAACAGTGGAGAAAAAAATTATCATTTTTTGTTTGTTTATCGGGTTGTTTATCAACCTGACAGTCGGCTGTGAAGGGGTGGACGATTATTCGACCAACCCCGACCTCCGACTTGATTTTTCGACCGATACGCTTTCGTTCGATACCGTATTTACCACGATCGGTTCGGCCACGAAACACTTCAAGGTCTATAACCCACACAACGAAAATCTGCGTATTGAGTCGGTGACGCTTGCTAATCCCGGAAAGAGCGGATTCCGTATCAATGTAGACGGACGAAAAGGCAGCTCGTTTCGCGACATCGACATCTGGAAGCGAGACAGCCTCTACATACTTGTCGAGGTGACGGTTGATCCGAACAACTCCGACCAACCGATGATTGTCGAAGATTCCATACTGTTTTATACGAACGGGATCAGGCAATCCGTACTCCTGCAGGCTTGCGGGCAGGATGTACATCTGCTTAAAGGTGGGGTGACGTACACCGAGAATACGACGCTCACAGCCGATCGCCCATATCTTATCTACGATAGCTTGGTCGTTGCCGAAGGGGTGACAGCCACATTGCAGCCAGGTGTCACACTGTATTTCCATAAACATGCCAGCCTCATCGTCTTGGGTAACATCAAAGCCAAAGGAACGCTTGAGAAGCCCATTGTTTTTCGCGGCGACCGCTTAGACAGTATCTATGCCAATGTCACATTGGCCTACGACCGCATACCCGGACAATGGGATGGTATTTATTTCGGGGCATCAAGCTTTGATAACGAGTTTGAACAAGTGATTGTGAAAAATACGACTTCCGGGTTGTTTTTCCACGAATCGACACCGGATAACCTGAAAATCCGCATCCACAACTCACAGATCACGAACAGTCAAGGCAGCTTGCTGACAGCCGTTAACTGTCGCATCGAAGCGTCGAACAGTGAATTTACGAACGCGGCCGAGAACACGGTCTGTCTCATTGGCGGTTTCTACCAGTTCACGCATTGCACGATAGCGAACTACATGAAGCTGGCGCCACGTAAACGGGTGGCAGCGCTGGTACTTTCCGATACGGCGAAAATTAATAATCGATCGGTGCATCTTCCGATACGGCAGGCCGCTTTCGACAACTGCATCGTCGACGGAAGCCTGCATGACGATACGACGAAACTTTACCGGGGCGAAATCGCATTTTTCACGAAAGAAAACCGTCCCGAAGGCGGAGATGGATTCAACTATCGTTTCAACGCATGCCTTATCCAGACGAAAAAAATAACGGATAACTCGCGTTTCGTTCAGTGTATCTTCAATCGGAAACCAACATATATCCGGACTGGCGGCGAGGATCATGCCTATGCGTTTGACTTTCGGCTGGCGAATCAATCCGTCGGAATCAGCGGAGCTGACCGGACCATAACGGCTCTGTATCCGACCGACCGCCATGGAGTTGACCGTTTGAATAACCATACCGGCCCTTCAATCGGCGCTTACGAATACGTCTACCAAAAAGAAAAGGAGAATTGATTCACGAAACAGATTCATATTCTTTTGTGTAGGATTCTAACCGAGCGAATCATTTTTAGATGGATATACGGACATTCATTTATTGAATACTTACTTTATGTAATGTTCATATACAGCCGGAAGTTTATGTGCATACGGATGTGCATGAAATCCGTACTAAAATCGATCACGCTTTATGAAGCATCGTGTATCCACAATCCAAGACATAGATGAAGCCACGGTTTAGCGTATGAAAATTGAAGTAATTAGTGGATATTTTAAGTTGGTGTTGGCTTAAGGCGTGTGCAATAAAAGACTTGCTTCTTGCCAATAAAGAAAGATATACGGTAAAATCGGGCATAAAAGAATTTTTTTGAAGGAAGGAAATTAAAGATTCTGCAAAAAATAGTTACCTTTGTGCCCTAATTTCAGATTCTCAGTAAAAAACAATGATAAAAATTACATTTCCGGATCAGTCTGTCAAGGAATTTGCAGAAGGTACGACTCCGATGGAGATTGCAAAAAATATCAGCCCTCGTTTGGCACAGGAAGTATTGGCAGCCAAAGTAAACGGAGAAGTGTGGGATTTAACGCGTCCGCTTATGCACGACACGGCGATACAGCTTTTGAAGTGGGATGATGAAGACGGTAAGCATGCTTACTGGCATTCGAGCGCTCACCTGATGGCCGAGGCTCTACAACAACTCTATCCGAACGTTAAGTTTGGCATCGGGCCGGCTATCGAAAACGGATTTTATTACGATGTTGATTTGGGAGACAACGTTATCACCGATAGCGATTTTGCGAAGATCGAGGCCAAAATGATGGAGCTGGCCGGCAAAGGAGAAGCGATTCAGCGGACAAGCATCTCGAAGGCAGACGCTATGAAAATGTTCGGCGATCGCGGAGAAGTCTACAAGACGGAGCTTATCAGTGAGCTGGAAGACGGACAGATATCGACCTATACACAAGGTACGTTTACTGATTTGTGTCGGGGGCCGCACCTGCCTAATACATCGTATATCAAGGCTGTTAAAATAACAAGTGTCGCCGGCGCGTATTGGCGTGGCGACGAAAAACGGAAGCAACTCGTGCGTCTCTACGGGATCACGTTCCCCAAGAAAAAGATGCTCGACGAATATCTAACGATGATGGAAGAGGCGAAGAAGCGCGACCATCGTAAAATAGGACGTGAGTTGGAATTGTTTGCTTTCTCGTCTGCTGTCGGTTCGGGTTTGCCGTTGTGGTTGCCGCGTGGTACCCAGTTACGCCTCAGGCTCGAAGATTTCTTGAAACGCATCCAGAAAAAGTATGGATATCAGCAGGTCATGACCCCGCATATCGGAGGTAAATTATTATATGTAACTTCTGGACATTATGCCAAATATGGCAAAGACTCGTTTCAACCTATCCACACGCCGCAGGAAGGTGAAGAATTTTTGCTGAAACCGATGAATTGTCCGCATCATTGCGAAATTTATAAAATCACTCAGCATTCTTACAAAGACCTGCCGTTACGTTTGGCAGAATTTGGTACGGTTTATCGTTACGAACAGAGCGGTGAATTGCACGGTCTGACAAGGGTGCGCGGATTCACGCAGGATGATGCCCATATCTTCTGTCGCCCGGATCAGTTGAAGGATGAGTTTTTGAAAGTAATGGATATCATTTTTATTATTTTCAAAGCGCTCGACTTCGAGAATTTCGAAGCACAGATTTCGCTGCGTGATCCGAAGAATAGAGAAAAATATATCGGTTCGGACGAGCATTGGGAAAAAGCCGAACGCGCCATTATCGAGGCTTGCGAAGAAAAAGGACTGCCGGCGAAAGTGGAACTGGGAGAGGCCGCTTTTTATGGTCCGAAGCTCGACTTTATGGTAAAAGATGCCATCGGTCGCCGCTGGCAGTTAGGTACCATACAGGTAGATTATAACTTACCCGAGCGTTTCGAACTGGAATATACGGGCGACGACAATCAGAAGCACCGTCCGGTTATGATTCACCGTGCTCCTTTCGGATCGATCGAACGCTTTGTGGCTGTCTTGATTGAGCATACGGGAGGTAAATTCCCGTTGTGGCTGACACCCGATCAGGCGGTGGTACTGCCTATCGGAGAGCGCTTTAATGACTATGCACATCAGGTTGCCAGAGAATTGGAACAGCACGATATCCGTGTGCTCGTAGACGACCGTAATGAAAAGATCGGTCGGAAAATCCGTGACAATGAGCTGAAACGAATCCCTTACATGCTGATTGTTGGTGAGAAAGAACAAGAAAATAACGAAATATCGATAAGAAAACAAGGAGAAGGCGATCAGGGTACGATGAAAATTGCTACCTTTGCCGCGCAAATCACTGCCGAAGTAGGCGATATGATGAACCGGTGGGAGAAAGAACAAAGAAATTGATACGATAGAAAAGGAGGATTTTTATTATTTGGACAATCAAAAGAAGATGAAAAACGACAGACTGAAGGAGCAATACCGGATTAATGAACGTATTCGGGTGCCCGAAGTTCGCTTAGTCGGTGATAATGTAACTCAAGGGGTATATCCTATCGAGAGGGCTTTACAGATCGCCGAAGCCCAAGAGATGGATTTAGTAGAGATTTCACCGAATGCCGATCCTCCGGTATGTAGAATCACCAATTATCAGAAGTTTCTCTATCAACAAAAGAAGCGACAGAAAGAACAGAAGGCAAAATCGGTGAGAGTTGTCGTGAAAGAGATTCGGTTTGGGCCGCAAACAGACGACCACGATTACAATTTCAAGTTGCGTCACGCCAAAGAGTTTTTGGGAGAAGGAGCCAAAGTGAAAGCTTATGTGTTTTTCAAGGGACGCTCCATTCTTTTCAAGGAACAGGGTGAAGTGCTTCTGTTACGGTTTGCCAACGATTTGGAGGAATACGGAAAATTAGAGCAGATGCCGGTGCTGGAAGGAAAGCGTATGACGATCATGCTCAGCCCGAAGAAGAGCAGTAGCTCGGCTAAGCAGGCCTCAACCAAGGCGACAGGAACTACGCCTCCGTCAAAACCTGCCGAAATGGCCTCCAAAGAGCAATCCGTTTGAAAAAAGTAAGATAAACTTGTATTTACATATTTATATTAACAACTTAACAATTTAAAAAAGAGTTATGCCAAAGATGAAGACTAATTCCGGTGCCAAAAAGAGGTTCGCCCTTACCGGAACAGGGAAAATCAAAAGAAAACATGCTTTTAAGAGTCATATTCTGACGAAGAAGACGAAAAAGCAAAAACGAAACCTGACCGCGACCGGTTTGGTAGACAGTGCGAATGTACGTAGTGTGAAGGAAATGCTTTGCATGAAATAAATCAGGAGCAAGAGATTATTCATTATTTTATTAACCGAATGTTTAGCTCCCAAGATCATCTGAAAAGGTGGCGCTGACATTCAAAAATTCAAAATTATGCCAAGATCAGTAAATCATGTTGCTTCAAGAGCAAAAAGAAAACGGATTCTGAAACTTACGAGAGGGTATTATGGAGCTCGTAAAAACGTATGGACAGTTGCTAAAAATACGTGGGAGAAAGGGTTGACCTATGCTTTCCGTGATCGTCGTAACAAGAAACGTAATTTCCGCGCATTGTGGATACAGCGTATCAATGCTGCCGCACGTCTGGAAGGACTGTCGTATTCTCGCCTGATGGGAGGATTGCGCGAAGCCGGAATCGAAATCAACCGGAAGGTGCTGGCCGACTTGGCCGTGAATCATCCCGAAGCATTTAAGGCTGTGGTCAATAAAGTCACCAAATAACATGTGACATTACTCTTAGTCTATTTTGTAATAAGAAGAGGGTGTATCAAAACGTAATGTTTTTATACACCCTTTTTGGTTTAATTGGTATGTTGTATTGCCTAATGAGGTTTCACGGACTTGTCATATAGATTTTTTTACGAAGTGCAATGCAAGGAAAAATGCTTGCCGTGATAAGTCAGTCAAAATCATAGCATTCAAAGCACGTATTGTACCTATGAAGAAGCGTCGTGCAGGCCTTGTTGTCGGAGTGCTTCAAAGAGTATCACTCCCGTAGCGACTGACACGTTGAGCGAGGCGATGGATCCGACCTGCGGGATCCGGATCATCTCATCACAAATGCGCAGGTTCGTTGCCGAAACCCCCGTATCTTCGGCGCCCATGACAAAGGCCACCGGTCCGTCGTACATCACCTCGGTATAACTTGCCGAGGCCTTTTCGGTAGCGGCAAACACCTTCACCCCACTGTCTTTCAAAAAACGGATGGCTTGATGAATAGTGCGCTCCTTGCATACGGGCAACACGTTGAGCGCCCCGGCCGAAGTCTTCATCGCATCGGCCGTGACCGAAACGCTCCCTTCCGACGGGATGACCAGCGCATCGACCCCGGCACACTCGCACGTGCGGGCTATCGCCCCGAAATTGCGCACGTCCGTCACTCCGTCGAGCAACACGATGAACGGGTCTCGCCCCTGCTCAAACACAAAAGGGATGAGGTCTTCGAGCCGGTGATACGTCACGGCCGAGACAAACGCGATTACCCCCTGATGGTTCTTCCGTGTGATGCGGTTCAACCGCTCCACCGGCACACGTTGCACCGGCACCATCTGCCCTTTGAGCAGCTCGCCCAGCTCGCGGATCAAGTCGCCTTGCAAGTCCTTTTTCACCATGATCTTGTCTACCTCGCGGCCGGCCTGTATCGCCTCCATCACGGCACGAATGCCGAATATCATGTCTTTATCGCTCATCTTTTCCGGTTTATTTTTCTTTTTGCAACAACGCCTTCGCATTCGCCACGGCGGCGTCGGTCAGCGACGCTCCGCTGAGCATCCGCGCCACTTCGTTGACACGTTCTCCGGTCGTCAGCAGACGAATACGTGTCAATGTCCGTTCGGCCGTATCTTCCTTATAAACGAAATAGTGCGCCCGTCCTTTGGCCGCGATCTGCGGCAGGTGCGTAATCGTAATCACCTGCATCTTTTGCCCGAGGTCTTGCATGATATCAGCCATTTTGTCGGCGATCTCGCCCGATATGCCCGTATCGATCTCGTCGAAGATGATGGCCGGCAACGCGGCAAAACCGGCAATCATGGCTTTGATGCACAACATCAGGCGGGAGATTTCACCGCCCGAAGCCGTCTGCGCTACCGGTTTGAGTGCTTCGTTCTTATTGGCCGAGAAGAGGAAGCAGACCTCGTCCATCCCGTCGGCCGACGGTTTTTCTTTGGGCCAAAGTTCGATCCTGAAGCGAGTATTGGGAATGCCCAGCAGTACCATCCGGTCGACAAGCTGCTGCTCTATCTCGGTAGCCGCCTCATGGCGGCGAGCCGTCAACGCGCCGGCCTGTACCATCAACGCTTCGTAAATCGTTTCGCGCTGCTTCGTAAGCGTCTCCATCTGTTCATCGAACAAATCGATGGCCGAGAGCTGGGTCGTCAACTGCTGCTGTATCGCAAGCAGCTCTTCGACCGACGGTACACGGTGTTTCTGCTGCAATGAATAAATCGTGTTAAGCCGCTCGTTGACCCACTCCAAACGGTTCGGATCGAACTCCACGTCTTCCTTCAGCACATCCGTCTCCGACGCCAGATCGGCCATATCCGTCCATGCCGAACGCAAGCGATCTGCAAAATCTTTCGCCTTCGGGAAATACGCCTCTAACGCCTCGACGTCATGAAGCGCCTCTTTCAGCTGCTGCACCACGCCCCTCTCCTCTCCGATCAGATTGTCGGTGACTTTATACAACGCCGACTTAATTTCTTCCGTATGCGAGAGCGTTTCCAGCTCAGCCTCCAACTCTTCCTGCTCGCCGGCCGTCAACTGTGCCGCCCGTAATTCTTCGACCTGAAAACGCAGATAATCCTCGTCCTGCCGGCTTTTGGCCGCCAACGCTTCCAGCTCCTCCAACTGCCGCACGACGGATTGATAACGGTCATACTCGCGCCGGTAAGCCACCAGCAAAGACTCCGTTTTGGCCATGATATCGACGACGTTCATCTGAAACTGCGTATCGGCCAGCAAGAGATTCTGATGCTGCGAATGCACATCGATCAGCCGGTCGCCCAAAGCCTTGACCACCGAGAGCGGGGCCGGCGTATCGTTGATGAATGCGCGTGACTTGCCGCTGCTCATTAGTTCGCGCCGCAAAATGCAATTCTTTGCATCGTATTCCAAGTCATGCGACAGAAAAAAGTCTTCGAGCTGATAAGCCGAGACATCAAACACGGCCTCAACCACACATTTATCGGCGCCGGACTGAATACTTTTCGAATCGGCACGTTGCCCCAGCACAAGGCCCAATGCTCCGAGGATAATCGACTTTCCGGCTCCCGTTTCACCGGTCACGACCGAAAAGCCCTCGTCAAAGCGGATATGGAGTTCGTCTATCAAGACGAAGTTTCGTATAAAAAGCGATTGAAGCATAGGTTAATTTCTAAGTGATTCGAGCCGGTTCGTCTGGCCCGGATAAAGATTCGACAAGGTTTTATAACCGGTTTGTTTCTCCTGCGTCGTGGCTTTGGAGTAGATGGCTACCAGCTCATCTAATTTCGTATCGGAGAAAACTTGCAGCAAAATCGAATTGGGCCGTGCACTCTTGAGCGCTGTCAAAGCGGGTAAGGCCTCAAGGATATTCGTCCGTCCGCGATCGGCATTTGCCGCCATCTCATCAAGCCCTTTGCGGTGATAATCGTACCAGAATTGACGGTATCCTTCGCTCTGATTCTCAGTCAGCGCCGTAATCAGCGCGTGACGGTTGCGATCATTCTCAAATGCTTTCCAGCCGTTCCACGACGGTTCGGACTGCGCCAACGTCAGAATCTGCTGCGCTTGCTGGAAAAAGACACTCCCGCCCTTGGGCGAAAAGCCGTCGAAATCGATTCCCAGAATCACATATATATAAAACACAATGGTTGCTGTCAGATTGCTTTGCAAGGTTGTTTCGGAATATTCCAACGGTTCCATTTCAGTATATTGGAAATCAAGTTGCGTGTCGCGGAAGTTAAAAATCGTGGTTGTGTAAGACGAATTGTAAACCGGACGACGCGCCTGAACTTGCAGCTCGCAACTGAACCTGTTATCTTCGAGCGTGTTGACAATCATCGTAAATGCGCAGTCAATCCGCTCATTGGGCGAAAACTTGGCGTTCGTCCATTTCTTATTATTGATAAACTCATTCAAGGCCCTCTGCAAGGTGTTAAAAACTTCCTTGTTCGTGCCCTGTATTTTACTGCTGTTAATAGACAACTTCGCATTCAGTTCGGATACCTGCGACCAAGCGCTTAACGCCATCGTTGCCAACAGACAGACAAGCCACTTCTTTCTTTTGTTCATCCTTTTGTTATTAACGTTTTCAGACAATCTAAGATGTCGTCGGCCACGGCTTTTTTATCTTTCAACGGAAAATCGGTCATTTGCCCTTCGCGATCGATCACGGTGATTTTATTCGTATCGCACGCGAAACCGGCCCCTTCTTCCCGAAGCGAGTTCAGCACAATCATGTCGAGATGTTTTCGTGTCAACTTCTCTTTCGCATGTGCCACACCGTCGTTCGTTTCCAAGGCAAAGCCCACCAAATACTGTCCCGTACGCTTCTTTTCACCCAAGGTGGCCGCAATATCCCTGTTACGCACCAATGATAACGAGAGCACCTCCTGCCCCTCGCGTTTGATCTTCTGCGCCGCCTGCTCTGCCGGACGATAATCAGCTACCGCTGCCGAAAGGATTGCAATCTCCGCATCCGAGAAAGCCGACACTGCCAACTCATACATCTCATCGGCCGACTCAACATCTGTCCGGAGAATGCGGGGGTGATCCACCTTCAGTGAGACTGGCCCGGTGATCAATCGTACCTTCGCGCCTCTTCGTGCACATGCCTCGGCCAACGCAAATCCCATCTTTCCCGAAGAGTAGTTGCCGATAAAACGTACGGGATCGATCTTTTCGTACGTGGGTCCCGCCGTGATCAGGATCGTTTTCCCCTGTAAATCGTTCGAGGAAGCAAAGAAAGCAGACAGCACACGGATAATCTCGTCAGGGTCCTGCATCCGTCCCTTGCCGACCAACTGGCTGGCCAACTCGCCCTCGCCCGGCTCGATGATATGATTACCGTAGGAACGCAGGCGGGCCAGATTTTGCCGTGTCGACGGATGAGCAAACATATCCAAGTCCATCGCCGGAGCGATAAAAACAGGCGCCTTACACGAGAGGTACGTCGTCACCAGCATATTATCCGCCACCCCGTTCGCCATCTTTCCGATCGTCGAAGCCGTAGCCGGAGCGATAAGCATCGCATCGGCCCACAGTCCCAAATCGACGTGACTGTTCCACGAGCCGTCGCGGTTGGAGAAAAACTCA
Organism: Tannerella forsythia 92A2; assembly: GCF_000238215.1. Taxonomy (NCBI): domain Bacteria; kingdom Pseudomonadati; phylum Bacteroidota; class Bacteroidia; order Bacteroidales; family Tannerellaceae; genus Tannerella; species Tannerella forsythia. Next base: position 2,566,195 of record NC_016610.1, on the reverse strand, counting down.
CTGATTACCGGCTTACGGCTCAAGGTGGCCAAGGTCAGAGGCGTGACAAACTCTTTCGCCGCCGGTGTCATCACCACCTGTACCTCCGCTCCATCTTTTACCAAAGCACGAATCAGATATGCAGCCTTATAGGCAGCAATACTGCCTGTGATGCCCAAGATGATTTTTTTCCCTCGCATACGTTTACAACGAACAGTTTCGCTTCTTATTATCTTTGTCCGTGATTTGTCACTGCTTCATCCTCATCCGGATTTCTGTCAGTTTCTGCTTCGTGTTCAGCGGAAAATCACCTCCGATGATCCATGCATAGTAACTCGGGTCAAGTTGTAACACCTCCGTCACCAGACGTCCTTTATACTTCCCGAAGTTGATCATTTCTTCTCCTTTGTCGTTATAAATCATCCGTCCGGCAAAATCGACATTGTTCGTAAAACTCGAATATTCGGATAGAAATTTCATATCGTTCTTCAAATCGGGATAGCGGTCTAACTGTGCTTTCAATACCTCATACGTCGCTTTCGTGTCGGCTTCGGCGCTATGGGCATCATCCAACTCTTTATCACAGTAAAATTTGTAGGCGGCCTGCAGAGTGCGCTGCTCCATCTTATGAAAGATGGTCTGTACGTCGATAAACTTACGTTTGGATAAATCAATGTTCACATTCGCACGCAAAAATTCTTCGGCCAGCAGTGGAATATCAAAGCGGTTCGAATTAAATCCGGCCAAGTCACATCCTTCGATCTGCGACGCCAATGATTTGGCAATCTCTTTAAACGTCGGACAATCCTTCACATCCTCGTCTGTGATGCCATGTATAGCCGTGGCTTCGAGAGGAATAGGAATCTCCGGATTGATGCGGCGGGTTTTTCCCTCTTCTTTTCCGTTCGGCGAGATTTTTAAATACGAGATTTCTACAATCCGGTCTTTACAGATGTTCACACCGGTAGTCTCCAAATCAAAAAACACCAGCGGGTTTGCTAAATTGAGTTGCATGCATTTGCTATTTAATCGTTCAAGACCATTGGCATGAGCAACATCAGCAGTTCCTCCTCCGGTTCATTCTCTACAGGCACAACCACGCCGGCGCGAGACGGATCAGCCAATTCCAGCACAATCTCACCTGAATTAATGTTACTTAAGATCTCGATCAAAAAAGTTCCTTTAAATCCGATGCTCAAATCCATTCCTTCATATTGACACATCACTCGCTCTTCGGCCGAAGTGGAAAAGTCAATGTCTTGTGCCGAGATCATCATGGCATCTTTTAAAAGTTGTAACTTAACCAAACCGCTGGCAGGGTTGGAAGAAACGGATACGCGTTTCAAGGCCATCAGCAACGACACGCGATCGACCGTTACTTTGTTGGGATTATCTTGTGGAATCACACTGTTGTAGTTCGGGTAACGTCCTTCGATCAAACGGCAAACCATCTCGAAGTTAACCGTCTTTACGTATGCATTATTTTCATCGAACGCTATCTTGACCGGATCGGTATTCTTAGGCAATAAAGCCTTCAACAAATTCGCCGGCTTCTTCGGCAAAATAAACGAGGCACGCCCTTCCGACCTGACAGCCAGATTACGTAACCGCACCAGTTTATGACCATCCGAAGCGACAAACGTCAGATTATCGGTTTGAATATCAAAATAGATTCCGTTCATCACCGGACGAAGTTCGTCGTCGGCCGTAGCAAAAAACGCCCGTCCGATCCCGTTCAATAATACCTGCGATTCCATAGTGAAGCCCATAGCATTTTCACTCAACGGTTTTTGTTGGGGATATGTATCACCACGCTGGCCGATAAACTCATACTTCCCGTTTTCGTAACGCACAATCGTCGACAAATTATCATCGTTGATCTCAAACACAAGCGGTTGTTCCGGCAATTCTTTCAATGGCTCTAAGAGAATCTTGGCAGAAACAGCAAACAGACCGCTTCCGTTGGCATTCATCACATCGACGGTTGTTACCAGACGAGTTTCTACATCCGAGGCCGTAATCGTCAACTTATTCCCCTCCAATTGGAACAAGAAACTGTCTAAGATAGGCAACGTATTTTTCGAAGCAATCACTTTACTGATCGACTGCAAGCGTGTCAACAACGCGGAACTTGATACATCAAATTTCATAAAGGTTTATATTTTCTTATAAATTAATATTCTTTTGTCTGTTTGATAAGTCGAGCAAAAATAGTAAAACTTTTACATTCTCCACTCTAAAAAGCGCAAAATAATGAAGAGTCTTTCGGACACAGTAAAAAAGCTGTAAGAAAAGCGCAAATTTCAGAAAGCCTCAAAAATATCCCGACGAGTAAGTTTATTCGTTTTTTTGTATTTTCTGAAAAACATCTTATCTTTGCGCGTCCTTTAAAAAAGGAAGGAAAGCTGCCAGAGTGGTCGAATGGGCCGCACTCGAAATGCGGTGTACGGGTAACTGTACCGGGGGTTCGAATCCCTCGCTTTCCGCCGGAAGGTTAAGTCAAAAGAAGACAAGATTAAGCCAAGCCCTTCAAATTCAGTGAATTTGAAGGGCTTTTTCTATATATATTGTCTTATGAGAAAGACAGGAAAAAGACAGAAAAAGACAAAATGATAGCTCTAAACCGTACCCCTTGTTTCAAAAATGGATATGGGGTACGGCAAAGGAGAAACAAGGGGCACGGTTTGTCGTAAAAAGGCGTACGGCTGTCCGGATTTGGCAGTCTGCATAAAACTCATTTTAAGATAGTTGATATTAATTTTGTAACACAAAAAATGAGTTTATGAAAAGTACATTCCGTATTCTTTTCTATGTGAAAAGAGACAAACAGAGAGCAGACGGCACGGCTCCGATAATGTGCCGTATCACAGTCGATGGGCAAGCGAGTCGTTTCAATACTAAGATGAACATCAATCCGGTTTATTGGGATGCGAAAGCTGCAGCAGCTACCGGCAGAACTAAAGAAGCGATGGAAATCAATTCCTTTTTGAATGAGATTAAGACAAGTATTTACAAGTTTATCACAATCTGCTGACAAAGGAGAATAATGTAAACTCCGAGCGTATAAAAAATCTGTTTTTAAGTATTGACTACCGCAAAATTTTTACAATGTTTTCGCACGATTATTCTTTTGGCAAAGAACAACGGCTGGATACATATTGACCCTTTTGTAAACTTCAAGATAAAGTTTAAGAAAACCGATCGCGGTTATCTGACGCAAGAGGAAGTAGATATAATTATGAATAAACAGTTTGCTTCGGAACGCTTGGAACGTGTCAGAGATATATTCATTTTCAGTTGTTATACGGGTCTTGCTTATATAGACGTTAAGAATTTACGAACAACCGACATCCGTACTTCTTTTGACGACGGTTTATGGATAATGGGCAAACGTGAAAAAACAGGAATAAGTTATCATGTCCCGTTACTTGAGATACCCAAACAGTTGATTGCTAAATATTCGGGTAAATTACCTGATGATAAAGTGCTTCCTGTGATGACAAACCAAAAGATGAACGAATACCTTAAAGAAATCGGTACAGTCTGTGGAATAAATAAAGAGGTATTGTTAAACACATATAGCTAGCTCGTTGTTTAGTTTTAGAAAAAGTAATTTTAGGGATTTTTCTATCATATGTTTTGCCTTACTATAACACTTCCCTTTTCGTTTGAACCTTGCTAAATAATGCCTTATTCTGCTATTATAACCTTCGACTGTATAAGTTTCTGCCTTCGTTTGAATGTGTTTTACATTAGGAAGAAATTCCTTATAGCTCTTCCAATAGTCAGAATAATACACAGATGCAGGAATGTTTTTTATCTTCTTCCAAAGCTTCATCCCTGTATCTGTGCTTCTCTCCCCACAGACAAAAGAGATAAATCGTTTTCCAAATCGATCAACAGCAATCCATACCCAACAGTAGTTTTTTTTGAACCTATATATGTGTGCATCTCATCTAATTCAACAACTGAAACAGGTCCCTCTTTTTGTGGTAAAGCCACCCTTTCACCCCATTCTTTTACCCAATAGTAAACAATTGTATGACTTATTTTCAATATGCGTCCGATTGCTCTAAAACCTAAGCCCTCCAAGTACATCTCCAAAGCTAATCTACGAGTAGCAGCTGATTTTGTATTAGATTTCTGTTGAACAGTATAACGATAATGACAATCTTTACAATAATGGCGCTGACGACCACCGACAATGCCATCTTTACGATGATTTATGCTTCCACATCTTGGACAATCCATAGTTTTTTTTCAGCAAAGATAATAGTACTATATAAATTTAACAATACCATAATTATATTTGGACGAAAGACCTGCTTCTTTCCTTAGCATCTTTATTGTGCTAAAGTAATGTAAACAAACAATAAGAGTGCTTTTTAAGCCGCAAAAAAAAGGATTTATAGAGGAAGATACGATAAATCCATGTTTCGCGTACATGTTAAACTGAAGAAAATAAATGACCGTCGATCGGTCGATAGGGATCAGTCCGTATGGAACACTTCTTCCATTACGGCCCACCATTCCCCGTCAGCGCGTGTATCAAGCGGTTGCTGGCACGGTTCGCAGAACGTCCACCACTTTTGTGTGACCGGATCGGCAGCCATTTTCTTCATGTCGGCCTCGTAATCCGTCCCTACATATTCGTAGTAACTGAACAGCAGCCCGTCTTTGTAATAAATCGAATAATTGCGAATATGGCATTCGCGAATGGTTCGTAAAACCTCCGGCCACACTGCCGCATGTAACTTTTTGTATTCTTCCAGTTTTTCCGGCCTTACGCCGATGATACTTCCGTAACGTTTCATAGCAATCTGATTTTAATTATCGTACGAGAGACAAAAGTAACGCTTCCCCGAAAAAAATAAAAGCCCCGAAAGCGTTTGTGTGAAAATAAATCGTACCTTTGCGCCCGCATTTTCCTAAAAAGGGTGATGTAGTGGTTTGTCGCACAGTTGCTGCGACCGTGTGCTTGAACACCACGTAAAAAACAAGAATAATGAAGAATAAAGTATCTGTATCGTTTATGATGTTCGGCATCCTTTTCTGCGTATGCCTTGTAGCATCAAATTTATTGGAAACCAAACTGATTCAGCTCGGGATAATTCCCGGTATCGGTTCGATCTCCGTCACCGCGGGGTTGCTCGTATTTCCAATTTCGTATATCATCAACGACTGTATCGTCGAAGTGTGGGGCTATCGTAAAGCACGTCTGATTATCTGGATGGGGTTTGCGATGAACTTTCTTGTCGTTGGTCTGAGTCAGTTGGCTATTCAGTTGCCCGGCGCTCCTTTCTGGGAAGGAGAAGAAGCGTTTAACTTCGTATTCGGACTCGCGCCGCGTATCGTAGCAGCCAGTTTGCTTGCTTTTCTCATCGGTTCGTTCCTGAATGCCTACGTAATGAGTCGTATGAAAATTGCTTCGCAAGGTAAACATTTCTCTTATCGCGCCGTCTTATCGACCCTGGCAGGCGAAAGTGCGGACTCAATTCTCTTTTTCCCCATCGCATTCGGAGGATTGATGCCTGTTAACGAACTACTAAAGATGATTATTGTACAGGCCATACTCAAAACACTTTACGAAATCATCATCCTTCCCGTTACTATCCGTGTCGTAAAATATATCAAAAAGGTAGACGGTTCCGACGTATATGATGAGAACGTCTCGTACAATGTATTGAAAGTAAATGAAATTTAATCGTCATGATGAAAGACGAGATAGCGCTGGTCGTCTTTAGCGGCGGACAAGATTCGACGACGTGCCTTTATTGGGCGAAAAAGCATTTTAAAGAAGTACGGGCGTTAACGTTTCTCTACGGTCAGAAGCATCGCGCCGAAGTCGATGTGGCACGCGAAATAACTCGTCAGGCCTCGGTAGAATGTGAGGTGATGGACGTGTCGTTCGTCGGTGGTCTGGGCAGAAACGCCTTGACCGATCCTACGCTGACGATGGATAAAGAAAAACCGGCGGACAGCGTTCCGAATACGTTCGTCCCCGGCCGAAATTTATTTTTCCTCAGTATCGCGGCCGTCTATGCGAGCGAACACGCCATCCGTCATCTGGTGACGGGCGTGTCGCAGACCGATTTCAGCGGGTACCCCGACTGTCGGGATGCGTTTGTCAAATCGCTCAATGTGACGCTGAATTTGGCAATGGACAAATCATTCGTCATCCATACCCCGCTGATGTGGCTCGATAAAGCGGGTGTGTGGGAGCTTGCCGATGAACTGGGCGTCTTCGACCTGATACGGCGCGAGACACTCACTTGCTACAACGGCATCGTGGGAGACGGCTGCGGCGAATGCCCTGCCTGTCAGCTGAGACGCGAAGGACTGGAAAAATATCACAGAGAAAAAAATAAGGAATCTTTTTCCTTCCAACAACCTTGCTAAAGAGTTTTCGAGGGCTGTTTCACCGGCTCAACATGAAGCGTGATGTGCGTTCCCTGTCCGTATTTTTCACGTAGCTTCCGTTCGACTCGGCTCATGATTTCGTGCGCTTCATTGACCGCCATCCGGCCATCCACACGAATATGTGCCTCGATAGCGTAATCGTTCCCGATCCTGCGCGTCTGTAGATGATGAGGGTCTTGCACCTTGTCCACCGATCCGATGGTGTCCAAAATCTCGTTTTCGATCTCTTCAGGCAGAGATTTTTCCAACAAATCGTTAATGGCCGGCACGGTCAATCGGATGGCAACCTTGACGACCAGCACGCTTACGACGAGGGCGGCAAGAGGATCGAGTACCGTCCAACCGTCTCCGAGCCAAATCGCCCCCGCAATACCGACTGCCGTTGCGACGGACGAAAGAGCATCCGAGTGATGATGCCAAGCATTGGCAATAACTGTCTGACTGTCGTAACGATTCCCTACCGCAGCAGTGACCTGAAACAACAACTCCTTAACCAGAATTGAAACCAACGCCGCGATCAACGCAATCTTTCCCGGCGATGCGATCGGCTCGTCCAATACATAAAAACCATAGATTTTACTTGCCCCGTTCCAAAAGATCCCCACACCTACGAACAGTAAAATCACTCCGATCACCGACGTTGCCAATGTCTCATATTTCCCATGTCCGTAATCATGATCATCGTCCCTCGGTCTTGAGGATAAATGAATACAAATAAATACAACCACGTCGGTGACAAAGTCGGACAATGAATGGACGGCATCGGCCAGCATCGCACTGCTATGTCCCCACAGGCCGGCGACAAACTTAAACACCAGCAATAAAAAGTTTCCGATGAAACTCCATACCGTAATATTTTTCAAATCTTTTTCCCTTGACATCTTACCGGATATGCTGATGACACAGACGAACCGATCAGAGCAGGTCTGAGGCCAACTCGGCCAATTCGCTTCGTTCGCCCTTCACCAAATTGATATGAGCAAACAGATTTTGCCCGCGCATCTTATCAATCATATAAGCCAGTCCGTTGCTTTGCGCATCAAGATAAGGAGAATCGATCTGCTGAATATCGCCGGTAAAAACCATCTTCGTTCCTTCGCCCGTGCGCGTCACGATTGTTTTGATTTCGTGCGGTGTCAGGTTCTGCGCCTCATCGACGATACAGAACGTTTCGGAGAGGCTGCGCCCGCGAATAAACGCCAACGCCTCGATCACCAGCCGTTCCTCCTTTTGTAATTCTTCGAGTTGGCGAACTTCTTTCGCCGATGGCGAAAATTGTGATTTGATCACATTCAGGTTATCAAACAACGGCTGCATATATGGCGCCACCTTCTCTTTTTCGGTACCCGGAAGAAAACCAATATCCTTGTTCGCCAGCGAGACGATCGGGCGAGCCAAAAGAATCTGTTTGTAACTCTGCATCTGATGCAGTGCCGAGGCGAGCGCCAAAAGCGTCTTACCCGTACCGGCCTTGCCCGTAATCCCTATTAACTTAATGTTTGGGTCGTTCAAAACTTCAAAAGCAAAGCTCTGCTCGGCATTACGCGGTTGAATGCCATAATTTCTCGTGCCCTTATCGACCTTCTTGATCCTCTCCGTAAACGGATTGTACCGTGCCAACACTGAGCTACGCGAACTTTTCATGATAAAACACGCATTCGGTTGTAATGTATCGGCAAAGTCAAATTGAGAGGCATCTACCCCGTCGAACGACGAGTAAAGTTGATCGATCAGGTCGGGATCCACATTTTCATACGTGTCCTGCGTATCTTTAAACAAATCCGTATTCTTTACCTTATCTGTGATATAATCCTCGACGGCGATGCCGAGCGCGCGCGCTTTCATACGCATATTGATGTCCTTGGTCACCAGAATCGTTTTCATCTCAGGATGTTCACAGCCCACGGTATAAGCACACGAAAGAATACGATGATCCGGAACACGCTCCGGAAACGAGGTGGCAATCTTATCCTGATACTTATCGCCCGTCACAACATAAAGCATACCTTTTCCCTCGCCCAGCGATGCACCTTTCAGAAACAGATCACTGGAAGTCAACCGGTCTAACTCACGCACAAATTCCCGCGCGTTGTAATTCAACTGACTGCTACCCTTTTTGAACTTGTCCAACTCTTCCAATACGACGATCGGAAGATAAACGTCGTTTTCCTGAAAATGTTCGATACATTTATAATCGTGAAGAATCACATTCGTATCCAATACAAAATTTTTCTTTACTCCCATAGCTTTGATGCTTTAATCATGATGTTGTTAATTCGGTCGCTAATTAACGACTTTTTCAGGAAACAATCATGATAAAAAAGAAAAAAACAAGTCTAAAATGCGCTAAAACGACTCTTTAGTGTCCTTTTTGTAGAGAAAAATAAAAGAAATCGAGCAATTTGTCATTTTTTTAGCATCTATTCTTGTTCCAATCGTAAATAAGTCTTTATATTTACGCCCTAATTAAAATTATGAAATACGAAGAAATACTTCAATATCTTTACGAGCGGACCCCCTCCTTTCAAGATATCGGGGGAGCGGCTTACAAGCCCGGACTCGATCGTGCCATCGCATTGGACGACGCATTGAGATGTCCGCACCGCAACTATCGGATCATCCATGTGGCGGGGACAAACGGGAAAGGTTCCGTATCCCATCTGTTGGCGGCGATTTTGAGGACATCGAAATACAAAGTAGGGTTATATACTTCGCCACATCTGACCGACTTCTGTGAACGGATACGGGTAAACGGAAAAAAAATCCCACAGCAGTACGTAGTGGATTTTGTCGAAAGCCACCGTGGGTTGATCGAATCGATCAACCCCTCGTTCTTCGAGTTGACTTCGGCTATGGCCTTCGACTATTTCAAGCATAAAAAAGTTGATTTTGCCGTCATCGAAACAGGTTTGGGCGGACGGTTGGACAGTACCAATATCGTGACACCTATCATGAGCATCATTACCAACATCAGCATGGACCACATGCAGTTTCTGGGCAATACTCCGGAGAGGATTGCCGAAGAGAAGGCTGGCATCATCAAGCCTCACGTACCGGTTGTGATTGGAAATGCCTCCAACGCTAACGTCCGACAAGTCTTTATCCATAAGGCGAAACTATCGAGAGCACCAATCTACTTTGCCTCTGACGAGGCGCCTTTGCGATCCGCACAAATGATGCCGGATGGAAAATGGCGGTTCGAATCGATCGATTTCGGTGAAATCAACGGTGAATTAGGAGGCTCATTCCAAAAAGAAAACGCACAAACCGTACTGACGGCTATTCGCGTACTCAAAGAGCAAAGAGTAAAGTTACACCCTGACTCAGTGACCATTGGGTTTTCCAAAGTAGTGGAAGAGACAGACTTGATAGGACGTTGGCAAACGATCCAAAATGCCCCTGCAGTCATATGCGATACGGGACACAATATCGGCGCTTGGGAGAACTTAAGCCAAATGCTCAACGAAGCCTTTGAACATCATCCGCGCCTGCATCTCGTGATCGGCATGGCAAGCGACAAGGATGTGGACAGCGTCTTAAGTATGATGCCCAAGCAAGCATCGTATTACTTCACCCAAGCCTCTGTCAAGAGAGCCCTTCCTGAAAAAGAACTTGCTCTAAAGGCTCTCAAATACGGGCTGCATGGAACGACTTACCCGACGGTGCGCGAAGCCGTACGAGCCGCAGCCGAAGAGGCTCGTAAAGACGATCTCATTTTTATCGGAGGCAGCACGTTCATTGTAGCCGATGCTCTGCATCTGTTTCCTAATATTCAACGAAAATAAATCGAACAAACTAAATTCTTATGACTGAAAAAAATCAACCCCTTTTAAGGGACAAAGACTGGGTACGTTGGACGGCCCTGATGCTTTTAGCTTTTGCCATGTTCTGTTCATACATTTTTATGGACATCCTCTCCCCCATTAAAGACTTATTAGAATCGACACGCGGATGGAATTCTGACGCTTTCGGGACTTACGCGGGTTCAGAAACGTTCCTCAATGTCTTTATCTTCTTCCTTATCATAGCCGGGATTATTCTGGATAAAATGGGGGTTCGTTTCACGGCACTCTTATCGGGTCTGGTGATGCTTATCGGCGCAACGATCAATTGGTATGCCGTCACGGAAATGTTCAAAGGTTCCGAACTGGAAAGATGGTTTACCGATCATCTGAATTACATTCCTTTGTTCGATGAGTTAGGAGTTTCCCCCTTTTATCGAGGAATGCCGGCGTCGGCCAAGTTTGCAGCCATCGGATTCATGATTTTCGGCTGCGGCGTGGAGATGGCAGGCATTACCGTTTCGAGAGGAATTGTGAAATGGTTCAAAGGGCGCGAGATGGCCATGGCCATGGGCTCTGAAATGGCATTAGCCCGTCTGGGGGTTGCCACTTGCATGATTTTTTCGCCTGTGTTTGCAAAAATGTACGGTATCACGGATGTTTCACGGTCTGCCGCATTCGGAGTCATTCTGCTGTTAATTGCGTTAATGATGTTTATCGTCTACTTCTTTATGGACAAAAAACTGGATGCACAAACGGGCGAGGAAGAAGAGAAAGACGATCCGTTCAGAATACGTGATCTCGGTAAAATCTTGTCAAGCGGCGTCTTCTGGCTCGTGGCATTACTTTGTGTGCTGTATTATTCGGCCATCTTCCCATTTCAGAAGTATGCCGTGAATATGCTTCAATGCAACATCGATTTTGTAGCCCCTCACCCGTCTTCATTCTGGGCATCGGACCAAGTGGCCTTTATTCAATATTTCGTGATGCTGGTTGTTGCGGCGACATCATTCATCAGTAACTTCAAAAAAGGACTTATGAAAGGAGCCTTGCTTGCTACTTCAATCATCTTTCTGATCATCTTTTGTTACATGTCCTACGAACGCCAATCGGCCGAGTCAATCTTTGCCGTATTCCCGCTGCTGGCAGTAGGAATCACGCCTATTCTGGGTAAATATGTAGACAACAAAGGAAAAGCAGCCACGATGTTAATGCTTGGCTCCATCCTCCTGATCATTTGTCACCTGACTTTTGCATTCGTTTTACCCCAGTTTAAAGGGAACAACATCGGCGGTATCGCACTGGCATTCGTAACGATTCTTGTACTCGGTTCCTCTTTCTCTCTGGTTCCCGCCGCCTTGTGGCCCAGTGTGCCCAAGTTGGTCGACAGCAAAGTAATCGGATCGGCATACGCCCTGATCTTCTGGATTCAAAACATTGGATTATGGCTTTTCCCACTACTGATCGGTAAAGTACTGAATGCCTCGAATCCCGAAATCGTACAGCAGCTGGCGGACGGGACTATAGCTCCCGAAGTAGCCTCCGTCTCTTATAACTATACGAATCCGCTCATGATGTTGGCTTCGCTGGGCATTTTGGCACTCGTTATGGGCTTCTGGCTTAAGATCGAAGACAAACGGAAAGGATACGGATTGGAAAAGCCGAATATTACCGGCTGATTTGAATGGATTATTTACCTACAAAAGAGTGAGCGATGAACAGAATAACAAAACTTTTCGGAATCCGCTACCCGATGATTTCGGGCGGTATGGTGTGGTGCAGCGGCTGGCGCCTGGCCTCGGCCGTAAGCAACCACGGAGGACTTGGGCTGCTGGGTGCCGGTTCGATGCATCCGGAAACGCTCGAAGAACATATCCGAAAGATGCATCGGGCCACGGACAAACCATGGGGAATCAATGTACCTCTACTCTATCCCGAAATGGATCGTATCATCGAAATCATTTTGCGTGAGAAGGTTAAAATTGTTTTCACCTCGGCCGGAAGTCCGAAGAAATGGACGCCTCTGTTACAGAGAAACAAAATCAAAGTCGTACACGTAGTCAGTAGCACCGCTTTTGCACGCAAATGTGAAGAGGCTGGATGCGATGCCGTAGTGGCCGAAGGATTTGAAGCCGGAGGACATAATGGACGCGAAGAAACGACCACTCTGACCCTTATCCCGCAAGTGCGTCGCGCCGTCTCACTGCCGCTGATTGCTGCCGGAGGCATTGCTTCGGGACGGGGAATGCTGGCGGCAATGGCACTAGGTGCGGAAGGCGTACAGATAGGAACGCGCTTTGCTCTTTCGGAGGAAAGTTCGGCACACGAGCGATTCAAACAGAAATGTATTACGCTCGACGAGGGAGATACGATACTCTCACTCAAGAAACTTTCTCCTACACGTCTGATCAGGAACGAATTTTACCGTCAGGTGGAGCAAGCCGAAAATGCCGGCGCCTCAGCCGAAGAAATCGCCCAACTTCTCGGACGGGGACGTGCCAAACGAGGCATCTTCGAAGGCGAACTGGATGAAGGTGAACTGGAAATCGGGCAAGCAGCATCCATGATCCGAACGGTCGAACCGGTCGGACAAATCATGGCCCAGATGATTGCCGAATATAATGCGGCAGCCGACGGACTGACGGAAATCAGATTCTGATCTCTCCTCTCCCCAATTTTACTCATTCTTACAGATTAATCGAGTAGGAGGAAAATGACGTAGGTTGTTTCCCTCCTACTGTCATTTCCCGACGGCAGAGTCAATCGGCAAGTACAATAAATACAAAACTAAATTGAAGAACTTCTTTTTTTGAGTAGAAAAGTTTATTTTTTCCCTTGGTCTTCTGTTGATTTTGTATTGTATCTCCTTAATAAAATAGATGGGCACATCTCTAAAATCGGTACCTTTGGTATGTATTGCCTGATAAGTTTAAGTTTGTTTTCATTCTCAATGGCCTCTTTCTGTCATGAGGCGTATGCCTCCTTATCCTTTTGTATATCGTTTCATGTGAGATGTGTTCAGACTTTAGTGAAAGGTATCCGGAGATTTGTTTGGGAGACCAATCTTCATTTATCAAAAGAGACAATGCCTCCTTAAGGAAATTGGGGCAATGCTCTTGTTCTCCAGCATACATTCCTTGCAGATGTCCGCATTTTCCTGTACCATACGCCAACTACAACACAAAAAAAAGATTGATTTACAGCATGTTTTAACACATATAGACGAGGGGTGAACATTTATCTGCCGAGCAATGGCTTCATGCCTTTTGCCTTCTTCTGATCCCAGATAAATTGCATATCTATGCTCACGGGTTAAATGATTATAATGCATAACAACACAAAATTACTTCATCCATTCGGAGAAACGGAGGCTTCCCCCTTATTTAGGGTATTGCCAAATGACTCTTGTCAGACTTTCCTCCCTCCGTCCTTTCCGCTACACCAGAAAGACGGAGGAAATTGCACTTCTATCTTGAATCCATAAACCTGTTATATCACTTCCGCAAAAGAGCGGAGTGCTTTAAGAAAAAGACGTTACATTTTTAAAAAAACACGTGTGTTTTTCCGGAAAATGTAGCGTCTTTTTTATGATAACCATGTGAGGACAAAAAGTACTGCCGGCTATCCGAGCATCTACATCACACCGTCCTGAAAATAACAAAGGCTATCCGTCAAGTTCTCACTTTCCGGATAGCCCCTTGTTATAAAGCGATTAAGCTTTTACCGTGATTAATGTTTAGCCCACCAGAGCGGAGTAAACACCTCATTTTCTCCAAGTTTCTCTATCGCTTGTTTATATCCTTCCGGATTACTATTCTCTAAAGAAGACGGGTATTTTATTCTTTGTGAAAAGAATTTATAACTCTGACTGTTTTTCACATTGTCTTTTGTCAGCCATGTCATTCTCGTCAACGGTTTTTCAACCGCAGGATTTTCAAAGAACGGAAGTCCTAATCTTCTATGATCGCTCCACACTTCTAACGCCAGCCAAGGCATTTGCGCAATATACTTCTGTGTAATAATTTTGCTTAAATGATCATTAAGTGCCTTTCCATAAAGCGTTTGTGAAGCAACCGGATACTTATACGTGTATTTTTCCGCCTTATGAGTATATCCGTTTACAATATCCATTTCCACAGATGCCGGAGGCTCTGCCGTATGATCCCAGTTAACCGATGTACCCACGCGGTTGTAATCTTCCGATTTCAGATAGTCGCTAAGTTTTGATTCGTCTGCCTTATTATAAGCAAAACTTGCTTTGATACCATTTTCATATGCAGTCTTGGCAGGCATAGCAACATTCCATCCTCTGAGAGCTGCTTCCGCTATCAAAAAGAAACTTTCCCAGTTTCCGAAAAACACACGATAGTTTTCACTTTTACGATATTGTTTTGAGATTACAGGGGCTGTCTTGTAAGATACCGAAAGCGCACCGTTGGCCGAACCTGCATCTCCCCAGCTTCCATTAGAATAGCCATTGATCGCATATTTTACATTGATCGAGTCCACTTTTGTTGGTTTGGCGCCTTCAGGAACCTGCTCCGCAACTTTATACAGATAGAAAATCGAATCTTTGTTTACAACATCTTTACCATCTTTTTTAACGGTTGTAGGATTAAAGCTATGTTCATCATCCAAAGGTAACGTGTAAACAGTAAAGAAACGGGGATCTATACTATAAGGCAAACCATCCATAAAGAATCCGGTATAGGGATCGTTCGTATAAGAAGGCCAATGATCCTGCAGACGACGTCCCAGATAGTTCTTAGCCTTAATATAAGGTTGGTATTTAGCAGCCGTCAGAAGATCGGATGTTTTCACGCCACCTAACCCAACTACAATATTTGCAAACGTTGCTCCCATTGTGAAAGTATTCCACCCGCGAGACATGACTCCTGCCAGAGGATCCCACCCATCACGTTCTTTGACACGGAATACATCATCGATAGATGATATGTAGCTGTTCTTTGCAGCATCTTCAAATTCCGCTTTCGCTTTTGCAGGGTCTACTTCCGATAGACGCATGGCTAAGCGCATCCGCATCGAATTGGCATATTTAACCCATTTCGCAAAATCAAATTCGTAAGCACGATCGAATTTCTTCTCGCTGTCTTCCGGTTTTATGGAAACATCAATTTTCGATTGAGCATCTTTCAATTCCTGAAGCATGAAATAATATACGTCTTTCACGCTTGAATACGTCGGTGTTTTTGTTTGGAAAGCATCCAGAGGAGCCGGTCCGAAATTATCCGTAAATTCGCTTAACAAATAGACATACCAGATACGTCCGACTTCTTTCATGTTCTTTGTCATGGCAATATCATGCGGCGCGGTAAGTTTGTTTTCGGCAAGTTGTTTATCTGCCAGATCCACCATCTGTTTAGCCGATTTCATCCAATTGGATATATAACTATTCAAATAATCATGATTAAATCCGTCATTATTATTTCCCAGCGAAATATAACCAAATCGTTGCATTCTGGCAGCGTCCATCCAGTAATAGACTAATATGCGTTCATGGATATGAGGATCCATTTGAGCATCCGTAATCGATTTATTAAGCATCCACATCACGTTGATCTGATCTTCGGATGCTGCATTGGGATCATTGTTGATCTCATCGAAATCGGAACAAGCATTGGCAAGCACCAACAGTCCCGTCATAAAAATATAAAATGAATCTCCGTATATTTACCTAAAACAATTATCTTTGCAAAAAAAAATAAGGCAATGACACTGATCGATTTTCTAACTCACTTTCCGGACGAGGAAAGTTGCAAGCAAAAGTTTAAGGCCTATCGCGACCAGGTTGGCGTGGTTTGTCCCAAATGTGGCGGGAGTTCTCATTATTGGAAAAAGGATAAGGAACAATACGAGTGTAAACACTGTAAAACACGCATCACGCTTAAGAGTGGCACCGTTATGCACAAATCGAAACTTCCATTTCGTTACTGGTTTATAGCCATGCATTTGCTCACGTCAACGAAAAAGACCTTTTCGGCCAAAGAGATTCAGCGTCAATTGGGTCATAATCGCTACCATCCCATTTGGCACATGGTTCACAAACTTCGTCAGGTCATGGGTAGAAGAGACGATGAGTATGTACTGGCAGGACGCATTGAACTGGACGAAGGTTATTTTTCCACAGAGACTCCCGAAGCGGAAAAAGATAAGCCCTTGAAACGGGGACGTGGCAGCCAAAGAAAAAGCAAAGTGCTGGTTATGGCGGAAAGTGAAATGGTTGAATCGCCCGCAAGGGGTCAAAAACCCCGCAGTGTCGGCTATTTGAAAATGAAAGTAATCGATGACCTGAAGAAAGAAACGATCAACAAGGCGGTTAAGGAATTAGCTGCAGATGTGCGGGAAGTTGACACGGATCACTCTACTTCTTATGTGGAATTGAAAGACTTTGTACCTAGACACAACTCTCAGGTTATCCCCAAAGAGAAAGTAGGCGAGGTCTTGCCCTGGGTTCATATTGCCATCAGCAATGCCAAGAGGCAGCTGATAAACACTTTTCATGACATCAAACCCGAATTCCTGCAAAACTATCTCGATGAATTCTGTTACAAGTTTAATCGAAGATACTGGGGAGAAGCTCTCTTTGGAAGATTGCTCGTAGCTTGCGTAACCTATAGAAATGAATTTAGGTATAAATACGGATAATCATAAAAAATAAAAATAAAAAGAGGCTGTCTTTCATTTTGAGACAGCCTCTTTCCTTATATAAAGCTATATTACAAAAAAAATACAGGCTTATAACTTCGGCCCCTCTCCCCATTGAGGTGCATTCTTATCCTGCCATATACGTTCCGAATTCAATATTGGCCCGGATCCTATCGAAAAACCTTGCCTCTTATATGCTTCTACAAGGATATTATACATCAAATCTGTGGGAGACGGCGCACTTAAAGCCATCCGGCGTGGTATAGATGTAACCGGTATTTGAGTGTACGCTTTACGAGGAAATAAAGCTGAGTTAAACTTCGGAATTCCCGAACGACGTGCTGTTGCATATTGATCAATTGGAGACAAATAGAAGTGAAATAGTTGTTGGAGATATACTTTTTCCAAATCATCAACTGTATTGCCGGTCAGTTTATAATCTGTATGTCCCATCAATATATCAATCTCACCATCCATTAGTTTTATTGGTTTTTCATTGGGATCATATCCATAATTTGTGTCATAATACGGAATTTTGTTTTTCCCTGCTACATAGTCATATTCAGCGACAGAAGCTCTAACAGCCTTATCAAAGTAATCAGAAGCCATTTTCGGCAAGTTTGCACCTAATAGCTTAAGTTCCGCTAAATAAAGATTGACTTCACCAGTAGTCATATACATACCATACCATGGCCTTCCTTCCTTGTTTGTCTGTATCACAGGATCATTCGGACGCGTAGGATATGTAAAATCCTTTCTGCCGTAAATCATCTCCGACATAAATTGGGATATAGGTCTGTAAGTATGCTTATCATCATACTTACACTTTTCTCCCCAATTAAACCAATCACCAAATTTAGCTGTCTCTTTTGCTGCATCATAATCTAGAGGAACACCATAATACCGTACCCAAGGCTCTCCGGCACCTTTCCATGCTTTAAATTTATACATACCATCAGCACCTACTTCATAATCGATATTATCCATTATATATTTCGGTATTTGATTTTGTTTTTTAGCTTCAAAAAACAAATCCACAATACGGGAATTCCAACTATTTTTGAAAAAGATAAAACGAACACGGGGGTCTCGGTTTTTAACCATAAAATCAATTACGTTTTGAGATGGAGATACGTTATTCAGAATACCATTTTGCCAATGATAAGCATAATCATCATTTTCCGTATTCTTAACGGCCTTGTTAAATATAAAATCATCACCTGCTCCATCCAATACGCCACAAGATGCAGCTATAACCTCTTCTGCTATTTTTAAAGCCTTACCCTTGTCTTGAGAGATTAATCGAACGGCTAATTTCAATTTTAATGAATTGGCCAGTTTAGCCCATTTGGCAGCATCTCCATTATAAATAGGATCTTGTACTGCAATAAACACTTGCTTTGACGTAGGAGAAGTAAAAGCCTTTATAGCCTGATCAAGACTATTCAGCCAAAGAGTGTATAAATCATTTACAGTATCATACTTAGGAGTTAATGTTCCTCCATGAATAGCTTGTGCTGCTTCTGTATGAGGGATATCACCAACAAAGTCTGTATCGTATAACCCTAAATATACACATAAGATGTCTAATGCTGCAGCACATTGTTCATATTGGGCTCTATCTTCTTCTTTCATGGTCGACCGCGCATACTTGATTTCATTTGCATATTTAAGAACATCAATACTTCTTAGACCTTGAAAAGAGGCGCCATTTGTAATATCTGTTGTAACACTGCCACTAGGTACGCCGGTTTGAATCCATTGGTATATTTCTGCTGCATTATAAAACCAATACGTATAACCTGATGGTTCAAACTCTAATATTCCCTGAGAGAATAAATAAGAAACATTCGCTTCTGTAACAGAACTCGGATCTTGATTCAATTCAGCAAAATTATCCCTGCATCCGACAAGAGAAAGAAGTATTATTACTCCAACTGATAATATTACTTTATATGCTTTCATAATGTTATATATCTATTTTTTTTTGAGATGACATTTATTAGTTTTCAGAATCCAATATTTACCGTAAATGTAAAACTGGATGTAACTCCCGTATACGAACGGATACGGAATTCTGCGGCCGATGTTCCAGAAACAGATTCAGGATTTTCTCCACTCGGAGCGGTATTCAGCAGATATCCCAAGTTATGACCGGCTAATATCAAATTCATACTTTTAGCATTCAATTTAGAACAAATGTTAGTCGGCATACGGTATGACAACATCACATCGCGCAGGGCAATATAATTCAACTTTTTCACCCAATCTTCGTTTACAACACCATAATTCCGGCCGGCCATTGTCCATGCATTATTTCGATATGTCCATCCAGATACATGTGTCGGTTCTATCACCCCTTTTTTTATCAGTTCTTCATACGATTCTCCGGCATCAGATACGCCTCCTTTACCTACAGTATAAACAGATTTGTCTGGTTGTGTTATTTTCGTTCCCTCTGGAAGGATACCATTTGGAATCACTCCGTCACGGTATGCAATACCATCATATTTCGAAGTCCATTCTACTCCTCCATGCCCGGGACGTCCTTTCAATGAATTTTCAGTAAACCCGTAAGCCGTACCGTAACGCGAATTATATGATGCAACATAACCTCCAAAACGCATATCCAACCCCACTCTCACATTCCAGTTTTTCCACGTCAAACCAGTAGATATACCTCCGATAAAATCAGGAAGCATCGAACCGATTTCCTGTATTTCTGCTTCGTTACGAAGGTAGTGAGCCGTTCTTTGCGCATCTCTCCAACCTAAAATAGGTAAACCGGATTTTTTATCATACTTCAATTCACTGTCTGTAAGAAGTAATCCATATGCTGAACCAACTTTTGCAACCGAACCGATACGATAATTACCATATGATACATCACCGCTTAACCGGATATAATCCGCTACATTTTCATGCAGCGATATGATTTTATTCATATTCTTAGACCAAGTGAAATCTAATGTCCATTCCCAGTTTTCATTTCTGAACGGTACTGTATTCAATGCCAATTCAATCCCTCTATTTTCGATATTTCCAGCATTAATCAACTGATTTTTGATGCCAGAGACTCCGGGAACTTCTATACTCATTATCTGGTTATAAGTATTTTCTTTATAGTACGTTGCATCAATACCAATACGATTGTCAAAGAAACGCCAATCTATACCTACCTCCCATGCGTTTTTACGCTCCGGTTTCAAATTTTGATCATATGATGAATCCGACAATTTAAGTCCATAATAGTTATTATTATTAGCCATCGTCGATGTATTAAGTTTATAGGCTGTATTGACGAGATACGGATCCGTATCATTGCCGACCTGCGCCCATGATCCGCGAACTTTGGCAAAAGAAATCCAGTCAGGAAGTTCTTCTCTAAACATATTAGATATTAACCATGAAGCATTAACGGAAGGATAAAAATAAGAATAGTTACCATGCTTATCACTGTATACTAATGAAGAAGCCCAGTCATTTCGTCCGGTTACATCCATGAATAACAAATCTTTCCAACTGAATCCAGCTTGAAAAGCCAATGAGAGAATTCGTTTTGTTCCCAATATACGAGCATTATATTCCGGTGTCTGTTTGGAGTTTTTAATGAAATATTGATTCGGAACAATCAAACCTTCTTTAGTTTTCATATTCTGTTCCTGACCGAAGTTATTATAATATTCACCACGGATAAAACCATTAAATGCCCAATCGCCGAACGTTTTATTAAAAAGTATATTGGCATTTAAATTGGTTTGTTCTCGCACAGACTGTTCAATCGCATATTCACCACCTTCGTTCGCATAATTGCTACCCGGATTTTTACGTTCAGCACGAACATAGTAGTAATTGTAACTACCCTCCATATTAAAACGCAGCCAATCTGTCAGATCAATATTCAATTTAACTGACGGACGAACAGAGGTCTCTTTTCGCATGTAATTGTTTTCGTAAATATTCCACCATGTCGCTCTGCCCGGATATACACCATATTGATCCCCATATTTAGACTCCGCAAGTCCACCATGCTCTCCTTTATATTTATCTTTCAATTCTGTAGGATCATACGAGGCTCCCCAAGTTCCATTTACAAAATTTTCTCCAATATTAATTGGACTATTTTTAGGTTGAGAATTAGCAAAAGTAATACCTGCTTCCAATTCTATTTTATCGGTAATCTTATGACTTCCTTTACCCATAAAAGATAAACGTTGGAAATTATTATTCGGTACAATACCATCAGCATATTTATATGATAAAGAGGTATAAAACGTTGTTTTTTCATTTCCTCCGGTTATTGCTAAATTTGTATTTGTATTAAATCCTGGCTGATATGCTTTTTTATAACGGTTAGAAATGCCTCTGTAAGGAATCATCGTACCGTCATAATATTCGATTTGGCTTCCATCAAATGCGGGCCCCCATGCCAATCCTTGATCGGGTATCAAGCTGGGAATGTTGTTTTTTGTCGTATTACGAGGAAACTGATGTTCCGAATCAAATGCATAATAATTCCCGGAAGCATCCTTTTCTCCGTATCCGACATAGCCAGCAATTGTCCCATTTCCAAACTCGCTCTGAAGACGAGGAGATGACGTGACAATATCGGCTCCCAACGTTTGTGTAAACTGTATCCCCAAACCCTTACTTGACTTACCGGATTTGGTTGTAATGACAATCGCTCCATTCATTCCTCTGGAACCATAAAGCGCAGTTGCTGCAGCTCCCTTCAGTACGGAGACCGTTTCAAAGTCTTCCGGATTCAGATTTTTCAACTCATTGCCATAGTCACCGCTATTGCTATCCCAATCCGGATTCCCTTCTTTAATATCATTATTCAAGATAACACCATCGACAACATAGATAGGCTGATTATTCTTTCCCAAAGTAGAAACACCACGGATCAGAATCTTACTCGAACCGAACAATCCTCCGTCTGAACCGGATATTTCCACTCCAGCTACTTTTCCTTGCAGCGCTGATACAGGATTTATCAACGTCGTATTCAATTCATCTCCTTTAATCTCTTTCATAGCATATCCTAATGCTTTCTGGCTACGCTTCATTCCCAACGCGGTCACCACCACTTCGCCCAGTACTTCGCTGTCTTCTTCGAGTGTTACGTTAATTGTCGTTTGGCCGTTGACCGCTATTTTCTGAACTTTCATACCTACGTAGCTGAATTCGAGACTCGCTTTGCTGTTAACGCCCGCCAGCGTATAGTTTCCGTCGATATCCGTCACCGTACCCTGACTCGTACTCCCTTCCACCACGACGGTAGCCCCGGTCAAAGGTTCATTGTTCCGATCCGTCACGGTTCCCCGCACGGTAATCGTCTGCGCCGAAAGCGAAAGTGTCGAAATACACAGCAACAGTGTAAGTAAACCTCTCGCCTCAAAAAGTTTTTTTACTTTCATGCTTTTTTATTTTTAGTTATACAATATAAATATACTTCACGTTAAAAATCTTCAACGTTCTTCCGGTAAGTCTGTCACATGGAGATATGCCCCATCACCTACCATAATCTTCAAAAAATGCGGCATAAACTGAATATGTCTTGCTTGTTTGCACGATTGATTTTCAAAATTGTGTTGACGCTGCAAAGATACACCTATATTTTTTAATCGTAAAATATTTTTTTTTATGTTGTAAAACATAGCAAAAAAACCGTTCAAAAAAGTTCTTCCCTGAAATAGTTTCCACAACATACTCCTACAATCGACGAGAATTGTAGCCAAACATGTCCCCCCCCCGAGCGCAATACGGCAAGAACTGTAAACCGGCATGAATTGGTTCACGGGGATATACAAAAAAGGCTGCCCGCATAAAAACTTACGGGGCAGCCTTCTGATCATATCCCTCCGGAAAACCGGAGAAAAACAATTTACTCTACCATCACTTTGTAAACCCGACCATCCATGACTACGGTATAGAATCCCGCCGCTAACGGAAAGCTCGTATTGCCTTGTGGAATCATCTGCTGAGTATGGAGCTTCCCATCAAGCGTATAAAGTTGCATGATGGTGGCATATTGAGCTTCGATATAGAGATGTTGCCTGTGTGCCCATACCTTATGCTGAGGCATTGACGCATTGGAAACAGGACTGACACCGTTAATCGACACGTCCAGCGCTTCCCAGACTTTCAATATCGTAACGGTCACACTGCCGTCGCTGTTTTTGTTCATAATGATACCGTGTTTGTCACGAACGGGAATACCGGTTGTTACAGTCAGATATTTGAGGCTGTATCCTGCTTTCGGCCGTACGGTAAAGACAAAATTCTCTTGTCCCTTCACCATATGTATACCTGGTCCCGGTTCGGTAATCAGCCCCGGTACTTCAGGCAGGGTCACCGGACGCTCAATCGGATTAAACGTAAGATCTCCGGCATTGGACTCATAGGCTCCGATATCTACACGATTGTCGCTGATACGTTCCTTATGACTCAAATCGAAGCGTACGCCTGAATGGTAGGACGACTTCGGATATTGCAAAAGGATATCCCACGGTGTCTTTATCTGTAATAGAGCACCGTTATAGCCTCCGTTTACGGCTGGACTTAAATTCGCAAGTTTGTAATCGCCACGACGCATCGTCACACCGTCACTCTCAAACCCTTTGTGCAGGAACAGCGGATTACGGTCCATATTGCCCTGACTGTCTCGTCCGAGAGACGCATTCCATCCGCCCGAAGTTCTCGAACCGCCGATGATACTGAATGCATAAAGAGGAGAACCGCTGTCATTGACTACATCATTTGTTGCCGGAGCGTCTTCCGTAGCCACGTTGCCCCAGATAATCGTATTCGTAATCACGGGACTGCTTGCCTTGTTATACAATCCGCCGCCACGCATAGCCTTGTTGCCGCTGACCGTCACATTCAACATCTGCAAGTCTCCTCCATCATTGTAAATCCCAGCACCTTCGGATGACTGATTTCCACTGATTTCAGTATTGACAATCAATGATGCCGGATGACCGTGTAACGGTGCAGGCAGATAGATTCCTCCTCCCTGCTTAGTGGCTATATTATCACGGATAATCGCGTTAGCTACCGTACCCGAAGCGCTTTCGTAGAGCACGCCGGCACCTCGCTCGGCACGTCCGTCTTCGATCACGAACCCGTCAATACGGCTTCTCATCGAATTTTTCACCTTCCACACCGACGTCCCGTTTCCTTTTACGATCGTCGGATACAGGGCAATGTTACGTTGATACAAGTATTCTTCCGTTCCCTCAAAACCGCCATAAATCTCGATACTGTCTTGCAGAATCTCAAAGGATCGTCCGGACATAGGCTGATACGTTCCCTGAGCCACCCAGATACGGTCGCCCACCGTAGCATGAGCAAGCGCATCGGTAATGTTCAGGAAGGCATTTTGCCACGACGAACCATCTCGCTGTCCGCCCGTAGCCCGATGATTGACAAAGAACCCAAGCGAGTGCTGACTGATTTGAATATTCGTAGATACCCGCTTGCTGCATTGGATACCGGCATACGTAAATGTCACATCGGCAGTAACTGCTTTCTCACCCATCGTACTCCAGGTCACCATTAGCGAGTCGGCCGAAGCTTTTCGGATAACTCCTCCTCCGGAGACGCTCCAGTTGGAAGTAACATGTGGCCACATCTCACGCGGAATATCAAGCACAAACTCCTGTACACGATTCAATTTAGCGCCCGTTGTCGTAATATAACGGATGGATGAACTACTGTTTTCCATCAGGAAGTACACATGTAGCGTATCGTTGACAATTCTGGTTCCATAGTTTGTGCTGCACACATAACGTCCGGATTTCATTGCATCAATGTTCTTCGTCGTCAGTATCCGTCCGTCGGGTAATATCCATTGCCAGGATTTTCCCTGCGGATCGCCATATAGGATACGCGGTCCCTCACACACAAACAACGTATCGTTGATCTTACCCGGATGGTTATTGTTCAGACTGTCCAAATCCCTGGTCCAATGTGCATCGAAGTTCAAATCCCCTGCTGTATTTGCCGGAATAGTGAATGTCAATGCCATGGGTGCTGTCGGTATTTCACGACATGTCCATCCGATGAAAATCGCTTTCGGATTCAAATGTGTCGGTTCGGTTGCAATGTCAACCGGTAATTGTGTTACATTATAAGTAGACGGATTTCCCGGCACATGGACTCCACCATTCAGATGATAGTGTAACGTATAGTTATTTAAGTCCCACGTAGCCGTAAAGGTCAGGTTACCCGGTACACCCGGTGTCGTATTTTCGATCCGGAACGGATCCGGTGTGCCCGGCAGTCCGTGCCCCGTCCATCCTTTGAAAGTATATCCCAGGCGGGTCGGGGTCAAGTTTACGTCAAGTGGTAAATCCGTCACATTATATCCTGCCAGATTAGATGGAATCGTAGGATTCACTCCTCCATTCGGATTAAATGTTATCGTGTAAGCATTGGCGCTCCAGTGGGCCGTGTAGTTCAAATCGCCCGTTGATCCCTGAGGAACGGTAACGGTGGTTTGCGGCACCGAGCCGTTGCTTCCGGTCCAGCCTACGAACGTCCAGCCGGTACGTGTCGGAGGCACCAAATTAAAGGTAGCCGTCTCGACCGTGTAGGACGTAACGTGCCCTGCTCCTTCCGTTCCATGGTCCAGCGTATAATGGATCGTATACGTAATCGGATTCCAATGCGCCGTATAGGTCAGGTTTTCCGGCGTACCCGGGGTCGAGAACGTACTTGCCTGCACGTTGATGGTCTTGTTAGCAACCGTTAAGTCATGTCCTGTCCAACCGGTAAAATCATATCCCGTACGGGTAGGCTGATTGGCTGGAGCGGTCGTGTTGATGACAAACGGTACCTCAGTAATCTTAAATGTCGCCTTGTTAGGCGTAGCCGGTGCCATTCCGTTATTCAGGTTATACGTAATCGTATATCCGTTTTCCGACCATGTAGCCGTATAATTACGATCTCCGATAGAGCCGGTGGGGATGGTCACAGAGGTAGACGGAGTCGTCAGGTCAGTACCCGTCCACCCTGCAAAGGCATACCCCGTGCGGGTCGGGTTGTTCAGTGTGATGGCCGGAGTCGTTACCTGATACGAGGCAGGGTTCGTCGGAGAGACTGTCCCTCCGGCGAGTGTATACGTTATATTATAGGTGATAATGTTCCATTGAGCAATGTATGTCAGATTTCCCGGCACTCCGTTGGTAGAAGAGGTGATATTGAACGGTGCCGTCTGATTTGTCAACCCATGTCCGTTCCAGCCGGCAAACGTATACCCTCGATAAGTAGGTGTTACAGACACATTGTTCAAAGGCAACTTAGGCATATCATACCCTGTCCATATAGAGGGGATTGATGGATTAATCCCGCCGTTCGCATTGAACGTAATGGTATAAGCATTGGATGTCCAGATCGCTTTATAGGTCTGGTGCGCATGTGAAGACGATACTTTCGGAATCGTAATAGCCGGTCCTCCGCTTGCACCGGCGCCCTGCTCCCAGCCTACGAATGTGAAACCGGGTTTAGTAGCCGTAACAGAGAAGGTCTTAGGAAGTTCGGTATCGTTAAACTGTGTCGGGGCTCCGGCAGAAACAGTCGTTAATACGGTCGCTCCGTCATCATCTACATATTTAATCGTATACGTAATCGGGGTCCATGTGGCCGTATAGGTCCGGTTGCCGGTAGAGCCCAACGGAATCTGTACCGACATGGACGAACCGGAAATACCCGTTCCCGTCCAGCCGGCAAACGTATAGCCCGAACGCGTCGGATTATGGAGCGTAATCGTAGGAGTCGTGACGTAATACTCGTCGGGATTCGGTGTAGTCACCGTTCCTTCGGCCAGATCGTAAGTGATCGTGTATCTGTCAGCCGTCCACGTGGCCGTATACGAACGATGCCCGACCGAGCCCTGCGGAATCTGTACAGACATGCTCGTTCCCACGATACCCGTTCCCGTCCAGCCGGCAAACGTATAGCCTGTACGCGTAGGGTTGTTGAGCGTAATTGTGGAAGTTGTATAGGTATATGTCGCAGGATTTGCGGTTGCAACCGTTCCGCCGCCCAAGTCATAGTTCAGGTTATACGTATCCAGGGTCCACTGTGCCGTATAGGTCAGGTTGCCGGGTACTCCGTTGGTCGTAGAAGCGATGGTAAATGGTGCCTTATGATTCGTCAGCCCGTGTCCTGTCCATCCGTTAAAAGTATATCCTGTACGCGTAGGAGTCACACTGACACCACTTAACGGAAGCTTAGACATATCGTAACTTGTCCAGTTCGGCTGAATCGTCGGATTTACTCCACCATTCGGGTTGAAAGTGATCGTATAGGCAATCGACGACCACGTAGCCGTATAGCTTTGATTCGCATGCGTATTGTTGGGGATGGTAATCACTTTGCCGCCATCTGCTCCGGCGCCGCCTGTCCAGCCTGTAAAGGTCCAGCCCGGTTTGGTCGGCTCATTGTTAATGGTAAGCGGCAACTGCGGATCGTTGAATTGCGTCGGTGCTCCCGGTACCGTAATGGTAGCCGAACCATCCAGATATGTGATGGTATAATTGATAGGTGTCCAGTTAGCCGTATATTCACGGTTTCCGGTCGAGCCTCGCGGAATCCTCACGTCCATCACTTGGCCGCTTAGCTCCGTTCCACTCCAGCCGGCAAACGTATACCCCGAACGAGTAGGCCTGTTGAGACTCAGTTCGGCCGATTCAATGGTATAGTTCGTCGGATTCGAAGCCGTCCCTCCGTTCAGATGATAAGTCAACGTATAATTGATCGGCGTCCAGTTAGCCGTATACGACAAGTTTTGCGGATCGCCCGTAGGAAGAAAGACGGCATTTGTTACATGGACGGTTTTTGTAACCGATGTAGCATTAGGCCCGGTCCAACCGGTAAAATCATAGCCGGTACGGGTGGGTTGATTAGCGGTGGCCGTAGAATTGATGTCAAAAGGCACCTCCGTAATCTTATAGTTCGCCTTATTGGGTGAAGCCGGCGCATTACCGGAATTGTAGTTATACGAAATCGTATACGTATTTTCGGTCCAGTTTGCCGTGTAGTTTTTATTTCCGGTAGAGCCTTGGGGGATCGAAACCGATGTACTCGGAGACGTTCCGTTGCTGCCCGTCCAGCCCGTAAACGTAAAGCCGGGTTTTCTGGGGGCTCTCAACGAGAAACTCGGTGTATTCACGTCATACAACGTCGGGTTCGAACCGCCCTCCACGACTCCGCCATCGAGTGTATATGTAATCGTATAGCTGTCAAGTCCCCAGTCGGCACGAAGGGTGAGGTTCTTATCCGTATGTGCGGGAATGACGAACGGTTTAGCCGGGGTTGTAATGTTCAACTCCTGACATGTCCATCCCTTAAACGTATACCCTTTTCGTGTCGGTTCATTCTGGATGGTCATCGACTGATCATATAAGTATGTCGCCGGATTGGATGTCGTCGGAGCTGTCCCTCCGTTATAGTCGTATGTAATCTTAAGTTTGGAATGCACCTTGATCGTAAATGTCTTCGGCGCTCCGGGACAAATTCCCTGCGGCGTAGCGGTAATCGTTGCCATAATCGGGGCATTGCTCTCGTTTTTTGCAGTAAACGAAGGCAAATTTCCATTTCCGGAAGAATTCAGGCCGATGCTCGTGTTCGAGTTCGTCCAGGTCACCGTCGCATTGGTTGGATTCGTTGCAAACGTTATGGCAGGTACAGTCTGTCCGTAATGGTATTCCAGATCGGGCAAGTTCGTCGTAATGACAGGGTGAACTTCATCATCCCGAATCGTAATGGTAGCCTGATTATTGGTCGGGCTTTTTCGTATCAAATCATTGCATTTACCGGGATCATCAATCGATATTTGGAAGGTAAGGTCGTTATTACACGTCGTATTATCTTTGATCGTGATGTTATTCAGGGTAATTTCCTTAGCTGTGTTATAATCTCCGGCAGGAATAGTAACTCCTTTCACATACGTAAAATGAGTACCTTGCTGAGCGGTACCGTTATGCAACGTAAAATTACATACCTGATCTTGAGTTAACTGCCCCCCACTGACACGTATCTTGACCGTGTTGGTTGCATGATCGCCGTTTCCTTCAGATTCGGAATAGGCATTCGAGGTAAGTTCAACCGTTACCGGAGAAGACGACACGCTCGAAACCGTTGGATCCGTTACCGGTGTATTATCAAATTCTCCTTTCGTATTACCGTATCCATGTAATACCTGCTTGGCGAGTACTTGTCCGGCCGTAGTAAATGGACCCACCGTAAACTCTACGGCAACTCCGTCATCTATACATGATGATGTATTGACTGTATTCGACAATTTAATATCTGATCCTATACTATTGCGAGAGCCATAATACCCTGTAAAATAACTTCTAAAACTCCCCTTAGTTTTAAATCCATGAGTAGATGGAGATATCCCTGAAGCATAACGACTGCAAGTCGAACTATTATCTGTAGGTAATCGATAATTACCCACAAATTGTCCTGTTGCATTTTCAGTTTTATAGCCACGAGAACCATCAGACCCTAAAATATTTGCATCATGATCAAGATATATATGAACTGTTTGATTAGGAGTTGAAAGATTGGATGGAGCCCGCACAAAATAATCTACCACAAAATAATTATTGGGGTGGGTATATGTTACATTCAATGTAACATAAAACAAATCCGATGAAATAGTAGATTGAACCCATCCGGTAATACTTGTTTTATACGTATTCCCATTCTGCTCCACAGGAGTCGTAGAACAAGCAGCCAAAGTTCTCGCAGCAGAATTAAATGAAGAACCTTGGCTAAAGCGGAAACTTAATGCCACTCCTCCTGTTGCCCCATTTGGCCAAACTTGCCCACAACAATATTGTGCTAAATTATTTCGATAGACAGCTAATGCTCCATTCAAGTTTACTTGAACTTTCAGCCCGTCACTTAATCCGGTTCCTCCCGTAGGATTGATTACCTGAGCAGTCTGCGCCCAAGCTCCGGACACGGCACATAATGCTAAAAACATCATCAGCCGGAAACGCATTTTCACACACACATGTTCTGCAATAAAAGCAGAAAAGGCTTTTAGCCTTCGTCGAAGAATGTAATTCTCTTTCATTTTTTTACTTTAAAAATAGTTGTTTATTTTATTGGTTTGGATGCGATTCAATATCCCAGAAAAAAGAACAGTACATACCCTATCCATTCCGGTGGGAATCCGGTATCTATGTGAAAAGCAGGTTTTTCGTCCATGGTATAGATCTGCCTCTCATAAAGCAGGGCCACATGCTCTACCTTTCCGTTCCGAGGTTCTACACGATAAAATCGATTTTCCGCGGGAATATAGTAGCCTGCCAATTTGTCTTCTCTGTTGATGTATTCTATCCGGTTTTCATCCGTTGGACGAGCATAATTGATCCCTAAATCTTCGCGACGCACTCCGTCCAACACTTCAATCATCCGCCCCTCTTCAATCAGAAAGGTTGATCCGGTAACATTGATTTGTGCATTGTTTACCTTTGTGGCGATTACCCGTCCTTGCCTGTCATACATCGATTGTGCATAACTCTTTCCTGCAAAACAAGGCAATAGCAACAATAAAAAACACAAACTACTTTTCATTCCCACAATTCAATACAATAAATTTAAGTAAATTTGGAATTGCAAAGTTAATTATACCCTCACCACACATGCAAAAAAATTTTGTTTTTTTTTATATGTATAACACTTGTATACACAATATAAATATCCAAAAGACAATCTTTTATCCACTGCACACATAATCGTCAGCAGAGATGTTTTACCTTATTCTGAGGGTTTTATGAGTAAGTATTAGGACTGTCGTTTATTCCACCTTCCGCAATAGAGATTTTCCACCCGATGTCAATAGGCCGTGCAGGGGCGAATAAGGAGGCGAACACACAAGTTTACCTCTACGTAACGACCGACTGCCGAACATTGACTGCTGACTAACTCAGGCTTTCAGCCCTTTTGTCGGGGTATTGATTATTCCCCAACGCTTCGCATTGGGCTGAATGATCTCGCCCCCTATTTATTAATGGTTAATTGTCAATGGTCATGCCGGGTACATGATTCGGCGTGTAACACGCATAACCATTACCCGAAAGGGCTGCAAGCCCGATATAATCGTTAGCGGTCAGTATTCAGCAATCAGCCAACAAATCAACAAATCAACATGTCAACAAATCAACAACTCACCGCCTCTGCGGGGTTTATAAGGGCCGAAGGTCTGAATTAAATTAATTGTTCAGCGTCAACCATTAATGGTTAGCTCTTAACGATCAAAAATGAGTGAAACTTGTGGTTAATCTGACTACTGACCACCAACTAAAGAATCTTAAAGAAAAACGCCACTGCCTTCCGGCTATTCCTTTACTTTTTATATCGAAAACAACTTTTTCCGAAAGTGTAGAAACTTTAAAATTCGGGGGGGGAGGGGAAACATGTGACGCCTCCTTGTTGTTCTACTAGGATTCGAACCTAGACAAACAGGACCAGAATCTGTTGTGCTACCATTACACCATAGAACAATGAGATAAGGAAAGAGTTTCTCTTTACTTTCCGGGTGCAAAATTACATCTTTTTTTTTCCCTGCCAAAAAATAATGACTTATATTTGTCCCGCAGAATTGAAAAAAGCAAGGATGAATCAA
Source organism: Tannerella forsythia 92A2 (assembly GCF_000238215.1). NCBI lineage: Bacteria > Pseudomonadati > Bacteroidota > Bacteroidia > Bacteroidales > Tannerellaceae > Tannerella > Tannerella forsythia. The sequence continues at coordinate 2,534,698 of NC_016610.1, read as the reverse complement.
ACAAAAACACTTGTCAATGCGGTCGTTAAAGGCCTGCAAGAAAAAAAAGGAAAACGAATCGTCACCGTAGATATGAGTCAATTATCGGGGGCAATTTGCGAATATATGGTCATATGCGAGGGAAACAGCCCGACACAAGTTTCGTCACTCTCCGACTCGGTTTGGGACATCGTCCGCACAGATGCCGGTGAGAAACCCCTCTCGATGGAGGGTAACCGAAATGCACAATGGATCGGAATGGATTATGGCACGGTTCTTGTTCATATCTTTATGCCCGAACAACGCTCGTTCTATAATCTGGAAAATCTTTGGGCTGATTCGAAGATTAAAGCGATTCCCGATTTGGATTGAATTTTTCGGCTTAATATAAAGGTATGGAAGAAAAAAATAATTTGCCGAAGAACGATAACGGCAACAAGCCTAAGTTCCGTTTCAACCTGTATTGGATGTACGGATTTGTTTTTATCGCATTGATGGGACTGTATCTGATGAATGATTTTTCGGCATCGAAAGAGTTGGGATGGACGGAATTTCAGCAGTTGGCAGCCGATGACGTATTCGATAAAATAATCGTCCACAATCGTAAAAATCTCTTGGAAGCTACCGTCAAGGCCGACCACCGGAGACGGGTATTCACTCGCGAAGAAGAGCCGTTCGATACGGAAGCAAAGGTGTATGTCAAAATTCCTTCGGCTGATAAATTTTCGGATTTTTACGACAAAGTGGTGGCTGAAAAACAAATCTCAGCGCAAGTAAGTTTCAAAGAAGGAGACGATACGCTGTGGAATCTGATCGTGTCTATCGGCCCGTTCGTTATTATCATTTTATTGTGGCTGTTTTTTATGCGCCGCATGGCCGGCGGGGCTGCCGGTGGACCGGGAGGCGTATTCAACGTAGGAAAATCGAAAGCGCAACTCTTCGACAAAAATTCGCACGTCAAAGTGACATTCAAAGACGTGGCCGGACTTGTCGAAGCCAAACAGGAAGTGGAAGAAATCGTCTCGTTCCTCAAAAATCCGGGGAAGTATACCGAATTAGGCGGAAAGATTCCCAAAGGCGCTTTGCTGGTAGGCCCTCCGGGAACGGGAAAAACACTTTTAGCCAAGGCGGTAGCCGGTGAAGCGCATGTGCCGTTTTTTTCCCTCTCCGGCTCGGATTTTGTGGAGATGTTTGTCGGTGTCGGCGCCTCGCGAGTGCGCGACTTATTCCGGCAGGCAAAGGAAAAAGCACCTTGTATCGTATTCATCGACGAGATTGATGCGGTGGGACGAGCACGCGGTAAGAACGCCAATATGACAAGCAATGACGAACGTGAAAGTACGCTGAACCAGTTATTGACTGAGATGGACGGCTTCGGCTCGAACAGCGGTGTCATCATCCTCGCCGCCACGAACCGCGCCGATGTGCTCGATAAGGCACTTTTGCGTGCGGGACGCTTCGATCGCCAAATTCATGTCGAACTGCCCGACCTGAACGAACGGAAAGAAATCTTCGGCGTACATCTTCGACCGATCAAGATCGATTCATCGGTCGATACCGATTTTCTGGCACGACAAACACCGGGTTTCTCGGGGGCGGATATCGCCAATGTATGCAACGAAGCCGCCCTGATAGCTGCCCGAAACGGAAAAAATTTCGTACAAAAGGAAGATTTCATGAACGCCGTTGACCGGATCGTGGGCGGTCTGGAAAAGCGGACAAGAATCACGACGGCGAGAGAACGTAAAAGTATCGCCTACCATGAGGCCGGCCATGCTTCCATCAGTTGGTTGCTGGAACATGCCAATCCGCTCGTTAAAGTAACCATCGTCCCCAGAGGAAAAGCACTCGGGGCGGCATGGTATCTGCCGGAAGAGCGACAAATTACCACACGCGACCAACTGTTAGACGAAATGTGTGCAACCCTCGGCGGACGTGCGGCAGAAGAAGTTTTCCTCGGGGAAATTTCGACCGGAGCTTCCAACGATCTGGAACGTGTCACCAAACAAGCATATGCCATGGTCACGTATTTCGGGATGAGTGAGCGACTGCCCAACCTGAATTATTATGATTCTACGGGACAGGAATGGGGCTTTACCAAACCTTACAGCGAAGAGACGGCACAACTGATCGACAAGGAAGTACAAGGTCTGATTAACGAACAGTTCGAACGCGCCAAACGGATTCTGACCGAGCATGCGGACCAACACAATCAATTGGCCGAAAAATTGCTGGTAGCCGAAGTCATTTATTCGGAAGACCTGGAAGCGATTTTTGGCAAACGCCCCTGGGTTTCGCGCTCACAGGAAATCATGGATCAGCAAGATGCGTCCGTGCCCGATCCCCCTCCTATTCCAAAACCGGAAAAAAACACGAAAACGGAAGTAGGCTCTTAAAAGACGCTCTGCACCTTGAAAAAATTATTCGTCAGAACAGTAACCGGAATGGTGTATGTAGCCGTCATCGTACTTGCGATGACGCTACATCCGTATGCTTACCTCACGTTGTTTATGCTTGTTGTAGGCTTGTCGCTGCACGAGTTTCATACGCTCATTTGGCATAATAACGGTACGGAGGCCTCCACCCTACATCCCCCCAAAAACTTTTCCCGATGGTTGGAAATCGCCGGAGGAATTTATCTTTTTGCGGCCTCTTTCTTCTATGCCAACGGGCGAATGTCCGAAATAATCTATGCGCCGTATTTACTTTTTCTGATCTTTATCTTGATTGCAGGCTTATATCATAAAAGAGAAAATCCGGTAAATCGGTGGGCAATGACGCTCTTCTTGCAGTTTTATTGCGCAGGGCTGTTTTCTATGTTGAATTTTGTGATGTTTGATCCCGTAGACAAGACATACCATCCCTATTATGGGCTGCTTATTTTCATCTTTATCTGGCTTAATGATACGGGGGCTTATATCGTCGGAACAGCATTCGGCAAGCACCGTTTGTTCCCGCGTGTTTCTCCGATGAAGTCATGGGAAGGGTTTGCCGGCGGGCTTGTCATTGCGTGGATCGCAGCGTTGGCATTGGCCGGTTCTTACCCTGAGGTGAGCTGGTACCACTGGATGGCTTTTGCAACAATGATCGTGGTATTCGGCACATGGGGAGACTTAGTTGAATCACTGATCAAACGTACTTATGGCGTCAAAGACTCCGGAACACTTCTTCCGGGACATGGCGGCATATTAGACCGTTTCGACAGCATGATGTTAGCCACTCCGGCCATTTGGCTCTATCTGAGACTTTTCATTCAAAGTTAAAGGTCAACACAATCAAACGTGAAGTAGCTCTCGATAGTGCTGCAGTATACACTCGATCAGGCTCGCTGATCAAATCGTTACGGTCTTTTTCCAGCACATCGGCCAGTCCGAAACAAAACTTCAACTCGGGACAAAGCTTAAAATAAGGTAAATAAATATCACATCCGAAGCCAATCTCTACTCCATAATCCAATGGCTTTAACAAGACAGGGGTTTCTTTTTTACGCCCCATGTCGAAACTGGTATAGACGCCGCCAAGCAAGTAAGGACGATAGTTATTAAGTCGCATCGCCGTATATTTCAAATCTAACGGCAAGGTAAGATAATTCGATCGGATCGATGTGGTAAATGTAGCATGGGAATCGGAAGCCCGTGCATCAATAAAAGTGAACTTCTTATCTCCAAAGTGAACGGTCGGCGTAAAACGCAAATTCAAATATGGATTGACATATAAATTGCCAATCACTCCGACACTGAATCCCGGCGAATAAGACGGTATTTCGGCAAACCACATTTTCCCGTCAGACGTTGTCACCCCCGAATGCGTTAAAATCAAATCTTGTGTATGCATCCCGACATGAAACCCGAAATGATACCGTTTCATATCGGCATACGGCTGGTTCTTTGGCCTTTGCCGTTGAGCATAAAGACTCGAAACAGCCAAAGCCCCCCATAAGATCATCAATATACTTCGTCTCAATTTGCTTTTATTTTATATGAATAACGGAAGAAGAAAAAAGTTATTGCAGCAAAGGAAAGAATAAAAAAAAAGACAAACATTTTTTTTAATCGGAAGAATTGCTTACTTTTGCATTGTTCTAACTTTAAAAATAAAAGAAAATGGCTTACGTAATTAGTGAAGATTGTATTGCATGTGGTACATGTATCGATGAATGTCCGGTGGAAGCAATCTCCGAGGGAGATATCTACCGCATTGATCCGGAAGTATGTACCGACTGTGGAACATGTGCAGAAGCATGCCCGACGGGTGCAATCAGCCCGGGGGCATAATCTACGCATTCCTAAACCTCTAAAGAGGGGATGTACCCAAACATTGCGTTTTGACACACACCCCCTCTTTTTTTATTGCAATCTCATACCTGCCGCTCCTACACTGACATCCTGAAAAAGTTAGATTCCCCCCTCCTGACTTCCTGGCAGAAGCCCTTCCCTTCCTCAAATAAAAGTTATTCAAAAAAATCATCGAATCACGTATTTTAGAAAAACCTTTCATACGACAAGTTTTACCTTTTGGAAAACTTTTCACACCTCATAAAAATACATATCATTATATGTCAACTAACTAATAACTTTCTATGGAAAACTTTTCAACAGCTACATATTTTTTTGTGAAATAATTTAGCAAAGAAAATAAAGAATAACTACTTTTGTAGCCTAAAAGACACAACAAATAAATAAAGGAAATATGGGCTTGAAAACGTACACTTTCGATGAGGCATATCAGGCATCGTTGGATTATTTTACGGGAGATGAACTGGCAGCAAAAGTCTGGGTAAATAAATATGCGTTGAAAGACGCGTTTGGGAACATTTACGAACAAACTCCCACAGACATGCACCGTCGTTTGGCCGGAGAAGTAGCCCGTGTGGAAGCAAAATATCCGAATCCGTTGTCGGAGCAGGAGCTGTTCGAACTCTTCGATCATTTCCGATTTATTATACCACAGGGAAGCCCCATGACAGGTATCGGCAATGATTTTCAAATCGCCTCGCTGTCCAACTGTTTTGTGGTCGGTGTAGAAGGTAATGCCGATTCGTACGGTGCTGTTATTCGCATTGATGAAGAACAGGTGCAACTGATGAAACGCAGAGGAGGCGTGGGACACGATTTATCGCATATTCGTCCGAAAGGTTCACCCGTAAAAAACTCGGCGCTGACCTCCACCGGACTCGTACCTTTTATGGAACGGTATTCGAATTCCACACGTGAAGTGGCTCAGGACGGGCGTCGCGGAGCATTGATGATGAGTGTCTCCATCAAACATCCCGATGCCGAATCGTTTATCGATGCAAAAATGACAGAAGGAAGGGTCACGGGAGCAAACGTCTCGGTCAAAATCGATGACGAATTTATGGAAGCGGTAGTGAGCGGTGCAATGTATCATCAACAATATCCGATTGCCGGAGACGACCCGATGGTTACGAAGCTCATCGACGCAAGATCGCTATGGAAAAAAATCATTCATAATGCGTGGAAATCCGCCGAACCGGGTGTATTGTTCTGGGATACGATCCTTAGAGAATCAGTGCCGGACTCGTACGCCGACTTAGGCTTCCGTACGGTTTCAACCAATCCGTGCGGCGAGATACCGCTTTGCCCGTACGACAGCTGCCGACTGCTGGCGATCAACCTGTATTCGTATGTCGTGAACCCGTTCAGTAAGGATGCCTATTTCGACTTCGACTTGTTTAAAAAACATGTTGGGCTGGCACAACGCATCATGGACGACATTATCGATCTGGAATCGGAGAAGATTGAAAAGATTCTGGAAAAGATTGCTTCCGATCCGGAAGGAGAAGATATTAAGCGCACCGAGCGTGAACTGTGGGAGAAAATTCAGCGAAAGACGCTGGCCGGGAGACGTACGGGGGTCGGAATCACGGCCGAGGGCGATATGTTGGCGGCTTTGAACCTGCGATACGGAACGGAAGAAGCGACCGACTTTGCAGAAAAAGTTCAGAAAACGCTGGCACTGGCGGCCTACGATTCCTCTGTTAAGATGGCCAAAGAGCGCGGAGCATTCGAAATTTACGATGCCAAACGCGAAGAGCATAACCCGTTTATCCTGCGATTGAAGAATGAGTCCCCGGCCCTGTATGAAGATATGGTAAAATACGGCCGTCGTAACATCGCATGTCTGACGATTGCACCGACCGGCACAACAAGCCTGATGACCCAGACTACCTCGGGTATTGAACCCGTATTTTTACCGGTGTACAAACGTCGGCGCAAAGTGAATCCGAACGACGCCGATGTACATATCGATTACGTAGACGAAACGGGCGATGCCTTTGAAGAGTATGTGGTTTTTCATCATAAATTTGTCACATGGATGCTGGCAAACGATTATCCCGTAACGAAAAAATATACGGCAGAAGAAATCGATCATCTGGTTGCGCTCTCTCCTTATTACAAAGCCACTTCGAACGATGTGGACTGGGTACAGAAAGTACGGATGCAGGGACGTATCCAGAAATGGGTCGATCATTCGATTAGCGTGACAATCAATCTGCCGAATGACGTATCGGAAGAAATGATCGATAAATTATATGTAGAAGCATGGCGTTCAGGCTGCAAAGGTTGTACGGTTTATCGAGACGGATCACGTTCGGGCGTATTATTGTCGACGGAAAAGAATAAGAAGAAAAGTGAAGATTGCATGGAACCTCCGGTCATTGTCTCGACACGTCCGCGAGAGTTGGAAGCCGATGTGGTGAAGTTCCAGAACAATCGTGAAAAATGGATCGCTTTTGTCGGATTGATGAACGGACGCCCCTACGAGATTTTTACCGGTCTGGCCGATGACGAAGAAGGTATTATGCTCCCGAAAACGGTAGAAAAAGGAAGCATCATCAAAAGCTACGACGCTGACGGGCGCAAACATTACGACTTTCAGTTCAAGAACAAGCGTGGCTTTAAAATGACGCTCGAAGGACTGGACAGTAAGTTCGAACCGGAGTATTGGAATTACGCTAAACTGATTTCGGGCGTGTTACGTTATGGAATGCCCATCAGCCAAGTCATCAAGCTGGTACAGGAAATGGAACTGAATAACGAGTCCATCAATACGTGGAAGAATGGCGTGGCACGTGCATTGAAAAAGTACCTTCCCAATGGCACAGAACTTAAAGGACAGAAGTGTCCGAATTGCGGCTACGAAACGCTTGTTTACCAGGAAGGCTGCCTGATTTGCAAAAACTGTGGCGCTTCACGCTGCGGATAGGATAGACATCGTCAGCTCATGAACATATCGTTTCATATCAGCTTTCGGGCTTCCTCGAAACAGAGAATGTGCGTGTGTGGCTCCATTCCCGAGTTGGGCTGTAACGAGCCGGTCATGGCAAAAGAAATGGCTTGTGCAGACGGTGAACATTGGTCGTTACGCCTTGAAATACCTGACGATATGACCGAAATCGAGTATCACTATCTCCTGAGAGATGCAGACCGCAAAGTAACCCCCGAGCCGTGGCGTCGAAAGCATCGCATCGCATTCGACCGTACAGCGGCAAGTTATTGCCTGTACGACTATTGGCGCGAAGAGCCGACGAATATCGCATTGTATACTTCAGCGTTTACGAAGAATCTGTTTGCTCACAACGGGTCTGAACCCATTCATGAACAGCCTGATCGCAGTTTGATCATTCGGGTTCCGAATCCCCGGGTGCGGAAAAATCAGCGGGTCGCTCTTGCCGGCAATCAGGCATGTCTGGGACATTGGGATACGACGCAAGCCAAGCTCCTATGCCCGTCCGGCGCTGCAGAATGGGAAGTTTGCCTCAACGCCGATGAGATCAGCTATCCGTTTGAGTATAAATTTTTCGTTTGTGATGAAACGAAACGGGTCTGCCACTGGGAAAAAGGAGACAACCGCGTACTGGCAAAGACACCTTCAGCGACATGCGAGGTCACAGTGATTTCAGAATATCCGTATCGTGAAGATTTGCCCGAATGGAAAGGAGCAGGGACCGTCATCCCTGTTTTTTCGTTACGTTCCGAACAAAGTTTCGGAGTAGGTGACCTGCATGACCTCCGATTATTGATCGACTGGGCCGAGCAGACACAGCAATGTGTTATCCAAGTGCTCCCGATGAATGACACGACTTGTACGCATACGTGGAAAGACTCTTATCCTTACAGCGCCATCTCGATGTATGCTCTGCATCCGATGTATATCTCGCTATACAGCATGGGAACCCTCAACGATCCGGACCGGATGGCTTATTTCCGAAAGAAACAGATTGCTCTGAATGAAAAGGAAGAAGTCGATTACGAAGCGGTCGAACGTTATAAAACGACATATTGCCGCGCTTTCTTTGAACAGGAAGGTGCGGCCATTTTATCGGGTTGCGATTTCAAACGTTTCCTGGAGAATAACCGAAAATGGCTGACTCCATACGCAGCATTTTGTTATTTACGGGATCAATACCATACGGCCGATTTCTCACAATGGGGGAAAGACGCGATATACAGTCCGCTCCGGATTGAAAAACTATGTGCGGAAAACAGCCCGGCGTACCCGGAAATTTCGTATGTCTATTTTCTGCAATACGTTTTACATAGCCAGTTTCAAGCTGTTTCGAACTATGCCCGCCGGAAAGGAATCATCCTGAAAGGAGATCTCCCGATCGGCATTCACCGAACGAGCGTCGAGGCATGGACGGAAGGCCGTTACTTCCAGATGAACGGTCAAGCAGGTGCTCCGCCCGATGACTTCTCTGCCTTAGGACAAAACTGGTCTTTCCCGACCTATAATTGGGAGGTCATGGAAGAAGACGGGTTCACGTGGTGGAAGAAACGTTTCGGTAAGATGAGCGATTATTTCGACAGTTTTCGCATCGATCATATTCTCGGATTCTTTCGTATCTGGGAAATTCCGCTCGATTACGTACAAGGATTATGCGGACACTTCCGACCGGCATTGCCGTTGACCGCCGGTGAAATAGAATCGTACGGTTTAGCGTTTAAAAAGGAATATACATTGGCAATCATTCACCGGAAATACCTGCCGGAGCTATTTGGTGAGCAAACGGTAACTGTTACCGATCACTATCTTTTCCCCATGGATGCGGAACATATGATGCTGAATCCGTTTTGTGATACCCAGCGGAAAATACAGAGACTCTTCAAGGGGAAGGAAGATAACGTATCTCAACAGATTCAATCCGGTCTTTATGCATTAGCCAATGAGGTACTTTTTCTGGAAGACCCATACGAGCCGGGAAAATATCATCCGCGCATATCATCCTCGAAGTCATACCGTTATCAGGAACTGACGGAAACAGAGCAAACAGCTTTCGACAAGCTTTATGCTTACTTTTTTTACGAACGGCATCATGACTTTTGGAAAACGACGGCGCTAAGCAGGCTCCGTCCCTTGGTTGCAACAACAGAAATGCTGGTGTGCGGAGAAGATTTGGGGATGATTCCCGACTCCGTACACGAAGTGATGGAAGAACTGCACATCCTGAGTCTGGAGTTGGGCCGCATATCCAAAGTCTTCGGGCAAGAATTCACCGACTTGAAAACAGCCCCCTACAACTCTGTCTGCACGACTTCGACACACGATATGAGCCCTTTGCGTACATGGTGGGAAGAAGACCCAAAACGTACGCAACGATATGCTGAGTTTGTCTTAAAAGAAACCGAAGCGCCCCCCAAGGAATGCACCCCCGAAATAGCCGAGCGAATAATCGCCGAACATCTGCATGCACATTCCATACTGACCATCTTTCCTTTGCAGGATTGGCTGGCCATAGACCATTACTTGAGACGAAAAGACGCCTCACAAGAGCGTATCAATCTCCCGGCAGACCCTGATCATTATTGGCGTTACCGCATACACATCCCGCTCGAACAGCTTTTACAAGCCTCCGAATTCAATCAAAAAATCCGTGCGATGCTCTCAAAGAGTCATCGCACAAATACAATCACTTGATTGGAGTGACGTTCGCTTTCTTATTTCCGGGAACTTGCATTCCGTCCGTTTGATTCTTACCGGACATTGTACACGTTCCGTTGAAATGAGCGCCCGGTTCAATCTCGAGGGTCTGCGTAAAAATATCCCCTTTGATGATGGCGGTGGACTTAAAAACAAGCTTCTCCTTGATACGGATCGAACCTTCCACATCTCCCAATATCTCTGCATTGTCCGAGAGGATGTTCCCTGCGATACTTCCTTTAGGACCGATGACGATTTTTCCTTTACAATTGATATCACCTTCGATCCGTCCGTCTAAGCGAAAGTCAGAATCCGAGGCAATGCTTCCCGTCACAATCGTTCCGGCAGCTAATACGTTATGTACTCCGCCGCTGCTAATAGGTATTTCTTCATTTTTTGTGCGTACCATAATTTTTAAATTTGGATTGTCGCAAATATAGGTATTATTCTTTTCAGAAAAAGTTTTTTTGCTTATTTTTACAGACAAATTAACAGGAATGAAGGGAAAAATTGAATTACAAGGCATGAAATTCCATGCTTATCACGGGGTTTTGCCGCAGGAAACACGTGTAGGAGGAGAATTTGTGGTGAATCTGTCTTTTTCAATGTCGCATCTCCGGTCTTTACAAACCGACAACCTGGCCGACACCATCAGCTACGCAGAGGTATATGAGCTTGTAAAAACAGAAATGGAGGTTCCGTCGCAATTGCTTGAGCATGTAGCCGGACGGATTTCGGCTGCATTGAAAACACACTTTCCGGAACTGTCCGGACTTCGGCTGAAGATTTCAAAAAAAAGCCCTCCCTTAGGAGGTGAAGTGGAAAGTGCATCGGTCATACTCGAAGATGAATAATCCAATCAAAGAAGAAGAACCATCATGACCCACCGGTCACAATACCCATCAACTGCGATACCTTAATCCTAAAGCAGACCTATTCACTAGAAAAGAGGATGTATCAAAACGCAATGTTTTGGTACACCCTCTTTGACACATTGTCTTCTTTTTCAAAGAATAAGTAAAGCGTACTTACTTCACCACTCTTGTCAAGTCAGTACCGGGCTTGAACTTAATGACTTTACGAGCAGGGATGTTAATCACTTTCTTTGTCTGCGGATTCACACCTTTGCGAGATGCCTTTTCTACGACAGAGAAAGAACCAAATCCTAAGATAGACACTTTCTCGCCTTTCTTCATCTCGCCCTGAATCGTTTTAACCATAGCCTCAACGGCTTTTTTCCCGTCTACTTTGCTTAAGCCGGCTTTTTCGGCAACAGCATTAATAAATTCTGTTTTGTTCATAATGTTGTAAATTAAAAAGTAATAATGTATAAAGCGATAATCTATTTCATTTTTTCGTTTTATTTCAGGCCTCAAATATAGTTTGAAAATTTGACTATCAACAATAATAAGCCATTTTTTTTTCAAAAAAGTACAATTTTCCCCATACGGTCCTAAATATTTCCGTAAAAAGAGAAAAAAAGACAGGCTTGTAGAAGGGGCAACGCCTTTAATAAATCCTCGCATATTTACCTAAAATGATTTTTTATGCAAAAAAAATAAGGCAATGACACTGGATATCCTTGCACCGTAAAAATTATTTTTTCATTGCCTTGCGGTTACCTTATCGCCAAGTTTGCAAAGAACAATGCAAAGGCACGAAATGAAAAGAGAGTCGTAAACCATAGAAAGTTCGGGTGATACGATGCTCTTGCCGGGGCGATCATGTTTTTTGCCGGAAATGGTCTATCTTTGCATACCGAATAGCAAAAGCAACGAAGGTGAACCATTCCATATTAGACGAGTTAAATGATAATCAGCGCGAAATCGTTCTGTACTGCGACGGTCCGGCCATGGTAGTAGCGGGCGCGGGCTCGGGCAAGACGCGCGTCCTGACGTACAAAATCATTCATCTGCTTGAACAGGGACTGGCCCCTTACAGCATTCTGGCGCTTACGTTTACGAACAAGGCCGCCCGCGAGATGAAACACCGTATCGCTACGCTCACGGACGAGTCGCTGGGGCGTCGGCTGAGCATGGGCACGTTTCATTCCATCTTCTACCGTATCTTGCGCCGCGAGGCCGAAGCGATCGGTTATCGGCCGGATTTCACGATCTACGACGCGTCCGACTCGAAGAACCTGATCCGCAGCATCATCAAAGAGATGCAGCTCGACGAGAAGACCTACCGTCCGGGCATGGTGCAAAGCCGCATCTCGAACGCGAAGAACAGGCTCATCACCAGCGAGGCGTACGAACGAAACAGGGAACTGATCGAATACGATACGAAGTCGAAAGTCCCCATGCTGCACGAGATTTACAGGCGCTACCAGAGCCGCTGCTATCAGGCCGGCGTGATGGATTTCGACGAGTTATTGCTACAGACGAATCTGCTGTTTCGCGACCATCGGCAGGTGCTGGAAAAATATCAGGAACTGTTCCGCTATGTGCTGGTAGACGAGTATCAGGATACGAATTTCGCGCAACACCTGATCGTGACGCGCCTGTGCGAGAAGCACCGGCGCATCTGCGTAGTCGGCGACGATGCCCAGAGTATCTACTCGTTTCGCGGAGCCAACATCGATAATATGCTGCGCTTCAAAGATCAGTACCCCGACTATCGCCTGTTCAAATTGGAACGGAACTATCGTTCGACGCAAAACATCGTCAATGCGGCCAACAGCCTTATCCGCAAAAATAAAGGGCAAATCCCCAAGCATGTCTACTCCGAAAACGAGCCGGGCAGCAAAATACGCGTCCTTTCGGCATATTCGGACTATGAAGAAGGGTATCTGATCGCTTCGCAGATTCTCGAACTGCGGATGAACGAACGGAGCTCCTACGCCCATTTTGCCGTGCTCTACCGCACCAATGCGCAGTCGCGTATCCTTGAAGAAGCGCTCCGGAAAAGAAATATCGCCTATAAAATTTACGGCGGACAGTCGTTTTACCAGCGCAAGGAAATCAAAGACTTGATCGCCTACTTCCGGGTCATCGTCAACCCGCACGACGAGGAGGCGCTCAAACGGATCATCAACTACCCGGCGCGAGGCATCGGCGACGCGACAGTCGGCAAATTGCTCAGCGCCGCCGACCGGCATCAGGTCAGTGTCTGGACAGCGCTTTCGCAGCCGGCCGATTACACTGTCCCCATCCACGAAGGAACGGCACGCAAGCTCCGTGAATTTCAAACCCTGATGGAAGAGCTGATGACGGAATCGACGCGTCTGCCGGCCAAAGAGATGGCGGAGCTTACCATCAAACGAAGCGGCATCGCGGCGCAGCTTTTCCAAGACCGCTCGGTCGAAGGCATCAGCCGGCAGGAAAATATGCAGGAGCTGCTGAAGGCGATTCATGAGTTTTGCGAGAACAAACGCGAAGAAGGGAACGAACGCGTGTCGCTGGCCGACTTCCTGATGGAGGTCTCCCTCCTCACCGATCAGGACAGCGATAAAGAAGAAGATACCGACAAAGTCACCCTGATGACCGTTCACGCGGCCAAAGGGTTAGAGTTCGACCACGTGATTATCGCAGGCATGGAGGAGAATCTTTTTCCTTCGTCGATGGCCATGGACAGCGTACGTGCCATTGAAGAGGAGCGGCGGCTGTTTTATGTGGCCATCACGCGTGCCAAACGCCATTGCATCATTACCTGCGCCAAGAGCCGTTTCCGCAACGGACAGCACCAGATCAGCTCGCCCAGCCATTTTCTGGACGATATTGACCCGACGTATCTGCATCGGCCGGACGATTCGGGCATGATCTGCCAGCCGATTGACCCGCAACGATACGAACCGGCCTGTTCCCGCGCATCTTACTCCCCACAGCCCACACGGAACACGTCCTCTCCCTCACGCCTTAAGCGTATCGAGCACAAGGAGGCAGAGACCATAAAACAAGTCGAATCATTGAACGGCTTGCACGTGGGCGATACGATCCGGCACGAACGCTTCGGGAAAGGAAAAATCGTGTCGCTGGAAGGAGAAGGAAGCGACGCCAAAGCAACGGTACATTTCGATTATTCGGGCAGCCGCACGCTGCTTTTAAAATATGCCAAAATAACGGTTATCAAATAAAACAATGGATATACAGACCATCCCTTCGCCGTGTTACGTCATCGAAGAATCGCTCTTACGACGTAACCTGACGCTCATCAAAGACGTGAAAGAACGCGCCGGAATCGAAATCATTATGGCGCTGAAAGCGTTTGCTATGTGGAAAGTTTTCCCCATTGTACGCGAATATATTCCGTATGCCACCGCCAGCTCCGTGTACGAAGCGCGGTTAGTTTACGAAGAGCTGGGCACTCCGGCACATACGTACTCGCCGGCTTATACGGAAGCCGACTTCCCGCACTTGTTGAAATGCAGCAGTCATATCACGTTCAACTCGTTATCACAGTTCGAGCGATTTTACCCGATGGTCGTTGCCGACGACCGTCGCATCTCGTGCGGGTTACGCATCAACCCCGAATATTCGGATGTCGCTACGGAGCTGTATAATCCCTGTGCGCCGGGCTCGAGAATGGGCATCACCTCCGACAAACTGCCCGACCAACTTCCCGAAGGTGTCGAAGGGCTTCATTTTCACACGCTCTGCGAATCGTCCGCGCAAGATATGGCAAACACGTTGCAGGCTGTCGAACGGCGCTTCGGCCGATGGTTGTCGCAAGTCCGCTGGTTGAATATGGGCGGAGGCCATCTGATGACCCGCAAAGGGTATGATATCGATTTCCTTCTCCGACTATTAAACGAGTTTAAAGCCAAGTATCCGCACTTGCAGATCATCATGGAGCCGGGCAGCGCCTTCTTCTGGCAGACGGGATTTCTGCGGACAACGGTCGTCGACCTCGTCGAAAACAACGGCGTCGAAACGGCCGTTATCGACGCGTCGTTCACGTGCCACATGCCCGACTGTCTTGAAATGCCCTATAAACCGGCCGTTCGCCATGCGACGGACGCCGTTCCGGGCAAACCGACGTACCGCATCGGCGGATGTAGCTGTCTGAGCGGCGATTTTATGGGCGACTGGTCGTTCGACCGGCCGTTGCATATCGGCGACCCGCTGATCTTCGAAGACATGATTCATTATACGACCGTCAAAACGACGATGTTCAACGGCATTCAGCATCCTTCGCTGGCCATACTCCGCGAAGACGGTACACTCGATATGCTGCGCACTTTCACCTACGAAGATTACAAGAGCCGGATGTCGTAACTAAAAATGCTGACACAACCTTTATCCGTATATATTAAGGATGTGCACAAACGAAATGTTTGGGTACTCCCTCATACATATGCTCCCCTCCTACTCTTCTCTGCTTAAACCCACATTCGGCAATAGAACAAATACAAATAAGGATGAATTTAATTCAGACCTTCAGCCCTTATAAACCCCGCAGAGGCGGTGATGCGGTGAGTTGTTGACATGTTGAATTGTTGAGTTGTTGAGTTGTTGGCTGATTGCTGAACACTGACCGCTAACGATTATATCGGGCTTGCAGCCCTTTCGGGTAATGGTTATGCGTGTTACACGCCGAATCATGTACCCGGCATGACCATTGACAATTAACCATTAATAAATAGGGGGCGAGATCATTCAGCCCAATGCGAAGCGTTGGGAAAAAAGGCATCGCGTCTCGGCGGAGGGCTGTAAGCCTGACGTAACCCTTGTCGTACATTCGTACGTACATTATTAATGTAATGGTAAACGCCCAACAGTGTATCGCGTAATTTGGGGTAAATTGCCCTCCAAAACTCCATAAAGGATAGAATTGTAAATATCTCTTGTTTTTAACACATAATATTTGCATTTACAAGAAGATAATTTCTATATTTGTAAAATTTAATTTACATTAATATCATAAATCATGGAAACTCTATTTTGGTTTGTCCCTCTGGCCTCCGTATTAGCGCTTCTGTTTGCCGGTCTTTTCTACAAACAAATGCGCAAAGCCAGCGAAGGAACGGAAACGATGCGGGAGATCGCCGCACATGTACGAAAAGGAGCAATGGCTTACCTTAAACAACAGTACAAAGTCGTGACAGTGGTTTTCATTGTTCTCGCTCTATTCTTCGCCGTATTGGCGTATGGTTTTAATGTGCAGAACCCCTGGGTGCCTTTTGCCTTTCTTACCGGCGGATTTTTTTCCGGTCTGGCGGGATTTATCGGCATGAAAACGGCGACATACGCCTCGGCCCGGACGGCTAACGCAGCCCGTAATTCGCTGAACGAAGGGCTGAAGCTCGCATTCCGGTCGGGGGCGGTGATGGGGCTGGTCGTAGTCGGCCTCGGACTGCTGGACATCTCGCTCTGGTATCTGGTTCTTGATTATTTTATCGACACAACCGGCGCACAGAAGTTGGTGATCATCACCACGACGATGCTGACCTTCGGCATGGGTGCATCGACACAGGCGCTGTTTGCCCGTGTGGGCGGAGGCATTTACACCAAAGCGGCCGATGTGGGCGCCGATCTGGTGGGCAAGGTCGAAGCGGGTATCCCCGAAGATGACCCGCGCAACCCGGCGACGATCGCCGATAACGTGGGCGATAACGTGGGCGATGTGGCCGGTATGGGCGCCGACTTATACGAATCGTACTGCGGCTCGATCCTTGCAACAGCCGCACTCGGAGCATCGGCGTTTTACGACGGTGCAGACCTGCAGGCGAAAGCCGTACTTGCTCCGATGCTGATCGCCGCCGCCGGTATTTTGCTCTCGATTGTCGGTATTTATACGGTCCGGACGAAAGAGGGAGCAGGCATGCAGCAGTTGCTCAAATCGCTCGGCACAGGAGTAAACCTGAGCTCGGTACTGATTGCCGTAGCTGCTTTCGGCATTTTGTATCTGCTGCAAATGCCCAACTGGTTCGGAATTTCGTGCTCAGTCGTTGTAGGATTGATCGCCGGGGTGATTATCGGACAGTCGACCGAGTATTATACGTCTCACTCGCATAAGCCGACGCAATCGATCGCTCACAGTTCGAACTCAGGCCCGGCCACCGTCATCATTTCGGGCTTGGGCATCGGCATGGTTTCGACGGCGATCCCCGTCCTCACCATCACCTGCGCCATTATTCTGGCTTTTCTCTGCGCCACGGGCTTCGATACGGCCAATCTGCTGACGGCCGGGAACCTCAGCCTGGGACTCTATGGCATCGGCATTGCCGCCGTCGGGATGTTATCGACCTTGGGTATTACGCTGGCAACCGACGCTTACGGACCCATCGCCGACAATGCGGGAGGAAATGCCGAGATGAGCAAACTCGAACCGCATGTGCGCCAACGTACCGACGTGCTCGATGCGCTCGGTAATACGACGGCGGCAACAGGCAAAGGATTCGCGATCGGATCGGCGGCGCTGACGGCGCTGGCCTTGCTGGCTTCGTATATCGAGGAGGTGAAGATGGGATTGCAGCATATCGGCACGACGACGATCGATATCGCCGGACGCACGGTAGAAGTAACACGAGCGACCATCCCCGACTTTATGGCGTATTATCAGGTCGATCTGATGAACCCGAAAGTCCTGATCGGAGTCTTTATCGGTTCGATGATGGCCTTCCTCTTTTGCGGCCTGACGATGAACGCGGTCGGTCGTGCGGCTCGCAAGATGGTGGAAGAAGTACGGCGTCAGTTCCATGAGATCAAAGGCATCCTGACCGGAGAGGCAACGCCCGACTATGCGCGTTGCGTGGCGATTTCGACACAGGGGGCACAGCGTGAGATGCTGTTCCCGTCAATATTGGCTATTATCGCACCGGTACTTGTCGGGATCATCTTCGGGGTAGCCGGAGTTATGGGATTGTTAGTCGGCGGATTGGGTGCCGGATTTGTGCTGGCCGTTTTCATGGCTAACGCAGGAGGCGCCTGGGACAATGCCAAGAAATACATCGAGGAAGGTCATCACGGAGGCAAAGGCTCCGAGGCGCATAAAGCGACGGTAGTAGGCGATACGGTAGGCGATCCGTTCAAGGATACATCGGGGCCATCGCTGAATATTCTGATCAAACTGATGTCGATGGTAGCTATTGTCATGGCAGGTCTTACGGTAGCTTTCAGCCTTTTGTAACGGTGTTTCTCATATTTTTCCAGATCGAGAGACAAGGTGTCACAACCTTTCAAACATCTCATTGTTCGTGAGATGAAAGTTTGGGGGCATACTAGCCGTATGCTCCCGAACCTTCATCCATAGCGTCCCGAAATTTTGCCCCTTCTTACACACCTGAAGAGGGCGTGCCCAAACATTACGCTTTGACACACCCTCTTTTTTCTGCCGGCAAGAGACGAAATCCTTTCGTATGCTCTCCGGATCGACTCATCTGCAAACGGAATTTATTCCCCCGATTTTGTGAGGGGAGCAGCCGTTTTATACGTACGTCCCGACAGCTCCTTGTCGAGCATATACAGTCCGTATCCGTTGTCTTTTATCATCTTCAGGTTATTGATGATATCCAGAGCCGTTTCCTCTTCTTCTACCTGCTCGTCGATAAACCACTTCAACATGCTTTGGGTAGCATAATCGGATTCTTGCAGTGCCAACGTATACAAGTCGTTGATCAGACCGGTCACAATCCGCTCGTGTTTTAACGTTTCCTCGAACGAATTCAGCAACGAGTCCCATTGGGTCGGAACGGCCTCAATCGGTTTAAGAGTAACGCGTCCGCCGCGTGAGATGACATAGTTAAACAGAATCATAGCGTGATCCTGCTCTTCTTTGAATTGTACCTGATACCAGTTGGCGACTCCGTTATATCCGTTGTCGTAGCAATAAGCCGACATGGACAAATACAAATAGGCCGACCATAATTCGGCATTGATTTGATCGTTGATTGCCGTTTCAATTTTTTTGTTAAACATAATTGTCATTTAAATTGGGTGAATATTTTATTTAAGAGATCAAAGTAGCCCAAAGGTAGGGAATATATCGCAACAAACATGTTAAAAAAACAATAAAACCGATCCTTTTGTAAGCCGCACGTATTACTGCCGCAGATGAATAATTTTTTATTGATTTAATTATCAAATATATAAAAACATCTTCCGAACAAACCTCTTTATTGATGCATTTTATTTTTAACCTGTGTAAAAACCCATCTCACAATCATTGAAAATATCATCGAGCCGCACAAAACCACCCAAACAGTCATTATGTATTGGATCCATCCATTTCCGAGTAGTTCGTTAATATGTATTTTCTTTATTAGTTGAAAAATTGCCATATGCGAAAGATATATCTCCATACTAAATGCACTAACAATTTCTATTATTTTATTATTCAAAGACTTATTTGGATGCATCTGAATAAAGTAAACAAGCATACCGGAGGATACTAAAAGGCACATAAACGATCCGCCGATTAAATAATAACCAATGAGAGACAGCAGCAATTGCAACCGAAGCCGCCTTGATTTTTTCGATGATAGCCTATGATTTAATGTCTCTGTTCCGACTCTTTGTTCTTCAAGAAAAAACGAAAAAAAAAACACGTTCCACACTGCGTTACCGAACTTTGCTTTTGGTGCATATTTTGAAAGGGCAGGCGATACGCTCAAACTAAAAATAGCACTTACTAAAAAACGCCGAAAATGGTTCATCGGACGATGGGATTACCCCCATAAATCTAAACCCCAAAATCCCTATCGTATAATTTGGGATGATACGGTTCTGAACGAAATCAGCTGTCAGTTGGAAATAAAAGGCGTGATTGTCAAGCGAGGCACCATCGTTAATGCGAATATCGATAAAAACGCATTATGTAGTCACTTTTGCAGAGGTCTCAAAATAGGGGATTGATACATTTCGCATAATACACGGTAGAATCCGACAGATGGATCTGTTCGCGAGCTTCCGTAGGGATCGTATAGTTCATCTCATCCACGGGAGTTAGCGGCTCTTCTCTGTCGAAAAACAGAGCATAACACAAAATCACAGCAAAAAAAGATAATAACAATGCCTTCATTTTTTATGCTTTTACTTGCATGATGCAACTTTATGTAGAAACGCTGCATCAAATGGAATTATTGTTCAAAATAAACATTTTTTATCTTATACATTCTATCAATACTTTGGCAAAAGAATCAATTAAATTATTAAAATTCAGAATTTTGTAGAATATAATTCCATACAAAAAGAATAAGATTAAACTGCTGATTATTTTAGATAAGTTCTAAAAAAGAATTTTTGTAAGTGGAAGCCGTTCCTTCTGAGTCAGTTCAGTTGGATTCAGCTCCTCAAAGGGCATCTCAGACTCACGATAGTGTTCGTTTATCCTCTCATTTAACTTGATTTATTGACGTTAAGACACAGTTACCCCTTAGAGGCAATAAGCTACAGCTGGTATTTATTGATCTGTACATATTTGAATTTGTTGTATATGAGACAGATGAAAGCCATTACAGTCTTGGCACGGACGATTACGATGCTGCAGACAAACGAACCGTTCATGAAACCCTCGATGAAACCGAAGATGTGCTCCACACGACATCTTGTCTTGGACTTTGGGTGGTTGTTCAGCTTCTGATCGTCGGTAAGAAGATGATTTCGATAGTCTTTCTCACAGATAACAGGAATCATACCACATTCCTTGACTACATCGTCCTTTGACCCATAGCCTGCGTCAGGGTATAGAGGCTGTTTCTTGCCTTTTTCTCAGGTGAGGGGCTTGATGACATTGGACTCATCGATGCCGGCATTCGTGGTGGTGTACTTCTCGATGAGCTGAGGCTGCTTATCGCCCAAAATGTAATAACGTTGTAAGAATATGACAAGGAAAGTACACGTTTTCTTATGCTCAGGATATGGCTGAGATTCGTAAAGAGCGCAGTCAGCAGACCCGGAAACTAAAGCCCGGACTAAAAAAGCAGATTCTTCTCCTGCTATAGCAACAGTGGTCACCTCAGCAGATTGAAGGAAGGCTCAAGCTCCGCGGAGAACCTTACGTTTCGCACGAAACCATTTATAAAATCATCCGAGCCGATAAAACCGCAGGCGAAAAGCTCTGCCTGCATACCCGGCACAAGATGAAACATAGAAAAAGGAAATAGCCCAAGTCTGTATCCATTAAGATAAGAATCGTGTCGGAATAGAGCAAAGGCCTCCTGTTGTCGATCTCAAACAACGCTTTGGAAATTGGGAGATGGACACTATTGTCGGAAAAAACGGCAAAGGGGATATCCTGACCTTAGTGGAAAGAACTATGTTTTTTTGCATGATGCAAAAACTGCCCAAAGGGAAAAATGCAAAAGAGCATTCAAAAATCGTTTACGATATACTGCTGCCATACAAAAAGAGCATATACACTCCATCACCGTAAATAATGGTAGCGAGTTTGCAGATCATTAATCATTAGCCAAGAAGTTACATACACAGATATATTTCACTCATCCCTATTCTTCATGGGAAAAAGGATTGATTGAGAATACAAACAAACTGATCAGGCAGTACATCCCTAAAAAATCAAATTGCAATGAATTTAGTAACAATATAACCAAACAGATGCAATACAGAATCAACGAAAGACCAAAATACAAACTCAATTTCTATTCTCCAGAAGAAATCTTTTTCTTAAATTTGAAACATAAAGTTGCATTCAGTAGTTGAAACGACAATTTCAATTCTATGATAGTCAGATTAAAAGACGGAAACCGGAGAGGTAAAAGAAGAATCGAAGAAGCGTTTCAATTCTATGATAGTCCGATTAAAAGTAACACTTGTTATCAACGAAGACGATTTCTACAACGGTTTCAATTCTATGATAGTCCGATTAAAAGTACCGGCGTCACGTCCTTGCCAGACAATTTAACGGGTTTCAATTCTATGATAGTCCGATTAAAAGCATGGTCGAAGAAGAATTTCTGCCCATCGTGTCCGACGTTTCAATTCTATGATAGTCCGATTAAAAGTTCGTAACTGGTGCTGCCGGTGTGAATGCTATGACGCTGTTTCAATTCTATGATAGTCCGATTAAAAGGATATTCTTGCTTCCACCCTGCACGAGCAGGATTTCGCGTTTCAATTCTATGATAGTCCGATTAAAAGGAAACTCATTGACAAAATTAACGGCAAAGGCACTTGTTTCAATTCTATGATAGTCCGATTAAAAGAAGAATCCTAATATACCGGCAATGACAACGTACACATTGGTTTCAATTCTATGATAGTCCGATTAAAAGTTTAATGTTATTAAATGCCTCGATTGTAAGCATTATATCGTTTCAATTCTATGATAGTCCGATTAAAAGAAAGCAGTTAAAACTGAAAGAGTCGTACATAAACAGTTTCAATTCTATGATAGTCCGATTAAAAGCCTGGGCGGCACTTTTGCCGTCGAAGCGATTGCGAAGTTTCAATTCTATGATAGTCCGATTAAAAGTCAAATTCGGCACTGTAGTCCGCAAGATCATCTAAGTTTCAATTCTATGATAGTCCGATTAAAAGTATTAATACCAGTTTTTACATCATCACTTAAATTGTTTCAATTCTATGATAGTCCGATTAAAAGTACAGAGTATCTTGTACAACGCAGGAGGAACGTCTCTGTTTCAATTCTATGATAGTCCGATTAAAAGCCGCACTGGTGACATGGCACAAAAGGCCCCGTTTGCGTTTCAATTCTATGATAGTCCGATTAAAAGTCAAATTCGGCACTGTAGTCCGCAAGATCATCTAAGTTTCAATTCTATGATAGTCCGATTAAAAGTAAAGGAGAAAGTTTAACTTTACCATTAGCACTTTTCGTTTCAATTCTATGATAGTCCGATTAAAAGATACTCGCCGAGGAGATCAGGACTATGTGCCCCAGTGGTTTCAATTCTATGATAGTCCGATTAAAAGGATTTCGGGCATTTTGTCGAGGGTTTTTTGGGTAGCGGGTTTCAATTCTATGATAGTCCGATTAAAAGTTCGAGGCCGAAGGCGACATCCGCGGTTACCAGCTTCATTTCAATTCTATGATAGTCCGATTAAAAGTTTTCATACGCCACACCATCTATCCTGATGTAATATTTCAATTCTATGATAGTCCGATTAAAAGTGTTTTAAAATCTTGTTACCAACTATCACCAAACCGAATTTCAATTCTATGATAGTCCGATTAAAAGAGGAGACAAATTAGTTATTTGGCGTTTAGATAGGCTATTTCAATTCTATGATAGTCCGATTAAAAGATGCGCGCAACGTCTTCCTTAAACCATTGAGATAAGGATTTCAATTCTATGATAGTCCGATTAAAAGGAAGGAAGGTGTTTCGATAAACCTTTTGCATCAACTATTTCAATTCTATGATAGTCCGATTAAAAGTAGATTACTCAGCCATAATCGGCAGTGTGAGGATTACATTTCAATTCTATGATAGTCCGATTAAAAGGAATTTCCCTGATGAGCAAGTAGACAAGGTGTACAATATTTCAATTCTATGATAGTCCGATTAAAAGTGAATGCAGAGGATAAAAAGACTTTAAAAGTTATCAATTTCAATTCTATGATAGTCCGATTAAAAGCCGATAAAGTCATGAAAATGTTTAGAAAAATATATCATTTCAATTCTATGATAGTCCGATTAAAAGAAAATTTGTTTCATAAATATCACCACGTGTACGGCGGTTTCAATTCTATGATAGTCCGATTAAAAGGATTTGTTTGCCGGGCACGAATATATCGCGTCGGCTGTTTCAATTCTATGATAGTCCGATTAAAAGACAGTAGATACAGATAAGGCCGAAACGGCCACAAAAAAGTTTCAATTCTATGATAGTCCGATTAAAAGTCGTGTAAGCATATATGTTTTTACGCTGATTTTTATTCGTTTCAATTCTATGATAGTCCGATTAAAAGCGTACGCCAGCCGTGCGCCCGTGCGGGCGGCGGTAATAGGTTTCAATTCTATGATAGTCCGATTAAAAGTTCGGGTCGTGTAATTTTCACTGCCCCTACTGCAAGGTTTCAATTCTATGATAGTCCGATTAAAAGGCAGAGCCGCGCCATACCGCGCATAATAGCGCTACGGTTTCAATTCTATGATAGTCCGATTAAAAGTATATTCTAAAATTGTTCGTTTTACATGATTTACCCCGTTTCAATTCTATGATAGTCCGATTAAAAGTGGTGTGCGCAGCCTGTCTCGTCGCACTGTTATATGGTTTCAATTCTATGATAGTCCGATTAAAAGGAAACGTCCAAACTCATGCGAACGGAGGTGACCCCGTAGTTTCAATTCTATGATAGTCCGATTAAAAGCCACTCCTCTACCATTCTATTATATCGATCCCCGAGCGTTTCAATTCTATGATAGTCCGATTAAAAGGAGTCTGTTTTTGACGAGGACGGAGACCTTCTCGGCGGTTTCAATTCTATGATAGTCCGATTAAAAGTTGTTCCGAAACCTCATCCGCCTTCTTCCCCGCGTTGGGTTTCAATTCTATGATAGTCCGATTAAAAGCAAATCGATGCGGCCGACGTAATGGATAAATCCGAGGTTTCAATTCTATGATAGTCCGATTAAAAGAAAAGTATGATCGCCCAATCCTGTTTGTTATTGTTCGTTTCAATTCTATGATAGTCCGATTAAAAGATAGACGAAGAATATTATCCAACAAGGTTTGCTATGTGTTTCAATTCTATGATAGTCCGATTAAAAGCGCGAGCCAAACCGCCCGTGCAGGGTCGGTGGTGGCGTTTCAATTCTATGATAGTCCGATTAAAAGCCTCCGTCCGCACCAATTCGGACGTTTCAGATACGGTTTCAATTCTATGATAGTCCGATTAAAAGCTTTTCTGCCCGCGTTGGCGGTGCACGTGTTAACGTGTTTCAATTCTATGATAGTCCGATTAAAAGAATGCCGCCCCCCCCAATACAGAAAAAACGACCAGACGTTTCAATTCTATGATAGTCCGATTAAAAGGTACGCCAACCGTGCAGCCGTGCGGGCTGCAGTTATAGGTTTCAATTCTATGATAGTCCGATTAAAAGTCTTTTGTTGACAGGTTCGGTGATTGGGAGAATAACGTTTCAATTCTATGATAGTCCGATTAAAAGCTGCCGCTTTTGATGCGGACATTCGTGCAACGTATGGTTTCAATTCTATGATAGTCCGATTAAAAGACGTCCGAACTCGTGCGGACGGAGATAACCTCTTAGTTTCAATTCTATGATAGTCCGATTAAAAGTTCATAGTTCTTTGCTATTACAAAATAGCAAATCTTTTGTTTCAATTCTATGATAGTCCGATTAAAAGAACCAAAAAGGCGTACGTAGAAGAACGTATGCGCGCAGTTTCAATTCTATGATAGTCCGATTAAAAGCCCACACCCACCGTGTATAATCTCCGTATAACACAAAGTTTCAATTCTATGATAGTCCGATTAAAAGCAGCGCCTTCTCAAAAAGCGCGCTGCCGCTTTTGAAGGTTTCAATTCTATGATAGTCCGATTAAAAGCAGGCTGCGCACACCAAAGCCCCCACGCAGGGCAGGGTTTCAATTCTATGATAGTCCGATTAAAAGTTTTAGAAGGCGCTGCTTTTTGCGAGACAACGGCTGCAGTTTCAATTCTATGATAGTCCGATTAAAAGGAGTAGTTCCCCGTAAGGGGCGGGCTTTACCCCCGTGAAGTTTCAATTCTATGATAGTCCGATTAAAAGCTTTTTTTTAAATTTTTCACAATATAGCAAATCTTTTGTTTCAATTCTATGATAGTCCGATTAAAAGTAGTTCCCCGTAAGGGGCGGGCTTTACCCCCGTGAAGTTTCAATTCTATGATAGTCCGATTAAAAGGATGATGCTCGGAGAAGACGGAAGTTATCATCTAACGTTTCAATTCTATGATAGTCCGATTAAAAGAGTCGACACCTTAGAGTGGAACGGCCGCGCCTTCGGGGGTTTCAATTCTATGATAGTCCGATTAAAAGCAGAGAGCTCGATATAGAGCCGTATTACGAAGAGGGTTTCAATTCTATGATAGTCCGATTAAAAGATGACTCAATTGTGTGTTATAACTACACAAGAGAGTTTCAATTCTATGATAGTCCGATTAAAAGTCGGGCATTTTTAAAAGAGTAAAGGCCTCCAAAGACGTTTCAATTCTATGATAGTCCGATTAAAAGTCGTTTTATGTCTTTCTTCATTTAACTTTTAACCTTTTAGTTTCAATTCTATGATAGTCCGATTAAAAGCGGTCCGGGTTCTCCTGCATCGCCGCCCGCGCAGTAATGGGTTTCAATTCTATGATAGTCCGATTAAAAGAGAAGACAAAAAGATTCTTAAAGTTATCAAAGATAATTTTGTTTCAATTCTATGATAGTCCGATTAAAAGTATTAGAAAACCCAAGACGTGTAGATTTATACATACCGTTTCAATTCTATGATAGTCCGATTAAAAGTGTATTATTTAATCTTGCAGGAAAAGAAGTTTCTGTGTTTCAATTCTATGATAGTCCGATTAAAAGCCGTTCGAAACGACAAAAAACATTACTGATTCTCAATAATCTATCCTTCAATTATATCAACAAATTAACAAACAAAGTTGTCGAAGCACAAAGGTAAGAAAAACCCCGCACTTCGACAACTAATTTTATCTTTTGATTTTCAATATGTCAAAGAACTTTTGTCAGCGATTTTCTCCTTTTTTCGAGACGAAAAAAGGAGAAAGACAATTTTTATAAGAAATTATCGATGCTATTTTTTTCTTTTCCAATGATTTGCTTTTCTAACCATTTTTCCTGCCGACTTGAGAAAATAATTAAGCTGTCTTCATCAGAATCCATAATCTTTTCCGCTTTTAAAGTTAGTTCCTTTAATTTAACTTCTGTAATTTCGCCTTCAAAAACCGAATTTTGTATCCAATTCAGATATTTCCGACAGAGCTTGAGCATTTTCCCAACCCGTTTCTCGCCGCAGTCATAGACCAGAATCACATACATTACCAGTACATTTTAAACGGTTTATAGTCTTCCATCCCAAGCAGATGTTTTGCCAACTTATAGCATTCGAGCTTGATAAGGTGTTTGTAACTTACGTTGCGATTAAGCGACCGATGCTTAATCGTCTCATTAAAACGTTCCTCCATCGCTTTTACAAAAATCTTCTTCCCCGAAGGATTCAACAGACAACTGTTCAATCGCTTGTCGAAATGACGTTCCTGTATCTCTTTCTTATTAAGAAGTTTGAAAATAACCCTGTCGACAAGAATCGGTTTAAAGATTTCGGAGATATCCAATGCCAGAGAATAGCGCCGCTCGCCGGGTGTGTGCAGATAGCTGACCGTGGGATTGAGTTGCGTTTGATGAATGGCACGTAGGCACTGTGAATAGCACATCATATTTCCGAATGAGATCAAGGCATTCACTTCGTTCCGGGGTGGTTGTTTAGTACGACCTCCCATCTCAAAATCGTTGAGTATAAGATCAAACGCATCGTAATAAACCTGACGGATGTTTCCCTCGATGCCCATCAGCTCGTCGGGTGCGGAAGCCTGCTCAATACCA
Organism: Tannerella forsythia 92A2; assembly: GCF_000238215.1. Taxonomy (NCBI): domain Bacteria; kingdom Pseudomonadati; phylum Bacteroidota; class Bacteroidia; order Bacteroidales; family Tannerellaceae; genus Tannerella; species Tannerella forsythia. The sequence goes on along the minus strand of NC_016610.1, from coordinate 2,507,299 downwards.
TCGGCATAGATTTTTATCTGTTCCAATAATGCTTCCATATCTTTTCCCCGCCGGTTGTAATACTGCAGGTTTTTCTGCATGTTATAGGCCGCTCCGTGAATAAACTGCCGGGCGATTGCCATGCGCCGTTTTTTATCCTGAAAGGCTTTGGTCTGTGCCAAAATCATCCGCCCCGAAAGTAATGTATCCCGCGGCATAAACGATCCGGTATAATTCTCGTAATAATCGAAGAAGTGCAAAGCAATATCATTTTTTCCGAGAAAATTATACAAAGCGCTATTGGCATCGAGCGAACCGAAAACGTAGAATTGATCAACCGTTTCGACCGGAATATACCTCGGCTGTCCTTCGCGTTCGATACCGTTTCCGTCCTCCTCCATCGGCACGAATTTCAAGGTGTTATCCTTTCGGGATAAGCGACCGGGATTGAAAAGATAGTAAGTCTTTTTCATGATTCCATTTATCTTATAAGGGAATTAGCCGTATTTTCTAAATTTCACAAAATCAAACCTGACTACTTTTTCTCCAGACGCTAAGATGTTTACATTACGATTTGCTGTAGAAGCGTAGCAATCGATCTTCGACTCCTGAAGTTTTTTAAGTAGCGCAAAACTAAAAGTCATTTCTCCCATCAGATGGATGGCAACATCCGGAATTGAAGCGATTCGCACTGCCAACTTTTGAAAGTAATCCTCAGCCAACTTTTCAATTTCGGATGCTGTGCTTTCCGGATCAATAGGAGGGAAATGCCAATCCTCAACCTCTCCAAAAAGCCTCCACGCTTCCTTCTTCTGCCTTTCGCTCCATTCCGGAAAAGGGTGATTAGATAAATTAATGAGCATAATTATAATAATCCTTTCAATTTTTGATAATTTTCTTCCAAAGCTTGTTTGAATTTCTTAGACTCCACACTTTTGCATAAATACCCTCCATGATTTATGTCGTTTCTTTTCTCGCTCAGTGCTTGGAATGCTTTTGCTATGTCTTCTATGTTATCTATACCTTTTAATTCTGAAATGACACATTTTGCATCCTTCGAAGTTAAAGGCTCCTTCCATTTTTCTTCCGGTTGATTGATACCGAAACCTAAATAAGATGATATAATGTTTCTTTTTTCTTTATTAAAATATTCATGATTTAATTTCTCGCATAAAATGGTTATTGTAGCTTCCTGCAACTGTGTAATCCCTTGCTGGACTAACTCCTTATCAATACACCATTGGACAGCCCGCAAGAGATTATTCTTATCATTAACCCGATAATTGTCGAGTTCTCTTTTTAGTTTCTCTAAAATTGGTTTAAACGCCGGCAGTAAACGGACCTCCAAATGTGTTATTTTGTGTACAACCTTAAGGATAGAACTTGCTTTCAGAAAGTTTTTTCCTCTGTTTGTACTGAAATCTTCGCTGATTTTTTCCAACAAACTGTTGATTTCTCTTATTTCTACTGCTTCTTTGTCTTTTCCGCGACTTTCGGCAAGAATTGGCTTGATAGATTCTCCGGTAACCTGCAGCAATTTTGTTGAATTGCCGGTAGTTATAAACTGACTGCCGGAATTAGCCCAATCTTGCAAAACAGAAAAACTGGTCAAATTCAAAAGGGGAACTTTACGACTTTCAGGATTTGGATATTTTTCTTCAATTTCACCGGGTCTTCCGAGTTTTTCAAATGCGCCGTAATAGATTCCTATTACTTGAATATTTTTGATAAACTTTGCATATTGTAAAAGCGTAATTCCTAACATAGGAATAGAACGAAAGCTATGGGTGACATCAAAAACAACCTCATCATTTTCTTCTAAAACGTCAAAAACAAGTTGAAAAATTTTCCATATCTCTTCTTCGCTTACTCCTTCCGGAATATCAATTTTACTGAATTTTCCACCAACTTCTCTATTTAAGTTTTCAAAATGTGTTGAGGATGCTAATTCTGTGCAGAAAACAAAATACTTATCAAAATCGGGTGCAAAAAGTTTTATTGTAGCAGTTTGCACGTAAGTTACCACTTCACTTTCTTTATTTGAATATGTATATATGCACTCCTTGTACTTTCCCGTCCCTAAAAATGTAATAAAAACTTTTCTGCCCATTTTATTCTTTATTTAAGCATTCTAATTGTATCCAACCCAAAGGTTTTGTTTCGGTTATTTCTACAAAACGGGTAATGGGAAATTCGTTGGGATTTAAGTCATACTCTTCTACTCGTCGCTCTTTAATATTATATACCTTCCCGTAACCGCATGTTTTTAAGAATTTAAGAAATTGACCTTTATTCTCGGTTCCGTCACAATCGTACAAAGCCAATGCTATAGAATTAAAATAAAAACCTTTGCCAGTACCCAAACGCAGATAAGCGGTTGTAGAACTTTCAGTTTTTTTCTCAACATCCTCGTAAAAATCTTCCAACGAAAAATAGATGTCATCATCTATCTTTTTTCCTGTTTCAGATAAAATTGTCCACTCGGCATCAGATGAATGACGGCTAAATGTATTGATAATTCTACACAATTCTTCCCACGAATAGTTTTTGTACACTTTCGTTCCGTCGGCTTTTTCTGCAATAAGTTTCCTAACGTTTCTTATTTCACACTCGCAGGCAATGTTTTCTTTTACCGCCTCCCGTGTTTGCGGAATATCCAAAGTGCCTTTTTTTATATTCAGCCGTTTGATGTCGATTGCCTGTAATGTGTCAAACTCCAATAAAGAGCTATCGCTTACTCCCAATTCAAACTTATCAAATTCACGGCTAAGCTCTTTATCCAACGTTGCTGTTAAACCCTTATTGGTAATATTATTTAAATAATTGGAGCACCATTGCTGTCCTTCATCAGCCTCTATAAGCCAATCATACAACAACGCGGTTTTTATGGCGCCTTTGAGTGTGCTGCCCGGGATATAAGGTGATTGTCCCGCATTTTTCACAACCGTATAAAATTCTTTTTTCCCACTTACATTCTTGGCTTCTATACTGTACAAAGCGGCTTGTTGCAATGTTAATTTGAGCCTGTTGAAAATAAAATTTTTCAGGTCAAACGTGTTGGTCATATTGGATTTGCCCCGAATCATTCCCTCTACATAAAAATCAATAAGTTCGGGACTTTTGCCCATTTTATCTCTTATTGCCTGCTGGTTGATGTAGTGGATTTTTCCTTTTTCCAGCACATAGTCGGCAAATGCCGACAGCGTATTTCCATCGCCAATAGAAACAGGTGTAAGAGTTGTTATTTTGTATGCGGATTCGTTCATAAAGCAAAAGTATTAAGGATTAAACGATAGTGGTAGCGGCAGAAAAAAATCTCCGCTGTATTTCCAGTACTTTTTTTCGTTTTGCGAAAAATCCAGTACATCCGGCTTTACTTTTTCGCTCATCACGGCTCCTTCAAGCAACGCAGTCGCTACTGGCAGCCTTTTGTCCGCTCTAAAACACATTCCTCCCCGAAATTTGGTTTGGTAGTATTTGCATACGTTCATGTCTTTTTCTTTGGGAAAAACCAAGGATAAGGCCACTTGATCATCTGACGGCTGATTTGTTTGAAATTCAAAATCGTGAAATTCTACGCTTTCTATATTTCCGCAACCGGTTGAGCGTTCGCCGCCGATACCGTTTGCCGCCAACAATCCGATAGTCCGGTAAAACAGTCTTTCGTCTTCATCATTCAAGTTGGTTTCCGCCAAAAAATACCAATGCACGGCATAATTTTCATTGCCTTGTAAAATCAAATCGGTTTGTACGTAGAGATTGTCTTTATCTTCAGCACCTCGAGCCTTCACCTTTTGCATATCTACCTTTTGAGAGAGAGGGAATAAAGCATCGGAACCAATTTCCTCTTTCAAAAAGATAGTCTTTTCATTAGGGCTTATACAAGGACTGTCATCCGAAAACCATTTATCCGGTGCCACTCCTTTTTCCCACACTCCTTTGGACATAAACTGTATCTTTTTGAATTTCTTTGGATTATCGGTCGGAGAAATATTTAATACGGTGGGTTTAGGCAGTAAGAATATCGTTTGCTTATTGTATTCTATGGCGTAAAAACCGGAAGAAAGACGGATATTTCCTTGTTGAAAATATTCTCTGAAAACATCCGTTTTTTCCGGACATATCTGTGCCAATGAACTGATAAAAGCCGCAAAAATGACATCGGAATGTATGTAATCGGCAGTATGAAACAGCGCAGTAGACTGTTCCCTTGCAAATTCGCCAAAATGAAAACGGCTCCCCTGCCTGCATTTTAAGATAATAGCTTTGCGCATTACTCGTATGTTTTTGAGATGGGATTTTTAATATTGCACGTTATTACTACTTTACCGTATCCTCGTGTGCCACTGCCGCCGAGATAATCGTCCTGTAAAAGATTAAGTCCTTTTTCCAATTCTTTAAGCATTTCGTTTTTATTGTCTTTATCAAAAACGTTTATCACGATTTCAAAAGAGAATACCGCTCCGGCAGGTACACGCTCAATGTTGCGTAAACCTCCACCTGTAGTTTTTCCGGATTTTCTATCAATAGTATTTTCATACTTTTCTTCTGAAAAATCTGTTTCGAGCGATGCGTTTTTATTGGTAAAAACCTCCATAAATTTTTCTACATCCAACACTGCGTCTCGAAAAATAAGTCGCGTGGGTTCCGTCCAATCTTTTTCAGCTGAACCAAACATTTTTTTGATAATCTCTTTATCCTCTTCCAATTTAAAAGCTCCGTACGATAAGCCGAGCAGGGTGCGGATTTTCCCTTTCAGCGAGCTTCCGGGAATGTAAGGTACTCCCAGTGGGGTTTTTATTACAGGGCTGTCTAATCCGCCAATATCCAAACTGCTTTTAGACCCACCAATGTGAAGCCCGGTTTTCAACAATATGGTTCCGGTAATTATGTTTTTTTCTATGAGTTTCATTTGTTCTGATTATTTTTTTGTGTGATAAAATTTGTGGTAAGCAATGATAATTTCCATTAGTTTTTTGAAGGAGTCCAAACTCTTGTCGTCTGTTTTCTGAATAAGAAGGTCTATGAAAGCAATCATTTCTTTTGCGTCTTTTTTTCCTTGTCTTGCCGCTACATAGGCCAAATTAGGCCGCAAAAGTTTCAATTCCAACGAAGAATTCACCCCTTTTATCTTGGAATAAATATTCCGCAACTGCGTGGGCGTAATTGCATTGGCATAGTCTTTTACAAATTTCTCTACTGCGTTGATGATTGTATCAACGGGAAGTTCTTTTTGCAGCCCGACATCAGAGGTGTTCAGCTGCAAAAGTTGCTCAAAAAGAGCACCTTCAAAATATTGTTGTTTTACTTTTTGAGCAAAATCTTGAAGAGAACTTTCTTCTCGTTTGTTTTGACTGTAGGATTGGGGTTGTTGTCTGAATTTTTCTGCCATATATATTAGTTTTTATAATTTTTAGTCAATAATTCCGCCCATCGCGCGGCAACAGGATATTTTAGTGCGTTGTTTGTGGCGTTCGGGCTCATGAAGTCTTGTAAAAGACTGTTTTTGTAATCATCAAAAATTCTTTCTATTAATGGTAAATTTTCCTCTTTTTTCACATTTCGTAAATAATATTTCAAACGATGCACTTTCGGCATTTCAATTTTCCCTCTTTTCACCGCATTGTCCTGCAGGTTTTTATAACCCAAGTCGGAAGACTTCACTCTTTGAATAAGTGCCCGGCTCTCGCCCTTCCGCACAAGTTCGGCCAATTGGTATGCAATACTTTTTGCCGAAAGGAATTCGCTCCAAGTAAGTGGTTCGCCAAAAACAGTAATCCGGTTTTTTCCACTTGCTTTGGCTAAATACAGTGCGTTCTCAGCCTCTTCTGCCAAACGTATCATCGGGAACTTGGCATTTACAACCACTATACCTGCCGATATTGTGATGTCATTTTCCTCTGTTTGGGAAAGGGCGCTTCTTATTTCTGCTTGGAATTTAGTAAATAGTTGCTGTATTTTTCCGGCAACATCAAAGATTATGTCCCATGCGCCGATTAAAAAGCAATCGTCGCCACCGGCAAAAACGGGATAAATGTCTCCACTATCGATATATTGCTTTAAGATTTCCTCATAAAGTGTCTTACTGAAGAAAATGTCAAATCCGCCGGAAAGTTTTTTATAGTCCGTTTTCTCTTTATTCATAAAAACAGTTCCCAGATTATCAACATCCAATTTTATGGCAGCCAATTTACTGTCGGCATTTCTAATCAATGCCCTATCCGCAATAGAATCGAAGTCGATGAGAATATCATTGTCTTTCTTAGGTAATTTGTTGAGTATATTGTTTTTAAAACTTTTTTGACTGTTTGAAAACGATACGGAAAAACCAGCCAAAGAGATATCTTGGGATTTTTCATCCGGAATAATACCGAAACCATCTGCATTTATCAATTGTTTGACAATATTTTCACACACCATATCCTCATCAGTCACCTGAAATGAAGCAGGATATATACTTTTTGACATTTTATTTTTTGCCAAAAGTTGATTTACGGCCCTGTTTTTTTCCTTGAAATTTTCATCTTCATACAGCACCCAGGCAAAATGAGTATAAATATCTCTTGTGAGAAAGTTGTGTTGCAATTCTCTCGTTTTAATAGAAATGGCACTTTCTTCAGCCTTCAGACACAACAGCAAATTTCCTCCTCCATTATAAATCACCTCCTCTACTTCAAACTCTCGTTTTAAATACTCTTCAATGATATGAGCGAGTACATAAACATAAAACGAACGAGCTTTTAAATTCTGAGCAGCTTTTTTTGACGTTGTGTCAAAGATGTAATTTTGTATCCCTGAAATATCAGCTTTTAATAAATATTTCCTTTGTTCTTTTTCCATTGAGATTTCCGATTGTTTTTATAATAAATTATGCAAATATACGGCTTTATTCTTCTCCTGCATAACAAAAATCGTAATAACTGCAATTCTTGCAAATCTTTGCATTGATCGTCGACGGGCAAGATTCGTTTTCAATAAGTGATCGGATTTCAGAAACCGATTTCTGCAACCCCTGCCGATCTTCGTCCGAGAATAGGACTTCGTCCGTTTTACGCAGTCTGGGATATTCCAAAATCCCCGTCGCGCCATCGACCCCATTAAGCTCCAGAAGCCAGAGGTAGAATTTTACTTGCCGAACATGTGCCTCTTCCACCTTATCGCTACGCTTGATTTCATGAATAACCTTATTCCGCGCATCGAAATAATCAATTTGTCCGATTAACGTAATACCTTCGTACTCGGCAGAAATGAGCATCTCTTCGTAGCGTTCGGCACGCTGCGGATAAGAGGTTTCGTGCAGCAACTTCCCGTCGTACACCGTGTCGGAAGTGTGTTCCATATTGATGCCGTTGGCAAAGAGCCAAAGCTTGCGCTTGCATACCTGATAGTAGTTGAAGTATATTCCGTTGATATTCATATTATTATGAATTTGATTTAAGTATACTGATAATTATACCAAGGTTGTAGTAATCCACTTGATAGGTCTTGTTGCCAAAAGTAGTTGTTGCAAATTTTGCAATAACTGAATTATTCCCTTGTAACAATTCCGCCATTTGGTCAAGAGTTAACCACACGGTATCATCACAAAACGTTACTTCAACCTTGGTGATACCATCAGCGGTTTGGTATAGCATAATACGGCCTGCCTTGTTTGTCATACTGCTATTCAAATTTAAACTTGTTTTGATAAATTATTGTTTTAAAACAATCCAGCAACCGTTTTTATTAGCCCCTTCGCGTTTTATTAAGCCTTGAGCCTTCATTTCCGAAATCAAGCGTTCGCATTGTCGTGAACTGATTTTCAACATCAAAGCCATTTCCCTGACCGAAACTCGTGGATTTTGTCGAATCAGCGACAAAATCTTATCAAATTGCTCGGATTTTATTCCGACATTTATTCCGACATTTATTCCGACATTAGGTATTGTTATTGAATCCTCTTGATGATGTTTTAGAGCATTGCAAATCTCTTGTAACATAAAATCTATAAAAGGAGCGCTATTCCCCGCCTTGGTACTTTGAGAAATCGCTTCATAATACTCCTCCTGATTGGCAAAGACCATATTCTCCACCGGCAAATACTCAAAAATAGGGTTTAGTTTTCCGAGTATTAGCGATTGCCACAATCGTCCCATTCTACCATTCCCATCGGAAAACGGATGAATAAACTCAAATTCATAGTGAAACACGCAACTTTTCACCAACAAATGGTCTTTGGCATCTTGCAACCATTCAAAAAGTTCATCTATTAATATTGGCACACGTTTAGCAGGCGGCGCCACATGAACAACGGCCTTGTCGGAAAAAACGCCCACTCCTGAACGGCGGAATTTACCGGTATCGTCAGTCAACGCCTCCATCATCACCGCATGGGCTTTTAGCAAGTCCTTAACGTCAAATGGATTTAATGACGAATACAAATCATACGTTCGTATGGCATTTTTCACCTCCTGTATTTCGCGCAAGGGTGCCACGACAGTTTTCCCGTTGATAATATCACGCACTTCGTCTTCGGACAGATTATTGCCTTCAATAGCTAAAGAACTATGAATGGTCTTTATTCTATTCGCCCTGCGCAACAGCAAGCCGTCCTTTTGTTCCAACCGGATGGCATACCGCTCTATCATAGCCGAAATATCGGCTATCAGATTAATGGCTTGGGGCGATATGGTGAATGGAGGGGTTGGCATACTCACTTTAAGAAATTATCTATCAGGATTGTTCTCCGTATTTATTTACGAACTCCGCATACTCCCCGTAGTATTCGTAAAACACCGCTGCAATATCATCCGCAAAACCGTATCCGCAAGGCGAAGCGTACATGACACAGTCGTTGCATCGTTTCTTGAATTTATCGAGCAACCCGTGCTTATCAATAAACGACACAGCCCGTTTGAAATTATTATATGCAGCATTATAAAAAGGCTCGTCCATATCGCCAAATTCGTAGGTAAACAGGCAAGCTGCCTCAGGCAAGGTCAGCATCACATCTGCCAACGCTTCGGGAGAGGGTTTGAGTGATGCAAATTCCGAAATGGCTTTTTTGGCAACAGAATACTTCAATCCGGATTTCATCGGATTTCTTATATCAAATTCTTTTTCAATAATGGCTTTGTACTTCTTTATCTTTTCTTTCTCATTCGGTTGAAGATAAAAATCAAAATACTCTTGGACGGCTTTACTGTTATTGTAAGCATCTAACACCACCTCGACGATTTGTTCTTTCGTGAGAGATTGAAGGTGTTTTTTGAGACTGAATTTGGACATATGTAATATTTTAAAGATTTATATATATATAACTACAGGAAGACACCATCTTCTACGAATGTTGCTCCCGTTTCATAATTATAGAAGCCTTCCCTGATTACAAAAATACTTGTTTCTTCATCTTTAACTTTAATATTAATGTCATCTATCTTATGTTGTTTTTTTGCATTATTAATGATGTAAATAGGCAATTCAACGGAATTATAGATTTTCCAATTCTGAAATTCCAAATAATTTGAAAAGAATCTCGAATCCGGTTTTTGGACAAAAACAGTATCTTGAGGCATAATGTCCCGGCTTCTCCAAAAATTCACAGAATCATCGTCTTCTGCACTTTTTTGTTGCGGATTAATAAGCCAATTCATCATAAAATAACTTTTTAGATTATTCGCATTTTCTATGGATTTTGGAGAATAATTTATTCTTTGCTCATATACCGCGTTAAGCAAATCCACTAATTCTCCCGCACAATAGCTCTTTTTTTCCAATAATTGAATTGTCTTTGATAAAGATACGCATGACGACCAAGATTTCGCATGCAAATCAAAGGAGCCATAAGGTGCCGGATATAGACAATCATCTTTTTGGGGTACCACTACATATAGTTTTCCTATTTTTGATTTGTCAAAACGACACATTCTGCCGGCACGTTGTGTTAACCTATCAATCGGACAAATGTCTGAAATCATCATATCCGCACTGATATTAATGCTCATCTCTCCGATTTGTGTCATAATTGCAATGCCGTGAGCTTTATTTTTTTCCCAGGCTTTACGTCCGAGCATGTCGATAATTTCCTTTTCTTTTCTCTCTTTATCCGGCTCTGTAAATCGGCTATGATAGAGGCATATCTCGATCTTTTCTATGACATTGTTATTATATTCTTGATACCATTTATAATATGAAATGGCTTTATCTACAGTATTGGCATAAATGACTCCATTCCTTTTTTCCGCCATCAAGATCAATAAGTCGGAAATATCATCAGGCTCTTCGTATTTACGAATATCTTTGATTATAAAACGAGGTCGGGCATTATCAGAATCATCCTCCATGATCTCACTTACGGAATATCCGATGCTTTTATATTCTATCAAGACCGCTTCCGGTAAAGAAGCGCTCATCAACAATACCGGAACATTCCAGGCTTTAAGGATTTTAAGCAAAACTAAAATATTCGCCTGCGTAAATTCATCATAAAAATCAGCCTCATCAATAACCAAGCAGGAATGAGCCATATTAAATGTTATCAGATGGTGCTCTTCTCTTGTCAATGTTAGGGCCATCAATAAATGGTCAATTGTACAAACAGTTACCGGCGTTTCGAGCAAGCGTGCAAACTCATGTATTCTTTCAGCTTTTTGCCGCGTAACTTCCCCTTTTTCAATTTTATTTTGAAATCTATTGAACCATGCGCTTGAATGATATAATCCCGTATCTGAAAGATTTTCCGCAACGCTAATAGATAAAGCATTGGATGTAAATCTTGTGGGCATGGCAATAATAAGCCTATCTGCACGTTTGTTAGTGATTTGCAATGATGCCCACAATAACGAAGCATCTGTTTTCCCTGCCCCTGTTGGTGCTCGTACTAAAAGAAGTTCTTCTTTCCAATGCTTTTCCACCAATTCTTGAACTCCTCTTTTTGAAGGGAACGGGAATTGATAATTAAAAGTTGTATGGTCTGGCACAAAATCATTGTCTTCCTTTGCACTTGCTCTATGATCCGCCAATTGTAACAAGCCTCTTATTCCCGAGAACTCATACTGAACGTTAGCAAGTTGCATTAGATCTAACGTTTCACTTTTACTATTCGATTCTTTTTGAAAAGCTTTCCAAAAATCGCCCATCCCTTCCTTTATCCATCGCTGTTCAAAGTTAAAACCTAATTTGCCATGATGGGCGGCAATGGCAGCTTGAAGGACTATCGGCATTTTTTTATTTACATTCAATAGCAAAGATTGCCATTCATGTCGCACACCGGCCAGTCTAATATTCTTACCAGCCTTATCAATATCCTGTTTAGAATAATCCCTAAATGTTCCCTTGTGTCTTTTTTGCCATTCCAAAAATGCCTCATGATCCTTTCGGCAAGCATTTTGCCATTTCTCATTCATTTTACCGTCATCATGGTATTGGCAAACAAGTTTTAGCCTTCGCGATAAACTCCTTCCGACCCGTTGCTCATATTTTTCGGCGACAAACGGTCTATACTCCAACAATAGCATACCTTCAGACACTACATTAAGCTTATGCTGCTCCAATGTAACACCTGAAGGCTTTGCTAATATTGGAATCTTGAAGTTAGGCATTGGCAAATACTTCTTGGAATGTTTTTACTTCGGCATTACTTGAAGGATCAAAAAGCGTGTTTTTTTCTAAAAAGGCCAATGCTTCTTGATATGCTTTCGCAACACTCTTTTCAGAGTTATCATCACCGATAAAACAAGTAGCGCCTCTCTCTTTAAGCTCTGCCAAAATATTTTTCTTTTCTTGTTCGTCCGCCGTATAAAATCTACTCGCCTTGCGACTTAATACGGTATCAAACACAATAAGGACTTGTTGAGGTTCTCCGCTTACCGCATTACGAGCCTGGTTAGCGTAATCATTCATCGATTTAGTAGCTTCCAAGTACAAACGAGCACGACGTTTACGTTCTTCTTCGTTTGCATGTTTAAAATATTGCGTACCTAAATTAAAGCCTCCTTCATAGGTAAATGCTTTCGAAATACTTAGCGCACTTACATCCAAGAAGAAATTCATATGCATTAGATCGTATTCACTAAATTCTTTTGTAGCTAAAGCCTGATCTTGAGAGGATTCCGTCGTATCCATTTTCAAGCGGACCAATAAGTCTCGCCCAATTTCACTTTCTTTCATAGCAACGGCAGGTGTTACAGAAAGAGGAGCTGTTCTTCGCCCGGAATAATCTCCTTTTGACGGATGCATAAATCCGCCCATATCAGCCCGTAAATCACGCTCAATTTGATTACTTACCCCATCGCCATTTGAGACAAACGTATCTCCATGATTGGGATCTGCAAGATTGAGACGATCTATCGCAGAAAACAGAACATGACGTTGCATTTGTCCGGAAACATAAACCCGACCATCCGGTCTCCTTTTAATAGATGATGCATTTCCTAATAATTTTTCACCGCCATTTGCTATGTGATTTTCAAACGGCGCAAGTGCTGTTACTAAAATTCCTTTGATTTCCATATTGATATATTTTATGTTGTTATTCTTCACTTAAATCTTCAAAATCGTCTTCTCCCATCTCGGCAGCAATATTTTGAGGTTGTTCTTCTGCCTGTTTCTTATTTCTCAGTCTTGAAAATGCAATCAGTAAATTCTTTGCACAATCAAGAGGCAAATCGCCGCTCATCGTTTTTTCCATAAACAACGAAGCAGACTCCGGGGCATCCATGCCTGATAAACGCCCTGCACGGGTTATTACCTGGGCAACCAAAGCATCCCCTGACTTGGCTGCAAAAGTAGAACTTTCCAATTCTACAAGAACTTTTGACTTTACTTTTCGAATTTCTTCCCAATAGTTGTTTGCACCCTCTCTCACTTCGGATTTGGCTGCAAAATAGGCAACTAGGTTCAGCCATTTGCCCAATTGTCTGGCTGACGTTACAATTTCAGCATCTATTCTTTCCATTTTTACAAAATATATGTTTAATAATAATTGTACTTGTTCAGGATATTCTGCACGAAAAGACAGAAAATCTTTAAATGCAGGCTGTGTAAATAACTGTAAAAAACGACTTGTAAATAAATCGAATTTTTGATATTCCGTATTAATACTCGATCGTCTATCTTGATTAAACAGTTTTGAGTAATAAAGGCTATCGATAACTGTTCTCAGTTTGGCTTTTTTAGCCATATCTACAATATAGTGGTTGTATGTAAAAGTGGTAGCATTACCATACTTAACCATATACATGGTCGCCTTTTTAAGGCTTTCCAATACTCCCAATGCTCTATCAGACACTTCTGCCTGTTTTGCAAATTCACCAATAGCTCCCAGTAATGAAACACTTCCCAATGCACTGCTTTTCGGAGGGTTTGGAAAATTTCCATTATAAATCAGAGGCCTTTTAGGTGAGATATCTTTAATTTTTCCTTGTTTATCTGTTTGAGTAACAACATCACCTGTCAATAGATCTCCGTTCAGCTTTTGTATTCGCATTTGCTTAAAAACACGAATAAAATTTACCATTTCAACAATTGGCAAGTCAGGAATAATACAGACGTTGAACATTTCCGGCTGACCTTTTTTCCCGATTTTATATTGAAAACAAGGCTTTAAAGGCGTTAATGTCGAGATGATTCCAAAACCTTGTTCTTTAATAGATGACTTAGGTTTTCCTCTCCCTATATTGCCCTTGTCAGAGAACGAAAGAAACTCCCCCGAAATCGGAACTTCCGACATCCCTATTTCTGTATTTTTTGATAAATCATCACATTTGTCATTATCCATTCCCTGTAAAAATTTTGCAGCTGCCCCCCAAAGATTCCTTGCTTGCTTATCACTTGAAATCGTATTGGGAGAAAGAAAAACTCCTTTTTTTGTATCTCCTTTTTCTATTCTGTCAAAAACATATTGTACTTTTGACTTACCTGCAATAGACCCCGACGGACGTACACGGAAAGAATTTAATCCCTTTTCTATTTCATTCTTAATATGTTCCAATGTTATTTCATTGATGGAGGATAAGTTGTTTTCCACCATCAATAATGCCTGTGCATATCTAATATAAGGATGTTCATTCATTTTTCGATAGTTTTAAATTCACCCAACCCTCATTATTGCCCAAATACCCGATATTATTCGTATCAAGGATGTCATACAACATTACAAACAATCTTTCGTCCATAAGCATCGGGATAATGTATCTACCATGCAAATGAATATACTCTCGGACAGTTGGCGTTGCATAGTACATCGGAAAAAAATCAATGTTTTCTTTAAAGAAAACCTCTAATGCATGATTATCTATCTTATCTCGATTTTTTTCATCTCGTTTTAATTTCCATTTATTTGAAATATATCTATAGTCCATGTTTTCGGTTCCGTTTGGGTGAACAACTGCATCAGCGCGACGATAGCATCTTTTCCACAGATCATTGAAAAAGCATACTTCTGAAAAATCTATGGTCGGCTGATCAATAACATCAAAGTATTCCATCAAAAGTGGAATATATGTTGAACCTTTTGTGTTACTTGAATGGGTTACCTTTTGTTTTTTCCTCAACTTCTCTATGTCTTTTTGTATTGCCCTTCTATCTTTCCAATCAATATGCCACCCTAGAACATTTTCTATTAGTCCACAGATCATTTTTTTGCTTGGAACATTAAGCGTTTTATAAAATGAGCCGGGCATCTCAGACACCATAGATAATGGAGCTAAAGGTTCTACAACAAGCTTAGTTTTAACTATTTTATGCGGTATCTTTTGTAAAACTGCTAAATCAATTTTTGACGTATACATAGTCTATTTTTTATTTCTACAAATTAATATCCTATTTTCGACAACTTCTATCTACCCAAAAATTATTTCACTTTTCTCTCTCTTTCAACTTCCATATTTCCCTTAACACCTCATTTGTTTCTTCGAGATCGAAGAAGTTTAGGTCCCATTTTTCACCCCGCTTCATACCGAGCCATTCGCGGTATTCGTTATGTTCCGGATGTTTGGGATTGTTTACGGCTTCAACCATATTATAAAAGCCGCCAATGCCCCCACAATCCTCTTCCAGGTGGGATCCTTTCCCTGCAAGACAAACCGGAAGAAGAACCGCATCGTCGGCAATATCCACCAATTCAACGATATGTCTCCAATCGTCACCAAAATCGTAGATATAGACGATCTTTTGCTTGACTTTCTTAAAATAATCGTTTAGTCGGATTTCGTCGGCACGGTAAAGTTCGCCATAAGGAAATGTCTCCGGTTCGGAAAAACTTTCATCCGGCTCATATTCTTCGTCGAAGCTGAAGGTTATTCTCGGACAACTCCCCCACCCTTTAGGAGTAAATTCAAACAGATGCGAATCGGTCCATCCGAAAAGGATTTGAATAACTAAATGAAAGTCGCCGAATGTCATCGATTCGTTTACTTTCACTTTTCTCCATATCGGAGGTTTTGCACTGCCGTCGATTTTGATTTTAAATACGAATGCCATGGAACTAATCTATTAAAATTCTATTTTATCGTTCTATTACTCTTTTTATATCTGTCTCTTTCACACAGCCGAAGCCTTGACTGCACTCTTCTCCGATGCCACTTTCGTACATGATTTTCATTAATTCAAGCGGGGCTTTCATCCTGAACCGGCACATATAACCGCGCACTTTCGTTTGCTCCGGAGTATCGGATTTGATTTTTACCAACACAGACTTAGGTTCGTTAAGCACGCTGAAATCAAAGGCCTCCTCTCCGGAATAAGGTTTTCCGTAGAATACTTCATAGCGCCTTGACAAACCGGTTAATATCGCACTGCTTGCATGAGGAGAAACAGGCGAAAGATAGTCTGATCCTCCGTTCTCACATTTCATTCTCAGACAGATCGGCGACATAGTTATAAAATCCATCTCATGGGTATAGGCCGGGGGAGGGATTACTTCTATGTTTTTCACCATAAAACGGACGGTCGATTGGCGGTCTCCGATTTCAAACGCCTGATTTGCGAAGAGGCCCTGAATAAACTTTTCGGTACTTTTCTCGGGCAGAAAAGAGATTTGCCACTCGACAGAGTCGGACAAGATACGTATTCGTTCATTCTGCGGCAACACTTGTCGTTTTTCTATTTTCAAACGCGAGAAAGTAAAGAGTTTAAACCGCCGTCCCGATTCAAGCTGAAAACCATTGTGATGCAGCCAATCCGCATATTCTTCACTGGCTTTCGAAAGAATACGATAGATCACAGCTGACTGTTCATATTGATAGTTAATGGGAAGTAAGTCGCCGAATGAACGGCGGTCTACTGTAAGTATTAACCGAAATCTCATGGCAATTTTTACTTATTCTTTATTTTCTGCAAAGATGAAAATATTTTTTCACTTATCAAAAAAATATCTGTTTTTGTCGCAAAAGGAATAAGCAATTGAAATAAATTATTTTGCGGGCATCATCTTATTCACTCACCAAAATATGATGATGTAATATTTTCTGATCGATTCGGCAATTTTCGATAAGGCTATTCTGATCTGTCCCCTCACCGTACTTGATGTAATACCGTTAAGGCGGGCTATTTCGTCATACGTATGATTTTGGTAAATATATTGCTTGAAGATGATTCTACACTTTTCAGGAAGTGTTTCTACAGCATCTGCTATATGTTTTTCGAGTTCAAGGTTCTCTATATAAGCTAATGGATGTTCTTCGGCAGTAATTGCTTGTTCACAAATGGCCATCAGTTGTTCCTGCACGTCGGAAAGCGGAAGTTCCTTCATTCGTTTCCGCTGAAGATGATTCAGACTCCTATTTTGTACGGCACGAATGAGGTAGGCCGTTACGGGAGTAGAAAGAGTGAGTCGGTGATGCCAAATATTCAGAAACACATCATTGACGATTTCCTGCGCGGCCTCCGGATCAAAAACGTACTTTGTTGCCACTGTACACAGATAGACATAATAGGCTTTATACAATTCACCAAAGGCGTTCGTATCTCCTCGATTGATACGTCGAATCACCTCTTCATCTACGATCGTGTGCGTCTGTTTCATGGATACATTCGGAGGGGCGTATTTGTCATTCGTCAATATAGCGGCATGTGAGCAGAGCAAAATCTTCGATCCGGCGGTCGCGCAAGAACGGCCACCAGCGGCGTACCTGCTCACTGCGTTTCAAGTCGACCTCAACCACACAAGTCGCTTCACTGCTGTTGGGAAGTTCATGAATCAGTTCGCCTTGCGGCCCGCAGACGAAGCTGTTTCCCCAGAAACGAATGCCATTGGTTTGTCCTGACGGATCCGCCTCGTGCCCCGTACGATTGACGGTGACAACAGGCAATCCGTTTGCAACGGCATGGCCTCGCTGCACGATGCGCCATGCATCAAGCTGTCGTTGCTGTTCATCGACCGTATCGTTACTTTCCCAACCGATAGCCGTCGGGTAAATCAGCAGTTCGGCGCCTTGAAGTGCCATCAGACGTGCCGCCTCCGGATACCACTGATCCCAGCAGACAAGCACACCGAGCCGCCCGATAGAGGTATGAACAGGAACAAACCCCATATCTCCGGGAGTAAAATAAAATTTTTCGTAATAAGCCGGATCATCGGGGATATGCATCTTTCGATACTTTCCGGCAATCGTTCCGTCTTTTTCGATAACGACAGCCGTATTATGATACAAGCCGGCCGCCCGTTTCTCGAAGAGCGAGAGTACAATTACAACGTGCTGTTCACGAGCTAACGCTCCAAAGTGTTCGGTCGAAGGGCCGGGAATCGTTTCGGCCAGATCGAAGAAGTCTGTATTTTCTGTCTGACAGAAGTAGAGGCTGTTATGCAACTCCTGCAACACGATCAGTTCCGCATCCTGCTGAGCACATTCGCGTATTTTTCGTGACAGGTTCGCGATATTTGTCTCTGTACAAACGGTATTTTGCTGTTGTATGATACCTATTTTCATTGCTTTTATATGGGGTTGTGAATTACCGACAGGGGGTACTGCATCGTCACGCAATGCAGCGATCCGTGTTGTTTGATGAGCGGCCGACAGTCAATACCTATGATTTCACGGTCGGGAAAAGCGATTTGCAACGTTTTCCGTGCAATTTCATCTTTTTCGCTTCGATAAAAAGGGACGAGCACGGCGCCGTTGATAATCAAAAAATTCGCATACGTAGCCGGTAGTCGTTTTCCTTCCTCAACGATGCGGTCAGCCATAGGAAGTGGAAGAAGACGGTAAGGTTTTCCGTCGACGGTACGGAACCCTTTCAGTTCTTCTTCCATCATTTGCAATTCTGTGAAATGTTCGTCCGTCTCATCGGTGCATTGCACATAAGCGATTGTCTCCGGATCACAGAAACGCGCCAACGTATCAATATGACTGTCCGTATCGTCGCCCGAAAGATAGCCGTTTTCGAGCCAAAGGACACGGTCGAGGCCAAAGATATCTTTCAAATGGATTTCAAGTTGTTCGCGGTTCAGATATTCATTCCGATTGAGTGATTCCAGGCATTCGGATGTTGTCAACAGCGTCCCTTTGCCATCGGACTCAAGGCTTCCTCCTTCGAGTACGAAAGGTTGCATGTTCACCACGCGAACCCCGTCGGCAAACGTTTCGGCAGCAGCAAGTGTGCGTGTAATCAGGTTATCATGATACGCCGCATATTTCATGCCCCAGCCGTTAAAGACGAAGTCGTAGACAACTGGTTGCCCTTCGATAAAGACAGTGATTCCTCCGTGATCGCGTGCCCATGTATCGTTCGTTTCCATCTCACGGAACATGATACGCCGTTCGTCGATCTCACCAAGTTGGCAGCATACTTCGGTAGCGTTCCGGCATACGATCAGCAGGTTTTCACGTTTCACGATCTCGCGGGCGATGGCAACGAAGCAAGGCGTTACCTCATGAAGGATCGGCGCCCAGTCGGTTCGCTCATGCGGCCAAGTCAATTGTACGGCACTTTGTGGCTCCCATTCGGCAGGAAAAACAGTTCGATTCATTGGTTACAATAAGATAGATTGTTTGCCCTACGACTTTCCTGATTCTTTCGCGCCGAGGAAAGGCTAAATTCACAGCCACAATACGTTTGGTTATAAAAATCATAGAACTTAATCAGGGCGTTTCGTCGTTCGCTTAGTCCGCCTTTGCGCCAATTCTGCGCCCAGAATATCAGATTCGGATATGCTGCGGCACTCGTTTGACCGGCTTCGGTAATTTGCCCAATATCCTTCCAGCGCGACGAGGCAAGTGTCGTCGTAAAGACTCCAAACCCATGTTCGTGTGCATATTTTGCCGTTGCTTGAAGGCGTACGACGAAACATTGACGACATCGTGCGCCGCGCTCCGGCTCGCGCTCCAGCCCCCGTATACGCAAAAGCCATGCCGCATGGTCATCATCAGCATCGACAAAGGGTACCCCCATCCGATCGGCATGGCGCATCAGTTCCTCTTTACGCTTCATATACTCTTCGTGTGGAAAAATATTCGGATTACAGAAAAACAAGGTCGGATGAAGCTTCTGTTCCGCCATCCATTCGATAATGGCACCCGAACACGGTGCGCAACATGCATGCAACAGCACCTTATCCGTTCCTTCGGGAATGAAAATGGCAGGATTCGATTGTTTCATTTTCGTCGGCAAAATGTCAAATGTTTTAATTAAGTTGGCAAAAATAGGGAAAAATAGGGGTATTTCCAAGCAAGGCAAGCATAAAAATCACGAAGTCGCGTCTATAGCTATAAAAGACAAGGTCCCATCTGTTTCCAGACGTTATGCCAACATAAAAAAGGAAAGGATAAATAAAGAGAGAAAGTAAACAAAAAGAGTGACCGCGACAGGATTCAAACCTGTAACCGGCTGATCCGTAGTCAGCTACTCTATTCAGTTGAGCTACGCGGCCAATTACTCTTTCAATATTATTTCGACGGCAAAGGTAAGGCTTTTTTTTAAACCGCCAAACAAAAAAATGATTTTATTCCAAAAATCTCGGATTAAAAATGAGAAATCCGATATTCAATCCCACATTAAAATCATTTTTCGGATAGCTGTATCCATTGGCAAACAGACTGACAGAGACAAAAGGCAGATTCAGAACCAGAGCCGCTTCGCCCATATACCGGAAGGTTTGGATCATCTTTCCGTAGCGAGGAATATCGGTATAAGGTTCCGGTATAAACTGCTCTTTTTCGATCGGATAAAGAGGCAGAAACCCGTATCCTTCGATACGCAGATGCAGCATTTCGTTGAAGGTAAAGACAGGTATGATACCGGCAGCAACGTACTGATTGGAACGAAAACCTTCGTTGAAGGTAATTTTACTGTGCGGCGTAGGAGCAAATGCCGGCGCCTGCAATATGGAAGCCGTATAGTTACTCATCAGATTCTTACTTGAAAGAAGCGCTTCTGCCATAACTCCGAACCGGAAACGACGACTTATCATGGAATAGTTTTCGAGTCGTCCTTTCACTTGAAGCCAGCTTTGCACGGGCTGTTTAGTGCGCTCTCCGCCCGAGGGGCGATAAGTCTCTTTCCCGGTCACGTATTGTGCTGTGAGAAAGTACTGCTTCCCTCCGGTGGGATATTGTTTTGCATTGAGCGAGTTACTCTCAATCCGTACGGAAGTGCGAAAAAGATCATACCAGCTTTTGTCGAACTTCGACTCGGCGAACGAAATGTCACTTCGCTGATAATAATCATCGCTCAATCGTCCGTATCCCAATCCGAATTCCGCTTTAGCTTTCGTCATAAAAGGAAGTCCAAGTTTAAGTTTGACAAATTTCTCGCGTTTTTTAATAAAGGCGGGAAGAAGGTCTTCATAGAACAACGACTGATTTTGCATGTATTTGCGGTACGAGAAAACGGCTTGAAGATGCAGATACATCGGAATGGAAGTTTGTAGATAAGCACGTCCGTTCAGGGAAACTCCACTGAATGAGTTTCCCATCTGCACATTTGCATTGAGGTCGACGGCCTGTTCGCCGAGACTCTGATAATCTAAGCCGAGAAACAGCTGGTTTGCCTGATGAGAAGAGATATTTCCACCAATACTGACGTTTAGTTCTTCTCCGATTTTAATATCGAGGTACAGATCGAAGTTCTGATTTTTACGGTTATATACGGCATGAGGAATGATTTCTTTGATTTTCGAATCCGAAAGCATCTTGAAATAAGCTTGTTTGAATTCCTCCATTGAGAATTCGCCGTTGATATCGCGATGCAGTTGTTCACGCACATAGCGACGCTGGGCTTCGGTCACACCCGTGATGTAAATATTTCCGAATTTGAGGGGGGGGAGACTTTCTTTATATGCCTTACGACGTGTGTTAAGTTCGCTTTGCGGCACTTCTCTAAGTACACGCTGTCTGATGGAGTCGATCATTTCGAGTGTACGTCGATAGCCGATGTCCATCAGCTCTTTCGCACGTTGAAAATCGAGCAGTGAGACATTCGGAAAGTTGAACTGTAACATCATGCCGTCTTCTTCGTCCACATGATAATCGGTGGCTTGCATGACCATCGTTTCGATCTGTTTCATCGGATCGGTCGATGGTTTGGCAGCTCCGGCCACAGATGATCCGAAAATAAAATCAGGGTCGAAATCCGACTTCATGACATCGACCGGGAAATTATCATAAATCCCTCCGTCGAAAAGGGGGACACCATCTTTCCAGACAGGTTTGAAGAAGAACGGAAACGTCATGGACGAACGCACGGCTTCGCACAAATCGCCATTCCGCCAGATGATGGCCTTTTTATTATACACATCGGAGCTGATGCAGCGAAACGGAACGAAGAGATGGTCGAAATTCCATCCCGACTTGGCCGTAGACTGTGCGTATAGAGCCATGAAAGCCTGATTCATTTGGATGGGATTGATGATACTTTGCGGAAGGAGATTGGTACGGATCTGCATGGAATCGGAGAAATCGATGGAGAAGTGCATGAAATCCGGTGTATCGTCAGGTTTCTTAAAGTAGTAGACATACTCGTCTTCGACAGTTCCTTTCTGCCAGTAGCCGAACTCGTCCGAGAGCATCAATTCCAGCATCTCGTCGGCCGTATAGCCCATAGCATAGAGGCTACCCACAATCGCCCCGATGGAGGTTCCCGCCACATAATCGATCGGGATGTTATTTTCTTCGAGCGCTTTGATCACCCCCAGATGGGCAGCACCTTTCGCTCCGCCACCACTCAAAACAAGTCCTACGGTCTGCGCCTTGAGTTCGGGCAGGCAAAATGTCATCCACAAAAGGCAAAGTATTTTCAGACGTTTCATCATTCTATTATACTCTACAGATTTTCGACTTCTTCGAGCCAGAGCACTGCTGAGGCATCACTGGGCATGCGCCAGTCGCCACGAGGCGAAAGGCTGACGGTACCCACTTTCGGGCCGTCGGGCATGCAGTTTCGTTTAAACTGCTGTGTGAAGAAACGGCGCACGAAGATTTGCAGCCACCGCTTGATTTCTTCGGGCGCATAGTTTTTCCCGAAAGCCTGGCGGGCTAAAAAAAATATCTTGGCCGGCGATGCGCCGAAGCGTATCAAGTGATAGATGAAGAAGTCGTGTAATTCATAGGGTCCGATAAGGTCTTCCGTCTTCTGGTGATTCGTATCGTCGGTACCCGCCAATAAGAGTTCGGGGCTAACGGGCGTATCGGCAATGTCAAGAAGCGTTTCGCGGGTAACCTCCCCTGCACGATGAGTGGCGATCCACTTGACCAGAGAGTGTACGAGCGTTTTAGGGATGCCGGCGTTAAGGGCATACATCGACATGTGATCGCCGTTATACGTTGTCCAGCCGAGTGCAAGTTCGGACAAATCGCCGGTACCGATAACAAGTCCGTTCTTGAGGTTGGCCAGATCCATCAGGATTTGTGTGCGCTCACGCGCCTGCACGTTCTCGTAGGTCACATCCTGTGTCACGCCGTCATGACCGATGTCTTTGAAGTGCTGTTGACAAGCGGCCTTGATTGATATCTCGTGCAGCGTGATGCCCAATGCTTCCATCAGGGCGACGGCGTTGCGGTAGGTCCGCCCGGTCGTACCGAAGCCCGGCATGGTGACGCCGTGAATCTGTTTGCGCGGCAGATTGAGGGCGTCGAAGGTCATCACCGTGGCCATCAGCGCCAGCGTGGAGTCCAACCCGCCGGATACGCCGATGACGGCATGCTTGATCTGCGTGTGCACTAGCCTCTTGGCCAACGCATTCGTTTGGATGCGGAATATTTCGTTGCAACGTTCGTCATATTCGGCACCGGTCGAGGGAACGAACGGATGCGGATCGATGAAACGTGTCAGGGCAGTTTCTTTTCTTTCGGGCAAGCGTAAGGGAACGCACAGCGGTTCACTGCAGCGTAATACGGAAGCGCCTTTTGAAAAGTTCGTCTTCACGAGCCGATCGTGACACAGCGCTGCAACATCAATCTCGCTGATGAGCAGTTTCTCGTTCAGCGAGAAACGATCCGACTCGCCCAGCATCGTCCCGTTCTCGGCGATAAAAGCCTTTCCGGCATAGACAAGGTCGGTCGTCGACTCGCCGAACCCCGCCGAGGCATACACATAGCCCGCCGCGCAGCGTGCCGACTGTTGCCGGATCAACATCTTCAAATCATCGTTCTTTCCCGTCTGTTCACTGCCAGCCGATAGATTGAGGATAATGTTCGCTCCCTGCAAGGCCATCACCGAGCTGGGCGGGACAGGCATCCAGAGGTCTTCGCCGATCTCGATCCCTACGGCTGCGGAGCCGGAGGTAAAGAGCAAGCGCGGCGCCATCGGGCAGGTCGTCGCGCCAATGCGAGCGGTTCGCGTCGTTACGTCTTCACCCGAGGTGAACCACCGCGTCTCCTGAAACTCCCCGCAGTCGGGCAAATATGTTTTCGGTACAGCTCCGAGGATTTCGCCGCGATGAAAAACGACAGCCGCATTAAGCAAGCGGTTCTCAACCGCCAGCGGCATCCCCACAACACATACGACATCAACGGCTTTCGTACGCTGCACGAGTTCCAGCAGCGCCTGTTCGGCTTCGCGCAACAGGCATTCCTGCATAAACAAATCCATGCATGTATATCCGGTCACAGACAGTTCAGGGAACACGATCCACTGTATGCCCTGCTCTTCCGCCCGGCGAATCATCTGTTCGATCTGCACTGTATTGTAATGGCAGTCGGCCACCCGTACCGGCGGCACACCGGCCGCTACTTTCACATATCCGTATTTCATCATCGTATCGTTTTTTTTGGCAAAATTAGCAAAATTCCGAACACTTTGAGGGTATATAAAACACAATGTTTGAGACCACCCTTTTTAGGTGTGTCAGAATAGGTGAAATGCAAGGCGCTAAGGATGCGAACGAGGGAGCATACTAACGTATGTGACCGAGCTTGCATTCCGCAAGCAACGAAGCAGTTCGCCCGTTATGACACACCGCCGTCGGGCTTACCGGATAAAGAGCAACTCGCGGTATTTCGGCAACGACCACATCTCGTCGTCTACAATCAGTTCCAGCTTGTCGGCATGGTAACGAATCACGTCGAAATATGGCCACACCTTATCGTGGTATGCGACCGCTTTCGCATATTCGTCGGTGATCCTGTTTGCTACCTTACGCGCCTCAATCATCGCATCCACATTACACTTAATGGCGCTTACATGCCCGGCAATTTCTTCGATCAGCGCAGCATCCATCGACGCAAGCTCTTTCGCCCGCTTAGGAGGATAAACGGCCTTGATTTTGTACACATTGTCGAGCAGCAGCGACTGGTAACGCGTAGCAATCGGGATGACATGGTTGACGGCCAAATCGCCCAGCACACGTGCCTCGATCTGAATCTTTTTCGTGTATATCTCCCATTTCACCTCGTTGCGTGCCTCAAGTTCTTTACGACTCATCACCCCCGTCAAGGCAAACATCTCCACACTCTCGCGACTTGTGTACATGCGGAAGATTTCGGGCACACTCGTTTCGCAGTTCAGTCCTCGCTTCTTGGCTTCTTGCCGCCACTCCTCGCTGTATCCGTTGCCCTCAAAGCGGATTGGTTTTGAGATGCGGATATACTCTTTGAGCACTTCAAAGATAGCCCGTTCCTTCGTTTCGCCCTGTGCGATCTTCGTATCGACCGACGCCTTGAACTCCATCAGTTGCGCTGCCACCGCGGCATTGAGCGCCGTCATGGCCGACGAGCAGTTAGCCGACGATCCGACAGCGCGAAACTCAAAGCGGTTACCCGTAAAAGCAAAGGGCGATGTACGGTTACGGTCGGTATTATCAAGCAGCACCTCCGGGATATGGGCTATGCCGAGCCGCAGCTTTTTCTTTTTATCGAGGATGATCACCTTTTCCGTCGTACTTTGCTCCATCTTATTGAGGATATCGTTCATGTGGGTGCCGAGGAAGGCGGAGATGATGGCCGGCGGCGCTTCGTGTGCTCCCAGACGGTGCACGTTCGTAGCCGAGCTGATGGATGCCTTGAGCAAGCCGTTGTGTTTATAAACAGCCATCAGCGTATTGACGAGAAAAGTGATAAAGCGCAGATTCTCTTCCGGCGTCTTGCCCGGGGTAAGCAGCCCCACGCCTGTGTCCGTACCGATCGACCAGTTGCAGTGCTTGCCGGAGCCGTTCACGCCGGCAAACGGTTTTTCATGCAGCAACACGCGAAAGCCGTGACGACGGGCTACCTTTTTCATCAGCAACATGATCAACTGGTTCTGATCGATGGAAAGGTTCGTTTCGCTGTAGATCGGTGCCAGTTCAAACTGGTTCGGAGCAACCTCGTTGTGGCGCGTTTTGAGCGGGATGCCGTATTTGCAGGCCTCAAATTCGAGGTCTTTCATATATGCCGTGACACGCGTCGGGATTGAACCGAAATAGTGATCTTCGAGTTGCTGGTTCTTGGCCGACTCATGCCCGAGCAGTGTCCGCCCGGTCATCAACAAGTCGGGGCGTGTAGCGTAAAACCCTTCGTCCACAAGAAAATACTCCTGCTCCCATCCCAGATAAGACGACACTTTTTTCACGTTCGGGTCGAAATAATGACACACGTCTGTCGCAGCCTTGTTGATGGCATTGACGGCTTTCAACAGCGGAGCTTTCAGGTCGAGCGCTTCACCGGTATAAGAGATGAAAATGGTGGGGATGCACAACGTGTCGTCCATGACAAATGCCGGCGACGAAGGGTCCCAAGCCGTATATCCGCGCGCCTCGAACGTGCTGCGGATGCCTCCGCTCGGAAAGCTCGACGCGTCCGGCTCCTGCTGCGCCAGCAATTTGCCGGAAAATTCTTCGGTAATGCTTTCGCCCGGCCCATCTACGTAATCGATGAACGAGTCGTGCTTCTGCGCCGTCCCATCGGTCAACGGCTGAAACCAGTGCGTGTAGTGCGTGGCGCCCAGCTCCATCGCCCACATCTTCATGCCTGCGGCTACGTGGTCGGCAATGCCGCGGTCTAACGTCTGTCCTTTTTCCACAGCATCCTTGATGACGCTGATCGTGTCTTTCGACAGATATTTTTTCATGACGGAATACGTAAAAACATATTTTCCGTAAAACCCGGACATCGGCCCTTCGGGCGCCTGAACGTCCAGCGCTTTCTTCCTGAAAGCCTCTTCTACTGCTTTAAATCGTAACGTACTCATAACGATTACCGGGATTCGTTTTTATTTCAAAATGATATGATTTGCTCTACATTGTTCGATCATCTCGTCTGACCATAACGACGCCTGCACCTCGCCGATATGCGCGCAGCGGAGGAAATACATGCACAAGCGCGACTGCCCGATGCCTCCCCCTATCGATAGCGGAATCTCACCGTTCAGCAACGCCCTGTGAAACGCCAGCGACCGGCGTTCCATGCAATTTTCGAGTTTGAGCTGACGAAGCATCGCTTCCCTGTCGACACGAATCCCCATCGACGATATTTCGAGCGGTGCGTCGAGGACCGGGTTCCACAGGATAATGTCGCCGTTCAGTCCCCGATGCCCGTCAACCGTCGGGGTCGACCAGTCGTCGTAATCCGGAGCGCGGCCGTCATGTTTCTCGCCGTTCGAGAGGGTTGCCCCGATTCCGATGATGAAAATCGCACCGTATTTCTTCGCCGCCTCATACTCCCGGTCTTTAGGCGACATGTCCGGACAGGCAGCCAGCAACTCTTCGGCATGCAGATACGTGATCTTCTCCGGCAGAAACGGGGTAATATGCGGAAAAGAACGGTACGTCTTTTCTTCCACCGTCTTGAGAACGCCATAAATTTGATCGACGATCATACGCAGAAAATCGAGATGACGGTCTTCGGCACGGATCGTACGCTCCCAGTCCCACTGATCAACGTAGATCGAATGAATATTGTCCAGTTCCTCATCGGCGCGGATCGCGTTCATATCAGTATAAAGCCCTTCGCCGGGCGGGATATTGTAAAAGCCGAGCTTCATCCGTTTCCATTTAGCCAGCGAGTGCACCACTTCGGCGCGACGGTCGTTCATATCTTTAATGGGAAACGATACGGCACGCTCCACCCCGTTCAGGTCGTCATTC
Organism: Tannerella forsythia 92A2; assembly: GCF_000238215.1. NCBI lineage: Bacteria > Pseudomonadati > Bacteroidota > Bacteroidia > Bacteroidales > Tannerellaceae > Tannerella > Tannerella forsythia. Next base: position 2,479,848 of record NC_016610.1, on the reverse strand, counting down.
ATCCCGGTGCCTGAAAAAACGAAGAGCGGAGCGGTTACCCGCCGCAGTTTCAATGTGGCCGCCAGTTCTTCCTGAAAAACCCGTTTCAACATTTTGATAGCCTCTTCCATATCCTCCGAAGCCAAAGTCGGCCGATAATCGGCCGGAATGTACAGTTTCATCTTACTATTGCTTTGTTTTGTAATTTTTTATCCGGGAGACTTTATGTCGTTCTCATCCCCGTGTAACAACGATCAAAAAACGCTAACGCCCGACAAAAGTAGTATTCCTTCCGGAAATACGGCAAGCCAAAAGTACGTTTTTTTGAAAAGATACTCCCCTACTCCGACATCAATGTTAAAATAACAAAAGGCAAGAAGGATCAAATGGGAGTGCATACCGTTTTATATTACTTTTGTGCGAAAATACAAAACGAGGTGAAGACAAGCAAACGATGGAAATATCTCGGCATGCTGACAGGACTGTATTTGTGCACGTGCATGCCGGAAAGTCTCTCGGCCGCAGACGGCAAAAGCTACTGCTTTCGGGTGTATTTGAAAGATAAGGGAGTAAAAGCTCCGGGCCGGACGGATGCGAGGCTTTACCTTTCGGCCGAGTCGGTCGAAAGGCGAACAAAGCGCGGGGTTGAGCTGTCGGTTTCCGACATCCCGATTTCACCCGGGTATATTCGCACGGTCGGCGCTACGGGCGGACAAATAATTACGCAAAGTAAATGGATGAACACCGTCGTGATCGAACATACCGACAGCCTGATTGCCGACCGGCTGAAAGCCTTGCCGATCGTCGATTCCGTCCGGTGCGTATGGCACGGCCGGAACCGGTTGCAGCAAGTCGATTGTCCGGACGATACAGGCGTATTCGAATCGTACGACACGGTATCACAGGCATATTACGGACATGCCACGACACAGATCGAGATACTGAACGGAGTGCGGCTGCACGAGGCCGGTCGACAAGGGAAGGGGATGCGCATTGCCGTTATCGATGCCGGCTTCCTGCACGTAGACAAGATTGCAGCGTTTACTTCGACCGATATTATCGGAACACGCAACATGTCTTTTCCCGGGAACAGCGTCTTTTGCGAAGATGATCACGGAACGAAAGTCTTATCGTGTATGGCAGCCAACCTGCCCGGCGTGATGGTCGGCACAGCGCCCGACGCGTCTTATCTGCTCATCAAAAGCGAAGATACAAGAGGCGAGTATCCGATCGAAGAAGATTTCTATGCAGCGGCGCTGGAATATGCCGACAGTGTCGGGGTTGATCTCGTCACCTGCTCGCTGGGCTATTTCCAGTTCGATACGGAACCGGTTTATACTCATGCTGATTTGGACGGAAAGACAGCGTTTATCACACGCGTAGCCGAAGAAGCGGCAAGAAAAGGCATGCTGATTATTTGCAGCGCAGGGAACGAGGGGAAAAACGAATGGCAGAAGATCACCTTCCCGGCCGATGCGCCCAACATACTCACCGTAGGCGCCGTAACCACCGAAAAAACGAAGAGCGCTTTCAGCTCTACCGGATTGACGGCCGACTATCGGGTGAAACCCGATGTGGTTGCACTGGGTACGAACGTCTGCGTGATCAACGCGGCCGGCCGGCTTCAATGGGTCGACGGCACGTCTTTTTCCACCCCCACACTGGCAGGGCTTTGCGCATGCCTCTGGCAGTCGCTCTCGTGGCTGAAAAATAAAGAACTGATTAACTTGATCCGGCAAACGGCTTCCCGATCGAAACATCCGGACGCGGAACTGGGATATGGCGTGCCGGACATGTATAAAGCATACAGAAAGGAGATGAATGAACTCCTTTAACGACATCCGAAGCGAACGGCCGGACGCCCTGTCGCTGACGCAGCTGAACCGGTTGGTGAAAACTGCTCTCGACGAGGCACTGCCCGGTACGTATTGGGTACGTGCCGAAACGAGTGAGGTGCGTGTCAATGCAACCTCCGGACACTGCTATCTCGAATTTGTGGAAAAAGACGAGACAACAGGACAACTCGTCGCCAAGTCGCGCGGCACGATCTGGGCGCGTAATTTCGCGGTATTGAGAACGTATTTCGAGCAGGAAACGGGACAAACCTTCATCTCCGGCCTGAAAGTATTAGTCAATGTCTCCGTCGAATACCATGAGCTGTACGGGCTCTCGCTGACCGTTCACGATATCGATCCGTCCTATACGCTTGGCGACATGGCCCGGAAGCGTATGGAGGTGATCCGCCGTTTACAGGAAGAAGGCGTATTCGACCTGAATAAGGAACTTACATTAGCCATACTGCCCCAACGCATCGCAGTTATCTCCTCACCGACGGCAGCCGGCTACGAAGACTTCGTCAATCAGCTAATCCATAACGACTACGGCTTTCCATTCTACGTCAAACTTTTCCCGGCACTGATGCAGGGTGAGAAAACGGAGGAAAGCGTAATCGCCGCATTAGACCGGATTTACGCTCATCGCGAACTGTTCGATGTTGTCGTACTGATTCGCGGCGGAGGCTCGGCAGCCGATTTAAGCAGCTTCGACTCATATACGCTGGCCGCCAACTGTGCGCAATTCCCCTTGCCGATCATTACCGGTATCGGGCACGAACGCGACGATTCGGTCGTCGATAACGTAGCGCATACGCGTATGAAAACGCCGACGGCCGTGGCCGCGTTTCTGATCAACCGCATGGCAGAGCAGCTTGCCCTGCTCGACGAGCTGCGGAGAACCGTCTGCGAAGCGACACGCAACCAGCTGACAGTAAAGAAAACGACATGGCAGATATTGGCCACACGTTTTCCGGTGTTCGTCACCGGACATCTTGAGCGTCATCGAACAAGCTTACACACGCTGGCCGCCCGTCTGTCGTCCGTGCCACAACTCCTTGAGAAGCATACGGAACAGCTCGAACACGCTCCCATGCATATCCAGAAAGCGGTCAGTGCGATGCTGACCCGCCACACCCATGAGCTTGCACTCAGCGAACAGCATATCAAGCTGGCATCGCCGGATCATATCCTGAAGCGAGGCTATACGTTGACGCTTAAGGATGGAAAAATTGTCAAACATGCGGCCGACTTATCAGCAGGCGACGAAATATCCGTCCGGTTTACCGACGGCGAACGAAAAGGAAAAATTTTAACATAAACAGATAGAACAACCATGGCAGAAAAAAAGGAGTCATACAATAAGGCGATTGAGAAACTTCGGGGCATCATTCACGATATCGAAAGCGGTGAACTGGATGTAGACGTGCTTTCGGAAAAAGTGAAAGAAGCCAGCCGGCTGATTAAGCTGTGCAGAGAAAAACTCTTCAAAGCCGACGAAGAGGTGAAGAAGATTCTCGATACGTTGGATCAGGTATAATATATAATACATGAGACGCACGGTCATTCTTGTGGCAGGCGGCAAAGGCTTGCGTATGGGCGGCGAGCTGCCGAAGCAGTTCATTCCGCTGCACGGTCGCCCGGTTCTGATGCACACCATGGAAGTTTTTTTTCGTTGGGATGCAAAGGCCGAACAGATCCTCGTCCTGCCCGAAGAACATCAAGCTTATTGGCAGATGCTCTGCCGTGAATTAAATTGCACGATACCGCACCGTGTAGTGCATGGAGGAGAGACACGTTTCCACTCGGTGCGTAACGGGTTGCAAAGTACCGATGGTGACAGGCTGATTGCCGTGCACGACGGCGTACGTCCTTTCGTTTCACAAGCCGTGATCAATGCGTGCTTCACCGTAGCCGGGCAGTTCGGATCTGCTGTCCCTGTCCTTCCCATGATCGACTCCGTGCGCGAAGTCGACGGGACGAAAAACCGTCCGTTCGACCGGGAACGATTGCGCATCGTGCAGACACCACAAGTCTTTCGAGCCGACTGGTTGCGCCATGCCTACGAACAACCTTACCAACCGCAATTTACCGACGACGCGTCACTCGTCGAGACTGCAGGATATCCCATTTATTTAGTCGATGGTAACCGCAGAAACATCAAAATCACTACGCCCGTCGATTTGCAATGGGCCCAAATATTTGCAAAAGGATAACAGAGATGCTCAGATTAATGTTATCTGTCCGCTTCTTCTGCTTGTTATAGCAGTATTCCATTGGGTACTTGTAAAAGTGACCGCCAACTCTCTTGATGTCTGTTCTTGGCTCTTTAAACTTCTGAACCCATTCCGGTAAAGACAAAAGCAACTTAATCCGGCGGATTAAAAGTAGACAAAAAATTGAACATATTAAATCGTCGACTTTTCTTGTAACATACGGGGATTTGCAGTCCCAAAAAACTTTTTTCAAAACTATCTCATCACTCGGATTGTTTCATAGAAAACACGGAATCCGTTGGGCACGTGCAGCGGAGGATGTGAAAAACAAAATGAGTTATTAACACTAAAAACCGAAAGAACATGAAGAAAACATGGTTTGTGATGCTGCTGATGATGACAGCGGGAATGGGAATGGCGCAGGAAGCCAAGTATGAAATCAAGTCGGGCATCGTTAAAAAAGTGTCGACTGTGATGGGGCAGAAAGTCGAAAGTACATTGTATTTCGATGACTATGGGAAGATGGAAGCGGTGGAAACGACCGTTAACGCCGCCGGTACGGAGAAGCATATGCGTACGCTTGATGAGGGTAATTCGATTGCCAGTATCGATTTGGACGCAAAGACCGTTCAACGGATAGAGAAGCCTGACAAACTGAATAACTTTTTGACTCTGACGGACGAGCAAAAAGAAAAATATAAATATCAGGAGTTGGGTGAAGAAGACTTCTTGGATCGTCCATGCAAAAAAATTTCATTGGAACTGACAGAGATGGGGCAGACATTTCTGAGTACGTTGTGGCTCTGGAAAGGCATTCCGTTAAAGACGGAGGCGCAGGTCGGCGGAATGACCGTAATCGAGGAAGCAATTGACATTCAGGAAAATACAGAGATTCCGGCCGAGAAATTTACGATCCCCGAAGGGTTTACTCTTTCTGAGTGAGAAAATCTGCATTTTCATGAAAAGAGGGTGTATCAAAAATCATTCTTTATGGTACATCCTCTTCTTCTTTTTATATCTCTTTACCTTTGCTTCATGCGGCTATTTTATATGGTTCTCTTCATTGCTGTCCCGTTAAAACGGGTCAAACGTTCTTTGAAATGATTGGAAATTAGTTTTTTTACGAGTGATTTTAAAGTGAAACGGATTTGATTTCGCAAATTTACCATCTGTAAGATTTGGATGACGCATGTACGTTTCAAAGTATGTTTTCTCTCAACTCACTTCTTTTCTGAACAGAAGCCTGTTCAACGACTTTGTTCGCAAGTACAAGGGGGGCCATTATGTCAAGCACTTCACCTGCTGGAACCAGCTGCTTGTCATGATATTTGGCCAACTCAGTAACCGTGAAAGCCTGCGCGACCTGATTGTCGCACTGGAAGCCCATCAACCGAAGTGCTACCACATGAGCACGGGCTACAAGCCTGTCACCAAGACGACACTGGCAAGGGTCAATCAAGACAGGGACTATCGGATTTTCGAAGACTTCGCCTTCTACATGATGGCCCAGGCCCGGAGCAAATGTGTGGTGGATATCTTCAATCTGAACGGGAACGTCTATGCGTTCGACTTTACAACGATACCGCTGTGCCTGGCGGTCTTCTGGTGGGCTAAGTTCCGAAAAAGGAAAGGCGGGCGTGAAGGTTCATTTCCTTTACGATTTGGAAACTTTCGTGCCGGCGTTCTTCCACATCACGAAGGCCTCGGTTCACGATTCCAAGGTGATGTGCGAGATTCCCTACGAGTCAGGTTCGTATTATGTGTTCGACCGTGGCTACAACGCCTTCAAGGAACTCTTCAAGATTCACAAGAGGGATTCCTTCTTCATCGTGAGGGCCAAGAAAAACCTCCGGTACAAGTGCGTCAGATGGCGGCGACTTCCGGAAAACGTGCTCACTGATTCAGAGATTATCCTGACGGAGGAGACTTCCTTTGAGAAGTACCCCGAAGAACTCAGGTTTGTCAGATACCATGATGACGAGTAGGACCGCGACTTCGCCTTCCTTACCAACGTCTTCCACCTGACAGCTCTTGAGGTCGCCTTGGCTTGTACAAAAACAAATGGCAGATCGAACTCTTCCACAAGTGGATGAAGCAGCATCTCAAAATCAGGAAGTTCTGGGGTACGACAGAGAATGCGGCTCGCATCCAGATAAACGTGGCCATCATAACTTACTGTTTGGTGGCGATTGTACAGCATGACATGAAGTTAGAACGCTCAACCTACGAGGTGTTGCAGATCCTCAGCATCTCATTGACGGACAAGCCCCCTCTCCAAGGCCTCTTCAGCAAGACTGATTCCAATGATGTCAAAGAACAGATTGACCCCCTTATTCCGGGGCTATTTGATTAATAGTTAACCGTCCCAATTTTTACGGGACACTAATGATCTGATACAATGAATCAATGAACCGTTTACCCCTCCGCCGGAAACCGAAAATCAGCTCTTTCAACAGGAGGGGGGGATACCCCTAAAATCAAAAAAAGCTCGTATAGGAGCCGATCTGCTTCCAGACTACGGACTCGTCTACCCTGAGGAAAAACTTTTAGGACACTATTGCATATATCCGCCTCTTTTGTTTTGAAAAATTTCAACCTTCATTACCACCAAATCTGTTTACCATGTTCATAAGTAAAGGGGCGTTCTTCTTTGCCTCGCGTATGGTTATGAAGAAGAAAGAGCGCATTTGATGGTGCATTATCGTATACTAATTCAAAACCGTTCGCGATACATTTACCTAAGGAACACCATTCATTATCCCAATAAAACAGTTCATATTCGTCTCCGGGAATAACGTCATTATTATCCGTACGGGGAGAATATAGAATACGAGTAATTCGTTCGGGATGCCCAAAATCCAATCCGACGAAAGCTCCATTCTCATTATTCGTATGAAAATACGTGTCTATGTTTCCATCGAAAGCACGATTCACATCTTGCCCACCACCATGTGTCGATGAAGAGAAAGGAATGCCATGTAATTTTCTTGTATCCGAATAAAAAGCTATATCTCCAACATTTGCCCACGAATGTTCCGGAGCAACATAACGAACATAGCGATAAGACCTTGGCATGTTAATACATGTATCCTTAACTGGTTGATCGGGTATATATTTAATATCGCATAATAGTATTTTCGGTGAAAAATCGGAACAGTTCGATGCCTCAAATCGTCCTCCTAACATCATACGCTCATATTGAATAATATGTCCATATTTAGGATACTTTCGATTGATATGAATCGTTTGTTTTTTTTTCAGTTCTGCTTTCAAAATTGTCTGCAATCCGTTCTCCCGCAAGATCAATGGAGGTGCTAACGGTGTTATCCGATTGTTTTGTATACCCACCGGAAGATATACAATGCCATCTCCCGAATTTCTGTATGAACGCATCTGTTCTTTTCTGAAATCACCTCTACCGACAGTGTTAAAAATCAAAACATCTCCTGATAAATAACTTTTTGCTACGGGTATCCACATAGAATTGTCGAATGTGCAGAGGTATCCTTCGCTTTCTTTCTTGTTTGTTTTTATACGTATATCTGAAATTGCCATGTCTTTATACTCCGAAGTGACGTCTTTCCAATCCGGATGATAAAAAAACGAAAACGCTGTATTGTTTTTTCCTACATTTATATATTGTTGATCGGCAAAAGATAAGCGATAGATTTTGGAAATTTTATATGCAAATTCGTTAGAGGCATCATGGCCGAAACCCATATCGACCGTATGACCTTTACGATCTATGACGATATTCCATTTATGTCCTCCACTACGATTAGCCCAAACAGGTGTGAAGTCGATTGCCGACGGTATCCCAATGGCACGCAATACAGCAGTCAGGCAATATGCCATCTGATCACAATCTCCCCAGTGAAGATTTAAAAGAGAATCGAGTGTTAGCGGATAAGGAAATTTGGACATTCCTGCATTATACCATATCATATTACTTTTTACCACTCTTTTGGCTATATCATAACCCCCTGTTACGGAATCCAATAAATGTCCAAAACGTTCATAAGCTGTTTTACGCCAATGATTCAATGGTTCGTGCTCAAGACGATAAGGGAGCACATATTCACAAAACGCCTCAAAAGCATAAGCATCCGATCCATTAAATTTTTCCCAGGCAGTAAATGCCAAGTCGATATTTTCAATCAGAAAATCCGCAGTTATGACGTTGATATCCCGAATGATTGTCATTTGAGGCTTTTTTATCGACCTTATCGAATCTAAATACGCGCCGATTTTAGATATGGATGGCTCCCAAGCTTGTTCTTCATGTATCATTTTAAGTTCGGGAAAAGAACGAATATAGATATCCGAAGTATCAGTGGGAACAATGGCATATTCATCGGCCATATTTGCTATCAGAAAACATGCGGCTCTGAATTTCAACGAGTCGCCTCTGTAATATTCCAATACACGTTCCAACTCAGAACGGTTATTGCCTGCCATACGTAAAACTTTTGCCGTATCGTCTGGAATATCATCAGAAATATGGTAGCAAGAAGATAAAAAAATTATGGGAATGAAAATGACAAGATATTTCATGTATCTTTCTATATCAGTTTGAAAAGTTCTGTTACTCCCCATATTGTACATATCGGAACGGCTACGGATAGCATCGCATATGGATATTTCAGTCTGTATAAATGATGGATTATCCAAGAAACAATTAAGTAATACGGAATAAATGAATAGTTTACCATATTGACGATAAATTGAAACCTGTTATTTTGTTTAAGTATTTGGACAATATCATCCGTATCTGGAACTTCCACATTTTCCAACATCAAGATAGCGATAAATACAACTATTGCCGGAATAACATAAGGATAAGATGCCGCGATAAGGAATCTTCCGAAAATCGCTTTTCCATTAAAAAGCAAAGCTGTCAAATGAAATAACAAGCATAAGACAATCCAAACAACAATACCGGAAAGAATTGTCATAACAAAATTCAATTGCATAAATGTTTTTAATATGCTTGTAATCTCTATACCACGTGTCATAAACAACTTATTGATCGAAGATATATATTCCGACACAAGAATACTATATACCAGAACTACAATAGTTCCGTATAATTTAGGAATTTGGATAAGTCTTTCAAAAAAATGGTCCATCAGAGCATCGTTACGGAAATATAAGCTTCTACAAAAGCAGCAATCAGAATAATTATGAATACAACAGTTAACCACAAAACCAACCATTTACAAAATTTCACACTAAAAATATCTTGATTTCTCATAAACAAAATCAACTCCCAAGCAATACTTAAACCAATAGCACCGGATAGCCAAAAGCCTATTAGCTCAAAACTGTGGGGCAGTGTTGTTTTTAAAATATTATGCAGTCCGAAACCTGAATCGTATACATTTTTAAATATATCAGCAGAAGCAAATCCGTTTATAAATAAATTTATGATTGTTCCAAGACCTAAAAAAACACCACCGGCAATGTTTATAGCACACCCCAAAATATTGTTTTTAAAAATCAAAAGAAATGCTTCAAAATGGTTGTCCTGATCCAATGACTCCGTTATTTCAGATATGACCGAATCATATTGAGCGGCATCCGAAGATTCTATTATCGGCATTTCTATAAAGAAAATCCTGCCTATGAAAGGAAGCAGCCATATTAGAAAAGATATCATTATAGCTATAAAAAAAGATTTGCCTTTCATATCTCCAATAAAAGATGTTTAATTGGTCTTCTTCTTTTGGTATCTATACCAACAATATATAACCGTGAAACAAACAAGTGCTATTATTCCGACACCAGCAGCAGAAATGAGACCACCTTTATGTGTTCCGTATGGAATAAAATCGAAGAGCTTCCCTAAATAGAAAAACAATGATGTAATAAGCGATACGGTTATTGCTATGACAACACTGATAATAAAATGTTTATTTTCCTTCATAAATATTTTATGCATTTTAAAAGGATGTATCATTCAACAGTTAGTACGTTTTCTAACACTAACTACATGGAAACATACAGCTTATCTCCTAAATATTTTATAAAAGCTATAGAAGCCAATCATAGCACATAGTAATAATCCCACAACACCTACTATGATAATAATATAGTTGTGTGGAAATACTCTTACTGTCATTAAGGCAAGGAGAGAGAGAATAAATCCTATACCACTAAAACAGAGATTCATTTTATGATTTTTTTTCGAACTGTCAAATGGGAGTAATATATTATCCTTTTGTTCAAGTATGCCCTTTTCTTTCAGTTTCCAAATAAGTCTGTTTTTGTCAGTTTCGCAAGAAGGGAAATCACAAATTTTAACTCTATAACGTTTCCCATCAGAATACTCTATTATTAAAGTACGCTTCTTATTATTAAGATAAGATCTTGTTATGCTGTCTTTGGCAATAAAAACATTACGATGACGCTCATAATATATACCTGACATAAAAAGACATAATATAGATACGATGCTTAAAATCATACCTAAAGTAACAGGCACTTTTATCAAAAATAAAAGTAAAGTATATAAAGGTACAAATAAGAATGCCCAACTCATAGATGAAAAAAAACAATCATACAATATCTTTAGAATGGGCTTTCTTCTCATACCTTTAAATTCATACCGATCTTCGAATATATATATTATATCATAGATTAAGACTATTTTGTCCATAGTGTAATTTTAATCTTTGAAAAACACATAAAGTTGCATTTTTATATGCAACTTTATGCAATTGTATAGTTTACAAAACCAATGCGGCTCCCCCAATAGCCCAGCCGACAGGATTTGAACCTATTGCCCAAGCAGCTCCAGTAGCCAAACCACCAGCATTAACTAATGCTCCACCTCCGGCACTACAAATGGCTCCTCCAATATCACTCCATGTTCCAGATTCACTAGTGACTCCATGATATATGGCAGCGGCTCCTATTTGATTTACTGAGACATCTTGAATCTGTTTATTTTTCAGTGCACTTCCTCCAGCTATTGCAAGAATTATACTGAATAACAATATTATCTTCTTCATATTATTCATATCTATAATTTTATAATTGCAGTTAAGATGCAACAACACCTCCCCAAGCTAAACCAGCAACTAAACCAACACCACCAGTAGCAATACCAGCCATTACAATACCTGCTGCAGCGCCACTAAAGCACCCTCCCAAAGCTTTTCCGACCACTTGACCGGCAGTACCTTCTGAATTATTTCCGCAATAGTAGCTAATAGCAGCCCATTGCTGCGTAGAAACATCATTGGTTTTGCTATTAATACCACCCATCATTCCCAGTGACATAACCATAGCCACCAGCATTCCAAAAATCGCTTTTTTATTTGTTTTCATTACGTCTTAAATTTAAATTGTCTTTTTTTTTAAATCAATTACTTACTAAATACATTCGTCGAAAATTCGACAAACACTAAGATTTACTCAAATAAGTTTTCTGAGTTTTGACAAATTCGACTGTGTAAAAACACTTTATAAAATTTGTCAGGCGCATCATCTTTGCTCCGGTTATACACCGAATAAAATCTCTTTTTTGTCATACCGTCCCCATAGGCACATTCTTTTTTTTAAGTTCTACATAATCATCACTTCAAATCCATATCAGGAAGATCCATGTTTTATATTGATTGCAAAAATAAGAAGTAAAAATTGAATTGATTTACTTATCATATGCAGAAATTCGCACATTTATGTACTCCTGTTTGCACTTTGCTTTTACATCTCTCACGAATTACTGTCATTCAATTATTTATCAACAGATTCATATTGCAACAATTTTCTCATTTCTTCTTTTATTTCTTTAGCTGCTGTAGTAGGCACTTTCTCTTTGGTTGCAAGAATTTCGTTCGCCCATTGGCGAGCCTCCGATTCACGCCCTTGTTCCAACAGCAATTGTACCAATCGATATTTGGAATACAGTTTAGACGGAATTTGATAAATTACATTTTTATATGCACTTTCCGCTTCGTTGTATTTTCCTTGTTTCCGGTAATTGTTGCCAAGCAAAATATACCCATTCGGATTTGATGTTTTACGAATAGATTGCTCCAATAGTTCAGAACTTTCATCATATTGTCCTTTTAAGGCAAGCGCTGATCCATAGTAGAACAAAAATATTCCGTTGTCTTTCAAGATAGGGTAAGCCTCTTTATATTTTTCAATACCGACATCTATCCGTCCCTCGAATACCAATTTCTGCCCTTCTCGCTGCAACTTATATCCATGCAGATTGATAAACCCTAAGGCAAGGGTAATCGTTCCTGCAACCGTACATATCCATTGAAGTTTAGGAAATACGGCAAAATCCGAAGTATGCTTTTTATGGAAGATTATTGCCAAGCAGATGATAAAATGTAAATATATCAATGCTGTCTGAAACGGATAAGAAACGAATGACAACACTGCTATGGCATAAAGCGAGGCTTTTGCACCGAGAATAAACGGCGAATATGGAGATTTTTTTCTGCGAAATGCCGCGACAAAAACGCCTGCCCACAAAAACACTCCTAATAAACCCTGCTCAATAAAAATTTGCAACGGTTCATTATAAGCACAAGTTACATAATCCGCCACTTTTTTTTCAGCATCAGAACCGCTCCCCCTTGCAAAATAATCAGATTGCCAATGCCCATAATTCGCCTCGAAAGCGCCGATTCCATCTCCCACAATCAAATTTTGATAAGGCTTTTGCAATGCTACTTTCCACACCAATAGCCTTCCGAATGCAGAATCTGCCTTATATTGGTATAAAGCGTATGCGGCAATGGCTATTAGCAAAACAGAACAAACAACGGCTACGAATTTTCTTGCCGCTGTATTCAAAAAAATAACGATTTTATTATAGAACAGAAACTTATTGTTTAAAACCACAAGACTCCCAACCGAACATGCAATCCAAGCACCTCGCGATTGAGAAATAATGATGAGATAAAACATCAAAATCAGACAAGAAGCCAAAACATAAGAAATATTTTCAGCCTTTTTATGGCGTTTATCATATATGAGCCAAACAGAAAGTATCAGAGGAAAAACAGCACTTAAATAACCGGCATAAGCACCCGGATTATTTAATGAACCACCCAATATAAAATGACTCTCTCCGTTGCCAATAAAACCGAACAGTTGACCAAATCCGTACAGAATTTCCAAGCCGGCACCTGCCACAACAAACCAAAAAGTATATTTTACAAAAAGCCTGTTTTGGTGAAACAAGTTTTTGAAAGCAAAAAACAACAGCCATAAAATTGCCACGGAGAAAATCCAATATGAACCGTATTCATGGCCTCTGACTACCATTTGAATCAGTATGTATGTACACAAAATTGAAATAAGACATTCTCCTTTGCCGATACAAAATCCTTTACGCATCAAAATTGCCGACAACAACAGTACGCCTAATGACGCAATATAAAACAAACCTTGCGATTCAACAAACCATCCACCTATATTCAAATGCAACGAAATAAGCAACAAAAACAGAAATATGTAAAGCAACGATTTCATTTCTTTTTTAGCAATCCCGGCACATATGCCAACATAAGATATACAACGAAACCTATACCTATAGCCATTAGAATCTGCTTCACCGAAAAACGAGCCCCCCCTTGTGGCTCTTGATATTGATAATCACTCTCTACATTTATTCCATTAAGTACTGATTTCGAAACGTCTTTTATCTGATATGTACCATTCGGCTTTTTGTAACCCGTCACGGATATATATCCGAATTTGGTAAGATACAAACTCTGAAAACATGCTATTGAAATACTGTCTTTTAATGCAGAAAATTCCGTTTGAATACAATATTTACCGTTTACGATTTCAGATTTACTATTCAATATTTTTAATGAGTCATTAGCAGGCATATTTTTCCTGTTCATTGCAAGCACTTCTTCAACTATCGCGTCGAATTTAAAACCATTTAATGTTTTCATCGTTGGCAAAAAGCTTATAAAAATATAATTTCCGTCAAAATAGTCCTTTTGGCAGACAGGATATAATCCGATATCCAAAGGAAATTTTCCCAATTTTTGCAGAAAGACATTTTGGGGAATCGTATCCCAACCGTCAGGGATATCGATCGAATATTTGCACGATTGTCGAGCTATAGGGATGGAAATTTTCCCATACAACTGATGCATACATAAGGCACCGATTGTCAACAATAAAAGTCTATTTATTCCTCTCATTTTTTATTTGTTTTCAGTTACTTTTATCCTATCCAAACTGTCCAGTCCCGAAACGATTTCCGTATATGTACCGTCGGATATGCCGGTTTTCAAGAAACGCTTTTCATAATCGCCGTTTTCTTTTTGTATTTCCACATAGACCGAATCATAACTGAACTGAAAATATTTTTCTTCTAATGCCAATACATGTTTCTTTCTGTCGATAACGATTTCGGCATTGACCGTACATCCGGCTTTGATGTATGAGCGACATGAATCGGGAATCTCTATATTAGCAGTTACTTCAAAACGTGAAACGCCTTCCTGAATAGTCCCTTTCGGTGCAATCATGTTCAATGTCCCATAGAGATGAATGCCTTTTGCCGCCATCAGGGTAAAGGTCGCCGGCATTCCGACATGCAGGTTCACCATATCGGATTCGAGAACACTTCCTCTGAAAATCAACAACTTCAGATCTGCTATCTTTGCAATGGTCGTCCCCTCGCTCAATGTACCTCTAGCCATCACAGAGCCCCCTTCTTTAATCGGTAATTCCAAGATTGTTCCACTGTTTGTTGCTGTGATAATATTGGAGATACTCCCTTCCCCATATATACCTTTTAGCATGCCTATTTCCGTCAAAACCGACTGATAGTTCGAATGAAGAATGCTTAAATTGCTTTTTTCATTTTCATACTCTTCCAGTGTAATAACACCTTTTCGATACAAATCTTCTGTACGCCTGAAAATAGCCTCCGCATGATCAAGCTTTTCTTTCGCTACTTCTAATTGACTTTGTAGCTGCTTATGTTCCATCGGGTCTTTTACATATTGTACTCGTGCGATAGGCTGTCCCAAATCTACCTCATCACCTATATGTATCAACAATTTTTCCAAGACCCCTGATATGGTAGATTTTATTTCGATTTCTTTATGCGGTAGAATAATACCGGAGATTCTCAATCTATATTCAATATTGCGGTATCCGGCTGAGACAGTGTCAGAATTCTGTGTTTGACTATTGTTGCCCAATACACGGTAAAGAACAAAACCGAGACATCCCAAGAGCATGATGATAATTACTGCTTTAACTATTTTCATGATTCAAATTTCTTCTTTAAGAGCTTCGACGGGATTTAATTCTGCGGCATATATCGCAGGTTTCAATCCGGCCAGAATTCCGGAAATCATCAAAATAAATACGGCTGCAATTGTTGTCGGCAGGTCCACACCGGGCTTTTCCATCATTACGGTATCTTCCGAAATAAACAATCCGATAATCTTCAATCCTCCCCATCCGGCTGCAATCCCGATATAACCGGCAATAGAGGTTAATGCTACAGCTTCCCATAAAAACATGGCCTTTATCATACCGGCACTTGCGCCGACTGACTTTCGTATTCCGACTTCACGAGTACGTTCTTTGGCTGCTGCATACATGATGTTTCCGACCCCAATCACCCCGCTTACTAATGTGCTTATTCCCATGAACCACAAAAATTTTTTCAGCATAGAGAATAAACTTGTGAATGCTTTAACTTGCTCTTCCATACTATTGAAATAAAACACATTGTCATCTCTCGGATCAAATCGGTACTTACGTGCCATCAAGTTTCGCACGCGATGCTTAGTTTGTGCCACATCAGCCTTGTCTTTCAAGGCATATACCATCGTCGGAGAGTTTCTGGCATCAGCATAAGACTGTATATATGTAGAATAGGGCATATAAATCGTTCGAGCTTCATAAGCACTCAATATCGTGTTTTTAATTGTGCCTGAAATCCGGTATATTTCGTGATTGATACGTATATATCGCCCTGTTGCGTGTTTATCTTTGAACAGCACCTCCGCGACATTTGCCCCGATTAAAACAACCTTACGGCCCTCCTGCATATCCAATATATTCAATATGCGTCCGCTATCTGTTTCTAGTCGTTTTATCTCGAAGTAATCCGGATAGACACCTTTAATTTCAAACCTTCCGTTTTTTTCATCAGCATAAACCGTACTCCATCGACTGGATTCAGGAGAGATATGAGTTATTTCCGGTATTCCTGCTTTCAACATCCGTAAGTCTTCTTCCGTAAATGCGATCCGTTTGCCTGCTTGGCTTTCTTTATATCCCAAGGACGTTTCGGATGCATAAACATAAGTCATACTTTTTGAGAAACCACTGAATATCTTGAATACACCTCTTTCAAACGCCGAACCAATTCCCACTAATAAAATTAGAATAAAAATGCCCCAAGCAATGCCGATACCCGTCAGAATCGCTCTTGTGGGCTTTCTTTTTAAGGATTCATATATTTCATACCAAAAATTGGTAAACATGCCTTCATTGATTTTTTTGCAAAAATATTTCAACTAAGCAGGAATTACTTTTTTAGATTGTATAAAAAAATGCACGATAATGTTTTTTATTTGCACGTTAGTTTGTGCGTTTTATTTTTGTGTCTACATTTGTCTCTTTAAAAAAATAAAATAACGAAGATCATGAAAACATTCTATTTGTGTATTCTGCTATGGACTTCCGGTTGCCTGTTGGTTTCGGGGCAGACTGTTCGAGTTTTCGATAATGAACGAATTTGTTTTGACCCGAATTTATATCAAAAAAATTACATCTATACCGATTCCAATAAGATCATTCACCTCACAAATGGACGTATCATATTAAAAAAGATCGCCTTACCTTTCCATGAACAGAATTTGCAGATGAAGCTGACAGCTCACATCACTCTTTCTTCTGATGGAGACCCATGGGATAAGACCGGCTCGTGTTTTATTATTCCACATAATTCTGAAATTCATATGATTAACATTGCCAAAGGAGAGAAGCAATATCCACTTGTCGACAGTATGAAATACGAGAATCTGAAAGGTATCGTCGCAAGTGAGAAATATCAACCGGTGATTGAATTGATGCGTTTCATGACGCCGTTTGGAGTCGGTTATTACAGTAAGAATGACTCTTCGGAGAGTAAACAAAAGCCCGTTTATATCGACCGTTGGGCGGAAAACGTGGAATGGAGTGAGGATATCACTCATCTTTACTCAATATTTAAAGACAGTGTATACGTAGGGATTTATATTGACACTTGGACGAAAGAAGGGTTTCTGGTCAATCTCGATATTGATATAGAAGTCTTTGGTAAAAAAACAAAAGAAATATCGGTAAATCCGATTATCAACACGGTTTACTATATGGGACAATCATATCCGGATATCTTTTGTCGCAAGGACCTTGAAGCGAGTTTCCATATCCCTCCGAAGGCCAAAAACGTACGGATCAAATATATCGCAACGGGGCATGGAGGACATTCAGGGGGAGATGAATTTAAACCGACGGAACATAGTATTTATGTCGACAATTCAGAGGTTTTTCGGTTTATCCCATGGCGAAACGATTGCGCTTCGTTTCGTCGTTATAATCCATCTGCCGGTGTATGGTTGGTTAAGCGTATGGCCTCATATATTGGGGAAAAAGGATATGAAGAAAAAGAAATAGAAGAGTCATTAGCTTCATCTGATTTGTCGCGCTCGAACTGGTGTCCGGGCAGCCTGGTTTCACCGATAGAGATTCCTCTAAACATGGACAGCGGAACCCATATTATACGATTCAGTATTCCACAGGCACAAGCATCACATGGCGAGAAACTTAATCACTGGCTGATTTCAGCATATATTGTATGGGAAGAATAGTTTTTGATAGCCAATCGTTATCTTCAATATAATATTACCGTTTATTCCTTACTTTTTATCCTGAATTCTTCGTATTGGAGAAATTTTTTCCGTATTTCTTCCGGAATATACCGGGGATCAATGGAGATACCGTATCCATAGATAAATATATGCTCGGGCAAAAGTGTTTTCTTTTTTACATAGATTTCTTCCAAAAAGTTGTAATCAAGGACTTCGGAAATTATACAGAGCAAATCGATATCAATACTTTTTTGTTCAAAAATATTATATACTCTTCTTCTTGAGCATCCGATTTGTGCAGCAAAATGATTGATCGAAAGTCTTCGTTCCTTGACTTTTTGCCGAATTAGCGGTCCTATGTATATATCTTTGTTTATCATCGGGTAAATTGCGTATAACCCGATTCTAATGATAATAGAAGTACCCAAAAAAGTACGTGGGACATTCTCATTACTGGCAGAGGTCTTCGCACAACCCGGTGTAAGAACAAGAAAGCCCACGTAGCACGTACTACGTGAGCGTCAATGCTTTTTCGTCTTACACCGATAAAAAATTGCGAAGTTTCTGCCGGTCAGAATAAAGCTAACGCTTTCGTATTATATTTCAGTACAACTTTTTTACATTTTATATTGTTTAAATTATTCCTCTATAAACACAACAAAGGTAAGGAAAAAGATAGACAACATCATTTCACACCTTGATTTTTTACACTCACTGTGTGTATTGCTATCACATATTCACAAACCAAATCACGTAAAACACATATTTCATGACTCCTTTATATTGATTCTTTATTCTGCAATATTTCGGCCAATTACATATCTGTCAATATGGTAATTTTGACGTTTTCAAGATTACCGTTGACCGGATGAATCAAACATCTCCACGAGAAATGTCGGTCAGCGATCCACCTCCAATAAGATTTCCCTACAATTTTTCAATCGGCCGATATTTCGGTACAAGGCTTTTCATCACCACCCAACCCAACAGATAGGCCACGGCACAGACACAGAAGATGATAAAATAACCGGCCGGTTTACCTTCGAAGCCGAAGCATTGCAGATTCGTCTCACCGGCATACACGAAAAGTTTACCGGCCGACTTCTGCAGGATCAGCGAACCGATGCCTCCTGCCATACCACCGATACCGGTCACGGATGCGATGGCCGACTTGGGAAACATATCCCCGATGGTCGAAAAAATATTGGCCGACCACGATTGATGTGCAGCCCCTCCAAGTCCGATCAGGATAACGGGGAACCACGGGGAGATCGTACCCAACGGTTGTGCCATCAGCACAATCAGAGGAATGAAGGCAAAGATAAGCATGGCCTGCATCCTCGCGGCATACGGATTCTTCCCGGTCTTGTCAATAATGATAGTCGGCAGTTTACCCCCATAAACCGAGAGCATCGTAATGGCGTAGAGCGTGAAGATAAGCGCCATACCGAGTCCGTCGGTCGTTTTGATACCGAATTGCGTGTTCAGATACGACGGAATCCAGAAGAGGAAGAACCACCACACGCCATCGGTCATGAACTTGCCGAATGCGAAAGCCCACGTCTGTCGGTGCATAAAGCAGCGGATAAACGAACTTTTCTCTTCCGATGCATCTGCCGGCAGACTGTCCGTATCTTTATCCGAAAGAATATAGTCGAGCTCGGCCTGATTGACACGTGCGTTCTTCTCCGGTTTTTCATACATAAAGATCCAGAATCCCATCCATACGAATCCCAATGCTCCAATGATGATAAAAGCCATTTCCCAGCCGAAGGCTTTGGCCAAAGGAGGGATGGATAAAGGAGCGATCAATGCGCCGATCGATGCACCGGCGTTGAAGATACTCGTGGCATAGGCCCGGTCTTTCTTCGGAAAATATTCGGCCGTCACTTTGATGGCTGCGGGGAAGTTGCCGGCCTCACCGATCGCCAACATACAACGTGCGACGATGAAAGCGTACATGCTCACCGTAGCGATGACGACAACTACGTCGCCTGTAGCCTGTGCCAATTCGGCTGCCGAGGCCAGTCCGGTGTATTGCTCGGTGACGATACCACACAATGCATGAATACACGCTCCGAGCGACCAAACACCAATGGCCCACAAGAATCCTTTCTTACTCCCAAGCCAGTCGACAAATCGGCCGGCAAAAAGCATCGAGATGGCATAGATGAGCGAAAACAACCCCGTGATAGTACCGTAATGATCTTCGTTCCAATGAAATTCGGGTTTGATAAATTCATCCCATGTCAACGACAGCACTTGTCGGTCTAAGTAATTGATCGTCGTCGCAAAAAAAAGCAATGAGCAAATCACCCATCTGTAATTTGTCTTTTGTTCATTTCTCATATTCATATTCTACTTCTTTACTATCTTTTACTTCTTTAACTACCCTACCCTTTTTTTACTCCTTCCGAACCTCACGGATAACACCTAATGCCTGTGCACAAATGTCTGTAATCTTTTCCCAGTTACCGGAAGCTATGGCCTCGGGCGGAAACAGGTTAGACCCCATCCCGACACATGTTGCTCCCGCATCGAACCAGGCTTTCAGGTTCGCTTCTTTGGGCTTAACACCTCCCGTCACCATCACCTGCGACCACGGCATCGGCGCTTTGAGCGCTTTGACAAAGCCGGGGCCCAGCACATCGCCGGGAAAGACCTTACAGATATCACAACCCAACTCCTGCGCATATCCCACTTCCGATACCGATCCACAACCCGGAATATAAGGAACGAGCCGGCGGTTACAGACTTTTGCAATGTCGGGGTTCGTCAGTGGACCGACAACAAAGTTAGCCCCCGACTGCAGGTATAACGAAGCGGTCGGGGCATCGACGATGGATCCGACGCCAAGTATCATCTCCGGACAAGCCTCAACGATCCAGCGGCTCACCGCTCCGAACACTTCGTGAGCTGCCTCTTCTCTGTTCGTAAACTCGAAGACCCTGACCCCTCCGTTATAGCAGGCACGGATAACCTGCTTGGCCACTTCCACATCACAACTACAAAACACCGGCACGAGGCCCGTATCCGTCATGGTCCGTATTGTTTCTTTCTTATCGAATCTTGCCATATTTATCACAATGGAATTCCTGTTAATTAAGGCTGTTTACCGATATAAGCAAGGATACCTCCGTCGACATACAAGATATGTCCGTTCACGAAGTCCGAAGCACTGGAAGCCAAAAAGACAGCAGGCCCGGCCAAATCGTCGGGCGTACCCCATCGGGCGGCCGGCGTCTTGGCAATGATGAAAGAATCAAACGGATGACGCGAACCGTCGGGCTGTATTTCACGTAGCGGTGCCGTTTGCGGTGTGGCGATATAACCCGGTCCGATACCGTTACACTGGATGTTGTACTGTCCGTATTCCGAGGCAATGTTACGTGTCAACATTTTCAGTCCTCCCTTGGCGGCAGCATATGCCGAAACGGTTTCACGCCCCAATTCACTCATCATGGAGCAGATATTGATAATCTTTCCGTGTCCTTTTTTGATCATCGCGGGAATAACCGCCTTGGCCACAATAAACGGAGCATTCAGATCGACATCGATCACTTGCCGAAATTCTTCGGCGCTCATCTCGTGCATCGGGATACGTTTGATGATACCGGCGTTGTTAACCAGAATATCGATTGTTCCCACTTCCTTCTCTATCTGTGCGACCATCGCATCGACCGCCTTTTCGTCGGTCACATCGCAGATGTATCCCTTAGCCTCAATCCCGGCTTCTTTATAAGCTCTTAACCCTTTGTCTACAAACTCTTGCTTCAGGTCGTTAAACACGATGGTTGCTCCTGCTCCGGCCAATGCCGACGCAATAGCGAAACCGATACCGTAAGATGCTCCTGTTACAAGCGCTACTTTACCTTCTAATTTAAACTGTTCCATATCGTTTTATTTCTTTTATTATTTTAATAATTAATATTATCTTACTACTCTGCCCGATCCATCGCCTCCCATCAGTTGCTCCACTTCGCTCACTGACATGAGGTTAAAGTCTCCGTAAACCGTATGCTTGAGACACGATGCCGCCACGGCAAAATTGAGCGCCCGCTGATCGTCGTGCGGGTAGGTGATCAGTCCGTAGATCAGTCCGCCCATAAACGAGTCGCCCCCTCCTACCCGATCTACGATATGCGTAATATCGTATTGGCGCGATGCATACAGTTTGTCCGAATATAAGCACCCGCCCCACGTATTGTGGTTGGCGTTGATCGATCCGCGCAGAGTGACAATGACTTTCCGGGCACGCGGAAATCTCTGCATCAACTGACGACAGACCGACTCGAATTCATTCGCTTCCAGCTTGCCTCCGGTATGCTCGGCCTGAAATCCTTCCGGCTTGATGCCGAACACCTTCTCGGCATCTTCCTCGTTACCGAGGATGATATCGCATCCTTCAACGAGCGCCGGCATGACTTCCGAAGCCTTTTTCCCGTATTTCCACAAGTTCTTTCGGTAATTCAAATCGCATGAAACGGTTACGCCCATCTCATTGGCCGTCCGTATAGCTTCGAGGCATGCGTCGGCTGCCCCCTGCGAAAGCGCAGGAGTGATACCTGTCCAATGAAACCACTGTGCATCCTTCAGCACTTCTTCCCAGTCAATCATCCCCGGTATGATCTCGGCAATGGAAGATCCGGCACGATCGTATACGACTTTCGAAGGCCGTGCTACAGCGCCTGTTTCCAAAAAATAGATGCCTACCCGGTTACCGCCGCGAAGGATATGCTGTACACCCACATTGTATTTTCGCAGTTCGGAAATGCACCATTCGGCAATTTCATTTTGAGGTAACCGTGTGACGAACTCGACCGGGATGCCGTAATTAGCAAGTGAAACGGCTACATTGGCTTCGCCCCCGCCGAATGTTGCCCCGAGACTGGCAGATTGAATGAATCGCAAATATCCGGGAGTCGCTAAACGAAGCATGACCTCTCCGAAGGTAATCACTTTTTTTTGCATACTACACATTTATATTATAACGAATAAACCTTATTTATTTCCGTGAAATGACAATCCGGTAATGACCGCTTAGAGAGAGCTCTTTTGCCTCAAGCGTAATCCTGTACAGTTCCTTTCCCCACACGTTTGACAAACGCGGATCGGTCAACGTAATCGTTTCGACCGAAGAGGTAAATATATTTCTGTCGTATGACAGGCGCGCTTTTTTCCCTTGTACTTCCATATCGATCTGTCCTTCGATGCTCCGATCCACTCTCGCCCACGTCAGAAAATGAAGTTTATTCCTCTTTTCAGGTGATTCCAGCGAAAAACGGTCATTTATCTCGAGTTGCTTATCCCGTAACCGATAAGTCCTGTTCCACGAATGTATGGAGGTCTCCTCAGGATATGCCTGCTTCAATTCGAGCGATAACGTACGATTTGCCGGTGTAAATTTCATCTGCTCCGCTTTATATTTCGCTCCGAATGCCTGCTGGGTTCCGTTTATTTCCGGCAGGTTGTGGAAAAGACTTTGCATCGTCCAGATTGTATATCGTTCGTCACCGAATGTCTGTCGGGTGTAAGTACCTACACCGGCATCGATCAGTACGGGAGTCTCATCGATATACAGCGAGAACGTACCGACATCGTTATGATTATGGCTCTCGTTGTTATGTCCTCCTTTACCGGCAAAGAAAAGTCCGCCACGGGTTCTCATATAACAAAACTGGGTCTCGGGATACCACGTGGTAGCTGGGGCTGAGTAAGGAAGCGTGACTGTACTCAACGCATGGTGAAAGCGTAAGGTTTCAAATGTCCGGTATACGTCCCGGCGATTATTCGGAGCTTGCGGAGCCTGCTCATTCTTTCTGAGAAAGGCGGAAAAAGCCATCATCTCGGTGCTGTTTACCGCTTTTCCGTACCGATAGATCAAATCCGCATCGGGCTCGAGCCTGGCCGTAGCATCGGCAAAATTGACTACCCATCCGTTACCTACATACGAGCGAGAGATGTATTCCCCCATGCGGCGGATCAAAGGATCTTCAAAAAGGGACAGCTGTCCGCCGGTAACATCGCAAAGGAGCTGTAAGTAATCATACAGTTTTCCTGCCGCATGTCCCCAATAGGATGGGCCTTCCTCGCAGGCGCCGTCGGCTTTGCTGTAATTGATGAAATGATCGACCGACCGTATCGTTTTATAGACCGCTTTGGCCAGTCTGTCGGTATCGTTTTCGAGCAGCATGAAACACTGGAGTACGCTAAAGTTACACCACGGGTTCCAGTTGTTCACCATATCTCCCGGCTTGTAATTCATGGCCATCCACCAGAAATGATCGGTTTCAAGATACGTTTTCAGGATACGCTTCTCCACTTCGTCGCGCACTCGCTGTGATATTACGGGATTGATTTTATCCAATTCATCACGGAAAAAGTAATGAATCCACGAAAGTTCGGCGCCGACTTCGGCCGAGACAAGTGCAATCACATGTTCGCCATGATTAGGGAGTGTTCGATTGTCGTGTTGCAGACGTACATGAGCCGAGAGCGCCCACGAAGTCATCTCGCAGAAATAGAAGACGCCGTTAGCCAACGGTTCGATGAAACGCCCTTTTCCTTCGGCAAGTTCGGCCAGAAAGAGATCGGTCAGGGTCTGTGCGTTTTCATTGTACGGATTCTCCATGATCTTCCGCGATCCGCTTCGTTCGTATTCTATATAGTCCATTGCCTGAATGACCTGCCAGCGATACTCCAATGCTTTCTCACCCCGTCGGATATAGACATCTTTAAATTCACCGAACAGGGCATCCCAGCCTTGACGATCGGTATAATCGGGGTAAGCCACCCACTGTTGATGCAAGACGAGCAGCTCTTTTAACCTCTCTTCCGAGGTTTTCCGTTGCAACAAATTCTTTTCAGTATAGGCAAATAGTGTGCAAACCGGCAAGAAGTATATGATAAGAGAAAAAAGTAATTTCTTCATTTTTTCACCTCTTCATTATTACAGAATAACGTGTATTTATTCATACATAATCAAATCTTTCAGAATACCGTCTTTATACCACGGATCATCATATTTTTTGAGCAACTGTCCCAGCTGTATCAATAATTGTCGTTTCAGCTGAGGCCGGGTATTCCAATCGATATTATTCATCTGGTACGGATCATCGAGATCATCAAAAAGCAAGATTTCTTTCAGTTGCTTATTCTCCTTATCGACTGTAAGAGAGAGCGTATAACGATGTGTTTTGATACCACGCGCCACTGGAACATACGTTCTTACCTTACCGTCTTGATCTTGCCGACCATCCATATTCCGTATATATAAAGCAGCATCGGGCAATGGCTTGTCAGGTTGGTTGGAGAACAACGCTTTTGAGAAGTCGGTCCCCTGTACCTCATGAGGAATGTGTTGGCCCAGATTACTCAATCCAAGCAGTGTTGGCATAATATCCGGACTGGAGAGCAGATAGTCGACCACTTTCGGTTTAAGCCTCTGCGGATAACGTATCAGGAAAGGAACATTCATCGATTCAATATAAGGTGAGTTTTTAGCGTCTTGCAAACCATGGCTGCACATCGTTTCACCGTGATCGGAAGAAAATACCACCATGGTATTCTTCGACAATCCCAATTCATCTAAAGCTTCGAGCAAGCGGCCGAACTCCCGATCCACGCCTGTGATCTGTGCAAAATAATATGCCGCTGAAGATGACTTCTCCATTGTCGTATCGGCATTATGGCGTACAAGCAGTTCGCTCAATGTCCGGTCTTTGTAGTGCGTGTAATCCTCCTCCATGCAGTCATTGAACGAGTTGTACGGGTGATGCGGCGGATTCATGCTGATCATCAGAAAGAACGGTTTGGATACGTCACGCCGGCCGAATTCGTTTTTCAAATAACTGATGGCCATATCGGTTTCGTGCGAGGGTGACCATTGATTGATATCGTGTCGTTTACCGTCAGTATCCCAATAGTGCGGATGCTTATGTACATCGAATGTACCGTACGAATACCAGAAATTGAAGCCATGTCGTCTTTCGGGAGGAGTATAAGCATCCCAAACGAGGTCACGATTCTCCACATAGTTTCCCGGGTTCTCGGGATCGTTCGGCGTAGGGGTATCAAGATGATACTTTCCGATATAAGCACAGTCATAACCGTTACGACTGAAGACGTCGCTGACAGTCGTAGCATCGTTACGCAGCGTACTGAAAGGGCGTCTGCTGTTCACATTCAGCGGCACTCCGCTCCGGTGAGGATACATGCCTGTAAGCAGCGATGCACGATGCGGGCTGCTTAAGGGGCAGTTGCTCATGGCCGAAGAGAAAACAACCGACTCCCTGGCAAAACGATTCAGGTTCGGTGTTTCGACCGGATCCGCTTTACCTTGCAGATGCGAAGCAAAAGCCGGATCGTTCCAGAATCCCATCGCACTGTTACGCATCTGGTCAGGAAAAATATAGATAATGTTGGGACGTAAGGTGTCGTCGGCGCGGTGTTCTTGGGCATGTATGCAAGCCGGAATAACACCGATAAGTCCCAGACAGGATAGTTTAGAGGCTTTCATTCAACGTTTATTTTAAGAGGTTGTTTAATTTTTCGGGTTTCCTGCTTCAGGAAGTCGATCCATGCGGCGAAATTGTCGAATCCGGCTTTACTCCATCCGGCGCCGGCATAATACACATAGTTTGTTTTTGTGCGATAAGGGCTGATACCCAGCAGATGTCCATGACCGGTTCTGATTTCACGGAACGATTCCGGGCGGATTACGCCGGCATAGATCGTCCCGTTGATCGAGTCTGTCGGTGTTTCACAAGCCATGATTCCGTTCTCGGCATCAGAAAGAATGTCTTCAGGTGTCTGCGCATGCAGCACGATACCGGTAGCCAGTGTCATCTCTGCCGTATCAGCTTCAAATATCTGTTCGATCCGGTTGAGGTAGCTGTATGCATCGAGTGAGATTCGACGCGTCTCATTCACTTCGAAGCCTTGCACATTATACGGTTTGTAACGCAGCTCAAAGGCAATGCGTAAAGGCCCTTGATCAAGAATCCTGTATTCCGTAAAATTATTTCCGAGCCACAGACTGTCATTGACGTAAGGCGCTGTCATTCCCAACCCAAGCGTACGGCCTACTTTGTAGAAATCCAGCCCTTCACCATGATCTTCGTGATATGACCGAATACCGGCCAGATCATCTTTATACCACCGGTCGATAACGAGTGCATCGGTACGCTTAGCCCAGAAATCCATCCCGTTGCTGATCTCGCCGGTTGCTTCTAATGCCGGTCCGTACACCCGAAAAGCGCTGCGGTTGTTCTCCCACGTAAAGTCATCCTTCCGTTCGGGCACAAAACGGCCGTAGGTCATCGGATCCACATGGGCCGGTTTACCGACGGTTATGCGGTATTCGTTTTTTCCGTTTCCGGCAAGACTCACAGGGAAAATCAGGCTCACAGGTACCTCGTTTCCTTCAGTAATTAGTTGGCAGGGAATTTCTTCGCTGGCGTCATTATGCACCACGACCGTTTGTCCGTCTTGCAACAAAAGTTTCTCGCATACGGTTGTCCACGCTATTTCAACCATTTCGTGTTCGCGATCGAATGTCGCAGGATTCACGACCGTTACCCGTATCGTTTTCTGCGTCTCCGTACATGCTGTTGTGGCACACAAGCAAAAAAGGGCAAGAAAAAAGAAATATTTCATCTTCGATTCGCCACTATTTAAGTTCGGTGATTTTTGAAAAATCCTGATCACCATAGTCGAGATTTTCTCCGGCCATCCCCCAGATAAAAGTATAATTGCTTGTTGCGGCGCCCGAATGGATAGACCACTCCGGTGAAAGCACTGCCTGATCACCTCTCATCCAAATGTGTCTCGTTTCGTTCGGCTCACCCATAAAATGGCATACGGCCTGATCTTCCGGTACCTCGAAATAGAAATACGCTTCCATACGACGGCTATGCACGTGTGCGGGCATCGTGTTCCATACGCTTCCCACAGCAAGCTCTGTCATCCCCATCTGCAACTGGCAGGTAGGCAGCACTTCATTCACAATCATTTTATTGATTCTACGATGGTTCGAGGACTCCAACGAGCCGAGTTCCATCACGATGGCATTCGCTTTCGTCACTTTCTTATCAGGATAATTCCGGTGTGCCGTGGCCGAGTTGAAATAAAATTTAGCCGGCCGGTTTCCATCCAGGCTCTCGAAATACACTTCCCGATCACCCGAACCTACATAGAGCGCTTCTTTATAGTCGAGTTCAAAGACATCATCACCGACTTTCACGGACCCTTTGCCTCCGACATTATAAATACCCAACTCACGCCTCATCAGGAACACCGGTTGTTTCAGCGGATCGATCGCTTCGAGCCGAAGGGTTTCCCCTATGGGCATAGCTCCGCCCACGACCATCCGGTCATACATGGAATAGACCATATTTACCTCGTTTGGAACGAATATTTTCTCAATCAAGAAATCTTTTCTCAGTCGTTGCGTATCATACGCCTTCGCATCGTCGGGATGCGCTGCATAACGCAGTTCATAATTTGTCTTCATTTTGTTCGATTAGTTTTGTTTTGCACACAAATATAAGAAATAAATCGCATCTTTTCTTCGGTAGGAAGAAGTCATCACTGACGCTCTGCGCCGTTGGGAGAATTTCGGATTTATCTGCCGCAAAACAGGCTTACCGGTTTCCAGTAAGCTCTGTCTTGCGGCAGAATCGGCCTGATATATTATCTGTTCGAGACAGGATTACCAGCCAGGGTTCTGTACCAATTTGTCGTTCTTATCGATTTCCTCTATCGGTATCGGCCAGAGGTAATCACGGTCACGTACGACACGCTGATAGTATTTTGCACCGGTGAAACCCTTTTCCCATTTCCCATCGAGCAGTTTCTTTAAGAGATCCCAACGGCGCAGGTCACTGAAACGTAACCCTTCGCCGGCCATCTCCACGGCGCGTTCGTGCATGATACGCCTGAACACTTCTTCTTTTGTCGATGCTTTCAACCATTCGGGACCACTGTTCAGGCCAGGCATCTCCACACGCGCTCTTACTTGATTGATCAGCTCGACGGCACGTGCCTGATTCCCTGTTTCGTTGTGACATTCGGCACACATCAGCAGCACGTCGGCATAGCGGATGATCGGGAAATTGATCGGCGTATGCTCGCGGTTCGTCAGAGAACCGCCCATATCGTATTCAGGAACGAATTTACGCCAGGGATATGAGTCAGACATACTTCCGTTGATACGGATAAAGCCGTTTTTCTCATTTACTCCTCTGGCAACTACATACTCACAATCTTTACGGGCATTAGACACCCATCCATTGTAACGGGAATAAGGCAAAATGATAGAAGCTGCCATGCGAGGATCGCGTTTAGCATACATTTCAAGCAGTTTCTCCTTTGCTGAGGGATAAGCTTTCACCTTTGTTTTATCGGGCGTCAACGAAGCCCGGAACGTTTTATCCTTTACTTTGTTATCATTCTTGAAACCGGGAACAAACTCATCCCAGTCGAACGGTCGACCATCTTTCCATTCATACGAATCTACGAAGGTCGTTGCGGCCATCACATTATTCCAACAACTTCCGTAAGCAGCGCGTGTACCCATGTATTTAGCCATCGGCATACCGAACTCGGTACCCACACCGCTCATGTTTTGCACGGCAAAAATCATTTCGGAGCTCTCATCGCCACCGGGCTTAAACAAAGCAGCATAATCCGGATAAAGAGTAATGCCCGAAGTTTTGATCACTTCTTCGAAAACATCGGCTGCTTCCTTATATTTTTTACCATAGAGAAGTGTTTTTCCTTTCAACGACAGAGCAGCCCAACGGGTAGCTCTCCCGCGATTCGGTATATCCCACTCTGATGGAAGGGTTCGAGCTGCTTCGTCTAAGTCTTTGAGGATAAATTCATGGACAGCCTCTTGCGTATCTCTGGGTTTGAGCATATTCGCAAAATCTTTGGCTACAACCGTCGTCTCGTCATACAGCGGTACCCCTCCATAGAAATCACAAAGCGTAAAATAATACAATGCTCGCATAAACCGGGCTTCACCTTTGTAGCGAGCCTTTAATTCATCGCTCATCGTAATTTTATCTACATTCTGCAGCACGGCATTAGCCCGTGCAACACCTTCGTAGAGGTTGGCGAATTTTCTGGCGCAATAATCTTCCGAACTGTTATAAGTACCTCGGGAAATACGGAAATACGCAGGATCATCATAACCGGTGCCAATATCGGAGAGACAGTCGAATCCGTACTGAATCCCGAACACATGATCGTTTTGCATCTGGGCATAAACACCCATCATAGCCTGATCGGCATGAGTCTGAGTTTTCCAGAACGAATTTTCGTCCAGAGCGTCGGCCGGTTTTCTGTCGAGGTCATAACACGAAAAGAACAGAGCGGCCTGTATCATCGATAAAAGAATATATTTATATTTCATGATGGTATGGATTAAAATGAGAGATTAATTCCGGCTACAGCTTGCTTCATCGAAGGATAATTCAAACCGGAAACTTCGGGATCGAATCCCTTGTATTTAGTAAATGTAAAGAAGTTCTCAAGACTGCCATAGAGACGTATACGCTCAATACGAACCTTTTGTGTCAGTGATTTAGGGAATGTATATCCGAGTTGGATATTGCGTATTTTCAGAAATGCTTTGTCTTCGAGATAGAAGTCACTGGCTATGGTATTCCTCCTGTCGGAATAGTCGAGCAGACGCGGATAGGTAGCATCCGTGCGCCCTTCATACCAGCGGCCGTCGGCTATGGCTTTATTGATTTGGTATCCTGTGCGGACTGTAGGAGTGTTATACGGCGAATGTTGCCAGTAAACTTTCACACCGGCCTGTCCTTGCAGAAGAACCGAGAAATCGATCCCCTTATAGGAAGCTCCCAGATTCAACCCGAAATGGTATTTGGGATTAGGTCCATCGCTTACGACGGTACGGTCTTTTTCATCGATTACCCCGTCGCCGTTGATATCTTTATAAAGCAAATCCCCTTTCTGAGGTCTTCCGTAAGCGGCAAACGGATTTACTTTTTTGCCGTTGACGACCGGCGCATTATCGATCATTTTCTGCACGAGTGCCAAGTCTTCATCCGTTTGGATGATGCGGTCGACCCGAAGCATATATTGAGCATTGATCGGCAAACCCTCTTTAATCATGTTCGTACCTGAGAGTGAATATTCTTTTCCTTTGAATTTGTCCACATTGTTCGTAATATGGGTAAAATTCACCTCGGCCGAATATGAGAAATCACCAATCCGATCACGCCATCCGAGCGTTATTTCGATACCCCTGTTTGTTACCTGTGCGCTGTTCTGTTTGGGAATGGAAACCGTTCCGTGTACTGCCGGCGCCGGCAAATTAATCAGAATATTTTTTGTTTTTTTATCGAAGTAATCAATCGTACCCGTCAATCGATTTCCGGCCAAACCGAAATCGATTCCGAAGTCGGTAACATAAGTCGATTCCCATGAGAGATCGGGGTTAGCAATCGCAGGTTGTGCCAAGGCGGTCATTGCTGTATTATTGAGCACATAACCTAATTTATGATTATGGAAAATATTGGAATAGGTCGATAAGGCATCGTAATTGCCTACCGAATTATTTCCGAGCGAACCGTACGAAGCGCGCAGTTTCAAGTTCGACAATCCTTTTTCCGTCAGAGGTGCCATAAACGCTTCCTGGTCGACACGCCAAGCTCCTGATACAGAAGGAAAATAACCTCGGCGTTTATTCTTTGCAAAGCGTGAAGAGGCATCGGTACGCAAGTTAATCTCAAGCAGGTACTTATTATCCCAATCAAGATTAAGTCGCCCGAAGTGCGAGTGCATCACCCACTCAGTGCGTGATCCGGACGATGACGATTCACCCACTGCGCCATCAATCACATCCAGATTCGGATCAATCAGGTTATAACGACGGGCGGAAAACTTCTTTTCCCGATATAATTCCTGGCTCGCACCTACCATTGCTTTCAGGTTCATCCGGCTGTCGAATAAAGATGTTTCGTAGTTTGCGACAAGGTCGTTGAAGAAACGTTCGATCTTATCACTTACGTTTGTGATGCTTGTTTTCCCTGCACCGGGCAATGTAACGGTATTATCGGTAAAGTTCCATCCATCAAGAAATACGGGTTTGCGATCCTGAAAAAGGTCTACAAATTCATACGAATACGAACCTGTAATCGTGAAACCTTTGAAGGGATTCAGTACGCCGAAAAAACGTGTACGCATATTGTTCTTGCGCGTATTTCCGGATACCGAATTAAGTCTCCGCAACGGATTGTTATTGGCCGATTGAGAAGCATCCTCAAGATTATTCATTGCTCCGTAACGGCCGTCGGGCGAGCGGAATACCATGCCCGGCGTCGTAGCGGACGTGTACGTAAAGACATCCTTAACAACAGAACCTGCCGCCGGTCCCATATTCGATACGTACCCGCTCAGCTGCATCCCTATTTTGAGCCATGATTTGAGGTTGGCATCCAGATTCAGACGTGCATTGTAACGGGTGAAACCTGCATTTTCCATGACCCCCGGATTGTCTAAATAACCGAAGGAGCCGTAATAGCGCATATTCTTAGAACCGCCGCTTACGGACAAGGTATGATTGGTAGAGACCGACGGGCGAAATGTTTCGTCTACCCAATCCGTATTCGGATATTTCAACGGATTGCGTCCGGCATCATCGCGCCATGCTTTGATTGATTTGTCGGAAAATACACGAGACTTACCCGAATTTTTCCAACCTTCGTTGACCAGTTCCATATAGTCTGCATAATTCGAAACGGGGGTCAGTGTCTTGCGGATCGACTCGGATGAAATATACCCGTTGTAATCGATCTTCACCACTCCTTCCTTTCCCTGCTTCGTTGTGATCAACACAACGCCATTGGCTGCCC
Organism: Tannerella forsythia 92A2; assembly: GCF_000238215.1. Lineage (NCBI taxonomy): Bacteria > Pseudomonadati > Bacteroidota > Bacteroidia > Bacteroidales > Tannerellaceae > Tannerella > Tannerella forsythia. The sequence continues at coordinate 2,447,071 of NC_016610.1, read as the reverse complement.
GTGATCCGTAGATCGAAGCTGAGGCGGCATCTTTGAGTACGGACATCGACTCGATATCCTGCGGATTGACCGTGTTGATACCTGCCTCGACCCCGTCGATAATGATCAGTGGCGCTGAGGAGTTAAGCGTTCCCTGTCCGCGCACCAAAATGCCGGCATTGTCATCGCCCGGTTGATTTTTTCCGGAACGTACCGATACTCCGGCCACCATACCGGCCAGCGCATGAGAGGTGTTGGTGATTGGACGACTTTCAGTCAGTTCGTTCATGTTGATTGATGCAACCGACCCCGTCAGATTGACTTTCTTCTGCGTACCGTAGCCTACAACAACTACTTCGTCGAGCAGTTGATCATCCTCCGACAGGATAACATCGATGGTCGATCGCCCTTCGACTGCAATTTCCTGCGTTTTCGTACCGATGTAGCTGAACACTAACGTAGCTCCCGATGGTACATCCCTAAGTTCGTACCGACCGTCCATGTCGGTAATTGTACCTTGATTTACATTGCCTTTGACGATAACTGTTGCACCGATAACAGGCTCTTTCCGTGTGTCGGAAACCGAACCGCGTACCGTGATTCCGCTCTGAGCGAAAACATACAGAGGCAATAGTCCGATGCATGCAAGGATACATCTTCTCCAAAAATCGTTAACTGTTTTCTTCATGATTCATTTGAATGTTTTGTAATATGGTATTTCCTTTTCTAATTGTATGTGGATAAATTATTTCATGTTCTTTTTTCGAATCAGCGCCTCGAGAAAATAATAATCGGCATAGTTTAAAGGCACGTCGATTTCGTTATTGTGCGGGATGCTACCCACAGAGTGCATCAGCAGGAAATTTCCGTTCGTACCCACGATAGCCTTGTAAGAAGAGCTCGACAAAGAACGAATAATTTTGTCGGCCGTTACCCTGTAATCCGTCTTCCCGAACGATGCCAGTTCATACAGTGCCGAAGCCGTGATAGCGGCAGCCGATGCATCGCGCGGTTCGTTGGGGATACAAGGAGCATCATAGTCCCAATAAGGGACCAGGTCTTCCGGTAAATTCTTATGACGGAACATAAAACGATAGATTCTATCGGCCATTTCAAGATAACGCTGATCTCTTGTATAGCGATAGCAAACGGCATATCCGTAGATAGCCCATGCCTGCCCACGCGCCCACGACGACTCGTCGGCATAGCCCTGTGCAGTATATTTGCCGCGCACACCTCCTTGTTTTTTATCGTAATCGACTACATGATAACAGCTACCGTCTTCTCTGAAATGATTATCCATCGTTACATCGGCATGCGATACTGCTATTTTATAATATGCAGAATCTCCGGACAGCGCTGTAGCCTTAAAAAGCAACTCGAGGTTCATCATATTATCGATAATGACCGGACACATCCACCCGCGTTTACCTTGCCAGCCCCGGTCTTCATCCCAGCTCTGAATCACGCCGGCTGTCGGGCGAAACCGCGTCGCCAATGATTTGGCCGCTTCGATCAGCACCTCTTTGTATGCTTCGTTACCGGTGACCCGTAACGCATTTCCAAAGCTACTATTGATCATAAAACCCACATCATGATGCCATTTGAGATATTTTACCGAATCAAGGTCTTCCGTATATTTTACGCCTGTGACCTTCCAGCACTCCTCTCCGGTCAGATCATACATATAAAAAAGCGTACCGGGAAAGAATCCGCTTGTCCAATCGTCCTTCGAGATGTATTGTACTTTCCCGTTGTGAACGGTTCTGGGATTAAGTATCCGTCCGGATTCCTCGATCAACCGTACTTGGAATCCGATTTGTTGCATAGCTGTTCGTATGACCGACGAAACAGAATCTTCTTCCGAACATATCTCCGTATTCCGCAAAGTCGTCTCTTTCGGACTACAACCGAAAAAAACGAGAAACAGAAACGCCGAAATCAAAAAAACGTTTACTTTCATGAAGTATCTTCTCTTATTATTTTATTAGATGTGTTCTTAAATTATATCATGATTTGCGGGACAAATATAGGAGCCGAAAAGAATGCAAAGGGGGTAAAATCGTACATTAGACACCTCTTTTCGTACGGAAATGTGTAAAACAGGGAAGTACGCTTCATCTCTATTACATCGAAAACCGGATAGTTCGTTTGGACTGCAAAACTTCGGAGTATTCTGCAACCTTAGGATGAATAAGCACCTACAAGAGCCCTTAAAAGTATTACCTTTCACGGACTCTTCGACAAAAAAGTTTGTAAATTTGGATATTAAACGAAAGTCACACACATCGGGATGAAATATAATGGTACGTTCGGAATTTTACCCTACCTTTGAAGCATGATTCAAGAGAAGAAAAAATTTTCTATCCGGCGTTTATTCCGGAGTTTCAGCTATGCCGTACGGGGGGTCCGTCAAGTGATTTGTGCAGAACAAAACGCACGAGTACACATTTGTGCACTCATATGCGTCGTTGTAGCAGGGATGTATTTCCGGCTATCGTCGACGGAATGGATCGCTGTTGTCCTTGCAGCCGGCGGAGTATTTGCAGGAGAGACGTTCAACACGGCCATTGAAGAATTATCAGATGCCGTATCCCCTCAATATGACAAACGTATCAAACGAGTAAAAGACTTTTCGGCCGGCGCCGTACTGATCATGGCTATCACAGCAGCTATCGTTGGTCTGGTGATTTTTATCCCTAAAATTGTCGAGCGATGTTACTAAAATCCTATTAATAAAAATTGATTCATCATAAATACACAAGTGCTCAACATTCATTCTATCCATGCAGCCAAGCAGTCAAAGCGCATATATAAACGTGTTCTTTTGTTTTATCCTTATCTTTGCGCCGGAGTTATTTGGACCATGTAGAGATGTCGGGGAAAACAAACTTTGAACGTACCGAGTTATTGATCGGTGCGGATGCGATGCGGTACATGAATGCCGCACGAGTGATCTTGCTGGGGGTTGGAGGAGTAGGTAGCTGGTGTGCCGAAAGTCTGATACGCAGCGGCATCTATCACTTGACCCTTGTCGATTCCGACTGCGTAAGCGGAACAAATATCAACCGTCAACTTCCAGCCACGACGCTTACCGTAGGGGAAGCCAAAGTAAATGTGCTGAAAAAACGTCTTCTCGAGATCAATCCGGAGGCAGAAATTACAGCTATTCAAGGGAGATATAATGCCCATACCTCCGCCTCTTTTCATCTCGATTCCTACGACTACATCCTCGACGCCATAGACAGTTTGGAAGAAAAAACGCACCTGATACGGACAGCGACGCACACGGATGCCGTATTCTTTTCCAGCATGGGGGCAGCCTTAAAGATGGACCCGTCGCGTATCCGTACGGCGGAATTTTGGAAAGTACAAGGATGTCCATTGGCTGCAGCCTTGCGCCGGAAATTGAAAAAAGGTCAATTGCCCGAAAAGAAATTCGTCTGTGTCTTTAGTGACGAAGTTCTCAACAACCGGGACTTTCTTCCCGACAGAGCCACCTCATTGCCGGAAGGGGATACACAAAGAGCACGTATCAACGGTACATTGGCACACATCACAGCGATATTTGGATTCACCTTGTCAAGCCTCGTTATCAACGATATATACACATCCGTCAACAATGGGTAGGACTTCTATTCCACTGTTTCTCTCATCCGATGAATTGACGGTTAGTCTTGGTATTTTTCATTCTTTTGTATCTTTGCATGCAACAAAGATGAGCTTATAAACAGATTACATTCTTCAACAATAGAATTTTACAAATCATAAAAAAAACACCATGATGTTGGATACACTTTACTACGGCAACTCAGTGCAGGACTGGGGAATATCTCTACTTGTTATTATTGGCGCTCTTCTTACTAATAAGTTCATTTCTATGATCATCAAGAAGATCATCCGAAAAGTTACCGCTAAGAGTCGTACACGCCTTGACGATATACTGATCACTGCCTTTGAAAAACCTGTTTACATGGGCATCATACTATTTGCGATATGGATATCCCTTGATCGTCTGACATTGGGTGATACATTTCATAAAACGCTCAAAAATGTCTATGAAGTATTAATCACGCTCAACGTAACGTGGTTCTTTGCCCGGCTCTTCACAGGATTACTTGAAGAAAATCTGGGAGACAAAAAGAATGATGGACGAAAAAGCCCCTTTAACATCGACCGGAAGCTCCTCCCCGTCATCAAACGCGGAGTACTTATTTTCGTTTGGTTTATCGGTGGAATGATCGGACTGCACAATATCGGTGTAACCGTAACCACCTTGATCGGAACGTTGGGGATCGGAGGGATTGCTTTTGCACTCGCTGCACAGGATACGATCAAAAATATCTTCGGCGGAATTACCATTTTTACCGACAAAACGTTCCAAATCGGCGATGTGATCAGTTTCGATCAGATGGAAGGCACCGTTGTCGATATCGGATTAAGAAGTACACGACTTGAGACGTATGACAAGCGGATCGTCATTATCCCGAACTACAAATTGATTGATGCCTTAATCACCAATATCTCTTCAGAGCCTGCGCGGCGTATTGTCATGGAGATCGGACTGACGTATGATACTACACCCGAAAAGATGCAGAAAGCCGTCAAAATTTTACGAAAGATTCCTCATAAGGTGCCGGATGTGGAAGAAAACGGTCTAAATGTGGCATTCGCGAATTTTGCAGATTCGTCGCTTGTGATCCGTTTCGTTTATTTCATTCGCAAGGGAGCGGATATTTTCGGGACACGCTCGACCGTCAATTTCGAGATACTTCGTTCGTTTAACGAGGAGGGCCTGAACTTCGCCTTCCCCTCCAGAACCCTCTATATCGAAAATCATACCGAAACGCCGGAGGTCAAAGCGTTAATAAACGAGCAACACTGATGCTATAAAAGACAAGAAGATGTGTCATAACGATATGTTTCGACACACCTTCTTTATTGCTCTCAGTAAGCGATCTATATTACGCCATATAAGCCGTCAACTTCCACAAGCGCGCTTCAATAGCAGCAAGATGCTTACTGGCCAATGCAACCGTACCGTAATCGTCGGCTTCAGTCGCCAATTTAACAAGGTTCCGGTATTTCTCGCGCAAGGTCTTCATCGAATCAAGTACCTGGTTGACTCCTTTTTCCCAATCCGATACATGATGCGTCTCTTTAATATCCGACTGTTTCAGATACTCCGAGAAGCGGTTTTCAGGATGGCCGCCCAACATGGCAATGCGCTCTGCTACCTGATCGATGGCCGCTGCTTCTTCATTGTAATATTCTTCATACAGCTCGTGCAGTTCGAAGAACTTATCTCCTGCGATATCCCAATGCAATCCTCTCAGATTCGCATAATACACTTGACGGTTGGCAAGTACATCGTTCAATCCGTTAATCATCGATTGTACGGCACTGTTCACTTCTTTACCTGTCTTTTTTTTCGCATTCATATTCTAACTGTTTTTTATGTGTTTGTTAATAATCTTATTTGCATGCAAAGATACAATTATAAATTCCTTTTGTCAAATTGATAATTTCTATCTTTGCATCAATTTTATCAATAAATGGTACAGAGATGACGATTCAGCAGTTAGAATATATTATTGCCGTCGATAATTACCGGCATTTTGCCAAAGCGGCAGAAGCTTGTCGGGTGACACAACCGACCTTGAGCATGATGATTCAGAAGTTGGAAGATGAGCTGGAAGTCAAAATTTTCGATCGGATGACACAGCCCGTCCAACCTACAGCTATCGGAGAAAAAATCATCCATCAGGCGCGAGGGTCCGTATATCAATTCAATCAGATTAAGGAACTTGTTTACAACGAAAAAGATGTTCTGAAAGGAGATTTTAAAATGGGGATTATTCCCACTATCGCTTCTTATCTGGTTCCGGAACTTCTCAAGAGAGTCCGTGAATCGGATACGGGAATCAATCTCATGATGGAAGAAGTGTCTACCTCAGCGATGATCGAAAATATACTGTGCGACCGGATAGACGGAGGATTGGCCGTTACTCCTTTGAATCATCCTTTACTGATCGAAAAACCCATCTATTACGAAAAATTTTACGCTTATGTATCACCGGGAGAACCTCTTTTTCACAGTAACGAAATCGACCTGAAAGAGATCGACATTCATAAGGTATGGTTGCTTAATAACATTCATTGTCTACGCGGACAGGCAGAAACGCTCTGTAAAAAGAAAAGAGAAAACGAACCATCTCCAACGGTCAGCTATGAATCAGGAAGTTTGGATACGCTGATGAACATTGTAGATTATAATGGAGGCCTGACGATTATACCTGAAATGACCGCCATGGGACTGCCCGAAGAAAAGCAAGGTAATCTTCGCAAGATCAAGGGGGACACTTCGGTAAGAGAAATCAGCCTGATTGTCAGCCGTGATTTTGTTCGCCGGAAAATGGCAGAAGCTATTGTAAACATGGTTAAGAAATCAGTCCCTCTATCGATGCAAAACCCTGAACTTAGCCGTCATACGATTAAGGTAGACCTCTGAAGCAACGCTGTATTTTATACTTGAAAAAAGAATACGCCATAAGGGTCCGGAAACCATGCTTATTTCCCTGATATAAAGGAACAGCTGACGAGTAGAAAACATTAAAGGTTTATAAAACCCTCATTTGCAATTTGTAAAAAAAGACAGATTAAAAATCCTGTTTTTTGATTTGTAAAAAACGCAATAAACACAAAAAAAATCACCACGAACAATTATCAATGTAAAAATAAAAAAACACTATATTTGTCCGCCTAATTTTTTTTAAATAATAACGTATGAAAAAGTATAGATGCATCGTATGTGATTACATTTACGATCCGGTAGAAGGAGATCCGGATGGAGGTATTGATCCGGGAACAGCGTTCGAAGATATTCCGGACGATTGGGTTTGCCCTTTGTGTGGCGTTGGCAAAGATGATTTTGAACCGGTCGAATAAACAATCCGGCCTGCACGAGTCCAAAGGATAAAATCAATCGTAAAATCAGGATGAGGAGGATATCCGTATTCGTCATTACGAACGAAACTCCCCTCCTGATTTCATTTTTTTCTACGATTTCCCTATTTTCCTGATACGTTTAAGGCATCACACAGGTTCTACAAAAGCAAACCTCTATCAATCGAAACTCTTCCTGTTTACTTCATAAGATACTAATGCCTCAAGAACGTTCCAGAAGTTTTTCGCCCACAAGGCGAGCCGCTGTAGCGACATATTCCACACATGGGCGTCTCCTGATCGATTCGGATGTATTCTCGGAGGGAGCAGGTTTTTCCTGTTCCTCCACTACGAGTAGTTCCCGACACAAGATAGAACCGTTTATCTGACGAAACCGCTCTGCTAACTCCTGCACCAGTGCATAATTTTTCTTCTTGCCCTCTTTGTCCGACGGGTCGGCTGCCGGTTCCATAAACCCTGCCATCATAGCCATACTGCTGACGGTACCACATACTTCGCGCATCTTTCCGATCCCTCCACCAAACGGGGCAACTATAGTGGCTGCAAATGAAGGTTCTATCCCCCATATATCCGCGTAGGCCAACAATACGGACTGCGCACAATTATACCCCTCCGAAAATAAAAGACGTGCCTTTTGTACACGTTCCTCGACATTGATTGGTTTCATATTCTTTTCTTTTACAACAACACACAAGTATACTGTATACTCGACAAAGATACGAAAAATGATTTGTCCGCAGACTTTTCATCGAAAAATGATAACAGTCCGTTTATCTCAGGATCACTTTCTCGCAAAACGCGACAACACCACCCGTGCTTTTACGTCGGCCAGAATACGACCGGATGTACGTAATTCTTCAAAGGTATATACTCCGGCATAACGCTCGAGAATTTTAGGATAGTCCCTCTCATCGGCTAAGAAATAGCCCGTCTGAGGTTGCTCTGTTTCAAAATTATGAAAGCAGTTACCAAGATAAAAGTTCAAACCATACAAGTTCGTATAATGACGAAGGTTATTCATAACAAAAACATTATCCTTATTCAGCGGATATGCGCCACGGATTTCTTGGGCAAAAGCACGCGAGGAGTTCTCGTTTCGGATTCCGCGCATCACGATGCCGTCGATAAAGAGATGAACACAGAAGATCAAAAAGATAGAGGCATACAACATCTTGATGTTGATCTTCTTAAATAGTTGGTAATAACTTATCAATAAGGCAGTCAGCAGCAGTACCAGCACGATGATGGTCGAGACTGAGGGATGGAAAGCCTGTCCGACCGCTTCGATGGTCTGTAAGACAGAAACTCCTGATGTATACTGGCTTGCCAACGCTGCAAGGTCTACTGTTCCTGTCATACTAAGCAGGGCCGTAACGAAAGCCACAGACGCCACAGCTGTTAAGACGCCGGCAAAGACACGGGTCAGCTTCGAACGATGCTCCGTCAGATATAGAATAGCTTGCGACATAAACAACGCGATAAACGGATAAGCCGGCATCAGGTAAACACTCCGCTTGCTACTTGGTAACATGTAGAAGAACACGATACAAACAGAAGCCACCAGACTGAACAAGCGTATTTTATCGAGTGACAAAATCGTGTTCCATGCGTTTCTGACCCATCTTCCGAAACTTCCCTGCGGCTTACGCCAACTCACCCCGAAAAGAGAGAAAAAGAGCAACAAGGTCCACGGCATAAAACCGGCAGCTAACGTAACGAAGTTGTACCAGAACCCTTCCTTATGTCCCAGATCATACGATATATTAGCCTCGCTTAAATGAAAAAAACGTCCGAAGTTTTCGGCCAGCACAACGTTTAAAAAATCATTGCCCCCCTGCTTCCACGCTTCAATATACCAGAGCATGGGAATAAACAACGACGATACGCCCGTATAAAGCAGCGTCTTGAATATACGAAGCAAACTGTACTTCTGCAACATCAGCAGATAGACGCCAAAGACGAACAGGGGTAAAATGATACCGACCGGTCCCTTCGTGAGCACAGCCCCACTGAACAGTAACGGAACCCCCACAGGCAATCCTTTCAGGGATAGTTTTTCCTCCCATCGGTACATTTGTATCAGTCCGGCCACCATGAACGTGGTCAGCACCATATCGACACGCGCCGTCATCCCCGCGCGATGAATCTCGACACAGGTAAACAGCAAACAAACGGCGATGAATGCTTCTTGAAAACGCATACGACGACCGAAGAAGATCAGTACGATGGCCATCAGTGCCGTATAAGCTATCGCCGAAGGCAAGCGGGCTGTCAGCTCATTCACATAGCCTTGCGGCAATGAGCAGGCTGCCATGAGCCAATGCGCCATCGGCGGTTTATAGGCAAACTCATCGGCGTAAACGGTCGGCAGTGTCCAGTTACCCGTTTCGAGCATTGACACGGCCACGGCAGCTTCGCGCGGTTCGCCTTTAGTCGAAAAATCGCCCGTCGCAATCCACGGGAGGATCGAGAACAGACAGACGAATATCACCGTACTTACCGGTTTCTGAAGGTAAAGATATTGAAGAGCAGACGTGCGCATAAATTTTCTTCTTTATTGTTTTTGTATCCGACGAAGAATACGAATACAAAAGAACGATTTTTTTTGCAAACCGCAAAGCACGTTCATCGCGGCGCCTTCCGGTAAAGAAAAATCGTAATAAACAAATAGAGGATATTGGGTATCCAGACAGCCACCATCGGACTGACATACCCACTGATGGCAAAAGTCGATGTAATTTTGGAGAACAGGATATACGAAAAACTCAAGGCGAACCCAATCCCGATATTCAGTCCCATTCCTCCCTTCATCTTACGTGAAGAGAGTGAAGCACCGATAAGAGTCAGGATAAAAAACGACATGATTGTTGCAATCCGCAGATGATATTCGATTTCAAAAAGCTGGATATTGGCGAGACGCCTTTCTTTCTGCCGTTTAATGTGCCGTGCCAATTGGGGCATTGTCATCGTTTCACAGTCACTTTCGGAAACAAGAAAATCGGAAGGCATAAAAGTCAAGGTCGTATCTTTCCGCGTACCGGCCGAGATTCTTTCGCGCATCCCGTCAAAGTCACGAATCACATAATCGATGATCGTCCATGTGTACAGCGAATCGTATTTGATGGACTGGGCCGTCAGCCTTGATGCTAATTCCTTGTCTTTAAATTTGTCTATCGAAAATCGATACCCCATGGAAGAGGAAGCGTCGTAGCGATCGAAATAAGCAAAGACATCCGGTTCAATCTCGAGCTGGATATTCCTTGCCGACGATACTTTCTTATCCCTGATGTGCGTGTTCTGAAAGTCGATACGGATAACGTTGGCCGGAGGAATGATATAGGCGTTCAGCACATAATTGGCCGATGCAATGATGGTTGCCGAGATCAGATACGGGCGCATCAGTCTGCGAAAGCTGATGCCGCTGGCGAGCATGGCGATGATTTCAGACCTGTCGGCCAGTTGTGAGGTAAAGAAGATCACAGTGATAAATGTGAATAGCGGACTGAAGATACTGATAAAATAAGGAATGAAATTCAGGTAATAATCGAAAATGATTCCGTGTGTCGTAGCCGTAGCGTTAGGCCCGATGAAATGATCGATTTTTTCGTTGAAATCAAAGACAACGGTAATAGCAATCACTAACAGAATAGTGAAGATATAAGTACCCAGAAATTTCCGGATGATATACCGATCAATCCTTGTCAGTCTGAAACCGTCTTTCCGCATTTCAGATTCGTTGCGATAATGGTCCGATCATGCTGTTCTTCCACGTCGTGAAATCGCCCGCGATGATATGCCGCCGCGCCTCTCGAACCAGCCACAGGTAAAACGCGAGGTTATGGACGGAAGCGATCTGGAGCGCCAGCAGCTCATCCGCTTTGAACAGATGATGCAGGTAAGCACGGCTGTAAAGCGTATCGACATACGAATGCGCATCCGGATCGATCGGCGAAAAATCGTCGGCCCATTTGCGGTTGCGCATGTTCATCGTACCGAATCGAGTGAAGAGTTGACCGTTACGCCCGTTGCGTGTCGGCATGATACAGTCGAACATATCCACGCCCCGTTCGATGGCTTCGAGCAGGTTCACCGGCGTACCGACTCCCATCAGGTAGCGCGGCTTGTCTTTCGGCAGAATGCCGTTGACCAGTTCGACCATTTCGTACATTTTCTCTGTCGGTTCACCTACCGCCAGTCCGCCGATCGCGTTCCCATCGGCTCCGATTGCAGCTACGTTTTCGGCTGCCCGTGTGCGCAAATCGGGATAGACACACCCCTGTACAATGGGGAAAAGACATTGGCCGTATCCGTATTTCGGTTCCGTTTCGTTAAACCGTTTCACACAGCGTTTCAGCCACTGTTCAGTCAGATCGAGCGATTTCTCGGCATATCCGTAGTCGGCATCTCCCGGACAACATTCATCGAAAGCCATCATGATATCCGCTCCGATGGTACGTTCAATATCCATCACTCTTTCGGGCGAAAAAAAATGCTTGCTACCATCGATATGAGAGCGAAACTCAGCCCCTTCGGAAGTCAGCTTCCGGTTTTCGGCCAGCGAAAACACCTGAAAACCGCCGCTATCCGTAAGAATGGGGCGATTCCAACCGTTAAATTTATGCAATCCCCCCGCCTTCTCGAGGATATCAAGTCCCGGGCGGAGGTAGAGATGATACGTATTACCCAGAATAATCTGTGCACGGATGTCCTGCTCCAGTTCGGGAATATGGACGGCTTTGACCGTGCCTTGCGTTCCGACGGGCATAAAGATGGGTGTTTCGATGATCCCGTGATCGGTCGTCATTACTCCGGCACGCGCCTGCGACTGCGAGTCTGTTTGTACGAGCTCGAATTTCATGCGGCAAAGTTACATGATAATTTTAATCGAACAAAACAGCAACCGGACGACGCCAAAGATGACTTGCATGAAGATATCACTTAAACGTTATCACCCTTAAGAGCGAATGATGGCTGCATCAACACACCTTCCGGCCGCAGGCAGTTCATGAATTGCCTGCTTCCTCACCCTGTCTGTTTGCGAGATTAACCCGTAATCATTAGCTTTGCCGCCGCATATCCAAAATATAACGGTTAAAAATATGAGCACACATGCTATCCTGCGATGGTTTTATTATCGAATCCCACCGCGCGGTCGATTGGTTTTAAGACGATTGTATTATCTCCCGGGCGACTTGTTTGCCCAACGGGATGCTATGATACCTCCCAAAGGCATGATTTTTATCGGCAGCGGTGACTTTGTCGAACAGGGAAAACTCCAGCGGGAAACCGTTCTTCGGCACACCGGCATTCAACCTGATGCGGCCGTGCTCGATGTCGGCAGCGGTATCGGCCGGTTAGCCGTCGCCATGACAGACTATCTGAACGCCGACGGCCGATTCGAAGGGTTTGATCTTGTGAAAAAAGGGGTGAACTGGTGCCGGAAGCATATTACCCCGAGGTATCCGAATTTTATCTTCAAGCATGTCGATTTAAAGAACGACTTATACAACCTGAGCACAGAGACAAGCGCTAAAGATTTCATTTTTCCGTATGAAAGCAGTCAGTTTGATGTCGTGACCCTCTTCTCTGTTTTCTCCCATATGATTCCGGAAGACATTAACAACTATTTATCGGAGATTTACCGTGTCCTGAAAAAGGGAGGCTACTGCGTGGCAACTTTTTTTATTCTGGACGAAGAAGCCAAACAGAATATAGAGGCCGGACGTACCGGCGAATTTTCTTTCAAATACCGGCATGACGGATATGCGTTCCTCGACGAAAAAGTAAAAGAGGCCAACGTAGCATACGATCTGGAATTTTTATCGTCGATGATTACCGACAGTCAATTACAGATGGTTTGTATGGAACCCGGTCGATGGAGTAATCCGCACCGTAAGACCGACCAGTTTCAAGACTTGATTATTTTACAAAAAACGTAAAAACACGTCCTTCGGAGAAAGCGGTCGCACTGTTTTCATCATTATTCCATTTATATTTTTTTACTCTATAAAAGTCGACAAATAACAAACGAACAATATTTTACGATTTATATAAGACCTGTTTTATTTATATTCGGTTTCATTCGAAAAATATAACAGCTTTTAGGAGTATATCTTTGTTTCCGATTATTAATTTTTTATTGACATGAAGAGCATAAATCTACGAAAAAAGCTGTTTTTTCTATTCTCTTTTCTTGTGTCCGCACCTTTTACGATGCGTGCGGAAGAGTTGAAATCGCCGGACGGAAACCTGTTGATGCGTTTCGAGGTGAACGGCGAAGGTACCCCTGTTTACGAATTGACGTACAAACGGAAGCCGGTGATCAAACCGAGCAGGCTCGGTCTCGAAATCGAAGGATTCTCGTTGCGTAAAGCGTTTACGCTGAAAGGTGTCGAAACCGTAACGTTCGACGAGACCTGGACGCCTGTCTGGGGCGAAGTGAAAGCGATACGCAATCATTATAACGAGATGACCGCGACGCTTCATCAGGCCGACGGCGACCGCACCATGGTCATACGTTTCCGCCTTTATGACGACGGACTGGGCTTTCGGTACGAATTTCCGCAACAGAAGAGCCTGAACTATTTTGTTATTAAGGAAGAATATTCGGAGTTTGCGATGGCGGGCGATCATAAAGCCTTCTGGATCCCGGGCGATTACGATACGCAGGAATACGACTACACGGAATCGCGCTTGACGGAGATACGCGGACTGATGCAAACGGCCATCACGCCGAACACGTCGCAAACGCCATTTTCACCTACGGGCGTGCAGACGGCGCTGATGATGAAGTCCGATGACGGGCTTTACATCAACTTGCATGAGGCTGCTCTTGTCGACTACCCGTGCATGTCGCTCAATCTCGACGATCAAACGTTGACGTTTCAGTCGTGGCTGACGCCGGATGCGCAAGGGAAAAAAGGATATATGCAAACCCCGTGTCACACGCCGTGGCGTACAGTGATCGTCAGCGACGACGCACGCCGTATCCTCGCCTCTCATCTGACGCTGAATCTGAACGAACCGTGCAAGCTCGACGATGTGTCGTGGATTCGTCCGGTGAAATACATCGGGGTATGGTGGGAAATGATTTCGGGGAAATCCACGTGGGCTTATACCAACGACTTGCCGTCGGTGCACCTCGACGTCACGGACTATACGAAAATGAAGCCGAACGGCACGCATGCGGCCAACAACGAAAAGGTGCGCCGCTACATCGACTTTGCCGCGAAGCACGGCTTCGATCAGGTACTGGTCGAAGGCTGGAACATCGGTTGGGAGGACTGGTTCGGGAACTCGAAGGATTACGTCTTCGACTTCGTTACGCCTTATCCCGACTTCGACCTCAAGGCGCTCAACGAATATGCGCACTCGAAGGGCGTGAAGCTGATGATGCACCACGAGACGTCATCCTCCGTGCGAAACTACGAACGCCAGATGGAGAAGGCCTATAAGTTAATGAACGACTATGGCTACAACGCCGTCAAAAGCGGTTATGTGGGCAATATCATCCCCCGCGGCGAATACCATTACGGGCAATGGATGGTGAACCATTATTTATATGCGGTCAAAAAAGCGGCCGAACACCGGATCATGGTCAACGCACACGAAGCGGTGCGCCCGACGGGGCTTTGCCGGACGTATCCGAACCTGATCGGTAACGAGGCGGCCCGCGGCGGGGAATATGAATCGTTCGGCGGCAACAAGGTCTTCCATACAACCATCCTCCCCTTCACACGACTGATGGGCGGCCCGATGGACTATACGCCCGGCATCTTTGAAACACGGCTCGAGAAAGTGAACCCGGGCAACAATTCATACGTACATTCGACCCTCGCACGGCAGTTGGCGCTGTATGTGACGATGTACAGCCCGCTGCAGATGGCGGCCGACCTGCCGGAGAACTACGAACGCTTTATGGACGCGTTCCAGTTCATCAAAGACGTGGCCATCGACTGGGACGACTCGAAATACTTGGAAGCTGAGCCGGGGCGCTACATCACCGTGGCGCGCAAGGCCAAGGGCACAAACAACTGGTTCGTAGGCTGCACGGCCAACGAGGACGGACATCTGTCGAATGTCTCGCTCGACTTCCTCGACCCGGGGCGCAAGTACACGGCCACGATCTATGCCGACGCCCCGACGGCGCACTACGAAAAGAATCCGCAGGCGTACACCATCAAGCAGATGAAGGTGACCAACAAGTCGAAGCTAACGCTCCGCGCGGCATCGGGCGGAGGATATGCCATCAGTATCATGGAACAGAAATAAAATCTAAAACAGCAAGGATATGAATAAAAAAGAACGATTCTCTCGGAAGAGAAGTATCTGTCTGCTGCTCGTCGCATTGTTTTTTGCAGCCGGCGGCTATGCGCAGAAGATAACGGTCAAAGGTACTGTTGTCGATGAGATGAACGAACCGGTCATCGGTGCGAATGTAGTGGAGAAAGGCACGATTAACGGGATCATCACCGATCTGGACGGTCATTTTACACTGTCGGTCGATGAGAAGGCCGTGATCGTTGTTTCTTACATCGGTTACAAACCGCAGGAAGTCAACGCTACGAAAGACCCTATGCGGATTATTTTACGGGAAGATTCGGAGATGCTGGAAGAAGTCGTCGTAATCGGCTACGGTTCGGTCAAGAAAGACGATGCGACAGGTTCCGTGACAGCCATCAAGCCGGACAAGATGAATCGCGGACTGACGACGAATGCACAAGATTTGATGGCCGGGAAGATTGCCGGGGTGAATGTGGTGTCGAGCGGCGGTACGCCGGGCGGCGGCGCCACGATCCGCATCCGCGGCGGTTCGTCGCTGAATGCCAATAACGACCCGCTGATCGTTATCGACGGGCTGGCCATGGATAACGACGGTGTCAAAGGGCTCTCCAACCCGCTCTCCATGGTGAACCCGAACGACATCGAAACCTTTACGGTGCTGAAAGATGCTTCGGCTACAGCCATCTACGGTTCACGCGCCTCGAACGGCGTGATCATCATCACGACGAAGAAAGGCGCGCTCGAAGGCGGCAAGTCGAAAGTGCGCATCACCTACGACGGCAACGTCTCGATGAGTAACGCAAAAGACAAAATCGAAGTCATGAACGCCGACGAATACCGCGCACGCATCAAGCAGCAATACGGCGAAAGCAGCGACGCATACAAGGCGCTGGGCAACGCGAACACCGACTGGCAAAAAGAAATCTACCGGGTTGCCTTCTCGACCGACCATAACATCAGCATGTACGGTGGTCTGGGTACGACGCCTTTCCGTGTATCGATCGGTTATACGAACCAGAACGGTATCCTCAAAACGTCGAACTTCGAGCGGTACACGGCATCGCTCAACCTCTCGCCCTCGTTCTTCGACGGGATGTTGAAGCTGAACGGAAACCTGAAAGGGATGTATGCACAGTCCCGTTTTGCCGATGCCGGAGCGGTAGGCACGGCCACCCGCATGGACCCGACCCATCCGGTGATGGGCGAAGGCGAAATCTATCCGAAATATTTCGGAGGGTATTTCCAGTGGACGAATGACGGGAAGGCGCTCAACGACCCCACATGGACGGTGACGAACAACTCGCTGGCGCCGGCTAATCCCGTCTCGCTGCTCGAACTCAAGAACGACCGCTCGAAATCGAAATCACTCGTCGGGAATCTCGAGGTCGATTATAAGTTTCACTTCCTCCCCGATCTGCGTATCCACGCCAACGGAGGGATGGACCTCTCGACCGGAAAGCAGACGACGGATGTAAGCCCCTATTCGTTCACAAACAATTACTACGGCAGCTACGGCTTCGAGGAAATCGACAAGTACAACCTGTCGTTCAATACGTATCTGCAATATGTGAAATCGGCCGGGATTCATAACCTCGACGCTATGGCGGGTTACGAATGGCAACATTTCCATCGCGAGGGCAACAACCGCTATACGGGATATTATCCGAAAACGAACACGATCAATCCCGGCAAGGAATATTCTCCGTCACATAAGGAGTGGGCTTCGGAGAACTTCCTCGTTTCGTTCTTCGGACGTCTGAACTACACGCTGGCCGGCAAGTATCTGTTTACGGCAACGGTTCGCCGCGACGGTTCTTCGCGTTTCCATAAAGATCATCGCTGGGGCACTTTCCCCTCGTTCGCTTTCGGCTGGAAGATGAAGGAGGAAGGATTCCTGAAAGATATCGACGCGCTGTCCGACCTGAAGCTCCGTTTGGGATACGGGGTGACCGGACAGCAAAACATCGGCTCGGATTATTCGTATTTCGCCTCTTACACGGCCAACAAAGGATTTGCCTACTATCCCATCGGCTACGGCAAAGGCGAATCGTATCGCCCCGACGCCTACAACAAGAACCTGAAATGGGAGAAGACGACGACCAGCAACGCCGGACTCGACTTCGGCCTTATGAACGGCCGGATCTCGGGGGCTGTCGATTACTACTATCGCAGGACGGACGACCTGATCAACTACGTCTACGTCTCGGCCGGAACGAACTTCAAGAATCAGGTGAACGCCAATATCGGTTCATTGGAAAACCGGGGAGTCGAATTTTCGATCCATGCCAAACCCGTCGTGCAGAAAGATTTTACGTGGGACATCGGATTCAACCTGACGTATAACAAAAACAAAATCACAAAGCTCACAAGCGGCGACGGCGAAGGCTACTACGTTTCTACCGGAGGAATTTCGTATGGTACGGGAAACAAGGTGCAGGCTCATGCCGTCGGGCATCCGGCGTATGCGTTCTACGTCTACCAGCAGGTCTACGACGAGAAAGGCAAGCCGATCGAAAACACATTCGTCGACCGTAACGGCGACGGCATCATCAACGAGAGCGACAAGTATTTCTACAAAAAACCGACGGCCGATGTGCTGATGGGACTTTCGTCGAAGATGCTTTACAAGGCATGGGACTTCAGCTTTACACTCCGCACGAGCCTGAACAACTATGTTTATAACGACGTAGAGTCGAGCAGCAGTAACCTGAGCCAGCTGTATGCCCCGTCGGGATTCCTGATCAACCGACCGACGATGACGCTCGCAAACAACTGGCAGGGCGAAGGCAACTTCTACATGTCAGACTATTTCGTGCAAAACGCCTCGTTCCTCAAGTGCGACAACATCACGCTCGGCTACTCCTTCAACCTGAAAAAGCTGGGCTCCGGACGCGTTTTCGCCGCCGTGCAGAACGTCTTTACCATTACCGGATATAAAGGGCTCGATCCGGAACTGATTACCGGTTCGGGCACGGGATTGAACTACGGCATTGACCGCGACCTCTATCCCCGTCCGTTTACCTCGCTGATGGGAGTAACATTGAATTTTTAATCACCGAATAAAGGGCAAATCATTATGAAACGAAATACGATAAAATCATGGATTATTACGGCCGCATTGTCTTTTTCAATGTCGGGCATGGTATCGTGCGTAGGTGATCTGGATGTGACACCGATCGATCCGAGCGTCACGATGGAGTTTGACCGGAACAAGGTCTTTACGAAAATTTATGCAACGATGGGGCTGACCGGCATCGAAGGGCCTGCCGGAACGGGAACGGGTGACGTGGACGGCCTTGACGAAGGAACGTCCGACTTCTTCCGACTGATTTGGAACATGAACGAGCTCTCGACCGACGAAGCGCATTGCTGCTGGGGCGACGGCGGAATACCCGAACTCAATTACAACGCGTGGGGAGCGTCGCACGAGTATGTGACGGGACTTTACTACCGTCTGTATTTCAACGTGACGTTATGCAACTTCTTCCTCGAACAGACCGATGGAAAAAGCGACGGAGAAAGCGTGGTACAGCGTGCCGAAGCGCGTTTTATGCGTGCCCTGAACTACTGCTACCTGATCGACATGTTTGGAAAAGTACCGTTCGTAACGAAGGTATCGACCGAGAACCCCTCGCAGGTAGAGCGTGCCGAACTCTTCCGGTTCATCGAAAAAGAGCTGCTCGAAGCCTCCGAAGCGATGAAAGACCCGCAAACGAACGCCTACGGCCGCGCCGATAAGGCAGCGGCATGGCTTCTGCTGGCGCGTCTGTACCTGAACGCCGAGGTATATACCGGCACGGCGCAATGGGCCAAGGCGGCCGAATATGCGCGGAAAGTGATGAACACGTCGTACAGCCTGTCGCCGGTATATAAACACCTGTTTATGGCCGACAACAACGGCAGCGCGGTGAACAGGGCGAATACGGAGATTATCCTGCCGATTCTGCAGGACGGTGCCGCAACGCGCAACTACGGCGGCTCCCTCTTCCTGATCGCCTCGACGCATAAAACGAAAGACATGCCGGCTTACGGAACCACCGAAGGATGGGCCGGAAACCGCTGCCGGCCGCAGCTGGTGAAGAAATTCTTCCCGGCGGGCGACGCCCCGAATGCCGAGACCGATCAGATCATCAAGGCGGCGAAAGACGATCGCGCGCTCTTCTTCGGCAAAGACCGCACCCTGTCGGTCGACGATGCGTCGAAGTTCGAGAACGGCTTCTCCTTCGTCAAATTCTCGAACCTGCGTGCCGACGGCGCGTCGACCAACGACTCGAAACATACGGATACCGATGTGCCGCTGATGCGTCTGGCCGAAGCCTACCTGACGTTTGCCGAGGCTACGGTACGGCAGAACGGAGGCGCTGCGGCCGAGGCCACCGAGGCCATCAACACCCTGCGCAAACGCGCCAACGCCAAAACGGAAACATCGTACACCCTCGACCATATTCTGGACGAATGGTCGCGCGAGTTCGCCTTTGAAGGACGGCGACGCTCCGACCTGATCCGTTTCGGCAAGTTCGGAGGCAATACAAACTACGTATGGCAATGGAAAGGCGGCGTGAAAGACGGTACGAGTTTCGGCAAGCACCTTAACCTCTATCCGATTCCGGAAAACGACCTGAACGTGAACAACAATCTGGTACAACATCCGGGATATTAATCTTCCGGCAACGGAAAGCGAACATGTCAAAAAAAACAGATAAAGATCATGATGAAGAAAAACAGAAACAAGATAGCAGTCATGCTGCTGGCTGCCGGGCTGTCTTTCGTTTTCGCCTCATGCGAAGACGACCGCAACTCCAACCCGACGTTGCAGACCCCGACGAAATTCGTCCTGAACACACCGGCTTATGCCGGAAGCGCCGTGTACGATCTCGAAAACTCGTCGTCCGTAGAGCTTACCTGCTCGCAACCCGACTATGGCTTTACGGCCGCCACGGTTTACTCCGTGCAGGTATCGCTCGATAACGACTTTACGACCGAAGGGAAGTTTACCACACTGGCCACAACGTACACAACGGCCAAGATGGCCATCGATGCGACCGAAATCGCCGTGGCGCAAACTACGCTGGCGCTCGAAAAGGGAATCACGGAAGACCGCTTCCCGCTCACCTCGAAACTCTACGTCCGGCTCAAGGCGGCGTTAACGAACGGCAAAGGCGAAATCTTCTCCAATACGGTTACACTTCGTATGCGAACGAAGTTTGCACTCAGCCCCATTGTCTTGCCCAAAACGATGAACATTGTCGGCAGTACGATAGGCAACTGGAAATGGGAAGATTGCATGGAGATGGTACCCACCGTCGCCAATGATGGCACGTTCTGGCGTATCCTCTACTTCGAGAAAGACGCCAAGATGAAATTCAATATCGAGAAAGGTTGGGACGGCCGGGAATTTGGCGGTTCGGCCACCCTCGAAGACCATGCCGGTGCAGGCCTTTCCGACGCGGGAGGCAACCTCAGGGTGGCGAAGGCCGGGTGGTACCTCGTCGTCATCAGAACGGCTATCGAAGGACGTAACCTGAAGTACACCGTCGCGTTCGAGAAACCGAATGTCTATGTAGTGGGTCATACGATGAACGGCAATTGGGACACTACGGATGAAAAACGGTTCACCGTGCCGGCCGATGCCAAAGGCGACTTCGTATCTCCGGCGTTCCTTTCGACCGGTGAAGTACGCATGTGTGTGAAGTTGGACGACGCAGACTGGTGGCACTCCGAATTTATCGTCTATGCCGACGGAAAAATCGCTTACCGCGGCTCGGGCGACGATCAGGAGCGTTACACTCAGCCCGCAGGCAAACGCGCCTACCTGAACTTTATGACCGGCAAGGGACGTTATGAATAAATGTAAAGTGAAACGATAAAATATACGGATATGAAAAAGTGGTCAATCTACAGGTATATGATGCTGCTATGCCCGGTTTTGATCCTCACGGCATGCACGGAAGACTTTAACGGCAACGTAGCCGCTCCCCAGCAATGGGAACAGGAAACGGCCAAGACGATCGGCTTTAAGGCCGAAAAGGTCGGAACGATCGACCTGAACACCGTTGCCTCGGAAAAAGTGAAAGTCTGCTCGATTACGAAACCGGCCCTCACCGCAGGACGGGTGAAAGGATACGTCTTGTATCTGAACGAAAAGGTTACGCTCGAGGTCGACAGTCTGGGACAGGTGAAGACGGGCGCGTTGCAAGACTCGATCGTTTCGATCTACGGTAAGCGTCCCGAACTGCGCACCCTCAGCGGACGGTTGTATGCCCTCGTCGCTCTGGGCGAACAGACGCTCCGCTCAGACAGTGTGGCGCTCACACTGGCCGTCAAGCCGAAAGCGCCCTTTATCGATAAGGCCTATTACCTGATCGGGAATATGAACGACTGGAAGGCCGACGATGTGTCGAAGCTCATCAAACTGAATCAAAGCGGCGACGTGTACGAGAATCCTGTCTTCTCGATGATACTCAAAGTGCCGGAAAACTGCTACTGGAAAGTCATCCCGCAAACACGCGTCGACGCCTTTACGAAAGGCGAGGCGGAAAACGTATGGGGCGAGGGCGTACTGGGTTGCGCCGTCGACGGCGACGAATCGGCCTCCGGCAAGCTCACGGTCAACGGCAACGCCATGAAGATCAAAAACGGCGGATGGACGAAAATCGAACTCAATATGCTCGATTACACGTATAAAGTCACCGTGCTGGGCAACGTCAGCCCGTTTCTCTACGTGCCTGGCAATCATCAGGGATGGTCGCCGGCAACGGCTCCATTCGTTCATTCAACCGATTTCATGAACTACGGCGGCTTCGTATCGCTCGACGGCGAGTTCAAGTTCACGTCCGAAAAAAGCTGGGACGGCGTCAACTACGGCGCCGGAGCGAAAGACGGCGCTCTCTCGACCGACGGCGGGGCCGGCAACCTGAAAGCCGAAAAGGGCTTCTATCTGCTGAAAGCCAACATCTCGTCGCTCACATGGTCGGCCGTGCTCATCCAAACCTTCGGACTGATAGGCAGCGCGACGGACGGCGGATGGGATACCTCTACGCCGATGACGTTCGATGCCGCCAAAAGCGAATATTCGATCACCGCTGCCCTGAAAGACGGCGAGCTGAAGTTCCGCGCCAACGATGTGTGGGACGTCAACCTCGGCGGCGATCCGGAGCATCTGACCTTCGGCGGCGCCAACATCGCCGTCAAGGCCGGCACGTATAAGATCACGCTCTCGCTCTCCGACGCGCAGAAATATACCTGCACGATAGCGAAACCGTAAGGATGTTATACGTATTATGCCCTTAAATTTCGCCTGTTTTTATACAATCGGGAGCCGTCTCATCTGGGGACGGCTCTTTTTAAATCGGGCCTGTCGAAAAGTATATAAATTCTGATTTTTCAATAAAATAATTAACACTATCCCTGCAAAAGTACAAGATTTCTATTCATTTTGCATCAAATTCTTTATCTTTGCATTTATGTTCAAATATCGCTCACAAAAACAGTTGTTAGTTTATGATTTTCACCTATGAATAAAAACGGACTATTGAAAGACTTGTAATCTATCTATGGCTTGTAATACCGATTTCTTATGACACATCTGCAATTTTTGATGATATTACTTCCCATAGTATTCATGGTACATGACTTTGAGGAGATTATAATGTTTCGCTCATGGTTGGAGAGGAACAAGGATATGTAACCGCTGTTATCTCTGGTGAGTAAGGCTGTTTCGACATTCCCTCCGAGAAAATCTGTGATACGCTGACGTAAAACATCTAACACTTCGCCAATGATTGCTCCGTTAAATCCGTCGACAGACTCGATAACGAAGATAGCCTTGTGGATATCCTCTGTGAGCATCGTGCGAACAGACTCCCTCCAATTCCAACAACGACAAATGGCGCCTTCGTCGTCTTTATAGACAATCTCGCCCCTATAAGGCGGCTCGTTCTCGTCGCTACCAAGCGTAATAAACGGTTCGTCTCCCTCGGCAAGTGTCAAACGCATTGCTCCCTTTATCATATCCACATCTTCGCCACCGCAAGGCACGCCGAACTCCAGGGAAACGGAGTTGTATATGTCTACGAATCGAATAAACGGGCAAATAAAATTGTATAACAACAGTTCAACAGCACTTTTATTAATTGTTTTTCTTATAGCTCCGGATAGCCCAGAAGTTGAAAACGGCTGCGAAGCCGCACAAAATAAGAAACGGATTCGTTAGTTCCGTGAACGAGCTGCCTTTGAGATAGATCGATCGCATCACTTCGACAAAATATTTCAACGGATTGAACGCCGCGATCATTTGTGCCCACGAAGGCATGGACGCGATGGGAGTAAACAGACCACTCATCAGAATAAGCACCATCATAAAGAAATACATTACGAACATAGCTTGTTGCATCGTCTCGGAATAGTTTGAGATCACAAGCCCTATTCCCGACACGACCGCAATATAGATCGTCGCAAAAATATAAATCGTTAACAGGTTGCCTGCCGGAAAAATTCCGTATACCCATACGGCCAATACCATACATAGCGACAAGACAAAGAAGCCGATCATCCAGTAAGGAATAAGTTTAGCTGCCACAAAAGCCATTCGTCCGACCGGAGAAACATTGAGTTGTTCGATAGTACCCGTTTCTTTTTCTCCGACAATGTTCAGGGCCGGAAGAAAGCCGGTGAGCATCGTCAGCAGCATGACCATCAGCGCCGGCACCATAAAGACCTTGTAGTCCAGACGGGGATTGAAGCGATATCGCGCCACGATATCGAATGTTTCGACGGGCAGGAGCGAGATGTACGTGTACATGCCGTAGCTTTCCCTTAATTCGGCCGAATAGTCATTCAGTATGTTTGTCAGATAGAAGGTCCCCAAACCTCCTTGTGTTCCGTTAACCGCATTGGCCGAAATCATCGCGTCACTGTGTCCTTCGCTGATAATCTTCTTTTCGAATCCTGAAAGAATCTCCAAGATCATGTCTGTCTCACCCGACTCAATGCCATCCATTGCAGCAGAATAAGTTGGTAAAACATCGGTCAGCCGAAAATAGCCGGAGGCCGTTGCTTTGGCAATTAACCTTTGCGAAACGGAGCTGCGATCGTTATCTACCACTGCCAACCTGATGTCTTTGATCTCCTGATTCGCAGCCCACGGCATAATCAGAATCACCGTCAGAGGCATTACAAGAATCAGTTTCGGGAGGAAAGGATTCCGGAAAAACTGCTTACATTCTTTTTCGATTAAATATTTCAACATGATATTCTCAGTTCAGACGGGTTTTAAATTGTTTCAAGCTTAAGGCGACAAAGACCGAAGCCATAGCCGTAAGAATGGCAATCTCTTTCAGCACAAAGCGCAGTCCGACACCTTGTATCATGATTTTCTTTACGGCCTGAATGTACCAGCGGGCAGGCACGGCGGCCGAGAGCCATTGTAACGCATCAGGCATACTGGACACGGGAAAGATCATACCCGAAAGCAACATGACGGGCATCATCATGCCCATGCCCGAGGCCAGCATGGCAGCTGTTTGATTGTCGACAAGGCCTGAAATAAACAGCCCTACCGACAGAGCAAGAAAAATGAACAGTAGCGAAACAGCGGTCAGCAAGATCAAGTTTCCGGCTATCGATACGTGCAGTACGGAAACGGACAGGATCAGAATGGTGGCGAGATTCAATACCGACAGTACGAAATAAGGCACGATTTTGGCTAAAATAATATACGCCGGCTTCATGGGTGAGGCGAGTAACAGTTCCATCGTACCTGTTTCTTTTTCCCGAACGATGGCAATGGACGTCATCATCCCGCAGATAAGTGTCAAAATCATCCCCATAATTCCCGGCACAAAATAAAAGACGCTTTTGCCTTGTGGGTTATAGAGCATCTTCACCTGTGCTGTGATTCGGCAGGAAGGCAGGTGTTCTCCGGCCAGTTCCTGTCGGTACATGTAAAGTATCTGTTGTGCATAGCCGCTCATCATCGAGGCCTGATTAGGCTCGGCACCGTCTATGATCAGTTGCACGGAGGCTTCGCCCGTATGACGCAGGTTTTCGGCAAACCGTTCGCCGAAGATGAGCGCCAGATCAGCCTTTCCGCGTGTAAACACATCATTTATTTCGTGCGGAGAAGTCAGTTCTTCCGTAAGG
The DNA here is from genome assembly GCF_000238215.1 of Tannerella forsythia 92A2. Taxonomy (NCBI): domain Bacteria; kingdom Pseudomonadati; phylum Bacteroidota; class Bacteroidia; order Bacteroidales; family Tannerellaceae; genus Tannerella; species Tannerella forsythia. The sequence continues at coordinate 2,421,703 of NC_016610.1, read as the reverse complement.
ATAAAACGCTCGCTTGCCTGAAAATGGCTTTTGATTTGTTGTGTCATCTCGTCGTGCGACGGATCGAATACGGCAAGACGCGCGTTTTTTACTTCCGTTGTAATGGCAAAGCCGAACAGCAGAATCTGCATGACGGGAATCCCGAGCAGAATAAGTACCGTCCTTCTGTCTCGGATGATATGATACCATTCTTTTTTTACAAATGATAGAAACTGTCTCATCGCTTTATCAATCTCCTTTCCGTGTTGCTTCGCGCGCCAGTCGACGAAAGACTTCGTCCATCGTCAAGACGCCAAATTGCTTTTTCAGATTTCTCGGGCTGTCCAGCACGCTGATTTTTCCGTCTACCATGATCGATACCCGATCGCAGTATTCGGCCTCATCCATATAGTGCGTCGTCACGAAGACCGTAATATCTCTTGCGGAGGCCTGATAAATCAGTTCCCAGAAACGGCGACGGGTGATGGGATCGACCCCTCCCGTCGGTTCATCGAGAAAAACGACCTTCGGCTCATGAAAGACCGCCACGGAAAAAGAGAGTTTTTGCTTCCACCCTAAGGGTAAGGCTTTGACAAGTGTGTTGCGTTCGCTCTCAAAGCCTAATTCGTGCAAGATGCTCTCCGTTTTCGCTGTAATTTCACGGTCTTTCATTCCGTAGATACCGCCAAAGAGTCGCAGGTTTTCCCAGACTTTCAGATCTTCGTATAACGAAAATCGCTGACTCATATAGCCGATGTGTCGTTTCACCTCTTCTGCTTGCTTACAGATGTCGAACCCTGCGACGAACCCTCGTCCCGACGTCGGACGACTCAACCCGCACAGCATCCGCATAGCCGTTGTTTTTCCCGCGCCGTTCGCACCCAGAAAACCAAAAATCTCTCCTTCACCCACGGTAAACGAGATACGATCGACGGCTGTAAACGCTCCGAATTGTTTCGTTAACGTTTCGGCTATAATCACATCTTTTTTCATGATTCCTCCTTCTCGCCGAGTATATCCATAAAACAATCTTCAACCGAAGGACAGATCGGAGTCATTTCAATACCCGTATGTCCTTTCTTATTCAGATAATGGAGCAGTTCGTCCGGTGTAGAATCTGTCCACAACGTAACATGGCAATTTTCCCCGAACGAAAAGGCCGACCGCACATGAGCATGCGATCGCAGATCGTTCAGCAAATGATACATGTCTTTCGATGAACGAAGAGCGAACAATGTATGCGGGTATCCGGCCACAATGCCTTCGGGAGTATCTACTCGCAGGAAGTGTCCTCCCTGAATCAGGGCGATCCGGTCGCACCGCTTCGCTTCATCCATGTAAGGCGTGGAGACGAGGATCGTGACGCCTTGCGCTTTAAGTCTGAAGAGCATTTCCCAGAACTCTTTGCGCGAAACAGGATCTACCCCCGTCGTGGGCTCATCGAGCAGTAATATATCCGGCTTGTGTATTAACGCGCAACTCAGCGCCAGCTTCTGTTTCATGCCCCCCGACAGTTTGCCGGCCGGCCGTTTCTTAAAAGGCTCGATCTGCCGGTAGATGTCTGCGATCAGGGGATAGTTTGCCTGTACCGTCGTATGGAAGACAGTAGCAAAAAAGTTCAGGTTTTCTTCGACCGTAAGATCTTGATAGAGCGAGAATCGTCCGGGCATATAGCCGATGATGCGTCGTACGGCGCAGTATTCCTTCACGGCATCATATCCTCTGACGATGACATTTCCGTTATCAGGGAGCAGGAGCGTCGCCAATATACGAAAAAGAGTCGTCTTTCCGGACCCGTCGGGACCAATGATACCGTAGATTTCACCTTGCTCTACCTCGAAGCTCACATCGTGCAATGCTGTCACGCGACCGTATTTTTTACTGAGATGATGTACTGAAACAGCTTTCATGATCCGGCTTTTATTTGGGAGATTTCGGTTGCAGCGGGGGCGACGCGGATTTCGCCGTACATTCCCCGTTTAATATATCCGTCATTCCGAACTGCGACTTTTACGGCATACACTAAATTGGCACGTTCATCCCTTGTAGAGATCGTTTTAGGTGTAAATTCGGCTTTATCCGAGATCCATACAACTGTTCCGGCATATTCTTTCCGTTCCGAAGTACCCCAGTCGGCATATACGCTTACTTTTTGTCCGATGCGAAGCCGAGTGAGCTGGTCGGCCGTGAAGTAAGCCCGCAAAATCATGTTTTCGAGGTCACCGACTTTCAGAAGTGGTCGTCCCTGTACGGCAAGTTCTCCCGGTTCGGCATAGCGGCACAGCACAATACCATTTATCGGGCTGGACACAATGCTTTTTCCGATCCGGTCGTCGATCTGTGCGATCTGTGCTTGCAATCCTATACGCTCGCCCGCGATACTTCGGTTTCCGTTAGCCAGCACGTCTTCCTGAGCTGTCAATTGTTTTTCGAGCACGGCGATTTGCGCGCCGATATCGTCGAGTATTTTCGGAGCGGCAGCCTGTGCTTCGACTAAGTTCGCGTATCGTTTGTACTCTTTCTGTTGTGTGGTAATCTGCTGTTTGAGTGAGGCAATCTGACGGGGGATATTGTGCCGTCGACTCTCAATGGCCATCAGGCCGGCCGAGAGTTGTATTTTTTGCAGGTATAGCCGGGTTGTATCGATCAGCCCAAGTGACTCATGCGCTTTCACGCTTTCTCCTTCCCGAACCGTTATTCGTAGCAGTTCTCCCGTTTCTCCGGCCGAGATCATGACCTTAGTCGCTTCGAATATGCCTGAGGCATCGCAGTCTCCGTCTTTATTTCCGCAGGCTGCGACAATCATGGCCATTGCGATGATTAAGAATTTATTTGCTTGCATAAATCTATGATTAAATGATTATTCGTTCGTGTGTCCGGCGGTAAATTTAAGATCGTAAAGAGCTTGCATATATGCGATCTCATGACGGATTTTATCCTGTATGGCCATCTGTTCGGCATGGAGATCTCTCATCAATTCGGTGACCGATAAGACGCCGTTGGTCATTTTAGCTTCCGAAGCCTTCCGGATTGCCGTTTTCAGGCGAATGATCTCGTCGTCGTATTTCAATTGTTCGGCGCACTGTTTAATCTCTTTATTTTTCCGGATCATGTCCAACCGGGTATTGAACAGAAACAGTTCACGTTGTATCTCCGTTTGTCCGATATGGTTGCGGATCAGCTTCCGACGGTTCTTCAGCGTGTAAAAACGGCCGATGTTCCATTCGAATTTCATGCCGACAATGTAATAGGGAGCGAATCTATTCTCCAGCATATTCAGTCCGGGCTTTCCGTATCCTCCTGTCGCAAAAAGCGCAAATTTGGGAAATAGTCCGGCCGTAACAAGAGCATTCTCCGCCTCGTAATTTTTGATTTGTGCGTCATATAGGGATAATTCGGGACGGCTAACGGATGTTGCAACGGTGGGTAGAAGTACCGGCCTGACAAAATCTGTCGTTTCATCGGCTTCCATTCCGGTCAAATTCGCCAAGATAGCGATACAAGCGGCACGAACGCCGGCAAGCTCCGTAGCGTGTTGCTCCGCTTTCAACTGTTCCACGCGCACGACATGGAGGTCTGTTTCTTCGGATATGCCATGCTGCACACAAGCCTGCACGCGTTGATAGTTTCGTGCCAGTTCTTCTTGTAATAACTTGTTTTGATGCAGGCCGGCATCTGCCAGCAAGACCCCGAAAAAGGCAGTGTTGACCTGCTGATACAACGCATAAAGTCCAACCGCTACACGTCTCCTCTCCACCTGAGCCGCCGTACGTACACTTTCTTTTCCCGACTTTATTTCGCCCCCATCCCAAAGAACCTGCAGCGCATCGAGCGAAAGCGCATATTGATCTTTGCTGAGCGCCGGTATGTCCAATCCCGGTATTCCCCATTGAGACGCATCGAACGGAAGACGGGTGACCTCCGAACGGTACGAAGCGTTACCCGAAAGCTTCACCTGCGGCAAATAGCCTTTTCCGGCATTGGCCAGCCGGGATGCTTCGGCCTCTTCAATCTGTACGTACTGCCTGACCAGCGGATAGTGCTCCTGCGCCCGCCGCTGACATTCTTCGATCGTGACCTGAGCGAAACCACAAAGGCCGTTCGTCAATATCAGGGTGATCATGATTATCTTTTTCATAACTGTTATATTAATTCATCTATTTAATTTCTTGGTTAATTCACGTATAAAATAAAAGGATCGATCATGAGAACCGGAGTTCGGATCAATCCTTCAACAAATTAATTTTTCAGACGAGCCAAGATAGTACGCGACACTTCTTCTTTCCGTTGGTCAAGCAACGCATGAAATTCCTCTTCCGACAATTCCCATACATTCCGAAAGATGGGAGCAATGAGAAACGGTGCTATATTCAACGATAAGACGGTAAACAGCAAGTCTATCGTTGAGATCGGGCGGATAGTCCCTTTCTCGATTTCTTTCTTCAGTTCCGCTTCCATCGGAATAATTACCGTTTGTAATGCTTTCTTAAACTTCTGGATCAGAAATGTCATGTTTTCTGATGAGTTGTTCAGCCCTTCGTTAAGCGAGAACGCCGGAAGCTGCGGGTTCTGTTTCAAGAACTCGAAATGCACGCTGATCAAGTTCAGGATCTTTTCTTCAAATGGAGCATCAGACGAAGTAGTGATTAGCAGATTCGAAAGCATCTGTTCGATCTTCTCCTCGTAGATTTTTTCGAAAAGAAGCTCTTTCGTCCGGTAATAGTAATGTACTAGCGCTTGATTGCATCCCGCCTCTTCGGCTATCTGCGCCATCTTGGTACGGATAAACCCCTGTTCCAAAAACAGTTTTTCGGCTGCTTTCAGAATCTTGTACTCCATGTTTTCTTCTTTTGGTTTCATGTTAATCAAATGATTTAATCGCAAAATTAAATCATGTAATGAATCCAACAAAAGAAATCAGTGTTTTTTTATTTTTTTAACAGAGATCGGCGTTGCTCAATTTTCTCGGTAAGGTCTTTCAGACGATTGAACGCTTTACGGCATCAGATTTAGATTTTCCTGATCCGTATGTTTCGGACAAAATGATGCTCGCCTTTTTCAAGAATCAGATCGGCACGGAAGCGGGTAGGAAGGATGTGTTGCTCAAGATTGGGGCGGTTAATCTCTTCCCAGACCCGGACCGCAAGTTGCCTCAGAGTCTCTTCATCGTATGAGGCGTACTGATGGAAATACGAGTCGGGATTGGCGAAAGCAGAGGTCTGCAACTTCTTGAATCGCTCGATATACCATTGTCTGATATCCTTTTCACTGGCATCGACATAGATGGAATAGTCGAAAAAATCGGATACGAAGACGCGCCGACACGGTTGGGTGTTCAAGGTTACCTGCAACGCGTTAATCCCTTCGATTATCAAGATGTCGGGCTTCCGGATACGACATACTTCTCCGGGTATAATATCGTAATAAAGATGAGAATAGACCGGCGCTTCGAGTATTTCGCGTCCCGACTTTGCACCGGCCAGAAACGCCAATAGCCTCTTGGCGTCGTAGCTCTCGGGAAATCCTTTTTTATGTAACAGTCCCCGTTTTTCGAGTTCGGCGTTGGAATAGAGAAATCCGTCGGTGGTGACAAGCTCCACCTCCGGCTTTTCAGGAAGCATGGACAGCAGCTTTTGTAAAACCTTGGCCGTCGTGCTTTTTCCTACCGCCACGCTTCCGGCAATCCCAATGATGTAAGGAACCTGACGGCCGGGATTCTTGAAAAAGTCCTCACGTTCTTTGTGCAGGTGACGATAATGCGTAATATGAATCTGCAACAGACGGATCAGCGGCATATAAATATCCTCTACCTCGGCGATCGTAAGCGGCTCGTTCAAGGCTTGCAACTGCGTTAAATCCATATCGGCAACCGGAAACTGGGGATGTTCTTCCAGCTGTTTCCATTCTTCGCGCGTAAAACTGCGGAAAGGTGAAAAGGTCGCGTCGTAAGTCTTCCGATTCATACACGTTATTATTGTTTAAGTCGCAAAGATAAGGTTCTTTTCTTTCGGGATACCGGTTTTTATGAAAAATATGCCGCAAAGAAGAGATTAATTTGTTATTCTGATAAATAACATCTAATATTGCACCACGTAGAGAACAGATACAAAGAAGGATATTCATTCATCAATAAAAATACGACCCAATGAAAAACTGGATTTTGATGGCATTATGCCTTGCTGTTTTCAGCAGTTGCGACAAGACGGAACCCAACGACAATCCGTCGCTGACGCTTGAGGGACTGACCCTCGATAACTTTCCGAAAATGAGTTGCTCCACCTCGACCAGACCTCTACAGACGCTGCTGGCTTGTAAACTGTTGAATATCGAGTACAAATGGTTCCAGTATATCGGATTGAATGACACATGGGATATCATTCCCATTTACAGCAAGCTAACCGATGCAGAACAACGCTTTTTCGAAGAGAAGCTGCAATGCCCGACAACGCACGGCGCCTTCACCCGTCTGATCGATGGAGAGACGGAACTGATCATCGCCTCACGCAGTATTTCGAGAGACGAAAAGACGTATGCCGAGCAAAAAGGTATCCGGTTGATCGAGAAGCCCATTGCACTCGATGCACTCGTATTTATTGTCAACCCAGAGAATCCCGTTCGTGCTCTAACGACCGAACAGATACAAAACATCTACACGGGAAAAATCACGCGCTGGTCTGATGTAGGAGGAAAGGAGGCGGATATTCACCCTTATATGCGCAATCCTAATTCGGGTAGTCAGGAGAAAATGGAGACCCTCGTAATGAAAGGTCTGACGATGAAGAAATGGCCGGAGATGATGGGTGGTTCCATGCTGTCCCCATTCTATTCGATTCTGTCCGATGCCGACGGTATCGGGTACACGGTCTATTATTATTACGATCGTATTGTCCGGCAGCCGGCACAATATCCGACCGTAGCAATTAACGGTGCACTTCCTTCGCACGAAAGCATACGAACGCAGAAATACCCCTATACTACCTATGTTTATGCTGCGATCCGTGCCGATACAGATAAAGCATCGATGGCTTATCAAATGTTTGAGTTACTTTCGAGCAAGGCCGCACGAAAGGTGATTGACGAAAGCGGATACGTAGCCGTTCTTTAAGAAGCTTACCGTACCTAAAGAAAATGGTTCAAGATGTTTCTTGGTTATTTCCCGAAATAAAATGATTAAGACGGAAGCCGCCAATGCAGCCTCCGCCTTTGTCAAAAATTAATCTTCCGATATTTTTACATCACTTCCGACGGGATATCGATTTCTTTTACCTCCTCTTTATCGGATGAGATATCGACGATGCGATCGACCACATAACGCGAGTAACCGCGCCAGGGCACTGCACCAAGATACTCGATATAATGCAGTTCCACCGTCTGACCTCCCGCGCTCATCAGTTCTTCCGCCACGGCTTCATCCGAAACGGAGAACATGAACTCGTTCGACTGGATACCTCCGTCTGCACTGGGGCGAATACCCGACTGAATCAGTCGGCCTTCGTAAGTCTTAAATAGAATCCCCTTGTAAACGACGTAATTCAACCGGCCGGTTTTGATGCCTTTGGCAAATGGGAAGTAGTAATAAAACGAACCACCTGCCAGCAAAACTGCCACAATTATCAACATCGTGATATTACGTATTTTGCGCCATTTGCGCCGGCGTTGCTCCACCCTTTCTACTTTATCGACCAACGATTCCATATGGTGTTATTTTATCCCCAGTTTCGATTGGATGGTTTTGGGTAATGCGTCTTTATGCAAGACGATATTCATGGTTTTGTAAGCGACATATGCTTCCGATGCATACCAGTGCCCTTTGTATTTGCTCTCCGTTCCCCACGAGTTTTTCACCATATAGAATTTCTTGCCGGTCTGATCTTTCGCGATACCGTAGATCAGCATACCGTGATCGTCGGTCGTTTGATAATTATCGTATGCCTGCTGGCGAAGCTCCTGTGTCACCTCTATTTCTTTGCAGGGTTTTTCTACTAACTTCTTGACCTCGGCGTCTCTCTCCGTTTGGCTCAGTCCGACCCAACGCGCCTGATCCGAACCCGACGATTCCAGCGCTTCGATATCGGCGGCTACGGCAATCCCATTGCGAGTAAAACCTTTTTCACTCACATCCGATCCCCATGCAATCGTGTAACCGTTATTAATGGCATGATCTAACACTTCCATCAGTTCATGGATCGGGAGGTTATAGCTTGGCGCCCACCGCCAGTTATCTTCGATCTCAAGCGGAAACTGCGAATAAAACGGATGATGCGTATAAGAGGTCAATGAAACATAATCATCGAAATTCAGCCCCAGCGATTCACCAAAACTCTTGGGAGTATATTGCTTGCCCTGATATGTAAATGTTTCGGGGAGTTTACCCAGATACGTGTCGATGACACCGTCAAATCCTTTTTTCCACGCTGTGGACAGTTTTTTGTCCCGATTCTTGATGACTGCATTTACATAGGCCGTAGCTACCTCGGCCAACTCACCATGCACATGGTTGTCCTGTCCGTATTCCAGACCTTTGTAAAGCTCTCCGGGGACAGCACCGTAGTGTTTAAACACGTAAATCACATCGGCAAATGAGCCCCCCTGTGCAAAATTCAACTTTCCGTGCAGCCGTACAAATTTATCGGCCTTGTCTTTGTACGAATGGTTGGCAATGAACATCTCGGAAAGATTATATTCCCCTTTTCCCGTTCGTAACAATTCGGCCTCGATAAGCCCCACCCCCGAGAACGACCAGCATGTTCCCGTGCGATTTTGGTTTTTTACCGGTGTAATCTTCACTTCTTTGACGGTTGTAAACTGATAGCCCTCTTCTTCCTGTCCCTCTTGTCCATACATCGCCGAAAACGATGCGAATAGCACCATACTGCATGTTATACATTTTCTCATCATGATGTTTTTATTTTTGATTCATGCGCAAATATACATGTTTCATTTTACACGATAGATTTTTTCACTACTTTTGTTGGAAAAATGACGAAAATAAACGCGTAAGAAATATTTAAGTAGATGAAACTGGAGGGGAGAAGAGAAAGTACGAATGTGGAAGATCGCCGCGGAAAGTCCGGCGGACGTAAGGCTTCGTCAGGAATCGGAGGAATGATTGTTGTCGGGCTGTTGATGTGGATAATGGGCGGTAATCCGGACGACGGCGATACGTTTACACCGAATTATTCGTATTGATAACTTCTAAATAATATCATGGGCTTAAACAAATACCCGCAATGAAACACGAATTTTGCTGCATTGGCCATATCACCCTTGATAAGGTTGTTACCCCCGGAAACACGGTCTATATGCCCGGCGGGACGTCTTTCTACGTCTCGCACGCACTCAAACGCTTCGACGATCTCGACTATGCGCTGGTTACCGCTGTCGGAGCATCGGAACGAGGCGTTACGGACGAACTGACGGCGCTGGGCATCCGTACAACCGTTCTGCCGAGCCCATATTCCGTGTATTTTGAAAATATTTACGGTGACAATCCGGACGATCGTACGCAGCGTGTGCTGGCTAAGGCGGCTCCGTTTACCGTAGAACCGTTGCATGAGGCAGATGCCGGGATTTTTCATCTCGGAGCATTGCTGGCGGACGATTTTCCGCTCGATACACTCCGGTATCTGGCCGGCAAGGGCCTGATTTCGGTCGATTCGCAAGGATATCTGCGTGAAGTGCGCGATACGCATGTGTACGCTGTCGATTGGACGAACAAACACGAAGCATTTCGATCGATTCACTTCCTCAAAGCCAACGAGCAGGAGATGGAGGTGCTGACGGGTTACAAAGACGCTTCTCGGGCTGCAAAAAAACTCTGTGAATGGGGGATAAAAGAAGTACTGCTTACATTCGGGAGCATGGGCTCGCTCATTTACGACGGACAAACGTTTTATCGCATACCGGCCTATATTCCTCACCAAGTGGTCGATCCTACCGGATGTGGCGACACCTATATGGCCGGATATCTTTACCGACGCGCTAAGGGAGCGACCATCGACGAGGCGGGAAACTTCGCAGCCGCTCTCTCGACCTTAAAAATCGAACGTTCCGGACCGGTAGATGCAACTGTGGAAGATGTGAACCGGGTGATGCGTGAAAGTGCGACCTGCATGCCGAATATCGACGGAGGCATTCATCCATGTAACTAAAGCGAACGAGAAAATATCTCGTTTCGCAGGCAGTTTAAAAAAGCGGATCGAGAAAACAAATGATCCTGCGTGATGTTTTTTATGATGTCACAAGTTATTCTGTTTTTTAAAACAACGTATGCTTATCACCGAGTCCGAATAAAAATAGCAAGTGTCCCATCAAGTCTGCCGTTATAGTTTGCCGGTACTTGCTTAATCCTCCTCTATGTCTTCTTGCGAAAGCCCATAAACACTTTAATAGCCTAACATGGCTTCAGGAGAGATACCTAATACTTTACATAACAATCTTGCTATCTTTAGGGGGGGCTCTGAACGTCCGGAGATGTAATCATTCACTCTTGATGGACTAACTCCAATTTCTCCGGCTAATTGCTTTTGTGTCATTCCTTTTTCTTGAATCGCAAACTCGATCAATTCCGAAACCGTTGGTTTGTCAATAGGATAATGTTCTTGCTCATAAGAGATAATTATATCAGAAAAAATAGTTAGTAAAACGGCATTGCTGTCAGTTACAGGTACGCTGTCATCTACGAGAGATAAAAGTTCCTCTACTTTTGCTAATGCAACTTCGTACTGCTGTTTTGTTATTTTGCCCATGTTCTTTTTCTCCATTATATAGTTGAACAATCAATCTTTTCATATTCTTTATGAGTCCCAACCCAGCGTATATAAACATATCCTATGGTAAACTTAATAACTACAATCAACCGGTAACTGTTTCCTCTTATATTGAATACATAATGTTGGTTACCGACATAGTCGGTAGCAGGAAAATCAACTTTTATATCTGATAGGCTTCTCCAATTAGCCTTTTCCGTTATATCGTACCAGCGCTCCAGAGCTACACGTGTATCTTCACGGCCTTTCGTTTCATAAAATTCTTTTATTTTTTTATGTGATACGATTCTCATTCTTATTTTTTTTACGATACAAAGATAGTGCATAAATTTCGCATAACAAGATTTTTAGCCGTGAAAGTTTTGGAAGATAGAATTTCGTTCTTTTCTGTTTATCTCTTTTTTCTTCTGGAGGGAAAGTCATATCAGACAAGAAAGAAGTAATTGAAAAATCTTATATGATACTGTGCAAAGTGGATTTTGTGGCTATTTTGAGAGTGATTTTTCTTAAAAAAGACACCGATCTTTTGAAAAAAGGAATATCGGTGTCTTTAAATCGTTTTGTCGGGATGACTGGATTCGAACCAGCGACCACGCGCCCCCCAGACGCGTACTCTAACCGGGCTGAGCTACATCCCGCAATCTCGTTTTGCGGCGCAAAGGTATAAAATTAATTGAGAACGGACAATGCCCGACCGATATTTTTCTCGTCAAGTTAAAAATATACCGTACTTTTGCAGGCATAAAACTGAAGAAAAAGCAATCGATATGGAACGAATCTTAGTGACCGGGGGCGCCGGGTTTATCGGTTCGCATTTGTGCGAGCGACTGGTAAGAGAAGGCAACGATGTGATTTGCCTCGACAATTATTTTACGGGAAACAAGAACAATATCCGTCATCTGCTGGGCAACGACCGTTTTGAGGCCGTGCGGCATGATGTGACTACGCCCTATTACGCCGAGGTAGACAAAGTGTATCATCTTGCCTGTCCCGCATCGCCCGTTTATTACCAGTACAATCCGATCAAAACGCTGAAAACCTCAATTTACGGCGCACTGAACATGCTCGGACTGGCCAAACGCGTGGGGGCGAAGATTCTTCATGCCTCGACGAGCGAAGTATATGGCGACCCGACGGTGCATCCTCAGGTCGAATCGTACTGGGGCAACGTCAATCCGATCGGTATTCGCTCATGCTACGACGAAGGGAAGCGCGCGGCCGAAACACTCTGCATGGATTATCGTCGGCAGCACGGGATACGCGTCAAAATCATTCGTATCTTCAATACGTATGGCCCGCGAATGGATAAAAACGACGGTCGCGTAGTGTCGAACTTCATCGTACAGGCCCTGACGGGAAAAGACATCACCATTTACGGAAACGGAACGCAAACACGCAGTTTTCAATATATCGACGACCTGGTAGAGGGGATGTTGCGCATGATGAATACGGGCGACGACTTCAACGGACCTGTCAATTTGGGTAACCCGGGCGAGTTTTCGATGCTCGAACTGGCGCATGAAGTGATTCGTCTCACCGGATCGAAGTCGAAAATTGTCTTCGAGCCCTTGCCACAAGACGATCCGAAGCAGCGAAAGCCCGATATTTCGCTCGCGTTTGAGAAATTAGACGGTTGGCAGCCCACCGTCAAGCTCGAAGAGGGATTAAAGAAGACAATCGCCTACTTCGACGAGTTGTTGAGGAGCGAAAAATAGATTCGTCACTGATTTTTTTATTCTTCGCGGCATCGGAACGGCGATCCCGCGAAGAAAAACGGCTGTGCATGCCGTTAGAAGAATACTTTGGGGAACTGCTTCGATACGCAACTTGTCGAAACAGTTCTCAAAGGTTTCGTAAATCGTGTTAATGGGGCGGCCTTTCGCGTCCATGACCGAACATACCGGGCATGCGCATATCTGAAGCCTTCCCGCCGCCTTTGAAAATGCTGAAGCGGTAGATGAAATACAGCATGCCATAGCTGTTCAGGGTGTTGTATTCCGTATAACGGATGGCGCTGGCCGTTGCGCTGTAAGAAATGTTACTGCGTTGTTGCAGGATGTCGTAAACTTTGAGTCGAAGTATGCCCGCATTGTTCTTTAGGAACGTTTTGGAGAAGGAAGCGTTCCAAAGCCATTCTTTCTGTTCGTATCCGGCGGAATATCCGGCGTTAGCCGAGTAATTGATATCGCTTTCGATCTGAAAGTTGTACAGAAGGTAGAGCGTTGTGGAGGCTCCGCCGCCGTAATTGAAGGTATGCAGATCGTTTTGTCTTTGAAGCGTGTTATGTGTCCGATTATAGCGGAAGTTTCCGTTGAGACTGAAATCGAAGAGGTTGGAACGGTAGTTGAGGCCGACGTGGTCGGACAGTATCAGGGCTTTGCTCGTATTCTTTTCGCCGTCGATGTATCCGCCGGTGTTGGCATAGCGTGCGAAGGTCATTCCAAAGACGGAAAACTTATTGTTTTTCAGTGGCAGGTTGACGATGGCACGAAGATCGGCATTAAAATTTCCGTCCACATTCTCGTAAGTCGTCGTGCGTTTGCCGGTACGTTGTTCGGTGGTTGTCTTATTGACAATATCGTTGACGATATAGTTCCCGTTGGCCATCAATAGGTAAGCCGTCTGACTCTCGGGGATGAATTTACCGAAGCGAATGCGGAGATTATTTGTGTACGTCGGACTCAGGTTCGGATTTCCGATGACGGTATTAAGCGGATCGGAGACGTCGGCCACGGGTTGCAGTTGCATCATCTCGGGTTGTCCGGTGCGTCCGTCGTAATCGATGCGCAGGTCCGTACGTTTATCGAAGCGGTAGCGCAATTGCGCGGTGGGAGAATAATTAATCACATTGCGCGACATGGAATAGAGCGTGCGGTCGCCGACGAAGGTTTCGGTACGGGTGTACGACGGATCGACGTTGAACCCGATCGTGACGTTATATTTTTCTCTTACGGCTTTGAAGGCGAAGCTGACACGCTGCTCGATGGCATTATTGCGGGTGCTTTTGCTGTAGGCCGTGTCAAGCTTGGTATAGTTTCCGCTGCCGTCGTCGACGTATGCGTCTTTAAGCAATTCGCGTTTGTTTTGCCCGATTCGGTACGTAGCCTGTATGAAATTGTTGTGTCCGATGGGTTCTACCCACGAGACGAAGGCGCGATAGTTGTATCCGTTGTTGTCATATCGTACACGCTGGTCGATAACACCGGTCGAGTCGGGGAAAAGCAGATATCGGGTGGCGGAATGGTTCTCTCCGTTTCCGTATGAGTTGCTGATGCCGCCGGAAAGCGATCCGCTGAGGGTGCGTCCTTTGCTGTTGAGCTTGCGACTGAATTCGAGTCGTGCCGAAGCGTCGTAGCCTTCGCCGTCGGAAAGGGAATGGGAGCGCGAAGTGTTGACCGAGTCGCGCCGGCCGCTTAGTGTATGGGAATCTTCGTGCCCTTCATTATGCGTTTTATAATAGGAAAGCTCGGGTTGGAAGATGAATTGGGTCAAAGAGTCCGGCTTCCATTCCATGCGGAGGTTAACGCCAAGATTATCGTTGCGTGTACGGGCGGAACTTTGGCTGTAGTCGTATGATGAGCTGTCGCCCGGCAAGATATTCTGCCGGTTGCTTTTTGAAAGGGCGTCGTTGTCGGAATGAGCGTATCGTACATTACCTCCTATCGTGAAACGCGGGTTAAATTCTTTGCTGAAGTTCGTCCCGATGTTGCCCGACGAGGTGATTCCGTTGCCCGCTCCGAAGCCCCGGAAGCGCCGGCCTCCGCCCCCCATACCGCTGAACATGGCGGCGGCAAAATCGGTAAATCCCATGTTATTCGTATTGTTCAATCCGCCCATAAGGGAGAACTGATCGTTTTCGACGAAGCGATTAATCATCATATTACCATCGTAACGCTGCCGGGTGCCGTAGCCGCCGATGATGTTGCCGAACCATCCCTGTTTCATGCCGGGTTTAACGGTGAGGTTGATGACGGCTTCCTCGTCGCCGTCGTCGAAACCGGTCATCTGTGCCATATTGCTGCGTCGTTCGTAGGTTTGTACCTTATCGACCATCTTGGCCGGCAGGTTCTTGGTGGCAACCTTCGGGTCGTCCGAGAAAAATTCTTTTCCGTCGACAAGCACTTTCTTGATCTCTTTTCCGTTGATTGTAACCTTTCCTTCCGCACTGATTTCGACACCGGGCATTTTCTTGAGCAGGTCTTCCAGCATCGAGCCTTCGGCTATTTTATACGAATCGGCGTTGTATTCGATCGTATCGTTTTTGACCTGAACTTCAATGGCCTTGGCCGTAACGACGGCCTCGTCGAGCATTACGCTTTCGTCGCGCATCGTAATCGTACCAACGTCGACCGGATTTGTTCGATTCGTTACTTTGAGCAGTTGATAGACGGGTTCATAGCCCACGAAAGTGACATGAAGGAGATAATTCCCCTCTTTAACGCTTCTGAGCATGAATGCTCCGTTACGGCTGCTCACCGTACCGTTTACCATCGAACTGTCTTTCATGTTGAGCAGTCGTACAGTCGCCTGTTCGATGGCCTCTTTGCTCTGCTCTTCGATAATTCTGCCTTTCACGTCGACCTGAGCGACGGTGGAGATGGAAAAAAGAAGAAAGGCGAGCAGAAAAAAATGTTTGCCTCGTTGTGTCATAAAATTCTTTTCTTTGTTTGTCGTTTTAATATGAGAGATAGACGAACCCCCTTCCGGATAGTTTAACCTCCATATTCTTTTTTGGAATTTTTGTGGAATGAATAACGGATAGACCGTATGAGGCGATTTCCACTTCTCACCTGCAAGCAGGCTTCTTATATTTAAAAACCCCTAAAGATTATTTTGGTCTTTTACCATAAAATCCTTATCTTTGTCCGCAAATATACGTTGTTTCCCGTATGGACACACTTTCGCACATATCGTATCGAATTTTAATCCCGATTAAGACAAGAGAGAAGCGCAAACGCTTCTTAACACGTCTATTATATTACCCGTATACAATCATTAAATTATGAAAACAATCTCTGCCGAACAAGAAATATTTGACGCGATCCTGCAGGGAATCGAATATTGTTCGATGCACTCCTATCAAATCCGGTATGTGGTCAATTGCGATGATTTATCTATCTTCCACTTCTCGCCTGCAAGCAGACTTCTTTTAAGCAAACTTAAGTTGTCGGACATTCACCATCTGAAATACGATTCTTTTCTGGAGAGTATCGCGCATGATGACACGAAATGGATTCGTGAGGTCAATCTTTCCGCTCTGCACTTCCTTAAGAATATCCCGGCAGAAGAACAGAGACTGTACACGCTGTCCTACAATTTTCACCTGAAAGGATACGGACATCCGATCCTTGTTTGCCATCGATTCACGCCCGTTCTGCCCACGAACGAAGAAAAGTTGCAATGGTGGCTCGGCAGCATTTCGTTATCCTCGTACGATACACCGGGACATATTCGCCTGAATAAATACGGCAGTTCATCTTATTGGAAATATTCGTCCGAAGAAAAAAAATGGATTCCAAAAGAAGGTATTGTGCTTTCTGAAAGAGAGATAGAGATGATCGCATTGTCGGCACAAGGATTAAAGGAAAAACAGATTGCCGAATACCTGCATATCTCGCGATCATTAGTCAAATTCCGCAAACAGGAACTCTTTGCCCGCCTCAAAGTAAAATGTATGTCGAAAGCCGTACTCCGTGCCATGAATTATCGCCTCCTGTAAAATTTGTACTAAAGTACAATAAAAATTGTACTAAAGATAGTAAACCGTTTTGCCGGTTCTCTTTTTCTTTGCCGAAAATTTATCATAGATCACAATAAATTATAGTTGAAGAAAAAAATAAAATCGGATCGGAGAGGATGAGTACGTGTCATATCTTTATCTATGCGGGAATAGGTCTTATAAGTATGGGAGGTTGCCGAATGTCAACACCCGCTTCGGGTATGGAGGACGCTCTGTCGCAAGCCGGAAATAACCGCAACGAATGGTTCCGGGTTATTCGCCGTTATCAAGACGGAAACGATACGTTAAAGCTGCAAGCGGCTCTTTTCCTGATTGAAAATATGACGGATAAATTTTATTTTACGGGAAAAGTCATTGACGAATATGAGACGTTTATCGATTCCGTTTATCGGATACGACAAGCGGAATACGATATTCCCACCATCTACGACGAATTCAGAACCAAGGCGAAGAACTTGACGCAAGAACCGGATGTCTGCCGGGATATACGGACTTTGCCGGCCGATTTCCTGATCGAGCATATCGAAGAAGCCTTTGCCGTATGGAACCGTCCGTGGAACCGGCATCTGAGCTTCGACGAGTTTTGCGAACTGATCCTTCCCTACCGGATAGGGACGGAAATACCCGAAGCATGGCGGCAATCATATCGGGAGCGATTCGAACCGTTGGTAGAGTCGGATTCCATCCGGACAGCACGGCGGGCATGTACAGTGATCAATAATGAATTAATAAAATTGCCTATCCATATCGCAACGACTTCCGTTTTACCGATCAATCTGCGTCCGGGCATATTGAGAAACATTAAATTCGGCCTATGCGGCGATTATGCTTATCTGGCCATCTACGCGATGCGGGCAGCGGGCATACCGGTAGCCATAGAATTCGTTCCGCATTGGGGAAATGAAAACGGTGCTCACGTTTTTAATGTAGTATATGATAATGATAGTACTTTTCATGACTTTTTAGGTGCAGAAAAAAATCCGGACGAACATTTGATTCAATTTCATAATACCTTTCCCAAGGTCTACCGAAAGACCTTCGGTAAACAAAAAAAGTCGTTGGCGATGCGTCACGGAAACGAAGATATCCCGCCATTCTTTCGGAATGCGTATATGACCGATGTAACCGCGAATTATGCCTTTATCGGGGCAAAAAACATCACGATTCCTTTACCGGACAGGACTAAACGAACATTCGCTTATCTGTGCGTATTCGATCCGGGCGGATGGACGCCTGTAGCATGGGGAAAGGTAACGGAAAACAAGGCCGTTTTCCCTGCCATCGGGCCCAACATCGTGTATCATGCCGCGTTATACGCCGGCGGAAAGTTAACGTTGACAGGAGACCCGTTTCTGTTGGATACGATGGGACAGATCGTTTATTATACGCCCCGGCCGGAGACAATAGACTGCGTATTGGAGCGCAAGAACCCCGAAGCCAAGAATCTGGCTTTCCTTCCCCCTTCGATGAAAGGCGGCCGCTTTCAGGGAGCCGACAATCCGGAGTTTGAACATCCCGTCACATGGCATATCATAACCGAAGAACCGGATTTTAAATACACAACCGTCGTGCCGGAAAGTAAAACGCCGGTAAAATATGTCCGGTATCAGGCTTCGGACAAAACGCAAGGCAATATGGCAGAAGTCGAATTTTATGCCGCAGACGCAAGCCGACCCTTGAAAGGGAAGATCATCGGCCGTTACAAACCGAGCATCTATTATCCCCGAAACGGAGCCGAAAAACTGTTCGACGGAGACCCGCTGACCTTCTTCCATTCGAGCGACACGCTGAGTTGGGGAGGATTGGAACTGGAAAGACCGGCCGTGATCTCAACGATCCGTTATATCATCCGAAACGACGATAACGGTATCCGCAAAGGACATGAATACGAACTTTTTTACATGGATAAAGGACGCTGGAAATCGTTGGGAAAGCAGACAGCCACGGAAGATGACCGGTTGCTTTACAAACAAATACCGGAAGGCGCTTTGTACTGGCTTCGCGATTATACCAAAGGCAGAGAAGAGAGAATATTCGAAATAAAAGATCATACGGTTATTTGGCATTGAAAAAATGGAAACGTTACGAACATCGTCTTATATGATTCCGGTCAGACTGGAGAAAGAAGCAGGAAAGTATATGCTGATTCACGGCTATACGGGAGCCGTGGATATCGTATCGGAAGAATTGCTGGCAAAAATCAAATCCGTATCTTCCGGAAATAATTTCTCGGAAAGTACGCTGCAAACGTTATTGAAGAGAGGATATGTAACAATGAAAACTCAAGCGGAAGAATATGCCTATGTAGCAAGAATCTCACAAATTCTTCACAGAAGAAACAAACTAATGGTAAAAAGAGACTTTACCATATTAGTTACTTATAATTGTAATTTCAAATGTCCTTATTGTTTTGAAAAAGAAATTATAAAAAAACAGACTGACAGTAACAAACAAATTGTCATATCAAAAGAAATGATCGATAAAATTTACATTGCTATGGAGATGATTGAACCCAACAAAAAATTGCGTAATAATGTCATCCAGCTCTTTGGAGGAGAACCGCTATTAAAAGAAAATAGAGAAATAATTGAATATATAATAAAAAAAGGAAAACCATTGGGATTTACATTTGCAGCAACAAGCAATGGTTATGATTTGGATCACTACGAAGACTTGTTACAAATAAATTACATACAAGGTGTGCAAATAACTATTGACGGAACAAAGCCGATTCACGATACAAGAAGAATACATTCTGTACACATCCATTCTTTTGATAAAATAATTGATAATATAAAAAAAGCCTTGAATAATGGTGTTGCAATTCGAGTAAGAATTAATACAGATAGCCAAAATATCAATGAGATACCCAAATTAAATGATTTTTTCTGCAAATCTGGATTTTATTCCTACGAAAAATTCTCTGTATATACCGAATTTATTTCTGGAGATTATAATTTTAATCCAAGTGATTATGAATTCAAAAGACAAAATATATCACGAAGAGATTTTTTAAATATCCTAACACAATTAGACGATAAAATAGAATATGATTTACAATTATATAGAAACATATATAATGCCATCTATAACAAAGAAGGTATGACATTCTCGTCTGTACACTGTACGGCTCAAAGTGGATCATATATATTTGATCCGCTTGGAAACATCTATTCCTGCTTGGAAGTTGTTGGGAATAAGGATGAAGCGATAGGATCATATATAAGAGAAGATATTATATGGACAGAAGAAAAAAATAAATGGTTGGATAGAAATATAGGCTCTGTGAAGAGATGTAGGACATGTAAATATGCCTTATTATGTGGAGGTGGTTGTTTCGCAAAAACAAAAATAAATTCTTGTCATATCGAATCTTATTGCGATGATTTTCCAATTCGGTTAAAAAGTATCATACAAAAAATATATTCACATTTTAACAATGTGAACTAAATTACTAATTTATTAATCATAAAGAAGAACAAAATGAGAGAAAAAAATGATTTGATTATTCCTCTAAATGAGGAATTGATGACGGAATTTGCTATTCAGCAGTTAGAAGAAAGGTTAGAAACAGACCCATTATTATTGGGAAATCCGGTGGACGCATCTGTACAGTTAAGTTCTTCTACCGATTGTTTCACATGCCATCTATGTTTCACTTGTGAATTTTCACTTTAATAAAAGTGAAAGAAGAGGGGAATTATTTAGATTGGAAGCTAATTAAACAATGATAGTTTATTTGATTAAATATCAATCATAAAATTAAATAATTACAAGGCTGACGTATTGCAAGACTTGTGAATTAAATATGATTATAGGATTGATCAAGTAAAAATTAAAACTTAAAGTGTTAAAATTTAAATTTCCCCTCTTATCTTGTATTCAAAGAAAAAGATTATGACAAAAATAAAGCTATCAATAACTATTGGTCTTATATTTGCAGTCTCTTCTATACAAGCACAATGCCTGCTAAAAGGGAGCATTCTTAACGAAGAAAACCAAAGGGTTTCTAATGTAACAATCAAACTGTTAAACCCTGATACCACTTTTGTTAAAGGGATAATCAGTGATAATACAGGTATATATACATTATCGGATATTCCTTCAGGTCATTATTTAATATCATATAGTTGTATTGGATATATACCCAAATACATTCAACTCTTTGTTAATAAAAAGATACAGCAACTCCATCCGGTTATTTTACAAACGGATACCGTTTTTTTAAACGAAATTGAAGTGACAGCCTCTTCCTACATCCGAAAAAAAGACCATGTCCTTATTTTGCCGAATAAGCAACAAATTAAACATGCATCAACAGGTTACGATTTGCTCGCCAACTTAATGATTCCCGGAATCTATATCAGTCCTAGTGGTAAAATAACCTCACTGGGAAATAATGTTTCCTTATATATAGATGGACGGAAAGCGATTTTCAGGGAAGTACAGAATCTACGCCCGCGAGATGTTGAGAAGGTGGAATATTATGATGTACCTACGGGAAAATATGCAGGAGATTTCGCTTCCGTCAACTATATAACAAAAAAATATAAAACCGGAGGATATATGGCAGCTGATGCAACACAAACAATCGGCTATCTGAAAGGAAACTATAATGCCATCGTAAAACTCAACAAGGGCAATTCTGATTATACATTATCCACAGGACATCAAATGCAGGAAATCGAGGGAATAAAAGAAGTAAAACATGAAGAATTTTATTTTGGCAATTATCATATCTTCCGAGATTCCAGAATAAAAAACAGCAGAATAAAGGACAACAATCAATATGCCCAGTTTTATGTATCGAACCGTAATGATAAACGTACATTGACAGGTAAACTTTCTTTAATAAGAAATGCTTCTCCCCAAAATTATCAGGAAATTTCACATTCGTATACAGGATCCCAAACTTATAAGCAGCATTCAAAAACCAATACTCGGCACAAGAGCATCATGCCCGGAATTTACTTATACGGATTTTTTTTCATTAAGAAAGACCAACAATTAGAAGTTTCTCTGAACGGGAACTACACAGATAACGAGTATACAAGAAATTACGTGGAAAAAGATTTTGAATCCGCTACCGATGTAAAAGAAGATTTTTATAACGTACATGTAAATATGAATTATGTCATCTCTTTAAAGCGTAATAAGTCTATAACTTCCAAACTATATCATTTCCATAGAATCAGTTCTTCTACATATACGGGAGATTATCCGAAATGGCAACATTTGTGGTCTGGTGAAACCCTATATTTCGTGGAATACAAGCAACAACTTTCAAAAAAAACAAGTTTGCGGATTCAACCCGGCTTGTCTTCCTTGCAATATCAGTTACATGGGGAAAAACATATAAGTCGTATTTCTCCGAGGCTTCAAGCGGGCTTGATTGTTCAACCAGCTCAAAAGCATTTTTTTCAGATTGGGATAAATATCGGCAACTCTTATCCTGAAGTCAATACTATGAACCGGGTAGATCAAACAATTGATCATATACAGATAAAGCGAGGAAATGTCGATATGGACAAAACAAATCTGTATGCGACCAATATGGCTTATGCTATTCAGATAGGACAAATCAATACACAATTAGCCGTCTCTTATCTATATGCCAACAATATGCCTGTCAATAATTATTATGTCGAAAATGACAAAATAATAAATAGTTTTCAAGATGGAAATGGTTATCATGAATGTATGATATACCTTTCATCTACTTGGAAAAAGAACAACCGTTTTAATATTAAATTAGATTCCTATTTTACCAGACAGATAATCAATAGAAATTTCTCTTTTTCAGCCACTAGTTTTATAACAGCCTTAAACATGAATTATTTCTGGAAAGACTTTGCTTTTAAAGCTTATGGGGTGATTCCTTATTATACGATAGGAGGATTTTATTCCTTGAATCATAAAAAAATGCACGGTGAGTATGGTTTTTCGATCGGTTGGAATAAAAAAAACTGGAATATAGAAGCAGGTGTAAACAGTCCGTTTACGAAAAACAATCAGATAAAAACATGGTTGGATACCGAAGTTTATCGATTTAATACTATTCGAACAGAAAGAGCAAATCAGCAGACGGCATACCTCAAACTCGCTTATACCTTCGATTTCGGCCGGAAAACGTCGCGCGAGCAGAGCGAAGTAGATAAAACGATCAAGAGTGCCATCCTGAAAGCAGAGTAAAAGATATGGACAGAACATACAAAATACTTCTTATTCTAAGTTTGATATTGGGTGTTATGCAGCCTGTTCAGGCACAGCATATCCTCAAAGGCGTTATATATGACGAGGCCGGCACGGGTGTCTTCTCCACGACCTTGAGGATTCTTACCGAAGACTCCGTCTTCGTAAGCGGAGGCATCACGGATGGCAACGGAAGCTTCGAAATCAAAAATATAAAAGCCGGAAGATATATCTTAGCCGTAAGCAATATCGGATATGCCGGACAATATATTGCTTTTGAGATGCCCGGAAGCGATTATACCCTGCCGACGGTCGTCTTAAAAACCGATGTGGTGGCACTGGGCGAAGTGACGGTGAGAGGAAGTACATTTATCCGAAAAAAAAGACCATCTGTTGGTTCTCCCGGACAAACAACAGATCAAACACGCCTTTTCGGGATACGATCTATTGTATAACCTGATGATCCCCGGCCTCGACGTAAACCGCAAAGATAAAAAAGTGACGGCTACAACCGGTGAAGCGACGCTTTATATCAATGGTGTAAAAGCAGATTTCCGGGATGTGCAGAACCTCCGTCCCAGAGACATCGAAAAAGTGGAATATTACAGCATGCCCACCGGAAAATATGCGGGCGACGCGGCCTCTATCAATTATATTACCAAAACATACACGACCGGAGGCTATGTGAATATGGAAGCAGAACAAAAGATCGGTTATTTGGGGGGCAACTACGATGCGGCTGCCAAGTTATCGCACAAACAGACGAATTATTCCTTTTACGGAGGATACAGTACAACCGGATACGGCGGCATAAAAAAAGAAAAAAACGAAACGCTGTTCCTTTCCGATTATACGGTAAATCGTAACAGGGAAACCGGATATGCAAATTACCGAAGTAATTACAAATACATACACCTTCAGGTTAGTAACAATACGAAAAAACGGAATCTATTAAGCCGGTTTTCCTTAAATCACAGTGCGACTCCTCAAAACGACCGTGACGAACGATTGAATTATACCGGTCACAATGTGCGGAGCGTAATGTCGTCCGAAAAGACGGAAAGCAACAGTCTGAGGCCGACGGCATATCTGCGGGGCGATTTCAACCTGTCGGAAAAGCATCTGTTAAAAAGCGAATGCGTGACATGGTATACCCGAAACACATACGAAAGGACTTATACGGAAGATCAACGACGGTCATCGACCTCGGTAAACGAAAATCTGTACTCGTTCGTTATGACAAACCGATATACTTTCCGACCGGACACTTATAATACATTTTTTACACGACTAAATCATTATCATGATATTTCCTCATTGACATATACAGGCGATTACGACTCGCGACAGCACCTGCAGAAAGGAGAGACTCTTCTTATGTTCGATTACACTCACGAGTTTGGTGAAAAAATTACTTTGTCAATCGATCCGGGCATTTCGCTAATGAATTACCGATTGCAAAACGAAAGAACGAAATATGTCTGGACATTCCGAACTAGTACATGGATTCGTTATCGCTTTAATTCTTTGCATTGGATTGGCATAGGCTTTTCGCACCACAACAATCAACCAGAAATAAGTACATTGAACGAGGTCGACCAAACGATCGATTTCTATCAGATCAAACGCGGCAATCCCAATTTGAAGAATACCAAGCTGCTCAATCTGTATATGATGTACGAAGGTCGTATAGGTCCTTTCAACATGCAGGCCAGAGTTTGGAAAGAGCAGTTCAAACACAATATTTATCCCCATTACTACACGGAAGGAAATAAATTGATCAGCAGTTACCATTCCGACGGCTCGTTCAATCGTTTCAATGCCGATATGTCAGTTTCCTGCCGCATTTCGGATCATATACGAACTCGTTTGGGATTGGAATACCATGATATGTACACCGACATCGAAAAGTTGCATCTGAGCCGGAAAAACATTGCCGCATCGGCAGATGTAAATTATTTTATCCAATCGTTCGCAATCAACGCTTATCTCAAAACGCCGAAGAAGATACTGGATCAAAGCCGGCTCGTATTGATGGAAACGCCGATGATCTACGGACTGTCCGTACGTTACAGCAATCGAAACTTGATGGCCGAAGCAGGTACGGAAAATCCGTTTACCCAACAGGCGCAATACAGGGAATATGCCGATTATAACATCTACCGATACGACCAGACGCAAACGAGCCGTATCTATCAGCAGACGGCATACCTCAAACTCGCTTATACCTTCGACTTCGGCCGGAAAACGTCACGCGAACAGAGCGAAATAGATAAAACGATCAAGAGCGCCATCCTGAAAGCAGAGTAAAAGATATGGACAGAACATACAAAATGCTTCTTATTCTAAGTTTGATATTGGGTGTTATGCAGCCTGTTCAAGCACAGCATATCCTCAAAGGCATTGTGTACGACGAGGCCGGCACGGGAGTCTTCTCCACGACCTTGAGGATTCTTACCGAAGACTCCGTCTTTGTAAGCGGAGGCATCACGGACGACAACGGAAACTTCGAAATCAAAAATATAAAAGCCGGAAGATATATCTTAGCCGTAAGCAATATCGGATATGCCGGACAATGTATCGCTTTTGAGATGCCCGGGAGCGATTACACCTTGCCGACGATCGTCTTAAAAACCGATGTGGTGGCGCTGGGCGAAGTGACGGTGAGAGGAAGTACATTTATCCGAAAGAAAGACCACCTGTTGGTTCTCCCGGACAAACAACAGATCAAACACGCCTTTTCGGGATACGATCTATTGTATAACCTGATGATTCCCGGCCTCGACGTAAACCGCAAAGATAAAAAAGTGACGGCTACAGCCGGCGAAGCGACGCTTTATATCAATGGCGTAAAAGCGGATTTTCGGGATGTGCAGAACCTTCGTCCCAGAGACATCGAAAAAGTGGAATATTACAGCATGCCCACCGGAAAATATACGGGCGACGCGGCCTCTATCAATTATATTACCAAAACATACACGACCGGAGGCTATGTGAATATGGAAGCAGAACAAAAGATCGGTTATTTGGGGGGCAACTACGATGCGGCTGCCAAGTTATCGCACAAACAGACGAATTATTCCTTTTACGGAGGATACAGCACAACCGGATACGGCGGCATAAAAAAAGAAAAAAACGAAACGCTGTTCCTTTCCGATTATACGGTAAATCGTAACAGGGAAACCGGATACGCAAATTACCGAAGCAATTACAAATACATACACTTTCAGGTTAGTAACAGTACGAAAAAATGGAATCTATTAAGCTGGTTTTCCTTAAATCGCAGTGCAACTCCGCAAAACGACCGTGACGAACGATTGAATTATACCGGTCACGATGAACGGAGCGTAATGTCGTCCGAAAAGAGCGAAAGCAGCAGCCTGAAACCGACGGCATACCTGCGGGGCGATTTCAATCTGTCGGAAAAGCATCTGTTAAAAAGCGAATGCGTGACATGGTATACCCGAAACACATACGAAAGGACTTATACGGAAGATCAACAACGGTCATCGACCTCGGTAAACGAAAATCTGTACTCGTTCGTTATGACAAACCGATATACTTTCCGACCGGACACTTCCAACACATATCTTGTTCATCTAAATCATTATCATGATAGATCGTCCATGGAATATAGCGGAGATTACGAATCCAAACAGCATTTATTAAATGGACAAACAATTTTCAGAATAAACTATATACGTGAATTTGGGAAAAAAGCCACACTATATGTTGATCCGGGCATTTCGCTAATGAATTACCGATTGCAAAACGAAAGAATGAAATACGTCTGGACATTCCGAACCAATACATGGGTTCGTTATCGCTTTAATTCTCTGCATTGGATTGGCGTGGGCTTTTCACATCACAACAATCAACCGGAAATAAGCACATTGAACGAGGTCGATCAAACGATCGATTTCTATCAGATCAAACGCGGCAATCCCAATTTGAAGAACACCAAGCTGCTCAATCTGTATATGATGTACGAAGGTCGTATAGGTCCTTTCAACATGCAGGTCAGAGTTTGGAAAGAACAGTTCAAACACAATATTTATCCCCACTACTACGCGGAAGGAAATAAATTGATCAGCAGTTACCGTTCCGACGGTTCGTTCAATCGTTTCAATGCCGATATGTCCGTCTCCTGCCGCATCTCGGATCATATACGAACTCGTCTGGGATTGGAATACCATGATATGTACACCGACATCGAACAGTTGCATCTGAGCCGGAAAAACTTTGCCGCATCGGCAGATGTAAATTATTTTATCCAATCGTTCGCAATCAACGCTTATTTCAAAACTCCGAAGAAGATGCTGGATCAGAGTCGGCTCGTATTCATGGAAACGCCGATGATCTACGGACTGTCCGTACGTTACAGCAATCGAAACTTGATGGCCGAAGCCGGTACGGAAAATCCGTTTACCCGACAGGCGCAATACAGGGAATATGCCGATTATAACATCTACCGGTACGACCAGACGCAAACGAGCCGCATCTATCAACAGACGGCATATCTGAAACTCGCTTATACTTTCGATTTCGGCCGGAAAACATCGCGCGACCGGAGCGAAGTAGATAAAACGATCAAGAGCGCCATCCTGAAAGCAGAGTAAAAGACTATGAACCGATACGTCGATATAACTGTCCATCCGCTGTCTTCTTCCGTACAGGAAGAACGATACCTCTTGTCGTGCCGCGGACACTATTACGAGGCCAGCGCTCCGGTGGCCGAGCTCGTGGAGGAGCTTCGGAAGCATCCGGACGAAGAAGAAGCGATTGCGGCTTACGTCGGCCGGACAGCAGGGAAGTATACGGCCGCACAGATACGGCAGGTGATCGATACGTATCTTGCTCCGCTTTTCGAGGCTCAAGAGAAAAAACGGGTTTTTCTTTATGAGAAAGAACTGTTCGGCGCAGCGACAATCGATAAATTCTCGGACAGATTCCGCTTTTTGTTCCACCGGGCGTGTATGACGGTCGTAGCCCTTACGGCCGTCGTGCTGAACGTATATTTCTTTCTGACGACCGAAGATGTATTGCTCTTCAATAATAAAGTAGACGTGTATACGGTGGCGGGACTGTTTGTCTTTATGCTGGCATCGTCTTTTTTTCATGAACTGGGACACGCCTCCGCCTGCAAATATTTCGGCGTACGGCACGGAGGCGTGGGCTTCGGGCTGTATCTGAACTTCCCCGTGCTCTATACCGACGTGACGGAGGTGTGGAGGCTGAAGCGTTCGCAACGATGCATCGTCAATCTGGCCGGTGTGTATTTTCAAAGTTACGGGCTGATCGCGATGATCGTTTTATTCCTCCTGACAGGCAACGATATTCTGCGTTACCTGATCCTGATGATGAACTTCGGTTTCGTCATGACGCTGAATCCTTTCTTCAAGTTCGACGGTTACTGGATCGCTTCCGATCTGCTGGGCGTACCGAATCTGCGCACCCGGTCGATGGAGTTGCTCGGATACGGATATAAACGCCTGCGCCGACGTCCGGTGACGAAGACTCCCTATTTGCTGCAAATACGTCCGTTGGAGAGATACGGATTGTTGTTGTATGCCATTGTCGTAAACCTGTTCATGGCAAGTTATTTCTTTTATATCATCCCGCGGTTTCTGTACCGGTTCGTACAGACTTTCCCCGATCAGATTCATGAACTGATCCTTTATCTGTCGAATAACATCACCCCGCCGTTTACCCTGTTGCGGAATATCGGGGCGCAACTGCTTTTCGTCGGATTATTAGGTTACTTGTGCTGGAAAGCGATTCGTCCGCTCATAAAAAAGTATGCCGGCAAATAGCTTTCTTCGTCCGGAGCGGACGCACACGGGCGCGGCGGTTTTACTGATTGGCTTGGTGATCGTCTTTTTATTTCGTATAGAAGACCCGTATCACTTCGCACTGCTGTTTTCGACCTTTTTCATGGCCATTGTTCGTCCGTTTCCTTTCAAACAATGGACGAGCATCGATATCTGCCTCGGACTGATCACGGTCTACGACCTTGCGTCGTGTCCGTATGCCGAATATTCGGCCCCGGCTATCCGTCATGCCTGCGTGTCGCTCCTTTGTTTTGTTGCCTACCTCATATCGCGGAGACTGTTTACTTCCGCGCGTGCCGGACGAATCCTGCTGCAAGGTAGCTGCCTGCCTGTCGGTGCCGCTTTATTCCTTGCCGGCTGCTCGTTTTTCATCTTCCGGCAGTCGGTATGGACTGCCGGCTTTCAGGATATGTATCATCTGCGTTTTCTGTTTCGTCCGTTAGGATATATTACGAATGTCTGGGCGGAAATATTACTTGTTCTGTTGGGATGGGTATGCCTCATACGCCGCTGTTCAAATCTTTTTGTTTTTGCAGTCACCGGGGCGATCCTGCTTTCCTTTTCGCGGGGCGCATACATCGCATGGGGAGCCTATCTGATCGTTTGGATGCTGTCGGTAACGCCTGTACGGGAGAAATGGCGTCTGCCGGCTATCGGCCTTATCGCTGTGGTGCTGGCAGGGATATTTTTTCAGAGAGAAATAAAGACCACCTTACAGATGAATCGTACCGTATCGCAGCAACGCAGCACCGAAGGACGCATCACAGCCACACAAGCCGGATGGAACGCTTTCGTCCGACGCCCCATACAGGGTTACGGCAACGGAAATTATGCTCATGCCGCCGATCGATGGCTGAATCAGGACAGCACGATGCCTTACACCTCTTTCGCTCCGAATATCCTGATCCGGTTATTGACGGAAAAAGGCATCGCGGGCAGTCTGCTTTTTCTGATACTGGCCGTCGCCGTCGTCCGAAGCCTGCTGAAACACCCCGAACGTCAGGAAAACCGCATTATCGGATGTACTTTCGTGGCTATAATCGTGAAGGAAATGACGCAAGCCACGCTCTTCGACACGCCTTTCGCACTGCTGATGCTGTATATCATGCTGGCGTACCTGCAAAAAGAAGAGACATGCGGCGAAGAAGAACAGCCTCGCCCTCTTTGGGCAAACAGTCAATTGACGATCCCCGTCGTTCTGTCGGTGCTGTATCTTGTACAGCTGCAGTTCGACTTGCGGCGAAAGGAGAATAACCGTTATTTGCAGGAAAGCGGCGAGGCCTGGAAAGAAGGAAAGTATACGGAAGCTATTCGCAGGACGGAACGGACGGAGAAGCAAACGTCCGGACTGATCAACCGCGGAATGATCTATATGCAATATTACCGGACGACGAAAAAAAACGAATATTTGCGGAAAGCATCGGAAGCCTTTCGCGAAGCGCATTGCAGACATCCGGACGACGTGGAAGTACGCTACTTGTCCATGCGCCTGTATACCCATGCCCGTATGCCGGAACGGGCACTGCCGGTAGCCCGGGAATTAGCGACGAATTATCCGAAACATTCGCTTTATCTGGCCGCTCTGTCGGATGTCCTGTATCAACAAAACCAAAAAGAAGCCGCATTACAACCCTTAACGGAGGCCATACGTTATACCCCACGCCTGCTGACCGGACAGCGGATACGGGAATTGAAACGACACGACCGGAAATTCTACGACGCCCTGCTGCAACAGCTATGTGCTCTGACACCGGCCGACGGAGACAGTCCGGCCGACTATGCACGTTACGGATACATCGCCCGATGGTGCGGAAATCGTGCCCTGTCCGACAAATACCTGCGGATAGCCGTAGAAAGACTGCCCAACCTCGCAACACCCTGGCATCTGTTAGGCGATGACGATAAATACCGCCTGCTGATATACGGAGCGTTTCGGAAAAAACAGCCGACGACCGATTTTTTCGAAAATAAGGAAATAACGGATTGGGAATTATTCGTGCGATCTTACAGACATAAGTTCGAAAGTCGCTACGGATGTTTGTTGACAGACATCGGTACCCGATAAAGTACGATTCTTCCGATAATAGAAATATTCGAACAGACGGATCTTATTTGTGCAACTTTAAGTCAAACAGGACCAAAAAAGGATTCGAATCTTCGTCGATATTTATGTTGAGTATTTCATCGGCTATTTTTTTCATGTATTGAGGGTGCGAAAGTTCAACGATGAATCTGTTTTCTGCAACACCTTTAATCTGAGTGCAACCATTCAGTCGTTCATCATACAAGAAAGAAGAGAAGTTTTTGTCAGACTTTGAATATACGGTATAATTCATAGTCGGTTCTATGCATGTTCTGAAAAGAAAATACGCATCGTTTTCGTATAAATCGACAATATCTTTGATATGACTTTGTTCTTGAATATATGCTGCCAGATCAGCTTCTTCGAGTTGTCTTATCCCTTCTTCCGATAGATATTTATCGGACATGACTTTCATTTCTGGCCGAAGTTCTCCTCTGTTGTCAATCGAATAGATGATTGAGGCAAATCGTTTATAGTAATAGACTTTATTCGCTGAGCGATAAAAAGGTTTTACGGCAAATAACCGGGATTCGTTTACTCCTTCGTATTCCGGCAAAAGTAAAACGCTTGGGTCGGGTTCTTCAGTCGAAAACAATAATAATTTACTTCGAGTATGTTTTTGCCCGAAAACATCGCTTAAAGCAAAGAGGTCTTTGTTCAGACAGCAAAAGGAACGGCAGTGTAATCCGGTGTTAATGATTTTATACTCCATCGCAGGAAGTGTATATTGAACGATACTCGTTTTTGCATTATCCAATACGTATAGATGCCCTTCATTGTCCACGTCTATATCAATTGCTTCCATATATTCGCCGGGAGCGTTGCCTCGTTTGTTTATCACGGACAGAAATTTCCCTTTTTCATCGAAAATAAAGATTTTCATATTCATACGATCAAATATATAGAATCGTTGATTTCGATAGATGATTTTGTTGATAGAGCCAATTAGCGAACGATCATTTGTCTCTAATGGAATGTAAGAAATATCATCAATCGAAACCGTTGGATGATGTTTATCTATTGTATCATAGCAGCAGATAACCAAATTCTCATGATCTGCTTTTTCATGCCTGCTGTAATGATTGCATGAAAAAGATATCAACAGAGATAAAATACTTACTGTCAGAGTAAACCTATGCATAAGTTATGACGCTTGAATATATTTGTATTATATCATTGTCCAAGTTACTTCCGTATAAGGCCCCGGCGTACAATATTGGGAACCTCCGTAAATACAATATCTTTGACCGGTTGTAGTAACTTTCCTGAAATTACCTACGATTTCAAATGTCATACTTTCGATTGTGTTTTCTTGGAAATATACTCCGGCTCCACCACCTCCGTCTTCACTTGCCAATGCTTCGATATTATCCAAAGTTAAACCCGATAATTTTGTTACAGTTCGGTTTTTATACATGTTCCATATCGTTACGGTAGCTGTTGCAAGCATAAAAATTGCCGATAACATTATTCTTTTCATCACGATATTATTTTTATGAGATTAAACATATTGCAAAAATAGAAAATAATACTGACGAGAAAAACAAAAAACTCAAAGATTGTATTTTTTAACATATAAATTCTTGATACTCGGGGTTAATTTATCGTTTTTAACAAATAGTATTATTTACAAAAGAGGAGGAATTTCAAACAGATGTGGATATCTGGCTGCAATACGACAACAATGAGCGCTCTCATTCAGGCAGATATTATTTTGGGAAAACATCTATGCAAACCTGGAGAGAATCGTTACATCTTACAAAAGAGAGAAACAAGCTCTGCCGGGGAGCAACCTGTTAGAAATAACCCGATTGGCCGAAATGGCCGAGGGAGCGATGCCCCCTCATTCCCTTTGGCTATTCCAGTCATAAATGACAATAACGGCAAAATATACACTTTCATGACAAACCTTTCCCCTTTACAAACCTATATCAATAGGTTATGTCAAATACGCAGGCTGCGACTGCGTTTTTTTTTGCAGTCGCAGCTTTTTCACGCTACACAGGAGCTTATGATTAGAAATGAACATTCAGCGTGCCTAAACCATACAACATATAATAACAAGACTATAAATAGTCTTGTGTTTGCCAGGTCCATTTCAAGATCATGGCAATAGTCGTTGATTGACTTTGCAAAGATAAGTAGAATTTCAAAAAGAAAAATCTTTTAGCAATTTTTACCCTCTAAAGAAACTCTTTCTAAGTTAAGACCACACACCAATTATGTGATCCTTGCTAAGCGAAGAGGCTATCAATATCAACAAATCTTTGTCGTCTAATCTTCTCCTATCAATCTGTTAATTTCCTCCTCAACTTCCTCCACTGTAGGCAGATCCGATCTCAAATTGTCAGGGATAACCTTTGTCAGTTGATAATCGCTGACACCGATTGGCTGGTCATAGCCAGAGAGTGCATATTGAGCCACCACCTTATCACTGCCATTGCAGAGGAGCAAACCAATGGTTTTATTATCCTGCTCGCCACGTAGAGTATCGTCTACCACATTGATGTAGAAGTTCAGTCGCCCCATATATTCGGACTTGAATGGGGTGGCTTTGAGTTCGATAACTACGTATGCATGTAATTGGATATTGTAAAGAATAAGGTCGGCATAGAAATCAGATTCGCCTACTTCAAAATGTTTCTGCTGTGCTACAAATGCAAAGCCACTACCCATTTCCAAAAGATATTTGGTGATATGGGAAACTAATTGCCGTTCGACGTCTCGTTCTGCCATTTTATCCGTTAGTCCCATCATATCAAATATGTAAGGGTCTTTCATTAAATAGTTGGCAAGGTCGCTTTGCGGTTTGGGTAATCGTGTCGAGAAGTTGCTCACTTTCTTTGTCGTAATCTGCCGAGCAAAAAGATTTGTTTCAATCTGCATTTGCAGAACATTGCGACTCCACCCATTGGCAACTGCTTGCGTAATGTACCAATAACGCTCGCCTAAAGGCAGCTTGCTGTTAAGCAGAATCACATGGCTTGCCCAGTTGGTGCGAACAATGGCTGAGTGCTTGAAGATTTCCTCTATCTGACTGATATCACAGTGATAGATTGCCGACAGCGTTTCAGAAACTTCTCCTAATAGTGCAACAAGTTGTTGCGTAATTATATCTTCCTGAATACTTGTTGATTGTATTTACGCAAGAGGCTCTTGCGTAAATTGATTGAGTTCACATGTTAATTGTAATACATTATCAACCGAAGGGTTATCTAGAAGTTTTTCAACCTTACCCATTTCTATGAGAACCTCCAAAGGGTAAGCCTTTGCGAACTGACACATATAGATAAGGTTGCGAGTGGAATAGCCTTTCTTATCCGGATATTTAGAACGTATCGCTTTGGAAAGGTTGTCTATGACTTTGCTTCCCCAACCTTCTTTCTTTTGGAGGTAGAGGATAAAATGCCCTACTTTCCAATAATGGAAAAGCATATCCGCATTTGCTGAAGCTATTAAACGTACTTGTGTATGCTCAAGGTCAGAGCCGATGGCTCGTACAACGAGAGATAAATCTTGGTTCTCTGTTTTGTTTATTTCTTGGCTCATATCGTTTCGGTGTTATAATTGATTGAATTTATTCATGGCATTTGCCTTAATATCGTCTGCAATATCAATGTAGGGTTTCATCGCCTTGTAATCGCTGTGTCCTGTCCATTTCATAACTACCTGCGGAGGTGTTCCCAATGCAAGCGCATTGCAGATAAACGTTCTACGACCGGCGTGTGTGCCAAGCAAGGCATATTTTGGTGTAACTTCGTCAATGCGCTATTACCTCTATAATAAGTTTGGCGTATGGGTTCGTTAATCCCTTCCAACTCAGCCAATTCTTTGAGATAATCGTTCATTTTCTCATTGATTTCAGAAGCCGATTCTTTCAGCTTGTTGCTACAACCATTCTTTACACGTTGCTTGTCCGAGTCCCACTTGGCAGCATCGATGCGATAGCCTGTAGTGAACTCAATCCGCTTGGAAGCGAAATTGACACGCATACGAATCGGCATGTTCTCAACAATGAGAACTCCGTCCTTTTTCCTGCTTTCCAACGTGAAGATAATATTCCGCTTGATGTTCATACTCTTGGGTGTTTTGATTTCTGCACCCAAATTTACACCCCAAAATTGATTCTACCAAAGATTTTCTATGAAATCTTATTTTATTAATACTTTACTTAAAGTGCTATTATACAATAGTATTGAACGTTTATTATACTGTTTGAAGGTTCAAGAGAAAGAGCCTCGCTCTCTACCGGGAGGCTAAGAGATGATCAAGCCGGTGGAAGAAAAAAGTCCTACGGACACATACTTGTAGGACTTTTTGCATGTAAAGGCGTGTAAGATATTTATCTCCTCATCCAATTAAACACTCCGAAACCCATCAGAGCAATAATACTTATCAGATTTTTTTCATCGATTGCTATCATAAGATTCACTTTTTCAACTCTTTTTCTACCCATTCACGGACCGTCTGTTCGGTTGCGCCGTTTAGCAACCGGCCGTCTCGCCACTGGATTTCGGGATAATCTTTTTTCAGTTGAGCCACACTGTTCTCTATGCCGCTACTTCCCGATGTAGCAAAAGGGATCACCGTTTTCCCTTTCAGAGGATGACTTTCGATAAATGTGCGGACAATCGTTGGCGCAACATTCCACCAGATCGGATAGCCGATAAAAATCACATCATAATCCGAAATATGCTCTTTTTTCCCTTTGATAGCCGGGCGAGACTTCGGATTTCCCATTTCCTGCGAACTGCGCGACTGTTTGTTTCGCCAATCGAGATCGTCACTCGTATAAGATGTTTGAGGAACGATCTCATAGAGTTCTCCTCCGGTAACTTGCGCAATCTTCTTGGCGGCTCCTGCCGTAGTTCCCGTTGCGGAGAAATAAACAACTAAAGCTTTATTAAACAAAGCTTCCTGTTTACGAGATTCTTGTGTGTAAGCGTTGCTGCCGAATAAAATGATACTCAAAGCAGCGAAAATAATTCGTTTCATGTTTCTTTTGCGTTAGAATATTCTACTTATTAAAATGCGTTTCATAAAAGTCCGATCATTTTTCTACAATCTGTTCCACATATTCCGGTTTCCTTCTTCGTACAGTCAGCTTGCTTTTGAGTATCGGTGTAAATATCGTAAAACCAATGTTCTCCCGCTTCGACTTGCAATACCGTAAGCATCAGCGGCAAAACAAGAAACACCATTCACATCATCCATTTTTGCCGTCTCATATATCCCATTTTTTAGCGTTTACAATGCATTTCCTTTCAATATCAATCCGTTTTCTTCAAACCATCGAACAAGCAGATCTGCAAGATCGTTGTTATTGAGGTTGCTCATCAAGAGATGCTGACCTATGGCAAAGATAATCATAATATCTGATAAACTCACTTCTTTCGGCGGATTTTATTTCACGAACAAAGTTTCGTACTTCATAGGCCTCACCTGTCTTCACGACTCTCATACCGACATCCGGAGTTGCGATCAATGCATTTTGCAGATTTAGGGAGAAATGAGCCCTTTTTCTCTCCCCGACAAAAAGTCGTTATTTTAACTCCGGATAGCTGATACGGGTGTGATACATTGTTTTGAGCTTGTCGATGAATGTAGCTTTGACGGTATCGATATCCTTAAATGTCAAAGGAGCATTGTGCAACAGGCCGTCGTTGATCTGACTGTCGATAATTTTATGGACGAGTGTTTCGATATGCTCATCCGTATATTCGTTAAGGCTGCGCGATGCCGCTTCGATCGAGTCGGCCATCATCAGGATGGCTGTTTCTTTCGTAAACGGGTTGGGTCCGGGATAGGTGAATTTCGCTTCGTCAACGGGCTGATCGGGATAAGCATTTTTGTATGAATTGTAGAAATATTTCGTTTTGCCGCGTCCGTGGTGTGTTTGGATGAAATGGATGACGGCACGTGGGAGCATGGCTTTTTCAGCCATCTTAACGCCTTCTGTCACGTGGCTGATGATGATCTGTGCACTTTCTTCGTACGACAACTTGAGGTGTGGATTCACCTGCTTGTGCTGGTTCTCGGTGAAAAATGCAGGGTTTGTCATCTTCCCGATGTCATGATATAGCGCACCGGTACGTATCAGTTGGGTATCTGCGCCGATCTTGGCGCCTGCCGCCGAGGCCAGAATAGAGACTTGCAGGGAGTGTTGAAATGTGCCGGGACACGTTTCCGAAAGTCTCTTGAGCAGCGGCGTGTTGATGTTCGACAGTTCAACCAGCGTGATGGGGGAAACGAAACCGAAAAGTTTCTCGAGCATGTATATCAATACGTACGAGAACATCAGCAGAATAAAGCTGATGCCAAAGAAAGGCATCATCTGCCAATTGATTTTGTTCAGATCCCCTTCCTGATAGAGCGCAAGCCCCAAGTAACACAACACATAAGCAAGAGAGATGAAAAAAGCGCACCGGATCAGTTGCGAACGCTGCGTCAATTCTTTCAGACTGACCATAAAAACAATACCTGCAATAGTTTGCAGCATCAGAAATTCGTGTGGAAACGGGGCGATGAGTGAACAAAGCAGTACCGTGATCAGATGCGTGAAGAGCGCCGTGTGCGAGTCGAAGAACGTACGAACTACGATCGGGACGATGGCAAACGGCAGGATATAAATATTGATCAGGTCGTATTTGAGGCATATCTCGGTCAACAGACAAGGCACCAGTATACATATCTGAATAAAGATGTTATTGTTGCGCCGAAAGAAAATCTCGGGATGAAATGAGATAAAATAGAATGCACAACAGAGTAAGATACCAAAGATGAGCACGAGCTGACCTGCCCATATCGTGCCATATCGGCGGCTGCCACCCGATTTTGTTTCGTGGATGATTTTCAGGGAGCGGAGGATGTTGTACGTTTTGGCATCCACCACCTCCCCCCGGTCAACGATTCGCTCGCCTGCTTGCACCATCCCGATGGAGAGGGAGACGTCGTGCAACCTCTTGTTCAGCACATTGTCCGATGTTTTCACATCATACGTGAGGTTGGGCTCCAGATACTGTTCGAAATTGCTCGACCACAGTTCGTCTTTATCCATCGGCTCGGGAGCGTTCTTCATAATTTTTTTGTAAGCTGTTTTGGCCGAATATAAGTCACTGACATTCCTTCCAACAGCCACGTTTTTCTTCAGCACGTTTATTCGCGTACGATTTTCCGAAGCCAGTTTCTCGAGCTCCGGAGTGGCTACGATACCTTGTTCATAAAGCTGTTGTATCTGACGGTTGAGGTATTGCCATAACGGAGTGCTCATCGTATGTTGTGAGAGGTAATCGTTTTTCAGGTTTTCCAACACCGTTTTCGATACATCTTCTTTCAACCGGAAATACGGTTCGAAACGCGCCCTGATGCTGTCTTTTTCAGCCTTGATTTCCTGATCGCTCTTGTAGATTGGAAAGTCGTTCGGTGCTGTCAGCAGGTCATACCTCCACGGCTTACCTTCATGGAACTGATAAGGGAATTTCCCTTCACGCGGAAAAAAATAAGCGATAATCGCAGCCGTAACGGCGAAAAAAAGGAACGATTGTATAAATGCTTTCTTTGACTTCATACGTATCTTCTGCTCAAACGAATCATGAGTTTTCAGGGCGAAATGTACGCAAAAAATCAATCTCAGCAAAAAAAAGAAAGCGGCGGAAGATGTCGAGATTCTTTCTCTGCAATTTTTTCATATCTTTGTACGCCGATCTTTCTTATCGACATGAACAAATTTATTCATCTTAATTTAATAATAACATAGCGTATGAAAAACTGGAAAAAAACACTTTGGACAAGTTTGTTGTATGTGGGAGGAGGAATGCTTCTTTCCGCACAGCAACCGGCTTTAAAGTTCAATGCAGACAAAAAATTCAAGATCGTTCAATTTTCCGATGTGCATTATATCGAGGGCGATCCGCGCTCGGCCGGTTCATTGGAAAATATCGTTGAGACGCTTGATGCCGAGAATCCGGACTTCGTCATCATCACCGGCGACGTGATTTATGGCAAGCCGGCCGAAACTTGTATGCGGGCTGTGTTGAAGCCTGTCTCCGAACGAAAGATTCCTTTTGCCGTAACGTATGGCAATCATGATGACGAGTTTGACATGACCCGTGAAGAACTGTTTACGGTGATTCAAAGCATACCTTACAACTTGACAGCTACGACCGAAGGTATCCATGGCGTGACGAACTTTATCTTGCCGATTCTCTCGGCTACGACCGGAAAAACGGCCGAACTGCTGTATTGCTTCGACTCGAATGCCTATTCGAAACTCGAAGACGTGAAGGGATACGATTATATCAGAGCGGATCAAATTGCTTGGTATCGCGCACAAAGCGAGTCTTTTACACGTGCCAACGGAGGTATTCCCATCCCCTCGTTGGCTTTCTTCCATATCCCGTTTCCCGAGTTTAATCAGGCCTCTTCGGACGAGCATGCACACTTCTGCGGAACACGTATGGAAGCCGCTTCATCTCCGAAACTCAATTCGGGCATGTTTGTGGCGATGAAAGAGATGAAAGATATCGAAGGGGTGTTTGTCGGACATGATCATGACAATGATTACGCCGTTCAGTGGCA
Organism: Tannerella forsythia 92A2; assembly: GCF_000238215.1. Classification (NCBI taxonomy): domain Bacteria; kingdom Pseudomonadati; phylum Bacteroidota; class Bacteroidia; order Bacteroidales; family Tannerellaceae; genus Tannerella; species Tannerella forsythia. Next base: position 2,382,532 of record NC_016610.1, on the reverse strand, counting down.
TGGCATTCTGCTGGCTTTCGGACGCTATAGCGGTGGAAATACGGTTTACAACAACCTCAAACCGAATGGAGCCCGCATCATTGAACTGACGGAAGGGGTCAAAGGTTTTCGTACGTATATCCGTCTGCGGGGTGGAACTATTATTAACGACCTGAAATATCCCGAATATTTTACGGACCAGAAGAATTAGCACAAACACTCCAATATGCCACATGTCGGGATAACCGGCTATCCAACCGCCACGTTTCGTTTTTCCGTTTGGGAAGAGCGAAACGTGGCGTTTGTTGTTTTAGCTTTCTTTCTCCATCTTTTTTTCAGGCTCGGGTCCATCCCTCGCATTTTATACCCTAAAACCCATTCGTTTGATAAGAAAGACGGCTTCTTCGTCCAATAGCGGCCTGAAAACTTGTAGAACCACCTGTCTCGTGCTTATCTTTGCATCCACAGACATAATATTTCATAATAAAGTCTTTTTAGTGGTATATAAATGGTTTATGCGAGGAATCCGAGACGTGAGTCTGGGATTTTTTCTTTTTAAGGCTTTACCATAGCCGAATGCATGCCGCCGGAATATTGGATCCGGTTTTGTCCTGCCTCGTCCGAATAAATCACATAATATTCGATATCCCGAAGTGTTTCGGCCATGCGGAGAGCTGCTTCTACGCCCATCGCCATAAACGCCGTGGCATATGCATCTGCCGTCATGCAGTCAGGCGCAATGATCGATGCACTCAGGATCGTTTGCTCCGAAGGATAGCCGGTGCGGGGATCAATCGTATGGGCGTATTTCTTGCCTCCTTTGATATAAAAATTACGGTAATTGCCTGACGTAGCCATCCCTCTCTTACCGCAAAGCGCTACCACCTGGCCGATGTCATTTTTAATCCCTGTCGTATCGTCTTCAGGCTTACTGATACCGATACGCCAGCATTCTCCTTTGGGATTCAATCCTTTGGAGGTAACTTCGCCACCGATATCGACCATATAATTTTCTACTCCCTCACGTTCAAGCAGTGCAGCAATCACGTCGCAGGCATACCCTTTGGCAAGGGCGGAGAAATTAAGCTGGATACGCGGGTCTTCCTTGATCACACGCCGGCTTTCGAGACGTATTTTTCGGTAGCCGACAAACGTTAACAAGCTATCGATAACGGGTTGCGATACACTGTCTTTTTGTTCAAATCCAAAGCCCCACAGATTGATCAACGGAGCAGCTGTTGCATCGAAAGCTCCATCGGAGTGCACAGATACTTCCATGGCCTTGTTAAAAACGGTTATGAACCGATCGTCAATCTCCACCTCTTCGTTTCGATTTACTTTGGCCAATATCGAGTGGGGATTAAAAGGGTTCAGAGAGAGATTAAAGGCCTGAAACTCCGCGTCGATTTTTTCGGTCAACAACACGGACGATTCGTATTTAATCTGATAGAGCGTATGAAAAACCGTTCCGCTCTCTTCGTAATATTGAGGTGGAGAAGAGCGGCACGATATAACCGACAGGATGGTCAAAAAAAAGAGAGCAGATCGAAAAAAAACGCATTGTTTGTTTGTTTTCTCTGAAGGAAATTTCATCATCGGATTCATTGTATTTTCTGCATTAATTTTCGCGCAAAGATACGTTACAATTTTCATTTTCTTCAACAATAAAATTTCAAGGATTCTACAAGGCCATCCGCTGTAAACTTTACAAACTATAAAATTATTGAAAATCATCTGCTTGTAAAAATTTTAACGATTTTATATTATCGGATGATTTGTTTATTTTCAAACAATTACATAGGATTTGCTAAAAAAGCATCACGCCACAAAATACAGACAAGGTTTTACGCAATCAGGATTGATTGGAATAAAGTAATGTAGATTAACAATAACAGTGCCGTTTAAAGCCGTAAAAAAAGAATTTATAGCGGAAATATCGAAATAAATGCTTAATTTTGCAGCTGTTTTGGTGATACGTCGGTCATTCTGCCGTTCGCATAAAAGGGAATCCGGTCGGAGTCCGGAACAGTGCCCGCTACTGTGGAACCCGTGAAGAGGAAAAGCAAACTTACACCACTGTCGTCATTGACGGGAAGGTCGCTTTTCGGGGTGTAGTCAGGAAACCTGCCAAGCATAAAAGACGAACATGTTCTCGGGGGCAAGAACAGCGTGATTGGAATCGAATGATTTTTTAGTTTCGACCATAGGGTGAGAAGCCTGCAAGTAGCCATGCTGCTTTGCAGGTATGTTTAGGTTATTGTTTATCAGTTTTATGATGAAGTTGATCCTGTCGTTTGCATTATGTTTATGTCTGTTCGGTACGGAAGCGGTGGCGCAGAATAAGTATGTGTTGTCCGGAGCCGTCACCGATGCGACAGGACATCCCGTATCGATGGCAACCGTTGCGATTGAACATACATCGCTGGGGGCATTTACCGACGACAAGGGACATTATACCTTGGAGTTGTCGGCCGGGAAGCATATCGTTGCCGTATCTTCGGTCGGATATAAAACCGAGAGAAAGGAACTGAACATCCGAAAAAACACGAAGCAGGATTTTATGCTCGAAGAAAACACGGTTGTTTTAAAAGCTGTCGAGGTTTACGGCAAGACGCAGTCCCAACAGGTCAGAGAGGGAGCATATGCCGCCAATGCCCTTGATATGAGGCCGCTTACCAATACGATCCACAGTCTGAATACGATCGTCAACCGCACCATGGGCGTCAAAGTGCGTGAAGAAGGTGGGGTAGGTTCCGATTTCGAACTGTCGGTCAATGGCCTTTCGGGCAATTCCGTGCGTTACTTTATCGACGGAGTGCCGATGAGCGCGAAAGGGCGCGGCATATCGCTGGCCAACTTGCCGGTCAATATCATCGACCGGGTAGAGATCTACAAGGGAGTAGTGCCTTCGCATTTGGGAGGCGATGCCTTGGGAGGCGCCATTAACGTCATCACCCGAAAGGAACGGAAGAACTACCTTGACGTGTCGTACGGCATCGGGTCGTTTCATACACATAAAGCCGATATGTTCGGGCAGTATGTGATGCCGAAGAGCGGCATCGTGATCCGTCCCGTAGCCGGAATTAATTATTCAAAGAACGATTATCTGATGAAAGGCGTCGAGCTGTGGGACGAGGCCGAGCGACGGTTCCGACCGTTCGACCGCAAGCGTTTCCATGACGATTATTTCTCGGTACTGACACAGCTTGAAGCCGGTGTTACGCATCGCCGGTGGGCTGATGAATTTTTCCTTTCGGGATCGTTCTCGTCCGTACACAAGCAGCTGCAGACCGGTTCGATTCAAAGCATCGTGTACGGTAAGGCCGAGCGCGAATCCGAAGCATGGAACATCTCGGCGCGGTATATGAAGAATGATTTTCTGCTGCCCGGCCTCAAAGCCAACCTTTCCCTGTCGCATACGTGGGACCATGCGCTGACGACCGACACGGCATTCCGCAAATACAACTGGGACGGCGCTTACATCGAATCGTCGCGCAACGAGATTACGGGGCGCGACCGTACACGCCGGCATAACAAACGGCCGCTGACGACCGTGCGCACCGGGTTCGATTACCGCATTGACGCGCGTCACGGTCTTAACCTAAACTATTTGATGAACCGCACGGGCAATGAACGATACGACGAGATCGATACCGACTTTGATCCGTCGAACGATATCTTTACGAAGCATATTCTGGGGCTTTCGTATAATCAGCGTCTCGTGAACGATCGTTGGCAGAACTCGTTATTTGTGAAGAATTATACGAATTATTTGAATGTCACCCAGCAGGATTTGCCGTGGATTACCGGCTCGCGCGAGAAGCAGGGCGCTTCGACGAAAAACTATACCGGCTACGGACTGGCTATGCGCTATGGTTTCGGCGAAGGGCTGTCGCTCAAGGCTTCGTACGAACACAGCATGCGTCTGCCGCTGGCACGCGAGTTGCTCGGCAACGGTACGACCGTCTATGCCAACCTGCAGCTGAAGCCCGAAAGCAGCGACAATTACAACCTCGGACTGTTCGGTACGCTGAACCCCGCGCCCGGTCATCAGCTGTTTTACGAAGTGAACGGCTTTTTCCGCGATGTGAAAGACTATATCCGCGCCGTGATCTCCGAGGCCGAAGGGCTGAGCCAGTACGGCAATGTGGCCAGCGTAGCCATTAAAGGCATTGAGGGCGAAATAAGATATACGTACGACGATTGGTTGCAGGTGATTGCCAACGGCAGTTATGAAGACGCCCGCAGCATGACGCGCTATTACCCCGACGGCAAGGAGATGATTACATACAAAAACCGTGTGCCGAATCGGCCGTGGCTGTTCGGTAACGTGGAGGTGAACGTGAAGAAGCGCGATTTTCTGCTGAAAAAGAGTATTCTGCGTGCAGGTTATAACTTCGAGTATGTGCATTGGTTTTTCCTGACGTGGGAAGGATACGGCAGCCTTGCGAGCAAGTCGCGTATTCCTTCGCAATATCAGCACAACGTATCGCTTTCGCTATCGTTCGATAACGACAAATACAATGTGTCTGTTACCTGTAACAACCTGTTCGATCGTTTGGCTTACGATAATTTTAAGCTGCAGAAGCCCGGCCGGTCGTTCTTTTGCAAATTCAGAATATTTATTAACTAATTATATTAACAAGGACAATGAAAACTATTCGATTTTATGTATGGATGCTGCTGGCCGCATTGGCCGGCGTAGCTTTTACGGCGTGTGAGGATGACAAACCCGATCCGAAGATCATCGATCCGCTGTTTGATTCGCATTTCGATGTTTGGGTATCGATCGGCAAGAATGCCGGTATGGGGTCTGCCGGAACTTTATTGGTGCAAAACACGAAATCGCTCGACACAAAGGAGCAGATTCATTTTGTGAATACCGGAGCCGACGTAACGGCTAAACTGTATCAGGAAGCCATTATCAAAGGAGCTTATTACTATCAGGTGCCGAAAGGGGAAAACCGTTTTGGAAAGTACCGGATTACGGGAAAGGACGTGCAAACTATTGCAGAGTTTCCGTTTCAGAAGAATACGTTGAAAGGCCGCAAATATACGCATGCGTGGATCGATGACCATACGCTGGTGTTGATGGCTGCTAACGGAAAGGCCGATAAAGTGATCTGGATCAAGGTGAATACGGACCAGATGAAGATCATTGCCGAAGGCGAACTGAAGTTGCCGAAATTGCCGGGCAAAGCCGGTAAACCGGGTAAATTCAGCACATCGGGTATTGCCGGCTTCAGAAAGAGCGACGGGAAAATCCTGTATTCGTATCTGGATAATAACGATAAGGTACGTTTTTACATGGCTTTTATTAACCCGGCCGATATGTCGGTAGAGAAGACCGTGATGGAAGACCGTGCCGAGTTTATGGCCGGAACGGCTTATGGCGAACTTTTGCAGAGCAAGAGTTTCTTTACGCCCGAAGGCGACTACTACTTGGCCTGCAACAGCGTACTGAAAGGGGCAACGAGCAACACCCAACAATATGGAGCATTGTTACGTATTAAGAAAGGTGAGACCGACTTCGACAAGAGCTACAAAGGGTATAATTATCCGAAAGGCAAAATCGTAACGGTCGATTATCTGGGTAATGAAAAAGCGTTGCTCTACATTCAGGATCCGGAACATACGAAAGCGAAAGGCTGGGGAGAAGACTATAACTGCTACTACGCCGTCCTCGACTTGAAGACCGACAAAGTGGAAGAGATCAAGCACGATGGCAAAGTGCTGCCTTACAGCAGCGGTACGTTCTCGCAGCGTTCCATTGTGCTGGGCGACAAGGCGTATATCGGGGTGAATCCCGAAAATGAGCTGCCTTGTGTTTATATCTACGATATCAAAACGGGAGAGGTAACGAAAGGCCTGACAATTGCCAAAGGCTACCTGTTCGGTCGTATCGTGGCATTGAAAGATAAATAAAAACGGTATTGAAATGAAGAAGGTAAGGGCATTTTTCTTTTCCGTTCACCGGATATTCGGGACGATCGTCTGCGTATTCTTTTTTATGTGGTTCGTGTCGGGGCTGGTACTGATTTATCACCCGTTCCCGAATGTGACCGGGCAACAGTTGCGCGAACGGATGGAGTCGTTGCCTTCTTCATTGCCTGATGTGGAGGCCGTGCTGGCGCGTCTGCCGGAGCCGGTCTCAAACATTGAGGCTGTCGGTGTGCGTCAGTTTCAGGGGCAGACGCTCTTGACCATCGAGACGGCAGACAGCGCCTATGTGCGTTGCGCCGATACGTTGCAGACGGTCATGCCCGTTACGCGCGAGACGATCGATGCCGTAGTACGGAGGTGGGTCGATGCCGATCCTGTGCGTGTCGATACGTTGCATAAACGTGACATCTGGATCATGTATTCGCGCTACCTGAGCGAGATGCCGATCTGCAAATTTTATTACGACGATGCCGAAAAGCATGAGCTGTATATCGCTTCCCGCACGGGAGAAGTGTTGCAGTTCACCACCGCCCGTCAGCGGTTCTGGGCGTATATCGGAGCTATTCCGCATAAGTTCTACCTGCCTGTGCTTCGCCAACATACCGACGCATGGGTCTGGTCGCTCACCATCGGCGGGATTATTGCGCTGATTGCCGCCCTGTCGGGGTTGTATGCCGGCATATACATTTTATATAAGCGCTACAAGTCGCGCGGTAAATTCGGCAGTCCGTATAAGAAACACTGGTATAAGTGGCATCATATCAGCGGACTGATTTTCGGCGTCTTTCTCGTTACGTTTGCCTTCAGCGGCGCGATGGCTTTGCAGCGTATTCCGCAGTGGGTCATCAAGACGCATGGCGACTATCGCGTCAGCGACACGAAGTTTCGGGGGCGTCCGCTTCCGGTCGAACGTTATGCGCTCGATTACCGCCTTCTCGCGGAGGCTTATCCCGGGCTGAAAACGGTCGAATGGTCGCATTTCCGCGATGTGCCCGTCTATGAGGTGCAAACGGCCGACCTTACGGTCAGCATCGACGCCTCGGGTACAGACGTGAAAGAGCTGAGTCTGACGGATAAGCAGATTACGCAGGCCGTACGTCATATCCATGGTGAAGAGGCGGAACTCACGGTTTCGCTTATCGACGCATACGAAGAGTATTACCTCTCGCGAAGCGGTCGGTTGCCCTTGCCTGTATATAAAGTGGAGGTCGATAATGCGGATCGCAGCGTCTATTATGTCGATCCGGCGACGGGCGAGTTTCGTTATTTGAACCGTGCCCGCAAAGCCAAAAAGTGGGTGTTCAGCGGATTGCATTATCTGAATATTCATTGGTTAGTGGAACGTCCGGTCTTGTGGACCATCGCCATCTGGACGCTGTGCCTTGGCGGAGCGTATGTGTCGTTGTCCGGTATCTGGTTGGGTGTAAAATATCTTCGGCGGAAGATGAAGAGGAGATAATGGTTAATTGTCAATGGTTAAGGGGAACCTTTGATTTTTAGCTTTTCACTTTTCGTTTTTAACTTTTAATTTTTCACTTATAAAATAAGAAAGATGATGAAAACATATTTATGGATGGGGATGCTTATGGTAATGAGTATATGCAAGGCACACGAAGGACGAAACTTCGTTCACTCGGACATGCTGAAAACGATGTCGGCAAACGACAAGGCGGCGATCGTAATGGTTTATTTCGGTACCACGCACGACGACACACGCACCCTGACGATCGACCGTTTGACGGCACAGGTGCAGGAAACGTTTCCCGATTTTAAGGTGCGTGAAGCGTATACGTCGCGCACGGTGATTCAACGTCTCGCCAAAAGAGACATTGCGAAAAAGACGCCGCTCGAAGAGCTCGACTGGTTGAAAAGACACGGTTACACGCACGTGATCGTACAGCCTACGACGCTGATCGAAGGCGTGGAGATGGAAGCCCTGCGCCGTGAGGTAGCCGGCGTATCGGGCGATTTTAAGGATATCCGCGTAGGGACGCCGTTGCTGTATACGCCCGAAGATTACCGGGCGGTAGCCGCAACGCTCGGCACTGTGCCTTCTGAAGGCCGTGCTGTCGTATGGGTCGGACATGGAACGTATATACCGGCCACGGCACAGTACGCCATGCTGGGTGATGTGATGAATGTCGAAGGCCACGAGCATCATTTCGTCGTGACGCTCGAAGGCTACCCGATGCTTTCCGATACCGAAGCACGGATCGGGAAGAGCGGAGCCGAACGTGTGGTATTATGTCCGCTCATGTTCGTGGCCGGCGACCATGCCAAGAATGATATTGCCGGCGAGATAAAGGAACAGCTTGAAGCAAAAGGGTTTCAGGTAGAAACGATATTGAAGGGATTGGGAGAATATGAAGGTATCCGTGCCGTTTTTATCGACCATATCCGTTTCAGTCTGCATCATAAGATGACGGACATTGTAGAAAGGAAAAAGGTTTATGCGACGCCCGGGTACGAATACCGGCACGACGAATAGAGAACCTGTAAAACCGTTTGTATCGGTGCAAAGGAAAACAGTTATTTTTAATCGTATTAGTTTTTTTATGAGAATCAAAAGTATTACGTTATGTACTGTGCTTTTCGGTGTTTTATGTACCGTGCAGGCACAGGATCAGAAAGGTTACACGAACTTTCAGGACACCATCTTTCATCTCGACGAAGTTTCGATAACGGGGGCGCAGCAAAAGAAAGTTTCCGTGATGAAACTCGATGTGCCGGCTTCATTTCTGCCGGTATCGACCAACAGTTTGCCGTCGAAGGTGCTCGAAAACCGAGGCATCCGCAATATTCAGGACGCTGTGCGTTTCTTGCCCGGCGTACGTGTACAAACCTCCTACGGAGCGTTTCAACAAATCTCAATCCGCGGTTTCGACCACTCTATCGTGATGGTCGACGGGGTACGTGATGAACGTTCGTCAATCAACAACTCGTATCCGTTCATGGATCTCTCGTCGATCGAGAGCATCGAACTGCTCAAAGGCCCCGCATCGGTGCTTTACGGACAGTCGGCCGTGGGCGGTGTACTAAACATCGTCCGTAAGGCGCCTTCTGAAAAGCAAAAAGTCGATGCACGTATCGCTTACGGCAGTTATTATAATCTGGAAACGACGCTCGGTTTCGGAGGCAAACTCGCAGGGCCGCTCAATTACTTCGCGAATTTCAATTATCAGACGCAGGAAGGCTGGCGCGATAATGCCATGAGGCGCTTGTCGGGCTATGTAGTCTTGGGAGGCAAGCTGACCCAGGCCGATGAGCTCGATATCCGTATCGCTGCTCACCGCGATTATTATCCGACCGAAATCGGTCTGCCCGATGTGATGGCCGCCGATATTTATAACACGGCCGATAACTCGAAGTACCTCAGCAAAGGGGATATGCTGCCGGGGTTAGACCGAAAGGCGCGTTATAACAGCGAATCGGATTTTATGTATAACCGTAACTTCAACGCTTCGCTTATGTGGAAACATACGTTTAGCAATGCCGCCAAACTGATGAATAAATTCTCGTATACGAACGACGATATCGACTATTTCGGCACCGAAGACCTGGCCTATCTGACGAGCGATAAGCCGATCTATCCCCACTATTATATGAAAGGTAAGACGAAAGTCTATATTTCGCTCGATTCGCTTCGTTATGATTTTCCGTTGCGCTTTTCGCACATGGCACAGACGTACAACAATCAGTTGGAGCTGAACGGTAAGTTTTCGACCGGAAACATCAAACACAATTATCTGGCGGGATATTCGTTGATTACCCTGATCCGTGATTCATACAGCGGTTACGACTTGGGAAAGAATGTCTACGGACCCGGTCTGACCGGACGAGGTACCGTGCGTAACCCGCACAGTATCGGTTGGATGGAGACAAATTTTGGAAAGGCTTACGTATCACGCACGTATATGCATGGTTTTTATCTGCAAGACTTGGTCGAAATCAGCGACAAACTGAAAGTGCTATTGGCCGGACGTTACGATTTGTACGGCTACAAGCGCGCAGCCGGTGTGCCGACCATCAACGGGCAACGCAGCTACGAGATGCCGGCCGATACGCTCTTTGATCGCGTGAAGACCGGGGCACTTACGTATCGTATCGGTGCCGTTTATCTGCCTGTCGAGCAGCTTTCGCTCTATGCTTCGATCGGTTCGTACTTCAAACCGATTGTCAGCTTCTACCGCGACAATGTACGCTACTTCGACCGTCACGGTAAAGAATTTTTCCCTACGAAAAACGGTAAAGTATTCGATCCCGAGCAGGGCTTCCAGATCGAAGCAGGCGCACGCTACACACTGGCCGAGAAACTCGAAGCGAATGTCAGCCTGTTCTATATCAACAAAAACAATATCCAATATACGTTGGGTAACAAAGGCGATATCATCAAAGGCGATACTTTGAGTAAGACAATCGTAGGGCAGGTAGGTCGTATGGACTCGAAAGGATTTGATGTCGAGTTGACGTACAAGCCGATCGCCGGAATGTCGCTCACAGCCGGATACGGTTATACCGATGCGCGTGTGCGCGAGGTTGCCGACAATCCGTACCTCGAAAGCTACCGTCTGAAAGGAAAACAATATGCCCGCATTCCCAAACATACATTCTATGTCTATGGTGACTATGAAGTGGCCGACGGGGTGTTGAAAGGTTGGGGAGCAAACTTCGATGTGACCTATCAGGATAAGGTTTTCCGTAATGCCGACAATACGACACAGTTCGATGCTTATTGGTTGGCTAATGCCGGCCTCTCGTACCGGATGAGAAATAACGTCCGTTTGGGATTGAATGTGAACAACCTGTTCGATCAGGATTATTTCAATCAGTCGCTCGGTAACCAGTTTGTGCCGAGTATGCCGCGTAACTTCTTACTTTCTGCCTCGTATTCGTTTTAAACGGAAAAGATAATAGGGAATTGCAACTTAGTTTATACTAAAATGAAAAATTCTATTTATAGGATACCGAGGGATAAGCTTGCTCTTTTCTTTCTATTTGGATTGTTTTTGATTTTTACTGCCAATTGCCAAAATTCATCTGATACTAGATTGGAAAATAGGTTGCGGCAAATTGAGACCGGAAAATTGTTTACATTGGACACTTTGTGGCAGGGAGATTGGGACTTTGTATGTATAATATCTCCTTACCAAGATGATAAGGAAATACTTCGAGAAAAAAATATCAGCAGAGAAAAAGCAAAGTTAGTACGCAATAATGTATTTTTTGATTCGGTATGTACTTTATTGTTTATGGAAGGTAATTATGTGAAGGAAGTATTAACTGTCAAGCGCAATATCGCTGATTTTGCCATTCCGTCCGATACGGTTCGTGTATTTGGACGCAAAACCATATTACGGATGAATATGGATCGTAAGATATCTGTTTATGTCTCATCTCTGGTATTATTACCTATTTTGTATTGATTCTGATTGAATTATGTTTTCACGTATCATGTTTACCATTCACCGGGTGCTGGGCACGTTGCTCAGCGTCCTGTTTCTCATGTGGTTCGTATCGGGCATCGTGATGATATATCACGGATTTCCTTCGGCCAGTCGCGATGAGAAAGCGGCTAAGCTGGAACCGCTCGACACCGATCTACCGTCAGTCGATGAGCTGGCGCGACGCTTGCCCGACACTTGTACGATCGACGAACTGTCGGTCAGCCGTTACCTCGGACAGACCGTTTACGAGATTCGCAGCGGCAAAGAAACGTTTCGTCTGCCGGCCGACAGCGCCGAGCAACTGCCGGTTATCGACGGAGCATATATCGCTCGCGTGGCGGCGCTCTGGTGCAGTGCTCCCGTCAGCCGGATCGATTCGCTGCATGCTTTAGACCAGTGGATACCCTTCGGACGGCTGAAGGAAGAGTTCCCGATTTATAAGTTTCATTTTGCCGATCACGACGGCACCGAGCTGTACATCTCGTCGCGCAGCGGTGAGGTATTGCAATATACGACGCGCTCCGAGCGGTTTTGGGCATGGGTCGGGGCAGTGCCTCACTGGGTTTATTTTACGTTGTTGAGGCAAGACCGCGAATTGTGGATCAAAACGGTTATTTGGCTTTCGGGCGTCGGGGCGATCATGGTCATAGCCGGTCTTTATGTGGGCATTTACGTCAGTGTGAAGTCGCGCCGGCGGAAAAAGAAATGGTTTCCGTATAAGAAGAAATGGTATTACTGGCATCACGTGACGGGGATCGTCTTCGGCCTCTTTGCACTGACGTGGGTATTCAGCGGGATGATGTCGCTGGCTGATCCGCCCGAATGGCTCGTGAAGGAGCATCAAAAATATCCTGTTCGTCAGACGATGGAAGCTCTGGCACCGCCGCCCACCGCTTATCCGCTCGATTACAAGGCGCTGATCTCCCAATACGACGGACGTGCCATCGAGATACGCTGGTCGCACTTTTTCGGCTTACCTACATACGAAATTGTGCTCTCAGGAGCCGAACGGCTGACGATTGACGCCACGACCGCCCAACCGCTTGCCCTGACGGAAGCGCAGGCTACCGAGGCCGTGCGTAGAATTCACGGCGATGACGCCGTTATCCGCACCGAACAGCTTAATGAGTACGACACGTACTACCTTGACCGTAAACGTCGACTGGAGCTGCCCGTCTGGAAAGTCAGCGTTGAGAATGAAGACCGGAGCTGTTACTACATCACTCCGTCCAACGGCCGTTTGCGCGAATACAATACACGCCGTCGGACACATTTCTGGATGTATTCCGCTCTGCATGCGCTGCGCTTCAAGTTCCTCACGGAGCATCCCGTATTGTGGACGACGGTGATGTGGATGCTGCTGCTCGGCGGCGCGTTCGTATCATTGAGCGGGGTGGTGCTGGGAGTAAAATATATCGTGCGTCTCTTCCGGCGTAAGGCAAGGCGTACTGCCGGTCATAAATAGCGCAAGGAAAGGGAAAAAGAACCTATGGAAAAGTCATTACCATAGGTTCTTTCTTTATCATTGCTGTCGTCCGTAAAATTTTCCCCTATGACCGATGTAGGAAAAAACGACTTTAAAACGATGATTTGTTGAATTATTCACTCCTTATTCGTTTTTATCTCATAAAGACAAGAGATTCAACTCTACTTCTATTTCTTTGGCCTGCTCGATATCCGGGACGGTGATACGCGAAGAATGTGCTCAAGCCCGGGTTTCCTTTGCTGTTTTTCAAAACATGCCGATGTTTACACGGGGCGTACGGATGCCGGGCTTGATTTCGCCGTTTAGGACAATCAACCGATGATTGTGGAACAATGCGCCGGCTCCGGCACGTGCCACGGCCTCGTAAGCGCCTCGGTTGGTCCAGGTACGTGAACGCACGTCATAATGCAGCACTTCGTCGTTGAAGCGGTACCAGTCGACCGGGTGACGGAGATAATCGGCCGCTTCGCTTTGCAATATCTCTAACCGTCGCGTATCGTTGGCGGCACGGGCCAGAGCCATTTGGCGCGGGCGGTCGACCGCATCGAAGAAACGCGTATAATTTACTCCGCCAAAGAAGAGCACGGCGCTGTCGCCGCAAGCTACGGCGCATCCTCCGGTCAGTGTGCGTGGATTGCCGTCGCTCAAAGGGGGCAGAACGGTTTCCGTTTCCCATGTTCCGGTGCGAGGCGAGAATGCGAGGACTTGGTCAGGGATTTGGGGCGGAGTCTCAGTTGTTCCGAGCTGAAATCCTCCGGCTAAATAGAGGCGATATTCCTCGTTTCCGCAGTGTTGCGCCACTAAAACAGGCTGTACGCGCGCCGCTCCGGGAAAATCGGGGAGTTTTTCCCATCGACTGGAATCCGTTCGTATGGAAAGATCGAGGCAATAGAAGGCATGAGACGGGGTTCCGTTCGCATTTCCTCCCGCTACGTAGACTTTTCCGTCCATATACGTCGCGGCGAAGTTGTCCATTGCCACGGGAAGCGACGGCAGAGGACGGATAGTACACGCTTCGGAGGTGTCGTTCGCGGAAAGTAAAAAGACGTCCGTAAATGAGGACTCGCTGTCGTTTCCTCCCGCACAGACGATTCCGTAGGGTGTGCCGATGCTCGCGCCGTAAGCCACGGCATGAGGCAACACGCCCGCGTTTGTCCATTGGGCACTGTCGGCCGACAAGTCGAGCGTCCAAATCTCGGCATAATATTGCTTGGTGCCACCTTCGGCCACCGGTTTATCGGGGAAGTTGCATCCCCCGGCCACAATCAGACGGTTTCCCGTTACTCCCGTAAAAGGCGCGGAGACGCCCAGCGAGGCTGTCCCCTCCATGCCCGGTAAATCGGGCAGACGATTCCATTGTATCATTTCCGTTTCTTCTTTTTGGTCCGTGCCGCCGTGCCGACACGCGCTCCAAAGCGCGAGCCCCAGCGCGACACAGACGATATAATGTATCTTGTTCATCTCTTGTTTATTCAATCACAGCCTGAAACGTCGAAGCCGGCAATCCCGCTCCGTTAATCAGGTTGGCCCGCGTAAACGGCTGCCATCCGTAACGTACTTTCCGCGGACGTGATACCTGCGGCGAACGTAGCCGGAGACGATGCCCGACAATTTCGGCCTCGGCCGGATAGAAACGTTCGTCTTCGCCGGCCAATTCGAATGTACACAACGGTTTTCCGTCGGATGTCGTCAATCCTTCGGCGTACCGGAACGAAAGCCAGACAGCTTGCTCGCTAAATGTGGCTGAAAGGAATGAAGGTCCCGAAGGAATGACGGACGATTGTCCGTAACTGCGGTTCAACGCGATGCGTGCCAGCCGTTCGCCGACGTCGGTCTTGCGTCTGGGATGCACGTCGAGCGAATCTCCGCGATCGCTGCTCACCGCCATTTCGCACGACGGAATTTCTTCGGCCAAACGGCGCTGTGTATCGCGAAACCACGCCCAAGTCGGACGGTTCAGGCTCGATAATTGCACAAAATAGAAAGGCAATGTTTCTCTCCAATAGCTTCTCCAACTGTTTATCAGCATCGGAAAAAGTTTACTGTATGCTTCCAAGTTGTGCGCGTTCGATTCGCCTTGATACCACAGCACTCCTTTGAGCGGATAACGCGCCAATGGCGCGATGCCTGCTTCGAACAGATAACAAGGCTCGTAAGGATGCCGCTGCAACGGGATCGTCGCTTCTTTGAGGTTCAACGTTGCACGCTCACGCACCCAGTCTTGTATGAAATCGTTCTTCGTCCAGTCGTATAAGAGGTCGGGAAATTCAAATTCCACCGTTTTCCGGTCGATCCACGCCTCGGCCGGTGATCCGCCTACGGCATTCGAGATCAAGCCCACGGGTACTCCGAGGCTATCGGAGAGCATACGGCCGAAAGCCATGGCAATGGCCGAGAAACGGTCGGCCGTCTGTTCGTTACACGGTTCCCATCGGGTGTCGTGGTAATATTGCAGGTGATTCAACGAGTCGAGCGCGGTCTTGCTCCATGCCAACGCGCCGGTATGCCAGCGAGGTTTCATGTCGAAGAAGCGTATCTGCGGATTCTTCCGCGCGAAATCGAGCAGCTTCGCACGTTCCGCGGCGTCGGCTTCCGATGTTCGGAACGCCATGTTCGACTGTCCGGAGCAAAGCCACACTTCACCAACGGCCACCTGCCTGTAAGTAAGTTTGCGCGAAGGCGTCGCGACGGTAAGCACGAGTCCTGTCTGCGCGGGCATAGGGTCGAGCGTAACCGTCCATCGTCCGTTATCAGGAGTCCGGGCTGTCTTCGTCTGCTTCGCGATGCTTACGGTGACGGTCTCTCCCGCATCGGCCGTCCCCTCGATCGTTAACGCGCGATCCCGCTGCAAGACCATATTATCCGAATAGACGGCAGGCATTTTCAGTCCTCCGAAATCACCTGTCACGGCCTGATAAACGGTCTTCGCCAGCAATCCCGCGCCTTCCTCATCGGGATGAAGAGCATCGGGCAACAAATCGGGGCGATGGTATAACGGCTCCTGCAAATCGATCAGTCCTACGCCGGCCCATCGCGCCACCTGTTCGATTTTCTCCTGAATCATCCAGTACCAGTCGCGCGTACCGGATTTAAACCGGCGATGCCGGTGCGCAATCGGCGTCATCCGACATACCCAGATGCGGCATGCGGGATTGACGCGGCGAAACGTATCGATCAACGCCAGATAATCGTGCAAAAACTCATCCCTGTAGTTCGGCCATGCCTTCGGATCGGTATCGTTCAGTCCCAAATGAATGATCACCCGGTCGCCCGCAAACTCGACCGCCCTTCTGTATTCTTCCTGCTGCGTGTATGGGCGAAAACCCTTATTTAAAAGCGTCGCTCCCGGTTTACCGAAACTGCCTACCTCGTATCCTTTGCCTAACAAACGCTGCAATTGCGCGGGATACGAGTCGGTTTCACGATTCTTGATGCCTGTTCCGTAGGTAACGCTGTTTCCTACACAAGCCACTTTCACAGTCTTCTGAGCCAACCCCATACTTACACAGGTCAGCATCCACAGTATTCCTATCCAATATTTTTTCATTGTATATCGTTAATATGTTATTTAGGTTCGGGCGAAAAAATCAGTCCTTCGAGCGCCTGTTCTCCGTCAGGGGTGACGAATGCAACGGTAAACATCCATTTTACGAGCCGCACTTCGGGGGTCGTAAACCGCCCGACGGGCAGTTTCAGAAACACATGATTCCAGCCTTTACGAAGGCGGACACGTACCGGCGGACGGGCCACGCTGTTCTCGTTACCCAGCGCCGTCTCGTTGCTTTTTTCAGTATGCGTAGCCGTCCAGACGGGCGGCATGATTTCTTTACCGTTCAGATGAATACTGCTTTGGCGATAATCCCACGTACCTTGACGCGGAGGCAGGTCGGGTTCGGAACGACTGTAGTTCTGAAACTCGATCCGCATGCCTGCTTCCTGCTCCTGCGGCGCGTAAACCCACGTATAGGCGTAAGCGGTATGATTTTCCTGCGGATGTTCGTAGAGCGCAGGCACCCAATCGCCCCATACATGGCGCAGGTAGATACCCGAGCCTGTCACGGTATGCGTTCCGTACGTCTTACCCTCATATTCATACGTTGTTTGGATTTCTTCTTCGGGGGGAAATCTTTTCGAGAGGTCGCCTCCGTTCGGAAAAGCGTCCGTTACGGTCCATTTCACATGCGTTTGCCTGACGTAAGGGAACGGATATCCTTTAAAATAATAAGCTTTGTGCCAAAGCATCCGTCGTTCGAAATCGGCAAATGCTCTGAACGGCTCGGAATGTTCGTCGGGAAGGATAACACCGTTTCGGTCGAAATATTCAAATCCCCCACCCCGCCATGCGCGTTCGGCTATGGCAAGCATGTTTGGATAGAGGCCGTTTTGGAGGATGATACTCCGTTCATCGGGCAGAAGACGGTCGTTCCAGATGCCGAGAATGACTCCCTCGAGGTTTTCACTGCCCTGTTCTTCGTTATAAATACGGCTGTTATACAGCGCAACGATATCTCCAAACGTATCGAAGTGATTCAGGTAATGAAAGCGCGAATCAATGGCCGGTATGCCTTGCTGAGCCTTGCCGCGATAGCTCCAAAGCTGCGTCATGTCGATCTCGCCGGGTTGATACGTCCAACCCGGATTCCATGAAATAACCTTTTTCCCTCTGGCACGGACAAAAGCCACCATTTCGGGAACAAAAAGAGGGTTCGTAAACTCAACTTCGTCCGTTCCGATATGCAGATACGGCACATCAAAGACTTCACACGCTTCATCAATCAGTGTCTTCAAGATGTTCATGCCCTTTTCGCTCTGCATACCGCAACCGAAAGCGCGTTCAAAGGCGGCGCTATGTCCGGGCATGTCGATTTCGGGAATCAGGGTCACGAAATGTTTCCGGCAGAAGTCGACCAGTTCGCGTGCTTCCTCGTGTGTGTAATATTTTCCCGGCATACGCGTCGTATGGGCACTGTCGTTAAGTGCCGGATAGCGTTTGCTTTCGAGTCTCCATGCTTGATTTTCGGTCAGATGCCAATGAAATGTGTTGATTTTGTAACGGGACAACATGGCGATCTCCCGTTTCAGCTCTTCGAGCGAGATATATGAGCGTCCGACGTCGTGCATCCATCCGCGGATACGGAAAGCCGGCCAGTCGGTGATCCGGCAGCCGCGCACACGTATGCCCTGTTCACTGCGCTCCGTCAGTTGGCGAAGCGTTTGCATCGCCCGATAGACTCCCTGCGGCTTTATCGCCTCGATGTGTATGTGTTCACGCGAGATATGCAGCGTATACGCTTCGTCTTTGTTGCGGAGCGCTTCGGGAATATCGGTCACCCAGTGCACCTCGAAGCGTCGCGAAGCGTTTGTCTTTTCTTTGACCTGCCATTCGTCCGCCCACTCCGTCACCATGCCTTTTACCTCTTCCGGCAGACGAAAAGCGACTTCCTCACAAAGAAATACTTCGTCCGACCGGCTTATCTGCTGAGGCAAAGGGAGCAGTTCGCTCCTTACAGACAAGGCTATAAAAGAAAAAGCGGCCAAAAGAAAAGACAAACGATGCTTCATCGTATCAGGTCTTTGATTTTAACAGCCTGAAAGGTCATGTGTGCCACACTCGATTCGTAAAATATCCCGACCGTTTCGCGGTCGATCATCGACAGACACGAGTAGCCCCATCCGTCTTCTTCGTCGAGAAGTACCTGATGTGCAGGAAGCCACGTAACACCTCCGTCGAGGCTCGCCTTGATGGTGATGTGATGGCGTCCTTCCGTCGTGTTGGGATTCGAGAAGAGCAACAGGTCTTTCCCGATGATGTTATCTTTCGCTTTGACGCTGATCAGGCTCGCCATACAGATCGATTCCGGCAAGGCGCTGCGGTTCGACGAGTGTTCCGTCCAACTTTTTCCCAAGTCGCGTGTAATGCTGACGGCACGGCTGCCGCCACGATTGTCACGCATGTTCAGCATGAGCACGCCCGGCTCTACCTCGGCCACTTGCGCCTCCGTCGTGTTGGTACGCGCCGGCTGATGGATATGCCACGTCTCTCCACGGTCTTTGCTGTACATAATACCCGCGTGAGGGACACGTAGGGAGTCGATAAACTGGATCGGGAAGACAAGCGTGCCGTCCCGCATTGTGATTCCTCTTCCCGGACCTTGCAGCAGGAAGCACCACGAAGGATCTTTCACCTGAGACGTGATGTTGGTCGATTCGCTCCATGTTCGGCCGTCGTCCGTACTTTTCACCATCATCAGTTGGGCTGTTTCATCGGGTGTCATTCCGGGCATGGAATTGGTCCATGCGCGCGCATTGCCCATCCCGTGCGTCCATGCGGCAACAACCCAGACGGTGTTCGTGCGTTCATCGACGAGGATGGACGGATCGCCGACTCCATTCTGCCCCGACGGTAATCCGTCGGTCTCACCGAACGACATGGCAATGCGCATCGGTTCCCATGTCTGACCTTTGTCGGTGCTGCGGCTCAGCCCCACGTCGATATGCTCCTGTAAATCTACACTGTTATTGTAACGTACATCATAG
This sequence comes from Tannerella forsythia 92A2, assembly GCF_000238215.1. NCBI lineage: Bacteria > Pseudomonadati > Bacteroidota > Bacteroidia > Bacteroidales > Tannerellaceae > Tannerella > Tannerella forsythia. Next base: position 2,363,143 of record NC_016610.1, on the reverse strand, counting down.
ACCCCGAGCAATGTTCCTTTGTTCGTTGTCACTAATCCGGGAATACGGAAAGAGGCTGATCCGTCGTCGCCCGCATGACGCACCCCGATCCCCATACGGCGCACAGCGGCCTGTTCGCCGGCAATAACGGCCGGCTTATCGTTGATAACCACTTCCGTCACCGTCGAGGTGAGCTTCGACAGTAGCGAAGTGTTACGATCCATCTCCACACTCACCCAAAAATAGTTGATGCCTTTCACCATCGGCTGACGTGTTTTCAGCGTCAATGTATTTGCAACGGTCGTCACTTCATCCTGCCGGATGGAATAGGACGGGTTGGCCGAACGCGTGTTACGAATATTGTGCGAAGAGACATACGTCACCGGCGCAAAACGGGAACGGCCTTTTGTGGCCGCTTCCGTACCGGCATAAAACAGACGAACGGCTTTCACCTCCGACAGCTTGTCTTCGTTACCGAAGCGTATGGTCAGCCGGTTCAGCACATCGCCTTTCGTCGCGTCAGGAATACGGATACGGAACAGCACATTGTCCGTCCGATCGACGAGGATGGGGATCTGTGGGTTTTGTACGTAAACACTGTCCGCCGCGCGTGTCATCTGCATCGATGCAAACAAACCAATAATCCAAAAAAACTTTTTCATACGACAGGTATTTTTACATGAAAGCCCAAAGAAAGGCATATTTTTTCGAATCGCACTTCCTTTGGGCTTGTTATTTGTTTAATTATTCATACCCCGGAGTCTGCTTGAGCAGGGGGTTATTTGTTAAAACATCCTCATTAATCGGCCATAGTAGACGTGAAGCATTTGCCTTTGAGTATTTAGAAAGGTAAGGTTCACCCAACAGACGGAGATCATACCAGCGCTTCCCTTCAAACATAAACTCTCGCAGACGCTCTTTCAGAATAGCTTCCAGTGCATCGGCGTCACTTCCAACATATCTGTTATTCGTATAAACTGCCGGATCCGTATCGTTCGGATATGCGACCTTATCCTTGTTTTCTTTAAAATAGTTTGCTCCATAAGCACGTTCACGCACTTTGTTAATTTCTTCCGCAGGGTCTTCTCCGAGCAAGACTTTTACTTCAGCAAGCATTAGCAAGCAGTCTGCGTAACGATAGATCGGATAATCATCCAGCATACTGCAAGAAGAATTTCCTTCGACTAACGTACCTTTAAATTTATTGGCATATGGTGCAACATACTTCAAATTATCGTCTTTATCTTTACTGTAGACAGCTTTTAAGGTCGCACGTTTGCGGGAATCTTCATCACGAAATAACTTCTGATACATGTCGTAATTAATCTGAAGACGAATGAGACCACGCAATTTTTCCAATGCCGGTTCTTTTTGATAAGGCTTGCCTTCTTCATCATAATACAAGGTCATATACGCATCTTGTGGAAGCATATTCATTCGATATCGGTCATCCCACAAAGAAAACTCATCTTTTTGATTATGAATTGTAAAAATAATCTCCTTATTTTTCTTATTAGAAAATGCAAATACGGATTCAAACTTTTCGGATAAAGCCACATCAGCTTTTCCAACTTGTTCCAATGCCATACGAGCAACCTGATAGTCGGCATTTCCGCCTCCCATCTGACGTCCACTCCACAGATAGACTTCGCCTTTCAGCATCCACGTAGCCGGCAATGACCAATAATGACGTCCGTATTTAAACGAGTGATTATCTCCGAAAGCCTTCTCGGATGCCTCAATGTCTGCTTTAATCTGCTTCATCACATCAGCAGCCGGCGATGCAGCCTTTGCCAGATTGAAAACATCCAGGCTTGCTCCATCTGTTGGGTCAGTTGATAAAACAACATCTCCCCACGAACGCAACAGATGAAAATACAAATAAGCTCTCATCCCATAAGCTTCTCCCAAATAATAATTTTTGTCCGCATCGGTAAGTAAATTCGTCTCACTTGTTCTGCGAATCATCATGTTCAATCGTTCGATAGGAACATATAGCCCTCCGAAGTTAGACACGACCGGATTTTCTTTGTTTAGCGTATTATACGGTAACCGTTCTATCCCTTGTGTGGCCTCTCCTCCAAATGGATTGTCATCACAGTACAAATTTGCGCGAGATTCACCCAGCAAGAAGTAGTGGTATGAGTATTTTCTTAGCAACGAATGCAATCCGGTGTTAAATGCAGAAAAATGCGCTTCTGTTTTCCAATAATTGGCATCTGTAATCGAACTTTCCGGCTCCATTTCGAGCGAATTGCACTGAAGTAACAAAGCAGGCGACGTAATTGCCATCAAATATATGATAAACTTTTTCATAGCTATTCTTTTTAAAAATGATGATTAAAATGTTACGGATAAGCCGAACAACACGGTTCTCGGTGTCGGATAACGACCGTTATCAATACCGCGTCCGTAATAGTTACTTACTGCCGGCTCGGGTGATACCCCTGTATATCCGGTGATGTAAAACAGATTTTGTCCCGTTATAGAAACGGTTGCCTCCTGCATCGATGCTTTGCGAATCCACCGAGAAGGCAAGGCATAGCTTAACGTCAGTTCACGGAGTGCCATATAATCACCTTTTTCATAGAAACGTGAACTGTTATTGTTTGCCGCCGTATTTGCATTGTTCGAACGAGTAATATTCTTTTTACTCAACTGATCGGCATAATAAAACTTCGGCAGGTCTGAACTCGAATTTGTTTCGCTCCATGTATCCTTTACCATATCGATGATATTAAATGACCCCTGATACTGTCCCAACGAACGGGCTGCCAAATCGTTATAGATTGTATGCCCAAGCGCATAATCAAAACGAGCATACAAAGATAAACCTTTATATCCCAACGTAGTCGAAAACCCACCTGTCACATTAGGGAAGATGTTACCGATTTCCACACGGTCTTTACCATCAATGATACCATCGTTATTCAAATCAGCCCAGCAAACATCTCCCGGCTCAATCGGCTGCCAACCTTTTTTATCCTTATATTCGTCGGCCAAGCCGGGGCCATATAAACTGGCTACATGATCCAAACGCTTATTGGCCTTCGCCTTCACGTCGTCCCAATCTTTAAAGATATGTTCTTGTTTGTACCCATAAAGCACACCTAATTTGCCGCCTTCCTCTGTTCCTCCAAGCCATGCAAGTGCACCTTTTTCCGGATTCCAAACCTGAACACCTCCTTGTCGGTTTCTTTCATTACCGTTATATGGCAATTTGACAACCTTATTGGCTACCGTCGAAACATTCGCCGACATATCCCATGTGAACCCATTTTTCAACTGCAAAATATTCGCTTTTACTTCCAACTCAAATCCGTAATTACGCAGTATGCCTAAGTTGGTCGTAATACTGTTATATCCTGTGTATCCCGGCAGGGCTAACGAAGTTAAGAGGTCTTTCGTTCTGCGATCGTAATAATCGGCAATAAAACTCAATCGATTATTGAAGAAACTGAAATCCAGCCCAACCTCAAAAGTCTGGCTTTGCTCCCAACGAAGCTTGCTGTTCATAAGGCCTATAAAAGCTCCATTACTTTCATATCCGCTCTGAAATCCGGTAGTTCCTGCATAATCTTTCGTTTGACCGTAGATACCATATGCTTCAAAATTTCCGATCGCCGATACATTTCCATTTACCCCATAACTGATACGTGGTTTCAGATTCGATACATAATCCGAAATAGGCGATTCTTTAAAAAACTCTTCTTCCATCACATTCCATCCGGCCGACACTCCCGGGAAGAACCCCCAACGATTGTCTACCAAACGGGAAATACCATCATAGCGAGCTGTCAGAGTTAACAGATATTTCATATCATAGTTGTAGTTAGCCCTTCCGAAAGCAGACAAGATACGATATCCCGTTTTTTCTGAGGTAGTCTTGGTACGAGTTGCCCCAACATTCAGTGTAGCGATATCATCCAAAGGAGAACCTTCGGTTGTTGCATCGAACAAAAATTCATGATGATTGAAATATTCGCCACCGAACATTACATCCAGATTATGACGATCAGCAAACGTGTCCGTATAAGACAAGGTCACGCTTACCTGCTGTTGATTCCGCTTTAAATATTTAGCACGTGCCTGTCTCGTTGTATTGGGAGTATTGGAATTTTGTGTCTGATATTTCTTGTTAAATTCCTCTTCCTGATGATCGTAATGATACAACGATGCATTTCCGTTCAATACCAATTTTTGGGGAATAATATCTAATGTAAAGCCCATCGTATATGTCTGTCGGCGCGTACCATTCTTACGTGTGAGCCTGTCTTTATAGTAAAGTGGATTTCCGTCCCCTGTTCCAAATCCGGAGGCAGGACTTCCATCTGCAAGCCACGGATTCCATGTCGGACGTTGCGAACGTGTACGGTAAAAAAACTCATATGTCCCGATCCACAACGATGGCTGTCTTTGCCATGAATACGTTGTTCCTCCTTTTACCGCCAGGAAAGGAAGCACTTTGTACGATGCGTTCAACGAGCCCGTAAAGCGTTGCAATCCGGTTCCCTTTACTTGACCGTCCTCACTGTAATAACCGAGGCTTGCTGCATAGGTCGCTTTATCGTTCCCTCCGTTAAAACTCAAATGATGGTCATGTGTCATCGCAGAATTATCAAACACGGCATCATCCAGAGTCCCATAATAATCTTTGAAAAGAATCGTACGATCCTCATAAAAAGGATCAGGCATCGAAAGCCATCCCTCTTTCTGCAGATGAGCCGTTTCATCAGATAAGTAACGGATATCGAACAAGCTATTTCCGATTCCATATCCCATTTGGGTATCTACATTCTTACGTCCGGTACGTTTAAAGCCTAAACGATTATAGTGAATGTAATCCTGCGCATTAAGAAAACCGTAGCCTTCCCGGGCATAATTCACACCGACCTTAAACTTATAGTTCACAGATGAAGCTCCCCCCGAAGTTCCTTTCTTTGTTTCAATCAATATAACACCGCCATTGGCTCTGGCTCCATAGATTGCCGTCGATGCGGCATCCTTTAAAATCTGCATTGATTCAATGTCATCCGGGCTCAGTCCTTGCATGCTCTCACGGACAATTCCGTCTACAATAATTAACGCACTGTTATTATTTCCCGAGATGGTTGCCCCTCCACGAAGCACAATATTCGGGTTGCTACCCGGTTGCCCTATTGTGTTGACGACACGCAATCCAGTCACCGAACCCTGCAGAGCCTGACCGACGTTACTGTATGCAGCTGTTTGCAATACTTTATCATCCATCTTGGAGATAGCAGTTGTTAAGGTAGCTCGTTTCTGCGATCCGCCATAACCGGTTACGACGACTTCACTCAACTGGGCAACGTCTTCTTTCAATACAACGTCGATCTTCGTCTTTCCTGACACCGAAATCTCCTGAGAAGCATATCCGATGTAAGAAAAAACAAGAACCGCATTCGAAGCAGTCGACAAGGAATAGTTTCCGTCGATATCGGTGACCGTTCCGTTTCTCGTTCCTTTCTCTACAACAGACGCACCAATCACCGGCTCACCTGATTGATCAGTGACTGTGCCTGAAACATTTTTGTTTTGTTGAGAGATATTCGTCTCGCTTATGCCCAAATTATTTTTGGCATTCACACCGTTCGGATGCAGAGATATGAATAAAAATACCCCCCCCAATACAACATTTTTTAAAATTCCTTTCATAAATTTAAATAGTTATTGATTAATGAAGACCTTTATTTCTCTTTCTTGTCTGCGGTTTGGGGACGCAGAAAGAGTAATTGTACGACGAGAGCACCAGCGACTACGACTGCCAGCATCGCGAAGTCTTTCCCAAGGTTGCCGGCATCGGTCGACCGTCCGAGGAAATTCGTAATCATGGCACCGGCAAATACCCCCGTCATGTTCATGAGTCCGTAGGCTGTAGCACGGTATCTCGACGAAATAAACTGACACAGGATCGGCATGTTATTCGCATCGAACATGCCGTAACCGATACCGAAGCACAGTCCTCCGCCGATAATCATCGTCAGACTATGTCCGAAGCCGAGCAGCAGCAAGGAAGGGATCATCAGTGACAACCCGATCGCTCCGGTATAAATACGTCCTCGAAGGTTACGTTGTATCCACCGGTCGGAAAGGATGCCACCGGCAATCACTCCGATGAATGATGACACGGCAATGACAATCGTCGATAACGGTCCGGCTTCCGTCATATCGATCGACAGGTTTTCGGAGAACAGCGTCGGTAACCAGTTCTTTGTCGCCCATCCCGGAAGACTCGGAGTCGCAAAATAGAGCAGAATGATCCAGAATGAAATGTTACCGGCCAACATGCCGATACCTTTCAATGCAGATTTTACCGTTTCACCCAACGAAGTGGGCTGCGGAGTACTTACCGGCGTCTCACTCTTTTTATCTTTCAGGAAAAGGATCAGGATGAGACTGTATATAATACCTATCCAGCCAAAGCTCTGGAAAGTAACATGCCAACTGAAAATACTGGAAACCGTTGCCCCAAAGCCGCCTAAGGCCTGTCCGACATACAATCCCGTCATGTGGATGCCGACAGCCAGCGAACGTGTTTTCTCCCGATGGTAGTCGGTGATCAGCGACAGTCCCGCAGGGATATACAATGCTTCGCTGACTCCCATCAATGCACGCAGCCAATAGACCTGTTCGAAGGTCGTACAGAAGCCCATCATCAGCGTCACAAACGACCAGACAAAAAGGCTCGAGACAATCAGCCATTTACGATTCACACGGTCGGCAATCATACCGGCGACCGGACTCATCAAACCGTAAATCCAAAGGAAGACAGCCATCAGTCGCCCGAAGTTTGCTGCCGATTCCAGCTCCGCGATATCGATCATCATCGTATCTCTCATGGTCGAGAGCATCTGCCGATCGAGGTAATTTAGCAGCGCCACAACCCACAAGAGAGCTACGACGATCCAAGGGTAATACTTTGAGTTTTTCATCATCGTCCGATTTTAATCCATAATTTAAGTCATAAGCTCACGGCACAGGAGGTGTGTCTTTATCATCATCCGCGGAATATGAAACGGACCTTTGAAAAGATTTCCTTTAGCAGGCTGCGCCACAGTTCCGTCGCGATGCAGGTAGCCGTACCACTCTCCGTATTGACTGTCTGGGAAGTGAGCATACATGTATTCGTTCACCTGACGGTGCATCTCCAGATATTTTTCGTTGCCGGTAGCTTGATAAGCGTAAAGTGCTGCTATCACCGTCTCGGTCTGCGGCCACCAGAACTTCATGTCCTGCGAATAATCTTGCGCGGGAAAATTGCGACAGTCACGGAAATTGATGATACCGCCGAATTCGGTGTCCCATCCCCATTCCCACGACCAGTCGAGGATGGTCAGCGCTGTTTCAAGCAACGCCTTATCCCCCTTCCTGAACGCTGCTTCTTCCATCAGAAACCATGCCGTTTCGATGCAATGCCCCGGATTAATTAACCGGCCGGCCGACGTGTCGATAAACTCGCCGTTAGGGCCAACCGTCTCAAGCAATGCACGATATTCGGGATGCATAAAGTAACGACGGATCTCATCGATCGACTCATCGATCTGTCGTGTCAGCACCTCATCATTGATTGCCGCGCGGATTCGTGATGCCGTATTGATCAGAATCATGCAAAGCGAGTGTCCTTTCGCCTGAAAAGCAGGAAGGTATTTCGGTTCAGTCAAACCCGGCGTATTTTTGTATTTGAGGATCAGCTTAAACAGAGCCAAGGCTTTTTCGGCATACGTCCGGTCGCCCGAAGCAATCGCATATTCCGACATGGCAATCGCCGCAAACGATTCGGAGAAGAGATAACGACGCTTACGCAGAGGCGTACCGTCGGCAGTTACTTCAAAATACATCCGCCCGTCCCTATCGGTACAGTGTTCTTCGATAAAATCAATACCCGATTTCGACAAGGCTAACCATTCTTCATTGCGCTCAATATGGTTATACGCATACGCCAGCACAAACGCAAAGCGCCCCTGAAACCAAACCGATTTTGTCGGGTCGTACAATGTTCCGTCCCGATCGACACACGTGTAATAGCCTCCGTTAACACGATCCACCCCGTATTTTATCCAGAACGGGAAGATATCCGTCAGTAAATCGTTCTTATACTTTTCCGCCCAATATCCCAGATATTCTTTGATATCCATATTCATTATTTATTACATCTTTCAAAAAATCCGATCGCTTCGAGTTCTTTCTTCATCGAAGTTTCTTCGGCATCAGTCATGTTACGGAAAGGCGTACGGTTTTTCCCGAGGTCGAGACCAATCAGTTTCATGATTCGCTTTCCTCCGACGATATTTCCGCGATAATTACAAATCACATTGATTACTTCCTGCGAGAAGTTTTGTCGTTCACGTGCTGTTTCCAAATCACCGGCTTTCCATGCCTCGATAATACCGACCAGCTCGCGGCCGTTATAGTTCGTCGTGCCGCCGATGCCGCCCTGTGCTCCTCCCATGGCCAGACAGGGAAGAATCGTCTCGTCCTGCCCGTGCAGCATATCGAACTTCCCGTTCTTGTAGAGACGGCACTGGTTGTATTCATAAAGACTCTCATACGTATATTTAATACCGGCAAAGTTCGGGATACGTCCGTCTACCGTTTGCAGAAACTCGACCATCGACAGGTATGCTCCATTGAAAGCCGGTATATGATAATAGTAAAACGGGAGTTCCGGTGCACCGCTCGCAATCTCCTCACAATATTGTACCAACTCTTCCACACGCGCCACTTTAGGAAACGGCGAAGCCATCGCCCCCGTTCCCCATGCACCGATTTCCTGAGCATGAGCGGCCAGACGCCGGCTCGATTTCACACACGTACTCCCCACATGAACAATCACTTTAAAGCCCGACGGAACAACCGAAACCCATTTTTCAGCCAGTTTCATCCGTTCGTCTTCCGTCAGCATGTAGCCTTCACCGGACGAGCCGTTAATAAAAACACCTTTCAACCCGTTACGCGCCAACAGTGCCGCATATTCCGCTATCGGAGCATAATCCACCTCGCCTTTTTTGTCAAACGGCGTAAATGGAGCATCGATCAATCCTTTAATCTTTTCCATCATTCTTCTTTTTTTATGCAATATTAGTCAAAGATTTTTTTACGCCGCAAAAGTAAATAAATTTTTTTATTTTAAGAGCGTGGAATTATTAAAAAAGTTTTGAATCACGCTGTAAAAACCATCTCGATATTTCGTTTAATATCTTCTTTCCGTGTTCGCCTTTCAAAATGATCCACCTGACATGCCCTTTCCATTGTCTCCTTCTTTTTCTTTTTTAGCTTCATACTTTGCTACATTGCCTCTTTAATCCGTTACTACTTATTATCCCAAATTACGCGATACACTGTTCGGTGTTTACCATTAATAATGGACGTACGAATGTACGACAATGGTTACGTCAAGCTTACAGCCCTCCGCCGAGATGCGATGCTTTTTTTCCCCAACGCTTCGCATTGGGCTGAATTATTATGCCCTTTCAGGGCTTTTACAGCAGTCAGCTATCAGTATTCAGCTTGCGTAATTCGTAATTGTTTGTTAGCGGTCAGCATTCAGCAATCAGGACAGCCAACAAATCAACGAATCAACAACTCAACGCCCGCAGGGCATACAAGGGCTGGAAGCCCGAATTATTTCAGCCCCATCCCGTAAGGGTGGGGGATCCATGCCCATACCTTGGTTAGAGGGCTGTAAGCCTGATATAATCGTTAGCGGTCAGTATTCAGCGGTCAGCCAACAAATCAACATGTCAACGAATCAACAACTCAACAATTTAACAATTCACCGCCTCTGCGAGGTTTATAAGGGCTGAAGGCCTGAATTAAATTCATTCTTATTGGTTCTATTGCGGAATCTGGGTTTATATGATTCAATAAGGTTTATTCCAATCCTTCAGACGACAGACAAAAGTTGCAGATAAAGAGCCAGCCTCCCATTTTTCAGTCTGCCGACCGTAGAAAAAATTCCTCCAATCGCTTGCAGGTGCAAAAAAATAACTATCTTTGCAGCGCATAAAAAAGATGCAATACAATGGTGAATGTAGCTCAGCTGGTTAGAGCATCGGATTGTGGTTCCGAGGGTCGTGGGTTCGAGTCCCATCTTTCACCCGTCAAAAAATAAAACGAAGGTTGTCGGCGAAAGCCGAACAACCTTCGTTTTGTAGTTTACTCAGAATGTTCCGAAGACGTTGAGTGTAAGTTGTACGCCATCCTTACCCTTGAGTTTAACAATATGGTGCGAAGCATCCACTTTTTCTATTGCGACGCGTTCCATGCTCTCCATTATTTTTTTATAGGAGAAATCGGAAGGAGTGGCATAAGGTGCTATTGGATCGGGAAGCCAAACCACTTTCCATTCTCCGTCAACGAATATGAGGATGGGGCGTTTGCGTGGTCCACTGCCCTGTATGTAGAGTCCCGCGTCCTCCCGTACCATTTCATCAAGAAGCTTGCCTACCGCTCCTAAAATGGCGTGTTTGGTTGCAGCGTTGTAGGAGTTGAAGCGGCGGAAGGTGTCGTACTTGATGTCGCTTACCACCTTGTGGTTTACTTTGCCCAACTTCCCCTTTACGGGGTTCAGCCTGTAATACTTTGAATGTCTGTTCATAATTCTGATTTTTTAATCGTGAAACATTTGGTTATTGTTTATATCTCTCCTCCCGCCGCTGTGGGCGGGAGGAGAGGTTTTTATTGTCAGCTGATCGCACTATACCCATTTCGGGCAAGGCAAATTTTATGGGCGGACGGGCCGCACCATATACCCGCGGTAGCGGTCGGTGATTCTAGCATGGATCAAGTTGTCATCAATTATGTTGGAATAACCATTATCGAAGTAGAAGGCCTTATTAATTTCGTTCGAGGCTCGCGACGCCGACCAATAAAAGCCCGATTCACCGGTATAGAGAAGTTCGAAACCTTTGCGGGTGCCGGCGGCAGGCAGGAAGATGGTCTTTCCGTTCGTGCCTTTCACCTCGTGGCCTCTCACGCCGTTCTTCTTCGTCCATTTCCAGGTGCATCCGCCGATCAGTTCATTGATTTCGTCTTTGGTCGGCATGCGCCATGGCGAGCCGAGCTTGGCGGTGGCGACATCATCTTCCGGATCGAGGACGGTCTTGCCGTCACTATCGTTGTACTTGGTAATGTTGTTTCCCTTTCCCCACTTGTAGGTATCCCATGAGTAGTCGCCCTTAACCATTGTTTCGCTCCAGGCGTAGTAGTGGCCGTAGTCGCTCGGTTTCGTTGCGCCGAGGTTGCATGTTGCCCATTTTACGGATAGGCCGAGGTCTACATATTCCATCGTGGGCTGCGGTGTCGGGGGTATGACACCTCCGCCGCCGTTGCCAATCTTCTCCTTCAGTTCCTCGAGCTTCTGGATAATCTGCGCGAGGGCTGCGGCTGTATCGGCGTTGCCACTGTTCACGGCTGCAATCAGGCTGTTGATAGCGGCTGTCGTGTTATTGATGGCCGTAACGATGTCGGCCTGTCCCGTGCCGAGCGACTCAATCTGCGCCTTCATCGCATTAAGGGCGGCAACCACAGCATCGAACTTGTCGCTGTAGTTCGGCATCGCCTTGATGGCGGCTTCAATGGCAGCGAGCTTGTCGCCGTAGTCGGGCAACGCCTTGATGGCGGCTTCGATGAGACCGAGCTTTGCCTCGAGCGAGAGGGTCTGCGCCTTGATGACCGCCTCGATGGCTGCAAACCTGGTTTCGAGCGTGGCGTTCACGGAGTTGAGCACATCGATGATGGCCTGCAGCTTGGTCTGCTGGTCGGCGTTCATCTTGTCGATGGCCTCGGTGAGCTTCCTGATGGCTTCCTCGTTCTTCAGGAAGCCGTTGTTGATGGCCTCCATCACCTTGGTGAAGTCGTTGATGACCGACACGTTCATCGTGTAATTAATCTCGGGTGCGTCCTCCTGACACGAGGTGAAGAACGCGGGTGCTGCCAACAGCATGGCGATGGCAAGCAGAATGGATTGAATTCGTTTCATATTTCAGTTGGTTATTGGTTTTATTTTACGAAAGTATAGCGCAGGGTCACCAAACCGAAGACAAAACGCTTCGGAGCGATGCCCTTGCGGTTGAAGAGCCGGTCCGTCTCGCCTTTCAGTCCGATGCTGAACTCCCGGCTCATGTCGGCCTCGATGTGGAGCGAGGCGGGAACGTAGAGCGTGTTGAACTTCTCGTGGCGGTTCGTGCTACGTATGCTGCCCGTGATGGTTACTTCCGAGTCGTTGCCGATGGTTGTTCCCTCGCCGATGGGCGTGGTTTGTCCGCCCTGCGTCTGCGTGTTGCTGATGTAGATACCGTACTCGTTGCCCTTGGCAAAGGTGTAGCCTACGCCCGTGCCCACCCAGATGTTGAGCCACTGCGCGCGGCGGCGGGGCCACAGCTCCATGAAGTTGAAGCCTAAGCCGAGTTTGGCGTTGTGGTAGTTCATCAAGTAGTTGCCGTACGCCTTGATGGGCGTCGTCTTGGTGTCGAGCACGGAGAAGCGCTGCTCACGGCGGTAGCGCGACCAAAGATACTCGGCGCCCACGCGCACCCAGGGGCGGATGGTGAAGTCCACGCCGCCACCCATGGCGGGCGACTGTTTGTAACTGCGCTTGGCATCGAGATTCTGATACCATACGTCGCTTGCCCACGACAGTCCGCCCTCAGTATAAATACTCCAAGTGCGGGTGCGCAGCTCGCTGCTTTGGTCTCGCGGCAGCTGTGTTCCGCTCCCGTCTGTGCTCTGCGCCTGTGCGCCGACGGCTACGGTTGCGGAGAACAGGACGCTGAGACCCACTCGTGCCCATCGGCCGCTGAGCGGCGGAATAAGCGGTTTTGTTCGCTTTCGCGCACCTTTTCTCGCCGTGGCATCACTCAAGCCGGGCTTGGTGCTGCTCATCCGGCTGGTCGAAAATGTTCGTCTTTTGTTCATACTTGTTGCTTGAATTAAATTAAAAGAGTTGATGATATTGTCGTCTTGTCTCACATACCTTATTATAACAGGCCACCTGTGAAGAACCCCATGAGCCGTTGCCGGAGGATGCGGCGGGTCTGTTTTTCTGCTGCAAAATTAAAAGTGAGACGATGGGAGGGGACTATGCTAATCGGACAAAAAACTATGCTGATCGGACATTCTGCATTTGCCCCGATTATTCTAATCGGATATTTCAGGCTTATAACTTACTGATAATCATAAGAAACACATGAATAGTTTTACATCTTTTAAGAAATGGGGCTTTCGGGACTTCAAAGCAGGTCTTTTCGCATTTCATGATTGGTTTCGGAGCAGAAGACAATGAGCCGATAAAAGAAATATTTGGTGATTTATGGAAGTTTTCTCAGTGTCGTGTCGTGGATTATGGAACTTTTTCGTTATCTTTGCAGGCAGTTAAAACATCATGATGACATGGATGCAAGAAGACTGATAACCATCTTTTCCGACCAAAAGGAGGAACTGCTGTCACACGACCTGTCGCTGCTGTGCGACAGGATGGAGGAAAGACAGCTCTCGCCGTCGAGCAACCTTGCCCAGATTGTGACAGGTGTGCGGAGAAGCGGAAAATCCACCCTGTGCGAGAAGTTCATACGGCAGCAGGGAGTGGAATTTGCCTACGCCAACTTCGACGACGACCGACTGACAGGGCTGGAGACCGGCGATTTCGACCGCGTGCTCGACGCCTTGTACCAGATATACGGTGATTTCAAATATCTCTTCCTCGACGAGGTGCAGAACATCAAGGGCTGGCAGCTGTTCGCCAACCGGCTGCTTCGCCAGAAAGTGCACCTGTTCGTCACGGGCTCCAACTCCAAGCTGCTGAGCAGCGAGCTGACCACCCACCTGACGGGGCGACACAACAAGGTGGAGCTCTATCCGTTCTCGTTTGCCGAATATGCCACGATGCGCGGCGTGGAGCTTCGCTCCCTCTCCACCAAGTCCAAGGCCCTGCGCAAGAAAGCCCTGCATGAATACCTTACGGACGGAGGCTTTCCCGAACTGCTGAACGAGCGGAACAAACGGGGATACATAGAGGCGCTGCTCAACTCCATCATCAAGAACGACATTGCTCGGCGGTTCCGCCTGCGGCACGTGGAGGTGCTCCGGCGGATGGCAACCTACCTAGCCGACAATTTCTGTCAGGAGTTCGTGGCTACGGACCTTGCCCGGATGTTCGGCGTATCGAACCATACCATAGAGAACTACTATTCCTATCTGAAGGAGGCATTCCTGCTTCTGGGCGTTCCCAAGTTCTCCTACAAGAGCCGGGAACGCGTACGGAACGAAAAAGTGTATGTCGTGGACGTGGCCTTCGTATCTGAGCGCAGCGGCACTTTCTCCACAGAGAACACCGGCTGGCGACTGGAGAATACGGTCTATGTGGAACTGCTCCGCCGCTACCGCCCTGAATATGCCGACGTGTTCTACTACCGTGACAAGCAATGGGAGGTGGATTTCGTCATCGCCAAGGGTGGCAAGGTGGAACAATTAGTGCAGGTGTCCTACGACATCAGTGCGGAGAAGACCCTGAACCGTGAAATCAACGCCCTGCTGAAAGCCGCCACGAAATTCCACTGCGAGAACCTGCTGCTCATCAACTTCGACGAAGACCGTGAGGTGGAGAAGAACGGATATACCATCCGTATGATTCCCGCCGCCGAATGGCTGACCAGACAATAAGCACGCCCATGAACAATCATAAAACATCACATTTATGCAGTACGATAAATATAACCTTAAAGCCACTTTACAACCTCACCATGAACCTTTTAACAGTTATGGGGGGGGGGGCTGCCGACTGATTTTAAGCGCGTTAGCGGCATTTATTTCAATCTTTTTCCTGCTCGTTTCGTGCGGGAAGAAGCCCGTATCATTCACCCCTGACGAACGCAAGATGGCGGACAGCATCGTGCGCTCCGCCCACGACATTGATTCGCTCGCCCTACTGCAAAAACGAATGGAAAGCGAGGGCGACAGGCTCGGCAGCATCATTGCCCTGCGGGAATGGGGCAAAGCATTGCGCAACAAGAGCCGCTTCGAGGAAGCTCTGAGCGTGCACAGCAAGGGGCAGCAGCAGGCGGAAGCCGTCGGCGATACGCTCGAGTGGGTGCAGGCGCTGAACAACATCGGCACCGACTACCGGCGGATGGGTGTGCTCGACGTGGCGCAGGAATATCATTACCGGGCATGGACACTCAGCGAGGAATGCGCCGACACCTCGTCCACTACCAGGAAAAACCGGGCCATATCGCTCAACGGACTGGGCAATATTTACATGACATTAGGCAATTACGAGCGTGCAGACAGCGCACTACGCATGGCACTGGAAGGTGAACGGCAGTTGCACAGCGCGTTGGGACAGGCCATCAACTACGCCAATCTCGGTTCCATCTTCGAGCATCGCGGACAAACAGACTCGGCCTAGGTGTATTACCTCAAGTCGATGGCACTCAACACAGAGGCGGGCAGCACACTCGGCATATCGCTCTGCCACACTTATTTCGGTTCGCTCTACGAAAAGGCGCGGCAATACGGCAAGGCGACCGAGGAATATGAAACCGCCTACCGGCTAATGCAGGAGTCCAAAGACGAATGGCATGCCCTGAACTCGCTCATTGCCCTTGCAGACATCTATCACACCACCGGCAACGACGCGAAGGAGATGGAATACCTGGGCAAGGCAAAAGCGATAGCCGAACGCATCAAGTCGCCGGAGCATCTGGCGGAAATCCATACCTTATATTACAAGCACTATAAACAGACGGGCGACTACCGTACGGCCTTGTCCTCTTACGAGCAGGCTATGGCCATGCAAGACAGTGTGCTGAACATGGAAAAGGTGAACCGCATCCAGAACACGAGCCTGAACATCGAGCGCAACCGGCAGGCGAGGGAGATGGGTGAGGCACGGCACAGGCTGGAACAGGAACGGACGGCGCGCTATGTCGGCTTTGGTGTTTTGGGGATTGTGCTGCTCGTCTTGTCAGGAGTGCTGACAATCGTACTTTATACCAACCGACTGCACCGCCGAAACCATCTGGCACTGAAAAGACTGTCGGCCTTACGCGAGAACTTCTTCACCAACATCACCCACGAATTCCGTACGCCGCTCACCGTGATACTCGGACTGAGCCATAACTTGCAAGATGCCGACACGGAAGCGGTCAGGGAGAACGCACGCACCATCGAGCGGCAGGGCAAAGGCCTGCTCACCCTTATCAACCAGCTCCTGGACATCTCGAAAATCAAGTCTTCCGTGGGCAATCCCGATTGGTATAACGGCAACATCACGGCGCATCTCACGATGATTATCGAGGCCTACCGCGACTATGCCCGCAGCCGGAATATCGACCTGCACTTCCTTGCCAGGGAGTCGGTGGAAATGGACTTCGTGCCCGACTATGTGAGCAAGGTAATGAACAACCTGCTCTCGAATGCCTTCAAGTTCACGCCCGAATACGGAAAGGTAAGCGTGTTGGTATGGCGCGAAGGCAACTGCCTGTTCTTGGATGTATCCGATACGGGCGAGGGAATAGACAAGGAAACAGTTTCCCATGTCTTCGAGCCTTTCTATCAGGCAGAGACCGAGGCGCGAAGCATCGGTACGGGCGTGGGGCTGGCACTCGTCAAGCAGATTATAGATGCAGTGGAAGGCTCCATCACGGTAGAGAGCACGGTAGGAAAAGGCACGACATTCCATATCCATGTGCCGATACACCATGACAGCAAGCGAAAAATGGACAGTACAATGATTGACAGCGCTCCGCTCCTGCCCGAAAACGAGACAACACTTGCCGACAGCGAGAACGACGACAACCAATGCCGTCTGCTTGTCATTGAGGACAACCACGACATCGCCGCCTATATCGGTTCGCTGTTTGCCGACCGTTACGCTGTCTCCTATGCCGCCAACGGCAAGGAAGGAATGGAAAAGGCGCTCGACCTGGTACCCGACCTCATCATCACCGACCTGATGATGCCCGGCATGGATGGTCTGGAAGTGTGCCGGCAGGTGCGTGGAAACGAAATCATCAACCACATTCCCATCATCGTCGTTACGGCGAAGATTACGGAGGAAGAACGAATCAAGGGATTGGAGGCAGGGGCCGATGCCTATATTTCCAAGCCGTTTAACGCCGACGAGCTGCGAACAAGAGTAGAAAAATTGCTTGACCGTCATCACCGTCTGCGTGACAAGTTCAGCAATATTGCTGATACGGACAAGGAGCAGAAGCTCACGGATGCTGAGCGACGCTTCCTTGCCAAGGCGGTGGATTTCATCTACCATCTCTTGGACAAACGGCACTTGGATGTGAACACGCTGGCAGAGAAACTCTACATGAGCCCACGCCAGCTGCACCGGAAACTCGTTGCCATTACAGGCGACTCCCCCGCCACGTACATGTTGAAGATAAAGATGCAGAAGGCACGAAACCTGCTGGAGACCAAACCCGGACTTACGATTGAGGACATCGCCGAGCATTGCGGTTTCGAGCATACGCCCAATTTCTATAGTGCCTTCAAGAAGACGTACGGCGTCACGCCTATGGATTATCGCAGAGGAATCGGCTTTTGAGGACACATAAGCCACGGGTAACAGCATATTATATTCTACCGAACGGACATGTTCACACACATGTCCCATTCGGTATTTTCTTTTTTATAATGCCACTTCTATCCATATCGACGCCACAAGTACGCAGTTATCTCAAACCTGTAATACACACAGTTTCTTTGGTTTACCTTTATCCATACACCGCTGTTGGTGTCATTAAATACATAGTAATATAGTAATATGGAACAAATAAGAATGAATTTAATTCAGGCCTTCAGCCCTCCGAACAAGGTCCGGATGTCGATACCCCACCCTTACGGGATGGGGCTGAAATAATTCGGGCTCCCGGCCCTTTCGGGTAATGGGTATGCGCATTACACGTCGAATCATGTACCCGGCATGACAATTCACCATTGACAATTAACCTGTCGTACATTCGTATCCATTATTAATTATATGTCGAGAGGATATCAGAAAATGCTAAAGTCTTGCGGCTTGATTACCATGCCGAGACGAACGACGCTTTTGAATCTGTCGTAATCCAGCAGATTCTCACCGTATCCGTTATAATACTGGAGAAACAGATACTGGTTTTCATTCTTATGCAATTTATAGCTAAGTTCCCATTGCGTATTGAAGCTAAAGGATTTGTTACGCCACGTAGCAAGTATTCCGGCTTGAATCCGTCGGTTACTTGTACGGTAACTGAGTCCGAAGTGTCCCAAACCGTTATATCGGAGAATATCCCGGTTGTTCTCAC
Organism: Tannerella forsythia 92A2; assembly: GCF_000238215.1. NCBI lineage: Bacteria > Pseudomonadati > Bacteroidota > Bacteroidia > Bacteroidales > Tannerellaceae > Tannerella > Tannerella forsythia. Next base: position 2,344,850 of record NC_016610.1, on the reverse strand, counting down.
CATCGATAATCGGTATCCAGGCTTTGAGCTGTAATTCCACATGCGGACTGGCCATCAAACTTCCGCTAAGCGATACTTTGTTCCAGCTACGCGAGGCTTCTCGATCTTTTCCGTTCGATTCGTGTTCAAGCATCAAAAAAGCCTTTCCGATATATCTATTCTGATAAACAATCAGGTGTCCGATTCCAATGCCTGGATTGAAGTTCATATCACGTATCGGCAGAGATTCTTCCAATACATTCCAAACCGTCTTTTGCGTAAACTGAAGAAACAAATAAGTGTCGAACGGCAATTTGCTTTTGGTCAGACGCTGGATCACGCTGATTTGAAATTTCACATTCGAGTTATCTGCTTTAATCTTCTGACCGACAGGGATGCCACCGATAAAATAATTATCCTTAAACACCCCGAAATACGGGCCATTTTCAATCATCGCACGCACACTGTCGGCATTATAATTCGTTCGTGTCGCCTCGATCCTCTCCCTGAGGACCGTTCGGAAACTGTCGATACGGCTCAACGCGCCCTCCCTTCCCGAAGGCTGCTGCGCATAGAGAGAACAATAACTTAACAACAAAAAGACAAATGAATAAAAAAATCTCATTTCCCAAGTACTTTGTTCTTAGGGGGTGTTGCGATAAATTCTTTCAGGTAAAGCGGTTCAAAATACGCCGTGTCGACCAATCTCTTCTCAAGGAAAGCCTCCTCGGCCAGTGGCACCATCGCTGCAGCCAATGGATAAATCTCGTCAAGAAAGACCGTATTTTCCGATGTAAGAACGAGCTGGCACTTCGTCGCACCATCGCCAAAGAAGCAGATGCGTCGCGTCTCCCGCCATGAGGCGTAACTTTCGGGTGTAATGATCTCTGCCCTTGTTTCCCGCACAAGTTGTAAACGGGCATTGTAAAGCGCCGAATAGACTTCCATTCGTCGGGCATCCATCATAGCGCAATACAGGCAATCGGTGTCTCCGTGTTTTCGGATGGCTTCCGAAGCGAGCAACTCCAGGGTCGGCACGGCAATAAGCGGAACACCTGCTCCCACACATAATCCTTTGGCCAACGAAATGCCAATGCGCAATCCGGTGTAAGAACCCGGACCGGCGCTGACGGCTACCGCATCAAGCGCTCCCTTTGCCATGAACAGGGCTTCTTCGACAAACAGACCTGCCAAAGACGCATGCGAAGGCCCTTCAAACGATACTTTCTCAAAAACGATTCCCCCTCCTTCGGATAAAGCGACGGAGCAAACCTTAGTCGATGTCTCGATATGTAATATTCTCATTTCTTGATCATGATTTTCGGACAACAAAGGTATCATAAAATCGAAAATGATGTACCCAACGAGTAAAAATACATACGGGCAGATTGCGAATTCTTCCTCCTGTCAAATCATTATCGGTTTACCGGCCAACAACCGCCATTTTGTCATATTCTTACCAGTGGCATTTTATTTGTCGTTTGTTTGAAGACGACAAGATAAACAGTCGAAAAACAAAAAAGAAGGAGGAAAAACAAATGAATCTGAATAATTTTACAATCAAATCACAGGAAGCGGTGCAAAAGGCGGTCGAGTTGGTCAGGATGCAGAACCGGCAAAGTATCGAAGCCACAGACCTGTTAAAAGCCGTTATTCTGACAGGAGAAAGTATGATGCAGTTTCTGTTTCAGAAGTTGGGCATCCATGCTGCGGGCTTAAATCAGCTGTTAGATCGTAAACTCGAGTCGTATCCGAAAGTGACGGGAGGCGAGCCTTATCTGAGTCGTGAAGCCAACGCGGTGCTGCAAAAGGCCGTCGATTACTGTGGGAAGATGGGCGATCAGTATGTTTCGCTCGAACATATTATACTGGCGCTGCTTACGGAACAAAGCGATGCATCGCAGATGCTCAAAGATGCCGGCATGACCGAGAAGGATTTGCGTGCCGCCATCGAAGAATTAAGGAAAGGCAACAAAGTGACAAGTCAGTCGGCCGAAGATACCTACGATTCGCTGAGCAAATACGCTATCAACCTCAACGAACGGGCACGGTCGGGCAAGCTTGATCCGGTGATCGGGCGCGATGAAGAGATTCGCCGCGTGTTACAGATACTAAGTCGCCGCACCAAAAATAATCCAATCCTGATCGGTGAGCCGGGAGTCGGTAAGACGGCGATTGCCGAGGGATTGGCACACCGTATCGTACGGGGCGACGTGCCGGAAAACCTGAAGAGCAAACAAATCTTCTCGCTCGATATGGGTGCTCTGATTGCAGGAGCGAAATACAAGGGAGAATTCGAAGAACGTCTGAAAGCGGTGGTCAACGAAGTCAGCCGGTCGGACGGACAGATTATTCTGTTTATCGACGAGATTCACACGCTGGTCGGCGCGGGAAAAAGCGAAGGCGCGATGGACGCGGCCAATATCCTCAAACCGGCGTTGGCACGTGGAGAACTGCGTGCGATTGGTGCGACGACACTCGACGAGTACCGGAAATATTTTGAGAAAGACAAAGCATTAGAACGTCGTTTCCAAACAGTGATGGTCGACGAGCCGGACGAGGCCGACACGATCTCGATCTTACGAGGCTTGAAGGAGAAATACGAAAATCATCACAAGATACGTATCAAGGACGATGCGATCATTGCAGCCGTACAGCTTTCGAGCCGTTACATCACCGACCGATTCTTGCCAGACAAGGCCATCGACCTGATGGACGAAGCGGCGGCACGTCTGCGGATGCAGGTCGATTCGGTGCCCGAGTCGCTCGACGAAGTATCGCGTCGTATCGCTCAGCTCGAGATCGAACGCGAAGCGATCAAACGTGAAGATGACAAAGCTAAACTCGAGCAATTAAGCAAAGAGATCGCCGACCTGAAGGAAGACGAGAAAAAGCAGCTGGCTCGCTGGCAAAGCGAAAAGAATCTGATCGACCGGATTCAGCAGAACAAGATCGACGTCGAGTCGCTGAAATATGAGGCCGAGCGTGCCGAACGCGAGGGCGATTACGGCAAGGTGGCCGAGATACGTTACGGAAAGATCAAAGCCAAGGAAGAAGAGAATGCAACCATCCAGACGCAACTGCGCGAGATGCAGGGTGGAACGGCGATGATCAAGGAGGAGGTAGACAGCGAAGATATCGCCGACGTTGTGTCGCGCTGGACGGGCATCCCCGTCAGCAAAATGATGCAGAGCGAGCGCGACAAACTGCTGCACCTCGAAGACGAGCTGCACCGGCGTGTCGTCGGGCAGGAAGAAGCGATCCGCGCCATTGCCGACGCCGTGCGTCGAAGCCGGGCAGGGCTGCAAGACCCGAAACGCCCCATCGGCTCGTTTATCTTTCTCGGTACCACAGGGGTCGGGAAAACCGAGTTAGCCAAAGCGCTGGCCGAATATCTGTTCGACGACGAGAACATGATGACGCGCATCGACATGAGCGAATATCAGGAGAAGTTCAGCGCCACCCGGCTGGTCGGAGCGCCTCCGGGATACGTCGGCTACGATGAGGGCGGACAACTGACCGAAGCCATCCGACGTAAACCGTACTCGGTCGTGCTGTTCGATGAGATCGAGAAGGCTCATCCGGATGTGTTCAATGTGTTGCTTCAAGTGCTTGACGACGGCCGACTGACCGACAACAAAGGACGAACCGTGAATTTCAAGAACACGATCATCATCATGACGAGCAATATGGGTTCGTCGCTGATACGTGAAAATTTCGAGCGGATGACGGCCGCCAACCGTCCGCAGGTGATTGCCGAGACGAAGACGCAGGTGCTCGACTTGCTGAAGAAAAGCATCCGTCCCGAGTTCTTGAACCGTATCGACGAGGTCATCATGTTCACGCCTCTGGACGAGTCGGAAATCCGCCGGATCGTCGATCTGCAGCTGAAAAATGTACAGAAGATGCTGGCCGCAAACGGCATCGCCTTGCAATTTACCGATCAGGCAGTGACATATCTGGCCGAAAAAGGGTATGATCCGCAGTTCGGTGCGCGACCCGTCAAACGAGTCATCCAAGACCTCGTGCTTAACAGGCTGTCGAAAGAGATTCTTGGCGGCAAGATCCATCGCGAGCGTCCGGTTGTGGTCGGATTCGATGGCGGTGAATTGCATTTCAAAAATTAAACACATCTCTGCCGCGGAAACCGGGGTTCCCGGGGCAGAGTTCTTAAATTTATACCATAAATATAACTTCACATGATTTATATTTTGTAAAAACAAATAAAAAAGATATATTCTCTTTTTCTGTTTCCCTTCTGCGGTATTGCAGGAATAAACGCCCAGAAAACAGAAAAGACCGAACGCCTCGGCGTTCGTCCCTTGGGCCTCGGGCGGGCTAACCCTTTCGGGGCATTGAGGTGTTGAGACGTTGAGGTGTTGAGGTGTTGAGGTGTTGAATTGTTGAGGTGTTTGCTGACCGTTGTAACAGCCCTGAAAGGGCGCATTAATTCAGCCCAATGTGGAGCGAAGCGAAGCGTTGGGAAAAAAGGGCGCCCCCCCTCAGCGGAGGGCTGAAAGCCTGACGTAATTCAGTTGTTAATGGTCAATGGTTAATGGTTATGCCGGGTTATCCGAACGCAAATTTCGCAAATGACGCGAATGGACGCAAATACACATAAACGAACGAAAAGTGAAAAGTGAAAAGTGAAAAATGAATACCCGAAGGACTTTTCGTTTTCCTATAACAATTAACCATTGACAATTAACCATTAATTTGTCATTCCGAACACCTCCTCTTGTCATTCCGAACGTAGTGAGGAATCCCGCCCCGGAAAAGAAAGGAGATTCTTCGCTTCGCTCTGAATGACAAATGTCCGAACGCAAATTTCGCAAATGACGCGAATGGACGCAAATACACATAAACGAACGAAAAGTGAAAAGTGAAAAATGAAAAATGAATACCCGAAGGACTTTTCGTTTTCCTATAACAATTAACCATTGACAATTAACCATTAATTTGTCATTCCGAACACCTCCTCTTGTCATTCCGAACGTAGTGAGGAATCCCGCCCCGGAAAAGAAAGGAGATTCTTCGCTTCGCTCTGAATGACAAATGTCCGAACGCAAATTTCGCAAATGACGCGAATGGACGCAAATACACATAAACGAACGAAAAGTGAAAAGTGAAAAATGAAAAATGAATACCCGAAGGACTTTTCGTTTTCCTATAACAATTAACCATTGACAATTAACCATTAATTTGTCATTCCGAACACCGTGAGGAATCCCGCCCCGGAAAAGGAAAGAGATTCTTCGCTTCGCTCTGAATGACAAATGTCCGAACGCAAATTTCGCAAATGACGCGAATGGACGCAAATACACATAAACGAACGAAAAGTGAAAAGTGAAAAATGAATACCCGAAGGACTTTTCGTTTTCCTATAACAATTAACCATTGACAATTAACCATTAATTTGTCATTCCGAACACCGTGAGGAATCCCGCCCCGGAAAAGGAAAGAGATTCTTCGCTTCGCTCTGAATGACAAATGTCCGAACGCAAATTTCGCAAATGACGCGAATGGACGCAAATACACATAAACGAACGAAAAGTGAAAAGTGAAAAATGAATACCCGAAGGACTTTTCGTTTTCCTATAACAATTAACCATTGACAATTAACCATTAATTTGTCATTCCGAACACCGTGAGGAATCCCGCCCCGGAAAAGGAAAGAGATTCTTCGCTTCGCTCTGAATGACAAATGTCCGAACGCAAATTTCGCAAATGAACGCGAATGGACGCAAATACACATAAACGAACGAAAAGTGAAAAGTGAAAAGTGAAAAATGAATACCCGAAGGACTTTTCGTTTTCCTATAACAATTAACCATTGACAATTAACCATTAATTTGTCATTCCGAACACCGTGAGGAATCCCGCCCCGGAAAAGGAAAGAGATTCTTCGCTTCGCTCTGAATGACAAATATCCGAACGCAAATTTCGCAAATGAACGCGAATGGACGCAAATACACATAAACGAACGAAAAGTGAAAAGTGAAAAGTGAAAAATGAATACCCGAAGGACTTTTCGTTTTCCTATAACAATTAACCATTGACAATTAACCATTAATTTGTCATTCCGAACACCGTGAGGAATCTCGCGAGGAAGAGAAAGAGATTCTTCGCTTCGCTCTGAATGACAAAAGCGGGCAATTTCTCCATAAATTCGTCAAGTATTTGCCGGTTGAGTAAATCCAACCCCCCTCTTTTGAAATTATTTTGCGGATCAGTAGACTTTTCCGTAACTTGCGGCGTATTTAAATTGTTATATGGACACAAAAGCAGAAAGAAACGAACATTACAAACATTAATTTATTACATTTGCAATGAATATGAAAAGAGCAAATCTATGGGTGATGCTGATGCTTAGTGCAGCGATATTGCTCTCCGGTTGTGGGGCAAGCAACACCGCCAAAGGAACGGCTATCGGTGCAGGCGGCGGTGCGGCAGTAGGTGCGGGAGTTGGTAAGATTGCCGGAAATACGGCGCTGGGCGCTGTGATCGGTGCGGCGGTAGGAGGTGCGGCAGGCGCCATCATCGGCAAGAAGATGGACAAGCAAAAGAAGGAATTGGAGGAAGTACTTCCCGAAGATACGAAAGTGGAAGTGGTTGAGGAAGAAGGACAGGCACCGGCTCTGAAGGTAACTTTCGACTCAGGCATCCTGTTTGCAACGAACTCAAGCACCGTTAGCGAAGCTTCGAAGTCCGCACTGCGTAACTTAGCTACGAATCTGGAGAGAAACCTCGACACGAACCTCCGCATCGTAGGTCATACGGACAACACGGGAAAGGTGGATTACAATCAGACGCTTTCCGAACGACGTGCAAAGAGCGTATACGATTATCTGGTAGAGCAGGGAGTCAGCACGAAACGAATGATGTACGAAGGCAAAGGTATTCATCAGCCGGTAGCCGATAATACGACTGTCGGAGGACGCGCACAGAATCGCCGTGTCGAAATCATGATCAGTGCAAACGAAAAGATGGTAAAGGAAGCCAAGCGAGAAGCCGGAGAATAATTCTTTTTCACATCGAATTTACATTAATTTATTTAATAAACAGAGTCTATGAAGAATCATATGGTGAGCTTCATATTAGCGGGGTGCTGGTTCGTATCTGCGACGGTTGCAGGCCAAGAAGCCTCGAAGATGGACCGGTTTATCGACGAGCTGATGAGCCGAATGACGCTGCAGGAGAAGATCGGTCAGTTGAATCTGCCTGTATCGGGAAATATCGTCACGGGTGAAGCTAAGAGCAGCGATATTGCGGCGAAGATTGCACGTGGCGAGGTCGGTGGGCTCTTCAATCTGAAAGGGGTTGCGAATATCCGTGCCCTGCAAGAGATTGCCGTAGAAAAAAGCCGTTTGAAGATACCGCTTCTCTTTGGAATGGATGTGATTCACGGCTATGAAACCGTTTTCCCGATTCCTCTTGCGTTGGCATGCAGCTGGGACATGGACGCCGTGAAACAGTCGGCGCGTATCGCGGCTGTGGAGGCTTCGGCCGACGGCATCTGCTGGACGTTCAGTCCGATGGTTGATCTCTGTCGGGATGGCCGTTGGGGACGGATGGCCGAAGGAGCCGGCGAAGACCCGTATCTGGGCGCACAGATCGCCCGGGCAATGGTCGAAGGGTATCAGGGGCATGATTTATCTGCCGGGAACACCCTCATGGCATGCGTGAAGCACTTCGCTCTTTACGGAGCCTCGGAAGCCGGACGCGATTATAATACGGTCGACATGAGCCGGCGCACCATGTTCAACGATTACTTCCCGCCGTATAAGGCAGCCATCGACGCCGGAGCCGGATCGGTGATGACTTCGTTCAACGTCGTCGACGGTATCCCCGCAACAGGCAACAAGTGGCTGCTGACCGATGTGCTGCGCAATATATGGGGCTTCAAAGGCTTTGTCGTGACGGATTATACGGCCATTGCGGAGATGACCGAGCACGGCATGGGCGATCTGAAACAAGCCTCCGCGCTCGCACTTCGTGCCGGCACAGACATGGATATGGTCTCCGACGGATTTGCCGGTACACTCGAAGCATCGCTCAACGAAGGGACAGTGACACTCGAAGCAATCGATCGTGCCTGCCGGCGGATATTGGAGGCCAAGTACAGACTGGGACTGTTCGACGATCCTTACCGTTATCTGGATGCCCGTCGGGCCGAAAAGGAAATCTTCACCTCGGCGCATCGGGCCGAAGCCCGTCGCATAGCAGCGCAAACGTTTGTACTGCTCAAAAACGACGGCGGAATATTACCGCTTTCACGCAGCGGACGTATCGCGCTGGTAGGCCCGATGGCCGACAGTCGCTTCGATATGCCCGGAACGTGGAGTGTCGCCGCCCGTCCCGAAGGATACAAGTCACTCTACGAGGCAATGAAAGACGCCGCAGGCACGAAGGCGGAGGTCGTATACGCCAAAGGGTCGAACCTGATGCACGATGCCGGACTGGAGAAAAACGCGAAGGCTTTCGGAGGCCCGGAAAGAGACGGGCGTCCGGCGGAAGCAATCCTGCATGAGGCGCTCGAAGCAGCTGCCGGTGCCGATGTGATCGTAACCGCTGTAGGCGAATCGTCGGGGATGAGCGGCGAATGCAGCAGCCGAAGCGACCTCACCTTGCCCGACGCCCAGCGCGATCTGCTGGCCGCCTTAGAAAAGACCGGAAAACCGATCGTACTCGTGTATTTCTCGGGCCGCAGCACGGTGATGACGTGGGAGAACGAACATATCCCGGCCATTCTTAACGTATGGTTCGGAGGAAGCGAAGCAGGCGACGCCATCTGCGACGTGCTGTTCGGCGACCGGGTGCCGGGCGGACGGTTAGTCACCTCCATGCCTAAAAGCACCGGACAGCTCCCCCTCTACTACAATCACTTGAATACCGGACGTCCCGAACGCCAATGGTTCTCCAAATTCCGCAGCAATTTCCTCGATGTAGACAACGATCCGCTTTTCCCGTTCGGCTACGGACTCTCGTACACGACTTTCTCATACGGTGAAGTGCGGCTCGACCGTCATACGCTGCACGAAGGCGGCAAAATCACGGCTGCAGTCGATGTAACGAACACGGGGGCATACGACGCCGACGAGGTGGTACAACTCTATATCCGCGATGTGGCAGGCAGTGTCTCGCGGCCGGTCATAGAACTGAAAGGATTCCGGCGAATCAGTCTGAAACGCGGCGAAACGAAGACCGTATCGTTCGATGTCACGACGGACGATCTCCGCTTTTATAACGCCGACCTCGACTATGTGTACGAACCGGGCGAGTTCGAACTGATGATCGGCCGTAACAGCGCCGACGTCCAAACGGTTCGGTTTAGTCTTGAATAAAACAGGAACATCGCGTACTTTTTAGTGATCTTTGTAACGGATTTCATGAGTTTAAGACATCCATTTGTCATACCATACATTCCCGTCATCATGCAGCTCCTCCTTTTTTCATGCGGAGGCGCATATCATGACCAACAACTGCTGCATGAGGCGGGAATGTTATCGGACTCGTTGCCCGCAGATGCCTTGACAAAACTGCAAGCCGTCAATAACAGTGGAAACTTCAAGAGACCCGACTATGCAAAGTACGGACTGTTGCTTACCCGTACGATGCTGATGACGGGGAACCGGATTCCTTCGGACTCGCTCGTCAGTCTTGCGATTGCCTATTATCGAAAGACAAACAATTCTACCGCACTGTTCGATGCCTTGTACACCAAAGCGATGTTTTTCTTCTCTACCTCGGCGTATGACTCGGCGCTGCATTACTTTGCTGCTGCCGAGAACGTCATTCCTCCCGGAGTGAGTCAACGCAAACGCATCCGTACGCAACGCATGTCCGGCTATGCGAACTTATATCTTGGTCGTACGAAAGCAGCCATAAAGAATTACCGTACAGTACTCGGCCTTCTTGACGGAGAAACGAATGCCAAGGCAAAAGTTTATGTATTATTGGATCTGGCACAGGCTTATAAATACGATCATGCAATTGAAGAAGCCCTTAATCTGTGTCGGGAAGCGTTGGCTCTGGCCGAGAAAAACCATGCTCCCGATCAGCAAAGCGTCGCTCTCAGCAGGCTAAGCGATCTGTATGCCGCGGCCGGGACGATTTTAAAGAAGCCCTACGATACAAGAAGCAGGAACATGCCTTGCGGGTGAATCGCGAAGAGATTCCGACACGCAGCCTGTCACAGGCCATGCTGTTTGACAAGCAAAACCAGCCTGACTCGGCCCGATACTATCTCGAACAGGCCCTTCAGGGAAACGATCATGTCGTGGCCGATATCGCCTATGGCTTTTTGTGCGACTGGTATGAAAAGCAGGGACTGCATGACAAAGCCTTCGGCACCCTGCGGAAGAAACAGGAGACCAAGCAACATATCGAATTGAGCATCCGGATGGCAGCCCTTGAGCGCCGGTACGAAAGCGAACGGCTGAAGAACGAGAACAACCGGCTCAAAATCGAACAGAAAGAAAAAGATATTCTACTGTTAGTCGTCCTTCTGGTTGTATTTGCAGTTTCCGTTAGCTTGTTCTTTGTTTTCTGGCGACAGAAGAAAAACCGGCAAGCGCTTCGCCTGCAAGCCAAAACCAGAGAGTTGGAACATCAAAATGTGTTGTTTAAACAGCAACAGGAAATCAGTGCGCTACGAGAAAAAGAAGCACTACTGCGAGAATCGCTGTTCCGACGCATCCACTTCTTCCACCGTATACCGTCGTTACATATCGATGAAGAAAATGCAGGTGAACAACACGAAACATTACCCGATACCGGTAACAAAATCAGGATGAAAGAAACCGATTGGGCCGAGCTTACGCGAAGTGTCAACGAAGTCTATCCCGGATTTATCGAGCAGCTTAAAACGCAATACCCGTCGTTAACCGACGACGATCTTTATTTCTGCTGTTTCGTGAAGATGAGGGTCAACCTGCAAGACTTGTCCGACATTTATTGCATAACAAAATCAGCTGTCACCAAACGAAAGTATCGCCTGAAAACCGACAAGTTCAAAATCACCGAAAAACATATCGATCTCGATACATTCCTGCAAGATCAGTAAAGGTCACAACATAATTGTCCGCCTTATTTCAAACGCCATATTTTATAAACAACAACTATTCAACAAAATAACATTAAACAAGCATCACGTATTGTCCGCCTGAAAATTTCACCGCACCGCCTGTTCAAGCTATTTTTGTCGTACCGATTGAAACTAATTCCAAATGTTATAACATTAAAAACAATGAAAGTATGGACAAGAAACATTTTCTTATGGCTTTTCTGCTATGTGGCGGAATGATGTTACCGGGATGCAAAAACGAAAAAGCAACCGGATTGAATGACATGGAGGTGGTCGCTGAAAAAGTGAAAGTCGGCGACTCCGAAGTGATTTCGTGCGATCTGACGAAGCTCAAAGATACGGTCGATCTGCCGCTGAGCCTCTTTGCGGAAGAGTTACAGCTGGTCAAGCTTGATAACCGTGACGAAGCATTGGTAGGCGGTGGAGCAACATTCGTGAGCGAACATTATATTTTGGTGCGTAACAACCGTAACAATCCGTTCAAACTATTCGACAAAAGCGGCAAGTTTATCACCGCGATCGGAGCATTCGGACAGGGGCCGAACGAGTATCAGAATGTGTATGACGAATGGCTGGACGAGCAGAGCGGGCAGATATTCCTCCTCCCGTGGCAAAGCGACAAGGTATTACGTTTTAACTTGCAGGGTGAACCGCTCGACCCTATCCCGTTGAGATACCGTGTGCCGAAAGGCAAAATCTTTGTTGATGCCGGCGCGTCTAAAATCTCGGTTTTCATGTTGCCCTTCGCCGGTGCTCCTGCCGTGGCATGGACGCAGGATGTATCCTGCCAAATTTATCGTCGATAAGCACACGCTGAAAGGCGCATTCTACAAAATACACAACGACTATTTAGGCGATATACCTCTGGAATGGCCTACGTTTTATAACGGATATTATGTATGGAATGTGGATCCGGGCGATTTAATCGACCAATTGGATGCGCAGCTTAAAAACAACACATCGTTAAAAGAAAAAGCACGTAAACGTTTACAGGAGATTCGCAACGATATTCGTGAGAGCGATAACAACTATATCTTCTATGCGGAATTAAAGAAGTAGTCTCCTACTCCCTCACATTTTAACGATGGATTAGAGAAAATTTCTTCGAAAAAAAACAGGCCAGTCAATCTATTAGAAAAGGCGGATTCCGATATTCGGAAGTCTGCCTTTGAAATAGTTGCGGAGGCAAGATTCGAACTTACGACCTTTGGGTTATGAGCCCAACGAGCTACCACTGCTCCACTCCGCGATATAGCCTCAATTTTTTGTTTGAGGCTGCAAAGATACAACATCGTTTTGAAAAAACAAAATATTTCGTTTTTTTTCCTGTACATTCGTAAATTGCAACTTTTTTATCTATTTTTGCGCACAAATTCAACAGAAGTGTGCAGTTTATGTCCATAACCGTCTCCAAAACGCGTGATACCTTAGTTGATGTCGCTCGTCAACTCTTTGCTCGCATGGGGTATCATCATACGACAATGAACGACATTGCACAAGCTTCGCAAAAGGGAAGACGCACGCTATATACCTACTTCAAGAACAAAGACGATATCTTTTCGGCAGTCGTGGAAGCGGAGCTTAACAAGCTGCTCGAGATGCTGCTTGAAGTCGCCGCGAAACAACTACCGGCCGACGAGAAACTGATTTCTTTCATATATATGCGGTTAGATGCGGTCAAGACGATCGTATTCCGTAACGGAACATTGCGGGCTACGTTCTTCCGCGATATTTGGCGGGTCGAGAAAGCCCGTAAAAAATTTGATCAGCGCGAAACGGAGATCATCTGTAACATTCTGGAAGAAGGTGTCAAAACAGGTATCTTCCATGTACCCGACATCCGGGTGACGGCGCTGATTATCCATCATGCACTGAAAGGACTGGAGGTTCCCTACATCCGCGGACATCTCAGCGACTCGGAAAGAGACCGGATCATTGAGCGGCAGAACATGATGAATCTCATCTTCAATGGTATTAAAATCAAGAACAATGTATATTAACGCTACAGGATTTTATCTTCCTGAACAACGGATTCCCAATTCATTTTATACGGAAAGAGCAGGACTGACGGACGACTGGATTGTGCAGCGCACCGGCATAAAAACACGAGCGCGGGCGCAAGCCAACGAGAACATCAATACGATGGGGCTCGAAGCCGTACGAAACGCCTTGCCTTGGCTCCCATACGATATTAAAGACGTAGACCTCATCGTGGCTGCCACGTATTCACCGTACGACACCGTCGGCACAGCCGCTCATGTCGTACAGCACGCCTATGGAATTGAGAATGCCAAAGCATTCACCATCTCGTCGGCCTGTTCGTCGTTCGTGAACGCGCTTGAGATCATCGAAGGATATTTTGCTTGTGGGAAGGCACGCAAAGCACTGATTATCGGAGGAGATAAAAATTCGGCATACAGTAATGAGGACGATCCGAAGGCCGGCCACCTTTGGGGCGACACGGCCGTGGCTTTCTTTATTTCGAACGAACGCGTACATGAAAAGGACTACGAAGTGCTGGAGATTTACACCGAGGCGCTCGGTACGCTCGGGAAAGGCCCTGAAGGCATCCAGCTGCGTCCGCGCGACGGGGGAATCCGTATGCCCGAAGGCAAAGACGTCTTCATACAGGCGTGCACGTACATGCCTAAAAATGCCAAACGCCTGCTGGAAAAGAGAGGCTATACGTTCGACGATCTCAGCTACTTCATCGGACATCAGGCTAATCTGCGCATCTTGAAAAACATCGCAAACAACCTCCGCATACCCGACGAAAAAATCCTGAGTAACATCGAAGGACTGGGCAATACCGGCTCGGCCAGTTGTGCGCTCGTCTTCGCCCAGCATATCGACCGGTTCAAGAAGAATGACCTTGTGTGCATCAGTGTTTTCGGCGGCGGATATTCGGCCGGTGCCTGTCTCATCCGTATATAATTAAGACACTATAAAGACTTTACGAATTATAAACCTTTAAAAATTCAATAAAAATGAAACTACTGGAAGGAAAGACAGCCCTGGTGACAGGCGCTGCACGAGGTATCGGAAAAGCGATTGCCCTGAAATTTGCTTCGGAAGGAGCAAACATTGCATTTACCGATCTGGCGATCGACGAGAACGCACAGGCGACGGGAAAAGAAATCGCGGCCTTGGGCGTGAAAGTGAAAGGATATGCCTCGAATGCGGCGAACTTTGACGAAACGCATCAGGTGGTCGAAGAGATTGTGAAGGACTTCGGCGGTGTGGATATCCTCGTCAACAACGCAGGCATCACGAAAGACGGCCTGATGCTGCGCATGAGCGAAGCACAATGGGATGCCGTCATCGCCGTCAACTTGAAATCGGCGTTCAACTTCGTTCACGCCTGTCTGCCCGTCATGATGCGCCGGCGTAGCGGAAACATCATCAACATGGCTTCGGTCGTAGGTGTACACGGCAATGCCAGTCAGGCGAACTATGCGGCTTCGAAGGCCGGCATGATTGCCATGGCCAAGTCCATCGCACAGGAGATGGGACCGAAAGGCATCCGCGCCAACGCCATCGCTCCGGGCTTTATCGAAACAGCCATGACGGCAGCGCTGCCCGAAAACATCCGCGAAGAATGGATCAAGAAAATTCCCTTGCGCCGCGGAGGTACACCCGAAGATGTAGCCAACATCGCCGTGTTCCTTGCTTCCGACATGTCGTCGTACGTTTCCGGACAGGTACTTCAGGTCGATGGCGGAATGAATATGTAACGAGGGCGAAGCACACAAGCCTTCTCCCGAACAAAAACCGTATTATGAAACGGACAAACGATTTTCTTACGTGGTGGTTATGCCTTGTCCTGCTGTCTTTCTGCGTACCGATGAATGCACGGTACTCCGCGCCCGCAGAAAGCAGCGGCATGGCTACCTCCGGTAAGCTCGAACACATTGATCCGTTGCCGCGTAACAGAGACGCCGCACGGAAGATAGACCCCGTCATCGCGCGCTATCTGGAAGCCGTCCGTTCGGCCGGCCACGATTTGCACAGTGTCATGGTCGTGCAGCATGGCGAAGTAATTGCCGAACATTGGTTAGGCGATCATGCTCCGAATCAGCTGCACATCCTCAACTCCGTCAGCAAAACGTTTACTTCGATGGCCGTAGGCTTTGCCGTGGCCGAAGGGCGTATCCGGACGACCGACAAAGTCGTCGATTTCTTCCCCGATAAACTACCGGCAAACGTAGACGAAAAGCTGAAGAAGATGGAAATACGCCACCTGCTCACCATGTCGTGCGGACACGATACCGATCCGACATCCAACATCCGTCAGCATCACGACAAAGACTGGGTTGCCGAATTTCTGGCCGCTCCGCTCGCGCATGAGCCGGGCCAGGTATTCGTTTACAACAGTCTGGCCACGTATATACTTGCAGCCATCGTGCAGAAAGTTACAGACGAGAAAACGGTCGATTACCTCCGCCCGCGTCTCTTCGATCCGCTCGGCATCGACACGGTGAGATGGGATGAAAGTCCGCAGGGCATCAACTGCGGCGGATGGGGATTGTACGTCCGTACCGAAGATATGGCCAAGCTCGGACAGTTTCTCCTGCAAAGAGGACAATGGAAAGGGAACCAGCTGCTTCCTGCCGCGTGGATCGACGAAGCCAGCACTTCGCACATTGCTTCGCTCCCTGCCGGCGCACGCCGCGAAACGCTCAAAATTAAACCCGAAGACAGTGACTGGTTGCAAGGCTATGGTTACCAGATGTGGCGATGCCGACATAACGCCTTCCGTGCCGACGGCGCCAACGGACAGTTCATTGTCGTCTTGCCCGAAAAAGACGCTGTTATCGTCACTACGGCACACATCGGCGACATGCAAGCCGAACTGAACATGATTTGGGAACATCTGCTGCCCGCTCTGTAGTCGTGCAGCGGAACAAAGACACCTTTCTACGGATCAGAAACAAGATGCCGCGACATATCCGACGACCACATGACGTCGGCCCGATGATCTGTATGAAATCCTAAAAAACGAAACGTATGGAAGTCATCTACGAAGACAATCATTTGATTGCGGTAAACAAAAACTGTCATGAGCTGGTGCAGGGCGACAAAACGGGCGATACCTCGCTGGCCGATCTGCTGAAGACGTGGCTGAAAGAAAAGTATGCCAAGCCCGGCAATGTGTTTGTGGGTGTCACGCATCGCCTCGACCGTCCAGTGACGGGCGTCGTCGTCTTTGCCAAAACGAGCAAAGCGCTTGCCCGGATGAACGAGTTATTTCGCACAGGAGAGATAAAGAAAACGTATTGGGCTATTGTACGCAATCGTCCGCCCGAAGTAGAGCAAGAGTTGACACACTGGCTCATACGCAATGAGAAGCAGAACAAAAGCTACGTTTGTACTCCATCACAAAAACGGGATGCGCGAAAAGCCGTATTACATTACCGCCTCCTCGCGCAATCCGAAAATTATTACCTCCTTGAAATCGACCTGCAAACGGGCCGGCATCATCAGATCCGCTGCCAGCTTGCGGCCATCGGTTGCCCCATCCGGGGAGATCTCAAATACGGCGCCGGTCGCTCCAATCCCGACGGGGGAATCAGCCTGCACGCCCGTCGCGTATCGTTTGTTCATCCGGTATCGAAACGACCGATTAATATCGTCGCGCCCGTACCGGACGAACCGCTTTGGAAAGCGCTGACGGAATAAACACACAAAGCGCCCACCTCCGACGGAAAGAAAGGAGGAGCTATTCCTCCCTCCTATCCGATCTTATTTCTTAGCAAACAGTTCTTCGAGCTTCTTATTTAACTCGTCGCCCATCAGATTGCGTGCCAGAATCGTGCCGTCCCTGTCGACGAGGACGGTGCACGGGATGCTGTTCACACCGTAAAGTGCCGCACCGCCGGACTTCCAGCCTTTCAGGTCGGAGAGATGAATCCAGTCCATCTTCTTTTCTTTGATCGTTTTCAACCAAGCCTCTTCCTCCTTGTCGAGCGAAATGCCGACAATCTCGAACCCTTTCTTGCGATACGTCTTGTACGTTGCCGTCAGGTTCGGCATTTCATGCATGCACGGCCCGCACCACGAGGCCCAGAAATCGATCAGCACGATCTTCTTACCTTGTCCGACGTAATCGGACAACTTACGCATTTTTCCTTTCGGACCGGGCATCTCGAAGTCGACGAATGTCTTCCCCGGAGCAACACTTTTCAGCACTTCAAGGTGAGCGACCATCGGGCCGATACCGGGAAGACTCATAAACGTCGAATCGGCTTTGGCGAAGATGGCTTCCTGTTCCCCTTCATCAATATAGTAGCGAAATTCGTGCAACAGCTTGGCTGCCGACAGCTTTGTCGGATTCGCCTCGATATACGCTTTCACGGCATTCAACACGTCCATATCAATCTGATACGCCTTCTTTTCCGCTTCCCGATCGCCTGCTCGGATGGCTTTCACCAAGTCGGCATACCCTTTGCGTGCGGTCGCAATCGACTCGCGTACAGTCTTGAACGCATCATTTTCCGGCGTCCCCGTCACATACGAAAACGTATCAAGCACGGCTTGCATTTTTCCATCCTGCAAAATGAAAAAAGTCGAGAATGCCGACGATTCGCCCGGTCGTGCCGCCTCCTCTTCTTCAAAAGAAAGTTTACAGAGCTGTCCATTCGTTGCAGCGCCCTCGAACGTAAACGCATTCTTCGAAATCAGCGCACTGTCAATCACCCCTCCTTCTTTCCCGAAAGAACTCAGATAGACGTATCGCCCTTCCACGTCCGTACGCGTCTCGGCAATCCGTCCCTCAATCACGTAACCGGCCTTTTGTCCGCCCCGGTTACACCCGGTTAAAGCGGCTATCGAAACCGCAAGTACAAAAATCTTTTTCATAACAACCATCTTTTAAATTTTCAATCCAATCTATCTACATTTATATAACAATTTATATAACAATCACGGTACTCAATGGTTCTCCTCTATTTTTCCTTTTCTTTTCGGAGATTCCCTGACAAACGGGAGACAAAGATACGCATATAAAAACCAAAATTTGCAAACATCATCGGGGTTATATTATTTGTCCGACAAAAAAATCGTTTGAGATAACCAATACCCATTGATAGAATTATTGAACAACGCATAACCATAAACGCATCATTCGTTTTTCTCTTTGTGTTTTTTTATCAAAGAATTGTTGTTTTAAAAAAATCATTTATTTTTGCGCCGTAATTCAATATTATAGCAAAAATGAATCTATATCATTGGAATGTTCTTTCCCCATTGAGTATAACAGAAACGAAAGAGCCTCTATATAATATTTTCCTGTCTCCGTCACCCCATAATCTGTGACGATCATACCTGCGAACAATACTTTTTCTATATTAATTCTTTATAACAACAAAAAAAATGAAAAGAAAGTACAGATGGAATTATTCCCGTCATTTACTGACCTTGCTCCGAGGACTCCTCATTTTCTTCTGCTTAGTCAGCACAATAGAGGCGGCACAGGCGCAAACGACTGTCAGAGTAGCTGACGGCTATCCGAAATTCACCGGCGGAAACCGATTGGTAGCCTACGGTGAACCGCTTACCATCGCCTATCGGTTTACTCCACAGGGGGGACCCCTGACCGACGCCAAGGTACAGCTTCAATTGCCGAACGATGTCGAAGTAGAGAATCCTCAAGTGACCATAGGCGGCATCGGAATCACTAAAACGCAGGCCGGGCAGACGGTCACGCTGAGTTTTAACGGAGCCATACCGAAAGATCACGAAGTGGAAGTACAGGTCGATGTAAAAGCGACTGGCTGTATTACACCCGGTGTTGTCCAATTCACGGTAAAAGTGTTGAGCGGTACGGATTCCAAGGTGAGCGCTAATCTTACAGCCAATGCTGCACGGCCTGTTCTGCAGATCGGCTTGCCGGCAGGCGGCGACAATATCAATTTCAACGGTATCCCAACGACACCCAAGACTGTCACTACGTATTTGAGGACAGCATCAGCCGACAAAGCATCGTCGGCACAAGTGACATACACCGTCAGTACATCGGAAGTCACACTTTCCGAGTTTAAGCTCAACGGTAGCCCACTGACCCCCACCGAAACGAACCTGCCCGACGGGAAACGTACCTACACGCTTACTTTCGCTTCACCTGCAACTATGGGAGGCAGCATGATCGACAACACTAACAGCAAACAGATCACTTTCAAGGCTGTAGGTACGCCCGTCATCTGCGGCTACCAGAAGATTTCCGCCACGGCACGCTTTCCACATAACGGCGCCGCATGCCATACTTCGTCCGAGCAACAGATCATGCTTGCGATGGGCGGATCGGGCTCCACACCGGCATTTTCGGCTACCAGCTGTCAGTACGTAGCCGCAAACAACAGCAGCGCAGCACCTATAGCCCCTAAAGACGTCCCTAAAGACGGCTCGCTTACATGGGTCAGAACAGTGTTTACCAACAGCAGTACCGCCGCTATCCGCAAGTTCTCCGTGGATTGTAGAATTAATGGGGGCCTTAGTTATTACGGCTGCATCGACACATCCAAAATATTCGTCCAGAATGGCAACGGTCCTTTAAAAAAAATCTCTCCCCTTAAACGTTACACCTACAGCTTTAACGACAGAAAATTAAAATCGTCGTTTACGGGTATGATCGATAATTTCATCAACATGGAAGTCTATGAGATGATTCCGGCCGGTCAGACCGTGACCCTCTATGTAGCCACTCACAACGGCAATGTATTCGAGGAGCCGACAAACGAAAGGTTCCGGTGGACCGGTTACGGTACTCCAGACTGTCATAGCTTGGAAGTCTTCATACATTCCATAGAAGGCTTTTGTTCAAAGAATACAGGAAAGATAAAAACAGAAACGTTACCGAAAGTAATTCTCCCTATGTTTACCAATCAGGTAAGCATAAACAGTCAGACATGTAAAGGGGAACAAACCTTTAAACGAACGGTACCGATCACATTAGGCCAGATCGATGCAGCTCCTTCCGTGTTTACCGTAACAGCGCCGGCGTGGCTGAGTATCGAAGACTTAAAAATAACGCTCAATGAAAATGGGACAGGCTCTTTCCCTGCCACCGTAACTTTTACTCCGACCTCTCATTCGTCTAGCAAGCGTTCTTTCAAGATAACATCAAGCGCAAGCATTTCGGGCGCAACTCGAGGATATCTGCATGTTACCTTCAAGTCGCCTGCTTGTGTCGCACCATTAACGAATCGTTCGGATACTATTTATTATACGACCGACCAACTATGGGGCAGTACAACCCTGACGAAAGTAGGATACCTGAAGCAGGGGGTCAGTCATATCTGCAAGAGTGAGGGCATCGCCCTTGATACGTTCTACCTCAAGCGTCACGAGAATTCCGTTGGATATAAAGATACCGATAATGACGGTAACCCTGATAACGGCACTCAGAAACTGCCCGAGGCGGATGTCAACCACAAACGCTTTGCCAGCGAAGACGAAGGTTCATTCCATTGGAGGGGAAAAGTAGAAGGCTCACCGGGAGATCCGGATCGTTACGAATACCTTTATCTGCCGATAGACGGTACGGCGGCCGTCGCGAGAAATACGGTATACGGATTTATCCCGAACCTTAGCAGCGGCCATGTCGAGATAAAAGTAAACGGTGCAAACAAGACCAATGATGCCACGGTTGACCACACGGTCATGACGGGGAATAAAAACTACTTCATGATCCGTTATCCGGACAAATTCAAACCTGGTGACAATATCGAAATCCGGATCGATTTTACCCCTGCTATCCGAGTGAATGGAATATATACAATTACGAATGCTACCTTGACAAGCTATTTCAAGGTGAGCGAAAACGCATTGACCAATCCGTTTACCGAAGGAAAAGGCAGCGACGATATACAGGTGAATGGCATAAATGCCCATTTAGTAAAGCCTTCATCAATATCGACATACGGCGGCAATCCTATTGTCGTATTCGAAAGCAGAATGCCCAAAACGAATCTGCTATTCGATTGGGAAGCGACCATGGTTTACCTTAATGGTAAGTTCGAAAATGAAGCGCGCTATTTTTATTACGTGAAAAAGGTAACCTACAAACTGCCGCCGGGTTATACGATGGAAGATCAGATCACCGTAAGCAAAAGAAACGATCCATCGCTCGGTACCAAAACACTGACTTCCGAACCGGGTTCTACGCCAAGCGAGAGAACCTACGACTTCTCCAAACTATTCCAAACCGACAATCCTGCCGGCACGCTAACCGGAGGCAAGTGGCGGCTCTGGAAAGACCAGTGGTACTTGGATCCGAAAGTAACATTGAAGATCAATCCGTCGTTGGTTCAGCACGACACTTCCAAAGTGGTTATTACACGCACTTTTCATAATCTCCGCACCGGACAGGACGAAGAATTGCATTCAACGTATTGGCCGCTCTTGATTTGGAATTCCAAAGCAAACTTCACCATCGATCAGCCGAATACCGATATCGTTTCCTATGGCCCTTATACCACCGGGCCACGACTGAAGTTGAGCAACAAGACCTCCGCTGCCTTGAATAACATATGGTTCTACTTCAAAGGAAAAGTAAAAGACGTTAAACTGATCGCCAACGGTATAGAGCATACGGGCATTAATGTCACCGGCACTGACGGCGGCTGCTGGGTAAACGTACCCAACCTGCCCGCAAATAACGACATGATCTATAACCCTGTTTATACCAGTTTAGTCACGGAATGCCCCCACAGCGAGGTAGCAGTATATGCCTGCTCGGCCTTCGGTTCGACATGGACTCCTACGACTACCGCTCCGCTGGATATCGACGACGAACATATCATTGATAAAAAAATCTTCCGTATCATACTTTCTTCTTCAGCGAAAATTGACGGCACGATTACCAGCAACCTCAATACCGTCAAAGCCAGCCCTAACGATGCATCCAACGCTTATACAGTCACGGCTGAACTAAGCTCCAACGCATCCGAAGGGATGGTGAAAAATGTGGAGATGGAATTCAAGGTACCCATAGGACAAGTCTATGTGCCAGGCAGTGCCGAAATCGAATACCCTATAGGCACAACGAATCCGTTACCGAGCGGTTCGACGTTAGAAAGCGTGTTAACTAACACGTTTGGACCCGCATCCGACGACAGCACTGCGCGTTCCGCACGCCTGAAACTGAATGATACCGGTCTTCCCGCATTGGGAAATAACGTAATTCTGCCCGGTGCATCAGGCAATCCGCCCGCTGTAGATACGGTAAAGCGCACGGCACGCATCCGAATGAAATTCAGAGCCTTGTGTTCAACTCAAATATTCGATCCCATCAAATATTCCGGCATTGTATATGGCAAAAATATCTGTGGAGGCAATGCAAACGGGGATGGAGTCTCGATTGTATCGCAGAATATCAAACCGGATATAAACTACGATTACGATTTCGAGATGCAAATAGCCCCCCAATCAGCGACATCCGACCATACATCCTTTGCCTTTAACGAAGGTTATACTCGAGACACGCTGAAGCTCACTATTAAGAGACACTACGGTTCGGCTCAAGATATGAAATCCGGAGACTATCTCGCCGTAGAACTGCCCAAGGAACTCGACATCGATAGTTTTTATATCCATTATAAAGGAGTATCGGGAAGCCTGAGTGGGCTAAATAAACGCGACTCCATTGTCGGCAATACCATTGTTGCAGGCGTACGTACACTCAAGCTGCCTTTCCCGATCAGCGAATATAACATAGACGCAACCAAGGGATACAACTCCGTAATCCATTGCTTCATCCCTGTTATCTATACACCTGACGGACAGACACGGGCAGGAAATCCCATCGATTCGATACGCAGTTCCATACGCAGTACGGTGACATTTAAAGGAGGCTGTCCCGATGTACCGATGAAACTTGGCCTTAAAACACAGAAAGTCGCTCTCTTCACGGCTGTCGAGTATCCTCATATCGCATGGATTGGTGACACGGCACGGTTCCAGATCACCAGCCACGGGTTCGACGGCAAATGGTACAAAGAAAAAACCGGTGGAATAGTTGCAAACACCGAGAATCCGTGGATCAATATTCCCACCGATACGGCGATGGTAGGCGATACGGTCTTCTATTTCACCCCTGTAATAAACAATACGGAATACGGGAATGGTAACCTCCGTCTGCCTTATCGTGTCCGGATATGGCTTCGTCCATGGTTTATCAAGAATCTGGATACGATGAAGTATATCTGTACCGATCACGATACGCTTCGTGTCAAGGCCGGCGGTATGGATGTAAGTTACAGATGGTACAAGGACGGCGATTCCATCGCCGGAGCAACCGATACGTTCTTCGTAGTTACTCAGCCGGGCAAGTATCATGTGATGGTCAAGGATACCGTTACACCGCCCAATATCATCAGTTCGGATACAATGAACGTATACTTCCGTGAGTTTCCCGTTATCACCAAAGACCTCAAAGCCCCCCGTCGAGACTGTGACAGGCTCAGCTACGTTTTGGAAGTGGGCACCCAAGGGCATCATCTGCTCTACCAATGGTACAGAAACGGATTGCCCATACCCGGAGCCCATCAAAGGAGTTATCGCGCTTTAGCCAAAGACTCTTCGGGATTCTATCGCGTTACGGTCAAAAACATCTGCGGCGACAGTATATCCAGCCGGCAATGTTACATCAGTTTCTGTGATGAGAAGATAAGCGGGATAGGAAGACGCATCGAACTGATCGTACCCAATACGGCCGAAACGACCCCTCCGGCAAACGGTTTGATCTATGTAAACAGTCGGCAGGATTTCGTATTCACCATAAAAGCCAGAAAAGGATACAGCGTAAAATATATGACAATCACCACCGACAGCCCGATATGGACAGAATTCAGTGGAGGTATTCAGCGAACAATGCTTTCCGACAGTGTAGTGCAAGTGCGCATACAAACGGTTACAAGAGACCTGAAAGTAACCGTATCGGGTATTACTCCGTTAGCCAATACGAACATCACGGAGCAACCTCAAAAGGCATGGGCGCATAAAGGCAAACTGTACGTAGAGACGGAGCGCAATGAAACGGTCTATATTTACACTGTGACGGGACAACTGTACAAACGCGAAGACGCACAGGCCGGTTTGAGTGTTTTTGACCTCGAAAGCGGATACTATATCATTCGATTGGCCAGCGGATATTCCGGTAAAGTCTTTATCGAATAAGTCTACCGTCCATTCAAAGTAACATTTATCCAAAAGGGTATCTGTCAAATCATCCCGGAATGATTACAGATACCCTTTGTACTTTTTTCATATCGGATCATTTCTCCTGCGAAGCCTTCCTGCGGTTATCTCAACTGCATCTATACAACAAGCGACTTGTCGTGATCGGGAAGAACCTGCCCCAATCTTTTTCACGATTTTATTTGCCGGTTTAACCCAGATTACGCAATAGGAATTTTTTGGTTCAGATTTATGGGGTAATCCCATAGTCCGATGAACCATTTTCGTCGTTTTTTAGTAAGTGCTATTTTTAGTTTGAGCGTATCGCCGGTCCTTTCAAAATATGCCCCTATAGCAAAGGTTCTGTAACGCAGTGTAGATAGTGTTTTTTGCGTTTTTTCTTGAAGAACAAATAGACGGAACAGAGACATTAAATTGTAGGCTGTCATCGAAAAAATCAAGGCAGCTTCGGTTGCATAAAAGTCTTTTAGATTAAAACTTTCAGCCCCAAAATCCTGCTTCAACTCTTTTATTCTGTTCTCAGCATCTCCCCGCATACGGTAGGTTCTCCAAACATCGACCATTGAGCAGGTTTGATTCGTAAAATAGGCAGAGTATCGGTAGTTACGATGGATTTCATCTTCGGGGAAAAGGCTCAACTGTTTTCCGCCCGCTTGAGGTCTTTTCTCTATTTTTTGCCTTACAATAACGATTCTTCTTGGTTTTTGCCAAGATTGTGCCTGATAGGTTTTGTCGCAAATCTCTATACCGTCATCTACTTTTACCCAAAAATCCTGTTTGTCTATCAGGTGTTGAATGGGGTGTGTAAATCGGGCTGCAACAATGTAAGGTAAAGATTTTTCCTCCAAACAGTCAAATATATTTCCCTGGCAAAAACCGCTGTCAAGTCGTACCAAGCCGACTTTTTTGTTGCCAAACATGGCTAAAGTCTCTTCCAAAAAACCAATGAAATTATGGGAAGCATTCGTGTTTCCGCTACGAAGCCAAAAATTGGCAACCATTTTTATATCGTTGACAAATGCAATGAGGGGATGATGACTTTTTCTGCCCTTTTTCTTAGGATTATAGCCTTTTGTAGCGCCATCCTGTTCCCCATAACGAGTAATTACCGAAGAGTCAATATCGAGTGTAAAAAAGTTAATATTCAAACTCTTGAAAAACCAACTAAAGAAATGACGAGCAACTTCCAAATTGGTTTTGGCATTGAATTTGGAAAAATATCGCTTGTAAACGTCTTGTGCAGGGGTATGTTTCCAACCGAAGATGTGTCCCAATGCCTTATCTGCCCGAGTAACCTCGGTATGCAAAAAGCGGTTGGCACCACACCAAATACTGGTTATAAAAGACTCTAAAATTACGTCCACATCATAAGCACGATTAGAGTTTTGGGTAGGTAAAGAATGGCAAGAAAACACCTGTTCTTTAAACCCGATTTTGTCTAACATTTGCTTCAAAAATACCATTCCGCCCCAAGGCGTAATCTCTTTATTGGTAAAGGATAACTCAAACTTCATACCGGCTTTGTGTCTATCGCTACGCATTAGAAATTATAAAATGCAAAGATAAGATTTTTTCTATCGCGGAATCTGGGTTTAAATCTTTGCATTAACTTTGCACCGCAAAGCACTTTAAAAAAATGGAAAATAAAGAAGTATTCAACACCTTAAACGAAATCAGGTCTTTGATGGAGAAATCGTCAAAGGTTTTGAGTTTAAGTGGTGCATCGGCCATTTTAGTCGGGGGGTATGCGTGTATTTCGGCAGTCGTGGCGTATTACATGCTGGGCGGTACGGGTGGATGGTCGCAAGACCTGCTTTCGTTTCCGCGCCTGCAGGTCAACACGCCTTATCGCATGCAGTTAATGCTGATCTTTGCGGCAATACTCGTTGTGCTGTGTCTGACCACAGTATTCTTTTTCTCACGACGGAAAGCAAAACGCAGCGGACAGCGATTCGTGTTCGACCGTACAGCCCAACGGATGTTACTGAACTTTTTTCTGCCGCTCGCTGTAGGCGGTATTCTCTGCCTCTCGCTGATCTGGAAACAGCACTACGGACTGACCTCGTCAGTCATGCTGATTTTCTACGGCATCGCTTTAATCAATGCCTCGAGTTATACGTATTCGAATACGCGCTATCTGGGTTATGCCGAACTGCTGCTCGGTCTGGCCGACAGCTTTGTCGAAGGACACGCCTTGTTATTCTGGACCATGGGCTTCGGAGTCTTTCACATCGTTTACGGCATTTTCTTTCATCTCAAATACGACCGGCCTACCCCCACCCGATGAAACCGATACCGGAAGATCTAAACAAAGCGTTTGAAAGCAAGGTGCGGTTAGGCATCATGTCCGTACTGATGGCCAACGAATCGGTCGATTTCGTCACGATGAAATCGCTGCTCGAGTTGACGGACGGTAACCTGGCCAGTCATATGCGCAGTCTGGAAGCGCTCGGCTATCTTCAGAGCAGCAAGCAGTTTATCGGACGTAAACCGAATACGACATTTGCCATCACGAAGAGCGGACGTGAAGCATTCATCGCCCACATCAACGCCCTCGAAGCCTTCCTGAAAGAACGGATGAAACCATATCAAAAATAATTTTTTTACATATCAACTTTGCAATTCAAAGTTCTTTTCATATACAAGCATTAATTTATCCATAATATAAACAAGTAAAAAAAGAAAAAAATGATGGAAACTCAAAAAATCAATTCGCAAGCAGAACACAATCCGACAGTCTCCCGGCATGAAGTTCCTCCTCTTGTCAGAGACAGGTTGAATTTACCTCCGCATTGGCGGATGTTCATCAAAGTAACATTGATCGGAGTATTGACCGTACTGCTGATGATCCCGATGATGATGATCGAAAACCTGATCGGTGAGCGAGAGCGAACGGCCGAAAGTGCGACCGACGAGGTACATCAGAAATGGAGCGGCGCGCAGACCGTGCTCGGCCCCGTGCTGACCATCCCGTTCAAAGAAGTCGTCAGAATGGATAGTGACGGGAAAACTGAGAAAATCATCAGCGTCATCAATGTACTGCCCGAAACACTCGAGATCACCGGCGACATCCGAACGGAAGAACTGAAGCGCGGTCTGTACGAAGTCATCGTCTATAATTCCCCCATCAAGATGAAAGGGACATTCGTGTTGCCTGAAGACCTGAGCATTTCGGGAGGCAGCCTGAACGATCTGCAATTAGATGAGGCGATGATCAACATCGGTATGTCTGACCTGCGCGGTATCGAAGAACAGGTAACGATGACTTTCGGGGAACAGACGCTGGTTTTCAATCCGGGTATTCCGCATAGCCAGCTGCTAACCTCGGGCGTATCGTGTAAGGCGGACGTTCGCCCTCTGTTCAGCCGCAGGCAAACTGTGTCGTTCTCCGTAAGACTGCAACTCAAAGGATCGGAGTCGCTCTATTTCGCTCCGCTCGGTAAGACGACGAGTGTAGCGCTGACCTCAGACTGCCGAACACCAAGTTTCACCGGTGCCTTCCTGCCCGATCATCGCAATGTAATGGAAACGGGCTTTACGAGCGACTGGAAAGTGATGCACCTGAACCGCAACTACCCACAGGTGCTAACCGAGGACAACTGGAACGACGAAGTTGATCAATCGGTCTTCGGCGTAGACATGCTGATGCCTGTGCAACATTATCAAAAATCGATGCGCTCGGTCAAGTATGCGATGCTGATCATCCTGCTCACGTTTGTCGTCAGTTTCTTCGTCGAAGTGCTGCAAAAGAAACAGGTACACCCGTTTCAGTATCTGCTTATCGGGTTGGCATTATGCCTGTTCTATTCACTGTTGATCTCCATCTCGGAGCATACGGGCTTTACGACAGCTTATACCGTGGCATCGGCCATGACCGTGTCGCTGATCACATGCTATATGGCCGGCATACTGAAAATCAAACGCACGGCATTGACTGTCGGTGCACTGCTGACCTGCCTGTACGTGTATGTTTTCGTACTGATACAAATGGAGACATATGCCTTGCTTGCAGGAAGTATCGGGTTGTTTGTGATTCTTGCGGTTGTCATGTACGTGTCGCAACGTATCGACTGGAGCGGCCGGGAATAAGGAGGGACGGACAGATCAAGCCGTTCGTCCTCTCACTTTCCGAAGCGAAGTAAGCCATAGCCCGACAAAGGTGATGGCGCCGTTAATCATCAGCATCTCATATCCGAACCGGTAACCTGCAACATGCAACACCCACTGTTCGAGAGTAAAACAGATCAGGGGCGAGGCGATGCATAGGTATGGTACATACCGGTCGATCGGTTGACGTTTCGTAAACAGCCCGAAGGCAAACAGCCCCAGCAGCGGGCCATACGTATACGAGGCGATGACATAGATCGCATCGATCACGCTGCGATTATTCAGCGCTTTAAATATCATGATGATGACGATGAACAGCGCCGAGATAAGCAGATGCACGTTCATACGTGTCTGTTTGGCTTTCTTCGCCTGCTCTTTCTCGATGCCGAGTATATCGACGCAAAACGAGGTGGTGAGCGCCGTCAACGCCGAGTCGGCACTGCTGAAGGCCGCCGCAATGATCCCAATAGTGAAAAAAATCAGGATCGTGCTTCCCAAGATGCCGGAGGTACAAAACATCGGGAGGATATCGTCGCCCGAAGCCGGCAACGTGATTCCTTGCCGTGCAGCGAGCGTGAGCAACAGGACTCCGAGACAGAGGAACAAAAAATTGATCGGCGTAA
Organism: Tannerella forsythia 92A2; assembly: GCF_000238215.1. Classification (NCBI taxonomy): domain Bacteria; kingdom Pseudomonadati; phylum Bacteroidota; class Bacteroidia; order Bacteroidales; family Tannerellaceae; genus Tannerella; species Tannerella forsythia. The sequence continues at coordinate 2,315,861 of NC_016610.1, read as the reverse complement.
AAGCCAGTCCATAAGTGTACATATTCTTCTGCGCATCCTTTAAACTCTTGCACGAAAGATTCTTCTGCATCATGTCCTGATCTAATCCGGTCATCACAATGGTAATGAATATGCCACTGAAAAACTGTTTTACGAAATGCTGCGTACTGCCCCAGTCGTTCCACTCGAACATACGAAAATGGGGACTGTCCGTAACCGCCTGCCACATGCCCGTCATGTCCAGTCCCATCCGGTCTTTTACTTGCCAGATGATCACCACAAGCGTCCCGACAAGGCAGAGCGCCTGCAACGTATCGGTCCAGATAATCGTCTTCACCCCACTGCGGTAAGTATAAAGCCAGACGAGCAGGATGCTGACGATGACCGTAATCCCGAACGGAATATTCCATGTACTGAATACGTAGGTCTGCAGGATAAGCACCACGAGATAGAGCCGCGCCGCCGCACCGATAATTTTCGAGAGCAGGAAGAACGAGGCCCCTGTTTTGTAACTCCGCCGCCCGATACGCGTTTCGAGATATGTATAAATGGAGGTGAGTTGCAACTTGTAGTAGAGTGGGAGCAGCACATTCGCAATCAACACATAACCAAAGAAGAAGCCGAGCACCGTCTGCATATACGTCATATCGATCTGGCGTACCCAGCCGGGCACCGAAACGAACGTCACCCCCGAGAGCGACGAACCCACCATTCCGATGGCCACGATATACCATGGCGACTTACGGTTTCCCAAAAAGAAAGCATCGTTACTCGAACTCTTACGTCCCGTTATCCATGCGATCAACAACAACAGACCAAAATAGGCGACAATAATCAGAAGAATAAGCTGACTGCTCATAGAAATTGCGTATTTTTTGCTTTAGTTTTTTGCGATTTTATTTTTGCAGGCAAAACTACGCTTTTTTCCCGATTTGGCAAAAATGTCGTATCTTTGTGTTTAGTTTGAAAAAAACGGAGGACAGATGATGCAACAATCAGGTGAATTCAAACAATTTCAGAAATTCCTGTCGGAGACGAAAGGAGACTTTCATGTGCTTGAACAACGCGTTCCGGTAGAGAAGCAGTTGCAGTATTTCAAGTTCTCCGACCGGTTGAGAAAGGAAGCTGTTCCATGGACGGAAAACGACTTCGAGCAATTCGAGAGCGACCTTTACAACCCCGAATCGACCGGGGAATACAAACGTCGTATCCTTTCCATATTTGCCGTGTCGAAGGATGTCAAGTCGTACCGCAGATTGGAACGCTATGTGCAGTCGCCCGATCCGGAACTGACCGACTGGGCGTACATGGCGCTGATGGAAAGCCGGATCATGCTGGAGTCCGAACTGTCGGAAGAGAAACAAATCTATATCTCGACCGGACTGGGCGGCAAAGGCCGGAAACTTCGTTTCTACCTCCTGCTTCAGACAAACGGAAACAAACCGTTCCTCGATTATCAGCGAAACGTGATTGAGCGGGAGTTTGCTTTTGCCATGCGGAACGCAGACTGTGACATCGAACGGCTAACCGTACACGAGACCTATGCCGACCTGCTCGCGCTGATGCCGATACGTACCGACATCAAACAACTGATCGAGCACATTATCGAAGAATGCAACCAATACGGCGACTTCCTGTCCAAAAGTTTTACCGTCACGAATGTAAAAGAGTTGAACGATGAAGAGATCGCCCGGATCATCCATGGTGAAAAGAATGAAAACGACACATCGGACAAGGAGGAATGAAAAGTCTGTCTGTAATTATTCCCTGTTTTAATGAAGAAGAGGTTCTTCACGAATCGTACAGACGCACCAAGGCCGTTTTGGACACGTTGCCGTGCGATGCCGAAATCATCTATATCAACGACGGAAGCCGTGACAGGACACGTATGATACTCGATGAACTTGCAGCCTCCGACCGACGTGTCAAAGTACTTCATTTTTCCCGTAACTTCGGCCATCAGCCGGCGGTATCGGCGGGTATCAGGAATTGCCATACCGACTTGGCCATCATCATGGACGCTGACCTGCAAGACCCGCCCGAACTGATCCCGGAGATTCTCGCACTACGCGAAAAAGAACAGGCGAACAGCATCTATTGTGTGCGTCGCTCACGCGATAAGGAGAGTTTCTTCAAACTCTTTACCGCCCGTCTGTTTTATCGGACGATGAACCGGATGAGCGAAGTCGAATTTCCGCTCGACACGGGCGACTTTCGCCTGATCGACCGAAAAATCATGAACGAATTCAACCGACTGCGCGAACATGGCAAATATATCCGGGGACTGGTCAGCTGGATCGGCTTCAAACAAGTACCTTTCTATTACGAGCGCAAGGCACGCGTGGCCGGCGAGACGAAATACCCGTTGAGCAAAATGATCCGATTTGCGTCAAACGCCTTACTGTATTTCTCGAAGAAACCGTTGCGATTAGCTATGGGCTTGGGATTTATCGCCGTCATCATCGGAATTATTCTGGCTATCTGGTTTATGCTCGGCAAGTTGTACGGGTTTAGCAATGCCGAAACAGGCTGGACTTCGATCATGACCGTTGTCGTCTTTTTCGGAGGTGTCCAACTGCTTACTATCGGCGTGCTGGGACAATACATCGGCGTGCTCTTCGACGAGATCAAGAACCGGCCGGAATATATCATCGACGAGAAGCGAAACTATACGGACAACGAAACCGATTGATTCATCCTTCGCTCTTTCGCATCATCCGCCAAACCATATAGAGAAGTTGTATCGTTACGAGAGCGATAACGATCCATACGCCGTATGTCTTCAGGAAGACTATCCACGGATGAGGAGGCTCGTCCGAATCGCCGATATGTTCGATCGAGACGACGGATAGATGCGGCAGATCATCCGACACACGTTTACGAAACGTCAAGTCATATTGCGGTGCATGGGCTGCGGCATCGCCATACGTTAATGTATAGCGTCCTCTTTTGAGTTGCGCCACCGCATAACGACGGACAATCCGCGCAGCAACCGAATCGATTCGGAGCGGTTGGTCATCGCCGTTCGCGATCCGGAAACGCAACGTATCCATGCTGTGCGGCAGACTTGGAAGAGCTTGTGCACTGCCGGCTTCGGAGCGCAATCGCCCGATTTTCGTACCGGCCAGCCATACCGCCCGATCGTAATCTTCGGGAGCGGAAATGTAAAACACCACGTCCTCAAAGCGATAAGGATAGGGAAAAGACAACGTCAACTCCGTCTGCTTCCGATCGTTATCGGTACGCAGTGCGTAATGTGTGGCGGGTATCTTCATCAGGTGACGGATGTGGGTATCTCCCGCTCCGTTACGTCCGACGGAAAGGATGTTCAGCGGTGCCGACAGCGAATCGTTTATCGACAGCAGATAATAACGATAGTCGGAAACCGGAAACGAGACGGTCAGCAGTGCTTCCGTCCCGTGCACCTCCGCTTGCTCCGAGAGCCGGATGCAATCTCTCACCGCATACCAGCTTTCACCATCATCGCTGCCTTTGAGAATGGCTTTCTTGTCGGTATCGGCATGTTTCACCCGTACCATAAACGACGAAATACGTTCACCATCCGTTTGAATCCGGATATCCGTCTGGAACGTTCGACGGATCAGCTCGATGAGATATGGTTCGAAGTCACGTCCTCGACTGACGGAAGTTGCTTCGCGCACAAAATACGCGACCTCTCGACCATGCTCGTCACGAATACGCAGGTCGGCCAGATCGTCACGGGCTGCGCCGATCAGCGGGGCCGGCAAGTCGATGGCATAAAAACTGTCCGCCTCCACGGGAGGCAAGGTGGCGCGATACGTTTGCGCCATCATCCCGCTGCCCAAAAGCAACAGCAGGAGACCGGTAAGTGCAGCCTTACCCGTTCTCTTCCTTTTCGGTTTCATCACGTTCATCACTAAACAATACGTTTTTCAGTTTCTGATACAGAAAAGACAGCAGCAGAAGAATGACACCAAGCAAAATAAATACGGCAATCTTCCCTGCCATCGGCATGGTCCAGACATCGACGATCAGCAATTTACCGAGCACCACGGCAAACACGCCGAGGCTCAATATCCGAAGCGTCTTGAGGTGTCTCCGCATTCCCAGTGTCATCAAGGCCAACCCCGCCATCGAGAATGCGATGGAGAAGCCGGCGCTCAGGCTGTCGTTCCATCCGACGGTATGCAGCAGGTGACGCACAGCCAGCGTCCACGTAGCGGTAGCCAACAGGCTGAGATAAATCGTAAATCCATTACCGGCTGAGCTTTGCGCCGGCGTATTCCGGTAGTAAAGTCGGCCGCTCCATACTAATTCGGCCACGACCGTTGCAAGAATCATCCACGCCGTACGGCCACTTTCGGCCTCGTAAGGCAAAATGGTGTACGCATAAAGCGCGGCACTGACGAGCATCCCCGAAAAGTACGCCCACGACCAACCCGCACCGAGTCGGAAACGTCGTGACAAGACGATGCTCAGGAAGAGGATATAACTCGTCTGAAACAGCAAAATATGGCTTTCCGCAACGATAAAACGGGACATCTCCCATACCACCACCATATTTCCGAGAACGACGGAAAGCAGGATCAGCACGGCATTGCCCGGCGTATATCTCAGAATATACGTTTTATCGAACGCTTCACGATAACGGCTTATCAGCACGGCGAGCGCCAGATAACTCAAGCAAACAAAAGCATTCGTAACAAACAATTTGTTGGCAAAGATCGTTTGCCCTTCCGTCAGACCGATTGCGTAAGAAGCGATATCCATCACGAATGAAACCAACGTAAGCAGTATGAGGATAAAGGAGAAATATGCGTACATCCGCGCTTTCGATTGGGCGTAAAGCCATCCGAGCAACACCATCTCAGAGGCCCAAAAGAGGGTGATGAACGTGCCTTCGAGCTGAACAGGGACAGCAAGGGAGACGAAAGTCAGCACAACGCCAAGCAACGTATGAAGCAGGAACCGATATTCGAGCCGGCGTTTCCGCAACCACAAAATGGCAGCCATATTAACGATAGCGATACCAAGCGATAACAACCCGTCGATCTTCATCGGAAGCAACAGTTTATCGATAAAAAACAGGCCGAATCCCATGTAAGCAAAGTTATTCAGCACGACGGTCGCCAACAGCATTCGATTGGTCCACACCCATCCCCGGTCGTTACGCAGGATGGAGAGCAGAGGCAAGAGGAAGATCACGTAGAAGAGCGAAGCGAAAAGAAGTAACCGCAACGCCATGTTGGGGTCGATCACGCTCGTATTCATCAGAAATACGAACATAATAAGACAGGTCGAGAAGAACGAAATCATGGGTAGCTCGACCCACTTTTTGAAGAGCGACAGCACGAACATACCGAGGTTCAGGATGGCGATGTAGGAAAACAATACCATGTAGTTGCCATCGCCGCTGCTCGTCAGGAAGGGAGCGATATACCCTCCGAGGAGGGCAATAACAGCCAGCTCACGCCGGTCGTACAGAACGGAAAGTACAGCCATAAATACGGTCAGCACGACGAGAATCACGAAAGCGACCGGCTGAGAGAACAGTTGATAATAATGGTAAGCTACGGCTACGGTGACATAGAACGTGGCAAAAGCGCCACCGGCCAGCAACGAACTGAAAGCACGGTATTTCTTCTGAAGCCTTGCGGCAATAACCAGCAGACCGGAGCCTGTGGCGAAGCCCAGAATCGTTCGCGACACTTCGTTGATCCATTCGTTATCAATGGCGTATTTCACAAACAGCCCGATACCGACGACCAATACGAAGATACCGATTTTGCCGAACAGGTTTCCGCCGATAAACTCTTCGTAGTTTATCTTTTTCACTGGCTTCGGAGCGGGAGGAACAGCCGAAGCAGCAGGCATCGATGATTTTACGGGAGGCGGTACGACCTCAAAGGGCGCGGGAGGCGGGGGTACAGGCGCGGCGGAAGTCATGATCTCCCGTGGCGGAGGAGGAGGTACTACGCTTATATATTCGCGTGTTTCGGTCTTTTCCTTCATCCTGTCCGTCTGTGAGGGAACGGCCGGAGGCTCGACCGAACGTTGCATAGCAGGCACAGCCACCGCCTCTTCTTCGGTCGATGTATCCGTCTTCTTTTCCAGCAACTTTTCCAACAGAGCCTCCATTGAAAGAAGTCGTTTCGAAACCTCACCGATACGGCCAAGCAGTACGGCCCAGCCGATAATCGGCAAAACTATAAAGAGTAAAACCAGAAACAGAATAATTCCAAATTCATCCATACGTTTTTACTTTTCATTCGTTATTGACCGAGCAAACATAGACAAAAAAAACGATATTTTACCTCGGCAAACAGTCCAAACGTACAGAGACAATACAGTAACAACAGGACAAACGTAAGGATTACCGGCATATCTTTGCGATATATCCCCCACTCTGCCCGACATGTGTACAATTCCCTCAAAGTCGTGCAACATGAACACGACCGGGAGCAAAGTCATCAAAAATAACAGGGTCGACATCTATTATATGGTGATTTCGATCCGATTGCCGTCGGGGTCAGTCACGACGCTTTCATAATACCCGTCGCCCGTAACTCGCGGCCGACCGACACACGCATACCCGTCGGCCACCAGCCTCGCAGTCAACCGATCGACGGCCTCACGGCTGCCTGTACTGAAAGCGAGGTGAATAAACCCTTCACTCAACGCCTTGTCCGGACGTTCTCCCACATCGGGACGTTCCATAATCTCCAGACGGGTATCACCTGTAAAACTCAGAAAATACGTTTTCAATCCCGTATTCGGGTTATGATACATCGTGCCGGCCGTAGCCCCGAAATACGTTTCGTAAAATGCCCGGCAAACTTCCAGACGCCTTGTATATAAGGCTATATGATCTATTTTTATCATCAGTAAATAATCAATTATCAAACACCTGCTATCAGCAAAATCGTATTTAGTCTATGGTATTTTTTCGATCTTTTCAGCTATCTTCCATACGGTTTAACCATGCATCGAATCTCGGAGCCTTCGTTCTGATACATTCCAGACCTATTGCTTCGGCAATGATATTACCATAAACCACTTTATTGTAGCCTTTGATAATACTTTCCAATCGATGGGAAGGAGAGGTCGTTTTATTATTGTTAATCATTTCCGGATTGGAATAACGATTAAATATTTCTTTCAACTCTTTTTTTCCGATTAAATCCGTCGGAGAAATCTGCTTATGGAAAACATCCATATCGCAAAAAAGCAATGCTTCAAATTCGTGCAATTGGAAATAAGGAATAAACCTGTGACGAAAGTCCGGATCAATATTTTCCCGCATTGCCTGCTCCAGACAATCCATACGTTCATTCTTGTCCGGAATCTCATGTGCACTATCCCATTGTGGAAATTCGTGTTTTTTGGATACACCGTAATAATCGATAAAAGTAGTCACATACGCCTCTTTATCAACTTTCAGATGTGTCTCTATTTCTTTTTTCAGCAACTCCCATCGTATAATTCCTCCTCTTGAAGCCCTGATTAATGATGGATGAAAGAAAATCTGCTTACGGGAGAACGCCGGTGTCAACATTTTATTCACAAATTCCTGTTCGGTCTGTCCTTCACAAATAATTCTAATCCTTTTCATATATTTACATTAGTTATAACAACAGGTTGCCCCGTGCGGATGATATTTCTCTTCCATAGATCGTCAATCGTATAATCTTCAAGCCAAACAGCCAACTCTTTGGAATCAAGCCGTGTGAAACGACTCTCTCCGTCAATTTGATCGACGGTTATAATGTCTTCCGGATCAAAATGGCTGATTAAATCGGTCGATTGAGTAGCAATAATGACCTGATAACCTTTGGCAGCTACCGATCGGATCAATCCGGCAAGTTTGGCTATTGCTGCCGGATGCAACCCCAGCTCCGGCTCATCGATGATGATGGTCTGTGATAAACCGGGTTGAAGAAACAAGGTTGCCAAAGCTATAAAACGGATTGTTCCGTCGGATAAATCGCTGGCACCGTACACCGTAGAGCTGTATCTGCTTTGCCACCGGAGCTTGAGATTACCATTCTTTTCGGGACGCAGAAAAAAATCGAAAAAATAAGGAGCAATGCTTTGGATTGTCTGAACAATCAATTGATAAACGATCGGTTCTTTTTCCCGAATATGATACAATAAAGCGGAGAGATTACTTCCTTTTTCGTAAAGATAAAATATATCGTTCTCGATATTCGATACCTTATTGAAAGGGGAATTTTCACCGGTATCGTGAAAATGATATTTGGCTAATTGATCCAGATAACGACGAATATAATAAGCTCGCGGTATTGTCTGAGAACTCAGTTTTGATTCGGGCCCTAACTTTCCGGATGTAACATCAAAAGGGTTCGGGTATTGAGGATTATCACACCACAACGCTTCTTCGGTGAAAATAAAACGATCATCTCCTTTTTTCAAAATAAAAGAATATCCATTAGTATTCGGGAAATGAAGATGAGCCGAAATTTCGGTTGTCACTTTTTCTCCTTTATACAAAAAGGTATCGATTCCTTTCAGAGCTACAGATTCCTGCAAATTACGACGGTATATCTGCTTTAAAAAGTCAAAAAAAGAGAGAAAATTACTTTTACCACTACCATTCGCACCGATCAGAATATTGATGGGCTTAAGTTCCAAACTTAATTGACGGATCGATTTATACCCGTTTATATCGATTTTATTCATTGATTATTTATCTTTTGCTCTATTTAAAAGACAAAAATACAAACTTTTCAGGATATCCTCTCACCATCGCAACAAAACGTACAAGACCTGCCGGTCATACCTGATCGCACAAGCCGACGATGCCCCTCTCTCCTCCGCCTTCCGCCTATCCACAACCGGATTTTCATTTACCCTGATACAATTCTGAAAATTATCACGTATCTTTGCATCCCTAAACAAAAGCAAAAAGACGATGGAAAAGCAAATCCGACTGAAAGATAAGGTGTTTGAATTATATATCCCCGAAAAGGAAATCGTCTGGGCCATCGAACGGATGGCCGAAGAGATTCGGCGGGATATGGAAGGAAAAGACCCGCTCTACGTGGGGATCCTCAACGGAGCCTACATGTTCGTGGCCGAGCTGATGAGTAAACTCCCGGTCACGAGCGAACTGACCTTTGCTGCCTATTCGTCATATCACGGCACCAAATCGGACGGCATCGTCAAAGAACTGCTACCCATCCGCAGTAATACACGCAACCGCCCCATCGTACTGCTCGAAGATATCATTGACACGGGACTAACCATGCACTACGTGACGCGGCGACTCAAAGAAGAAGGTGCCACTGATGTGCGTCTGGCTACAATGCTCATCAAACCCGCGTCGCTGCAATGTGACCTCCACCCCGACTACGTGGGCATGGAAATCGAAAATGACTTCATCGTCGGATTCGGACTCGACTATGACGGACTGGGACGCTCGACACGCGACATCTACCAAATCAGGAACAATTAATTATCATTTCATCTATAAGAACTTATGTTAAATATCGTAATCTTCGGTGCGCCCGGCTCAGGCAAAGGGACACAAAGCAAACGAATGGTCGAATATTACGGCCTCGATTACATTTCGACGGGTGACATGCTGCGCAATGCGATCCGTGAAGGCAGCGAACTGGGAAAAACGGCTCAAACATACATCGATAAGGGTCAACTCGTTCCGGACGAGCTGATTATCCGCTTGATCGGTGAATTCCTCGATGGCAAAAAAGACTCGAAAGGTGTCATCTTCGACGGCTACCCCCGCACCATCCCGCAAGCCATTGCCCTGAAAGAGATGCTTAACGAACGCGGTACGGATGTCTCGATCCTGCTCGACCTGCAAGTCGACGACGACGAACTGATTGCCCGCCTTGTCGAACGCGGGAAAATATCGGGGCGATCGGACGACAACCTCGAGACCATCCAGTCACGCCTCGATGTATATCACACACAGACCGCTCCGCTGGCTACGCACTACATCAGCGAAGGAAAACATGCGGCCATCAAGGGAACCGGATCAATCGAAGATATTTTCAACCGCATCGTCGAAGCGATAAAAAAAGTAACGGATCGCTAAAAAACGTATTGTTTCATGATGCAACAACCATCCTGAACATGTCCTATGGCCGAATCGAATTTCGTAGACTATGTAAAAATTTATTGCCGCTCGGGAAAAGGAGGGGCAGGCTCTGCCCATTTCCGGAGAGAGAAGTACATCCCGCGCGGAGGCCCTGACGGCGGAGACGGCGGACGGGGCGGACATATCTATCTGCGCGCCAACCGTAACTACTGGACCTTGCTTCACCTCAAGTTCGAACGCCATATCCTCGCCACCTCCGGACAGGGAGGAAGCAGCAAACGCAGTACCGGTAAAGACGGCGAAGACCGTATCATCGAAGTGCCGTGCGGCACCGTCGCCTTCGATGCCGAGACAGGCGAATACCTTTGCGATGTCACCACCGACGGTCAGCAGGTGATGCTGCTGCAAGGCGGACGAGGCGGACGAGGTAACGTGCATTTCAAAACAGCGACGAACCAGGCGCCCCGCTATGCACAGCCCGGCGAACCGTACCGGGAACGCATGGTCGTGCTACAGCTCAAATTACTGGCCGACGTCGGTCTCGTCGGTTTCCCGAATGCAGGGAAATCAACACTACTCTCAGTCGTTTCGGCAGCCAAACCTAAAATCGCCAATTATCCGTTTACCACGCTCGAACCGAATCTGGGCATTGTCAAATACCGCGACAATCGCTCGTTCGTCATGGCCGATATCCCCGGCATCATCGAAGGCGCCAGCGAAGGCAAAGGATTGGGACTCCGCTTCCTTCGCCACATCGAACGAAACTCCCTGCTTCTGTTTATGATCCCCACCGACGCCGACGATATTCGGAAAGAATATGATATCCTGCGTAATGAACTGGAACAGTATAACCCCGGTCTGGCCGACAAAAACAAGGTGCTGGCCATCACCAAAAGCGATCTGTTAGATGATGAACTGAGGAAAGCCCTGGCCGAAGAACTCCCTGACGATATCCCGCATCTATTTATTTCATCGGTCACGGGCGCAGGAATTGCGGAACTCAAAGACCTGCTCTGGAACGAACTGAACCGAGAAACGTTTCACGACGCCGAACAGATTGTCCACCGCGATATGGACATGCGCTTCGTCCCGATCGACGACGAAGAAGATTGGGAGATCCCGGCTGTCGAAGAAGAGGAACTCCCTGATGATCCGGACCTCGATGAGGGAGACGATGACGAAGCGTTGCGTTGAAATATTTCGACCAAACGAACGTGTGTGCTTTACATAACCTTTTCGGTCCTCGCAGTCATTTTACCGCAAAGTTTGCAAAGAGCGCAAAAGAACAAATTACGGAAAGTTGTATTTTGGCCTTCTTATGGAAAATAAAGAATTGACACTTTTAGGGACAGCGACGACTTACCGGCAAGATTACGCGCCGGAAGTGCTGGAGGCGTTCACGAACAAACATCCCGAACGCGATTACTGGGTACATTTCGAATGCCCGGAGTTTACGAGCTTGTGCCCCATCACGGGACAGCCCGATTTTGCAACGATATGGATCGATTATCTCCCCGACGTAAAGATGGTGGAGAGCAAGAGCCTGAAGCTCTATCTCTTCAGTTTCCGCGGGCACGGCGCTTTTCATGAAGACTGCGTGAACCTGATCATGAACGACCTGATTCGCCTGATGGAACCGAAGTATATCGAAGTGACGGGACTCTTCACCCCGCGCGGTGGCATCAGCATCTATCCGTATTGTAACTACGGCCGGCCGGGCACGAAATATGAAGCGCTGGCCGAACAGCGTCTCTTCAACATACAGGCCGGAAACTTACGTGCCGGACGGTAGGCGGGGACGGGTGAGGGGCTCCATGAAACCGGCAAACAGAGCGGAAAAAGAACACGAAAGGGATGCGTCTTCGTGTTTGTTTGAGACGCATCTCTCCCTTTATGTTTACGAACCGTCCCGTATCGTCTATTTTTTCAAAAGCCTCAGATGCCAAGCGATGCCCTGATCTGTTCGACCTTCTTCATGGCTTCGGCCTCGGCCGTCCGCAAGTCTTCAGACGTACGGACATCAGGGATGTGTACCTCGCAATAAAACTTGATCTTCGGCTCCGTGCCCGACGGACGAACCGACACTTTCGTATTGTCTTCCGTATAATATTGCAGCACGTTCGAGGTCGTAGGCATGTGCAGTGCAAACGTTTCGTTATCGGTAAAACTGTGTCCTTTCAGCGAAGCATAATCGTAGATCAGCGTCACTTTCGATCCGGCAATCTCCGTCGGTGGATGATTGCGGAAACCGTTCATCATCGCCTCGATTTCTTCGGCGCCGCTCTTGCCCTTCTTAACGACAGAGATATTCACCTCTTTCGAGTAGCCGTATTCGAGATAAATCTGTTGCAACAACTGATAGAGCGACCATCCTTTGTCTTTTGCCCAAGCCGTCATCTCGGCCAGAATGCAGCAGGCCGATACGGCATCCTTGTCACGCACAAAGTCCTGACAGAGGAATCCGTAACTTTCTTCTCCACCGCCAATATATTGTTTCTTGCCTTCGTTTCTGCGCATCACCTCGGCAATCCACTTGAAACCGGTATAAACATCGTACATCTCGACGCCCCTGCGCTCCGCGATGGCGCGAACCGTCTCGGTCGTAACAATCGTTTTGACAATGTATTCCCGGCCGCTTAACCGTCCCAGTTCTTCCCAACGCGTCAGCAGATAATAAACGAAAAGGACGACTGCCTGATTGCCGTTGATCAGCACCCATTCGCCGACATCGTTCTTCACGGCTGCCCCAACGCGGTCGGAGTCCGGGTCGGAAGCCAGCACCAGCTCGGCGCCGGTCTCTCTGGCCTTCCCGACAGCCATCGACAAGGCTGCCGGCTCTTCGGGGTTAGGCGATACGACCGTCGGGAAATCACCGCTCACCACATCCTGCTCAGGCACGTGAATGATGTTCGTGAACCCGTATGCGCCGAGCGCTTGGGGAATTATACGTACCCCCGTACCGTGAATCGGCGTATACACGATCTTCATGTCATGATGCCGCGCAATCGAGTCGGGCGACAGCGAAACAGTCTTCAAGTCCGCGATGTACTGCTCATCGATCTCCTTACCGATCAGTTCGATCAATTCCTTCTTTCCTTCGAACCGGATATCGGCCGCGTTGCGGATTTTATTGACTTCGGCAATCGTGTTTTTGTCGTGCGGAGCAATCATCTGCGCTCCATCGTCCCAATATGCCTTGTAACCGTTATATTCCTTCGGATTATGCGAGGCTGTCAGGATAATACCGCTCTGACATCCCAGCTTACGGATGGCATACGATACCTCCGGTGTCGGTCGGAGGTCTTCAAAAAGATACACCTTGATGCCGTTGGCCGAAAAAATTTCGGCCGAAATCTCGGCAAACCGGCGGCTGTTGTTACGACAGTCGTGACCGATAACGACTTTGATCTGTTCCAACTCCGCAAATTCCTTTTTCAGGTAGTTTGACAAACCCTGCGTAGCCGCTCCGACCGTATAAATGTTCATCCGGTTACTGCCCACGCCCATGATGCCGCGCAATCCTCCGGTTCCGAACTCCAAATCCTTGTAGAAGGCTTCGATCAGCTCGGTCGGGTCTTCCTTATCGAGCAGGGACTGCACTTCGTTACGCGTTTCTTCATCATACTCCGAGCCCAGCCAGACCTGAGCTTTCTTCCTCACCTGTTCTAATAATTCCGTATGTTCCATAATCAGAAATGATATTATGCTTTATTGTGTATTTATTTCTTTTTTCTCCGCCCAGTAAAATTGGCAGAAGGTCTGACAAAGATAGGCTCTTTTTTTCAGATAATGGTACGCATCGGTTCAGTTTTTTCATTCATCCGATATCGATTTCTTCACTTCCGGAGGCCATTTATGAAGATGGTACGTTCCGGCTATGCCAAACCTGTTATCACCATTCGAAATCGGCATGGTAGACCGTGCGGTTCTCGCAGCCGTCGGTTACGGTCATCCGGAGAGTATGCCGCCCTCGTGTGAGGCGTTGACGGTCGAAGAAGTAACGCGCGGTTGCTTTCTTGCCGTCGAGTTCAAAGAGAGCGAACCGGCCGTCTATCTCGCCGCGATATTCCTCTATCCCGCTCAGATTATCGGTCAGGCGGAGGATAATCATTTCTTTACTTCTCCAGAGAGACGAATCGACGGCGGTAATGACAGGCGGCACCGTATCGGCATCGACGGCATAGCGTTTACCCAGTTCGGTGATGTCGGCATCGATCCAGCCGTCGCGATACGATCCGCCGATCCAGTTCTTTCTACGCCCATCAACCGAGACAATGCCGTATTTTCCTTTGTCGGCCAGCGTATCGGCGAGCAGGTGAAGTGAGAGATGCCCGTTGCGATGCAGCGGAACGGGTGTATCATGTACCGTGTGAACCTCGGAGTAATACGCCGTATCGGCGTATGAGGAGTGACGAAAATACAAATCGTTATACAAGTTACCGCGCGGGATATGCATCCGGATACCACTTGCCCCGAAGCGGTTTTCTCCGCTATGGTAGAAGTGTGTCGCACCGGCCGTATCGGGCGGAAGAATCGTCTGCGGGCGTCCGGTCACGGCCAGCGCAAGTCGTCCGGTATTGCCAAACGCATCCGTGAGTTCAAATTCGATGTGGTATGTCCTTGCTTCGTCGACGGTCAGATAGCCGCGGTTCTTACTGGTCATAAACCGCAGGCGGTTACCCGGCTCGACAAACGTTTTCGTATAAAACGATTTTTTTCCGCGCCACTCGGCAAAGTCGACCCACGCATTGAGGTAACGCGTCTCATCGAACGAAAAACGGTCCTGATAGCTGTGAAACATTTCTTTGCCGTCAACGCGCATTGTGATTTCCTTTACACCGTACACGTTGCTCGTGCCGTTCATATAGTCGTCGATATGGATACTGAAACCGATCTTTCCCCACGCTTCCGTTTTACCCGTCACCGACTGCCGGCCGTCTTTCGCAGTGACAACCTTAATATGCTGCTTTTGCTGAGACCCGTTGACGACGCCCTGTCCTCCGACGGGGCAGATCATCACGGAACGTACCTTCGGAGGCCGCGTATCTTTGATTTTGTCCTTGTAATACACGATCGGATCGACCGGCTCGCCTGTGCGCAGATCGCGTATCTCGAAATGCAGGTGAGGCCCGCCCGAGCTGCCCGTGTTGCCGCTCAGGGCTATCAACTCGCCGGCCTTGACCGGAAACTGCGACGGTTCGGGCGACAAATCGACGGAGAAACGCTCCTGTGCGTATTGCTGTTCTTTGACATACGTTGCGATATGGCCGGCAAAGTTACGCAGATGACCGTAGACCGACATCGTACTGTCCGGATGCTTCACATAAAGCGCATGTCCGTATCCCCACGGCGACACGAGGATGCGGGAGACATACCCGTCTTTTACGGCGCGAATATTTTTTCCTTCGACACCCTGCGTCTTGAAATCAATCCCCGAATGAAAGTGATTATTGCGCAATTCTCCGAAATTCCCGCTCAGCAGTATCGGGATGTCGACAGGGCTGCGAAACGTCTGCGCCGAAACGGTAAGCCCTGTGAGACCCAGACAGACGAGCAGCATTTTCTTCCATTTATTCATCGTCCTACTCTATTGCTCTTCTATAAAAAAGTTATTGGGGCAAAGATAAGAAAAACTCCGCCACGATGGGCAGATGGTCGCTGAATCCGCCTTTGTACGTGTACCCCTGATACGTTCGGCGCGGCCGCTTATCGTTATGTCGTTTGTCGTCGGTCAACAGAAACGACGGGGCGAATATTTGCGTTCCGCCTTCTTTCAGACGCGCCTTCCATGGCAGGCTGACGAGCATCTGATCGAGCTGAGACCACTCGCCGTTAAATTTATGGCTTCCGGCAAAGTTCAGCGTTTCCTTGTCGGCAAAGAGATTCGTCAGTCGGTGTTCGGGCTTGGCGGCGTGCGTCATGACGGCGATACTCTCGTCGGCCGGCGTATCGTTGAAGTCGCCCATTACGATGATATGCGTGCAGCGTCTTACGCTATAAAGCGAGTCGCACAGTCGACGCACACACAGCGCGGCATCGATTCTGTCGGGCTCTGTCTTCTTCTTACCGGCCGAGCGCGAAGGGAAATGGCATACCAACACATCGAGCGTATCGCCCGTAACCACCCGTCCCCATGCATGCAGAATATCCCGCGAACGTTTTCCTTTGCGTGTAAAACGGATCCGTATCGAACGTTGACCGAGCAACTTAAACCGTTCGTTCCGATAGAGCAAAGCGTTGTTGATACCGCGCGGGTCATTCCCCCGGGTGATGCAGTAACGATAGCGATGCTCCTTCAGAGGTGTACGATGCAGCAGATGGGTCAGCACGGTGTCGTTTTCCACCTCACAAAGTCCTACGAGTGCGGGCATATCCCATTTACCCACGGCCGTGATGACTTTGGCTGTCTGCCGCAAACGCTCATAATAACGTTTCGGCGTCCATTTCCGTACACCATCCGGCAGGTATTCATTATCGTTCGTGACCGGATCATCTGCCGTGTCGAACAAATTCTCCACATTATAAAACATCACCTGAAACGGCTGCATGCGAATCCGTTTTGTCTGCGAATCCGTACATTGCGGAAGCAGGAACAGGAAAACGGCTGTTGCAAAAATCACCTTGTACATTCTTACATTTTTGCAGACAAAGGTAGAACAAATCGAGGGATTGCTCTCTCCACACATCGCGTAAACATCGGAAAACGCCTGTGTATAACCGTCAATTGTTAATGGTTGTTAGCATTCTTGCAACAATTTATGCCGGAATGTGGGGTTAAGAAGAAAAATGATCCGACGATAAGTAGTTGCAACGTGGCGAAAAGACAGGAAAGTACCCGGCGAAGGTATCGCAAAGTTGCGAAAGCATGCCGAAGCACTTGGGGAAGCTGTCGCGAGGTTGCGAACGTATTTTTTAGTGCCTCCGCACATATTGGAGAATTTTTTCCGTAATTTGTCAAGGTTCTGTTTTAAAACATCGAAAAAGTATATACTTTTGCGCGAAAAATCAGAATCAAAAATACATATAAGAAACATGGCAAATGTGGTTAAAATCAAAAAAGGCCTGAACATAAACCTCAAAGGCAAGGCGCCGTTGGAGTATGTCCATGCCGAGGCTGCCGACAGCTACGCGATTGTGCCCGAC
The DNA here is from genome assembly GCF_000238215.1 of Tannerella forsythia 92A2. Classification (NCBI taxonomy): domain Bacteria; kingdom Pseudomonadati; phylum Bacteroidota; class Bacteroidia; order Bacteroidales; family Tannerellaceae; genus Tannerella; species Tannerella forsythia. The sequence goes on along the minus strand of NC_016610.1, from coordinate 2,298,676 downwards.
AACTACGTCGGCATCGTACCCAAGGTGCTTGTTCGCACAGGCGATAAGGTCAAGGCCGGTTCGCCGCTGATGATGGACAAAGTCTATCCGGAGATCAAGTTCGTATCGCCGGTGAGCGGCGAGGTGACGGCAGTCAACCGCGGCGAAAAACGCAAAGTGCTGAGCATTATCGTGCGCCCCGATGCACAGAACAAATTTGAAACATTCGACATCAAAGACCTGACATCGTACAACGTTGAGGGATTAAAAGCTCTTCTGCTCGAAACAGGTTTGTGGCCCTGCATCAAACAGCGGCCATACGACCGGGTGGCTATCCCTTCGGATACCCCGCGCGACATTTTCGTCACGGCTTACGATACGGCGCCGCTGGCACCGGATTTCGATTTTATCGTCCAAGGCGAGGAAGACTTACTCCAAAGCGGTCTGCAGGCGCTGACGAAACTTACGCAGGGCACCGTTTACCTCGGTGTGAAACCCGGCTCACCGCTACGCAGCATGAAGGGCGTTGAAGTCGTGGAACTTTTCGGTCCGCATCCGGCAGGCAACGTCGGGGTAATGATCAACCATCTCAAACCCGTCAATAAAGGCGAAACCGTTTGGACGCTTCGTGCAGCAGACGTGCTGACGATCGGCCGCCTGTTCAAAGAAAAGAAAATGGATTTTACACGCACCATCGCGCTGACCGGCTCGGAGATGAACGAACGCGGCTATACCAAAGTAATTGCCGGATGCCGGATCAACAGCCTGACAGACGGACGGATCGCAGACGGACATGTACGCGTGATCAGCGGAAACGTACTGACCGGTACGAAGGTGACGACTGACGGTTTTCTCGGCGCATACGATACGCAAATCACCGCCATCCCCGAAGGCGACGACGTGAATGAGTTCATAGGATGGGCTATGCCGGGCTTCGGAAAGTTCAGCATGTCGCACAGCTATTTCTCGTGGCTGCTTGGAAACGGGAAAGAGTACAGCCTCGATGCACGAATCAAAGGCGGCAGGCGGGCCATGATCATGTCGAACGAATACGACAAGGTTTTCCCGATGGATATCTATCCCGAATACCTGCTCAAGGCCATCATCGCTTACGATATCGATAAGATGGAAAGCCTCGGTATCTACGAAATCGCACCCGAAGATTTTGCGCTCTGCGAATTTGTCGATACGTCGAAAATCGAGATTCAGAAAATCGTCCGCAACGGACTCGACATGCTTTATAAAGAAATGAATTAATCGAGAAAAAAGTTGCTACCCCGACGGTACAAGCTGAAAAGTGAGCCTTTCGCGGCATCCGGTTGCGGTAAACCCTTCCGCCGATCGCAAACTGCGCAAGTCATGATTCGCCGGCTATCGCGGGCTAAACAAACGAACTATTGATATTAATCATAAACAAATAAATAAAAGTGAAAGCGTTAAGGAATTATCTCAACAAGATTAAACCGGCTTTTGAGGAAGGAGGCAAACTGTCGATGTTTCAATCCGTATTCGACGGATTCGAAACGTTCCTGTTTGTCCCCAACGCAACCTCCCGGTCGGGCGTACACATTCACGACAGCATCGACTCGAAACGTACCATGACCGTGGTGGTCATTGCACTGATACCGGCCTTGCTCTTCGGAATGTATAATGTGGGCTACCAACATAATCTGGCCATCGGAGCCGTGCAGGACTTGTGGTCTGCGTTCCTCTTCGGTTTTCTGGCCGTACTTCCGAAACTCATCGTTTCGTACGTCGTGGGGCTGGGTATCGAATTTGCCGTAGCCCAGTGGAAGAAAGAAGAAATTCAGGAAGGATTTCTCGTTTCGGGGATGCTGATCCCGATGATTGTACCGATCGACACGCCACTGTGGATGATCGCCGTGGCCACGGCATTAGCCGTGATCTTCGCCAAGGAAGTATTCGGCGGAACAGGATATAACATCTTCAATGTAGCGCTCGTGACGCGTGCGTTCCTCTTCTTTGCTTATCCGGCGGCCATGTCGGGCGACAAGGTGTTTATCCGTACGGCCGATATGTTCGGTCTCGGCGCCGGCACCGTTGTCGACGGTTTCTCGGGCGCCACACCGCTGGGCATCGCCTCGACGGCCACAAGCTCCACAGGCTATCCCGCGTTCTCGATGGATATGATCACCGGACTGATCCCGGGATCGATCGGCGAAACAAGCGTCATCGCTATCGGGCTGGGCGCCATCCTGCTGATATGGACGGGAATTGCAAGCTGGAAAACAATGTTTTCCGTCTTTGTCGGCGGCGCATTGACCGCACTTATGTTCAATGCTTTCGGGATAGAAGGCAATGCCATGGCGAATATGCCGTGGTATGAGCATCTCGCATTGGGAGGCTTCTGCTTCGGTGCCGTATTTATGGCCACCGACCCTGTGACCTCCGCACGTACGGAAAAAGGCAAATGGATCTACGGACTTCTGATCGGCTTTCTGGCCATCTGCATCCGTGTGCTCAACCCCGGATATCCCGAAGGGATGATGCTCGCGATCCTGATGATGAATATCTTCGCACCGCTGATCGATTACTATGTGGTGGATGCGAACATCAAACGTCGCAACAACCGTGTTAAACCAATCGCTAAATGAAGGAGGAGAAGAGAATGGAAAAAGAAAAAAAGAGCAAAGCCGGGCTGAATACGAACAGCAACACTTATACGGTGCTGTATGCGGCCGTGATGGTCGTTTTCGTCGCACTTCTGCTGGCCTTTACTTCGCAAGCATTACGTTCGACCCAGAAGGCCAACGAAGCCAATGATAAACGGCAACAGATTTTGCGTGCCGTCAACGTTTCGGTCCCGGCCGACGAGGTCGAAGCCAAATATAACGAACTGATCAAAGAAGCGTTCCTCGTCGATGCCGACGGACAACGTACCGACGGTGACGCCTTTGGCGAAGAGGTAGAGAAAGCCTTTGCGCGTGGGGTCTATCCGGTTTTTGTGGCAACAATCGACGGACAGACGAAATATATTCTGGCCATGTACGGCGCAGGCCTCTGGGGGCCGGTGTGGGGCTATCTTTCGGTCAACGATGATTGCAATACGGTCTTCGGCGCCGATTTCAGCCACGCCAGCGAGACGCCCGGATTAGGAGCAGAGATTACGTCAAAAGCGTTCTCCGGACAGTTTCCGGGGAAGCAGCTCTTCCGCGACGGAGTGTTCAAATCGATTGCCGTCGTGAAAAGCGGAAACAAAGCCGAAGGACAGGATTATGTAGACGGGATCTCGGGTGGAACGATCACGAGTAACGGCGTCAACGCGATGCTTCGGACAAGTATCGGCAGCTATGCCCAATTTTTAACGACACAAAAACAGTAAGCTATGGGATTATCAACAAAAAATAAAGAGATTTTATTCAATCCGGTAAACAAAAACAATCCGGTAATCGTGCAGATGCTTGGTATCTGCTCTGCTCTGGCGGTGACCGTGAAGCTGCAACCGGCCATCGTAATGACGCTCTCGGTAATCGCCGTGGTAGCTTTTGCGAATGTGATTATTTCGTTGCTGCGTAAAACAATCCCGAACCGTATCCGTATCATTATCCAGCTCGTGGTGGTGGCGGCTCTGGTAACGATCGTCAATGAGGTGCTGAAAGCCTTTGCTTACGACGTGAGCAAACAGCTTTCTGTTTATGTGGGACTGATTATTACAAACTGTATCCTGATGGGACGTCTCGAAGCCTTTGCGCTCGGTAACCGGCCGTGGGAATCGTTCCTCGACGGAGTCGGAAACGGGGTTGGCTATGGTATTATCCTCATTGTGGTTGCTTTCTTCCGCGAATTGTTCGGATCGGGCACTTTGCTTGGATATCAGGTCATTCCGCAGGCCTTCTACGATCTGGGTTACGTAAATAACGGTTTGATGATTATGCCGCCGATGGCGCTTATTCTTTGTGCACTGATCATCTGGATTCATCGTTCGCGCAACAAAGATTTGCAGGAAGAAAATTAACTCTTGAAACAACGTAATAAATTATGGAAAATATATTAAGTACCTTTATCCGTTCGATTTTTGTCGATAACATGGTCTTCGCATACTATCTCGGTATGTGTTCGTACCTTGCGGTGTCGAAAAACGTGAAAACGGCGCTGGGTTTGGGACTGGCGGTTACGTTTGTGCTTGTCTGCACCCTTCCGATCAACTATATGCTCGAGAACTACGTCTTGAAAGAAGGTGCGTTGAGTTGGCTCGGCGAAGGCTTTCAGGATGTAAACTTGAGTTTCCTCTCGTTTATCCTCTTTATTGCCGTGATTGCCTCGTTTGTGCAGCTCGTCGAAATGATTGTCGAGAAATACGCCCCTTCCCTCTATGCTTCGTTGGGAATCTTTTTGCCGTTGATTGCAGTAAACTGCGCCATCATGGGCGGTTCGCTGTTCATGCAGCAACGTGCGTTCGCCAACGTCGGCGTGGCTACGGTCTACGGCTTCGGATCGGGTATAGGCTGGTTGCTGGCTATCGTCGGTATGGCGGCTATCCGTGAGAAGCTGGCCTATTCGGATGTACCGAAGCCTCTTCGCGGATTAGGGATCACGTTTATTCTGACCGGTCTGATGGGAATTGCTTTCATGTGCTTCTCGGGATTCAAAATTTGAGTATTAACGCATAAACAGTATAAAAAATGGTTTTATTGGAAATCTCAGGACTGACCGTCGGAACGAGTGTGGTGGTCTTTCTGATCATCGTGCTGCTGCTGGTCGTGCTGCTGCTGGCTGCGAAAGCCAAGCTTGTGCCGTCGGGCAATGTAAAGATGACGGTAAACGGAGAAAAAGAAATCGAAACGCCGATTGGCGGTACACTGCTCGGCGCGTTGCAGAGCGGGAATATCTTCCTTTCGTCGGCATGCGGCGGCGGCGGCAAATGCGGCCAGTGTCGTGCACAGGTGCCCGAAGGAGGAGGAGATATTCTGCCGACGGAAAAAGTCTTCTTCTCCCGTAAGCAAATCAAGGATCATTGGCGTCTGGCATGTCAGACAAAAGTGAAAAACGACATGACGGTTCAAGTACCCGACGAAGTGTTCGGCGTGAAAGAATATGAATGTACCGTCGTTTCAAATAAAAACGTGGCCACGTTTATCAAGGAATTTATCGTGGCGCTCCCTCCGGGCGAACACATGGACTTCATTCCGGGGTCGTATGCACAGATCAATATCCCGAAATATTCGATGGATTACAATGTAGATATTGATAAAGCATCGATCGGAGCGGAATATCTGCCGGCATGGGAACAGTTCGGCCTGTTCACGCTCAAATGCCGTAACGACGAGCCGACGATCCGCGCCTACTCGATGGCCAACTATCCGGCCGAGGGCGATCGTTTTATGTTGACGGTGCGTATTGCTACGCCGCCGTTCAAGCCGAAACCGCAGGTAGGATTCCAGAATGTGCCGTCGGGTATTGCCTCATCCTATATCTTCATGCTCAAGCCGGGCGACAAAGTGACGATGAGCGGTCCTTACGGCGATTTCCACCCGAATCTCGACTCGAAGAACGAGATGATCTGGGTGGGCGGTGGCGCCGGTATGGCTCCGCTTCGCTCGCAGATTATGTATATGACGAAAACATTACATACGAAAGATCGGAAGATGTCTTACTTCTACGGCGCCCGTGCGTTGAACGAAGTCTTTTATCTGGAAGACTTCCTCGCCATTGAGAAAGAATATCCGAACTTCTCGTTCCATCTGGCGCTCGACCGTCCCGATCCCGCAGCCGATGCGGCCGGAGTGAAGTATACCGCCGGATTCGTGCATAACGTGATGTACGAGACGTATCTGAAAGATCATGAAGCGCCCGAAGATATCGAATATTATATGTGTGGTCCCGGCCCGATGTCGAAAGCCGTCGAAGGATTGCTCGACAGCCTCGGCGTGCCGCCTGAGAATTTAAGGTTCGATAATTTCGGCGGATGATGATCGTCCGGAAAAGATTGAACCGACAAAAAAATGCGGGAGAGCTCGAGCTCTCCCGCATTTTTTTGTCTTCCCTGCTTCATCGTTCAATAGCTACCTTTAACCTACGTCCGGCTTCGGGCATCGTCAACACCTCACCTATCCGTTTTAACCCTCATTCCCCCACCGGATAGTCCGGATAGAGGAGATATTTTTTACGCATCTGTTTGTATTCGTCGAGACCGGATTGCCATGTAGCCCGAATTTCAGCTTCGGAGGCTCCGGCAAGGATTTGTTTGCGCAGCGCATCCGTTCCGGCCAGCAGATCGAACCAGCGCGGGCGGTTGAAAAACAGCTTTTCGTTTCGGCCGGTGCGAGCAAAGAAGTCGATGACGAAAGAGAGCGTAAGGCCTCCTGCGAAGGGGTAATAACGCAGGTCGTCACCGTAGCAGGTCTTGTCTTTATAAAGCGGAGCGGTATCCATGCCGGGAATAGCCGTGGGGACGAATGTGAACGATCCAGTCTGCGGCAGGGTATATCCGACGATCTGAAACGGGAAATGCGTTCCCCTCCCGACGCTCATGCACGTCCCTTCGAAGAAACAGAGCGAAGGATAGAGACGAATGGCCTGGTCGTTCGGCAGATTCGGGGAAGGTCTGACAGTCGGTTGATAAGCGTCGCCATGTTGCCAGTTCAACATCTTGATAACAGTCAGTTTGCAGGTGGCGGCCGAGGGCAACCACCCTTCGCCGTTGATCATTTGCGCCAGTTCGCCGACGGTCAGCCCGTGCAAAACGGGGATCGGATGGACGCCGACAAACGACTCGAATCCCGGCTGACGGACCGGGCCGTCTACATAGTCGTTCGGATTCGGGCGGTCTAACACCATCAGCTCCTTGCCCTGTTCCGCACACGCTTCCATCAGGTAATGCATCGTACTGATGTACGTAAAGAAACGCGCCCCCACGTCTTGAATGTCGAAGACAACGATATCCACGTCGGCCAACTGTTCGGCGCTCGGTTTTTTGTTTTTTCCGTAAACCGAAACGATGGGGACACCCGTTTTCGGGTCGCAGCTGTCGTGAACGGTCGCACCGGCATCGGCCGTACCGCGAAAGCCGTGCTCGGGAGCAAAAACTTTTCTGATATCGATCTTTTGTGCCAGCAACGTATCTAACAAGTGCGTAAAACCGGTTTCGAGGATCGAGGTATGATTCACGGCCAGCGCCACCCGTTTATCTTTCAATCGTGTACAGATACTGTCCATCCGTTCGTTACCGAGTACGACACGCTTGTTCCGCTGTTGCGCGAAGACAGTCCCTGTTGCTGCAATGCAAAGCGTCAGGAACAGAAAAAATGCGATTATGTTTCGTTTCATTGCAAATAATATTTTTCTTTTTCGGGGTGTAAAAGTAGTTGAAAAAGGGGAGAAATCCGACAATTTATCCGTATTTTTGCGTGTATTTTTCTTTGATGAAGTATATGAATCCATTGGAAATTATTCAGACCTATTATCATCCGGAATCGTGGGCTTACGAGATTCTGATCACCCACAGCCGCAGTGTAGCCGATAAGGCTGTGGCTCTGGCCGAGGCCCATCCGGAAATGAAACCGGACATTCCTTTCATTCGCGAAGCAGCCATGCTGCACGACATCGGGATCTTCCTCTGTCATGCCCCGGAGATCGACTGCCATGGCGAAGCGCCCTACATCTGCCACGGCTATCTGGGCGCCGACCTGCTGCGCAAAAAAGGGTATCCGCGCCACGCGCTGGTCTGCGAGCGTCACACGGGTACGGGGCTGTCACCCCAGCTGATCCGGCAACGTAACCTGCCGGTTCCTCTTCGCGAGATGCGCCCCCAGTCGATCGAAGAGCAACTGATCTGTTTTGCGGATAAATTTTTCAGCAAAACGAAGCTCGACCGTGAAAAACCGATCGAAAAAATCCGCAAAGGACTGGCTGCGTACGGAGACGACGACGTGGCGCGTTTCGACGCCTGGTGTAAACTCTTTTTAGGAAAATAACCGCCACATCCTCGTTAAATTGTGCTATTTTTGCGCTCGAATACATACGGGACGAAGCATGTTTCTAAAGCCAATGATAGGATGGATCGCCTGCGTATGCGCTCTTTGGACAAACGCACGGGTGCAGGCACAGGAGTCTGTGACAGCCGTCGGGTCGTTAAACGATTCGATAGCCGTCCGGCAGCCGGACAGTTTGCTAAAAATCGCGGCCGACAGCACGTTACGGGCCGACACGGCCACCGTCGATACCACCGCCCGTAAAAAAAGCATGCTCGAAGCGCCCGTCACTTATCAGGCGAGCGACTCCATCGTCCTCACAGGTACAAACATGGCCTACCTCTACGGAGAGAGCAACGTAAAATACCAGAACATCGAATTACAGGCCGAACGGATCGAGATGAGCATGGACAGCAGCATCGTCTACGCCACATTCGCCCTCGACTCTGTCGGGGCGGAATACGGTTATCCGCTCTTCGTCGAAGGCGAACAGCAAATCGAGGCAAAGAGCATGCGTTACAATTTCAGATCGCGCAAGGCGTATGCCAACGAAGTGCTGACCCAACAGGGCGAGGGCTTCCTGACGGCCGGAGTCACGAAAAAGATGCCCGACGACGCCATGAACCTGATCAACGGCCGGTATACGACATGTGACGAGCATGATCATCCGCACTTCTACATCAAAATGACGAAAGCGAAGGTCAGACCCGGAAAAGACATTGTCACCGGACCGGCTTATTTGGTGATCGAAGACGTGCCGCTTTTCCCCATCGGGCTGCCGTTCGGTTTCTTTCCGTTCTCAAGCACGTACTCGTCAGGGATTATCATGCCCACGTATGGCGACGAGATGGCGCGCGGCTTCAACCTCCGTAACGGCGGATATTATTTTGCCATCAGCGATTACATCGATCTGGCGCTTACGGGCGAGATTTACACGAAAGGATCGTGGGGCTTAGCCGCCCGCTCGTCGTACCGGAAACGGTATAAATATTCGGGATCTGTCGATGCTTCTTATCTGGTTACGAAAACGGGCGACAAAGGACTGCCGGATTACAGCGTGTCGAAAGACTTCAGAATTGCATGGACGCATTCGCAAGATATGAAAGCCAATCCTTACCGCACATTCTCGGCCAGTGTGAATTTCTCGACCAGCAGCTACAGCCGCAATCAGCTCAATATGTTGTACACGCCGAATGCAACAGACAACAACAAGGGATCGAGTGTCAGCATCTCGCAACGTTTTCCCAACAGCCCGATCAATATCTCGGCCACGATGAATATCAACCAGCGCTCGCAAGATTCGTCGCTGAGCGTCACCCTGCCCGACATGAGTATCTCGATGAGCAGTATTTATCCCCTCAAACGCAAACATATCGTAGGCAAGGAACGCTGGTACGAAAAAATCTCCATCTCCTATTCCGGTTATTTCAGAAATACGATCCATACGAAAGAAAACGAGTTTCTCAGAAAGAACCTCATCAAAGACTGGAAGCACGGCATGCAGCATTCGATCCCGATCAGCGCGACGTACAACTTCGGATTCCTGAACATATCGCCCTCCGTCAATTATACGGAACGATGGCTGACGGACAAAGTCTACCACAAGTACGATACGGCACGCAACGCGCTCATGCCCGTCGATACGGTCTACGGCTTCTATCGTGTCTATAACTATAATGCCGCCATCTCGGCCTCTACAACCCTGTACGGCTTCTTCAAGCCGTGGGCGATTTTCGGAGACAAGGTCAAGATGATCCGTCACCGCATGGAACCGTCCGTTTCGTTCAGCATGTCGCCCGACTTCGGCAGCCGCAAATACGGATATTACGAAGACTATTCGTATGTGAACCGTCAGGGAGAGACCGTGACCGGTGTCTATTCGCCGTTCAAAGACGCAATGTTCGGTCCGCCGGGAAGGGGCAAGCAGGGTTCCATCAATTTTGCGGTGGAAAACAACGTGGAGATGAAGATACGCTCGGACGCCGACTCGACGGGAGAACGAAAAATCAGCCTGATTGAGAAGCTGGGCTTTAACATCAGCTATAATCTGGCGGCCGACTCGTTCAAATGGAGCGATCTGAATGTGGGGCTGAACCTGCGGCTGAGTAAAAGTTACTCCTTGATACTAAACGGTATTTTCGATGTCTATACGTATGGTTACGATACGAAGACGCAGCGGGCTTATCCCGTCAACAAGACACGTTGGCAGGCAGGAAAAGGCTTTCCGAGACTGCGGTCGACGAGTACGAGCTTCTCCTATACCTTTAATAACGACACGTTCAAAAAATGGTTCGGAGGCAGAGGAAGCCGGAAAGACGAAGACGCGTCGACAAATGAAGAAGGTAACGAGACTTCCGGCGGCAAACAGGACGAAGCCGGCCAGACTAAGGGAGGCCGTCTGCGAAAAGCGAAAAAAACCAATGCGGGCGAATACGACGAAGACGGTTACTACAACGCCGCCGTGCCGTGGAACTTATCGTTCCATTATAATATGGGATTGGGGTACGGTAACTTTAACCCCGAAAAGATGGAATATAACTACCGGCTGACGCACAATCTGAGTTTCAGCGGAAGCATTCAGCCGACGAAGAACTGGCGCATCAGCATGAACGGTTCTTTCGATGTCGAACACGGGAAATTTCACAGCCTCACTTGCAGCATCTCGCGCGACCTGCACTGCTTCCAGATGTCGGCCAACGTAATCCCCATCGGACCCTATAAATCGTATTCGTTCTCGATTGCCGTCAACTCGTCGCTGCTCAAAGACCTGAAATATAATCAAAGCAATACGAACCGCGACCAGCAAAGCTGGTATTGATTACCAGTCGACAGGCTCCTGCCCCGAAGCGATCAGATAATCGTTCGCACGGCTGAAATGTTTATTCCCGAAAAATCCGCGATGCGCCGACAAAGGCGACGGATGCGGCGATTTCAACACTAAATTGGTCGACACATCGATGCGTTCGCCTTTTTTCTGCGCATACGATCCCCACAGCATATAAACGAGGTGCTTACGCCTGGCATTCAACTGACGGATGACGGCATCGGTAAACGTCTCCCACCCTTTCCCCTGATGCGATCCGGCCGCATGAGCGCGCACCGTCAGCGTAGCGTTGAGCAGCAGCACACCCTGATCGGCCCAGCGCGTCAGGTCACCGCTCCGAGGCATCGGTTTACCGAGATCGTTCGCGATCTCCTTGAAAATATTCACGAGCGACGGCGGAAAAGGCGTCCCGTCCTGCACCGAGAAACAAAGTCCGTGCGCCTGGCCCGGCTCATGATACGGGTCTTGCCCGATCAGTACGACTTTCACCTGCTCGAACGGGCAATGCGCAAACGCATTGAAAATATGCGCCCCGGAGGGATAGACCTTCGTGCGCTGATATTCTTCGCGCACAAAATTCGTCAGCGTTTTGAAATACTCCTTCTCAAATTCGTCGGACAGCCGTTCCTTCCAGCTCTGTTCTATTTTTACATCCATAACTTCTTGGGCATTGACGATGCGACGGTTCATGATTCGCATACGGCAGACAAAGGTAATGGAATAATCCGAAAATTTGTAGGCCGACGGTTGTCATCTGTCAATTATTTTTATATCTTTGCGGCGTTTTTGGCCCCGTAGCTTAGTTGAATAGAGCGTCAGATTCCGGTTCTGAAGGTCGTGCGTTTGAGTCGCACCGGGGTCACTTCCCTTCTCGCCCGATTTCCTTCCCCCCCCCTTTGATGATATGAGTGACCTCTGAGGTGACATGAGTAACCGGCTGAGACTATATGCAACAAAAGATTACCGGTTATACTATCTTTCCGAGCTACACCGAAGCTTGAGCGGAACGGAGTGTTTAAATACCCACTGAAACACTTATTGTATATATCCTTTGTACATTTTGTTGTTGTTTAATCTTGTTCAATTCCTAAGATTAAAAGTGGAACCGGAGGATTATTTCTCCCGTGTCTTAAAACATTATAAACTTCACCTTCATAATATGCAACTCCGCTACTCATTTGTGCTTGCATTTTCTTTGTTGGCAAAACTTCAATTCCAAGGTTTATCACACCTCCAGAATAAAAAAGCAAATGCTTTACAAATAAGTCAAACGCTACAAAAGCATACTTGCCAAACTGAACTTCAACAGCTATCTGATCTTTTACAAAGTCTGTTTGCTTATATGAAGATATAGGATATTTAATTCCTTTTGAAATTAAAAAATCTTTCTGTTTATCGTATGGCAACATAATTAATTCAGGAAGAATTTTTTGGTCTGTTGTTATGTAATATTGATAACGACATTCATTCCAACCAAGTTCTTTGAACTTTTTATTAAAGGTTCTATTTAGTTCAATCGGGCTATAAAGCATTTTTCCTCTCATAGTTTTTTCCTTGCTTTCTTTGGTCATAAAGTTTGACGCATCGATACTTCGGATAGTATCTATGATTTCTTTGTAAAGTTTTTTATGATGAACAAGAAGATATTCTTCTCCATTTAAATGCGAATATTTCTGGGCTATTTTCATTTTTAATAAGTTTTTTCGGAATATTTTACATTAACATTCTCCAATTCAAGCTGTAACCATTCTTTAGGAACTTGAGATACCTTATCATTGGCAGATGGTTTATGAATCGGTTTATTTATGGGCCTGATTTTTAATTTACCTTCGTTAAAGTCAATAATCCTTTGTTTAGCGATGTCACAATATTCTTTCTCCTTTTCAATTCCTATTACATTCCGATTATTTTTAATCGAGGCAATTACTGTTGATCCAACACCAGCATAAGGATCAAGCACCCAACTTTCTTCATTCGTTAGTGCAAGAATGCATCTTTCAACCAGTTCTATCGGAAATTGGCAAGGATGTTTTGTTTTTTCCGGATGATTGGATTTAACATTTGGTATATTCCACATTGCCGTTTCCCAATCTTTTGCGACAATCTCCCAAATATCGCTTGGGTTTTTACCAAGAGGATTTCCCGATGGCAACCCCTTTTTTTCTCCTTTAAAATGAAGTTTCCCGGGGTATTTTGCCGGGACTCTTACATTGTCGAGATTGAAAATATATTCATCTGTTTTGCTAAACCATAGAATAGTTTCGTATCTTCCGCTAAACCTGTTTGAGGCGTGTAATCCATGTCCAAAATGCCAAATAATCCTATTACGTAATTTCAATCCGTGTCTTTTAAAAATCTGATAATAATAAATATCTAAAGGGAAAACTTCTCCTTTGTTTATATAGTTACCAACTTGCCAACAAAGACTTCCTTTGTCTGATAGTGTCCTCACAAGTTCGTTTATTATTTCTTCTTGTGTCTCTAAATATTTTTCTATACTCGTTTTTGTTTCATACGATTTGCCAACATTATAAGGAGGCGAAGTTATGATTAAATCAAATTTTCCATCTTCAATTCCTTTAAGAACATTCAAACAGTCCCCATTTATAACGTTATGAGAAATATCAGGTCTAATATATTTAAATAAAGGTTCTTTAGCTTTCATCGTTTTCAATTTTCCATGCTGCAAATTTAATATATATCCACCTATTTCCTGTCTTAATTTTTACGAAGTTGTCAACGAAAGTCTTTTTACAATGAATGCCAACTTTTTGGTAACAGCACGACTTTGTTGCAACGGATAAATCCATAGAAAACAGTGATATATTTTTGCCTGTAATAAAACATCAATTTTTCTATATCGCTGATTATTAAACGGCTGATTTTTTTAGGTTGTTTTTTATATACACCCATATCTTTTGATAATCAGACGTCAACCGTTGCAACAAAGTCTAACAGCACTAAGAAAAACTATCCCGAACCTCGTTTCCATAAAACGATTTCACGATTCATGCTTTTTTGTTCAGCAGGGTCATGAAATACGCATCGGCGAAGCCATGATTCGTATGCAGCCAGTCCTTTAAAATGCCGCATGAGGTGAATCCGCTGTCCAGAAATAAGTTTCGGCTGGGTTCGTTCGATATGGGTACAAAGACATAGAGCTGGTGTATGTTCAGCAACCCGAAAGCATAAGCCGTCAGCAGCGACAGGGCCTCCTTCCCGATGCCTTTCCGCTGATGCGCCGGATCGACCAGAATACCTACTCCGGCACGGCGATGCCGAGGGTCGAAATCGAAGAGGTCGACCGTCCCGACCGTCTCTCCCGAAGCCTTCAGAACCATCATCAGCCGCAGCTGCTTCTGTGCGTATATATCGGCGTCGGCATGTTCCAGATAGGCTTTCAACACGTAGCGCGAATACGGTACAAGCGTGCTGCCGAACTCCCACAGAGACGTATCATTTTCCCACGCGTAAAGCAGATCAAGATCTTCCGGTTCTAACGCCCGCAGGCGTATCGTGTCATTCTCCAGCCATTTCATCGTTCACGCCTCCGTTTTTTATCTGCCCGGCGAAACCAACTGTCCGCTATCGGGATAATAAATATGATACACACACGATTTATCGGGGTTTCTGTCCATAAAAAGCAACATCTGGTCGAACGTCATGTCCGGATAGCAAAAGACCATGTCCGTATATTCGTTCATCCGCACCCGGCGCGAGAGCGCATCCATCGCCCGGCGCTCATCCAAATCCCACTGACGGAAAACGACAGCCTCCGGCAACCGCTCAGCGACCCGGTCTCTGGCCGTCTTGAGAGCCTCCGCACGACAGAAAATCAACACACTGCGACGCTTCGGCTTCGGCGTTTTCGTCTTTTTCCACCCGAACAGACACGCGACTCCTTTCCGCAGACCGACCGAAGTACGAATCAGCCCCGACATCCATCGCCCCGATCGCGGATAATGCTTCCGATAGAAAATAAGCATCGCATCGTAAAAAGCATGCAGGTATTTTTTGTCGGCATAAGCCGTGCTTTCGCCTTTGTAATGCAAGATACGCTCGGGAATATAATAATTTTTATAACCGCCGAGAATGATTCGGTACGACAGATCAATGTCTTCACCGTACATAAAAAACGACTCGTCGAACAGTCCTATCCGATCGAGCGCCTCGTGACGCAAGAGCATGAACGCCCCTGACAGTACCTCGACTTCATGCTGCTTGTCGGGACTGAGATACGGCAAACTGTAAGCCGCATACCGGCGGGAATGCGGAAAGAGTTTCGAGAGACCGAACAACTTGCAGAACGCCACCCACGGCGACGGAAAGCTGCGCTTGCTCTCGGGCAAAAAAACGCCCCGGCCGTTAATCATCTTCACCCCGACCGCACCGGCTTCGGGATGTCCGTCCATAAAATAACACAACGTGCGCAGACTATCTCCTACGATCGTATCGGGGTTGAGCAGCAACACATATTCGCCCCGGCAAATACGAAGCGCCTGATTATTCGCACGGGCAAAACCGGAATTATCCGTATTTTCGATAAACCGCACGTCCGGAAAACGGGGACGCAGGTATTCGATCGAACCGTCGGTCGAAGCATTGTCTACGACCCATATCTCGGCATCGAAACCGTTCGTAGCCACCAGCACCGAACGCAAGCATTGCTCAAGCAAATACTTTACATTATAATTTACGATGACGACCGACAGCTTCGTTTCGTACATAACATTATAATTTGATCGATTCGTTAAAATCCACCCGGTTCAGGATCGAGCGTCCCAACGTCACCTCGTCGGCATATTCAATCTCGTCTCCCACTGAAATGCCGCGGGCGATGACCGTCACCTTCACCGGATAAGCCGACAGTTTGCGGTAGATAAAGAAGTTCGTCGTATCGCCTTCCATCGTTGTGCTGAGGGCAAACATGACCTCTTTCACCTCTCCCGAAGCCACACGCTTCACCAAGCTGTCGATTTCGAGATCGGCCGGCCCGATCCCGTCGATCGGCGAGATGATTCCGCCCAGCACATGGTAGAGACCGTGAAACTGCGACGTGTTCTCTATCGTCATCACGTCTTTGACATTCTCCACCACGCACACCGTCGAACGGTCGCGCAACGGGTCGGCGCAGATCGCGCAGTACCCCGAATCGCAGATGTTATGACACACCTTGCAATACTTCACGTTACGGCGTAAAGCGAGCAGAGCCTTCGAGAAACGCTCCGTATAGTCCGGCTCCCGACGCAACATATGCAAGGCCAATCGCAGAGCCGTCTTCCGCCCGATTCCCGGAAGCGTGGCCAACTCATTAACGGCATTTTCCAGTAAAGCCGAAGGATATTGCTGATTCATCACGTTATTTCAGCTCCCGTCCGGCATACATCTGCTCGTAATACCTGACATAATCGCCTTGGGTGATTTCTTCGATCCAGTCCTGATGCTCCAGATTCCAGCGCACGGTCTTCACGATACCGGCATCGAAACTTGTCTCGGGACTCCATCCCAACTCGCGGGTGATCTTCGACGGGTCGATCGCATAACGCTGATCGTGCCCGAGACGATCCTTGACGAACGTAATCAGGTCGTCGTTGATCCAGTCGACCGACCAGCGCCCGTCGGGGCCCATCTCCTTTTTCTTGAGCACCTCACGATATTCGGGATGCTCGGTCATCAGTTCATGAACCGTCCGAATAATCGTCCGCACAATGTCAATGTTTCTCCGTTCGTTATGTCCGCCGACATTGTACACCTCACCCGCACGGCCACGATGTATCACCGCATCAATCGCCTTGCAATGGTCGGTGACGTAAAGCCAGTCGCGCACGTTCGATCCGTCGCCGTAGACGGGTAGTCGCTTTCCTTCAAGGATATTCTTGATGATGAGCGGAATCAGCTTTTCGGGGAAATGATACGGCCCGTAATTGTTCGAACAGCGCGTAATGCTGACAGGCATCTTATACGTGTCGTGATAAGCCGAGACAAAATGATCGGCGCTTGTTTTCGAGGCGCTGTACGGGCTGCGTGGCGAAAGAGGTGTTTCTTCGGTGAAATACCCCGTTTCACTCAAGCTGCCGTAAACCTCGTCGGTCGAAACCTGATGGAAGCGTACACCGGGCGTCCACGCCGGATAGCCGGCCTCGTCTTTACCCGTCACCCACGCCTTCCGCGCGGCATCGAGCAGGTTCTGCGTTCCGAGAATATTCGTTACGAGAAACAGTTGCGGGTCTTCGATGCTCCGGTCCACATGACTCTCGGCCGCAAAATTGACGACGTAGCGTATCGGATATTTCTCAAACAATCCTTCCACTAAGGCGCGGTCGCCGATATCGCCTTTCACGAAGTGACAGCGACGGCCGTCAATATCATCCTTGATCGTTCCCAGATTGCCCGCATAGGTCAGCATATCAAGCACAATAATCTGCGCCTCGGGATACGTGGCGAGCATATATTTCACAAAATTTGCACCGATAAAACCGGCACCGCCAGTCACTAAATAAGTTCCCATCAATCGCTATGTTTTAATCTTCAAAATTTACCTCGGCATCTCCCAGAAAAGGTAACAGACGGTCTTTCTCCGACGTAACAGCCGGAGCACCCTCTTCCATGTTCCATGCTATGCCGATTTGAGAATCGTCGTATCGTATTCCCCGCTCATGACTCGGCATATAGGGGTTATCGACCTTATACGTAAAGACGGCCGTCTCGCTTTTCACATAAAAACCATGCGCAAATCCTTGCGGGATATACAACTGACGTTTATTCTCGGCCGACAGTTCCACGGCTACATGCCGCCCGAACATCGGAGAGTTGCGACGAAGATCGACCGCCACATCGACGACCGTACCCACGATCACGCGCACCAATTTGGCCTGTGCATAAGGTGCCAGCTGATAATGCAGTCCGCGCAGCACACCCCGCGACGAGCATGATTCGTTCTCCTGTATAAAATCCACTTTTCCGATATACCGCTCGAATTCCTGTTGTTTGTAGGCTTCCATGAAGTATCCTCGTGCATCGGCAAACACGTAAGGCTCTATCATCCACACACCGGGTATATCCGTCTCTATGAAATTCATCTCCTCTTCTCTCGATTTTTTTTTTTCGAGAAACAAAGATAAGCACTTTTCCGGCAATCGGGCAAAAGAAATTTCAAAAGATTTTTGTATATCCGAAAAATGCCGTATCTTTGCATCGTGAAATGTCGGTTCCTTGGCCGAGTGGTTAGGCGCCGGTCTGCAAAACCGTTTACGGCAGTTCGATTCTGCCAGGAACCTCACCAACATCACATCGTGATGATGACGGTATAGAAAATGGTCCGTTTCGAAACATAGGGTTCGGCGGACCGTTTTCATGTCGGGCCATAGAGTGAAGCCGCCCCACCTGCTCAACTCTATTTCAGCCAGATAAGTAAGACCTTTTCTGCAGAAAGAGCATTATTGGCTTTGCCGTTCCCATGGCTTTTTACTATCTTTGCACCCTCAAAAAAAACAGAAGCACTCATGATTACAATTAGCGGTTTGGATGTTCAGTTCGGTAAACGAACATTGTTTCAGGAGGTCAATCTCAAATTTTTGCCGGGCAATTGCTATGGCATCATCGGGGCGAATGGCGCCGGCAAGTCGACCTTTCTGCGTGCCATCAGCGGGGACCTCGATCCTACACGCGGAACCATTTCGCTCGGGCCGGGCGAACGGCTGTCCGTCCTTGCGCAGGATCACTTCGCGTTCGATGATTACACCGTGCTCGACACCGTACTGACGGGGCATACCACGCTTTGGGATATCATGAGCGAGAAGAATGCGATTTACGCCAAAGAAGATTTTTCGGACGAGGACGGTCTCCGCGCCTCGGAGCTGGAAGAAAAGTTTGCCGAGATGGAAGGCTGGAATGCCGAAAGCGATGCGGCAGCGTTGCTCAGCGGACTGGGAATCGAGGAAGCGCTCCACGACAGGATGATGAAAGATCTGAGCGGTAAGCAAAAGGTACGTGTCCTGCTGGCGCGTGCCCTGTTCGGCAAACCTGACAACCTGCTGCTCGACGAACCGACGAACGATCTCGACCTCGAGACCGTGGCATGGCTTGAAAATTACCTCTCCAACTTTGAACATACGGTACTCGTTGTCAGCCATGACCGTCACTTTCTCGACTCCGTCTGTACCCATACGGTCGATATCGACTTCGGCAAACTCAAACTTTTTGCCGGCAATTACAGCTTCTGGTATGAATCGAGCCAGCTTGCCCTGCGCCAACAGCAGCAACAAAACAAGAAAGCGGAAGAAAAGAAGAAAGAACTGGAAGAATTTATCCGCCGTTTCAGTGCGAACGTAGCCAAGTCGAAACAAACGACAAGCCGCAAAAAGATGCTTGAGAAACTAAATATCGAAGAGATTCAACCTTCGTCGCGCCGTTATCCGGGTATCATTTTCACTCCCTCGCGCGAGCCGGGCAACCAGATTCTCGAAGTCAGCGGCCTGACGAAAACACTCGACGGAAAGATACTGTTCAAAGACCTGAATTTCAATGTCGAAAAAGACGATAAAGTTGTTTTCATCAGTCGCGACCCGCGTGCCATGACCGCTCTGTTCCAAATCATCAATGGGGAGGAAGAAGCCGACTCGGGTACATTCAAATGGGGACAGACCATCACGACAGCCTACTTGCCGCTCGACAATGCGAAATATTTCAATTCGGACTACAATCTGCTCGAATGGCTCGGACAGTTTGCCAAAGATACGAACGAAGTTTTCCTGAAAGGATTTCTGGGACGTATGCTTTTCTCGGGCGAGGAACTGATGAAGAAAGTAAGTGTACTCTCGGGAGGGGAAAAGATGCGCTGTATGATCTCACGTATGATGCTCAAAGACGCCAACACGCTCATCCTCGACACACCGACGAATCACCTTGATCTCGAGTCGATTCAGGCCTTCAATAATACCCTGACCAACTTCAAAGGCAATGTACTTTTCGCCAGCCACGACCACGAATTTATTCAAACTGTGGCTAATCGCGTGATCGAACTTACCCCCAATGGCAATATCGACAAGATGATCGAATACGACGATTATATCTCCGACCCGAAGATTGCCGAGATGCGGGCGAAGCTGTATGAGGGAAGCTAAACGATGCCCCCTTTCATATGCAGGGCGGCCATAAACCGTTTGATCACTTCCGGCTTACCCGTATATTTGCCTTTATCTTCACTGATCTTACATGTTTCATTATAAAAATCCCACGATTCCGTAATCTTCACTGCTACTAATTTGATGACGATATTCATCGGCCTGATGCCGGGAAAATCGTTCGTAAAATGTGTACCGATACCGAATGAAGGCTGGCATTTATCTGCGGCATAACGATGTATGGCTATAGCTCGCTCCACATCGAGCGCATTGCTGAACGTCACCTGTTTGGTGTGCGAATCGATGCCGAGAGACTGATATTTTTCGACGATCTTGTCAAGCTGTTCAAAATTATCACCGCTGTCGACACGAAGCCCTTTGAAGAGATTGGCAAAATCTTCCGAGAAATTGAGACTGAAGATATCCCACCCGAAACTGTCATAGAGATAGGTTCCCAATGCCCCTCTGAACGTATGTCTCCAGGCTTCCATTGCCATAAAGTTAGCCATCTGCGGACCATACATCCCTCCGATAGCGCAGACAAATTCATGGGCCATCGTCCCAATAGGTAAAAGATCGTATTTCATCGCAAGATAGACATTGCTTGTACCGACAAATTTGCCGGGGTAATGATGCGCATGTTGGCAATCTCTCATCGCCCGAACCACAACATCTTCGGCCTCGAACGAAGCCCGTCTTCTCGTCCCGAAATCGCTGTAAACGCAACCGGCCGACAGCAACCTTTCGGCCTTCGCATAACTTTTCGTATAATACGTTTCGTAATCGAGCGTCTCAACCTGTCCGGTAAATAAATAGTACAATTCGGAGATGATCGCGAGAAGCTTAACTTCGAGCAGAATCGTATCCGACCAATATCCTTCGATTTCGATATGCAGATGCCCTTCGTCATCCTGCCATGCTTTCACCCATTCGCGGTTGAAACGAAATCCACGGAGATAACGGTAAAACCAGTCCGGAATGTAATAACATTTACGTTTCATAAACGCCACCTCATCCTCTGTAATCACCACATTCTCCAACAAAGCGATCTGACGGTTCACTTCGTCGGCAAAACCTTCGGGATAGACGGTTTCATTCCGGTCGACAAATACATACTTGACCTGTGCCCTCGGATAGTTATCGATTACGGCACAGCACATCGTCATCTTATAAAGATCGTCATCTGTAAAGTGATTGATTATTTGTTTCATCCTGTTGGTTGAGTACATGAATTAAACATTCTTCCGCAAAAGAGATCGAATTCAAAAAAACACCTCCGAAGGCCGTAGAACGTCCCCCTCGGAGGTATCTAATTACTTATTTTTTTTTAAAAGAATCTTTCTGTTTATTTTGCATAGCTGACAGCACGCGTTTCGCGAATCACGGTGATCTTCACCTGACCGGGATACGTCATCTCGTCTTGAATCTTCTTGGCAATCTCGGTCGAGAGGCTTTCCGTATCTTTATCGGTAATCTTATCGGCACCGACAATCACCCGCAACTCGCGACCGGCCTGAATGGCATACGTCTTTAAAACTCCCGGATACGAAAGGGCCAATTGTTCCAAGTCATTGAGGCGTTTGATATATGCTTCCACAATCTCGCGACGTGCTCCCGGACGCGCTCCCGAAATAGCATCACATACCTGAACGATCGGCGCCAACAGGGTCTGCATCTCCATTTCATCGTGATGAGCGCCCACCGCATTACAAATGTCCGGTTTCTCCTTAAATTTCTCACACAATTTCGCACCATAGAGAGCATGCGGCATTTCAGGCTCATCATCAGGCACTTTTCCTATGTCATGTAACAATCCGGCGCGACGCGCTTTTTTCGGGTTCAGTCCCAGTTCCGCCGCCATGACGGCACACAAATTCGCCGTCTCACGCGCATGTTGCAGCAGGTTCTGTCCGTACGACGAACGATACTTCATCTTTCCGATCATCCGTATCAGTTCGGGATGCAACCCGTGGATACCAAGGTCGATCGCTGTTCGCTTTCCGGTTTCCACCACTTCTTCTTCCACTTGTTTGCGCACCTTATTAACAACCTCTTCGATACGTGCCGGATGAATACGTCCGTCCTGCACCAACTGATGCAAAGCCAGACGAGCGACTTCACGACGCACCGGGTCAAAGCCGGAAAGTACGATGGCTTCCGGAGTATCGTCTACGATGATTTCGATGCCGGTAGCCGCTTCGAGAGCGCGAATGTTACGGCCTTCGCGTCCGATGATTCGTCCTTTGATTTCGTCCGAATCGATGTGGAATACCGTTACTGAATTTTCAATCGCCGTCTCGGTCGCCACGCGTTGTATTGTACGGATAACGATTTTTTTCGCTTCCATATTAGCCGTCATCTTGGCTTCTTCCATGATTTCATTCACATAAGAGGAAGCATCCGTTTTAGCCTCATCCTTAAGTGATTCTATCAAGCGTTCTTTGGCCTCATCGGCCGACAGGCCGGAGATTGTTTCCAGATGGACAATTTCCTGCTGGTGCAATTTCTCCATATCCTGTTTTCTTTTCTCAATGACTTGCAGCTGGTTATTCAGGTTTTCCTTGACAATATCGACCTCCGACATCTTCCGCTGCAATTCCTCCTGACGCTGAGTGAGCGCCATTTCGCGCTGTTTTAACTTCGATTCGCCCGACTGTATTTTGGCATTACGTGCCGTGACCTGTTTCTCCAGATCTGTTTTCAATTGCAGGAACTTTTCTTTTACTTCCAGCATTTTGTTTTTCTTCATGACCTCCGCTTCCTTCTCCATCTCTCGGAGGAGTGCTGTGCGGCGAGATTTCGCAAGGAATGTCATTACGATCCAGGCCAACAGCCCCCCCACGAAAAAAGCAATCATCATCCATATCCAATTCATTCCATCTACTGTTTAATTGTTATAAAAAAGCACATTTCCGGCATGTCTCTTCATGCCAACCCTGTGTGCATAGACTTTTATATTCTCGTTTCGAATAACATAGAAGTGAAAAGTCATCTCTCTTTCAGATAATGTTCCAGTCTCTCCGTCCATTGTTGTATCTTTTCTACGAAAGGCTGCGTATCGTTTTTTTCTTCCAGCGGAATCATATCCATCGCCAGCTGGACGGCAACCATCGCCAAGAGGTCTTTATCGTCCAATGATTTGGAGAAATAGGCCTTCCGCTGCAGATACATCTGCTGCACCCGTTTGGCTGCTTCACGGGCCCTTTGTTCCGTCCGTTCATCACCTCGCCTGATCTTCACCGGATATTGTTTCCCCGCAATCTCCAGGTGTATGATAAACTCGTCTCCTTTCACTGTTATCCGTTTAGTAGTGCCAAGCACCTATCTACTTCACGAACTAATTCCGACAACCGTCGCTTCGCCTCTTTTTTCTCTCCTCCATCGGCAAAGGCAATGCTTGTGGCAGTCAGCATGTCCGTATATCTGGCATTCAATATCCGGTATTCTTCTTTCATCTGCCGTATGGTTTCGCTTAAGTCTTTGATTTTTTGATCCTGCTCATCACACAATGTGAGCAAGTCCTGCAACCTGACATCCAATACAGCACACAATTCCATTTCTTTCCCGGCCATCTCGTACCAAAATTGCAACAAAAGTAAAAAGAAGTATTTAAAGATACAACTTTCCGTCATTTTTTTTACCGACAAAATGAAAAAAGGGCTGCCTGACAACCAATCAGACAGCCCTTTTTCTTACATGTTACGGAACTACGACAGCCAGAAGTAAATTTCGGAATCTTTTTCTTCCGATTCCAGCTTTCCTTCCTTAGCCAACCAACCAATGGCGGCAAACAATTCTTTATCCGCTCTCAATTTTGTCTCTTTTTTGAGTTCTTTCACACTCATCCGGCCCGCCTTACTCAAGGCTCTCCATACAAGACCGGCATTCGTTCCAATTAACTTAACCATAGCTGTTTTTTCTATATCTTTATTAATGGGTACAAAAATACAACAAAAAAAGAAATCATCGAATGATCAGATATCTCAAAACAGTATTTTTTAACATTACCACCCGAAAAACCTTTTATTTTTTTGCATTTTTGAATTATCGACAACCTTTTTAAATAAACAATGCAAACCCTTTTCCGTATTTCGGTTACTCTTCCTCATGTTGCAAACGAAACGCCTTTCCCAACATCCGGATGATGTCGGAAGCGATCAGACTTTCGTCCGACAATCGAGCTACGGCCAAATCTCCGGCCATCCCATGCAGAAAGACTCCGACAACGGCAGCTGTTTCGGGTTCGTATCCCTGAGCCATCAGACCGACAATCACACCGGTCAACACATCTCCGCTGCCGGCCGTTGCCATACCCGGATTACCTGTGGTATTGATGTAAATATTCCCCTGCGGCGTACAGACTGCCGTATAGGCACCTTTGAGGACAATGCATTGCGTATGTTTCATAGCCATTTCGGCAGCTTTATGGAGTCGTTCATATCCGTTGACACTATCCCCGAGCAGCCGGTCCAGCTCTTTCGGGTGAGGCGTCAAAACGGTACGCGGGGGCAACAGAGAGAAGAACTCTTTATGTTGTGCCAGGATATTCAACGCGTCGGCATCAAGGAGCAATGGCTTTCGGAAAGTCTTCAACAGTTGCTCCAGCATCTGCACGGTCTGCTTTTCCGTTCCCAATCCCGGTCCGGCGGCGATAGCGTCATACCCGTCCGTATCGGGGAGCACCGAGACACGGTCTGCATCTGCATCGAGGCTGAGCATAGCTTCGGGAAGGGCTGTCTGAAGCACCGTCTCTCCTCGTTGAGGGAGATGAACCGTCAGCCTTCCGACACCGCTGCGCATGCAGGCTCCGGCAGCCAGCAAGGCCGCACCCATCTTGCCCTTGCTGCCGGAAATCAGCAGGGCATGCCCGAAGTCGCCCTTGTGAGCAAACACATTGCGCGTACGGAGAATACCCGTCATATCTTCATCTTTAATCAGCATATAAGGTGTTTTTGTCCGTGCCATGATATCCGGATGCAATCCGATAGGCAGTACTTTCCATCGGCCGACATACGCAGCATTCTCGGGCAGTACCATGGAGAGCTTCGGAAATTCGAACGTGAATGTCATATCGGCCTGAATAATGCTATCCGGATCATTCTCCCGATTATCTTCTCCAAAAAGTCCCGACGGGATATCGATCGAAACGACCGTCGCATCAGACTGGTTAATATAATCGACGACGGCCGCATATCCGCCGCTCAACGGCCGGTTCAATCCGGAACCGAACAGCCCGTCGATCACCACATCATGTTCAGAAAGTATGGGGGGCGTAAAATCTTCGATCACTTCGTTCAAAAGTATTTTCCCATCCGCAAGTAGACGCTGCTTATTGGCCTCGCAGTCGGGCGAAAGATGGCGTCCGGGATTAAAAAGATAAACTTCGATCCGGTAATCGTCTTCGGCCAATAGACGGGCGATAGCCAAAGCATCCGCTCCGTTGTTTCCCTGTCCGGCAAAGACAATGACGCGCGACTGTTTGGAGTAGAGACGCCCAAATTCATTGACGAAAGCCGTGGCCGCACGTTCTACCAAATCGACGGAAGCAATCGGTTCGTGATCGACCGTATATTGATCAAGCTCCTTTATTTTCGAGGTTTCAAATATTTTTATCATATCGGTTATAAACTTTTGAGCACCCAAAGATACGGCATTTTTTACGTTGGGGCGATGAAGAATACGCTAAATCGAAAGCGATTTTAACTATTTTTGTGAGTAAACTAATTTATATTTGTCGGGTCTAAGACAACAAGAAAACCGCAGTTTTCTTTAAAAGAACAGGAATATGAATTATTTTAAAAGACAGAACGTCATGAAAAAGTTAATCATTATGGTAGGCCTGGGATGGATGATCGGCCTGTTAAACGTGCATACGGCAGACGCTCAACACGTAACGACAATCATTCATGTTAATGTAGACCGTCAGCCGGCATGGGGACCTGTCGGTTACGATTATGTAGAGTATTATTATATCCCGGAGTTAAATATCTATTTCGATGTGGAGAACGAGCTGTTCTACTATCGTTATGGCAGGGGGTGGATCGAAAGTCCTTACTTACCGGCACGCTATGCGAGATACGATTTTTATTCACTGTATAAAGTGGTATTGAACGATGTGATCGATCCGTGGCGATACAACCGCCATCATCGCCGCCGGTACGCGCGCTACCGCTACAATTACGCACAGATTCCGATCTTTTACGTGGACGACTACCGCTACGAGTATGCGCGATATAATGCCTGCGCATGGGTAGAGCCTCGTTACATGGAGAATCGTTCGTATTATGAAAACGTAGAGTTACGAAGCAATCGGAGCACCGAGTCGCGTGTGTCGTCGGGCGAGAGACGCGGAGGAGCAAGCAGTCGCAGCGAAAGCAGCCGGATATCGAGTCATCGCAATTCCGATACGGAACGTTATGAAGAAAGGAGTTCTTCCGGATCAAATCGGAGTATGCGAAGTTCGAGAGAAATCTCGTCGGGTAGCGATCGCGGCCGTTCGTCGGGGGTATCGTCGGAAGGACGTCGTCGTTTCGAGGACGATTTTTCGACCAATACGCGCAGCCGAAGCGAACGCAGTTCGGCAACGAATTCGAGTCGTAGTGATCGATCGGCTGAGGGGTCGACCGGTAATGACCGAAGTCGTTCGTCGGAGGCATCGTCCGAGAATCGCAGAAATCGTTCCGGAAACGATGTGTCTTCTTCTACACGCTCCAGCAGTAGCCGTAGCAGCAGCGATTCATCCTTAGACAGCCGCAAAGGCCGTTCCGGCGATGATTCGTCAAGTTCCATGCGCAGCAGCAGAAGTGAGTCATCTGTGAGTAGTCGGAGCGACGAAGGCAGCCGGAGTCGTTCATCCGAAAGTCGATCGTCCGAGAACCGGTCGGAACGATCCGGTTCGGGCGGAAGAAGATAATAAATCGTCTCTCCCAATAAGGAGAAGAAAGGAGGTAGCGCATCCGTAAATTGTTTTTTTTGCTTATTTTTGCATTTCTGAAAAACAGAATAAACATATGCATCTACCTACATTAATATCCGATCTGGTCGTCATCATCATTGCGGCCGGTCTGATGACCCTCCTCTTCAAACGTCTTAAACAACCTGTAGTACTGGGTTATATCCTTGCCGGCGTATTGGCGGGACCGTCCATTCAGTTCATTCCCACCGTGTCCGACACGGTCAACATCAACACCTGGGGGGAGATCGGAGTCATTTTTCTGCTGTTCAACCTTGGCCTCGATTTCAGCATCAAGAAACTGATGAAAGTAGGGGGGACGGCTATCGTGGGGGCTATGACGGTGTTAATCGGAATGATGACGACGGGATATTTAGTGGGGACGGCTATCGGGTTAGACCGAATGAACTGTATCTTCCTCGGGGCGATGCTTTCGATGTCGTCCACCACGATTATTTTCAAGGCTTTCGATGAAATGGGATTGCGTAACAAGCAATTTGCGGGCGTAGTGTTCGGTATCCTGATCGTCGAAGACATTTTCGCGGTGCTGATGCTCGTGCTACTCTCCACATTGGCTGTAAGCCAGACCTTTGAGGGGCAAGAGTTATTGCTAAGCATGACGAAACTGGCGCTTTTTCTGGTTGGATGCTTCGTCTTCGGGATCTATTTCATTCCTTCCATGCTGAAAGCGTTGAAAAAAATCCTTAATGATGAGATGCTGCTCATCATCAGTATCGGGTTTTGTCTGGGGTTGGTTTACGTGGCCGACTGGATCGGTTTTTCATCGGCATTAGGCGCATTCATGATGGGAGCCATCTTAGCTGAGACAATTGAGGCCGAGCATATTGAGAGCCTCGTCAAACCGGTCAAAGACCTGTTTGCAGCCGTCTTTTTCGTATCGGTCGGGATGTTGATCGACCTGAATATCTTATGGGAATACAAGTGGCATGTGGCTATACTTACCATCACGGTGATGATCGGACAGTTATTCTTCGGCAGTTTCGGTGTGTTGCTTTCGGGAAAGCCTGTCAAGACGGCTATACAGAGTGGTTTCTCGCTCACGCAGATTGGCGAGTTCGCTTTCATCATTGCTTCACAAGGTATCGCGCTCAAGGTTATGGAGTCCCATCTCTATCCGCTCATTGTCGCCGTTTCAGTAGTAACCACTTTCTTCACACCTTACATGATTCGACTGGCCGAACCTGCATATAATGGGATTGAGAGGGCTTTGCCGCCATCATGGAAACAATTTCTGGATCAATATACCTCCGGTTCCAATACGATCCGCCACCAGAGCGAATGGCGGAGATACCTGCGCTCCATGAGCCGTATCGTAGGAATTTATCTGGCCGTAACACTCGTTCTGATCTTTGCCTGGTTGCAACTCGTTGCGCCGCTCATCCGTCAATTCCTGCCCGGACAAAACGGTAACCTCCTCGCACTTGTCCTGCTCATCGCCCTGATGGCTCCGCTCTTGCGCGCCATCATGATGAAGAAAAACCGCTCGAAAGCCTTCCGCCATCTTTGGAACGACAGCAAATACAATCGCGGTCCCTTAGTCTCGCTCATCGTGTTGCGTATCATCGTGTGCATGGGCCTCGTAGCTATCCCCACTTCGGCACTGCTCAGTACGAAATGGGGCATTGTGCTTGTCGCTTCGCTGAGCGTCATCGCCATTATGATCTTCTCCAAACGCGTCAAGAAACATTCCATCCTTATGGAACGCCATTTCGTCAGTAACCTTTCGGCACGTGAGGCGGAAAGCGAACGGCGTGCCCCTATCCGGCGCGACTTCGCCAATCATCTGCTCGAACGCGACCTGCACCTGACCGATATCGAAGTGCGCCCCCATTCACCCAGTATTGGTAAAACACTCAAGGAGCTAAATTTCAGACAGAAGTGTAATGTTAATATCGTTACCATTATACGTGGCGAACGGCGTATCAATATCCCCGGCGGAAACGAATACCTCTATCCGCTCGACAAACTTATCATCGTCGGGTCGGACGATGACATCCTGCACTTCCACGATTACATTGCCGAGCGCTACCATCAGGCCGATCAAGAACGACGCGAAGAGGAAGCCGATGAGATGAATATCGAACAGTTTACGATTTCCGAAGGCTCGCGGCTCATCGGCCTGTCCATCCGCGAGTCGGGCATCCGTGACAAGGCTCAATGCCTCGTCATTGGTATTGAACGCGGAAAGACGTCGATCAAAAACCCGCCGCCCTCCACCGTTTTCGAAGAGGGAGATATCGTGTGGATTGTCGGCGAGCGCCGCAAAGTCATCCATCTGAGCGAAGGAAAAACCCTCTGAAAACAATAAATCTTCGTGTTGAAAAATAATTTCGACTACCGGACGGATAAGCAAAAATATTTGTTTAGCTTTGTCAGCCAAAAAGGGACCGACAGGTCGGAAAAGCCGCCCGAAAACGGCTACCGGTCAAAGACCTCCCGCAAGGGTAATCGGCATACAACCGATTCGCCTTGATGATATACATCGTAGAATTTTCGTCTGATTATTAATATAACATGATGATATCGTATAGAGAAAGTCTGCGCCGGTTGCGCAATCCGTCTTTCGAGAACATACGGGCTATTGCCCGAAACTTTATTCCTGCTGCGGATAAAGACAACGCCATTCCCGCTTCGTCCTCTTTCTCCGCTTTCGACCAGGACATGTTAACAGACCTCTGCGAAAACGGAGTCTTATGGAAAACGAAAATCGATAAAACACTCGAAACCATACCCCGCAAAATCTTTCAGGACGACGTGTTCGAAATCATCGACTGGCAATGCGGCCAAGGGATTCACACGGTTTGTTTTTTCGACTTCCTTAAAAAGAACGGTATCGAAAACCGCGTGCGTAAGATTACCCTTATCGATTCCTCGCGCGAGGCCCTCGAGCGTGCCGTCTGGCACATCAGTCCCTACATGGACGACCCCGACCGGATCAGCTGTGTCTGCAAATCCGTAAGCGAAGTCCGAAAAAAAGAGATCGAAACCCGACAGCCGATTACGTTTCATTTCTTTACCGATGTACTTGAGCAACCGGAACTCGATCTCAAGCGTATCGCCGAGCTTGTCGGGTACGGCATACACGGCAAACATTATTTCTTCTGTACAGGAAACCTCATGCATAACAACCGGCGAATCGATGCATTCTACCATTACTTCGACTCGCCCGAGACCTTAGCCGACGAGGAGCTGTATCCGAATGTCCGACAGTCAAACGGCATCAAGATCAAAGCCTTTAAGCTTGAGAACAGCAACTTCAACCTCAAGTACGTCAATTACTATCCTGCCGTGCAATACCATGCCGCCTACCGGCTGGATGCCGTGAAGAGAGCGCTTCAAACGGCCGATGCGGAAAAGACCGAGGCACTCTACCGAAGCCTCACATGCTTCGAAGTATCGGCTCACTACGATCTTGGAGGAGGCGCACGCGAAAATGTACATCCGCTGTTTGCCGTACTGAACAACCTCGTGACCCGCGGACGGCCCACACAAGCCAGTCCGCTTCTCGAAGAAGCTTTTGCCCCATTAGGTAACCGACGCATCGACCTCGACGGAGACCTTCGTTACGATACACGGGGATTGCATGCCGAAGACGTATTTGACGCTTTGCACATCATCGATCCCCGCCTGAATCTGGACGAATCAAATTACAATAACAAGTTGCTCGAAAGCGATGCCGAAAAGACATTCATCACCCGGATAGTGCCCCAGCCGTTACGTCAGCTGCTGCAACCGCAGCGCAATCTCTATTCACTCACTAAACAAAAGGCATCCCATACGCAACGAATCGATTTTGCATGTGAGTTCCCCTACCCGACCAAAGACGAAAAAGACTTTTGGCATGACGGATGCGCCATCGAAATCCATGAGACACTCTTTCACTCCGGCATGGAGCAAAAACGCGCCGACAAACAACGTGCCGATGACCTCTCGGCGATTCATTGGGATTGCCGGCAAGTGCCGGAAGAGGAATTGGGCGATTCGCATTTCGGGTTTCTCGGAAGCGAATACGTAGCAACCGTTTTCAAGGTCTTCGACCGGCGTTTTGACGACGACTGGGTACGGACACTGCAATATGTCCTTTCACCGATCGCCGTCGCACGTATCCAAAAAGTTGTGCTCGAAGCCATGATCTCCCGACGGCTTGAGATCGCACGCGACATGTGGTCGGTACTCGTCATCGAACGTGATGTACCCTGTGCCGCTCTCGCTCTGGCCGACTTGAAAGAACATTTCAACCATCTCACAGCGATGAGTGCGGAGTATGCGGGACTGACATTCCCTGAGGTGGAACTGACGATCGTCAGCACACCCGAATTTATCGGCTCGCCCCTGCATGGAAACACTGTGCCCCTGGCGGAGGTGACGGATGAACTGCGACGGAAGACATACGATTTGATCATCGATATATCCATGCTGCGACGAACCGACATCGAGAACATTTCGTTTGTCGGCTTTACGGAGTGCCGTAACCAATGTTTCTTCCATATACGCTCATCACACTATGGACGCAGTACACGACACATGTATACCACCGGCCGTATCACCTATCGGCCGTTGACGTTCAAAAACGCACGGCAACAGTACGAAACTTTGCCGGATACCTCACAGCACCTGCGTTACTTCCTGCAGCTGCTCTTCCGCAAGAACGATTTCATACCGGGGATGTTGCCCGTGCTGAGTCGCATCCTTCAGAACCGTTGTACTGTCGGCCTCGTGCCGGCCAATGGCGGCAAAACCGTGATCCGGAAACTGACCGCCATGATGCAGCCCGGTATCACGGTTATCGCCGTACCCGATACGGAGGCCGTACAGGTGTTGCACCGCGAATGGATCGATGCGGGGATCGATTGTGTGACGGCGCTCCACGCCGGCCTCGACCGTACGGAACGCGAACGACGCGAGCGACGGACAGAGTCGTCCGAAACGTTGATTATTGCGCTTTCCTACGACCAGCTCGGTCGATTTCCGCTCTTGCAACGTTTCAGGTATATGCAGCAGACGGGCGTATACTTCGCCACAGGCATCCTCGACGAGGTGCAGGGACTCTCGGAATGGAGTCCCGACTTCCTGCCGGCATCGATGCTCGCAGGTCAAACGCTCTACCGGCACACCTTGCCTCAACAAGGGAAAATAGCCCTTTTGGGGCTGACCGAACGGGCCTCGTTCGACATGCTCTTCGACATCGAACAGGCGCTCTCGCCCGGCGATGCCTGCCCGACAGACCGAGACCGGCTCGTGTTGTGCAAAAGCGCAGGAGTGCCCGAGTCGGCCTATCGGAAAGAACGCTACCTTCGTTATTTTTGTGGTCTCGAAGCCGAAAACGAATGCATCGAACACCTGATCGGTTATGCTCCTGTCTCCTGCCTCGAAGGAGATCGTACGATACCGGCCAAAGGATGCTATTTCCCGCTCACACTCGATAATCTGCCAGACGAACGTATCCTTTTCCTGCCATACCCCGCCACAGAGCGCGACGGACCCAAAGACGACCGTTCCAAGAAAGACCCGCTCATGCTCTACACCAAAGCATTCTATCGCATGAGCACCCTCGGACTGATGAAACAAATCACCTTTGATGAAGCACAACAGCAATACCGCATCGTTCTTCAAAAGCAACCGGCCGGAGGATATTACCGGCAGCTACGTAACTATTTTCTTCGTTACCATACACGGAAACAGGCGGAGCAGGAAATGGTCAGGGCTGAAAATCTTTCGCCGAAAACAACTTTCCACGACGCTCTTCGTGAAGAACTGTGCCGTTGTCTTCTTTACATGAACGAGTTCGTTTACCGGCGCATCGCACTGCAGCAACAGGAAACGACGGAGATTATCGCCGGTAACGGCAATCCCCTCACGTATCATCTGACCGAAGATACGCAGAACGGCAGAGTGTCTTCCCCGGATATTCTGTTCCGCTATATGCATCGGATCAAAGATGACGCGACAGAACAAAACGGATCGCCCAACAGTCGCGTCAGAGAATTACACGAGGCCGTATGCACACTGCGCCGCTCATTCGACGGAAACAACCCCACCCTTTCGCTGCTTAATGCCTTTTGCCTCTTCCATAGCGGCACGGACGGAGAAGAAATGCTCGAATGCGATTTGCATGAAAGTTATGAAAACGGCATGGTCGGCTTTTACCGTTCGATGGCGAATATCGCCGATTTCCGCGAACTCTTTGATGCATATAATTGTTATGTACGAGGCGAGACCGACTATTTCGCCACTACCGGAGACTGGACGGAGGAAGTGCGCATACGTATCGATATCATGCGTGCCGCCGACCTCCTTAACCTCCATCTGGCGCAAACGAAGATGATACAACATAAATATCTGGAAGAATGGAAGCAATAGAAAATATCCATAAAGCGTTGCTGCAACTCCGCGACAGCTTGACTCACCTCAATTCCGCCCGCGAACAGGTATCGCAAGTGACGGCGGAGAGTAAAGAAATCATTGATGCGACAGCTCGTCTGGCCGACGACGTCAGGCTACTGGCCGAAAAAATCAGTGAAGAGACACAAACGGTTATCACCCGGTTTGAGGATCGACTTAATGAGTCGCAGGCGGGACTGACCGGCGTGATCAATGAAGGGAAAGAGTTGTTTGCAGCCGAGATCGCTCAGTCACAACAAGCTACGACACGGTTGAAGACCGAGGTAGAGAAGACCCTGCAGCAGGCTTTGGAAGCGACGGTACGAACATTGGACGATGTCAATGCCTCGGCGCGGAAAACCCTTGAAGAAGCAGCCGCCGCTTCGGCCGCCTCCCTTCAGGAGTTAACGACGGTCTCGACCGACGCTATCGAGGTGCAGCAGGCCGAGATATCCGATGCCCTCGAATCCATGGCGGAATATTACAGCCGTATGCAGACCCTCATCGATAAGTTATCGGAGCTGGATTTGTCCGGTCAGGTACTGTCTATCGAGAAAGAAATCGAGCAGATAGAAAATCAACAAAACACACTGAGTGAAGAGCTTCGCAGCGAAATGAACAAGATCAGAAAGAACCAGTTCGTTACGTGGGCGCTCCTGCTCATTTCCCTGTTCCTGATGTTCGTTCTCAAATAGATTGTCCGTATCAAAAAATGAAACTCAAAATAAAATAACTATTTATGTCAAAGAATACGATCAACAAAGTACTTGTGTTAGGTTCCGGTGCTCTCAAAATCGGACAGGCCGGCGAATTTGATTATTCCGGCTCTCAGGCGCTGAAAGCTTTACGTCAGGACGGCATCCGATCAGTGCTGATCAACCCGAATATTGCTACGATCCAGACATCGGAAGGCATTGCGGACAAGGTTTATTTCCTTCCCGTGACGCCTTTTTTCGTCGAAGAGGTGATCAAGAAAGAACAGCCCGACGGGATCCTGCTGGCTTTCGGCGGGCAAACGGCGCTGAACTGCGGCACGCAACTGTATAATGATGGCACGCTCGACAAGTACGGCGTGAGCGTGTTGGGTACATCGGTCGAAGCGATCATGGACACGGAAGACCGCGACCTGTTCGTCAAGAAACTGGATCAGGCCAACCTGAAAACGCCCGTCAGCCAGGCCGTGGAGACGATGGCCGATGCAGTCCGTGCAGCCGAAGAGATCGGCTACCCGGTAATGATCCGTTCCGCCTATGCATTAGGCGGTCAGGGAAGCGGTATCTGCCGGACAGAAAGCGAACTGCGAACACTGGCCGAAAGCGCTTTTACGTTTGCTTCGCAGATTCTCGTCGAGGAATCGCTGAAAGGCTGGAAAGAAATCGAATTTGAGGTGATTCGCGACAAGAACGACCATTGCTTCACCGTCGTAAGTATGGAGAATGTCGATCCGTTGGGGGTACATACCGGTGAGAGCATCGTGGTGGCGCCAACCTGTTCGCTGCGTGACGACGAGGTAAAGAGGTTGAAAGAAATCTCAGTCAAGACCGTTCGCCATCTGAATATCGTGGGCGAATGCAACATTCAGTATGCCTACAGCTCCGACACGGGCGACTACCGGATCATCGAAGTCAATGCACGTCTGAGCCGCTCATCGGCTTTAGCCTCGAAAGCCAGCGGCTACCCGCTGGCGTTTGTGGCAGCCAAGCTGGCGCTCGGTTACTCGCTCGATGAGATCGGCGAAATGGGTACGGTCAACTCGGCCTACAAAGCTCCTGAGGTCGATTATCTGATCGCCAAGATCCCGCGCTGGGACCTGACGAAGTTTGCGGGTGTGAGCCGCCAGATCGGCTCCAGCATGAAATCGGTCGGCGAAATCATGTCGATCGGTAAATCGTTTGAAGAGATTATGCAGAAAGGCCTGCGTATGATCGGACAAGGCATGCACGGGTTTGTAGGTAACAACAACCTCACGTTCGAGAACCTTGACGACGAGTTGGAAAACCCGACCGATCTGCGTATCTTTGCCGTAGCACAGGCATTGGAAGAAGGATATACGATCGAGCGTATCCACGAACTGACGAAAATCAACCCGTGGTTCCTGAACAAACTGAAAAACATCGTAGATTACAGCCGCGTATTGAAGCAATACGACCGCATCGAAGACTTGCCGGCCGAAGTGCTGCGTGAAGCCAAACGAATCGGATTCTCCGACTTCCAGATTGCCCGCTTCGTCGAACAACCGGACGGCAACATGGAAAAAAACAACCTCCGCGTACGGGCATGGCGTAAAAGACTCGGCATCCTGCCCAGCGTGAAACGTATCCACACCGTTGCCTCGGAACACCCTGAGCTGACGAACTACCTCTATCTGACGTACGACGGTACGGAGCACGATATTCCTTATTATAAGCATGACAAAAGCGTGATCATCCTCGGGTCGGGCGCATACCGCATCGGCTCGTCCGTCGAGTTCGACTGGTGCTCGGTCAATGCGGCACAGACAGCGCGCAACCTCGGCTATAAATCGATTATGATCAATTATAACCCCGAAACGGTTTCGACGGACTATGACATGTGCGACCGGCTGTATTTCGATGAGCTGTCGCTTGAGCGCGTGCTCGACGTGGTCGATCTGGAGCAGCCCCGAGGTGTGATCGTGTCGGTCGGCGGACAGATTCCGAACAACTTGGCCATGAAGTTGTACCGACAACAAGTACCTATTCTCGGCACTTCGCCCGTGTCGATCGACCGTGCCGAAAACCGGCACAAGTTCTCGGCCATGCTCGACACGCTCGGCATCGATCAGCCACGCTGGGCAGAGCTAAGCAGCATGGACGAGATCGATGCATTCATCCGCGAAGCAGGCTTCCCCATTCTGATCCGCCCCTCGTATGTGCTGAGTGGTGCGGCTATGAATGTCTGCCACACAAAAGAGCAGATGATCGAATTTCTGAATATCGCGGCTCAGGTATCGAAAGAATACCCCGTAGTTGTGTCGGAATTTTTGCAGGATGCCAAAGAGATTGAATTCGACGCGGTGGCACAGAACGGCGAGATCGTAGAGTACGCCATTTCGGAACATATCGAGTTTGCCGGCGTCCACTCAGGTGATGCCACACTCGTATTTCCGGCACAGAAAATCTACTTCGAGACGGCACGACGCATCAAGAAAATCAGTCGTAAGATAGCCAAGGAGCTTAATATCAGTGGTCCCTTCAATATCCAGTATCTGGCCAAGAACAACGACGTGAAGGTGATCGAGTGTAACCTCCGCGCCTCACGCAGCTTCCCGTTCGTGTCGAAGGTGCTGAAACAAAACTTTATCGACACGGCAACCCGCATCATGCTCGATGCGCCCTTTAACCGTCCCGACAAGACGGAGTTCGACATCGACTGGATCGGAGTCAAGGCTTCGCAGTTTTCGTTCGGCCGACTCTCAAAAGCCGATCCCGTATTGGGTGTAGACATGAGTTCGACAGGCGAAGTCGGTTGTATCGGCGACGACTTCGACGAGGCGCTGCTCTCGGCCATGATCGCCGTCGGCAATACGATTCCGCAGAAGAACGTCATGGTTTCTTCGGGCGGCGCCAAGAGTAAAGTCGATCTGTTGGAGCCTTGTCTCTTGCTCGAGGCGAAAGGATATACGATCTACGCCACACAAGGGACCGCCCGTTTCCTGAACGACAACGGTATCCGGGCAATACCGGTCTGCTGGCCTGACGAAGGAGGCGGTGAACTGAACATCATCGAAATGTTCAGCCGTCATGCATTCGACTGGGTCATCAATATCCCGAAAAATCACACGAGACGGGAGCTGACCAACGGCTACAAAATCCGCCGTGCGGCGATCGATCATAACATTCCGCTCATTACGAATGCACGTCTGGCAAGCGCATTTATCCGAGCCATTTGTAACCTCTCCGAAAAAGATATCTCGATCAAAAGCTGGCAGGAGTATAAATAAGGCTGTACTCACGGTTAGCACTGCCGAACGTGAAGCCGACCGGCATACGGCGCGAGACGAAGGGAGTTCCCGTTGTTTCGCCGTATGGCCGGTTGGCTTCTTTACAGTCCTCATATAATCTCAAATTACGCGATACACTGTTCGGCGTATACCATTAATAACGGACGTACGAATGTACGACAATGGTTACGTCAGGCTTACAGCCCTTCGCCGAGATGCGATGCCTTTTTCCCCAACGCTTCGCTTCCGCTCTTCCCCCCTTTGAAGGGATAACATCCCCCCTTCGCTCTGCTCTTTCCCCCCTTTGAAGGGGGGGGGCTGGGGGGATGTCCCTCTGCGTTCGGATACCGTGTATCCGGCATAAAAATTAACAATTGACAATTAATTTGTCATTCAGAGCGAAGCGAAGAATCTCTTTTTTGTCACTTTTGGCTTGACCCAAAAGTAACCAAAAAGTCAAGGCTTCGTGCGCTTCACACGCCTTCGCGACGCTTGCACGCCTGAAAATCAGGAAACTCGCTTCGCTTCGGACAGCCTGATTTTCTTTCGCCCTGCTCGCTGTTCCGTCGGCTCACCGCCCGAGGCCCAAGGGACGGACGCCGAGGGCGTTCGAGGCGAGATTCCTCACTACGTTCGGAATGACAAACGCGGTTATTTGCGTTGATTTGCACCCGTTTGCGAAATTCGCGTTCGGATACCGTATAACACGCATAACCATTACCCGAAAGGGCTGAAAGCCTGATATAATCGTTAGCGGTCAGTATTCAGCGGTCAGCCAACAAATCAACATGTCAACGAATCAACAACTCAACAATTTAACAATTCAACAATTTAACAATTCACCGCCTCTGCGGGGTTTATAAGAGCTGAAGGCCTGAATTAAATTCATTCTTATTGGTTCTATTGCCGAATCCGGGATAATGAATATTTAACAATTATCAACCGGACAATACAAAAAAAATGACTTTTATCCCCAAAAAAAGTTTGTATATGATTTTTTTTATATCTTTGTCATCAAATATATGAAATGACCAAGGGCGTCAATCTCATAAAAACGAGACATGAAAGAGAAGAAGACAAACTTTAATATCTTGATGAACAATATTATAAAAAGTGTTCATTCTCTTCGTGTGCACTATTCTGAAGGAAAGAAAGAGAGCTTGCCATCAATTATCTACCCCCCCCCCCGTTAATATTATTTAACAAAAACATCTATAGGCGTAGCTGCCTTTTCGTGTGGCAGAGCATCGGAGCACGGAATCGTTGCCTAACGACGCACCGAAGATTCACAAGTATCGACGCGAATGCGGCAAAAGACAACACTCCGTTCAGTGCTTTTTGTGCATCCTTTGTGAAATTTGCAGTTTATCCGACGGCCGATTGCTGAAAACGGACGGTTGATCGCCAATGGTCAAACAAGGATTGAAACGTTATATTACGCAGACAAACCAAAAAGACGAACCATTATAAACAAAAAAAGTATGAAACAGAAAATCATTATGCTAATGACCTTCCTCCTTATCGGAGCAGGGTTTGTGATGGCTCAGACACAAGTGCAGGGCACTGTCGTCGATGAGCAGGGAGAACCGGTTATCGGGGCCTCGGTGGTGCTCAAGAGCGACCGTACGAAAGGAACGGTGACCGATATGGACGGTAAGTTTACCTTTGCGGCACCGACAAACGAGAGATTAGTGATTTCGTACATGGGGATGGCTACTCAGGAAGTGGCTGTGAGTTCAAATGTAAAGGTTGTTATGGTTGCTGACTCAAAGATGCTGGATGAGCTTGTCATTATTGGTTATGGGGTAACGGCGAAGAAAGATTTGACAGGGGCAGTAGCTACCGTTTCTGCAGATAAGATTAAAAGTGTCCCCGTTCTATCCGTAGGACAGGCTCTCCAAGGTAAAACAGCCGGACTCCAAGTCGTAAGTACAGGTGGACGTGCGGGGGATGCTACCCAAATAAGTTTACGAGGGAACGGTTCATTAAGAGCTTCAAACGATGTGCTATATGTCATCGATGGAGTTCCGCAAGACAACATGAAGAATGTTTCTCCTCAAGATATTCGGAGTATCACAGTCTTAAAAGATGCGGCCTCGACAGCCATTTACGGTTCAAGAGCGTCTAACGGTGTTGTGCTCATAGAAACGGTAAAGGGAAATTATAATCAACCGACCGTTGTATCCGTAAATTCCTACTATGGCATTCAAAATCTCGTTCATACTCCGCAGTTATTGAATGCCGCCGAATATAAGCAGGTAATGGATGCATCACGCATAAATTATGAGAACGATATCCAAGCCAAGTTACTTGCAGCGCCGAAAGACCCGAGTATTTTAACTCCTCTTCCGGCCAGTAATATTGATACCGATTGGCTCTCCCTTGTTTTGCGAAAAAATGCAAATATGCAGAATCATCAGATAAGTGTTACAAGCGGAGGCGAAACAACGAAAGCTTATTTCTCGGGCAATCTTTTCATGCAAGATGGCATTGTTAAAAAAGACGCTTATACCGCAGCAAGATTAAGGGCTAATTTGGAGCAGAAGATAAATAAATATGTAAGTGTAGGACTCAACTCTTTCTTTACCTACACAAAAGCGACTCCCGTGGTTGATGATAACAATACCTATCAACCGTATTCCAAAGCATTGGACGCTCGCCCCGATGTGGCTCCGACCGATGAAAACGGAAAAATATTGAGGTATAATTTCGTGAACCCGTTATTCGGATTTGAACGATACGTTACTGATATATGGCAAAATACAGGAGGGAACGTCTATTTCAACATAACCCCATTCGAAGGCTTGCTGTGGCGTTCTGCTTACAGTGGAAATATTAGAAATAGAAGATACAACCGCTTCGATGCCCCCAACACACGTCGGGGAGAAAACGGAGATGGAGTACCCACAGGATATGGATATTACGAAACAAATAATATCAGGGATTACCAGATTGAGAATACCATCAATTATGATAAGACGTTATTTGAGGATAAATTAAAGCTAAATGTGCTTTTAGGACACTCTTTCCAACGATGGGATTATGAAGATTCATACGTTCAAGGTGAGAAGTTCCCTTCGGATGATTTACGCTGGCTCGTATCTGCCGGAGAAATCAATAAAGGTCGCAGCTATATCAAGTCGATGGCTCTTGAATCTTATTTCACTCGTTTGCAATTGAACTGGGCGGACAAGTACCACCTGATGGCTTCGATACGCCGAGACGCATCATCCAAATTTAATGACAAAAATCGCACAGGCTATTTTCCCGCTATCTCGGCCGGATGGACGGTTTCTAACGAAGAATTTTTTAACGTATCATTTGTCTCCGACTTGAAACTGAGAGCTTCTTACGGATATACAGGAAACCAGTCAGGCGTATCCTACGCTTCGGGACAAAACTTAATCGGAGCCGGACAGAATTACGATCTTCAGCCGGGACTCGCTACAACCGATATTTATAACCCTGATTTAACATGGGAGAAAGGACGATCTGCAAATATCGGTTTCGATATAAATTTATTTAGTCGGGTAAATGTCAGCTTCGATTATTACGATAAGAAGACAGAGTCTTTATTAAACCGTATCAATGTTCCGCAAGAAACCGGTTTCAAAACCATGTTGGCGAACGTGGGGAATATCTCTAACAAAGGATTTGAAATATCATTTGACGCAAACATCGTGGATCGTCGAGATTTCAAATGGAATGCGGGAGCAAACTTTTCTTATAACAGAAACAAGGTGCTTAGTATCGGAACGGAGGCTGGGAGATATTCTACCGGATTCGTTTCTATCATACAAGAGGGAGAAAGTCTGGGATCATTTTCTCTTTACGAAGCGAAAGGAGTAGCTAAAGAGAAATTTGAATATAAAGATAAGGACGGAAAAGTAACCAAGACGGTGTTACCCGGAGATATGATTTATGTTGATCAGAATCAGGATGGAAAAATTGATGATAAAGACAAAAAGGTTTTTTCGGGAGGAATTGCTCCGGTCTATGGCGGACTCTTCACTCGATTGAATTACAAAGGTTTTGACTTATCGATTAGCGGACATTATTCCATCGGAAAGAAGATTTATGCATTTTATAAAAAAGATGCGTTGAATGGAGGTGCGGTTGGCGCTCCTTCCTATTCAAACAACATGTACAAAGAGATGCTGTCCTATTGGACTCCCGAAAATACCTCAACCATGATTCCACGTCCGCATATGGCAGCTGAGATCAGCGCCTGGAATACGGAACACTCTTCTCGCTTTTTGGAAAATGCCGATTATCTGCGTATCTCAGATATTACATTGGGATATGATTTAAAATCGATTAAAGCATTGAAATTCGGTTTTATCAATTCTCTGAGAGTCTATGTACAGGCGCGCAACTGGTTCACCTTTACAAAATATTCTACGGGAGACCCGGAAACGTCATATGTAGATCAGTCTGCCGAAAACAGTCAAGATAAGAGTGATGGCATGAAAGTGCAAGCCGGTGTTGATTTGGGAGGCATTCCGAATACCAAATCATTTGTTGTAGGATTAAATATTAGTTTTTAAAAATAAATCGTTATGAATAAGGTAAAATATTTGATATACGTTTTTGTTCTGACGCTTGGTTTAGCATCATGCGAAAAAGAACTCGATATTCCTTCCGAGGCTTCATTGAATGCGGAAGCAAACCTCTCGGAGCAGGATGTGGATAGACTTTTAAACGGCTTGTACAAGAAAATGAGGCACCCTAACGGTTATGGATTTTTCGCAATCATGAATACCGAGATCATGGGAGACAACTACAAGCCTGTAAAGTTCCAATGGTTCCAAGTACAAAACTTTTACGAACACAAGGTGCCTGCTTCCGACATTTTGTTGAGTTATTTTTATGCCGATTATTATAACGGTATTGATCGGGCCAATATAATCATCAAAGTGCCTACGGCCAACAAAGACCAGATCGGGAAAGCTCGCTATTGCCGCGCATTGAGTTATTTAAGACTTTATGACATGTTTGAGCGTCTTCCGCTTGTCGACGAAAACTATGATAAACAACCGATCGCTCCGTCTGCAAAAGAAAAAGTGCTTGAATTTATTATTGAAGACTTGAAGTTTGCAAAAGAGAATTGTAAGGAATTTGATAAAAAGGAGTTGGTCAACTCACAGAAGACTCCCTCCAAAGAAGCCGCTATCGCTCTTTTAGCAAGAGTGTACCGGATTGCAGGAGACATTCAAGCCGCCGGGAAAGAAGCGGAACTCCTTCTATCGGGAGGGAAGTTCTCTTTATCCGCCAACCCTTTAAATCGATCAAGCGAGGTTATCTTTATGTTTATTGGTACCAAAGCAGAGGAAGTCGGCAGTTGGGGATGGATCATGAGTCCTCAGGCAAAAGCGTGGAATTGCTTTGCCGCAGCCGATGATTTAACGGCATTGGTTCAGGGAGACGATACTCGTAAGATATTGTTTGATTTCGAGAATAAGGATAAAAACGATGGATACGTTTATTCGAAAAAATATAAGACAGAAGATAACTCGGATCTATTAGTGTCACGTATCGCAGAAATGTATTTATTATCGGCTGAGGCAGGGAATAATGCCCGATTGAAAGAATTGCAGACAGCAAGAAAATCTTCCTTGTCATTAGAGGATGAGCGTCGTTTGGAAA
Organism: Tannerella forsythia 92A2; assembly: GCF_000238215.1. NCBI lineage: Bacteria > Pseudomonadati > Bacteroidota > Bacteroidia > Bacteroidales > Tannerellaceae > Tannerella > Tannerella forsythia. The sequence goes on along the minus strand of NC_016610.1, from coordinate 2,255,859 downwards.
TGTCATTCGAATGGACCAGATGGCAGGATTTGAAACTGAAAGGAGAAACCTATGTTCTTCCTTATCCTGAAAGAGCAGCAGAATCCAATCCACTGCTGAAATAAGTATTCCTGAAAGAAACAGGGTCCATTGATTTCGATCATCTTACAAACTCACCGCGCAGAGGCGTAATTTCCTCTGCGCGGTTTTTTCATTGCTGCCCGGTTGGTCGCATGGTTTGCAGATGAAGAAGACGGACTTTACACCCTTCACATCAAATTCGGGCTGCAAAACAAATATCTTTACGGGAATAAATCTCTACGCCGACTTTCCCCGTTTTGCGCTTAAAAGCCTTTATTTATATGGAATCATCTGCGTTAATTATCCAAAAATATTTTCGTATATCGGCATTATTTTCTAATTTTGACATAACATGTTTGTCTCTAAGCTTAAAAACAGTCTTATGCTTCCCCAAAACAGAGACATAGCGCGTAAAATATAAAGAAGAAAACGAGGAAGACAAAATGACAACAGATCAGATCAAAGAAATTATTGAGCGAAATCAAGAAGACATCGCATTTATCGTAGGTAATGGAGTGAATCGATACCCGAACAATCCCAATGCTCTTTCATGGGACGAATTATTGATACAATTGTGGGATAAGGTTTCGTTTCAAACCTTGTCAAGGAGACCTGTGGGCATTTCGTTGACAGAATTTTATGACATTTTAGAACTTGAAAATACGCAAGAGATTAATCTTCAGAAAGAGGTGGCAGACCTTATGCGAGAGTGGCAACCGTTGGATCACCATATACAAATTATCAATCGCATGAAAGAATTAGATGCTCCCGTACTGACTACCAATTTCGAGGAAACGCTCGCACGAACCTTCAAATATCAGCAGTATAGAACGGAGCAAGAAGGGTTTACGGATTTTTATCCATGGTCTACATACCATGGAACCAAACCATTAAATTTACCGACCGATGGGTTTGGGATATGGTACATAAACGGTATGATCAACTATCACAGAAGCATCAGACTCGGGCTAAGTCATTATATGGGAAGTGTGGAAAGAGCAAGAAACTTATTGCATAAAAGAGAAGATGAAGTGCTTTTTACAGGCAAAAATAATACACAATGGAAGGGGTATAAAACATGGTTACATATTATTTTCAATAAATCTCTTTTTGTTTTCGGCTTAGGACTTGAAGAAAACGAACTCTTTTTACGATGGATACTGATAGAAAGAATCAAGTATTTCAAAAAATTCCCTGGTAGAAGACATAAAGGATGGTATATCAATAGACGAAGTAATAACGAGACGGATCAAGGCAAGAAGTTTTTTCTCGAAAGAGTTGGATTTGAAGTAATCGATGTAGACAATTATGCTGAGATTTATGAGCATATATGGACATAACAAACTATGAACTAAAGATCGGAAATCATGGAAAATCAATCGGATAAACAAGTATTTCGCTCACGGATAAGCATCTTGTTGATCGTATCCGTATTCGTCGCTTTCATATCGGTATCTATACCGCTTCTTCAAAACAAGGCGTACACCGATATGTGTGTACTTGCCTGTTTGTTCTTGCTACTCGTATTTCTTTTTACAGGAACACGTTATATCATTTCAGGAAGTACATTGAGTTTAAAAATAGGTTTTATTTGCGGATGGAGTGTAAATATTGCCGATATTCTTTCGGTAGAAAGATCCTATAATCCGGTTTCTGCCCCTGCTGCATCTCTCAAGAGACTGCGTATAGATTTCTCGAAAAGAAAGAAATATTCTTACCTGTTAATCTCTCCGGCAAGAGAGCAGGCTTTTATAAAGGCATTAAAAAAAGTCAATCCGAATCTTTGCGTTCACCTACCCGAAAAAAAGGGGATTTGGCGTATACAAGATTGGGATATTTAATTTCCGGATGCACATCGCCCTGCCACTTTACGTCATTAACGATCGTTTTACGGCGGGGCAGTCCTTGAGTTGGTTAGTTGTTTAAATGTTTTTGTTTAGCAATCTCGGTAAACAAAAAAAACAACATATCAATCATCGCAGCTCAAGTCTTTTATCCGAATAGCACATACAGCACCGGAATCAGTATACCGGCCAGCAGATACCATTTACCGGTCCCGGCCATGCCTTTCTTCCCTTTGACGATGAATAACCCCGACAGCGCAAAGAAAATCAGCGAAAAGGCAAACAGGTCTGCCATGATATTCCAACCTCGAAGCCGATTGTAATGCAGTCTGTTGATCGCATAAATAAACGTATTCTTTTTATGCAGTTCGTAATCGACCGTGCCCGTTTCCGAGTTGTACACGCCTACGCCACCGTTCAGCATCAGACGAGTATGTTCCTCGTCGATGGTCATGATCTTCTTCAACTCCGGAAGTCCTTTGTCGTTCCAGATCACCGACAGTTCTTCGTGCGATAAACCTTTGTCGAGATGTAATGTTTCTTCCTGCGTTCTGAATGCCGGATCTTTCCCGTCCATGTGATTGAGCAGGAAGCCCGAAATACCGTAGACGAGGCATACACCGACCATCAGGAATCCCAGATCGCGGTGTATGACCCGTAGCCAACGGCTCATTTTGTTTTTGGATACCCCTTTCGCGGGGCGAAAATCTTCTGCCATGCTTATTCAATCACTTCGTAGCGTTCGCCGTCCATGTAGTAAATCGAGTAGTAATCTTTGTTATGCGCTTTCATCCATTCGCGCATCTCGTTGATGTTGTTCAGTTCGGCCTGGCATGTTTCGGCCGATCCGTCTTCCTTGTGTTTCTTCTCATTGACTTCTTCTTCGTATTGGTCAATGTATTCCTTCGTCAAACGACGTTCACGAACGATGCCCGTTATGGCCAGTTCCGAACCGGTCAGTTCGCGGTTGAATCCGCCGATTTCACCGCCCGCCTCTACACGGAACGACGTGTTGGGATCGTCTCCTACAATAAAACAGCGCTTTCCGGAATGCTTGCACGTATGCGTCACGAAACCTCGTACCGTAACGGTCTGATCAACCATACGGTCAGCCACTTTCAATAAACTGTCGAGCTTATAAACCGGCACTTCAGAGGCATGCGCTTCTACATTTTCCTCTTGACCTGCGCGTTGTTGTTCTGCGCTTTTGTTGTTACATGCTGCCATCGTCAGCAAAGCGGCAGCTAAAAATAAAATCTTTTTCATCGCTTCATGTATTTATTATGTTTATCATTCATCTATTTTTCGGCATCAGCAACCATGCGACGATACCCGCTATACCGGTGAGAGCAACAAAAAGTGCGGCAAAGAGCTTATCACTCCGTCGGGAAGCAATGACTGTGACAAGCAATGCCAGCAGCAGATTGATTGCCCACGCACGATATTCCGTAACATGTAGCCGGGGATAAAGAAAATGACTGTCCGGTTCCTGAAACGTGATATAAAAAGGGAAGAGCCATCCCGACACCTTATCCCAGCGGTTCGGTTCTCTTGCAATGGCATGTTCGGACACTCTCTTCAAGGTCTCGGTCTCCAATCCGTAATACCGGCGTCCCTGCGGCGTGGTGATAATCACCGTCCAGTAGAGTAGGTTACCCATTACCGTTACCTCGTCACAGTCGATGTCGATCGGGTCGAGGTCCAATTTCACCGGCACGTATTGCCCTTCGCGACTCTCTAAGATATACAGCCCCCCCTGCCGGTCGAATAGAAAGCCGTAGAAACGTTTATTCGACGCCTCATACATCGAAAACCAAGCCATATCCATGTCTTTATCGATACGTGTATCCTTAACGAACGGACGATTGTTGACCATTTTGAGGTGATAAAGCCGCCCCTGAGAATCGAGAGTGAAATAGCCTTCGTCATACGGTTTGCGCGGATTCGGATTGCCAACGACCCAACGTGCGGGGAATGTATAGCCGGCTTTTTCGAGCGCCCGTGCAAATAAATCGCTCTTTTCCCGATTAACGGTATTCGTCTGCACGTCGATAAACTCGATCCCGTCTTTCAGGCGAAACACATCATCCGGCATTTCCAACCCGACTCGTTTGGGCATTGATTCGAAGAGGATATACAATCCTTTATCCGGTGTCTTCCGCTCTTTCGGAGTATACCGGAAGACAACTGTTGCAGCCCGTAACAGAGGCGGGCTGATAGCCGTACCGCAAATGCTGTCGGGCAGACGTCCGTCGGCCATAAGCTGACGATAATTGAGGAATGGCATCAATGAGTCGAACTGCGCCGTCGTATATTTATTTCCTTGCAGATCGCTGAGCGGCATCTCCTTGTCTTTATAATCTATGATGCCCCAATCCTTCATCACCGCACTGTAATAGACGAATGGATAGCTGTCCGGCGAATCCGTAGCCATCCGGACGAATGACGGAATGATCCACATCCCCGTAAAAGTGACGAAGAGCAGAATCGTATAGTAAATAAATGGTTTGCGTATCATATACCGTTATTTTTTACGAAATATTATCCGGGCGATCCGTCTTTGAACCGTGCAGCGGAATAGAACGGGAAGCTAAGTCCTGCAATAAGTATAAGAGTCAGGCAGGGCAAAAAAGTCATATGAGCACCTGATGGGGCATCCATAAAGAAAAGGTATAACCCCGCGGCAGCCACGAGTGTATTGGCCACACGCCTGCGCCATACCGGCTCCACACAAACCCATGCCGTAAAAAGATAGCAGGCAAGCCCTCCCTCGAAATAAGGCAGAAGTTGCCAGGTCATCGCATACAGCATTTCAACAGCATAATGACGGGAGAGTCCGGCATACAGCGCCACGTACATCGGCAGGAAGGCAGCCGACAGTATGGCCATGCCATACAGCAACGTTACAAAGACAATCTTCGACTCGCGTAACGGCAGATGAAGGGTTAGTTTCAATCGCTTGTCCGTCATCTCCGGGATAAACTGGGCCACTCCGAGCAGCAGACCTGTCAAAAGCGGAAACCATTTCGTGACCTCCGGCACGAGTGACATGTCTTTTAACAAGACAGCCGACCAGGCCTGTACCGCCCCGTTGACGCGAAGCGTCTGCTCCATCTGTACCAACGCGTACACCAGCAAGGCAACAAGCAGCAGAAGTATAAGCCCAACCGTCCGCCGCGTCTTGATCCATTCTTTATAAAAGATTGCACTGAACATAATCGATTAATATTTTCCGGTTAAACCGATAAATGCATCTTCGAGCGAGAGCTGCTCCTCTTTCAGCTCGCTCACCCCACAAGACGACAAGACCCGTTCCACTTCCTCCTTCGGGGCAAAGGAGTATGTCTCCCACCGGTTACCGGTCCTTTCGGTATGCCACAACCGCTCGTCGACCGGTATCTTCACTCCATCGCAGACAAAGCGGAAACGCCTGAATCGCTCCATGATATATCGAGTCGGTTCATGCAGCAGGATACGTCCGTAATCCATAATCATGCAGTCATCGATGAGCATCTCCATATCCTGAATGATATGGGAGGTCAGGAAAATCGTTTTGTTCCCGGCCGTAGTATACTCCCGGAGGTATTCAACGAACAGACGACGGTAACCGGGATCTAATCCCATCGAAAAATCGTCCAGAATGAGCAGATCGGGGTCTTGGGCAAATAACAGACCGAGCGCCACCTGCGAACGTTGTCCGCACGACATGGTACTGATCTTCTGGGTCGGCGTAACCTGTAATTTCCGTAGAAGCTCGTAGTAGGCATCCCTCTTCCAGTTTGGGAAAAAACGACTGTAAAACCGCTCAATCTGTTCAACATTGAAGTATGTATGCTGGATATGTCCTTCGAGCAACAGTCCGATACGCGCTTTCGTCGAGGGAGAGAGCGATTCCATCCGCTCGCCGAAGATACGGCAGATGCCCGAACGAGGTTTAAGGTATCCGTTCAAGATATTGATGATCGTCGTTTTGCCGGTCCCGTTCTTACCCAGAAGTCCCAGAATCTTCCCTTGTTTGACTTCAAAGTTCAGATTCTCATAGATTAGCTTCTTGCCGTAGTAATGAGTAATATTTTCGCAGTGAATAATCGTTTCCATTCAAAACCAAGCACACTAAGTGAATAATTTTCAAAGATACGCAAAACATTTATGACTGCATGTATCGTGTAAATAAAAAAAGTCGCCCGAGTATTTTCCCGAACGACCTTTTATTTAAATAACAGGACAAACGATCAGTCTACATTCAGCGTAACGCGTTTAAACGCAGTTACCGTCAATCCCTTGTCTTGTTGTTGGAGATACTGTTCAACCGTGAGTTTCGCATCCTTCACGTATTCTTGTTGCAACAAGGTGTTCTCTTTGTAGAACTTCTGCAAAGCACCTTCAGCAATACGATCCAGCAGGTTTTCCGGTTTTCCTGCTTCGAGGGCTTTGTCGCGGGCAATCTGCTTCTCCGTATCCAGCACGTGTTGCGGTACATCGGCCGGGGTCACGGCCACCGGATTCATGGCGGCTACCTGCATCGCGATCTCGCGGGCAACCTGATGGTCAAGCTCCTGATTGAACGCCACAATAGCAGCCAGCTTATTGCCCGGATGAATATACGATACCGTAGAAGCTCCTTTCACATATTCATATTCTCCAAGTTCCATCTTCTCCCCCGTAACTCCGACACGGTCCGTGATATGGTTCTCGATCGAACGACCGTCACTCAGAGCCATCTTAAGCAACTCTTCTTTTGTGGCTGGCTTGTTACTCATCACCGCATTGAGAATATCCTGTGTCAAGGCTACAAAATCTGCATTTTTAGCCACAAAATCCGTTTCACATTTCAGGGCTACGACTGCCGCAAAGTCACCGTTTTCGGTTGCCAATACACAACCTTCGGACGCCTCGCGATCGGAACGCTTCGCTGCTACGGCCTGTCCTTTTTTGCGAATAATCTCCATGGCTTTGTCGAAGTCGTTGTTTGCTTCTTCCAAAGCCTTCTTGCAATCCATCATACCCGCTCCGCTCATCTTGCGCAAGTGGGTGATATCTGCCATTGTTACTGCCATAATATAGTTCTTTATGATTAAATTTCGTCTTCTTCTCCCTCTTCATTCGAAGCGGCAGTTGCTCTCGGAGTCTCCTCCTCTTCTTCTTTTTTCGCACGTCTGGCTCCCGTTTTTGCCCGACGTTCGCGTCTCGGTGTCTCTTCACCGTCTTCGCTTACGGTCTTTTCCGACTCCTCTTTATCTCTGGCCGCTTTACCTTCCTGAAGACCTTCGTTAATCGCTTCGCAAAGCACGCCCAAAATCAAGTCGACCGATTTCGTCGCATCGTCGTTAGCCGGAATAACGAAGTCTATATTCGTCGGGTCGGAGTTCGTATCGACCATGGCAAACACCGGAATACCGAGGCGATTGGCTTCACGCACAGCAATGTGCTCCTTCATTACGTCTACCACGAACAGGGCTGCCGGCAAACGATTCAGGTCGGCAATCGAACCGAGCATCTTTTCCAGCTTGGCACGCTGACGGGTAATTTGTAATTTCTCACGTTTGGATAGATTATCAAAAGTGCCGTCCTTGCTCATCCTGTCGATCGTCGACATTTTCTTGATGGCTTTACGGATGGTCGGGAAGTTAGTCAACATACCGCCCGGCCAGCGTTCGATCACGTAGGGCATACCCACCGACGTTGCTTTATCGGCTACGATCTGCTTGGCTTGTTTCTTAGTCGCCACAAACAGGATCTTCCGTCCGGAACAGGCGATGTTCTTCAGCGCTTCCGCCGCTTCGTCTACTTTCGCAGCGGTTTTATACAAATCAATGATGTGAATACCATTGCGCTCCATAAAAATGTAAGGAGCCATTGCAGGATTCCATTTTCTTTTCAAGTGTCCGAAATGAACGCCTGCTTCCAATAACTGATCAAAATTTAATCTTGACATTTCTTTCTTTTGTTGTTAAATCGTTTACATTCTGTTTCATTCAACCGTCCGGTAGTTCTCCGACATTTCTCCATGCAGAAAAAATCCGGACAATTTAGATACTAAACGCCTTTTCTACTTGCAAGCAACTCACAAATGACATTAACGTTTACTGAACTGGAACCGTTTACGCGCTTTCGGACGTCCCGGTTTCTTACGTTCTACCGCACGCGGGTCGCGTGTTACGAAACCTTCGGCCTTAAGTGCCGGCTTCGACTCGGGATTGATCTTAATCAATGCACGCGTGATAGCCAGACGAGCCGCTTCCGACTGTCCTTTAAATCCGCCGCCGACCAAATTCACCTTGATGTCGTACTGGCCGTCCACATTCAGCACGTTGAGAGGTTGCTTCACTACGAATTGCAGGATCGGGGAGGGAAAATAATCGGACAATTCCCGGCGGTTCACCGTAATTTTTCCATTTCCTTCGCTAACGTATACACGGGCAATGGCCGCCTTACGTCTTCCTATTGCATTTACTACTTCCATGAAATTTAGTTAAGTGAGTTTATATCTATCGACTTCGGTTGCTGGGCTTCGTGTTTATGCTCCGAACCTGCATAAACATACAGATTATTGAGTAGTTTATCTCCCAGACGGTTCTTGGGAAGCATGCCTTTTACGACCTTACGGAACAGACGGTCTTCCCCTTTCGCCATTAATTGGGCGGGAGTAATTTCACGCTGGCCACCAGGGTATCCGGTATGCTTGAAATAAATACGGTCGTTCCACTTATTTCCCGTCAGAACGACTTTGTCTGCATTAATAATAATCACATTGTCACCACAGTCAACGTGCGGGGTGAAATTCGGTTTGTACTTGCCGCGTAATAATTTGGCGACTTTCGTACAAATGCGTCCCAACGATTGGCCGGTTGCATCGACAACCACCCACTCCTTGTTTACAGTTGCTTTGTTTGCAGAAATGGTCTTAAAACTTAACGTATCCACTGTTATTTCTTTATAAATTAATACTAAAAAACGCGCCTTCACTCCCTTTCTACTCTTCGGACACAGAAGAATTTAGCAAGGTGTTAAGAACGAACTGTTTGAACACTTTAGATAATAATCGGGTGGCAAAGGTACAACTTTTCTCCGAATACGCAACACAAGCTCAGGACTTTTTTCTTAGAGACGACATATTAAAAGACGATTTCTATCGTTTGTTGAGGTCTCAATCCGGCTGGTTTCTTCTGAATTCGGGGAATAAAAGAGTTCAAAAAAGTCTTGAGCCACTCGATAATGAAGGAGTTGATCTTTTGAATAATGTATATAATTTGTGCTGTTTGTCCGGTCCACTTTGACACAAGGCGCATAATGCCTGCTTTTTTCAACGATTTGTTCAATAATGCCGTCGGCGTACCTATGACATCAATGCGAATAATCGCATCCTCCAAACTCAAGTATTGAATCAGTTGTTTAATGCGTCAGCCCTGGGATTTCTCCCCTTTTTCAACTACTTTTACACCCCGAAAAAGAAACATATTATTTGCAATGAAACGAAATATCCTGTCATTATTTCTGCTCCTGATGCTTTGGGTTTCAGCAACAGGGACTATCTCCGCGCAACAGCGGAACAAGCGTGTCGTACCGGGTAACGAACGGATGGATAGCATTTGCACCCGGTTGAAAGATAAACGGGTGGCGCTGGCCGTGAATCATACCTCGATCCTCGGAACCGGTTTTACGCACCTGTTAGATACGTTGCTGGCACAAAAGATCGATATCAGAAAGGTGTTTGCTCCCGAGCACGGCTTTCGCGGTACGGCCGATGCCGGTGCGACCGTTCACGACAGCCGCGACCCGAAAACGGGTGTCCTCATCGTTTCGGTTTACGGAAAAAATAAAAAACCGAGCGCCGAACAGTTGGCCGACGTCGATATCATTGTCTTCGACATTCAAGACGTGGGGGCGCGTTTCTTTACCTACATCAGTACGATGCATTACCTGATGGAGGCTTGTGCGGAACACGGCAAGGAGCTGATGGTGTTAGACCGCCCGAACCCGAACGACTATGTAGACGGCCCGGTGCGTCAGCCGGGATTCGAGTCGTTTGTCGGCGTCCATCCGATCCCCGTTTTGCACGGGCTGACCGTCGGCGAACTGGCGCAAATGATCAACGGCGAAGGGTGGTTGCCCTCGGCCGCTACCTGCAAACTGACTGTCATTAAAATGTTGAACTGGCAACATGGCGACGCTTACCAGCCGACCGTCCGACCTTCTCCGAATCTCCCGAACGATCAGGCCGTCCGCCTCTATCCTTCGCTCTGTTTCTTTGAAGGGACGTGCATGAGTGTCGGGCGGGGAACGCATTTCCCGTTCCAGATCGTCGGGTATACCCTGCCGCAGACCGGCTCGTTCACCTTCGTCCCCACGGCTATTCCCGGCATGGATACTGCTCCGCTTTATAAAGACAAAACCTGCTACGGCGACGACCTGCGTTATTACCCCTTCGCAGGAGGCCTTACGCTCTCTTTCGTCATCGACTTCTTTGCTCGCACCGGCCGAAACGAAAAGCTGTTTTTCAACCGCCCGCGCTGGTTCGACCTGCTGGCCGGAACGGATGCGCTGCGCGAACAAATCCTTGACGGAGTACCCGAAGCCGAAATCCGCGCTACATGGCAATCCGGTCTCGACGAATACAAACAGATACGCAAAAAATACCTCCTCTACCCGGACTACCCCGAAGCAGAGTGAGGGTTAAAACGAATATTTCAGGCTGACGATGCCCGAGGCCGGACGCAGGCCGAACGTGGTCACGAACATGTCCGTGTCGCGGTAACGGATATCGGTGTAGGTGTCGGCATCGGTCAGATTCTGTAGCTTTAGTTCCAGCTCAATGACACGAGAAGGCTGGTAGCGAATGCCCACATCGACGAGCCAACGTTGTGTGCGGCGATTATCTTCCGAAGGATGATTCCGGTAATTCGTTTGGCCGAACAACTCGACATTGCGCAAGGGTAGGAGGGTCAGGTCCGCATCCAGGCCCCAGCTCTGTATCACTGATTCGGTATTGATCGTGCCGGTGCGTACCGTTTGTGTAAACCGATCGAACATCCCTCTGATTCTTACTATCATCCAATCGAAAGCCCGTACGTTGAGGGACGGGTTAAGCGACATGATCCGATTGACATGCTGCACGCGCAGCCCTTGCCGCGACCGTTCGCCCGACGTTTGGGTATAGCTGCTTGTCAGCGCGATAGTCGTATTTTGATCATGAAAGTTTTTAGCGATATAGAACGTGCCTGTTACCATGTCGGCATCGTTTGTCGTTCCTGTCGTGCGTGAAGTGATCGAGCCGTCGGGTGCGACCGTTTCTCCTTTCAATATATTGTGGTGGGTACGTCCGACGGCAACGTTGAGCGTGGAAAAAAATCCTTCCATCGTGTTACGGAAAAGGTATCCTGCGGTGAGGCTGCTCGTCCGCCGATAAGCCAACCGCCCCGATTCACCGCCGGATAGCTTGTTATAGCTGTGCTGCACGGGGTGGATGAGGAACGACAGCATGTCGCCCGTTGTATGGGTGATACCGGCACCGGCCGTTACCGAGAAGCCGGGACTGATGGTGTAGCGGGTGTTTATGCGCGCGCCGACGTAGGGACGGTCGTACCGGAATGTTTCGGCCGACTGGCGGTCGCGATAACGGATGTGGACGTATCGAACCGGTATGTCGAGTTTGATGCGCACACGATCGCGGTCGAAGACGTACGATGGCGTAACGACAGGCTGCAACCGGTATCCGCCGTTCAGGTTACGCGCCTGTAGAGGCATCGTGCGATTGTCCAGATCGGTATCGACGCGATCGTGCTCAGTCTCCATCGTCACGTCGAACCACAGGTTATGGTAAGCGTTCAGTCCTTTTACGAACGAGGTGCTGTGATTCGTGTAGAGCGATTGTCCGAGTACGCGCTGTGTCACGAGTCGCGCATGGTTGCTACCGTCTACCGTGAGCCGGTTGCCCGGCACGACGCTGCCACGGATATGCGACTGCAATCGGTAAACGTTCGTTCCCCGGCGCCACATCAGCGACAGTCGGTTGTTGAGCGCTGCCTGTCGTTGCGTAAAACGTTGCCGAAGTTCGGCGGGAAGTTGCAGGCGGGTATCTGCCTCGCCGAAACCGAACCGGAAGTCGGCCGTGTTGGAAACAAATTCCTGTTCGGCATTTTTTTCATAGACGACGCTGGCCGTCAGGTCATGGTCGGCGGCGTCGGTGCTCAGTGATTCGCGGGCTATGATGGCGCTGTCGGTAGCGACGAAATACGTGCTGACCGATTCGCGTTCGTAACGGCGGCGAGCTTCGGCATAGCCCAGATTGAATGTCAGCGTGGAGTACGATCCGGTACGACGGATCGTGTTCAGTGAGGCAGATGCTCCGGACGAACGGCGTGTGCGTGTCTTGACATCGCCGGGCACCGTGAAAGGCAGATCGGGAATCAGTCCGTCAGCCTTGTTTTCGCCGCCTCTGCCGAAATGGTCGGTTAACTCATAGCCGGCTTCGGCGCTGCAATTATCACCTTTCAGCGTGGCCAACATTTGTCCTTTCGTGTGGGCTATAAAACCAAATAATTCGGCACGATAAAGCATGCCCGGACGATAACCGATACCGCCCAGTACGTTGCCTGCGGGGCGTGTCATACCCTTATTTTTCAGTTTGATATTCAATGCGGCATTTTCGCTGAAATCAATATTTTTGAGCAGGCGAACGGGTTGATGGTTTTCGTAGACCTGAACACTGGTGATCTGGTCGGCACCGATATTACGGGTAGCCAGCGTGTAGCGTCCGCCGAGCATGTCGAGTCCTTCGATATAGAATTTGTTGATCGCCTTACCCTGGTATTCGATTCCTCCACCGGGCTTGACGGTGATGCCGGGCAGCTTGCGCAGAATATCTTCTACGGTGCGATCGGTAGGAGCGATGAACGAAGCCACGTTGTAGTTAAGCGTATCGCCGTGCGAACTGATGGGCGCGGCTTTGACCGTTACTTCTTTCAGTTTGAAAGCAGACGGAGCAAGCGTCTGGTCGATCGTGGCCGATTGCGCCGCTACACGCCGGCTGACGGTGCGATAGCCCAATACGGCGAACTCCAGCTCAATCGGCTGCTGTTGCTCTGCCAGCGATAACCGGTAACGTCCTTCCGTGTCGGTGATCGTATAGGCCAATACTGCTCGTGTCGTGTCGGCTTTTATCGCTTTTACGATGGCATCGGGGATGGCATGACCGGTCTCAACATCGGTCAGCCGACCGGTAATCACCGTTTGAGACAAGGCGGCTACCACCGTAAGGAGGTTGGCCGACAGGATGTAAAACAGTATCCGCCGGATGGACATACGCGTTATTCCAATTCGATCGGGTTATGGAACAGTTGTCGTTTGGGAACAGGCATTTCTTTTCCATCGACGGTTTTACCCGCAAGCGGACTGCCGGACATGATTTTGCCGGGATCGGAACGATAGTCGTTCAACTGTTTGTTGAAACGTTTACGGGTGGTTTTGAACGGTTCGGATCGTTTTCGCATCGAGATATTTTCTGTAGGGGTGCGGATGGAAATAGCCGTGAAATGCTGATCGCCCGTGGCATCTTCGATTTGCAGGATGAGTCCCGGCAATCCTCCGAACTTCCAGGGACCGTCGCTTACCGGAATGTCGGTTGCATACCAGGCTGTCCACGCGCGTCCGCGGAAGGTGGCAGTGGCTTTCCGGCACGCATATCCGCAGACGGTTTTCGTTCCGTCGCTCAACTTCCAACCGATGACAATCGTATCGGGATAGACGTACCGGTCGGTAAATACGCGATCGTAATACGAAAGAGTTTTTGTACGATGGTCTTTGACGATGGTGTATTTGGATGCTTTCCAGCCTTCATATTGATTGGATATGGCCGTGAATTGTCCGAATGTGACTTTGGTGATATCCTCCATCCGGCACATGACGGAGTCGATGCGATAATCCGGATAAGCTGCATATTTGGAAACGCGCTTTCCGACCTGCAGGATATCGTAATAGATTTCGGTCTTTTGCAGGCGCGGGTCTTTTACGGTATATTCGTAAATACATTCCAGTGTTGCTTGGTCGAGATGTTCTAACGGCTCAAATCCGGCATACTGGTTAGCTGCTGCTCCCTTTACGGTTATTTGCCCATAGATGACGATGTTTACAAGGCTTGTCAATAGTAATGTGATAAATATTTTCATCGAAAATCGGGGTATGTAATATAAAACCTGATTTGACAGTGATAGGTCGTCAAATCAGGTGTAATTGTTTTTAAGTCTCATCTAATGTTTACAAGGAAAAATCTAATTCAACGGCACGATCCGAGACCCAATCTATTTTACCTCTTTGTCCGTCACAATATGCTTCGTTAAGTTCTTGAAGATATTCATTGAAGTCGCACCAGTTTTCGAAACATTCGGGCCCTACAGTCATACCTTCCACGCCGCACCAAGTCTTAAAATACATTCCGGCGAAAACTTCTGTGGAAAAAAAGATCCCCACTACAGCTAAAACACAAAAAAATTTTCTTTTCATAATTTTTATCCATATAAAAAATGATGTGACAAAATTGTCATTTGCAAATTTCTATGGCTTTTTTTATATGGCCAAATAATAAATGTTAATATATGCAATGGGTTTTGTTTTTTCATTATTCCAGCTCGATCGGATTATGGAACAATTGCCGTTTGGGAACGGGTATTTCTTTTCCATCGACGGTTTTACCTGCAAGCGGATTGCCGGACATGATTTTGCCGGGATCGGAACGATAGTCGTTCAATTGTTTGTTGAAACGTTTACGGGTGGTTTTGAACGGTTCGGATCGTTTTTGCATCGAGATGTTTTCCGTCGGGGTGCGGATGGAGATGGCCGTGAAATGCTGATCGCCCGTGGCATCTTCGATTTGCAGGATGAGTCCCGGCAATCCTCCGAACTTCCATGGACCGTCGTTTACCGGAATGTCCGTTGCATACCAGGCTGTCCACGTGCGTCCGCGAAAGGTGGCTGTAGCTTTCCGGCAGGTATATCCGCAGACGGTTTTCGTTTCGCCGCTCAACTTCCAACCGATGTCAATCGTATCCGGATAGACGTACCGGTCCGTAAACACACGATCGTAATACGAAAGAGTTTTTGTACGATGGTCTTTGACGATGGTGTATTTGGATGCTTTCCATCCTTCATATTGATTAGATATGGCCGTCGCTTGGCCGATGGTAATTTTCGTAATATCCATCCGGTAAATGACCGAGTCAACGCGATAAGCCGGATAAGCTGCATATTTGGAAACGCGCTTTCCGACCTGCAGGATATCGTAATAGATTTCGGTCTTTTGCAGGCGCGGGTCTTTTACGGTATATTCGTAAATACATTCCAGTGTTGCTTGGTCGAGATGTTCTAACGGAGAAAATTTGGCATACTGGTCAGCTGCTGATCCTTTTACAGTTATTTGCCCGTAGGTAATTGGGCTTATCAGGCTTATCAACAGTAGAGCGATTAATGTCTTCATCGAAAATCGGGGTATGTAATATAAAACCTGATTTGACAGTGATAGGTCGTCAAATCAGGTGTAAATGTTTTTAAGTCTCATCTAATGTTTACAAGGAAAAATCTAATTCAACGGCACGATCCGAGACCCAATCTATTTTACCTCTTTGTCCGTCACAATATGCTTCGTTAAGTTCTTGAAGATATTCATTGAAGTCGCACCAGTTTTCGAAACATTCGGGCCCTACAGTCATACCTTCCACGCCGCACCAAGTCTTAAAATACATTCCGGCGAAAACTTCTGTGGAAAAAAAGATCCCCACTACAGCTAAAACACAAAAAAATTTTCTTTTCATAATTTTTATCCATATAAAAAATGATGTGACAAAATTGTCATTTGCAAATTTCTATGGCTTTTTTTATATGGCCAAATAATAAATGTTAATATATGCAATGGGTTTTGTTTTTTCATTATTCCAGCTCGATCGGATTATGGAACAATTGCCGTTTGGGAACGGGTATTTCTTTTCCGTCGACGGTTTTACCCGCAAGCGGACTGCCGGACATGATTTTGCCGGGATCGGAACGATAGTCGTTCAATTGTTTGTTGAAACGTTTACGGGTGGTTTTGAACGGTTCGGATCGTTTTTGCATCGAGATGTTTTCCGTCGGGGTGCGGATGGAGATGGCCGTGAAATGCTGATCGCCCGTGGCATCTTCGATTTGCAGGATGAGCCCCGGCAGTCCTCCGTACTTCCATGGACCGTCGTTTACCGGAATGTCCGTTGCATACCAGGCTGTCCACGCGCGTCCGCGAAAGGTGGCTGTGGCTTTCCGGCACGCATATCCGCAGACGGTTTTCGTTCCGCCGCTCAACTTCCAACCGATGTTAATCGTATCCGGATAGACGTACCGGTCCGTAAACACACGATCGTAATACGAAAGAGTTTTTGTACGATGGTCTTTGACGATGGTGTATTTGGATGCTTTCCATCCTTCATATTGATTAGATATGGCCGTCGCTTGGCCGATGGTAATCTTCGTAATATCCATCCGGTAAATGACGGAGTCGATACGATAATCCGGATATGCCGCGTATTTTGAAACGCGCTTTCCGACCTGCAGGATATCGTAATAGATTTCGACCTTTTGCAGGCGCGGATCTTTTACGGTATATTCGTAAATACATTCCAGTGTTGCTTGGTCGAGCGGTTCTAACGGAGAAAATTTGGCGTATCGGTTGACTGCCGCTCCTTTTACGGTTATTTGCCCATAGATGACGATGTTTACAAGGCTTGTCAATAGTAATGTGATAAACCCGGATTCCGCGATAGAAAAAATAAGAATGAATTTAATTCAGGCCTTCAGCCCTCCGAACAAGGTCCGGATGTCGATACCCCACCCTTGCGGGATGGGGCTGAAATAATTCGGGCTTTCAGCCCTTTCGGACAATGGTTAATGGTTATGCGTGGTACACGCCGAATCATGTACCCGGCAAATAACCATTAACCATTGACAATTAACCATTGAAAAACAGCCCTGAAAGGGCGAGATAATTCAGCCCAATGCGGAGCGGAAGCGAAGCGTTGGGGAAAAAGGCATCGCATCTCGGCGGAAGGCTGTAAGCCTGACGTAACCATTGTCGTACATTCGTACGTCCGTTATTAATGGTAAACGCCCAACAGTGAATCGCGTAATTTGGGATAAACCTCTATCAGGAGCTTACGGGTAGCTCAAGATTGATACCTGGCTTAGGTCGAACTCACGTTAGTTAGTCGCTCCTTAACAATTGATTTTCTTGAATAAAAAGGAATAAAAGTATATTTTTTCCTTTGGCAGAAACCCGTAAAAAATAGAACGCAAAAGATTTTCCTTAATCTTTTCCAGCATTTTCTTTAGATTCCAAGCTGTTGCTGCCATGTAGGCATTAATATGTATCCCTTTTTCGCCCCACAGATAGTTCTGTTCCATACGGAAGTCTTTTTTCAGATGTCCGAAGATAGGTTCAATACCTGCTCTGGTTCTAAATTTCTTGCGTTTCTGCATTTTCTGATATTCACTGTCAGATTTTTTAGGTTTGTTGGGAGTAATGATTTTTACTCCTTTTATTTCTCTGCGACCTCTCCCTCCTCTGTCGTACGCAAGTTCTTGAGGTAATTTCAAATCATTGTCTTCCATCTGTCTAAGAAGCGGTTCTATGGTGTCTCCATCATAAGGGTTGTCTAAGAATGTCTGTACGGCTGTAATGATTTTTCTGCCTTTCTTGCCTGTAGTAATGAGTCCGACTTTGTTCCCAAACTCATACTGTTTGTGTGCCTTACCTTTAGCTATGCAGCGGGTAAAGGGTTTGTGCAGACTGTAAATTTTATCCTTGTCATTTCGTTTTTGATTTACAGCTTGTTTAAGAAGCGAGAACTCGTTTTCGTACAGTCTCTTCTGTTCTTCGTTCATTTTGCGGTCAAGCTCACGCAACAAGGCATTGGCAATTGTTTTCAACCGCCTTTTGGCTTTATTGGCTTTTTTGACACGCTTGGGATGTTTTCCGTTGTAAGCGTCGCGAAGCAATTGTTTGCTTTCCCGGGTGTACCGCTGACGCTGGATGATTCCTTCTTTCTTAGCAATCTTATTGCATTTATCAATTACTTTCTTGCACAGCTTGGCATCCGTAGGAAAAGTAATGTTGTTTTCCTGCACGGTGGTGTCCGATAGGACAAACTTGGATTCTTTAGGCACTTCTTTGCCGTGCAGACGGACACTGTAAGCAAAAATCTTTCCTATCCCTTCTTCACCCACACGGGTACGGAAATGAACGAAATCACTCGGATCGAAAGGAAACTCATGCTCAAAAAATTCACCTCCGCAGAAATACTGAAAGTAAACATCTCGAACCCAAAATTCCGGTAGACGCTCATCTCCAAGATTGTATAGATGTTTTAACATTAAGCAACCAACCATCAGGCGGATGGGTACGCTCGGAGCTCCTCTCTCGGAATAAAGTGGAGCAAACTCCTTTTCAAAATAGGACCAGTCTATTTTGTCTGCAAGAACGGCAAGTTCGTGCTTCATGTCAATAAAATCTTTCAGCATGGGGCGGAACAAATCCCGCTGCCCTTTTTCCGGTAATTTTCCTAACATAATTCGCAGGGTTTTATTCTGTAAAGATACAAATTCCTGCAAATATATGCAACTGTTTTCAATATTATTTTGTTGAATCACAAAATATTAAGCAAATATTAAGGAGCGACTAGTTATTCTCACAACAAAGAGGTCTCTTTTATCGGACAGCAAGAATCGTTTTTACGCAAAAACGGCAGCCGTTTTCGATACTGAAAAGGGCAGCCGTTTTTGAATAATTTACGCTTCACCAAGAGGATCAACTCTCCGGATTACCGAAGAATCACCTTATAGCTTCGATCGGCGATACGAACAAGATAGATGCCTTGCGGAAGAGCAATGGATGTCTCACCGGCATTGACCTTGCGGGCATCGACCAACCGGCCTTCGAGATCGTAGATACGAACGTCCGTAGAGGCTTTCACGCTCAACAGCACATGATCTTTGTACGACCATATTTTTTCGCCCGTAACGACCGCCGATGAGTTAGCATGCGGGTCTACGGTCAACGTGATACCTTCGGTCACTTTAATCAGTTTAACCGTCACCGAACCGTCTTCATTCTCCGTCATCTCAATGCCGTCTTTGTCGCGAATCGGATCACCCGTCGTAATTTTAAGACGTTCTATCAAACGTTTCTTTTCTCCGGCCTTCAGCGCGCTTCCGGACTCTTCTTCTTTCACGCTGAACGTAAAGTCATCTCCCGTATTCACATAATGGATACCCGGAGTCGGTTGGAAGATCAACCCTTTGACCGTCGGAATCACAATCTCGCGGGAAACCTTCGGGAAGGTTATATCAGGTGCATATTCATAGGCGCCGATATCTACACGGTCTTCGATGATGCGATTCATCCCTGACAGATCATACGGGAAGCCACTGTGATATTCGCTCTCATTTAACGTAGGAAGGTGTGCATCACGGGTCTTCTCTACATAGACATAACGATTCAACCCCTGATTTTCTGCAGCGCTATTGGCTCCTAAACGGTAGTCGCCTTCACGCATAGCACCACTCTCATCAAAGCCTCTCTTTCTGAATACGGGGCTGCCGTCTATATTACCGCCTTGATCCGAGCCCAGCGCAACATCCCAGCCGGCACGGTCTTTTTCGATCAAGCTGAAGCTGAACATCGGCGTACTTCCCGTATTCGACACATTCGGGAATTTGGCGGCACGGTTCCCCCAGAGAATCGTATTACGAACCTCCGGATTCGATCCGTCGTTGTAGAGACCACCGCCCTGGTTCGATGCGAGGTTCCCGCTAATCGTTACATTGGTCAAACGCGGATGAGCGGAATGGTTATACATCCCGGCGCCATCGGTAGCCGTATTGCCGCTAATCTCCGTATTGAAGATGACTGCATCGCCACCATTGCCGTTATATATTCCACCGCCCTGATCGGCGCGATTGTTCCGGATGATACAGTTGGCTATCGTTACCTGACCGTTCTTGTTCAGGATACCGCCACCTTGTGTCGCTTGTCCTTGTTCAATCGTAAAGCCATCCCAGCGCATGCCTTTGCTTCCTTCAATCACAATCACCGAAGAACCGTTGTCGCTGCGTCGAACAATCGTCTGGTTCGAGGCGAACACCCGTTCATGCAGATAGCTTTCCCACGCGCCGAAACCGCCGTACACCTCTACACTGTCGTATTTCATTTCATATGACTTACCGGTCGGCGGAGTATAGACACCACGTGCTACCCATACGCAGTCACCGGCGCGCGCCTTGTCAAGAGCCTGCTCTATGCGACGGTAAGCATTGGCCCACGACGAACCGTCTTCACGGCCACCCTGTACATGCTGGTCGACAAAGAAGCCGTTATACTTCTCGCTGATAACAATCGAAGCAGAGAGTACTTTCTTACATATCAGACCGCTCGGAAGCGTAACCGTTATTTCTACGCCGACTTCTTTCTTTCCTGAAGTTCGGAACACAACATACAAAGAGTCTCCCTTCATCGAATGAGTCGTATCGCCTTCCGTCAAGGACCATTTGTAACTTACGTTACGGCCTACCGTATCCATTTTAACATAAAACTCCTGCTTCCTTCCGATCTTGGCCGGAATATGCTTATTGTTTTTGAGTTCCTGCTTTCCTTCGAATGCAAACAGTACTTTGAAGGTGTCTTGGACATTTACCGTACCATAGTCGGTCGTCAAAACATACGTACCCGATTTCTCAGCATCAAAGTGCTGAGCATTCCCTACTTCTTTCTTTTCCGTAGCCGACACAAGATATTCCCATTTATAGCTCTTCGCACCGGGCATGCCTTTGAGTCTAAGCGGACCTTCGCAGGTTACCGTATCAACCACAATCTTTTGGTGCCAATGAGCGTAGAACGTCAGCGAATCCTGGGTATAGTGTCCGGCAGCATCCTTCAGCGGAATATCTACCGTCATCTGGGTCGTCGGTGCAAAACGATCGTTGGTCCAGCCAACAAAGGTATAACCGGCTTTCGTCGGTGCATGCTGAACTTTCTCCGGCAACGTTTCGATGGTATAGTGCGTCGGATTAGGAGTTGCTGGAGGATTACCGCCATCTAATTCATAACCGATACCGAAGTGTTTGGGATACCATTTCGCTGCAATTACTACATCGCCACCCGTCGCACTTAGAATGATCGGATCTCCTACTGAAAAATCCGTATCAAGAGTATTCCAACCGTAAAAGACGTAACCTGTACGTTCGGGAGATGGTTTTACTTCAATTCTTGGATTACCGGGAGGAGTAGGAAGAGTATACGACGACGGATATTTATTGAGCAATTCCGGCTTGTTGGGCACTTCCGGCATTTTACCGCCTGCGGTTGTTTTGTCATCCTTGAAATCATATTCGATCTTCCAACCTTGCAACACCATCTCGGCCGTAAAGGTCACATCACCTTTCACATCTACCGTAGTATACCAGTTGGCATTCCCCTCCGGTCCCGATGTTGCGGGAACAGCCGCTTCACCGGCTTTCAGCGAAGTAAACCCGCCATGTTTCCAGCCTTTAAACTTATACGCAGCTCCTGACGGGGTTACCGTCACACCTGCGGCCGGTTTCGTACCATAATCAATCACTTGATCGTTTCCGTTGGTCAATGCGCCTCCGGCTGCAGGATCGACGGTGAATTTAACCGTGCAAACGGCGCGCTGATGATAGGTTGTATCGGTTTGTGAAATATATTCTTGCAACTCTCCACGCCTCAGACTTAATTCACCGCTTTGAGGCTCCAGCATATCTTCCCATTGAGTGGTTACTTTGGCGGTATTTTTCATGATGTTCTGATAATACGCCTGAATCAACGGGGTTTTCAGCTTCGCTTTAAATGTTACGACTTTATTCACTCCTCTGGGAACATTTTCCAACGTCCATTTAATCATACCGCTATTCTCAACTCCGCCTTCGGTAATAGAGCCGGGAACCACTTCAAGTCCTTCGGGAAGCTTATCCTCAATGATCAGAGTGGAAAGAGGTTCACCCTGTGCCCGTAATCCCATACGGGCGGAAGACATCGCTTGACCTCCTCCCTCTTCCTGTGGGGCCGCATTAACCGCTTCGATTTTATATTCGATGATATCCCCAAGAAGCACTTTCACAGGCGCGGCCAATGTCCCGTTATTGACCCCACCATCATTCACCGAAGCACTTTTCGTACTTTCAAAGCCGAAATATGCCTTGTCATATCTACTACATATCCTCGGCTCATCCTTTCTTGTTTGAATAGATATGCTACTCGGCTGTAAATCCGGATCTGAATTGATATAGTTACATACCTGAATCTCTAATTCACCGCCTTTATACTCATTGCTGAACTTGTACTGTATACTTCTTAAAAAAGTTTGCGCATCGGAGGCCGATACGCCGGATTCATTTTCAAGAAAAGAACCATAAGGACTGTACCCTAACGGTTTCGACTTCCATCCGGCAGGAAGTCGATAAGTAGCAGTACCCTGTTTAAAATCAATGGATACAGACCTGATTCGAAGTCCGTCACTTGCAACAACACTTAAGCTGGGGAAAGTGTAATACACCCCCGCACCGTCCTTATGTTTGACGGCATTACCTAAGTTTACCTTGATACTTTGCGCATGCGACAGCATCACAAAGCCTATCAAAAACAAAAAAATAACAGATAATTTACCTCTCATAATTAAATATATTTAAGTTAATGGCCGCAAAGGTACACCCGCCAAGTATCTTATGCAAATCCACCGTATTAAAAAACACAAATAATTAGTTAAAATATATTTTATTTTGTTTTATTCAACACTATTATATTATCGGTCGTTTTCTTTACAGAGGCGCGCATAGATCAAGGGTCTCACTCTACCATAACGCAGTGATACAACATACTAAAAAGCACAAATACTAAACCACTATTACACATTTACTTACAGATCATCAACCAATGCACTTGATTTGGCATAGGCCGTAGAACGCGCTTCAAAGAAATCGGTCTTGATCATATTGGCATTCGAATATTGCGATACCCATGACATTGAGGCCGGTTCGGAAGTATATCCCTCGAAAAGCGGATCGAAACCAAGCGATCTAATGCGCAGATTACCCAGATATCGGATGTAATCCCGTATCATTTCGGTAGTCAGCCCTTCGATTTTATCGCCCAGTACGTATTCGCCCCACTTGATCTCTTCCTCCACCCCCTTGGCAATCATGGCACGGTATTCTTCAATCAGTTCGGGAGTAAACATTTCCGGACATTCCTGTTTCATCTCGAGAATGATGTTACGAAAAAGCCACAAATGCGTATTTTCGTCGCGATTGATATAACGAATTTCCTGTGCCGATCCGGGCATTTTGCCGTTTCGTCCGAGGTTGTAGAAAAACATGAATCCCGAATAAAAATAAATTCCTTCGAGAATATAATTGGCGATAAGCACGCGCATAAACTGTTCCACGCTTTTATCTTCCATGAAAGCATTGTAGAGATCGCCGATGAATTTATTGCGGTTAAGCAACACCTCATCGTTCTTCCACTGATAAAGAATGGCGTCACGCTGTTCGGGCGAGCAGATGGTGTCGAGCATATAACTATAGCTCTGTGAGTGCACGGCTTCCTGAAAGGTTTGGATATTCAGGCAGAGATTCACCTCGCTTGCAGTGATATAATCGCTGATATTCGGCAGGTTGGCCGTCTGAATGCTATCGAGGAAGATAAGGAAAGACAGAATTTTATCGTAAGCCGTACGCTCCGCCTCGCTGAGTTTTGCGTAATCTTTAAGGTCTTGATTCAGATTGATCTCTTCAGGAATCCAGAAGTTATTCATGGCCTGACGATACCAGTCCGATACCCATTTATACTTCATATTATTGAAGTCGTTCAGATTGGTGGTGTTGCCGTTAATCATACGTTTTTTCGACAGTTCGGTATCACCGTGCTCATTAAAGAGCGGTTTGCGTTGAATGGTTTGTATATGACTCATGATGATATAATATATATAATGTATAGTTAAGAAATCAGGACGAGCAGGATTCGCATTCTTCGATTTCGAGTGACTTGGAGCGCACGTAGTAGATGGTTTTGAGGCCGCATTCCCATGCTTTGATGTAGAGTTCGAGCACCTGACGCAGGGTAAAATCATTTGTGATATAGAGGTTCGTACTCTGTGACTGGTCTACATGTCGCTGTCGAACGCCTGCCGCGCGTATGCTCCATGTCTGGTCTATGAGGTGCGCATTTTTGTAGAGCCACCACGTCCGATCGTTCAGATCAGGCGCAACACGGGCGATGGTGGAACCTTTCTTTTCTTCGAGGAAGAAGCGGTTCATGATAGGATCGGTGCATGCCGTCGTTCCGGCAATGATCGACGTGGAGCTGGTGGGAGCCACGGCCAACAGATAACCGTTTCGCATCCCTTTCGTGCGAACTTCTTCTGCCAGCGCATCCCATCGCGGCGTTCCCTCGTATTGGCGCAGTCGGAAATAGTCGCCTGTCTGCCAGTCCGACCCTTCAAAATATTCGTAGCCTCCTTTCTCGGCCGCCAGCTCGGCACTGGCTTGAATAGCGTAGTAGTTAATTGTTTCCATCAGCTTGTCGGCCAACTGCAAATGTTCTTCGCTCTCCCATGCAACGCCTTTCTTCGCCAAGAAGTGATGGTATCCCATCACTCCGAGCCCGATAGGACGGTAGCGGCGGTTCGTGATACGTGCATATTCGATGGGATAGAAATTCAGGTCGATCACATTGTCAAGTGCACGGACGATGGTTCGTAATACGTGCCGCACTTCCTGCTCGTCGTCAAAATTAATCTTGCTGACAACAAGTGAGGAAAGGTTGCAGACCACGAAATTGCCCGGACGTGATTTCTCCACGATGACCGTATCTCCATCGGGTGCAGTTACGACTTCGGTAGAAATGCTTTCAATGGCCGACATGTTTTGTGCAATCTCGACACAGAGGTTCGAGGAGTAAATCATCCCTTTGTGTTTGTTCGGATTGGCGCGGTTCACCGTATCGCGGAAAAAGGCGAACGGAGTGCCTGTTTCAATGGCCGACTTCAGAATCAGACGAATCATATCTTTGAGCTGTACCTCGGTCTTGGGAATGCGGGAATCGTTCACGCAGTCGTGATAACGTCTCTCCCACTCTTCACCGTAATAATCTTCAAGCTCATAGCCTTTGATGCTTTTAATCTCATGCGGACACATCAGATACCACGGCTGATTCATATCTTCACGCACCATTTTCCAGAAAAGATCAGGGTAGCAAACGGCCGGAAAGACATCGTGCGCTTTCATGCGGTCGTCACCATTATTCGTGCGAAGTTGCAAAAAATCAAGAATATCCTTATGCCATACATCGAGGTAGCAGGCTACGGCTCCGGAGCGCACGCCAAGTTGATCGACGGCCACAGCCGTGTCGTTCGCCAGTTTGATCCATCGCACAACGCCGCCTGCCGCGCCTTTATAGCCGCGAATGTCGCTGCCATTGGCGCGTACTTTTCCGAAATAGAGTCCCATGCCGCCTCCGAATTTGGAGACATTGGCAAAATTGGTGATGCTCCGATAAATTCCGTCGAGCGAATCGGGGACAGTATCGATAAAGCAGCTCGACATCTGGTAATGCGGTTTGCGGGCATTGGCCATCGTGGGTGTAGCCATCGTCACTTGCAGTTTACTGAGGATATCGTAGATATCGCGTACAATCCGTAAACGATTATGCCGCTCATTCATGGCCAGATGCATGGCAATACCCATAAACATTTCTTGCGGCGTTTCGAGTTGCTCATGCGTAAAGTTACGTATCGTATAACGGCGCAGCAACAGGTCGAGCCCGCTGTATGTAAGCAGATGATCGCGCTCGGGAACAAAGAAAGTCTCAATCTCGTCGATCTCTTCTTTCGAGTAATGCTCAAGGATATATCGACCATAGTATCCCTCACGCGTGAGATAAGTGAGTTTATCGAAGAATGTACCGATTTTAAGGGCTTCCATCTTCCGACCGACATTCAGTTTACTCTGAAAACTTAATAAACGGCCGGCAATGAACTCCCAATCCGGTTCTTCGGCCGTGATACATTCTACAGCCGCGCGGATCAGGGCTTTCAAACATTCGTCAGGCGTCATAGCCGCCTTATGAAACGAACGGTATTTCATCCCCAACGTATCGAACGATTGGTTCAGATGCGGAAAATCTTTCTGTATATCTTTCAGTAAGCGGTGCATGCCCTCGTGCGTGACCGTTTCTTCTATTTCGAGAATGATAGCGCGGTACTTCGCCCGCTCTTCGCGATACAGAATGAAACGACGCGCCTCGCGGTAGAAGCCGTTACGCATCAGTTCAATCTCCACCACATCCTGTATCTGCTCTACTTTGATTTCGTCCTCTTTCGCAAGCTCCCGGAGCCGTTCTTCTACGTTTTCGATAAGCCGGGTCAACGCTTCCTTAGGACACTCTTCTTTGATACTTGCAAAGGCGGCACGTATCACGCGCTTTATTTTCGAGACGTTATATCTCTCTTTCGTTCCGTCTCGCTTAATGATATTTTTGAAATCCATTTTGTGTTATGCTGTGTTTCTTGAGGCCGCAAAAGTACATCAATCGGGAGAGAAAAACAAACCCCTCGTCTTCTCTCCGGATAAATGCTTTTTTACAACCGATAAAAGATAAAATTCAATAAACAAAGCATTTAAAACACATAATAAACATTGTCCGACACTTTTTTCAAAGCATCCATTGGGTAACCGACACTTTCCGCTATCTTTGCCTATCCCGGTTTGTAAGACTAGCCGAACAACACTTGTAAGGACTCGAAAAAATGTCTCACAAGGCAAAAATATTATATATTCGGCACACTTCCCCGACTTTTTGAATCATAAACTAGCCATTATTGGCGACATAAGCGCAAAATTTCCCCTAAAATGGGGATTGCGGAGCGCAATAAGCCGCCGTATCTTTGCACTGTGAATTTTTAAAAGATCGCGATAGAAAAAATGTTTTTATAATCGAGATCTATTATAAACAGTAAACCACGTAAGTCAAATAAATTTCTTTTCAGGAGCCGGCCGTAAGTGATTACCGTCGGTTTCTTTTTTTACAACAGGAGAAAAATCAGATGATTGTTATTCGGTAAAAGAAAAGCCTTCTTTTGGTCGTCTATCATAGGGAAATGATCCTTCATCTTAAGAAAATATTCCTTCAAGTAAAAAACGATCGCTGTCCGATGAAACCGGAGAACAAGCCCCCGTAACGCAAAAACGCCTCTATCAACAATAGATAAAAAGAAGTAGAACGTCTATTTTTCTGCCCGACAGCCCTAAAAAAATAATCGACCCCTATCAACGACTTTACGACGTATCCCTATTATTGGGGAGAAATTGGCATAAAATACCGACAATTCGGGATTGCCCCCTTTGGCGAACACCTCTACTTTTGCACCCGTAAAATAAAAATTAATTAAAAACATTAGGTATTTAAATTATGAAAATGAGAAATGTAATGACATTAGCGCTTGTTGCGCTCAGTTTGGCGTTTGTCGGATGTGATAAAAACAACGATGAAAAACCGAAAGAAACAGTAAAGAAAACCAAAAAAATTGATGCGACCAAGTATGAAATGTGGACCTATGTGAATTTGGAGACAGGACAGACGGAAACGCACCGCGACTTCAGCGAATGGCATGTGATGGAAAAAGGAAAGCTTCTCGAAACCATCCCGGCCAAAGGTTCGGAAGCCGATATCAAAATTAAATGGCATATCGCGATTCATCGCTTCGATATACGGACAAACGAAGGCGAAGCCATTGCCACCAAAGAAACGGAGTTCAGCAAGGTGACAGGACTTCCAGCCGGCGATTACAAGAAAGACGTGGAAATAAAAGACAAAATGTTGGTCGGTTTCAATATGGCGGATATGATGAAAAGTAAATTTACTGTTGCCGGTATGGCAAAAGTAAATCTGGTACTCAAAACATGGATTGTGGAAAATCCTATGGGAAAGGCACCCGTACTCTCCAAATCCGTTTTCGTAGTAAAATTTAAAGACGGAAGCTATGCCAAGATAAAGTTTACCGATGCTACGAACGACAAGCAAGAGAAAGGCCATGTCTCTTTTAATTACGAATTTCAACCGAAATAACATTTCGTAAAAGATGAAGTCGTTTTTGGGTAACATATTGTTTCTGCTTTTGCTGACGGTGCCTTCGGGCACCGTTTTCGCAGAAGACGAAGAACTTGAGGTCGGCCGGTATACGGTTAAGGGTACGGTGGTAGACGAAAACGGCGATCCGTTACCCGGAGCGTCTGTATGGGTGGTAGGCGCTACAATCGGCGCCGGTACGAATGCGAACGGAGAGTTTGCCATCCGTTTGAATGAAGGGCGCGAATATACGCTTCGTGTATCATTTACCGGATATATCCCCGAAGAGGTGAAGGTGAACCGGCAAACGGGAGCACAGCCTCTGCACGTTATTTTGAAGCCGGCGGAAAACGAACTGAACGAAGTCGTCGTTACCGGTGCACGGATCGCAAGGCCGCTCAAAGAAGTTCCGGTACTGACCCGCGTCATCTCGCAGAAAGATATCCAAGCGCTCAACCCGATGAGTATCGAGACGCTTCTGCAATACGAATTGCCGGGATTACAAATCACCTACAACAGCATGAGCCGGATGCCGCAGATTAAATATCAAGGCGTAGACGGCGAATATATGCTGTTCCTGATCGACGGGGAGCGGGTCAGCGGCGAAGGAGCCGACCATAACGTTGATTTTACGCGCTTCAATGTCGACGAGATCGAACGTATCGAGTTTATTCGCGGATCGCAGTCTACCGTTTACGGCTCGAATGCGCTGGGCGGTGTAATCAATATCATCACCAAAAAAGCCAATCGTCCGTTTATCGGGAACATTCATGCGCGCTATGCCGGAACGAACGGACAGAAATATACCGTTTCGGCCGGAACAAAGAAAGACCGCTTCTCCTCACTCACGAATATCACTTTCCGTACAAGAGATACGTACTCGGTAGGGGATAAAAACGGTAAGACATTGAAGATCGTCAACCCCGACGGCACGGCAAAAGACAGTATACTTAAAGCCGAATCAACAACCGTCTACGGATACAAGGTCTGGGATGCCTCGCAGAAGTTCGGCTATGCTTTTACCGATAAGCTCAGCGCCGATCTGCGCGGGTCGTTCTATCACAACATGCGCGATGTCCCCGAGGGGGGAAAAATTCAGGATATCTTCGTCGACTATGCATTCAATACGAAAGTGAATTACGTCTTCAGAGACGATCGTCGACTGATCGTATCGTATAACTACGACAATTATAAAAAAGATAAAGATTTTTTCGAGGCGAAATTCAAGCGTACGGATTATCGCAACCGTACACAAATGCTGCGCGCCGACTATTCGGGCACGTATGGCGATCACACGGTTAGCATCGGTTCCGAAGGATTTTTCGAATACCTGAAACATTACATGATGAAAGACAGTGCCGATGCCAGAAATGAAAACTACGCATTCTATATGCAGGAAGACTGGAAGCCGTTCTCTTCGCTCAACGTGATCGTGGGAGTGCGCGCCGACTATCACCGAAAATATCACTGGCATGTAACGCCGAAAGTATCCGCAATGTATCGGCCGGCCAAAACGGTTACGCTCCGTGCCGGCTATTCGCAGGGATTCCGTTCACCATCGCTAAAGGAACTGTATCAGGAATACGATATGGGCGGGTTAGGTTTCCTGATGCTTTACGGCAATCCGGACCTGAAACCTGAAACAAGTCACCAGTTCTCCCTCTCGGCCGAATACACTCAGGGAGGATTCAACGCTTCCGTATCAACTTCGCACAACCGGTTTCATAATAAAATTACGTATAAAGAAAAAAACAAAAATGCTGCCGAATGGCAATATACCAATGCCGAACATGCCAGAACAACAAGCGTAGAAGCCATTGTGCAAATGCGAATGGATTTCGGGTTGACAATGACCGGCTCATACGCTTACGTGAACGACTACGAGCAGGTGAACGGAAAGAATACTTCGTCTGTCCGTCCGCACAGCGTAACGTTCCATGCCGTGTATTCCCGCAAATTCGGCAAAATCGGCACGAATCTTGCACTGAACGGGCAATGGGCTTCGCAGCTGAGTACGTACCGATTCTCGAAAGACGGTACTCATCGGTCGGTCACCTACGATGCACGTACCTTGTGCAGTCTGAATGCCGGTGCAACAATGCCTAAAGGAGTCTCGGTCAATGTGGGCATCGACAACTTATTCAATTATCAAGACAAGGCCGCAGACAGTTCACTGCAATTGCCGCAGAAGGGCATCAGCCTGATCGGTACGGTAAACATCAATCTGGCCGATATGTTCGGATTATAAGTTGTGTTTTCCTCATTTATGGGGATATAACGTATTAAAATACCCGAAAATAGGGATTGTCGGTTTCTTGTTCTCTGCCGAATTTTGCATCGTCAAATTTTAACAATAAAACAAATGATGAAAAGAACAGTTACTTTATTATTCTTGGTATTGTGTTCCATGAGTAGCCTGTATGCAACAGAAATTGGGGCGGCGGACAGAGATTATATCATAAAAGGTACCGTAAAAAACCGGCAAGACGAACCGATACCGTATGCTACGGTTATGGTGACCGGTACCAATATCGGTATGGCAGCGAATGTCGAAGGAAAATTTCAGATCAAATTGAACAGGGGCAATTATAAGCTCCGCATATCCTGTACGGGGTATGAACCTCGCACGGTAGAGGTGGATGCCGTAAAAGAGCCGGAACTTGATATTGTGCTTGATGAAGCGAAAAACAATCTTACGGAAGTGGTCGTCACCGGCACACGCAGTGAAAAGATGTTGAAAGACGAACCGGTAGTAACCCGTGTCATTACGGCCGAGGATATCAAGAAAATCGATCCTCAGGATTTTAAGAGCTTGCTTGAATATGAACTTCCCGGATTACATTTTGACGGAGCGGCACACGGCTCGGGACTTCCGGCCATCTCTTTTCAGGGGATGGACTCCCGTTATTTGCTTTTCCTGATCGACGGGGAGAGAATTGCCGGCGAAGGAGCATTGGACAATGTGGATTTCAGTCGTTTGAATGTAGATAACATCGAACGGATCGAAATTGTAAAAAGTGCCATGTCCACACTTTATGGTTCCAATGCATTGGGCGGGGTAATCAATATTATCACCAAAAAAGCGAACCGTCCGTTCGTCGGAACGGTATCGACACGTCTGACGAGCCGCAAGGACAGGAAATATACGGTATCGTTAGGTACGCGGCAGGAAAAATTTTCGTCACTGACGACCGCATCGTTCAGTCGTCGCGATCCTTTCACATTTGAAGAACAGAAGCCGACAAAGAGATTATACGAACTGCCTGACGGACGTGACTCGATCGGGGTAAATAAAAAATTAGGGAAGTTGAATATGCGTGGATATGAAACTTTTTCGATCGCACAAAAATTAGGATATGACTTTACGGATAAACTGAGCGCCGAGTTGAACGTCGGTTTTTATCAGAACAAGTTGTTGTATATAAAGGAAGGAAAAATAAGCGAACGCTTTCGTGACTTTACGTTCGGTGGAAAAATGAACTATATCTTTAATGAAAACAGTCGGCTGGATTTATCCTATCATTATGACAATTACTTTAAAGACGATGTTGATTCGGCCGATCATCATAAAACAAAAATCAGATACCGGGATATTCTCAACAATGTTCGGTTAAATTACAGTCTGCTGTTGGCCGAACGCCATTCATTGACTGTGGGCAGCGAAGTAAACGCCGAAAAACTGCGAACGAACTGGTTTAAGGATACAACAGCCAACAGCATCACGAATTATGTGCTGTATGTACAGGACGATTACCGGATTACCGACCGCCTGACTCTGGTCGGAGGAATCCGCATGGATTATCATTCGCTGTATAAAGTGCATGTCAGCCCGAAATTGTCAGCGATGTATAAAGTCGGCAACGTGACGTTACGGGGAGGATATGCTGCCGGATTCCGCTCGCCCTCAATGAAAGAATTATATGGAGAGTTCAGTCATGGCGGGATGTTTAAAATTTATGGCAGCACCGACTTGAAACCCGAGACGAGCCATCATGTTTCCCTGTCGGGGGAATGGACGGCCGGCATCTTCAATATCTCCGCTACCGGATATTACAATTGGTTCAACAAAAGGATTGCGATGCAACAACGCATTTCCGAAAATAAGAAGCAAAAATATCCCGACTTTGTGTATGTCAATGCCGATTCTGCCAAGACGTACGGAGCCGACATCAATATGCAGATACGGCTGCCATTCGATCTGACATTGAAAGGTACCTATTCGTATGTGTACGACGATACGAAAATAAAAGGAAGAAGAAGTTCCTATGTACGCCCGCATACAGCCGTTATGCAGGCCGAATACAGTCGTAAGTTCGGTAACTGCCGGGCTACATTAGGTCTGAACGGCCGATGGATGAGCGGTGTAGATTATTGGGCGACATCGTATGTTTCCAAAAAAAGAGTTTTCACCAAATTGGAGTTAAACGACTATATGATCTGGAAACTCAATGCTTCTTGCCAGTTCCCGAAAGGTGTTACACTGAATATCGGCATTGACAATCTCTTTAACACAAAAGACGACAATTTTAGCGACCTTTATGCCATATTTTCGCGTGGCACGGAATTTGTTGCAAACTTGTCGGTCAATATAGCCGAACTGATCGGGAAATAATGAAATGATGCAGAAACAATATAACACATGAAACGTAAAATTTATTTATGGGGAGGGATCGTCGCTGTCATATTGGCAGCGGCGTTCTTTGTATATTCCAAGTGGATGTCTGCCACCAAAGTGGCTTTTGTCAATTATCAGATCATTACCTTGGGCGAGATTCACAAGGCCAATGACAATTCGTTTATTAAAATTGCAACGGTCGATACCGAAGAGCTGGATAAGCTCAAAGGTTACGACATGGTCTTTATCAATGCGATGGGGCTTCGTATCACCGAAGAACAGCGGGCGCAGATACAGAAGGCGGCAGACGAAGGGCTGCCTGTCTTGTCTACGGCAGTGACCAATCCGGCGAACAAAATCATCTCCATCGACTCGCTTCAGGCCGATACGCTGAAACAGTACCTGAGCAACGGCGGGCGTCACAATTACCGGAGCATGCTTAACTACGTGCGCAAATACATCGACGGCAAAAAGTTTTCGCTTCATGAGCCGGAAGCGGTCGTAGAACGCGCCAATGACATGCTCTACCATGCCGTTCCGGGAAAGCCGGACGAGGAGGAGCTCGGCTTCAATTCGATTGCCGAGTACCATGCGTTTCTCCAAAAGCACGGACTGCTCAAGGAAGGAGCGCCGCGTATCATCATCACCGGCCCGATGGGGCAGCCGGCCGACTTGATCCGCCGGCTGGAAGAAACGGGCAATGTGGTCTATCCGGTGCGCAATATGAAAAACCTTATCGGCAACCATCACATCGACTCGGTACAACCTTCGGCCGTCATCAATATGGCGCACGGACGGATGGGCGACTATATCGTCGACTATCTGGCACAACAGAACATTCCGCTGTTTGCTCCGCTCAATGCCAACCGGCTCGTGGAAAAATGGGAGGACGACAAAATGGGCATGAACGGCGGGTTCCTCTCTCAGAGCGTGGTTACCCCCGAGATTGACGGGGCGCTCCGTCCGTTCGTCGTTTTCGGGCATTACAAGGACGAGGAAGGGATGCATCATGCCTTTGCGATTCCCGAACGGCTCGAAACATTCGTGGAAACGATAAATAACTACTTCAGTCTGCAACGTAAGCCGAACAGCGAGAAGCGGGTGGTTATCGTGTATTACAAAGGTCCGGGACAAAATGCCCTGTCGGCCGGCGGAATGGAGGTAGGGCCTTCACTCTATAACCTGTTGGTACGCATGAAACGCGAAGGCTACAAGGTCGAAGGGCTTCCCGCCTCATCGAAAGAGCTGGAACGTATGATACAAGCGCACGGAGCTGTGTTCGGCACATACGCCGAAGGAGCGCTCGACGAGTTTATGAAAACCGGTCAGCCGGAACTGATCACGAAAGAAGATTATGAAAGCTGGGTGAAGAAAGTTATCCGCCCCGACAAGTATGCCGAGGTTGTCGCTGCATTCGGCGAGTTTCCCGGCTCGTATATGGCCACGGAAGACGGACGTTTGGGCATCGCGCGCCTGCAATTAGGCAATGTGGTGCTGATGCCGCAAAACGCAGCCGGTCGCGGCGACGATGACTTCAAGGTGGTGCACGGCACGGATGCCGCCCCGCCTCATACCTACATCGCTTCGTATCTCTGGATGCAGTTCGGATTCAAGGCCGACGCCCTGGTACATTTCGGGACACACGGCAGCCTGGAATTTACGCCGAGAAAACAGGTGGCATTGAGCAGCAACGACTGGCCCGACCGACTCGTGGGCGCCGTGCCGCACTTCTACATCTACACCATCGGCAATGTGGGAGAAGGCATGACAGCCAAACGTCGCTCATACGCCGGACTGCAATCGTACCTGACGCCGCCTTTTATGGAGAGCAGCGTACGAGGCATCTACCGCGAACTCATGGAGCGCATTAAGATTTATAACAATATGGAGGGAGCCTGCTCGTGTGGCGGAGAACACGACCACGCACCTGCGAAAAAAGACACCCGTAACGAGGCCGATCTGCGTCGTGCGTCGCTGGCCGTAAAAGCGGCCACGGTGAAGCTGGGCATTCATCGTGAATTGGGTCTGGACAGCGTCATGACTGTTCCCTATACCGAAGATGACATCCTCCGCATCGAGAATTTTGCCGAAGAGCTGGCAATGGAAAAGATAACGGGGCAACTCTATACGATGGGAGTACCTTACGAAGACATCCGCATCACCAGCAGTGTCTACGCGATGGCTACCGACCCGATTGCCTACAGCCTGCTCGCACTCGATAAACTGCGCGGACGCGCCGATGAGAAGACGGTCAAACATCGTGCACTGTTCACGCAGCATTACATGAATCCGGCTCGCGAACTCGTTACGCGCCTGCTGGCTAACCCCGCATTGGCATCGGACGAACTGATCTGTCGTACCGCAGGCGTCACTCCCGCCGAACTGGCCAAAGCGCGCGAGATAGAAGAGTCGCGCAAATCGCCCGGAGGGATGATGGAGATGATGATGAGCATGAAACGCGAGGCTCCGGCCGAAGCCAAAGTACATGCCGACGCTTCCGAAGAAAAAGGAAAGCCGACAACAGCTTCTAAAGGAAGCCATGGCCGGATGCCCGAAGGGATGAAAGAAACGGCCAAGGCACATGGAACAATGCCGCAGGCGATGAAAGAGAAGATGGCTGCCCAAGGAAAAGACAGCGCATCGGCTCACGGAAAAGCCATGCCGGCAGGCATGAGCGGTATGATGGGCGGCGGCATGCCGAAGAAAAAAGACTATACGAAGGAGGAAATTAACTTCGCCTTGGCTGTCATGGAGGTGGAACGAACCATTCGCAATGTGGGACATTACAAAGAAGCGCTACGGGAAAGCCCGGAGAAGGAACTGCATTCGATGATCAACGCCATGAATGGCGGATACACCCGTCCGTCGCCGGGAGGAGACCCGATCGTCAATCCGAACACGTTGCCCACCGGACGCAACCTCTACGGCATCAATGCCGAGGCTACGCCGAGCGAGGCCGCCTGGGAAAAAGGCATACAAATGGCAAATAACACGATTGAGCTGTACAGACGCCGTCATAACGACAGTATCCCTCGCAAGGTAAGCTACACGCTGTGGAGCGGCGAGTTTATCGAGACGGAGGGAGCGACGATTGCGCAGGTATTGTATATGTTAGGCGTAGAACCGTTACGCGACGCTTTCGGACGGGTGACGGACTTGAAGCTCATCCCGTCGGAAGAACTGGGACGGCCGCGTATCGACGTGGTGGTGCAGACGAGCGGTCAGCTGAGAGACCTCGCCGCTTCGCGTCTTTTCCTGATCAACCGCGCCGTAGAAATGGCGGCGGCAGCCAAGGACGAGAAGTTCGAGAATCAGGTGGCTGCCGGCGTGGTAGAAGCCGAGCGCACGCTGATCGAGAAGGGTCTTACGCCGAAAGATGCCCGTGAGATTTCGACCTTCCGGGTCTTCGGAGGAATGAATGGCGGCTATGGCACCGGCATTCAAGGCATGGTGATGAGCGGAGACCGCTGGGAGAGTGAAAAAGAAATCGCCGACACGTACCTGAACAATATGGGCGCATATTACGGCAGCGAGAAGAACTGGGAGGCATTCCGCCAATTCGCTTTCGAGGCGGCGCTAACCCGCACCGATGCCGTCATCCAGCCGCGCCAAAGCAATACGTGGGGAGCGTTGAGCCTCGATCATGTGTACGAATTTATGGGCGGACTGAATCTGGCTGTACGCAACGTCACCGGAAAAGACCCCGACGCTTACCTGAGCGACTATCGCAACCGTAACAACTTCCGCATGCAGGAGGTAAAAGAAGCTATCGGCGTAGAGAGCCGGACGACGATCTTCAACCCTGCCTACATCAAGGAAAAGATGAAAGGCGAGGCCGGCGGAGCAGGTGCGTTCGCGGAGATCGTACAGAACACCTACGGATGGAACGTGATGAAACCGGCAGCTATCGACAAGGAAATGTGGGACGAAATATATAATGTATATGTCAAGGATAAGTTCGAGCTGGGCGTTCAGAAATATTTCGAGACCCAAAACCCGGCGGCGCTCGAAGAAATCACGGCCGTCATGATGGAGACTATCCGCAAAGGGATGTGGCAGGCTACCGAGCAACAGATCGCCGACATTGCCAGGCTGCATACCGATCTGGTGAACAAATACAAACCGTCGTGCTCCGGCTTTGTCTGCGACAATGCCAAGTTGCGGCAGTTCATCGCCTCGAAGACCGACGCGCAGTCGGCTGAGCAATACACACAGCACATCAATCAGATACGTGAGGCCGCGGCTTCGGGCGACCGGAAGAGCATGGTGATGAAGAAGGAAGACGTTTCGTCCGGTGCGCAATCACAGACGAACGTGCTGAACAATGCGATTGTGGCTGCCGTTGTGGCGCTGGCCGTCATTGTGTTGATCTGGCTTGTGCGTCATCGCCGCAAAAAAATGCGGGAATAAGATGGAGACCGTCGTAGTCGTCCTGATGATACTCGTTTGCTTCAACTTCATGTTGAAGCAAACGTATCGTAAATGGGGGTCTGTGACCTTGATTGCCGTCGTCTGTGCCTTGTTTGTCGGGCTGATCTGGCCCTATGCCATCGAACAGTCGAAGACACAGATTGCCGACTGGCTGTCGAACCCGGCGCTGATGCTCGACACCTCCGTCGTGTTAAGTATCGAGGTGGTCCTTCAGATGGCTTTCTGCATGCTGGCCGCGCATGTAATGACCACCGGCCGCATACGCAAACGCACGCTGTGGAGCTACAAAGCGCTACGCTGGTTTCCGGGACTGCTCATCTTCCCGGTACTTTTCAGCGGATTAGTCGCACTGATCTTTTCGTTCCCGGGCGTTTCGTTCCCGCGCATTGCATGGAGCATGGCCGCAGGAGTGCTGGTATTGATTCCCGCTGGTACGTTTGTGCTGCAACGCCTGCTGCCCGAAAAAGAACTGAGGCTCGAACTGCTGTTTCTGGCCAACGCCCTGATCGCGGTGTTAGGCGTCATCACCACCGTCAACGGACGCACGGCCGTGACCGGAAATACCGTGATCGACTGGAGCGCACTGGCTGCTTTGACAGCACTGATACTGGTCGGACTCATTGCAGGCTTCTTCACCGCCCGTATCAAACTATATTATAAACTACGTAAAAACAAAGAAATATGACTTACATCTCCGATATTTTATACTGGATATCTACCGGGCTGCTTGTACCCGTCATCGTGTTGTTGATCCTGCTCTTCCTCCGCGCCTTGCTGCTGATCGGTGGCTTCTTCGGACAATACCTTGCCATTCGCAAGAACGAAGCGATCATCCGTCCCGAATTGGAAACATTAAGCAGTGACCGGCTCGACGATTTCGCGGAGCGATTGCCCAAAGGCAACGCTTCGCTCGTAACCGTCTACATGCGCCGCCTGCTGGCCCTCAAAGACAGTCCCGCGCACGTGCAACGTCTACTGGCCGATTTTGAAATCGCAGCCGACAAAGACCTGTCCGTCTCCAAAACCTTGGCCAAGTTAGGTCCGATGCTCGGACTGATGGGCACGCTCATCCCTATGGGACCCGCGCTCGTAGGACTGTCGACAGGCGATATCGCTTCGATGGCCTACAACATGCAGGTAGCTTTTGCCACGACGGTGGTCGGACTCTTCTCAAGCGCCATCGGGTTCATCACCCAACAGGTTAAACAGCGCTGGTATCTGCAGGACATGACGAATCTCGAATTTATCGCCGGACTGATTACCGAAAAACGGAACAAGGTATGAAACGGAATCTGCTCAAGAAAGAAGACGATAACGATCCGATGAGCGTAGTAGGCAATCTCTTCGACGTCGCAATGGTCTTTGCCGTAGCCCTGATGGTCGCGCTTGTGGCACGGTTTAATATGACTGAGATGTTCTCGAAAGAAGATTTTACGATGGTCAAGAACCCTGGCACGGAGAAGATGGAAATCATCACCAAAAAAGGCGAGAAAATCGAAAAATATACGCCTTCGGAAGATGACCCGTCCGACAAAAGTTCGCGAGGCAAACGTGTCGGCACGGCTTACCAGCTCGAAAGCGGCGAAATCATCTACGTCCCCGAATAAACCATTCGCATGAGCTATTCATACAGGCCTCATACAAAACGGTTTGAGGTTTGCACGGAATAATCCGGGAATTCAAAGAATATTCGATTATAGACAAATTATTACCCCCCCAAAAGCAAAATTTATGCTGAACAAAAAAAGAAGCATCCTTATCGTGCAATTATTATTTATATGTTTGCTTGTATACGGACAGGAAAAACGGACTTGGGCAATCGGGATACATTATCAGGGAATATCCGATAGTAAGAAAGAGCTACGGTATCCTGAAGGCATATCCGTCGATCATGAGACTCGGCGGGAGCGACTCGCTTTAGAAGCTCTCTACGGATTGACCGGACGATTCAAACTGAAGACATCCTTAGGAATATCTTTCTACAACAGTGACGCATCATTTGCAGCAGTAGGGGCAAAGAATAAAAGCGGAGCATCCATTAGCGAACCCTTATTGTCTATTGGACAAATGGCTTTATATGATATAATTCAATGGGATATTCTTCCATCAACACGGTTGAATATTGCTCCGTTTGTAGAACTCGAATATGGTATGTCCATACGCAGCCAAAATAAAACACTCGGATTTAATGATTTGCAATCGCAGGAAGCAAAGGATTTTTCAACTGCTTACGATGTGCCTGCCATATCGGCACAAACGAAGATGCCGCAAGGTATCTTATCACTGTCCGGAGGACTTTCAGCCGAATGTGTCTTGATAAAAAGAGTTGGGATATTTTACAATATGGGATATGGCCTGACATTGGCGGGACATTCTACAATAAATGCCGATATGTTATATCAAAATAAAATAACAAAAGTAGAAGAACTCAAATCGAGAGACCGGGGCATTATCCAAACCGTCGGGGCTCGTTTTTATTTCTAAGTTTAACTTTTTCAAAAACATGAAAGAGAGGGGATGTTGTTTCATCATCTTCTCTCTTTTTTTCTTAAGGAAGAACATTGAGAAAACATCCCAATTATTGGGGATAAAACGACCAAAAAAATCCATAGAATTGGGGATTGCGCCGTAATATCGGTGCTTCTAACTTTGCATCCGAAATTTAAATGATAAAAAAGACATGGGAAAAACAGCCATTATTTACGGTTCTACGACAGGTACGACCGAAAACATTGCAGGCCGCATAGCCGAGCAGATGAACATTGCAAGTGAAGATGTATACGAAGTAGCCAAGATCACCCCGGCCGATGTAGCGCAGTATGATATGCTGCTGTTAGGTTGCTCCACATGGGGCGCAGGCGATTTGCAGGACGATTGGTACAAGGGTTTGGAAATGCTCAAGCAAACCGATTTGACCGGTAAGAAGATCGCCTTTTTCGGCGCAGGAGACTCATCGTCCTATTCCGATACGTTCTGTGGCGCATTGGGCGTACTCTATGAAGGACTCAAATCGTCGGGGGCTACTTTCGTCGGACAAGTCGATCCTTCCGAATATACGTTCGACAGCTCCGAAGCCGTGATAGACGGACAGTTCATCGGTCTGCCGATCGACGAGGAGAACGAACCGAATAAAACAGACGACCGCATCAGCCGTTGGATAGCCTCTCTGAAATAAGACAGACCGCGATGGAACGAACGGAAGTGTTGCCGGGCGAGATCAAGGTCTTGCATAACCAGATCTACGAATATAAGAAAGGCGTGCGAAACCTCGTGCTCTTCACCATGAATGAGCGCTATCTGCCCCTTGCACGCGAACGGCTCGAACGACAAAACATTCCCTACCTCGTTCAACGCGCAGGGAAAAGCAACATCAATCTTTACTTCGGGCAGCCGGAATGTCTGGAGACGATCCGTACGTTCGTCGGGCGTCCCCTGAACCGGCTTACCCCCGAAGAAGATTTTATCCTCGGAACGCTTCTGGGATACAACCTCTGCGAGCAATGCAAACGCTTCTGCTCAAAGAAAAAAGACCTCTGTGAGGCCGAACGGGCATAAGGCAGGTCAGAGCGCAGAGACACGGCCGGCAAAGGTTGCGGAAGTGTATTTTTTGCCCTACCTTTGTCGGCCGTAAACAATTAATGTAAAAGTAACATGAGAATAGAACAGATTACAGCCCGCGAAATATTGGATTCGCGCGGAAATCCTACGGTAGAAGTAGACATCAGACTTGAGTCGGGTATTATCGGACGTGCCAGCGTGCCTTCCGGCGCATCGACCGGCGAACACGAAGCTCTTGAGTTGCGTGACGGCGACAAACAACGCTACAGCGGCAAAGGAACACTCAAAGCCGTTGATAATGTGAACAGCATCATCGCCCCGGCGCTTATCGGTATGTCTTCACTCGAACAGCGTGCTATCGACCGGAAAATGCTTGAACTCGACGGCACAAAAACGAAGTCAAAGCTCGGAGCCAACGCGATCCTCGGCGTGTCGCTCGCCGTAGCCAAAGCGGCAGCCAACTACCTTGACATGCCGCTCTACCGCTATATCGGCGGCACGAATACGTATGTGATGCCCGTCCCGATGATGAACATCATCAACGGTGGATCGCACAGTGATGCACCTATCGCCTTCCAGGAATTTATGATCCGCCCCGTCGGTGCGCCTTCCTTCCGCGAAGGTCTGCGTATGGGCGCCGAAGTGTTCCATGCCCTGAAAAAAGTATTACACGACCGCGGACTCAGTACGGCAGTAGGTGACGAAGGTGGATTTGCCCCCGCCCTCAACGGAACGGAAGACGCTCTCGACTCGATTATTCAGGCCATTAAAGCGGCCGGATACGAACCCGGAAAAGATGTCAAGATCGCCATGGACTGCGCCGCGTCGGAGTTCTACAAGAACGGCGTATATGACTACAGCCTCTTTGAAGGAAAAAACGGAAAAAAACGTACGGCCGACGAACAGATTGCTTATCTCGAAGAATTGATTAACAACTATCCGATCGACTCGATCGAAGACGGGATGAGCGAAAACGACTGGGACGGATGGAAGAAACTTACCGCACGCATCGGCAGCCGCTGTCAATTGGTAGGTGACGACCTCTTCGTGACAAACGTTGAGTTCCTCTCCAAAGGAATTGAGACGGCTTGCGGAAACTCGATCCTGGTGAAGGTGAACCAGATCGGTTCGCTGAGCGAAACGCTCGATACGATCGAAATGGCACACCGCCACGGATATACGACGGTTACAAGCCATCGTTCCGGCGAAACGGAAGATGCTACGATCGCTGATATCGCCGTTGCCACGAACAGCGGACAAATCAAAACCGGATCGCTGAGCCGCAGCGACCGCATGGCCAAATACAACCAGTTGCTTCGCATCGAAGAGGAATTGGGTGCACTGGCCGTTTACGGGTATAAAAAAGTGAAATAAATTTCTTTTACAAATAAATCATACTTTATGGAAAGAGCGCCTTTGTGAAAAGGCGCTCTTTTTACCATTTTCTTCTTACATCCATCACACAGAAAATGGCCTCCTGCCGCTCCGTTCGCCGGATACGATACTACGCATTGCGTCTCAGTTGTCCGGAATATCCAATCCGTAAGGGCACGGCATACAGCATTGGCACGCGTTGCACTGAATAAGCGGGTATTTAAGCATGGTCAGCGCCACTTCTTCCAGCATCGCGCGTTCCTCATCGTTCAATGTCCGGATCGGCGAATAGGTACGTATGTTTTCCTGCAAATGTTCCATATACGTCATACCGCTGAGAACGGTCAATACATTCGGTTCCGAGCCGGCGAAGCGAAACGCCCATGATGCCGTACTCGCTTCGGGGTCCATGGAGCACAACAGCTCCGTAGAGAGACCGTTGAGAGTGGCTAACCGTCCGCCCAGAAGGGGCTCCATGATGATGGACGGGATGTTGCGTTTCTTCAGCTCGCCGCAAAGGTATTCGGCATTCGTGTTCGACGGATTCACTTCTTTCGCGTGTTTCCAATCGACATAATTCAACTGAATCTGCACAAAATCCCATTTGTACTCATCGTGCCGCGACAGCAAATAATCGAACACTTCGATATCGCCGTGATACGAAAATCCCAGATTACGGATGTGTCCGGCTTCACGTTCTTTCAGCAGAAAATCAAGCATTCCGTTATCGAGGTAGCGACCTTTGAGCGCCTCCATTCCTCCCAGTCCGACGGCGTGCAGAAGGAGATAGTCGATATATTCTACCTGCAAATACTTGAACGAATGGTGATAAATTTCGAGCGATGCCTCACGGCTCCACGTATCCGGCGAGAAGTTCGAGAGTTTCGTGGCGATGAAATATTTGTCGCGTGCGTGACGGCTGAGAGCAATACCCATCGCTTGTTCCGACCTCCCTTTACAGTAAGCGGGCGACGTATCGAAATAATTCACGCCGTGTTCAATAGCATAGTCCGTCAAACGATTGACCATCTCCTGATCAATATCATTTTCCGACTCTCCTGCGTTCTCGCTGCTCAGAGTCGGCAGACGCATACATCCATATCCGAGAAGCGACACCTTGTCGCCGGTGTTGGGATTTGTACGGTACGTCATCCGGTCGGTCGGTACTTCGCCGACCGCTCTACGCGGTTGTTTTTGATTCGTACATCCGTAAAGCACCGCGGTCGAGGTAGCCGTTCCGCCAAGTACCTTGATAAAATCTCTTCGATTAATATGATTCTTTTTCATTTTGATTACTGTTTATATGATTAAACGGAACGATGTACTTCGTGACCGACTACGTAAATCGCGCTGAAGGGGCGCGAAGGACAAACATATTCGCACGCGCCGCAACCGATACATCGCTCGGTATCGACGGAAGGAAAGCGGAGTGAATCTTCGTCGTCCGGATCGGAAGCGATCATGGTGATTGCTCCGTTCGGACAATGACGCTCACAGTTCCCACACTTCACTCCTTTACGCTTCACGATACAATCTTCCATCACCCACACCGCATGTCCGATCTGTAACGAAGTCTTCACTTCCTGCGTGATGAGACGGATAGCGCCTGTGGGACATACCTCGGAGCATTTCGTACACTCCGGCCGACAGTAGCCGCGGTCATATTCCGTTTCGGGTTGCATAAGTGTCATCCAATGATCGGAAGGACGAAGCACGTGGTTCGGGCAGGCCGAAACACAAAGTTGGCATGCAGTACACTGCCGTGCAAAATGACGTGCGCTGATTGCTCCCGGAGGAGTAAGTTTTGTCACACGATCGGGAAGAACCTTGTCTTTTATCTTCGCAAGACCACCGTCTACCTTCTTGTCTTGCGCCTTCACCGCCGAAGCGAGTACGACAGAAGCCGTAGCCGTAAAAAAATGACGACGTGAATGTACGGTACGCCCTGAACTGCTCTGTCTCGATAGTGACGACGAAGCAGCTTCCACGTAGACCACCCGATGATCCGCCGATACAAGCTCCTGCTTCTTACGCGCCGGAACGAAAGAGATCGCTTTTCTACGGCATCCGTCCATACAGTTCATACACGCTACGCATCGACTGTAATCGATCGTATGTGTTTTCGAATCGATACACGATGCTTTACAATTACGTTCGCACAAACCGCACTGGTTACATTGGTCCGCATCAATCCGTATCTTGAACAGCGAATAGTT
The DNA here is from genome assembly GCF_000238215.1 of Tannerella forsythia 92A2. Classification (NCBI taxonomy): domain Bacteria; kingdom Pseudomonadati; phylum Bacteroidota; class Bacteroidia; order Bacteroidales; family Tannerellaceae; genus Tannerella; species Tannerella forsythia. The sequence continues at coordinate 2,211,612 of NC_016610.1, read as the reverse complement.
CGATACGAAGCCCAGCACCGTGCCGACAGGACAAATCGTATTGCAATACGTCCGCCCGTTACGCCATGCGAGAACAGCCAACACAACCAACGTCACAAGCGGAACAACCAATATCATAACCCCTTTATAGCCTATCACATCAACGGAATAGAAGGCATAACTATCTATCCGTTCGGCAAAATGGGCCAGCAGGTTATTGCCCACTCGGTAAACGGGAGCAAACAACCCGTTTGCGATACGTCCGTAAGCGCTGTAAGGTGAGAGCAACGAAACGAAGGCCCTCGCAACCCCCGCACCGACAACGAATGAACTGACGGAAAAAGCTCCGACAAAAATCGCCAGCACCGTGTAACGCAACCATGAGAGTGCCGGTGAATAACGGAATCGGCGTTTGTTGAATCGTCCGGAGATTCGTGAAATCACGTCTTGAAAGATGCCAAAGGGACAGATAATCGAACAATAGACACGTCCGAAAAGGAATGTCAACACAAGCAGCGCAAGAATCACGCCGATGTTTAACGCGAGCACAGCCGGCCAGAATTGAATTTTTGCCAGCCAACCAAATGCATAACGGGCTGTTCCCGTAAAGTCAAGAAAGAGTAACGTTACCAAAACGATACAGACGAAGGCAAGCGCGACTCTGGTTTTTCGTAGCATAGCCTAATGATTTGAATGTTCGTACAAATAAATTTCCATTACAAATGGTAAAAAATAAACAGTCGAATCATTTCTTTTTTCTATAAAAAGAGTATCTTTGCAAATCAAATTAATGCAACTTTTTTAAGTGGACTCAAAGTTTAATTATGGGAAAGCCATTTAAGGTAGAGTTGAAAAAGCTTTCGGAGACCATTCGATGGGCTGAGCAGCAGGATGTGACGCGTCTTGCATGGTTCCTGTTTGCAGAGAACAAGCACATACCTCTGGTGTGCATTGGCTCTGGTGGTTCGTTCAGTGCTTGCCATTATGCAGTCCAGCTCTATCAGCATTGCAATGGTGTGCTGGCACAGGCGATGACCCCGCTTCAGTTGATGTATGCAGGGCATAATATAATCCGTAGCAGCAAACTGCTTTGTCTTAGTGCCAGTGGTAAGAATAAAGATGTATTGAATGCTGTCAAGTATGGTGTAAAGTATAACGAGACAGGCATGATGAGTCTGACCCTCCGCAAGAAAAATCCTACCGAGGAACTGCTGGAACAGTACCCCAAGGTGCTTCGGTGGTGTGAGGACATTCCCAGCGAGAAAGACGGATTTCTAGCTACAAACTCGTTAATTGCAACTTTTATGCTGCTGAATAAAGCTACGGGTTCCAAGTTTCAAGATTCAAGATTCAAGTTGAGCGACCTGCAACCTGCAACCTGCAACTTGAAACTAGATTCCATCCAGAACTTCATCGTTTTGTTTGGCGCTTTAGGAGAACCAGTGGCATGGGATATAGAGTCAAAGTTGACGGAGGCCGCATTGGGTTCTGCCTTGTTGAGTGACTACCGTAATTTTGGTCATGGCCGTCATCACTGGTTTGCCAAGAAAGGAGAGAACTCTTGCATCATAGCACTAGTGACTCCCGTTGAGCGGGAACTAGCCTACAAGACCATTGGTTGCCTGCCCAAGGATGTGCCTGTAATCTATTTAGAAACAGAACTGGAAACACCTGCTGCGTCCATTGACCTGCTGATAAAGGCGTTCCACTTTGTGAATGAACTGGGCATAGCACGAGGCATAGATCCCGGCCGGCCTGGTGTACCTTCTTACGGCCGTACCCTGTATAACCTGGATTACTTCAAGCTGACCAACCGCATATTGCCCTCTGAGAAGGCACTGGATGTGGCCGTACTTCGCAAGTTAGGTGTTGCAGGTATGGAGAACAAACCATTGCGGGAATACTACAGCGAGGCTTGTAAACGATTTGTGAAGCAGTTGAATAAAGGTAAGTTTACAACCGTGGCTTTTGACTACGACGGTACACTGTCTGCCTCAGACCATACGAGCCGTCACACGAAAGGTTTGTGTGATGAAATCAAGAATGCGCTTTTGCCTCTGTTGGAAAACGGTGTACAGATATTGGTGGCTACAGGTCGTGGCAAGTCGGTGGGCGAGTCGTTCCAAGAATCCATTGCCCAGAAATACTGGCCGCAAATCAAGGTGGGCTACTATAATGGTGCTTGCCTGTTGGTTTTAGGTGAAGAGGCTAAACTGGAAGCGTGGAAGGAGCAGCCTTTTGACAGTGAACTGAAAGCACTGGAGGAGGAACTGAAAGTAAGACTCCCCAAGGGCTGTGTGGACTACAAATGTGAAGAGCGCAGTTTGCAACTGTCCATTGAAGGAGAAATGACCCAAACGGAATCACAACTGGTTTATGAGACCTGCTGTGAAATCATCTGGGACAAACAGATGAAGGGTATCCGTGTTTGGTGCAGCAGTCACAGTATGGATATCGTAGTGTACCGCAAGGTAAGCAAGCTGCAGGTGATTGAAGACCCTGAGAACACCTTGTGCATTGGGGATTATGGTACGGTGGAAGGTAACGACTATGAGATGCTGACCTGCAAATATTCTCTCAGTGTTGACAGAGTATCGAAGAATGCAGAGAGTTGCTGGAACATAGTACCATCAGGTGTGAAGGGACTTGATGCAACCCTCTATTATATGAGTCGCATGAAGGCAAACGATGGAAAGATAACGTGTAAGTTTCGCGTATGAACAGTAATTTAGCAAACCAGCTTCTTGCCAGCATAATGAAGTGGGATGCCCCAACATTGGCATCTGAACGTGCTGCCCTTGAATTCATGGGTAGCATGAAGTATGATGCATATGACCGTTATATGCCGGGAATGCGCTTCATGAGTAGTCTGGTACAATGGCTGAATGATATAAAGGAGGAAGACCGTGATAAGGCTTATAAGTTCATTAAAGAGAAGCTGGTCTTCATTTCCTCAATGCAGATGAACTATCTGGTGGATTTGTTGTATGATTCAAAAATACGACCCATTCTGCTGGATATGGCTACTGTAGAAACGGATATGCCATCATATAAGCGTTCAAGTAAAGTAGTACGTACACGTTTTGAGATTGAGAAGCGTTCAGCTTTGGTCATTGGTCTCAGTGACGGTGCCCATACAGATATTTTACGTCGTAGCGCAGGGTTCAATAATGAGCAAGTCTTGACCAACTATTATCCTGACGGGAAGAAACTGGAAGATATGCTGGATGAATTGCGTAAAGACGAAAAGCTGAAAGTAATAGAGAATCCCTTCTTCCGTAGGATTTTCCTAATTGATGATTTTACCGCCAGTGGAAAAAGTTTCATCCGCTTTGATGAGAGCGATAGAAAATATCATGGTAAGTTGAAGAGAATCATCGATGAGCTATGTATTAAAAAAGGGCAGGAAATTGAGCATCTGAGCTATCTGCTGAACCCGGAGCAAAAGATACAGATAGACATTTTGTTCTGTATAGCTACTGAAAAGGCTAGAAAAAATATAAAGGACAGCCTTGGCAATTATTTGAAATCTGTCAAGTTGCAGGACAAGGTGGAATTCAACATCCATATTGTGCAGATTCTTGAAGACAAACTGTCGATCGACATCAAGACGGACGAAGACTTGGTCAAGCTGCTGAAGAAAGATAAGCACTTTGTGAAAGAGTGTGTTATATCCAAAAGCTACAAAGTTGGCAAAAATGATAACCCCTGGTTGGGCTTTGATGAATGCGCCTTGCCTGTTGTTCTTGCTCACAATACGCCAAACAACTCACTGCCTATTATTTGGCAGGACGCTGAACGATTTCATGGATTGTTCCCCCGTATTAGCCGTCATTGACCGTATGAATATTTATAAGAACCCATTTGCCATACGCGCCTCTGAGAGAATTGAAACTGATGAGATGTTCTTGGAGTTATTCTCGTCGGAGCCATTGACTCATCTGGAAGAAAAGCATGAGCAGGGAAAGCTATGGAACAATGTGACTACCATTCTTAGTTCGCCTGGTGCGGGAAAGACCACCTTGTTGCGTCTGTTTTCTTCTACAATCCTTCAACGCATCACTGAGCGCAATACTGCTTACAAGAAGCTGAAAAAACTGGATGTAATAGATAGTGATCATATCAAGAAATGTGGTGTCTATCTACAGTTGGGTCGTGACTATGAATTTCTGGAAGATGATGTTCTGTTCAATGAAATTGAGCAGAAGAGGATATTTCTGTCCCTCCTCAATGCAAGGATTGTGCTGGCCACGTTGAAGAGTCTGATGTCTTTGGCTGGTATCAAATACACCCAATTAAATGAAATAACTTATACGCCAGAGGAGATTATACCCGAGTTTGGAGATTTCAAGGCAGAGTACACTGGAAAGGAACTGCTGGATTGGGCCGCAGAACAGGAACGTAAGATATGTGAGTTCCTTGACAGTTTTGTGATGCCCACCGAGGGTATTCAAGGCAGCAGTAAGCTATTTGCCCTGCAAGCTATGAAAGCTTCTTGGTTTACCCATAAAGGGGAGAAACTTTGTGAGGATTTTATCTTCCAGATAGATGATGGTCATAAACTCACAAAGAAGCAAAAGAAAATTATTCGTGATGAAACTGTTGAGGTGCGCCTCCCTGTTACACTTTGGATAGCAGAACGTTTAGAGACTCTCTCAACGAGTGATATATTAAGTGATAAGAACATTAAGGACAGAGATGATCAGACCATACATCTGGAGAGTACTAAAAAAGGCATATTCAATCCAATGGTTAAGAATATTGCAACTTTGCGTAGCGCTTTCTCTGCGGATGGAATCATCCTTGCCAGTGCGCTTGCCAGTGACACAACAATTAATTACAAGGCGTTGTATAATGATGCAAGCAAGAGGTATCTGGCTCAATTGACAGAACTGCATAACTATGACAACTACACCGAGTGTGTTGCTGCCATAGAGGCTCAAGACCCGTATGAGCGAGTGCTTAATATAAGAGCCTTGCTGATGCATGCTGCCCGTCAAGGTGCCAATGGGACGATGAACCTGTTTGGATATACAGCTCAGGATTTGGAATGGATGCTAAATCCGTTGATGCCATTGGTGAAAGAGGTAATCCCCGGTGAAATAAAGAAGTTGCCACAGTATTACGGCTTCTCTACACTTATGGATCTGGCCAGCCAAAATGTTGAACAATTCTTGGATTTGTCTGCCAAGATGTATGAACTGTTGGTGGCCAAGAAAATTTCAGACCCCTCACACTATGTATTAACCGCAGAGGAACAAGACAAAATTGTAAGAGATTTTGCACTTGCTCGTTTGGAGGACATCAAGCGACTGCCACGAGGTAACAGAATCTACGGTTTCCTGATGCATTTGATAGATTTCTGCTATGGTCTGACCTATACTCCTACGTATTCATATCGTTCTGTTACTGGCTTTGCCGTGAAAGAAGAGAATTCAGGCAAATGGGGAAAGGATGGTTTTTGGTTCCAAGATCCTGACAATGAAGAGTTGGCAACGATTCTGAAAGATTGTCTCGCATATAATTTCTTGATGAAACAGGGTGTAATCCAAGGCAAAAAAGACCAGAAATGGACAATATTCTATCTAAACAGCTGGCTTTGTGCATACGCACATCTGCCGCTTGAACGTGGAGGATGGCGTCCATTAACACTTCATAAACTAAATTCTTGGCTATGAAAAAACGTTGGGAGTCATACGTGATGTATCACCAGAATGAGAAACTGGTGGAGTTCTGGAAAGAGTACTATAAGGACAAGTCCGGGGCGAAAGTCCTTTTCTTGTTGGGTAAGGGCTTTGACCCAAGAATGAATAATATCCTGAAACTGTTCCTTGAAATTAACCCTGAGCAGGTATTGGATTGTGTTGCCTTCGATTTCCCCAATGAGAAAGACCCTGCAGAAAATAAGAAGTTGTACGAAATCAATTCGCAACAACTTGCAGAGTTGAAAGACCAATACGACTTTGATTATGAGGAGTTGCAAATAGACGGTAGTTTGCTTTGGGACAAGCGTATAGCTCAGATGAGTCGCCAAGTAATAGGCAAAGATTTGAACGCGTATAATGACGTGATAATGGATGTCAGCTCATTGCCCAGGGCTTTCTATTTCAATATAGGTAAGGCCTTGTTCAACAAGCTTGACAAAGACCAGTCTAAGAACCTGTTTTTTGCAGTATCTGAAAACGTAACGATTGATGAACGTATAAAGAAAACACCGATAATTGACAATATTGAGCCGTTGGTGGGTTTCCGTTCCCTGTCGAGCCGTGAGTCAAATTTGGACAGGATTAATATCCTGATTAGCTTGATGGGCGACCAGAATATTGACATTCTGAGGAGCATCTATAATCACTTCCAGCCCTCTGATATGTTCCCTGTGTTGCCTTTCCCATCGAAAGACCCACGGCATTCTGACTATCTGATGCTGAAATACCACGAGTTCTTTACTGAGAAGCAGTTTACCGAGCCACAGAATATCACTTACGCTGATGAGCAGAATCCGTTTGAACTGTATCGTATTGTTTCAAATATGATTCAAGGGCATCAGGCAACCTTCAAGCCTATCAGTGATCATGTGTGTTTTGGTATTGCGTTGCTGACAAGTAAATTGTTGTCACTTGGTGCTTTGCTTGTGGGATTGGAGTATAACAACTGTGTCACAATATACAACGTGAGTTCAGCAAACTATGAGATAGAAGATGCAACCGTTTTTAAGCAGATTAATGAGGTTAGTGAGCCTTTCTTGCTTTGGATTACAGGAGAAGCTTACAATGAAAATTGACGTTGGTCAATAAAATAACTCAACAACACAATAATAGAACATTTTTTCGTTATCTATTTGCGTAGTTAGACAAAAAATATCTATTTTTGCAAACGAAATAATAAATACAAGATAATGGCGAGCATAGCAAGCTGGATATATGATAAGCCGCTCAGAGGCAATTACACCTTCACGCACGATGAGGTGGCACAGGCATTCTCTGGTATGAGTGCCGGCAGCATTGCACGGGCGCTGACCAGGGAGGTGAGCAAGGGACGGGTTATGTCACCCCTGCGCGGCTTCTACGTCATAGTGCCGGATGAGTATGTGCTGCGCGGGGCTGTGCCGCAGTCGTTTTACTTGGATGATATGATGCTACACCTGGGACGCAAATACTATGTGGCTCTGTTGAGTGCGGCAAGTTATCACGGAGCTTCGCATCAGGTTCCGCTGCGGTTCAGCGTGATGATAGAGCCTCCCGCCATGCGTGACAAGAAGAGGGAGAAGTACCTTACGCATTTTTTCTGCAAGAGCCATATTCCTGAAATATACGTGGAGAGACGGCAGACACGGACTGGCTACATTAACGTGTCGTGTCCTGAACTGACGGCAGTGGATTTGCTGACGTATCAGGCTAAGACAGGGAGTGTTTCACGGGCAGCCACTGTTCTGGCTGAACTGGTGGAGAAACTGGATTTCGGGAGTTTGGGAGCTGACTTCGTGAAGGAGGTGCCGGTAACCAGTCTGCAGCGCCTGGGCTATATTCTGGACGAGGTGCTGGAGGAAGGTGAAGCGGCAGAGTCGGTGTATGGCCTGTTGAAGTGTTCCGGTTTCGTGTTCCAGTATGTACCTTTAAAGGCAGGAAAGAGCAGCGAGGGGTGCGAAAGGAACGCCAAGTGGAGAGTTATTGTGAACGAAACCATCGAGATTGACGAGTTATGATACCTGAGCGATATATTACGGAATGGAGCGAGCAGGCCCCGTGGGTGGTGAATAAATTCATCGAACAGGATTTGATAGTCTGCCGTGCGTTAGTATCTATTTATAGCGATGCATTTCTTGCGAAGCATCTGGCGTTCAGAGGCGGCACGGCATTGGGTAAGTTATATCTGAAGCCGCAGCCCAGATACTCGGAGGACATCGATCTGGTGCAAGTGCAGGCAGAACCTATCAAAGAAACGATAGACCATCTAAGGGATGCGCTAGCTTGGCTGGGCGAGCCGGTGATAAAGCAGAAGAAGCATAACAATACGTTGGTGTTCAAGGTGCAACCGACGGATATGGATGCGGGCGAGATTCACTTGAAGGTGGAGATTAACTGCAAGGAACATTTCTGTGTTTTTCCAATGGTAAGAGTACCTTTTGCGGTGGATAGTTCGTGGTTCAAAGGTGCTTGTGAGGTGCTGACGTATGAGTTGGCGGAGCTGACAGGGACGAAGCTGCGGGCTGTGTATCAGTGGAGAAAAGGACGTGATTTGTTTGACCTGTGGAAGATACTGTCAATGCACCCCGAGTTGGATAAAGGGAAAGTGATGGAAAGCTATGAGCGGTATCTGGGCTTCACGGCATCGCACCTGCCTACGTACAAGGAATTTGTGCTGAATATGGACGAAAAGCTACAGGATGAGGAATTCTTGACGGATACGGAAATGATTCTTGGGCCACAAGTGGAGTATGACCCTCAGGTGGCGTGGGAAAAGGTGAAATCGAAGTTGGTGGAGAGGCTTAATCCTGAAGCTTGAAACTTGATACTTGAAACATGGAACTTGAAACAAATAATATCATAGTTGGTGCAGGCCTGATAAGTCTGGATGTGTTGATTTGGGACGGGCAAAGAGTTCCCTTATCCTATTACGTGGGTGGCACATGCGGTAATGTGATGATGATTCTCTCCCACATGGGGTGGGATGCCTATCCCATAGCCCGCTTGGACGGTACGAAAGACGGAGTAAGAGTGTTGGATGACATGAAAAAGCATCGTGTACACACTGATTTTGTCTCTACCCAAGACGGTAAGACTCCGGTGATAGTGCAGCATAACTTCATTAACAAGGACGGTGTTCCCACGCACAAGTTTGAATCGCGCAACAATATCGGGCGGTTCTATCTGGACTTCAAGTCGCTGACGCTGAAACAGGCGAATGAGGTGATTGAGAGGATAGACTTTGTGCCAAAGGTATTCTTCTTTGACAGGGTTTCACCCGCCATCTTGAAGCTAGCCACCACATTCAAGGAAAAGGGTTCAATGATATTCTTTGAGCCTTCCAGCAGAGGAGGTAATGTCAGCCTGTTCAACAAATGTGTTGAGGTGTCTGATATAGTCAAGTTCTCAGAACAGAGAATAAAAGACATTAACCAGTTTAAAGACTATAAGGATAAGCTGTTTATCCAGACGCAAGGGGCAAAGGGGTTGAGCTACCGCCTGAGTGGTGATTGGAAACACTTGGAACCTGTTGCAAACAAAAAAGTGGTGGATACCGCTGGTGCAGGCGACTGGACAGCGGCTGCTTTGATTAATAATTTGTTCAAAGACAAAGTAATGTTTGGAATATGCGATCTCTTAGAATCAGATTTGGAAACAGCTCTGAAAGAAGCACAGAAAGTAGGTGCTGAGAGTTGCTCTTATGAAGGGGCGCGTGGCATGATGCAGCAATGAAACAACTAAAGGACGGAGATATAGATGAAATAACAGCGAAAATCTATTCAAGGCCAAGAAAGAAACTCAATTTTTCAACACCAATTGAGGAGTTTTTCAATTACTTGTCGTAAATTTGCACTTGCTTGTTGAATTCGCATTACTTTCAATGAAAGTTAAATACGTTAAATATTCGCCAATTTAACTCCAATCAGATTCAATGATTTCACTTTTCTACCGTTTAATATGTAATCCATTGAAATAAAATAACTTACAAATACTGTCACTAATCTATTTTCCTCAAAATTGATTGGTAATGACAAATGCGAATACAATGTATTCTCTCATTAAAGACGAGCCTGATATAGATTGGGGGGATGATTTGGATTGGGTTAAATTTACACTATTGTGCGAGGAATCAGACGAAGGCAAGGATTACTTGAAACTTGCAAAGAAAGGAGTTTTATGTCATGGGTATGCTGTGCGAGGTAACTTATACTATGCTAATTGGGGCTTTTTGTTACTTTTGAGCCGTCTCAACTCACAGTCAAAAGTAACGAGGTATTTTTCATCGGGGTTTCTTTGCTCCTTTCTTTGTCCGCCCGAAGCTCACGAAAGAAAGTAGCAGTCGGCAAATCTGCCGACCGCATTACTCCGTCTGTTCTTCTTGAACGGTTATCCGTCCCGTAATTACTTCGGGGTGCGTGGAGAAAGCCCAATTGATTTCCTCATCGGGAAGGGTGCTGTGAATGTTTCCACCCATTACCATTCCGCAATCCTGAATTACCTTTTGCCGTGCTTCTTCTCTGCTCTCGGCAAGCACCTCAAAAACTCCCTCGAAAATGTACTGCGTTCGTACTCTGTAAACTTTTTTCTTCATATTCTCAAAATTCAGCAATTAGTAATCTGCGTTCCATCGGCTCGCCATTCGATAACCTGCGGTGGGTAAGCCAAAAATGATGTGTACCGTAACCATAGGTAAAGAACTTGTCAAGTTCCGTTTCTTCGGCTATCCGCTTGACGGCTGCCCTCAGTTCCTTTTCATTGGTAGATAAGGAAATGGCATTGATTACCCTTACAAGGATATGGGGTATTTCCTCCGCCCAGTTGCATACGATGCTTTCTATTTCTACTTTCATTGCTGTGATAGTTTTATGGTTTATACTTTATGCTGTTTTGTCTCATTCGCTGACGGATTAGCCGTTTGTTGGCATTGACAAGGTTCACGATTTGGTCGTGATATTCTGTGTTTTGATTGCATACGCCACGACTTTGCATCACTTTAAGCGTGTCCAGATTGACCTCAATCGTTTGTTATTGTACTTGGCATAAGTGCCTACATAGATGCGTGCTTCGTTCAAATCCGTTGCTTCCATTTTCTTTTGTTGTTTTAGGGTTAAAACTCGAATAGTGAGGGTTGTGCTATCTACTGTTCCACCTGCTTCTCCACTTTGGGTTTCTTGGCGGTAAGTTAGCGGTATTCCTCTGCTTGGTATCGCTCGATAGCCTTTTTCCGTGCTTCCGCTTTTTCCTCCTCCGTGAGTTCGATAGTATGGTTTACCACGACTTGGCAGTTGATGTACTTGCCCACCTCGATGTTATCCTCGTCGTAATAATGCACGGCAAGGGAATATACCTCCTCATCGGACAGACCTGCACACCCCATTCTTTGGACTTCCGTCAAGATGTAGGTAATACACTCGTCTATGCTCTTGTTCTCTTTGCGGAAACTCTCCGCAAAGAGTTCATCGTATGATGCTCTCGTTTCCAAATAGTTTTGGATAACGTCCTTGAAATGTTCTGTACCTTTCATTGTCTTTGTTGTTTTTATCAGTTGAATAATGTTCCGTCAGAAAGAAATTCGTAGTTGTTGGCTTCGCAACTCTCGGCAAAGGCTTCCTCACTGAGTTGATATTCCATATCGTCCCTGCAAGCCTTGAAAAAGCCGTTTAAGCACTTGACCATAAGTTCGTAAAGGGTGGTGTTGTCGGGGGCTTTCAGAAAGTCGTATATAGGCTGTAATATCTCATAGTCCATATAATAGCCCGTCAAAACACAATCATTGGTGACGAATACACGGCTCTTGCGCTTTGTCTTGTAATTGTGCCCCCAAATGGTTTTGGGTATATACAAGTCGTTCCAATAGTTATTGACAAGGTATTTCAGAAGTCTAACCCCTTTCAAATTATCTTCTTCCTCGCTGTAAGGAGAAGTAAAACGATACCAATAGGAATAATTATCGTATGACCATCTGTCCACCTTGATATTGAATATCTGTTCAAAGGCTTGCAAGGTCTTTCGGTTTTCTTCGTCCCAACCATAGTTGAAATGTTCCGCCCAATGGCTGTGTGCCTTTGCTTGTGCCTCTTTGGTCAGTTCGTGGAGGTTATATACCTCGTATGTTCTTGTTTCCGTTCTCATATTCGTTTGGTGTTATCGGGTTGTATTATTGATGATGTCTTCTCCGTTGTAGGCAAAGACCTCAATAGTCGGCTGTCCTCCGTTTTCCTCTACGGATAGGCTTTCGGAGGTGTCATATAATGTTTCTCCGTCCGTAATGATGACTTTCTCGTTGTCCTCAAAACAGAGAACGTCCTCACCTTGCCACGACTTGACAAGAGCAACGGCTTCCTCGTAATTCTCGGCTGTTACTTCAAAGTGGGTGCGTTCCCAACAAGTAACCTTTCGGTCTTGGTAAAATCTGAATGCTTCCATTGTTCCTATGTTTAGATTGTTGCTAAAATGATTTCTTGGATATGAATAGGTTCGACCTCTGAAAAGAGATAGGTGATAAACTCCTTTCTGTCTTGCCGATTGAGTTCCTTGTATAGTTCCCCAAAGGCGGATATGTTTCCGTTGAGGTAAACCGATACCATATACTCGAAGATGTTGTCCACTTCGTAGTATCTGCATTGCTGTGCGATTGTCTTGCTTCTTCTTTTCATATATCTGTCTGTTTAAGAAAATGAGCAACCAAAGTATTGCCCCGATGATGAGGGCATAAGCCAAGATGTACACTGCGATTGCCAAAGTGATGGTAAGGAGTAGCCGAATGAGGAATTTCCCTGCACATATCCCTGCCAGCCAAAGCCAGACGCTTCCGCCCCAAAGGAGAGAACCTGCGAGCGCAAGTGTCCCCCAAATTGATATTTTGTATCTCAGTTTCATCTTGTTTGATTTTTTTGATTAATGAATATCCGTATATTTGCCCAGAAATAATTATCTTTGCAAAAAAAATAAGGCAATGACACTGATCGATTTTTTATCTCACTTTCCAGACGAAGAAAGCTGCAAGCAAAAGTTTAAGGCATATCGCGACCAAGTAGGAGTTGTTTGTTCCAAATGCGGAGGCACGGATCATTATTGGAAAAAAGACAAGGAGCAATATGAATGCAAACACTGCAAAACACGCACCACGCTAAAAAGTGGAACGGTAATGCACAAATCGAAACTTCCTTTTCGTTATTGGTTTATAGCCATGCATCTGCTCACGTCAACGAAAAAGACATTTTCGGCCAAAGAAATCCAGCGTCAATTGGGACATAATCGTTATCATCCTATTTGGCATATGGTTCACAAACTTCGCGAGGCCATGGGTAAAAGAGATGATGAATATGTCCTTGCAGGTTGTATAGAGTTGGATGAGGGTTATTTTTCCACAGAGATGAGTCAAGAGGAAAAAGATAAACCCTTGAAGCGTGGACGTGGCAGTCAAAAGAAAAGCAAAGTTTTAGTTATGGCAGAAAGTGAAATGGTTGAATTTCCGAAAACCGGTCAAAAACCACGAAGAGTCGGCTATTTGAAAATGAAAGTAATCGATGACTTGAAAAAAGAGACCATTAATGCAGCGGTTCAGCAGTTAGCTTCCGGAGCTAATCAAATCGACACGGATCATTCTACCTCTTATGTGGAATTGAAAGACTTTGTACCTAGACACAACTCTCAGGTGATTCCCAAAGAGAAGGTGGGGGAAGCCTTGCCTTGGGTTCATATCGCCATCAGCAATGCCAAGAGACAGTTGATAAATACGTTCCATGACATCAAGCCCGAATTCTTACAAAATTATCTCGATGAATTCTGTTATAAGTTTAATCGAAGATACTGGGGAGAAGCCCTCTTTGGAAGATTGCTCGTAGCTTGCGTAACCTATAAAAATGAGTTTAGGTATAAATACGGATAATCATATTTTGATTTTATGCGGATTCCAGAGGTGAGGAAGTTGAGTTTCCATTTTTCTTTTTCTCTGTCCTCGTGTTTCCGACATTTTTTTTTTATGCGTCTTTCCGTCGGGTCGGTCGTTTTCGTTTCAGGGGCGTAAAAAGGTAGGGCTTAGGACGAACAAGGTTTTACGGCGAGAATACTACCTGCAATGAAATGGAAGTGTGGAGATTGTCGTCTAAACGGCTTGCCGCCCCGACCTTTTTTGTCCGTGAAAGCCCGAAACTACCTTTGCCGCTGACAACGAACAACCGATCCCGATGCGAATACATAGAATGGAACGTGAAGAGGAACACCGCAGAGGACAGAGCGAAAAAAATGAAAGGCAGTCTTCACAAATAAGACTGCCACAACAATGAACGATTAAGATGAAAAATAGAATCAGCTGTCTGAATAGAGAGCCGTCAGAAAAGAAAAACGGAGAAAGTTTCGTCTTTCTCCGTAGATAGTATTACCTTTGCAATAGGTTATTCGAGTTATGCAAAGCGTTGTGTGTCATTGCAGAAGATAGGTCGCTAAATCATTACTTATGGCATTTTATAACTTGTCAATCAGCTGATAATCAATTGTTTAAATACGAATGATGGATTTCCGATAAAAAAACAAAAAAGATGATTTTATCACGAAAGAATCCGGAAAGATTTCACGGCAAAACATCCTGAGGCAATTAATGAAGAGTGGAGGAAACTACCCGACCATCCACTTTTTAAAGTCCGACGCGCGGTTTTTGCTCACGTAAAGGCGTTCCGGCATCTGCGCATCCAAAGAGACCAGCAAGCGACTGTCAAACCAAACGGTGATGTTCGTCACGCTCTCACGCGCAATAATGAATTGCTTGTTGGCACGGAAAAACATGTCGGGATTGAGGTGCTGCATCACGCTGTCGAGCGTTTTGGCATAGGGATAAACCTTGCCGTCTCTCAGATGCACTGTCGTATTGCTCTCGGTCGTATAAAAAAATGAGACGTCCGAGAGTGTAACCGGAACGAGCTTATCCTTCACAGGGATCAGGATTTTCTGAATGTATTTCCCCGTCGGGGTCAGTTGCGCCTGCTGAGTGACGTACTCTTGCATGCCGCGCTTCGTCAGTTTACGAAATTTCTCTATCGCGCGCCTCAAGGCTTCCGTATCGACAGGTTTCAGGATATAATCGATACTGTTAACCCGAAAGGCATCGAGCGCATACTCGTCGTACGCCGTCGTAAAAATAATGGGTGTCTCGACGGTAATCATCTGAAAAATATGGAACGCCGACCCGTCCGACAGATGGATATCCATGAATATCAGATCGGGTGCATCGTGCGTTTGCAACCATTGAACCGTCTGGCTGACACTTTCCGTCACTCCTTTCACATCAAGGCTATCATCCATCTCGCTCAGTATCCTCCTCAGATTTTCACTGGCTGCTGTTTCATCTTCAACAATTAACACATTCATGGCTTATACAATGCTTTTTTAGGTCAAGGGTAAAATAACGGTAAATATATTGTCTGTCTGCTCAATACGGATATCTTTGTGTACCATCAACCGGAAACGTGCGCTCAGGTTTGTCAGTCCGGTGCCGTTTGTGACCGGCTTTTCCAGTTTCGGATAGGTGGGGTTGGAAACGGTCAGTACCGTTTCGCCCGAATCGCTGTCGCTACGGGTGGCGATAACCATGTGTATCTTATGCTCGCTGTCGATCGCGTTATGCACTACGGCATTATCAACGAGGGGGAGAAGCGACAGCACCGGCAGTTTCATGGCCGTGGCAGACGCCTCCACCCGGATGTCAAACGTCAATTTATCGGCAAAACGGACTTCGAGCAGATAGCGGAACGAATCGAGAAAATTCAGTTCTTCGTTCAGCGTTACGAGCCCTTTCTTGTCGCTCTGCAAAATGAAGCGGAATACGTTCGAGAGCTTGTTCACAAATTCCAATGTCCGCTCTTTGTCGTCGCTTCGGATAAGATACGTCAAACCGTTGAGCGAATTAAAGAAGAAATGCGGATTGATCTGGTTAGCCAGCGCGTCGCAACGACTTTGCAGCATTTCCCTCTTCAACCGCTCAATCTCCAGCTCCTTCTCACGCTGTACCGAATACAAAGCCCCCGCGTAACCGATAAGCACACACAGTACACAGGCCACGACAAACTGAAACAACAAGTGAATGGTGAAGCAATCAACATGCTTATTGATTGATAACGAAATCAGAATATAGAGGCCATAAACCAGTGCCGTGACAGCAGCCGTCAGGAAGATACGTCGGGTAAAAGCAGGCTGTTTGATTTTTTTGATGTTGATGATCAGCAGTGCCCAGATAGTAACGCTAAAAAACAGATAGCGGAAAATGAAAAAAAGCCAGAAACCAGTCAAACTTTCAAAACACACACAATTGATTTTCACACCATTTACAAAAATCTGCATCGCCGCCCCATCTGTTCCGGCACTTTGTACAAGTCTCGGAATATCCCACGGTATCTGAGCAATATTCGGATAAATGATAAAGACACCCATTAACAGTCCGAACAGGAGCAACGCTTGTACCGATGTAATTTTTTTTATTGTAAACATGACGATATTTCTTTGTTTGCAAAGATATGAAAATATTTCGCCCGTTTTTCTAAAATGGAAGGGACGATGAACAGCCTCTTTTTCGTCTTTACCGATGTTTTTTTCGCCTTTGCCTGAAAAATCCGCCAGTTATGCTTATTTCTCTATCTTTTATGGTTCAAACCGTTACAATTCAATCTAAGCCTCACGAAGCAACCCCAAGACCGCTCTTTTTTCGTAATCACTTCCTTTTTTTTCGCGATGCTGGGAAATTGGAAACAAACGCATCCTTTTCACCCCATCTTTGCATCGCAGACAAACGACAACCGGGCCTCATCCCGATAGTCTTTGAAGAATAATAAAAAAGAATATAAACAGTAAAATGAATAGAGTTATGAAACGTTTGAGTTTGGTTGTTACAGCCTTGTTAGTAAGTGTAACCATGAGTTTTGCGGGAAACAGGCATTCGGATCAGCTTCCTGTGGTTACTGATATGACACAGTTGAGTCGCTATTTACAGTTGGATGCACAGCAAGTAAGAGAAGTAGTCGAAATAAACAATTATTTTATGGAGATGCAACAGAAAAGCTTGTCCTATTCCAATAAAGATGCGAGGGAAAAAAAGATGGAACAAGCCATCTATGGTAACCTGAAACTGATGAAGGAGACACTGACCGAAGATCAGTACAGAAGCTACCTCGGATTATTGAATCTGACGTACAATAACCGCAGCAAGAGGCTTCGTGCGGACAGCTTGCAGGAGATGTATTGGGTCAATCAAACCAATTGACCGACGAAATTAAAGATTGTGAGAAGTCCGGGCTTTCACAAGCTCGGACTTTTTGGTATCCAAGAAATTCTATCTCCCTTTCTGTACACCTCTCCTTCGCATACCCCCAATAATGGGGATTGACAAACTTATAAAAGCAACTTATTTTTGCTGTGCAAAAATAAAGGAGAAAATGAAATTATCGGACTTGCATAACGGTGAATCGGGAGTGATCGTACGCGTTACGGGGCATGGCGCTTTTCGGCGACGTATCATCGAAATGGGTTTTGTTCGCGGCCAACACGTGATGTCCGTACTCAACTCGCCGCTGAACGACCCTGTGAAGTATTCCGTGATGGGATACGAAGTATCGCTTCGCCGTAGCGAAGCAGCAATGATTGAAATCCTTACGGAAGAAGAGGCGGAGAAAGCTGCTATGGAAGAAACAAACAATACCCGTCCGAATGCCGTAGCAGGCAATGATATTGTCATCGTACACAACGGCTCCCCGTCTGTAACCCAACGTAAGAACGTCATTCGTATTGCCTTGGTGGGCAATCCGAACAGTGGTAAGACATCGCTCTTTAATATCCTTTCGGGCGGACGCGAACACGTGGGCAATTACGGCGGCGTTACGGTAGCAGCCAAGAACGGACACTTTACATACAACGGTTATAAATTTAGCATCACCGACTTACCCGGTACTTATTCACTCTCTCCCTACTCCCCGGAAGAGCGCTACGTCCGACAGCATATTTTCGATCATCAACCCGATGTCATTATCAATGTCGTATCGGCATCGAACCTTGAACGCAACCTATACCTGACGACCGAGTTGATTGACTTGAGCCAGCCCACCGTCGTTGCGCTCAATATGTACGACGAGCTTGCGACCAGCGGTGCCACACTCGATTACCATCATCTTGGTGCGATGATCGGCATCCCGATGACTCCAACGGTAGCCAAGAATGGGAAAGGACTCCATGAGTTGCTGAACAAGGTCATCGACATCTTCGAGAATCGCAGTACGATCCAGCGTCATATACAGATCAATTACGGTACGGCAATCGAGCTTGAGGTCGACAAACTCTCCCAAAAGATGCAAGCGGCCGACGAACTTCCCTATCAGTTTCCTCCCCGTTATTGGGCGCTAAAGATGCTGGAAGACGACAGTGAAGCCGAACGTATGCTCAGTCACTGTGGGAATTATGCCACATGGAAAGATGCGGCACACCAGGCAAAGACACGACTCAAACGTCAGCTGAACGATGACATTGAGACGACTGTCATTGATTTCAAATACGGCTTTATTGCCGGTGCCTTGCAGGAAGTTTATATACCCGGCAATCAGGATATACAGCGAAAGACGGGCTTTATCGACCGTCTGGTAGCCAACCGATGGTTGGGTTTCCCCATCTTCATTTTCCTGATGTGGCTCACCTTCATGACTACGTTCTGGCTCGGCGCTTTCCCACAGGAGTGGATCGAAACGGGATTCGCTCGTCTCGGCGAGTGGATTGCCTCATCTATGGCAGACGGGGCATTGAAAGATTTGCTCGTGAACGGCATCATTGGCGGAGTAGGTAGCGTGGCCGTTTTCCTACCGAACATTCTGGTCCTGTATCTTTTCATTTCATTAATGGAAGATTCGGGCTATATGGCGCGCGCGGCATTCATCATGGATCGCATCATGCACCGGATGGGATTACACGGCAAGTCATTTATCCCTTTGCTGATGGGATTCGGATGTAATGTGCCCGCCATTATGGCTACACGTACGATCGAAAGCCACAGCAGCCGGTTAATCACGATTCTGATTAACCCGTTCATGT
This sequence comes from Tannerella forsythia 92A2, assembly GCF_000238215.1. Classification (NCBI taxonomy): domain Bacteria; kingdom Pseudomonadati; phylum Bacteroidota; class Bacteroidia; order Bacteroidales; family Tannerellaceae; genus Tannerella; species Tannerella forsythia. Next base: position 2,192,887 of record NC_016610.1, on the reverse strand, counting down.
CGTGCAGTGCCCGCCTGCCCGTTTATCTTCTGCTGGCAGGAACGTTCTTCCCGAATAGTGCAGGCACCGTACTCGTCTTGCTTTATTTCTTTGGTATCGGAGTCGCGGTGGTCACGGCACGGTTGCTTCGTTGGGGCGTATTCAAAGCCGACGAAACACCTTTTGTGATGGAGCTTCCCCCCTATCGCATGCCCACCTTGCGCGCTACGCTCAGACACATGTGGGATAAAGGCGAACAATACCTGCGAAAGATTGGCGGCGTTGTACTTGTGGCATCGGTGATCATTTGGTTTCTGAGCTATTATCCGCGTCCGTCGGCCGATGTGTCGGCCGACGTAGCAGAGACCGAAGTAGCCGCTTCACAACACTATGAAAACTCATATCTCGGACAATTAGGGAAGTTCTGCGAACCGGTCGTGCATCCGTTCGGACTGAACTGGAAAGCTGCCATTGCCCTGATCTCCGGCTCTCCGGCAAAGGAGGTGATCGTCAGCACCCTCGGCGTACTGTATCGTAATGAAGATGAAACGACGCTTTCCAATACGCTGCGCACCTCCGGCGATTTCACACCACGTTCGGCACTCGCGTTCCTCGTTTTCGTCCTGCTCTATTTCCCCTGCATCGCCTCGATTGCAGCAATTGCCAAAGAAACGGGAAGCCGGAAATGGGCGGCTTTCTCCATAATCTACAACACGGGGATCGCATGGATCGCTGCTTTTACCGTCTATCACTTGGCAGGTATATTTTTTTGAAGCATTTTCTTTATTGAAGTTTCGCAAGAAAACTTGAAACGTTTGGAGGAAGGTATAAAAAAGCACAAAGAACTCTGCACCTTACAGAAAAGGGAGTCCTATTCATCTAAAAAAGCGCTTTTAAAATCAGTAACCCAATGGCAACAAACACTCCTTTTTGCATATTTGAGTAAAAACGCTATTTTTGTGCAATTTTTTTCGTCTCAAAAGTTATAGATTATGGCTGTTTATTTAGAAGATGTATCCAGAACGTTCGGAGAATACCTCCTGATTCCCGGTCTGACAACCAAACAATGTACCCCCGTGAATGTTTCACTCAAGACACCGTTAGTGAAGCACCCTGCCGGAGAGAAACCGCTTATCGAGTTGAATATCCCGTTTGTCTCGGCTATCATGCAAGCTGTTTCCGGACCCGAGTTGGCTATCGAGTTGGCTCGTAACGGCGGACTCTCATTCATCTTCGGATCGCAACCGGTGGAAAGTCAGGCGGAAATGGTTCGCAAAGTAAAGAAATTCAAGGCAGGCTTCGTTATCAGCGACTCAAACCTGACCCCGGAACATACGCTGGCCGATGTCGTCAAGCTCGTGAAAAGTACAGGACACTCGACGATCGGCATTACGGACGACGGTACGTCGAACGGCACGCTGCTCGGTATCGTCACCAGCCGCGACTACCGCACCGAAAAAGACAGCCCGGACATGAAGGTCAAAGAATTTATGACCCCGTTCCCCAAACTGATTGTCGGACAATTGGGAATCACGCTGAGCGAAGCCAATCAAATCTTATGGGAGCATCGTCTCAACTCACTACCCATTATCGATAAAGACCAGAAACTGGCCTACTTTGTCTTTCGGAAAGATTATGACAGCCATCGCAATAACCCCGACGAACTTTCGGACGAAACAAAGAAGCTCCTCGTTGGCGCCGGTATCAATACGCGCGACTATAAAGAGCGAGTGCCGGCACTCGTCGAAGCAGGAGTCGACGCTCTCTGCATCGACTCATCCGACGGCTATTCCGAATGGCAACAAGAGACGTTGCAATGGATCAAGAGCCACTATGACATTCCGGTAGGAGCGGGAAATATCGTCGATGAGAAAGGCTTCCGCTATCTCGTCGATGCGGGTGCCGACTTTATCAAGGTCGGTATCGGAGGCGGTTCGATCTGTATCACCCGCGAGCAGAAGGGTATCGGACGCGGACAGGCCACAGCGCTGATCGACGTGGCGCAGGCACGCGATAGTTACTTCAAGGAAAAAGGTATCTACATTCCGATTTGCAGCGATGGCGGACTGGTACATGACTACCACATGACCCTCGCTTTAGCCATGGGTGCCGACTTCCTGATGATGGGACGTTACTTCGCTCGCTTCGACGAATCGCCCACGCAGACCCTGCGTATCGGTAACAACTACGTCAAAGAATATTGGGGCGAAGGGTCGAACCGTGCCAAAAACTGGCAACGCTACGACACGGGCGGAGCCGAGACGTTGAAATTTGAGGAAGGCGTTGACAGTTACGTGCCCTATGCCGGCAAGATGAAAGACAATCTCGAGATCACGCTCGGAAAAATCAAGGCTACGATGTGCAGCTGCGGCTCTATCACACTCAAGGAACTTCAGCGCGATGCCCGGATTACGTTAGTCTCATCGACCAGCATCGTCGAAGGCGGCGCACACGACGTGATCCTCAAAGAACAAAGCTGAGAACGGTCACTTTTCGCCCATCGTTACGCACACAATGACACCGTTTCTGCAAGTCGATCATCTAACGAAGAGCTTCGGCGATCTGGTGCTCTTCAAAGACATTTCGTTTGGCATCGCACAAGGCGAAAAGGTCGGACTGATCGCTCCCAACGGGTCGGGAAAAACGACGCTGCTGCAAATCATTGCCGGAAAAGAAGGGCATGACAACGGCAGCATCGTGTTCCGAAACGACGGACAAGTGACCTGGCTGGAACAGTCGCCACGGTACCCCGACGAACTGACGGTGCTGGAAGCCTGCTTCCATTCGCCCAACCGCACCGTGCAGCTCATTGCCGAGTATGAGGCAGCCCTTGCCTCCAATGCCGATGCGGAACGAATGGAAACGCTTATCACCCGCATGGAGCAGAAGAAGGCGTGGGACTATGAACGGAAAGCGAAACAGATTCTCACCGAACTGAAAATAAGACATTTTGACCAGCCGATCGGTACCCTCTCGGGCGGACAGTTGAAACGTGTCGCACTGGCCAACGTTCTGATTACCGAACCCGATCTGCTCCTGCTCGATGAGCCAACCAACCACCTCGACCTCGAAATGGTGGAATGGCTCGAAAACCACCTCAACCGGTCATCCCTCAGCCTGCTGATGGTCACTCACGATCGTTATTTCTTAGACCGTATATGCAGCCGGATCATCGAGATTGACCAAAAATCTCTCTTTTCGTACAAAGGTAATTATGCGTATTACGTAGAGAAGAAAACAGAGCATACGGCGGCCGGCCACGCGGAACTTGCACGAGCCAATAATTTGTACAAAAAAGAATTGGAATGGATGCGGCGTCAGCCACAGGCACGCGCCGGAAAAGCGAAATACCGTATCGATGCGTTTCACGAACTGGAAGAGAAAATCAAGCAGAAACGGGAAGCCGGAAATGTCAAGCTGAATGTCAAATCGGCCTATATCGGATCAAAAATCTTCGATGCGGTAAACGTCTGCAAACGGTTCGACGATGTGCGTATTCTGGAGAATTTCAATTACACGTTCGCACGATACGAAAAGTTGGGCATCATCGGACAGAACGGAACCGGCAAATCGACCTTCATCAAGATGCTGATTGGTGAAGTCGCTCCCGACAGCGGACATTTCGATATTGGTGAAACAGTGCGTTTCGGCTATTACAGCCAGGACGGACTGTCATTCGACGAGAACGCCAAAGTCATCGACATCGTACACGACATCGCTGAACACCTGACCCTTGGCGATGAAAAAACACTGACGGCATCGCAGTTCCTCGGACATTTTCTTTTCCCTCCGGAGAAACAGCATAACTATGTGTATAAACTCAGCGGAGGCGAGAAACGAAGATTGTATCTCTGCACCATCCTGATGCGTAACCCGAACTTTCTGGTGCTCGACGAGCCGACGAACGACTTCGACATCGCCACGCTGAACGTCCTCGAAGAATATTTGCGTAGCTTCAAAGGCTGCGTGATCGTCGTCTCGCACGACCGCTACTTCATGGATAAGGTCGTCGATCACGTGCTTATCTTCCACGGCAATGCCGAGATTCAAGACTTCCCCGGCAACTACACCCAATATCGCGAATGGAAGGAAGAAAAACTGCGCCGCGAACGCGAGGAGGCCGAAGCATCCCCGAAGCAGGGAGCGGGAACAGAAACTTCGGCACAACGTCAGCGGACGAATGACAAGCGTCGGCTCTCATACAAGGAACGGATGGAGCTGGAAACACTGGAAAAAGAGATCGAAGCCCTGGAGGCCGAAAAACAAACGCTGGAAAATGCGTTATGTAGCGGCACGCTCTCCGTCGAGGAGCTGACCGAGAAATCGAAACGTCTCCCTCTACTCAACAACGAGCTTGACGAAAAATCGATGCGCTGGCTCGAACTAAGCGAAATCGAAGGATAACGCGCCTATTTGTCCGAGAGATAGTCGATCATTTTTAGAATCGCCCGCCGACAGACCGGACAGAAAGGATGATAATCACGCATCATGCAATGTACCATTGGACGGTAAACACCTTTAGCGACATAGCCTCCGCCTTCATATACTCCCGGTCTTGCTTCATTTTCAGCAACAGGCGTGGGGACAGGGGTCTTTTCAGATAACAAATCCTTCCATTTGGAGTCAAAATTTACCAGCGTAGTGATATTGGGCTCCCACGGCTCAAGTTTCACATTGTAAAAATTACCATATGCCACCTCCGATTCGAAATATTCGTCGGCCAGACCGGCAAAACTGTGCCCCAGCTCATGAACAAACACTTTCGCCGTGCGCTCATGATCAGCCGTCCCCATCGCATAGTAGTTATAGATGCCCCCACCGCCATAATCGGATGAGTTGACAAGGATAAAAATCGCATCGCAAGGAACGTTCCATAACGCATCACGGATCGATTTCATATCGGAAGTAGTCAGGTAACGATCCAGACCGAATGTATAAAAGCCCGAACCAAAAGCCGTGTTCCGATAGATACCTTTACCGGACAGATCCGTACCCGACTCTTCGGAGGGTACATCAACCGCCCACACATTGAAATCCGAGCGGCGGGCATCGTAAGGAGGGATAGTAAACAGCAACTCCATAAAACGCCGTGCATCAGCTTCGAACTTACCCATTTCAGCTTCCGTATATCCCTCGGGAAGAAACACAAAATCGACTTTTTCCGCCATATCACCCTCGTCTTGCAGACGCCTGACCGGATGATTCTTCAATGCTCCCCGATCGATAAAAATACTCTGCGGATCGACTTCGATTTTCAGTAGCGGATAAAAGCGGTTATCAGCTTTATCGCGTGCCGACAATTCTATCTCAACGGGCTGTTTGGGATACGGCATGGAGAAACTGTTCGTCCACGATTGCTGTTGATTCTTTGCCTGCTCCGTCGTACGCCACTCCTCAAACAGCGTATTGAACCCTCGACTGTATATCAATTGCTTTGTCGCCCGGTCATAGACCTTGACATAATATCCGCCATAACCGAACGGATCAACCAAATTCTTCCTCGGACCACCCCACACAGGCTCCTCACGAAGTTGCTGCAATGCCGCACGCTGTTCCTGTGCATCACCGCTAAGAGCAAAGTCCACACGCAGGCGCTTGGCCTCGAAATATTTTTCAAACCCATCTTGTGAAAAAGCAGTCAGACTGCAAAGAGCCAGCCCGATCATGGCGGCAACGTTACATACCCATGTTTTCATCTTTATGTTATTCATGTTCATGTCATACGTTCGAAAAGAGACATTCTTTGTTGTGAGAATAACTTTTATCGGAAAACAAAAAACTTTTTCTGCAACCTCAAACAACTCTTACGAATCAAGAAGAAGATAAGTAAATTTTCTAACGCATGCAAGCATTTGGACAACTCACTGTTCCCCAAATGCTTGCTTTTTTTATAAAGTTAAAAGTCTGCTAATTTATGAAATTACACAAATAGCAGTCAAGTTTTATTCGCACACTTTGCGAGCCCCGTCGCCGATCACAACGTCGTATACTTTCGGACTGCGGTTATATTTGGCGCGATAAGCCTCTTTGGCTTTCGTAACGAACGGTTCGTACAATTCATCTTTTACCATATTGATCGTACAACCGCCGAAGCCACCACCCATCACACGCGAACCGGTTACACCATACTCATGGGCCATGTTATTAAGGAAATCCAACTCCTCACAGCTTACCTCGTAAAGTTTGCTCATGCCCTCATGCGTTTCGTACATTTTCTTTCCGACCGTCTCGTAATCGCCTTTTTCGAGTGCGTCGCAAACATCAAGTACACGCTGAATCTCTTCAATCACGTATTCCGCACGTATATAGTCTTCATCACTCACTTTTCCTTTCACGGCATTAAGCTGATCGAGTGTGGCGTCACGCAGGAATTTCACGCCGATGGCACGCGCCACATTTTCGCATGACTCGCGACGTTTGTTATAGGCCGAAGACGCAAGCTCATGTTTCACGACCGTGTCGAGCAAAACGAGTTTGTACCCTTTCGGATCGAACGGGAAATATTGATGCTCGAGCGAACGGCAATCAAGACGCATCAGGCTGCCGGCCTTTCCGAAGATCGAGGCAAACTGATCCATGATCCCACATTTCACACCACAGTAGTTATGTTCCGTAGCTTGTCCTATTTTAGCCAGTTCAAACTTGTCGATACCCAAATTGAACATATCGTTCAACGCATACGCGTACACACTCTCCAAAGCAGCCGACGATGACATCCCCGCGCCCAACGGTACATCCCCCGCAAACGCGGTATTAAAACCTTCGAGCTTTCCGCCCCGCTTAATGATCTCGCGACATACACCATAGATATAGCGTGCCCAGCTTGTACGCGGCGCATCGGCCTCTTCAAAGCCAAACTCCACATAGTCTTTCATATCGATTGAATAGGCACGTACCTTATTCGTACCGTTTCGTTTCAACTCAGCCATCATGACCTTGTCGATCGCACCGGGGAATACGAAACCGCCGTTGTAGTCGGTATGTTCGCCAATAAGGTTAATACGTCCCGGAGACGCATATACGGTGCCGGTAGTGCCGTCGAAATGTTTGATAAACCGGCTTCTTACATGTTCTACTTCCATACTGTTAATCCGTTATTATATGATAAAAAATTTACCGCCTCGTCCTTTGACAGGATGAAGCGGCACTTGTCTATATTAATTCACAGGAATATCCTTGTTTACATTCTTGCAACCGATCAGTGCATAGTAGAGGAGGTAAATCAGTCCGGCTACAATTACCCAGTAGCTGGCCATATACCCTATACCATCTTTCATATCCACAATTGCATTTTGCAACAACGGGAGAATACCTCCACCGCAAACCATCACCATAAAAATACCGGAGGCTTTTTCGGTGTATTTGCCTAACCCTTCTACAGCCAGATTGAAGATACCTCCCCACATTACGGAGGTACATAAACCGATCAACACCAATAAAGCTGCACTTACAGGAACTTGCACTAGTCCAAACAGCCCGCTGGCATCATTCTTGAATACAGGCAGATTAATCAACGAGCTGACAGGGGCAAACATGGCCACAAGCGTAAGCACTAATCCTAATCCCGAAGCGACGAGTAACATACTCTTAGCCGATACTTTGCTACCGATCGCCGCCCCGAGCAAACGACCGACAAGCATCAACAACCAGTACGTCGCGGTTACAGACCCGGCAATCGCTTCGGCATTCCCCATGCCACCTAATTGCAACACATCTAAATCAGGGTTTTGAAGCCATTTGTTCAATATGTTCGGGATACCTACTTCAACACCGACATATACGAAAATACCTACCGCACCGAGTATGAAGTGGCGGAAAGATAGCGGACTGTATTGAGAAGATTCGGAAGATACTTGTTGTTCTTTATCTTTTTCAGGAATAGCTGTCAGCGCAATCACTAAAAAGGCAAAGGCAAAAATAGCCAGCGCCGCATACATGAGGGGAAACACGTTGCTGATTTGGGCGTTTTTGATTCCTTCCGGAATAAGGATACCTGTCAGAATAATCACAGCCGTACCGCACAACGAATTGAATGAGCCGCCGATCTGAATCAATTGGTTTCCTTTATTACCTCCTCCTCCGAGTGAGTTCAGCATCGGGTTTACTACCGTATTCAGCAAACACATGGAAAAACCTGCGATAAATGCACCCAGCAGATACACGCCAAAGCTTTCCATTGTGCCCGAAAGAGTCTGAATGCCTACACCGGCAAAGCCGATAGAAATCGCAATTAAGGCTGTCTTCTTATACCCAAATTTTTGCAACAGGTTACCAGCAGGATATCCCATCACGGCATAAGCAATAAAGTTGGCAAATACCCCTAATGTACCCATCCAATTGGGCACATTGAACTGAAACTTCAAGATGTCTCCCATCGGAGAGGCAAGGTTCGTTACGAATGAAATCATACCGAACAGGAAAATCATTACGATAATTGGTAATGTGTAATTCTTTTTGTCACTCATAATTCATAGTTCTTTTTAATTTTTTATTAATCTATTATTTTATTCGTTATTCCACAGAAAAAGCGTAGACGGTGGTGCTTTCGAACACCTTGTCGGGACGAAGCACGGTCGACGGATAGTCGGGTTGGTTGGGGCTGTCTGGGAAATGTTGGGTTTCGAGGCACAAGGCCGCACGCATCGGATAGCGTTGTCCTTTCTTTCCTTCGAAATTACCGGTCATCCAGTTGCCTGTATAAAGCTGAACGCCCGGTTCGGTTGTATAGGTATTCATCACGATACCGGTCTTGGGAGAAGCACATCGGGCGCAAAACACCGGCAGGCCGTCAGATGCGGCGCGGTTCAGCACATACGTATGATCATAACCTTTTCCGATAATCAGTTGTTCAAACGGCTCATCGATCCGTTCGCCCACAGGGTGACATTCGCGAAAATCCATCGGCGTGTCTTCTACGGTTGCTTTCGGTCCGAGAGGAATAGCCGTTTCGTCGGTTGGCAGATAATAATCGGCATCGATTGTCAACAGATGGTCTCCGATGGACGGGTCTCCGGCACCGGACAAATTAAAGTATGAATGATTTGTGAGGTTTAGTACGGTCGGCCGATCGGTTGTTGCGCGGTAGGCGATCACCAATTCGTTATCGTCCGTCCAGTGATAAGTCACTTCAACCCTCAGCGTCCCGGGGAATCCTTCCTCTCCGTCGGCTGAAACATATTGCAGCTTGACGGTTTGCCGATCGACTTGCCTCATCTCCCACACGACGGCATTGAAGCCTTTGAGGCCTCCGTGCAAGCTATTGGGGCCGTTGTTGATGGCCAGCCTGTCATAAACCGTTCCGTCGAGCGTGAATCGTCCTTTGGCAATGCGATTACCATAGCGTCCGCAAACGGCGCCAAAGTATGGCTCTTCCGAAGTGAGATAATCATGAATTGAACGATGGCCGGTAACGACATCCGTCAGTCGCCCGTTCTTGTCGGGCACCATCAGTGAGACTATTTTAGCGCCGTAGTTGGTGACGGTCACCTCGACGCCGGATTTATTCGTTAAAATGCACAGCGAAGTTTCTTTTCCGTCTATCTGCGTGCGAAAATCTTCCACACGCAGACCGGATTGCGTTTGATCATTCTCCATAATCAGTCATTTGTTAATTTCGCGTGTAAAATTAGCGTTCTTCTACTGAATGCGACAACTTAAAAAGATGTTATATAGCATGTTTTTATCAAAGTTTTTCGGACGTGTCGGCTAAATTTCTGACATTAGCATACATAGTTCGGCGTAATTTTTTTATGTTTGCACTCGTTTTTTTGAAAAGGCATGATACGATTTCACGGTTTCCGAGTATTCTTTTTAAGTATGCTGTTTGCAGGAGCAAGCACGAATCTTTTTTGGTTGCACGCACAGCTTGCAGAAAAAGTGTTCCGTACCGATTACCGCATAACCTCTGAAAATGAACGCAAGCTATTTGTTACATTAGATAACCTCAGCTTCTTTCGGAATGCCGAAAGCACGAGTTTTGCACAAAAGGGATATACCTTACCGGGGTTCTGGTTGCAGCTCAAAGGCGTTTACTATCCGACGGAAAACATCAAGCTGGAAGGAGGTGTGCATTCCGTTTGGTTTTGGGGAGCAACCCGCTATCCGGCCTTCGCATATAAGGACATTGCCGTTTGGCGGGGGGAAGAATCGAAGCATAATGTACATTTATTACCTTATCTGCGGGCACATGTAGCATTGTCGGATCAGGTAGACCTGATTTTGGGCGATCTATATGGCGGAAGCAATCATGGCCTGATTGATCCGCTGTACAATCCGGAACTCAATTTATCGTCAGACCCGGAGGCGGGGGTACAGATTTTATATCATCCGCGCTGGATGGACTTGGATATTTGGCTGAACTGGGAGAGTTTCATTTACAAGCTGGATACGCATCAGGAGGCGTTTACGTTCGGATGGTCTTCGCGGTTTAAGTTCAACTCGCCGGAATCTACATTTCATGTTTATGCCTTGATGCAGGCGCTGGCACAACATCGCGGAGGCGAGCTGGATACGATCAGTAACGGCCAGTCGGTACAAACCATGCTGAATGGTGCGGCCGGCGTCGGGGTCGACTGGAATGTACGGCGCGGGGTGTTGAAGAAGTTGCAGATGGAGTTCGACGCGACCGGGTATTATCAGCATGACGGCAATCTGTGGCCGCTGAAACGAGGCTACGGCTGGTATGGAAGCATGACGGCCGACTTGTGCGACTTCCGCATACGGGCTGCTTACTGGAAATGTGATGATTTTATCTCTCTATTCGGCAATCCGTTTTACGGGGCTATCTCCACATATTTGGATGATGCGGTATACCGACAGCCTCGCATGGTGTACGCAGGAGCCGAATATACTCGCAGATTCGGCCCTGAGTTTTCGTTGGGCATCAACGCCGATGCGTTTTATCGGATCGGGACGCGAATAGTCGATCCGAAGAAACGTCATGATGCGGAGGGAGACCGGTTCAATTATTCGTTCGGAGTCTTTTTTCGCTTTCATCCTTCGTTCTTGATCAAACATTTCTGATTACAATCCAGGAAGTATTGCAATTTATTAACTTTTTATCACACAACACAATCATGATGAAAAAGACACTGTTGATTACATTTTTTTCTTTGATTCGTATGTTCATGCTTTTTGACCGCACAGGACAGTTGGATGTCTGATTTCCGAGAAGGTCGCATCCGGAGTACGTGCAAATCTGTCGGGAAGTACAAAGTAATTCCGATTTACAGCAGCAAACTCAGTCCGACTCGCTTGCGTGCTTCGTCGACTTCGATCACTTTGACGGATACATGCTGATGGAGTGAAACGACTTCCGTCGGGTCACTGACGAAACGATCGGCCATTTGTGAGACATGTACAAGGCCGTTTTCCTTGATGCCGACATCGACAAAAGCACCGAATTTCGTAATGTTCGTCACAATGCCGGGCAGCACCATCCCCGGCCTCAGATCATGGATGTTTTTTACGTTCGGATCGAACTCAAAGATCCGGATGGTTTCGCGGGGATCGCGTCCGGGTTTGCCAAGCTCGGCCATGATGTCAAGGAGGGTAGGCAGACCGACTGTGTCTGTAACATATTGTTCAAGTACGATTTGCTGACGCAATAACTCGTCAGCCAGCAGATCGTCGACACGGCAATGCAAGTCGGCAGCCATCTGCTCGACTACTCCATAACTTTCGGGATGTACGGCCGAGTTGTCCAACGGATTCTCCGCTCCGTCGATCCGCAGAAAACCGGCGCTCTGCTCGAACGATTTGGCACCCATTTTAGGAACTTTCATCAAGGCTTTGCGTGAACGAAACGCCCCGTGCTCGGCACGGTAATCTACAATGTTTTGTGCAAGCGTTGCACCGATACCCGACACATACGTCAGCAGATGACGGCTTGCCGTATTCACGTTGACTCCGACCTTGTTCACACACCTCTCGACAGTCTGATCGAGCGACAGCTTCAAGGCCTTCTGGTTCACGTCATGCTGGTATTGTCCTACTCCGATCGATTTCGGATCGATCTTCACCAGCTCCGCAAGCGGATCCATCAGCCGGCGCGCCAATGACACGGCACCGCGCACCGTCACGTCGTAGTCGGGGAATTCTTCGCGTGCAATCTTGGAAGCCGAATAAATACTTGCCCCGTTTTCACTGACGCTGAACACCTGTACCTCCCGGTCGTACCGTATATTTTGGACCAGTTGCTCGGTTTCCCGTCCAGCTGTTCCGTTACCGACCGCGATCGCTTGAATATCGAATTGCTCGACCAAATGAGCGATTTTTTTCATCGCACCCGTGCGATCGTTTTGAGGCGGATGCGGATAAATCGTTTCGTTATGCAGCAGATTGCCTTGCCGGTCAAGACAAACGACTTTACATCCGGTGCGAAAACCCGGATCGATCCCCATCACCCGCTTCTGCCCGAGAGGGGGCGAAAGGAGGAACTGTCGCAAGTTCTCTTCAAAGATACGAATCGCTTCCCGATCGGCTTTTTCTTTGCTTGAAGCCGCAAATTCCGTCTCGATGGAAGGTTTCAACAGCCGTTTATAGCTATCGTCGACAGCCATGCGCACCGGTTCGCCGGCGGATCCCCCCGTACACCCGTACAGTCGGTGCAACCGTTCGAGTGCATGCGTTTCGTCGGGCGAGATATCGACACGCAGGATGCCTTCAGTTTCGCCCCGACGGATAGCCAGCAGTCGATGTGATGAGATACGCCGCAACGGTTCGCTCCACTCGAAATAGTCACGATACTTGTCTCCTTCGACTTCTTTCCCTTTGACGACACGACTGGATATCAAGGCTTCGCGTGCAAAAACGGAACGTACCGCATTCCGTGCGGCAGGATTTTCGTTTATCCACTCTGCAATAATGTCACGCGCGCCGGCCAGCGCGTCATCAAGCGTCGGAACCTCATCCGTGACAAAGCGCATGGCGGCAGTTTCCACATCGTTTCGACGACTCATCATCCTTTTAGCCAACGGTTCAAGGCCTCTCTCGCGAGCGATCTGTGCCCGCGTACGACGTTTCGGCTTAAACGGCAAGTACAGATCTTCAAGCTCTGTTGCCGACCACGTCTCTTCGATTTTTCGCCGTAGTTCGTCGGTCATTTTCTCCTGCTCTTCGATGCTTCCGACAATCGTCTCTTTACGTTTCTGGAGATCGAGCAGGCGTTTGTATTCACCGGAAATATCGGCGATCTGAATCTCGTCAAGTCCGCCGGTTCGCTCCTTTCGATAACGGCTGATAAAAGGGATCGTTGCGCCGTCGTCAAGCAACTGCAAGGTGTTTTTTACTTGTCGCTCGCTGATCTGTAATTTTTCGGCAATCCGTGCCGGAATAACTATATGCATACGTATATTTCTCGATGCTATGCCCTACCATCCGAAAGAGAGGGCGTAAATATCTTCCATACGGCCTTCTTTGCGTGCTTTGCCAAGCGCATTGTCACGCACCTGTGCTCCGGGATGTCCTTTGGCCAGATCAGCCGTATGAGCTGCAATCTTATGAGCGAGGATGCTGGCCTGCACTTCTTCCCCGGTGGGTCGTTCTCTGTATTCTTGCCATATGCTCCCGCCGATAAGCGACGCTCCATACCAGGCAACCTGTGCACTTCCGATAGCCGAGGCAATGTAATCGTATTTGCCCCCAATATCCGTCGTCTTCATGCCCGGGGTATGGAACGGGGCGCCCTTGCAGACATACAGTTGCTCCTTTACATTCGCTTCAATCTTGTTCATCGGCACATGTCCCGGCCCTTCGGTCATCGTTTGGACGTATTGCTTCCATGCTCTCTCGGTCAAATCGCGCATCTCATAAAGTTCGGCAAATTGTGCCCGGTCGTTCGCATCGTAAACCGAACCCGGACGTAATCCGCTGCCGATAGACAATACGGCATCGTACATTCGGAGGAGATCGCAAATCTCATCAAAATACGTATAGAGAAAATTTTCCTGTTTGTGTGCTTTCATCCAACGATGTAGAATCGAACCGCTGAGCGAGGCAAGATGTGTCAGACGGTTATCGATCAGGTCCAAATGTTTTCGATGCATGGCGGCATGGACCACGATGATGTCGACCCCCTGCTCCATCTGTTTGACAAGGGTATCGCGAAAGATCGGCCAGGTAATGTCCGCCGGTTCTCCTCCGGCTTGGGCCAATGCCTCATACAGCGGGCTGGTACAGATCGGTACGGGGCAGTTGCGCAGCAACCAATCGCGGTTTCTCTTACTCTCGACCGTATCGGATAAATCGGTCAGTACATCCGTACCCAATCGACAATATTCGATCATCCGCATGGTATCCCTTTCATAACCTTCACCCGAAGGGATAAGATCCATATTGATTTTTACGAGGAAACGTTGCCCGATAATCATCGGTTCGGCCTCCGGATGATTGATATTGGCCGGAATAACAGCACGTCCCGAGGCCACTTCCCTGCGCACGTAATCGGGAGTGATGTACGACTTCAAGCCCAAAGCTTCAACCTGCTGATTCTCGCGAATCGCCACATATTCCATCTCCGGTGTGATCACACGCTTCTTAGCATAGCTCATCTGTGAAATCTGTCTCTCGTTCCGGGCATGAAACACCGGTTTGGTTACCGGAAATGTACCCTTCTTCTTCGGCCCGGGAGATGCCTTTCCTTCACGAATCACAATATCTTTACGGCGTCCGTACCATTCTTCCCGTATACGCGGGATTCCTTTACCCATGTAAGGAATATACCGCGGATCGGAATACGGACCGGCCGTATCATAAAGCGTGACCGGACTATTGGATTTGACTGTCTGCTTACCTTCCGCATTGATTACAACCGTATCGGACAGGTAGACTTGTTTCATCCCGACATGCACCTTATCGATCTTGCCGGAGATATAAACTTTGCCCGCAAAAGGGGGCACAGGTTTTGTACTCATCGCTATATTTGATTTTATTTTGTATGGACATGATTTCTTTTCTCGAGACAAAAATAAGCATAAAATATAAAAGATTCGTACTTAATCATCATTATACAAGAAAAATATTTACTTTTATACAAATATTTGCACGAAATATTAAGCGCCTTACATGCTTTTTTTATCCGCAAAAAATAGCTACTTTTGCCGCCAGATTATCATATTCAACTTAAAATGAAATATAACACGACAGAGAAACGACTGGCGTTGCCCGAATACGGACGCCATATTCAAAATATGGTGGATCATTGCATAACGATTGAGGACCGGGATGAGCGTAACCGATGCGCCAATGCGATTATCAGCATCATGGGTAATTTGTTCCCACATTTGAGGGATGTCAATGATTTCAAGCATATTTTATGGGATCATCTGGCCATCATGTCCGATTTCAAACTGGATGTCGACTATCCGTATGAGATCATCAAGAAAGAGAATCTGTACAGTCGCCCTCCCCGGATTCCGTATGGTGACTCACGTATTCGTTATCGTCATTATGGGAAGATCCTGGAACAAATGATCCGGAAAACGACGGAACGAGGAAACAGCCCGGAAAAGGACGTCCTGGTAAGAATGCTGGCCAACCACATGAAGAAAACGTTTATCGTCTGGAATAAAGATACCGTAACGGACCGGAAGATCCTGAGCGATCTGGCGGAATTATCCGACAATCTGATTGTACTGAACGAAGAGAACTACAGGCTGATCGACAACCGTGAAGTCGTACAGGCACAGAATCGCCTGCAGAATCAAAGCAAAAAGCCGTTCCGAAAAAGCCGATGAGTTCGTTTATCATAGAGAGAGGACAAAAATCACAAGACGATACAACACCTCAAGGTGCGAAGGATAAAACTTTGCAAGTGATTTGTGCCGTACCGGCAATATCGAACAGATTGATCGGAGGTATGAGGCAATCGACAAACGAATAAACAGGCTTGGCGCTTGCATTACGAGAGTTTAACGAATGGAATTGGAGATGATACGAAAAGAAAACCTCGCAATGATCGGGCAGTTTACCAAGCCGCATGGCATTAAAGGCGAACTGACGTTTGTCACAAATTACAGCAGGCTATTTGAAAACGCAGACGATCCGTATGTGGTTTGTGAGATGGACGGTATATGGGTGCCGTTTTATGTGGAATCGTTCCGGTCGAAGAATACTTCCTCTCTGTTCGTGAAGCTGGAGAGAATAAACGATGAAACCACGGCGAAGAAGTTTGCCAACCGAACAGTTTATTATCCGGCCGATGCATTGCCGGAAGAGGATGACAACGAACCATGGACGCGTTTCATCGGTTACATGATGACCGACGAAATGTTGGGGGGAATCGGGACGGTAACGAATGTAGATGAATCCACCGCCAATATTGTGTTTCGTGTCGATGACCAAGGCGAAGAACGATTGATCCCGATAGCCCCGGAAATAATTTGTTCCATCGACGAGCCAGGCAGGCGTATGACTGTATCGTTGCCGGAAGGGATTTTAGATTTGAATTAACGTTATGAGCAAGAAAAAAAAAGAACTGAAAAACAAGAAGAAATCGTTTTGGAAGAGGGTTCGTTTTAAATATAAGCTATCTTTCATTAACGAATCGACGCTCGAAGAAGTATGGAATTGTCGGGTATCGCAATTGTGGTTTTTCTCGGCCGTCTGCGTCTTTGCGCTTTTCATGATCACAATCACCTCGTTAATCATCATCACAACCCCCATACGGAACTACTTGCCCGGTTATTTGGACGCCGAGGTACGCCAAGCGATCGTGCAGAGCGCGATACGCGCCGATTCGTTAGATGCCGTATTAAAGAAACAGTCGCTCTACCTGAGAAATGTTACGGCCATCATGAGCGGAACAATGACCATTGATTCGGTTCACGCCACAGATTCGGCCGCATTTATCAAAGCCAATTACGATATTCCCCGTTCGAAAACGGAAGAAGCGTTCGTCCAAAACTACGAACAGGAGGAAAAATACAACCTGACTACATTGAATGACGGGCCGAGGTTGACAGACAATGTCTTTTTCTATAAGCCTGTGAACGGCACCATCTCCGCACATTACGATCTGGAGAACCGCCACTACGGAGTAGACCTCGTAGCCGGCCCAAAGGAAAGCGTACTCGCTACGCTCGATGGTACCGTAATTTACACGGGTTACGACACCGAATTGGGGAATGTGATCACATTGCAGCACCGGAACGGATTCCTATCCGTCTACAAACATAACCACGCCCTCTTGAAAGAGATCGGAGAGCATGTCGTAGCCGGTGAAGCGATTGCACTGGTCGGTAATACGGGCGAGCTGTCTACCGGACCTCACTTGCATTTCGAGTTGTGGCATCAAGGAACTTCGGTCAATCCGGAAGAATACATTGCATTTTAATTAAAGATGAAGAGAAAAATCGCCATATTGGGTTCGACCGGTTCCATCGGAACGCAGGCATTGGAAGTGATTGAAGAGCATCCCGACATGTTCGAAGCCTATGCGCTTACCGCCCATCATCAAGTCGATCTCCTGATTCGTCAGGCACGTCGTTTCATGCCCGAAGTCGTCGTGATTGCCAACGAACAACACTATCTCGAATTAAAAGAGGCGCTTGCCGATTTACCCGTGAAGGTGTGGGCAGGTGCCGACGCCATTGCGCAAATCGTACGGATGGAGCCGATTGATATGGTACTCACGGCGCTGGTGGGGTATGCAGGTTTGCGTCCGACCATCGCTGCCCTTGAAGCCGGAAAAGCAATTGCACTGGCCAACAAGGAAACCCTCGTTGTCGCGGGCGAACTGATCACAACACTGGCCAAAGAGAACAATGCCCCCATCCTTCCGGTCGATTCCGAACATTCGGCCATTTTCCAATGCCTCTCCGGAACGTGGAACAATTCGGTGGAAAAAATATGGCTGACGGCTTCCGGAGGTCCGTTCCGCACGAAAACGCCGGATGAGCTGGCGACAGTCACGAAGGAGCAGGCGCTCCGTCATCCCAATTGGAACATGGGGGCGAAAGTCACGATCGACTCGGCCTCGATGATGAACAAAGGCTTCGAGATGATCGAGGCACGATGGCTGTTCGATCTTCTGCCCGAGCAGATCGAGATCGTAGTACATCCGCAGTCGATCGTTCATTCGATGGTACAGTTCGAAGACGGTGCGGTACTGGCGCAGTTAGGACTGCCCGACATGAAGTTGCCCATCGCGTACGCACTGTCGTATCCGAAGCGGCTGAAAACCGCTGCTCCACGATTAGACTTCCGGCAATATGCCTCGCTCACGTTCGAAGAACCCGATATGGAACGTTTCCGTAATCTGGCGTACGCCTTCGAGGCCATCCGTAAGGGAGGTAACATGCCGTGCATCCTCAACGCGGCCAACGAAATAGCCGTTTCCGCTTTCCTCGAAGACCGGGCAGGATTCCTGCAAATGAGCGACGTGATCGCCCGAACAATGGAAAAAGCAATATTCGTTGCCCGGCCGACATACGACGACTATGTACAAACCGATGCCGAAGCGCGACGGATCGCAGCGGAATTTTTAAACAGGTAAAAATGTCAGGCAGGTAAAAAAGTCGGGGTAGAAACTTCTGTGTCTGCCTGCCGATATCGATTGAACAAACAATAAACAAACAAATAAGGAACAGACTTTATGGAAATATTTTTGATCAAGGCCTTACAGCTGATTCTAAGTTTATCGATTCTCGTATTAGTACATGAGTTCGGGCATTTTCTTTTTGCACGGCTCTTCAAAGTACGTGTCGACAAGTTTTACCTCTTTTTCGACCCGTGGTTCTCGATCTTCAAATTTAAACCTAAGAACAGCGATACGGAGTATGGCCTCGGGTGGTTGCCGCTCGGCGGATATTGCAAAATCGCAGGGATGATCGACGAGTCGATGGACAAGGAACAGATGGCGCAGCCGCCGCAACCGTGGGAATTCCGCTCCAAGTCGGCAGCACAGCGCCTGCTGATCATGGTCGGCGGCGTACTGTTCAACTTCCTGCTGGCGCTTTTCATCTATTCGATGGTGCTTTTCACGTGGGGAGACACGTACTTGCCGCTCAAGAACGCGACGGACGGCATGTATTACAGCGCGACGTTCAAGGACATAGGTTTCAAAGACGGCGATATTCTTCTTCGCGCCGACGGCGAAGAACTGCAACGTCTCAACGGACACAGCGTCCGTCAGATCGTCAATGCGCAGTCGGTCACCGTGCTCCGCGAAGGTCAGGAGGTGACGATCGCCATCCCGGCCGATATGATGCAACGGCTGCTTCGGAATAAAGATACGTTTGCGAACTATCGCTACCCGATGGTCATCGAAGAGGTGATGGCTTCGTCGGCGAAGGAGGCCGGAGTACTGGCGGGCGACCGTATCGTGTCGGTCGGTGATTCTCTGACGGTCATGTCGTTCGAAGCAAGAGAGGCATTGTATGCTTATCGCGGACAGACGGTCCGCATCGGCGTCGTTCGTGACGGTGCAGAGGTGGCGCTGACCGTACCGGTCGATTCGCTCGGTCGCATCGGCGTTCTGATGAAAATGCCGGCTTCGCTTTATGAGATGACAACGGTAAGGTACGGCTTCTTTTCGTCGTTCCCGGCAGGGGTAAACCTCGGCATCACGACGCTGAGAGGTTATGTGAGCGATATGAAATATGTCTTTACGAAAGAAGGCGCTTCTTCGATCGGTGGCTTCGGGACGCTCGGCAGCCTTTTCCCTGCCGAATGGGACTGGCAGGTGTTCTGGATGCAAACGGCTTTCCTGAGCATCATCCTGGCATTTATGAACATTCTTCCCATCCCCGCACTGGACGGCGGACATATCATGTTCCTGATCTACGAGGTGGTGGCGAGACGCAAACCGAACGAAAAATTTCTCGAATACGCGCAGATTGCCGGGATGATCCTTCTCTTCGGACTGCTTATTTACGCCAACGGCAACGATATCTTCCGCTACTTCTTCCGTTAACACGAGAAAGAAGATGTGCGCAAGCAAGGGAAACGATGCTTTTCATGCTTTCAGGCGCACCACGAATAACACCGGATTATCTGTTGCCGCGCGTTCGGGGCATAAGCGAGAGACGGCTTGCCCCGAACGACAATAGCAGAACTCGCTGCCATACACATCGAGCGCCTGCAGGTCGGGCAGATGGCCTGTTTGATAGAAATCGTCCGTAAAGCCGTTTTTCAAGCAAAACGCGCGCTGTTCAAGCTGGTCGTAGCAATAGAAATAGCGGCTTTCGTCTCCGTTTTTTCCGTTTGATGCCATCAGAAAACGTTGTCCGATGCGAAACGGAAGCATGGGGACGGGATGGTCGGTCGAGGCATGTAATATCTTTTCCAGCCTATTGCCATCGATCAGGGCTAGCGTGTCGGCCAGCAGCTTTTCCGGCTCATACGAAGCGGTGTAGGCATACAGCCCGTGTGGAGATACGCACAGTTCAGGATCAAAATGACTGCTCAGGTGAAAACGTTTTAAATCGACGTCGTACAAAGGTGTTCCGTTCACCACGTCGAACGACACATCGAGCCGGTAGAGCCATTTCTCGATCTTCCTCTCCCCGCCCGATGCCGAGGTAGCGCATTGCTCGGCGGTTGCCCAAAAGTGTCCGTCGTGATACGCGATCTTCAGCAGACTTTGCCACGGCTTTTCGGCAAGAGCTTTGCGACGGACCAGCGTCCCATCGTATGTGAAGAACAGCGCATGCCCACATGTATCGATGGCCACGACCTGCCTGCGTTGCGTATCTACCGCGAAATCGCGGATCGCTGAACATCGGCCATCCCTGTCCGAAGCGATGCGACTGAGAAACCGCCCTGTACGATCGAAACGATAAAGCATCCGGTTGCTGAGCATAAAGAATTCGCTCCCGGCACGTTTCACCGCATCTACCGGCCCCATCCGGCATCGTTCATTCGTCTCCAGCGGAATGGCTACCACATGTTCCGCAATCTCGGAAAGAGAGGCTTCGGCCGTTTCCTCTACCGATACAACACTCCGATTCACACACGAAGCAATCCCCAAAAACACCACCCAATATGCTATCTTCATCGTACGATTTATTTAAAGTAATAACGAAAACCGAAAGAACTTAGTATGGATTTCTTCCTTATGTTTTCATAATTCAAATTTATTCGATAGATTTGTATCTTTAAAATATAAATACAGACCTGACTATGTTCAAGATTTTTTTCTTTATCGTCTTTTTTGCCGTCTTGCTATTTCTGCTGGCAGGATTCTCTATCATACGTACAGTGAAGTCTTTTTTCTTCGGCCCTTCAAACGCTACGCATGCCAAACGTCACACGGCCTCCTCTTCTCGTCGATCCGATCAAGCTTCGGCCTCTCGAACGCCTACTCGAAAAAAAGTCATTGCGGAGGATGAAGGCGAATACGTCGATTACGAAGAAATAAAATAAGGCGTTGATTGGAAATAAAGAGGATATTGCATTCCCGATACATTTTCTTACCTTTGCCTCGTTTCGTCGCTGATTGTTGAGACGATTACGACCGAAAAAACAGAATATCCGTATCAATTTTAAACTACGATTGCATGATGAAAAAGAGAGAGTGGAAATATGGGATAACAGTATGGAGCATCGGGTGGCTCTGCATAGTAAGTGCATGCTCGGACAAAGGGAAAGGCATCATCGACGAGGAAACAAAGACCCAGCGGGTGAATCATTTCATTGTCGATATGATGTCGGACGCTTATTTATGGACCAAGACGGTAAATTGGGATGCAATTGATTACAAAACCGAAGCAAACTCGCAGCAGCTTTTTAAGAAAATACGTCATAAGCACGACCGCTGGTCGATGTTGACAGACCGCGTATCAGAACTCCAAAATGCGTTTCAGGGTGTTTCGACTACATTCGGTTATCAACTGATTTTTGGCAGGTTTTCAAACAAAAACGCTTTGTTCGCTATTGTGCTATTCGTTTATCCGAACACGCCGGCCGAGAAGGCTGGTATCAAGCGCGGCGATTTTCTGGTAGGATTAAACGGTGGAGACATCACAGAAACGAACTACCGGAATCTCTACTATGCCTCTTCTATCTCCGTAAAAAAAGGAGTTCTGGTAGACGGAAAGATAAGCACCGAGCCGGCCGATATTTCGATGAAAGCGGTAAAGATGTATGAAGACCCGATTCTGAAAGATTCCGTCATCGTAAAAGGCGCGCATAAAATCGGGTATCTCTGCTATGCGGACTACACGATGGATTCGGAGCCTCGTCTGCTCGAAATATTCTCGAAATTCAAGACACAAGGAGTTACCGACGTAGTACTCGACCTTCGCTACAACGGCGGCGGAACGGCACGTACCTCACGCCTCCTTTGCAGCATACTCGGCCCGCAATCGGCGGTGAAGAAGAAGTCGAAGCTGTTGTCGCAGGTCTGGAACGACAAGTATATGAAACTCTGGAAAGAGAAAAAGATGGAAAACCGGATTACTGAATATTTCATTGATACGCTATCCGTCAATATGAACCTCAGCCGTCTGTACGTCTTGACGACACGACGCACGGCATCGGCCTCGGAATCGACGATTACCGGCCTCCATCCTTACCTCGATCTGGTACAGATCGGCGATACGACAAGCGGTAAATTCTGTGGAGGCATCCTGGTGAACCCCGAAGATTTGTGGGGCAAAGGAAAAGTCAATGATATCAAAGAC
Organism: Tannerella forsythia 92A2; assembly: GCF_000238215.1. NCBI lineage: Bacteria > Pseudomonadati > Bacteroidota > Bacteroidia > Bacteroidales > Tannerellaceae > Tannerella > Tannerella forsythia. The sequence goes on along the minus strand of NC_016610.1, from coordinate 2,170,286 downwards.
TGGGGAATTTATATGATGGTATACCGATTTGCCAACATCAACAACGATGAGTTTATAAACGGTATCGTACCCAAGCATGCAGAAAAGGAAAATTACCACGCACTCTACCCCTTCGGAGATGAGCGCGACCTTTTATTCGGTAAAGCGGTTTCGTTGATTACAGGCCAACCCATGGTGAAAGCGCGTTCGCAGGAACAGATTCCTCCTTATACGATTTTGCCGGTAGAAGACCGCCGGGCATTGAACGAAAAAATGATCTCGACCCTGCCATCGGGGATGGAACTCTTAAACTCCCCCTTGGCTGAATGACCGGGCGTTTGCCGCTAACCGGTAATCGAGTACAGTCATCGCCGCCATCGCTTCAACGATGGGAACGGCACGCGGAAGGACGCACGGATCGTGGCGTCCTTTTGCTTCCAGTATCGTTTCGTTATAATCCGTATCGACGGTAGTCTGCGGGCGTAAAACGGTAGACACGGCTTTGAACGCCACACGGAAATAGATATCCTGCCCGTTGGAAATCCCTCCCTGTATGCCCCCCGAGTAATTCGTGCGCGTACTCACTTTTCCATTATCGTTAAAGAAAAGATCGTTATGCTCCGAACCGCGATAAAAAGCGCCATCGAAGCCGTCGCCGTAATCAAAGCCCTTGACGGCATTGATGCTGAGCATCGCCGCACCGAGCGCCGCATGAAGCTTACCGAAAACCGGCTCGCCAAGACCTGCCGGAACGCCCGTGATCACGCATGTGATAATTCCTCCCACCGTATCGCCGTCGGCTTTTACCTTACGAATAAGCGCCTCCATCTCGGCCGCTTTCCCGACGTCGGGGCAACGCACGGCATTGTTCTCCGTCAGGTTCAGGTCATACTCCTTGTAACTTCCTTCCAGACGTATATGCCCCACCTGCGAAGTATAAGCCTGTATCGCAACTCCCCAGTGTCGCAGAATGAGCTTGGCGACAGCCCCGGCCACACATTGCGCGATCGTTGTCCGGGCAGAACTCCGGCCGCCTCCGTGCGGATCGCGAATCCCATATTTCGTCTGATACGTATAATCGGCATGCGACGGACGAAAAACGTTCTTCATCTCATCGTAGTCGGCCGGATGTTGGTCTTTGTTTTGAACGATAAAGCCGAGCGGCGCCCCCGTCGTCTTTCCTTCGTAAATCCCCGAAAGAAACTCGACCGTATCGGTTTCGTTGCGTGGGGTGGTGAGCGCCGACTGCCCCGGACGGCGACGGCTCAATTCACGCCGGATAAAATCCACGTCGAGCGCCACACCTGCCGGACAGCCGTCAATGACGCCGCCGATAGCCGCACCGTGCGATTCACCGAACGAGGTCAGCCGATAGTATGTTCCGAAAGTATTCACGTCGGGCAGGTTCTACCGTTATCCACAATGACACCCGCCGCCACAGCAGTCGCCGTTCCCGTGCTCATGGCCGCCACACGCGTCGTCTCCACAATCACAGCATCCGCCGCAGCCACCGCTCATCAACCGATTCAGCTCTGTAATTTCCTCCTCAGTAGGATCATGCACATCAATAACCTCACCACTGAAATGAAGCATTTCACCGGCCAGCGGATGATTGAAATCCATCACGACGATATCGTCCTTCACTTCCAGCACGGAGCCATTCATACGATTTCCGTCCGAACTCATCATCGGTACGGTTTCGCCTTCTTTGATATGCTCGCTGTCAAATTTGCCGTCAATCTCGAAGATATGTTTCGGCAATTCCATCACATGATCCTCGTTTCGTTCGCCGTATGCCTGCTCGGGGGTAAGCGAAAAGTCGAATGTATCCCCTCCTGCCAGACCGCTCAAATGATCTTCAAAGTCTTTCAGCATCATCCCGGTTCCGAAAATGAACTTTAAGGGGTTTTCTTTAGTGGCGCGTTCCATCAGTTCGCGCTCGCTGCCTTCTCCTACATTGAGGTCGTAGGTCACTGCTACAAATTTATTCTTTGAAATTCTCATTGTTTTGTTCGTTAATTTATCGTGAAGCGGCAAAGGTAGAAAGATTTGAGGGAAAAGGCAAACGGATATCATATCATTCATTATATTCATTAATTATTCGTACTTTTGCGTGTTTCTAAAAACATAGACTGAAATCAGGCATACCCAATGAGTGAGCATCGTGTGATCCGTAAGTTATCGTCATCCTCTTCCCCTTCCGTCAAAGGGCAGCATGCTTTGCTTTACCTTTTGGGAGGACTGCTGTTTTTCAAATTCCTGTGGTTTGATTTCTGCTGGTGCCTGCTTTCAACCTTCCGGCCGTTTTCATCGCCGGAAACGTACCTCTACGCGGCGCTGGCCATGCTGATCCTGCTGTTTCCTCTCGTAGTCTGGCGTATGGAGCGGACAACCTGGTTCACAGCCATACTGCTCGATATACTGCTCGTCTGTAACCTGATGTATTTCCGAACATATTACACGGCGATTCCGCTGGACAGTTACTGGCTCGTAGGCAACCTGAAAGATTTTACGGACAGCGTATGGGGATCGTTCAGAATAACCGATCTTGTGTTTCCGCTGTCGACCGTAGCAGCCGCCATCGCGCGAAGGAGAATGAAATGTCCTGCCACCTTGTCCCGAGGCATGAAAGAGATACGTGTCTACGCATTACTCACGGGAGGGTTTGTACTCATTGCCGGAAGTACGCTTTGGCTGCAAGGCGGTTTCAAAAAAGTTTACGAAGCATTGCAGGACTCTTATACGCATACGTGCGGAACCCCTATGTACACCGTATTCGGTTCCATTTGTTATGATTACATGCGAGATGCGGAAACTTATACGCCTGAAGTCGGCATACACATCGAGGATTGGCTCAGGCAACACCCGCCGATGAGCGCTCCCACCGATACGACGACCCGCACACATTGCATCGTGATCCTTGCCGAGTCGCTCGAAAGCTGGGTGCTGGAGCAGACGGTCGAGGGGCAGGAGCTGACCCCTTGTCTGAATCGCCTGCTGAAAGACTCGACCACCATTTACGCTCCATACGTCGTATCGCAGGTAAAAGGCGGACGTTCAATCGATGCCCAGCTGATGGTGAATACAGGGCTGTTACCCATAGATAACGGTGTCTACAGCCTGAAATATCCTCATTCCACCTATCCCTCGCTGGCCAGGGCGATGAAGCAGAAATACGGGAGTTCGGCCAAGGCGTATACCTTGACCGGCGATAAGCCGATGGTCTGGAACCAGAGCGTTATCGAACCGGCTTTCGGTTACGACGGCCTGCTCTCGAAAGCCGACTTTGTGAACGAGGAACCGGTAGGCCCGCGTTACCGGCCACAGATCGGCGACGGGGCACTGATGCGCCAGATAGCCGATAAGATACGTCGCAGAAAAGTGTGGGACGACAACGGACAGATGCTGCTGCAATGTGTCACGTACTCCGGACATTTCCCTTTCGTCCTGCCCGAACGGTTGCGACAAGTCACATTCTCCGACCGCTTCCCTCCGCGGATGCGTGATTACATGATGACGGCGAACTATACCGACCGCGCACTCGGACAGTTTGTTGAGCAGTTACGGACTGACGGTATCTACGAACATACGCTCATTGTCATCACCGGCGATCATGAAGGACTTGTCGATATGCGAAGCGAATGGTGTGCAAGCGAAGGAGGACACGGACTTGTTTCCGAAGATCCGATGGTACCGCTCATCATCCTCAACGCTCCGAAAGGGATGCGTTACGAACAGGTGATGGGACAGATCGATATCTATCCGACCCTGCTGCAACTCCTGGGACTGGCCGATTACGCATGGCAGGGATTAGGTTTAAGCATCATCGATACGAATAACAAACGAATAGCTATCGATGCACAGGGAAATATTTACGGTGAAACCGGTCACGTATCGGAAAAGGAAATCCGGCATCTCAAAGACGCATGGAAAGTCTCCGACGCGATCATCCGTTACGACTATTTTGCGCGTTGAACCTCAAAGATACGTACTTTTCAACCTTGTTTCAGCACTTAAAGCAATATGATACTTCCTTCCGAATTTACAACACGTACCCGCCGGTTACTCGATGACGAATATGATCTGCTTGAACAGGCGCTGCAAACGAATCCGCCCGTAAGCATCCGCCTGAACCCGTCGAAGAAATTCGAGGCCGTCGACGGAGAGCGGGTGCCGTGGTGTGAACAGGGGTACTACCTACGCGAACGTCCATCCTTTACATTCGACCCGTTGTTTCACGCCGGCACATATTATGTGCAGGAGGCTGCCTCGATGTTCGTCGGAGAAGCTGTCAGACAGCTCCTCTCCTCCCCTGCCCGCACGCTCGACCTCTGTGCCGCTCCCGGCGGCAAATCGACCCATCTGCTGAGCGTATTGCCGGCAGGCAGCCTGCTGGTCGGAAATGAAGTGATCCGAAGCCGAAGCCGCATCCTGGCCGAAAACATCACGAAATGGGGAATACCGGACTGCGTCGTAACGAATAACGACCCGAAAGATTTCGGCGCTCTACGCGAACTGTTCGACCTGATCGTGGCTGATATGCCCTGTTCGGGCGAAGGGATGTTTCGCAAAGACCCTGCCGGTCGCGAGGAATGGAGTGTCGCGAATGTCCGGCACTGTGCCGCCCGTCAGCGGAGGATCATCCACGACGTGTGGGACGCACTGAAACCCGGCGGACTGCTGATTTACAGCACGTGCACATTCAACACGGAAGAAAACGAGGAAAACATCGCATACATCGCCGAAACTTTCGGAGCGGAAACCGTACCTCTTGACGTACCTTCCGAGTGGGGCGTCTGCGGGGCTTTGTCCGGCACACTTCCCCTCTATCGCTTTTTCCCGCACCGCACAAAGGGCGAAGGGTTCTGTCTGGCCGTACTGCGCAAGCCGGGCGGGAAAGAACATGCTACCCGTCGTAAACTTAGACAGAAACACATTCCACAACCGATCCCTGCGCAGGCGAAAGAATGGCTTACGGAACCGGAAGCCTATCATTTCGAACGAATCGGGGATATGGTACGAGGCATACCGTCAGCCTATCGGGAAACGGTACAGCTTCTCGGCGAACAATTGCACGTCCTGTCGGCCGGCGTAACGATCGGCGAAGTCAAAGGGAAAGACGTACTTCCGTCACCGGCGTTGGCGTTCAGCACGGCAATAAGGCGCGATGCTTTCGTATATGTCGACGTATCGCACGAAGAGGCCATCCGCTACCTGCAAAACGAAGCACTCACGCTGCCCGGCGAGGTACCGCGCGGTTTTACGCTAATATCCTACCGGGATGTCCCGCTGGGCTTTGTGAAAAACCTCGGTACACGTGCCAACAATCTTTATCCCAACGAGTGGCGGATACGTAAGAAGAACGGCTAACAGCCCTCGGTCTTTGCTTTGATGTAGTCGTAAATAGCCTGCTGGGCACGTATGGGCGGCGCGTCGTTACGAACGAAGACATTCCGTAACTGCGCATCGATATGGCAAGCCTTGACGTTATCCTGCAACTGGATATGCAGGATGTCGATCATTTCACGTTTGACGGATGGCGACAGCACGGGAGCAGCCGTCTCGATGCGACGATTCAGGTTACGGTTCATCCAGTCCGACGAGGTAAGATACAGATCTTCCGCCCCATCGTTATAAAAATACCAGATACGCGCATGTTCGAGAAACATGTCTACAATCCGCGTCACACGGATATTCGGACTATACGGCTGGTCGGGCACCAGACAGCAGATACCGCGCACCAACAGGTCGATCTCTACACCCGCCGAACCGGCACGATACAGCTCGTCGATCATTCTCCGGTCGTGCAGACCATTCATTTTCAAAACAATTCGACCCTTCCTGCCGGCTTTCACATGTTCCGTCTCGCGACGAATCATACGAATCAGTTCCGGCACCATGTTGAAACGCGCGACAAGCAAACAACTAAATTGCGGCTCCTGAAGCGTCCCTTCCAGCACGGAAAAGACCCGGTTGATATCGTCGACAATCGCCTTGTTGCATGTCAGCAAAGCCATGTCGGCGTAGATTTTCGCCGTTTTCTCGTTAAAATTGCCGGTACTCACATAGGCAAAATCCGTCGCTTCTCCTTTACGCAGAATGACAGCCACCTTCGCATGAACCTTGAGTCCCGGAATACTGTAAATGATTTTGATGCCGGCTTTTTTCATCTTTTCGGCCGTACTCATGTTGTTCTCTTCATCGAAACGCGCTTTCAGCTCGACGAACACCGTCACCTTCTTTCCGTTTTGCGCGGCACTGATCAGCGAATGAATCACCGCCGAGTTTTCGGCTACGCGGTACTGCGTGATCTTGATCTCCTCCACATCCGGATCGAACGCCGCTTCCATCAGGAAACGAAGCAGATAGTCGAACGACTGATAAGGGAAATACAGCAATACGTCACGTGCTTTTACGGCGCCAAACATCGACGCCGCCTCTTCGAGATACGGCACGCGCATGGGCGACGGAATCTGCTGTTCGAGCCCCTGACCGACAGGATTCGGCAGTTTGCTCATATCCTGAAGATTCATATAACGGCCACCGACAACAAGATCATCATCAGCGATATCGAAAGCCTCGCAAATATACGCCAGAAAATCGCGCGGCATGGCACGGTCGTACATAAAACGACTCAAAGCTCCGATCTTGCGCTTCCCCACCTTACGGCGTATGGCCTGTACAATAGTCTGCGACGTCTCCTCTTCGACGTAAATATCGGCATCGCGCGAAATTTTGATGCTGTAGCATCCGTCCAATTCATAGCCGGGAAAAATGCTGGGCAGGTTGTAACGGATCACATCGTCGATAAACATGAAATAGTGCATGCCCTTATGCGGAGGCAAGGCAATAAAACGCGACACCTTGGAATGCGGCACTTTAATAAGTACGTAAAGCGATTCCCCCGTCTCTTTCCGGATGATGCGGGTGATCAGATATAGACGCCGGTCACGAATAAAAGTGCGGAAACCGGCATGAATCGTTACGGGAGAGAGATACGGAAAAATTTCCTCGTTAAAATAATTGCGGACAAACTCGCGATGAAACGGCTCCGGCTCTTCACTCTGATAGAGGCAGATCTTTTGCCGACGTAACTCAGGCAGGATTCTTTCGTTGAAAATCCGGTAGAAGGCTTGCTGCTGACGGTTGACCTCATCCGTAATCTCGCTCAGCGTTTCTTCCGCCAGTCCTACGTCTCCGGCCGTAAAAATCCCCTTCATAATCGTACCACGATGTTCGGCCACCCGGATTTCGTAAAACTCTTCTAAATTCGACGCATAGATGGACAGGAAACGAATCCGTTCATAGATTGGAAGCGTTTCGTCTGAGGCCTCGAGTAATACCCGATAATTAAACGACAGCCAACTGACGTCACGTTTAAAATAGCGATATCCTGTCTCTTCCATCACAGGACAAAGCTACACGATAATTTTGAATTTCCCAATTTCCGAACGACTAACCGCTGCTCATCCCCCGGATTTCAACCGGACAAGACGTAAAACTTCATCCTATTTTAAGGCAATGGGTCCTTATTAACCCAAACTTCGCCATAGCATTTTTTGTAAAAACGAAAATCAACTTTGCACTAATTTGTAATTCATAAAAAAACAAAGAATTACATTGGACTTACCACAAATCTTCTATACAATAATGCATTGTATCTAGTTATTACGCTCAACTTCTGTTGTGGTGCTCCTCCTTTATTTACGAGTTTTTAAACTGAATTTGCTCTCTGAAAACCTTACCAATGGTGTCTTTCAAAGGAAGTGAATAAGTAGATTTTATGTCTATGCCAATTTTTGACAACTTAGCATAGATTTCAGACAAATCCCCACTCTGTTCAGTAAAATGTTTTTTTTCTTTTGTCATTACCTCTTTCAATTCTTCTGTCAATATTTTTTCAGTTTTCATAATTGTAAGTTTAAAAGAACACTCTTGAATGTACAAACGCTTTATTACCTATCCTTAGTATATATTCGCAAATTAAATCATTATAATTTCTTATTAATTCTCTTAACTCATCATCTCTTGAGTAGTCTTCTATTTTTAACTTAAGAGAACTTGTTAATGTGTCTATACCTATGGAACGACCATGTGAATGCCAAATACTATTGTTGCTTAAATCACGTGCTATCTCTTCTGCACGTTTTTGTTTTTCTTCTAATAAAACAGTCTTTCCATTCGAACTATGCTTGTTCCAATCTTTAAATTTATATTTCACGATCCACTCTTTCAACAAATTGATAGTTAAACTCCTTGCCATTTCATAACTACGAAGCTCTGCTAAGTCTATTTTTTGCAATATCATGAATTCTGCTTCTGTCAATTCACGATTTCTTGATTTCTGTATTAATTCTTCCACTTTATCTAAGTATCCCAATGCAGGAACCCAATTTTTTCCATTGTAAACTTGTGGATCAATAGGTCCAAGTGATGAAGAATAATCCATAAATATTTTATCGCCCGACATGCATAAAATTGTCCCTGCAGACATTGCATAATCTGGAACGACAAAATATACTTCTTTATAGTGAAACCTTATTACAGAGACCATTTTCTCAACAGTTTCAGCACTACCGCCAGGCGTGTTTAAAAGGACAACAAGCCTATCCCTGTTAAACTCCTTGTCCTTCTTGAGTTGTTCTATAAAATCTCTAAATGCTTTTTCTAATGCAGGGTGAATTTCACCGTAATAAAAAATTACATCAGCTTCAAAATATTTCTCCAAATCCCTAAGCCTAAGATTCAGAGTCTCTTTTATTGTCTCATCAAATATCTGCCTCATAATTTATATTACAAATGTAATTCTTATTATCTTTTTAAGTTATAGCCAACGCACAAATTTACATATTTCTTTTATCTTACACTTATATTTTTCGCATATTATTTTATCATCTTTAGAAATAAGCTAACTAACGACATTTTACATGCAAATTATTACAAAAAAACAATTCAATAAAACGAATATCACAAACAAAGAAATCTTTTTACAGCCGTTTGGGCAAAAGCTTGTCATTCAACGATACAGCCCCAACAGCATTAAACCCTCATTCCGCCATAGCATTTTTTGTAAAAACGAAAATCAACTTTGTCACCTCCCCTGATTTTTGTAGATTTGTCGGGATATAAATTTACTTTACAGCAATATGGCAAAAACAATATTTATTACAGGCGCTACATCAGGGATTGGTCAGGCGACGGCCGTACGATTAGCGCGAGAGAGGCACAACTTGATCCTCACCGGCCGACGCGGCGAACGATTAGAGAAGTTGAAGAACGAACTGACGCAACGATACGGCTGTAAGGTACACACGCTGTGCTTCGACGTGCGGCGACGCGACGAGATACAGGCTGCCGTCGAGCAGTTGCCCGCTGAATGGCAACGGATCGATGTGCTCGTAAACAATGCCGGACTGGCCGTTGGACTGGAACCACTACATGAGGGTATCGCGGACGACTGGGAACGTATGATTGACACGAATATCAAGGGATTGCTTTACGTCACGCGGGCGATTGCGCCTGGTATGGTCGGCCGACGGTCGGGACACATCGTTAACCTGGGTTCCGTTGCCGGCAAAGACGTCTATCCCGGCGGCGCCGTCTATTGCGCCACCAAGCATGCCGTCGACGCCTTGAGTAAAGGCATGCGGATGGATTTCCTGCCCTACGGTATCCGGGTGACGCAAATCTGTCCCGGCGCCGTAGAGACGGAGTTCTCCGTTGTGCGATTCAAGGGCGACTGCGACCGTGCCGACAAGGTATACGAAGGATACCGGGCGCTGTCGGCCGATGATATCGCCGAAGCCATCTGCTATGCCCTGTCACAACCCGAGCATGTAGATGTGCAGGATGTGCTCGTGCTGCCTGCGGCGCAGGCCGACGGAAAGATGTTTCACCGGATGAAAGCATAAAAACTGTAGCCAAACAAGGTGGTCTTGATCGATTAAACGTCAAGATCACCTTGTTTGGCTCCTAATCTGACACTTGCGTAGTAGAGTAAGCCTGCACGTTGAAATCTTGGGCTCTCTCTGCCGGTTCCATCATGGGAGTGAGCTATCGTTCATCGCCTTATTTTTTTGCGTATGAATCGAATGTCCCGTTCATGATTTTCCTGACGGCTTCCAGATATCCGTATCCGTTGAGCATATCGGGCAGGAGATAACTTCCTTCCACCCACTCGTTCCATGCGTTTATGGTAATCAGCTTCGGCTGTTCGGGATGGCTGTCGGCATATTGTTTGGCCCTGTACAGCAGGGCTGCGAAGCTCTCGGGCGTGTTGTGATAATGCACCACGTCGCGGATGCCTTTGGTCGGGAAGCGCGGCGTGTCGTCCCATCCGATCGATACGCAGGGGAACACGGGGATGTCAAGAAGTGAATCTATCTGCGCCCTGATGTCGACGGCGTTATTCCCGTAGACGATGTAATCTTCGTCTGTCCCACCCATGTTGTACATGGCTACGCTATTGAAGCCCATCTCGTTCACCCTGTCGGAGAATTGTTTCGCATTTTCCGGCGACATCAGAGCCCCCCCACCCTGATTCCATTGGATATGCAGATCGGGGAAACCGGCCTTTTTGACTTCTTCTCTGAAGTAATCCAGCGCCTGCCGCGCTTTCCCCACGTCTCCACCGAAGCTCTCCATCAGTTTGTCGACACTGAATATCGAGAACACAGGACAACCGTCTATCTTGAAGTAGTTCGGTTGTTTGAAATACCGTTCGATCACTCTCTTCACGATCGTCTTATAATTCGCCTCGTCGACGACGGCATTCCACAGGAGGGTTGTATCATTCGTAAATTTGTGCACGTTCCAGTAGTTCTTTTTCACATCGTGGTTGGCCCACATAATATAAAACTGCATGTCGGCATTGTTTTTCGCCTTCAGGAATCCGTCGTTCAGCGTGCTTTCGAGGAAAGGCCCTCCGTCATACCAGTACCAGTCGAAGACAAAGACGTTGACGCCGTAGCGAACGGCCGTTTCGATCCATTTCTCCATGACAGCCGGATCATTGTCCATCTCACAGCCCCACAGCGGGCGTCGGGGCTGGTAGTGCCCGTCGAACCGCGGATTGCCTTTGTTGATGACTTCCCATTCGCCCTTTCCTTCGGGCCAGAGCATGTCACCGAAGCGCTCGTCATGATGGCACGACGGCCAGATATATGCCGCTACGTAATAGCCGTTGTCTGTTCTCTCCTCTGTTTGGCCACCGACGGCGTTATTCGCATTTGAAGGCGCATTCGTGCAGGATACGAATCCCGTACAAAATAAAACGTACGAGAAGAGAAAGAAAACTGCTACCTGAAATTTGATTTCGAGATATTTCATGATGATTGTTTTTGGAAAATGATACATTTTTTTTGTAAAAGTCACCAGCCGGGATTTTGTTTTAAGAGCGGCATCCGCATCGTTTCATTCAGGGGGATCGGCAAGACGTAATACTTCTCGTCGGAAGTTGGCTCGCACCGTACGGATACGATGCGCGTATGAGTCAGCGTACCGTCTTCGGCTTTTATCCACCGCATGCCTGTTTTAAGTTTTGAATTTTCGGGCATGATCTTCCATCGCCGGATGTCGTAGAAGCGGTTTTCTTCGAGCGCCATTTCTATTCTCCGTTCGCGGCGGATACGGTCTCTGAACTGCTCTTTGGTCAGTTCTTTCGGCAGACCGGGCATACCGGCTCTCGCCCTTGTTTTGTCGGCCGCCGCGTAGGCTTCGGCCGTAGGTCCGTTTGCTTCGTTCTCTGCTTCGGCAAGCGTCAGATAAAGCTCTCCCATGCGGTATATACGCCATAACGTCGTGCTCGCTCCTGCCGAGCGTTGCGCCGGGTCGATGTATTTACGGGTGTAGTATCCCGTCGGAGATCGTTGTTTGATACCGGAGATTCCATGCGTACCCCCGACGTAAGACTCGATATAAATATCCTTACTGTCTTTTTTTCCGAAATGGGCGCCGTTATACCAAACAGAAGCGTAGAAGCGCGGGTCTCTGTCGACATAAGGTTTGTTTTCGTCATATCCCGACGTCTGATTGATGATCGGTTGCAAATGTTCGGTATCGGAATAGCCCAGAATCGGAATTGAGCCGTCCTTCATTTCGTAACTGTCGACCAGCTCCTGCGATGGGCAAAGGCCGGACTTCTCGGAAGGAAACGAAGGGATCATGTGCATCAGGAAAACGATTGTTCCGAATCGCCTGAATGTCTGGCCCCCGTATCCCCACGTATCGATCGCTTCGAGTATCGTTTCCCTGTCGTTCGGATGGTCTGACTTGTCGGGGCGGGTGATAAAATATTCCTCATATTTGGGATACAGTTCGTAGCCGTTGCTTTCAAGAGCGGCGACAGCTTCTTTGGCGGCAGCAGCGGCCGCCTGCCATTTCCGGACGTCATCATCCGGATTCCACAGCGGACTTGCGTCGAACAGCAGTGCAGACGCTTTGATAAAATGCGCAACGGCTTTCGTCATCCGTCCTTGCTCCGTAGCGAACTTGGTTCTGAACGGCAGATTTGGCTCGGCAATAGCCTCGTTGCAGTCTTTTACGATAAATTGTACGATATCGTCGAAAGAAGCACGTTCGATCTTTTCATAATCTTGATCCAATATAATGTCTTTATCGATAAGCGGCACTCCTCCGTAGTTCTTTATCAGGTCGAAATAGTAGTGTGCCCTCAACACTTTGGCTTCGGCAATGTATCGTCCCCGTTTCTCGGCGTTGGGCACATTCGATTCGTTCACCCTTGCAAGGAAAACATTCGCTTTGCGGACACCTCCGTAAGCCGTTCCCCAGAAATCCCGGTCGTTGCGCCTCTCTTTTTCGCTTCCGTGCATAAAGGGAAGGTTGCTCGAGCTGAAATTGCCTTGGTTCCACTGGTGGAGCTGCATCCACGTATCCTGCGGCACCTGGCTGTCGGTCGCATCGTCGGTGTATGACGACAGGAACGAATAATAATGATAGCCGTGCCCGTATTTCCGTACGTATTCGTAGATCGAATTGAGATAGGATTCCGTATAGTCCGTGTTCTTGAAGACATCGTCGAGCGTCATCCTCCCGTCGGGCGTTATATCCAGTACGTCCGAACATCCCGTACATACAATGTATGCTAAAACAATGAGTATCGTTTTCGTTATTTTCTTTTTCATAGCAATTTGCATTTACAGATTAAATTAAAATGTAACGTTAGCCCCTAAATTTACGACTTTTAAAATGGGATACGATCGATTGTCGGTCACTTCGGGATCCCAGTCTTTGAATTTCATCTTGTCCCACGTAAACAGATTATATCCGTTGAGGTATATCCTGACCGATTTGGCGTGGAATTGCGAACACCATTTTTTAGGCACATTGTATCCTATTTCAAGGTTCTTAAGCCTGACATACGAGCGATCGAGATTAAAGAATGTGTTAGGCCGAAGTTCGCTGGCCGATTGTGCGCGCGACAGTGCAGGGAACTTGATATCTTCGCCTGCTGCGGCTCTTTCCGCCGTCCACGCTTTCAAATGGTATTCTCTGAAATCGTACCATTCCCAGGCGCCGCTTCCTTCTACCATACCCGACACTTTGGCTGCTCCCTGAAACAGTCCCGAGATGTCGACATTCTTATACGTTACGCTCAAAGCCAATCCCCACGTGTATTTGGGAATATCGGAATATCCGATTGGTTTCATGTCCTTGTCGTTGATGATTCCGTCGCCATTCAGGTCTTCGAACTTCAAATCTCCCGGGCGAGGCTGTATACCGTCATAGCGGGCGTAGTTATCGATCTCGGACTGATCCTTGAAGAATCCGAGAGCATTCAGTCCCCATTGCTGCCCGATCGAGTAGCCTGTCTGGCGATATGGATAGGCATATGTATTGTCGCGTTGCAGCTCGTCGATATAGAGTACCTTGTTATCGTTGTAGTTGATATTTCCTTTTACGATAACGAACAGGTCTCGATGGATGGATTTCGAATAGGTCATTTCAACTTCATACCCTTTGTTTTCTACCTTGCCGAGGTTGAACGGAGCAATGGTCGATCTGGGCACTCCGATCAGACTCGGTAACGATTCTTTCGTGATAAGAATGTTGTCTCTCTTCTCATTGAAGACGTCAATCGTGATGTTGAGGGCGTTGAACAGTCCGATTTCCAGTCCTGCATTGAACTTTCTCGCCGTTTCCCATTTGAGGTTAGGGTTTCCGAAGAACTGTTCCGCTATGGTATGATTGTTCGAGATGCCAGGCGAATAGCCTGCACCCGGTCTTGTAATATTATCCATGTACAGGAAGCGCGTATCTCCGATTCGGTCATTCCCCACCGTACCGTACGATGCTCTTAATTTCAACTTGTTGATCGTCCTGACAGCTGACTTGAAGAACGACTCGTTGAACAGATTCCAAGCCCCCGAGACAGACGGGAAAAGCCCGTATCTGTTCTTGGGCGCGAACTGCTCGGAACCGTTATACCCGATATTGAACTCAAGGATATATCGTTCGTCATACCCGTACGACAGACGGGTCGACAGCCCTCTTACGTTGAAAGGCAACGGGTCGTTCGGTTTGATTAGGGACTGCTGCTGTGCCAGGAGCAGACCCGTGACGGAATGTTTCTTGTCGAAGACACGATAGTAATTCAGCTGAAACTGTATGTCGTAGAACGATTGGAAGGTAGCCTCTTTCTTCGTCGAGAGCGGCGTGTTATCGAAATCGGAGCGAATACGATGGTATGAAATACTGTCGCGCCCGTCAGCCCCTTTTTGATTGGGATCGATCACTTGTTCCCAATATTGATATCCTCTGCTTCCGGTCAGCGTATTAACGGATTTCGTATCGAACGATGCAATAATCTTGGCCGAAAGACCTTTAACGAATGCATCCATGTCATATTGCATGCCGAACGAGGCGTTCACGCTGCTTCTCGATTCTTTCTTATATCCGGAACGGTTGATAAGTGCCCACGGCGACTCCTGATAGCTGCCCGATCCGATCAATACCTGTCCGTCCGGTGTCAAAGGCCCCGGTTGGATAGACGGCCACAAGGTGAGGGTATGGTAAATGATTTTCTCGGAGGTACTGTTCGGTCCGTTGACGGATTCGAAAGTACCGGCTGCATTCAGGAAAGCCTTCAATGTTTTCTGTTTGTTCAGAGCCGCATCTATATTGGCGCGGAAATTATACCGATCCATATAGTTGCTCGGATCGTAGCTCTTAGGCTCGGGATCAATCTTCCACTGTCCGCCCTGATGCAAATAACCTACGTTTACGAAATATCCGACATTGCTGCCTTTTCCGTTTAAGGTGAGGTTATATCTGCTTTGCGGTACCCATTGGTTCATCAGTTCCCGTACCCAATTATGGTTTCCGTATACTTCGGGCCAGTCATTTAACCGGTATCTTTCCAATGCATAGTCGGAATACGGCGGCTTGTCGTTGACACCCGGATTCGGCGTGTCGTTGCGCCAGGCCTGATTCTTCAAAGTTGCCCAGTCGTAAGCGTTTAGCGATGAAGGCCAGCGTGTAAACGTCTGCCAACCCGTTTCGGCATTCAGACTGATATCGGGTATTTCGCTCGTTCCTCTTTTCGTCGTAACAAGGATCACGCCGTTAGCGCCTCTGACACCGAACAATGCTGTCGAAGAAGCGTCTTTCAGTATCGAGATATTGTCTACCTCATTGGGATCGATAGAGGTTATTTCTCGCTCTACGCCGTCGACGAGTATCAGCGGATTCTGTCCGTTGACCGTACCGCGTCCGCGCATATAGAGCATTGCTGCGTCACGTCCCGGCTCACCGCTACGCTGAATAGCGATCAACCCCGGCAAACGACCGGTCAGGGTGACGGCTAAATTTGCCATAGGGCTTTGCTTGATCTCTTTCGTGTTGATAGCAGCCACAGCTCCCGTCAGTGTTGATTTTTTCTGCGTCCCGTATGCAACCACAACGACCTCATCCAACGCCTCGGCGTTCTCAAGAAGTGTGATATCGAATCGGGTTTTGCCGGCCGTGTTTATCTCCTGATCGGTATAACCGATAAAAGAAATACGGAGAACCGCATTATTATCGACACTTAGCGAGAAGTTTCCGTCGATGTCCGTTACGGTACCGTTTGCCGGCGTACCTTTTTCAATAACGTTAGCCCCGATGACCGGTTCTCCTTTCGAATCTTTTACAACTCCTGTTATTCCTTTTTTGGCGGTCTGCTGACTTACGGGATTTTTCTGCGAAACCATTGTTCTTGTCGCAACGGCACTAGCCTTCTTCTTAAAAACAGAGATTTGCCTTTCGACAATTGCATGATCCAGATTGGTATCCTCCAAAAGTAAGGAAAGGATTTTGTCAATGGATCCCTTTTGTACGGCAATGTCTATCTTCTTATCAAGCGAACGTTCGGCTTCATCCGAAACCATAAAGACATAATCGCTGTTTTTCTCAATCTCCGAAAAGGCCTGCCTGATGGTCGTATTTTTCAAATTGAGGGATAGCTCCCTTGGCTGAGAATAGACGTTTTCGGCATATAGCGAGAAAATGCCAAGGAAAAGCAACCCAACGGATATTTTCATGATTCTTATCATATGAATGCAATTGGAAGCAACAATATGATTGGGATTTATTTTTTCTACCATAATTTTGTTATGAATTTGTTTTCACATTAAAAGTTAGTAAATGAATTTCATGACCCGAACGATGGGACAGCATCGTCCGGTCTTTTCCGGTTACTTCAGATGTTTTTCTCCATAGGCTTTATCGTTTTTTATTTATACTGATCATCCGGTCGTTCCTTGTATAGGTCGTAGACGTGAGGATAGATACGGAAGTCATCACACTGTCCAGGCTGTTTGACAGAAACAGTTTACCGGAATATGTCATTTCGTTCATTCGGCCGGGGAGATATTCGAAATCAATATTATAGAATCTTCCCACCTTTTGGAGGATGTCGGAGATCGGGGCTTTTCTGAATACCAGCACGCCGTTTTTCCAACTTATATATTCCGAGACGTCGACAGTCGCTTTTTCCATCCCCGTACTGGTGATCTTTGCCATTTGGTTGGGTGCGAGTTTTAGCGATTGGCCATTTTTATTTACCTGTACGCTACCTTCGACAAGTACAACCGATTGTTCGCTGTCTTCCTTGTAGGCCGAAATATTGAATGAGGTGCCGTATACCCAAACGTTCATTCGGGGGGTATGGACAATAAAGGGCTTTTCGTTCGACTTTGCCACCTCCAAATATAGTTCTCCCTGCATGTGTATTTCCCGTTTTTCGCCGTTGAATTGCGACGGGAATTCCAGTTCGGTGCCTGAGTTTAGCCATATTTTTGTCCCGTCTGCCAATGTCAAGGTAGAGCGTTTACCGAACGGCACGACTAATTTGTTCGTATGGTCTTTCTCCAGCCCCAGTATCTTGTCTATGTTCATACCGTCGGTTACGGAGGCGTCACCCTCTGCCGAGAATCTGATTTCGGCACCGGATATGAGCGAAACGGTTTTCTCTCCGTTGATCAAATGAATTTCCATGTCGGGTAATGTTTGTCCGACAATACGGTTTGTCTCTCCCGGCGTGTTCGAATGGAAGAGGAGGGACAGGCCGGATATCATCCCGATCGACAAGACAGCGGCTACCGAAGCTATTTGCAGCATGCGTTTTCGCCTTTTATAGCTACGGATACGTTGTATGATGAGGGAGTATATCGCCTCCTTTTCACTTTTCGTTAAGGTATGTTCTTTCTTTCTGTCCACCGTTAGATTCTTTTTTTGGGGATATGACGTGTCTGTTTTCGTTTGGTGGACAAAAAAAAGATAAAAGACAACAATTTTAACATTCCATCGATTCAGTAGACTTGACTCGGTCGGCCTGATGGCTGCCGTTTTCCCCCTATCTATGCGTTACGTCGGCAGACAGAAAAAGACCTCCGGTTATTTCTAAAATTGCTCCCGCAATTTCTTCATTGTACGATATATTAATTTCTTTACGGAATCGGAGTTGATATTAAGGATCTCACCGATCTCATCGTACCCTAATCCGAGTGAGAATTTCATATACAGGGCTTCGCGTTGCTGTCCGGACAAACAGTCTAATAGTTTCTTGACTTTACTCCTCAGCAGATTGGATTCTTCCGTGTCGATGATCTGGTCTAAGATGTTCTTTTCCGAGATGAAAAAATGGTCCGATAAATCGATATGTTGAGTTTTTACTTCTCTACGAAGAATATCGATCAACCGATACTTATATGATTTGAACAGATAGGCTGTCAGGTTTTTGACCTGTTTCAAGCTGTTTCTTGAAATATA
The DNA here is from genome assembly GCF_000238215.1 of Tannerella forsythia 92A2. NCBI lineage: Bacteria > Pseudomonadati > Bacteroidota > Bacteroidia > Bacteroidales > Tannerellaceae > Tannerella > Tannerella forsythia. Next base: position 2,152,040 of record NC_016610.1, on the reverse strand, counting down.
CATTTTATAGAATACGTCCTGAATGGCGTCTTTGCATATCTCGTCCCGGAATCCCCATTGAATGCCGTATGAATATAGTTCATCCACATACTCGTTGTAAATAGCGGAGAAAGAGCGGTCGTCGCCTCCTTGCAGGAATTTTTGCCATATCAGGTCTATATTCATCTTCATTATGATATTTTATTCGCCGGTTTCCCTGCTATAGGGTAAGTACCGGTACCATTTGTTTCCTCACGCTGTTACGCATGCTAAATGATCAATAACATTTAATACACTGTTTAACAGCTTGTTTCATTATCGAGAACAACTATCAGGTAATAACGCCGGAATAATGTCCAAATATACGACATATCTCAATGAATCTTGTATGTATAAGCGTATTTATTTTCATACGCTTTTAAAACCTTCATGCGCCCATTTTCGTTCATACGAAATCGCTAAAACGCAAAAAATATCGCGTTGTTTCTCGGCCTATCCGTTTTGTAGGCTCGGGAAAATCAGTATCTTTGCGAGACGAAACAACAGGCATGAATGAACAGGAGATTTTCGACGAGGTGTTAGGCATGATACGGTTGCGTCGTCATCCGAGAGCCCGCCGATATACGTTACGAGTCGAGAACGGGCAGGTGATCGGAACGTTGCCGGTACGTGGCAGCGAACGTGAGATGCTGGCGTTCATCAGTCAGCATCGCACGAAGTTACAGGAGTTACTCACACGCAACACGACACGACGGTTCGACGAACAGACGGACTGGCAGACGTTGACTTTTCACCTGCGGATTTTCCGCTGTCCACGGACGAGTTTTTATATGACCTTAAAAGAGGGCATACTCCATCTGGCCTGTCCGGAAGCAACAGATTTCGGAAGTGAACCGGTGCAGAAAATCTTACGTGCGATGATCGGTCGTGCGCTTCGTCACGAGGCACTTCGCGTGCTTCCCAAACGACTCGCGGCACTGGCCGCACGTTATGGGTTCTCATACACAAGGGTAACGGTACGCGATATGAGGACACGCTGGGGCAGCTGCTCTTCGGAGCGACGCATCAGTCTGGCACTTTCACTGATGACGCTGCCGGAACATCTGATCGACTACGTCTTGCTGCACGAGTTGTGCCATACGGTCGAGATGAATCACAGCCAGCAGTTCTGGCTGTTGATGAACCGCGTCACGGACGGACAGGCGCAAAAGTTACGCAGGGATCTGCGCAAGCAATCAGTGTGGTAAAAAAAGAAAAACGGACTACGTTCGATAAAGATTCAGGCCCTTGACCAATAAAAACCCGGAGAAAAAAAAAACGACAAAATCATATTTTTTCCGTAAGTTTGCCGCCGATTTTAATAACAAAGTTAAACGAACAAATGAAAAAATTATTGATTGCAGGAGTAACATTAATCTCCGTGTGGGGCGCCGTAAACGCGCAGGAATTCAAGGCAAGAAAAGGGAATGTAACCGCCGACTTGTCCCTTTTCTCAAAAGGTATTTTCGCAACTGAAAGTCCCGTAATGCTCAACAGCGGTATGCTGAAAGGACGTTATTTCATCTCTGACGGAATAGCATTAAGAGGCGCACTTTCATTAATAACTGATTCACAGAAAGATACATCGAACGAAGATGTAACGAAAAAACAAAACAAAAGTCAGATAGGCATGCGCTTCGGCGTGGAAAAACATTTCAGCGGTACAGACAGACTTTCGCCATACATCGGGGGTGATATAGGTCTGGCATATCAGACGCAGTCTTCGTCTTCAAAACCTAAACATGGAGACAAGACAAAAGTAGAAGGTCCGGGTACCTTGGGTTTCGGTATGGGATTATTCTTCGGCGCAGACTACTATTTTGTGAAGAATGTCTATCTGGGTGTAGAAGCCGGTTTGGATTTTGGTACCGCTTCGGTAGGCTCGGTAAAACAGACCACAGGAAGTACTTCTACGACAGGCACGAAAGCAGGAAGCTCAAGTACTGTTTCAGTAGGAGCGAATGCCGGATTTAAATTAGGTTTCGTATTTTAATCATTGCTCCTTTCTGATATTTAGCGGATAAAGACTGTTTTATTCCGAAAGACAATTGTTGAGGGTGTGTCAAACATTGTGTTTTGACACACCCTCCTTTCAAATGAGGCAGCCTCAATAAAACATGCATTTTATTATAAGACAGCCTCTGCCTTGCTCCGATTCTTTTAAAGGATACCGTCTTCGCGAGCCTGTTCTTCGCCCGACTGCGTAATCAGCTTATATCCTTTTCCGTGGATGTTGATAATCTCGATCTCGGGATCATCTTTCAGCAATTTACGCAACTTGGTGATATACACATCCATACTCCGAGCGTTGAAATAATTATCATCAACCCAGATCGTTTTCAGGGCGTAGTTACGCTCCAGAATCTCGTTGGCATGTGCACAGAGCAGACTTAGCAGTTCGCATTCCTTCGTCGTAAGTTTCGTGATCTTCTCGCCGATGGTCAGCGTCTGTTTTTGCGTGTCGAACATAAAGTTACCCAGTCTGTAGAAAGGCACGTCTTTCATCTTCTTGCCTTTCACGCGGCGCAGAATCGCTTCGATACGCAGCAGCAGCTCTTCCATGCTGAACGGTTTGGTCAAATAATCGTCCGCACCGATCTTAAATCCTTCGAGGATATCTTCCTTCATTGTTTTAGCAGTCAGGAAAATGATCGGGATATCGGGATTGATGGAACGTATTTCCTGAGCCAGCGTGAAGCCGTCTTTCTTCGGCATCATCACATCCAGCACGCACAAGTCGTAAGACCCTGTCGTAAAGCCTTTATAACCGGCTTCTCCGTCGGAGAACAAGTCGGTAATGTAGCCTTTGGCCTGCAAGTATTCTCTTAGCAGCATTCCTAAATTTTCATCGTCTTCGCAAAAGAAGATTTTCAACTTTTCGTCCATAATTTCTGATTTTTAATGTTTAGTTTTTAATGAGTGGCAATGTTATAATAAATCGTGTTCCCGATTCCTGTTGTTGTTCGGCACGGATCGTTCCACCATGGTCCTCCACCATCTTGCGCACGTAGGCCAGCCCCAGTCCGAAGCCTTTCACATCGTGGACATTCCCGGTGGGCACACGATAGAACCGGTCAAAAACTTTTTTCAGGTGTTCCTTTTTGATACCGATGCCATTATCTTCGATCGAGATAATCAGTTTACCGTTTTCGCTACGTGTGCGCGCCATGAGTTCCAGTGGCACATCCTTACGGCGATACTTAACGGCATTATCAAGCAGATTGAACAATACGTTTGTGATGTGCATCTCGTCGATATAAACGGACGAATCTTCGGCCTGTAAATCCACGTCGATCGTCCCGCCGTACTTCTCTACTTTCAGAGCGAAGGTACTGACAATACCGACCAGCAAATCATTGGCATCGACTTCTTTCAGTTTTAACGTCGCCTTCTGTTTTTCGAACAGCGACATTTGCAGCACCTTTTCTACGAGGAAGCCGAGGCGTTTCGTTTCATCATTAATGACTCCCGAAATATGTTTGAAGACGTCCGGACTTTTCGTAATATCCGTATCACGCAACATCTGTGCGGCCAGTGAGATCGTCGATACCGGCGTCTTCAGCTCGTGCGTCATATTGTTCACAAAATCATTCTTCATCTCCGACAGTCTCTTCTGACGGAAAATAATATAGATCGTTGTGATGAACGTCACCAGCAAAATAAACGAAAACAGCACGGATGGCACGAGGAATGTCACCGAACTCGATATATAGTCCCTTTTCGTCGGGAAATATATCTTAAGATAATTCCATTTCGACGGCGGGTCGTTCGGGAACAACACGTGGGTGACGACATCGGCAGCCTTCGGCGGTTTCTCATACGCCTCATTCTGATAGATGGTTACGCCATCCTTGTTGACCACCGAAAAAATATACGGAATATTCAGCCCACTGCTGATCAGCTCCGACTTGATGTAATTGTTCAACACCTTGAAATCGACCCGTTCGTCAATAGGCTTCAGGTTCGGTGTATAAATCATACTGTACAAAACATCATCAATCACACCGGCCTGATATTCGTAACGTTTCAACAGTTTCTTCTGCTGTTCTTCGGATGCGCGGATAATCGTATTCTTCGACGGCGCAGAAGTCATTGCGCTGAAACGATTGAGTTCGATATGCTGGATGCTGCCATTCGCATTTTGTACATGCAACTGGTAGCTTTCGCTTTGGGTAATCTTCTGATTGATCTCCATCTGATTGGGAGGACTTTTATACATGAAGCTGTTCCCACCGGACTTGATGTCTTCCTCCAGATACCGATAGACCTCATCCCGTTCGATACTGCCGGACACCTTTTCCAGACAGCGACGTACCGTAGTGTCGAACTGTTCGTTGCTCGTCTTCATGATGATACTGATATAGCTGACCTGCAAATAAAGCAGGCCTGCAAATGCAAATCCCATGACGGTCGCAAGCATCCAAATCGTTGACTTCTTCATTGTCTTTTGCTTCTCCTCGTTTTAATGATAACAAATAACGTGCGTTTTAGTTTAATATTTATTCAAAAAAGGTAAAAAACACATCACCAAATCGTTAATAATAATTAGTAAGACAAATTAAAATTTCCTCTTCTCCTCCATCAAAAACAATATAAATCTTTTTTTATCAACAACTAAAAAGCACTTCCACAAATCCATCTAATTGTTAAAACCGAGACCAAAGAATTCTCGATTCTTCGGTCTCTCAATCATTTTAGTGTGTCTATTTTCCTGTTTCAAACACCCCGATATGTCGGGGTGCAGAATCAGTGTGCTTCAATCCATCGACGGGCATTGAGAAACGCCTCGATCCATGGTGTCACGTCGTCGCCGAGGCGGTCGGCGGGATAATATCCGCATTGCCACGGGAAGATGGATCGTTCGGGGTGAGGCATCATGGCGAGGTGTCGGCCATCGGCCGAGCAAACGCCGGCAACAGCCCACGGCGAACCGTTCGGATTGGCGGGATAACCGTCGTAGCTGTACTTCGCCACAATGTGGTATTGCTTTTCGTCGTACGGGAATTCAAACCGCCCTTCGCCGTGCGCAATCCAGACTCCGAGCTTCGTGCCCGATAGTGAGCCGAGCATGATGGAATGATTCTTCGGAATATCCAACCCTACAAATCCCGATTCAAATTTGTGAGAACGGTTATGCCTCATCTTATGCTTCTCTTCGTGTTCAGGATAAAGCAGTCCCAGTTCGGCCATCAGCTGACAGCCGTTGCAGATGCCGAGGCTCATCGTATCTTTACGTGCGTAAAAACGATCGATGGCTTGCTTGGCCTTCTCGTTATAAAGGATACCGGCAGCCCACCCCTTGGCGGAACCGAGCACGTCGGAGTTGGAGAATCCGCCGCAGAAGACGATGAAGTTCACATCTTCGAGCGTTTCACGCCCCGAAGCGAGGTCGGTCAGATGCACGTCTTTCACGTCGAAGCCGGCCAGATAGAGCGTATAAGCCATCTCGCGCTCACCGTTTGTACCCTTGTCGCGCAGAATAGCCGCACGGACACCGCTCCGCTTACGACGGTCGGCCGTTAGCTTGTAAGATGCGAGCGTCCCGACAAAATCTTTATGGAACTTGTATTCGAGCGGTTGCATCTTGTAGTTCTCGTACCGGTTGCCGGCACATTCGTTCCCACTCTGCCGCATATCGAGCAGATACGACGACTTGTACCAGACATCGCGCATATAATCAATACCGAAATGATAAGTCGTATCATCTTTCGTCACGATGAGATGCCGTTCGTCTGTCGGCCGTGCGATACGTGCGAATCCGATACCGGCCGCCCGCATCTGCTTCTCGAAGACGCTCTTCTCTTTCACCTGAACGAGGACACCCGGATTCTCGGCAAACAGGATTTTAACGATATCTTCTTCGGCTATGGCGTTCAAATCCACTTCCAGTCCGCCTTCGACATTAGCGAAACACATTTCGAGCAGTGCGGTGATCATCCCGCCTGCCGAAATGTCATGTCCGGCAAGTATCAACCCTTTGTCGATCGCTTCCTGCACGGCATTGAATGCGTCGCGGAAGTAATCGAAGTCTCTGACTGTCGGCGCCTCACTGCCCACTTTGCCGAGCGACTGTGCGAAAGCCGAACCGCCGAGACGGAGAGCATCGAACGAGAAATCGATATAATATATATAGGTATGTTTATCGCGCGCAAGTACGGGCGAAACAATCTTGCGGATGTCGCTCACTTCACCTGCAGCCGAGATAATCACCGTGCCGGGCGAAAAGACTTTGTCCGTGCCGTATTTCTGGGTCATCGAAAGAGAATCCTTGCCGGTCGGGATGTTGATACCGAGTGCGCAGGCAAAATCCGATGCCGCCTCAACGGCTTTGTAGAGCCTTGCATCCTCGCCCTTATTTCGGCAGGGCCACATCCAGTTAGCGCTTAACGAAACACTGGTAAGCCCATCGGCCAGCGGGGCAAAAACAATATTCGTCAGTGCTTCGGCAATCGCCATCACCGATCCGGCGGCCGGATCGATCAACGCGACTTGCGGAGCATGGCCGATGGAGGTAGCCATACCGGCCTGACCGCGATAGTCGAGCGCCACGGCGCCAAGGTCGCTGAGCGGCAGCTGCAACTCTCCCTGACACTGTTGACGGGCGATCTTGCCCGTTACACTGCGGTCGACCTTGTTCGTCAGCCAGTCTTTGCAGGCTACGGCTTCGAGTTGGAGCACATTTTCGAGGTAGCGGTGCAAATCGGCTTCCTTATATTTTACAGGAGAATATGCTTCGTCGACCGTCTGATCTTCCATGATGGTACGCGGCGGCTTACCGAACATGTACTCGAGTTTGATATCGATGGGGCGTACGCCATCCTGCTGCTCGAAAACAAACTTCATGTCATCCGTCGTTTGACCGACAACGTACATCGGAGCGCGTTCACGTTCAGCGATACGCCGCACACGCTCAACGTCTTTTTCTTTCATCAACAACCCCATACGCTCCTGGCTCTCGTTCCCGATAATTTCCTTCGCCGAAAGGGTCGGATCGCCGACGGGGAGCTTCGACATGTCGATATGTCCGCCGGTCGCTTCGACAAGTTCGGACAGACAGTTCAGGTGTCCCCCCGCTCCATGGTCGTGGATCGAGATGATGGGGTTACTTTCGGACTCGGCGATGGCACGGATCACGTTGGCCGCCCGTTTCTGCATCTCCGGATTGGCACGCTGCACGGCATTCAACTCGATACCGCTTGTATATTGTCCCGTATCGACCGACGAGACAGCGCCTCCCCCCATACCGATGCGATAATTATCACCTCCGATGATCACCACTTTTTCCTTCGGCTTCGGATCACCTTTGAGGGCATCGCGTTTGTTGGCATAGCCCACGCCTCCGGCCAGCATGATGACTTTGTCGTATGCATATTTCTTCTCGTTCTCGGTGTGCTCGTAAGTGAGCAGCGACCCGCAGATCAGCGGTTGTCCGAACTTATTCCCGAAATCGGAAGCGCCGTTCGATGCTTTGATCAAGATTTGTTCGGGCGACTGATACAACCATCGACGCGGATCGAGTATGTTCTCCCATGAGCGGTTTTCTTCGGTGCGGGGATAGGAGGTCATATACACGGCTGTTCCCGCTATGGGAAGAGAAGCCTTGCCTCCGCCCAGACGATCGCGAATCTCGCCTCCCGTGCCGGTAGCGGCACCGTTGAACGGCTCGACGGTTGTCGGGAAATTATGCGTTTCGGCTTTCAGCGACAGTACGGTATCGATCTTCTTGATCGAGAAATAATCGGGCTTATCGGCCGACAGTGGGGCAAATTGCTCGACGGTCGGGCCGGCATTGAATGCTACATTGTCTTTATAGGCCGACACCAGCTTGTTCGGGTTCTCGGCCGATGTTTTTTTGATCAGAGCAAAGAGGGAATGCTCCTTTTCTTCGCCGTCGATAATGAAGGTACCACCGAAGATTTTATGCCGGCAATGCTCGGAATTCACCTGCGAAAACCCGAACACTTCGCTGTCGGTCAAGTTACGTTTCAGTTTTTTGCTTACTTCGTTGAGGTAGCCCACCTCGTCGGCGCTCAGCGCAAGTCCTTCCTGCTCGTTGTAGGCCGCAATATCGTCGATATACACGATCGGATCAGGCTTCCGGTCGATCGTGAACAGTTGCTGGTCAAGGTTGTCATAGACATGTTGCAACATCGGGTCATGTCCCTTCTCCGGCGAGAGGGGAACATATTCTTCGATACGCGCAATTCCTTCCAGGCCCATGTTCTGCGTGATTTCGACAGCATTCGTGCTCCACGGCGTGATCATTTCACGACGCGGCCCGACAAATCGTCCCTTAACCACATCCGCCTCTACCGGAGTGGCGCCGCTGAACAGCCAGATTAATTTTTCGATATCGTTCTTCGAGAATGTATGGGAGGTCTCTACCGCTAAGACGCTCTTGTCCGACGATTGAAAAAACTGAATCATATATAATTCCTTATGATTAATGATTATTTAATTACGCCTCAAAGATAGGTAAAAAAAATGGTTCCTTCGAACAAATGACGCGATGAGATGCCGGAATAAACCCAGATTACGCAATAGAAGAAATAAGAATGAATTTAATTCAGGCCTTCAGCCCTCCGAACAAGGTCCGGATGTCGATACCCCACCCTTGCGGGATGGGGCTGAAATAATTCGGGCTTTCAGCCCTTTCGGACAATGGTTAATGGTTATGCGTGGTACACGCCGAATCATGTACCCGACAAATAACCATTGACAATTAACCATTGAAAAACAGCCCTGAAAGGGCGAGATAATTCAGCCCAATGCGGAGCGGAAGCGAAGCGTTGGGGAAAAAGCAATATCCCCGTTGGGAGGGCTGTAAGCCTGACGTAACCATTGTCGTACATTCGCACATCCATTATTAATGGTAAACGCCGAACAATCTATCGCGTAATTTGGGATAAAAGTAAACCCTTTCCTTGCAGTCGTTGTCCCAGGAAGACTTCAGGTGCATCACTCGCCCCCCCCGAAACGAAAACAGGGTCTTACGACAGTGCCGTAAAACCCTATTAAGAAACCTTTTGCACGATGTGACCCCGGAGAGACTCGAACTCTCGACCCAATGATTAAGAGTCATTTGCTCTACCAACTGAGCTACGGAGTCATACAATAACAAAGTCTTTCCCGACTTAGCGAGTGCAAAAGTAGAAGTTATTTTGTTTTCTGCAAACCTTTTTATCGCTTTTTTTTACAGAAGAACATCCAATCAATTGTTTTCTAACCGCTTTTTACTTATGAGCAGTCATACGTCGGCTTCGGCATGAAATGCTTTCACGAGTCGGTTTTTCGCCTCTTTCTTTTTTTCGTATGATCGGAAGGATCGATCAGTGAGCTCAGGCCGTATTTGCGACAATACTCGTTGATAATTTCCAGAAAGCGATCGCCGTATTTCTGTGTCTTAATCTTTCCGAATCCTTTGACACCCATCAATTCCTCGGGTGTTTGAGGACGCATGTTGCATAATTCGATCAATGTTTTCGTAGCGGCTACGAGATAAGCCGGTGCGCCGGTTTCTTCGCACAACTCTTTCCGTAAGCCGGCCAGCAGCCTGAACAATTCCTGATGCTCCGTTTCCGTCTTCAACTCTTTATGGGCTGCCGCGTACGCGTTGACGGGGCCGGGAGGAGCGGTAAATGTAGCTTTCAGTTCGAAGTAGCGGGTTATGGAAAAACCATCGCCTATCCCCCCAATCAGATGTTTTTTATAGGCCAGACGAGTAAGGATCGTCGTCAGGGCATCGTTATAGTCACGTGCCGACGCACGGCTATCGGTGCGGGCGGGCGATTTCTCCCCTTCGGCGATGAGCGACGTCAAATGCGTAGCAAAATAATCCGAAGCAGCTTTGATGCGTTCGTTTGTCCGTTGAGTATCGGAGGTATGAAGAAGGTATTGCAGCTGTTTGCGGAACGTGGTTGTCACCCGGTTCAGGCGGTCGGTCTGATCCATCATCCGGCTGATGAAAGGAAGCGTTTCGTCATTGAAGGCGTTCTTCTCGTTAACGGTTTGTTCATAGAACCTTCGCATTTCGTAGACCATATCGCTGAAATTGAAGATATCAAACAACACCTGTTCATTGTAACGTTCTTTAAAAACATTGATTTGCGCCTCCAACTCGCGGGCCGAAGGTTTTTGCTGCACATAGCGGACGATGTGTCTGTCGACCTGCAAAGCCTGCGTGTTGAGGGGTGAAGAGAGGACGATGCCCTCGAGCGAGCGACAGCGACTGAGCGCCACATAGATCTGTCCCGGAGCAAACGCGGCCTGCGCATCGATGACGACCCGATCGAACGTAAGTCCCTGGCTTTTATGAATTGTAATAGCCCAGGCCAGCCGTAGCGGATATTGCGTATAGCTGCCGAGCTTATGCTCTTCGATCTGGTTCGTCTCTTTGTTGACGGTGTAATGAATATTTTGCCATGTTTCCCGCTTGACCTCGATCGGTTCATCGTCGGGATCGGTTTTTACCCGGATATGCTCTTCATCGATGTCGGTAACCACCCCGATTTTTCCGTTGTAGTAGCGGCGGGGAGTCTCCATATCGTTGGCGATAAACATCACACGTGCACCCTTCTTTAACTTCAATCGTTCGTCGTTCGGGAAACTTTTCTCCGGAAAATCGCCCTGTACCTGCGCATCAAAGTAAAAAATATCCCGGTCGATTTTGTCCAGTTCCTCATAATTGATACGGTCTGCTTTGGCATTGTGCGTCGTCAGCGTAATATAGCCGTCTTCGTTTGAAGGGCGGAAGTCGGCGATGTAACGGCTGTTAAGGCATTGTTCGCCTGCTTCCGTCAGGCAGTTATTGCGCACTTCGTTGAGCAGGGAGATAAACTGTTCGTTCGTTTGCCGGAAGACACGATCCAGTTCGATAAAAACGGGAGGCTGTTGCCGGATAACCTTGCTCTGAAAGAAATAAGGCCCTTCGTAGAACTGTAAGAGCAGTTGCCGTTCTTCGTCCGGCACGACCGGAGAGAGCTGATACATGTCGCCGATATAAACAACCTGTACGCCGCCGAACGGTTCGTTGGCGCGATAACGGAAATGGCGCAACATGGTATCGACGGCATCGAGCAGATCGGCACGCACCATACTGATTTCGTCGATGACGAGAAGCTCCAGCTCTTGCAGTACTTTTCGGCGGGCAGTCGTAAGTTTACTTTTCGCAATCAGGTTTTTCCGTCCCTGCGGGATCGGGGCGAACGGGGTGAAGGGCAGTTGAAAGAACGAATGGATCGTGACGCCTCCGGCGTTGATCGCCGCCACTCCCGTAGGGGCAATGACGGCCATCTGCTTCTGCGTATGCTCACGGAGATGCTTCAGAAAAGTCGTCTTGCCGGTCCCGGCCTTGCCGGTCAGAAAAACGGGACAGGCCGTTTGCTCGACGAACTTTTCAGCCAAAGCGTAAATGTCGACAGATGAGTTGGGATTCATACAGAAAGGTAGGGATTGATGCAGATTTATTATGTCGTCCGATTGTATTTTCACTTTGCAAATTTAGATAAAATCCTCGAGATTTTACACCGGGCAGATAAAAACACAAGGCCGACGCTCTGTTTTCTGTCCCCTCCTTTGCGTGTTCTTAGCCACAATTTTACTATCTTGGAGGAAAAAAATTAAAAAAAATAATTATGAACAGAACTCGAACAGTTGCCGGCCTTGATGTGCACAAAGATAGCATCTATCTCTGTATTATGGGGTATGACCAGGCCATTATTTGGGAAAATACTTATGGAGTGCTTACTCCGGACTTGCGTCAGATGCATCATGACATGAGAGCCCATGGTGTCACCGAAGCAGCTATGGAGAGCACGGCCGTCTATTGGGTTCCGGTATGGAACGAACTCTGCGAATCGATGGAACTCAGATTGGTGAATCCCTATTTCATCAAGCAGCTTCCCGGCAGGAAAAGTGACGTGAAGGATGCCCGATGGATCGCGGAGTGTCTTCTGAAAAATCTCATCAAGGGAAGCTTCGTTCCCGAGCCCATCGTTCAGGATATGCGCAAATTGAACCGCCGTATCATGGACCTGTGCGAAGATACGACCTACAACAGCAACAAACTCGACGCAGCTTTGCAAAGATGCGGTTTTAGGCTCAGCAATTACGTGGCTACCACCAAAAGCAAAAGCTATCGGTCTGTACTCAAAGCGATAATCGACGGACAGACCGATCCTGATGAACTCCTCAGGCTTGTGCATGGACGCATACTCAACAAACATGGACGTGAGAGAGTGAAAGCCGCGCTGACAGGCTCGTTCTCAGAAACTGACCTGATTGTTCTCAGACAATTGAAGGAAACACTCGACCTGATCGAAGAACAGACGGCGTACTGTCAGCAAGAACTCGTCCGGCTCTGCAAAGAACATTACCCCAAACCATACGAACGCCTGCAAACCATCCCCGGTGTCAAGGAACGCGCAGCCACGGCAATCATTGCGGAAACAGGTGTTGATATGAAGATGTTCGCTACGGCGGCAAGCCTTGTGGGATGGTGCGGTCTGAAACCGCGTAACGATGTAAGCAACGGGCGTTTCAAAAGCAGAAAAGTGACACACGGAAACAGATACCCTCAGACAAATATTGATCGAAATTGCATGGGCGGCATCACGAACCCGAAACTGTTTCTTCTCTCATTTCAGCTACCTCCAAACTACCGTCAAGAAAAAGAACAAAATGAAGATCCAGGTGGCCATCGCCCGGAAAATACTCGTTGCCGTATGGCACATGCTCTCCAAAGAAGAGGATTTCATTGACATTTATCTCAAAAGGCAGGAAGAGTTGAAAAGAACAGAAGGACAAATCAAACTGCTTGAATCGTATATGGCCGATTAGCCATTTGATATACCTTTCGGTGCCACGTAATTACCTTTGTGGTGCACAAAGTAGCCCGTTTCGCAAATTTACAGATACACCGGAAGGAGTCGGACACCGGCATAAGCTACCCAAGCTTGTAGAGGAAAGTAACATACTTATATTCGCAATCTCCGAGACACACCGACCGTCACGGAGCCAACAGTCGTGTGTTATAGTCACCCAAACAACCGAATTTGGGAGGGATTGAGCAGCAATCTAAGCAAACTCACAAAATACGTTTTAGAGGAAAGGTACATAAAAAGCTCACCCCCCTGTCTTTGGTAACATAAAAAACGCCGATGAATCGTTTTGAAAGAGAAAAGTGGAGGTGTATTTGAGTAATTTGCTCATTATCTAACTTGGAAAATTGTTATATCTTTGCACCGTAAAGAACAAATAAACAGGAACGGTCAATGAAAGGCAGAGGCAGACAGACACTATCGATAACGCTACGGACGGACGCGCACGCCGCAACGAACCGTGTCTCGCACCCTGACACCCGACCGATAACGCCTCAATTTACCCCCCCCTATTTACATTTATTAACACCTACATAATAACTCCTTATGTCTCCGTATGTCACATGCGGAGCAACGGACGTTGCGCATCTTTTCATCATACGCGGCCGACATCTGTCATTCGGCCGCCACCAAGGTGGACGAAGCCGACATCGTGATCAACAACCCCTCGGAGCTGATGATCATCATCCCCGCCCTCCCCGCCGGGACGTACCAGTTGGAAGTAACGACGCAGTATTCGATGGGGAAGCAATGGTTGAAAGAACCTCGGACAAGCGTGTTCGAGAAGACATTAACGGTTAAATAATCAGTCCGGCATATTAGGGCGTCTAATAAGCACGTATTAGGATGCCTAATAAACACGTATTAGGGCGGCGCATACGTACCTGTCAAATTATGTCAGGCTTTCAGCCCTTGTGCCCATGCGAGCTAACCCCTTCGGGGCGTTGAGGGGTTTAGGTGTTGAATTGTTGGCTGATTGCTGACAGCTGTAAGAGCCCTGAAAGGGCGTAATAATTCAGCCCAATGCGTAGCGAAGCGAAGCGTTGGGAAAACAGGGCGACCCCCTCGGCGGAGGGCTGAAAGCCTGACATAATTCAATGGTTAATGGTTAATTGTCAATTGTTATGTGCCCGAACGCAGAGGGACATCCCCCCCTCCCCCCCTTCAAAGGGGGAAAGAGCGAAGCGCAGCGCACGAAGCCTTGACCTTTGGGTTACTTTTGGGTCAAGCCAAAAGTAACGGAAAGAACGCTCTGAACAATAAAAGAAACGAATAACAAATAGTGAATAATGAAAAATGATTATTAACATCAAATTGTACAAAACTGTGAGAATGAAAATTTTTACTTTGATCATCGGGCTGATGACAGCCCTTGGCGCTGCGGCGCAAAACAGCGGAACCACCGGACCGCTGAACTGGAGCTACGACTCCGGCACCAAAACCCTCGCCATCACCGGAACGGGCGCCATGCCGGACTTTAATAATGCAAGCGAAATACCTTGGCATTCTCTCCAAAGCAAGATCCAAACCGTAACGATCGGCGACGGTGTGACCTCCGTAGGAAATAATGCCTTTTCAGATTGCGCGCTGACAAGCGTCACGCTTCCGAACAGCCTCACCGCGATCGGAGATCACGCCTTTAAAGGTTGCTCGGGGCTGACAAGTATCACCATTCCGAACAGCGTAACCACGATCGGAGAGTGGGCCTTTAAAGGTTGCTCGGGGCTGACAAGCATCACGCTTCCGAACAGCCTCACCGCGATCGGACAGAGCGCCCTTAGCGGTTGTACGGGGCTAACAAGCATCACCATTCCGAACAGCGTAACCACGATCGGAGAGTGGGCCTTTTTCGGTTGCTCGGGGCTGACAAGCATCACGTTTCCGAACAGCCTCACCGCGATCGGAGAGAGCGCCTTTTACGGTTGCGGGGCGCTGACAAGCATCACGCTGCCCGACGCCCTCACCACGATCGGAGAGAGCGCCTTTAAAGGTTGCTCGGGGCTGAAAAGCATCACGTTTCCGAACAGCCTCACCACGATCGGAGAGAGCGCCTTTTACGATTGCGGGGCGCTGACAAGCATCACGCTGCCCGACGCCCTCACCACGATCGGACGGAGCGCCTTTTACGGTTGCTCGGGGCTGAAAAGCATCACGTTTCCGAACAGCCTCACCACGATCGGAGAGAGCGCCTTTTACAATTGCGGGTCGCTGACAAGCATCACCATTCCGAACAGCGTAACCACGATCGGACGGAGCGCCTTTTACGGTTGCTCGGGGCTGAAAAGCATCACGCTGCCCGACGGCCTCACCACGATCGAAGAGAGAGCCTTTTACAATTGCGGGGTGCTGACAAGCATCACCATTCCGAACAGCGTAGCCACGATCGGAGAGAGCGCCTTTTACGGTTGCTCGGGGCTGAAAAGCATCACGCTGCCCGACGGCCTCACCACGATCGAATGGGGCGCCTTTTACAATTGCGGGGCGCTGACAAGCATCACCATTCCGAACAGCGTAGCCACGATCGGAGAGAGCGCCTTTTACGGTTGCGGGGCGCTGAAGGACGTGACCGTAGCGTGGGATACGCCGATCGACATCCAAAGAGATGTATTTAGGGAACTTACACTCAGTGGAATTCGGCTGCATGTGCCCGCCGGCAAGAAGACCGTTTACGAAGCGAAGGACGTATGGAAAGAATTCAATATCGTGGAGGATGACGACTTCGGCGGGCTGCAATGGAACTACGACGCCGCCACCAAAACCCTCACCATCACCAATCCCACGCCCGATACACCGAAGCCGATGCCGAACTTTGCCACCCCGAACGACCAGCTTTGGGGGGCTTTCCAAAAAGAGATCCAAAAAATAACGATCGGAGACGGTGTGACCTCCGTCGGAGATTTCGCTTTTAGCGGGTGCGACGCGCTGAAAAGCATCACGCTTCCGAAGAGCGTGACCACGATCGGACAGAGCGCCTTTAGCGGTTGCTGGGACCTGAGAAGCCTCACGCTGCCCGACGGCGTGAACACGATTGGAGAGAAGGCCTTTTATGATTGCTTGGAGCTGACAAGCATCACGATCCCGAAGAGCGTAACCGCGATCGGACAGGAGACCTTTCACTATTGTGTCTCGCTGACAAGCCTCACGCTGCCCGACGCCCTCACCGCGATCGGAAAGAAGGCCTTTTACAGTTGCAATGCGCTGACAAGCGTCACGTTTCCGAAGAGTATAACCACAATCGGAGAGAATGCCTTTGATGGTTGCACGGCGCTGAAGGATCTGACCGTAGCGTGGAAGGATAATGCATCGATCCCCGACATCGGTTCGAAGGATGTCTTTAAATATCTCACGCCTCAGAATATCAAGCTGCATGTGCCCGCCGGCAAGAAGGCCGTTTACGAAGCAAAGGACGTATGGAAAGAATTCCAGATCGTAGAGCTCCCCCTGATACCCGCCCTCTCTGTGACTCCAAAAACGCTCTCCTTCGTTGACGCCGGCGGAACGAAGCCGATCACCGTCAACGCAAACGGAGCATGGACCGCCCGGTGCGACGCGTCGTGGCTCACACTCTCCGCACTCTCGGGCACGGACGACGGCACAATCACCGTCACCGCCCCGATCTACGAAGACGAGCAGCCCCGCACGGCCAAGATCATCTTCGCCTCCGGCGCGCTGAAAGAAACGGTTACCGTCACGCAAAACCCCAAACCCGGGCCCGCCTTCGTCGCGCTCGATTATACGGAACTTACGCTGCCCGAGGGCGCCTCGCAACGCCTCGTCGTCACGACCTATCCCAAAGACGCGGATATCAACCGCGACGTGAAATGGTATTCCTCGAACAATGACATCGCGACCGTGAGCAGAGACGGTACCGTCACCGCCCTCGCGCCCGGACGGGCCGATATTACCGTCGTGGCCAACGTCGGCGGACAGCAGACGGCCTGCCGCGTGCGCGTCGTACCGGCCGAACAGATGGTTTCCGTCACGTCGGGAGGCGATAACACGTTACGATTGGCCTTAGTGGCACCCTCCGATGCCGACTTTACGCTCTCGTTCGACGTCGATCTGCCCGAAGGCTTCGCCCTCGACGCGAAGAAGACCGCACCCGATGCGTCGCTGGCAGCCGGCTATGCCGTCACCGTGACCGGCAAGCGCGTGGAGATGAAACCCAACGGTCTGCGCTCGGGCGGCACGATGGAGAAACGCAACCTGCTGACGTTCGCCTGCACGGCCGCGCCCGGCACGTCGAAAGGAACCTACAAAGCCGCGCTGCGTAACTTCACATTCACGCCTACGGCAGGCTACGCGCTGCAAAACATCACGGTGCCGTTCACGTTCACTCACACCGTGGCCAATCAAACGATCGACGGCCTGCGCGTCTACGCCGCCGACGGTGCGCTGCGCCTCACCCTGCCCACGCCCGAGACGGTACATATATATAATGTAGTAGGTTCGCTCGTTCGCACGATGAACGCCTCCGCCGGCGACCATGTTCTTCCGCTGTCCTCGGGCATGTATGTGGTGCGCGTAGGAGAACGGGTAACCAAAATTCTTATAAAGTGAAAAGTGAAAAGTAGTCAACAGTAATTAATGTTGTCAATGTAGGGGCGAACCTTGTGTTCGCCCTTTTTTTGTGTGATGTCCGAACGCGTAAATCAATGACGAATTACGAATTACGAACGCCATCCTTTGTCATTCCGAACGTAGTGAGGAATCCCGTGGGGAAAAGAATGAGATTCTTCGCTTCGCTCTGAATGACAAATTAATGGTTAATTGTTAATTGTCAATGGTTAATTGTTATGCGTGGTACACGCCAAATCATGTATTTAGAAAATAACCATTGACCATTCATTTCGGCGTTCGTCCATGGGCCTCGGGCGGTGAGCCGACGGAGCAGCGAGCAGGACGAAAGAAAATCAGGCTGTCCGAAGCGAAGCAAGTTACCTGATTTTCCGACCTGCAAGCGTCGCGAAGGCGTGTGAAGCGCACGAAGCCTTGACCTTTGGGTTACTTTTGGGTCAAGCCAAAAGTAACAGAAAGAGTGCTCTGAATGACAAATTAATTGTTAATTGTCAATGGTTAATTGTTATGCGTGGTACACGCCGAATCATGAAATTAATTGTTAATTGTCAATTGTCAATGGTTATGCGTGGTACACGCCGAATCATGTACCTGGTATAACAATTAACCATTGACAATTGAATTATGTTATGCCGTGTAGGGGCGAACCTTGTGTTCGCCCTTTTTTTGTGTGATGCCGGGTTATCCGAACGCAAATTTCGCAAATGACACAAATGGACGTAATTCAATTGTCAATGGTCAATTGTTAATTGTTATGCGTGGTACACGGAATCCGAACGCACCACCCTTTGTCATTCCGAACGCCACCCTTTGTCATTCCGAACATCGTGAGGAATCTCGCCTCGAACGCCCTCGGCGTTCGTCCTTCGGCCTCGGGCGGTGAGCCGACGGAGCAGTGAGCGGGGCGAAAGAAAATCAGGCTGTCCGAAGCGAAGCGAGTTACCTGATTTTCCGACCCGCGAGCGTCGCGAGGGCGTGTGAAGCGCACGAAGCCTTGACCTTTGGGTTACTTTTGGGTCAAGCCAAAAGTAACAGAAAAGAGATTCTTCGCTGACGCTCTGAATGACAAAAGACCGAACGCAAATTTCGCAAATGGCGCAAATAACCGCCTTTGTCATTCCGAACACCGTGAGGAATCTCGCGAGGGAAAGGAAAAGAGATTCTTCGCTTCGCTCTGAATGACAAATTAATTGTTAATTGTCAATGGTTAATTGTTATGCGTGGTACACGCCGAATCATGTACCTGGTATGACAATTGACAATTAACCATTAACAATTGAATTATGTTATGCCGTGTAGGGGCGAACCTTGTGTTCGCCCCTACACGGCATAACATAATTCAAACAAACATCCGAAGGACTGTTTCTTACCCCGCTTTTTGCGGAGGCTCGCGGTACGTGAATCCTTTTTTTTATGTACTTTTGTGCTTCGTAAAAGATTGTTGAACAGAACATGGAAACTGCTCTTTATCTGATTCCGGTCACCCTGGGCGAAACGGAACACTACAAGGTGCTACCGGCGTATAATCGCGAGGTGATTCTTGGTATCCGCCATTTTGTGGTGGAGAACATACGCACGGCGCGCCGGTTTCTGAAGAAAACGGAACCGTCGCTGATGATCGACGAGTTGCATTTCTACGAATTGAACAAACACACGTCGCCGCACATGGTAGCCGGGTACCTGACACCGCTGGCCGCGGGCGAGTCGGTCGGGATAATCTCCGAAGCGGGCTGTCCGGCGGTGGCCGATCCCGGGGCTGATATCGTAGCCATCGCGCAGCGCAAAGGGTATAAGGTCGTTCCCCTCGTTGGACCTTCTTCTATTCTGTTGACAATCATGGGCTCCGGATTCAACGGACAGAGCTTTGCCTTTCACGGCTATCTGCCCATCGATGCGGCGCAACGCGCAGCACGGATCAAAGCATTGGAAGCGCGCATCTATTCCGAGAACCAGACGCAACTCTTTATCGAAACGCCTTACCGAAACGGCAAGCTACTGGAGGAGTTGGTGCGAATATGCAGGCCGTCGACCCGATTGTGCGTAGCCTCGAACCTCTCGTGCGAAGACGAAATGATACGCACGAAGCCCGTAAAAGAATGGGGCAAAAACGCACCCGACCTGAACAAAAAACCGACCGTTTTCGCACTCTACAAATAAGGAATCTTTCACTTTCAGCAAATGGAATATCAGGCACATGAAACAGCCGTTATCGACGGAGGATCCAGCATCGGACAGGGAACGAGAATCTGGCACTTTTCACACATCATGTCCGGCTGCACGATCGGCCGTGACTGCACGATCGGGCAAAACGTCGTCATCTCGCCGGGAGTATGTCTGGGCAATGGGGTCAAGGTGCAGAATAATGTCTCGGTCTATACCGGCGTGACGTGTGAAGACGACGTTTTTCTGGGACCGAGCTGCGTATTTACGAACGTTATTAATCCGCGTAGCGCCGTCTCCCGCAAGCATGAATTCCGGCCGACTCGTGTAGAGAAAGGAGCGTCCATCGGAGCGAATGCGACCGTCGTATGCGGGTGCGTCATCGGCGCCTATGCGCTGATCGGAGCAGGTGCGGTGGTAACGAAAGATGTACCGCCTTACGCGCTGGTGGTAGGTAATCCGGCACGTCAGACGGGCTGGGTGAGCGAATACGGTCATCGTCTCGACTTCGATGACAAAGGACTGGCCGTCTGTCCCGAAAGTCATCAAACCTATCGGTTAACCGACGGAAAAGTTACACGAGAATCTTAACGCCCGTCCTACTTCAACCATTGCAGCAGGGGCAGACTGACGGTGAAGCCCACGGCATCGTAACGGCCGTTATTAAATCCGGCAAAAACACCGATCCGTCCGGCTTCCGAAAAGCCGACGGAGTACCCTGCCTCACTGTAATTCCGCCCCGGAATCCAGAGTGAATGCACGTGTAACGCTTCATCAAAAAGATAGTTTTGCATAAAACGTATATGCTTGAGGAGCAAATAATCGGAAGAGAACATCAGATGTCCCTGCAACCATTTGTCATTCGCCGCATAACGATAGTGATCAATCAAGTTGAAAGCCGTTTGCATCGGACGATCGACAACATACAGCTCACGGGTGATGAAGTGCTTAAAATCGGGCAAATAGAGTCTCTCTGCCGACGGAAAAATACCGGCATCGACTCCATAAAAGAATCGATTGAAAAGGTTCAGTTTGACGGTCTGCAGCACACTGGCCGAGAGCATCGTAAATGAGGCATTCCGTGTATCTCCGAACGGGATACCTTGCCGATAATAAAAGCTAAAAGTCGGATAGTCGGAATACGCGTAGATTTTCCGCCCCTCCTGAATCCGATAATAATAGCGCGGCGTATACCGCAACTGTATACCGGCGATCCAAGCCGTATGATCAGGCATCGGAACCGAAGTATATCCGTGAGGGAGATTGGAATGCGGAGCCTCTCCGAAGATACGATAAGATGTATGGTTCTCGAGGGTTGACCGCCGTTCGTAATGCATCGTCGCCGACAGGCGCAGTCCGTTCGTCACATCAATGCGATGCGTAACGTCGGCAAACCGCATACGATACAGCTTGGTACTATTCGCGGCAAACAACAACGACGCAAAGGAGTTAATCAATCGGTTCGTACCGTTCTTACCCGCATAATCTTCCGTGATATCTCCACCCGAGAGTTCAAGTTCTCCATGCCGTATGGGATCGTAACGAAACGCCGTATTCACTTGCCAAACAAGCGCCTTACGAGCTGTTGTGTAATAAACCTCCGGAGAGAAAGTAATTGATCTATCGAGAGGAAGATCATTTGAAGAGGAAGAGATGACGACTTCGCCCGAAGCGCCTTTCGGCTTCTTTCGCGTAAAGTCCATCTCGAAAGTAAGGCGCTGTCCGATCCAAAAGCCGTCGACAAAATTGTATTCCGGTACTGCCCGGAGCAGACCGCCATATCCAAGCCTTGCCCGCTTGCCCAACTTGATCTTCTCACCCATCAACGATGCCGACATCCATTTCCCGAACGTTCGCCCTTTCAGCGAATCGCTTTGGTTCTCTTTCCGGATTTCATTTTTCAGACTGTCCTTCCATCGGTAGCTGAGGATTTCATCTGTCTGCAACGGCTGCGTACGTATTTTCTTCCAGTAGTTGGTATCACGTAGCAGGGTCAGCGAATCGCGCGTAATACGAACGGTGGAGTCCCACGATTGAAGTTGAAGACTTTTTCTTTTTTCTTTGATTTCGGGTGTCTCGGCAGCGTCCTGCATCAATTGTGCCATCCTGTAAGCGTCGCGGGTCGTCAGTTCCTCCTTGGCTGCCAACTCCTCCAGTTTTTTACGGGCTTTCAACTGTTTCTTCGTCGTTCGTTTCGTTGCGGGCAACACCGACTGTACAGGGAGCATCGGCTGAATGGTCTGCGCTTGTTTCTCGTTCACATCGACCTGTCGATATTGAACCGAAGAATAGTATTTCCCTTCGACCTTTATGCCGAGCATATTGATCTTCATACTCATATCATAGGCCGTGGGCAACCACACATCGGGTTTGACTTCATGAAACGACACATGATTACGCAAACTCACTCCCATCTGTTTAACGGTGAAATCGATATGTTGCAGATTCCATGTACCGTCCAGAATATAAAGCCATCCGTTCACCAACTGCGTGTTGTTCTTCTTCGGTAAAACCCTGATTTTATTGATTACCCGATTCCCTTCGGTCGTGACGCCTTCCAACACGAATTTGTAGTACGTGAAAGCTCCCGGAGCCAATGGTGAGGTTACGCCGAACAGTTCGGGGGCGTACACGTTGCTGGTCACGACATTCATCGCCATTTTTTCATCGTCGAACTCGGCAGGAATCGACGAAGACAATGCGACGACTTTCTGGTCGTAGGTATTCGGCGCTTTAAATTTCACCTCATTTTGCGACTCCATCAGAAAGAGCTTATTCGAGAGGTTCTTTATCTTCGTCTTCTGCTCCCCGATAAGGACAGAGCCCAAAGACGGCAGCTTACCCGTTTTGAGAGTCCCTTTGATATAGACATCCGCCTGATAAGCTTTAACCTGAAAACGATAAAAAGGAGCATGTGCAATTGCCTTGCGCATAATGGCATATGCAGGGTCCTCCCCTCTCCCATCGACAACGACTTCCCCCAATGAATACGCTTTCTGTTGCAACGTTATTCGCAGAGGCGTTTCGGAGTCGGAAATGGTAAACGGAAGGATTTGTTTTTCGTATCCGAGAGCCGAAAATTCCCCCACATAACGCCCTTGCTCCAAATGCGACACAAACTCACCTTGCTCATTGGCGACAATGCCTAATGCAATCTCACGAATATAAACCGTTGCGTACGAGACAGGTCGTCCCTCAGTATCGGTAATCGTTCCCTTTAAACTTTGCGCCTGTGAAAAAACGGCCGAAAAACATAGCCCCACCAAAGGAAAGAGAAGAAGAAGTTTTCGCATATCACATGCCAACTGCTCCACTCTTTACACGGCTTTAAGGCTCATGTCAAGACTTTGGATAGAATGAGTCAGTGCCCCTACCGAGATATAGTCTACTCCGCATTCGGCATAATCGCGTAGCGTGTCGAATGTAATGCCTCCTGACGACTCCGTTTCATAACGACCTCCGATACGCCGTACCGCCTCACGAGTATCCGACGGACTGAAATTATCGAGCATGATGCGATCTACTCCTCCGACCTTCATTACTTCGTCCAATTCTTTGAAGTTGCGGACTTCAATCTCAATCTTGAGTTTTTTCCTCTTTTCTTCCAGATAGCTCTGTGCCCGTGTAATGGCCTGCTCGATCCCTCCGGCGAAATCGACATGATTGTCTTTCAGCAGGATCATATCGAACAACCCGATACGATGATTGACTCCCCCTCCGATACGTACCGCCTCCTTCTCAAGCATGCGCATGCCCGGAGTTGTTTTGCGCGTATCCAACACCCGGGTCTTCGTGCCTTCAAGCGCTTTCACGTATCGGCGCGTCGTCGTAGCAATGCCGCTCATACGTTGCATCACGTTCAATACCAAGCGCTCTGTTTGTAGAAGAGACTGCACCCTGCCTTCGACCGTAAACGCAATATCTCCTCTCTTCACTTCGGCCCCATCGCAGATAAAAATATCCATCCGCATATCGGGATCGAAATGCTTGAAAATACGTTGCGCCATTTCTACACCGGCCAACACACCGGATTCTTTAATAATCAACTGACTCTTACCCATCTCGGTCGAGGGAATGCAACACAGGGTCGTATGGTCGCCATCGCCGATGTCTTCGGCGAAAGCGAGCGTAATCAGTTCGTCAATCAGTTGGTCTGCACTTTTCATTTGAATAATCCTGTCTCTTGCACTTATTCGATACGTATCGACTGAATAAGTGGTTTACCTTCTTTCACTATATACGTAATATTTACACGAAATTCTTTCGTCGATGTCTGCAACTTCCCGACAATAAACCCGCAGTCGCTTTTATCGGCATGATGTGCGACGGTAAATCCGGACGGTTTATTGGATTGAAAGAACTGAGTAAGAACAGCCGTCGCATCAGCTCCGCTACCTTTTTGCGAAACATTAGGGACCGCAATATCTACTTCCGAGTTCATATTATTCGCTAACATTGTGGCATCACCATTCTTAAATGCGTTAGATACCAGCGTAATGTCTACAGCTTGCATACTCAAAACAGAGAGAGCACATACGAATATAAAAACCAATTTTCTCATTGCTGTTTCCTCCTTACTTTAATATTCTTAATTACAAAAGTATCTATTATTTTCAAAGTCGGGCGTTAAAAATGGAAAAAACGCTCCCAAAATAAGTTTAGAACGCTTTCCATCAGCAGATTGCATTCGGTTAGTTTTTTTTATGGATTTACAGTAAAAAATATGTCTTATCTTTACTCGGTCAAATTAGAATCGAATGAATATTGTACTTCTCACAGTCGGTAAAACGGAAGCTTCTTTTTGGAAAGAGGCTTTGGCAGAGTATCAGCGGCGCTTGCAGCATTATGTACCATTTGAATTACAAGCACTCCCAGAGGTAAAAAATACAAAAAATCTGACGATGTCACAACAAAAAACGCAGGAAGGAGTTTTAATACGGAAAGCAATGCAGGCCGGCGATTGGTTTGTGTTATTGGACGAGCAAGGAAAAGAATATACGTCGATGCAGTTTGCAGCTTATTTGGAAAAGAAAATACAAATCGTATCGAGGCGTCTTGTATTTGTCATCGGCGGACCGTATGGCTTCAGTGATGAGGTATATCAAATGGCCTCCGAGCGTTTATCGCTCAGTAAGATGACTTTCTCACATCAAATGATTCGTCCGATATTTGTCGAACAGCTTTATCGAGCAATGACCATCCTCCGTGGTGAACCGTATCATCATCCGTAGGAAACTGTAGAAATAAATGAAAATTGCAATTTTAGGGACTCGTGGTATCCCGAATAATTATGGAGGATTCGAACAGTTCGCCGAATATTTATCTGTGGGATTGGTAGAAAAAGGTCATGACGTGACAGTCTATTCTCCTCACTTCCATGATTACAAAGAACCTGTTTATAAAGGCGTCCGAATAAAGCATATATGTAGTCCCGAACATGTGATGGGCAGTTCTTTCGGAAGTTTTTTCTATGATTATGCCTGTTTGAAAGATGCCTTGAAAGAAAAAGACAAGTTTGATATCTTATACGAGCTTGGATACACAAGTGTCGTCCCCTCCTATATATGGTTCAATGTAAAAAAGTTAAAAACTCTTGTTCTTATTACGAATATGGATGGTTTAGAACACCGGAGGCCAAAGTTTAATCGATGGGTACGTTGTTTTTTACGCTGGGAAGAAAAAATGGCAATCCGGTATAGCTCACATATTGTAACTGATAACAAGGCAATTCATGATTACCATTTGGCTAAATATGGAAAAGAGAGTAAATTTTTAGCTTATGGTGCATGTATGAACAGGCACTATCGGGAACAATATCTCCATGAGTTTAATTTGACCGCCGGGAATTACCTGCTGGTGATTGCCCGGATGGAACCTGAAAACAATATCGAGATGATCATTAAAGGATATCTTGAAAGTAATCTGAGAGATAAGCCGTTAATAATTGTCGGCAGAATCAAAACATCTCATGGCAAGTATCTGGTTAACAAGTATCGTCAATCTGCAGGGATACGTTTTATAAACGGCATATATGATTTCGAGAAGTTATGTGCGTTACGACATTTTTCTTATCTTTATTTTCACGGACACAGTGTAGGCGGAACGAATCCATCCCTATTGGAAGCCATGGCTTCCGGATGTTTCATTGCCGCACATGATAATGAATTTAATCGCTCGATCTTGAAAGAAAATGCTCTTTTTTTTCATCATCAGGAAGATATTTCTCGAATATTGAGCAATATGTCAACATTGAGCCCCACCACAAAAAACAGGATTATTGCTTGTAACTTGAAAGTAACTCAAAATGGCTATTCATGGGAGAAACTGATCAACGATTATGAGGCATACTTCTTAAGGCTATTATCAGAGAACCGTTTATAAAGAGCGGTATAATGAGCTTATTCTATGGATATGCTCATCTAAAGAGAATGTGTTTTCCTTAGATAAGATCGTTTTATTATACGCTGACAAGATAGACTCATCGCTTAAAATCCATTTGAGTTTACTGTTTAATTCCTCGGGAGTGTGAAAAATGAATCTTTCATCATATGTCTTAACGATATCTTTTGCCCCCACCGTTGCTGAAACCATCACAGGGACGCCGAACGAGAGAGCTTCTAATACGACTAATCCAAATGTTTCATAACATAAAGACGGTACGATCAACATATCCATACCGAAGAAGATCTCTGCCAATTGTTCTTGTTTGTATGCGCCACAATAGACGATACGGTCACAATCGGCATCAATGCCTGTACGATTCCCCCAAGCGCTTAGTTTCCAATTATGAATTCCTTCTTTCTGTAATGCCGTACATACCTCTTTTAGTAAGGGAAAACCTTTGTAAGGCGACAAGCTCCCAATAAAGCCCAATCGAAAGAGGGAACGATCAAAACATTTGATTACTTTCCGGTCAATGATTGCAGCGTGAGAAATTGGGAGGATTGCAAAATTTCGGATTTCCGGCAGATAAGAACAATAGACGTTTTGAGAAACCGTACTATTGAAGTGAAACAGGTCGATTAACCCATAGATAGATTGATAGTAATCAAACATATCGGCATAATCTTCCGTTTTAAGATCACACTTTTTTTTTCGCACGAGAGTTTCTCTTTTTGTGGGCATACCGTGCGGTAGATATTTTTTTAAATAGGCCAGTCCTTTAAGATTTCGAATACGCAGGAAGATGTCGCTCGGAGCATCCTGGTTGCATGTTGCGCAAAGAGAAGGGGAATGACGGGTACATACGTTGCCTGAATGATCTACAAAATTCACTTTGGGACATAATCCGAAATAATCGTGTGTTGAGAAAACAATCTTAACTCCTTTCCTTTTCAGATAAAGAAGCAACTCATAAGGTAACCCCATCAAGGTATGAAGATGAAAGATCTCAGGCTGTGTTTGTGCATAAAACCGGTCTAATTTTTCCTCAGATAATGTATTCGTGTTTCGCGTAATGCTTGCCGGCGATTTAACCCCATGCAAAAGAGGAACAATCGATGGATTCTTGATTTCATATACCTTGACCTTTCCGTAAGAGCGGCGTCTTACGATATGTCTTTTTGTGTTGATAAGACTGATATCGCCGGGGTATAATAAGCTAATTTGATCTTCCGGGTTTTTGCTCTGGGCTTGCATCAGATCAGAGGTGTAACGGGTCAGTCCTCCACTGCGATAAGGAAATAAGCCTAAGGTGTAGTGCAGGATGCGCATGTAGGTTCTCTGTATTTTATGATTTTTGCCGGCACTCCTCCAATGATACAGTTTGCCGGAAATTGGGTTGTCACAACTGCTCCGGCAGCTATCACACACCCATCACCGACAGAAACCCCGTCTAAGATGGTAACTTTCGCTCCTGTCCAGCAATTCCGGCCAATAGAAATACCCTGATGTGTAACACCTTGGAATCTGACAGGAGGCTCCACGTCTGAGAATATATGGTTTTCAGCATGCAAACTGACATAATTCCCGAATATGGTATCATCTCCAATCGTTATCCCTCCGGCACAGCCCCAAAATCCGTGTGTCCCTAAACCCATATTGTTACTTAGAAGATCTGATTACTCACACGTAAGCATCATATCGTCATATAACTTATTAAATATTTGAATTCGCTTATCCCATCTGAAATTTTGCGCACACCGGGTCACTCCTTCCGCCAGCGTTTTGAATTGTTCCGGATGCTCCATAAAAAACATTATATGCCGGCTGATATCCGAAACGATTTGTTTCGACGAATCAGTTGGGATTCGAATCCCACACTTATTACAAATAACATCGTGCATCCCGCAATGATCTAATGACATCGTAGGGACACCATACGACATCGCCTCCCATATTGTTGTAGGGTTTCCTTCCGACAAACTGGTAATAATATGTAAATGTGAAATATTGAACAAATTAAAAACTTTTTCCCGATTAATCTGTCCGTGCCATTGGAGAAAATGCTGAATCTTCTTTTTTGAGGCAAATTTTTCCATCTTGTTTTTCAAGCAACCGTCACCTACAATATGTACCATCACAGGACTGTCGGGAGGCAGTCGAACCAGAGCTTTTAACAAGAGAATTAATGCTTTATTGGCATCAATCCGACCAATCCAGATAATGTGCAACTTTGATCTGTTAAATTTATCGGGATTAGCGTGATGAATTTCTCCCACAATCCCATTTTCAGGCAGCCAATAACTTTTTACATGATGAATCTTTTCTATTTTTTGTTGATTGGCCATCGTGGCCGTCAGGAGTACATCACATCTTCTCAATGCCTTTTTAATGCGTGGCGAAAGGTGTAATTGCACTTGATTGGCCAAAGTGCGGCATAAAAGTTTAACTTTGCCGGAAATGGAACTTACGCTTCCCCATAACCGGAAAGGTATATCGTTCGTTCCTCCGATAGGCCCCCAAATATAAGGGAGCTTTATCTTCCATAGATAGCCGGGTTCCCGATAACCAATAGGGCTTATATAATGAATGAGATCGATTTGTTCTTCTTTTAATATTTCTTCCACCTTCTTATATACAGATTTATGCCATTGTTTATATGCAAGATAAAAGGTATATACCAAAATCCCCTTTTTATTGAAATAGTTGATCCAGTTTGTTGATTTTTTAGCTTTTACAAAGACAAATCGGGTATTGGGCAAAGGGTTTTTCTGCATATATGTCTCCAACTCCCCCGTATCTCCAAGATGATCTCCGGACGTACCATACAGCACTGTGAGTTGGTGATACTGGCTCATATGTGTTATATAATTCCATGCGACCGAATATTCTGATCCTCTTATCGGTGAGATGGCATAAGCTAAAACCAAAATATGTTTCATTTCCAGACATGTAAATAGGCAAGACATTTCTCCTTCCAGCTCCAACGATGGGTAAAAAGCGTAAGCCGAAGTATCCCCATCAAAGTCCTGAAGCCAAGTTTGGATACTCCTCCATAATGCTTCGCTATGTAACGGTTAAAACTTTCTTGAGCGATCAGAAAGCGCCTAAAAGTAAGCCTTTTTGAGGCAAAGCTCCCTCCTTCCAAATGAATGATGCGAACTTCAGGAAGTATAATACGTTTTAATCCAAGCAAGTCCATCCGTTTCTGTAAATCAACCTCCTCATAATACATAAAAAATTCAGGATCAAAGCCGTTTAATCGTTCAAACGTAGCTTTGCGGATAAACAGGTCCGCTCCGGAAATAAAGTCGACAGAAACAGGTTGAGAAGGAACAGTAGGAATCGTCGGACGATGGAACAATTTATTTAAAACATATTTCACCTCTGTTTGAGGAGATGGAAAGCGACTGTATGAAAAAGAGACTTGCCCTTGTTCGTTCAGCAATATTCCGCCCACCGCTCCAACTTCTTTATTCCTTTCCATATAATTAAAAAAGAAATGGATTGCGTTATTTAACAGGAGGGTATCTGAGTTAAGAAAAAAGAGATATTTTCCCCGGGCTTCCAAGGCTCCCTTATTATTGGCCTTCCCAAAACCCAGATTCCGATCGGAAGAGATTACTCTGACCCCTGCAAAATGCGTTTTTATATGCGCGACACTACCATCCGTCGACGCATTATCTACCACGATAATTTCGTAGTTGACATCTCTTGTATGCATCCGTATGGAATGCAGACAGTCACACGTCATTTGTCTCGTGTTGTAATTTACGATGATTACAGATACGTCCATCAAAATCTAATTTATACTGCAGAGATAGTCCGCAAGCAATCCACAAAATGACACTTTCCGGATTAAATATTCCTGTGATCGAAACATTCGTAACATATAATCCCAATGCGGAAATGATCGGAAAGGATTTCCAGAAGGGGAACGTCCCATCATCCTGTGATAAATCTCTATCTTTTCCTTTTAAAGATAAACGAAGGAGTAGCAAACCGAAAAGAATATAGACAGTCATGCCTATCCATCCGGTTTTTAGAAGGATATACGGATAACCGTTATGCATAATCGGAATGTGGCGTATATTCAGCGGGGTATACGATCCCATATCTACCGTGGCACCAAAGCCTTGTCCGCCTAATCGTTCTTCAAAATTTCCTTTTCTGATCGTTCTCATCGTCATATAAGCTTCATGTCCCCTGTAATTTTCATTGATTTCAATTACATTCTCTGCCGGTTGGATCGTTATCTCTTCGGGGGCCTTCAATAAAGCTTCAGCAAAACGACTTTGAGGATTTGACAAAAGAAATACCGATAAGATAAGTCCCCCAAAAACAAGATACAGTAAAATATAATGTTTCCGATGCTGGAACTTTACGTATAACATCATAGATAAACTAATGACAAAAACGAGCAAATCGGTTCGTGATGCGGAAAGATATAAGGATAACAAATTAATCAACAAGAGCCCCATCCATGCTCGAAAGTTTGAAAAAAGTACAGCTCCGAAGAACAGCTTATCGCATAAAAGAATAATGGCAGCCACACCCGTGGCCGCAAAGCCTGTGACAGAAAGAGACTCACGTGCTTCTCTGGGAGCTGTAAGCGCCGTATATCCATAGTTATTAAACATATAAAAGATAAGGTATAGAGAGCACATGCTTCCCACCCAAGCAATTGCACGTAAGGAATCCATCCGATCATAACGTCTCGCGATCATACTTCCTAATAACAGGTATAGTATAGGATTCAAAAAATAATACATATCTTTAAACACCTCATAAAATGCATACCGAAACAAGCCATTTATAATTCCAATAATCACCGGAAGAAGCAATACATGCGATAATTTGATGATTCGTCGATCCGGACGAATGTATAACGAAAGAATGAATATCATGATTTGTATGGCAGTTAGCAGATTATTGTTTTTTGCTAAAGGTGCAAGACAGATCAATAAGATAATGATCGTTAGCCTTAGTTGTTTCGATTTATGCATGAAGAGGGAAGAAAGAGCGATTGACCTCTTGACAGCCAATCCGTATAAACTTCATCCAACTGATTCCAAATTCTTTTAACACCATCTGAGGCCATTTCCAGTTTTGGTAAGCCAGTTGAACTATTCCGGGAACGAGAATAAGGAAAAGAATACCGGTTCGGGAAAATAGAATCAGCAATCCGTATCCGATTAACGTACACAAGCCGGAAAGCAATGCCGCATTAAAGAATGGGATGTGATTCGCTGATGAGATGATGTTTGCAAAACAACTATGATTTGCTTCCAACAATCTGATTAAACAATAGACAACCAGAATATAAGAAGCCGGCAGTACGGCATTTGACTGAATAACAGACAAGAGTTTCGGTGCTACCCATACGAGTAATATCGTACCGATGATAAACAGAGGATAAAAGAGCACCATGGAAGATGCAAATTTTTTGATTAGCATCTCCCTGTTTCCCGTCACCCGATAAGATGCAAAGGCCGGTGTTTGTATGGTGATAAGTGTAGTGGATACAAGCGCAATAACATTACTTAGCTGAATCATCAGTCCATAAGAGCCAACTTCTTCAAGAGGAAGATATAGACCGGATAAAAACACTCCCAGTTGTGAAACTACATATCCTGCAATCGTGATAAGGCTTAATTTACGGATATTAGGCCATGAAACAGATAAGACCGATCTGATCTCGGAAAAAGAAACCTCCTCTTGTATTTTTTCTTTCAGTCCGTCCCTGTAAAAATAGAAATGAGCCAAGAAACGTCCGATGATCGGCGCTAACAGGTTTGCCACCGCAATACTTATCAGTCCCAGATCACAATAAACCAAACCGATCGCAATACACATATTTAGCACTTTGGTAAGCACAAACGATTTCTGAGACTCTTTGATAAATCCTCTGCCAATCAGTAACGAATGATAATATAAGAGATAGATCGTACAAAAAACAGACAGGCAAAAAAGAATCCAAATCCACATCATGTTGTTCACCGTAGAAAAACGGTCTGTTACGATATACATGTAAAATGTACCAACGGATAGTAACAGGAACCCTACCCCGAGAGCAAACCGTTTATACGCATATTGTGTCGCGCGGATAACGGACGATAAGAGCCTGTAATTAACGCTTCCTCCCGTATGTAGATGGTCATACCCTTCTTTTTTTAAGATATTTGCCCCATTAAAGACATACGTAATATTCCGCGTAAATTGAGGAGAAAAGCCTGCATCCAACAAAGGAACAAAAGCGCTAATAGATAATAGGATATAATTTATCCCGATCTCCTGACTGCTTAACTTATGCAAGATGGCCGGAAGAATCAGGATACCTGCTCCGATAGATAGGAATTGAGAGAGATAACTCCATAAAATGTCCTTTTTAGAAATAGAAACAGGCTTTATGCTATTTTCCATTGTCATTTTACTTGTTGCCAGAGACGCCGGATTCGTTTGTTCTCTCTAAGATGCTTACTCGAAAAAACGACTCGCCGTATAACTTCCGACACGATGATTTTCAGATAACGTACGAATGATATCTTATATGGTTTCCGCCGGTATCGTGTGTCATTCTTTTTCTCCCATCTGTCGACAAACTGATAGACGGCACTGTCCGGCGTCTTTGCAATCGCCCATGATGCCCCGATATGCGAACTGTAATATTTATGGAATTCGGAAGATGAAGGATACATCAGTATCGTATCTTTGTTATCCGTACAGGTTAACCCGCATTTGCCGATCATATCGACCAGGCTTTTTCGTGTAAAAAAACGGATATGAGTATCATCCAGCAGTCCCATGTTTTGATATTCGAATTCGCCCTCCAGTAGAGAAAGTATGATCGACGAATGTCCGATATTGGGTACAGACGTCAATATACAATCCCCATAGCGAACAACGGTCTGCAAGGTGCCAAGAGGGTTTCGGAGGTGTTCCAGCACATCGGCAAAGAGAATGTAATCGAAAGATTGGCCTTGCAGTTCCTGTTCCCAACTTCCGGTATCGATATCGGAAACAATAACTTGCTCGGCATATAAAGCAATCGTCTCGGCCATAACAGGATTAATCTCGACAGCTACCACATGGCAATGAAGTTGCTCCTTCATGTATCGGGTCATATATCCCATGCCCGGTCCGAATTCCAAAACGCAGGAGTTCGGCTTTACCCACATCAATATCTGAGGAATGTTGTTCGGAGTATAAACGATTTGATCCGTTCCGTATATTTTCATCTGACAACTAATTACACGCGTTCTCGTCACTCCCATTTGCAATGAGGGAATAACCGCTTAAACAGACCTTTAAATGGTCGGGTAATATTCGGGCAAAAGTACAAAAGTTTCCTTTAAATCCAAGCACTTGAGATAAAAAACACAGAAAGGACTTTGCGCTCTTCATCGCTCTACCACACCCTTTTTCTACCCTTTCCGGAATGCTAACCTATGACCATCTTTTCTATGGATTTTCTTTGCAGATATGGCTCAAAGAATTCGTCAAAAGAACACTGATTGATAAATAAATTGTATTTTTGTTCTATTGATAACACTTTAGAACCCATTAATTTTTATAGGATGAAACGGTTTCTTTCTTTATTCTTACTTCTCCTGACATCGTTCGTAGCGATGACGCAGGTGACGACCGACCCTGCCATTGTGACGGAGGTCGGAACGGTGAAAATCATTTTCGATGCGTCGAAAGGAAATGGCGGACTGAAAGGATATACCGGCCCGGTTTATGCCCATACCGGCGTGATCACGGACAAGAGCACGAGCGGAAGCGACTGGAAGTATGCTCCTTCGTGGGGAGACAATCAGGAAAAATACAAACTTGCTTCGTTGGGTGGCGACCGATGGCAACTGACCCTTTCGCCGAATATACGAGCCTATTACGGTGTGCCGGCAGACGAGAAGATTCTTAAGCTGGCTTTCGTTTTCCGCAGCGGCGACAAACAGAAAGAAGGGAAAGGAGAAGGCAATACCGACATCTTTGTGACGCTGAACGAGCAGGCGTTTGTTCCTGCGACGCCTGAACGTAAGCCGCGTCCGGAGGGAATAACAGACGGCATAACGTATCGTGAAGACGGCTCTGTGGTGCTTTCGCTCTATGCGCCCGGCAAGCGTCACGTGCATCTTCTGGGCGACTTCAACCGCTGGACAAAGAGCAACGACTGGCAGATGTACCGTGACGGCGATCACTGGTGGAGAACAGTCGGCGGACTGAAGAAAGGAGAGGAATATGCGTTCCAGTATCTTATTGATAATGCTTTCAAGATTGCAGATGCTTATGCCGAGAAGATACTCGATCCGTGGAATGACCGTGCCATTCCCGTCACCGTCTATCCCGACCTGAAACCTTATCCGATGCAGACGGAAGGCATCGTTTCGGTGATGCGTACAGGAGCAGAGCCGTATCGATGGCAGACGACCTGCTTCGACCCGACGGCTGCCGACCGGCTGGTGGTCTATGAGTTGCTCGTTCGCGATTTTACGAAAGAGGGAACGATTATGGCAGCCATCGGCAAGTTGGACTACCTGAAAGCCATGGGCGTGAATGCCGTCGAGCTGATGCCCGTACAGGAGTTCGATGGAAACGACAGCTGGGGGTACAACCCGTCATTCTATTTTGCACCCGACAAGGCCTACGGTACGCCCGACGACTATAAACGCTTCATCGATGAGGCTCATGCGCGGGGCATGTCGGTCATCCTCGACGTCGTCTTCAATCATGCGACGCTGTCGCATCCTTTCGCACGCCTCTATTGGGATGGTGAGACGGGGAAGCCGGCCGCCGACAATCCGTGGTTCAACGTCGACGCACCCCATCCTTACAACGTGTTCTCCGACTTCAATCACGAATATTCCGGTACGCGTGAATTCTTTAAACGGGTATTGAAGCATTGGCTGACGGTCTATCGTGTCGACGGCTTCCGGTTCGATCTGACGAAAGGATTTACGCAAACGAAATCGACTGAAGCTACGGCTTCCCGCTATGATGCGTCACGTATTGCGATTCTGAAAGATTACCATGCGCATATTCGGAAAATCAACCCGAAAGCATATACGATCCTCGAACATTTCTGCGAAAACAAAGAAGAAAAGGAACTGGCCGACGACGGGATGCTGCTCTGGAACAACATGAATCACGCCTATTGCCAGTCGGCCATGGGCTATAAGGACGGCAGCAGCCTGAAGGGCGGCAGTGCAACCTCGCGCAGCTGGAAAGAGCATCGTCTGATGACGTATCAGGAAAGCCACGACGAAGAGCGCACGATGTACAAAGCGAAAACGTGGGGTATCCCGCCGGTCAAAAGCGATGAGGCGACACGTCTTCGTCGGGCGGCGCTCAATGCGGCTTTTCTGCTGTGTACGCCCGGCCCGAAGATGATCTGGCAGTTCGGCGAGTTGGGCTACGATTATTCGATCGAAGAGAATGGCCGTACAGGACGTAAGCCGGTACGGTGGGACTATTACGAGGAGATGCACCGCCATGATCTGTTCGATACGTACACCCGGCTGCTCGCTTTGCGCCGGAAATATCCCGGGCTGTTTGCTTCACCTGCATCGGAAACGATGAATACCGACGCATCGGACTGGGAGAACGGCCGGCGTATCGCACTGCAACATGCAGAGGCCGATCTGCTGCTGTTAGGCAATTTTACCGACAAGCCTCTCTCTGTCCCGGCACAGTTCCCGACAACAGGAAGGTGGAAGGATATCTTCAGTGATGCCGCTGCATTTCTGGAAATCGGAGCAACCGATAAGAACCGGGAAGTGCTGCTTCAACCTCACAGCTTTCATCTCTATCTCCGCGAACCGGGGTTGTCGCCTAACGAAAAGATCGAAGCCGTTGCTCCGTGCGAGATTTGTTTGCATGAGGGGGCAATCGCCGTCCGAAGTGCAGAAAAGATCAGCCGGATAAGCCTCTATTCATTCGGAGGCTGTCTGCTTCGCGCCGCCGACCGTGCCGGGAGATTGGATGTTGCAGATATTTCGTCCGGCATTTATCTGGTCACGGTGCGTACCGCAAGCGGCGAAGTCTACAGCCAAAAGATCGTTATCGACCGGTAGTCATATATCGGTTTGCGCCTCGCAAAATTTACGTAGCCTTATTGCAGGATATGTTTGGAGTGTACTGCCAAAACCAAAACGGAGACGATCAGAAAGGATAACCGAGTGCCAGATGGAAGCCGAGCGCATCTCTGAGAGAGGGAGCATTAAAGTATCCTCGGCGGTCGGTCGAGTAAGGAAAATGCAGTGCATAACCGATGTCGAAGCGAAAGACGAGCACGTCCATGTCGTAACGAAAACCAACACCGGTGCCCGTCGCGATGTCGTTGAGGAAATGTTTCCATTTGAGCTGACCGCCGGGACGTGCCCGATCGTTACGCATAAGCCATACATTTCCCATGTCGAGATAGACGGCTCCATCCAGATCACCGACCAGCCGGAAACGGTACTCGGCATTCGCCTCGAACTTGATATCGCCGATCTGGTCGATATATGCATACGGATTGTCACGATCGGGGGCAAAACGTCCGGGGCCTACACTGCGAATCGTAAAGGCGCGGATGCTGTTTGCTCCACCTACGTAGAACTGCTCGCCGTAAGGTGCTTGTAAGGTGTTGCCGTAGCTGTAAATCACACCTCCACCGACACGGAAAGCAAGCCGGTGATTGCGGTTAATGTAATGGTTGTAACGAAGCTCGGTCGTGACTTTCAGAAACTGTGAGAACGGATTACCCAGAAGCCTCTTTTCGTCGTTAAACCTGCGACCGAATAAGGCATAGGCGCCGGAGAGGAGATTACCGGCCTCAGAGACGGAGAAACGCCACCACGTTTTACTCCGTTCTTCGCGTACAGACGAGTTATCGAGCGTGTACGAATATTCGATGGCAGGAAAGAACTGATCCTGCAGGCTCTGGCGTACCGAGGGGTTGAGGGAGACAATGCTGTCGAAGCGTTGAGTTGTATGGAGCAAACGGGAAAATGTCAGTCGGACAGGCGTGAAAGTATGGCGGCGTATCGGATTCGGCACAAACTCGTATGCGAGGCTTCCTCCGAAAACGAGCTGTCTGAAAAAGTGCGCCCGGTTAAGCTGTGAGATTTGTGCGTCCATGCGTGTTGAGGCAGAGAAATCGTACGCGCCTCGTCCCAAGCGTGGAAGCACGAGGCGTGGGAAAGTCAGCGTACCTTTCGCTCCTACCTCGTAATTGTTCACCATCCCCGTATGGCCGGCTGCACGGACTCCCGTCTGCCACTCGTACGAACCAAACAGTGAAGCCGCCAGTGTCTCGCCTCCGCCGAACATGTTGCGGCGCGTAACGCCAAGTACGATGCCGGGGCCGGCGTAGTTATTGTCGTTCATCGTCGCCTTGATCTCAAACCGGCTGTTGAACGGATAATCGTATGACGTATAGATTTGAACATTCATCGTATCGGATGTATGAGACGAGTCGGTGGGCATATATTGCATGTCGGTATAACGGAAGATGCCAAGCCTGCTTAGGGCAAGCTGTGTCTCGGTCTGTTTTTCGAGCGAATAAAGTTCGCCGCATGTAAACTGTAATTGCTTGTATAACACGGAAGGTTTTACGCGCAATCTATTCTCATAATAAATGGTAAGGTCTTTATAAGAGATGCTGTCAGTGGGCATCTCGTTGTCGTAGCCACTCAGATAAATGGAAATGCGGCCGATATTCCATGGACGCAGCAAGGTTTCCGGAACGCCCTGTTTCAGTCCGACACGAAGATCGACCTTTTTTTCGCGCAACGACGAATCCGCCTGATAAATGATGTATTCGGGACGAAAGAAATAATATCCGTTGTTTCGCATAATCGTGGCGAGACGTTGTCGCTCAGCTTCCAACGTCTCTATGCTAAAACGGTCGCCTTTGCGCAGAAGTCGCTTATCTTCCTGCAGCTTCAGCAGTGTGTCACCCCGATTTTGCATGCGCCGGTAAAAGATCGAATCGAGCGTATAAGGTTCGTTGAGTGTAATCTCGTAACGCACACCGGCCTTAAGCGAATCTTTTTTATTCGGTACGATCTCGCAGGATGCCGTCCCTGTAAAATAGCCATTCTCACGTAGCAGATTCTGCGCCACACGTGCCCGCGTAGCCGGCGTAACCGTTGAGATAAAGACCGGTTTTGCGGCAAGCCAGCGAAACATCCATTCATGAAACGCTCCCTTCTTGTTGACATGCGCATTATACATCCACAGCCCCAGCGGAAACGGGGTACGCTTCGACGAACTGCCCAATAGCGCATTGTTGGGCGGATATGCGAGCGCTTCTTCCACCTTGCCCAATACCTCATCGGCCTCACGGACATGCTCCCGATCGGTCACTGTAATACTCTCGATGCCGGTATACAACACCTCGCCCTTCGGCAAATTCTTCGTCGTCGAACATGCACACAACCCGCCCAAAAGCAACCCTACAATTCCCGTGCCGATCCAGCTATTCATCTTTTTCCTGCTCCTCTTCATTTTTCTCTGACGAATCATTCTCCGGCTCATTCCTGTACGAATCATCTTCCTTTCGGATAGCCGGTTGTCTGCGAAAATCAAACAGATCCCCGAACCGTCTTGTTTTACGACGGAAGATCACCTCCCCCCCACTCTTCCGGATTTCTCCTTCGAACAGGTTCTCGTAATCTTTCTGGCTGAATATTCGAATGAAACGGGAACCTTCGGTATCGAGACGATATTCGAGTGATGCATCATCGACATAAAACCGGTCGCCGGTCACCGGATCATTAGTCGAATACCTCATTCCCAGCGTAGTGTATAAACGATCATTCATAAAACCTTTATAAAAACGTCCGAGATAATCGATTCGCCGGCCTTTTCCGTCGGTACCGTCATACGTATTCACATCGAAAGAAAAAGGCACTTCTCCCAGCAAACTGCCAAGCATATTATTGATTTCGCGCTGCAACAAACTGCTCAAGGCAGCCCCGACATCCATTCGCTCTGTTCCGGCACCGTCACCGGCCAAGTAAACCCCCGTCACCAGCAAACTGATCGCCTGCTTACTGCGTTCCTCTTCTCCCATGGCAGCCAACTGGTTCTGCACGGCGCCATTGTTCGGCGCTTCCAAAATAAATTTCAACGCCATCTTTTGCAACTCCTGCCGCACCTGAATGCCGGTATTGAAATCGACCATCTGCGACTGACCATCCAAATTGACAGACGAACGTAACCGACTTAAAGCGGTAAGGTTCAGGAACGGATTCATCGGATTGCCTCGCCATTCGACATAACTGCCATCGCGAATCGTAAAATCGGTCAATGGAATAACCGGAATGCTGTATCGAACCAGCCCGTCCGATATCGTATAACGTCCGTTCAGCCTCATATCACCCAGTGAAGTGTACTGAAACGACAGATCGCCGCCTCCTTTCAGTTCGATACGGTTCGACTGTTCGCCGCCCAAATCGATCTTCAGACGGACAACGGGATCGATACGAACAGTCATGAGCATATCCATACTTCCCACCGACGGAAGCGGCTGAACAGTCTCAGCCGTGCTCAAGGTCTCGCCCCACCGACGACGCTTGGGAATCGTATCGGAGAAATACGTAAACGTGACGAGATCGGCAAAGTTATCACGATTCTCCAGTTTAGACTCCGGAACTACATACGTCAGGTTCGTACTGCCGAGCACATGCAGATCGCCTCGCATGTACATGGCACGCAACGGCCCTTTCAGGGTGGTATTCAGATCGACCAGCATCTTGCCATAAATCATGCTTCCCGGCTCTTTGCGGGTGTCCAGCAGCTGCATGTTGTTTGCAGTCAACCTTAAATTAACGGTCTCGTGCATCGGACGACTGATATCGACTGTTCCGTTAATGACAAACGGATTGTTTCCATTCGTATGAATACTGTATTTATTAAAACGAATCTTGCTGTTTTTCACGTCTACCTTGCGATCGTCGAAACGAAATTCCGTTCCGGCTGCCGTCACGTATGCAGATGCCGAGTCTAATTGCAGATGACCGTTCCATGAAGGTTTTTTGTTTGTTCCGGCCAAAGTCATTCGCCCATTCAGCCATCCCTGCATGCGGCCTGTTTCGCCCAGAAAAGGATTCAGCATCTTCAATGGCAGCTGGCTGAGAGTCATGGTGCCGTTCACCCTGTGTTTTTTTGACGGCTGATAAAGAGCGGAGAGCATGGCGATTTCAGCTTGATTGTGGAAGAAGTGTGCGTCAAACTGATGTCTGTCGTTATCAAGCGGCAGATATACCCCGTTCAACAACAGCTCTCCCATGCTCCCTCCCTGATAAACGAGATCATCGACGCTGGCATCGGTTGCCACCATAAACGATTTTTCCATCGGCACATAGCGCAGTGCCACGTTGGCTAACCCTCCCATGACAGGGATCGGGGCGAAGTGCGACACTTTCTCTAAATTTATCTGACTGATTTCGACGGATAGTTCATCCATTTTTCCGTCTGTTTCCGTCGAATGAATCCACAAGGAGGCATTCTGCTCACCGATCAGCTTCAGGTTAGCCGATATATCTTTCAGGGTGCGTATCTCCATGTAATTGTCTTTGTTGAGTGTGAACGGCATAAAACCCAGCACGGGATTTTCGGGGAAAAACTCAAGGCGGAAACCTTCGGGTTGTTTGGTGGCGCGAGCGCCGAACCGGAGTCCCGTCTCCCCGCGGGCATCCCGATAACCGGCTTCGATATCGGCCATTCCGGTTTGAAGCCTGCCGTGTACACCAGCCGTAAACGGTTCCTGTCGTCGAAATCTGTTTTTCGTCACATCACAAGTGTAGCGCAATCCATCGGTCGAATCTTGCCGGATGCTCAAACGTACCGTATCAATCTTGATCGTGTCTTTCATGAGCGAAAGCAACAGTCCGTTCGCATTGACCCCATCCTGCGGAGATGTCGAAGCCCGAAACGAAAAACGATCGAAAGAAAGATCATTCTCCTGCAAATAATTCTGCAACGGGTTATCATGCCCTGCTTCAACCTGTAAATCAAGCTCGGGCAATAAGGGCGTCAGATGTTGCAAATATGCGACGGTATCTTTCTTCATTTGCTTCTGGAAATCATCCGACACCTCCGTCAGTTTGCCGATAAGAGCTTCCAAATCGGTATTTCCTGTCAACACCATCCCAAGGTCGCCCGCATGGAATGAAACGCGCGTCGTATCTTCGTTGCACGCCGCATGCAGAGTCAGCGTTTTCGGCCTTACCTTCTGTTTCTCCATTGCCATCTCCCAGTTACCGAGCGTCACGTCCAGTCGATGTCGCTTCTTCAAGTCCGTATCGATTTCCGAGAAAAGTTGAAACGAATTGGATAGAGGTTTTTCCGTTACGTTCAACCCGTGCAAATCCAATGTATCCATGTCGACAATCAACATCCCTGCAATTTTGTCTTTACGTATATTTCCATCGAATGTGACCGTTCCCTTCAGATACGGATAAGCGCTCGCCATCCGGGCATTTGCCTGATGATTGCGATAAGTACCTTCTACCGAGATGCCCGAAATATACCGATCTTTGTATTGCAACCCCTTCAGTTCTCCATCAAATATAAGATGGGTCGCTTTCGAGAAAAAGTCCGTCCCTTTTCCCTCGGCACGTAACGAGCCTGTCACATGGAATATCGAATCTTCAGGCAGGAAACGTATCAAATTCAGACTGTCAATCATCAGATCGGCTGCGTAAGCCTTCTGAAAAGCATGATACTTTCCTGAAAAACGAGCCGATCCATTTCCTTCGGAGAGCAACATATTCGCCTGATAAACCCCGCGAGTTAATGTCGCATCCATCTTCAGTCGCAAACTGTCCGGAATATTGATGCGTCCTCCGGATAAGGCTGGCAGCCATGTTTTCAGCCATTGCTTGTTTTGCATCTGCACACTCAGAGACAATTCTCCGGAACGATATACGTCATCCGTCAACCGTTCTGCCGCGCCATGTGCATCTATCCGGAACGCGCCGGGCAAGGTGCCCTGAAACCGGTGAACATACAACT
Source organism: Tannerella forsythia 92A2 (assembly GCF_000238215.1). Classification (NCBI taxonomy): domain Bacteria; kingdom Pseudomonadati; phylum Bacteroidota; class Bacteroidia; order Bacteroidales; family Tannerellaceae; genus Tannerella; species Tannerella forsythia. Next base: position 2,110,020 of record NC_016610.1, on the reverse strand, counting down.
GCCGCATATTACCCTCGACGGCCGCATGAAAAGTCAGTAACGTGTCGGGATATTTTTCTTCTAAAAAGGACACATGTTGGCCCATCGGCACGAAAACATCTTGCAAATGGACTGACGCCTTAAGTTCAGCCTGCAGACGACCCAGCGGGTCTTTGGCCAGAGAGTTCCAGGGAACCATCGCTCGCAGTTCAACCAGCGAACGAGGTAAGCGCAGTTCGCAATACGGGACGGATAATGCGATGTTGTCGCTCCATACACGGCCGGTAAGGGAAGTAATTTGCAAGCCCGAACGTTCGTTCATCGAACACGCGCGAAGATGAGCCCTGATATCCGGCTCACGGTAAAAGACTGAGTCCAACTCCAAATTGATTTGAGAAAGTAGCAGATGCGACGGATCAAAGCCTTCGGCAGGAGGTCGGTCGTTGGCATCATAAGAGACAAAGCTGTCTGACAAATCCAGTTTTGACACGCTATACTGCCCCGCACCCAAATCGACGGTGCCATTTGTAAGTGTCGCTTCCCCGATGAGAGTCTCTAAACGGAGAGAATCTGAAGGCATGCGTAACCGGAATGCAATCTGTCGGAGACGAAGGCGATTGGCCAGAATCGTCCAATTGACTTGCGTATCTGTCGTATCCGATGACGCTGAAAGCGAATCAATTTGCAACGTTATATCGGCATCAGTAATCGAAAGCTGGTTTAACATGGCTTTTTCTTTCGACAGATACACCCGCCCTCCATAGGTCATAAGCTCGCCGATGTGACCTTCAACACTCATGCCTTCGAGCCATTGCTTCGTACGGACGGATACATCCGTTATCAACACGGATGATACCCAAATTTCCTTGTCGAGTAAGGGCAACGGACGAATTTTCACGGACAGTTCACCGACAGAAAACAACGTGTCTTGCGATGCATCTTGCACCGATACCTTCTGTAGCGTCAGGTTCAATGGGTACGACAAAAGAATGCGACCTGCACCGATCTTCGTGCCCAAAGCCTCGGAGGCGTATTGCGTTACATGCTTCAAGGCGAAGTTTTGAACGGCAGGGACATACAAGAGTAATGAGAGAATCGACACCAGCAATACGGGCGTCAGCAGCAGCCAGGCAATTCCTTTTACCCACTTATTTCCCCCTTTATTCTTGTGCTCTATTGTCGTCTCCATCCTTTAAAACCTTGCAAAAATACACGAAAAAAAACAGATATTCATAGCATGCACGATTGTTTTTCCAGCGTAAAGTCGTAATTTTGCGTCCGCTATTAAAACAACAAATGATACGAGGAAAAGTTATAACCGTAGTCATGCCGGCTTATAATGCCGAACAAACATTGCGACAGACCTATGCAGAAATTCCTTTCGATATTGTCGATCATGTCGTATTGGTTGATGACGCCAGCTCGGATCATACGTCCGATGTCGCTCGTGAGTTAGGGATACGGTACGTCATCAAACACAAAAAAAACAAAGGCTACGGAGGCAATCAGAAGACTTGTTACGACAAAGCACTCGAGATCGGTTCCGATATTGTGGTGATGCTTCATCCCGACTATCAGTATACACCGCTTCTGCTAACGTCCATTTGCTATATGATCGCCAGTGGACTGTATCCTGTAGTCATCGCTTCGCGTATCCTCGGCAAAGGAGCCCTTGCGGGAGGAATGCCGCTTTATAAATACGTTGCTAACCGTTTTCTGACCTTCATACAGAATTTGTTGATGGGGCAGAAACTGAGTGAATATCATACCGGGTACCGGGCCTTTACAAAAGAAGTATTGCTGGCGGTTCCCTATGAGAGAAATTCGGACGATTTCGTTTTCGACAACCAGATGCTGGCGCAAATTTTCTACTGGGGATTCAGTATCGGCGAGGTCAGTTGTCCGACCAGATACTTTGAGGAAGCTTCGTCCATTAACCTGGGGCGAAGTATCACATACGGCTGGGGCGTATTGGGCGTATCGTTCGCTTACCGTCTCCAAAAGATGCGGCTTGCTGATTTTAAATTATTCAGACCTTGAACGCGATGAACAAACTAAAAAAGCACAAACAGACAGAGGTACACCAACACGAAAATAAGGTGTACAAGCCTCGTCCCGATCAGGGAACATACACCCGAATCAACCGTTTTTTTGAACGGCACGAACGTATATTCTTTGTCATTTCGATGATTTTGGGAGCGTTGATGAGCATCCTGCTTTTCGATATCAAAGTCAGCCTCAGCGGCGACGACTGCGACTATATTATAAACGCTCAAAACTTCTGGCGAGACTTCCGGTTTCCGGGATTCCGCGGGCCGCTGTATCCGATCGTCCTTGCTCCGTTCGTCGGCGTGTTCGGGATCAAGCTGATCCTGCTTAAATCGCTGTCGGCCGTTTTTATTCTGCTTTCACTCTGGCTCACATATAAAAGTTTCCGGGGCATCGTTCCCGCACTTGTACTGATGCCTGCGCTATTGCTTACAAGTCTTTGCTCGTTCGTCTTCTTCTATGCAAGCCATACGTACAGCGAACCGATGTTTATGCTGACTCAGGCACTTTTTCTCTACTTCTTTTCCAATTATTTTCTGCGTAACGGTAATGTGTCCTACACCCTGAAAACAGACTGGGAAAAATACCTCATCCTCGGCATGCTGGCACTGTGTATGGGGCTTACACGCAGCATCGGATATGCTGTTATAGGAGCCGTAGCTCTCTTCTTCATGGTAAAGTTACGATGGAAAGACTTGTTGTATACGGTTGTTGCCACTGTGCTTGTCTTCGCGGCGTTTCAACTCTTCAAAACCGTTGTTTGGTCTGAAGCGGGTAGCGCTTACGACATCCGGAACTATTTAGCGAAAGACTACTACGCTCCGAGCCAGGGAATGGAAGATTGGGCAGGTTTCGTGAACCGCTTTCTCATCAATTCGCAAATCTACCTTTCTGCTTTCTTATGCCAGATGATGGGAATCATTCCGGAAACTCCCAGCAACCTGCCCCAAACAGATGTATGGCGCACCGTGATCATATACCTGCTCTATTTTTCGGGACTTGCCATCGTATTCAGACGGAATATGGCGCTACTGTTTGTGGGAATCTACATCGGCGTGATGAACTTTGCGAGCTTTGTACTGCTCCAAATCATCTGGGGACAAGACCGGCTGATCATGATTTATTATCCGTTGATCCTTCTGTTCCTGCTCGGAGGATTGTGCTACATGTTTCAATCCAAACCGTTAAGAAAATTTTTCTTTATCTACCCGGTGTTATTGTTTGTCGTATGCGGAGGTACACTCATCATATCAAAGAATCGGGTGGCGCGCAACATCCCCGTCTTGCAGCAGAATATGCTTGGCGAAACACTTTACGGCCTCACACCCGACTGGCAGAATTTTATCAAGGCAAGCCAGTGGGCTGCCCACAATCTGGAGAAAGATGCCGTTATCGTCAGCCGTAAGGCGTCGATCTCAAAGATTTATGCCGACCGTGATTTTACAGGACTACCGGCAACATTGACGGTCCCGCTCGACACCCTGGAATATCTGAAAAAGAATGAAAAAGCCCCGTTTATTATCGCTGTCGATAAACATGCATTTTATGGAGAACAACTTCAATACGTCATCACTTCCGTGACCCCTGTAAACATCGGGGGAAGAGAGGTCCATCAGATAGGCATCTATCTGATGGACGACAGTTTAAAAAACCAGACTTCAGAAATGTTGAGAGATGCAGGTGCGACATACACGAACGACCTGGAAGATTTTATACGGGAATGCCGAAAAGTTGATCTTGTAACCCTGCGTATCTATGATCCTGATATGATGAATCGCTACCTTGTAGAAAGAGGCATCGATTATCTGCTATTGCCCCAACTCCGTCAAGATCCGACACAGAATAACGGTATATATATCAATAGCATCCATCGCTATGTATGGTTTATCTCTCAAAAGTATGAAGGACGGTTTCAGACCGTGAAAACGTTTGGCACGTCGGAGCCATGCGAGATCGTAAAATTTATTCATTAAAGAAAGAACAGAAACAGCATGTTTAGAATCGGTTGTCATTTATCGGCCTCCAAAGGATTTCTGGCCATGGGCAGGGATGCTGTGAGCATCGGAGCCAACACCTTTCAGTTTTTTACACGCAACCCGCGAGGAGGAGCGGCTAAGCCTATCAATGAAAAAGATGTAGAGGCCTTCCTTCAACTGGCTAAAGAGCACGATATTTCTTCCATCGTGGCACACGCGCCCTATACCCTGAACGCCTGTGCCGCCGACGCCGCCCTGCGAAAATTTGCGACGGAAACCATGGCCGACGACCTGCGACGGATGGAATACGTTCCCGAGAACTTCTACAACTTCCATCCCGGAAGTCATGTGAAACAGGGCGTGGAAAAGGGCATCGACTACATTGTCGAGATGCTGAACCGAATCCTAAAACCGGAACAACGTACGACGGTCCTGCTGGAAACCATGGCCGGCAAAGGAAGCGAAATCGGCCGGTCGTTCGAAGAGTTGCGCGCGATCATCGACCGTGTTGAACTGGAGCATCTCTTGGGGGTATGTCTCGATACATGCCATATCTTCGACGGCGGATACGATATCATTCATCAACTTGATAAGGTGATAGACGAATTCGACCGAATCATCGGGCTTGACAGACTGCGCGCTATTCACCTTAATGACAGCCTTAACCCAATGGGTAGCCACAAAGACCGCCATGCCAAAATCGGAGAAGGAAATATCGGTCTCGAAGCAATCACCCGTATCATCAATCATCCGGCACTGCGTGATTTGCCATTCAACCTTGAGACACCGAACGAATTAGATGGATATGCAGCCGAAATTAAGCTGCTGAAGTCACTGCGAAAAGACTGAAGTCAAGAGGCCCGTACAAAATACAAACGCGATGAAACGTGCACTTTATCTCTTGTCCGGGATATTAATCCTGCTATCCGCCGCAATTGCAGGAGGAAGTTTTTATATGCTCGACTATTCGCTCTGTCCCGCCAATAACTCGGGAAAAGATACCGAGGGATCGTATGCGTACATGTTTACCGAGTATCCGTTCATCAAGCCTTGGGCTGACAGCCTGAAACAAACCGGCGCCTTACGCGATACGTTTATCCTCCGCAACGGCATCCGCCTTCATGCGCTTTATGCAGAGGCGCCCCAACCGACCCGACGCACCGCCCTGATCATTCACGGATACACCGATAGCGCCGTGCGGATGCTGATGATCGGCTATCTTTATCATCACGATCTCGAGTTCAACATCCTGTTGCCCGATTTATATGGCGGAGGAGAAAGTGAAGGAGAACATATCCGTATGGGATGGCTCGACAGACACGACGTGAGGCGTTGGGCGGAAGTAGCCCATACAATGTTCGGCGACTCAACACAAATCGTTGTGCACGGAATCTCAATGGGAGCGGCAACGGCGATGATGATGGCCGGCGACGCGCAACCCGACTACGTGCGATGCTTCGTCGAAGATTGCGGGTACACAAGCGTCTGGGACGAATTCTCGAAAGAATTGAAAGTCGGCTTCGGACTGCCCGAAATACCGATGCTATATACAACGAACCTGCTGTGTAAGTGGCTTTACGGTTGGGACTTCCACGAAGCCTCTGCACTGAAGCAAATCGAAAAAAGCCGGCATCCGGTCTTTTTTATCCACGGCGATGCGGACGATTATGTCCCTACGTGGATGGTTTATACACTATACAAAGCTAAAAAACAAGGTGATAAAGAACTATGGATCGTTCCCTGCACTGCTCATGCCGTCTCTTACCGTGACAACCGCGAGGAATACACCCAACGGGTCAGTGCATTTGTCGGGAAATATCTTTGACAGCAACAACGATCGCATCCTCTTTGCAAGCACACTGATTACCTTATAGATACATCGATAAAATATCAGAGAATGTTGAGCCAGTCAAGCCTGCACACTGCATTACGACCTTTTTTTATTCATGAATTTTATTTTTTCAAAAAATATTCTCTACCTTTGCACCCGCAAATGCCCAGATGGCGGAATCGGTAGACGCGCTGGTCTCAAACACCAGTGGAGTAATATCCATCCCGGTTCGACCCCGGGTCTGGGTACAATGTAAAAAAGCTAAGTGATTGATTTATCAACACTTAGCTTTTTTTCTTGTTTTGCATATGTTCCCAAATTGTTCCCATATATCCTTTTAAATGCTTATAATTTAAAGATAGACTTTATAATAGGAACAAAATCTAATAATGTTTCTGATTTAATTATATAGCCTAAGTTATTAGGTATGTGAGAGATTGACAAAGCTTTTTCTTGAACATCTGGAATAGTGACGATTTTAATATCCCCAGAAACTGTAAGTTGGGGGCCTGCATATAATATTCCTAACAACATAAGCCGTCCCCTCCCCCAATTCAAATTTCCTTTTTTATCAGTATAACCTCCTTTATTGAATAAAATAATAGGAGAGCCGCTTGAACCAGGAAAGCAAGCTGCATCTATAACGAATTCTCTTTTCCCATTATGGTTTAGCTTAACATCTGTTGCTGTAATACCACGCCTAACTATAGGCATATTATTTACAGCATCCCATAATCCATTGGGATAACCTATCATCAGGATATCTTCTGCTATATCAACGTCTTGTAACTGTTGTATGGTAGGAATTATAGTATTATCAAAAGTCCGATAGAAAAATCTTTTCCCTAACTCTTTTTGAGAGGATTGAATAATAGAGTTCACCGGCATAACACAAAGGTCTATCTCTGAGTCAGGATGAGAAATCCATTTCTCCTCAAAATTCTCTTCTATATTTATGACAACATGTTCCGTATAAATAGGATTGTCATTCTCATCACACTCACTCATAACAAACTTCCCTTGGTTCATTCCCTTTACGACATGCTTATTAGTTACGAGTAAGGGTAAAGTCTTATCATCTACAGGTAGATTGAAAAAGAAACCTGTACCAGAGAATGATATACCTTCATAGGAAGTCGTTTCAATACGAACAGTACTAAAACACAGTTGTTCAATTACAGATAAATCCATACTATATCTATTATTTATCATTACTGACCGACAAAAGTTTAGAATAAAAATAAGGGGCTCCACCGAAGCATTGCCCCCAAAGTTGTAAATTTGTATTGCAACGCAAATTCTCAACTATGGGCAAAGATAATATAAAGAAATTAGTCGGTCAGCCGATTTTCAAACAAATCGTAAAAATACTTCCGCGTGAGCAGTTTGATATCTTGGTACGACAATGCGGCAGCGACCGTTATTATAAGGCATTCTTTTCGTGGGATCAACTTATCGTGATGTTGTTCGGGATATTTTCCCGCTGCGATTCTATGGGCGAAGTCTGCGACGGTATGCGGGCATTGGAAGGCAAGCTGAACTACCTGAACATGGATTGTGCGCCGGCGAAGAGTACGGCGGGTGACGCCTTGCGCGAGAAGAGTGAAGAGCTTTTCAGGTTGTATTACTTTGCTTTGATAGCCTATTTCCGTCCGCTTTTGTCGGTCAGCCGGAAAAAGGACGTGGGTTTCGAGGAGTTTTACGCCTTTGACTCCACTACGGTGACCTTGTTTTCGGACATCATGAAAGGTGTGGGGCGCAACCCCAAGGACGACGGGAAGAAGAAAGGCGGGCTGAAAGTCCACATGCTGACCGACGTACACGCCGACACGGCCGTTTTTGCCACCATCAGCGAGGCGAAAATGCACGACAAGAAGTTTCTGTCCCACCTGAATCCGTCGAAAGGCAGCATGCCGGTCTTCGACAAGGCGTACAATTTCTATTGTCTGTTTTCCGACTGGACAAAAGAGGGGGTCAACTTTGTCTGCCGGTTGAAAGACAATGCCAAATCTCAATTACAGGAAGTCTTGTTCGAGAAGGAACTCAAAAAAGAAGAATCCGGTGTTTACAAAATAGAACATATCCACCTGGATTATAAACACGGGGAAAGAAAAAAGAGACTCTTTGTCTGCGTTTGGTTTATTACAAGGACGAGAAAGGCAGGAAATACAAGTTTATCACCAACAACTGGGAGATAAGGCCCGAAGAAGTCGCTTTGATTTACAAATACAGGTGGACTATAGAGCTGACATTCAAAAAAACTGAAACAAAACTTTCAACTGCACTTCTTCTACTCGGAAACGGAAAACGGGATAAAGACACAGGTCTGGTGACGCTGATTGCCCATTTGCTGTTAAACGTGGTGCGGGTCTTGTCCGGGGAGCAAAAAGGCGTTTTCAACCATCGCGGCATTGGTGCGGATACACTTGATTAGTCACTTGGATTTGATTTGGGTGGTGACAGAAGGACGTAAAGCCTACTCCAAACGTACTAAAAGTAAAAATAAAAACCCTTCGAATGTTCAATTATCTTTATTTTAGAGGGAGGTAGCTTTTGAAAATAGAAAAAACAAAACAATAAATATCTGCATATTAACTATTTAAAAATAAAATCCGATGAATTTTGATTTTAGTCGGTTAATAGTGATTTTTAATATAAATCGTCAAGCCATAATCTTGCCCGTTGAAATCGATCCATCCGAAAGGTGACATCGCTTGTACAGGATAGCCTCGTAAAACGATTTTCTCTTCCGATTGGCTAACTATTTTCATGGGTTTGGGAGACATCTGCACGTTATTCTGCCAAACAGGATGTGCTCCATCCAAATTATAAATAGTAACAATATAACCATCACCACCTTGCAAGTTGTAACCACTGCATCCGTTAATGTTAGGCTCTACTTTCACCGCACGATTAGCTCCGCCATGTGGGCCAGCAACATGAATACCGTTCTCGTATCTTAAGTGGTCAGAGGATTCAAATAAAAAGTTCAATATCATAACAGAGACTTATAACTTTGCTTGCATTTTCAATCGCCCTGCATGAAGGATTCCAAGCAGTCTTTCCATAAAATCATCAAGTTCCGGGGTATGATCGATAAACATTTCAGTGGCCAACCAGATATTGTTCTCATCAAAGAAAAACGCTTTAAGGCACTTGATTTCTCGGTTCAGTTCATTACAAACCTCCAAAACATGTTGTTTCTCAGAAAGGTCGTTCAGAGTATAAATACCCGGCATAAGAATTTGAAGGTAAAGATTATCCCCCGAATTGTTGCCAATGATAAAATTACCACCTTGATGTTTAAAGGCAATTCCAAACGGTTCAACACTAAATCAGTAACCATTGTTTCTCAGCCACTCTTTGAAAATTTCCATAAAATATTCTCTTTGCCTAACCAGTCCCTCTCGGCTCTAAATAGTTTATATATGCAGAAGCGTGGAACTGACTATGTCCACATCTTCAGCCTGCGGTCCTGAGAAAACCTAACGAACGAATGTATCAATAGTAGCCCACGCTATAGCGTGAGAACCACTATGCTGTTCTTCGTTCGTTAATTGAAATTTCTCAGGTTTCAGGCCGAACAGATGCAAGCATAACGCTTCTTCTTTTCTAACGATGCCATGTGCCGCTAAAAAGGACACGATGCAAAGATAATAAATTATGAATGTCCGTATATATGCCTAAAATTAATTATATATTGCTAATCTACAGAAATTTATTTCTTACTCCAATCCATGCATCCAAATTATTGTTATTAAATAGTTTAATGGAGTTTTTAGGTACAAACACGGATATTCATTTACATTTATAATTATGGCTGATAATAATACATTTGTCCTCTTTGAGGAAATCAAAAACAAGCTGGAGACAATTTATAAGGAAGTAAAAGAGTTGAAAGAAAAGGAGAACAGCTCTGCCTCTCTCCCTGTTTCATCTACCCCAGAACTTAGTGACGAACAACGGGAACAGGAATTGCTCAATCAATATGAACAGCGGATAAAAGCCGTGATTAACAAGTATATTGGCGTACAAGTGCGCATCAAGGACGAGGAGGCTAAATCCATGGACAAATTGGTGGCAAGTGTCTTGACCATGTTGCACGAATGGCAGGAGCAGAAAAAGCATCCACAACCACAGGAACATATTCATATGCATAGCTTTGACATCAAGTCGTCAAAAGTCTTTACTGCTGTGGCGGCAGTTTCTGTCCTCTGTCTTGTTTCTTTGGTCGGCAATTACTTCTTGTGGCAAAGCAAACAGCAATACAAGGATGATGCCTTGAAATTCCGAATCATCAGAGTATGGAGAGGTTGTAGTTCTAAGGAAATCTTGTGGCTCAATGATGTGTTTGACATTCATCGCGATGCCACAATGATTAAAAGAATCAAGAAGCATACAGATGATTATAATGTGGAACTGAAAGCAAAATCCGATAGTTTGATGCAAAAGAAATTGAAATAGCCCTATACGAAGCAAGCCCAACCCAATAAGATGCAGGTTGGGCTTGTTATATCACCATATTATTCTATGATTTCCCAAAAGCCGCCTTTGTTGGGACCGACACGGCGGAGATATTTATCACGCATAGCTTCTATGTTACGTGATATGGAATTTTCACTGATTCCTACATGTTTGGAAAGTTCCGATTTAGAAATATATGGATTCTCTATTATTAGCTTGATGATAGAAATACGATTTTTTGTTAATTTTTCATTGAGTGCCATTGCTTTTTCTATCACCTTTTCTGTCACCTTGACATCCTTTTCTATCACCCTTTCTGTCACCTTCGGTACCGTAATTTTCAAAATAAAATCATCAAGATGGAAGTATATATTTATCAATCGTATCACTGGGACTTACAGTTGCATTTTCGGCATTTACAGTTGCATTTTTATTGATAGCAGGTTGTATAAATAACCTTTTCACCTCTTGACGGTTTGTGGGTATGTTACCCCTTTTATTGGGGTCTTCTGTTAAATGCGTAAATGAAGCTCCTTGATGTTTACAGGATGTTAAGGGATTAGTATCTCGCATAAATCTCTATATAATATTGATGTACAGTTGGTTAATTGCTCGCTATGCAGTATATGGGGAGACAAGAATAGCTCCTCTAAATGTTAACAAACGTATAAATCCATCTATTTAACAGAAGAACCTTTTATTGGCAAGCTCATACCTTTCTCTCCTATTGCATACCATTGGAAATGTGTAATTGCCTAATTCTTCTTATACGCACCATTATGAGAATGTGCCGTTTGAAGTGCCACAAGGGTGGGAACTAATAGCATTAGAGGAAATCTTTATATTAAATCCTAAAAATGAAGTTGATGACGAGACCTTAGCAGGATTTATTCCTATGGCACTTGTTGATGATGGATTTTGTGGAAGTCATTCTTTTGAGCAAGAGCTTTGGAAAAACATTAAAAAAGGATTTAGTCATTTTCAAAATGGTGATATTGGAATTGCAAAGATATCTCCTTGTTTTGAAAATATGAAATCTGTGATTTTTAACAATCTTCCAAATGGGTTTGGAGCTGGAACTACAGAACTAACCATCTTACGTGGAATATTGATTGATGTAAAATTCTATCTATATCTTTTCAAGACTTCTTGGTACATAAGCCAGGGAACTAAATATTTTAAAGGTGTTGTTGGACAGCAACGAGTAAATAAAGCAATTTTTACGACATTAGAAGTTCCCCTTCCTCCACTTGCTGAACAGCAGCGCATTGTTTCAGAGATAGAGCGTTGGTCTGTTTTGATTGATACAATTGAGCAGGGCAAGGAAAATTTGGAAACATCAATCAAACAAGCCAAGAGCAAAATCCTTGACCTTGCCATTCATGGTAAACTCGTACCGCAAGATCCCAAAGATGAGCCGGCGTCTGAACTACTCAAGCACATCAATCCTAAGGCTCAAATCACTTGTGATAACGAGCATTATGCGCAGTTGCCCAAAGGATGGGTTATGTGTTCACTTGAAAATATTATAGAATATGAACAACCTGCAGACTATATTGTCAGTTCTACGAACTATGATGATAGCTATCTAACTCCAGTTCTAACAGCTGGTAAATCATTTATAATAGGCTACACCGATGAAAAAGATGGCATATATTCTAAATTACCTTGTATTATCTTCGATGATTTTACCACAGCCTCAAAATTAGTAACTTTCCCTTTCAAAGTTAAGTCTTCTGCAATGAAGATTTTGCAGGTAAACCAAAACATATCAATCAAATATGTTGCTGCTTTTATGAGCATCACGCAACTAATTGGTGATACTCATAAACGTTATTGGATTTCAGAATACTCTAAACTCTCAATTTCTATTCCTCCCAAAGAGGAACAAGAACGAATCGTTGTAGCAATAGACAACCTATTTAATGCCTTAGATGCAGTCAAGGAGAACTTATAAATTCTCCTTGAGCGCATCAAGTAAGTTGAATGCCGATTTAATCGCTTCTACTATTCTTATCTGCTCATTATATGGTGGCAAGGGGACGGAAATAGCCTTGAATAACTTTTTATTCAGGTGAGGTATTGCAGACCCCACTTTATTCTCTCTTAATGCCTTTCGATGCAGGTTTATTACATTGAGAATATATTTCTCATTGACATTTTGGTCTATGTCCAACTGCTTAAATGTACTTCCTTGATAGCCATCTATTAGGGTTCTAAATACTTCGCCTGAATTCTCACCATCTACTAAAATCATATAGGAATTAGCTGTTACAAACTTACCACTGTTAATGGCTTTTCCTGCTGAAGTCCCTCTTAAATACTTTACATCCAAATTTATCAAAGGAGTACTATCCAGCTTTATTCCATCCTTTAGTTTACAAACATCTTGCATTGATATTACACTCCATCCTTTGGGCAACTGCGCATAATGCTCGATATACTTTATTATATTGTTACTTTATTCATTATTAATCAATGTAATATGGTAACAACATTTCAGAAACATCTTGCCAAGACCAACTTGGCACCAAACACCATCACATCGTATGTGTGGACAGTGAACTACTTCTTTAAACATTACAAGGAAGTGAATAAAAAGAACCTTTTAGCATACAAAGGATTCCTTGTAGAGAGCTTTAAGCCCCAAACAGTCAACCTACGTTTGCAGGCCATCAACAAGTTCTTGGAATACTCGAAGCAAGAGAAACTGAAAGTGAAGTTTGTAAAGGTACAGCAAAAGAACTTCTTGGAAAATGTGATAAGTGATGCCGACTACAAGTTCTTGAAGACCAAGCTAAAGGCTGATGGCTATGATGAATGGTACTTCATAATATGGTTTATGGCTGCAACGGGTGCACGTGTTAGTGAATTGCTACAAATTAAAGCAGAGCATGTACAAGTAGGGTATCTTGACCTTTATAGCAAAGGTGGAAAGATAAGACGTTTGTACATTCCTAAGAATTTGCGGACAGAAGCGAATAAGTGGATTAAAGAGAAAGGATTAACCTCTGGGTATATTTTTCTCAATCGCTTTGGTAATCGAATCACAACACGTGGTATTGCCCAACAGCTTAAATATTTTGCAGAAAAGTATGGTATCAATCGTGATGTGGTTTATCCACATTCTTTCCGCCACCGCTTTGCAAAGAATTTTCTCGACCGTTTCAATGATCTTGCGCTATTAGCCGACCTTATGGGACACGAGAGCATAGAAACCACTCGCATCTATTTACGCAGGACAGCGAGTGAGCAACAGAAGATTGTAGACAAAATCGTGAATTGGTGAAAGAATGGCGTATTTTTTGCATACAATAGAAAAGAAATGTGTTGGAGATAAATTTTCTGACAAATCATATTTCAGAAAGGGGGTGTAAAGAATGGGAAAAAATCAGCATGTAGTTCCTAAAAATGGACGATGGGGAGTAAGAGGAGAAAATAACTCAAAGCTAACTTATACCTTTGATACTCAAGCGGAAGCGATAGCGATAGCCCGTGAAATCTCAAGGAATCAACAATCCGAACTTTTAATCCATGGTCGTAATGGACACATAAGAGAACGTGATTCGTATGGTAACGATCCATACCCACCTCGTGGGTAATGATTTTTTAGGATGTGCCAGAGAGACCAATTTCTCTCTGGCTATTTTATTTGTCCAATTCTATTTCTATTAGATTAATCAAAGTAAACAAGTCTTTGATTTTACGTACAATGCGCTTTTGTTCGGCGAGTGGAGGAAGATAAAAAAGTTCTTTGCATATTATATTCTTTGAGACAGATTTAAACGTAGAACCAGTTGCCTTATTTTCAAGTGAAACTTTATGTTGTATCATAGAATAATACGCAAAGTCTAAGTTTAAAGCACTATTAGGTTGTAAGTTGCATAAACCTCTCCCTATGCAAATTTTTCTATCTAAAGTGTTTATATCGCCTACAGGTGCCCTTACACATAATACCAAACTATTTGGTTTTGCAATCTTTATTGGCGAAGTAGTATAAAAAGGAGATTTTAATAGTTTCTTCTGAGAAAAGAATAGTTTACCTTGATGGAATTCTATTCCATTCTTTTCATTTATACTATTGCCATCGGGAGATTGCCCCATTATAATAGTGAATACATCATTTAATATGCACTGTACCCATCCTTTGGAATGCAACTTCCTACTATGCTCGTTATCACAAGTGATTTGAGCCTTAGGATTGATGTGCTTGAGTAGTTCAGACGCCGGCTCATCTTTGGGATCTTGCGGTACGAGTTTACCATGAATGGCAAGGTCAAGGATTTTGCTCTTGGCTTGTTTGATTGATGTTTCCAAATTTTCCTTGCCCTGCTCAATTGTATCAATCAAAACAGACCAACGCTCTATCTCTGAAACAATGCGCTGCTGTTCAGCAAGTGGAGGAAGGGGAACTTCTAATGTCGTAAAAATTGCTTTATTTACTCGTTGCTGTCCAACAACACCTTTAAAATATTTAGTTCCCTGGCTTATGTACCAAGAAGTCTTGAAAAGATATAGATAGAATTTTACATCAATCAATATTCCACGTAAGATGGTTAGTTCTGTAGTTCCAGCTCCAAACCCATTTGGAAGATTGTTAAAAATCACAGATTTCATATTTTCAAAACAAGGAGATATCTTTGCAATTCCAATATCACCATTTTGAAAATGACTAAATCCTTTTTTAATGTTTTTCCAAAGCTCTTGCTCAAAAGAATGACTTCCACAAAATCCATCATCAACAAGTGCCATAGGAATAAATCCTGCTAAGGTCTCGTCATCAACTTCATTTTTAGGATTTAATATAAAGATTTCCTCTAATGCTATTAGTTCCCACCCTTGTGGCACTTCAAACGGCACATTCTCATAATGGTGCGTATCGGAAGTTTTGGCAGATTTTCGACTACGCTTAATCTTCTCTTCTTTTATCAAGCGTTCTTTTTCTGCACGGATGCGCTCAAGCAGAACAGATGCAGACTCATCGTTTGGGTCTTGAGGTACAAGTTTGCCGTGAATAGCAAGGTCTAATATCTTTTGTCTTAACTTCTTTGTGTCCATTATCTACCAAATTAATCATTTGTATTGTTTTGCTCTTCCAAAAAAAAGTTGCAATATTCATTGAGTTGTTCTTGCATACGCTCTTGCGGAATAAGAATACGTTTGTATTCTGTTATCAAAGTTGGGCTCATACTGCGACTCATAGCGTATTCTACCACCATTTTATCAGCATCAGGACATAATAGAATACCAATAGAAGGGTTTTCGTTGCTTCGCTTTACATCACGATCAAGGGCTTCGAGATAAAATTCCAACTGTCCGAGATCACGAGGATGAAACTTTGTCTTTTTCAGTTCTACCGCAACAAGTGCTTGCAAGCCACGATGGAAGAACAATAAGTCGGCTTTGAAAGTTGATGCACCTACATTGAGGTTATACTCTTGATCCATAAATATAAAATCTTTACCCAGCTCAAGGATAAACTGCTTCATGTGTTCTATCAATCCTTTCTTGAGCTTTGCTTCACTATGTTTTTGAGGCAACCCGAGGAAATCAACAAACAAAGTGTCCTTAAATACAACAGGAGCATTAGGATAATTCTGTAATAAGCCTTTCGACATATTCTTTTTATCGCCTAACAATGTTGTGTAGGTCTGGTTGGTGATGCTACGCTGAAGCTCTCTTTTTACCAAATGTTCTTTGTGAGCATACAGAATATAGAATAACCGTTCTTCACTGCTTTTACAACGGCATAATATCTCTATATGATTCGTTAAAGTGGTTAGTGTGAGGAATTTGGGAAATTGTCCAATTCTTGGCTGGACAACTTGTATAGGAAAGGTGTCTACTCCTTGATAATCTTGTATCAAAGGCTTATCATTAGTTTGTGCAATTTTTGGCTGCACAAATTCTTTAGATAGATATTGTGATGCTATGGATAAGAAGCTCTCGGAAGAATACTCTTCGTAGAACTGTACCATATTATACACACTTCGTCTGCTATATCCTTTCAGCTTTGGTTGTTTGGTACGGATATATTCAGAAAGTTGAGTAACAACTTTGCTACCCCATTCTTCTGTTTTTAACTTATTGGAAACATAACCGCCCACATTCCAAGCCATAAGTAGCATTTCTTCATTCACTGCCCTTGAAGCACGACCCTGATGCTGCAAAATGATGTTGATTACCTCATCAAACTGCTGCTCTTGACTCAATATCACATTACTATCCATTCCGTTTACTCTTTAATTCCATCCATTAACTTCTGCAATTCAGCTACTGCCTTACTGATGTTACTGGCTTGAGTTTTGATATTTGTCATCAACTCATCTAATGTAAATTGTTCTTCCTCTCCACCTGCTTTAATCCATGTGATATCAAGACTTGTTTTGTCGCGAGCTATAATGTCCTCTATCGCATATTTGCGCCATCTACCATCACGAGCAGTATCTTCATTATAGGTTTCGACACGATGATTAGCAGTATAGCTGGCTACAAAATCATCAAGATGATGACGCTGCAACTTATTAGTTGCCAATGTATGCTTTACATCCGTGCGATAATCATAGAACCAAATATCCTTTGTTGGTTGCCCCTTTATAAAAAACAACACATTGGCTTTAACGCCTTGTGCATAGAAAATACCAGTGGGCAAACGCAAGATGGTGTGCAAATTGAAGTCGCTCAATAGCTTCTTGCGGATCGTTTCGCCTGCACCACCTTCAAACAGCACATTATCAGGAAGTACCACGGCTGCCCGGCCACCTGTTTTCAGCATCAACATCATATGTTGCAAGAAATTAAGCTGGTTATTTTTAGTTTCTACATAAAAATCGGGACGATTGATGTCCACCGAACCAGCAGGACGAGTTCCAAAAGGAGGATTGGCAAGAATTACATCTACCAAAGTGTCAGGCTCTTTCTCCAAACTATCTTCGCACGCAATAGGACTACGGTCGGTACCAATGCCATGTAAATACAGGTTCATTGAAGCCAAGGTAACAACTAACGGAGTGTTGTCGACACCATGCAATTCCTTGTTATTCAAGAAGTCACGTTTGTCCTTATCTTGTGATTGTTGTTTCATACAATCGTATGCAGCTAACAGGAATCCGCCTGTACCACAGGCTGGGTCGCACACAGTTTCACCAATCTTGGGCATGATACAATCCACCATTGCTTGGATAAGAGGACGAGGAGTGAAATATTGTCCTGCACCACTCTTTTTGTCTTGACCATTCTTTTCCAAGATACCCTCGTAAATAGCACCTTTTACGTCACCATCCATTACAAGCCACTGCTCTTCGTCTATCATTGAAATAACCTTCTTCAGATAAACAGGTTTATCAATCTTGTTCTGTGCCTTAGTGAAAATAGTTCCGATAAGATTGTCTTGCTCACTGAGTATTTTCAATGTTTTCTCATATTGCTCTATCAAGTCTAAGCCATCAAGTTCTATCAGATTACTCCAGCGATAGCCTTCTGGGATAGAGGATGTTTCCTCGAACAATTTCTCATTCTCTGCATCCATCTTGAGGAAAAGAAGATAAGTGAGCTGAGTAACATAGTCGGTGTATCCAACACCCTGTCCTGATAGCGTGGTTGCTAAATTCCAAACCTTTTTGGTAAGAGCCTGTTCTGTTGATATATTTACTGCCATTTGTTAAGCTATTTTTCTGTAAATGATAAATTGTGATAATGAAGACAAAGCTTCATCTGCTATATTTTTTCCACCAAAGACACGGATAAGTTGTGCCGCCTGTGTCTTGTCATTGTCTTTAATCTCTGTAATTGTACAATAACCATTCGATGCAATGTAGCTAAACACCTGTTGCATTACTCCTATCTGTTCTTCTGTGAGGGGGCGTTGATTTTGTCCACACCAAAGATTAAACCTTTGGCTGGCAGATGGATATAAACTTTCGAGCCTTTCTATCTGATGAAAAGCATAACGCACTAACTGGATAATGTTTGTAAGGGCCTCTTTTTCCTCTTTTGTAGAACTATGTTTTACCATTTGGGGATTGATGATAGCGTAGGAGTTCCATAGCAATGAAGTATTGAACTTACTACTTGCAAACTTCAATTTATTCTCCAAGTCCTTCAGCATGGTGTATGTGAGTGGCTCACCTTGATTGTTGTAGATGATGCGCAATGCTTCTATTTCGTCTTTATGTTCCTCACAATAGGCTTCAAAAGCCGAAGTGGTGGTTTGGGCTTCTTCTTGTGAGAATCCCTTTGATATAAGCGTGTCCTCGCCTGGCATCAAAGTTTCTATAAAACCTGCATTGAGTATCAATAAGAACTCACGTGCATCGGGATAATTGGCAATATTGCACACTAATGCCTTACGATCTGTATTTGGCTCATTCACATTGATATACTCTGGTAAGAATCCTTGTTCGAGCGCATCAAAGATATTGGATGCAATATCCATCATACTGATATGTGCAAGACTGATAAACTTCTCACGGTCTTTTTCTTCACATTTATGACTTATACGAGATAGGCGACTTGCTAATAAACGCAGATAATCATCACTTACGTTACCATGCGTTATTTTCTCTAAGAGTTCCTTTAGGGACATTAGTTTGGTGGTTGCACCGTCAGAAGGGGTGGTAATAGACTTTTCATGTTCTGTCACGCCAACAGCATCAACCAAGTAGAAACAATCCTTACTATACGCATTAGGAGTAACGTTACGGAGTTGTTCGTCACCAATAGTACGCACGCCTCGCCCCTTCATCTGAATATATAAAGGCTCTGATGCCACATCACGCATGAACATCACCACTTCAAGAGGCTTAATGTCTGTACCTGTCGCCACCAATGTGCAAGTTACGGCAATACGGAAGTCTTTATCGTTGCGGAACTGACGTATCAACTCATTGCTATCACCTGCTGAATAGGTAATTTTCTGTACGAAACGATTATCATTATGTCCAAACACCTCTCTAGCTATCTGCACAATGTTAGTGGCATGATTTTCATTAAGCGCGAAAATCAGTGTCTTGGGCAGATAATCCATATTAGCTTCACGCTGCGGGTCGGTAAACATTTCTGTATATACTGCATCACGATAGGTTTCTAATATCAATTTTATCTGTGCAGGATTAACAATACTACGATTGAGTTCCTCACGAGTATAATTTTTTGTTTCTTGATTGTTTACCGTTTCAACTTGTCCTGTATAGCACATTTCTCTTTTTACCTTCTCACCTTCGAGAATGGCACCTCCATTTTCTGTTGTCTGTGTTTTGATACGATAAACACGGCAATCAACATTTACACCATCAATGATAGACTTCTCTAACGTATAGTTTACTATGATATTATTATTGAAGAAAGCCTTCGTTTCAGGGACAGGTGTTGCTGTTAACCCTATCAACTTTGCTTTTGAGAAATAATTGAGGACTTTCTGCCAATTACCATAAATAGAACGGTGGCACTCATCAATGATTATCATATCAAAGAAATCTGAAGGAAGGTTAGGATGCTCTGGGAGTATTATTTCCTTATCTTCTATTTCGTCATAATCATCGTCACTATCAGTAATTTCGTCACCCTTTAACAATGAGAAAAGTCGTTGTATAGTGGATATTACCACATTGCTATCCGCTGGTACGCTCGAAGACTTCAAGCGATTAACCGTAAAAATAGTATTGAATGGATCGCCATTCTCTGTCAAACGGAATGTACCAAATTCGGTTTCAGCCTGCTTACCCAAATTATTCCTATCCACCAAAAACAAGATGCGCTTCATTGGCGTGAAAGCTAACATGCGATAGGCAGCCAAACAAGCTGTGTATGTCTTCCCCGCACCTGTTGCTAAAACCATCAAAGCACGATTTTCACCATTACGATATGATTTTTCTAATTCTGTAATGGCTTCATACTGACATGCACGCAATCCTTTGGGATTTAACATGGGCAAGCCAACATAGTCATCCTTCAGCCCTAATAACTTTTTAACCTCTTTAGGAGTATGAATTTTCTTACAATACTCAAATTCAGAATTACTTTTTCGAGTATCATAAAACATCAAGTCTCTACTATTAGCAACATAGGCAAGGGGTAAAGGTATATTAGGAAACCATGCTTGGCACCACTTAGGACAACTACGTGTATATAAACGTGCTTGTTCTTGCACAATATCAGAATTTATATCTGTCTCAATACGCTTAGCTTCCAATACCCCTACAGCTTTGCCGTTGAGAAACAATAAATAATCAGCTTCCCTATTGCCAACCATCAATCCTTCCCTAATTGCCACAGCTGTCATATTTGGAACATACTTGTCTCTATCAACGACTTTCCAGCCTGCTTCTTCAAACATTCTATCTATGATAGCTCGTGCCTTTTCTTCTGGTTTCATATTTTCTCTGGTTCTTATAAGTGCATATTATCAGAAGTTAAGAAATGATTTTTGCAAATGCAACGATGGGAATAGCCAATACCTTCGGGGCTATTTGAATGCTCTTGCAGTCAAACGTCTGACTTTCTACACATCCTTGTATATCTTTTATTATCATATGATATCTCGTTTCAATACTACTAAACTATTCTTTATCTTCTCTTTTCGGCAAAACGGAACTAGGAATTTGCTTCACTTGACCAGGGGAAGGGTTATCCACTCCAAACCGATGCTTAGCCAAACATTTTTTTGTCAATAAAGCAAGAAGTTTAAGATCTTGTTCCTCAACGAATCCAAACTTATATTGTGCTCTCATCTCACAAACAAGTTCAAATAAATAAAAGGAATTTTTTGGAAGATTTATTAAATATTTCTCTATTTTTTCATGCCACTTATTAGGTCTACATAAAACAAAGAGCAATGCTAGTTGTTGCTTTAGTAATGGGCTTGCAGCATGTTCAAACGCGTCATATAATAATGGGGCTATTTTCAATGAAAATATATCTTCTTTAAATATTGCTATTACATTCGTAGATATTACAAATAAGATATTTTTAGCTCTTTCCTCTTCTGTATCGCCAAAATTGTCTGACAAAAGAAAATCTGCCCCTCCGTAAGTAGCATAACCTTTAGAAGCTAAAACTGGTATTAAAGCAAATAAAACTTTAGAAATTTGTAGCCACCCTCTTAAGACCTCTGACAATAAGTTCTTCTTTATTTCAGGGTTGGCATAATCACTATTCCTTAATGCACGCGAAGAAGATTTTATCTCTTGTATTAAATTATAAATGTAATATTCCTCGAAGAAATCATGCAGGACAACGCTCTGATTATACGGCGTTATTTGATTATACCCTGTATCTGAATATCTATCCTTTATTGATTCTGGAAGTCCAGATGTCATAACATTGTCACTAATTTCTTTTTGTATACGCAATATGTGATCTTCTGTTGGATTCCAAAAAGCAAACTTATATGGGTTTATACTATCGGGTATACCTAATCGTGAAAAAACTATATCACAGGTAGTGTGTATATCATCCATTAAAACTCTTAAAGCATCTGTCTTATTACGATCAATACCTGTATAGAATTCTATTAGTTCTGGATAATCTAAGTATTTTTTTGACTTAAATATATAGTCTGCAAATTCACTATTATAACTCATCTGTCTTGCCGCAAAGTATAATAGCCAAAAAGCGGACTTAAAACAAAAAGAATTATCAGTAGCAGTAATAACATTATTATTAATCAGAACAGTAAAGACTAATAACACATCAATATCTATTAAATTATTACCACTTGCCTCCTTTGTTGTAGAAAGAAATTCTTCTCTAGTAAAACTCATTCGATTTTCCCTAATCAACCGCTCACAAAAGCACCCAAGAATAAATTGGCAATCTTTTACATCAGGTTGGGAATTGTATCTGGGGATTTCCGTAAATTCAAATAATACATATAATACATCTTCAAGCATTTGACTTCTATTTACAGGACTAACATCAAACCTTTTTTCATCAGCCTTTAGTAAGGTTAAACAATTTTGAGGAGTTCGATGTATATTAAGAGTCGTCAAATCACTTACGATTTTGTCGAGTAATGTATCAGTGTCAGTAATTGAAGCTGCTTTATTATATTCAGTTACAACAGTCCTAATTTGATTTCTTGTCATAGCTAAAAGATAAAGCGGTTCAAAGTTTCTTTTAATATTAACTTCTTCTTGTTTTTCTTTTATGAACTTAGAATTATCTAAGGTTCGCATTAGAATAATAGGAATAGAGTCAAAATGCTCACAAATAGATTTAAGTTTTTTCAAAGCCATATTGTCCATCGAATTCCATTCATCAACAATCACACATGAAATCTTTATATCTTCTTTGAGTCCTAAGTTTGTTAGTTCATTTTTGACATATTGGGGAATATTATGGCTCTTAACCTTCTTTGCATCTAAGTATAGCCAAAAACAATCCTGTTTCCATGCTTCTATAATCATATAATTAGACAAGCAAGTTAAACCAAATTGTGGAGGCGCAGATATTATGACATCACGAGGGTTATCTATAATACTTGAAATTTCTACCCTATTATCATAATTATCGTCGGGGCAAGTTGATATATCTGATTTAGAACTTATAATAGGATCGATCCAAATTTTCGGTTGGCCTGCAAAAAGTTGGAGAGACTTGTTCAACCGCTCTTCTAGAAGAAAACTTGTTCGAGGTGTTTCTCCTAGTTCACCATCGTTCTTTTTGGTGAATTTTTGATTTAAAAAAATTGTTAAATGTTGCTTTAATTTTCCTTTAAAATCCTCTTCTCCATCATACATAGAATAAAGGCAATTTGTACCTACCACATTATCTCTAAAAGCCTTAACCTTATTATATTGTTCTATATTTAATTGACTCGGCTGAATAGCTCTATCGTTAAAGTAGAACATAATCTCTAAACCTTGTTCTCTTTTTGAGCGTTCTAATGCTATATTAAATTCTTCCTCAGTACCAGAATCAGCTCTATTAGTTGGTGAACCGAATTTAGTATACATAATACCAATAAACAGGTCATACTGATCACCTACTTGTTCATTTATAACAGCCTGTCCATCTTCTCCGATACCTGGTCTAACATCTTTTTCCCACCGAACAGATTGTAGTTCAACATTGTAGGGTACACCAAGGCTTCTATTGAGTTCATCAAAAACTCTTTCACATACATCTCTTTCCGTCGAAGTATCACTTGGTGATGCGATGAAACATTTTAATATCTGTTTTGGAATCATAATTTACATATAAAGGTTACTAATATATTGCAAAGATAGTATATTTTGTTAATCTATTCTCAATTCTGGCAAACTATTTATCGCCTCCGACTTCAATTTATCCACTGCACGGGTGTATTTCTCGGTATGCTTCAATCCGCTATGCCCCAATAGACTGGCTACCGTCTTGATGTTGGCTCCATTGTTTAGAATGTTCACTGCAAAACTGTGGCGAGCGCAATGCCAACTGATATGTTTGTTGATGCCTGCACGCTTTACCCACCGTTTAACAGATTTGCTGCAACTCTCATATGAAGGGAGGTTGAAGATAGAAGAATTTAAATCTTCAGGGGCTTCGCCAATTAAGGAGAGTAAGCCATCATTGAGAGGAATAATAACTCCACTATATGCAGAATGTCCTTTGGTCTTATTCTGCTCAAATTTAAGTAAGCGATTGGTATAGTCAATGTTTTTATAGGTAAGGTCTTTTACATCACAGAAGCGCAGACCACAATAGAGGCAGAGAATAAAAGCACGTCTAACATTAGGATTCTCATTCTCATAATGACATTGAACCAACGCCTGTATTTCGTCCATTGAGAGTACATCTTTGCGCAACACTTGGTCATCTACCTTGCACACAACGCCCTTGCAGGGATCTTTCTGCATCACTTCGTGGTCAATGGCATAGCGTACAACTTTCTTGAAACGCTGATAGATACTTTTTGCCCCTTCACCCACACTTCTTGATTGCAGATATTCAACAAAGTGTTCCATCATATCTTTGGTTATTAGTTCGGGCTTAATGCTGAACTCATAAACTGGATATTGCTCTTTCAAAAAGTCCTTAAAACGATTCAAGGCTATCTTAATCATTCGCAGGTTTTTCTTGGTATAGCTATCAATGTAAGCCTGATAATAGTCTAAGAAGTTGATATTTCTATCTTTCTTCAAACGATATCCGAGCATACTCTCCTTAAACTGTTGTTCACGCTCCGCACGGATTTTGGCAGCCAATGCAAGTGTTTCCTTGTTCTGTTGCCTTTCCGCAGGAGTACGGGGCTTGGCTATCAAGTACAACTGCAAATTCTCTTTTCGCCTGTTGTGCTTAATATGTACTTTGGGCTTACCAGCCATCTTACCTGTTTCATACAAAACTGGATTGCCGTTTTCGTCCAATACAGGTATTTCTTCTCTACCGAGATAATACTCCAGATACAGACTTATCCGACCATCAGAAAGCACATTTTGCTCCAATTTCGGGTTTTCCTTTGCTTTATTTTCTAACTTTGCCATAATTGATAGTTATGTACCTGAATGAGTATAGAACCGAGTAAAATCATTAACTCATTTATTTTCAGATGTTTTCTTATTTTGCAAAGATACTAAAAAGTTCCGAATATCAAAGTGTACTAAAAGTGTACTATTCAACCAAAAACAGGTAAAAATGAGCAAAATTGCCAAACATAAGAAAATTATAAATAACTGATTGTCAGCATAATATATTCTTTTTATTTCTCTTATTATACATACTTTGTACCGGGTCTGGGTACGAAACAAATATCTAAAAAGTTGATTATTAAACGATTGATTTTTTTCTTGTTTTAGGGATATTCCCAAATAGTTTCCAGCTATCCCGCGATCCATGGGTACATGAAAGTATAGACTTTGCTTGGTGGAACAAGGTAAAAACAGTATCTTTGAATCAATAAACAAGAACAATTTCTTTCGGAGCAAGTGCCCGGATTATTCACTACCTCGCGTGGGGTCATGGGTTACGGTGTATCGAACGGTGCGGCAGGTGGTATATCACTACGCGGACTTTCCGGAGGTAACGCAAGACTGATGGTGCTGATAGACGGACATCCGCAGTATGTCGGTATCTTTGGACATCCGATAGCCGACGCCTATCAAACCTTGTTGGCAGATCAGGTGGAAGTGCTTCACGGTCCAGCATCCGTGCTCTATGGTTCCAACGCCATGGGGGGTGTTATTAACATCGTTACCCGTAAGATGCACGAAGACGGAGTGCACACTCATCTGCATACCGGCTACGGTTCTTACAACACGCTGGAAACGGAACTAACTAGCCGCACCCGACAAGGACGTTTCTCCGGTATCCTTTGCGGTTCGTACAACCGGACCGATGGGCATCGTGAAAACATGCCCTTTGAACAGTATAGCAGTTACGTCAAGTTGGGCTATGAACTGAACGACAACTGGAATACTTATGCCGATGTGAACGTGACGCACTTCAATGCTACCTATCCCAGTCCCGCATCCGCCCCGTTGTTGGAAGGCGACCAGCACATTACACGCGGTGTGACCTCCTTTGCTTTGAAGAACCGTTACGAAGGGTGGCTGCCCCCGAACATAAGCTCTACGCCGGAGCTGCATTCTCGAAAGACCGCTGGAATGTATCGACTGGACTTCAGCACATCGCAGGACTTTACACTTCTACTGCCCCTGTCGCAACGGAAAATTTCGTTTTGTGGAATCTTTGCGCTTCGTTCCGTGCTGCTCAATGGCTTGGTTTCTGGGTAAGAGGTGAAAACCTGCTGGCACAAACATATGAAATGAACGCCGGATACCCGATGCCCCGCGCTACGGTGATGGCAGGTCTTAATATTAACTTCTAAAACATTAGGTAACCAAAAATATGAATTGGTCAGACTGGATTGATGGTTTTGATGAAGATTGCCGCCGTAGCTGTGGCGTTTGGCGCGGTGGCTTTTCTCTTCAAAGAAACGTTATTTGCTGTCATCCTTACGCCCCCAAAAACCAGGTAGGTCCCTGTACCGATTGTTGAATGAAATTAACCCAGATTCCGCGATAGAAAAAATCTTATCTTTGCATTTTATAATTTCTAATGCGTAGCGATAGACACAAAGCCGGTATGAAGTTTGAGTTATCCTTTACCAATAAAGAGATTACGCCTTGGGGCGGAATGGTATTTTTGAAGCAAATGTTAGACAAAATCGGGTTTAAAGAACAGGTGTTTTCTTGCCATTCTTTACCTACCCAAAACTCTAATCGTGCTTATGATGTGGACGTAATTTTAGAGTCTTTTATAACCAGTATTTGGTGTGGTGCCAACCGCTTTTTGCATACCGAGGTTACTCGGGCAGATAAGGCATTGGGACACATCTTCGGTTGGAAACATACCCCTGCACAAGACGTTTACAAGCGATATTTTTCCAAATTCAATGCCAAAACCAATTTGGAAGTTGCTCGTCATTTCTTTAGTTGGTTTTTCAAGAGTTTGAATATTAACTTTTTTACACTCGATATTGACTCTTCGGTAATTACTCGTTATGGGGAACAGGATGGCGCTACAAAAGGCTATAATCCTAAGAAAAAGGGCAGAAAAAGTCATCATCCCCTCATTGCATTTGTCAACGATATAAAAATGGTTGCCAATTTTTGGCTTCGTAGCGGAAACACGAATGCTTCCCATAATTTCATTGGTTTTTTGGAAGAGACTTTAGCCATGTTTGGCAACAAAAAAGTCGGCTTGGTACGACTTGACAGCGGTTTTTGCCAGGGAAATATATTTGACTGTTTGGAGGAAAAATCTTTACCTTACATTGTTGCAGCCCGATTTACACACCCCATTCAACACCTGATAGACAAACAGGATTTTTGGGTAAAAGTAGATGACGGTATAGAGATTTGCGACAAAACCTATCAGGCACAATCTTGGCAAAAACCAAGAAGAATCGTTATTGTAAGGCAAAAAATAGAGAAAAGACCTCAAGCGGGCGGAAAACAGTTGAGCCTTTTCCCCGAAGATGAAATCCATCGTAACTACCGATACTCTGCCTATTTTACGAATCAAACCTGCTCAATGGTCGATGTTTGGAGAACCTACCGTATGCGGGGAGATGCTGAGAACAGAATAAAAGAGTTGAAGCAGGATTTTGGGGCTGAAAGTTTTAATCTAAAAGACTTTTATGCAACCGAAGCTGCCTTGATTTTTTCGATGACAGCCTACAATTTAATGTCTCTGTTCCGTCTATTTGTTCTTCAAGAAAAAACGCAAAAAACACTATCTACACTGCGTTACAGAACCTTTGCTATAGGGGCATATTTTGAAAGGACCGGCGATACGCTCAAACTAAAAATAGCACTTACTAAAAAACGACGAAAATGGTTCATCGGACTATGGGATTACCCCATAAATCTGAACCAAAAAATTCCTATTGCGTAATCTGGGATTAAAGCACTACAACCTCAAGAGTTATTCTTTCGGAAACGGATAATCTTTCCGGATTTCGTCCTCGGAATGCGTTCCCTATATATAATCTCCCGGGGGATGGCATGACGGGGCAACAGTCTTCTGAAAACCGCATCCATCCTCCTGCGCTTTTCCGGCGACCACTCCATATCCTCCACCACCATAACGATACGTTCCCCGAGACGTTTATCGGGCAGAGAACTGATATAAAAAGGGACTTCCATCTCCCTGAAAACGAGGTCTTCCAGTTCCTCGGGGGAGAATTTGATTCCCCCGCTATTGATTACGTAATCCAAACGCCCCTTCCACACGAAATGCCTTTCATCTACGAGCTCCACCATATCCCGGGTGCAAAACTCCGATTCCCGAATATGGGGAGCATGTATGCAAAGACATCCGGATTCGTCCCGGCGGAAACGCACTCCTTCCAAAGCCTCGAAACAAGCGGAAGCTCCCTCTCCGTTCAATCGCATGAGAGCCGTATGGGATGCCGTTTCCGTCATTCCGTAAGTAGCGAAAAAACGGGTGGGAATATCCGCCAACCGCTCTCTCGTAGTCCGTGCCAGGGGGCCTCCTCCTATCAAAAGATTTTCTACCTTTTCGAACCGGTGGCATTCCCCCGAAGACAGGATGTCCTCCACCTGCAGGGGTACGAGCGCTCCGAGTTTGACCTTCGTATGCAGGGAAGAAAGAGGCAAAGAAGAGGGAGATTCCGGCAACAGAACGGCCCCTGCTTCGAATGCCCTTACCACCATCATTTTACCGGCTATATAAGAAAGCGGAAGAGAGAGCATCAGTACGGAATCCCGGGATATGTCGAAAAAAGCATTGGTCAGCCGTGCCGAAGCCGCCATCGCTTTTTTAGGCAGACGGATAAGCTTGGGCATACCTGTAGAGCCGGAAGTACGCACCTCTATAAAATCCCGGGAATCGCACCATTCCGATACGAATGCACGCAATGCGGATTTCCACGGAACATCATCTCCCAAGGCGCCGGCGGCTATCTCCCGCAAACCGAAATACCTGTCTTCATACAGAATTTTCATAAGCCCCCCCTTTCCATATCCGTTTACAATCCCCCGTTCCCGTATTTTTCCCGGAACAAGGCCTCGATATCGCAACGGGAAGGTCTCTTCCCTGCGGCATATCTCAAATAACCGCCTTCCGTATAAAGAGGCGTATCCGTATTATTCGTAAACAAAGCGCCCGTACCCAATCCCTGAGGCAGGGGATTCCCGTGAATATAGGTCCACTGGGCAATGGCATTCAGGCCTATATTCGACTCCAAAGCGGAAGTGATCCACCACGCTATCCCCATGGATTCGGCAATCCTTATCCATTGCTCCGTGCCGTAAAAACCTCCGACAAGTGAAGGCTTGAGTACGATACAGGCCGGACGGATATAAGCCAACATCTCCCGTTTGGAAGTTTCATCGTATAAGCCTGTCAATTCCTCATCCAAGGCCACGGCAACAGGGGCATTCGCCGCAATCCTGCGCATAGCCCCGTAATTCCCGGCCCTGACGGGCTGCTCCACCGAATGGATACCGAAGGCGGATAAACGTTCCAATTTATACATAGCCTCCTCTTCTTCGAAAGCCCCGTTCGCATCGAGACGGATAACGGCATCCTTCCCGAATTTCTCGCGGACCATCCGTACCAAAGCGAGTTCCGATTCGAAATCGATAGCCCCGATTTTAAGTTTTATACAGCGGAAGCCCTCCTCCAGTTTCTCCTCCACACGCCTTCGCATAGCTTCGAAACTCCCCATCCATATCAAACCGTTTATGGGAATCCCCGCCTCGCCGGAAGTGAAAGCCGAAGGAAAAAGCAATCCCCCGCCCTCGAAGTCGGCAAGCGCCGTTTCCATCCCGAAACACAAAGAAGGATATGCCTGCCAGACGTCGGGAGTAAACTCGCAAACGCCGTTGCAAACCTCCGCCAGCCGCTCTTCGTAATCCGCTCCCTCTTCCGCACTCAATCCCCGGAATAAAGCCGCCTCGCCGTAACCTGCCCGAGAGGGGAAAGCATCGTCGTATACCCTCACGAAATAAGTCTGCTTGGTATGCAAAACGCCCCGCGACGTCCCTGCCGGCTCCTTGAATTTCAAGGTATAGGGGATATAATCGGCCTTAAGCATCAACCTGGGAATTTAGGGAACTTGTCGAAATCCGGAGTCCGCTTTTCCAAAAAGGCATTTTTCCCCTCCTGAGCTTCTTCCATAAGATAATACATAAGGGTGGCATCCCCTGCAAACTCCATCAATCCTCTCTGACCGTCGAGCTCCGCATTCAAAGCCCGTTTAATCATCCGGATCGCCATCGGACTCCGGCTCAATATCGTCTTGCACCAGTCCACCGTTTCGTCCTCCAACCTCGCGGCAGGTACCACCCTGTTTACCATCCCCATAGCTTCGGCCTCCGCAGCGGTATACTGACGGCATAAAAACCAGATCTCCCTCGTCTTCTTCTGACCTACACAACGGGCAAGATAAGAAGAACCGAAACCTCCGTCGAAACTCCCGACCTTGGGGCCGGTCTGCCCGAAACGGGCATGCTCGGCCGCTATCGTCAAATCGCATACCACATGAAGCACATGCCCTCCTCCTATGGCATAACCGTTGACCATGGCAATGACGGGCTTGGGCAGAGAACGGATGGCTTTATGCACATCCAAAACATTCAATCGGGGAACTCCTCCTCCGTCGATATACCCTCCCATTCCTTTCACATGCTGATCTCCTCCCGAACAAAAGGCCTTATCGCCGGCTCCGGTCAAAACGACTACGCCTATATCCGGACGCTCCCTGCATATATCCATGGCATCCAGAATTTCGGCATTCGTCTGCGGCCGGAAAGCATTATAAACCTTGGGCCGGTTGATGGTTATCTTGGCTATTCCCTCGAAATACTCGAATAAAATATCCTCGTATTTCTTTATTTCCTTCCATTCTCTCATATTCATCTATTTTAATTGTAAGTTCTATCGGTTTACGGGGTAAGACTCCCCCGAAATATATGTAAAATACGATTTCAATACAGGGGCGTTTTCAAACCTCGGCGTTTCCACCTCGAGCAGGACCGCCCTGTCGCCGGATGCGAAAAACGAAGGCAACACCGTTTCCAGTTCTTCGGCGGAAGCGGCCTTCATATACCTCCATCCGTAAGCTCCGGCCATTTCCCTTACGGGAACTTCGAGCGGAGTCTCGAAACAGGTCTCCAATTCCTTCAAAGAATCCGGCCCGGGAATAAAACGGAATATCCCACCGCCGCCGTTACGCATCACGATCACCCGTATCCGCCCGTTTACATAAGGCATCCACAAAGCATTGGAATCGTACATAAAACTCAGATCTCCCGTAATCAAAAGGGTGGTTCCGGAATATACTTCGGAAAACCCCATTGCCGTGGAAGTGGCCCCCTCGATTCCGTTGGTTCCGCGATTGCTCCATTCTCCTCCCGCATAATGCGCGTGTTCGAATAATTGGAGATAACGTACGGGCGTGGAATTAGCCACATGCAAAGCAGCATCATGGGGAATATGCCTTAAAATCACTTCGAAAGCCTTGAGGTCGCTCCATCCCGCATCCGCCATAAAGGTACGGTGCAGAAGGTCCGCCTTCCGTTTTATCCTCTGCCACGAACCGGCATAGGAAACTCCTTCCGGTGAGAGGGACTTCGGCGCCTTGTCTTTCAACCGTCCGGCGAATTCCTTCCAAAAGCCCGAAGCTCCCGTACATATATGATGGGTAAGCGCACAGAATGTGTCCGGAGCCGGAAACCTCTCGTCTATCCCCCAATGCTCCGCCGGTTTCGCTCTCCGTAGAAAAGTTTTCAACATACGGGAAACCAATGAGCCTCCGAAAGAAATAAGGAGTTCCGGATAAAGCGATTCGTCTTCTCCGGCTACAGCCAATACCCGGTCTACCGTACCTATACTCGTATCCGTACGGATATTGGAGAGACTCTCGGCAAACAAAACCGTATGGGGAAATTTGCATATATCCTGCAATGCGGCGGACACGTCTTCGTCGGGAGGATAAAAACCGGCGACGATCATCACTCTGGGAGCTTCCAAAAACCGCCTTACGAGCATATCCCATACCTCTTCCGGCAATTCTTGCCGTTCCCTCACGAACGTTATCGCCCGCTCTTTTCCGGAATATCCGGAAGAAATCCCATATAGCGGTTCGCAAAACGACATATTGATGTGTACGGGTCCTCGCCGGGGCATCAGGGCATGGTTCAACACCTCATTCAAACGGCGATTGGCATACCATGCCGAGGCGGAAGTATCGAATTCCGCTCTCAAGCTGCAATACGACTTAACGAAACCGGCCATAGCTCCCTCTTGTCGAATCGTCTGTCCCTCGTCCTGATCGATCCATTCGGCCGGACGGTCGGCCGTCACCGCAACCAAAGGAATTCCCCTGTAAAAAGCCTCGGCAACGGCAGGAGCATAATTCAACATGGCCGTACCGGAAGTACAAACCAGTCCTACGGCTTCACCCGAGGCCAAAGCCAATCCGAGAGCGAAAAAACCGGCGGAACGCTCATCCGCAATCACGTATTTCTCGAAAGCGGGATTCCGGGAGAAAGAAAACAGAAGAGGAGCATTTCGCGAACCGGGCGACATAACGAGTTTACGTATGCCCTTCATCTCGAATAAATCCATCAATACGCTTACGCCTTTCTTATCCGAATAATCCGAATCCATCATCTTGCATTATCATTAAAATTCGCCTTATCTCCGACGGAATGTATTCCAAGCACATTCAAAAGAGTAGCCGCCTTATCCGAGGTCTCTTCCCATTCGTCTTCGAATACCGAATCTCCGTTTATACCTCCTCCCACATAAAGCCGGAATGCCCCGGGAAACAATTCCATCGAACGGATGTTCACATACAATCTTGCAACATCCTTACCCACAGGTCCCAAATATCCTCCGTAAAATTTGCGTTCATGCACCTCGACCTCCCGGATACACGCCAAAGCTTCCTTACGGGGGAATCCGCCGAGTGCCGGGGTAGGATGAAGCGCTTTAAGCAAGCTTTCTAAGCCGTCTCCGGTCAATGCCGTAAAATCCGTACACAAATGGCAAATATTCCCGGCCATAAAGGTGCGGGTCTCCGACATCTCTACGCTGCGACAGTGGTTCTCAAGCACTTCCCTGATATAGTCCCTGACCACTCCTTGCTCTCTTATCTCTTTTTGTGTCCACGGCTTAAGCAACTCGCCTTCGAAAGATACGGGTCTGGTTCCGGCCAAAGCCATCGTCTTTACACGTCCTTTCGTATAATCCAACAGGAGTTCCGGACTCGCTCCCGCCCATACTCCCTTTCCCGGAATAAAATAGAGAAAAACGAAAGCATGGGGATAAGCCCTCCGGAGCAACTCCCAATAAGAAAAAACGTCGGAGAATCCGGAATCGCCCCTCTTAAAGATCAAGGTGCGGGATAAAACGACCTTTTCCAATACCCCGGAATCTATCCGGCGCATGATCTCCTCAAAAGCCGTACGGTAAGCTTCCTTATCCATATCTCCGGATTCCGGGCAAGGCATGCGGATACCGGAGAATACGGCATCCTTCAAATTCCGCACCGCCCTATCCGTCAAATCTCCCCCGCATTCGAATTCCCCGGGAATGAAGTAAGCCTCTTCTTCCGAATCGAAAGGAGCCGCAACAAAACCGGGAACGGAAAAATCCGCCGTCTTACACTCTATTCGTCCGCTCAGCGAAACTCCGAAACTCAGCCGTCCTCCCTCCCGCTCGGGCAAACGATATAAATAAAACGGCACGAAAGAATCCAGACAATGAGTCACCGCCTCTTTCATACCCACAGGAAGATATTTCTTACACATACTGCAAACATAGAAAAAAGCTGAATTTCCCCGAAAAAAAAATGACAAAAAATACGGATTAATTAAAGAGGATGCGCCCCAACATTACGTTTTGACACATCCTCTTTTATGGGAGGCCGCACTGCCGATATGAACAAACTCCGTATGACAGGTTTTGAGTGCCTTTGACGCCTTTGTAATCTGCTGTGCCGAAGCATTCACAAGGAATTGCAGCCCGCCATCAGCGCCAAGAGCGTGTCTCGGAATTGTATTTTATCTGATGAGTTTCCCAATCTAACAATGCGGCTTTACTCATTCTTCTTTGTCTGCAAATATAATAGATTTTTTAAAGAAATCCAAATAATCTCGAGAAAAAAGAGCAAAAAACAACATTGGATATCAAAACAAGAAGAGGATCACTTCATCAATGATCCCAGCAGGCCGCGACCAAACTTAAACAAAGCATTGACTACCTCGCGTTTAGCCTTAGTCGAAGCCATCTTGGTCAAGCTACCCATCACGCTATTATCTTTTTCACGCTTGCGCTGACGCTCCAATCGCTCACGTTCGACACGTGCTGCGCGTTGTTGACGCTCTAACTCCTTTTGTTGCCTGATCTCCTCTTTCTGACGCACGGCTTCTTCCTGCGCCTGCCGTGTCCGGGCCAATCGACCGGATAAAATCTCAAAAGCCGATTCACGGTCTACCGATCGTTCATATTTACCGAATACGAGCGAGGTCTGCATCATTCGTCGACGTTCGTCCGGAGTGACAGGGCCGGCCTGTCCTTCCGGAGGAAGGATGACCGCACGTTCAACCATTGTCGGGCTGCCTTTTTCGTCAAGAAACGAAACAAGGGCCTCTCCTACCCCAAGCTCCGTAATGACCTTCTTCGTATCGAATGCCGGATTCTGTCGGAAGGTCGATGCAGCCGTAGCCACCGCCTTCTGATCGCGAGGCGTAAAAGCACGTAACGCATGCTGTACACGATTCCCCATCTGTCCCAAAATCGTTTCAGGCACATCAAGCGGATTTTGCGTACAGAAATATATACCTACCCCTTTCGAACGGATCAGACGGACCACCTGTTCGATTTTCTCCAACAACGCTTTCGAGATATCGTTGAAGAGCATATGCGCTTCATCAAAGAAGAAGACAAGTTTAGGCTTGTCCGGATCGCCAACTTCGGGCAGCTGCTCGAAAAGTTCGGAAAGCAGGTATAATAAAAAAGAAGTATAAATTTTAGGCGAGCGAATCAGTTTATCGGCTGCAAGTATATTGATGACCCCGCGTCCGCCCTGCGTCTGCATAAAGTCGAATATATCAAACGCCGGTTCTCCGAAGAATACGTCGCCCCCCTGTTCCTCGAGTGCCAACAGTCCGCGCTGAATCGCTCCGATGCTGGCCGGCGAAATATTGCCATACGATACCATATATTTACCTCGTTCCGTACCGAGATGTTCGAGCATTTTACGCAAATCCTTCAGATCGATCAACAAGAGCTGCTCATTGTCAGCGATGTGAAAGGCGATCGTGAGCACACTGCTCTGTATGTCGTTCAAATCAAGCAGACGGCTGAGAAGCACGGGTCCCATCTCGGAGACCGTCGTACGCAACGGATGTCCCTGCTCTCCGAAAATGTCCCAGAAACATACTGGAAAGCCGCGGTATTCGAAGCCTTTCTCTGCAAGACGATTCCGGTCGACACTTTTTTGCAGATGCGGATTGCTGCCTCCCGGCCTGCTAACCCCGGAAAGATCGCCTTTGATATCCGTGGCAAACACGGGAACCCCCATACTACTGAAGGTTTCAGCCATATTTTGCAAGGTACACGTCTTTCCCGTACCTGTAGCTCCCGTAATCAGCCCATGACGATTCGCCATTGGGGGGAGAAGACAGATATCCTGCCCTCCCGCAATGGCAATAAGCGCTTTTTGATTCTTCGCCAACATAAGAGTGCTATTAGGAATGAACCTTTACTTATCCATCTCTACCTCCGAAAGATCGACCACATTGGCACGGCTGGCCGCAATCCGGTCGAATTCCTCCTTGGCGCCGACGGTCAGTTTTTCATATTCACGCTGTCCGGTTCCGGCCGGGATCAAATGACCGCAAATCACATTTTCCTTCAACCCCTCGAGACGATCGATTTTTCCGCAGATCGCCGCTTCATTCAGCACCTTGGTTGTCTCCTGGAATGAGGCGGCCGACATAAAGCTGGAGGTCTGCAGAGCTGCGCGTGTGATTCCCTGCAGGATCTGATTCGTTGTTGCAGGAACGGCATCCCGCGCTTCTACCGGTTTTTTGTCACGACGTTTGAGCATACTGTTTTCGTCACGAAGTTTACGCGCCGTGACAATCTGTCCCGCATTAAGCGTTCCCGAATCACCGGCATCCGTCACCACTTTCTTACCCCAGATGCGGTCGTTCTCTTCCATCACTTCGAGCTTGTCAACGACCTGCTGTTCGAGAAAACGAGTATCTCCCGGATCCACGACTTCGACCTTGCGCATCATCTGACGAACGATCACCTCAAAATGCTTGTCGTTAATCTTCACTCCCTGCAGACGATAAACATCCTGTACCTCGTTCACGATATATTCCTGAACGGCCGTAGGGCCTTTGATCGCCAGAATATCGGATGGAGTAATCGCGCCGTCGGAGAGCGGCATGCCGGCGCGTACGTAATCGTTTTCCTGCACCAGCAACTGTTTCGACAAGGGAACCATGTACTTCTTCACCTCTCCAAGCTTCGAAGTTACCATGATTTCACGATTACCGCGTTTGATTTTTCCAAAACTGATCTCACCGTCAATCTCCGAAACAATCGCCGGATTAGACGGGTTACGCGCCTCGAACAACTCCGTAACACGCGGCAATCCACCTGTAATATCACCGGTTTTACCCACCGCACGCGGAATCTTTACTAACACCTCACCCGCTTTGATCATGTCGCCTTCTTCCTTGACCACATGAGCACCCAAAGGCAATGAATAATTCTTCAATAGCTGATTCTCAGCATCCAAAACATGCGCAGCCGGTACCTTCGTCTTATCTTTCGACTCGATGATGATCTTCTCTTTCAATCCGGTCGTTTCATCACTTTCAATCTTATACGTCACATTTTCATCCATGCTTTCGAAAGTAATCTTTCCTGCAACTTCGGAAACAATCACCGCATTGAACGGGTCCCATTCGATAATCTTATCTCCCTTCCGAACGGTTGCTCCATGCTCGAAGAATAGCTTCGAACCGTAAGGGATATTATGATTATGCAAGATAATTTTCGTATGAGGATCTACGATACGCAGCTCCGCCAAACGACTGACTACGATCTTGCACTTTTCCGTTTCCGAATCAACGGCACGCAGCTCATCAATCTCAAGTACTCCGTCGTATTTCGAAACCAAACTGTTCTCCGTCGCAATATTCGATGCGATACCGCCGACGTGGAACGTACGAAGCGTCAACTGTGTTCCCGGCTCACCAATAGACTGTGCGGCAATGACACCAACGACTTCACCTTTCTGCACCATTTGTCCCGTTGCCAGGTTACGCCCATAGCACTTCGCACAAACGCCCTTCTTCGACTCACAAGTCAGTACCGAGCGAATTTCTACACTTTCAATCGGTGAGTTTTGAATTTCCATTGCTTGCTCCTCTCGAATTTCCTCGCCCGACTTAACGATGGTTTTTCCCGTAATCGGGTGAATAACATCGTGAACCGATACACGACCGAGGATGCGTTCGTAAAGCGATGCAATCACTTCTTCATTGTTTTTCAATTCCGTACAAGTCAGCCCGCGCAATGTGCCGCAGTCCTCCTCATTGATGATCACATCATGTGAAACGTCGACAAGACGACGGGTCAAGTAACCGGCGTCAGCTGTCTTCAGCGCCGTATCCGCCAACCCTTTCCGGGCGCCGTGCGTCGAGATAAAGTACTCCAGCACCGACAATCCCTCTTTAAAGTTCGACAAAATCGGGTTTTCAATGATTTGTCCGCCCTCACTTCCGCTCTTCTGCGGCTTGGCCATCAATCCGCGCATTCCCGAGAGCTGACGAATCTGTTCTTTCGATCCGCGTGCCCCGGAATCCATCATCATATAGATGGAGTTGAATCCGTCATCGTCAGCGCTGAGTTGCTCAATCAGGGTCTTCGACAAACGGCTGTTGACGTGTGTCCACGTATCGATAATCTGATTATAACGTTCGTTATTCGTGATGAAGCCCATGTTATAGTTCGCCGTAATCTGTTCCACTTCATCATACCCTTCTTTCACGATCTCGTCCTTTTCCGGTGGGATCAGCACATCGGCCAGATTGAATGACAAACCGCCTTTGAAGGCCATATAATACCCCAGATTCTTGATGTCGTCAAGGAACTGCGCCGTACGCGCCACACCGCACACTTTGATCACACGGCTGATGATATCGCGCAGGGCTTTCTTTCCCCAAACCTCATTAATATATCCAACTTCATCCGGTACATATTCATTGGCCATCAAACGACCAACAGACGTTTCCACCATCTTTCTGACCATTCCGCCTTCCTCATTCAAGTCGTTCACATAGACCTTAATCGGCGCATGAATATCCAACTTTTTCTCGTTGTATGCGATCATTGCCTCCTCAGGTCCGTAGAAAACAAGTCCTTCACCTTTCGCTCCATGCCGAAGTTTTGTGATATAATACAAACCGAGCACCATATCCTGAGAAGGTACCGTAATCGGGGCCCCATTGGCGGGATTCAGAATATTATGTGAAGCGAGCATCAGCATCTGCGCTTCAAGCACGGCTTCGTTACCGAGCGGCAAATGGACCGCCATCTGGTCACCGTCAAAGTCGGCATTGAACGCCGTACAAGCCAGAGGATGCAACTGTATTGCCTTCCCTTCGATGAGCTTGGGCTGGAAGGCCTGAATACCCAAACGGTGCAATGTCGGAGCGCGGTTCAGCAATACCGGATGTCCTTTCATCACATATTCCAGAATATCCCATACGACCGGCTCTTTGCGATCTACGATTTTTTTGGCGGATTTGACCGTCTTAACAATGCCCCGTTCGATCAATTTACGAATGATGAACGGCTTATATAACTCAGCAGCCATGCCTTTCGGCAGACCGCATTCGTGCATTTTCAACTCAGGTCCGACGACAATCACCGACCGTGCGGAATAGTCGACACGTTTTCCCAACAGATTCTGACGGAATCGTCCCTGTTTTCCTTTCAGACTGTCTGAAAGCGATTTCAGCAGACGGTTGGCATCCGTTTTCACGGCGCTCGACTTGCGCGAGTTGTCGAACAATGAATCGACAGCCTCCTGCAACATTCGTTTTTCGTTTCGAAGAATGACTTCCGGGGCACGGATATCGATCAACCGTTTCAGACGATTGTTACGGATGATCACACGACGATACAGATCGTTCAAATCGGAGGTGGCAAAACGGCCTCCATCGAGCGGAACAAGCGGACGCAATTCCGGCGGGATAACGGGAACCACCTTAATAATCATCCACTCCGGCTTATTCCGACCTTTCGACGCACGGAACGATTCAACGACCTGCAAACGTTTCAACGCTTCATTCTTTCGTTGCTGCGAAGTGTCTGTTGTTGCATGATGACGCAGATCGTAGGATAAGGTATCCAAATCCAAACGAACAAGTAAGTCGTAAATCGCTTCTGCCCCGATCTTTGCGATAAACTTGTTCGGGTCGGTGTCCTCAAGCATCTGATTTTCTTTCGGTAAAGTATCGATGATATTCAGATATTCTTCCTCGGACAACAGGTCCATGTCATTGACACCTTCCGCGGCCCCTTTCTGAATCACGATATACCGTTCATAATAGATGATCGAATCCATTTTCTTGGTAGGCAGTCCCAACAGATAACCGATCTTATTCGGTAAAGAACGAAAATACCAGATATGCGCCACCGGAACAACCAACTGAATATGTCCGGAACGCTCGCGGCGCACCTTCTTTTCCGTCACTTCCACACCGCATCGATCACAGACAATCCCCTTATAACGAATACGCTTATATTTTCCGCAATAACATTCGTAATTTTTCACCGGGCCAAAAATCCGTTCACAAAACAAACCGTCGCGTTCGGGTTTGTATGTACGGTAATTGATCGTTTCCGGCTTCAATACTTCTCCGTACGAGTTTTCGAGAATCTCTTCCGGCGAAGCCAATCCGACGGTAATCTTCGTGAACTCACTCTTTATCTTATTTTCTCTTCTAAAAGCCATATTTTTCTATTTTATAAAGAGTTATCTTTTAATCTAATGTAAGACTTAAACAAAGGCCTCTCAATTCATGAAGCAAAACATTCAACGACTCGGGAATACCCGGTTTAGGCATATTCTCTCCTTTCACAATCGCTTCATACGCTTTCGAACGGCCGACCACATCGTCCGATTTGATCGTCAGGATTTCTTGCAAGATATGAGCGGCACCGAAGGCCTCAATTGCCCAGACCTCCATCTCTCCGAAGCGTTGACCGCCAAACTGTGCCTTACCTCCTAAGGGCTGCTGCGTAATCAACGAATAGGGGCCGATGGAACGAGCGTGCATCTTATCGTCGACCATGTGTCCCAGCTTCAGGAAGTACGTGACTCCCACCGTTGCCGGCTGATCGAAACGCTCTCCCGTACCGCCGTCATACAAGTAAGTCTTACCATAACGCGGGAGGCCTGCTTTATCAGTCCATTCATTCAAATCGTCGATCGACGCCCCGTCGAATATCGGCGTAGCAAATTTCACATCGAGTGTCTTTCCTGCCCATCCTAAGACGGCTTCGAAGATCTGTCCGAGGTTCATACGTGAAGGTACACCCAACGGATTCAAACAAATATCCACCGGTGTACCATCCTCAAGGAAAGGCATGTCTTCCTGACGTACAATCTTCGAAACGATGCCTTTGTTCCCATGACGTCCAGCCATCTTATCGCCGACCTGAATCTTACGTTTCTTGGCAATGTAAACTTTTGCGATCTGCACGATTCCCGTAGGCAACTCGTCTCCAATCGTGAGATCGAACTTCTTCCTGCGCAACTCGGCATCTAATTCTTTATACTTCTTCAGATAATTAACAATCAGCTGCTTGATCAACTCATTTTTATGGGCGTCGGTCGTCCATTTACTTACTTGCACCGTGTTATAGTCCAATTCTTCCAAGGCTTTACGCGAAAACTTGGCACCACGGGCAATCACCTCCGTATTCAGATAGTCCTTTACGCCCTGCGAGGTCTTACCGTTTGTGAGCTCCTGCAACTTATCGACAAGCAAACTTCTCAATGTGCCCATCTTCTCTTCGTATTCTTCGTCCAATTTCGGCAGCACCGCCTTATCGGACATACGAGAATTGCGTTTTTTTATCATCTTCGAGAACAGGCTCGTTTCGATAACGACTCCTTGCAACGAGGGCGTTGCCTTCAACGAAGCGTCTTTTACGTCACCGGCCTTGTCTCCGAATATTGCACGTAACAATTTTTCTTCGGGAGAAGGATCGGACTCTCCTTTCGGGGTGATCTTTCCGATCAGGATATCCCCGGGTTTAACGTGTGCGCCTACACGAATGATACCGCGTTCGTCAAGGTCTTTGATGGCCTCCTCACTCACGTTGGGGATATCGGAAGTCAATTCTTCCATACCACGCTTCGTTTCACGTACCTCCAAAATATACTCATCCACATGAACCGACGTAAAGAAATCCTCACGTACCATGCGTTCATTCAGCACTACAGCGTCCTCATAGTTATATCCCTTCCAGGGCATATAAGCGACCTTGACGTTGCGTCCCAAGGCAAGTTCCCCGTTTTGCGTCGAATAGCCTTCCGTCAAGATATCTCCGGCTTTTACCCGTTGACCGCAACGACAAATCGGACGCAAATCGACCGTTGTACTTTGGTTCGTCTTCCGCCATTTCGGAATGGTATACGTCTTCACCGCATCTTCAAAACTTACAAATTCTTCGTCTTCCGTACGGTCATATTTAATCTTGATACAGGTAGCATCGACAAAGACGATTTCGCCCTCTCCTTCTGCGATAATCTGGGTACGAGAATCACGGGCTACCTGCGCTTCAATACCGGTTCCGACAATCGGGGCATCGGTACGAATCAACGGTACGGCCTGACGCATCATGTTCGATCCCATCAAGGCGCGGTTCGCATCGTCATGTTCAAGGAAAGGAATCAGCGCCGCCGCAATCGAAGCGATCTGAGTCGGAGCAACGTCCATCAAGTCGACTTTCTCCGGCTCTACCACAGGAAAATCGGCCTCATATCTCGATTTCACCTTATCACGCACAAAACGTCCGTGATCATCCAGCGGAGCGTTTCCTTGTGCTACGATTTTGCTTTCTTCTTCTTCTGCGGTATAATACTCCAAGGCCTCCTCCGAAAAGTTTACCCTTCCTTCTTCGACCTTACGGTAAGGAGTCGAGATGAATCCCAGCTCATTGATTTTCGCATACACACAAAGCGAAGAAATCAATCCGATATTCGGGCCTTCCGGCGTTTCAATCGGACAAAGACGTCCGTAATGCGTATAGTGAA
Organism: Tannerella forsythia 92A2; assembly: GCF_000238215.1. Lineage (NCBI taxonomy): Bacteria > Pseudomonadati > Bacteroidota > Bacteroidia > Bacteroidales > Tannerellaceae > Tannerella > Tannerella forsythia. The sequence goes on along the minus strand of NC_016610.1, from coordinate 2,067,914 downwards.
CGTCACGCACCTCGAATCCGGCACGCTCGCGCGATAGGCCTCCGGGACCTAAGGCCGACAAACGACGCTTATGGGTAATCTCTGCCAACGGGTTCGTCTGATCCATAAATTGCGACAGCGCATTCGTCCCGAAGAAAGAGTTCACAACCGACGAAATCGTTTTGGCATTGATCAGATCAATCGGTGTAAAAACCTCGTTATCACGAACATTCATCCGTTCACGAACCGTACGCGACATACGCGCCAAACCGATTCCGAACTGGTTGTATAGCTGTTCACCGACCGTCCGGACACGACGGTTACTCAAATGGTCAATATCATCTACCACCGCCTTCGAGTTGATCAATTCAATCAGATATTTGATAATCTCAATAATATCTTCTTTCGTTAGAACCCGGATGTCTTCGCCGGTGGTCAATCCTAACTTACGATTTATACGGAAACGCCCCACATCTCCCAAATCATAACGCTTTTCGGAGAAGAACAGGTTCGTAATCACTTCTCGAGCACTGGCTTCATCCGCCGGCTCCGCATTACGTAATTGACGATAAATATACAATACGGCTTCCTTCTCGGAATTGCTCGGATCTTTCTGAAGCGTATTGTAAATGATCGCATAATCAGCCAGATTCTGATCTTCACGATGCAACAGGATATATTGCACCCCAGAATCTATAATTTCCTGGATACTGTCTTCGCTTAATTCCGCTTCACGGTCGATAACAACATCATTTCGTTCGATGGAAACAACTTCACCCGTATCTTCATCGACAAAATCTTCCACCCAGGTCTTCAACACGCGAGCCGCTAACTTCCGCCCGACATATTTCTTTAAGTTCGTTTTGGTTACTTTGACTTCTTCTGCCAGATTGAATATTTCGAGAATATCCTTGTCACTCTCGAAACCGATTGCACGCAACAACGTCGTTACGGGTAACTTTTTCTTACGGTCGATATACGCATACATGACATTGTTGATATCCGTTGCAAACTCGATCCATGAGCCTTTAAACGGAATAATACGGGCAGAATATAATTTCGTTCCATTGGCATGCGTACTTTGTCCGAAAAACACACCGGGCGAACGGTGCAATTGTGATACGACGACACGTTCGGCTCCGTTTATCACAAACGTACCCCGATCAGTCATATAAGGTATCGGTCCCAGATAGACGTCTTGAATCACCGTATCGAAATCTTCATGCTCCGGATCGGTACAATACAATTTAAGTTTAGCCTTTAACGGAACACTGTATGTCAGTCCGCGTGCAATGCATTCATCAATGGAATACCGAGGCGGATCTACATAATAATCCAAAAACTCCAGCACAAAATTATTTCGTGTATCGGCAATCGGGAAGTTTTCGGAAAACACTTTATACAAACCTTCCTTTTTTCTTTTTTCGGGCGGCGTATCAAGTTGTAAAAAGTCTTGAAATGACTTCAATTGTACTTCGAGGAAGTCCGGATAAGCAAGGAAGTTCTTGATCGAAGCAAAATTTATCCTTTGAGTTTGAGCTGCAGAAGACATTTAGTTAGTAGTTAGGAATTGTTTTTGAACTTGTAATGAAATAGACGCAAAAAGGTTAAGAATCCCCGACGTACGGGGAGACTTAACCATATCACCTGTTTATCAGGCCATAGACACTATTTAAGCTCAACTTCTGCTCCTGCTTCTTCCAACTTTTTCTTCAAATCTTCAGCTTCGGCCTTAGCCACACCTTCTTTGACGTTGTTCGGAGCACCGTCAACCATATCTTTTGCTTCTTTCAAGCCCAGACCGGTCAATTCTTTCACTAATTTAACGACTGCCAGCTTATTAGCACCGGCGGATTTCAGTACCACATCAAAAGAAGATTTCTCTTCGGCGGCGGCGGCACCGGCTGCCGGACCGGCTGCTACCGCTACGGCTGCCGCAGCCGGTTCAATGCCGTATTCTTCTTTCAAAATCGTCGTTAATTCGCTCACTTCCTTTACGGTAAGATTTACCAATTGTTCTGCAAAAGCTTTCAAATCTGCCATTTTTGTATGATTTAAATGATTATTATTCTATTAATTAAATTTTTATCTCTTCTCGAGCGTTTGTAAAATACCATGAATTGCCTGTCCGGATGAAGATTGCAAAGCAGACATCACATTCTTGATCGGCGACTGCAACAATCCAATCACATCTCCAATCATCTCTTCTCTGCTCTTCAGATTGACCAAAGCATCCAAATTTTCTGCCCCAATGTAGAAACTTTCCTGTACATAGGCAGCTTTCAGTTGAGGCTTAACCTCTCCTTTCATGCCTTTCGTAAAATCCTTCATCAAGCGAGCCGGAGCATTCACCACGTTCGAAAACATAACGGCCGTATTCCCCTTGAGGGTTTCATACAATGCCGAGTAGTCCGTGTCCATGGACTCCAAAGCTTTTTTAAACAAAGTATTTTTTACAACGACTAACTTCACATTTTCCTTGTAACAAACCCTTCTCAACGCACTCGTCTTCTCCGCATCCAAGGCTTCGATGTCCGTCAAGTAGAAGTTTCCATACGCTTTCAATGTTTCGGCCAGCCGTTCAACAACGATACCTTTATCTTCCTTTTTCATCTGTTCCTAAACTTTAAAGTAATTAATCTTCAAGCGTTTTCGGGTCAACCTTTATTCCCGGACTCATTGTACTGGAAAGATAAATGCTCTTTATATAAGTACCTTTGGCTGCCGACGGTTTCAATTTGATAAGCGTTGAAATAAATTCTTTCGCATTTCCGCTTATCTGCTCCGGGCTAAAAGATACTTTACCGACAGAAGAGTGAACGATTCCGGCTTTGTCGACTTTAAAATCGATTTTACCTTGTTTCACCTCTTTCACGGCGTTCCCAATTTCATTCGTTACGGTTCCGCTTTTAGGATTCGGCATCAAGCCGCGAGGGCCCAAGACACGTCCTAATGCACCAATTTTACCCATGATAGCGGGCATCGTGATGATAATATCAATATCGGTCCATCCGCCTTTGATTTTTTCGATATACTCATCCAGTCCTACATAATCGGCTCCGGCCGCTTTTGCCTCGGCTTCTTTATCAGGAGTACACAATACAAGAACCCTTGTTTCTTTACCTGTCCCGTGAGGAAGCGATACTACCCCTCTCACCATTTGGTTGGATTTACGGGGGTCAACACCGAGACGAACATCCACATCTACCGAAGCATCAAACTTAGTTGTCGTGATTTCTTTGACTAATGCCGAAGCTTCCTGCAATGTGTACATTTTCCCTTCTTCAAGCTTACCCGCCGCCAATTTCCGATTTTTCGTTACTTTACTCATCTTCCAATCGACTTTTAATGGTTCGTTTCCGGGAATGTTCCAGTGACCGTAATCCCCATGCTTCGCGCTGTACCGGCGACCATCTTCATCGCAGATTCAACGGTAAAGCAGTTCAGATCGACCAACTTGTCTTCAGCAATGGCCTTCACCGTATCCCAAGTGACTTGCGCCACTTTCTTACGGTTAGGTTGTGCCGACCCGCTCTTTTGCTTGCTGGCCTCAAGCAGCTGCACAGCAACAGGCGGTGTCTTTACAACGAAGTCAAACGTCTTATCCGCATAATAGGTAATTACCACAGGCAACACCTTACCGGCCTTGTCTTGGGTCCTGGCATTGAATTGCTTGCAGAACTCCATGATATTTATCCCTTTGGAGCCCAATGCAGGTCCAACAGGAGGAGAAGGGTTGGCTGCTCCTCCTTTTATCTGTAATTTAATTTGTCCAGCAATTTCTTTCGCCATCTTTTTTTAATTTAATATTTAATTCATATCTTGAAAAAGAACCCGTCATTCGTAACCACGACTATTCTTTCTCTACTTGTACATAACTTAATTCAAGGGGCGTTTTACGTCCAAAGATTTTAACAATCACCTTGAGTTTCTTTTTCTCCGCATTCACTTCTTCAATGATACCGCTGAAGCCGTTGAAAGGGCCATACGTCACTTTCACGGTCTCACCTACATCATACTGAACATCGAGTTCTTCCGGTTGCTCCTGTAATTCATCCAGTGTCCCTAACACACGACTCACCTCCGACGGACGCAAAGGAATAGGGTGCTCCACCCCACCCAAAAATCCGATCACATTGGGTATCTCGCGCAAACGATGGATCACCTCGCCCACCAGATTGGCCTCCACCAATACGTATCCCGGCAAATAGGCGCGCTCTTTGACGACCTTTTTGCCATTACGCATGGTAAACGTCTTCTCTGTTGGAATAAGCACTTGTGAAACATAATTTCCCAAGTCCGAATTTCTCATTTCAGCCTCCAGATATTCACGCACCTTATTCTCCTTCCCGCTGATTGCGCGGAGAACATAGAATTTTTGTTGAGAATCTGACATTACAAAAAAACCTATAAACTGTAGATGAATTTCATCACAGCCTCAAATCCGAAGTCAATGGCGCCAATAAGTACTGCTATGATAAGGGAAGCAAACATAACAACGACAGCACTATTTGACAGCTCGGCTTTCGTCGGCCAAGAAACCTTATGTACAAGCTCGTTATACGAGTCTTTGATATAAGCTATTACTCTCTTCATTATTCGTTATTTATTGCACGGAAGGAGAGGCTCGAACTCCCGACACCTGGTTTTGGAGACCAGTGCTCTACCGACTGAGCTACTTCCGTAAAGCACAGTCGACCGTTATGAACCAATCGACTGTATGCTGTTAAAACTTAATCCAACAATTCCGTAATCTGACCGGCACCTACCGTACGGCCTCCTTCACGGATGGCGAAACGCAAACCGATATTACATGCTACCGGATAGATCAATTCCACCTCGATTGTCACGTTATCACCGGGCATAACCATCTCCACGCCACTCGGCAGAGTGATTTCACCCGTCACATCCAGCGTACGGATATAGAACTGCGGACGATATTTATTGTGGAACGGCGTATGACGGCCGCCTTCTTCTTTCTTCAAGATATAAACCTCCGCCTTAAACTTGGAGTGAGGCTTAACCTGCCCCGGATGGCAAAGCACCATACCGCGCTTGATTTCATTCTTGTCAATACCACGGAGCAACAGACCCACGTTATCTCCGGCCTGACCTTCGTCCAGAATCTTACGGAACATTTCAACCCCTGTTACCACGGATTTTTTTCCGTCAGCGCCCAGACCAATAATCTGCACTTCATCTCCCGTGTGGACCACTCCCGTTTCGATACGTCCCGTAGCTACTGTACCACGTCCCGTAATCGAGAACACGTCTTCCACCGGCATCAAGAACGGTTTATCCACATCGCGCGGAGGCAGCGGAATCCAAGAATCGACGGCATCCATCAACTCCATGATCTTTTCTTCCCATTTAGCATCTCCATTCAAGCCACCCAAGGCAGAACCCTGAATAACAGGAGTATTATCGCCATCGAAATTATAGAACGAAAGCAGTTCGCGCATTTCCATTTCTACAAGCTCCAGCATTTCAGCATCGTCCACCATATCGCATTTGTTCATAAACACAACCAAACGAGGAACGTTCACCTGGCGAGCCAACAAGATATGTTCGCGAGTCTGAGGCATCGGACCGTCGGTAGCAGCCACAACGATGATAGCGCCATCCATCTGAGCAGCCCCCGTTACCATATTCTTCACATAGTCGGCGTGACCCGGACAGTCTACGTGTGCATAGTGACGGTTTGCCGTCTCATATTCCACGTGCGACGTATTAATGGTAATACCTCTTTCCTTTTCTTCCGGAGCGTTATCGATCGAATCGAACGAACGCAGCTCGGAAAGACCTTTCTTCGCCAAAACAGTTGTAATAGCAGCTGTCAAGGTCGTTTTACCATGGTCAACGTGACCGATCGTACCGATGTTTACATGCGGTTTTGTCCTGTTAAAATGTTCTTTTGCCATAACTCAAATTGTCTTTTATGTAATAATTAATAATTTCCTTCTTCTTTTCTATTTATCCGAGCCGGTGCCGAGACTTGAACTCGGGACCTCTTCCTTACCAAGGAAGTGCTCTACCGCTGAGCTACACAGGCGTTACACATCCGTTCATAAACGCACCATTATCTTCTAATGTACGCACGTACTATAATTATAATAGCCATTCGTTCAAAAACCATCTTTTCCATTCACTTCACCCCCCTCTTCTCTTTCGAGCCTCTTGTCGGATTCGAACCAACGACCCCGAGATTACAAATCACGTGCTCTGGCCAACTGAGCTAAAGAGGCCTTTAGCATAAAATGAGCCGCTTCGTGGTAAGCGAAACGGCTGCAAATTTAGACATTATTTTATTACGTAGCAAATTTCTACTTTCTTTTTTTTACTTTGCCCTGCTTTTTTCTTTTACTTTAATCAATTGCTTCTCTAAAGCAACAACAGCATCATCAACCGCCTCCTCGAATGTATCATTGACTTTCTCGGCAAAAAGGTCGTTGTTCTTTATTTTTAAACGAACACCAACCTGTTTGTTTTGAGCCGATTCCGGCTTCACGACACGCAAGGTCACCTCTGCGTCCAAAATGCCGTCATGATACTGATTCAGCTTCGAAACTTTTTTCTGAATAAACGCCTCCAAACGTTCGGTTGCGTCAAAATGAATTGCTTGAACTCTAATTTCCATAATTTACCTCCTTACTTTTTCGCTCTCGGATGAGCATGATACATTTTTTTTAGTTCTTCAAAAGTGATATGCGTATAAACAGAGGTAGAAGCCAGACTGCCGTGTCCGAGCAGCTCTTTCACGGCATTCAACTCCGCTCCGTCATTCAACATACTCGTTGCAAATGAATGCCTGAGCACATGCGGACTGCATTTTGCCAACATCGGGATACCGGACAGCCGCTTTCGAACTATACGATAGACGATGGACCCCGTCAAAGGTTCGCCGTTTTTTCGCACAAAGAGATACCTTGCATCATCGGCAGGAATCACTCTCTCTTTCAATGAGATATAATGAAGTATCATCTCTTTCAAACGCCCTGCAAACGGAATGATACGTTGCTTATTGCGCTTGCCGTTTACCCTGAGCTGCATGGCTTCCATATCAATATCGGCATACCGAATTCCGACAAGTTCCGAGCGTCGCAGACCTGTTTGATACAACATTTCAAGCAGAAGACGGTCACGCCTGCCTTCAAAATCAGAGTCGAAAGATGGACCATCAAGCAAATCAGCCATCTCTTTCTCTTTCACAAAGAAAGGTAACGGACGAGACTGCTTGGGTCCCACCACCAAACGTACGGGACTTTCAGACAATACCCCCTGCTTCAGCAAAAACTTAAAGAATGATTTCAGCGAACTCAATTTGCGGTTGACCGATCCGGGAGCCATTGACTTGTCTAAAAGAGAAACCATCCACGAACGAACACAATCAGCATCGATCAACCGAACGTCAATCACTGCTCCTTCCGCATTCGCATAGACAAACGACTCAAACTGAAGCAAATCACGCTCGTATGCCATTACAGTATGAGCAGAATACCCCCTCTCATAGCGAAGGTAACTTAAAAATGGCTTAATAAAAACATTCACGTCGCATTGTTTTAATGCGACGAATATAAGGAGATTTTTTTATTAAACCAAAAAAAGGAGTAAAAAAACGAATGATTACTCTTCGGCTTGCTGTAATTGCTGCACGTAAATCGCACGAATACGTTCTTTCCTTTTTTCAACGGAAGGTTTGGTAAAAGCCTGACGTCTTCTCAGCTCTTTTACAACCCCTGTTTTTTCAAACTTTCTTTTGAACTTCTTCAATGCTCTTTCGATGCTTTCGCCTTCTTTTAATGGAACTACAATCATAAACTCTTATTTTAATGCTTATTTTATTTCATCCGTAAAAATCGGGCACAAAAGTACGGATAGTTTTATTACTTACAAAACATTCCGATATATTTTTAACCGAATAAACAACTTCCGTTCTTTTTATCTATCTTTGTACCCAATCCATACAGACAAATTCATCCATAACAATAAAACAATGGCACTTATAAAATCAGTTCGGGGCTTCGTACCCTTGATCGGGAAAGACACTTATCTGGCAGACAACGCAACCATTATCGGAGATGTGGTGATTGGCGAAGGATGCAGTATCTGGTTCAGTGCGATATTACGCGGCGATGTAAACTCGATCCGTATCGGGAACGGGGTCAATATACAGGACGGCTCGGTACTGCATACCTTATATGAAAAATCGACGATCGAGATCGGCGACAATGTATCCGTCGGACATAATGTCACCATTCACGGCGCCAAGATATGTGACGGTGCGCTGATCGGGATGGGCGCCGTAGTGCTCGATCACGCAGTGATCGGTGAGGGTGCCATCGTGGCGGCGGGATCGGTCGTACTAAGCAACACCCGGGTAGAGCCGGGGAGTATTTATGCCGGAGCACCCGCGAAGTTCGTGAAGAAAGTAGACCCCGAGCAATCGAAAGAAATCAATCAGAAGATCGCACGGAATTACCACATGTACGCTTCCTGGTATAAATTGGAAGAATGATGCATCCTTTTTCCAGGAATCTTCTGATTCCGGCACTCACATTCATTGCATCCGTTACGGGCTATGTAGCATGGCATGCTCTGACTCGAGAGAAGAGCTCCGCATTGCCCGAGGACACAGCGCTGCAGATCGGCGAACCGCAACGGGCAAGGCTCGTCTTTGCCGGTGATCTGATGCAACACATGCCACAGGTTCGTGCGGCCCGTCGGCCGGACGGGACCTTCGACTATTCGGAAACGTTTCGTTACGTCAAACCGATCTTCGAAGAGGCGGACTTTGCCATGTTAAACTTCGAAACAACACTCACGCCTACTTCCCGTTATACAGGCTATCCGATGTTTCGCTCTCCGGCACAACTGGCGGATGCCCTTCACGATATCGGCATGGACGCCGTGGTGATGGCCAACAACCATATTTGTGACAACGGGCGAGCAGGAATCGGGTACATGACGGCGCGTTTCGACTCGCTGCGGATTGCTCACACCGGTGCGTTTATCGACAGTACGCGATATCGAATGAACCACCCGTTGCGCTTCGAGGTCAAGGGTATCCGGTTTGCCCTGCTCAACTATACATACGATACCAATGGCGTCCCCATCCCTGAAGGAACGATCGTGAACCTGATCGACACGACAGTCATTCAAAACGATTTAAAGGGAATCGACCGCTCCGAAACGGATTGTATCATCGTGTTCTTTCACTGGGGAGATGAGTACGTACGAAAACCCAACAATACTCAACGGATGCTGGCGGAGCTATGTCATCGCTATGGGACGGAAATCGTGATGGGCAGTCATCCGCACGTGATCCAGCCTTTCGAAGCCGGATACGATACGGACAGCACCATCCGTTCCGTGACAGTCTACTCGCTGGGCAACTTCGTATCGAACCAGCGTGACCGATACAAAGACGGGGGACTGATCGTTACGCTCGATATTGAAAAGAGAAATGGACAAATCTCGATTTGTCCGTACTATACGCCGGTATGGGTTTCCATGCCGAACTATCGCATTCTTCCCCCCTCGGTAGCCGATACGCTTCCGCTACCATCCGGACAACGGGAAAATTACCTCCAATTTATTCAAGACACCCGCACCCTGCTCGATAATGACCGGATATTCAGGGAGAAGTAACGGTCATAAACGCATTTCCCCAAGGATTCGGTCGGTTACACCGCTGTTCCGCCGGACATAATCACCGACGATTTGTCCGGCTTTCGCACGTTGAGCCGGATTACGGATAAATTCATCCATGCGGATTATAAACGCGGCTTCATTCTGTAAAGAGAATCCTCCTCCGCAGGCAATCAGTTCATGCGCTTCGCGAAATTTCTGATATCTGGGTCCGAACAGCACCGGGATACCGTAAACAGCCGCTTCAAGCGTGTTGTGGATCCCTTTTCCGAACCCGCCCCCCACATAAGCCACCTCTCCGTAACGATAGATGGACGACAGCAAACCGAAGCTGTCGATAATCAGACAGTCCTTACCGGACACCGGCTGATCGTTCGTCTCGGAGAGACGAATGGAAGGACGATGGAGCAGTGATTCGATATACAGCAGATGTTCCCGTGGGATTTCATGCGGCGCAATGATCAGTTTCACTTCCGGATGCGTATTAAAATATGGAATAAGGATCGACTCGTCTTCGGGCCATGAACTGCCTGCGACCAGAATCAGCGAAGTTCCGTCTCCTGCAAATTCTTTCACCGCGGGAAGCTCGCGTGCCTGCCGCTGCACGGCCAGCACCCGGTCGAAACGCGTATCTCCGCACACCTGAACGTTCGTAATCCCGAACTCAGCCAGCAGGCTTCGCGAGGCTTCGTCCTGCACAAACAGACGCTCGAAACAGGTAAGCGCTTTCTTGTACCAGCTTCCGTACCATTTGAAAAACAGCTGTTCACGCCGAAAAATACCGGAGACGAGGTACGTCGGGATCTTTCTTTTTTTCAACTCCGTCAGATAGTTCAGCCAAAACTCGTATTTGATAAAGACCGCCACCACCGGATTGGCCAGATGCAAAAACTTCCTCACCTTATACGGCGTATCGAAGGGCAAATAACAGATCACATCCGCCCCGTCGTAATTCTTACGCACTTCGTAGCCGGATGGCGAAAAGAACGTCAACAGAATTTTATAGTCGGGATAACGCTTGCGAATCGCCTCCATCAAAGGGCGTCCTTGTTCAAACTCACCGAGCGAGGCGGCATGAAACCAGATATATCGGGCATTTCGATTGATTTTCTTCCGAAGGATGCCGTTGGTATGCCACTGTCCCACGCGGGTCATCCGCGCCTTACGATGGAAGAACGAAGACAGTTCGACAACCAACGCATATAAATGCAATGCCAGTGTGTAAACGTGACGCATCAACCTAACACTTCTATCGCACGGCCGATTCTTCGAATAGTCTCCTCCTTGCCGATCGCTTCGGTGATATGAAACACTTGCGGCCCGATGCCCTGCCCCACAAGCGCCAAACGTGCGGCATTCATGATATTCCCGAGATTGTACCCTTTCCCTGCAATCCATGTTTTCACATATTCTTCGGTACCCTCTACATCAAACGGCTCACGAGGGCGTAACACCTCGATCAGTTCCGTCAACTGTGCGGCACTGTCTTCCTTCCAGCGTTTCCGGCGCGTCTTCTCGTCGTATGTTTCCGGAGCGACAAAGAAATAATACGTCTGCTCCCACAGCTCGGGCACGAAACTCACGCGCTCTTTCATCAGTCCGACGACTTTTTCGACATAAGCCTCATCCGTACCGACAACACCGTGCTGCTCGAGAACAGGGCGAAACATGGCGGCGATATCTTTATCGCTGCGCTTACGGATATATTGATGATTGAACCATTTGCCTTTCTCGTAGTCGAATTTCGCACCGCTCTTGCTGCAATGAGCCAAGTCGAAAAGCGAAATCAGTTCGTCCATCGCCATCAGTTCGCGATCATCTCCGGGATTCCATCCGAGCAGTGCCAGAAAATTGATGACAGCCTCGGGCAGATAGCCGCTCTCACGATATCCCGATGACACTTCGCCGCTCTTCGGATCATGCCATTCGAGCGGAAAGACGGGAAAGCCCAAACGGTCTCCGTCGCGCTTGCTCAGCTTCCCTCCCCCTTCGGGTTTAAGGAGCAATGGCAGATGTGCAAAGCAAGGCATCGTATCGGCCCAACCGAGATAACGATAAAGCAAGACATGCAACGGAGCGCTCGAGAGCCACTCCTCCCCGCGAATCACGTGAGTAATCTCCATCAAATGGTCGTCCACGATATTCGCCAGATGATACGTCGGCAAATGATCGGCCGATTTATACAGCACCTTATCGTCAAGGATCGAACTATTGATAACAACTTCACCACGTATCAGATCGTTCACATGGATGTCTTCGTCCGGTTCGATTTTCGTACGCACCACATAACGGTGTCCCGCATCGATCAGAGACTTCACTTCCTCAGCCGAAAGTGTCAGGGAGTTACGCATCTGCATCCGGGTCGAGGCATCGTACTGGAAGTTCGGAATCTCCTTTCGCTTGGCTTCCAGCTCTTCGGGCGTATCGAAAGCGATATAAGCCCGTCCCGCATTCAGCAATCGGTCTACATACTGTTTGTAAATCTCTTTCCGTTCGCTCTGACGGTAAGGGCCAAACTTTCCTCCATAACCCACACCCTCGTCGAAAGGAAGGCCAAGCCATTGAAACGACTCGATGATATACTCTTCCGCACCAGGCACAAAGCGCTGTGTGTCCGTATCTTCGATACGAAGAATCATCTCCCCGCCATGCTGTTTGGCAAACAAATAATTATACAGGGCTGTACGTACACCGCCGATATGAAGCGGCCCCGTTGGACTGGGTGCAAAACGCACTCTTACTTTTCGTTCCGACATATATTTAGACGAATTTGAATACTTATTACGAATGTGCAAAAGTAAGCAATTTCCGCATAATGCCGTCATATCGGAAAAAGTATTTGCCCGACAAGCCCATGAAGAGAACTCAACAAATTTATATAAACATGATTTTAATAAATAGTTTGTAGCAAGAGCATCTTATTTTTAAACATACCCTAAAAATAAAAGAATAACATTATGTATTAGATAAATAAAACTTCATATATTTGTGGCATTATAAGTAAGCACAAAAAAATAAATAGTAGAAAATGAAAAAAATAACATTTTTTCTAATGGTGTATTTAAGTTCACTCTCTTTTGCTTATGGACAAGATACCCCTAAGATGAGGTACGAAGATAAAATCAGAATTAGAGAAGCCATCAATATTTCCAAACAAATGGGAGAAAAAATCTGGAATGGAATAAATAAAGTTCCTTTTGTGATATTACTTGTAACAGACAGCCTTGAATTTTTGGTTAATCACCCTTATCCATCAGATGATTTTAAACTATCAGAAGATGATAAAATATTGAACACAAAAATTCTATACAGGAAAAGACTATTTCCCGATTTCTATTTAGCTACCTTTCCAGCAGTAAATGGGGTGAATTGCATCGTTGTTGGAACACCTGAAAAAACAAACAAGAACTCATCTGATTGGACAATTACCTTATTACACGAACATTTCCATCAGTATCAATTTACTTCACAGCACTATTATGACAAAGTAAATGCATTGGATTTATCTGGTGATGACGAAACCGGAATGTGGCAATTAAATTACGCATTCCCTTATGACAATTCAAATGTTATTGAACAATTCAAAAAATACACTTCCGCATTACTCAAGGTGATTTCTAGTATAGAAAAGAAGTCTTTTAAGAAAGATTTTAGAAACTACTTAACACAAAGGAAAAGACTTAAAAACGCACTAAGTCCTTCTGATTATCGCTATTTTTCGTTTCAAATATGGCAAGAAGGTATTGCAAGATATACTGAATATAAATTCATAAAAGCGTTAGATAATTATACCCCGACGCCCGAGATGGCACAGCTAGAAGACTTTACACCTTTTAACAGCTTGAAGGACAAGTTTTATTTATCTGAGTTAAACTCTATAGCGACTTCAAAATTGGAAAAAGATAAACGCGTTAGTTTTTATGCTATCGGATTTGCAGAGGGTATTCTACTCGACAAGCAAAATCCAATGTGGCAGGAAAAATATTTGACTGATAAATTCTATATAGAAAATTACTTCAACAATGAATAGACAGCCTTCTGCCATCACAGGATAATCGTATCAAAATCTCAAAACAAACATAGCTTCCTAAAAACAAGCGATTTAAACCAACAGACATCCACATCTGTTTTTTTACTATTTTTGCATCGGGATGCTGCATAAAACAAAGGGAATTGTATTACACACCCTTCCGTACAACGACAAGTACATGATCATCACTGTGTACACGGAAGAATTCGGACGTATTGCTTACATGGTGACGAACTCGCACCGTAAGAAAACAAAGATTCCGCATGCTTTTCTGATGCCTCTTTCCGTCCTTGACATGGAAGTGGAACATCTGAACAACAGAGAGATTCAACGCATATGCGAAGCCCGGCCCGCCTTTCCGGCGATGCAACTCCATCAGCACCCTGTAAAGAACGCCGAAGCCTTGTTCCTGTCCGAGGTTCTCTACCGGGTTATCCAGGAAAAAGAAGCGAACAGACCCTTGTTCAACTACGTGTATCATGCCATCCGATGGCTCGAAATTGCCGACGAAGGCGTCGCCAACTTTCATCTCGCATTTCTATTCCGCCTCTCGAACTACCTTGGCATCCATCCCAATAAAGAACTGTATGCCGAAGGACAATATTTTGATCTGTTGAATGGTACATTTTCGAGTACTCTTCCCGAACACAATCATTATTTAAGCAGGGAGGAGAGCTTCGTCTTCGCCCGTTTGTTAAAAATGAATTTCCAAAATATGTCGGTGTTCACTTTTTCCCGAACAGAACGTACGCGTATCATCCGCCATATTCTCGACTACTACCGTCTCCATCTATCTGATTTTCCGGAGATAAAGTCACTTGAAGTCATGCAAATCCTTTTTGATCAATAAAAAATATCCAACTCTTTAAAGATATCCGAGTCGACATTTGGTTTTTTATCCGAAAGTGCGTATCTTTGTAACGGATAAATTTATAAATTCACTTGTATGAAAGCGATTTTATCAACATTAGTTTTTACATTTTTAAGCATTACACTTATGAGTTTTGAAACACCAAAGCTTCCCTATGCACAGAATGCATTGGAACCTGTAATCAGCCAGCAGACAATTGAATATCATTATGGTAAACATTTACAGAACTATGTAAATACATTGAACAAACTTATAGTAGGTACGGAATACGAAGGAAAAAGCATTGTGGAGATTGTTAAAACAGCCCCCGACGGTGCTATTTTCAACAATGCCGGTCAAGCGCTGAATCATGAACTTTACTTCCTGCAATTCAAGCCTCAGACAGAGCATAACGCTCCTAAGGGCAAACTTGCCGAAGCCATCAATCGCGATTTCGGTAGCTTCGAGGCTTTCCAAAAGAAGTTTACGGAGGCATCCTTAACCTTGTTCGGATCGGGATGGGCTTTCTTATCCATCGATAAAGAAGGTAAATTAGTGATCACACAGGAAGCCAACGGCTCCAATCCGGTACGGAGAGGATACACTCCGATCTTCGGTATCGACGTGTGGGAACACGCTTACTATCTGGATTACCAGAACAGACGTGCCGACCATATCGAAGCGGTATGGAGCATCATCGACTGGGAAGTGGTAGAGAGCAGAATGAAATAAAGACAGGTCGCATCAGTAGGGACTACCGGCCGACGGTTAAAGCGGTTGGCCGGTCCTTTTAAGAACCGGTTCTGTAGTTCAATGGATAGAACGGAAGTTTCCTAAACTTTAAATCCGGGTTCGATTCCCGGCGGGACTACTTTCAGAAGTTGCAGAGCAACAAAAGAAAATCATAAAACGTCTTGGCTTTTTCTAGCCGAGACGTTTTTTTATACTCCGTATCGAAACGATTTTCCCAACATACATGCCAACCGACGCATCGTTTGCAAAGGCTGAACCATACCTACAAATGCACCCTTTCTACCCCTCCTATGGCATGGACGAAATAAAAGAGACTGGGCCTTCCTCAAGGTTCATTTATGAGTGTGTCATGCCAGTCGTATATGTAACGTATGCGAAATAACTTTTTAACAGAGAATCCCCCGCAATCATTCGGTATATTCATAAAAAAACAATACCTTTACGCCTCTAAAATAAAAATGAAAAACAAGTGATTATAGCAACAGACGGAAGGATAAACAAACATATAAATCTTTAACAAATATATTTCTATGAAACGAGACAGTGTAATTTTTGAAATTATCGAACGTGAACATCAACGCCAGTTGAAAGGTATCGAGTTGATTGCTTCGGAAAACTTCGTGAGTGAACAGGTGATGCAGGCCATGGGCAGTTACCTTACCAACAAGTATGCCGAAGGATATCCCGGGAAACGTTATTACGGGGGCTGCGAAGTGGTAGACGAAAGCGAGAATCTGGCCATCGAACGGCTGAAAAAGCTCTTCGGGGCCGAATGGGCTAACGTGCAGCCACATTCTGGAGCACAGGCAAACGCGGCCGTCTTTCTGGCAGTCCTGAATCCGGGCGATACGTTCTTAGGCTTAAACCTCTCGCACGGAGGGCATCTTTCGCACGGTTCGCCGGTAAACAGCTCAGGTATCTTGTATCGCGCCGTCGAATATAATGTAAAAGAAGATACGGGACGCGTGGATTACGAACAGATGGAAGAAGTGGCATTGCGCGAGAAACCGAAATTAATTGTCGGAGGAGCTTCCGCTTATTCTCGGGACTGGGATTATGCCAGAATGCGTGCGATTGCCGACAAAGTCGGCGCATTGCTGATGATCGATATGGCACACCCGGCCGGCCTGATTGCTGCCGGTTTACTGAACAACCCGCTGCCACACGCCCATATCGTCACTTCAACGACGCATAAGACCCTGCGCGGCCCGCGCGGTGGTGTGATTTTGCTGGGCAAGGATTTTGAAAATCCATGGGGCAAGAAAACACCGAAAGGCGAAATCAAAACCATGTCTCAGCTGCTCGATTCGGCGGTATTCCCCGGTATTCAGGGTGGTCCGCTCGAACATGTGATTGCCGCCAAAGCCATGTCATTCGGCGAAGCGCTTGAACCCGAATACAAGACTTATCAAACACAGGTAAAGAAAAATGCAGCCGTGATGGCACAAGCCTTTATCGACAAGGGCTACAAAATCATTTCGGGCGGAACGGACAACCACAGCATGCTTATCGACCTGCGTACCAAATTCCCCGAGTTGACAGGTAAGGTAGCTGAAAAAGCGTTAGTTGCCGCCGATATTACGGTGAACAAGAATATGGTACCGTTCGACAGCCGTTCGCCGTTCCAAACGTCGGGCATCCGTATCGGTACGCCGGCCATCACCACACGCGGAGTAAAAGAGCCGCTGATGGGTGAGATTGTCGAGATGATCGACACCGTACTTTCCAATCCCGAATCGGAAACAACGATCGCTTCCGTGCGCAGCAAAGTGAATCAGACGATGAAAGACTATCCGTTGTATGCATGGTAATCCTCCGGAACACAAATTCAATTATTATATTATTATATGAAGAAATTATTTTTATCCGCAGTGATCGGCGCATGCTGCCTGACGGCGTGCGACAATAAGCAACCGGTCACGAATCAGCAAAGTTACAATCAGGGAATCAACATCATTCCTCAACCGCAAAGTCTGGAGCAGGGCGAAGGTTCTTTTCAGCTGAAAAAGAACACCGTTTTTTATGCACAGGACGCCGGTGCCCGGACGGTCGCCGAGTTTATCGCCGGCAAGCTCAACCTCTCAACCGGTTTTACGCTGCAAGTGACCGACCAGGAAACGGCATCGAATGCGATCGTGTTACTGATCGACGAATCGGTAGAGCATGAAGAAGGTTATACACTGGAGGTAACGAAAGACAAGGTCACGGCCAAGGCGCGCACCCCACAAGGGTTGTTCTACGCCATGCAGAGCTTCCTGCAACTGCTGCCCGCCGAGGTGGAAAGCAGCACAACCGTCGATGGTATGGCATGGGTGGCTCCGTGCGTAAACATTCAGGACGCCCCCCGATTCGGCTACCGCGGAGTCATGCTCGATCCGTGCCGTCACTTTATCCCGGTCGAGAATGTGAAGAAGCATATCGATGTTTTAGCCCTCTTCAAAATCAACCGCTTGCACTGGCATCTGACCGAAGATCAGGGCTGGCGTATCGAGATCAAGAAGTATCCGAAACTGGCGGAGATCGGGTCGAAGCGTATCGACGGAGAAGGTACGGAGTACGGCGGTTTCTACACTCAGGAAGAGATCAAAGAAATCGTAGCCTATGCTGCCGAGCGTTTTATCACCGTCGTTCCCGAACTGGAAATTCCGGGACATGAACTCGCAGCCATCGCAGCCTATCCGGAACTTTCGTGCAAGGGCGATTCCATCACGCCGCGTATCATTTGGGGCGTCGAAGACATTGTCATGTGCCCCGGAAAAGAAGAGACTTTCCGGTTTCTTGAAGACGTAATCGCCGAAATGATCCCGCTGTTCCCCGGCACCTATTTCCACATCGGCGGAGACGAGTGTCCCAAGAGCAGCTGGAAGCAATGTCCGCTTTGCCAAAAGCGTATCCGCGAAGAAGGTCTGAAGAACGAAGAAGAGCTGCAGAGCTACGTAATCCGTCGTATCGAGAAAGTGCTGAACGGACACGGCAAGCGTCTGATTGGCTGGGACGAAATTCTGGAAGGCGGTCTGGCACCATCGGCCACGGTGATGTCGTGGCGTGGCGAGGCCGGCGGCATTGCCGCGGCTAATATGGATCACGACGTGATCATGACGCCCGGATCGGGAGGGATGTACATCGACCACTATCAGGGCGATCCGAAAATCGAGCCGGTAGCCATCGGCGGCAACGCGAAGTTAGAGAAGACGTACAGTTACAACCCGACACCCGACACCCTGATCAAGCTCGGCAAAGACCACTTCGTCAAAGGCGTTCAATGTAACTTGTGGTCGGAATACCTGTACACGACCGACATCTTGGAATATCGCGCTTATCCGCGTGTGCTGGCGCTAAGCGAGATTGCATGGACACAGCCCGAAAAGAAAAACTATAACGACTTCTTGCGCCGGTTGAACAACGCCTGCGTGCGTCTCGACGAACATAAGGTTAACTATTACATTCCTCAGCCCGAACAGCCGAACGGATCATGCAATTTCGTAGCGTTCACCGATAAGGCATCGCTCGAGTTTACGACGAACCGCCCTGTCAAGGTTGTTTACACGACAGACGGCAACGATCCCACACCCGAATCGGCCATATACGAATCGCCGCTGGAATTTACGGAATCAGCCACGTTGAAAATCCGTTCCGTACTGCCTTCGGGAAAGATGAGCCCCGTGCGCACCATCACCGTAGAGAAGCAGGCACTGGCACCGGCCAAAGAAGCAGCTGCGGCCAAGCCGGGTTTGAAGATGCAGGTAACGGACGGCATGTTCCTCGAACCGTCGAAGTTGGCGGATGTTACCGACTGGAAAGCATCGACGATCAAGAGCCTTGCTGAAATTACGAAGGTCGTTAAAAGCAGCGAATCGATGCGCGGAGTGAAGCAATATGCCGCCATGGCCGAAGGCTATGTAGACATTCCCGAAGACGGCGTCTACTACTTCTCGTCCGACCTCGAAGAGGTATGGGTCGACGGTCGGAGGCTGATCAGCAACACCGGCGAAACGAAACGCTTCTCGCGTCGCGACTGTTCGGTAGCGCTGGCCAAAGGACTGCACGAGTTCAAGGTCGTTTTCCTCGGACACATCATCGGCGGATGGCCTTCAAACTGGGGCAACGGTAGCGTAAAAATCCGCAAAGCCGATGCCGAAAAATTTGAAGCGATCGCTGAGAATCAGCTGTTCCACGAGTAAATAAACAGTGAGTTACTTTGCCGGAATCGCATTGCACGTTTCGGCAGAGCAACCGCATCAAGTTCCCTGAAAAGAGAGCCGACTCATTTTGAGTCGGCTCTCTTTTTATCAGTATGGACTTTCAGAGTTTCAAGGTTCGGCCAACAAATCCGGAATTACTCCGCTCCTCTTCGCCTGTATTGCGAAGGAGAGATGCCGAACATTTTCTTAAAAGCGTGATAAAAGCCGGAATAGTGATCGAATCCGCAACGTTCGGCCACCTCGTCGATGCTCCATTCGGGCTTGGAGTCGAGCAATTGCTTTGCCCGTTTCATCCTTATTTGCATGACAAAAGCCATGGGTGTCTCTCCCGTCAATCCGGTTATTTTGCGATGAAACTGGCGCGGACTCAGACAAAGTTTGTCGGCCAGCGCATTCACGTCCAACTGCTGCTTGTCCATCAGCAGATAGACGGCATCGACCGTTTTGGAGAGGAAACGGTTGTCGGCATCGGTGTGCTGCACTTCGGCCTCCTTGCCTTCGGCCAGCGCCTTCGAGAACTTTTCGCGCAAGAAGCGACGCTGTTCAAGCAATTTCCGGATGCGCACACGCAGTTCGTCACCATTGAACGGTTTTCCGAGATAAGCATCCGCCCCGGCCTCTAACCCTTTCACACGGTCGGCATCCGTCACTTTGGCCGTAATCACAATGATAGGCACGTGACTGATCAGTTCATCGGCACGTACACTCCGGCACACTTCAAGTCCGTCCATCTCGGGCATCATCAGGTCGGTGATCATCAGGTCAGGCACAATTTCGCGCGCTTTTTCCAGCCCGTGCCTACCGTCGGATGCAAAGAAAATATCGTATTCGTCGGAGATTTGACTGCCGATGTAGCGTGCTACATCGTTATTATCTTCAATAATGAGCAGACGTGTACGATTCTCTTCGCCGGTCACACGATCTTCTATACCGCTTTCCTCCGTCGTTAGGGCAAAAATCGGTTTAGGTTCCCTTGTCTCCAATGGTTTCCATTTACCATCGCCATGCCGTTTCGGCAACCGCACGGTAAAGGCGCTGCCCTTGTCCGGTTCACTTTTCACGCTCACTTCTCCGTCGACCGACCGAACAATCTGCCACACCAATGCCAGTCCCACGCCGGTACCGATATTACCTCCTTCGTATTCCCCCTGATAGAACGGATCGAACACATGGGCGAGGTTCTCCTTGGGGATCCCCTTTCCGGTGTCAGCCACAGTGATGGTTACGTCATCGCCATCAGAGGTGACATTCACACGCACCCTCCCGTTGGCCGGAGTAAATTTGAACGCATTCGAAAGCAAGTTATTGAGTATCTTGTTCACATAATCAGGCACAAAGTCGGCCTCCACCGGTCTGTCGGTTACGTATTGAAGATCGATCTCTTTCTCGCGAGCATATTCGCGGTATCCGTCGATGATCATCCCGATGAATGCCGTCATGTCGCCATGCCGCCAGTCCGGTTCGCCAAGTGCCGATCTCACTTTCGAGATGTCGAGCAGCTGGTTAATGAGCGTCAGCAATTGATTGCCCTGCCGTTCGACGGCGCTTCCCTCAAGACGTGTCTTTTCCGGCAAGCTCTCGTCTTCACTGATGTTTCGGCTCAAGCCGAGGATCACCGTGAGCGGTGTACGCAATTCGTGGGTGATGTTCGTAAAGAAGCCGGTGCGCAATTTTTCCACCTGCCGCATCATTCGCGAGCGCAGCCGTTGGAGGTATACAAGATATATCAGGAACAGCACGATAGCGAGCAGCACGACGGCTACAATCACCCCCACGAAGATGGAGACCCGCAGGCTTTCCCTGTGTTTCTCACTCTCCTTACTGATCTCTTCCGTTTTGTAAAGAGCGTAGTACTGTTCGATCATCCGCTCCGATTCGTGCCGGTACATCGAGTCGTTCAGTTCGGTATAACGTTCCAATTGCGGCAGTGCGCCGGGATCGTTCATGTCGCGCATCACCTTATAAGCCGCGTATCGAGCGTTTTTCTCCACATAACGGGCATGTACCTGCACGGCGTCGGAAATGGCTTGCCGGTATGCTTCGAGGGCCTGCTTGCGGTTACCGAGCGCTTCGTGCACTCCGCCGAGCTGTAACGATGCAATAGCCAGCGACGGACGGTTACCGCTTTCCGTGAGTACGGGGATGGCTTCGTCAAGCAGCTGGTGTGCGCGGTCATATTCCTTCAACTGATAGTAAGCGCTTGCCATCTGACATTGGCGGACGGCAGCCTTGTGCGGACGGTTGCCTCCCATGTCGAGGCGGTATGCTTCTTCCGAAAATTCCAACGACTTACGAGGATCGTCGAGCTTCAGATACACTTCCGAAGCGATGCCTAACCGGATGGCGAGCACGCGGTCGCGGTTCAGTTCACGTTCTATGCCGATCGCTTTAAGGATCATATCCTTGGCCAGCTTCGGCTGTTTCATGGCAAGATAGAGAGCAGCCATATTGTTGAGCGAGGTGCTAATGCGTTCCTTGTCGCCCGACACCTCATCAAGGGCGTAGCTCTCTTTGACAGCTTCCAGCGCCCGGTGAAATTCGCCCTTGCGTTGAAGGCATACGCTCAGCGATGACAGCAAGTCCGACAAAGCCTCCTCCCCTACGTATTTTTCGGAGTAAAAACTCCGTGCCCATTCGAAGCTGCGGATGCTCTCATCAAAACGGTTGAACAGAATAAAATATTCGCCCATATAGTAATGAGCATAAAATTCCAACCTTTCAAGGTTTTCACCGGGAGCAAAAACGATCAGCGAATCGATCGAACCGTCTTGATACAACGTCTCGAGCAACCGGTTGGCAGCCATGATTTTTTTCTCCGTATCTCTTGTTTTCAGGAAGGCATCGTAAGTCTTTTCGATTTCCGAGGTGTTTATTCGCAATGATACGGCTAAGGAGTCGCCTGTGTAAGCCTGTAGCATAAGGGAATCTGTCGCTGCATGTCCTTCCCGATCCGATCGTTCGTAAATCTTATCGCACGAAAGAAACATAAAAAGAAACACCGATAAAGCGGTGAATAAAAAAGTGACGTTACTGTTGAACGGCATATCGACAATATCTATAAAATTTAGGATAATGTTGTTTGTCCGCATCAAAAGTCGTAAATCCTCTCCTAAAAAACAAATTTTATCGAAGAATAATTTTTTCTTCCAAATACCATTATGAGGTGCTATATCCCCCGTTGTTTCTACATAAAAAACTATTATACTGCCGTTTGAGAACCATCGCTGTCCGATTTAAGCAAGTCGGGAGCGATAAAAAATGTCCGATTTGAGCAGGTTTTTGTCCGATTTGAGCAAGTCCGATCGCCCGAACAGAGGCTAAATTTGCAACAGAAAAAAAAGATTCCGGCATAATGGAAAGGAAAAAAGAAAAACATGAAAAGAAGATCGACAAGGCGCTGCATCTTGCAGAAGAACGCTTGGAGTTACTTGATACCATCAAGGAGATGGTGGAGACAGAAGTAGACAAGCAAATGAAGAAAGTATGCCGAAGAGTGAAGAGTGAAGAGTGAAGAGTGAAAAGTGAAAAAAGCAGCAAAATAATCAAGGTAGTTAAAGCAGTAAAAAACGAACAATGAATAGTGAAAGACGAATAGTGGAAAAAGAGATTCATCGCTTCGCGCTGAATGACAAATTAATGGTTAATTGTCAATGGTTAATTGTTATGCCGGGTTATCCGAACGCAAATTTCGCAAATGACGCGAATGGACGCAAATAACCCCCTTTGTCATTCCGAACGTAGTGAGGAATCCCGTGGGGAAGAGGAAAGAGATTCTTCGCTTACGCTCTGAATGACAAATTAATGGTTAATTGTTATGCGTGGTACACGCCGAATCATGTATTTAGAAAATAACCATTGACAATTAACCATTGACCATTCATTTCGGTGTTCGTCCATGGGCCTCGGGTGGTGAGCCGACGGAGCAGCGAGCAGGGCGAAAGAAAATCAGGCTGTCCGAGCGAAGCGAGTTACCTGATTTTCCGACCTGCGAGCGTCGCGAAGGCGTGTGAAGCGCACGAAGCCTTGACCTTTTGGTTACTTTTGGGTCAAGCCAAAAGTAACGGAAAGAGCGCTCTGAATGACAAATGTCCCGAACGCCGAGGAACATCCCCCCCTCCCCCCCCTTCAAAGGGGGGAATGCGGAAGCGAAGCGTTGGGGAAAAAGGGCGCCCCCCTCGGCGGAGGGCTGAAAGCCTGAATGAATATGGATTTGGATATTGAACAATAATTATACGAATAAAACATTTACTAACCAATTTAAAACATTAATAATCATGAAACAAGTAAAACATTTTTCAATTTGGATCATCGCCCTATTCCTTGGGCTGATGGGAAGCACTGTCAGCGCATGGGCGCAACAGTATGATTTCACACAGGGCGGCCTATATTACAAGATTCATGGATCAGATGTCCACATCGTATCCCAGAATGCCACTTCCCCCTATAACACCCAGGGAGGGAACAATTTCACTATCGAGAAGACGGTAACTCACGGCGGAAACACGTACAACGTGACCAAAATCGGAGCGCATGCTTTTGAAGGTCGAAACATACTGTCTATTAATATACTTGCAGACATCACCGAAATCGGTGAAAGTGCTTTTATCGGCAATTACCTTTTATGGTCATGCTACCTTAGAGGAAACGGGCTGACAAGCATCGGAAAAAAGGCTTTCTACAGTTGCCAATCTCTGAGGAGCCTCGACATCCCTGAGAGTGTAACGAGCATTGGAGAGAAAGCATTCGGGAAGTGCTTTGCTTTAAAGCCGCGGGTGCATTGGATGAATTCCGGTTCCATCCCGCCGATCCAAGAAAACGTATTTGAAGATATAGGCATCAGCCCTGAATACAGTGTTTTATATGTTCCGGAAAACACGATGTTAGAGTATCTCAATAGAAATGTATGGAGTAAATTTCTTATTGTGGAAGACGTGCTGTTATCGTTCAGACCCAACGTAGTGGTCGTAGAAGCTGCCGGCGGAACAATAGAGAGCGGCATCACCTCTGGATTTCACTATAAATTATCCACTACAGATTCATGGATAACAAACCCTTATTTTGGATCTCCGGAAAATGGTAGCCAGATTTTCTCCGCCAAAGTGGCTCCCAATACAGGCCCCTTACGTTCCGGAAAGGTTACGGCTACAATGCCCTCTGGAGACGTCTATACCCTGACTATTGTACAGAAGGGCACCGGGGGCGGCGCCTCCTCGCTCTCGGCCACACCGCTGATCACCGCCACCCACGCCGCTGCGACGGGCAAGACGGTCACTGTCACAGCCTCGGGCTCTTGGACAACGGCCACCACCGAATCATGGATCACTGGCCTGCCCACCTCCCCGACCACGGGCAACGGTACGTTCACCTTCAACGTGGCCGCCAATCCGGGTAGCGCTCACCGCATCGGAGAGATCACCGTCACCGACGGCACGCTGACGCAAAAGGTCATTGTCGTGCAGGCCGGCACCGGCGGCAGCGCCTCCTCGCTTTGGGCCACGCCGCTGATCACCGCCACCCACGCCTCCGCGACGGGCAAGACGGTCACTGTCACAGCCACGGGCTCTTGGACACCCACCACCACTGACACATGGATCACCGGCCTGCCTACCTCCCCGACCACGGGCAACGGCACGTTCACTTTCGACGTAGCCGCCAACCCTGGGAGCGCTCACCGCACGGGGGAGATCACCGTCACCGACGGCACACTGACGCAAAAGGTCATCGTCGTGCAGGACGGCGCAGGAGGCCCTTCGCTCTCCGCCACGCCGCCGCTGATTCATGTCAGCAACGCAGCCCATACGGGCAAGACCGTTACCGTCACGGCCACAAGCTCATGGACAACTGCCACCACCGAGTCATGGATCACCGGCCTGCCTACCTCCGCGACCACAGGCAACGGTACGTTCACCTTCAACGTGAAAGCCAATCCGGGCGACTACCGTATCGGGGAGATCACCCTCACCGACGGCACGCTGACGCAAAAGGTCTTCGTCGTGCAGGACGGCACGGTCAGCACACCACCGCCCACGGTGATCGAAAAAATCGTGGAGAAGATCGTAGAAAAAGAAGTACCCCCGAAGGAAGTGCCGGTGAGCAGTGTGAAGTTAAACAAACCCTCGCTCATGCTGGAGAATGTCAAAACGGCTCAGCTGAAAGCCACGGTCACTCCCGCCAACGCCACGAATCCGTTCCTCTACTGGCAGTCGAGCGATCCGTTCATTGCCTCCGTCGACGGCAGCGGCTTAGTGACGATCCATAAGAAAGGCAAAGCGACGATCACGGTCAAGGCCACCGACGGCAGCGGCAAGTCAGCCTCGTGCGAGATAGAAGTCCTCTCGGCCGTAGCCAACGAAACGATCGACGGCCTGCGCATCTTCGCCGCCGACGGCACCTTGCGCCTCACCTTGCCCTCGCCCGCAACGGCACATATATATAATGTAAACGGCGCGATGGTGAAAACGCTCGCCCTGCCCTCAGGCGATCATGTGCAGCCGTTAGCCCCGGGTGTGTATGTAGTGCGTGTTGGAGAACACGTAACCAAGGTGATGGTGAAGTAACATTAATGGTTAATTGTCAATTGTTAATGGTTATGCCGGGTACACGGAATCCGAACGCCGCCCTTTGTCATTCCGAACGTAGTGAGGAATCTCACGGGGAAGAGGGAAGAGATTCTTCGCTTACGCTCTGAATGACAAATTAATGGTTAATTGTTATGCGTGGTTATCCGAACGCAAATTTCGCAAATGACGCGAATCAACGCAAATAACCGCGTTTGTCATTCCGAACGCCACCCTTTGTCATTCCGAACGTAGTGAGGAATCCCGTGGGGAAAGGAAAAAGATTCTTCGCTTACGCTCTGAATGACAAATTAATGGTTAATTGTTATGCGTGGTACACGCCGAATCATGTATTTAGAAAATAACCATTGACCATTCATTTCGGCGTTCGTCCATGGGCCTCGGGCGGTGAGCCGACGGAGCAGCGAGCAGGGCGATAGAAAATCAGGCTGTCCGAGCGAAGCGAGTTACCTGATTTTCCGCCCTGCGAGCGTCGCGAAGGCGTGTGAAGCGCACGAAGCCTTGACTTTTTGGTTACTTTTGGGTCAAGCCAAAAGTAACGGAAAGAGCGCTCTGAATGACAAAAGACCGAACGCAGAGGCGTTCGGATGTGTCCATTCGTGAAATTCGCGTTCGTACAAACAGCAAAATTGAGTAATTTACTCATCAAAATTGAGTAATTTACTCATTGCGTAACTTGGAGAGGCTGTTGTATCTTTGTACCGTTAAGAACAATAAACAAGAACGGTCATAAAACAAAGAGGCAGACAAACGCAGCCGATAACACCTCGAACAAGCGTGTTCGAGAAGACATTAACAGTTAAATGACATAGAATATGCGCCGGGCGTATACATGCTTATGGGGATGCCCCATACGTGCTTATGGGGGCGGCGCATACGTACCTGTCAAATTATGTCAGGCTTTCAGCCCTCCCAACGGGGTCGGGGAATCGATACCCCATCCTTACGGGATGGGGCTGAAATATACCGGGCTTTCAGCCCTTGGGCCTCGGGCGAGCTAACCCCTTCGGGGCGTTGAGGTGTTGAGGTGTTCGATTGTTGATCTGTTTAGTTGTTGATCTGTTTGCTGACCGTTGTAAGAGCCCTGAAAGGGCGTATTAATTCAGCCCAATGCGCAGCGAAGCGAAGCGTTGGAAAAAAAACAGGGCAACCCCCTCAGCGGAGGGCTGAAAGCCTGAATGAATAATGATTTGGATGCTGCCCTTTGTCATTCCGAACGCAGTGAGGAATCTCACGGGGGAAAGGGAAGAGATTCTTCGCTTACGCTCTGAATGACAAAAGACGATGTCCCGAACGCAGAGGAACATCCCCCCCCTTCAAAGGGGGAAAAGCGGAAGCGAAGGGGGGATGTTATCCCTTTGGAAGGGGGAATGCAAGGGACTGAAAGCTGACCGCTCTGTAACAGCCCTGAAAGGGCGCGTTAATTCAGTCCAATGTGCAGCGAAGCGAAGCGTTGGGAAACAGGGCGACCCCCTCGGCGGAGGGCTGAAAGCCTGAATGAATAATGATTTGGATGCTGCCCTTTGTCATTCCGAACGCAGTGAGGAATCCCGTGGGAAAGAGGAAAGAGATTCTTCGCTTACGCTCTGAATGACAAATTAATGGTTAATTGACAATTAATTTCGTCCATGGGCCTCGGGCGGTGAGCCGATGGAGCAGCGAGCAGGGCGAAAGAAAATCAGGCTGTCTGAAGCGAAGCGAGTTACCTGATTTTCCGACCTGCAAGTGTCGCGAAGGCGTGTGAAGCGCACGAAGCCTTGACCTTTGGGTTACTTTTGGGTCAAGCCAAAAGTAACAGAAAGAGCGCTCTGAATGACAAATGACCGACCGCAGAGGAACATCCCCCCCTTCAAAGGGGGAAGAGCGAAAGCGAAGGGGGATGTTATCCCCCTCAAAGGGGGAAATGCTGACGGCTGACGGCTGAATGACAAAAGAAGTGAAGAGTGAAAAATGATTTGAACAACAGAAAAGGAACAATTAATATAAACAATTTAAACATGTAACATTATGGCTTATACAGAAACAACAAACACAAGTTACGGACAACGGTTGTCCGGTTCAATGAAAGGAATCGTAAGCGGTTTGCTGATGTTCATCATCGGTACGTGCCTGCTTTGGTGGAATGAAGGTCGCGCCGTGAAAACCTCGAAAGCGATCAAGGAAGCGGAATCGGTGGCGGTACATGTCGACGACGTCTCGACGGTCGATGCGTCGCTCAATGGCAAGCTGATCCATGCCTCGGCCTTTGCCGATACGAAAGACACGCTTGCGGACGATATTTTCGGTGTGCGGACATTGGCAATCAAGTTGAATCGCAAGGTTGAATATTATCAATGGATCGAAAACTCGAAGAGCGAGACGCGCGACAAAATCGGCGGCGGACAGGAAACGGTCACTACCTATACATACGAATCGAAATGGGTAGACAAGCCTGTTAAGTCGTCGGAATTTAAAGACCCTGAATATAAGAACCTGAACTTTGTACTGACTACCATAGAAGAAAAAGATCAGTTGGCAGACAACGTGACCTTCGGAGCCTACACGCTGCCGGAGTTCATCAAACGATCGATCAGCGGAAACGTGCCGGCGGATGTACAGATGACCAACGAGCAGGTGCGCGAATGGAACAAGGCGTTGCACACGTCCGTATCGGTGAGAGACAGCGTGTCGCTGGTACATTCGGATAAAAATACGGTCTATTTCGGGCAATCGCCCAACAGTCCGCGCGTAGGCGACGTCCGCATCACCTTCTACAAAGTAATGCCGGCTGATATTTCACTTATTGCCAAAGTAAACGGTGAGACGTTTGAAGACTATAAAACCCAAAACGGAGAATCATTCTCACGGGTCGAAATGGGTACGGTAAGCGCCGATAATATGTTTCAGAATGCACAAGACGAGAATAATATGCTGACGTGGATTCTGCGTATCGTAGGATTATTGCTTGTCGTTTTCGGAGTAAAATCGATGTTCAGCCTTTTGCCGACGCTCTTTAAAGTGCTGCCCTTCCTCGGTAACATCGTCGATGCAGGCGTAGGACTTGTATGTTGGATTTTCGGCTTGGCATGGTCACTGATCGTCATCGCTATTGCATGGCTCGTTTATCGACCCGTCATCGGCATCCTGTTATTGGTGGCGGCCGTAGCGGGAATTATCTTCCTCAAAAGCAGAAGTAAAAAGACCGTACCTCAATCATAAGTTTAATTATAAAAATCAAATCATGATGAAACGTTTTTATTTATCCTTACTTGCCGCCGTTGCACTGACCGCATCGGCACAGACAAAAGAAATAACCATTCTTTCCGTAAACGACATCCATGCGGCTATAGAACGGTTTCCTCAATTCGCGGCGTTGGTAGACAGCGTACGACAGGTACACCCCGATTTGCTGCTGCTCTCCGGAGGCGATAACCGTACCGGCAATCCGCTCAACGACATGTATCCAGTCACCAGCTATCCGATGGTTGCACTGATGAACAGCGTGCGATTCGACCTCTCGGCCGTAGGCAACCACGAGTTCGATTCCAAGCCCGCCGGACTGCGCGAAGTTATCAATTTGGCGAACTTCCGTCACGTGTGCGCCAACATGTATCCGGCAGATACGCTGCGGATGCATGTCGAACCGTATAAAATGTTTGAACGCAACGGCGTACGTATCGGTATACTCGGATTGATACAAGTCAATTCGCAAGGGATTCCCGATGCTCATCCCCTTGCCGTGAAAGGCATCACATTCCGTCCTCCGGAAGAAGTAGCCCGCGAGTATGCATGGCTGCGCGAACGGTGCGACGTGCTGATTCTGCTGACCCACAACGGCTACGAAGCGGATATACAATTGGCGAAAGCCTTTCCCGAAGCCGATGTCATCATCGGCGGACATTCGCATACGGCCGTCCATGGTTCCAAGATTCACAGCGGCGTGCTCGTCACACAGGCCGAACGCTGGCTTAAATACGTGACGGAAGTAACCCTCAAGTTGCAAGACGGCAAAGTGGTCGACAAGCAAGCCCGCCTGATAAAAGTAACCGATTTTCCGCGTAAAGACGAAAAAGTGCAGGCGCTGGTCGATGAGTTCAGCCGGAACGAAACACTCACCCGTGTCGTAACACGGGCCGACGACGACTTCATGTGCAAGCAGGAACTGGGCTGTATGATGGCCGATGCGCAACGCGCTGCAGCCGAAGCCGACATCGCCGTGCAAAACAACGGAGGAGTACGATTCGAATCCCTGCCCAAAGGAAACATCACGGTGAACGACATCTACCGTCTCGATCCTTTCGGCAACGAACTGATCGTATACAACCTCACCGGCGAAGAGGTCAAGCGCCTGCTTGCCGCTATATGCCGTGCTGATGATTACGGACCGGCCTTCGTGTCAGGAATCCAGTATAAGATCGCACTCGGAAAGGACAACAAAGAAGTAAAAAAGGTAGAAGTAAAGATGCCCGACGGCTCGAAGTTCGACGAAAAACGAACGTATAAAGTCGTTGTGAACAGCTACGTCGCCTCTGTCAGCAACTACGAAAAAGCCGATGAAGGGCAAAACCTTTTTGTTACCAGTGCCGACGAGATGATCAAATATCTCGAGAAGCAACCGTCGGTCAATTACAGGAATGTTGTCCGTATGACCTACACCGGAGG
Organism: Tannerella forsythia 92A2; assembly: GCF_000238215.1. Lineage (NCBI taxonomy): Bacteria > Pseudomonadati > Bacteroidota > Bacteroidia > Bacteroidales > Tannerellaceae > Tannerella > Tannerella forsythia. Next base: position 2,037,233 of record NC_016610.1, on the reverse strand, counting down.
CGAGAATATTGAAAAGTAACCGGGGCTCTACAAAACAGCCAATCATCTCATGGACATCTGGAAATCGCATATCCTGCTAACGATAAACAAAGACCGGCTTTGGGCAATGACTCGGAAATACGGCTCGGAGTTTTAATCTTAATGGTAAGAGAATATGAAAGTTTTTGTAAACGACATCGAAGTAGACATCTTTCGAGGCGGACGGGCCAAAGATGCCATTCTGAAATATTACAGTCAATCAGGTCAACGTTTCAAAAAACGGAACCTTGATATTCGTGACGAATGGCAGAATACGATAGCCGAAGACAGTCCGATGAGCGAAAACAGGAAGATTTATCTCAAACAGGCAATGTCCGGAAATAAAAAAACGACCTGATGAAACGATGGATTTTCATATCGACTCTGCTCCTGCTGTCGGCTTCGCTGTCGATGGCGCGAGAGACATTTGTGCACAATGTTGATATCACCGTGCGGCTCGACCGCTCCGGCACGGCTCATATCACCGAGATATGGGACGTAGACGTACAGACGGGCACCGAATGGTATCTTGTGCAGGGCAACCTCGGCGCCATAGAGATACGAGACCTCGCCGTCAGCGACGAGACCGGCAAGACTTATCTCCGCGAAGACGTCTGGGACACCCACCGTACGATCGAAGCAAAAGCCGGCCGCTGCGGGTTGATGCACAAGGGCGACGGCGATTATGAGATCTGCTGGGGTACGGGCTCCTACGGCCATCACCGCTTCACTGTCTCCTACATGATGACGCACTTCGTCAAAGGCTTGTCTGACGCCAACGCCTTCAACCACCAATTTGTGGCCGAAGGACTGAGCAGTCCGCCGCAGCACGTGCGCATCGTCATAGAGAAAACGGCGGAGGGCGACTCCGCAACGGCCTTCACGCCGCAGAACACCGGCGTATGGGCCTTCGGCTTCGAGGGCGATATCCATCTGGTCAACGGACAGATCGTAGCCCAGACACGCATGCCGCTCGACGATGACGAATCCGTCATCGTCATGGCACGCTTCGACAACGACCTGTTCATGCCGACGGATCAACGTGACGAATCGTTTGAAGTCATGAAGAATCGTGCCCTCGAAGGCAGCAGCTACAAAGAGGGCGGTGACGAAACGGTCACGCTCGTCGGGCTGACTCTGCTCATCGGGTCCGGCCTCCTTTTCTTCATCTTCACCCTGTTGAACGGGAGCACGTGGAAACGTATCCTTTACACCGCCCTGCTCTCGCCCGTCTGCATGACGATCATCTATTTCAGTGTCAAGTGGTGGGAATATTTGTTGGCCGGCATCGTCGTGTTATTCGTCGTCGGGGCGGTCGTTTACGTCATCCTCGAGCTTGCGGGTGTCACGTCCGCCCGCCCCGTCTACGGCGTGCGCCGTGTGACGGGCTGGTGTCGCGATATCCCGCTCGGCGGCGATCTCATTGCAGCTCATTATGTGCTCAACGAGGCTACCCCCTTGTGGGGACGCAGCGAAAAGCACCTCATCGAGGCGCTCCTGCTACGCTTCATCCACCTCGGACTGATCCGCATCTCCCAACGGCCGGACGAAAAGCGCCCCACCCTCTCGTTTGGCGACGAGAAGCCCTCCGAGAGTGAGTTTATGAGTGATGTGGAATACAGGCTCTACAAGATCATGCGCGCCGCCGCCGGCAAAGACCTGATCCTGCAGCCGCACGAGTTCTCAAAGTGGGCAAAGGACAAAGAAGAGAACGGCATGCGACTCTATCAGTGGATCAAAGCGACAAAGACTTACGGCGAAAAGACCTTCGATCGCAACGGGGCGATGCTGAACAACCGCTTCACCCGCCGCGGCCGCGAGATGGCGCGCACGGTACCCGAGTTCCGGAATTACTTGAACGACTTCAGTCTCATCAACGAGCGACAAGCCCGCGAGGTGGCGCTGTGGGACGACTACCTGACGTTCGCTTCGCTCTTCGGCATCGCCGACAAAGTGGAGAACGAATTCAAAGCGCTCTCGCCCGAATACTTCCGCCAAAAGGAGCTGACCCAAGGCTACGACCGTACAACGGCGTCGATAATGAGTCGGGACCTCTCCGGTCGGTTCGTCAACGGATCCTTCTCGTACAAGGCAAAAGAATTCAGGGCTTCCGGAGGAGGAGGATTTGTTTCGCTCGGAGGAGGAGGAGGACATACCGGTGGCGGACGCGGAGGCGGAGCGCGATAACGGATATAAAAAACGTATCACCGTCTTCGACTCCCTCGTTCGAGGCTTGATACGATGCGATTGTTTTTTATATGAAGATGTATTACCTGAAATCTCCTTGGAGGGAAGGTGGTTTCACTAAAAAACAAGTTTTAAATAAACAACAAAAAAAGAATGGAACTTGCAATTATTGTCGGAATTATCGCCGTGTTGCTTTTCTGGGCTATCTCGGTTCAGCGCGGACTGGTACAGCGGGAAGAATTGTGCACCAACGCCATGAACCAAATCGGAGTGCAACTGTCAAGCCGGTGGGATTTGATTACGGCCTTGATAGATATGGTCAAACAGTATTCCGAACATGAATATCAGACTCTGACCGACGTCATTTCCATGCGTCGGGATCTGAAACCCACTGCGTCGGCACAAGACATCGAAGAGCAGGAAGGACTTATCGGCAAATTAGTCGGCCGCATCAACATGTTAAGCGAAACATACCCCGACCTTAAAGCCGACCGGATTTACCTCTCGACGATGAACGACATGAAACAGTATGAAGAAAACGTACGCCACAGCCGAATGATTTACAATGACTCGGTAACGCGCTTCAACCGCGCCGTGCGTCAGATGCCCAACAATCTCGTGGCCGGAATGTTCGGGTTCCGCATCCGCGAATACTTGGAGGAAGACGCCAAGAAACGAAACTTCCCGACGATATAAACAAGGCAAAGAACATTACTAATCAATATGTATAACAATTTATTAAATTAAAAGGACATGAAAAAGATTTTTTGGATGACAAGAATAGCGGTACTGGCTATTGTAAGTGTGTTATGCTGCACGGCGTGCGACAAAGATGAACCTACCCCGACCCCCACTCCCGGAGGTGGCAGCGGTTCGGGAGGCAGCGGAGGTAGTGGCGGAAGCGGAGGTAGTGGCGGAAGCGGCGGAGGCACCGTTGCCGTCACAGCCGTCAAACTTGACAAGACGACGCTCGAACTGCAAATCAACGGGCACGAAACGCTTACGGCCACGGTAGAGCCGGCCAACGCATCCGTTAAGATCGTCAGCTGGAGCAGCAGTAACGAAGGCGTAGCCAAAGTATCGACCTCGGGCGAAGTCACCGGTGTTGCTGCCGGTACGGCCACCATCACGGCCAAAGCCGGAGGCGCTTCGGCCACCTGTGCCGTCACAGTCAAAAAAGAGGAAAAACCGTTAGTCGCCCTCGATGTGAAGATTACCGGTAAGATCGACCATACCAACTACACCAAAGGGCAGAGCGGAACGGTCGAGTTCAACCGATTCCCCGCCACGGTCGATGAATTCAAGGCCGTGCGTGAAAAGATCGGTGGCGAGCCGCACGGCGCGGTAGCTCTGCAAGTGATGGCCATGGAAATGTACCGCCGCGACCGAAGCATCGGCCTCGAATGTATTAAACTCAACAATACATTGTCGAATGTGAACGCTGTTGTCAGCCGACTCAAAGAACTCTTCGGGGGCGATATCAACTACAACCGTCCTTACCAGATAGCTGCATACCTCAAAGGCGCCGAGCCGGGCAACGGATACAATCCGACCAAACCCTATACGGTCGAAGTCATCGTAGATCCGGCAAAGGCATATCAGCCTTCGGAAATCTTCCAGAGCAAATTTCTGTTCCTGAGAATAAAGACCAAGGGACGGGATAACGGTTCCAGCGGTCAGAATGGCACTTCCGACGGATTGTATGTACTCAAGACCAAAAAACCGGGAGAACCGGGAGAAAAAGGCAAATTCTTTATCGTCAATAACAGCGCCGGTATGCATTCGCAGGTGAAACCTATTTCGTTCGATCATGAGTTCAAAGGACTCGATTAAACGGAATAACTCATATTGAAACAACATTGTCTCTTTTTCATTTTCCTCCTCTCCCGCACAGACTTCCCCGTAGTAGCGCGGAAACCAAGGGAGAGGGGGTTTTTAAAAAGCAAGTATATTTTGATTCGATTGGATTCGCTGACGCTCTGAATAACAAAAGAAGCGCTTTGAAAGAAAGTGAAAAGTGTATTGAATGACAGGTGTAGCCTTAACTCGAAGCACGCACATACCATGCGAGGAGGCTCACACACACCATGCGAGGGAGTGCGCCTCCCCCTTTGTCATTCCGAACGAAGTAAGGAATCTCGCCTCGAACGCCCTCGGCGTTCGTCCCATGGGCCTCGGTCGAGCTAACCCCTTCGGGGCGTTGAGGTGTTGAGGTGTTGAGGTGTTTGCTGACCGCTGTAAAAGCCCTGAAAGGGCACGTTAATTCAGCCCAATGTGCAGCGAAGCGTTGGGAAAACAGGCACCCCCCTCGGCGGAGGGCTGAAAGCCTGACGTAATTCAGTTGTTAATTGTCAATGGTTAATGGTTATGCCGGGTACACGGAATCCGAACGTCACCCTTTGTCATTCCGAACACCGTGAGGAATCTCGCCTCGAAAAGGGAAAAGATTCTTCGCTTCGCTCTGAATGACAAATTAATGGTTAATTGACAATTAATTTTGTCCATGGGCCTCAGGTGGTGAGCCGACGGAGCAGCGAGCAGGGCGAAAGAAAATCAGGCTGTCCGAAGCGAAGCGAGTTACCTGATTTTCCGACCTGCAAGCCTCGCGAAGGCGTGTGAAGAGCACGAAGCCTTGACTTTTTGGTTACTTTTGGGTCAAGCCAAAAGTGACAGAAAAGAGTGCTCTGAATGATAGAGAACGCGAGCGCCGTCTCTTCGGCACCGACTGAATCATATCATTCATATTTTATTCATATAAGTATTATATTAAAAACAAGTAACAAGATGAAAGTAACCATTTTTATGATGACCGCACTGGCGCTGATCCTGACGATCGGTAGCGCAAGCTGCAACAAGAAAGAGAGTAAAGGCGAAACACCTGCCGGAATGCACGGTATCCCGACGCGGTGATGAACTCCGTCAGAGCCATAGAATAAACAGGCTAAACGCAATGATAAACGTTTAAATTCAATTCATTATGAACAGAAGCCTTTTTATGATGATCATCATGACCGGTGCCTTGACCTTGAGTGCTGCATGCAGTGGAAAGAAAGGCGGCGAGGCAGCCGACTAACTAACAAGTGAAGCGCGAACGGGGGTGGGTTCGAACCTGCACGTTTGACCTGCCCCCGTTCCTTGTCATTCCGAACGCAGTGAGGAATCTCAAAAACGATTAAGGATAAACTGTTTAATAACAAATTCAAACAAAGAAACAATGATAAAACGAAGTCTTATCACACCGATCCTGCTGACGGTTGCCGGCCTGCAAGCCGACGCTACCTCGCCGCCGACATCGCCCGACTTTCCTCCAGCCTGCCTGCCGACGGAAAAGACCGTCGTTTTCCTATCCGAAGAGGCGCCTTCGGATAGAACTTGGACTTATCGAACGTCCTCCCAATACCCGGCCGTGAAGCAGCGATTCCGCGAGTTTGAAGGCAAACAGTGGACCAACGGCTTCGACTTCTTCATCGCAATGCCCGCAGACGGTTACATCAACTTCAGCGGCGGATCGCTGCACGAAGGTGGCTCGAGCTTCGGATTAACGCCAGAAGACGATCATTACCGCCTGCGCGGAGGCTTTTTCGTAATCGACGAAGATACTCCTGAGGGCGATGGCTACATCGCCATTAACGGTTCGGCAGGCGACAGGGTCGAAGTCCGGCAGTTCGGGGAGACCGGAGTGTTCATGACGGTTTACAACGCAAAAGACATACCGACCGAGGTGCTTCATCCGACAAACGACCTGCGCGAAACAATCGAAACGGACATCGTGACGTACTGTTTTGCCGGCGAATACCGGACAGAAGACGGCCGTACCTTTACGTTCTTCCCCGACCGGAAAGAAGTAAAAGGCTTTGCTGAAGGCGGAAAATCCCAGTCTTATACGTTTGGCAACGAATACGAAACACCCGTAAATATCATCATCCTCGACGACGGTCGCTCGTTCCGCATCGAAAAGTCCGATGACGGTCTCCTGATCCGGAAATGTACCTATTACAGCGATGAAGATCTCTGGACAGACGGCAACACCTATGCCACCCCTCAGCGAATCCGCTATCTGTTCGAGGCCGGAAACATTTCAGGCGATTTCCCTTTCACAGCCCTGCAGCCGATGACATGCGGACAGATCGAGCACTTCACCCGCAAGGAACTGCGCCTGATGCGTAACGAAATCTATGCCCGACACGGCATGCGCTTCCGCTCGGCCGATCTGCAAAAACATTTCGAAGCCAAAGCATGGTATACCCCCACGACCGACGACGTCAGCAAGCAGCTGAGCGAAATCGAACGTATCAACATCGAAATGATTCGACAAATAGAAAAAAGACACGATGAAAACAGATAAATTTAAAAAGAATACAATGCAACAGCCTATCATTATCTTGCTGATTACCTCACTGCTCACAGGTTGCGGCAGCAGGACTAACTCAACGTCGTCCGACACGAAGATCCGATGGAACAAACAAGATGTGGCAGCAGTAGCCTTCGTCGGCTACTTCACCTATGCCTCCGACTTCCTCGCCTCGTCGACTTACAAAATGTATACGGAACAGTACGGACTGCAAGACGTACAGCTCGTTGAGAACAAGGGCGATGAAATATACCTCGTCATCCCTCGCGACCCGAAAGCTTCGGTAACGGTGAACGACTATCCGGAAGCATTGATGACGGACCCCGATAGCGACGACTACGGCCAAATCCTTTACAAAAGCGAAGACGGAAAACCCTTCTTCATCAAATGCAGCAGTGCGGAAGGAAGGGTCAACACCGAGCTCCTTCTTATCGACAGCGAAGGGAAAGGCTTGACCTATCATCCGCAGATCAGTACAACGGACGGGACGCTGGCCTGTCCTTCCGCCATGCCCGAAGGTGAAGGAACGGTTATCGACATTACGCTGCCCGTACCTGCCTCCCAACTACCACAGGAGACGGACCGACCGGATGACAACCTCTCGGCTTTTATCCGAAACGGACGTGTCATGGTTTCCGTGAAACAAGCCGCAAGATCACGCAACAACGGCATCTATGCCGTAGAAGGCATCAACGGCAAGTGCATCGGACTCTTTACGGGCGACATCGGACAGGAGACCAATCCCTTCCTCTGCATGCTCATGGACGACGGCGGTGTGGAACTGCTCAACCACCACAGCGTCATGGGATGGAGCGACATCGAACCCGGACACCTGCTCAGCAGCGGACGACTGCCGGAGATGACCGATATCGTGTCGTTCGTTCAGAAGCCTGTCTTCGATGTATTTGAAGGCGACACCATTGGCGGATACATCACCGTCTTCGCCATCGATAAGGATGGTAAAGAACACGAAATACAAGAATGCACCCGCTCCTTCCCCTCCCTCTATCATTTCAATCCGTCCGGAGACGGCAGCACCGAAGAGCATGTGCTGACAATCTGGCCGGACTGGAAAATCGAATATCGCAACGGCTGGCACGAAAGCGAACGCAACGAAGATTATTTCGGACGTATTCGGCCGCTGAAGATGGACTACGAAAACGAAACGTACGAATACCAATACGAGATGCTGACGCATACCCAATACCCCTCCGTCGAAGAAGATCCGGTGACGAAAAACGTATCCATCACCGGCTCGTTCCGCCTTAAGGAACGCCCCGGCGAATCCGGCTATGAGCTGACGGTACTGTCCGGCCCTCTCACCTTCGGCGCACCAGAAGATGGCAGCGTTCGCTACAGACGAGATCCCGAACCTCATGAAAGATGGCGGCTATGACTTGGGCCTCCTCGCAGGCCTCGAAGAGGTGCGCAAGGCGCTCACCAACGAATCGATGCTCGAGACCGATGAGAGAGCCGAGAAAATCAAGGAGAATAAAGATATCGTCACCACGATCGCCTCCATTTGGTGGGCACTCGGTCTGGCTGTGGCTGTTTTCCTGCTTCTTTTGGAGTGGAGTGAAGCTAAGCATGCCACGTCGTTCTCCGAAGTGAAGCAAACCGGCCAAGATCTCAACTTCGCCGTGATCGGCGCCGGGCTGCTCTTCTGCCAGCTCCCGGTGGCGCTGCTCTACTTCCTCCTGAAGCTCATCTTCCGGTGGCAACTCAGTCCCCAAGTCAAGTGCGATAAGTGCGGCGTCGTGGGTCGCTTCAAGCAAGAAAAGGGCTACCCGATCAAGCGGCAGAAGAACAATGGCACACTCAAGATCTACCACTACGTCTGTCGCGACTGCGGCCGGATAAAAGCGGAGAAGGTCTACAAGAAGAAAGAGAACTGGTGGAGCGGCAACTCGGACTGCAACTACAGCACGTCATCCGATCGTGAAGGCGGCAGCCATTCGTGGAGCAGCGACAGCAGTGGTGGCTCGTGGGGTGGCGGAAGCAGTGGAGGTGGCGGTGCCAGCTCACGCTTCTGAATGCATCTCTTCCTCGTCCGTTTCGTAATGCTGGAAAAGAAAATCGTTATACGGGAAACGCGTGATGTGAATCGCCTTGACACGCTCGTAAAGGACCGCCTTCAGAGCATCGATATTTGTGCGACCTCTGGCTGAGATAAAGACGGTATTGCCCGACCGTTTATTCATCCATGTCTCTTTCAGCTCGCTAAGGGAGAGGTTCTCACGTTGGCGCGGCGTCAAGTCGTCCTCCTCTTTCGGAACGAACGAAAAGGCATCGACCTTATTGAAGATCATGATCACCGGCTTCGATTCGCAGCCGATCTCGGCAAGTGTTCTGTCGACCACTTCGATCTGCTCTTCGAACATCGGATGCGAAACATCGACCATGTGCAGGAGCAAATCGGCCTCGCGCACTTCATCGAGGGTCGATTTGAACGATTCGACGAGTTCGACCGGCAACTTGCGGATGAATCCGACCGTATCGGACAATAAAAACGGAAGATTCTCAATGATCACCTTGCGTACAGTCGTATCAAGTGTGGCAAAGAGTTTATTCTCGGCAAACACCTCACTTTTGCTCAACAGATTCATCAAGGTCGATTTACCCACATTCGTATAGCCAACGAGCGCCACTCTCACCATCTTACCACGGTTTTTGCGTTGCGACGATTTCTGTTTGTCGATCTCTGCCAGTTCACGTTTCAACCTTGATATTTTATCCAGAATGATCCGCTTGTCCGTCTCTAACTGCGTTTCTCCCGGTCCACGCATACCGACGCCTCCGCGCTGCCGTTCGAGGTGTGTCCACAAGCGCGTCAGACGCGGCAACATATACCGGTATTGCGCCAGTTCGACTTGGGTCTTGGCATGAGCCGTTTGTGCCCGTTTGGCAAAGATATCGAGGATCAGATTTGTACGGTCGAGGATACGCACCTGCAATGCTTTTTCGATGTTTCGAAGTTGCTTGGCCGACAGTTCATCGTCAAAAACAACAATCCCGATTTCATGCTCAATGACGTACTCTTTGATCTGTTGCAACTTGCCCGAACCGACAAAGGTCACGGAATGCGGCATGTCCAACTTCTGTATAAACCGTTTGACGGGACGAACACCGGCCGTATCGGCCAAAAAATCAAGCTCATCAAGATATTCCTTTACTCGACGTTCATCCTGATCGGGAGTAACCAACCCTACCAATACAGCCTTTTCCGTTTGTTCCCGTGTGATGATAAATTCCTTCATACGTATGCAAAGATAATCAATTTCCGCTATCCGTATGTTCTTTTACTGTACGGTCAAGCGAAACTCTTTCGGCGTCTTGCCGGTCTTCCGCCTGAAATATTGCGTAAAGAACGAAGGGTTCGGAAAGTTCAGCCGGTCGGAAACCTGCTGAACGGTTAACGGCGAAGACAACAGCATCAGCTTGGCTCGTCGAACGACAAAATCATCGATCCATTGTGCAGCCGTTTTCTGTGAGAGTTTCTTGATGACCTGCGACAGATATTTGGATGTAATACAAAGTTTTTCCGCATAAAAATCGACACGTCTCTCCTGCTCGTAATGTTCAGTGACCAGACGAATAAACCTTCGGAACAACTTCTCCTGATACGTATCCGAAGGAATCGCAGCTTGCTCTCCGTTTTGATAAATCGCCGCAATCTCATGACAAAGCACAAGCAATAACTGCCGCGTAACATCAATCCGGTAAGGGAAATCTTTGCGTTCGTAGTTCATACGGATATAATCAAAATGCGCCAGCATGATTTTCTTTTCCCGATCCGAAAGAGCAACACAAGGCATTTTAGAGATCATCAGGTAAAGCATGGAGGCATGTGTCACCGGGAAATTGCGAATAAATTCAAGATCGCTGGCCAGTACGATACAATCCATGTCTTCACTTCGTGTAAGGGTCTGTACCATTGTGTTGGGAAAAATAACGCACAAATCATTCGACTTAATGGAATACACCTGCTCATTCAGTTTCAGACTTAACCCGCCTTTAAGACAAAGAACCACACAACCGGCCGTTAAGACAGCAGGGATATGTTCAAGCTGTAATACATTCGCCCGATTTCCTTCAAACCGGAAAAACTTCAGCAACAACTCCCGTTCCATCGCTTCGGGGTCATTGACAAAATGACGTATACTCAGACTGTTTGCTTTCATCGTTAAAAAAGAATCCGAATGCAAAAATAACGATTAGCCGATCAAACGGTGGGGGGGGGAAGCAAAAAATATCCTTTCCGAACAAAGCGGTATCTTGCGGCTATACCCATCGGCCTTATTTCGAACGAATCCCCGCAAAAGACAACAAGATATACAGCAGAATCGTCATGGCAATACCGGGGATGCCGAGCCATATCGTAAGAGCGACCGCTGCAAGAATCAACAAATAGCGCCGCTCGTTTCCTTTCCATGCCAGCGATTTGACTTTCAGCGAAAACATTGGTATCTCAGACACGAGAAGCAGAGAGGTAACGATCGCCGTGACGGCCGTGACCGTCAAGAGAATCGTCGGTGACAGATCGACGGCCATAGCGAACCCTGTTGAGTCGCAATCGGACGTGAGCGTGCAGATCAACGATGACCAGAAGATGGCATGTGCCGGTACGGGCAAGCCGATGAAGGTCGTCGTTTGCCGGGTATCGTTGTTGAACTTTGCCAGACGAAGGGCAGAGCAGACAGGAATGGCTAGCGCGGCGATGTAAAACAGGTAGAGAAGATATGGAGGGAGGGTGATCGATGGGTCGGCGATCCGTTCATGAATGAATCGAAAAAGCATCAACCCCGGAGCCACTCCAAAGCTGACCATATCGGCCAACGAATCCAAATCTTTTCCGATAGGTGAATAGGCTTTCAGCAAACGAGCAGCCATCCCATCGGCAAAATCGAACGCAACGGCGACAAAGATGTACATCATTGCATGAAGACTGTATCCTTCAAGCGCCGCGATACATGCCATGCATCCGAATATCAGATTGCAGCATGTTAATGTATTGGGAATATACCGGCCGATACGATTCATAAGCCTATGAATAGATGATTTTACCTAACCGGGCCACAGGCGTCTGATTGGCTGTCACTTTTTGTCCCAGCCGAACGAGCACATCCGCATTCAACGGAAGATACGTATCGACACGCGAACCGAACTTGATGAATCCCATCTGATCATCGACATGGCATGACTCTCCCTCCTGTGCATACGTGACAATGCGGCGTGCCAGTGCTCCCGCTACCTGACGTGTCAAAATATCCACTCCATAGCCGGTCGTGATGACGATCGTCGAGCGCTCATTATCGATACTGCTTTTCGGAAGATAAGCCGCCTTGAAACGTCCGGGCTGATGAGAGACATGTTTCACGGTTCCGTTCACCGGAAACCAGTTGGCATGCACGTTGAACACAGACATAAAAATAGAAACCTGCAACCGTTTTTCGTGAAAATATTCGTTTTCCATCACCTCTTCGATCGCAACGACCGTACCGTCGGCCGGTGCAATTACGAGTCCCTCGGAGTCATAAGGGAAATGACGGTTGGGACTGCGAAAAAAATTCAGCGCCAACAGAAAAAGAACAATCGTAAGGCACAATACGGTATAGAAGACTCCCCCTTTGTTTATCGCGTAGTATATCCCTACATCGACGATAAATAAAAAAGTAAATAGCGACAACAACAGCCCTGTTCCTTCTCTGTGAACTTTCATTCTTTCTTCAATAAACGTGGCAAAAGTAGTTTTTTTTATCGAATATTAAAAACGTCAATCGGAAACAGCCTCCATTTCTCCGAGTTCGACATACCAGAGAAACCCTTCGACATGAGCGAATCCCATCGCACGGAGCAATTGGATATACGTACTCATCTGACGGATATAACGTCTGTCTTTCCGGGTCCCGAACTTATAATCGACCCCTACGGCCCGTTTCCCGTCGAGCATGATCCGGTCGGGTCGACTCGAATGTCCGTTACCGACAAGGATATCCGTCTCATTCAAGATTTGCATCGAGCCGTCAAACCACGGCCGTACGGACGGTTCGTTCAACAGGGTTTGTAATCTTTCGATCAGGCCGTAAGCTTCTTCTCTGCTGATTTCACCAGCCGTTTCCTTGGCGGATACGGCTGCGGGAATATCCGTAGTGGTACGGATACGGCTCAGCAAGTCGTGCATCAGGATGCCGTAGCGGCGCGCCGGATCGTCGAAGAAGTCGCCCTGGCGATGCAGATGAAGAAACATCCGTTCATCGGGTCTGACGGACGGGATACGTTTCATCGGAAGCTCTTCCGTGCCGGATGCCGGGGTACTGTCCGGTTGCCAGGGTTTACCCCATTCAAAGACGTTCTCCTCGGGCCGGTAGCCGTTGGCAAGCGGACGCAACAGGTCGCCTTCCGCTGTCGCATGGCAGTCGGAGACAAGGGCTGCACGAAGCAGTTGCGAGATCACCTGCGTTCCGGACGCTTTATCGTCGGGAGTGAAGACGATCAGCTCTTCTTTTGCCCGAGTCAAAGCGACATACAGCGTATTCAGACCATCGATGTAAGCATGCAGTTTCTCGTGATAATAAGCCTCGGCAAATAAGGTACGACAGAGGTCTTTCGTATAATTCACCGGCACGACGTGCAAACGATTGAACGGTGGAGATGCCGGATGACACCATAGCATGGTACTGCTCTTCGAGTCTACCTCCCAGTCGCCGAAAGGAAGAATGACTGCTTTGAAACCAAGCCCTTTCGACTTGTGTATGGTCAAAATCCGGATGGCATTCTGCGTATCAGGCATCGCAATTTTCGACTGACATCCGGTTTCTTTCCACCATTTCAGAAAACGGCCGATATCGGACGTTTCACGCTCCCCATACTCGGCCGTCAGATCAAGAAATGCCTGTACAAAGACTTGTTCGTTCTCAGGAAAGTCGGCTTTGAAAAGACGATAAAGTCCCTCAACGGTTTCATAGAACGAACGGTGTGAAAGGCGTTGCAGTTCGGAAAGTATTTCCGGTGCAAACGCCGTTTCAGGCTCTTTCCAAATTGTTTGTGCGGATGTTCCGGCCGATGTTTTCATTTGCATCACGGCGTGTACCACCTCGACCGTACGAGCGGCTGTCCCCTCGTCCGGCCAGTTCAGATATTGAAGCATGCCGATCATGAAACGGACGGACGAAGCTTGCCCAATCAGCAAAGCATCTTCAGAGATGATATCATACCGAAACGGCGTATCGGCATGCGTCTCCTTATAATGAAGTAAAGTGTCGGCTACCCGGATGCCTTCGCTACGGGTACGGACGAGCACGGCAATATCTCTCAATTGATATCCGTTCTTCTGCAGCTGTTCAATAACCACCGGAAGGCGTTGCAGGGCTTCGTCTTTCCACGAATGTTCGTCCTCATCGGGTAACAGCTCAATGCGGACATGCCCCTCCTTTGCCCGAAACGGTGGCGCGACATCCTGATAGCTCCGACTGTAAGCCGACACGATCTTGCCGGCATACCGTTCGCGACTCTCCTGCGAAAGCGCAGCCTGATCGATCCCTTCATTATATAATACTTGAAGTAGCTGAGGGACAACGGAAAATAAAGCATTGTTGAATTCAACGACATTCCGACAGCTTCGCCAGTTTTCGGCCAGGGTTTTCTCCGTGAGCCAAGATGCGGGAAAATCACACCTGATCTGCTTGTCGAGCAGCGTCCAGTCCGAGTTGCGGAAGCGATAAATACTTTGCTTAATATCTCCCACAATCAGGTTGGCGCGTCGATAGGCCAGACTTTCTTTAAGCAACGGACGGAAGTTATGCCACTGCATGGCGCTTGTGTCCTGAAATTCGTCGATCATGTAATGTTCGATACGCGTTCCCGTCTTTTCGTAGATAAAGGGAATATCGCTGCCGTCGATGATCCTGTTCAGCAGCTCGGTCGTATCGGCAATCAGCATACGGTTCTTTTCTTCGCGCCACTGCCGGATTTGTTGTTCGATGTCGCTTAATATCCCCAATGTATAAAGGTTTCGGCTGATGGCCAACGCCGTATAGTAATTCATCAGTCCGTCGAAGAAGCGGCAAACGTCATGCACACATTCGTTCAGTCCCTCGGCGTAAGCCTGTTCAATGACCTGTCGACGTTCGGGGGGCGTCGTCTTGGTGTACCAGTTCTCCACATGGTCGGGCAGCGCTCTGAACGTGGCGGACGGCTCTTTCATGTTCCCTTCGGCCAGACGATCGAACAGGAAAAAAGCGGAACGTGCCCCTCCTTTAAAGTCCGACGGAAGCAACCCGTGCCATTCCATGACACGCCGTCCTTTTTCGCCGATCTGCACGGCCTGCCTTTCGGTGCTGCGCAGGATGGCATAGAGCATGTTTTTGTACTCCGCCAGTGCTGCTCGGTCCGCAATATCGCGGTTTACTTCGGAGTGGAAAGCCTTGTAATTCTCTTTAAACAATTCGTTGCTGAGCTTGCGGATTTCGGTACGCAAGTCCCATGTCTCACCTTTCTCCACCTTTTCTTCACTGAAACGAAGCAACCATTCGAGTAAATCTTTGTGTTCGTCATTGTCGAGATCGGAGAGCAGACCGTCAATCGCTTCGGAGAGCACAAGGTCTCTATCCATCTCGATGCGGTAATTCCCCGGCAACCCGATCTCGCAGACGAATGCACGCACCGTCTGCTGGAAAAAGTGATCGATGGTGCTGACGTTAAACGCCGAGTAATCGTGGAGGATGCGGATCAAGGTCGTACGTGCACGGCTTCGCAATTGCTGTTCGGTCAGACGGTAAGCCTCAGTGAGCATGCCGGTATAGTCGGACGATTGTCCCGAGGCCAGCAGATACAGCTCGCTTAATATACGGTTTTTCATTTCCTCGGTGGCTTTATTGGTAAATGTCACGGCAAGGATATGACGGTATGCGTCAGGGGCGGCAAAGAGCATGCGCAGGTAATCGCCCGTGAGTGTATGTGTCTTACCTGTTCCGGCCGAAGCACGGTAAATCGTCAGCATACGTGGTATCCTTCTTCCGTAAGAAGGTCGGTCACCTTCTGTCGCCAATCCCCCTGAATGATGATCTCACCGTCTTTGACCGATCCGCCCACACCGCAACGTGTCTTCAACCATTTGCCGAGTGCAGACCGATCATTGCCCGTACCGCGAAAACCGCTGACCAATGTGACAACCTTACCTCCACGGTTCCGCTTTTCGAGCGTGATATGCAACCGTTGTTTTTCCTTTGGCAAGGTCTCTTCTTCCGCTTCTTCATCCATCTGATACTTATAATCGGGGTTGGTCGAATACATCACCCCGAGACGGCTCTTCCAATCATTCTGTTTCATCTCATGTTACTTTTTTCCGAGGCAAAGGTAGGAGTTTTCGAGCAGGATATTTCTCTCTGCTTGAAAAAAGGCGATACCCATTCAAAAAAAAAATCAACCGCCCCAATATACGCTTTTGCTTTTTCCTACGTTATATCTAAATATTGGGTATAAATGTCTAAACGGGTTAGGGAATGATCGAATATATAAGAGGCGAAATCGTCGAACTGTCTCCCGCACAGATGGTCATCGAATGTGCAGGGATCGGCTACGGGCTGAACATCTCGCTCACGACGTACAGTGCGTTCGACAAATGCGGCGAAGGGAAAGTGTACGTACACGAAGTGATTCGGGAAGATGCGCATTTGCTGTTCGGCTTTGCCAGTCGTGAAGAACGCGAATTGTTCTTGCTCCTTACCTCCGTTTCGGGTGTAGGACCGAATACGGCGCGCATGATTCTCTCATCACTCAAACCCTCCGGTCTGATTGATGTCATCGCCTCGGGCGATGATGTGAGTCTGACAGCCATCAAAGGTATCGGGAGCAAGACGGCGCAACGCATCGTAGTCGATCTGAAAAATAAAGTCAGACCCGTTGAAGGACTCGACGAACGTAAAGCCTCCGCAGGAATGGGACGCCCGGCTACGGGTGAAGAAGCCGTAGCCGCGCTGGTGATGCTCGGTTTTCAGAAAGCGTCATCACAAAAAGCCGTAGATTCCCTCCTGAAAAAGACGCCGGACATGACGGTGGAACAATTGATCAAAACCGCCCTTACAATGCTTTAATGAAGAAAAGTTTCAGACATAGTTTCCGGTTGTTTTTCGTAGGGATCGGCACGAGTGTCTGTATGCTCAGCCAGGGCCTGGCACAGCAGACAACAACACAGACAGCTCCGAACGATACGCTGCTGAAAAGCCGGTACCCGATCTCGAAAACCGTCCCGCAGGAATACAAGGAGCTTACCCGACAATCGCCCGCCGATCTGCGCGATCCGGAGAATCTGAAAACATCGATCGAATACGATCTGCATACAGGCATGTACATCATCCGCACTAAGGTAGGTGACATGGAACTGGGTACCCCCCTGACACTGACACCCGAAGAATACCAAGACTACAGCATGCAGGAATCGATGCGCGCCTATTACCGGCAAAAAAACGAAGAATCGTTTCGCGAATCGGCTAACGGACAATTCAATTTCATGGATATGCAGTTCAATATCGGAGACGCCGGCAAGATTTTCGGCCCGGGCGGTGTCCGCGTGCGGTCGCAAGGAACGGCCGAACTGAAATTAGGCCTCAAATCGAGCGGCACGAAGAACCCGTCGCTGCCCGAGCGTTCACGCAGCCGTACCTTCTTCAACTTCGATAACAACGTGCAACTTAACATGCAGGCCACGGTGGGAACGAAAGTCAATTTCGGACTGAACTACAATACACAGTCGTCGTTCGATTTCGACGCTTCACGCCTGAACCTCGCCTATGCCGGCGATGAAGACGAAATCATCAAAAACATCGAAGCCGGAAACGTCAGCCTCAACACCGGTAATTCGCTCATACGCGGCGGCGCAGCCCTCTTCGGGATCAAGGCCGAACTGCAATTCGGTAAATTGCGTGTCAATGCGTTGCTGGCACAACAGAACTCCGAGTCGAAAACCATCTCGTCGAAAGGAGGCGTTCAAATGACAGACTTCGAGATCAATATCGATGATTACGACGAGAATCGCCACTTCTTTCTCGCACATTATTTTCGCGACCATTACGACGAGGCCATGGCCAAACTCCCGTATATCTCGTCCAGCGTCAGCATCAAACGTATCGAGGTATGGGTGCTCAATAAACGCAGCAACTACAACGACGCCCGTAACATCGTGGCCTTTTCCGACTTAGGCGAACATCATCATATCTTCAACCCCAAAGTGCAGCCGTCAGGCTCCGTTTCAGTCCCTTACAACAAAGCAAACACGCTCTATAATGATCTGATCGAGAATTATAAGGATGCCCGAAACATCAACAGAGTCGGGCAAACGCTTGAGGGATTCCTTGAAGGCGGAACAGACTTCGTCAAAATGGAAAGCGCCCGTAAGCTGAGCCCGTCGGAATACAGGCTGAACGAACAGTTAGGATATCTTTCGCTGCAGTCGCAATTACAACAGGATGAATGTCTTGCTGTAGCCTTCGAATATATGTACGGCGGTACCTCTTATCAGGTCGGCGAAATCTCGACCGACGATAAGGAAAATACGAGCCGGTGTCTTTATGTCAAGTTGTTGCGAGGTGTCAACATGTCGCCCAACATGCCCTTTTGGAACCTGATGATGCGAAACGTATACTGGCTCAACGCTTCGTCGGTACAAAAAGACAAGTTCAAGCTCGACGTCGTCTATCAAAGCGATACGACCGGTACCTACGTATATAGCATTCAGGAAGGTAACATTGCCGGAAAAACCTTGTTGCAAGTGATGAATCTCGACCGGCTCGACGCCAATAACGAACCCGTCCCCAACGGCAACGGATACTTCGATTTCGTTGAAGGCTACACTGTCAGCTCCTTCAACGGCCGTATCTTCTTCCCCGTCGTCGAACCTTTCGGTTCACACCTGCGAAAAGCTATCGGTAACGATGCCATCGCCGACAAATATGTTTTTCAGGAGCTGTACACCTTGACGAAAACAGCTGCGCAGCAGATCGCCGAAAAGAACAAATTCAAACTGAGGGGGAAGTACCGCGCATCTTCCTCATCCGAGATCAGCCTCGGCGCAACGAACGTAGCGCGCGGCTCGGTCGTTGTCATGGCAGACGGTGTCAAACTCACCGAAAACGTGGATTATACCGTTGATTATGTTTCCGGTACCGTAACCATCCTGAACGAAAGTATCATCGCCGGTAACAGGTCTATCAGCGTTTCACTCGAGAACCAATCCGTCTATAACATGCAGCGAAAAACGATGATGGGAGTCGATCTGAGCTACGAGTTTTCCAAAAACTTCACCATGGGAGCCACCCTGATGCATCTCTCCGAAATGCCGCTGACCACGAAAACCACCATCGGAGACGAATCGATCAAAAACACCCTGTGGGGCGCCAACCTTGCTTACAAAGGAGAGAGTCAGTGGCTCACCAACATGGTAGACAAACTTCCGCTGCTGAATCTGACCCAACCAAGCCAAATCTCGTTCAATGCCGAATTTGCACACTTGATCGCCGGACATTATGAGAATAAAAATACAGGCAAACATTCTTATCTCGATGACTTCGAATCGACACAAAGCAGCTTCGACCTGCTCAATCCCTATCCATGGGCTTTGGCCAGCGTGCCCTACGACAATACGGCCGGCGCACTCTTCCCCGAAGCCTCATTAGTCAATAATATCGAATACGGCAAAAACAGAGCGCTCTTTGCCTGGTACTATATCGACGGAATTTTCACACGGCCAAGCTCTTCATTACGCCCGCGCCACATCAGCGATGACGATATCTCGAACCATTATGTACGCGCCATCAGCTATTCGGAAATCTACCCGAACAAAGAGCTGGCCTACAATGAAAATAGTACGCTCTATGCCCTGAACCTCGCTTACTATCCGAATGAACGCGGCCCCTATAATCTTGATGCCGACGGAATAAACCCTGACGGGACATTGACGAACCCACAGAAACGATGGGGCGGTATGATGCGTAAACTCGAGCAGACGGATTTCGAAACCGCTAATATCGAATACATTGAATTCTGGCTGATGGATCCGTTCATCTATAACCGAGAAACGGCTAACGGAGGCGACCTTTATTTCAACCTCGGAGAACTGTCCGAAGACATCCTCAAGGACGAAAAGAAATTCTTTGAGAACGGTCTGCCGATCAATGGCGATCGGTCACAAGTCGACACGACCGTCTGGGGAAAGATTCCCATTCAGCAGAGTACGGTCTATGCGTTTGATAACACCGCCGGAGCGCGGAGGCTGCAAGATGTCGGCCTCAACGGTCTCACGACCGAAGAAGAAAAAACATTCCCGGCGTACCAAAACTACGTCGAAAAAGTGAAACGCAAAGTCTCTGCCGAAACGCTCCTCTCGTGGGAAAACAACCCGTTCTCCCCCATCAACGACCCGGCCGGCGATAATTATCACTATTTTCGCGGCTCGGATTACGATCGCGATGAAGTCGACATCCTCACGCGTTACAAACGCTATAACGGCACCGAAGGAAACTCAACGGCGGCCGAAGATTCGCCCGAACGATACGATGTATCCTCCAAGACCGTCCCTGACGTAGAAGACCTGAACAACGACAATACCTTAAACGACCAGAACGAAAAGTATTATGAATATAAGGTATCAATCCGCCCGAAAGATATGGTGGTAGGCAGTAATTATATCGTCAACCAGCGCAGAGTGAAAGTAAAGCTACCGAACGGAAGGTCAGACACGACATCTACGTCGGTCACCTGGTATCAGTTCAAGATTCCGGTGAAAGAATATCAACGTAAGATCGGATCTATACAGGATTTCAGGAGCATTCGCTTCATGCGTGTTTACATGACCGGCTTTCAGGAGCAAACCGTTCTGCGCCTCGGTACATTCGAACTGGTTCGCGGAGAATGGCGCACCTACCTGCAAGACTTGTCGAACCCGAACGCTCCGCCCTCCATCAACGGGACATTAGACATCACCTCGGTCAATATCGAAGAAAACGGCGACCGACAACCCGTCAACTATATTTTACCACCAGGTATCACCCGAATGACCGATCCGAGCCAGCCTCAATTGCGCCAGCAGAATGAACAGGCGCTCTCAATGAAGGTGACGAATCTCGGCTCGCAAGACGCACGTGCCATCTACAAAAAAACAAATTATGATATGCGCCGCTACAAACGGTTGCAACTCTTTGTTCATGCCGAAAAATTCATCAACGATGTTACATCCTTGAACAACGGAGAGCTATCGGTCTTCCTGCGTCTCGGCTCCGACTATAAAAACAACTATTACGAATATGAAGTTCCTCTGAACCTGACACCGGCCGGACACTACAACAATAGCAGCGAGAACGACCGCCAAACCGTCTGGCCTGCAGAAAACATGATCGATTTCCGTATGGAAGTGCTGACCAACCTGAAGATGCGACGTAACCGCGCCCGGAGGGAAGGACAGAGCGATGTGAGTTTCGCAAGGCTCTACTCGGAATACGATCCTGATCGCCAACTGAACAAAATCAGTGTCATCGGTAACCCGAGCCTTGCCGAAGTGAAAACGATCATGATCGGAGTGCGTAACAATTCCAAAGACATCAAAAGCGGTGAGATATGGGTGAACGAATTGCGCATGACTGACTTCGACGAACAGGGAGGCTGGGCAGCCAACGGCGCCTTGAGCATCGCCCTGTCCGACTTCGGAACCTTTAATGCAACCGGACACATTGAAACAGCCGGCTTCGGACGTATCGACCAGTCCATCGGCGAACGAAACATGGACGACTATTTGCAATATGCCGTCTCTACCTCCATGCAATTAGGCAAATTCTTCCCCGAAAAGGCGCAAGTTCATCTGCCGCTTCACTATGCTTATTCGCGTGAAACCGTATCCCCCCAGTATAATCCGCTCGATCAGGACGTGAAACTTAACGATGCCCTCGGCCTCCTGGATTCAAAAGCAGAAAAAGACTCATTGAAAAGTCTGTCTCAGCAGCAAGTAACAACTAAAAGCATCGCATTGAACAACGTGCAGGTGAACATCAAAAGTAAAAACCCGATGCCTTATGACCCTGCCAATTTTTCGATGAGCTATGCATACAACGAAAGAAAACGTACCGACCCGGAAACCGTCTACGAAACGACGAAAAACTATCAAGGCAACCTGAGCTATGTGTACACCCCGTACGCCAAACCGTTTCAGCCGTTCGAAAACATCGAAAAAAACAATGGCTATACACGTTATATCAAACAGTTTGCTCTCAACTACCTGCCTTCCAATATCAGTTTTCAGACCTCTATCCTGCGTAACTATTACGAGATTCAACTGCGTAATCTCGATCTCCTGAGCTCCGGAACAAATACCATCCCCGTATCATTCAGTCAACAGTTTTATTGGGACCGTTCTTTTAACATTCGGCTCAACCCGCTCAACAACTTAAGTATCGATTTCAGCGCCGGCACAAACGCAAGAATCGAAGAGCCCCATGTACAGGTCAACAAAAAACTGAATCCTCACGCATATGAAGTATGGAAAGACAGTGTTAAAAAAAGTATTGCCGAATTAGGTACACCGCTGGCGTATGATCAGACGTTCAATGTAACATACACACTTCCGTTGCAGTATATTCCCGTGCTCGACTGGATGGGAGGGAGCATGTCCTACAACGCAACATACAATTGGGAGCGCGGATCATTTGTAGACCGTGATATCAAAACCGGCAACAGCATCAAAAACCAGCGACAAGTGAACTTGCAGGGAAGTATGAATTTCCAGTCCTTCTATAACAAAAACAGATTCTTGAGAAAAATCAATCAAAAATACGGCTCCGCAGCGGAGAGCAATCGTCGAACACAAGAGGACAAGAACCGGAAAAAACAGAAAAAAAAATTTGAGACGACGATACAGCTCAGTCCCGATAGCGGAACAATCGTCAACCATGGCCTGATGATTCGGAAATTTACCCGTATCGTGGCACGACGAACCGATGACAGTACATTATACAAAATCGACTACAAACCAGTGGACTACGCCCGTATCCGTATTAACAATCGCGACTCCGTCGAGCTGCACCTGACGATGTATCCTGCGCCCCCACAGGAAGAAACACCGGCATACAAGGCGCTCGAATATACAACGCGCTTCCTGATGATGGCCCGCCGTATCCATATCCAATACGGCCTGAGTGACGGCATGTTGATCCCCGGCTTCGAACCGATGATCGGCGACTGGGTCGGTCAAGCCAATACCCCCTTCGGAAATGCGCCGGGATGGGGGTTCGCATTCGGTGACGTACGCGAAAGCTATATCCAAGAGGCAGCAAACAAGAACTGGTTGATTATGGACAAAAATAATGTCAAACCTGCACGGATCAACAGCAGTAAAACGCTCACGGCGACAGCCACGCTCGAGCCGGCCCTCGGACTCAAGATCGATCTGAATACCACGCGAGTCGACTCACGCGATACGGAAATAAGTTATATGTTCGACGGCATGCCGACACTTTACGGCGGTACGTTTACCATGACGACCGTAGCCTTCGGAAATGCATTCGCAAGCCTCGGAAATGCATCTAACGGATATGAATCGAAAACCTTCCGCGAATTTCTGAACCATCGGAGCATAATCGCATCAAGACTGGAAGAAAAGTATGCCGCAACAAGGTACCCGAATGCCGGATTCCTCGCTAACAGTTCGTTAGCAGATCAACCGTATAACCCCGAGAAAGGAAATGTCAGTCGGAATTCCTCCGATGTGCTGATCCCTGCATTCCTTGCAGCTTACACCGGGAAGGACCCGAAAAAAATCGAATTGACTGCTTTTCCGAAAGCCCTCGCCAACCTCCTTCCGAACTGGCGTATATCGTACGACGGACTCATTCAACTACCCTTTATAAAGAAACATTTCAAAAATATGGTCCTTAGTCATCAGTACCGATGCGTATACAGCGTCGGGACCTATCAATCTTATCCGAAATGGGTAAGTGCCGGAAGTCATCATCTCGGTTATATTCCAGACACGCAAACGGACGCACCTATACCTTCTTCAGCGTTTGCAATCACATCCGTAAGTCTTACTGAAGGGTTTAATCCGCTCCTTGGCATCGATGCTACATTCTTGAATAATGTTACGACCGGACTGAAATATCAGAAAACCCGCAATCTCAACTTGAACATATCGTCCTATCAGATCGTAGAAGCGCACTCCAACGAATTTGTAATTAGCTTAGGATACAAATACGCAGATTTCAATAAGGTGTTAAAAATGCGGAAAAAGAACAACTTCAATAATGACTTGACTTTACGCTTCGACTATGCACGCCGAAAAACACAGGCGCTGATTCGCAAAATAGAAGACGGATATACGCAGATGACCAGCGGAGCCATGACACAAAGCTTGCAGTTTTCTGCCGACTATGCCCTCAGCAAATCGATTACCCTGCGTGCTTACTATGATCTGCAAATCAATACTCCGCTTGTTTCCAGCGCCTCCTACCCTACTTCGAATTCAGATTACGGCATCAGCATTCGCCTCTCGCTCACTCAATAATGTCAGCACAAGGAGAAAAGTTTGTCTTTTTTTATTATTTTTTCCTTCAAATAAAGCTCAAAGTCAAAAAAAATCGTTTACTTTGTACCATTGGAAGATAATGTATGGGAAAAACCCCATAAAAAACAGCGTAATGGAATTGACAAAAGACACAAACGAAACAGGCCAAACGGAAATGACCCAAATGCCTGATGCCCTTTCTGCCCAGCAGCCGTCTGAAAACGTCGCAGAGAGTTCTGAAATCGTGCAAGAGCAAGAAAATGCCATGGAAGAGAAGCCGGCAGAAGCTATGCATGACATCACCCTTGATGAAGCATCGGTACAAAAAGAGCCCGAGATGAAAGAACTCCCGACAACCCCCGACGACTTTTGCGGCGAACTGCAGGAGGCCATTGAAGTCGGCGCCATCGGTATGATCGACAAACAGGCGATTCTCGAAGAGTTGAAGACCTTGGTGGAACATGCCGAAGAAGCGCCCCGTGAACAACTGGAAAAGCTGAAAAAGGCATACCTCCAAACGGTAAAAGCCGAAGTCGATGAACTAAAACGTATCTTTATTGAAAACGGCGGAGAAGAAAGAGATTTTGATACGCCAGCCGATGACACCGCCGCAATCTACCGGCAACTGCTCGACCGGTATAAGGAAAAAAGGATCGCCTTGCAAAAAGAGCAAACGCGCATCAAAGAAGAAAATTACCTTAAGAAGTTACAGCTCATTGACCGGATGGGTGCCTTAGTCGACAGCAACGACAATTTCAACAAACGATATAACGAATTCAAGGAAATTCAGCAACAATGGAAAGAGTATAATCCCATACCACAAGAATATGCAAGGGAACTATGGCGGAATTTCCAGCTTCAAAGCGAGCGGTTCTATGATCTGGTTAAGATCAATAACCAACTCCGCGACTACGATTTCAAAAAAAATCTGGAAATGAAAACAGCGCTTTGTGAAGCCGCCGAGAAACTGACGGATGAAACGGACGCCGTCTCGGCCTACCATCAGCTACAGACACTTTTCCAGCAATGGCGCGAAATCGGACCGGTATCGCGTGAGTTACGTGAAGAGCTATGGGCGCGTTTCAAGAGGGCTTCCACCAGTATCAATAAGCGTCATCACAACTATATCGGAACATTGAGGGAGCAGGAAGAGGAAAATCTCAAAGAGAAGACAAGCCTCTGTGAAACGGTTGAGGGTATCGTTTATGACGATTTAAAATCATTCAAGGATTGGGAGAAAAAGACACAGGAGGTACTGGATCTCCAACAGAAATGGCGCACCATCGGCTTCGCTTCGAAGAAGAAAAATACGAAAATCTTCGAACGTTTTCGCAAAGCCTGCGACGAATATTTCCAAAGACGAAGTGAATTTCTCAGAAACACAAAGAAGGAGGCGGAAGCCAACTATCAGCTGAAAAAGGTGTTGGCCGAAAAAGCCGAAGCGCTGAAAGAAAGCACAGATTGGAAAGAAACGACAAGAGCCATGATCAAACTTCAGGAAGAATGGAAGAAAATCGGGCCGGTCAGTCGCAAACAATCCGATGCAATCTGGAAACGCTTCATCAAAGCATGTGACTATTTCTTTGAACAGAAAAATAAAGTCGTCGCCTCACAAAAAGGAGAGGAAACCACAAACCTTGAAATAAAAAAAGCGCTGATTGAGAAAATCAAGGCGGTAGACGAACGCCTGCCCGAATCGGAAGCAGTCGCGACCCTGAAATCGCTGATTGCCGAATGGAATGCGACGGGGCATGTTCCGTTCAGAAGCAAAGATAAAATCTATACGGCGTTTCGTGAGGCCATCGATCAACAGTTCGATCGTCTGAACATCGCTCAGACCGACCGCCGAATGCAGCAATTCCGTTCCACATTGACCGAAATGAGCGGGCAGGGTGAAAATAAACTGCATGACGAACGGGATAAACTGATGCGGATGTATGAGCGCATGAAGAATGAAGTGCAGACCTACGAAAACAATATCGGATTCCTGAACGTCTCCTCCAAAGGGGGAAGCGGCCTACTGAAAGAAATGGAACGTAAAATCGAACATTTAAAAGACGAAATGGCATTGATCGTTAAGAAAATTGACGCGATCGATGAAAACCTCGAATAAGGCACTTCATCTTTTTAATCCGGGACATGAAACGGCTATTGCGTCGGGAGTACGTAACTATACTCCCGACGCAGTCGTTCAAAAAATGATGTCCGACCTCTCTCTTCTCCCGTTATGGTATGGAAATGAGGGAGACTATGTTCTCACTTCCAAAGCAGAAACCGCCAAACGTTTCATCGAATCACTGCCTCCGGATTTACAACCGTCCCTACATCCCGTCTCCGACAAAGAAACCTGCCGGCTGACCGCATCTCTCGACGCTTCTCCGTGGGGACTTTCACCGCACAGCCTCCATCTTTTTGAAAAGCTTCGAAAACGAGGAGCTCCTCTTTCCATTCCTGCCTGGAAGGAGATATACCACACGTTAACACATCGTCGCGCGGCGGCATACGGTCTCCGGGAAACGTTACGACGACTGCCCGGACTACCTTCCATCTCGATTCCCTGTTTCTACGAAACCGGCGCGGCCGTCAAAACACATATCAAAACCCATCCCCCACCCTTCTTGCTAAAAACCCCTTTCTCGTGTTCCGGACGAGGTCTTTATCCGATCATGAGCACAATGGCAGACAAGAAAGCCATGCAATGGATCGAAGGGGCTTTGAGAAGACAGGGGGCTGTCAGCATCGAACCGATGTGGAAAAAGTCTGTGATTTTGCCATGGAATTTTATGCCGATGGCGAAAATGGAATCAGCTATGAAGGATTGTCGATCTTTGAAACTCAAACGAAAGGTATGTTTTCCGGCGGATGGTTAGGACATGCCGAGTTCTTGCAGAAGTTCTTAACGACATATATTTCGGAAGAGACCTTGGCTGCAGTACGGGAAGCGGTTACATTGACATTAAAAGAGATACTCGGCAATGTCTATCGGGGGTATCTCGGCGTAGATATGCTTATCTTCAGACATAACAAAGCGTATGCCGTTCATCCTTTTGTCGAAATGAATCTGCGTTACACGATGGGGTTAGTGGCCTGTGAATTAAGTCGTCGCCTGATCCATCCGGCATCGCAGGGACGGTTCATGATCTCCTGCGAGAAAAAAGAAGCCGCCTTACGTACCGACGGGCTTTTAAGGCAGCAATACCCTTTGCAGCTTTCCGACGGACGAATCCGCTCCGGCTATTTCTCACTCTGTCCCGTTACCGCCGAGACAAGCTATCGTGCCGGCGTGCTGATCCATGCGGAATAATATCTGCCGGACTACTTCTATGAAAATCGTCAGAACGGTTAGTTGATAGATTGGATATTTTTCCGGTTCAGAATAACGTATATGATAACGGGTGCGCCAAGTACCGGCGTTACCGCATTGAGAGGAAAGACCGTCCCCATGCCGGGAACCACCGTGAGCAAGTTACAGAGCAACGCCATGCACGAGCCGGTCAGCATCGTCACCGGCAGCAACATGCGGTGATTCTCCATTCCCAAAGTCAGCCGGGCAATATGGGGCACAGCCAACCCGATAAACGAAACAGGCCCGCAGAAAGCGGTGGCGGTAGCCGTCAGCAGTCCTGTACAAAGCAATATCAGGATGCGGGTGCGTTTGATCTTTACGCCGAGATTGGCGGCATAACGCTCGCCAAGTAGCAAGGCATTAAGTGGCTTGACCAGCAGCAAAGCACATGTCAGTCCGATAAGCGTACAAAGAACAAAGAAAGGCAGGCGCTCGTTCGAAACGCTCGAAAAGTCGCCCATACCCCACATCACGTAGGCATGGATACGGTCGGACGAAGCGTAGTAGTTCAACATCGAAATCAACGATGAAGCGATATAGCCAACCATGATCCCAATGATCAGCAGCATGATATTGCTTCTGACTTTCGTCGAAAAGTAGATAATCAAACCCAAGACGGAGCAGGCCCCGGCAAAAGCGGCCACGATCAGAGCCAGCGATCCTCCGACGGAAAAAACGGAAGACAAGCCGACCGCACCGCCTCCCAAAAGCATCACGAGGGCCACCCCAAGATTAGCCCCGTCACTGATGCCTAAAATCGAAGGACCGGCTAACGGATTCCTGAAAAGCGTCTGCAACAACAAGCCACTGACAGCCAACGACGCTCCCACAAGCAACGCCGTCACGGCCTGCGGCAACCGCGATTGCAGCACAATATGCTGCCAAGCCGTCTGCTCAACGGAATCGCCCAATAAAATACGAATCACCTCACCGAGTGGAATCGATACCGTGCCATATGCCAAATTGCCCGCCCATAACAAGACAAGCAGCAGCAAAAGCGCCGGATAGAACAATCTGCTTTTTCCGTTCATACGACAAATGTACGGTTTTTCCCGCAAAAGAAGCCTTATCACCCTAAAAAGCGAAAAGACGAGGTCATCACGACTTCGTCTTTCCATTGAGAGATTAACCTAAGTATTTAAACCCTATCAACCACACTTTACATATATGACGTATAACACCTCAAAAACCCTTAATCAAAAGTGTTAAAAAAAATTATTTCTCCAACTTTTATTCGTGGTAATGATCTTTTTTTATCGATACGGCAAAATAAAAATGGCCCTATTTTATTAGAAATAAGCACAGAACAAAAAAAATGGATCTAATTATAAGTAAAACACTCTTCTTCGCTTATTTTGTTTCATTGCTGTCCGATAAAAGTTTATGCTTAGGTTCATACCGTCATTCATCCCAACAATGCCTCTATGTCGCACCTCAGAAAGTCTTCCAACGAAACGCCTCCCGAGCCCACAACAAAAGATTTCCTGGGATGAAATGCCTCCACAAAGACAGGAAGACCTGAGTTCATCCCGCGACGACCGCTTTTCACCTCAATAGCTGTCACCTCACCGTCGTTTACGATAATGAAGTCTACCTCTTTGTCCTTATCTGCCTTGTTCCTTGCAGGCTCTCGCCAGTAATACACTTGATAGTCTGCCTCCTCTGCCATGCCCAGCAAATGAACACCTATCGTACTCTCCACCCATCGCCCCCAAAGCGTCGTGTCCGTTCTGTCCGTAAGGAACGACCTGCCTTTATATGCTGTCAGCAAGGCGTTGTTGTACACTTGGTATTTGGGAATGGAGCCACGCTTTCGGGCATCATCATTGGCATACTTTTGCAATCCCGTCAGCAATGCACACTGGTCGAGTATCTCTAAATACGAAGCCAACGTGGTCACGTTGCCGGCATCTTGCAGTTGTCCCATCAGTTTTGTCAGCGAAAGTATCTCGGCAGAATAACCGCACCCTAACTCAAACAATTGTTTCATAAGGGCAGGCTTGTAGATGTTGGAGGTCATCAGTACATCCTTTTCGATGACAGGAGCCACCAACGAATCCTTGATATACTTACGCCAACGCTTTTCGTCACCAATCATGTGGGCAGCACCGGGATAGCCGCCAAAGTAGATGTACTCGTCAAGTGTCACTCCGAAAGCGTCGTGCATCTCCTGATAGCTCCAATGCCCGAGGCGAATAAGCTCAAAACGCCCTGCTAACGACTCCGTAAGTCCTCTCTTGAGCAACAGACGACTGCTGCCCAGCAGTACCACTTTCAGATTGAGGTGCTTGCGCGTGTCCTCGTCCCATTCTCTCTTGACCACCTCGCTCCAATTGTCAATCTTCTGAATTTCATCGATCACAAGCAGGCGTTCAGCCTCTCCACGGAGCGTCATGGTGGTTCGTGCTCCTTCCCACACTCGGCGTATCCAGTCACGGTCTTTCGGATCGATGGCATCTGCCACTTCTACCGAATATGGAATGGGTACTTTCTGCAGCACCTGCCCTACGAGAGTAGATTTGCCCACTTGTCTCGGACCTGCCAATACTTGCATAAAACGCCTTGGCTCCTGAATGCGTGCTTTCAGCGTGTGATATTGTTTGCGAATATAGTTCATGCTCAAATCTAATGATGGATTTACTCAATTATGATGAGAATCTTACTCAATTCTACTTGCAAAAGTACTCAATTTTCTCTGTTCGCACAAATAAAATCGCTGTAAACTTCAGGTAATAGACAAGTTAGAAGGTGAGACATCTCCTTTTTTATCCTCCCACCGCCGTGGGCGGGAGGAGAGGTTTTTATCGTCGGCCTATCGCGTCATGCCCGTTTCGGGCAAGGCAAATTTTATGGGCGGACGGGCAGCACCGTGAACCCGTAGTAGCGGTTGGTGTTGTAAAGTCGTGTTCGACCGAAACGAAGTAGAGGTAGCGGGCGTCGATGCTGTACGCCGTGATGAGCGAACTCGACCAGTAGACGCCCCAGCTGCCGGCACTGATGAGCTCGGAACCTTTGCGGCCGCCGGCGGCAGGCAGGAAGATGGAGTTGCCGTTCGGGCCATCTACCTACTTGAATTAAGATAAAAGAGTTAATGATATTGTCGTCTTGCCTCACATACCTTATTAAGACCTTTGCAAAAGTCTTTTTACAACAAAACACCACTATTATAATCAACAAGTTATACCCATAGATTCGACATTTGAATAGAGTTTTGCAGAGGTCTCTTAATTATAATAGGCAGCTTGTGAAGATACCCATGAGCCGTTGCCAGAAGGTGCGACAAGTCTGTTTTTTTGCTGCAAAATTAAAGGTGAAACGATGGGAGGGAACTATCAAAATCGGACATTTTAGTATAGTAATCATTTGTGTACAAATGAATTGTAGTAATATTTTTACACATGTTAATAATTGGTAATTTTTGGACATCGGATAGAGTTTCAAGGATGATTTCACAGACATATTCCTGATGAAAGTGGAGTGCCTTTTTCACCACCCTAAATGGTAGTCTATGAGAAAAAGGTGGTTATTTATTTGGGATTCGCCAAGACATTTTGTAACTTTGCGGCATCAAATATTCAAACGAATGAAACAGATTCCGGAACTCTATCAAAAGTGGTTGGCGATGCACCCCCTTTTGCCTGAAGACGAACAACGTCTCCAGCGCAAGTTTATGCTCGATTTCAACTTCAACAGCAACCACATCGAAGGAAACACGCTCACATACGGACAGACGGAAGTGTTGCTGTTGCTCGGCGAAGTGGTCGGTTCTGCCAAGATGAAAGATTTGGAGGAGATGAAGGCTCACAATGTCTGTCTGAAGATGATGGAGGCAGAGGCCCTGAACGGCCATCCCCTGACAGAACTCTTCATCCGCAACATGCATCAGACAATGCTCCGTGAGGATTATGAGGTGTTCAGGCAGTTACCCGGCGACATCCGTACAAGCTACACGGTACATGCGGGCTGCTACAAGACCCGTCCGAACTCCGTCATCACACCTACGGGAGAGCGTTTCGACTATGCCTCGCCCGAAGAAACTCCGGCCTTCATGCACGACCTCGTGACTTGGTACAACCGTGTGGCCGACACCGACGAGTATTCGCCCATAGAGCTTGCCTCGCTGTTCCATTACCGTTACATCCGCATCCACCCCTTCGAGGACGGCAACGGGCGTATTGCCCGACTGTTGGTGAACTTCATCCTGCTGCGCAAGAAATACCCGATGATTGTCATTCATAGCAGTGACAAAAGAACCTATCTCAATGCCCTCAGTCAGGCGGATGCACTGGTGGGGCCTGCCCCCTCGGACGGCGCGAATGCCACACCGGAACGGATAAAGCCCTTTTCGACGTATATGGAAAAAGTGCTTGCTGGTGAACTGACGCAGAATATAGCCTTCGTCGAAGGCAATGCCGGTCATATATGGTGGTACAACGGCGAACTGATCTCTTTCCGAAGTCCGCGTACCGCCCAACTGTTGCAGATACTGACGGAGAATCCCAAGACAACCAACGCGGAGCTGTCCGCACTCCTGGGAATCAATACATCGGCAGTGCAGAAACAGTTGGCTACGTTATCCGCCAAAGGCTATATCGTCAGGGAAAGCAAGCCAAAGCGCTGGCATGTCGTGGCATTTCCGACCATCTCAAAGGGTGGCAATACAAAGGAAGGTGGGCACAAACGGTTAGCATAAAAAACATCGTCTATGAACAAATATAAAACACCATACCTATGCAGCACCATAAACATGGACTTTGTGCGTTATACACAAGTATGTCGTATATATTTAAAACGGATTAGATGAACGTAAGATTAATAATTGGATTAATTCTTCTTTTTAACTGCTCTCAGAACCTTGCAATAGCAGAGGAAAAAAGATTTCCTTTGATAGTTAAATCGGGACATTTATTGTCCGAATGGAAATTAAATGATTCCATACAAGCAAAAGTAATGTTGGAAACAGGTTTTCCTAAAATTGTGATAAGTGAAAATTTTGCTCTTAAACATCTAAGTAAATGATAAATTTTAACCTCTATGTCTCGTCCGGTCTCTCCCTTTGGGGACCGCCCTTCCGGATCGGAACACGCGGAGAGTTGGTCGTCTTTCACCTTTCATTTCGCCGGCCATGAAAGTGTTTCTGCAAGCCATCGTCGGACAAATCCTCTTCAACCTCTATATTTTTTACCGGGGTAAACAGGCGCTGCCGTCGCAAAAAAAGTGGCGCATACCTTTTGTGCTCTTTTTCCTGATCGAATGGACGACGTATTTCTATGGATTCTTCTTTCACGAAGACCTGCCGGATCACGTCATGATTCCGATCCTGTACTTCTGCGGCACATGGTACGTTGCATCCATCTATCTGATGCTCGGACTGCTGACCGCCGATCTCTTCCGGCTGACAAACCGTATCAGACCGTGGATTCCCGCATTCATCACCACCCGAAACCTGCGTCTGAAACGCTTTTACTACGTGTTCCTGCTGGTCGTCACCGCCGGACTGATGATGCGCGGATATTATAATGTAACGCATCCCGTAGTGACCTATCAGGACATACACATCCCGAAAAACGTGGAGGGACGCGACAGCCTCACCATCGCTCTGATAAGCGACACTCATTTCGGCGAAATCATCGGCAAAAAGAGCGCGGAACGCTTTGTGGCGCTCTGCAATGCGCAACGACCTGATATCATAATTATTAACGGAGATATCATGGATTACGAGTCGCGTTTTGCCGAACGCGCACATATTGAAGACAATCTGCGACAACTCCATGCTCCGTTGGGCGTTTATATCACGTTAGGTAATCACGAATACCGCGCCAACCGCTTCGCCAAACTGCGCTGGTTGCAGAAAACGGGCGGGGTATTGCTCATCGATTCGGTCGTCATGCCCGACAGTACGTTCTACCTCGTCGGACGCGATGATGCGACGAATAAAGGACGAAAGCCGTTGAGTCGCCTGCTTGAGGGCGTAGACAAGAGGAAACCTGTGATTGTAGCCGATCATCAGCCGCGTTTCGACGAGATCGTGATGAACCGCTGCGACCTTGGGCTTCACGGTCATACACATAACGGACAGTTCTGGCCTTACAGTTGGATCATCAAGCTGGTCTACCGCTGCTCGTACGGTTATTACAAAGAAGGCGCTTCGCAGTTTTATATCTCGTCCGGCATCGGTTTTGCCGGGCCACCCTACCGCATCGGCACAAGATCGGAATTGGCCGTGATCCGAGTGACCTTTCATCGCAATTAAACATTAAGACGGTGTGCCAAACGTTTCGTTTCAACACACCGTCTTCTATTTGAATCGGACTTAAGATCGCCTCTTAAAAAACTCTTCGTGGAAAAATACGGTAGCCCCCCGTATCAGTCAATCAGTTCAAACCCTGTATAAGGAATGAGCGCTTGAGGAATCCGGATACCGTTCGGTGTCTGATTATTCTCCAGCAAAGCCGCAACGATACGAGGTAAGGCCAAAGCGCTTCCGTTAAGCGTATGACAGAGCTGAACCTTTTTATTGGCATCGCGATAGCGACATTTCAGGCGGTTGGCCTGATAATTCTCGAAGTTAGACACCGAGCTGACTTCGAGCCACCGTTTCTGTGCAGCGGAATACACTTCGAAATCAAACGTCAGCGATGAAGTGAAACTGAGATCACCGCCACACAACCGCAGGATGCGCCACGGGAGTTCTAACTTTTCAACAAGCGTCTGAACATAATCGAGCATCTCCTGCAAGGATTGATACGAGTGTTCGGGCTTATCGATACGGATGATCTCGACCTTGTCGAATTGATGCAAACGGTTTAAGCCCCGCACATCTTTTCCGTACGAACCGGCCTCGCGACGGAAGCAAGCCGAATAAGCCGTATTTTTGATGGGAAGATCCGCCTCATTTAAAATCACATCTCTGTAAATATTCGTAACCGGCACCTCTGCGGTCGGGATCAGATACAAATCGTCCAGACCGACATGATACATCTGACCTTCTTTGTCGGGCAACTGCCCCGTTCCGTAGCCCGATTCCGTATTTACGACGTATGGCGGTTCAATCTCAAGATAGCCGGCCTCACGCGCATTGTCTAAGAAGAAATTGATGAGTGAACGCTGCAACCGCGCTCCCTTTCCCTTATAAACGGGAAAGCCCGAACCGGTGATTTTAACGCCAAGTTCAAAATCAATAATGTCGTATTTTTTTGCCAATTCCCAGTGAGGCAGAGCATCGGCATGAAGTTCGGGCACCACGCCTCCTTTCTTTTCACACACGTTGTCTTCAGCGCCTTTACCCTCGGGCACAGATTCATGCGGCATATTGGGAATAGAAACTAAATATTCATGGATTTCATCTTCGGCCTGTGTCTTCGTTGCTTCCAACTCTTTATTGGTATCTTTCAGCCGGGCTACCTCGTTCTTAGCCTCTTCGGCTTCAGCCGTTTTTCCGTCTTTCATCAGCAAACCGATCATTTTTGAAATCCGGTTGACCTCGGTCAGGTTCGCATCTAAAGTTGTTTGTGCATTGCGCCGTATTTTATCCGCAGCGATAATCTTATCGGTGATTTCCTTGGCATCGTAATGCTTGACGGCCAGCCGGCGAATGACTTCGTCCTGATTTTCTGTGATAACTTTTATTGTCAACATATTCCTTCTCGTTTTTTTACAGACAACAAAGATACATAAGTTTACGGAATGTTGATTCGCCTGCCCCAAAAAACTACCGTACCACCCCTCCGGTAATCCAGCGTTTTTTGTAATAAGGCTCGTCTAAACTGCTAATGATAACTCCTTTTGAGGTGCTCGAATGAACGAACTTCCCGTCTTTCAGGTAAATGCCGACATGCGACGGACGCTTCGATTTTCGGCGGGTATAGAAAAAGACCAGATCGCCTTCGCACAAACTTTTTTTGTTGATGCGCTCACAATTCGCAGCCAACATGGCAGCCGAAGAACGTGCAAGAGTTTTGCCATAGATATTCTTGTAAATGTTCGTAACGAATCCCGAACAATCGGTTCCTTTTTTCGTGCTCCTCCCCATCCGGTGCGGAGTACCGATCCACAGCGCAACCATCCGGTAAAGTTCCAGATTATCCTCATCCGTCAATGGTATTCCTAACCGGTACGAAATATCTTCTGTAGCCTCCGAGACAGCGATCGTGCCCATTTTCCGGTGTGCCGCGCACGACAAAACCATAATGTTCATCAAACACAAGGCAAGCCACACGATTCTCTTTTGCCCAATACACCTGAAATAATTCATTGATCCGTTTTAAGAAATATATAAACAACCAACAGAGGCTGTCCTTCCGAGTTTATGACTCTTCTGGGCAGCCCCAATATTTTCTTGTACGGAAGAATCTGTCTATTCTTTCTTCTCGCTTACTGCAACTCAGCAGCCTCCTCTCGCCACTTACGAATTCTCTGCTACTGTTTCCGAGGTACTCTTGACCGAGATATACGAACGATTTTCCCTGCCTTTACTGAAAACAACGACCCCGTCGATCAATGCGTAAATCGTATGATCTTTGCCCATACCTACGTTTTTACCCGGATGAAACTCCGTACCCCGTTGGCGTGCGATAATATTTCCGGCTTTTGCCATTTCGCCACCGAACAGCTTAACACCTAATCGTTTGCTTTCCGATTCGCGACCGTTCTTCGAACTTCCGACTCCTTTTTTATGTGCCATTTTCTTCTACTTTTTAAACGTTAAGCAATAATTTGTTTGATATTCAACTCGGTAAACTGCTGACGATGACCGTTCAACTTGCGATGTCCTTTTCTTCTCTTCTTGTGGAATACCAGAACCTTATCTCCCTTTACCAACGGAGAAATGACTTCGCATACGACCTTTGCTCCTTCAATCGTAGGCGTACCTACCTGAACTTTACCGTCGGTATCGACCAACAACACTTTGTCGAACTCTACCGTTGCCCCACTTTCCGCATGACGCATGTGGTGAACAAATAATTTTTTTCCTTCCTCAGCCTTAAACTGCTGACCGTTAATTTCTACAATTACGTACATCTGTCTTCTTAATTATTAACAGGTTATTTCCCGGGGGTGGACGCCTTTTTACGCCTCTTGTTCTACCCTCTGCAGATTTTTTAGGGTGCAAAAATACGCATTTTTTTCGAACCGGACAAATTATCTGCTTTTTCAACTGCTGTATTTTCCGAATGGTAAGCGCAACTAACGGATAAAAACAGGTAGGAACAATGCGGATTTCGATTTCGATAATTTTATTCGAATATGCATAATTGCTGATTTTATGCTACCTTTGCGACTTATTAAAAATTTGTAAACACAATGACATTGATTAAATCGATTTCCGGTATCCGCGGGACGATCGGCGGTGCACCGGACGACGGACTTAATCCGTTGGCTATCGTAAAATTTACGGCGGCTTATGCCACGTTTATTCGTAAAAACACATCGGTAACGACGAACCGGATTGTCGTAGGGCGGGATGCCCGTATGTCGGGACTGATGGTAAAAAACATCGTGATTGGAACCTTGACGGGAATGGGCTTCGATGTGGTCGATATCGATCTGGCTACGACACCTACCACCGAACTGGCCGTAACCATGGAACAAGCTTGTGGCGGAATTATCCTGACGGCCAGCCACAATCCTAAGCAGTGGAACGCCTTGAAACTGCTGAATGAAAGAGGAGAATTTCTCAATGCCGAAGAGGGCGGGGAGGTTCTACGGATCGCCGAAGCCGAAGATTTCACATTTGCTCCGGTCGATGCGTTGGGTAAAGTAATTACGGACAACCGCTACAAGGAACGCCATATTAAGCATGTGCTCGGACTTGAATTAGTCGATGTCGAAGCGATTCGTGCAGCCAATTTCCGCGTCGCCATCGACTGTGTCAATTCGGTCGGCGGCATAGTTATCCCCGAGCTGCTGTATGCGTTAGGGATCAAGGAAATTTGCAAATTACACTGTAATCCGCACGGGAATTTTTCGCATAATCCCGAACCCATTCCGGAACATCTGACCGAGCTTTCGCAATTGACGAAGCAGGCCAAAGCCAATGTGGGCTTCGCAGTCGACCCTGATGTAGACCGCCTGGCCATTGTCTGCGAAAACGGTGACATGTTTGGTGAAGAATACACGCTGGTCGCCGTCAGCGACTATGTGCTTTCACATACGCCGGGCAATACGGTGAGCAACCTGAGCTCGAGCCGGGCGCTGCGTGATGTTACCCGCAAACACGGTATGGAATATCATGCGTCAGCCGTCGGCGAAGTGAATGTCGTATCGAAGATGAAAGAAACAAATGCCGTGATCGGCGGAGAGGGCAATGGCGGCGTGATTTATCCTGCCAGTCATTACGGGCGCGACGCACTTGTCGGAATCGCATTGTTCCTTACTCATCTGGCGAAGAAAAAGATGAAAGCAAGTGAATTGCGAGCTACATACCCCAACTATTTCATTTCAAAGCAACGCGTCGACCTGAGTCCGTCGATCGATGTGGAGGCCATACTGGCTAAGGTAAAAGAAAAATTCTCACAGTACGACCTTACCGATATTGACGGAGTAAAGATCGACTTCCCCGATAAATGGGTACATCTGCGCAAGAGTAATACGGAGCCGATTATCCGTATCTATGCTGAGGCACATACGATGGAGGAAGCCGATGCGTTAGGTCGTGAACTGATAGACATTATCAAAGAATGTGCGTCATAAACGGGAGACGCTTTTGCATCTCATCCGTTTCCGAACATACCGCGGAGAGGCCGGACACAAAAATCATTTGGAGACAGCCTCTCTTTTTCGTTTCCCCAAAAACGTTTTCCTTTGTTTTTCAAATATTCGACGTATGCGCAAACTGAAAATAACCGAGCTGAACCGTCTGACGGCCGATGAATATAAAACCGTTGCCAAACTTCCTGTGGTGATCGTACTTGATGAGGTAAGGAGCCTGAATAATGTGGGCTCCGTATTCCGTACAGCCGACGCATTTCGTATGGAAGCCGTTTACCTGTGTGGCATCACGGCGACACCTCCGAGTGCGGAAATTCATAAAACGGCATTAGGTGCTGAAGAAACCGTCGAATGGCGTTACTATAAGGATACGGCCGATGCCGTTGCCGAGCTTAAACAGCAAGGATATGTGCTTTGCGCCCTCGAACAGGCCGAAGGAAGTATTTCCCTTCAAGACCTTTCACTTGATATCAATCAAAAATATGCTATCGTTGTAGGACATGAGGTAAAAGGGGTGCGACAAGCCGTGGTCGATACCTGCGATATGTGTATCGAAATTCCTCAATGTGGCACGAAACACTCGCTGAATGTATCTGTTGCGACAGGGATGGTACTATGGGAGATATTCAAGCAGTTAGATAGCCCCGCACTCCACTAACAAAACCACACGTTCGGTCATGGCGTCTTTGCCTTGGGGATCGTACTCCGATTTCAGGCTGGCCCCAAACATACCGGCAAAAATATTCCAAAAACCGGCACGAAAACCGCCGAGAAAAGCCTTGGCCAACTCATAGCTCGTCTGATTGCATTCGCGGTCGACAAGCCTGATCAACAACTTGCCCTGCGAGAGGCTCATCTTTTTCAGTTCGGGTTTATACTCGTTGAACAGTTCTTTTTCCATCCGTTTGAGGTGCGCTTTCTTTGTCTTCTCGTCCGGAAGGGTTTCGATGTACTCGTATGTTTCGATCAACGTCTCGTAGATCAGTTTAGCGTAAGGAAGTGTGCGTTTGACATCACGCACAAGTTTATTGTATTTCTGCCGCTCCTTCTCGTTCCGGAATTTCAGCTCGGGGAAGACGTACACATGCGGCAAGCGAACCAATGGAATCGTATCTTTGCCGTCTAAGACCCCTCTCACATACCCATCGGGAACAGTCAGACGGATATCGGACGTTGCCGGAGCTTGCGCGAATCCGCTCACACAACCCCAAAGAAGCAACCCTGCAATCAGATATCCGTACCGTTTCATAGTCTCATTCGTCAAGGATTTTCATAGACCGTATCGCGATATTTTTCAACGGACGGTCGTTCGTGTCGGTCGGTACGAACTGAATTTTATCGACCACTTTCATGCCTTTTACCACCTCGCCGAAGACGGTATAAGCACCGTCGAGATGCGGAGCGCCTCCTTCCGTCATGTAAGCCTCGCGCTGTTCGGGCGTGAGCCGGATATTTTTTTCGCGCTCCATCTTATCCAGTTCCATCGAGGTGAAGTACTTGCCCGTCACGATGTAAAATTGCGAAGCCGACGAGGCGCGTTCGGGATTGACATCGTCGCCCGTACGCGCTGCTGCCAGCTGTCCGCGTTTATGAAAATATTTCGGATAGACGATCTCAGCCGGAATAGTATATCCCAGATCACCGTCGCCAAGTTTCTTCTCGGGCGGCGCATCTTTCGATGTCACATCCCCCACCTGAATCATAAACTGCTTGATCACCCGGTGAAACAGCAGACCATCGTACTGATGCTCATTCACTAACTTGATAAAATTGTCGCGATGTTGCGGAGTCTCGTTATATAATCTGACGGTGATTTTACCTTTGTCGGTATCAATCAGTACCATGGTTTCCTTTTCCTGCGCCTGAAGACGTATCGCACCGAACAGACACAAGCCGCATGCCAAAGCGATATGGATTATTTTTTTCATTCCGATTCTTCTGCAATATTCCACTGATATAACCATTCCGGCCTGCATCCGGTTCAACCGAACAGCTGAGCGGGATATTCGCCCGCATCGATCAGTGCTTGAATCTTATCAACGACCCCTTGACGATCAGCCGCATACGTTACACCAAACCATTTCGATGTCGTATCCAATACTTTAACACACGCCTTTCCTTTTGTAATCAGTTCGTTGACCATCAACGGAATGAAATATTCGGCTTTCGGATTGTCGATATTTTCTTTCAGAAATTCTTTGAAGAACGCTTCCGAATACGCAAAATAATCGGGTGTAAATCCCCACATATTCATCGATACCGGCGTATTCTCTTCCAACGTAATGATCTGCCCATGCTCGTCCGTGAACTGAATCTTACCGTCAATGCGCTCAATCGCCGTGCGCTCCACGACCGACGTAAGATAGCCTTTATCGTTCGTTTCGCAAACGCCACGCGCCACCGACCCGCTTTCGCTCAGGGTATTGCCTACACGAAAACCAACCATGCAATACGTATTTTCTTTACCCTCCGATTTCAACAATTCCTCACCGATGACCGCAAAACTGTCACGCCCGTAAAAATCGTCGGCATTAATCACCGCAAACGGTTCCCGAATAACCTCCTTACCCATCATGACCGCGTGATTCGTGCCCCACGGCTTCGTGCGTTCAGGAGGGCAAGTGAAACCTTCCGGCAATTTGTCGGACGACTGGAAAACGACTTCCACCGGGATATGATTCTCGTATTTGGACAATATTTTCGACCGGAAGTCGGCTTCAAAATCTTTCCGTATGACAAAGACCACTTTGCCGAACCCTCCACGAATCGCATCGAATATCGAATAATCCATAATAGTTTCGCCATTAGGCCCTACACCGTCTAACTGTTTCAATCCTCCGTAGCGGCTTCCCATGCCGGCCGCCAGCACAAATAAAGTTGGTTTCATATTATTCTTTTGTTTTTTGTGGCAAACTTACATAAAATCTCTTGAATAACCTCGACAAATGGGAGAAATAACGCTAAATAACTTAGATCGCCGAGAGTGTCGGTTCTCTTTTCGGTAGTAATAAAGTCAATATGCAGGGCAAGATATCACATTCACTTTATATTTTCCCCTTATATCGGATACAGCAACATCCATAGATTTAATAGAATCGGTTAATAGTGAATGGAAATTTTATGGGATAAAACTCAAATAAAAAGACTGTGAACAAGAAAAAAGAGTCATATATCAAAAAAAAGAAGAAGAAATATTTGGATTGAATTAAAAAAGGCG
This sequence comes from Tannerella forsythia 92A2, assembly GCF_000238215.1. Classification (NCBI taxonomy): domain Bacteria; kingdom Pseudomonadati; phylum Bacteroidota; class Bacteroidia; order Bacteroidales; family Tannerellaceae; genus Tannerella; species Tannerella forsythia. The sequence goes on along the minus strand of NC_016610.1, from coordinate 1,995,865 downwards.
TTACCTTTGCGGCGTAAATATTTACACATAAAGACGTGTGGGTCTATCCACAATCATTAATTGGATCCAGGCGAAATTCGTCGTAGATTAGATGGAGCTATTGAAGAGGTTAAAAAAAGAGTAAAAACTAACTACAAGTTAGCCGTACCACAATTCTATAACAACCGTATTCAACTTCTGCTGCCACTTAATTTGACTCCTGGTTCACCTAATCCTGATTTAGCATTGGCAATTCACAAAATTAGTGATGATACATATACTGCTCGTACCTGTCTCACACTAAAAATGGCATATAACAATGCTCGTTTGATAGTAAAGCCTCAAAGTGCTTGGTTGAAGCCATAGAATTGGGGAAAAGTTTTTGAGAGTTCAAAATTGCACTCTCTTTTTTAATAACTTACTACAGTCAATTGAAGGAATTTACTACCTTTGTAGCATCAAGAGTTATCACATTGAAGCATAACGATGAAGAACTCAGAGATACGAACGATTGCTATCTCGTTACCCTATTTTCAAGCAGTCCGACCAATTAATTTATTCTAAGCAAGTTATCTTTTCTTGCAAAACTTACATAAAAAACTTCATTTTTTATGCCGGTGCAATAAAAAAAATCAAGCCCTGCGAACTTGATTCGTCTCCCGCATCAAGGTTTGCAATCAATCTGCGTAAAGATTTGTCCCCCGTATCGATAAATGCGATAACTATATAATATCACGGGATGTTCGTGCGTAGACGTTCCCGGAATGTGATAGTCCCCGCCATACATACGACTTCTTCTAAAGCGCTTACTCGTCGATTTCCTTCATGTTATGAAAAACATTCTGGACGTCTTCGTCTTCTTCCAGTTTCTCAATCAGCTTTTCGATACTCTCACGCTGCTCGGGAGTCACTTCTTTCACGTCGTTCGGAATACGAAGGAATTCGCTCGTTGTAATCTCGTAGCCATTCTCTTCGAGGTATTTCTGAATGGCCGAATTTTGAGAGAAATCTCCATAAAGCACAACTTCGTCTTCCTCTTCATAAACTTCGTCCACTCCAAAATCAATCAGTTCCAACTCCAACTCATCCAGTGACATTCCTTCCTTTTTGGTGATATGAAACACACATTTATGATCGAAAAGAAACTCCAACGATCCGCTTGTGCCCAGCGATCCGCCGGCCTTATTGAAATAGCTGCGGACATTGGCCACGGTACGCGTCGTGTTATCGGTTGCCGTTTCCACAAAAATCGCAATCCCGAAAGGTCCGTAGCCTTCATAGTTCATCTCTTTATAATCGGTATAGTCTTTCGAGCTGGCTTTTTTAATGGCACGATCGACATTTTCTTTCGGCATATTTTCCTTCTTCGCTGTCTGTATCAACACACGAAGACGCGGGTTATTTTCCGGCTCAGGGCCACCGGCCTTAACGGCGATGGTGATTTCTTTTCCCAGCTTCGTGAATACGCGGGCCATATTTCCCCAACGTTTAAATTTCCGCGCCTTGCGGAACTCAAATGCTCTTCCCATAGCTTATATCCTTTTTTTGATTTGTTTTTATCTTAACTGCGCACCCAATTTCTCTTCCAAATTCTTTTGCAGGCGTGCCATAATACCATCAATTTGCTTGTCGTTAAGCGTCTTTTCCTCATCTTGCAGGTAGAAACTGACGGCATATGATTTTTTTCCAGGCAACAGCTTCGAGCCTTCGTACACATCGAACAAGGTAACTTTTTTCAGCAACTTACGCTCCGTTTCGAAAGCGATCCGCTCAATCTCCTCAAACGTCACGGACTGATCGACGAGCAAGGCCAGATCACGCTTCACTTCCGGAAATTTCGGAATCTCGACAAACACTGTTTCGGCCTTGCGTGTTTCCTTCATCAGGGTCGACCACAACAACTCGGCAAAATACACTTCATCGTCAATATCCATCTTCTTCAAGATCTTCCGGCTGATTACGCCGAACGTACCGAGCGTGCGTCCCGAAGCCGAGCTAATGGTCATGCCCGACGTATAAATATCATTCGAGAAAGTGCTCCACGTGAGCTTTTTCATGTTCACGCCCAGACGTCGCAAGATATTTTCGACATGCGCTTTGAGTTCATAGACCGAAGTCTTCTCGTCAGCATGCATCCAGCTATTTTCCAATCTATAACCACTCATCCATAAGCCCAGTCGATATTCTTCACTCAATCCGGACAAGGCCTCTCCCTCCTTTTTCTCGGCGGGCTGATAAGCATAGCAATTGCCAAACTCAAAAAAGCGAATCTGTTTTTGTTTGTGATTCAAATTGTACGCGATACTTTGCAAACCTCCGAACAGCAATGTCCGACGCATCACATTCAGGTCGGTGCTGAGCGGATTTATCAATGCCACACATCCGTCGGCCGGTAGCGAGGTCAACTCTTCATAATACCCGCGTCGCGTCAGTGAGTTATTCATAATCTCATGGAAGCCTGCCCCACAGAGCTGCTCCGAGATCAACGTCTCCATGCGGTAGCTGCGATCGGCCGGCGCCTGATAGCTCAAAGTCGATTGCAGGTGTTCACTGAATCCCACATGATTATATCCGTAGATACGAAGAATATCCTCGATCACATCGACATCGCGGCGTACATCGATACGATATACCGGCACACGTAACGACAATCCTTCAGCCGTCTCCGAGACAATCTCCATTTCAAGCGATGACAAAATACTTTTCACCGTTTCCACGGGGATTTCCTTCCCGATTACCGTGTTGATCTTCCGGTACGTAATCTCGACCGGATACGGTTCTGCTTTCGTCGGATAGACATCCTGTACCTCCCCGACGACCTTCCCTCCGGCCACTTCCTGAATCAGCAATGCCGCACGTTTAAGCACATAGAGTGTCCGGTTCGGGTCTAAACCGCGTTCGAAACGAAACGATGCATCTGTATTTAAGCCGAAGCGCCGCGCTGTTTTGCGGATCCATGTCGGATGAAAACAGGCAGACTCAAGGAATACATCGGTCGTTTGCTCCGTCACCCCGGAATCCAGCCCGCCGAACACGCCGCCGATACACATCGCTTTCTCCGTATCACAGATCATCAGATCATTTGCGGTCAAGGTACGTTCCACTCCATCGAGCGTTACGAACTTCGCACCTTCCGGCTCGGTACGTACCACAACTTTATTTCCTTTGATTTTAGACGCATCGAACGCGTGCAACGGTTGCCCCGTTTCATGCAATACGAAGTTCGTTACGTCTACCACGTTATTGATCGGACGCAAGCCGATGGCGGACAAACGGTTCTTCAGCCAATCCGGACTTTCTCCGACGGTCACCCCGCGGATCGTCAGTCCCGAATAGCGCGGGCAGGCCTCCGTATTAGCCACCTCGACAGTAATAGACGGCGACGGATCGTCAACCTGAAACGCTTCGACCGAAGGGAGTCTTAACTCGGCAGGCTGCCCCTGTTGCTTAAGATAGGCTGCCAGATCACGTGCCACACCATAGTGCGACGTCGCATCTACGCGGTTGGGAGTAATATCCACCTCGAGCACATGATCACTCTCCACGTGGTAATATTCTGCGGCAGGCATACCAACCCGCGCGTCGGCCGGGAGGACGATGATTCCCGCATGATCGTCACCGACACCAATCTCGTCTGCGGCACAAATCATGCCCAACGAGACCTCACCGCGTATTTTACTTTTTTTAATAACAAACTCTTCGTCGCCATGATATAGCTTCGTACCGACCGTCGCTACCACCACTTTCTGCCCTGCCGCCACATTCGGAGCGCCGCAGACGATGGGCAACGGTTCGCCGGAACCGACATCAACCGTCGTCAGATGAAGATGATCCGAATTGGGATGCTCCGTACATGTCAACACTTCACCGATCACCAGTCCGGCCAGTCCCCCCTTGATCGACTGTACCTCTTCCACACTGCCGGTCTCAAGACCGATCGAGGTCAGCGCCTCCGCCACTTCGTCGGGGGTCAGATCAAACGGCAAATATTCTTTTAACCAATTATATGATATATTCATTTCTACGTATGAGTTTTTCTCAAAAAAAAAGATGTGCAAAGATAAAAATTAATAGGCAACCGCCAATCGCCAACCGCCATTTTTTCCTACCTTTGCCGTCTACAGGTCGGTAACCGAACATGCCCGACGGCATCAGGAAGCGCCTGTATCCCAAACTTTTTTATGATGCGAATAGATATTCTGACCGTACTCCCCGAAATGATTGACGGCTGCATGAACTGCTCCATTCTGAAGAGAGCGCAGGACAAGCAGCTTGCAGAGATACACCTGCATAACCTGCGAGACTACACAACGAACAAATGGCGACGGGTAGACGATTACCCGTTCGGAGGAGAAGCCGGCATGGTAATGCAGATCGAACCGGTCGACCGCGCGATCACGGCGCTCAAAGCCGCACGCGATTACGACGAGGTGATCTACACTTCGCCCGACGGGAAAATGTTTGATCAGCCGATGGCCAACCGCCTGTCGCTGCTGCAAAACATCATCATTCTTTGCGGGCATTACAAGGGGATCGATTTCCGCATACGTGAACACCTGATCACCCTGGAAATTTCGGTCGGCGACTACGTACTGACAGGAGGCGAGTTGGCGGCAGCCATCATCGCTGACGCGACGATCCGGCTCATTCCGGGAGTCATCGGCGACGAACAGAGCGCGCTCTCCGATTCGTTTCAGGACGGATTGCTTGCGCCGCCCGTCTATACACGGCCTGCAGAATACAAAGGCTGGAAGGTGCCCGACATCTTACTCTCGGGACACGAACGCAAAATCGCCGAATGGCGTCTCCAACAAGCTCACGAACGTACGGAGCAGCTGCGCCCCGACTTGCTCAAATAAACAATAAACAAATGTATTATAACTCATAAACATCATAATTTATCCTTATGATTCGACTCCATTTGAACGATCATCCGCTCGTCGCGGCAGCCCGGGAAAGCCGGTTCAAACCACACCCATTGTTGCAGATACCCCTTTTTATCGGCATTTACATCGCCTCACTGCTCCCTACGATTCTCCCATACGTTCTTTTCCTGCTGCTGAAAGATGCTAACGTCCCCGGTGATTCGGCGATGGATACCGAAAAGTTGATCATTCTGTTCAGTTGTGCGCTTAGTGCGCTTGTCGTTGTGCTCTACTGTCGTTTTGCCGAAGGACGCAGCTTGTTCTCAATGGGATTTGTCCGTAAAGACGCATGGATACATTATTTGAAGGGAATAGCCGTCGGATTCGTCTTTTTCAGTACGGTGTACTTGACGCTTATCGCCACCGGCTCCGTCACGTTCGACGGGCTGAACAGCAAAGCAAGCCTCGCCATGCTTCTTCTTTTCTTCTTCGGGTTTGTTATTCAAGGCGCTCAGGAAGAAATCCTGACACGCGGTTACTTTATGATGAGTCTGTCGACACGGCTGCCCGCGATCGCCGCGATCCTGATCAGTTCCTTCACCTTTTCCGTGCTGCATCTCTTTAACAGCGGTTTTGGTCTTTTAGCGTTCGTCAATCTCGTGCTATATGGTGTTTTCCTTGCCGTATACATGCTCAAAACCGGCAATATATGGGGCGTATGTGCCATCCATTCGGTCTGGAACTTCAGTCAGGGTAATTTGTACGGTATGCCTGTGAGCGGAATGAACATCATGGAGACAAGCCTCTTCTCTTCGAGCCTCGTTGAAGGGAAAGAATGGCTTAGCGGCGGAGCATTCGGACCGGAAGGGGGCGTGATCACAAGCGCCGTCTCCATCCTGGCCATCGTGCTGACCCTGCTGCTCGGGAAACGTTCTTCCGAATGAAACGAAAAGGGTTGACTGTCTTTTTTTCACTGCCCTTCGGGCATATATCCCAAAAATTTCTTACTTTTACAGATGAAATTTGACAGCCCCTGATGCACATGAGACGATTTTTACAGATCATCCTGCCTTTATGCTGCCTGACGCATCTCGTGCAAGCGGCAGGTTCTTTGGCCGAGCATAGCGGTCGGTTGAAGCATTTAGACCGTATGATCAGCGATCGAGGCCGCTATCATATCGAGAAGGAAAAAGGAATCGACAGTTTGAGAAGCAAGCTCCGGCAAGCCGTTTCGGATCAGGAACGGTTCGAATGGTGCAGCCGGCTGTACGAAACGTACATCGTCTACCAAACCGATTCGGCGCTGAGATATGTCCTTGAGAGCGAACGTCTCCTCCGGCAATTGCCCGACGATGCTTTCCGTTACCGGGCACAACTGAACCGTGTCGGGGTGATGACCGTCACAGGGATGTATAAGGAAGCCCTCGACGCGCTGAATCAAATCCCCCGTCATGCGTTCTCGGGCGATCTGCTGCAAAGCTATTTCCATCACAGCCGTACGCTTTACGGACACATGGCGGACTACGCGCTGACGAACGACGAGAAGAACGCCTATCAGCAGTCTGCCGACCGCTACCGCGACTCGCTGCTGTTCATTATGCCCCATGGAGAGATAAACACCCTGATCGTCGAGGCCGATCGCTTCAACACTCACGGGCAGTTTGATGCGACCATCGCCATGCTGAAACCGGTGACCGACACATGCCGCAACACCGAGCGCATGCGTTTTCTGGCTTACACGCTCTCCGAAGCATACGCCCTGAAAGGCGATCGCGAGAACCAAAAATACTACCTGACCCTTTCAGCCATTGCCGATCTGAAGACATCGGTAAGAGAATATATCTCGCTGCGCAAACTCGCTTTCCTGCTGTATGAGGATGGCGACATCGACCGCGCTTACGAGTACATGAAATGTTCGCTCGAAGATGCTCAGTCGTGCAACGCCCGCTCACGCACCATCGAAGTGGCCGAAATCTTCCCCGTCATCGACAAGGCGTACCGTCTCAGAAGCGAACGGAAACAACGTACCATCACCCTGCTGCTTGCCAGCGTCAGCCTGCTGGCTCTCTGTCTGGTCGCCGCCATTATCTATGTCTATCGACAGATGAAGAAGCTGGCCGTGGCTCGACAGGCGCTGGCCGATGCCAACCGGCAACTGCAAACCATCAACAACACCCTCAAAGAAACAAACCTGATTAAGGAAGAATATATTGCACAATACATTAACCGCTGCTCGGCGTATATCGACAAGCTCGACCACTACCGCCGAAGGTTGACGAAGCTGGCTTCAACCTCCAAGCTCGAAGAACTTTTCAGGGCCATCAAATCGGACGAGTTTATCGAGGCGGAGCGCAAAGAGTTTTACAACGAATTTGATCATACGTTCCTCAGTCTTTTCCCCAACTTCGTGACCGACTTCAACAAGCTGCTGAACGAGAAAGACCGCATCACTCCCAAACCGGGCGACCTGCTCAATACCGAACTGCGTATCTTCGCCCTGATCCGCCTCGGCATTACGGACAGCACACGCATCGCCGAGTTTCTGCAATACTCGTTGACAACGATTTACAACTACCGGAGTAAGGTGCGCAATAAAGCCGTCGGAGATAAAAATGAGTTCGAGGCCGCCGTGATGCGGATCGGTTGAAGGGGAAACGTTATCGGCGCTTACGGAAGAAGGCTTGCATCTCGGCCGCGCATTCTTCTTCCAGAACTCCGCTGCGCACTTCCGTTTTGGGATGGAAAGCCTGCGGAGCATAACGTGAGAAACCACGTTTCTCGTCCGGCGCACCGTAAACGACTACGGCCAGTTGCGCCCATCCGATGGCTCCCGCGCACATCACACACGGCTCGACGGTTACATACAGCCGGCAATCCGTCAGGTACTTCGCGCCTAACGCCGACGTTGCCGACGTTACGGCAAGCATCTCGGCATGCGCCGTCGGATCATTCAGTCGTTCCGTCTGATTGTGGGCACGCGCAATGATCCGGTCGCCGCAAACAATCACGGCTCCCACCGGCACCTCTCCTTCCGAGGCCGCCTCGCGCGCTTCGAGCAGCGCCTGCTTCATAAAATACACATCATCGAACAAGTTCATCACCGACGCATTTCGTTTTCGTTGAAGAGCGTCGGATAATCTTCTTCCATCACACGGAGGACATGGCTCAGAATCGTCTTCCGATACCAGTTCGATTTGTTCGTAATCTTGTATTTCGACAGATGACGCTCCACGGCCTTATACTCGTCTTCGTTGAGCAAAAACGAAATACGGTGTATCCGATGATTCTTTTCGTGCGTTTCTGTTTCTTTACGACGCGTTTTCATTCGGGCAAAGATAGAAAGAATCGGGCATTATCACAAAGACGCGTCAAGCCATTGCTCGAAGGCTTCTTCCTCAGCAGGAGCCTGATCGACAAAAGACGGGTCCATGTGCATCAGGAAATGCCAGTCGCCGCCTTCGTTGTTTTGGTAGACGATCGCTTCGCCGTCTTGCGAGCCATGAAACGAACGGTCTACCCGATAGCCCCGCTTTTCAAGAAGCGTTTTCACTCGCCGGAACGTGTCTTCCCTTTTGGTGATATACGCTTTCAACTCATGATTTCCTATGACGTACGCGTCGACAAGTGTCTGACTGTCTACAAGTCCCTGACCGGGTTGATCGAGAGAAGGAATCTTGCGCCAGATAATCTCCACATCGTCTTCGTCGCGGAACATAAACTTTGTAATCGGCACACGGTTTCCGTTATACGAAAGCTCCATATAATCAGGCAATCCCGCGGGACTGAAGGCCTCGTATTCCCATCGCGCATCGTCCGAAACTTCTTCCCACCTCCGATAACCGGGGATGAATTGCACAAATTTTCGCCCATCCTCTATCCGTTCAAACAACGCCAACGGCGTCTCGTCGTTATTCTGAATCAATACAAGCAAATACATCTTATCCGTCTTTTTTGATGACACAAAAATAGGAATAAATTGCTCAAATGTTACGTTATACACACGAAATAAAACTCTTTTCTCGATAGATACATCACCAAGACCAAGACGAATATTTATATTTGATGTTGATACTATCCAAAAGCATTCAGAAATATTGTTCTTAAATGAAGACAGGTTAAACGAGTGAGTTTATAATTTAAGGATAACCCACACATCTCTATACTACTGGAAGGCCTAATCTTTTCTAAAGACCAACCTCTTTTCATTACCTTCATTTCCTATTGCTTGATAACAATACCAAGGTTTATTTAATCCGAAAAACACTTGTCTCTCGATAAATAACTCTTCACCGTGCAATTGTTTTTTATACGTACTATCTCTATGGTCAAAATATATATTGCAATCTATTTCCGGCTCATAAAAAATAAGTTCTAATCTAAAAGTCTTACTAAACTTAATTACTCTCCAAATACCTTTTCCATCTATTCTTTTGGTTTTATCATCAACTGTATTAATAATAAAATTCTTAGCAATAAAAGAACTATCAGACTTTATATATAATTCCGTTTCATAATCGGACGAAGTTCATTTACCTATAAAATACTCTCTATATGGCTCTTTGCATGCAGATATCAAAAAGAGTATTAGCATAAAACATAGTGCATAAATAATTACCAGCGGATTGTCTTGCTTCATATGCATATTTGTTTTATTGACGACACCGAATTTAAAAGGTAATTGTTATTTTATTAGAGTAAAAATTGCCGGAATATAATGTATACCCACCCACGATTCGAGGTAATAAGGCCTTTCCTTCAACGTATTGCGATTGATGACTGTCCCAAATCGGAGCAGTATAGACATAAGGCGGCAAATGTGGACGTATATAGAAAGTAAAAGAGCCTTTTAACAATTTAAATCCGATAAGGTTATACGTATCCGTACAGCTCTCTCCCGGTTTCAAAAAAACAAATTTGTCTTTGTACTTAGTTAATATGACCTCCGGTACCATATCCGATATCGTGTAATACAATTTGAACTCGTCGCGAGTATCCATTGGCTTGTAATTCTCACGATATATATATTCATAAATATTCTGCAATGCAGAGTTTATCATGTCAATTTCGTGTTCAACTTCTATATTACATGTGTCATTTATAGCAATCCAACCTTTAGAAAATAAATTATTTCCAATTGCTACTTTGTAATGTTTACCTGTATAATCACCATGCATTTTTGCCCTTTTGAAATAATTAGGATTCAAAAATTCTTCAATTGGGTATTGTAATAACCCAGCTGCGGGCAAAGAGGGTAATCCATAACGACTATCCGAGACTTTCTGAAAATAAAAACTCGTATCCGATATATTTCTATACGTGATCATTAGTTCAGGAAAGTATATGATCGAATCTTTCTTGAAAACATCGTATCCTTTGACCCATTTTGCCGATAATTCAATACTTACACTCTGAGATGATACAAGTGCATTAAAGCCTAAAAACATGCACAAACCAATATATAATCTTATCGCTTTCATATTAAAACGGATAAATAAAAATGTATCGTTTCAACGCACAAATGCAATACTTGAATGCAAATTTAAAAAAAGTTGCATTCATTAGTTGAGACTACAAAGGCATAAATTTTCAGAGTCCACACCTGCTATTTCACATTGAAAGTTCATTTAACACATTCAATCGTTCCTTATTGGTCATTTCCAAAAAAGACGAGGATATCATTTTATAAATATAGTCTGGTATTTGTTTTCCCCTGCGGATAAAATTCTCACTGTTATAGCATAAAAACGCATTTCTTTCAGTCAAGATATTACTGTCTTCTCTTTTTGAATATCGAAGTATCTTTGTTACTACACGATCTCTTCTACATACATTTTTCACTTTACTTTTTGAGAAATTTACTATAAAAGAAAGGTCTTGAACAATCAAGTCATTATTTATAACGATAAATCCGATATGTGCTTGATTATGCTTTTTCATCGCGTAATCATATATATATACATCACCCTCAATTATCGACGTTTGAGGTAATTGAGCCTCTAGTTCATTCGAAGAAGTTAGCATAGCTAACAAAATAAAAATTAGTGTGTTCATTATTTCTATATGAATTTCTTAAATAATACAAGTATAAATCAGCTTTTATTCCCCTACTCCACAAATACATTTGAGCATAAAGCTTACTTTATTTGTGCCTATATCCGCACCAGAGAGAGCGTACGGCTTATGCGGCGTCTGATAATGGAATGTACCCACATCGCCTTTTTTCGTAATATTCCTTTCGGGTCGTAATCCATAACGATGCCTCCATACGTTTTCAGACGATTCAGATTGTCGTACGTAAAGTTTTCCTGTTTGTTCCTCCGGTTATCTTTGCGATAAGTCAGATTTCCCCTCGCCACATCAAAACGGTAGGTGGAATTCAAGAACGTGCCCCCGGCTGTCGATTGAGATTTTATCCCTTCGGAACAAAGGATAGAGAAGTGTTTTCTCTTCCTTTGTCCGAAGAAATCAATGCCTGCCGATTCCATTAATAGTTTCATTTGCTACTTGAAACTACATTGTTGACATTTAGGGGCTTTTTGATGGAACAATGAAAACTTGGTGCGCCTTTTTTGTCGGATAACAAAATTTCAATAATAATTATTGTTTCTATCTCTGATGTATAATAAAGCAATAAATCTATCCACGATAGCGTATTCCTATATCTGTAAATTTCCTTTGCTAAATTATCTATATCTTCATATTTTTTTTCACAAAACACATCATACCTTTTTCGCTCTCTCTCTACAGGACTGTCTCGAAGAGCAAACTGTTTAAGTTTCAGATACGACACATTATTTGATATATGACTAGTACACATTACTCTTCCCATACTTAATACTTTTTGTGTTTCTTCTAATATTTTCTGTTTTATCTCAGATAAACTTAAAGGAAGAATATTCATCAATCCTCCATGAAACTTAATTTCCTGCTCATCATCCTTTCCAAATATCAATTTAGCCAAAAACAAAGCATTAGCTTTTGTAACTTTGTATAATTGTATATCAACCCATGTAATTTCAGATTGTATCGAATATATTTTGTCCGCTAAAACAGTGCTATCAACATATATTCTATGCTTCTTCAAATAATCAATATCCGAAACTGTTTGATCGGCATCTTTTATTTCTCGGATTACAAATTGTATATCATGTGAATATATATTATTTTCACTATACTTCCGCCATACATCTATGACCTTTTTTGATAGATCAATTATATTTTCTTCAATATTAACTTTATCCATCACCAATATTTAAATCGTGAAACAATTTGCGGTTTAACTTTATCATAGAACATATATTCAATTCCAGACATACCATTTATAGCATTTATTTGAGGATGTGTTCCAATGGTTAAAACTCCGTCCATTTGCATTCGAAAAAGCGTTCCTCTGGATATTGTTGTAGAAACAACTTTTCCTCCATTTTTTACATATGATTCTGCATAAGAAGGATTATCTGTCATAAAAAGAAAACCTTCCTTTCCTTCACTTCCTGTTAATCCTCTATATAATATAACATTATCTCCAAAAGGATCTAAACTAAAATCATACTGAAATGTTGGATTTGTTGAAATAGGTTTCCCTGTCCAAGGATTCATGTTATTTTGACGTGCATACTTATATGCAGACATCGAACCTGAAACTCCACCTATAGGAGCTCCAAATATTGCTCCATTTAACCCTGCTTGATTTGCTTCCTTTATGCTTCCAGTCAAAATTAGATTTGTAGCAAATCCACCGGCATATCCTCCTGTTGCCCCTCCAATTGTCCCCGTTATTGCTCCTTGCAGCACAGGACTACTAATGCTTGTTCCATTTATAATAGCACCTCCGAGGTATCTTGCTCCCCATTGTCCGGCAATACCTCCTGCATACGAAGATACGATTCCAACACCACCTCCTATTGCTATATCCCATCCTTTTGCTCCTCCTAACCAAGCATTTGTAGCACCAACGGTTGCTCCTCCCCATATCCAGCCTCCCAATTCAGGATATAACGCACCAAATCCCGCAACAGCGCCCGAACCAAATGCGGCAGCACCATGGCCTAATACAGTCCAAAAATCTCCTTTTATATTTCCCTGAACAATATTCACAGCCAAATTGACTACGCCGCCAATAACAGCCGCTATTATATCATCAATGATGGCATATTCCCCACTTTCATCCACATACACCAGCGGATTGTTTAAACAATACGAATATCGGTTGAAGTTCTGCGAAAAGTCCGGCATCTGCACATACGGGTCGGGACTAAGAAAGCGGCCGAGAACGGGATCATATAAACGGGCGTTCATATTGATCAACCCGAACATCGGAAGATGTTCATGACCCGTATAACCACGCCCAAGCAGTAATTCCGTCTCGTTGTCGGGAAGATAGACGGCATGCGTCTCCGGATTACGCAAACGTCCCCACGCATCATAACTCAGCTCCTGAACAACCGTTCCGTTACTCGCTACAAGATGAGTCATAGTCCCAAGATAATCGCGACAGATATAATACAGCGACCAACCGTTCCCCGTATTCATATACACCGCCGGAGCCGTATAAGCATCCCCGCCGATATAAAGCCGGTGTTTATGTGAACTCCCCATAACGTCCGTTTCGTAACGTCCACCAAGGTAGTAACGCGTATAGAGCGGTTTGCCACCCTTCTTTACCGTCATCTTTTGGCGATCGCCCGAGGCATTATATATAAACGAGGCTTCGTAGCCGTTTTCGGTAATGACGGACGGTCGATCAAATGAAGTATATCTTATAATCTGCTCTCTCGGAGGGATTACTTTATTTGTGCCTATATCCGCACCGGAGAGGGCGTAAGGCTTATGCGGCGTCTGATAATGGAATGTACCCACATCGCCTTTTTTCGTAATATTCCCTTTTGGGTCATAATCCATAACGATGCCTCCATACGTTTTCAGACGATTCAGATTGTCGTACGTAAAGTTTTCCTGTTTGTTCCTCCGGTTATCTTTCCGATACGTCAGATTCCCCCTCGCCACATCAAAACGGTAGGTGGAATTCAAGAACGTGCCCCCGGCTGTCGATTGAGATTTTATTCCTTCAGAACAAAGGATAGAGAAGTGTTTTCTCTTCCTTTGTCCGAAGAAATCAATGCCTGCCGATTCTGTTAATAGTTGCATTTGCTATTTGAATTTACGCCGTTCAATCTCTTAATTACATCTTTTGCAGAAAGCAATCTTTTACTTGAAGAAACAATAACAGCATCATATCCAACCTGCTTTACTTCATCGTCATTAAAAATTATCAACTGAACCGAACCCGCAGGAAAAAAACCTTTTATTTCTATAAAATATTTTTCTTTATTAAAGAAATCTTTCTTTGTACTCTTTATTGTACCTGCATTACCTTTGAAAAACGCTACTTTTTTACTAGAAAAATCAAATGAACCTTTGTCTTTTTGAAAACGACAATTCAAATACTTGCTTTCGCAAACATTCAGTGTAGACACAGCATCCTTTCCCACTTCTGTAAGACAATCCAAAATGTCTTTGGATATATTTTCCATCAACTTTTCTTGCCCCATTAAGAAATTATTAAAAATCAAAGACATACATAATATTAAAAACAATTGTTTCATTCTTTTACTGATTTAAGAAATAAGAAAATGTCCAAGGTCTGATTCCATTACTCCATAGATACATTTGGGCGTTTAATAAGTATGGATGTATCCCAATATTAAAAATTCCAGATAAATTCAAGGCTCTTGAAGTATGTGAAACGCAACTGCTAATCTCTACACTATAATGCAATTTACCTATCGTCTCTCTTGCATTTAACCAATTAGCATATTTTGTTATTGTTCCCCTATTCACATTTAAAGTTTGCCTCCAATAGGTTTCCCCTGCACCTGTGTGAGTGTCCCAAAGGTTTGTTCCTTTCATCCAATGCCAACTGCCATATGGGTCAGTATATCTATTCGGACCAACTGAAATTATACCGTTAGGATCAGCATAAGCAGGATTTCCATTGCCATATCCTGTTGCTGTCGCGGACCCCTCTTCTACAATAGCGGAATGTCCGGTCGCATCTGAGTGTTCAGTAACCAAATCAACTTTTTGAGGTTTAAAGCCCATTAATATATCACTCAAATTCGCCATTGCCCCTAATCCATATCCCAAGTTTTCATACCACTTGTTGCCTTTTTTGCCGAGATGACCAAAAGAACCATTCGTAAAATCATAAGAGGCAACACCTAAACTCATTGAAACTGGTGTTTGCCCTCCTGTGTAAATATGCGTGCCAACAGAATTTACAAACGAAGCAGATATTATTCCTGCCGTGTTTGCCATTGGCATACCCGAACTCGCTATCGCCCAACCGGCATAGCCACTTACACCACCTACGACGGCACCTCCAAACATATAACCCCAAGTTTTACCTGAGTTGTAATCCCATTTTACAGGGTTATATTGACCTTCGTTAGCAATAACCCCTCCACTATAAGCACCTATCACTGCCCCTACAATAACAGGGACGAACCAGGCTATTTCTCCATCCTCATCCACATACACCAGCGGATTGTTTAAACAATACGAATACCGGTTGAAGTTCTGCGAAAAATCCGGCATCTGCACATACGGGTCGGGACTAAGAAAGCGGCCGAGAACGGGATCATATAAACGGGCGTTCATATTGATCAACCCGAACATCGGAAGATGTTCATGACCCGTATAACCGCGACCAAGCAGTAATTCCGTCTCGTTGTCGGGAAGATAGACGGCATGCGTCTCCGGATTACGCTGCCGTCCCCACGCATCATAACTCAGCTCCTGAACAACCGTACCGTTACGGTTTACAAGATGAGTCATATTACCAAGATAATCGCGACAGATATAATACAGCGACCAACCGTTCCCCGTATTCATATACACCGCCGGAGCCGTATAAGCATCCCCACCGATATAAAGCCGGTGTTTATGTGAACTCCCCATAACGTCCGTTTCGTAACGTCCACCAAGGTAGTAACGCGTATAGAGCGGACAGACATCGGAAACGAGCTGCGTATTGATCGCCTCAACTATCTTCCTGAACACTGATTATCTGCTTATTACAATTATTTATCACAATCAATCCGGAGAATTGTTATTACAATATTATTGTCTCACATAAAAATACTTCGAATCTTTAAATTTTGCCACATAATCATTTAATTGATATATTTCTTTCTGCAAAACACGATATACAAATATGTTATCATCTTTAACATATAAAATCGTATTAGGCAAATGTGCACATTCTAGTATATATTGGGGATCTTTGCCAATAATTTGTCTGATTGCAAATTTCACTTGCTTTGCATATCGCTTGGAATAAGTCGGATATATTGTACCATATATATCTAATTGGTTATCTACAAAAAAGACATAATAAGTTGGATTTAATTTACTGTCATAGCAATAAATATTAAAGTTAAACCTAAAATCTTTTATTATTAAACAACTATCAGTATATAGTTTAGCAGTATCTATTTCAACATTCAATACAAATTTAATTGTCTGGCCGCTTATCCCATTTCTTATCGAATTAGTCCTTTCTTTGATATGATCTTCTAAAGGCTCCCCGAAATCTCTTATGACAGATTGAAAAACAGCTTCATTTAAGTCGTTTAAATATTGAATAGAATCTAATTCTCCATATTTTTCTTTAATCAATGAGAGAGGTGTTTGCCCATATAAATATTGCAAAGAAAATAGAGAGAGCAACATTATTATATATCTTAATCTCAGCATAAATATCAAAAAAACATACGATTATTTTATTCCACTAATAGACCAAGCCCTAAATTTCGTGTTATTTACGAGATTCGTGAATCTATAATTTCCTACTCTTAAATTAACTACGACTTTATTGGAATAGAATTTTATAAAACGAATATTATCTGCATGATACATTTTTCCGTGTTGCATATGAACTGAAATAACTTTTCCCAGATTTTTTACCGATAACATATATTCCGGATTTTGAAGTTTAAAATAGTCAAAATGCACTGACTCAAAATTATTATTTAATAGATTGTCATACCCTCGCAGCCTCATTTTAACGCCCTCTCCATCAATATAATTACTAATTCTCACATAATCATCGTATGATTTATTGCCTCCGAAATGCTCATTCAGTTCTGCAAAGGTGGTAGGAACACAATCATTCAAGTTTTTCGATCCTACATTTGAAATATCGAAATCAATCGTTTGATACGGTTTTTCAGTATTTAGTAAAGACCATTGATTTCTTCCATATTTCACATCATTCCCCCACCAAACATTTTTTCCCTGTCTTAAGGCTTCTTTTCCTCCGGCAAAACCTCCGGAAACGGCTCCAGAAAGTGCTCCTCCTATAGCTCCGGATACTAAACTTGATTTCCAATTGTCGAAGAAGTTATTACCGGCTATCAAGTTATTTCCTCCGTTCAAAAGGAAACTACTTCCGCCTCCTATTACTCCTCCGGATACAGCTCCGATTCCTGCACCGGCAGCAACACCGCCTGCTTCAAAAGTGGCAGCGACCCACGCACCTCCCAATGCTGATAATGTTCCCACAGCTGCCCCAACAGCAAAAGACCCCAATCCTTTGGCATTAAATTGAAATCCGTGTGTTGCCCAATTTACAACACCTCCAACTACAGCTCCAATAATAAGATGTATGAACTCTCCATCTTGATCCACATACACCAGCGGATTGTTCAAACAATACGAGTACCGGTTGAAGCTTTGGGTGAAGTCCGGCATCTGCACATACGGGTCGGGACTAAGAAAGCGGCCGAGAACGGGATCATATAAACGAGCGTTCATATTGATCAACCCGAACATCGGAAGATGTTCATGACCCGTATAACCGCGACCAAGCAGTAATTCCGTCTCGTTGTCGGGAAGATAGACGGCATGTGTCTCCGGATTACGCTGCCATCCCCACGCATCATAACTCAGCTCCTGAACAACCGTTCCGTTACTCGCTACAAGATGAGTCATAGTCCCAAGATAATCGCGACAGATATAATACAGCGCCCAACCGTTCCCCGTATTCATATACACGGCCGGAGCCGTATAAGCATCCCCGCCGATATAAAACCGGTGTTTATGAGAATTCCCCATAACGTCCGTTTCGTAACGGCCGCCAAGATAATAACGCGTATAGAGCGGTTTGCCACCCTTCTTTACCGTCATCTTTTGGCGATCGCCCGAGGCATTATATATAAACGAGGCTTCGTAGCCGTTTTCCGAAATGACGGCCGGTCGCTCAAATGAGGTATATCTTACCGACTGCTCTCTCGGAGGGATTGCTTTATTTGTGCCTATATCCGCACCGGAGAGAGCGTACGGCTTATACGGCGTCTGATAACGGAATGTACCCACATCGCCTTTTTTCGTAATATTCCCTTTCGGGTCATAATCCATAACGATGCCTCCATACGTTTTCAGACGATTCAGATTGTCGTACGTGAAGTTTTCCTGTTTGTTCCTCCGGTTATCTTTGCGATACGTCAGATTCCCCCTCGACGCATCAAAACGGTAAGTGGAATTCAAGAACGTACCCCCGGCTGTCGATTGAGATTTTATCCCTTCAGAACAAAGGATAGAGAAGTGTTTTCTCTTCCTTTGTCCGGAGAAATCAATGCCTGCCGATTCCGTTAATAGTTGCATTCGCTACTTGAAACTACACAAAAATAGAAATAAATTTCTCAAACGGATACTGAGCACAAAACAAACTTTATCAATCGACTATGTTTAAAAGGTCATTGTTATTTTATTAGAGTAAAAATTGCCGGAATATAATGTATACCCTCCCACGATTCGAGGTAATAAGGCCTTTCCTTCAACGTATTGCGATTGATGACTGTCCCAAATCGGAGCAGTATAGACATAAGGCGGCAAATGTGGACGTATATAGAAAGTAAAAGACCCTTTTAACAATTTAAATCCGATAAGGTTATACGTATCCGTATAGCTCTCTCCCGGTTTCAAAAAAACAAATTTGTCTTTGTACTTAGTTAATATGACCTCCGGTACCATATCCGATATCGTGTAATACAATTTGAACTCGTCACGAGTATCCATTTGCTCGTAATTCTCACGATACATGTATTCATATATATAGCACAAATCAGAGTTTGTCACATCTACATCTTCTTCACTTTCTATATTGGACGTATCATTTATAACATTCCACATCTTAAAGAACGAACTTTCTCCAATTTTTACTTTATAATGTTTACCTGTATAATCACCATGCATTTTCGCCCTTTTAAAATAATGATTGAAATACTCTTCAATCGGGTATTGTAACAATCCTACCTCTCTTGGTAAAATGGGTAATCCATAACGACTATCCGAGACTTTCTGAAAATAAAAACTCGTATCCGATATATTTCTATACGTGATCATTAGTTCAGGAAAGTATATGATCGAATCTTTCTTGAAAATATCGTATCCTTTGACCCATTTTGCCGATAATTCAATACTTACACTCTGTGATGATACAAGTGCATTAAAGCCTAAAAACATGCACAAACCAATATATAATCTTATCGCTTTCATATTAAAACGGATAAATAAAAGAAGCTGACGAAGTCCAGCCAAAATTAGTAAAACTCAAAGAATGAAAATATATTGGAAATTTTTCAGCCAATCTTCTTGTAACATCAGGTGTAAAACTATTAAGATGTGCCCCACCTAAAGAGTGTTGGTAACTGTATGCATGAAATTCTAATAACTCAGAAAAACCTGTTTTAAATAGAATTTGTTGAGCTTCACCTGCCAATTCTCCAAATTGTGACACATGAACAAATTCATGCCCCATAGTAAAAAATAATTGCTTAGCACTACTAAATGCCAAATTTTTGTTAAAATAAACATTTGACCTCCCATTGAGAATCCCATTTACTGAAATTGGAACTGTTTTGCCAGGAGCATTATTCGTAATTAATCCTTCATAAGAACCTATTAAATGTTTTTCTGGCACATTCTCTACTGTAAAAGTTTTCACATTGCCCATTGGAGCATCTTTGTACCATACTTTCTGAGCATCAGATAAGAATTGGTCTGTAGCAGGTACCGGATCCCCACCATTAACACCAAGTTCCACACAACCTTTTTGAAAAACAGAGAATTGTCTTTGATATTGAATTCCCCCAGAAATTCCTCCTATTAATGCACCACCTAATGCCCCATAAGCACCACTAACTAAGCCAACTTGCAAACCATGTTCAAACCTTGCTCCTCTCACCCATGCGTTACCTGCTCCTCCAACAAAACCTCCCGCAAAGCCTCCTGAAGCCCCCACTAAGGCCCCTTTAGCTACAGCTCCTCCCAATGAGGATGCCATGCCTAATGATCCTGCGACAGCTTGTCCTGCAAAGCCTCCCGCAGCTCCTGCCAAAGAACCAATTCCAGCTGCTAAAAAGAAATCTCCAGCGCTATTAATATTTCCAGACATTCCTTGAATCGCGACATTCATAATAGCCCCCACAATAATAGGGACGAACCAGGCGATCTCTCCATCTTGATCCACATACACCAGCGGATTGTTCAAACAATACGAGTACCGGTTGAAGTTCTGCGAAAAGTCCGGCATCTGCACGTATGGGTCGGGACTAAGGAAACGGCCGAGAACGGGATCATATAAACGGGCGTTCATATTGATCAACCCGAACATCGGAAGATGTTCATGACCCGTATAACCGCGACCAAGCAGTAATTCCGTCTCGTTGTCGGGAAGATAGACGGCATGTGTCTCCGGATTACGCAAACGTCCCCACGCATCATAACTCAGCTCCTGAACAACCGTTCCGTTACTCGCTACAAGATGAGTCATAGTCCCAAGATAATCGCGACAGATATAATACAGCGCCCAACCGTTCCCCGTATTCATATACACGGCCGGAGCCGTATAAGCGTCCCCACCGATATAAAGCCGGTGTTTTTGAGAATTTCCCATAACGTCCATTTCGTAACGGCCGCCAAGATAATAACGCGTATAGAGCGGTTTGCCACCCTTCTTTACCGTCATCTTTTGGCGATCGCCCGAGGCATTATATATAAACGAGGCTTCGTAGCCGTTTTCCGAAATGACGGCCGGTCGCTCAAATGAGGTATATCTTACCGACTGCTCTCTCGGAGGGATTGCTTTATTTGTGCCTATATCCGCACCGGAGAGAGCGTACGGCTTATACGGCGTCTGATAACGGAATGTACCCACATCGCCTTTTTTCGTAATATTCCCTTTCGGGTCATAATCCATAACGATGCCTCCATACGTTTTCAGACGATTCAGATTGTCGTACGTAAAGTTTTCCTGTTTGTTCCTCCGGTTATCTTTCCGATACGTCAGATTCCCCCTCGACGCATCAAAACGGTAAGTGGAATTCAAGAACGTACCCCCGGCTGTCGATTGAGATTTTATCCCTTCAGAACAAAGGATAGAGAAGTGTTTTCTCTTCCTTTGTCCGAAGAAATCAATGCCTGCCGATTCCATTAATAGTTTCATTTGCTACTTGAAACTACACCTTTTCTTGATAACAGCATATAGTCTACCATATAAATTTTATCCTATTAGCTTGTGTCCCCCCCCTTTGCTTTTTTCCCTCAAGTTGGAAAACGCACGAGAAGTGAGGATTAATATCACTTACTATAAATTAACGGAATAGGTTTATCCAAGTTGGTCATGAAATAAAATTCAGACTCATCTATAATATCTAAAAACTCTTTTGGAGACATCTGAGTATAATTATTCAGCTTTTCGTCAAAAAAATAACAGAATAATGAATTGTTTTCTATAAAAAAATAAACCTTATCGTTTTGAGATAGCGAAAACAATATTTGGGGTTTCTCCCTTATCATAATATCTGCTAATTTTGCATTTCGGGCATTGCTTAAACCAATTGGTTGATCTTTTACGTTTGCATAACTTGGATGAGCAACGGCAACAAATCTCTTATCTTTATAAAAAAAAATATTATCAATACAAAGACTTTTAGGGTTCAAATATACAAATAAGCTATCTTTTACTCTATCAGAATTAACAAATCTGCTATTCGAAAAAATAGTATAAACAGGGATTTTACAAATACTGTCATTCTTTAGTTTAGGACTTTTCTTGTATCCATATTTCATGAAATTATCAATACCAGACTCCCTTTTCTTTTCAAGAGTTTTACATTCTTCTATAATGCTTCTTGTGAACGAGTCAAGATTAATTTGGGACTTCAAATTAAATGGAGCTATTAGAATGTAACAAATCAATAAGATTATTATTTTCATATCAAGCTTTAATATTTAATAAATACAAATTTCATTATATTCTCAGTTAAGTTTTTTACTGAACCTGTAAGTGGATCCCAAACCCTTGTATTATTCATTAAGAATTTAGACCCTCCTCCCAAAATATTTAATTTCTCAATTACATCAAAAGATATCACATTTACAGTATGACCAGCATTAAGATTTGATCCAATTGTAAGAATACCTTCCATTGTTCCTTGCTGTAAGTTTGTACCAAACTGCAATAAATTAGATGTCCCCATTTTCACTACATTTACATTTAAGCCTGCTTCTCTAGCAACGAGTCCAATATCTGCACCATTTGGAACAAGTCCGTTATTTAGTCGAGCTGCAGCTTTTTGAAAATCTGTTCTTGTGAAATTGTTATGTCCCGCATCTGCATACTCACCAGAAACAGAATAACAATGTTTTGTAGGATCTTGTTGTGGAAGAATCCCTGTTTTTGATGCAATGGAAAAATGTCCTCTATGAGTCGCTTTATATCCTGTCCAACGATTTGCTCCTAACTTTTTTGCGTTGTTATAACCTTTTATTCCTCCACCAATACCACCAGATATTGCTCCTCCTATAGCTCCGGATGCTAAACTTGATTTCCAATCGTCGAAGAAGTTATTACCGGCAATCAAGTTATTTCCTCCGTTCAAAATGAAACTACTTCCTCCTCCAATTATACCACCTGATACAGCCCCTACTCCAGCTCCAGCTGCAACACCGACAGCTTTAAAAGTTGTGGCAACCCATGCACCTCCAGCAGCAGATAAAGCGCCTACTCCAGCACCTACTCCAAAATAGCCAACTCCCGCCCAAAATCCTTTTTGTTGTATGGTCTTCCAATTGGCAATAACATTTATGGCACCTCCAACTACAGCTCCAATAATAAGATGTACGAATTCTCCATCCTCATCCACATACACCAGCGGATTGTTTAAACAATACGAATACCGGTTGAAGTTCTGTGAAAAATCCGGCATCTGCACATACGGGTCGGGACTAAGAAAGCGGCCGAGAACGGGATCATATAAACGGGCGTTCATATTGATCAACCCGAACATCGGAAGATGTTCATGACCCGTATAACCGCGACCAAGCAGTAATTCCGTCTCGTTGTCGGGAAGATAGACGGCATGCGTCTCCGGATTACGCTGCCATCCCCACGCATCATAACTCAGCTCCTGAACAACCGTTCCGTTACTCGCTACAAGATGAGTCATAGTCCCAAGATAATCGCGACAGATATAATACAGCGCCCAACCGTTCCCCGTATTCATATACACGGCCGGAGCCGTATAAGCGTCCCCACCGATATAAAGCCGGTGTTTTTGAGAATTTCCCATAACGTCCGTTTCGTAACGTCCACCAAGATAGTAACGCGTATAGAACGGTTTGCCACCCTTCTTTACCGTCATCTTTTGGCGATCGCCCGAGGCATTATATATAAACGAGGCTTCGTAGCCGTTTTCGGTAATGACGGACGGTCGATCAAATGAAGTATATCGTATAATCTGCTCTCTCGGAGGGATTACTTTATTTGTGCCTATGTCCGCACCGGAGAGGGCGTAAGGCTTATGCGGCGTCTGATAATGGAATGTACCCACATCGCCTTTTTTCGTAATATTCCCTTTCGGGTCATAATCCATAACGATGCCTCCATACGTTTTCAGACGATTCAGATTGTCGTACGTAAAGTTTTCCTGTTTGTCCCTCCGGTTATCTTTCCGATAAGTCAAATTCCCTCTTGCCACATCAAAACGGTAAGAGGAATTCAAGAACGTACCCCCGGCTGTTGATTGAGCGGTCCGGCCCGTCGGAATCCCATAGACATCGTACGTATAAGTACGCGTTACCGGCCCTGTCGTAACCGACAAAGGCTGGCTGAACGGATTTTCCGCATTGAGTGTCCATACAGGGCTGCTTCCCCAGCGGATACCGTTCATATGGCCATGCGAGTAGGCATATGTTTCCGTACCGATAGCCCCCGACTGTGATGCGTAACGAACAGACGCAAGATTCCCTGCGGCATACGTATATGTTTTTTCAAGCCATTTACCGTCGGGGACATTATTGCGCTCTTTGGCCAATCTTCCGTAACTGTCATATTCGTATACGGATGATATTCCATTGTTTGAAGTCTCCGTCGTCAGTTGTCCATAGCCGTTATATGCATACGAGGTAGTAAACTCGGGTAACACCTTCGACGTAAGCCTCCCATATACATCATAACTCATCGTCTTGACACGATTGTCGGCATCCGTTTCGCGCTGAAGATTGCCTGAAGCATCGTAAGCGAAGGTGCGATTACCGGCGCTCGGATCATGTATAGCGGTCTGTCGCCCGTAAGCGTCATAAGAAAAGGTGGTTTTGACATTTCCCGGAGCTGTGATCGTTACCGGCTGGCCATCGGGACGCAACGTATAAGTAATGGTACCGGCAGGATCCGTAACACTGACCTGTTCACCCATTGCATTATAGACACTTTTATGAGATATCCCGTTTTTTGTTTCCGTAATACTGTTTCCGGCATACGTATAAGTCGTCGTTTTTCCGGAAGCATGGGTCTGTTGGGAAAGTCGGCCGTAGCCGTCGTATCCATAAGTATTCCATTTTGAAGCGGCACCTCCTTTAAAAGGCAATGATTCCTGGGAGACACGGCCGGCATTGTCATATTTCGTATCCGTACATACGTCCTGTCCATCCGTTTGCCGGATGCACTCTCTTACTTTTCTTCCGAAGGCATCGAAATATATTTTTCGTTCCGGTTTTCCCGTGAGCGTCTCCGTCATACCATACACGCTGCTTGCAACAGCATTCTCCCATGAATAAACAACCGACGACTGGGTTTGATCCGGATAGACAGTTTTTACCTGTCTTCCCATACCATCATATTCATACGCAGTCGTAGTATTCAGGAAATCTTTTGTTAAAGCAAGCTGTCCGGACGAATTATAGGTATAAGTCGTTACTCTCGACAACGGGTCGATGGTTCTAAGCATATACAGACCGTCGGACGAGTATTCCTTTTTCGTCGTCAATACATGAGGCGATGCATAGGCGCGTGTCGAATGCGTAATCATATTTCCGTATCTGTCATAATCAAAAACATCTTCTGATGTCTGTTTGTTCCCATCCCCTGTAAAATTGACTATTTTCTGGGGCAAATATCCGGCATTATACGTAAATATCTGCTTGTCTATCCATGTTCCCATCTCTTTGGTTACTCTCTTTTCTACAGATTGAGGCAGGCCGATGATCCACCGATTCTCTGCTTCACTGTTAATATAAGATGTCGTAACCGTTTCAGTTACATCATTTCCATGGCGTGTAACGATCTTTAACGGGTTGGCCCATGCATCGACTTGAGTGCATTCGGTAGTCTTCACCACTCCTGTCAGATGATCGGTGGTCGTGCTTTTCCGCACATAGGGGACAACTCGTTTGGAATCATTATAGACGTATGAGTTTTCATATACCGAAGTCGCGATTTTCGTCCCGGAACGTGTCGTGACCTGCTGCTCCTTCATATAAGGATAAAAATAATTCTTCTCGTATCCGTATGTAGTAATTACTTTTCGGTCTTTATTATCATCTATCGATTCCACTTCGCCGAATCCCAGAAATCCTTTTCCCTGCATATGGCTACGAGGGTCTTTATATCGATATCTTGTCGTTTCGGAATACCCTCCCGTACTCTGTGTGATATTGCTGACTACATATAGAGGGAATCGACTGTCGGTTACGGGAAAAGCTTCGTTATTTCCCGTGACGGTACAAACGGAATTACTTGTTATCGGGGCATATTGAAATGAAGTATATGCACCTAATCCATCCGAGATTGTTTCCACAAGCAGATTCTGAGGATCGGAAAAAGACCTGATAATGTAAGCATTCATATGACGGGCACAACAGAACTCCGAACTGCCATCCCCATCAAAATCAGCTACTTGAAACAGATAATGATCATATTCGATATTATTATATGATAAATAGACATCTTCAAGTCGTAAATTCGATGAGTGATAAGTGGTATGAAAGCCATTTCCGTGAAAAATCCCCACCTTCATTCTGACAGCATTATTTACGATCTCCATATGAAAAATATCCGATTTCCCATCTTTGTTAAAATCTGCCACAAATACTTTAGCTCGAATATCCGCATTTAAAACATCCTGTTTTACATATCCTTTTCCGGTTGAAAAAAGGATACTTACATCGTCATAATCTCCCTGGTGCCATCGCTGTATCAAGACATCCGTTTTACCGTCTCCGTTAAAGTCGCCGAAATAAGGGAAATAGTAATTTTTTATCTGGGAGGTCCTGAATTCCGGCAATTCCACAAACTGCCGTTCATTCAACTCATAAACTTTAGCTCCATGCTTGTCGATGACTAATAATTCCGACTTTCCGTTTCCATTCAAATCACATATATATCTACTGTTCGGATAGTAATACTTAATATAATCCGATCCCCAGTCGGTAATGCCTCCCGAGGCAATCTCACGTCCTTCGCCATCATACACCTTCGAATTGTTTTTAATTAAAATATCATGCCTCCCATCCCCATCAAAATCTCCGACAAATGCTTCGTCTCCATGTGTATTAAAACCCTTATATTGATACACGAGCTTCTCTCCGTCAAACACATAATAGTTATAGCGTTCCGTTCCATTATCCGCTCTGGAAACATGAATGACATCCATCTTCTTATCGCCGTTCACGTCTGCCAACATAAAATATCGAAATTCTCCGAAAGCACGCATCGGGATCGTACATTTCTTGGCAAAATACGTTCCGCCAAGTCCGTGAAGCGATAAAAACAAGGTGGCTACATCTTCTTTCGGATTATCCGATAATTCTTCCGGATACGACAGAAAATCCATACGTCCATCGCCGTTAAAATCGGCAAACAGCGGCTTATTTCCTTTTCGATGTTCCGACAAAGTAACAATATCCTCATTTTTATATGGATCCGGATAACCATAATATATGCGGGTCGGATTATATCTCTGGCCATTTTGTCCGCTTTCAATAATCTCCGTCAATTGAGTATAAAGGCCGTTCTCGTACGTATTGTAATTAAACTGATATTGCTTAAACTGCATCTGACCGATATAGGTAGATATATTTTTCAGAATTTTGTTGCTGTTTAATACCGCTCCTGCATAATATCCTGTTTGCTTATCTTTTCTTGTTTCGTATGAAAACCGGACGCTGCGCCCGGATGCATATTCTATACGGTTTAGATAGAACTCTCCATTGTTTACGGTCTCTTCATATTGATAAGAGATTACATTTCCTTGTTTATCAACTACCCGAGATAACAACCAACATAAAGTAGCCCCACCCGGGGTTTCGATGTTTGAATCTGAGGTAACACCGAATTCTCTTATTGTTCCATCCTTACTTCTTACTGTAAATCCCTGGAATGAACCGATCATCTTATACGTAATATCTATCGTCGGATCATTTTCCAGCCTGTATTTAGCTCCGTTCATCAGATTCTGCCCGGAAATCAACATCAGCCTTTGTCCGTCCAACATCACGTTATCTTCATACGATAACGCAGGAGCTTTTGACATCCCATCATGATAGAATGTCTTACCACTGCGTGATATGACGGAAAATGCCGACAAATTCCACCCGTATCCCAATAAACCGACCCCCGATTGACTACTATACCGAACGGATACCTCAGGCTTAAATCCGGCAATACCCTCCGGAACTTCGATCGGAACACTATAATTAGCGGCTCCCGTGAGAGTAATTTCAGCCATACCGGCTGTTGAACCGACAGCCATACCTCTTGACAAGGGTGCAGGTGCAAAGGTTCTTTTCTCTTCCGGTGAATAGTTGTTTTCTAACCTGTTTTTTAATATCTTGTAATAGAAGGAGGGTAGTTGCCGAGCGTCTAACTCATTGGCATCACTTGTCTCATTGCGATAGTTTCCCCATATACGATATCCGGATGGATCATAATTGTCCGAAGAAGCCTCGTTCCCTGCCGCATAAACATTTGTCTTCTGTGCATAGCCTGTCACTCCAATGATAAGGCAGGTACATATTATCTCTATGGATATATTTATTATTCTCATATTCAATCTAATAAAATCAACAAATGAAAAGTTTTTTATAAATTTATTTCAACATGTCTTTCATCTGTTATGTTCATCTTCGGTTCTTTTCACAGAACCAAGACGACGAGTAACTCGATTACCGGATGCATCATACAAATATTGAAAAGTTGAAGGTGTAGGCTGTGGGGGAGGAGGAGGATTTACTGCAGTACCAACATTCAGTACCCCTCCTTTCATCACATCAAAAACACCATTGATAATTATTTCACCCGGCGCCATGAGAGATAGCTCTCCCCCGCTCAATATCTTCACTTCACTAACCGTTAAATTATTACATCCGTACACGGTCTGGGAAGATGAAATCGTTTGATGGATGAAACTGTTAACACACGACCTGAGCTGTGTGAGAGTTGAACTGCTGTCCGCCTCTTGTTCCATCGTACGATCCTTTTCTATTTCTTTTTTTTGATTTTGCTGTGCCGATAATCGACAAACAATAAACATCAAAGAAATAAAGAATGTACACTTTCTTATAAATACCCTTATTTTCATGATCTTATCACTTTCGCGCGACTATTTCGTTAAAATCATCCGCTTCGTATCAACAAGTTTCCCCTCTGCAATCAGAGAATATAGATACATTCCCGGGCCTAACTTAAGTCCATCCACAATAACTGAATGCTGATCACTATTTATGGATATTTGCTTTACCATATTACCCTGCATATTGAAAATACAGATGGAAGCATTACGAATACTTTCAGGTAATAAAAATTTAATCTCCGTATGGTCCGTAAATGGATTGGGAGTGTTTTGATATAGCACGGCATTGGAAATCTCAGATATTTCATTGGATAACATGCTGGACTGTAATCGTATAGAACCGGATGATAAACGATCCACTTCTGCCTTTAATTCTTTAATGGATTGTATCAGAAGAGGAATAATCTCAATGTAATTAACCGATAAGTAACCATTATCTTCTTCATAAACCAACTCAGGATATATTTTTTGCAACTCTTGAGCGGCCAACCCAAAATGTTTTTTCCGGAACATCAGGGAACGCTCATCAAATAAACCTCGCCTACTCGATCTCAAGGTATCACTTTGTGGTTCAAAATAAACTTGTTTATAATTGTATGAGATCGGACGGAGAGCGGTGATCTTATCTAAAACGGAATACTGAGGCTTTCCCAAAGCAGAAACTATACCATTACTACCAATTTCTTCTATGTTTTGTTTATAACGAATATCCGAATTACCTGTTACCGTACCGATAATCGTTCCCGTAACTTTTACATTACCATTGAAATATCCGGCATATTTCCCGTCAATATAAATACCTCGAAGGGTACCGATTGTTCCCAAAACTCCCGTACCATTATTGCTCCCGTGCAGATTACCGATCACTCCATAATTATAACCGGGGGTTGCATTGGAGGCTGTACCGATAATTCCAATCGCTCGGCCTGAATTTGATGAAGAAGGACTTGATACGCCACAATCAATCCCTATATCTCCACGATCAGACGAAACCGCATTTCTGACCATAAGCGCCGTACCCCAATAGTTTAGATGATAAGGGCTCTTCCCATGACCATTGATAAACATCGTTACCATGTCACTCTCAAATACATTTCGAATATGAGGATAGCCCGGTGAGCCTACGACAAAATTAGAAACCGGTGCCTGAGTGATTCCAATACTCACCTTTCCGTCACGCGAAACTTTCAACTGTGCGAATAATGTTGAAGAAAACACACATAAAAACGTAATACCAAGAATCTTTTTCATCTTTTTACTTTTAATGATTGATCAATTTTCTGCAAATTTAATCCTGCATCATTCTCTCAACAAGAAAAAAACGTCACAAAAACGTCACATTTGCCTCCCGGGGAAGTGTGATTTTTTTGTGACAGTCGACATCACTTTAAAAGTCACGTATAAAATCACGTAAAGAGATCGATGATTTTGTTTTTTGACCGGTTATCTTTCTATATAATCGAACGTGATGCATGGACACACCGGATTCTGTCATAAAAAGTAAAGGCGCCATATTTTTTCTTCTAACTCCGATTTTAAGCAACAAACAGGCTCTGATATCACGCTCTTCAAGAGACGGAGCGGTCACTTTCAACCGATAAGTAAACCCGTTATACGTTTTATCGATGATTTGCGCAAGTGCCTTCCAATCCTCCTCTGTCGGTCTCCACTCTCCGGAATGATGGAATTTCGATAAAATCGGTTCATATACGACCTCATTTTCCATCTGTTGCCGTTTCATTTGTTCTTCTATTTCACGCAAACGTTTTCGGGTTCGCCTTTCACATTTCTTTAATTCTTTCAGCCATTCTCGCAATCGTTGGTGTCGCTCAATATATTTTACATGAATATGATTTAACCGACGATTTATTAAAGAAACTTTTATAACGATCGTCGCAAAAATTAAAACAACAATCGTCATAATCAATCCCCAAACAAAATTTTGTCTGTTCTTCTTTACCAAGACGCTGTATTGTCTTCCGTAGTGATGAAATCGTTCTTCATCCGGATTCGCATGCATCGTACTCAAACGCAAAAAAGAAGTTTGCGGCGGTTTATCATCCGCCTCTTCAATGCCCGACACAGCAACCGTACTTGCCGACAGCTGTATGACATTATCTCCCGACGGATGAAACATATCCCATTTTCTTTCATCAGCATATGTGCCGATAAACAAGAAAAGACACAAGAACGAGTAAATATTTATTTTGCTCATACTCCCAAAATGTATTTAACACGGTTTTCACTGCAAAGGTGACAAATAAATCAAGAAAAACAAATTTTACAGTTTAAATTGATAGTCATAACTTTTTTTATTCAAATGTAAGAAAAAGATTTTGTTCATGGCTGATTACCGATTGCTTTCTCTCCCTTTTCCCATTAATTTTCCTATCTTTGTGCCATGAGCCAGCCTTTAGCAGAACGGTTACGTCCCACGACGCTCGACGAATACATCGGTCAGAAGCACCTGACGGGCGAACGTGCGGCGCTACGACGGATGATCGAAGCCGGACGTGTGCCCTCGTTTATTCTTTGGGGACCGCCAGGTGTCGGCAAGACGACGCTGGCCAAGATCATTGCCAAGCGTCTTGAAGCACCTTTTTATACGCTCAGTGCGATCAGCTCGGGAGTGAAAGACGTGCGGGAAGTGATCGAAAAAGCGGGAAGCAATCCGCTGTTTCAGACAACCGTTTCCCCCATCCTGTTTATCGACGAGATACACCGTTTCAGCAAGTCGCAGCAAGACTCACTTCTGAACGCGGTCGAGACGGGTATCGTTACGCTGATCGGCGCCACGACGGAGAATCCGTCGTTCGAGGTGATCCGTCCGCTCCTTTCGCGATGTCAGGTCTACGTACTCAAACCATTGGACGAAGACGACCTGCTGACGCTTCTGAATCGCGCCATTACGGACGATATCGTTCTCAAAGAAAAAAACATCGTCCTCCGTGAAACGGCCGCCCTCATCCGTTACTCCGGTGGTGACGCGCGCAAGCTGCTGAATATCCTCGAGCTTATTGTATCGGCTGAGGAAGACGGCCATACGATCGAGATTACGGATCAAAAAGTCGTGGAGCGTCTTCAGGAAAATCCTGCCGCTTACGACAAAGGGGGAGAGATGCATTACGATATTATTTCGGCGTTTATCAAATCGATCCGCGGCAGCGATCCGGATGCCGCTCTCTACTGGCTGGCGCGCATGGTGGCCGGAGGCGAAGATCCCGAATTTATTGCCCGCCGTCTGCTGATTTCCGCGGCCGAAGACATCGGGTTAGCCAATCCCAACGCATTGCTGCTGGCCAATGCCTGCTTCGACGCGCTCAAAAAAATCGGTTGGCCCGAAGGACGCATCATACTAGCCGAGACAACCGTCTACCTGGCTTGCAGTGCAAAGAGTAACTCGGCTTACTTAGCCATCGATAAGGCGCTGACACTCGTCAATGAGACAGGTAACCTGCCGGTTCCGCTCCATTTACGCAATGCCCCGACGAGCCTGATGAAAGAACTTAATTACGGAAAAAACTACAAGTACGCACACGATTACGAAGGGAATTTCGTCAAACAGGATTTCCTGCCCGACGAGCTGCTTCGCACACGTATCTGGGAAGGGCAACATAACGCTGCCGAAGATAAACTGATCGAGCGTATGAAACACCTTTGGGGCGAACGGTACTCTTAAAACTCCTACGCTTTCCGGGTGATCAGGGCTACGGCATAAGCTGCCATTCCTTCACGTCGGCCTACGAAGCCCAATTTCTCCGATGTCGTCGCTTTGATGGAGAGCGCATCGGGCGAGACGCCCATCACCTCGGCCATGGTCTGTTGCATAGTGGGGATATGCGGGTTGAGTTTCGGCTGCTCCGCGGCGATTGTCGCGTCGATATTGCCCAGTTCATAACCGGCTTCGCGCAGCAACTCCATGGTACGACGAAGCAGGATTTTACTGTCGATGTCTTTGTATTCGCCCGCATGGTCGGGGAAGTGATAACCGATATCGCGCATATTGGCCGCGCCGAGCAGGGCGTCGCAGACGGCATGGATCAGCACGTCGGCGTCACTGTGCCCCAGCAATCCCGTGCTGTGCTCGATACGTATGCCGCCGAGCCACAGCTCACGCCCTTCGGCCAGAGCATGTACGTCATATCCGAATCCGATACGCATAGCTTCCGATCATCTTGTAGGTAGAGATTATTCAAAAAGGCTTTTCAGCCCGTCCATGTCGAACGACAGCGAGAAACGCAACGTCTGATCGAGCGGATTGTTCTGTACGGTACTGATCAGGTAGGCGGCATCGAGTTGGAACACATTCATCTTAAAGCCGGCACCCATTGAGAAGTACTGGCGATTTCCTTTCATGGCGTTTTCGTAGTAATAGCCGCCACGCACAAAGAACTGGTTGTTATAGCTGTATTCGGCGCCAAGCGAGACGTTGATCTCCTGCAATTCCTCATTGAATCCGCCCGGTGCATCGGAGAACGACTTGAACACGCCCGACAACGAATTCATGTCATTATAATCCTTCTGTCTCTGGCTGTACGCCTCGTCACTCTCTCCTTCTTTCTTTTGGGGTACGGTTGGGACAAGGTATTTATTCAAGTCAAGGTAAACCCCGAACTGATTGTATTCGTCGATCGGATAAAGCAGCCCCGTACCGATTTTCAGGTTTGCAGGCAGGAAGAACTGTTTGGCTCCTCCGTTGAACGACACTTTGGAACCGATATTCGAGATATTATATCCCAAGCTCCAAAGGCTCTCGCTTTCTCCAAGGTACACATACTTCTCCATATAGCCGGACACATCGACGGCTACGGCATTGGCAGCCTGCATGTCTTGTTCGGCGTCGGCGCCCAGATCGGAACGGATATAACGCAGGGAGACAGCCATCGAGTAGGCATCCGAGAGCTTCATCCCGTAACTTAAGTCGAACGCCATCTCATACGGATTGATATTCATCAACTCCTTGCCGACGTAATCGGTGAGAGGAATGGCGCCGAGCGAAAAGTAACGGAGCGAGGCGCCGATAGCCGATCGATCGTTCTGTCCCGGTTTATAATATCCCGCAGCATGCGCCATATAGACATCTCTGACTAACTTACGCAGCCACGGCGTATAAGAGATGGCCACTCCCGCCTTGCTTTCCATAAACGCATACTTCGAAGCGTTCCAGAATTGCGAGTTGATATCCGGAAGCGTAGCCGCCCCGTTATCGCCCATACTTCCTCCGCGAGCGTCAGGCGCAATCGAAAGCGACGGAATGGCCGTATGAATCGGGCTGAATTGCTGGTACTTGTCGTCTTCCGCATATACCGAGGCGGTCATCATACTTATGATCAGCAGCATCAGGCTGCTTTTGCTAAAAATCTTCATATATACATCAAATCAAATTCGTACCTATATAAACTCCGTTCTTCTTTCTTTATTGTGCAAAGTCCCCAAAGAGCCTCTCATTTTTCGAACGATAAAAAAAAGAAAAGGCTGACCGCCCGAACAGACATCACGTCGCTCAGAATTTCAGCCTGTCTATCTACTGCTACACGATTATTTCGCAGCGATCACTTCGACCTCTACCAGTCCGTCCTTCGGCAAGGTCTTGATGGCAACGGCCGAGCGTGCGGGATAGCCGCCTTCGAACTGTGCGGCATACACTTCGTTAACGACTGCAAAGTCGCTCATGTCAGCCAGGAAAACGGTTGTTTTCACAATGTCCGCCATCGTATATCCGGCCTCGGCCAGAATGGCTTTCATGTTCTTGAACAATTGCTGCGCCTGCGCCTTGACGCCTCCTTCCACAAATTCGCCCGTCGACGGGTCTAAGCCTAACTGTCCGGAGACAAACAGCAGATTGCCTGCCTGAACGGCCTGACTATACGGTCCGATGGCCGCAGGCGCCTGATTGGTGTTGATTACTTTTTTCATCTTTCTCTTTTTTGATTAATTTTCGCAAAGGTACGTATTTCGAGACATAACAGTCCTATGCGACAGGCAAAATTTCTTACTTTTGTCCTCTGATTTTTATCGGTCAATTATGCTACACGGACACGGAGACGACATGTATAACTGCCCACAGGCAGTCAAAAGTAATTTTAGTTCAAATATTTTCGGAGCTACAGATTTATCGGGGCTGCGGGAACATCTTACGGCGCGGATGGATCGGCTGTCGAGCTATCCCGAACCGGAGCCTCTTACGCTTGAGGCCAAATGGGCTTCCGCGCATGGTCTGCATCCCGGTGAGGTGTGTGTGACGAACGGCGCAACCGAGGCAATTTACCTTATTGCGCAGGCCTTTCGGCACGCCCGCAGTTACGTCTGGCAACCGACGTTCAGCGAATATGCCGACGCCTGCCGGATACACGGACACACAGTCAAGGCGATCTTTACCGCCGAGGGTATTGACGACCGGGCAGACCTTGTCTGGTTGTGCAATCCGAACAACCCGACAGGCGAAGCGCATACAAAACATTTACTCTCGAAGCTGATCGAGGCGCATCCGTCGGTTTGTTTCGTCATCGACCAGAGCTACGCCCCCTTTACTTGCGAGCCGCTGTTCACCGCCGCCGAAGCCGCCGCCACACCACAAGTGATTTTGCTGCATTCGGCCACGAAGCGCTATGCTGTGCCGGGACTACGGTTAGGATGCCTTACCGCCTGCCGGAGGCTGTCCGACCGGATACGCGCACAGCGTATGCCATGGTCGGTCAATGCGCTGGCCATCGAGGCCGGGGAGTATTTTCTGGAGCATACCCCACTGCTGCAACCGTCTATCGAAGAGCTGCTGAGCGAGACGAAGCGCCTGATCGACGCGCTGTCCGTACTGAAGATCGCAGACATCTGGCCTACGGATACCCACTTTTTCCTCGCCCGGCTACGGACCGGGAACGCGCCCGCGCTGAAAAAATACCTGCTCGATACGCACGGTATCTTGATACGCGACGCCTCGAACTTTGAAGGGCTTGACGAGACTTTCATCCGCATCGCGACGCAGACGCCCGAAGATAATGACCGGCTCATTCATGCACTCGACGAATGGCGACAAGCTGCTTTCTCCTGATCCCTCTTATCGCCGGCTGGATGCTCGATAAGGCGTTCGGCGATCCGTTGCGGTTACCGCACCCGATCGTAGGCTTCGGACGACTGATCGCGTGGGGCGAAGGGTCTCTGAACCGCGGGAAGCGTCGTGCGATGAAAGGGGCGTTCCTCGCTGTCGGGCTGATCCTGTCGGCGTATGGTGTCGCATGGTCGATCGTGCACGGTGTGTTCTGCCTGAATGCGTGGGCCGGTATCGCCGTTGCTTCGGTGCTCGTCTTCTATTGTTTGGCAGGCACGACGCTGATTCGCGAAGTACGCGAAGTGTTTCGCGCCTGCGACGGCTCGGTCGAAGAAGGACGACGGCAGGTCGCCCGTATCGTCGGACGCGATACTTCTTCCCTCTCGGCTCAGGAGGTACGTGCCGCGGCGCTGGAAACGTTAGCCGAAAACCTGAGCGACGGCGTTATCGCTCCGTTGTTCTGGTACATGCTGCTCGGCGTGCCGGGAATGGTTGCCTATAAAATGGTCAATACGCTCGATTCGATGATCGGTTACCGAAACGAACGGTACGACTTGTTCGGACGTGTGGCTGCACGTATCGACGATGCGGCCAATTTTATTCCCGCACGACTGACGGCCGCACTGATGATTCTCGTCAGCGGAAGGTTTTCCCTTTTCTCTTTCGTCAAAAAATACGGCCGACAACACTTAAGTCCAAACGCAGGTTATCCCGAGGCGGCGCTGGCGGGAATCCTCGACTGCCGTTTTGGCGGGGCGCACGATTATTTTGGGAAGCGTGTCGAGAAACCGTATATCGGTGCGAACCCGCGCGAACTGACGACGGACGACATGTGCCGCTCGGTCGCCATCGCAAGCCGTGCAGAGATCGTGACCGTCGGGGTGATGGCTGCGGTTTACTCCTCTCTCCTCATGATGGCGTAAATCCGCTCCATATCGACGTGTCGGCGCACGTGAGCGGCAAGCCTGTCGTACTGCTCGTTCTTGAACGTTGCGTGATCGAACGTCGTACGGGCTGCAGCCTTATCGACAAACGGCTCGAGCAGAAAATCGATGGCCGCGGCATTGTCGAGGATCCCGTGGATATACGTCCCCATGCATCGACGACCGGAAAGACATCCGTTATCCCCCGTCTCGGAACGGGTCAGCGGCTCGACCTTGGCCTGAGACTCGGGCGTCGTCTCTCCCATGTGCACTTCGTATCCGCGACATTCGCGATCATCGTCGGTCATGCGGAACACGACCTGTCTCGTCGTCTTCTCTTTCGTGAGCCGGGTCATTACGGGCAGCAGGCCGAGGCCGGGCAATCGTTCGATATCGCCTTCGACATGATCGGGGTCGCACACCTCGAGCCCCATCATCTGATAGCCGCCGCAGATGCCCATCACCGTCGTGCCGTTGCGATGGGCGCGGACAATGGCCTGCGCCACGCCGTTGCGGCGCAGTTCGGAGAGATCGGAAAGCGTATTCTTCGTGCCGGGAAGCAGGATGATATCGGCCTTGCGGAGTTCGTCCGTATTATTCGTATAAAATAAATGTACGCGCGAATCACGTTCGAGCGTGTCGAAATCGGTAAAGTTACTCAGATGCCGCAACAGGACGACGGCCACATTGATCTTTCCTTCTTCGGATTCGCGTTTTTTCGTGCGCAGCACGACGCTGTCTTCCTCTTCGATATGGATATCGTTGAAATAAGGCACAATACCTACGACGGGGATGCCGCACAACTCTTCGATCATTTTCGCACCATCGGCGAAGAGGCTCATATCGCCCCGAAACTTATTGATCAGGATGCCTTTGATACGGCGCCGGTCTTCCTCGCTCTGCAGCATGACGGAGCCGTACACGCTTGCAAACACGCCGCCCCGGTCAATATCGGCCACGAGGATGACGGCCGCATCGGCATACCGGGCCATCGGGAGGTTTACGAGATCGACTTGTCGCAAGTTCAGCTCCGAGATGCTCCCTGCTCCCTCCATCACGATCGGGTTATACTGTGCGGCCAAACGATCGTAGGCCAGGTGTACCTCACGCTCCAGCTCCGCACGTCCTTCTTTGCGGAAGTACGATCGTGCATCCTGATTGCCGGTGGGGCGTCCGTGCAACACGACCTGAGAGGTGCAGTCGCCCGACGGTTTGAGCAGGAGCGGGTTCATATCCGTATGGCACGGTATGCCGGCGGCTTCGGCCTGTACGGCCTGCGCGCGTCCGAGCTCCAGCCCGTCGGCCGTCACGAACGAGTTGAGTGCCATATTCTGTGCTTTAAAAGGAGCCGGACGATATCCGTCCTGCAGGAATATCCGGCAGAAAGCGGCCGCAATCACACTTTTCCCGACATCGCTTCCGGTGCCGGCAAACATCATGGGACGAAGAAGAGGAGACGTTGGTTTCATATCCTTATTTCAGGAAGCAAATGTACATGATAATATCGATTCTCGCATACAAGGAGGGGCGAAAGGATGAAAATAAAAAAGGATTCGTCATCCGGCACATTCCGAATTCAAACCCTTCATCGCTGAATGGCAGCGGAGATATTCCGCTGCGGTAATACTTGAATATATAACAATTTGTCCTCTCTGTACGACGGGCGGGACGAGGACGTTCCCCATCAATTCCCTTCTACCGGCATCAGTTTTTCCTGCAATTTGCGGATCTGGGAATTCAAATGCTGACACATAAATCCGTTGCCGGCCAAGCGATACTTATCGGCCTGATATTGTAACATGGCCAATTCACGCAAGTTTTGTTTGTTTACAATCATTTTCATCATTTCTTTTTCTATTAAAATCACGATGCAAAGATACGCATATTTTCCGGAAACATGTTTTACAACATAACAAATCGGCCTATATTTAGCATTATTTAATAAACACATCGTCTGATAAAGTCTTTTTAGTGAACACGGTCGACCTACAAAAGGTCCTGTATTTCAGATAGTGAACATACATTAAATGTGGGTATGAACCCATGTGCCGGCAAACGTTCGGGGTTAAACCAAAGTTGATCGATTTTCGACTGGTAGCTTCCTTCGATATCGGCCTCCCAGCTGTCGCCGATCATGAGCGACTCATGGCGTCGCGAGTTCGTACAGCGGAGGGCATAATCGAAAATCTCCCGATGTGGTTTCTGGATTCCCACGTCTTCCGAGAGGATCAGCCGTTCGAAGTACGGCGCAAGTCCCGAGTTCTCCATCTTTAGTTGTTGTACTTCCCTGAATCCATTGGACACGATGAACATGCGATAAAAAGGGCGCAAGTATTCGAGCAGTTCGATGGCGCCGGGGATGAGGCTCGTTTTTCGGGTGGTACGTTCTAAAAAGTCACGGTTCAGTTTGAGCGTGAAGTCCACATCGTCTATCCCCATCGGTCGAAGCATGTATAGCAGTCGTTCGAGGATCAATGTCCGGCGGTCTATTTCATGATTCCGGTATTGCTCCCAGAGTTTCAGGTTATGAGGCATATAGCGACCAAAGAACATCTCGAAGGAATCATAATGCCGGTCGAATCGATAATCGACATAGATTTCTTCGAGACATTCTTTGTTGTTGTGGTACGTATCCCACAAGGTGTCGTCCAAATCGAAAAACAGGGATTTGTAGCCTGTTCTCATCCTACTTCCACCACCAGATGCTTGCTCAGGCTCCAGAAGACTTGCGGATCGAGGATGTTCAGCACTAAGTTGCCATCGCCGTCTTTCTCTAACTTGTAGGAGCGGTCGGGGTGATTGGAACGCACGGTTGCTTTGCGGGCATACAATTGTATGGACGTTACTTCGCGCGTATCGATCGGGATAAAGTAATCTTCATTGAAGTTTCCCTGCAACGCCTTACTCTTGGAGAAGAGGCCGCCTCCCGTGAGGATCTGCTGCTCTTTGAGTTCTTTTTTCGTGCCGAAGCAGTAGTAGGCTCTGTGCAACTGTTGGTCCTGTTCGGTAATTTTCTGCGATTGTGCAGCTGTGGTTACAGACAGGTTCTCTACGTTTTCGTTCAGGCTCGTCACAAGTTCATCCAATTCCTGAATCCGGATATCCTTCTTGGCCAAGTCTTCCTGCAAGGCAGCGATCATCGTCGCTTTCTGATTCAGTTCGGACGAGAGCCGGTCGATTGTTTTCTGCAAGGCCGATGACTGGATGTTGCTTTTCTTCAGTTTCTCCTGCAATTCGCTCAGTTGCGTCTTATTGTTCTTCAGTGTCTCGGCAATCAGACGCATATTTTGCTTGATCTGCTCTTTTTTGTTCGGATTCATCTCTCCGTCCGACTGCTCGATGGCCAAATAGTTTTCGGCATCCCGAATCGCCTGAATATCGGTCTGGATATCGTTCAACGTCGAGAGCATTTCGTTCAGTTCGGTCGTACTCTGCGCCTTTTCGGCTTTGAGCATCTCGTTTTCACTTTTCAGCTTCTTGTACTCGGCCGAATTCTCCACACACGAAGTCCATATCATTGCACTAATGATAAATAATATAACTTTTTTCATTTTGAGTTGAATAAATAATTATACGTTATGTTCATTTTCTTTGTCCGACGCTCCGGCGCCGGACACTATTATAACAAATTCCCCTTTCGGTTCGTTCACGGAAAAGTAAGAAATCAGTTCTTCGATTGTTCCCCGGCATGTCTCCTCGAAACGTTTCGAGAGTTCGCGCGAAAGGGAAGCCCGCCGTTCTTTTCCGAAGAATTCAGCCAATTGCGTCAATGTTTTAAGAATCCGGTAGGGAGATTCGTAGAGGACGATGCTCCGTTCTTCGGCGGCCAGTGCACGCAGACGCGTCTGTCGTCCTTTCTTCGGCGGCAGGAATCCTTCGAAGCAAAAGCGGTCGGTCGGCAGTCCCGATACCACAAGTGCCGGCACGAAAGCTGTGGCTCCCGGCAGACATTCCACCTCCGCACCTTGACGAATGCATTCGCGCACGAGCAGGAAGCCCGGATCG
This sequence comes from Tannerella forsythia 92A2, assembly GCF_000238215.1. Taxonomy (NCBI): domain Bacteria; kingdom Pseudomonadati; phylum Bacteroidota; class Bacteroidia; order Bacteroidales; family Tannerellaceae; genus Tannerella; species Tannerella forsythia. The sequence goes on along the minus strand of NC_016610.1, from coordinate 1,955,136 downwards.
GAGATGCCCGGTGTGCCCGCATCGGAGATCAACGCGATGTTTTCGCCAGCTATCACCCGTTCGACAATCTCTTTCACCGTCCGGTGTTCGTTGAACTTGTGATGTGACTGTACCCGGTTCCGTATCTCGTAATGTTTGAGTAAGACGCTGCTCGTTCGCGTATCTTCGGCCAGAATCAGGTCGGCCTCTTTGAGAATCCGCACCGCACGAAACGTCATATCTTCGAGGTTTCCGACCGGAGTAGGTACGATATACAATTTGGCCATGTGGTGCGACGCTTTTACAGAAACCGACGCTCCACGAGTTTGAGAAAGTCGATCACCGAATCGTTTTCAAAGTCCCAGTCGGTCACGTTCTTCAAAAGGACGAGCGCTTGTCCGTACGAAGCCGTTTCATTCAACTCGCTGATTACACGATTCATCTGCTGTTCGTCCCCTCCGAACAGTTCGCGACAGAAACGGAACCGGTCGTTCAGCGTAAAAGCCTTGCGCAGATCGGTCAGTTTAGCCTTTTCCATCTTGTCGTTCAATGATGTTTCCGCCTTTTCGCGGAAAGAAGAAGACGCTACCGGAGGGGCTGTGTTACGGCTTACCGGAACGGGTGGGACAGACGGGGCAGATGATCGTTCGTCGGTGGCAAGTATCGGAGGATGAATCGCCTCCATGAGACCGGCTGCCGTTCGTCTTACCGGTCGATCGACCGATGAGATCTGCGCCTGATGTTCCCGTATCTTTTGATCAAACAGTTCGATCTGCCCCATCTCCATCGCATGGAGACGGTCCTGTATCTTATATATCAAATCAAAAGACTCGCTAAAAAAAGAAACCGGATAGATTTCCGTCTCGTGCATCTGTTCGGTCAGTTCGACTAACTTCCGGATATGGCTTGTCAGTTGAGTCAATTGTTCTTTATCAGTCATAAGTCCATCCTCTTTGGGGAAGAAAATGCAAAAGTAAATATTATCCTTATTATATCATCCCCAAAACAAAATTAATTCACGTTTTGTTCGCCCCTATATTCTTAAACCATCAAACAAAAAACAATTTAATTCAGGCTTTCAGCCCTCTGCCGAGAGGGTACCTTTTTTCCCTACGCTTCCCTTCGCTACCCATCGGGCTGAATTAACACACCCTTTCAGGGCTGTTTTTTAATCGTTAATTGTCATTCCGGGTACATGATTCGGCGTATAACACGCATAACCATTACCCGAAAGGGCTGCAAGCCCGATATATTTCAGCCCCATCCCGTAGGGTGGGGGATCCATGCCCATACTTTGGTTAGAGGGCTGTAAGCCTGACATAATCGTTAGCGGTCAGTATTCAGCTGTCAGCCAACAACTAAACACCTAAACAACTAAACAACTAAACACCTCAACGCCCGCAAAGGCATAACCATTGACAATTATTCCCCCTCTTCTTCAAATTCTTTAGGGAGGTTGACTATATACAGCCGATGGGTGGCGCGGGTGAAGGCGGTATAGAGCCACCGGTAGAAATCTTCGCCCAGCATCTCTTTCGTCATATAGCCGATATCCAGAAAAACATTCCGCCACTGTCCTCCCTGCGCCTTATGACAGGTGACGGCATACGCATATTTTACCTGCACGGCATTATAATAGGGGTCGACTTTCAGCTTCTTCATCTTCGCCGCTTTCGTGGGCTCGTCGGCATAATCTTCCAGTACACTGTAAAAGAGCCGATCGTATTGTTCTTTCGGCAGTGCCGGCGCGTCGGTTTGCAGGGTGTCGAGCAAGATACGCAGTTCGATCTCCAGATCGTAGTCCTGAAACCGTACCCACACATCGCAAAAGCGGAAGCCGTACATGTCGAGCGTACGGCGGACGCGCAACACCTCGACCATCTCGCCGTTGGCAATAAAATCCATCATTTTGCAGGACGACGTCCAGAAGTAATTATTTCGTACCACCATCAGCCGGTCACCGGACGAGATTTCCTCTTCCCTGTACAGAATCCGGTTTCTTATGCCATTATTATAAAGTGTCGCCCGTTTGTTCGATCGACAGATCACGATCGTCTCATCTGCCCCGTCACGGCTGTAAGCCGATGCAATCTCTTCGATCAGCTCTTCGCCGCCCACCTTGCGAAGATCCTCGAACCCATCGATTCGAAGAACGGGATACCGGTCGATCTGCTTCCGGCGCAGGCAGTCACGGATCAGCGTCGCATTGTAAAGAATACCGGAATCTTTATCCTGGCGTACGACCTGCGTAAGTGAGCACTCCTGCACGTGCAACGAATACCCTTTGAGGCAGTCAGGATTCATGGCCGGACTTTCACTTTGCAAGACGGGCGGAAGCTGTGCGCCATCGCCGAGCAGAATCAGCTTGCAACCCTTGCCGTTGTAGACATAACGAATCAGGTCATCGAGCAGCCGCCCGCTGCCGAACGAAGCCATGCCGGCATCATCGTTCGAGATCATGGATGCCTCGTCGATAATAAACAATGTATCTTGATGCAGGTTGGGTGCTAATGAGAATCCGGTAAACTCGTTCGAGAACGTTTTCTGTCGATAGATTTTCCGGTGGATTGTCAATGCATTGCGTCCCGCATATTCCGAAAACACCTTCGCCGCCCGTCCGGTAGGTGCCAGCAAAACGACTGACCGCCTCAACGCCGTCAGCGCCTTGACCGTGGCTCCGAGCAGCGACGTCTTTCCGGTTCCGGCATATCCCTTCAGCAGAAACACATCGTCAGATACCGGAGAAGAGAGGAAATGCGAGAGCCTATCGATCGCCCTACGCTGCTCATCTGTGGGTTCGTAAGGAAAAACGTTACGAATCTGTTGAAAAATAAACCGATGAATCATGGATATGAAATTATTTTCGCGATAAAGTTACAGCTTTAAATAATCTTCTTTATATTTGCAGCAACGAAATCATAAAAAAACGAATATACGACATGAAAATTACACTGAAAGTATTATTGGTTGTGGCGGCTTTGCTGCTGGTTTACATGTGCTACAGAAGCGTGATGGGCCCGATTGAGTTTGATCTTGAACATAAAGCCCGCGAAACGGCTATCCAGCATCGGCTGATCGATATCCGTAAGGCGCAGATCGAGTACAAGAACAGACATGGAGTACATGCTGCAAATTTTGAAGAATTAGGAAAATTCTTGAAAGAAGAAAAATTGCCGTTTGTCGTGAAAGAAGGTGTTTTGTCTGACGATCAATTGGAGGCAGGGCTAACGGAAAAGAAAGCCGTGGCGATCATTGAGAGAGCTCGCAAAACCGGGAAGAACGATGAGGTGATTAAAAACGGGCTGGAGAACTTCAGACGCGATACGATGTGGGTATTGGCCAAAGATACCTTGTTCGGACCTAATTATAATGTAGACTCACTCGCTTTCGTTCCGGTGGCAGGAGTCAATACCCGGTTCGAAATGGATACGGCAACGCTCTCTTCGTCGTCGGGATATACGGTGAAAGTGTTCGAATGTCGTGTACCTTACGACGGTTACCTGAGCGATTTGAACAGCCGGCAGCTTGCCAATCTGAAAGACAGGATGCGCAAGATGAAACGGTATGAAGGGCTCAAGGTGGGCTCGATTACGGAGATCAACAACAACGCCGGTAACTGGGAGTAAGGCGGTATGAACTTTCGTGTTTCTGGCACGTTAACGGCTCATAATTCGGAAAAATACAGAATGTCTATTCGGCTATCGCCGGGTGGACTTTCTTTTGTTGGGCATATCCCTTTGCAACCGAAGAGTTTCTTCTACCGGTCGGTCGAGTTAGACCGCTCCCGACCATACGCACATGCGTTACAAGAGGTCTCTTCCGAGCATCCGTTTTTTTCTTATTCGTATAAGGAGCTATCGGTCGTAAGTACGGGAGATCCCTACACGCTCGTACCCGAAGCAGTCTTTGCAGAAGACCGGACACAGCAATTGATGGCGTTTACGTTCTCCTCACCCGGCGAGAAGGCACTCTTTCAGCCTCTGAAAGAGCTCGAAGCCGTATTGCTGTTCGGAGTTGATCCCGAAATACATACGCTCTTTCTGCAGTTGCAGCCCCGGGCGACGTTCGTACATGGTATCGCTCCGCTCCTGCTCCACTGGCAGAAACAAAGCCGAACCGCTTATCCGAAACAGTTGTATGCCGTGCTGCAGGAAGACAGGATGGACGCAGCATGCTTCGATAAGGGGGCCTTACGATTTGTTAACGGATTTCGTATCGACGACCGTACGGATATCTTGTACTATTTGCTTTATATCTGGAAGCAGTTGGATTTGAATCCGATTGACGATCAGCTCTTTCTTTCGGCTGCACCGGCGTTTTTTCCCGACATACGCGATACGCTACGGAATTACCTGATGCAGGTTGAACCGATGAATCTACCGGCTGCCCCTTCCGATGCACCAATGCTGGCCGATGTAATTGCGTTGATGGGATGCGAATCATAAGAGGCATCTACGGGCGTCGCCGGTTTCAGGTACCCTCGTCGTTCAACGCCCGTCCGACGACCGATTTTGCCAAAGAAAATCTGTTTAACGTACTCGAAAACTTGGTCGACTGGGAAGGGATGACAGCCCTCGATCTGTTTGCCGGCACGGGGAGCATCTCGTTCGAATTGTTGTCGAGAGGTTGTGGACGTGTGACGGCCGTCGAAGCGAACCGCGCGCATGCGGCATTTATCGCCAAGATCGCCGGTGAACTCAAGACCGACGCCCTCGAACTGATTCGCGGCGATGTGTTCCGATATCTGCCTTCGGCGCCGAAACAGACCTTTGACTTCATCTTTGCCGATCCGCCGTATGCTTTACCGGAATTATCAAAGTTGCCGGAGCTTGTGACGAACGGCTATCTCCTTTCCGAAGGCGGTATCTTCGTGCTGGAGCATCCCAAAACGTTCGATTTTTCAGCACATCCTTGCTTCAGCCGGCAGCGTGTTTACGGCTCCGTACATTTCTCCTTCTTCATCAGAGAAGAGGCGAGAACAGACGCATAAACGATTCGATCAGTCGTTTGGTCAGCGGACGGTTCAGCCATTGAACGGGATAAACCGTCTCGCAGTTTTTCAGATCATCCATAAACATTTGTTTCATCTCCAGCGCAAAAGGATGATGATAGACGAAAGCATTGACCTCAAAATTGTGTTCGAAGCTGCGAAAATCGAAGTTGGCTGAGCCGATACACGCCAGCTCGTCGTCGACCAAAAGCAGTTTGGAGTGAAGGAAGCCTGCTTTATAAAAATAAACCTTGACACCGGCCCGAAGCATATCGTCTAAGAACGAATGAGTCGCCAGATGTGCGCTCCGCGTATCGGAACGTTCGGGCAGCATCAACCGTACGTCGATGCCTCCCAGCGCAGCTGTCTGGAGCGCCTGATTCATGCTTTCGGTAGGCAGGAAGTAAGGCGTCTGGATATAGAGGTACTTTTTGGCATTTGTGATGCAGAAGATAACCGCCTGAAGCAAGGTACGCCATGGGCCGGTGGGGCCACTGGCAATGATCTGCAGGATATTATCGCCGAAGATGGCTTCGCCGGGATAGTAGTCTTCACCTTTGATCAGTTGCTTGCCGGCCACATACCAGTCGATCAGAAACGCCGATTGCAGGCCGTGAACCCCTTTCCCTTCGATCCGGAAATGCGTGTCGCGCCATACGCCCCACGACACCCCCTTGATGTATCGATCGGCAATATTCATCCCGCCGATAAAACCGATCTTGCCGTCGATCACGGCAATCTTTCGATGATTCCGGTAGTTGACCTTGCTCGTAAGCACAGGGAAAGCGACCCGCAGGAACGAATACACCTCGATACCCGCTGCTTTCATCTCCCGAAAGAACTTCTCCTTCACATTCCAGCTCCCCACATCGTCATACAGCACACGCACTTGCACGCCTTCACGCGCTTTGGTTATAAGCAGGCTCTTCACCTGCCTCCCGATTTCGTCATCGGCAATGATATAATATTGCATATGGATATGATGACGAGCCTGTCGCAACGCCTCCATAAACGCGGCGAACTTAGCGGCTCCGTTCGTATAGGTGGTAATGGAACTGCCATAGAGCAGCGGGTTGTGACCGTCACGATTCAGCAATTTCACCAAAGGCCGGTAAGCCGTCAAAACGAGACATTTATCCTGCTCCGGGACCCCGGAGTGCAGGGGCTTCATGATACGTTTGTAAGTACGCCTCGAGATGATGCGTTGTCGACGGTTATCCTGTCCGAAGAAGAAATAAAAGACAAGCCCGATGCCCGGCAATGTCAGCAGGACGATCACCCATGAAATCGTTTTCAGCGGATTTCGGTTTTCCAGCAGAATGACAAGCACCAATCCCAAAACGGAGATGGCGTACAATACGAACAGCGTCAGGCCGACGACGGTATGTAACGATATATCGAGCATGGAACATTCGGTTGAGGGCATAAAGATAGGCTTATGGAGCGTGAAATGCAAATTTGGGGATGATTTAACAATTCCGTATTTTTGCGGGCGACAAAAAAGAAGAGCATGAAGAAACAAGCATTGATTTTAGTTACAAACGACGATGGCATCGAAGCGCAGGGCATTCGCGCCCTGGCCGACGGCTTGCACGAGCTGGGCGACGTGGTCGTCATGGCGCCTGACGGACCGCGATCGGGCATGTCGACAGCCATCACGACAAACGTGTCCATATCCTATACCTGTATCGAACGTGCCGAAGGACTGACGGTTTACCGTTGTACAGGCACGCCGACTGACTGTGTCAAACTGTATCTGAACGAGGTAGCCGATCGTAAGCCCGACCTCGTCGTGTCAGGGATTAACCACGGCGGCAATCAAGCCATCAGCGTGCATTACTCCGGAACGATGGGGGCTGTTGTCGAAGGTTGTGCGCTCGACATCCCTTCCATGGGTGTCTCGCTGTATCAATACAAGCCGGAGGCTGATTTCTCCGAGTCGGTACGTCTGGCACAGCAACTTGCGAAAGAGGTGCTGCGACGGGGATTGCCGCACGGTACCTATCTGAACCTGAACGTGCCGAACAGGGCGAAAGTCAAAGGCATGGCCATTTGCAGACAGGCCGACGGACGATGGATCAAGGAATACCGGCAGACCTACGATGAGAACGGGGAACCCCAATTCTGGCTCACCGGTGAGTTTCTGAACTACGAACCGATTTTTCCGGACAACGATACACGAATGCTCGATGCAGGATACGCCTCACTCGTTCCCTGCAAACTCGATGTGACCGATTACGCTTTTATGGAAACATTAAAAGATTGGCAAATCGACGATTAGTCTCCGATGAAATACTATCTTATTGCCGGTGAAGCCTCGGGCGATCTGCATGCCTCGAACCTGATGACCGCGCTGAAAGCGGAAGATCCGCATGCGGAGTTCCGTTTTTTCGGAGGCGACCTGATGCAGGCTGCCGGCGGTACGCTCGTCAAGCATTACCGCGAGATGGCGTATATGGGAGTGATCCCCGTCGTGCTGCACACCCGTACCATTCTGCGCAACATGCGCCTTTGCCGAAACGATATCCGCGCATATCGCCCTGACGTGGTACTGCTCGTCGATTATCCGGGGTTCAACCTGAAAATCGCCCGGTTTGTCAAAACCACATTACGAATCCCTGTCTATTACTATATCTCACCGAAGATATGGGCATGGAAGAAATACCGCATTCAATCGTTCCGTCGCTATGTGGACCGTATGTTCTGCATCCTGCCTTTCGAGGTCGACTTCTTCAAGTCGCTCGACTATCCGGTCGATTATGTCGGTAATCCTTCGGTCGATGCCGTTGCCGCATTCCGGGAAGCACAGCGTGACCAGCCCGATACGTTCCGGCATGACCACGGCCTGACGGATCAACCCGTTCTGGCACTGCTCGCCGGCAGTCGCCGCCACGAAATCCGTCAAAATCTTCCGGTGATGCTCGATGTGGCTGCACGAATTCCCGATCTTCAAGCCGTTGTGGCAGGCGCTCCCGGACTGACCGCCGACGATTACCGGGATTGCCTCTGCGGGAGAGCGATGCCAAAGATCCTCTACGGACAAACGTACAACCTGCTCTCGCACGCAAGTGTCGCATTGGTCACGTCGGGTACGGCAACCCTCGAAGCCGCCCTGTTCCGTGTACCGCAAGTAGTATGCTATCACGTCTCGGGCGGACGGCTCGTCAATTTCGTGTTCGAACGTTTTTTTCACGTGCCCTACATCTCACTCGTCAACCTGATTGCCGGATGCGAAGTTGTGTCTGAACTTTTTGGGGCAAAGTTCTCGCCCGAACGCATCCATGCCGAACTGAAGCGCATTGTTGAAGACTCGGAAGATCGCACCCGTATGTTGGAAGGCTACGACCACGTGATCGCCGCTCTCGGTCAACCCGGCGCCTCACAGAAGGCCGCCCGCCTGATGGTCGAGGGCATGAGTTAATTTAATTGTCAATGGTTAATTGTCATTCAGCAGTCAGCGGTCAGCATTCAGCCATCGGATACGTGTAGGGGCGAACATCTCAACAATCAAACAACTCAACAAATGATTTACCCCTGCTCACGGTCGTTCATTTCCAGCCCTTCGGCAGCAGGCGCGATACGGTCTACCACCACGGCGATGGCTCCGTCGCCGGTCACGTTACACGCCGTGCCGAAGCTGTCCATGGCGATATACAGCGCGATCATCAACGCCTGTAACGTCTCGTTGAATCCGAGCATGGTCTGAAGTGGACCGAGCGCAGCCATGATGGCTCCGCCGGGTACGCCAGGAGCAGCCACCATCGTGATGCCAAGCATCAGAATAAAACCGCCAAACTGAGCGAGGGTGACCGGTTCGCCGGACATCATCAGGATGGCCATGGCGCAGGCGACAATCTTCATCGTACTGCCCGACAGATGAATCGTTGCACAAAGTGGCACGGTGAATACAGCCACATTTTCGCGCACGCCATTCTTGATCACCTGCCTGAGCGTAACGGGGATTGTCGCGGCCGACGACTGTGTGCCGAGCGCCGTGGCATAAGCGGGCAACATATTCATCAGCAGCCGTAACGGATTACGACGGCCAATCCATCCCGCAATCGCAAACTGCACCAGAAGCAAAAGGATATGGAGCACAAAAATGACAAGAATCACTTTCAGAAACATGGTCATGATACCGGTCACCTGTCCGCTCACCGTAATATTCAGAAAAATACCGAAGATATGGAGCGGAAGCAGCGGGACAATGACCGATTCGATGAGGCGCGCAATGATGTCGCGGAAGTTGATGAAGACGCGGTGCAGCGCATCGCCCGACATCACGGTCAGCCCCAACCCGATGACGAACGAGAGAAGGAGCGCCGTCATAATGTCCATGAGCGGAGGCATGGCAACGATAAAATAAGGAGTGAGCATCAGGGTTTCGGGATTCTCCATAACCGTCAGCTGGGTGTCGGGAGCCAGGAGCATCGGAAAAACGGCCGATGCGCTGAAATAGGTGAAGAAGCCGGAAAAAATCGTCGACCCGTAAGCAATAAGTGCGGTGACGAGCAGCAACCGCCCCGCTCCTTTCCCGATCTCGCCGATAGCCGGCGCTACAAGCCCGAGAATAATCAGCGGAATAGAAAATGACAGGAAATTACCGAAAAGGCCATTGAACGTGACAAAGAGACGAACCATGCCGGCAGGCATCACCTGCCCCAACACGATACCGCTCGCAATGGCAATAGCCACCCAGCCTAACAGGGATATGTGAAATTTCTTTTTCATGATTCAAGTCGGTTGTTACTGTGGCAAACGTAGTAAAAAAAAGTGAATGATGCGCTACCGACCGGTTAATTTTTCCGACGTCGCGACGTTCTGCCGTATACTGCCCCTCCGAGCATCACAACGAAAAACAGCAATGACAGGGAGGCATACGGAAGAATACCCGCCATGCCCGCATCGCGAACAAAGAGCTCGTTAAAGCCGTTCAATCCCCAGTTCAGGGGTGAGATACGGCTGGCAAGACGCATAAAGTGAGGCATCACAAAAGTGGGAATCCAGACCCCTCCGAGAGCAGCCAGCATCACGACAGATACGGCGCCGAAGATGCTTGCCTGCTGGTTTGTACGTGCAATACTTCCGATAGCCAGCCCGTAACCGATCGCCGATAGCGATGCTGAGACCGACATCAGCAGCAGCGCGCCAGCGCTGTGTCCGAGTTTAAGCGCAGGCAGTCCGAGCAAGGGGATCAGGTACATGCCGGTTGCCATCATCAGGGTGAGTTGCAACAGACAAACACACAGGTAGACAAACATTTTACTGAACAGATATACCGCATAGGAACAAGGCATCGTCATCAGCCGGTTGAGGCAACCCGTTTCACGCTCGCGAATCATGTTTCCCGCAAGCGAAACGACAATAAAAAAGACGGCGAACATGCTCCATGCCGGCACATTGTGCTGTGTAGCGTTCGGAATGATCCGCCCGTGTTCGCTTCGGGCATACGCTTCGTCGACCGTAAACCATTCGTCTGTCTCGATATTCAGATCGACAGGGATGAGGAGGAGAAGGCTGGCCTGTGCCGATATCTCCTGAAGAAGCAGCCGGTGCCGAATCGTCAACATTTCCTCACGTACGGCAGACATCACCGAAGAGCGGAACGATGGCTTGGCCGCCGGATCCACTAATACTCTGACCGTTAATGAAGACTGCGTTGTATCGGAGACTGCGGAAGGCTCACCGTCAAATGCACGCTCGACACCGTGACGCACCTGTTCGCGCAAACGCTCCGTCGTACCTTCGGGGATGATGACACCGATCAGGTAATCACCGCGCATAACAGCCTCTTCCACCTCGTGGACCGTGAGAGACCGGCCATCCGCTTCGGTCGAGACGTCGAATATACGGCTTGCCGAGAGTTGGCGGCTCACGCGCCGGCCTAATGAGTCGCCATCGGCATTGAGCAGGTAGAGCGAGATACGATTTTCGTTGATCGAGCGGAAAGTGCCGTCCTGCAGGTATGCCATCAGCAGCACAAGCGCCCACGGCATGAAAAACAACAGCACGATCCCCCATACATCGCGCACAAGCAACAACAGGTCTTTATATATTAGCGCCCGGATATTCATACATCAAGCCCGTACGGGCCATAAACAGTTCTTCGAGCGACGCCCTTCCCGTCCGGTTCTGTAACTCGGCGGGAGAGCCTTCGCATACAATCCGACCGCGATCCATCAATACCACTTGTGTGCATAGTTTTTCCGCCTCCGCCATGTCGTGCGAAGTGTAAACGATGGTCATGCCCTCCCGGTGAAGCACCTGTAAATGTGCAACAATTTCCTGCTTCGACAGCACATCGACACCGACGGTCGGCTCGTCGAGAAAAAGGACTCGGGGACGATGAAGCATGGCTACAATCAAGTTAACCTTACGTTTCATACCCCCCGAGAGGTACGCCGTTCTTTTAGAAAGATGCGGTATGAGATCGAACCGTTCGATATAGTTGTCAATGCGCTCGCGCAACGTGTCCGAAGGTATGCCTTGTATACCACCGAAGAAATGCAGGTTCTCGCGCAGTGTCAGCTCGGGATAGAGTGCGATCTCCTGCGGTACGATGCCGATCATCCGCCTGATTCGCCTCATCTCGCAACGCACGTCCAGCCCGCCTATCTTCACCTCGCCGGTGTCATACGGGCACAGGCCGCAAAGCACGGAGAGTATCGTCGTCTTACCTGCGCCGTTGGGGCCGAGTAGTCCGAAGAGATCCCCTTCGGACACATGCAGCGTCAACCCATCGACCGACGGATGAGCAGCTCCACGATACGTCTTACGTAACTTCCGGATATCGATCATCGAAGGGGTCATCGGCTCTTTTTGATGAGTTTTTCCAGATCGGTAAAAAATTGTTTTTCGCGGTCGCCGATGGTTTTCAGATGGTCGCCAATGGTCTGATAATCGACGTTAGCCGCCGAACGACGCTTGCAGACACGTGCGGCCTCTGCCGCAAACATACGCCACTCGTCGCCGATAGCGGTAAGGCGTTCGGAAAAATCGTTGAGTGCGGTGATGCCCGTAATTGCGGCCGCCTCCTGAAGGAACGCGGCATAGAGGAAGCGGAATCCGGCACCACCCGTCCCGATCTCTTCCATCATTCGCACAAGCTGCCCCAGATGTAATGCCGCCTGACGCACACCGTATTTCTGTGGGAACTTCGGAATCTTGTTGCCAAGATGCCTGAACGCATTGATGCCGACCCAGGGCACAGGCCCCGGCTCATGAAGCATCCGGTAGCAGTTTTTGAGGATGGCCTTGCGTATGAGTTTGGGCAAGTCTGGCTGTTTTTTGGGCAATGAGCGTATCCAGTAGAGTTTGCCCATCGGCGGATACGTACCTTTGGAGAAGCGCGCGCGCATCATATCGTGCGCCGAGAGTTTCACCTTTTCAACAGCCACCGGATCGCTGACCAGGTAATCGTCGCCGTCTTTTCCGATCACGCAGATGTTGTGCGCGTTAAAGTGAAACCGGTATTCGTTCGGCACATAAGGCAAAAAATACATGCCTACCACCGCGCCCGTCGGGATACCCTGAACGAGCAAACGATCTAATTTCTTTTCCGCATGCTTCGGACAGAGGAAAATTGTCCGACGGACCTTGAAGCCCAGCAAGCGGGTAGCACGAGCAAAGATAGCGCCCGGCAGCGGACGGAACGAAGTCACCGGAAAGCCCGCAAGATGCACAAACGGCAGATGGACGAAATAAAGCGATGCCGACAAACCGAAGATGAGCGGTTCGGAATAATCGTAGCCGTAAAAACGCAGCAGATTGCCGGTAACGCCGTTTTCACAATGTGCCGCACTGAGGTGTTCAAAAGGGATTTCCATCATTCCACCCGTTTTAACTCATCGACCGTTATACGCAAAGCATCGGCATATTGCCCGAGGATACGATCATCCAGTCCGGCAAAGGCTTCATACTTGAGATGCTTCCTGACCTTACGCTTCGGAATACCGGCATATACGGCCAGCATCGCGACATCTTGCAAGTTCTTTTTCATATGATAAGCCAACGGACTGGCTTCTTTCCTCAACACCTGCCGACGGATCCGTTCGCAGTCTTCCAGAATATCTTCCCAAACGACTGCCAAGACATCGTTCTTGACCGACCAGCCGTCACTGAGCACCTTTGTATAGCGCCCGTCTTCATCCACAGCATACATCACATCGCGGACCACTTTGTCTTTAAAATACTTCAAATCCTGAGGGACATCTTTTGTCTTCATCACATCGTCTGTTTTTTCAGTTTAAATGGCCATACAACCCATACGTATACGAGAAACATTGCACTTCCGGATATCATGAGAGGATATTTCTTATCACATCTTTACCGAACGATTTATTGGCCAGTTCGCGATTTCTCGGACGGAACGTACCGTCTTCCATCTCGCGAATCACGACCTGCGTAAACAGACGGAACATTTTCTGTTCCTGACTTTCGTCCTGATAAAACGTATCCCACGCATATTCATACATCTCCTGCAATCGCTCGGCCGACATCTGCTTCGGATGAAAAACGACCTGACCCGCGTTGTAATGATCCCAGTCGAAATCGAAGATACGTCCCTGACGCAGGTAATCGTCATATCCTTTCGTATGCGGGAAAGGCGTCATGACAGTAAATTCGGCCAGATCAAGGTCGATTTCGAGCAGAAAATCGATAAGCCGTTTGATATCGTCCTCCGACTGGCTATCGATACCGAGCAGGATCGTTCCCTCTACTCCGATGCCATGATCATGGTAACGTTTCACACGCTCCTTGATATAATCCGACGTATCGTAGACGGCCTGATACACATACCAGGCGCCGGCCTGTGCCGCCAGATCAAGCACTTTCGGGTCATCTTCGATCGTATGACTGATCCATTTCTTCTTGAACGGAATCATTTCGCGGAAGAGTTCCATCTCCCATTCTTTATTTTGAGCCAACGAGTTGTCGACGATAAACAGGCGATTGTTTTCGATCGAGGCAAGGTCTTCGATCACCTTATCGATCGGGCGCGGGCGGAAAATACGTCCGCCGAGGTACGAAACGGCACACGGATAACAACTGAAACGACAGCCGCGCGAAGCATGAAAGAGATCGACCATCTGTACGCCCTTGTGATTATACAGTTCGCGTTTATAGAGGTCGCGCCGCGCAGGCCCGACATCGCCGATGGGCGGTTGCTGCGTCATGTAGTTGTAGACTTTCTTCAACCGGCCGTTGCGCCAGTCGTTCAGCACTTCTTCCATCCGTCCCTCCGACTCGCCGAGGAATACGGCATCGGCATGGTCGATCGTTTCTTCGGCATGCAGCATGGTCGAGATACCTCCGAAGATCACCTGTTTGCCGCGCCGCCGATATTCGTCGGCAATAGCCCATCCGCGCTTCACCTGCGTACTGAGCATCATCGAGATGGCTACCAGATCGCACTCTTCGTTGAAGTCGAGGGCTTCTACGTTCTCGTCCGTAAATGATATGTCGACATAAGGCGGAAGGGTTGCAGCAAAGACGACCGGCCCGTGAGGAGGGAGGTTAAATGTTGTCTGCCCTTTGAGCTTCTTCCACTTAGGATATATCAATTTTAATTTCATACAATCAGTCCGTTAATGCTCGGAGGTCACGCAGTCTGCCATGCTGTCGAAGGAACCTCTTGAATACTTTGTTTTTATAAATAATCGCAAATTTAGATAAAATCCTCGAGATTTTACACCGGGCAGATAAAAACACAAGGCCGACGCTCTGTTTTCTGTCCCCTCCTTTGCGTGTTCTTAGCCACAATTTTACTATCTTGGAGGGAAAAAATTTAAAAAAATAATTATGAACAGAACTCGAACAGTTGCCGGCCTTGATGTGCACAAAGATAGCATTTATCTCTGTATTATGGGGTATGACCAGGCCATTATTTGGGAAAATACTTATGGAGTGCTTACTCCCGACTTGCGTGAGATGCATCATGACATGAGAGCCCATGGTGTCACCGAAGCAGCTATGGAGAGCACGGCCGTCTATTGGGTTCCGGTATGGACGGAACTCTGCGAATCGATGGAACTCAGATTGGTGAATCCCTATTTCATCAAGCAGCTTCCCGGCAGGAAAAGTGACGTGAAGGATGCCCGATGGATCGCGGAGTGTCTTCTGAAAAATCTCATCAAGGGAAGCTTCGTTCCCGAGCCCATCGTGCAGGATATGCGCAAATTGAACCGCCGTATCATGGACCTGTGCGAAGATACGACCTACAACAGCAACAAACTCGACGCAGCTTTGCAAAGATGCGGTTTTAGGCTCAGCAATTACGTGGCTACCACCAAAAGTAAAAGCTATCGGTCTGTACTCAAAGCGATAATCGACGGACAGACCGATCCTGATGAACTCCTCAGTCTTGTGCATGGACGCATACTCAACAAACATGGACGTGAGAGGGTGAAAGCCGCGCTGACAGGCTCGTTCTCAGAAACTGACCTGATTGTTCTCAGACAATTGAAGGAAACACTCGACCTGATCGAAAAACAGACGGCGTACTGTCAGCAAGAACTCGTCCGGCTCTGCAAAGAACATTACCCCAAACCATACGAACGCCTGCAAACCATCCCCGGTGTCAAGGAACGCGCAGCCACGGCAATCATTGCGGAAACAGGTGTTGATATGAAGATGTTCGCTACGGCGGCAAGCCTTGTGGGATGGTGCGGTCTGAAACCGCGTAACGATGTAAGCAACGGGCGTTTCAAAAGCAGAAAAGTGACACACGGAAACAGATACCTCAGACAAATATTGATCGAAATTGCATGGGCTGCATCACGAACCCGAAACTGTTTCTTCTCTCATTTCAGCTACCTCCAAACTACCGTCAAGAAAAAGAACAAAATGAAGATCCAGGTGGCCATCGCTCGGAAAATACTCGTTGCCGTATGGCACATGCTCTCCAAAGAAGAGGATTTCATTGACATTTATCTCAAAAGGCAGGAAGAGTTGAAAAGAACAGAAGGACAAATCAAACTGCTTGAATCGTATATGGCCGATTAGCCATTTGATATACCTTTCGGTGCCACGTAATTACCTTTGTGGTGCACAGAGTAGCCCGTTTCGCAAATTTACAGATACACCGGAAGGAGTCGGACACCGGCATAAGCTACCCAAGCTTGTAGAGGAAAGTAACATACTTATATTCGCAATCTCCGAGACACACCGACCGTCACGGAGCCAACAGTCGTGTGTTATAGTCACCCAAACAACCGAATTTGGGAGGGATTGAGCAGCAATGTAAAGAATCCAACAAAATACGTTTTAGAGGAAAGGTAAGGCAAAAAAATAACTCCTCAAAAAACGGTTATTGCGGTCCTGAGAAAGTTTTTTAACTTTGCCCCGAATGAAAAACAAACAAAGTCAAATAAAAAATATCAATTCGATATGAATTTGAAGATTCGGCTGATCGTTATGAACTTCTTGGAGTTCGCCGTATGGGGAGCGTACCTCACTTCGATGGGGCGCTACCTGAGTCAGGTCGGTATGGGAAGCCACATCGGCTGGTTTTATTCGGTACAGGGATTTGCCTCGCTGTGTATGCCGGCCCTCATGGGGATTGTGGCCGACCGATGGATGGAAGCGCAACGGGTGTACGGGCTTTGTCATTTTCTGGCCGGATCGTTGATGCTCGCCGTTTCGATGTATGGCCTTTCCGCCGGGGCCGATGTCTCCTTCCCGCTGCTTTTTACGCTTTACACCCTCAGCATCGCCTTTTATATGCCGACGGTGGCCTTGGCCAACTCGGTCGCCTACTCGGCATTAGACAAAGCCCGGCTGGATGCGGTGAAAGTGTTCCCGTCGATTCGCGTATTCGGCACGATCGGGTTCATCTGCACCATGATTTTGATTGATCTGATCGGATTTCAGGCCGGACCGAAGCAGTTCGCCGTTTCCGGTGTACTGGGACTTCTGCTCGCGGCCTACTCGTTCACGCTTCCGCGTTGCGCGGTCAACCGTAAAGCCAACACGAACTCGCTCGTCGGTGCGCTCGGCCTGCGTGCTTTCAGCCTCTTCAAAGAAAAGAAGATGGCCATCTTCTTTATTTTCTCCATGTTGCTCGGTGTATCGTTGCAGATCACGAACGGCTACGCCAATCCTTTCATTGCAACCTTCGCCGAAATCCCCTTCTATAAAGAGACTTTCGGCGTACAGCACGCCAATATCCTGATCTCGATCTCGCAGATGTCCGAAACATGTTTTATCCTGCTGATACCTTTCTGCCTGAACCGTTTCGGCATCAAACGGGTGATGTTGATGGCCATGCTCGCGTGGGTGCTTCGCTTCGGTCTGTTTGGGGCCGGCAATCCCGGCGACGGCGTGTGGATGTTTATCCTTTCGATGATCGTGTACGGCATTGCATTCGATTTCTTCAACATTTCCGGCTCGCTGTTTGTCGATCGGGAAACAAATCCGGAGATTCGCAGCAGCGCGCAAGGCGTTTTTATGATGATGACAAACGGTTTGGGTGCATCGATTGGGATGTTGGCTGCGCAAACGGTCGTTAATCGCACGGTTTATTCGCAAATCGCCGACCCGGCCGCGCAATTGGCCGGATGGCAGACGGCATGGTATATCTTCGCGGGTTATGCGCTCGCAGTCACGATTCTTTTCGCCATCTTCTTCCGGTATAAACACGAACCGGTAAAGAACTCAGAACATGGCAAGTTTAATCCGACTGCTGAACGCTGATCGCTGAATTAATTCAGGCTTTCAGCCCTCCCATGGGTGTTACCTCTTTCCCCAACGCTTCGCATTGGGCTGAATTAACACAGCCCTTTCAGGGCTGTTACAGCGGTCAGCAGTCAGCCCCCTGCATTCCCCCTTTTGAAGGGATAACATCCCCCCTTCGCTTCGCTCTTCCTCCCTTTGAAGGGGGGGAGGGGGGATGTCCCTCTGCGTTCGGATACCGTGTACCCGGCATAACAATTAACACCTGACAATTAACCATTAATTTGTCATTCAGAGCGAAGCGAAGAATCTCTTCCCTTTTCCCCGCGAGATTCCTCACTGCGTTCGGAATGACAAAGGGTGGCGTTCGTAATGACAAACACAGTTATTTGCGTTGATTCGCGTTATTTGCGAAATTTGCGTTCGGATAACCCGGCATAACAATTGACAATTAACCATTAAAAACAATGCTCTTTCATCAGCTTGTCGATGACGGGATCGCCCAGTTCTTTCGCTTTCTGAAAAGCCCGGCAACCTTCCTCCTTCTTATGCTGACGAACAAGGCAAAGCCCTAACAAACGATACCCCGCCGCGAAGTCGGGTTGCAGGCTGATGGATTTCTCAAGGCTGGCCTGAGCCTTTTCCAGCTCCTGCTTGCGCAGATAAATCGACCCTTCTTCGGCATAATACAGCGCGTTCTCCGGTTCCTTGGCCAATGCCGACTGAATATCGGCGAGTGCCCCGTCCATATCGCCCGCGCGGAATTTAGCCTGTTCGCGATAATAGTAAAACGACGTGTTTACATTGCCTCCTGCCAGTTCGTAATACCGGTCGTAGTCTTTCGCTGCCGCTTCATATTGCCCCATCCGCATTTTCAGATCGACGGTTTCAAGGAGGTAAGCTCCCGCATCGGATGGGTTCGTCGTCATGGCGCGTGCGCAGGCGCTGTCCATCAATGCGATCACCTTGCCGAGGTTTGCTCCTTCGATCTGCTCTTCTGCTTTCGCCGCCATATAGAATGAGGTGGCCGAAGCCATCGGACTTTGATTCACCAACGCGTACGCCGCCGCCGCTTTACGGTAATCTTCCTGAAAGAAAGCGATATCGCCCTCCAATTGACGGAATAGCGGCATATCCGTTTCGGCAAGTGCTTTGCCGATCAGTTCGGCAGCTCGCTCCATGCTCCATTCCGGCAACTTCAACGTCGTATCGCCGGCCGCCACGCCGTAAATCAGCTTGGCCTGATTGTAATATCCTTCGCCCCGATTATCTCCGAAATACTTCAGCGACGTTTCCATATCGGCGCGGGCGCGTTCGAGCAGCTCCGCTTCGGTCCCGACGTCGGTCAACTGCTTTCGCTGATAGATATAATGCGATGCGCGGCTCAGATACCCGTCCGGCTCGTTCGGAAATTTGGCAATAAACTCGTTGAGTGTCTCTAAATACGTCGGCGCGTCCTGTTGCGACGAGTAGAGTATCAAAGCCACCTGCGCGTCTTCCACTTTGTCGCTCCACGCTTTCCGTATCCCGATCGACGAATAGGCTTTGTTCAGGATATCCATCTGTCCGATCCGGATATCTTGAATATAAGGCACCGAGATACCGTATGTTTTCCCTTTCCCCGACGCATCGGCCTGCGCCATCGCGAAAACCTCGCCGTTCCCGGTCAACAAAGGCGCGCTCACTTGCTCCCGGTTCAGCGGCATCTCGACTTTGTAATATCCGTAACGATCTTTTACTTTCGACACCTCCGAAAGCGCGGCATGCGGAAGAAGAGCGCCTTTCGACAATCCCGCCGGAAGCAGATAAACCTCCGATCCGACTGCCGGCAGACCGCTTGCCACCGTCAGATAAGCCGTTTTCTTGGGCACGGCTACCATGAAACGTACTACGTCATACATTTCGTCGGCACCGAGAATATGCGTCACGCGCAGACGCTTCCCTTCCGCATCGGTCACAGTCGCTTTTTCCGCGCCGATAAACAGCGAATAATCCGACACCGCCTCTCCCGTTTCACTGATAAAGAATCCCGTACCCTTCGTCCGGTTTCCGCTCTTATCTACCGCCTCTATCGTAAAAACGGCCTTCCTAGCTTTCTCCGTCCACTTGAGCGATTGCTTCTGCGCCATCAAAGACACACTCTGAAAAGCGATCCAAATCCATAGTAATAATCGTTTCATACCTCGTCGATTTAAAAAACCATGCAAAAGTAGCAGTTTCATCCGGATTTGAAAAGAAGCCCCGTCTCTTTTCCAAGATAACCGCATCAAAAATAAGTTTATTTTTATGGGATAAAAACAATTGGTACGAACCGAACGCACACTCGATCTCCAAGTCGCAATAACGTTCGAAGTACTTATATATCCCCTATAAGAACCGAATACCCCAAACGGAATAAAAATTCAAAAAAAATACAATTTTGGAATATTTATTCGATAATATGCGTATATTTGCATCGAGTTTTGGATATTTATTCATCATGAACATTAAACAAAAACGCTTGAACGCGATTGAGAACATCATTCGTTCGGAGATGATACGGAATCAGGACGAGTTACAGAGAGCCTTGAGCAACAAAGGTTTCGAGGTGACGCAGGGCACCCTCTCGCGCGATATCCGGAAGTTGAAAATCGTGAAAAGACACGACGGCGACAACCGGTATATCTACGTTTTGCCCGACGCGATACCGGCCGGCAAGCCTGCCGTTGAATTTTCGGGGCATCTGGCTGTGCTCAAAACGCCACCGGGCTATGCTATGGCCATTGCGTCGGATATCGACCGCATCGCGCCGGGCGAAATCCTTGCCACGATTGCCGGCGATGACACCATCCTCGTTATTCCACGCGATGGATACTCGAATAAGCAGGTGGCAAAAGCATTAGAACCGTTTTTAACCGGGCGTCAGACCAATGAAACAGAAAAAAAATGACGAAAACAACCAAAAAACAGACGGACGAAGTGGAATTTGACGTGATGGTAGCGGACGAAAGTCATGAAAAATACGTTGATACCATCCTCGATACGATCGAAATCGCCGCTCGCAAACGCGGCTCGGGCATCGCAAGGCGTACACATGAGTACGTAGCTCAAAAAATGCGCGAAGGAAAGGTTATCATCGCACTGGCAGGCGATGAATTTGCGGGATTCAGCTACATCGAGTCGTGGGGAAACAAACAGTACGTGGCAACATCGGGATTGATCGTAGCCGACAAGTTCCGGAACCACGGGCTGGCCAAACGCATCAAACACGCGGCGTTTCAGCTGGCGCGGCTACGGTGGCCGAAGGCGAAACTCTTCAGTCTGACGTCGGGCAGCGCCGTCATGAAGATGAATACCGAATTGGGCTACGTGCCTGTCACATTCAGCGACCTGACGGACGATGAAGCGTTCTGGCGCGGCTGCAACGGCTGTGTCAACCACGATGTACTTACGCGCACGCAGCGTCAATACTGCATCTGCACCGCCATGCTCTTCGATCCCGAAGACCCGCGATGCCTCATGCTCGAAAAACTGAACAAGACATGGGTGAAACGGCGCAACAGCTCACGTTCCAAGCCTAAAGAAACAAAATTATAAACAACGCAATCATTCAAAACAGATGAAAAAGGAAATTAAAAATGCCGCCTCAACGGCAGAGAGTGCGAAGAAGAAAGTTGTAGTCGCCTTCAGTGGCGGACTCGACACCTCGTTTACCGTTATGTACTTGGCACGTGAGAAAGGCTACGAAGTCTATGCGGCATGTGCCGACACGGGAGGCTTCAGCAAGGAGCAGCTTCGCAAAAACGAAGCCAACGCCTATCAACTCGGCGCCAAGGCATATGTTACGCTCGACGTCACAAAAGAATATTACGAGAAGAGTTTAAAATACATGATCTTCGGCAATGTTCTCCGTAACGGCACCTATCCCGTGTCCGTCTCGTCCGAGCGAATCTTTCAAGGTATGGCCATTGCGCGCTACGCCAACGAGATCGGGGCGCAAGCCATTGCTCACGGATCGACCGGCGCAGGCAATGATCAGGTGCGCTTCGACATGACGTTCCTCGTCATCTGCCCCGACGTCGAAATCATTACGCTTACGCGCGACATGAATCTGAGCCGGCAGTTTGAAATCGATTATCTGAACAAAAACGGTTTCAAAGCCGACTTCAAGAAACTCAAATATTCATATAACACAGGCATCTGGGGCACCTCGATCTGCGGAGGCGAAATCCTCGACCCGGCTCAGGGACTGCCCGAAACGGCTTATCTCAAGCAAGTGGAGAAAACCGGAAGCGAGCTGCTGAAGATCGAATTTAAAAAAGGCGAAATCATTGCAGTGAACGGTAAAAAATATACCGACAAGATCAAAGCCATTCTGGCGATCGAAAAAATCGGCGCCGCCTACGGGATTGGGCGCGACATGCACGTGGGCGATACCATCATCGGGATCAAAGGACGCGTGGGCTTCGAGGCTGCCGCCCCGATGCTGATTATCGGTGCACACCGCTTCCTCGAAAAATATACGCTCTCCAAGTGGCAGCAATACTGGAAAGATCAAGTGGCGAACTGGTACGGGATGTTTCTGCACGAGAGCCAGTATCTCGAACCCGTGATGCGCGATATCGAAGCGATGCTGACCGAAAGTCAGCGAAACGTGAACGGAACCGTTACGCTCGAACTGCGTCCCTACTCCTTCTCGACCGTCGGCGTCGAGTCGAAAGACGATTTGGTGAGGACGAAGTTCGGAGAATACGGAGAGACACAGAAAGGCTGGACGGCCGACGAGGCTAAAGGGTTCATCAAAGTCCTTTCCACGCCGTTGCGGGTCTATTATACGAACCATCAGGAAGAACGGAACCTGATATGATCTGTGTGGGAATCATCGGCGGAGCAGGCTATACCGCCGGAGAGCTGATACGCCTGCTGCTACACCATCCGCAGGCAACGATTGCCTTCGCGCACTCGTCGAGCAACGCCGGCAATGCGCTGACCGACGTACATGCCGGACTCTATGGCGAAACAGACCTGCGCTTTACCGATCAAATGCCGTTCGATACCGTCGACGTGCTGTTTCTTTGCTCCGGACACGGCGAAAGCACGCGTTTTCTGCGATCGCACGATATTCCCGCGCGGGTCAAGATCATCGATTTGGCACAGGATTTCCGTCTGGCCTCGCCGGATCACGATTTTGTATACGGCCTGCCGGAAATAAACCGCGACGCACTCCGTCATGCGCACCATGTAGCCAATCCCGGCTGCTTCGCCACGTGTATCCAGCTCGCGCTGCTTCCTTTGGCAGCCCGCGGCCTGCTTTCCGGTTATGTGGCAGTGAATGCCATCACCGGCTCGACGGGCGCAGGCGTCAAACCTTCCGATACGACGCATTTCAGCTGGCGAAACGGCAACATCAGCATCTATCAGGCGTTCCGGCATCGCCATGTACCCGAAATCAAACAGTCGCTGCGGCAACTGCAACCCGCTTTTGCCGGCGATATCGAGTTCATCCCCTGTCGGGGCGATTTTACACGAGGTATTTTCTGTACCGCCGTCGTCAGAACGGAAAAACCGTTTACGCAGGAAGAAACGGACAAGCTGTTTGCCGATTTTTATGCCGATGCCGCCTTTACACACTATGTTCCGCATGCACCCGATCTGAAGCAGGCGGTTAACACGAACAAGGCGCTGGTTCATGCCGACGCGTTCGATGACAAATGGCTCATCACAGCAGTTATCGACAACCTCCTCAAAGGCGCATCCGGACAGGCCGTTCAAAACATGAACCTGATGTTCGGTCTGGACGAAACAGCAGGCTTGCGGTTGAAACCCGTGGCATTTTAACCATCAAACATTCTAAAAACAAAGACAAAAGCATGAATCTTTTCGACGTATATCTGCTTTTCGACATCGCCATAACGAAAGGTGAAGGCTGCCGTATCCGGGACGAACAGGGCAACGACTATTTAGATCTGTACGGCGGCCATGCCGTGATCAGCATCGGGCACAGTCACCCGGTTTATACCGCTGCCATTGCCCGGCAAGTGCAAACGTTGGGGTTTTATTCAAATTCCGTCGTGAACAGGTTGCAACAATCCCTTGCCGCACGGTTGGGACTCGTATCGGGATACGATGATTACGCACTCTTCCTGATCAACAGTGGCGCCGAAGCGAACGAAAACGCCCTCAAGCTCGCTTCGTTTCACAACGGGCGAAGACGGGTGCTCAGCGCAACAAATTCGTTTCACGGGCGAACCTCGCTGGCCGTCGAAGTAACGGATAACGCAAAAATCACAGCGCCCGTCAATGCGAACGGACACGCTACCTTCGTGCCGCTGAACGATCTCGACGCGTGGCATGCCGAACTGGCCAAGGGCGATGTGTGCGCGTGCATCGTCGAATGTATTCAGGGCGTGGGAGGCATTCGCCCGGCCACACGCGAATTTATGCAGGGACTGCGCGAAGCGTGCAACGCATACGACACCCTGCTTATCTGTGACGAGATACAATGCGGCTACGGGCGTTCAGGTCGGTTCTTCGCGCATCAGCATCTCGGCATCAAGCCCGATCTGATTACCGTCGGCAAAGGAATCGCCAACGGCTTCCCGATGGGCGCTCTGCTTATCTCTCCACGCTTCGAGGCTGTGCACGGGCAGTTAGGCACCACCTTCGGAGGGAATCACCTCGCGTGCGCCGGTGCTCTGGCCGTGCTCGACGTCATCGAACGGGAGAAGCTCATCGAAAATGCGGCCGCCGTCGGGCAATACCTGCTTGACGAACTCGGCCGACTCCCGCAAATCAAAGAAGTGCGCGGCAAAGGGCTGATGATCGGCCTCGAATTTGATTTCCCGATTCAAGAGCTGCGCAAGCGCCTCATCTACGAACAGCATGTATTTACCGGCTGCTCAGGTACGCATGTCCTGCGCCTGCTCCCTCCCCTCTCACTCTCGTTTACAGAGGCAGACGAGTTTCTGCACAAGCTCCGAAGGGCGTTTGACAGCGGTCAGTAATCAGCGGTCAGCCCTGCAAATTCCCCCCTTTGAAGGGATAACATCCCTCTTCGCTCCGCTCTTCCCCCCTTTGAAGGGGGGCGGATGTTCCTCTGCGTTCGGATACCGTGTACCCGGCATAACAATTAACCATTGACAATTAACCATTAATTTGTCATTCAGAGCGAAGCGAAGAATCTCTTTCCGTCACTTTTGGCTTGACCCAAAAGTAACCAAAAGGTCAAGGCTTCGTGCGCTTCGCATGCCTTCGCGACGCTCGCAGGTCGAAAAATCAGGTAACTCGCTTGGCTTGGACAGCCTGATTTTCTTTCGCCCTGCTCGCTGCTCCGTCGGCTCACCGCCCGAGGCCCATGGACGAACGCCGAAATGAATGGTCAATGGTTATTTTCTAAATACATGATTCGGCGTGTACCACGCATAATAATTGACCATTGACAATTAACAATTAATTTGTCATTCAGAGCAAAGCGAAGAATCTCCTTTCCTTTTCCTCGCGGGATTCCTCACTGTGTTCGGAATGACAAAGGGGGTTATTTGCTTTCATTCGCGTTATTTGCGTTATTTGCGTTCGGATAACCCTGCATAACAATTAACAATTGACCATTAACAATTGAATTATGTCAGGCTTTCAGCCCTTGTGCCCTGTGCGGGCCAATCTCTTCTTCCCCCTTTGAAGGGGGGGAGGGGGATGTTCCTCTGCGTTCGGATACCGTGTACCCGGCATAACAATTAACCATTGACAATTAACCATTAATTTGTCATTCAGAGCGAAGCGAAGAATCTCTTTCCTTTTCATGGCGAGATTCCTCACTCCGTTCGGAATGACAAAGGGGGGTATTCGCGTCCATTTGCGAGATTCGCGTTCGGATAACCCTGCATAACAATTAACAATTGACCATTAACAATTGAATTATGTCAGGCTTTCAGCCCTCTGAACAAGGTCTGGGAATCGATATCCCACCCTTACGGGATGGGGCTGAAATATATCGGGCTTTCAGCCCTTGTGCCCTGTGCGGGCTAATCTCTTCGGGGCGTTGAATATGGACATCCCTCCAGCCCCCCTTCAAAAGGGGGAATGCAGGGGCTGAACGCTGACTGCTTTAAAAGCCCTGAAAGGGCGCATTAATTCAGCCCAATGTGGAGCGAAGCGAAGCGTTGGGAAAACAGGATGTACCCCGATAAGAGGGCCGTCGGCTCACCGCCCGAGGCCCAAGGACGAACGCCGAAGCGTTCGGAAGATTTGCCCTTTTCTTCCGAATAAGCCTGCCTAACCGGATACCTCGCGGCAAAAAAATGTCATCAAGATGGAAATACATATTTTTCGCTCGAAAGCTTGGAGAATGTTCAAAAAAAGAATACTTTTGAAGCCCGAAATAAAAACCATCCGATGAAGAAGTGCGGATTCACGTTACAATGAAAAGAATAAGAACAGCCATCGTAGGATATGGCAATATTGGGAAATATGTACTGGAGGCGCTGAAGACTGCTCCCGATTTTGAAATCGCGGGCATCGTACGCCGCCATCCGCAAGACGTTCCGGAAGAATTGAAAGGGTATCTCGTGACGGACGCTCTGAAAAAACTGAATGGCGTCGATGTCGCCATTCTGGCCATTCCTACCCGACAGGTTGAATCCTACGCCAAAGAGGCAATCGCACTCGGCATGAATACCGTCGACAGCTTCGATATTCATACCGGGATCGCTGCGCTGCGTCGCTCTCTGGACGAAGAAGCTAAAAAGTGCGGCGTTGTATCCATCGTCTCGGCCGGTTGGGATCCGGGAAGCGACTCCGTCATTCGCGCCTTGTTACAGGCTATCGTACCGAAAGGTATTACGTACACCAACTTCGGGCCCGGCATGAGCATGGGGCATACCGTCGCCGTCAAAGCCGTCGAAGGGGTTAAAGCCGCCTTGAGCATGACTATTCCGTTAGGGACAGGCATTCATCGGCGGATGGTTTACATCGAGCTGGACAAAGGACATGACTTTGCCGCCGTGGCCGAGGCCATCAGGAAAGACGAATATTTCGCGCACGACGAGACGCACGTAATGCAAGTCGATTCGGTCGAAGACTTAAAAGACATGGGACATGGCGTTCATCTCGTTCGCAAAGGCGCGTCGGGCAACACACAAAATCAACAGATCACATTCGATATGAGGATCAACAACCCCGCCTTGACGGCTCAGATTCTCGTGGCGTCCGCCCGGGCATCGATGAAACAGACCCCCGGCGCTTACACGATGATCGAAATACCGGTGATCGACCTGCTCCCGGGCGATTGTGAAGAGTGGATCAAAAAACTCGTTTAATGCGCATCCAAATCAACAGAAATACGAACAATTTATCGAATAATGACGGCCTATTGGCTTCAATGATCAGCTTATAAGAAAATGTTATCAGATATCACCTGGACAGCAGACCCTGCAATATTTACCATCGGATCGAAAGAAATACGCTGGTATTCACTGATGTTTATCATCGGGTTTGGAATCGGTTATAAAATCGTGGAACGGATGTGGAGACGTGAAAGCATCAATCCGAAATGGATTGACCCGCTCCTTTATTATACGCTGATCGGAACAGTTGTCGGCGCACGCCTCGGACATTGTCTTTTTTACGATCCGGGCTACTATCTGTCGCATCCTATCGAGATCCTGAAAGTCTGGGAAGGCGGTTTGGCCAGCCACGGCGGAGTACTCGGGATTATTGTCGCAATCTATTTCTATTCCAAATACGTATCGCGACAAAGCATGCTTTGGACGTTCGATAAACTCGTCGTGCCGACAGGGCTCGTTGCCGCTCTGATACGCATCGGCAACTTGATAAACCACGAGGTGTACGGCTTGCCCACCGATCGGCCGTGGGGCTTCCGGTTCATTGAGAATTTGCACGCATGGAGACAAGGTGCAGAGCCGATCTTCTCGGCGCCGTCTCACCCGACACAAATTTACGAGGCCGTCTGCTATCTGCTTACGTTCGTACTCTGCATGTGGCTTTACTTCAAGAAAGATGCATGGAAAAAAGAAGGTTTAATCTTCGGCATCTTTATGATTTGTATCTTTACGGCACGGTTCTTTATCGAATTTCTGAAAAATAATCAGGAAGATTTCGAAGCAGCCATGCCGATCAATATGGGGCAATGTCTGAGCATCCCGTTCATCGTGACGGGTATTTATTTCGTCGTACGAGCATGGAGACGTTCGAGGCTCAACATCATAAAACCCAACATGGCACAAACGGTTTAATTCTCTCTATAGAGGCTAATATACACGATATGAAAGCTATTGCGAAAAATATTTATTACGTAGGTGTCAATGACCGCCAAAAACATTTGTTTGAAAACATCTGGCCGCTTCCGGGGGGCGTTTCGTACAATTCATACCTGATCGCCGGCGAAAAAAGCGCACTGGTCGATACCGTCGATATATGCTACTCGGATACCTTCTTCAAAAAAATCGCCAAGATTTTAAACGGGCGTACGCTCGATTATCTCATTGTCGGTCACATGGAGCCGGACCATGCGGGCAGCATCCGCCTGCTGCGCCAGCAGTATCCGGACATGAAGATTGTCGGAAACCGACAGACGTTCGGCATGCTGGCCGGCTATCACAACATCACGGAAGGACTGCACGAGGTAAAAGACGGCGAGAGCCTCGATCTGGGTACACATCAGTTGAAATTCTACACGGCACCGATGGTACACTGGCCGGAAGTGATGTTTACCTACGAAGAAACGGAACGCGTATTATTCTCGGCCGATGCTTTCGGTACGTTCGGCACTCTCGACGGAGGAGTGCTTGATACGGAGATGAATACGGATCGTTATTGGAGTGAAATGATACGCTACTACTCGAACATCGTTGGTAAATACGGCGGCCCGGTGCAAAAAGCGTTGCAGAAACTTTCGGGAGTCGATGTTCAAATGATCTGTTCGACGCATGGCCCCGTCTGGACGGAACAACGCGGTCGCGTCATTGAGATTTACGACCGTCTCAGTCGTTACGAAGGCATCGAAGGGGTGACACTCGTTTACGGAAGCATGTACGGAAACACCGAACTGATGGCCGAAACCATTGCGACGGCATTAGCCGAAGGGGGCATCAAAAACATTGCCATGCATAACGTGAGCAAAAGCCATTCCTCCTATATCCTGCGCGACTTATTCAATTACAGAGGCGTGATTATCGGCAGTCCGACCTATAGCAATCAGCTGTTCCCCGAAATCGACGCATTGCTTCAGAAAATCGAACTGCGCGAACTCAAAAACAGGGTATATGGCTATTTCGGTTCGTTCACCTGGGCCGGTGCGGCCGTCAAACGTCTGGGAACATTCGGAGAGAGCATGAAATGGGAGTGTATCGGCACCCCCGTCGAGCAAAAACAAAGCATCAGTTCGGAAACAGAATGCATTTCGCTCGGCCGGTCGATGGCGGAAAAAATATTGTCTAAATAAAAAGCTTAACCTCTTGAAAACATTTTCTTTTATACCTTTTTCCCTTTGGATCGGAATCAGTTTATGCAGTTGTACGGGAGGAAATAAGGAGTATGTGTACAACGAAACAGTTAGCAATAATGTGTATTGGTTAACAGAGCATTATGTAGAAAGTGTATATGCCGATTTCAAAAACGGCTATATACAAACAGCCTACGAAATGAGAAATGATCCGATGAACGAATTCCGTAACAAAACACCGGAGACTGTTTCAGATAACTTAAAAAAAGAAATCGATAGCGCTTTCGAAAAATTAAATGCTCTCGAACCTTCTGAACAGGCTAAAGATTTTCATCAGGCAATCACTGATTATTTAAATGCAGTAAAAGGTCCTTTAGCTGATGCTTTATTGGCATATTGTACCCTTGATACTCTTGATGAAGAGCAAAAAAATGCATTGACTCAAAAAGTAAATGAAGCTTATGACAAAATATGCGAGATTGAAACAGGTATGTTTGAAGTGCAAAAGACGTACTTCAAAAACGTAGGGTTAAAAGGCAAAGAAAAAGAAACAGATTGAAATCATACAAAATAATTCATCATGAGAGTAATTATTGAACCGACTTACGAGTTAATATCTCAATGGGCCGCGAATTATATCGCCGCAAGAATGAATCAGGCCAAGCCGACAGCCGAAAAACCGTTCGTACTCGGACTGCCGACAGGCTCGTCGCCGCTGGGCACGTATAAAGCGTTGATCCACCTTTATAAGAGTGGGAAAATCTCGTTTCAACATGTGATTACGTTCAACATGGACGAATATGTGGGTATCCCCGAAGATCATCCGGAGAGCTACCATACGTTCATGAAGAAGAACTTCTTCAGCCATGTCGATATTCAGGATAAGAACGTGAACATCCTCGACGGTAATGCCAAAGACCTCGAAGCCGAATGTGCCAGTTACGAAGAACGTATCCGTAAAGCAGGCGGAATCGACTTGTTCCTCGGCGGCATCGGGCCGGACGGACACGTCGCTTTTAACGAGCCGGGGTCATCGCTGACATCACGTACCCGTATTAAATCGTTGACAACCGATACGATCATCGCCAATTCGCGTTTCTTCGACCACGACGTGAATAAAGTGCCGAAGACGGCGCTTACCGTCGGTGTCGGAACGGTGATGGACGCAAAAGAGGTCGTTATCCTCGCCAACGGTCATAACAAAGCACGCGCCTTGCAGCAGGCCGTCGAGGGCAGTGTGAACCAGATGTGGACGATCACGGCCTTGCAGATGCATCCGAAGGGGATCATCGTATGCGACGAGGCCGCATGTGCCGAGATCAAGGTCGGAACGTACAACTATTTCAAGGATATCGAGAAAAACAACCTCGATCCGAAATCGTTGCTGAAATAAACAGACCGTAAGCAAAGGTCGGGCTGTGTCGGAATGAATTTTCGGCACAGCCTTTTTGATATCTTCGGAGATGATCCATAAACTTCGACGCTTGAAAGAGACAGGCTACCCGGTAACCTTCGGGTATAAGAACTTCTTCGGTGAGTTTCACCTCCGGTTCTCTTTTTTACACCGGGCAACTCGCGCAAGCGGTACGAAGCACGGTTGTTCGAAACCGTATATCTGCTTTTACCGACTTTCTGCCTGTGTGATTGCAGCCATGCTGCTGACCGTCCCGTACAGACTGTATGCACAAGAACCCGACGGTACGAAATCGTTCAGCCCTTTCGCCTCCAAACTGTACGCAAGATATGCCCGACAGCGAGCAAAGAACAAGCCAGACTCAGCTTATCTGAAATACGAAGGCAATATGCTCAAAGTTCGTATCATCAACACCATTCAGGCACCAAGGCTCGGGATTTCACCTCTGAGCAACCGAAACAAGGAAATATTGTTTCGCTCCCAACCACTCGAATACATCGGATTCGATTTAGGGTGGAACATCTTCTCCGGAGGATACAGTATCAGCTTGAACAGAACGCGCAAAAGCAGCAATGAACGATTCAGTTTCAATACATACACACGTTTCTTCGCCCTCAACCTCGAAGCCTATTGGTTGAAAGAGTTGCACGCCTCGAACTCCGAAGACTCCGCACCGGATGAAACACGGTTGGGCGGAAGTTATTTCCGCACCCGCTCTGCGCAGGTAAGTATCTTTACAAACGGACGAAAAATGGCATACGGAAACACGATCAATCCCGTCTACCGGCAAATCAAAAGTGCAGGCACCTTCGCCTTTGCGCTTACCTATTCGGATTACCGGCTTGATATGAACTTCGGAACAAATCCGAAAGATGGACATGAAGCAGCTCAGACAGCGGAAATGGTCGGTATTGATTATCTGAAATTATTCAAGTACGAAGTCGCCGCCGGATATTCTTACAACTTCGTGGCAGGCCGACATTGGGTGCTCTTCGTCTCGGACATGATCGGGCTATCGGCCAAACATTACAGCTACGAAATGCTTCATGACGAAGGGGTAACCCGGAAAGCCACGTTCGGCGGATGCAACTATGCACGGTTAGGGGCATGTTACTACAATAAAAATTTTTTCATCGGACTGCATGCGCACAATGAGCTTGATATCCTTCAGACCGGACGATTTATCTTCAAAAAAAGCAATACGACAGGAATTTTATATGCCGGCTATAAATTCAAAGTAGACCGGTTCAACGAAATGGTGTCCAAACTTTTGAATATGGATAAATAAAGTTCCCGAACTGCTGCATTCTCCACCCAATTTAACGGATGCACTTCCTCATCTTATCGGCTTACCCGCGCTTCACCGGAAACCGCCATCAAAGCCTCTCACCGTTTCTCCTGTATAATTTTGGCGCTCATTTAATATTTTTCTATTTTTGTCTTTTCTAAAAAGCATGGAAGAAATAACTGAAAACATAACAGACGATTTAAAAGAAGCATGCCGGGTATTGCAGGCAGGCGGACTGATTCTCTACCCGACGGATACGATCTGGGGCATCGGTTGTGACGCTACGAACGAAGAAGCTGTGCGTAAAGTGTACGAACTGAAGCAACGCGCTGACCACAAGGCGATGCTGGTACTGGTCGATAATCCTGCCAAGCTGAACGGCTATGTAGACGAAGTGCCCGATGTGGCGTGGGATCTGATCGAACTATCCGACAAGCCGTTGACCATCATTTATTCCAATGCCAAAAATTTAGCGCCCAACTTGGTGGGTGAAGACGGCAGCGTAGGCATACGCATCACACACGAGCGTTTCTCACACAATTTGTGCGAACGGTTTCGCAGGCCCGTCGTTTCCACTTCGGCCAATAAAAGCGGGGAACCTGCGCCCTCATCCTACAGCGACATCTCGCAATCGATCCGTGACGGAGCAGATTACATTGTCCGCTATCGACAGACGGAGCAGATACAGGCACGGCCGTCAGGCATCGTCAAAGTCGGCCGGGGCGGACTGATTCAAGTAATACGGGAATAATGAACAGGCACAGGCAGAGACTGAAATACCTCCTTTCCGATTTCGTCACGGCAGCCATCGTGTGGTGTCTCATGAATATACTTCGCTACTACGAGGTAGCCCGGTACGACGGTTTTCATTCCTTAGGCCAGTTTCTGACCTTTCATCAGGTCATTATAATGCAGCTCTTTATCCCACTCTTCTGGCTTGCGTTATACTATCTTTCGGGGTACTACAACCGTCCTTTCGGGAAGTCGCGTATTATCGAATGGTTTACGACATTCGTCAGCATTACCATCGGAGTCGTTCTGATTTTCTTCTCCGTCATCCTCAACGACCTGCCTCGTTCTTTTGAAATCTATTACAAGATATTCCTCTCGTTCGGTGCGTTACAGTTCATTCTCACCTACACGTGCCGTTATCTGATAACGAGTCATGCGCTTCATATGGTGAAACTACGGAAGTGGGCGACGAATGTGTTAGTCATCGGAACGGGACGGCAGGCGCTTCAGGTGTGTGACGATCTGACAAGGTTAGGTTATCGGATGCTCGGTTTCGTACAAGGCCCTGCGACGGACGATACGACTATCGATTCGCAGGAGATAGCCGGCACCATCGACGATTTACCCGAACTTATGGCCACAAGTCCGGTACACGAACTGATCCTCGTTCCCGATCCCGAATGCCACGAAGAGACCATACGCATCCTCTACTCGCTTTACCATTACAAATGTCCCATCAAAATCTGGGCAGACAAAAACAATCCGCTAACCCGTGCGGAGGTGAAGACCATACACGGCATTCCGCTGATCGACGTCACAAGTAACAACTTCTCCGAAGCCGGTAAAAACATCAAATGGCTGGCCGACAAGATTGCGTCCCTGCTTGCGCTCGTTTTACTCTCGCCGCTCTATGCCTACATTGCTGTGCGCGTGCGGAAAGACTCGAAAGGTCCTGTTCTTTTCCGGCAAGAACGTATCGGGTACAGGGGCAAGCCATTCACGATTTATAAATTCCGTACGATGTATGCCGATGCGGAAAAACGGGGACCGATGCTAACAGCCCAGAACGATACGCGTGTGACGCCGTTCGGCCGTTTCCTGCGCAAGTACCGCCTCGACGAGTTACCCCAGTTCTGGAATGTGCTCCGAGGGGATATGTCGCTCGTCGGACCTCGTCCCGAGCAACGCTATTACATCGATCGTATTGTTCGCAAAGCACCGTATTATTACCTCTTGCACAATGTCCGTCCGGGCATCACCTCGTGGGGAATGGTGAAATACGGATACGCCGAAACAGTCGACAAGATGATCGAACGTCTCGCCTACGACATCCTCTATTACGAAAACATGTCGCTGGCTCTCGATATTACGATTTTAATCTATACCGTAAAGATTGTATTTACGGGGAAAGGAGTATAAATTGACAACATTGACAAACGAAGGACGATTTTATAAATTTCTGCTCTGGCGCGAAAAGCATATCAAAGAGCGTTCCTTTATTCTTCTCATCAGTTTTCTGGTAGGAATCGCCGCCGCGATGGCCGCACTGCTTCTCAAGTTTCTCATCCATTCCATCCAGCACCTGCTGATGGGACATTTTCAGGAAGGAGCGAACTACTGGTTGCTGGTTTATCCGATTATCGGCATTTTGCTGGCCGGTTTGTTTGTGCGTTATATCGTGCGCGACGATATCAGCCACGGCGTCACCAAAATTCTGTATGCGATCTCGCAACGCAAGAGCCGGATCAAACCGCATAACATATGGAGCTCGTTAGTAGCCAGCTCCGTTACCATCGGGTTCGGGGGGTCCGTCGGCGCCGAGGCGCCCATCGTATTGACAGGTGCCGCCATCGGTTCGAACTTGGGACGGCTCTTTCGCATGGAACAGAAGACCCTGATGCTACTCGTCGGATGCGGAGCGGCCGGGGCCATAGCCGGTATTTTCAAGGCCCCCATTGCCGGGTTAGTGTTTGTCATCGAAGTGCTGATGCTCGACCTGACCATGACCTCCGTACTGCCGCTACTGATCGCATCGGTAACGGCTGCCACCATGTCTTACATCTTTTCCGGCACTGAGGCCATGTTCCAGTTTTCACAGACCGAGGCGTTTTACGTTAGGCGTATCCCATACGTGCTGCTGCTGGGCATTTTCTGCGGAATTGTTTCCCTGTATTTCACCCGCAGCATGATCCGTATCGAAGGCTGGTACCACAAACTCCCGCAGCAATGGCAAAAGTTCATTCTGGGGGCAGCGATGTTGAGCATCCTGCTGTTCCTCTTCCCCCCGCTCTACGGCGAAGGATACGACACGATCGAATCGCTTCTCGACGGACGGTTTGCGAACCTGATCGACCGCAGTCCGTTTCATCAGATCGATATCGGTTACTGGAGTATCATCATCTTTCTGGGTTTGATCCTGCTCACCAAAGTATTGGCATCAGCCGCCACGAACGGAGGAGGCGGGTGCGGCGGCATCTTTGCGCCCAGTCTTTACATCGGATGCATTGCCGGCTTTCTTTTCTCTCATATACTGAATTATTTCGGCACTTCCATCGAACTGTCGGAAAAGAATTTTGCACTGATGGGCATGGCCGGCACCATGGCCGGCGTGATGCATGCCCCGCTGACGGGCGTGTTCCTCATCGCCGAGCTGACGGGGGGGTACGATTTGTTCCTTCCGCTGATGATCGTATCGATCAGCTCGTACGCAACGATCAGGGCCTTCGAACCGCATAGCATTTATTCCATGCGTCTGGCGCAAAAAGGAAAACTCCTGACACATCATAAGGATAAGGCCGTACTGACACTGATGACCGTGAATAGCGTGATCGAAACGGATTTTATCCCCGTGCGCCCGGAGATGACCCTCGGGGAGCTCGTGAAAAACGCTATTGCGGAGAGCTCGCGAAGTATGTTCCCGGTGGTCAATAAAGACGGCGTACTGTTAGGTCTCGTCTTGGTAG
The DNA here is from genome assembly GCF_000238215.1 of Tannerella forsythia 92A2. Lineage (NCBI taxonomy): Bacteria > Pseudomonadati > Bacteroidota > Bacteroidia > Bacteroidales > Tannerellaceae > Tannerella > Tannerella forsythia. The sequence continues at coordinate 1,919,661 of NC_016610.1, read as the reverse complement.
ACAATATCCGCAATATCATGTTCCGCCCCGAATTGTATGAACGCTTCCACGTGTCTCGCTTTATGGTTTCGGCTCCGGCTAAAATCGTCGAAGGGATGCCTATGGAACAAATCATGCGTATGTTCGATGATACGAAAGCATGGAATCTGCCGGTCGTCAACGAAGAAGGGAAATACATCGGCTTCGTCTCGAAGTCGAAAATCTTCAATGCCTATCGTGAAGTGCTCGTCGGAACCTTCTCGGGCGATTGAGCAGCAAGCCCTTCCATGATCCTGATTCGTACTTCGCACGTTGTATTACTCGTAAATCAACGAGTAGAGTCGTTCGGGAGCAAAAATTTCATTGGCCGCTTCGAGAATCTGCGAGGCCGTCACGGCTTCGATACGGCAGATAACTTCCCTCAAAGAGTCGTATCGGCCGGAATGAAGAAACGACTTCCCGAATCCGAGAAACAGACTTTCTCGGTTATCACCGGCGACGGCAAGTTGTCCGATGGCCTGTTTTCGGGCGGCGGCCAGTTGCGTAGTCGTAAGCTGCGTACGACATAATACGTTCAGTTCACGCCGGATAAGCTCAAGCACCTTCTCACGGTTCTTCGGGTCGGCCCCGAAATAGATGGCACACACGCCGGTGTCGGTATATCCCGTAAGATTCGATTCCACTTCGTAGACTAATCCTCTTTTTTCGCGCAGAGCCACATTCAGACGGCTGTTCATCCCGGAGCCGCCGAGTATGTTATTGAGCAGGAAAAGCGAGGTGCGGCGTTTGTCATACATATCGTATGCCCTCCCTCCGATGATGGCATGCGACTGGTGCGTTTTCTTCTTCTTTCGCAACTCCCGAGGTACAGTCGGCCGTGGCCGTTCACGCCTGTGCACCGCCGGATGAACGGGGAGGTCCGACCAGTACACCTCAGCCATGCGTACAATCCGCCGAAAATCCGTACGTCCCATGGAGAAAAAAATCATGTTCTCTGCCGTGTAGAAACGTTCTAAAAACGAGCGGCCGGCCTTGGTGTCGAATGTGCGTATCGATCGCTTATTACCCAGGATATGACGTCCTAACGGATGACCGTCGAAAAGAAGATTCTCGTATTCGTCAAAAATCAATTCGGAAGGCATATCCTCATACGAACTGATCTCGTCGAGAATCACCTCTCGCTCCTTTTCAATCTCGTGTGCCGGAAACTGCGAACGGATTACGATATCGGCCAACAATTCAATCGCCCTGCGATAATGTTCTTCCATAAAAACGGAATAGATAAATGTCTCTTCTTTCGTAGTATAAGCATTCAACTCACCGCCGACGGCTTCCATGCGGTTCAAGATATGCCACGCCTTGCGCCTCACCGTACCTTTGAACAGCATGTGCTCAACGAAGTGCGCCAGCCCTGACTCGTTCGACGCCTCATCACGCGTACCTGCATGCACCGCAACCCCGCAATAAGATATCGCTGCATCCGTAGGAAAATGCACAACGCGCAGACCATTGGGCAACGTATGTAAAAGATAATGCGATCTATCCGTAGGATTCATCCTCATTGTATTGTATAAGGCTGCAAAAATAGCACTTTTTTTGTTTTTAATATTATTTAAGAGGAAGCAATGCAACATTGAAGCCGTGATACGCATCATGCTTATGAATTTTGTAATAAAAAAACGAGATGAAGACAAAGAGATTATTTTTCAACTGTGCAGGCGGAGTGATGATCGCCCTGTTCTTAAATTCGTGTAACCTGGATAATAACGGTTATTCACTGGGGGATGTATGGTATTCGTTGGCCACCGTAAATCCTTTAGACAATGGAAGAATTTATTCGCTGACCCTCGACGATGGAAAAACGTTATGGCCGGCAGCCACACGAGCTCCTTACTATAAACCGAAAGCCAATCAACGGGCATTCGTTTATTATACGATTCTTTCCGATTCGTTTCAAGGATATAACCATGCCGTGCAGATACACGATATCCGTAACATTCTGACCAAGCCTTTTGTCGATCAGTTCAACCCCGACAGTCTGGATGTGAGATACGGAAAAGATCCTTTGAAAATCATGGATATGTGGATGGGTGATGGTTATCTGAATGTACAGTTCGGATTCAACTACGGTGGCACGAAAGTACATTATATCAACCTTATACATCGTCCGAAGGGAGACAATCCCTACGTTTTCGAGCTCCGTCATCATGCATATGGGGATCCGCAGCGCTATGGACGTAAAGGGTTGGCGGCTTTTGATTTGTCCAAATTGAAACTGGAAAGTAAAGAACCCACGCTGACCGTGCTGGTAAAAACGTTTAAAGGAGATAAGGAATATACGATCAAATATAAGAAGAAGCACACATCGAAGGCCACACCATATTCGATTAAAGACAAAGATTTAAGCGATCTGGATTTCGTAGCGACGAAATGACGATCTGTTAATAATGTTGTTTGTTGTTCTGAAAGAAGAGGGTGTGCCTGTTGGAGTACACCCTCTTTGTCGTAAGAATTATGAATTAAAGGGAGAAATTTATTCTAAGACTTTAATTCGGATGTTTCGGTACCATACCGTATCGCCATGATCCTGTAATCCGAAGAATCCTTCTCTGTTTTCCCCGCCGCAATTGTTGAGCAACTCGAATGCCAATGGCCATTTTTCCTGGCTGAATTTACTCTTTTGCAGCATTTCTGTCCATTGCGGAGTCCATAAATGATATTCCACCACGGCCTCATCGTTCTGATAATGAACCACCGTACCCTTGTAGCACATGATTTTTGCCTTGTTCCATTCTCCAAACACTTTTGAATTCTGGGGATTGGCCGGAATCATGTCATACAACGATGCTGACTGACGGTTACCGTCTTTGCCTAACTTGGCATCCGGATGATTCGCATTGTCAAGTATCTGATACTCGGGAGCAGAGATATACGAAGGCTGGGTCTTCCAATTACCCTGTTCATCGGGGGATTCTACTTCCTGAATCATATAGAAAATACCGGAATTAGAGCCTTTGTCGACTTTCCATTCCAGCTCAAGTTCGAAGTTGCTGAACTTGTGAGCGAAGATAATGTCTCCGCCATCTTCCGCACCGGCTTCTCCCTTGCCCGAGCCGGTCATCTTGATACAACCGTTCTCGATCGTCCAGCGAGCCGGCATGTCTTCGCGTCCGTAACCGCGCCAACCATCGAACGTCTTGCCGTCGAACAGCGTAATCCATCCGTCTTTATCTTTGGCAAATTTTGCCAGATCGACAGTCGGCAAGTTCAACGTCCGGTATTCGGGAGCGGCCTGAGCCGTAGGAACAGAATCGGTCGCCGCCATATCGGCGCTTTCGGCTTTTTTCCCTCCGCCGCAGGAGGCAAGAGCTATCATACCGACAGCGCTTGCAACTAATACACTTTTCTTCATTGTTTATCGGTTTAATTTTTGTAAGTAAGAAAAGACGGAGCGCACGATCCGCAACTCTCACGGAAGGCTCTCCGTCTTCGTCTATGTATTCATTATTTTCCGCTTACGGCATATCCGGCAACTTCCAGCCTGCGCGATACGTATGTTTCACCAATTCCTCGGCAAACTGTTTCGCATTCATCGGCTCAGTGAATTTCTTGTCGAACTTGGGATCACCGTCCACCACTTTGAAGTCGTCACTGATCTGGATTTTGAGCATCTCGTCATCCTTGATATTCGTAAACTTCATATTCTGTCCGTCCCAATCGAGCACTTTGTTCAGTCCCTGCAAACGAACCGCCAGTACTCCCATCACGACCATTTCGTTGAACGGTCCGGCTTCGGAGAAGTCCGATTTCGGCTTCACGCGGTTTGCCGGGCTTTCCTTACATGCGCGCACCCAATCCTGCTCGTGGCCGCTCTCTGCGTCGGACACCCGACGTTCTACCTTCGGCGCATTCGGTACACGTCCCGAAAGCAAGAATGGGTCACGTCCGTAGCATCCGCAGATCAGCGTATCTTTCGTACCATGGAAAATACATAATCCGCCTCCGCCCTGCATCAGTTGCTTGCCTTGCGGGAATCCTTCCGGACGGTCGGGCATCATGCCGCCATCGTACCAATGTATTTCAACTTCGGGAAGCGCTAACTTCGGCATATTTTCACGCGCCGGGAAGATCAGTTTCACATGCTGTGCCTGCGGAGCGCAGTCAGTCAATAACAACGTCGAAGAAGCTTCGGCATGAATCGGGAAGCCCAGTTTCAGCGCCTTGAAAGCCGGATGCATGATATGGCACGCCATATCTCCGAGAGCACCTGTACCGTATTCCCACCATCCGCGCCAGTTCCACGGATGATAGATGTTGTTGAACGGTCTGAGTTTACCCGGTCCTGTAAACAAATCCCAATTCAGCGTCGAAGGTATTTTATCGACTTTCGTCGGGGCATTCAGACCTTGCGGCCAAATCGGACGGTCGGTAGCGCAATCCACGCGTTTCACCTCACCGATCTCACCGTTCCAGATCCATTCGCAGACTTGATTGACACCTTCGCCCGATGCCCCCTGATTCCCCATCTGGCTCGCGATCTGATATTTCTCAGCCAGCTTCGTAAGCAGACGCGATTCGTAAACCGAGTGAGTCAACGGTTTCTGTACGTAAACGTGTTTGCCCAGCGTAATGGCATCGGCCGTAACAATCGCGTGCGTGTGGTCGGCCGTAGCCACGATCACTCCGTCGATCGATTTGCCCATTTCGTCGTACATCTTCCGATAGTCCCAATACTTCTTGGCTTTGGGATGCGCATCGAATACTTTTTTGGCATACTTCCAGTCCACATCGCAAAGAGCGACGATGTTTTCAGTCGGCGACACCTTCTTGATGTTGGCATTTCCCATTCCGCCGATACCCACGGCGGCAATATTCAACTTATCCGTCGGGGCGGTATAGCCATGACTTTTACCTAATACACTGCTCGGGACGAACGACAATGCTGCAGCGGCAGCAGCTCCTTGTTGGAGAAAACTTCTTCTTGAAATGTTTGACATAGTTAGTTAAGTTTGATATTGTAATTATAACTGTAAAATACATGAAAAAACCATGCAAATGTAAACAGAAAAGGAATAAAATAAAAATATTCGTATTCTTTTTTACCGTATTTCCATACCGATCTGTCATTCTACAGTTTATCTTACCTTCATCTTATTACTGAAGTCTCCCTACCACCCAGGATTCTGCTTCAATGAGGGAGTACGTTTTAACTCATCAGTCATAATAGGAAACCAGTAATGTCTGGGTGTTTCAAAGACACGGTCATCCCGGACTTCAAAACGTTGCATCTTGTATTTCTTACCATCGACTTCGATCTTACCATTAGTGTCTTCAACAGGCCTCATACCGTGCGAACTGCGTTGTGTTTTAGGATAAGGCCAATGGTCGGCATTGGCATATGCTTTTTCAAGAGCAATCACTTCTGGATCATCCGGTTCCAAGTACAATCTGCAATGCCATATACGATGGTTCTCATAAAAGAGTTCGACACGTCGTTCCCGCTGTATGTATTCATTCATCAGCTTCTTGTCCGTCTTTGCAGCAGGAGGAATCGGCGCCATGAACGAACGAGCACGTATTTCGTTGAGTAGAGCATATATTTCTTCATTGGGTCCTGTCGTTTCATTGACAGCCTCACAATAGATATACATGATTTCAGGAAGCCTCCATATGGCAGGAGCGCTGATCGAATGCCCTCCGGAGCCTTTATTCCACCCATCTTTATAAAACTTGCGCAAATAGTATCCTGTGTGAGAAGCATTATCAAGATAGCTTCCGCTTACGGCATCATTTTTTTCCGCCGTATTGAGTATACTGCTGCGATAAGAAGAACCATGATAACGAATATCACGGTAGAAACGCGGATCGCGCTTTACGCTTTCATATGGATTTGCGTCGTCATATCCGTCTGTTACTGAGCGTGAACCATACACCGGATACCCGTATCCATCAGAAGCGATATATTCGTATTCATCAACCTGTTCCTGCAGCGGGCGCTGGCGTGCATGCCCACCTTGTGAAGGAGGCAATACATCTCCGGACCATCCCGTATCTTTATCTCTTGTTACAAACCAGACCCACTCCTGTTGTATGGCATCCATATCATAAAACATGGTCCACAGTCTTTTATAGACTTTTCCATTGCTTGTATTTTTATTGTCTATGTCTCCAAAGTCTTTTTCATCATATTTTTTATACAGCCCATAGCGTAAATTCCCATTATGGTCCTTACATTCCAGCACAGCTTTGGCCGCCTGCTTCGCCAATTCCCAGCGTTTGGCGACATATCCGTATTCATCTTTATATATACGCGTATCGTTAGGAATGTTACCACCATTATACATCGGAGTTGCCGCCATCCATCGCGCCACGGCTTTCAGTCCGAGACAAGCGCCTTTGTCTACGCGCCCAAAGTCTTGTCCGCCGTTAAAAGCCGAAACCCTATGATATGCCGAATCAGCATCCGCGCATATCCGCTCGACAATCTCATGGGCAGACAATTGCTTGAACTCCATCTTGTCATTGGGCATGATTACACGATCGATGTAGGGCACCTCTCCATAAGCGCGCAATAAAAGAAAATGCAGATAGCCTCGCAGGAAATACGTCTCACCGACACGTTTTATGATGTCTCCTTCACGTCCCATCTGCGGATTATCCGGTGTATCATATTTTTTTACTCCTTCAAGTATAATATTGGCTTTACGCACCTTCTCATATAAATGCTCCCAGTACTGGCCACAGCTACTGCGAGAAGGCATCCCTTGCGACGGGCCATAATTACCGATATGAAACTGATGAGGAATCGCTGCCTCATGACTGCTGGCACTGCACTCATCGGTAACAGAGGCGGTTCCAAAATGGTTAAAATAAAGCAGCGGTCTATTGGCCGTTTTACAGCCTTCGTAGAGGTCCGTCACTAATTTTTCCACCTTATCATATGAGGTAAACACCTCTTTTTCATTCACTTTATCGTCAGGCGTTTTATCCAAGTAGTCGTCACATCCGCAAAAGATTATTGATAAACACACCAAAAGGCTTGTTAAAAGCTTTATCTTATTCATGTCATTGAGTTTTAAAGTTAATACGTAATATTAATGCCAAAATTAAAAATACGCTGTACGGGATACCATGAACCGTCTCCGCTCCTTGTTTCCGGATCGACATCTACCTCTCCCAGATTATCAAAAGTTAAAAGATTCATTCCCTGTGCATATATTCTGAAGTTTTGTAATCCTGCGAAACGAATCGCACTTTGGGGAAGCGAATATCCGATTTCCAAGTTCTTCAGACGCAAGTATGAAGCGTCATATAAGAACAAACTGCTGTGATTATTTTTATTATTGTTATTCGCTCCATAAGTCAGTCTCGGATACTTTGCTCCCTCTTTTCTTTCTTCTGTCCATCGCTCAAGGTGCATCGGTTTTACTTTGCCGATTTGATCCTGTTCATATGCAGGAAAATCCCACACAGCAGCCCCGTTAAGCAACACACTGCTGTGGCCTGAACCCTGGAAGAGCAAGCTAAAATCCAATCCCTTATATTGTATTCCGATCGGAATACCGAATTGTATTTCGGGAGTTCTCGGATATCCCATAGGTATACGGTCTCCTTCGTTATCAATCTTACCGTCTCCGTTGAGGTCTTTATATACAACATCACCGGGATAAAGTTTTCCCCATGGCTGAAAGCCACTGCCACTGTTCATCGCATTTAAACGATCGGCCTCCTCCTGATCACGAACAAAATGGTCTGCGATGTAAACAAAATGCTCGCCAATACGTTTGCCGGTATTTCTACGGTAGTCGTTATCATAATCTATCTCGTTCATAAATTTGATCTTATTCCGAGCGAATGTAAAGTTAGGCTTTATGTAATAACGAAGATTTTTCCCCACACGTCCGTTCCAGCCTATTTCGAAATCGACACCATAATTATCGACAATACCTGAATTGATGAATGGTGCGTCTTTGCCTACAATATCCGGGAATCCACGTTTATCACTACCGTTCAAACTCGTAATAATGTCATAGCGATGTTCCCTGAAATAATCGAACGAGAATGTAAGACGTTCGTTGAAGAGCGATGCATCCAATCCGATATTGAGTTTTTGAGCTTTTTCCCAGGTCAAATCAGGGTTGGCGAAATTCCCTTCGTGCAAGCCATCATAACGACTGCCGAACTCATTTACACCAAAGTTATAGCCGTTACCTCCTCTGTAAAACTGCAGATAGGCGAAGCGATCATCGTCCGAATCGGATATCTTGTCGCTCCCGACTAACCCGAAAGAACTTCTTATCTTTAACATATCCAACCATGAATTCGCTTTTTCCATAAATGATTCGCGCGATATGACCCATCCTACAGAAGCAGCCGGAAATGTTCCGTAGCGTTTGCCCGGCGCAAAGTTTTCCGAACCATTATACCCTATGTTAAATTCAGCCAGATACTTATTCTCATAGCCATACGTAATTCGTCCGCTAATTCCCTGATAACGATAATCTACACGATTATCATATGTTCGTGTCGAGCGGTTGAACAGTATGAGCCCTGAAACATCGTGTGCCCCAAACCGGCGTAAATAATCAAGTTTCAACTGATAATATGTTTTACTTTGCGTCGGATTATGCTCCAAATTATTACTGATCGTTTCATCCGTGTCATACCAGGGGTTGCCCAATTTATATTTACCATCATACGAAGTGTGATTCATGTAATAAGAGCCATTATTCCCTTCTTCCGGTTGAAACGTGGCATACCTTCCATAATGGGCGTATCCGTCGGCGCGTGTCTCGAGAAGACGCCGAATCCATCGTCCCTCTTCCGCATCATACGAAAAAACACCCTCTATTTTTAGCCCTTTGGTGATAAAGTCAAGACGGTGTCCGATGGCAAAAGAACCGTTTAAATAAGTCTTCTTCTCATTCAGATAGCCCGTACGTGACAATTCGCCCAATATGTTATAGCGGTGCTGGTAGTCTCCATACAATAATCCATATGGATTTTTCAGCACATATTTCTGATTGTCCGCATGACCGTTATCAGGCAGCGTAATTGGCAAATAAGGAGGCTGTGTATTACAGATGGCGACTATTCGGGAGGCCGTCGTTCCGGGAGCATTTCGATCCGTTATACGCGCCCCCAAATCAACTTTTACGTAGAAATTCTTCGTGATATTTACATCAACATTGGCCCGGAAATTATATCGTTTGAATACAGCCTGCGTTTCATATTGTGTGAGATCGGTATGTTTGTAGTTGCCGCTTTGCTCATAATAGTTGGCCATTACATAATAACGCGCCCGATCGGATCCCCCTCGTACCGAAAGACTGTAATCCTGCTGCATTCCGGTTTGAAATGCATAGTCGAAATAATCGTTATCATATCCCAAGCCGTCCGAATTATCCCCTTTCGCTTTCCGATAATCGGCAATCGCTTTCTCCGAAAAAAGGGTCAATTTCGACCGATCAACGTTCGGATTGCTATTAATCACAGCTTCATTATAAAGCATGGCATAATCGGCAGAACCTAAGTATTTCGGAAATTTCACAGGGTTATTCGTGCCAACAGACGCCTTGAAGTTGACGGTAGCCTTTTCTTGCGCTTTTCCGCGCTTTGTTGTTACAATAATGACTCCGTTGGCCCCGCGTACTCCGTAAGGCGCTGTTGCCGAAGCGTCCTTGAGAATCGTAAATGTTTCTATTTCTTCCGGAGCAAGATAACTCATGTCACGTTCTACCCCGTCGACAATAATGATCGGAGACTGATCGCCATAAGTACCTATACCGCGTACTCTCAGAGTGGCTGCATCAACGCCCGGCTCTCCCCCGCTGAATTGATTGACCATTAATCCCGGCATACGTCCTGCAAGCGCATTATTAAGATTCGCCGTGGGACTTTGTTGCAGATCTTTCGTTGTGATAGTAGCAATCGAGCCTGTAATCGTCGCCTTCCTTTGCGTAGTGTATCCTATGACAACCACCTCTTCCATCGCCTTGCTGTCTTCCACCAACCGGACTGCGATCCGGTCTCTGCCATTAAGTGCGACCTCTTCGGGCTGAAACCCGACATACGAAAAAACCAACACCGCATCGGCATAAGGAACTTCAATCGAGAAAACGCCCTCCACATCTGTAATAGTTCCGACAGACAAACCCTTAACCTGTATATTTACACCGGGTAAGGGATCATTGAGATGATCGACTACGGTTCCCGTAATGTTCACTTTTCGCTGATCGGGGGCATGTACCCGCTCCCCGTTTTTTTCTGAAGAAGGAAACAATACGACTTGTCCGTTTCTCTCCCTGATGGAGATATTCTTCCCTTTTAAGGCCATTTTCAGCGTCTCTTCCAATGTCGAATTTTTGACTTGAATCGAGATCGTTTCATCGTCATTTACAATTTCATTGGAATAAATAATGCTTACACCTACTTGTCTGTGAATCTCATCAAAGAGTTGTTGCAATGTAACATTTTTCATTGTCAGGCTGACTGAAGATTTTAGGACATTGGCATGTACCGACAGTCCAACCACAGATAATAAGCAAACAACAAGCGCTCTTCGGCAGCCGAAAGCAAATCCGAGGCCTTTTCTTTTGTGTGAATTACTCATCTTTCTCATGTTATTATAATAGGATTAATGATTATGTTTGATTTTATAAAACGCTTTTTCATCGATCAACTTCTCCGGAGCAACCGTTTCCATGAGCATTCTGACCGTTTCTTCTGCCGAGTTTCTGAGATTAAGTTGCCCCGAAACCTGATAATTGAGATATTGACGATCCATCAGTTCGATCCGTATGTCGTATGTTTTCTCCAACTTGCGTATCGCTTTATACAACTTCTCTTTTTTGAATTGAAGTCTGTTCTCGATCCATGATGTATAGCAAGTTGCATCAACAGTCCGGACCTCCTCGATCTTCGTTTGATCCGAAAAGGTGTAATATTGATCCGGTCTCAATAGCTCATCCGTTGCATCCCCTTTTATCATCACCGAGCCGTTGACCAGCATCGTCTCAAACGTTTGAAACTCCCTGTCGACGGATACATTAAATTTCGTGCCTAAGACCTCTACCGAGCGATACAACGTTTTGACAACAAACGCTCGGCTTTCATCCTTGGAAACATCAAAATAAGCTTCGCCATCAAGATAAACTTCCCTTCGGCGGGTCGTAAAACAGGATGGATAGATAAGCGTAGAACCGGAATTTAAATAGATCATTGTGCCGTCGGAAAGCAGAAGTTCTGCACGCTTTCCGTAGGGTACATATAAGACATTCGGTTCTCGCCTTTCCCGATCAATGAATTCGATTGTATCATTAATGACCGTTTGCCGATGATTATGCAAGATTTTCACCATCGATTCGGCGCATCGTATCTCCTCTTTTCCTCCGATTTTCAATATGATCTTATCGCCGCACGAAAATTGTCTTACGGCCGCCTCATAATCAAAGTTCTTCTCCCATGTATTCCATACGGCAATCCCCGCAGCAATCACAGCAATCACACATGCCGCTGCTGCATAATACAGGAATAGTGGCATTTTCTTCTTATCTTTTTTCCGTATGCGTCCCACAATCTTTTTTACCGCCCTGTCATTTGTTTCATGCGGAGCGTCGATCAGGGTTGCCGCCCATAAAGTTTGCAACTCGGCAAAACGTGCTCGGTTTGCTTCAGACTGTTCCATCCAGCGCAAAACCTGACGTGCTTCTTCAATCGTCACGTCCTGTTCAATGAATCTCATCAATAACAGATCATCCATATTTTAAAGTATCCATATTCATAATAAAGAACAACAAATCCTTCATCACACCCTAAAATATAGCTGTTAAATGTGAATAATGAATGAACGCACTTCTCAAATTCATTCTTTATGCCGACAACACGACAGGTGATTTTTCCATTCCCGGGGAAACGTCGTGGAACTCCGGTTAATGCCGGTAAGAAGAAAACAGAAAAAAGAATAAGAAGAAATATTCTTTCGGCAGATTTTTTCTCAGATGTTGCAAAGCCTTCGTGATATGGAATTCTATTGTCTTCACAGACAAGCCATATTTATCCGCGATCTCCTTATTTTTTATGCCCTGGATACGACTCATCTCAAAAATCGCACGTGTTTTTTCCGGCAACGATTCCATCGCCTTGCTTATTATAAGTCGCAAATCCTCCTCTTCCAAAAGTCTGGAGGCATCATCCTCTAATGTATACAAATGAGCTTTCATGTATATCGCTCCGATATCCATCTCGTCGATCGATACAAACTTATGCCGGAAGGACCTCAAATAATTTATGCATTTATTTCGGAGAATAACCGTCAGATAAGGAATTAATCGAGTATTTTCATCCAGAGAATGACGGTTTATCCATAACGACAGAAAGGTGTCAGACACGATCTCTTCGGATACTGCACGGTTTTGTGTGTATATCATGGCAAATCGGTTCAATCGGCCTTCGCAAGACTGAACGATTTGTCTGAAAACATGCTCATTTCCTTCTTTCAGAAGTCTGAGATCAACATCCATGCGTATAATATTTATCTTATTAGAGGGTTATGTTCCTTTGTGCAAATTTATAAAAAAGATGCGGGTGTTGCATGTTTCCAAAAAAGAAACTACATTTGCATAGGTATTAATTTTGTAACCGATACAATGTCATGAACTATCGCAATCTGTCGATGCGTATCTTCCGATTCTATGTTGAGGGCTTCAGGTCAATGACTTGGGGAAGGACACTTTGGATATTGATTTTGATTAAGCTGTTCGTTATGTTTGTGATCCTGAAAATTTTCTTTTTCCCACGATACCTGAACCGGTTCGACACGGCGGCAGAAAAAGAGCATTATGTCTCGGAAGAACTCGTTGAGAGAGCGTTAAATCCATCAAATTAATAAATGACTAAAATAAAACACGATGATTGAAAATTTAGATTCTTCTTTGGTTGATTGGTCGCGGGCGCAGTTTGCCTTGACGGCTATCTATCACTGGCTATTCGTTCCGCTCACCCTCGGGCTGGGAATTGTGATGGCCGTGATGGAAACGATCTACTACCGTACCGGAAAAGAGTTTTGGAAAGAAACAGCCAAATTCTGGATGAAACTCTTCGGTATCAATTTTGCGATTGGAGTCGCTACCGGTCTGATCCTGGAATTCGAGTTCGGCACGAACTGGTCGAACTACAGTTGGTTCGTAGGCGATATCTTCGGCGCTCCGTTGGCAATCGAAGGTATTCTGGCATTCTTTATGGAAGCCACGTTTATCGCCGTCATGTTCTTTGGCTGGAACAAGGTCAGCAGAGGTGCGCATCTGGCTTCTACCTGGCTGACGATTACGGGTGCAACCCTTTCGGCCTTCTGGATTCTGGTAGCCAATGCGTGGATGCAATATCCGATCGGCATGCAGTTTAATCCGGACACGGTGCGGAACGAGATGTTCGACTTTTGGGCGGTTGCTTTCTCGCCGGTAGCGATCAATAAGTTCCTCCACACCGTACTCTCCGCCTGGGTGCTTGGCGCGGTGTTCGTTGTGGGTGTCAGCTCGTGGTTCCTGCTGCGGAACCGTCAGCGGCAATTTGCGACGGAAAGCATAAAGATCGGTGCGATATTCGGTCTCGTATCATCCGTATTACTGATGTGGACGGGCGATGGTTCGGCTTACTGCGTCGGACAATATCAACCGATGAAGCTGGCTGCGATGGAGGGTTTGTATAAGGGCTCGAACGGAGTAGAGCTGGTGGCTGTCGGGGTCTTAAATCCGTCGAAGAAAGCGTACAACGATAACGAGGCCCCGTTCATCGGAAAGATCGGCATCCCCAAGCTGTTATCGTTGCTGACGGAACGCGATCCCAACGCGTTTGTACCCGGTATCGGCGACCTTATCGACGGCAGTTATCCTTCGGGCGATGGTGTGACGATATCGGCACAGGAGAAGATGGCGCGCGGGAGACTGGCAATTCAGGCAATGGCCGATTATCGGAAAGCCGTCAAGGCCGGTGACGAGGCGGCGATGCAGACGAGCCGTTCTACTTTGGAAGAAAACTTCCGCTATTTCGGCTACGGTTACATCAAAGATCCGGCCGAACTGATCCCGCCGGTGGCGCTGACGTTTTACTCGTTCCGCGTGATGGTCGGATTAGGACTTTTCTTTATGTTGATTTTCGTACTGGTGCTGGTACTCGGACGGAAAGAACAAATCACGAAACATCGCTGGCTGCAAAAGGTTTCTCTCTGGTCTATCCCGTTGGCTTACATTGCCAGTCAGGCGGGATGGGTCGTAGCCGAAGTAGGGCGGCAGCCGTGGGTGATCCAGGACCTGATGCCGACGGGAGCAGCCGTATCGAAACTGTCAACCGGTTCGGTGCAGTTGACGTTCTTCCTGTTCCTCATACTATTCACGATCCTGCTTATTGCCGAGATCGGCATCATGACAAAGGCCATCAAGAAAGGCCCTGAAATTTCCGAATAATGACAACCAATTAAAAACGAAACACTATGAATCAAATAAGTTATCAGTTTCTTCAAGAATATTGGTGGTTTCTGGTCTCGTTGCTGGGAGCGCTGCTGGTATTTTTGATGTTTGTGCAGGGCGGTCAATCGCTGCTGTTTACGATAGGAAAGACGGAAAGACAGCAGAAATTGCTGATCAACTCGATCGGTCGCAAGTGGGAGTTTACATTCACGACGCTGGTCACCTTCGGAGGGGCTTTCTTCGCGTCGTTTCCCCTGTTTTATTCGACGAGCTTCGGAGGCGCCTACTGGGTGTGGACGCTGATTCTGCTTTGCTTTGTGTTGCAAGCCGTCTCATACGAATTTCAGGCTAAAAAAGGTAACCTCTTAGGAAAAAAAACCTACCGGATTTTTCTGATCATTAACGGAGTGCTTGGGCCGCTGCTGGTCGGCACGGCGGTCGGCACGTTTTTTACGGGCGCCGAGTTCGTGATCGATAAGACACAGCTCACCGAGGTAAGCATGCCGGTGATTTCGCGTTGGGCCACGCCGTGGCATGGTCTGGAGGCCGTGACGGTAGTCTGGAATCTGTGCCTCGGAGCAGCCGTATTCTTTCTGGCGAGGGTATTGGCCGTCCTTTATTTCGTGAATAACATCGAAGACGACGAGGTGGATAAGCACTGCCGTAAGCGTCTGTCAATCGAAGTAGGCGGGTTTCTCGTTTTTTTCCTCCTGTTTGTCGGTCGTCTGATGACGATGGAAGGGTATGCGGTACAGCCGGAGACAGAAGAAATCTTCATGCAACCGTACAAATATCTGAACAATCTGCTGGAGATGCCGGTCGTACTGGTACTTTTCCTCGCAGGAGTCGTACTGGTGCTTTACGGTATCATCAACACGATACTCTCGAAATATCACGTCAAAGGGATCTGGTTCGCCGGGGCAGGGACGGTACTGACAGTGCTGGCGTTGTTGCTTTGTGCAGGTTGGAATCATACGGCGTACTATCCGTCGACGGTCGATCTGCAAAGCTCCTTAACGATTCAAAACAGTTCGTCGAGCCATTTTACCCTTCAGACGATGATGTACGTTTCGTTCCTGATTCCGTTCGTGCTGGCGTATATCTTCTATGCATGGCGGGCGTTAGATTTGCATAAGATCAACGATCAGGAGATACGCGAGGGAGAACATACATATTAAATGTATAGTTGTCTGTTGTTGATTGTCATGCCGGGTACATGATTCGTGTGTACCACGCACAACCATTAACCATTTATTTAATTCAGGCTTACAGCCCCTTAAACAAGGTATAGGCATGGATACCCCACCCTTACGGGATAGGGCTGAAATATTGAGTTGTTTGATCGTTGGCTGACTACTGAACGCTGTAAAAGAAGCAAAGTGTTGGGAAAAAGGATGCACCCCCGATAAGAGGGCTGCAAGCCTGAATTAGTGATTGTTTTTTGTTAAGGTGTTTAATTGTTGAGGTGTTGCATTGTCTTTTGTCATTCAGAGCGTCAGCGATGAATCTTTTTCTGTCACTTTTGGCTTGACCCCAAAGTAACCCAAAGGTCAAGGCTACGTGCGCTTCACACGTCGTTACTACACTTAAATTCCTAAAAATTAGATAGCTCTATCCACTTTGGACAACCTGATTTTCTTTCGTCCTGCTCACTGCTCCCGACGGCTCACCGCCCGAGGCCCATGGACGAACGCCGAAGCGTTCGAGGCAAGATTCCTCACTACGTTCGGAATGACAGGAGGAGGCGTTCGTCATTCGTAATTTGTCATTCGTAATTTTTACAGTGGTTAGCAGTCTCAGCTCTTCGAAAGTTGAGAGAAGTGCAGAGGGGAGTGTCAACACGGCACGCCCTTTCTTTTTATGAATCGGATTTCGGAAGCGAGCGTTTCAGCAGGGTGATTTTTCCGTGTTCGAGTTTAACGATTCCTTCGTGACACAGTTCCTGCAACACGCGGTTGAGTGAAGGACGCGCCACGCCTAACCGATCGGCGATTTCCTGCTGTTTTCCGTAGTGCTCTCGCGTGTGAAGATATTGCAACAATTGTTCGCGAAGCGATTTCAGGGCGAAGCTATGGAGTCGTCCGGTCAGTACGGCACACTTGTCCGAAATTTCGCGCAAGAAATTTTCCATCATACGCAAGTCGGCATGCAGCATCTTGAGCAGCGTGTCCTTGTTCAGCACAAGCACTTCGCAGGGCGACGTGGTTTCAATATTGACTGGGAAGACGTTGTGCGTAGCCAACAGAAAAGCAGGCGCAAGCACCGACCAGTCCGTAAATTGCTCGACAATAATCTGACGCCCTTCGTGATTAATCATCAAAGCATTGATATGGCCGTGGCAGAGAATAAACAACGAACGACACATCTCGCCTTGCATCGCCAGAAACGACTGTTCGGGATACGAGCGGAGCGCATAGCCGTAGCGATCAAGCAAGTCCTTGACCGTTTCCGGTTGCATGCCTTGAAATAACGTACAGTATGTTGTTAATTCTTGAATAAGCATCATACGACAAAGATACTGTTTTTTTCATTGTCTGCTCTGCCGAATATTGGGAAATATGCGTCCGTACCCGGCAAACAAAAAATCGGGGGAGAGGGAAACTTGCATCCCAACGCCTGATACCGATCAAAAATTTTGCTTATCCGCGTCCGTTTCGTTATATTTGCAAACATAACACTCCAAAACACGACGCAGATGAAACACAAATACTGCCTTTCCCCTCACCAGGATATACGAAGTCGATTCGAGCACGATCTTCCGCACATTGTTGCACTCGCTTCGTCGAGCCGCGACGAGACCGAGTTCAAACAGCGGCTGAACAAACTGCTACTCTCCGGAAACTTCCATCCCGATGGCGTGCGAAATATCGCGCGATTAATCGCATACGACGGCAAAACCATTTTCGAACTCTCGACCGAGTCCGAGATCAAGCTAAAGACTCTCTCGCTCCTCCGGCAATTCCTGGCCGGACGGCTGCATGACGATCATGACGTCTCCGTCGACTTCCTGACCGATCTCTATCACCAGTTCATGCGACTCCATGCACCGGAGCGCTCCACCCCGTCGCCGACTCAGGTATTGCAATGGATGAAACGCTGGCCGAGCGGGCTGAGCAAAGACGTACGCACCATACGACGTGAAAACAAAGAACGAATTATTGAACAGCTTATCCACCGTATCGAACGACGGCACTCCACATCAAACCGTTACGTCTTTCCCGAAGGATGCAGTGACAAAGAAAAACGGTGTCTCATGAGCACATGGTGGGACGACCATCGTTTTCACCTCACGTTTGCCGTAAAGAACGCCGACGAACTGAACCGGATGCTGGGACATACGCTGTCCGAAGAAACGATGCAGACCTACCGCAAGGCGCGGGAGAAAGGTATTCCGGTCTTCGTGACGCCCTATTACCTGTCGTTGCTGAATCCCACCGGGCGGGGCTATGACGATCAGACGCTGCGCAGCTATGTGCTGTACTCGCCCGAGCTTGTCGATACATACGGTAAGATACGCGCTTGGGAGAAAGAAGACGTAATCGAGGTCGGCAAACCGAATGCCGCAGGATGGTTACTCCCCGACGGACACAACATCCACCGCCGCTACCCCGAAGTAGCTATCCTCATCCCCGACTCCATGGGACGCGCATGTGGCGGACTGTGCGCATCGTGTCAGCGCATGTACGACTTCCAAAGCGAACGTCTGAATTTCAACTTCGAAGACCTCAAGCCCAAAGAAAGCTGGGAGATACGATTACGTAAACTAATGAAATACTTCGAAGAAGATACGCAACTGAGAGATATCCTCATCACCGGAGGCGATGCGCTGATGAGCCAGAACAAAACGCTGCGCCATATCCTCGATGCCGTCTACAAAATGGCGATAAACAAACGAAATGCGAACCTGAAACGCCCCAACGGCGAGAAATATGCCGAGATGCAGCGTGTACGGCTCGGCTCGCGCCTGCCGGTCTACTTGCCCATGCGGATCAATGACGAGCTGCTGACCATTCTGCGCGAATTCAAAGCCAAAGCATCGGCCGTAGGGATCAAACAGTTTGTCATCCAAACCCATTTTCAGTCACCGCTCGAAGTGACCCCCGAAGCGCGCGAAGCCCTCCGCCGCATCCTCTCGACCGGATGGAGCATTACGAATCAACTCGTTTACAACGTGGCTGCCTCGCGTCGCGGACACACAGCCAAACTGCGCAAGACCCTCAATGCGCTCGGCGTGCTTTGCTATTACACCTTCTCCGTGAAAGGGTTTGAAGAGAACTATGCTGTATTTGCACCTAACAGCCGCTCGATGCAGGAACAGCAGGAAGAGAAAGCGCTCGGCAAGCTTGACCGCAAAACCGAAGCCGAATTTCTCTCGCTCCTCCACAACAGCAACGACCGCGGTGATGCTATCCGGCACTTCTGCGAAGCAAGGGACCTCCCTTTTGTGGCAACCGACCGAAACGTACTCAACCTCCCCGGAATCGGCAAAAGCATGACCTTCACACTGGCAGGCATCACCCCCGACGGCAAACGAGTGCTGGAGTTTGATCACGATCATACGCGCAGACATAGCCCCATGATCGGACGCATCGGCAAGGTCTTTATTCGTGAGAACAAATCCATCCTGCAGTATATGCTCCAACTTCACAAAATGGGCGAGAAACCGGAACATTACGCCGACATCTGGCATTTTACCGAAGGCAAGACGGAATCTCGCTTCCCCCTCTACGATTATCCGAAAAGCGACCTCCGGACCACCCCGGAATACAGCCATTGCGTTCTCTGACCAACCGAGTTTTTCACTTTCCCATAACCATTGACCATTAAAAATTAACAATCAGCTCAAAGCAAATTATACCGAAAAAGCAACTGCCCGCAAAAGGACAGTTGCTTTTTTATACGTGGTGTTCGGATGTCCGGATTACTTCCGGATGCCGAGTTCTTTGATGATGGCACGATAACGTTCGATATCGATCTTCATCAGGTAGTCGAGCAGACGACGACGCTTCCCTACGAGCATCTTCAATGCGCGCGAAGTGTTGAAGTCTTTCTTGTTCTTCTTCATGTGCTCCGTCAGATGACTGATGCGGTACGTGAACAACGCGATCTGACTTTCCGCCGATCCGGTGTCGGCTTTCGATTTTCCGTATTTCCCGAAAATCTCTTCTTTTTTTGCTGAATCTAAATACATGTTCTACTTTGAATAAATTAATACCATTTTATTTAAGCGGCTACAAAGATAGGGCTTTTATTCGGACAAACAAACGTTTCCGACCTCTTTTTTTTTCGCGTCGCTGAATTTTTATGCTTACTTTTGCCCCCGAAAGTAACAGGTTATCTATGCAAAAAATTAGAAATATCGCTATTATTGCCCATGTGGATCATGGCAAGACGACGCTGGTTGACAAGATGCTGCTGGCCGGTAAGCTTTTCCGCGAAGGACAGGCCGAACCGGATCAGTTTTTAGACAGTAACGATCTGGAACGCGAACGGGGGATTACGATTCTCGCCAAAAACGTTTCCATTAACTATAAGGATTACAAGATCAATATCATCGATACGCCTGGGCATGCCGACTTCGGCGGCGAAGTGGAGCGGGTGCTCAATATGGCCGACGGCTGCCTGCTGCTTGTCGATGCGTTCGAGGGACCGATGCCGCAGACGCGCTTCGTCCTGCAAAAAGCTATTCAGATCGGACTGAAGCCGATCGTGGTCATCAACAAGGTCGATAAACCCAACTGTCGTCCGTCGGAGGTACAGGAGATGGTCTTCGATCTGATGTTCAGCCTCGACGCCACAGAAGAACAGCTCGACTTCCCGACCCTCTTCGGTTCGGCCAAGCAGGGATGGATGTCGGACGACTGGCAGCAACCGACAGAAGATATTTATCCGTTGCTCGATGCCATCATTCAATATATTCCCGAGCCGGAAACCCTTCGTGGAGCATCGCAAATGTTGATCACTTCGCTCGATTACTCCAAATACGTGGGACGAATCGCCGTGGGGCGCGTCCATCGCGGTGAGCTTCTTGAAGGACAGGATATCATGCTCTGCAAGCGTGACGGTTCGTTCGTGCGCTCAAAGATCAAGGAGATCGATGTGTTTGAAGGATTAGGGCGCAAAAAGGTAGAAGCCGTGCCATCCGGTGATATCTGCGCCGTGATCGGGGTGGAAGGCTTCGAGATCGGCGAGACGATTGCCGACGCCAACGAGCCGGAAGCGTTGCCGACGATCGCTATCGACGAGCCGACGATGTCGATGCTCTTCACGATCAACAACTCTCCGTTCTTCGGCAAAGATGGGAAGTTTGTTACGTCGCGCCATATTTTCGAACGCCTCACGAAGGAGTTGGACAAAAACCTCGCGCTGCGCGTAGAACCGACGGAGTCGGCCGACTCATGGAACGTGTTCGGGCGCGGGGTACTGCATCTGTCGGTGCTTATTGAGACGATGCGCCGCGAAGGCTACGAGCTGCAGGTAGGACAGCCGCAAGTGATTATCAAGGAGATCGATGGCATTAAACACGAACCGGTAGAACAGTTGACGGTGAATCTGCCCGAAGAATGCGCCAGCAAAATCATCGATGTGGTGACAAAGCGGAAAGGCGAAATGATGTCGATGGAGAGTAAGAACGAGCGTGTCTTTCTCGTCTTCACCATTCCTTCGCGCGGCATCATCGGGCTGAACAACCTCGTGCTTACTCTCTCGGCCGGCGAAGCCATCATGGCACATCGTTTCCTCGAATTTCAGCCGTGGAAAGGACCTATCGAGCGTCGCCAAAACGGCTCCATCATTGCGATGGAAACCGGCAATGCGTTTGCATACGCACTCAACAACCTGCAGTCGCGCGGACGATTTTTCATCGCACCAGGCGAAGAGGTGTATGCCGGACAAGTAGTCGGCGAACATACGAAAGAAGGCGATCTGGTCGTGAACGTCACCAAATCGAAAAAACTGACAAACATGCGTGCTTCCGGCTCGGACGAGAAGGTGGGGCTGGCCCCCCCAACCGTCTTCAGCCTTGAAGATGCGCTCGAATACATCAAGGCCGATGAATACGTGGAGGTGACCCCTCACTTTATGCGCATGCGCAAAATCCTCCTTGACGAAAACGAACGCAAGCGGCAGCAAAAAGCGGTGGCAGAATAAACCAAACATGTCGGGGCAAAAAACGAATATCGCGTGGGGTGCGCGGAGATGTTCGATCGCCGTTGAAGAGATTTGTGAAGCTCGCGAAGACTTTCGGATACTTGACGAACGTCTGCGCAAGACGTATGGGCATTTCTCTCACAAAAAACAATAAAAAAACAGCTCTGTCACATAAGTGACATTTGAAGAACAGACCTATCCGGATATTTGCATCATGAAATTTATTGATGTTACATGTAAAAAAATTGAAGGATATGGATGCTAAGATGTTTTGTTTCCAGTGTCAGGAAACGGCTAAGGGGACCGGTTGCACGGTTCAGGGTGTTTGTGGTAAGAAGAGCGATCTCTCTGCCATGATGGATATGTTGCTGTTTGCCGTTCGCGGCATCGGGGTGTTAACTACCGGCCTCCGCCGGGCCGGAAAGGAAACAGAACGTGAAGTCGACCATCTGGTGGTCGACGCGTTGTTTTCGACGATCACGAATGCGAATTTCGACAAGGCGAGCATCCGTGCTCGGGTAGAACGTGCTTTCGCGCTGCGGGACAAACTGAAACAACAGGTTGCCGAGGCGGGACTGCCTCCGTACGATGCAGAAGAGGTGGTATGGGCTCCCGTAGTCGATGAGTATGAAGAGAAAGGATTTGTCGAAGGAGTCTTGCGCGAGACGAATGCCGACGTGCGTTCGCTTAAAGAACTCGTGATTTACGGTCTTAAAGGAATGGCTGCCTATGCCGAGCATGCCATGCGTCTGGGATATGAAGACGACGAGATTTATGCGTTTATGGAACGTGCGCTGAGCGACATAACCATTGGTGAACTCAACGGCGAACAGCTTACGGCCCTCGTGCTTGAGACGGGGTCGGTGGGGGTCAAGACGATGGCCTTGCTCGATCAGGCCAATACCTCGACATATGGCAACCCGGAAATGACGGAAGTAAACATCGGTGTGGGCAACCGTCCCGGCATCCTGATCAGCGGACACGACCTGCACGATATGGAAGCGTTGCTCAAACAGACCGAAGGTACAGGCGTCGACGTCTATACGCACAGCGAAATGTTACCCGCGCACTATTATCCGGCATTCAAGAAGTACAAACACTTCGTAGGCAATTACGGCAACGCATGGTGGAAACAACGCGAGGAGTTCGAGACCTTCAAGGGGCCGATTCTTTTCACCACCAACTGCATTGTGCCACCCTTGCCTAAAAACACGTACGTAAGCCGTATGTTTACGACCAACTCGTCCGGCTATCCGGGCTGTAAACACATCCACACAGGACCCGGCGGAGAAAAAGATTTCAGCGAAATCATCGAGATCGCCAAGCAATGCGAACCGCCTGTTCAGATCGAGAGCGGAACGATTATCGGCGGCTTCGCACACCGTCAGGTGCTGCAACTGGCCGACCGGATTGTCGAAGCCATCAAGTCAGGCGCATTACGCAAATTTGTGGTTATGAGTGGATGTGACGGACGTTTCCCCCACCGTACATATTATACGGATTATGCGAAAGGTCTGCCCAAAGATACGGTTATCCTCACCTCCGGATGTGCAAAGTACCGGTATAACAAGTTGAATCTGGGAGACATCAACGGTATTCCCCGCGTACTCGATGCCGGACAGTGTAACGACAGTTATACATGGGCCGTTGTGGCACTGAAACTGAAAGAAGTGTTCGAACTGAACGATATCAATGACCTTCCGATCGTGTTCAATATCGCGTGGTACGAGCAGAAAGCCGTTATCGTATTGCTCGCCTTACTCAGTCTCGGGGTGAAAAATATTCATATCGGCCCCACACTGCCGGCTTTCCTCTCGCCCGGTGTAACGCAAGTGCTCGTCCATACGTTTGGCCTTGCCGGTATCACCACCGTCGAGGAAGATTTGAAGCTCTGCATCTGAGAAGAAAGTAGAGAACACAATAGCAAGAAAGCCGTCTCTTCCTTTCGGTCGAGACGGCTTTCTCATGCTTTTTCCGGACATGACCGTCCGAATACGCCGCATGCGTTATCCGTAAACGATTTTTCCGCTCTCATCGGTATACTCTTCGAGCCCCTTGCTGTACTGATTCATGGCGCGCAGGCTCATACCCATGCTTGAGAATCCGCCATCGTGATAGAGGTTTTGCATCGTCACCTTACGGGTCAGGTCGGAGAACAATGTGATACAGTAGTTCGCACAGTCGTCGGCCGTCGCATTGCCGAGCGGACTCATCTTGTTGGCAAAGTCCATCAAGTGATCCATGCCTTTGATACCGCTCCCGGCCGTCGTCAACGTGGGCGATTGCGAGATCGTATTGATCCGCACGTTCTTTTCCCGTCCGTAGATGTAACCGAAACTGCGGGCAATCGACTCGAGCAAACTCTTTGCATCAGCCATATCGTTATATCCGAAAAACGTACGCTGTGCCGCCACATAAGTAAGCGCCACGATTGATCCGTACTCGGCAATGGCCTCCTGCTTCTTGGCTACCTGCAACATTTTATGAAATGAGATGGCCGAGACGTCGAGTGTCTTCGACAACAAATCATAGTCGAGATCGTCATACGTACGTTTCTTGCGTACGTTCGGACTCATACCGATGGAATGCAACACGAAATCAATCGGACCGCCAAGAATTTTCACCGACTGTGAAAAGACCTCTTCCAAATCTTCCACACTCGTGGCGTCGGCCGGAATCGCTTCTGCCTGCAACTTGTCCGACAAAGCTTTGACTTCGCCCATACGAATTGCCACCGGCGTATTGGTCAAAGTAATCCTTGCCCCTTCTTCGACGGCACGCTCGGCCACCTTCCAGGCAATGGACATATCGTTTAATGCTCCGAAGATAATTCCTCTTTTCCCTTTTAATAAATGATGACTCATTTTCTTTTCCTATTAAAATCCGAGGCAAAGATAGTGAAAGAACGCCAATGCAACAAACGGCCTCCCGTTCCGTTCCTCTCCTCCTTCCGGCACAGATACTTCAACCCGGCACCGTCGCTCGCCGAAGCCATGGACCTTAGTACTAAAAAAGAGGATGTTTTCAGACGTCGTTTATTGCCCAAAAGAGAAAAAGAAGAGACTGCTTCAAGATGGAGGCAGCCTCTTTTCAAGATAAAACCTGTGATAAGATTATTCGGCTTTCGGCTCTTCCGGGGCGGCCGCGGCCGAAGGTTTCTCGCCCAATTTTTCTTTCAAGGCCGCCAACTCTTCAATATCCCCCAGCGTAGTCTTTTCCATCACCGGACTATTCACCGTCTCGACGTTCTTTGATGCTTTTCTTTCACCCCCTCTCGAACTCTTCTGTTCGTCTTCAAAAGTACGGCTGTGCGAAAGGATGATGCGTTTCGCGTCTTTATTGAACTCGATCACCTTGAATGGCAGTTTCTCGTCTAATACGGCCAACGATCCGTCTTCCTTCGTTAAATGCTTCGGCGTAGCAAATCCTTCCACCCCGTAAGGCAATGAAACGACTGCACCTTTTTCGAGCATCTCGATGATCGTACCTTCATGTACGGAACCTACGTTAAAGAGGGTCTCAAAAACATCCCACGGATTTTCTTCCAACTGTTTGTGACCAAGACTCAGGCGACGGTTTTCTTTGTCGATCTCAAGTACCTGCACATCGATATCCGCTCCGATCTGGGTAAATTCGCTCGGGTGCTTGATCTTTTTCGTCCACGACAAGTCGGAGATATGAATCAATCCGTCTACGCCTTCTTCGATCTCCACGAATACCCCGAAGTTGGTGAAGTTACGCACTCTGGCCGTATGCTTCGAGCCTGTCGGATAGCGTTGTTCGATATGTTCCCACGGGTCTTCGCGCAGCTGCTTGATGCCAAGCGACATTTTGCGTTCTTCGCGGTCAAGTGTAAGGATCACAGCCTCTACTTCGTCGCCCACCTTCATAAAATCCTGTGCGCTGCGCAGATGTTGAGTCCAACTCATTTCCGACACGTGGATCAATCCTTCTACCCCCGTAGCCACTTCTACAAAGGCACCATAGTCAGCCATCACCACAACTTTGCCACTCACCTTATCTCCCACCTTCAGGCTCGGATCAAGTGCATCCCACGGATGCGGAGTCAGTTGTTTCAGACCGAGCGCAATACGTTTCTTCTCATCATCAAAGTCAAGAATTACAACATTGATCTTTTCATCAAGTTGAACAATCTCTTCCGGATGCGAAACACGTCCCCACGAAAGGTCGGTAATATGGATCAGCCCGTCCACGCCGCCAAGGTCGACAAACACACCGTAAGATGTGATATTCTTGACCGTACCTTCGAGTACCTGGCCTTTTTCGAGCTTCGAGATGATTTCTTTCTTTTGCTGCTCGAGCTCGGCCTCGATCAGCGCCTTATGCGACACGACGACGTTCTTGAAATCCTGGTTAATCTTCACGATTTTGAATTCCATCGTCTTGCCGACAAATACGTCATAGTCACGGATTGGCTTCACATCGATCTGCGAGCCGGGCAGGAAAGCCTCGATACCGAAGATATCGACGATCATACCGCCCTTTGTACGGCATTTAACGTAACCTTTGATGATTTCGTCTTTTTCAAGCGCTTCGTTGACCCGCTCCCACGAACGAGCCGCACGCGCTTTCTTGTGCGACAAAATCAATTGCCCTTTTTTATCTTCCTGATTTTCAATATAAACTTCCACTTCATCGCCGATTTGCAAATCCGGGTTATATCTGAACTCGGACATCGGTACGACACCGTCCGACTTGAAACCAATGTTAACCACCACCTCACGTTTGTTCAGTGATGTCACGGTTCCGATTACGACTTCCTTGTCTCTCATGGTATTCAAGGTTTCATCGTAGGTCTTGACCAGTTCGTCTTTTTTTACCTCCGTGTTTAAATCTCCCTTTTCGTACGACTCCCAATTGAAGTTTTCGTCAGGGACAATGTTTTTTAAATTCTCCATTTTAAAGTTAATACTCCGTTTTTTTTAATTAAAAGTTCGACAATCTATTTATTACTCACTAAAAATAATCCGAAAAAGTGGGACAAAGATAATGCTTTTTTTCGAAGAGGAAGCCGTTCTCGGAAGAAAATCTTTGAATTTCAATTTTTTTCATGTGCTCTCGTGCGGGTATTTTTTGCAGTAATATCTTCGGAAAGCGGTATCGGCCATCCAAAGTGCAAAAGCTAATGCTCCGATATATGCGTAAAACAAGAAAGTAGACATCTCGGGGAGCGATATCCGCCACTGCGGCCATTGCCATGAAATGCCCAAAAAGAAAAACAGGACAGCAAGGCCGCCCAGGAGAGATATGATCAGGACACCCATCCCCAACAGGTTCAAGCGTTCTTTGCGGCGTTCGGCACGGAGCAGTGCCTCCTGCCGGATGCGTTCCATGAGGAGGGTCTGAAAGTCCGCCGGAAGCTTCTTATCCGGCAGCCGGGCAAACCAATCATTCAAACGGTCTTTTTCTATTCGTTCCATCATTCAATCCTTTCTATTTTTTTACGCGATCCATTAATTTCTTGCGGATACGGTGCATCTTCACTTTCACGTTCGACAGCGTCAGTCCCGTAATCTTCGCAATCTCCTCCATCGTTTTTTTCTGCTGGTAATAAAGCAGGATCAGCGCTCGATCACCCGGCCGAAGTTGATCCAGCGCCTGCTCAAGTCGCTGCTGACGTTCCTCATTGAAGACTTCGTCCGCCTCATCGTCCGATGTCTCTTCCGCCATACGCTCCATCCCGGAATCGTCAAACGACATCCATTCGCGCTTCGGCCGGCGTGTCGCCGAAACAGCCGTATTGTAGGCAATGCGGTAGAGCCACGTCGCAAAGCTACTGTTACGCCGGAATGAGGAGAGCGAACGAAATACTTTCAGGAACACATCCTGGGTCAGCTCTTCCGCATCTTCACGATTGCCTACGATCCGCACCAATAACGAAAAGACGGGCTGACTGTAACGTTCCAGCAGCGGAGCAAAATATTCCGCATCCCCGGCCTGAACCTTTTCAACATATTCCATGTCGCTCCACTGTTCCATACCGTTATGGACGCACATCGGGGGGACAGGTTACAGTTACCAGTCAATTCGCCTTCAACCTGAAGGAGATAACCCTAACCCATCCTCTTTTTCACGGCGTTTTTCAGTCTCTCCAGCGCTTGTTCGAGTGTAGCACGTGGACAACCTACGTTCAGACGCATGTATCCTTCTCCCCCGGAACCGAACATCGATCCGTCATTCAGCGCCAGTCCGGCATCATTCACAAAGAAGTCGACCAGCCCTTTCTGTTTCAACTTCATCCCTCGGCAGTCAAGCCAGATAAGAAACGATGCCTGTGGCCGATATATGCTGAGTTGCGGAATATGTTGCTTCAGATACGCTTCCACAAAATCTATATTCTTCGACACATAGTCCAGCATCTGCCTACGCCATTCCGCACCATGCCGGTAAGCGGCAATGGTAGCCGTGTAGGCAAAAATCGTTCCATGGTTGAACTCGCCCGATTCAAGAAACGAGTAAAACTCCTTGCGCAGCTTATCGTCGGGTACGATAGCGTAGGATGACACGATGCCGGCAATATTAAAGGTCTTACTGGGAGCCGTGAAAGTGATGCTGCATGCCGCCGCTTCGTCCGACACGGTCGGGAACGGATGATGCGTAAACGCAGGATAGGCCATTTCGGCATGAATCTCGTCCGAAATAACGAGAATATGGTGTTTGGCACAGATCGAAGCCAGCCTTTGCAGCGTTTCTTTCGGCCAGACGATACCGGCAGGGTTATGCGGATTGGAAAGGATCAAGGCTTTGCAGCCTTCGTCGATGACAGATTCGAGGTGATCGAAATCCATTTCATACGAGCCGTTCGTTTTACGCAACGGGTTATATACCACTTCGCGATGCATCGCTTCGGGCACCAAGTGGAACGGATGATACACCGGCGGTTGGATGATGACCTTATCCCCTTTGTGCGTAAAATGGTCGAGTACAAACGCAAACCCTTTGACGATGCCGGGAATATACGAAAGCCATTCGCGACGAATCTCCCACCCGTGCAGGTCACGCACCCAATCAATAATACTGTTGTAATACTCGTCCGACGGGTATGTATACCCGAAAACCGGATGTTCGCATCGTGCCTTCAGCGCATCAATGATAAAATCGGGCGTGCGAAAATCCGTGTCGGCAATCCAAAACGGCATCAGATCATCACGTCCGAAATGCTCTTTCAACGCATCGAACTTGATACAATCCGTACCTTTTCTCTCAATAATTTCATCAAAGTCATAACGTTTCATAAAAAGATTTTTTTTGCCGGCAAATGTAGTACTTTTGTCCCGATAAAAAAACCAAGTTTAACTCTAAACAGAAGAATGATGAGAAAAAGTTTTTTAATGTATTGCTGTATGCTCGTATGTACGATGGGCATTTTCAGCGGATGTAACAAAAATGACGACAAGAAGCCATTCGAATTGGCGGGTAAATGGAATGTAAAAGAAATGCCGATGGATATCGTGTGGGAAGCTCCGGACAATGTCGTGATTGAGGCGGGAAAGATCAAACTTACGGTCAAGCAATTGACTGCCATGATGACTCCGACCCTGAACGAACTCGTACAGGCCGGGCTGAAAGACGTTACGTTCACGGCCGATGGAAAAATTGAAGCCACATATAAGAAAAAAGATTCGAAAGAATGGATGGCGGCCAAAGGTTATGCGACATACAACACAAAAGTCGCTAACAAAATCCTGTTGCATCCGGACGCAGACAAGGTTTTCGCGGAAATGAAAGGTCTTGATGCTACGAAATTGGCTGCTATCAAAGTGCTGTTTAAGGCCGGGATACCCGTATATTATACCTCGAATGGTTCCTCTACCCGCTTCTATCTCGACACGGAAACGGTTAAGGCATTACGCAATGTGCTGCCTGTCCTGTTGGCATCGGTCAAAAGTATTCCGGACTATGCGAAGCCTCTTATAGCCAAGGAACTCCCCAACCTGTTGGAAAAATCGACGAAAATCGAGATCGGTCTGACTTTGACCAAAGCGGCCAATTGATTAAAAGACATATCCGAATCCGGCATTCAGATAGATGGGGTACAGAGCGAATGAGATGGTTTCAAAATCGCTTTTAAACAGACCGTTCAAGCCCCACGAGAGATCGGCGAACGTATTGAAATGCTTGAAGGCGCGCCATGAGATACCCATTTGAGCGCCATATACGAAATGTCGCAGCCGGTTGGAAAAATCGTAGGTGGCGATCCGCCCGTCCTTAAACTCAATTTTAGGACCGGTCGGGTCGCCTTCTCGCAGGTAGCCGTCGTACACGTGTCCGGAAAAGTCGCCCTCGGTCAGATAAGAGACGTAAGCGCCGCCGCGTATCACCCAGCGCTCATCGAGCCGGTAAGCAGCCAGCAGAGGCATTGTCAGGTACGCAGTACGCATTTTAGTCTTGACATATCCCGTCCAGCGCCCGCTGACTTTCTCTCCCCCGTCGCCGATAATCTCGGTACGGTAATTCTTCACACGCGAGCAAGTAATCATCCCTTTATTCTCTAATTTCAGTCCTGCGGTCACGCCACATTTCCTCTGCTTACCCAACCATTGTGTCACCGTCCCTTCGATCGGGATGGCTAATGTCGGGTTATAACCACTGATCTCACGTATCTCGTGCGGCAAGGGCAACGGCGATGCCCCCCCGATATGAAACCCGGCCTTCACTTCATATTCCAGTCCCTTGGCAGCAGAACGAAGAACGGTTGCACTACGATCGTGCTGCGCATGGATGATCCATACACAAAACGATAGTAAAGCAACCATATATATCTTTGTCATTTCGGTATCGGGAAAGAGGTTAAAACAGCTCAAGAGTAATCCAATCAACTCATTCAGAGTTTCACTTTACGTACCCAGCCCGACGAGCCTTTCACGATGACGATGCCGCGCGGCACGTTCAGATCGAAGACCGTCTCACCCGGCTGTTTCATTGCACGATAAACGATTACGCCTGTCAGGGCATACACTTCAATCACCTCCTTCACCGGCGATGTAACGTACAGCCGGCCATAGTCGCTCCATGCCGATGTTTCCGCCTCACCCGCCCTGCTGGCATACACCTTGCCATCGTTATCGACCAGGGCCATCGATTCATGGTTGCCGCTCCACGTCACATTGCGGTTCGCGGCATCGTTGGGAACGATCACGGACGCATAAACTCCCGACACGCTTAAAAGCATGACGACAACAAGAAGCATCCATGGGTGAAAAGCAGTTTTCATTATGTTTCGATAAATGTAAATATATAACGTGACCCTTTCTATGTCACTAAGAATGATAACCTGGATCGTCGACAAAAATACATCTTTTCGAGGAGGAAGCAGGGATGTATTAACGTTTTTTACCCGTCGATATGTATTTATTTTTGATTTTTATTCTTTCGATAAAGTCTTCATCCGGACTGATTGTCAGACTGAATCCCCGTTCTATTCCGGTTTCTTCCGCAAAAGAACGACGGTATAAATCAAAATTACCGCAAACGCCGTCAAGGGCACAAGAAACGAGAACGTCATGTTGTGCATATCGGCAGCCATTCCCATCAGTACCGTACCGATGGCTCCGCCGACAGGTGTCATCATCAAGATAGCTGACGCCTTTTGCGTAAGGCTTCCTAAACCTTTGATCGATAAGGCGAAAATTGTCGGGAACATAATCGATTCAAAAACGAAAATCAGGATCGAGGCCACGAAAGAGACTCCGTGCATATCCATCACCACAAGGGTGGTCATCGTCACCGTCCCGATGGCACAACCGAACAGGACTTGCTCGGCACGCATACGTTGCATAAGCATACTGCCCGCAAACCGACCGAGCATAAAAAGTAGCAGACCGACCGACAGCACGATGGAGGCGATAAACTTAGGGTGAAGATTCATCCCGAAATGCGTGGCGATAAAGTTGGTAAACCACTCAACCATGTGATTCTCGACCGCATAATTGATAAAGAATGAGTTGATGGCGATCTCGGCAATCTCGTAACAGAACAGCGCAAAAAGACCGAAAAGAAACAGCGGTCGGGCACTCAGCCCTTTCGTCGGACGAGAGCGCGCAGCGGAACCTTCGTCTTCTATAACAAATTCAGGCAACCTCACCCGCGAAAACAAGACAGCGATCACTAACACAATCGCCCCGATACCTATGTACGGGATCGAGATGTTCGGATTTTCGCCCGAAAAACAATAGATGCCCCCCAGCAACGACCCGCAAATACACCCCAGCCCGTTGAACGACTGCGCCCGGTTGATGCGTCCGGCAGCTGTCTCCTTATCGCCGAGCAATGTCACGTACGGATTAGCAGCCACCTCAAGACAGGCCAGCCCGCAACCGATGACAAACAACAGCAACAGATAAAACCGAAAGATGTATGGCCCGAAGAAACGACTCGCCACAAAAGCCAGTGCTGCCCCGCCGAAAGCCAGAAGCCCGACAACGACACCTTTACGGGTACCGTACCGGCGAATCATCATGCCGGCAGGCACAGCCATCAGAAAGTATGCCAGATAGGTGACGAACTGAATCAGCGATGCCTGCGTCTTGTTGATTTGGAATGTCTCCTGGAAAAATGGATTGAGCACGTCGAGAATCGCCCGTGCAAATCCCCACAGGAAAAAGAAAAAAGTAATCAACACAAATGGAAGCATATAGCCCTGCCCCACCAGTGAATGTCTGTGTTTCATGTTTTCGTTTTTTGTTGTTCTTGACTGCAAAGGAAACATTTTTTTGTCATACGTAAACGATGAAGAAGCGAAAAACGAAGAGAAAAGTCGTATGGGATGGTTAAAATCCTTTGGGATAGTCGTCAGCAGTCGATTTTCAGCATCCGGCAGTCAGTTTACCCGTAGAGACGCAATATTGTCCTAAATAGTTTCATGTCACACGTTAAGTGACAGATATACATATTTCTACCTAAGACGGTCGGTCATAATCACCCCTTACGTTTGAAGTACCACCTCTGGGGGTGTCGTAAATGGTTCATTGGCTAAGGAGAAACTACACTCCTCGTTTTTTTATCTCCATTGGCTTAAATATCGCGTTTTTTATGTAAATTCGCCGTTTTCAACTGCTGATATGTTCTGTTAGCCATTTTTATTTTGCAGATGATCAGCGCGGATGCATAAGCGGACACACGAATCTTTTGTTTATTATATGAATAATGTTATGAGAAAGAAAATTTTTTTATGTCTGTTTTTTTCGACATGCCTGTTTGCTTTTGTACATGGGCAAACCGATTCGGAAAACAATCTGAAATTCGATGAAGAGAAGGATACTGTTATCCATCTGGAGGAACATGTGGTTGTTGGACGTCACATTCGCAAAACAAGTCTGCTTAAACTGCCTGTTGCACTATCGGAAATGCCCCTTACGATGTCTGTTGTCGAAGGCAGGGTGTTATCTGATCTAAACATCACCGATCTGCTCAACATCAATAAAACAACGACCGGGATAAGAGTGATGAATAATTACGGAGGATTTCATATGTTTCGTACTAGAGGCCTCAATGGTGTTGTGTTGTTATCGAATGGTATTCGAGACGAAAGGTCTGAGTTTTATTCTTGTGCTCCCACTTCATCATTTGTCGGAGTTAATCGGATTGAGGTACTCAAAGGGCCTTCCTCGGCAATGATCGGCCATTCTGCTATTGGCGGTATCATTAATATTATTTACAACCAGCCGTCGGCAACAGCCTCAATGGATGCAAGGCTCGCTTTCGGCAGTTGGAATACGTATACCGCTCAGTTAGGTGCTTCCGGTTCCTTATCGTCAAAAGTTAATTTTAGAATCGATTATACCGGTATACAAAGCGACGGATGGAGAAAAAACGACAAAAAATCTCATAATATCTATCTGGCATTAGATTTTCGTCCCAATATCAGGAATAAGTTTTCTTTTTCTGCGATAGCATATGATAACAGAGTGCATACTGATCCTGGTATTCCACGCTTTTTCAACGATATATATGATGAAAGCGGAAAGAAAATTTATTCGATTGGTGACATTCCTGAAGGGGTCGATCTGAAGAAAACAAATCTCACCTATGTAGATGATCATTTGAATGATAAACATCTCTCAACGACAAACATCTGGGAACATACGTTTTCAGACCAATGGAAGTTGCGAAATATATTCGGCTTATCATATAATACATTGAGTTACTTACAGTCGGAAGAGTTTTCACATTTGACAAGCAAAACTTCCGGACGTTACAAGCATTATTATCTAAACGGCAAAGAAAAAAGGTATATCAGTATTGATTCAATTATTCGTGAGCCGTTTCATTTTGATTATGACAATTATTATATAGGCAATCAAATAGAAATACAGGGGAGTTTGGATACATGGGGAATAAATCATCTTGTATCGTTCGGTCATGATTTCTCTTATATGTATTTGCAGAGATGGCAAGGCAGCAATTTTTCAGGACCTGCCACGACGACGGCGATGTCTATCTATCATCCGATAGCCAACCCTGGATATTTGGAGGCCAAATTTACAAACAGAGTAAATGTTAAGGAATATTATCATTCTCTTTCATTGTTTGATCAGGTTGCTTTGAATAAACGTTGGTCCGTCATGCTTGCATTGCGTTATAATCTATTCAGGAGGAAGGTAAAAAACAATAAGACCAACCATCGTACCGTCACAGAAGAGGGCATGGAATACATTCTTCCAGACAATGCCTTGACATATAAGTTCGGATTGATTTATGAATTTGCTGCAAATAACAGAATCTATGCTTCCGTTTCCAATTCATTTAGACCGATAAGGACTATTGGAGACAAAAGTTATATTTATGTTGATAATAAAGGAAATATCATAGAACCCGGTTCGACAGGAAAAATATATGCCCCGGAGCGTGGAATGCAATATGAAATAGGCCTTCATTCTAAAATCAATGATGTTTTTTTACTCGAATTGTCAGCTTTTCATATCCGAAAGACGAATATTGTACAAAAGTTGGGAAAGAATACAGAAGGCAAGAGTGTGATTGGACAAGTTGGTACGGTTAACTCGGATGGCTTTGAAACAGAAGTGACATACTCTCCCGTAACATATCTCAGTTTACGGGGAGGTTATGCTTTCACAACTTCTCGGGTGGGAGAATATTCCAGTACATCCATTTCAAAATCGGAAATGAAGGGGAATTATTTGCCATATTCACCTGTTCATACGGCTTTTGGGTGGATATTTTTCAATAATAATTCGATAAAACATCTTTTCCGTTTGGGAATCGGATTTGACTACTCCAGCAAGTCGTATGCTGATCTTGCTAACGAGATGTGGTTCAACCCTGCATTTGTCGGAAATATTATGGTTAGCTATCGTTATAATAAAAATTGGACTTTGCAGTTGAATATAGACAATATTTTTGATAAACGATATGCCAAAGCAGCTGAGAATACGATTCAATGGTTGCCCGAGCCCGGGAGAAATATTACGCTTTCAGCCATATTTCATCTATGAAAGGATTACAATTGAAAAAAAGAAAAAAGTAATCAGCACAAATGGCAGCATATAGCCCTGCCCCACCAGTGAATGTCTGTGTTTCATGTTTTCGTTTGTTGTTGTTCTTGACTGCAAAGGAAACATTTTTTTGTCATACAGAAACGATGAAGAAGGGAAAAATGAAGAACAAGTCCCTGTGGGAGGTTTGTTACCCTGCGGGTGTTTGTTGTTGAATTGTTGCATCGTCTTTTGTCATTCAGAGCGAAGCGAAGAATCTCCTTCCTTTTCCTCGCGGGATTCCTCACTATGTTCGGAATGACAAAACGCGGTTCTTTGCGTTTTCCTTTGCGGTAAGGAATAAACCGCAAGGTTTCAGTCAGCCGTCAGCATTCAACGACTAAACACCTCAACAACAAATAAAATACCCGAAGGCCTTTTCGTTCTTCAAAAACAGACCAACCATCCAACAGAACAAGAATTCATTCAATAATCCAAAGAAATTCAAAATTATCGTGTAACTTTGCATAACGTTAAGAATACCTAAAAAAACAAGTAAAAAATGAGAACAGCAGGAATTATTTTAACCGCGATTTTTATGATGAATATGATGATGGAAACACAAGCGAATGAACGAAAGACGGTCCGATCAAAATTAGACGAGGTAACGGTCTTTTTCCATGGAGCCGAACTGAAACATTCGGCCGAAATAGCCTTAACGCAAGGCGAGAATGAAGTATGGATTGAAGGGTTGAGCACCCAGATCGATGCCGGCAGTCTGAACATACGTGCCGGAGCGGGAATTGTTATCTCGGCATACGAGTTCGTGCCAGCACATGTATCGGAGCATATTTCTGATCCGGTGCTCCGGAAGTTGCGCGACTCACTGGTGATGTATCAAAAGAAAGGGCAGCAGATCGACATTGAGATGAGTGTGCACCGGCAGATGCTGGAACTACTAGAGAAAGGCATGACCCAGAAGATGGCTTCGCAGGAAAAGGGCATGACGCTCGACGAACTGTCGAAAAGCATGGAATATTTCAAGGACAAGCACATTGAGATCGAGACCCTGCTGATCAGGCGTGAAGAAGAAAAGAAACACCTCGAAGCGGACATCGCACGTATCACGGGTGAGCTGAAGGCCGGCGGACACGAGACAGGTGCGCTGAAGCTGAGCCTCACTGCGCCATCGGCCATGAAGAGCCGGCTGGCAGTGAGTTATTGCACGTTCGCGGCCGGCTGGTCGCCTTATTACCATCTGCATGTGGAATCGATCGAGCACCCGGTACAGATCGTCTCGAAAGCACGGGTACGCCAGACGACGGGCGTCGACTGGAAACGTGTGAAGCTGACTCTCTCGACAGGAGCGCCCGGCAAGGAACAAGTCGCTCCACTATTCAACACATGGTTTCTGCGCGAATGGTCTCCCATGCCGATGCTACGTAGCCAGCCGTCCGCACGAAACACCTACGCCGAGAAAGCAAACATGGAGATGGCGGCAGAAGAGCCCTCGGCAGCCAAAGCCGAAGCAACGGTAGACGACTATCTGACGGTGGACGAAAATGCGCTGGTCACGACGTATGCCATCGACCTGCCCTACACCATCCCCGGTAATGGCAAAGAACAGAATATCGACCTGCGGGTACAGCAAGCCAACGCCACTTACCGCTTCTATGCGGCGCCGAAATTAGATACCCGCACGTACCTCACCGCCGAACTGACGGAAAGCGAGAAGCTGGATCTGCCAAGCGGCAAGGCGATGATCTCGTACGACGATATGTATCTGGGCGAAACGTATATCGATGGCTCCGGTACGCTGCAGAACATGACACTGACGCTCGGCACGGATCAGCGCATCTCCGTGAAACGGGAAAAGATGCAGGATTTCAGCAGTACGCGCCTTTTCGGATCGGATGTGAAGCAAGTGTTCACCTTCAAAATCACCGTTAAAAACAACCAGAAGAAAGAAATCAAACTGACGCTCAAAGATCAGTATCCGATCTCGACACAGAAAAATATCGAAGTAGAACTGTTGAAAGAAACAACCCCGCCGACAACGAACAAGGCGGATACGGGAGTGCTCACGTGGGAAGATACGTTTCAACCGGGCGAGACGAAAAGCTATCAGATCAGTTACAGCGTGAAATACCCGAAAGGGATGCAGCTGAATCTGTAACGACGGTCATGTCGCGACTGTGTCACAGGGCGTGAAGCAGCTCGTCGACCGTGCGATGCAATACCGGATGGCGGAGTGCCGGCGCTACCTCGGCCAGCGGCTCGAGCACAAACCGCCGTCGGTGCATCAACGGATGGGGAACGGTAAGCTCGGGCGTCTCACACACTAAATCGTCGTACAGCAAGATATCGATATCGATCGGACGGTCATGATAAATGCGGTTCTCGCTTTTGACCGTACGTCCCAACTCGCGTTCGATCTGCTGCGTAAGTACCAGCAGGTCTGTAGGCGAAAGTGTCGTTTGCAGGTATGCCACGGCGTTGAGGAACGTATGGTCCGAATCGAACCCCCACGGTTCGGTCTCATAAAAAGCCGAAAGGGTAATATCTCCCGCCCTTTCGGCCAACAGTGCCAATGCTGTAATCATATTTTTTCGCTTATTCCCCTGATTGGAGCCTAAACTCAAGTAAACATGGTTTGTCTGTGCGTCGCCCGTCGTCATAAAATCAACATGGCATCGCCGTAAGCACAAAAACGGTATTTCTCCTTGATAGCCGTCTGATAGGCTTCCATCGTCAGATCATACCCACCGAACGAGGCCGTCATCATCAGCAACGTAGAGAGCGGCATGTGAAAGTTCGTAATCATCGCGTTAGCAATACTGAACTCGTAAGGCAGGAAGATAAACTTATTCGTCCATCCGTCATACTCTTTCAGGTTACGGTCTGTCCCGACCGCCGTCTCAATGGCACGCATCACCGAGGTACCCACGGCACATACCTTGCGACCGTTGCCTTTGGCCTTGTTAACGGCCTCCACCACTTCGCCGTTAATAATCATCTGTTCGGAATCGACCTTATGTTTTGACAAATCTTCGACGTCAATCTCGCGATAGATGCCCAAGCCGGAATGTACGGTCAGATAAACGAAGTTGCAATCTTTGATCTCAAGCCGCTTCATCAACTCACGACTGAAATGCAGCCCTGCAGCCGGAGCGACAACAGCGCCCTCTTCCGTAGCGAAAATGGTCTGATAACGCTCTACATCGTCAGGCTCGGCCGGTCGGTTCATATATTTGGGCAGCGGCGTTTCGCCCAAAGCAAACAGTGCTTTGACAAACTCTTCGTGCGTGCCGTCGTAGAGGAAACGCAACGTCCGTCCGCGTGAAGTGGTATTGTCAATCACTTCCGCTACCATCGAGTCATTCTTCCCGAAGTAAAGCTTGTTGCCGATACGAATCTTACGCGCCGGATCAACCAGCACATCCCACAAACGCATGCTCTCATTCAGCTCTCGAAGCAGGAAGACTTCGATTTTAGCACCGGTCTTTTCCTTATTGCCGTACAAACGAGCCGGAAACACCCGTGTATTGTTCATCACGAACACGTCGCCGGCGCCGAAATATTTGAGGAGGTCTTTGAAGACCTTATGCTCGATCTTTCCGGTATCCCGATGCAAGACCATCAGACGAGACTCGTCGCGGTGCGGTGCCGGATACGCCGCAATCAATTCCGGCGGCAAATTGAATTTGAAGTTTGAGAGTTTCATATGATTATTTTATTTTAATTCGATGATTCAACCGGATGAGACAACTCTGCCAGCGTACGATCCAGAAAAGTCTCCATCTCTTCGGGACGAATGCAACAGTCGAGGGTCACCTCACCGATACGCGTACGTTGCAAGGCGATCAGATGCGCTCCGGAACGGAGAGCTATCCCGATGTCGCGTGCCAACGCACGGATATACGTTCCTTTGCTGCATACTACCCGTATCTTGATGACCGGAAGCGCGTATTCCAGCAGTTCCAACTCGTCGATAACAAGCGTCTTTGCTTTTAAGGCGACTTCTTCGCCTCTGCGTGCCAGCTCGTAAGCGCGCTTCCCCCCCACCTTGCAGGCCGAAAAAACAGGCGGTACCTGCCGGATCGTGCCCACGAATGTAGTCAACGTTTGCTCGACCAACTCGCGCGTGATATGTCCGGTCGGATAAGTACAATCGATTTCCTTCTCCAGATCGAAAGACGGAGTAGTCGCCCCCAGTTGTAAAGTCGCCACATATTCCTTCGTCTGATACTGGAACTCGTCGATACGCTTCGTCGCCTTCCCCGTGCAGACAATCAGAACCCCCGTCGCCTTGGGATCCAACGTCCCGGCATGTCCTACTTTGATCTTTTTAACCTTCAGCCTGCGGGATAGCAGATAGCGGAACTTGTTCACCAAATCGAACGATGTCCAGTCCAACGGCTTGTCAAAACATACGATTTCACCCGCAAGAAAATCCATCGCAGCCTCGTTTATTTAAAGAATGAATAGATGATGGCCAGCGTTCCGATAGCCATACAATAATAAGCGAAATAGATCAGCTTACCCCGCTTGACGATGCCGATCATCCATTTGCAGGCAACAGCCCCCGAAACGAAAGCCGCCGCAAAACCGCATAACATCGCTACCGGCGACATGGTCGCATAAGCCGAGACCTCATCGCCCTTAAGCATCTTCAACACATCGAGCAGGGCTTCGCCCAAGACCGGGATGAGTACCATCAAAAACGAAAACTTCGCTACCCGCTCTTTCTTGTTCCCGAGCATTATGCCCGTTGCAATGGTCGCACCCGATCGCGAGAGGCCCGGCATAACGGCGCAAGCCTGCGCCACTCCGATGATCAAGGCATCGCGAAACGAGATTCGATCTTTCCGCACGTCAGGCTTGGTCAAATACGATACCAGCAGCAAGGCAGCGGTAAGCAGCAACATACACCCTACAATAAACAGCCCCTGCCCGAATACGGCCTCGACCTGATCCTTAAAAAACAGTCCGATAATACCGACCGGTACGGCAGAGAGCAAAAGCTTCGCAACGGTCAACGTCTCTTCGTTGCGCCGGAACGAAAAAAAACCTTTGAACAGGTCTGTGATCTCTCCCCACAGCACAACGATGGTGCTGCATACCGTAGCCACATGAAGCAACGTGGTGAAAGCGAGAATCTTTTCACCGTCTTTCATCCCGAACAATGTACCGGCAATGGTCAGATGCCCACTGCTGCTGACCGGCAGAAACTCCGTCAGCCCCTGAATAATCCCGAGAATAATCGCTTCGATCCAGCTCATTCGCCGAGGGTTTCGTCCTTATGTTCCGCGGTTTTCTTATCCCCTTTCAAAATAGCGAAAACCATAAGTATAAATCCGACCATCGTCACGATCGGGGCAATAACAATACGCTGTTTGCTGAAAATCTCAGGATTGAAAGAGATGCCGTCTTTCGACCCGCCTCCACTCATCAGAGCGAAACCAACAATAATCAAGAAGACGGAAACTCCGACCCAGATAAAATTGCTCTTCCCAAATGCAAAAT
Source organism: Tannerella forsythia 92A2 (assembly GCF_000238215.1). Taxonomy (NCBI): domain Bacteria; kingdom Pseudomonadati; phylum Bacteroidota; class Bacteroidia; order Bacteroidales; family Tannerellaceae; genus Tannerella; species Tannerella forsythia. The sequence goes on along the minus strand of NC_016610.1, from coordinate 1,879,091 downwards.
CTTTCATGTTTGTTCTAATATATCCTTCTGTTTAAATATAATACATTTTTCCTACAGCCATATACATATAGCGGTTTACGGCAAACCAGGCTGCCAATACCGCCAGCACGATCCCCAACACAAGCACCGCACCATAAACAATAAGTAACCCTTCACCGCGCAGTATTTGCTCTAATCCGGCAAGTTCACCTTCCAGATAATACAACGTACCCATCAGCATCATTATTGCCAGTACGCCGGCAATCAGTCCGCTGACAATATTATAGCGGATAAACGGCCGGCGGATAAACGCCGGGGTGGCTCCGACGAGCCGCATGGTGTACACTAAGAAACGCTTCGAATAAATCAACAGCCGGATGGTATTGCTAATCAATACAAACGAAATCAGAACCAGAATCGTTATCAGCATAAACAATACCAGGCCGATACGCCGGACGTTGTTGTTCACCACCTGCATGATATCTTTCTGATACAGCAATTCCGACACATTCGTATATGAAGTGAGCTTCTTTTCAATTTGTTGCAAACTGTCCGGATTGGCATAGGCGGATTTTAACTTTACCTCCATCGACGCCTGAAAGGGATTAATTCCAAGAAACATCTGCGGGTCTTCTCCCAATTCGGCGACCATCTCCCGGGCCGCCTCCTCCTTCGAGATGTATTTCGCGCTCTTGATGAACGGTTGTGCATTCAACTGCCTCTCCATTTGCCGGATATCAGCCTCTTTGATGTCCTCTTTGAGGAGGATGGAAAACGCAATGTTCTCCTTCATATAAACCGACAATTCTTTACTTATCAGCCCGAATATAAAGAAAAGACCCATCATATACAATGCGAGTGCAATGCTTATGACGGAAATCAGGCGGGAGTTGAAAAACGAAATCGGCGCTTTCTTCTTGCTTGCTGTCATGCTCCTGTACGTTATTTCTGCAACCATTGGGAGGTAATCAGGATATGACCTACCCAATTTTAGTGCAAAAGAACGATTTATTTGCGGAACAACACAATATGTTAGTATTATTTAACGCGAACATCCTAAACTTTTCGCAGTTTTCGACATCTCATACATAATGGCCTGCCCCATCTTTATCGTGGGCGATTGGCCGAAGAACTCCTGATGCTTCCGCCTACTCTTCCCTACCGACCCTCTGTATGGCATTAAAAAAAGTCGCCTCCTCGTCTTAAGGGGCGACTTTTTCCTGTCTTATCTAAGTACAACGACTTACTTGACTTCCCACGTCTCGCCGGTCATCAACATCTCGTGCAGTGTTCGGGGAGACTTCTTAGCCTGTACATCGGCAAGCTGCCGATGTACGGACTCATCGTACACCGGTGCTTCTACATCGCGGATAATACCGAGTGCTAAAGGCATCTCGTCTCTCATCATAGCAAGCATCATGTGCAACGTGTTATCTCTTTCGTGCGCATCGTGAACAAGGATATCGTCGATCGTATAACCGTCTTCTCCAAGTGTCACCGCCTTCAACTTCAAGCCGTCAAGCACAAGTCCCTTCTGATTGTCTTTGCCGAAGAGCATCTTTTCGCCGTGGCGCAGGAAAATCGTCTTCTCGGCACGTACCTCGCGGTCCGAAACCTGCCGATGGATCCCATGATTAAAGATGACGCAATTGACAAGCACCTCCGTAACGGATGCTCCTTTATGGCGGGCGGATGCCGCAAGAGTATCCGTCAGGTTCGATAGGTCCACATCAAGCGCACGGGCGAAGAAATGGCCGCGGGCACCCAATGTCAGCTCGGCGGGAATAAACGGATCTTCCACTGTTCCGTATGGCGAACTTTTCGATACGAATCCACGATCGGAGGTCGGAGAATACTGTCCCTTCGTCAACCCGTAGATCTTATTGTTCATCAACACAATATTCAGATCGACATTACGTCGAATGGCATGGATGAAGTGATTTCCTCCGATGGCCAGACAGTCTCCGTCGCCGGTGACGAGCCAGACACTCAGATCGGGACGTGCCGTTTTCACCCCCGTCGCAATGGCGGCGCCGCGGCCGTGAATGGTATGAAAGCCATACGCATTCATATAATACGGCAATCGCGACGAGCAGCCGATACCGGAGATCACGGCCGTCTGATGGGGCGGTATCCCCACTTCGGCCATGGCCTTGTGCAGACAGTTTAACGTGGCATGATCGCCGCATCCGGGGCACCAGCGCACATACTGATCGCTTTTATAATCTTTGGGAGTATATTTCAAATCTGTATTCATCATTTTATTTGCCCTCCATAATTTTCGTGAATTCTTCAACCAAACGGGATACAACAAAGGGTTGTCCTTTGATACGATTAAACTTATGCGGATTGAAGTCTTTGATCTTACTCCGCAGATAGCCGGCAAACTGTCCGTTATTCTGTTCGGCGACCACCACGTTGGGATAATGTTTCAGGATCTGCTCCGTATTTTTAGGCAACGGGTTGATAAAACGGAAATGAGCCAGTCCGATCTTATGGCCGTTCTGACGCAGAATGTCCATCGCCTCATGCAGATGACCGTACGTGCCGCCCCAGCCTACGATCAGCAGGTCGGCATCCTGATCGCCCAACACTTCGACATCGGGAATATAATCTGCAATCTTGTCGATTTTCCCCTGACGTGTCTGCACCATCTTCTGATGGTTCCTGGGATCGGTCGAGATAGAACTGGTATCGTAATCTTTCTCCAACCCGCCGATACGATGCGTAAACCCTTCGGTTCCGGGCACTGCCCAATAGCGGACAAGCGTATTCTTATCGCGCCGGTAGGCTTTCCACGGCTCGGGATTCCTGTAATTCTCCACGTAGTTCGGTCTGATTTCCGGATAATCGTTCAGGTAATCCGGGATACGCCAGGCGGCAGAACCGTTCGCAATAAACGCATCCGTCAGCAGAATGACCGGAGTCATATGCTCCACAGCCAACTTACCGGCCCAATAGGCCATATCGAAACAGTCGGTAGGAGTCGAGGCAGCCAGTACAACGACTGGGCTTTCTCCGTTTCGTCCGTAAAGCGCCTGCATCAAGTCGGCCTGTTCGCTCTTGGTAGGCATACCGGTCGACGGGCCTCCGCGCTGCACGTCGATGACCACCAACGGTAACTCGGCAATCATGGCTAACCCGATGGCTTCGCTCTTGAGCGCCAGTCCGGGACCGGAGGTCGATGTCACCCCCAAGCAGCCGGCAAAGCTGGCACCGATCGCCGTACAAATGCCGGCGATCTCGTCTTCGGCCTGTACGGTGATGACGCCAAGGTTCTTGTGCTTGGACAGTTCGTGTAAGATATCGGTTGCGGGAGTAATCGGATAGCTCCCGAGAAACAACCGAAGGTTCGCTTTTTCGGCAGCAGCGATCAGTCCGTACGAAGTAGCATTATTTCCATTCACATCCATATAAATGCCGGGCTTCTGCTTCGATCCTTCGATACGGTAAGTCGAAACGGAGGCATGAATGTTGTTTCCGTAGTTATATCCATCGGTCAGAGCCTTGATATTGGCTTTGGCGATATCCGGTTTTTTAGCAAACTTGGTCTGAAGCATGGTCATTGCATGATCTAACGGACGATCAAACAGCCAGCAAACCAGCCCAAGCGTAAACATGTTCTTGCAGCGCAAGGCCGATTTGTTATCCAATCCGAATTCGGCCAGTCCGTCACGTACCATGGTCGAGATCGGTGCGGAAACGACCTGCACATTCGTCAGACCAAGCTCCTCCATAGGGTCTTCGGTCTTAAACTCCGCCTTCTCAAGGTCTCTCGTCGTGAACGAGTCGGAATCGATGATTACGATCGAACCCGGTCTGAGATTCTTCACGTTAACCTTAAGCGCCGCAGGGTTCATGGCCACCAGTACATCGGCCTTATCACCGGGAGTGTAAACTTTCTTTGTTCCCAGATGTACCTGAAAGCCGGAAATACCGCTCAGTGAGCCTTGCGGCGCACGCACTTCGGCCGGATAGTCGGGGAACGTGGAGATATCGTTCCCGAAGATGGCCGACAGATTGGAGAAGATCGTACCGGTAAGTTGCATACCGTCACCGCTATCTCCCGAAAAACGGATCACCACATGATCCAGTGTCGTTACTTTGGTTGGTTCTGTCATGACAATTTAAATATTGTTCAATATTTTCAGAATAAAGTATAATTATATGGATATATATTTTACGAATAGCGTGTGTCGATCATTTCTTGAAGCTTCGATGCTTGTGCTATGACGTGATGCTCGGTGACCAATACTTCTACATCGAACGTAATGTGTGCCTGCTCGTAAAAAGGCACACGCTGCGCCAATGATTCTGCGACGAAATTCATCAAGCCTTCTCCCGAAAGTCCCTTCAACAAAGGGCGATTCGGTCTGCAATGTTCAAGACGCTCGGACAGCCCTTGAGGTGAAGCCTTTAAGTAGACCGTCGTCCCGATCGAATTCATGTATGCCATGTTGTCAAAAAAACACGGAGTCCCTCCTCCGGTAGATATAACCACGTTTTCAAAATCAGCCACTTCATACAAGGCCTTTTTCTCGATTTGCCGAAACGTCTCTTCTCCCTTCTCTTCAAAAAGCTGTCGAACCGTTTTACGATATCGCCCCTCCATAAAGTGATCGAGATCAATAAATGACAATCCGCTTTGCTTCGAAAGCTCTTTGCCCATCGTCGTCTTACCGGCTCCCATGTAGCCAATCAGGAAAATGCGTCTCATGCTACTGACTTTTTCGGGGACAAAGGTAGAAAATAAATCTTAAAAGAAGCCTGCTCTGCAAATAATCTTCAGAGCAACCGTATTAAATCCGGTCACAACAGTCTGTTCGAACAGCACCAAGCAGGCTAAATAAAGTCCGGAGGAATTTACACATCTAAAAGAGGGTGTGCCCAAACATAGCGTTTTGACACACCCTCAAAATTCTCCGAACACGAGTTCCTGTTATCTCCTTTTATTATCTTATCTCAAAGCAACAACCTGAATTCACCTCAAATGTTCCGCTAACGGACGTTTCAGGCGATTTGACCGTCAATTTTGCACGATTAGAGACCGTTACATTCTGCAATGTAAAACCGGAACCGCAGCTCCGGGCAAATCGGTTGGACGATATGTTATTCGCCAAATTATAGATACAGTTTGCCGCTTGGACGGCGGCTTCGGCGTCTACCAAGCCGTACCCCACCTCATTATTCCAGGAACCGTTGGGATGGTTCGGCGTCTCTTTAAACTCATAACGGTCCAGTTTACGGCATGTCATTTCGATAATACTCCGGACTTCATGTTCGTACAGATGCGGATTAACGGACAAAATCAATGCGGCAATCCCCGCTACCTGCGGACAGGCAGCCGAAGTACCCCGAAAACCATGGCGATAATCACCTGCAGGACCGGGCGCCGTATTGGTGCCTTTAGGTCCTTGTAAATCGGTTGTATAGACTCTTATAGCCGCATCTTCTTTTCCGTCTGGGCCAACAGGAGCGACCACATCCAGGTCTTTACCGTAGTTGGAACTCCCTACGCGTCTCCCTTTATTATCCACGGAACCTACAGCCATTACATTCGGAAGATTGGCAGGGTAGCGTACCCGAGGTTTTCCATCATTATGAGAACAAAAAACAACTACGCATCCTTTTCCGCTTCTTCCCCGAAGAATACATTCGCTAATAACGGCATCATGAGTAGGGCTTTTGTAGCTATTAAGTCCCCATGAATTGTTGATAACATCAGCACCGGATTGGTAAGCATGTCTAAGCCCTCTCACATTAATATCTATTTGAACAGGCGTTATTACATAATTATCTGAGAATATTCTTATCGGTATCATTTTGCATTTCGGTGCAACGCCTACCACTCCGATGGAATTATCGATTGCGCCTACCACTCCGGCACACCATGTGCCGTGACCGTCATTACCCGTATAGCTTCCTTTGGAATTACCTCCGGTAGCATCATATCCGAGATACTTCAGCAGATTGGCTTCCAGATCGGGATGCGTTAAATCAACACCTTGATCGACAATGGCAATCTTGATATTACCGTTACCTTTGGTGATTCTCCACGCAGGCTCGATATTGATATCGATTCCGGGGATTCCACCAGTCTGTCCGGTATTTTTGAATGTCCACTGTTGAGGCCAGTACGTATTGCCCAACATCGCTTCCATATAAAAATTGGGTTCGACAAAATCGACCGTTCCCGTTTCATATACCTTACGGCATACGGATAGAATATCTTTCATCTTGCAGTCTAACGTCAGTAGAGATATTCCCGATGCCGGCAAAATCAGTTCATTTTTTCTGATTTTACCGGATAATCCGCTTTTCCGGATTACGTTTTCTATCGTTTCTCCTTCGCGGGGCTTGACAAAAATACTGTTGGATAAAGCAAGCTGTGCAGTATTGTTATACTCCAACATATAATAGACATCTTCTACCCTATCGGATCGCATAAGTTCTTCATCCCGGAATCGATTCGGGTCGACCTTCGCTTTTACCCAACCGTCGGACAGCCTATCCAACGATTCGAACTTGAATTGCCGAATAGCCCGGTCCTGCAAATCCTGCGATTTCGTCTTAATGACAACGAGGTCTTTTCGAATCTTAAATACCTCTTTTTTCCCATCTTTCGAATAGAAAAAATCCGATTGAGCAAACAGACTCGTTGCAAGAAGTGCAACAAATAGACATAGATATAATCGTTTCATAGCTTTACTTTTTTGTGTAGTTTATCTATATGTTTGAAAGTCAAAATCCGAAACCTCGGATATTCTAAAACACTGCCCGAAGGATACTCAAATTCAAATTCGTAGTCATTTATCACATGGAAAAAATATTCCCATTCTTTTCCTGAAACAGTATCTTTCAGTACAATCGTATGTTTGTCTTCACGAATTTCATAATGATAGTACCCTTTTGAAAAAAATACGACCTCTCTTTCATTGACAAAATCAACCTTTACCCTTTCGTCCTGACTCGGGTATGTGAGAAAATATAATCCCCGCTGCAATACGGATTTGGATTTACCCCCTGACGGTTCCAATGAAGTCAACTCCAGCATACCTCGTTTTATTGCCTGCCCGGCCGTATCAAGCCGAACAACCCCGTTCATCCGCACATTGATTTCTCGAATCGTACCGAATCCAGTATCATACACCAACTCTGCTTTCCAGTCCTTTACGGATTCCGGCAGGTTTTTCACTTCGCACTCGATAATCGCTCCCTGCTCATCCATATAGCCGAAGAAGGCTTTGCCCTTATAAGAATATGGCCTGCCCATATAGGAAATATTAAACGGTGGGTAGTATACCAGTATGTTTCCGGTATTGGCATGCCATAAATTCTCGACATCCGGATCAAGACTATCGGGCACTGCTATCCGCAGCCTCGTATCCAGATTTTCAATCCTGATGCCATCATCCTGTTTGTCCGGACCGTCTTCTTTCCTGCAAGACATACCCACAACTAAAGATAATAACAAACAAAAATATTTAAAAAAGAAAACCTTAAAACAACTGCATATTCGCAAATTTCGTTGAACTTGATAATATCTACTATCCGTTCTCATTCTAACGTTCGTTTCCATTTTTTTACTGATTTAAAATTAATAATGTTTCGAAAGTATAAATAAAAAACGAACCCTCTATAAAGCCCTTAGGATTTTGTGTTTTTTATATTTATTTAGCAATCTCGAAGCAAATATCTAATCAATGAATAATTTTCCGTTGGAAATTTGTTTTATCGGAAATATAGTTTTATCTTTGCGCCATTATTTCCATTGGAACATAATAAAACAACATATAGGAGAAAATTTATTCTAGAAAGAATATGAAATACCTTATTATAGGTGGAGTTGCGGGAGGAGCAACCGCAGCAGCAAGGATTCGACGCATCGATGAGTTTTCGGAGATCGTACTGCTTGAGAAAGGGAAATACATCTCGTATGCCAACTGCGGATTACCTTATTACATTGGCGGTGCGATTGCAGGACGTGAAAGACTGTTTGTGCAAAAGCCCGAATCGTTTGGTCGTCAGTTTAAAATCGACGTAAGGGTTGAAAACGAAGTCGTGGCCATTGATCCGTCAAGACAGACGGTGACCGTACGGCGTGCAGACGGCTCTTCCTACACGGAAAACTATGACAAACTATTGCTTTCTCCGGGAGCGTCGGCCATCCGTCCGCCGTTGAAAGGGATCGACAGCAAAGGGATCTTCACGCTTCGAGATGTAGAAGATACCGACCGGATCAAAACGTACATCACTTCGCACAAGATCGAAAACGCAGTGATTGTCGGAGCCGGATTTATCGGTCTGGAGATGGCTGAGAACCTGCATCGAACGGGGGCGCATGTATCCGTCGTCGAGATGGGGAACCAAGTGATGGCGCCCGTCGACTTTTCGATTGCTTCACATGTTCATCAGCATCTGCTGCAAAAAGGAGTATCGCTTTTCCTGGAGCAGAGCGTCGAAGGCTTTGAACGTAAGGGCGACAAGATCGAAGTCTTTCTCAAGAGCGGTCAAACGCTTTTGACCGATATGGTGATACTCTCCATCGGCGTCCGTCCTCGTACCACATTAGCGAAGAAAGCCGGAATAGCTCTTGGCGAGACAGGAGGCATACGGGTAGATGAATACCTCGAAACATCGGTGAAAAACATCTATGCTGTCGGAGATGCGATCGAATATCCTCATCCTCTGACCGGTAAGCCTTACCTGAACTTTCTCGCCAACCCGGCCAATCGGCAAGGACGGATCGTGGCGGACAACATGGTCTTCGGGAATGTTGCGAGATACGAAGGCGCGATTGCCTCGTCGATCGCAAAAGTCTTTGATCTGACGGTCGCTTCGACGGGCTTGGCCGGCAAACGCCTCAAACAGTTGGGGATGGTTTATGCCGAATCCACAACGCATTCCGTCTCCCACGCAAGCTATTACCCCGACGCATTGCCTTTGACCGTCAAACTCACGTTTCACCCTGAAACGGGTAAGCTCTACGGTGCACAGGCGGCAGGATATGAAGGGGTGGATAAACGCATCGATCAGATTGCGTTGCTGATCAAAAACGACGGTACGATTTACGATCTGATGAAAGTAGAACATACGTACGCCCCACCGTTCTCGTCGGCCAAAGACCCGATAGCCATCGCAGGCTACGTGGCGAATAATATCGTCAGCGGGACGATGCCCGTCGTTTCATGGCGCGATATCGTTCGGACAGACCGTGACAAAGTGCTTCTGCTTGATGTACGTACAGCGACAGAATACGCGTTCGGATCGATCGAAGGTGCGGTAAATATCCCACTTGACGATTTGCGCGACCGTCTCGACGAACTCCCTGAAGACAAAGAGATTTATACGTTCTGCGCCGTCGGGCTTCGCGGTTATCTGGCGCAACAAATCCTGCGGGCACATGGCTTCACGCGAGTAAAAAACCTATCGGGAGGATACAAGACGTATTCCGCCGCCGTCGCACCCTTATCCGATCAACCGGCACCGGCTCCCTCACAGGCTAATATCGACATGGAGACTCAGACGGAGAATGACGTTAAGGTCATCCGGATCGATGCCTGCGGGCTGCAATGTCCGGGGCCGGTGATGAAACTTAAACAGGCCATTGACTCGATCGGCGAAGGCGAACGCATTGAAATGACGGCCACCGACCCGGGGTTTGCCCGTGATGCGCAGGCATGGTGCAATACAACGGGGCAGCGTCTGATATCGATCGCAGACGAGAAAGGCAAATATACGGTTGTCATCGAGAAAGGCGGAGCGCAGGCTTGCCGGACGGTGACGTCGTGCGAGGGCAAGTCGAAAACCCTGATCATGTTCAGCGACGATCTGGATAAGGCACTGGCCACGTTCGTGCTGGCCGGAGGAGCCGCCGCCACGGGACATAAAACAACGATATTCTTTACGTTCTGGGGGCTGAATGTCATCAAAAAAGTATTGAAGCCCAAGGTCAAAAAAGAGCTTTTCGGACGTATGTTCGGGATGATGCTGCCGTCCAGTTCTCTGAAGCTCCATCTCTCCAAGATGAGCATGTTCGGGATCGGCGACAAGATGATGCGCCATATCATGAAGCGGAAAGGCATCGACTCGCTCGAGACGTTGCGTCAGCAAGCCATCGATCACGGGGTAGAGTTCATCGCTTGCCAAATGTCGATGGATGTGATGGGCGTGAAACGTGAAGAGCTGCTCGACGAAGTCACCGTAGGCGGAGTAGCCACTTACATGGAACGCGCGGAAAACGCCAACGTCAACTTATTCATATAACATACAACTACAGCAATGGAAACAAGATTATTAAAAAAGTACGGACTTACCCTGCTCGGCACCCTGTTGGGAGGTGTGGGAGGATTCTTGTATTGGAAATTTGTCGGCTGTGCAAGTGGCACTTGCCCCATCACGGCATCTCCCATGGGCAGTGTCGTTTGGGGAGCCATCACAGGCGGCCTGTTACTCGGCATGTTTAACAAACCATCTAAATAATCACTCCAATGAATAAATTATTTTTAATTTTATTTGCCTCGGTGGCGATGATCGCCTGCGGCAACAAAGAAGCAAAACATAATCATTCTAAAAACGAAGAAAAAATGAAAACAGTAGAATTAACAAAAGCGGAATTCTTGACGAAAGTAGCGAACTATGAAACGAACCCGTCGGAATGGAAATACTTAGGTGACAAACCGGCCTTGATCGATTTTTATGCATCCTGGTGCGGTCCGTGCAAAATGATTGCTCCGATCCTCGAAGAACTGGCGGCCGAATATGGCGACAGCATCGTAATTTACAAGATCAACACGGAGAAAGAGCAAGAGCTGGCCGCAGCCTTCGGCATCCGTTCCATCCCGTCGTTGCTGTTCGTGCCAATGAACGAACAGCCTCAGATGAGCATGGGCGCCATGGGAAAAGCCGAACTGAAGAATGCCATCGACAGAATCCTGCTGAAAAAGTAAGTGCGATGTCGGGAAACATGGAGAAGCTATGCAAAATCAGGGACGTGCAGCGAAGCATCATCGCTTTCGAACAACGGTTCGTGAAACGCCACGGGATTTGCCTGAACGAAGGGATGCTTCTCTGCTCCCTTCACCAATCGGAACGTTTGTCGTCAGGCGAACTTGGTGAGTTATTGGGACTGACCCCATCGAACACGTCGAAAGTCATCACCTCGGTCGAGGAGAAAGGATTGATTACCCGCATCCTTGGCACGACAGACAAACGACAGATGTACTTTGCCCTGACGGAAAAAGGACGCGAGAAAATCGCATCGATCTGTTGCGAAGAGGTGGAGATTCCGGAGTTCCTGAACGAAATCATCGCTTCGTAAACAAGAGGACGGAAAACAGCCAATCTTATCCACACTTATACTCCAAGGCCTTTGCACCGGTTTCCAACGATGAGGACCGGCGTAAAGGCCTTTTTTACAGGAGAACCGGCACACGCCCCATACGAAAGAAGCCGAAAAGCCCCGCGACCAATGATGTCCCGCCGAAAATCCGGCTGAATAATCCGAAAAAAAAATTGTACGTCGGCAATAAAGTATTTACTTTTGCACGACAATCGAAATCTATGGGAACGAAGTTTTTAATTACAGCCGAAAGTAACAACCGAACCGAGATGCTGAAGAAGAAAATCATTCAGCATTATATTGCCAATGGCGATACGACAATCGCCGAACTGTGCAAAGAGATCGATTTGAGCATACCGACGGTCACCAAGCTTATCGGCGAGCTGCAGGAAGACGGTTATATTCTGGACTTCGGCAAGCAGGACACGAATGGCGGACGCAAACCGAACATCTACGGACTGAATCCCGATTCGGGTTACTTTATCGGGGTCGACGTGATGCGCGACCGCGTGCATCTGGCAGCCGTCGACTTCAAAGGCGGGCGCCTCAGAATGAACGAAAACATCTCCTATAAACTCGAAAATACACGCGAAGCATTAGACGTTCTGTGCGAGATCATCCTCCGGTTCATCCATGTGCTGCCCGTCCCCCGTTCCAAAATTCTGGCCATCGGCGTAAACATATCGGGACGGGTCAACCCCATGTCGGGCTACAGTTACAGCATCTTCTATTTCGAAGAAAAGCCGCTCGCCGAACTTTTCGAAGAAAGACTCGGCATCAAAACCTATGTCGAGAACGACTCGCGGGCAATGACCTACGGTGAATACATGCAGGGAGTCGTACAGGGAGAAAAGAACGTCCTCTTCCTGAACCTGACGTGGGGGCTGGGACTCGGCATCATCGTCGACGGTCGCCTCTATTACGGAAAATCGGGATTCTCCGGCGAATTCGGGCACTTCTGCCTCTTCGATAACGAGATCCTCTGCCATTGCGGCAAAAAAGGATGCTTGGAAACTGAGGCCTCGGGAGCAGCGCTCTACCGACATCTTGTAGAACGGCATAAACAGGGAAGCAGTTCCATTCTGGCACCACGTCTCGAAAGCGGCGAACCCATCTCACTGGCCGATCTTATCGAGGCCATTCAGAAAGAAGATGTCCTATGTATCGACATCCTCGAACAGATCGCCTTGAACCTTGGAAAAAGCATCGCCGGACTGATCAATATTTTCAACCCCGAGCTTGTTGTGCTCGGCGGTGCGCTTGCCGCAACGGGCGACTATATCCGCCTGCCCATCCGAAGCGCCATCAAAAAATACTCCCTGAATCTTGTCAGTCAGGACACGGAGATCAAGCTCTCCCGTCTTCAGGAACGCGCCGGCGTGATCGGCGCCTGCCTCCTCTCGCGCAGCAAAATGCTGGGGTTGATTTAAAAGGCTGGTTTTAAACTTGTAATTCAAAGGATAAAGGCTATTTTTCTACGGAGAGGTCCGAAGAAGAAAGAAAGAGCATTTACCCCCACAGTAACTGTCAGACGAACTGGAAAGAAAAAACCGATGGATACGGTAGATTTTGTATCTCTTCAGTATTCGTAACATCCTGCCTTACATCATCTTTTTTAAAAGTTCAACATTGATCGACGTATAAAAATCTTTTAAATACGCAGCATTCGCTTCTGTGGGCGGAGAGGATTTTAAGGCATTGCTCAATTGACTTTCGAAAGCAGGGTAAGTCGTGATTGAAGGGCAGATCTCATCTAACCGATAATAGTCCGTTTCTACTGTTTTCGGATACCGTGCAATAATGTGGCAACCGCCGGAAAGTAATTCGAAGAGTCTCGGGGTAACAGGATTAAAACCTCCTGTGCGTCGCTCCCCTCCATCCATACCGGGAGTTGCATAAAATGCGACTTTCGCCGTTTTCAACAGATTCATGTATTCCCGACGTGTGTGAAACTTCCCGACAATGCCTTTTTTATTACTCTCATAATATAACTCCCCATCTTTCCGTATCTGATGAAGATATTCAACGTCCGGGTGTGCAGCCTCATATTGTTTGAGAAAATTCCAAAGAACAGGATTCTTCCTGCCGGCCAATATGATATCGATCTTTTTATCGAACGATTGTGCCGGATTTAATCTGTACATAGAAGGTAAAGTCATTGGAAAATGGATCAAGTTGTTTCTTACCTGATTTGTTTTTAAGAAATTGAGCACTTCCAGACTTGTAACCAGAAGATACGGACAGTCTGCATATAATTTTTTAAAACGCTCTATACCCTCTTTATCCCAAAAATCGATAATCACCGGAATCGTTCTCCGGCTGTTGGAAAAGCTTTTATATCGTTTGGCACACATTTCAAAATAGAGACAACAGCCCTTGTCTCTATGGCCCCAATCTGCGATCATACGGCCAACTCCACCATTAAACACCTTATGATCAATATGTTTAAACATGTTATACAAAACATGTTTGCTTCCTTCCGGACTGTTTTTTAACGGTAAATGTAGCGCATGAGACAATTCATCTTCCCATTCATATACAATATGCCAGCTTGGCCAGTCCTGATAATGTCTATCCGTAAATACACCTTTTAAATCCATCATATATCAATTATTAATGCAATTTTAATAAGAAGGATCTCAAATCCCAACACCTTCTTCCACCTCGCCCATCGAAAGATCACACAGGTTTGCAATCAGCCCCCAAACGATCCCTTTTATTCTCCATCTCTTACTATCACCTTACCGTCTGCTTTGAATTACAAACAGCTAATCCTTTTACTGTCAGTAGATATTTCTGACGAGGGGGTCTCGGACTGTTAGGGTAGAGCATCGTAACAAGACCTTCTTTCATGGCAGGATTCAGATAGTTTTCTGACGGGGGATTCACAACCATATATCGATTCTTCAATTCATTGTGTTCGCCTATCATCAAGTTTCTGAAGATCGCATCCAACTTACTGCCACTCTTCATTTAGCCAAGAAGGATCATCTATATTTCAACAATCTCGTCTGTTCATAATAGAATTAACTGTTTATGTCTGTAATCCATGCATCAAGAAGAGTCAGTTCCTTTTCTTCTATTAATGACATTTCAACGAATGCACGATAACAACGTATCAGATTTTCGGGTATAGCCTCTACTCCTTCTTTCAGGTCCAATTGCATAAGTCTATCCATAATCTCACGGTTATTGCAATATCCTGAAATTTCATCTTTAAAATCTTTGATGATGGCATGTTCGTTTCGTTCTTGCCAAACTGTTGCTTCATGAAACAAAATATTCCAACCGCACGTCCATGCAATTCGCTGTGCCACGAATGAACGCCAAATATCAGTCATCCGGAAGCTGCAATACGAAGGCAGATACATGAGAGGGAAGGCTTCGCGGAACCATGTCGTATTTTGGCTGTTGAACGGGCAGATACTTCCATGTCCTAATGCAATACGTTTGGGTTCTTTTTGAAAACTTACCGGCAAGGGTTGTGTTAAGCGGTAAATAGCATCGACATCGGGATTTAAATCTGCCAAACCTTGCTGGATGGGAGCCAATATTTTTTGCAACGGTTCCAATTCCGGAAGCTCGCTTTGAATATGTTCAAGTGCAAAGCCACGAGGCCATACAATGCTGCGGGTGTAATATCCATACATATTTACCCAACCTTTTTCTTTCAGACAATGCGCAGTGACCATTTTATTTCGTTCTCTCCAAAAGCAGGTTTCCGGATAGTTGTCATCATCCGTTTCGATAATAATTTCTGCACCGTGCCGTGCCGCTTCAAGATAGCCAAGATTTTTGCGTGCGTAGTGACCAAACGGCAACAATCGAGCCAACGTGTAAGGCATCACACATTGTCTCTCAATGGAAAAGAAATCACACCCGTCAAGATGAAAGGTAGGACTTTTTTTATCCCCGATGACCATAAAGCGAACCGAATGTAAGGCTGCCTCTTGAGCAAAGCGACTGAGCACCGGATGTTTATCCGAAGCAATAGACGTAATGATTAAAGTAGTATTTTTCATTGCTCTTTTATATCAATGGATTGGAATTTTAAACGTTTGAAAAAATAATAAAACAATACTTTATCTACGATAAAATAAACCGATCCGGAACCTATACGATCTAATTCATCCTTTAAAATCGAAACGAACGATTCAAAATCGTTTTCTTCGTTGGCCATAGGGATGATGACGGCATAACTAAATAACATATTCGAATTTATATAAATAACTTCACGGCATAAAAACGTAATCCGGATGATTCTCTAAAAAACACAGGTTAAACCTTTTACAGACGAATAACCCCATACAGGCTTGTTTGTCCGGAGGATCCAGTTACGTATGGAAAATAACGTCTTTTTTTCAATGTTCATTTTTTTATTTGTTGCATTGGCAAAAACTGCAATGATACGGTGCAAAGGTAGAAAATAATACGAAATCGATTCTTTCAGCATGAAAAAATATGTCCATATCTTTGTATCCGGAATTGACGAATGGGAATAAATGGGAATAATAGGCTGCTTTCGATTGGAAGGGAGTAGCTCTCGCATCGGCTACATGGAAAAGGCCGTCTCGTTCGTACGGAAGCGGGACGGCCTTTCGGGGCTTTCCTTGTTACGGAAAATTATTCTTGGCTGCTCATCGATACTTCGATGCGGTTATTCTGTTTCAGCAGTTCGTCGGTGAACTGTTGCAGCGATGCGATTGACAGATTGTTTACGTGTTTGACGTAGTTTTTCTCGCGGTCAATGCCGTGAATCAGATACTCTTGCAAGTTTCGGAGGGCATACCTGTTTTCTTTCAGGTTGTCGGCATGCTGTTTCAGCATATATTCTTTGACCTTCTGCAACATTTGGGCATCGGGGCCTTCCGTTCGTAATCGTTGGGTTACATCGTTGATGGCATTGACGAGTTCCGTGCGTCGGGCAGGATCGGTGTCAAATCTGAACTGGAGAGAGAAGCCTTCGGAAGGAATCTTTCGGGCATCGCTTTGTACGCGCACGCCGTATGTTCCACCCTTTTCTTCGCGAATCTTATCTGTGAACTCCATCTGGAAGAGTTGCGACAGAGCGCTCAGACAGATGATATTTTCGGGACTGTATACCATATCGCCCGAATATACGATGGCTGTTGTGGCTTTGGGGGTTTCGAGCTTGCGCATAAAATGGTTATTGTATATGCCTTTGCGTTCGGGGGTACGGTTTTTATCGTACATGGCGGTGGCGGTGGTACCCGGCAGTGAGGCGATATATTGCTCTACCAGCGGTTTGAGCTGAGCCGGAGAGACATTCCCCACGAAAGAGAACGTATAGTCAGCTGCATTGGCAAACCGGGCGCGATACAGTTCGAGCAGATTGTCGTAGTTGCAACTCTCAATTTCTTCGACGGTTGGGATAGACATGCGCGGATCGTTCATATAGATCGTACTTGTCAGCGAGTCGCCGAAAACGAAATCGGGGTTACTCGTTAACATCGGCAAGAGCCCTTTCAGGCGTCCAACAATCGATTTATATGCCGTTTCGTCTTTACGGATAGCCGTAAATCTCAGATAGAGCAACTGCATCATTGTTTCCAAGTCTTTAACATTGCTTGTGCCATTGACATTCTGGTTGTATTGATCGACATTAGTACTTACGCCGGCATGTTTGCCTGACAAGGCTTTTTTAAGATTGGTAGCGCTGAAATTGCCCAACCCTCCTTCCGGAACGACATCATCCATCAGTTTGATTTCGGCGAGATGTTCGTTCCCGATGACAGACGTTCCTCCAAAGGCAAAGCCCGACATCAGAATTTCGTCTTGTTTGAAATCGGTTTCTCTGACCGCTACTTTTGCTCCGTTCGAGAGTGTCCATACCGTTACGCCCCGTTCAACATCCGTCGTTTCGTTCGTGATACTGCCTTTGGGGGGGAGTTGTGCCAAGAGCGGTTCTTGCACGGTGTTGTCGGTATAGGCTTCCAACTTTTCGCGGTCTACTTCTTGTATGATTTCGCGTATCCGGTCGAGAGACGGATAAGTCGCTCTTTCATTTTCGTTGCCCATCAGAACGACCACTCTGTTTTTATCGGTGATGATCTGCTGCATGATTTGATTGATTGCTTCCACCGGGATGTTGGGTACGATCATCCGACTCATGGTGTTGTATTCGTCTTCGATAGAAGGGATCGGTTCGTTTTTGAGGAAATGCTGTATGTATTTCTGCACATAAAAGCCGTTGAGTTGTTTTTCCCGTTCGTTGTACAATTTTTCCATTCCGCTCAGATAGTTCGCTTTGGCACGTTCGTACTCGCCTTCGGTAAAGCCAAAATCATGGGCGCGTTTCGTTTCGCGCAGTAGTGTTGCAATGGTGATTTCCGCTTCTTTGGGGCGGGCTACACCGATCAATTGCAGGGCATCATTGGCATGTACGCCGTAAAAAGAACCGTCCATGACCGTCGCAAAGGCGAACGGCGGATTTTCCTGCTGCAACATTTCCTGAAGACGGTCGCTCAACATTCGGCTGATCATTTGCGTGGCAAATCGGAATACGAGATAATCCATCGTCGTTTTTCGGTCGGCAGGTATAATCTTTCTTTTAAAAGCGATCATCACGTTGTTGTTCGGAAGCTCCTTGTCGGTGGCTATGGCAACAATCGGTTCATCGTTGTCCGGTATTTGTTCATAGACCCGTTCGGCCGGATTTTCCGGTTTGGGAATGCTGCCGAAGAGGTTTTTTACTTTTTGCTCGATCTCCTCCGCATCGATGTCTCCCACGACAATGATTCCTTGTAAGTCGGGGCGATACCATTTATGGTAATAGTCGCGCAGTGCCTGCGGTTCGAAGTGATCGACCACGCTCATAAGCCCGATCGGCATGCGATGGGCATACTTACTGTCCTTGAAGATGGCCGGAGCGATGGAGTCAATCATACGCTGTGAGGCGTTACGGCGCGTACGCCATTCTTCGTGAATCACCTTACGTTCTTTATCGATTTCCTTCTCGCGTAGCAGCAGGGTATTCGACCAGTCATACAGGATCAGCAGGCATGAGTCTACGGCTCCTGCTGTGGTTGTCGGGACATCGTTGATGTTATAAACCGTTTCGTCCATGCTCGTATAGGCGTTCAAGTTAGCCCCGAATTTCACGCCGATGGTTTCGAGATACGAGATCATGTTTTTGCCGTCATCGCCTGCGGGGAAGTTCTTGGAACCGTTAAAGGCCATGTGTTCGAGGAAATGTGCCAAACCGCGCTGATTTTCTTCTTCCAGAATGGAGCCTACGCGTTGTACGATGTAGAAATTAGCCCGGTTTTCGGGGCGTTTGTTGGCGCGGATGTAATACGTCAGTCCGTTTTCCAACCGACCGACACGTACTTCTTTGTCCACGGGGATCGGGGGCATCTGCTGAGCCCTGAGTGTAGTCGCGCTTGCAAAGAAAGCAAGCAGGAGCATCATGTGTTTGAAATGTGCTTTCATCTGTTCTGAATTTTATCTGTTAAAAAAACTTCGGCAAAGGTATAAATGGAGGGTGAATGTTCATGTTAACGGAATGTTATCTTACGCAATCTCAACGTTAATATTAGGTTAATTACCGGTTACGGTTTTTGTTTGCGCGTATGTCCTGCACCAGGGTGTCAGTCCGCAGCGTTCGCATTGAGGGCGGCGGGCAATGCAAGTGTAACGCCCGTGGAGGATGAGCCAGTGATGCGCTTTGGCAATCAGATGCTCGGGAATATGTTGAACGAGCTCCCTTTCGGTGTTTAACGGGGTTTTGCTCATAGAAGTCAACCCAATGCGATTAGCCACACGAAACACATGAGTATCGACGGCCATGCGTGGCTGATCGAAGAGTACTGAGGCGATAACATTGGCTGTTTTACGACCGACGCCCGGTAACTTTTGCAGCTCGTCCGTATCGGAAGGCACCTTGCCGCCGAAATCGGAAACCAGCATCCGTGCCATACCGGCAAGATGCTTCGACTTATTGTTCGGATAAGAAACGCTTTTGATGTATTCGAAGATTTCTTCGGGAGAGGCGGCGGCCATCGTTTCGGCCGTAGGAAAAACTTCGAACAGGGCGGGGGTAATCATGTTCACCCGCTTGTCGGTACACTGTGCCGAGAGAATCACAGCGACCAGTAACTGAAACGGGTCGGTATATTTCAACTCCGTCTCGGCAACGGGCATATGCTCCTCGAACCATCCGATGACCCCCTTGTATCGTTCTTCTTTTCTCATCGTTACGAAAAATAAGCGATCATGTATCCATGCGAGACTCTTCTAATAATGAACCGCCTCAAACTGACGCAGGAACCGAAGGTCGTTTTCAAAAAACAGGCGGATGTCGTTGATCCGGTATTTGAGCATGGTGATTCGTTCGATTCCCATACCCAAGGCATATCCGGAGTAAGTGCGGCTGTCGATACCGCACAGATCGAGCACATTCGGGTCTACCATTCCGCAACCGAGAATCTCTACCCATCCGGTATGTTTACAGATGTTACAACCCTGGCCGCCACAGATGTGACATGTGATATCCATCTCGGCGCTCGGCTCTGTGAACGGGAAATAAGACGGCCGCAGGCGGATCTGCGTATCGGCTCCAAACATCTCTTTCGCAAAGAAAAGCAGGACCTGTTTCAGGTCGGCGAATGAGACGTCACGGTCTACATACAGTCCTTCGATCTGATGGAAAAAGCAGTGGGCTCGTGCTGAGATCGCCTCATTACGGTAAACGCGTCCGGGGCAGACGATACGCACGGGGGGAGGGGTTCTCTCCATGACCCTTGTCTGTACCGACGAGGTATGCGTGCGCAACAATACATCGGGCGCATGTCCGATAAAGAAGGTGTCCTGCATGTCGCGTGCCGGATGATCTTCGGCAAAGTTGAGCGACGAGAAGACATGCCAATCATCTTCCACTTCCGGCCCTTCGGCAATGGTAAATCCCAGTCGTGCAAAGATATCACATATTTCTTTGCGCACAATCGAGAGCGGATGGCGTGTACCGAGCGGAATCGGATAGGCCGTGCGCGTCATATCATAGAAGTCGGAGTTCTCGGCTGTCTGTTCAAACCGTTCTCTCAATTGACTGATTTTCTGTTGGGCCATTTCTTTCAGTTCATTCAAGGACTGTCCGACCTCGCGTTTCCGGTCGGCCGCCACATTTCGGAAATCGTTCATCAAGGCGTTAATCTCTCCTCTCTTACTCAAGTATCGGATACGTAACGCTTCCAACTCTTCGGCATTATCAGCTTTCAGGCGTTCTACTTCCTGCATCAGCGCCTTAATTTTTTCAATCATCTTATCGTGCGTACTGATTATTTTTCAGCCGACAAAGGTAAAAAATAAATTTATATCTTTGCGCCGCGAAAGAGAAATATGAAATCGTTAAGAGAACTCTATAAAATAGGAAACGGACCTTCAAGCAGTCATACCATGGGGCCTCAGAAGGCAGCCCGTCTGTTTCTGGAACGCACTTCAGGAGTATCGTATTTTCGAGTAACGCTGTATGGCAGCCTGGCAGCGACCGGTCGTGGGCACATGACCGATCGGGCGATCCTCGAGGTGTTGGAACCGGTTGCACCCACCGAAATAATCTGGAGACCCGAGGTCTTTTTGCCTTTTCATCCGAACGGGATGCTGTTTGAAGCTCTTTCGGAGGGGGAGGTAAAAGATTGCTGGACGATTTACAGTGTCGGAGGCGGGGCATTGGCGAATGAGGAGACGAAGCATATGGAGAACGACATCTATCCGTTGACGGCGATTGCAGAGATTCTTGAATTGTGCAGGACTGACGGCTGCTCCTTTTGGGAATATGTCGAGCGGTGTGAAGGCCCGAAAATCTGGGATTACCTGAAGGAGGTCTGGCATGTGATGTGCGAAGCGATAGATCGCGGTCTCAATAACGAGGGAGTTTTGCCCGGTGGTATCGGGGTGCGTCGCAAGGCTGCCACCTATTACGTCAAGGCCAAGGGCTATACCGGGAGTCTCAATTCGCGTGGCAACATCTATGCGTATGCGCTGGCCACCTCCGAAGAGAACGCTTCGGGCGGACGCATCGTAACGGCCCCCACCTGCGGGTCGAGCGGAGTCTTGCCGGCGGTGCTGTATCATCTTTACAAGGCGCACGATTTTCGTGAGATACGGATATTGAGAGCGTTAGCTACAGCCGGGTTATTCGGTAACATCGCCAAGGAGAAAGCCTCGATTTCGGGTGCCGAAGTCGGCTGTCAGGGAGAGGTAGGTGTGGCTTGTGCCATGGCTGCAGCTGCAGCCTGTCAGCTCTTCGGCGGTACGCCGGGGCAGATCGAATACGCGGCTGAGATGGCGCTGGAGCATCATCTGGGACTGACGTGCGATCCCGTATGCGGGTTAGTACAGGTGCCTTGTATCGAGCGCAATGCGGTAGCGGCGGCCCGGGCGCTCGATGCGAACGTTTATGCGATCTATTCCGACGGCAACCATCGTGTCAGCTACGATCGTGTGGTCGAGGTAATGAAAGAAACGGGACACGATATTCCCAGCCTGTATAAAGAAACGGCCGAAGGCGGGCTGGCAAAAAGCAGCCCTTTGTCACCATGGAAATAGTCGTCATTTTGGGACTTATTTTACTGAACGGTTGCCTCTCTCTGGCCGAAATCGCACTCGTTTCGGCGCGTAAGGCGCGTCTTGAATCGGAGGCTCGTAAAGGAAAAAAGTCGGCTCAGACGGCTCTCGAATTGGCGCATAACCCGGATAAGTTTCTGTCGACCATTCAGATCGGTATTACGCTCGTCGGCATTTTAACGGGGCTTTTTTCGGGTGAGGCCTTTGCTGCCGACCTGGCAAGGGTGCTGAAAAGCATGCCGGCGCTTGCACCGTATGCGTTGGCGATCTCAAAACTGACGATTGTCGTACTTGTGACATACCTCACGCTGGTATTGGGCGAGTTGCTGCCCAAACGTATCGGTATGAACTTTGCCGAACAGGCGGCCAAGCTCGTTGCCCGACCGATGAATGTACTGTCAAAAATCGCATCGCCCGTTGTATGGATGCTCTCCAAAAGCACACGCGGACTGATGATCCTTTTCGGCCTGAATCGCCCCGAAGAAAACAAAGTGACCGAAGATGAGATAAAAGCCATCGTTCGTGAGGGGTTCGACAGCGGCGAGGTGCAGGATGTGGAGCAAGACATCGTAGAGCGCGTATTTACGTTGGGCGACCGTGACGTCGGTTCGATCATGACCCATCGCAGCGAACTTATCTGGCTCAATACTGAAGAGCCTCTCGATACGATCCGTCAGACCGTGAAAGACCATCTCTTTAATGTCTATCCCGTAGCTGCCGGAAAATTTGACAACATTATCGGGGTGGTGTTCCTCAAAGACTTGTTCGGGAAGATTGATCGGCCCGGCTTTTCGCTCTCGGAGGTGTTGCGTCCCGCTCACTTCGTGCCCGAAAACCAGAGCGTCTATAACACACTCGAACAGTTTAAAGGTGCGCGGGTTAAGTATGGTTTGGTTACTGATGAGTTCGGCGGCATTCAGGGAATTGTTACCCTTAAGGATATCGTCGAAGCGCTGATCGGCGAGCTACCCGACGTCGACGAAGAACCTGAAATCAGAGAACGTGCCGGAGGTAACGGATGGCTCGTGGACGGGCAGTATTCGTTCTATAACTTCCTCGAATACTTTGACATGGCCGACCTCTATGCCGACTATGACTACAATACCCTCAGCGGGTTGATTCTTGAGCTGCTCGAGCATGTTCCCAAAACGGGCGAGACGTTCAGTTGGCAGTGTTTCGACTTTGAGATTGTCGATATGGATCGTGCCCGCATCGACAAGGTGCTTGTGCGTAAGCATGCATAGCAGGAATCTCTTCTTCTTCCGAACGAAAAAAATTTTTTTCGCCCAGCTGGCTTCACCCTGTTGGAGGCCGAGTTGAGTTTTGGCATAAAATTTGTATGACATATTGGGAGATATTACTAACTTTGCACAGACGAAGCATGAGAAGTATGAAGAACAATTATTCAAAAAAAGTGATCGACGTGATTGAATACAGTCGCGAAGAGGCTGCTCGTTTACAGAACAGCTACATTGGTCCGGAGCATTTGATGCTGGGCCTGCTGCGCGAAGGCAATGGGAACGCCGTAACCATTCTTCAGGAGATGAATGCGGACTTGACACAGATCAAAAAAGAGATCGAACACGAAATACGAAATACGTATGAAACGGGCGAAATGCCACTCAATGATATTACCATCAGCAAAAGTACCGAACGTGTATTGCGCATGAGCATGCTCGAAGCCCGGATCTTTAAAAGCGAACGTACGCGAACCGAACACCTGCTGCTGGCACTCCTGAAAGAGGAGTTTAATACGGCGGCACAGATTTTGGGACGAACGGGTATTGATTATCACGCCGTCTACGGTCGCGTGAGCGGTGAATCCGATATCGATATCGCGGAGATCGAAGAAGTTCGCGACGGGTTTACCGACGATGATGAGGAAGAAGACGATGCCTTTTCATCGTCGTATTCTTCGTCTTCCTCGGGGCAGTCGACACCGGGAGGCATGGTGCGCGGCGCAGCCGGCACTTCGCAGAAAGTGTCGAACGATACGCCGGTGCTCGACAATTTCGGCTCGGATATGACGCGGGCGGCTGCCGAAGGAAAGTTGGACCCGATCGTTGGACGCGAGAAGGAGATTGAACGGCTGGCACAGATTCTGAGCCGTCGGAAGAAGAACAATCCCGTGCTGATCGGCGAGCCGGGCGTCGGGAAATCGGCGATTGTCGAAGGGCTGGCACAGCGCATCGTTCAGCGCAAGGTGTCGCGCATCCTGTTCGACAAGCGGGTGATTAGCCTCGACATGGCCTCCATCGTGGCCGGAACGAAGTATCGCGGGCAGTTTGAAGAGCGCATCAAGGCCGTACTGAACGAGCTGACAAAAAATCCGAATATCATTCTGTTCATCGACGAAATCCACACGCTTGTCGGGGCCGGTTCGGCTTCGGGCTCAATGGATGCCGCCAATATGCTTAAGCCTGCATTGGCACGGGGTGAGCTGCAATGTATCGGCGCTACGACACTCGATGAGTATCGGAAGAACATCGAGAAGGACGGAGCATTGGAACGCCGTTTCCAGAAGGTGCTCGTCGACCCGACCACCCCCGAAGAAACCTTGCAGATTCTCAAAAATATCAAGGAACGGTATGAAGAACATCATCATATGATCTATACCGATGCGGCGCTTGAAGCATGTGTCAAACTGACGGAACGCTACATCAGCGACCGCAATCTCCCCGACAAGGCCATCGATGCACTGGACGAGGCCGGATCACGCGTGCATATCTCGACCATTGTCGTACCCCGGCATATCGAAGAGCTGGAAGCGAAGATCGAAGCGACCCGAAATGACAAACTAGCGGCTGTGAAATCGCAGAATTTTGAGCTGGCGGCAAGCCATCGCGATACCGAACGGCAATACATCATCGAACTGGAAGCGGCCAAGCATAAATGGGAAGAAGAGATGCAGGAACATCGCGAGACGGTCGATGCCGAGCAAGTGGCGGAGGTGGTGGCGATGATGTCGGGAGTACCCGTGCAACGTATTGCACAGACGGAAAACATACGACTGCGTGACATGGGGGCACTGCTCAAGGAAAAGATCATCGGGCAAGATGAAGCCGTAGAAAAGATCGTTAAAGCCATTCAGCGTAACCGCGTCGGACTGAAAGACCCGAACAAACCCATCGGCACCTTCATGTTCTTAGGACCTACGGGAGTAGGCAAAACGCATCTGGCCAAAAAACTGGCCGAGTTCCTGTTCGACACACCCGATGCGCTGATCCGAATCGACATGAGCGAGTACCTTGAAAAGTTCGCCGTCTCGCGTCTTATCGGAGCACCTCCGGGATACGTCGGCTATGAAGAAGGCGGACAGCTGACCGAAAAGGTGCGTCGCAAACCCTATTCCGTTGTGCTGCTCGACGAGATCGAGAAAGCGCACCCCGACGTGTTCAACCTCTTGCTTCAGGTGCTCGACGAGGGACGGCTGACCGACAGCCTCGGACGCCGCATTGACTTCAAAAATACGATTCTGATCATGACATCCAATATCGGGACGCGCCAGTTAAAAGACTTCGGACGGGGCATCGGCTTCCATCCGCAGCGACAGGGGCTGATGGACAAAGATTATTCGCGCGGCGTGATTCGTAAAGCGCTGGAAAAGTCGTTCGCACCCGAATTTCTGAACCGTATCGACGATATTGTCATGTTCGATCCGCTGGACAAAACCTCGATTCACCGGATTATTGACATCGAACTGAAAGAAGTCTATCGACGGATCGACGAGCTCGGCTACCGTCTGGAAATTACGGACGAAGCGAAGGAATACATCACCTCGAAAGGCTATGATGTCCAGTTCGGTGCACGGCCGCTGAAACGCTCGATCCAGAAATATATCGAAGACGAGATGGCCGGCATCCTTCTGCAGGAAGATGTGACGCCGGGTGATACGATCGTAATCGGGCATGATCAGGCAACCGACAAAATGACACACGAAATCAAAAAGGCGTGAAGCACGATCGGCGTTGCGTATAAGCAGACAGACAAAATGTCGGACATGAAGGGTCTGGCATTTTTTTTGTCCGGACAAGAGACTATAGAGAAAACAATAAAAAAACGAAAATAAACAATATGGCAAATCACGAAACCAAGGGAAATATCGGTGTTACAAGCGAAAACATCTTTCCCGTTATCAAGAAATTTTTGTACAGCGACCATGAGATTTTTCTCCGCGAGCTGGTGTCTAACGCAATCGACGCGACACAAAAGCTGAAGACCTTATCGTCGGTCGGCGATTTCAAAGGCGAACTGGGCGACTTGTCCGTGCGCATCCGTATCGAAGACGGCAAGCTCATCGTCTCCGACCGCGGAATCGGCATGACGGCCGAAGAGATCGAACGGTACATCAACCAGATCGCGTTTTCCGGCGCCGAAGAGTTCGTGCAGAAGTATCAGAACAATGCGTCTGCCATCATCGGACATTTCGGACTGGGATTCTATTCGTCGTTCATGGTGGCCAAAAAGGTCGAGATCGTTACCAAATCGTATAAAGACGGCGCTGTGGCAATGAAATGGAGCTGCGAAGGATCGCCCGAATATCAGATGACGGAAACGACAAAAGACGATCGCGGCACAGACATTATCTTATTTATCGACGACGAAAACAAGGAATTTCTCGAGAAGAGCAAGATCACCTCGCTGCTGAACAAATATTGCCGTTATCTGCCCGTCCCCATCGTCTTCGGAAAGAAGCAGGAGTGGAAAGACGGTCAATACGTCGATACGGACGAGGATCAGATCGTTAACAACACTCAGCCGGCATGGGTACGCAAACCCTCGGAACTGAACGACGAAGATTACCGGACGTTTTACCGGGAGCTTTATCCGATGAGCGACGAACCGCTCTTCTGGATTCACCTGAATGTGGATTATCCGTTCAATCTGACGGGAATCCTCTATTTCCCGCGCATCAAAAGCAACATCGACCTGCATCGAAACAAAATTCAGCTATATTGCAATCAGGTGTTTGTCACCGACTCGGTCGAAGGCATCGTGCCCGAGTTCCTGACCCTGCTTCACGGCGTGCTCGACTCGCCCGATATCCCGCTCAACGTCTCGCGTTCGTACCTGCAAAGCGACCGGAACGTGAAGAAGATATCGGCGCATATCACCAAGAAAGTGGCCGACCGTCTCGAAGAAATCTTCAAGAACGACCGTCCGCAGTACGAAGAGAAATGGGACAGCCTCAAGCTCTTTATCCAGTACGGCATGCTCAGCGACGAGAAATTCTACGAACGCGCCGCCAAATTCGCATTGTACAAAGACGTAGACGACCAATATTATACGCACGACGAATATCAGCAGTTGATCAAGGAAAACCAGACTGATAAGGAAGGCTTCCTGACGTATCTCTACACCACGAATCCGAACGATCAGTACAGCTACATTCAGGCAGCTAAAGATAAAGGTTACAGCGTGCTGGTTATGGACGGACAGTTGGATGTGCATGCCATCAGTCAGTTGGAACAGAAGCTCGAGAAAACGAGATTCGTGCGCGTCGACAGTGATACGATCGACCGCCTGATCCGTAAAACCGACGGCAACACGGTTCACCTCGACGACCGCCAGAAGGAGGCGTTGCAGGAAATCTTCACAAGCCAGTTGCCCGGGATCGACAAGGTTGAATTTACCGTCTCGTTCGAGGCCTTAGGCCCGAGCGCTAACCCGGTGATGCTTACGCAAAGCGAATACATGCGACGGATGCGCGAAATGTCGGCTATGCAGCCCGGCATGTCGTTCTACGGAGAGATGCCCGACAGTTACAACCTCGTACTCAACACCGATCATGCCCTGATTCAGTCCGTACTGGCCGACGAAGAAAAGGCATGTGCCGAAAAGTTACAGCCTGTTCGGAACGATATCAAGGGATGGGAAGCCCGACAAAGCGACTTGCGTGAAGCGCAAAACAAAAAGAAAGAGGACGAAATTACGGCTTCCGAAAAAGAGGACTTGACGAATACGAACCGGAAACTTACCGAGTTACGCGGACAACAGAATGCCATTCTGGCCGAATATGCCGCCGGCAATCCGATCATCGGCCAACTGATCGACCTTGCCCTGCTCGGCAACGGATTGCTCAAAGGGGAAGCGTTGAGCCGCTTCATCCGCCGAAGTGTCGATCTGATTCGGTAATCCGGAAGAAGTGAACCGTCCGACAGATCAGGAAGAAGAGAGGGGGGCGAAACCGGACAGGGAAGCCCTCCTTTTTTGATGGAGCAGGCTGTCGAATGAATCGACATTAGGCTACCGGACGGAACGGTATTAGGCTACCGAACGAAATGCCGCGTAGCGGGCGAACCTTGTGTTCGCTTTTCTCCCAACGCTTCGCTTCCCCCTCCCCCCCCTTCAAA
This sequence comes from Tannerella forsythia 92A2, assembly GCF_000238215.1. NCBI lineage: Bacteria > Pseudomonadati > Bacteroidota > Bacteroidia > Bacteroidales > Tannerellaceae > Tannerella > Tannerella forsythia. Next base: position 1,850,834 of record NC_016610.1, on the reverse strand, counting down.
GGGGGGGAGGGGGGATGTTCCTCTGCGTTCGGATACCGTGTACCACGCATAACAATTAACAATTAATTTGTCATTCAGAGCGAAGCGAAGAATCTCTTTCTGTCACTTTTGGCTTGACCCAAAAGTAACCAAAAGATCAAGGCTTCGTGCGCTTCGCACGCCCTCGTGACGCTTGCAGGCCGGAAAATCAGGTAACTCGCTTCGCTTCGGACAGCCTGATTTTCTTTCGCCCTGCTCGCTGCTCCGTCGGCTCACCGCCCGAGGCCCATGTCCGAACGCCGAGGGCGTTCGGACAAACCCGACACCACACAAAAAAAGGGCGAACAGATGGTTCGCCCCTACGTGGCATACCGATGGCTGAATGCTGACCGCACTGCATTCCCCCTTTGAAGGGGTAACATCCCCCTTCGCTTTCGCTCTTCCCCCCTTTGAAGGGGGGGCTGGGGGGATGTCCCTCTGTGTTCGGATAACCGGCATAACAATTAACAATTGACAATTAACCATTAATTTGTCATTCAGAGCGAAGCGATGAATCTCTCTCCTTTTCCGGGGCGAGATTCCTCACGGTGTTCGGAATGACAAAGGCGGCGTTCGTAATGCCCATACCTTGTTCAGAGGGCTGAAGGCCTGACATAATCGTCAGCGTTCAGCATTCAGTTAGTCAGCGTTCAGCAAACAATTCAACACCTAAACCCCTCACCCCCCTCCATTCTTATTTCTTCTATTGCGGAATCTGCGATTAAAAATTATCGCGTACATTTGCGTCGTCGGATAAAAAGAAAACGTATGGAAAAAAACGACCTGAGAATAGTATTTATGGGTACGCCCGAGTTTGCTGTAGCCAGTCTGCGTGCCCTTGTCGAGGGCGGCTACCGCGTTGTGGGAGTCGTCACCATGCCCGATAAACCGGTAGGACGCCATGGCAGTGTGCTTCAGGCTTCGGCCGTCAAGCAATATGCCCTTTCGCAGGGGTTTCCTGTCTTGCAGCCCGAAAACCTCAAAGACGAGCGGTTCATCCGCGAGTTGCGTGCTCTGCGGGCCGACTTGCAGATCGTCGTCGCCTTCCGGATGCTGCCCGAGGCGGTTTGGGCGATGCCGCCCCGGGGCACGTTCAACCTGCATGCCTCACTCTTGCCGCAATATCGCGGAGCGGCACCCATCAACTGGGCGATTATCAACGGCGAGAAGGAAACGGGAGTGACGACTTTCTTCCTTAAGCACGAGATCGATACCGGACACATCATCCGTCGTCGCCGACTGCCCGTGGCCGAAACCGACGATGCCGGACGCCTGCACGATGCGCTTATGGACGCCGGAGCACAGTTGGTGATTGAAACGGTTGATCTGCTGATCGAAGCCGGCGGCACGATCGAAACCAGACCGCAGGAGACGCTTTGTACCGACGAAGAAGAGCTGCGCCCCGCCCCGAAGATTTTTAAAGATACGTGTCGCATAAATTGGAAGCAGCCTGTGGCTAAGGTGTATGACTTTGTTCGCGGCCTCTCCCCCTATCCCGCAGCATGGACTGAGCTCGTCTTGCCTGACGGCCGTCGCTCCGTACTGAAACTGTTTGCGACCGAGAAGAGGATGGAAAACCATCGGCTCGCAGCCGGAACGATCCGTACCGACAGTAAAAAACACCTCGATATTGCCGCCGAAGATGGGTTTATCCGCGTCAAAGAAGTACAGTTAGCCGGCAAAAAACGGATGGCGGCGAGCGATTTTCTGAACGGAATCGCACTTTCGGACACGAGGGTGGAATAGGCCGTTGACAAATCTGTCGTTGTTTCGTCCAACCCTTCAATACAAAAGATTATGATGGTATTAGAGATTGTGTTAATCATCCTCGGAGCCGTTTGCTTGTTGGGAGGACTGATTGGCAGTCTACTCCCCGTGTTGCCCGGACCACCACTCTCGTACGGAGGATTGCTTCTGCTGCACTTTACCGAACGCGTAGAATTTACCACCACACAGCTGATTGTCTGGTTTATGCTGGTATTGCTCACCATAGCTTTCGACTATTTACTGCCGATCTGGGGCGTGAAAAAATGGAATGGAAGCCGATGGGGCAATTGGGGATGTGTTGTAGGTACGTTAGCGGGTGTTTTCTTCTTTCCTCCGTGGGGCATTTTGATCGGCCCTTTCGTCGGGGCGATAGCGGGTGAACTGTTGTTGGGACGACGCCATATCAGAGAGGCTGTAAAATCCGGATTCGGCGCATTTGTCGGTTTTCTGCTCGGTACGATATGTAAGATCGGTGTCTGCGGATGGTTTATCTATTGCTTTATTGCAGCGTTTTTCTGATTTCTTTTGCACGTTCGTTTTCTTTTTCGATCGACTGCAAAAAAGAGAAACAAATCTTTTTTTTTCAAAAAACAAATGTGCGCCGTTTTATTTTTTCGGCGATGACCATGTTATGTCATTTATTCGTTGTATTTTTACAGCCAATAGTAATTTTCTGAACCTGTCGCACTATGTAGCGATCATCGTTCATTCTGTTACTGCATGCTTGAAAAAAATAAAAACAATATATAATGACAAACAGATGGAGTATTCGACCCCATACAGAAGAAGATTTACGCAAACGCGACGAGTTAGCTGCCGAGCTGGGACTTAGTCCCACCCTCTGCCTGTTGCTCGTGCAACGCGGCATCGCCTCTGCCCGTGAAGTGCGGAAATTCTTTAAACCGAACCTGAACGATTTGCATGACCCGTTTCTGATGCCCGACATGTTCAAGGCCGTGAAACGGCTCAACAAAGCGTTAGGAAACAAAGAGAAGATTCTGATTTATGGGGATTATGATGTAGACGGTACAACGGCTGTATCGCTCGTCTACAAGTTTTTGAGACCCTACTCGTCGACAATCGATTTTTATATTCCCGATCGGTACGACGAGGGCTACGGTGTTTCGTACAAAAGCATCGACTATGCCGTCGAAAACGGCATCTCGCTGATCATTACGCTCGACTGTGGTATCAAAGCCATCGACAAGGTGGCCTACGCCAATGAGCGGGGCATCGATTTCATCATTTGCGACCATCACATGCCCGACGACGAACTGCCGGCCGCCGTGGCTGTGCTCGATGCCAAACGTACCGACTCGCAGTATCCCTACGAACATCTCTCGGGATGTGGCGTGGGATTCAAATTCATGCAGGCGTTTGCCCAGAGCAACGATATCCCTTTCACACAGCTCGAAAATTTACTCGAACTGACGGCCGTCAGTATCGCGTCCGATATCGTACCGATCACGGGCGAAAATCGCATCCTCGCTTACTACGGGTTGCGCCAGCTCAATAACAACCCGAGCTTCGGACTGAGAGGCATCATCAACGTCTGCGGACTGGCCGGCAAGGAGATAACGATCAGCGACATCGTCTTTAAGATCGGACCACGCATCAATGCCTCGGGACGGATGATGAACGGACGCGAGGCCGTCGAATTGCTGCTCTCGAAAGATATGAACGAGGCGAACGAACGAAGCGAAAGCATTGACCAGTATAACGACGACCGGCGCGAACTCGACAAGAAGATTACCGATGAAGCCAATGCGATCATCGAAGAAATTCAGGACATCGAAACTCAGAAAGGCATCGTAGTGTATAACCCCGACTGGCACAAGGGGGTAATCGGAATCGTCGCCTCGCGTCTGACGGAGAAGTATTATCGTCCGTCGGTTGTGCTGACGAAGTCGTCGGAACTGATAACCGGCTCAGCACGCTCCATCGTCGGATTCGATATCTATAAAGCCATCGAGGGATGCCGCGATCTGCTGGAGAGCTTCGGAGGGCATACTTATGCCGCGGGACTTTCACTGCGCGAAGAGAATCTGGAGGCGTTCACCAACCGCTTCATGAAGCTGGCGGCCGAAGATATCGTGCCCGAACAGATGACTCCGCAAATCGACATCGATGCCGTCATCGACCTGAAACATATCACGCCCCGTTTCGTGAACGAGCTGAAGAAGATGAACCCTTTAGGTCCGGATAACGAAAAGCCCGTCTTCTGCTCCCTGCGTGTGCAGGACTACGGAACGAGCCGCTGTGTCGGGAAGGAACTCGAACACCTGAAACTGGAAATCATCGACGGGAAAGGAGGAGGGCCGCTTCACGCCATCGCATTCGGGATGAGTACGCATGCCAACTATGTCAAAGCAATGAACCCGTTCGACTTGTGCTATACCATCGAGGAGAATACGTACAACGGGAATACGACCATCCAGTTAATGGTAAAAGATATTCGACCCTCGGAGTTGTGATTGCTCATGGATCGCCACCATGAGATATTAAAGCAGTATTGGGGGTATACCTCGTTTCGCCCCTTACAGGAAGAGATCATTCATTCGGTCTGTGCCGGTAAGGATACACTCGGGCTGATGCCTACCGGAGGCGGTAAATCGCTGACTTTTCAAGTGCCCGCACTTGGTATGGAGGGGCTCTGTTTAGTCGTCACCCCGCTGATTGCGCTGATGAAGGATCAGGTGGATAACCTCCGTCAGCGGGGAATCAAAGCGACCGCCGTCTATACCGGCATGACGCGCGAAGAGATCGGTACGCATCTCGGTAACTGTATCTTCGGAGATTACAAGTTCCTGTACGTTTCGCCCGAGCGGTTAGCCTCCGAGATGTTCAGAAGCAAACTGCGTGCCATGAATGTCTGCCTGCTGGCCGTAGATGAGAGCCATTGTATCTCGCAATGGGGATATGATTTCCGGCCTTCTTACCTGAACATTGCTTCCGTACGGGAGCTGTTCCCCGAGGTTCCCGTGCTGGCGCTCACAGCTACGGCTACTCCCGAAGTGATCGAGGATATCCAGGAGAAACTTTGTTTTCGCAAAAAGAATGTGTTCCGCAAGAGCTTCGTACGCAAAAACCTGTCATACGTTGTCCGTTCATGTGAAGACAAGTTGCAGACGCTGCTCTATATGCTTGATAAAGTGCCGGGGTCAGCCATCGTTTATGTGCGTAACAGGAAACGCACGCAGGAGTTGGCCGCGTTTCTTCGGCAGGAGGGTATATCGGCGCAGTTCTTTCATGCCGGACTGAAACGCGAGGTGAAGACCGAGCGTCAAAACGCGTGGAAGAATAATCAGTGCCGCGTGATGGTTGCGACGAACGCTTTCGGGATGGGAATCGATAAGCCTGATGTCCGTCTGGTCGTGCATATCGATATGCCGGGATCGCTCGAAGAATATTTTCAGGAGGCCGGACGTGCCGGACGCGACGAACAGCGTGCCTATGCCGTGGTGCTCTGCGCTTCGTCCGATATAACGAAACTGAACAAACGCATTACCGACGAGTATCCCGACAAAGAAGTGATTGCGCGTGTCTATGAGTCGTTGGGATATTATTTCCAGATTGCTTCGGGGTTCGGGCTTTTTACTACACATGATTTTTCGATTGCCGAATTTTGTACTGTCTATAAATTCTCTCTTACGCAAGTCCATCATGCCCTGAAAATCCTCGAGCTGGCCGGTTATATTGAATATGTCGAAGAGCCCGATAACGCCTCGCGTATGATCTTTCTCATTACCCGCGAAGAACTTTATCAGGCGTTGCGTCAAGATGAGCTTACGGACAACGTGGTGCGTGCCGTCCTGCGTTCTTATACCGGACTCTTTGCGGATTATGTTTTTATCGACGAAACATTCATCGCTACCCGTGCCCATACGACCGCGGAGCATGTATATCATTGCCTTGTCGCACTCTCGAAAGCCGGTATCATCCGTTATGTCCCTCGAAAAAAGGTGCCGCAGATTACGTTTACACGCACTCGTGAAGAGATTGTGCATCTGCATATCCCTGCCTTTGCTTACGAGGAGCGTAAAAAACGCGATCGGGAGCGTATCGATCGGGTGATCGGTTATCTGAATGAGAAGCATCATTGCCGCACCCGTTTACTGCTTCATTATTTCGGGGAGAAAGATGCTGAAGATTGCAAGGGATGCGATATCTGCCTGAGAAAAACGCAATCTGGGCTGACACAGTGGGAGTTCAATATGATTCGTCGAGCCTTGATCGAGATGCTGGGCGAAAAGCCCGGAAGCGTCCTCGAACTGGCCCGTCTCTTGCCGCTGGAACAGGAAAAAAACATGCAAGCTTTACGCTTCCTGCTCGATCATGACGACCAATTTCACTTGAAGGACGAATACATTTCGTTTGTTAAGGGAACTGACTGAGCTTCGTACAACGGATAAGCACTTTTTGATTGTCGGCGAGCGTCGTGGCGAAAAGATAGATTTCTCCGCCATCCGTGATCTTTGTTCGCTTGCGCAATTCTTCGACCGACAGCGGGAAATTACGCACCGTCAGATTGGCTTGCGGAATATTCCGCGCGATGGTCCGGCATATTTTCCCACTGAAAGGGAGCACTTCTTCGATCCGGAAGCTGCGCCCCGGAAAATCGAATACCTCCTCGTCCGATGTATAAAGATGGCTGTTTACATGCAGTTTACGGACGCCCGTACGCAGAGCCGTTTGTTTGTAGGCGCCGGCTTTCAGGATCGAAGCATTCGGTTCGTACAGGTAAGCTCCTGCCGACTTTGCCGGTAAGACGGGAGTAGCCTGTTCTTCGGCCGGAGTAAAACAAAAAGCCTGTTCCGAAGAATCTGTCATGATATTTATACAATGTATACGGGGTATCTTTGCCGCGTTTCCCCGTCGCAGTACGAACAGCAGTTCCTTGCATTCGTTCTTGACCGACACGACGTGCACATCGGTCGTTTGGGGCAGCAGTGCCAGCGTATGACTCAAGTCGAGCATCGGTGAAAGTTTGGCAATCACCTTCGGAGCCTTGCGCAGCATCGCCGGCAGAAGCTGTACGATATCGGGCTCACAGTCGGACAGGGCGAACATTCTTCGGTTGCCCGTGCCGCGCCGTGCCGGATCGATATAAAAGACGTCCGTTGCCGTAAGCTCCGACAAGGCGTGTGCGGCTTCTTCGTTGCGTCCTTCGATATTCTTTGCGGAAAGGACGGAGAAGTTTCGTATCGCCGCGTCGAAACAGGCCTTGTCACGCTCTACATAGCATACCTGTTTCACCTGCTTCGCAAAGAAGTAACTGTCTACCCCCAATCCTCCCGTCAGGTCGCAAAGATGCCGTTCATCTTCGAGCAGCCGGAGTTTGTATTGTGCCGTTCGTGCAGACGAACATTGCTCGGCTGCCAGCTTGGAAGGGAAAATCAACTCGTCACAGGCATGCCAGACCGGCATCTTATCTTTCAGGACGCGTCGCGCTTCGATCTGCGTGACGGCATGAGGCACATCGATCGAAGGGTATTGAGCTGCCGAAAGTAATAATCGCTGCACATCGTCTGCCGCATGTTCGCGAATAAATCTTCGCATCGTTTCTGTCAGTTCCACAAGTGCAAAAATAAACAAAAAACACTTTTTATTCGTCACAGTGCATTGAAACTTGATGAATTGTCATTTATCTTTGCACTGAAATAAAATAGAGGATAAACATTAAAAATTACAGGTATGAATAAAATGAAATATTCGATGATCCTTTCGCTGATGTTTTTTGCATTTTATGCTACGGCACGTTCCGGCAACGCATCGGCAGCGGGCGAAGTGATTGTGTTGAATAAAGCCGATTTTCTGGCGAAGGTGTTTAACTACGAAAAGAATGCTTCGGAGTGGAAGTATGAAGGGGACAAACCGTGTATCATCGACTTTTATGCCGACTGGTGCGGGCCGTGCAGACGTGTTGCGCCGATATTGAAGGAACTGGCAGCCGAGTACAAAGATGACATTGTGATTTACAAAGTGGATGTCGTCAAGGAGCAGGAATTGGCGTCGGCTTTCGGGATCAACAGTCTTCCAACGCTGTTATTCGTCCCGATGCAGGGTAAACCGCAAGCCAGTATGGGATTGCAACCGAAAGAGACACTGGCAAAATATATCGATGAGTTTCTATTAGAGAAGAAGAATTGAGTCAGCCCAAAGCGAAGTGGTGGGGAAAAGGTCGCATTTCGACAGGCGAACCATCAAAAAAGAGGGCATTTTCAAATGAAAAATGTCCTCCTTTTATTTTCTGTGTTAAACGGATTTATTCGGCTTTCGGAGCTTCTTCGGTCTGAGGCGTCTCAGGAGCTTCTTCGGCCGGTGCGGCAGCTACAGCCTCTTCCGCAGCGGCGGCAGCAGCTTCCTCTTTGGCTTTAGCCTCGGCGGCGGCAGCCAACTCCGCTTTTTTCTTCGCTACAGCTTCCGCTTTTGCCTTGTTCACTTCTTTTTCCGCATCCAAACGCGCTTTCACTACGGCTTTCGACTTTTCGCGTTCGGCATCTTTCACTTTCTGCAAAGTGAGCTTCTTCTCCGTCAGCCACGACTGGAATTTCTCCTCGGCCTTTGCCTCGTCGAATGCGCCTTTCTTTACACCGTCGAGCAAGTGCTTTTTCATGCACACCCCCTCGCGCGAGAGGATCATACGCGCCGTGTCGGTCGGTTGCGCACCTGTCTGTAACCAATACAAAGCTCTATCGAAATTCAAATCTATTGTGGCAGGATTGGTGTTCGGATTATAAGAACCGATCCTTTCAATAAACTTTCCATCTCGTGGAGCCCTGCTGTCTGCAATAACGATCTGATAAAAGGCGTAGCTTTTACGACCGAATCTTTGCAATCTAATTCTTGTTGCCATGTTTGAATAATTAAATAAAACTTTGTTCGTAAAAAATTGAGCGGCAAAGATACGCATTTTTTTTATACCGCCGCTTCTTCCGACAGAAAAATCCAAGGCTTTTCGGTTGATCATTTATAATATAAGGGGCGTTTAACACGAAATTACGTCCCATTATTGTAGCTTTGCGACGATAAAACGGAAATAACAGGTATGAAGATGAAAATATGGAGCATGGCGCTCGGACTGCTGCTCATGGTGGGAACGTTGCGGGCGCAGACGTATGAAGAGATGATTCGCAAGAGTTACGAATATGCGGACCGAGGCGATTTGCCGGCAGCCGAAGAGGCGCTGAAGGCCGCCATGCATGCCGAACCGGCCAATAAGAATAACTTCGCCCTGCTCTCGAATCTGGGAACGATCCAGCGGCAGCAAGGCAAAACGGATGAGGCGCTCGTGTCGTATACGGCTGCGCTCAGCCTGCAACCGAAGAACAAGCTGATCCTTTCGAACCGTGCGGAGCTTTATGTCGAGATGGGTGAAACGGAAAAGGCGCTGAGCGATTATCAGGCGTTGCTGCTGCTCGATCCACTCGATCTCGATGCGTATTACCGCCGCGGGATGTTATATATAGAGGCGAAAGATTATATGCTGGCCGACGAAGATTTCGAGAAGATCATGTCGATCGACAAAGAGTCGGAGCAAGGGCGTTTCGGGTTTGCCTTGCTTGATAAAGCGCGTGGTAATTATGAAGACAGCGAAGCGATCCTCAGCTACCTGATCGAAAAGTCGAGAACTCCTCTGCAGTATTACGAGGAACGTGCCGAGCTGTATTTTCGGATGAAAAAAAATGCACGCGCCATGGCCGACCTTAACAAGATCTTTGCCGAGACGAACGACGTGCCGGCACATCTATACGTCTTGCGCGGAAAAATTAAACTCGCGCAATTTGAGAAAGAGTCGGCCGCGATCGATTTCAAAAAAGCGCTCGAGCTGGGTTATGACAAGGCCGTTATCGACGAACTGATCAAAATGACTTTTTAGCAATATCCCGCTTTATACGGGATAGTTCTCACGGTTAAACGGAGCATATTTCGGTTCCATCGGCTCATACGCGTCATCGTCCCAAAGGCTGCTGGTAATCATCAGGTCGGCGCTGTAACGGTTGCACGCAATGGGTACGTTGTGAACGCGGCACTGGCGCAGGAGCATCTGGATGTCGGCTTCGTGCGGTTGCGGATTGAGGTCGTCGATCAGGAAGACGGCCAGATTGATCTCCTTGCGTACCACCATGGCGGCAATTTCGGTATCTCCTCCCATCGGGCCCGAGTGCATGCAGCGGATATTGCTGTATTCGATGCCCCGCCGTTCAAAGGCGTCGCGAATCAGCGTGCCGGTCGTGCCGGTGCAAACGAGGTTGTGTGCAGCCAGAAAATCGGCATTGAAGACAGCCCAGTCGATCATGTCGACCTTGCGGTTATCATGCGCTACAAGCGCAATTGTCAATTTCTTTTTCATCATATCGTCAGTTTTTATGTATTCTTACGCGCGACAAATGTAGTGATTTTCCGTTGTGGCGAAGCTCGCTACTCGTGATTCTCACGGAGCAGGAAGCATAGATCGCGCACATCAGACAGCTTGGCGGTTTGAGGAGAAGCAAAGACGGCCGGTTGACGTACCACACCGCGTTCCACCAATTCGCTGAGGATATCCCACATGACTTCGTGATAGAAAATAACCATGGCTTCATGCGTGTCGGCAAAGCCGTATTTATGTGTGATGGCTTCGATGTCGACCTTTGTTTGCAGCGCTTCCGTAAGTTTGTTGCTAATCGTCTCGGCAAACGCATGAATGCGGTTTGCATCGGAGTCTTCAATAATCGGGATGTTGATGGAACCATCCGGACGGATCACTCCGATTTCCGTAAAAAATGAGAATGCGGAAGGTTCGGAAACCTTATCGTTTGCATCGATTTCTTTCAGAAAATTATTTAGGTTCTTCGAGTTGAAAAGAGGGTGTGCCAAACGAATCAGGCCGTCCGACCAATTGATTTTGACCGAATACTTTCCGCCCACGCTCATTGTATTTGTTCCGCATTGCAGGGCTTTTCGCTTGTTGTACAGTATCCAGTAATTGCCCTCCCACGATTCGTGACTCTCTTTGTTGCGTCCGGTTACCATCTCTTTTTTTTCCATGACTTTCCAGATTTTTCCGTCGAGGACGTAAGAGAAAAGGATGCTGAATGCATGATGGGGCATGCCTTCAGACGAAAGGTGCTCGACCAGATTGCGGCAGTCGTCGACAATTTCGGGGACAAGTATTTTTCCGGTCTCGTATGAATCGGTTCGTAAGGCGCTTGTATGCAGACTGTCGAGTATGGGGATTATCGTCCGGTACATGTTGCCATCGCGCTCGATCAGACGTTGCGACTGTAAGAGCAGGATTTGGTTTTCGCTGTGTGAGATACCGGTGGCAGCAAGCTGCTCAAGTGTCATTGGGCGGCGCAACGCCAATAAAACCTCGTAATTGTTGCTGTTTTTAACAACCTGACGGGGATGTAGAAACTGCACGGCGCAATAGCATATATCTTCGACACGATCGAAAGACGGAAAATGACCGGTGTCTTGCGCTATAACCCATTGTACACAACCTAATATGGCGGATAAGAAGAATAACTTTTTCACGGGATGTCTGTTTAATTTCTTGAATAATCGTAATAATTTTGTCCAGCGCGATCGATCTTAGGGCCTAAAAGATTTTCAACCTGAGGCCGGAGTCATCGAAACCGGTAACCGAAGGAGAAAGTCACGTCGTTTTGATAAATCTGCGATTCGAAAGGTTGTTTTTCCCGTAACTTATCGATAAATCCCGTTTGGGCATAGACCGAGAAGAAAACGTGCCGGTGCTCGACATATAGTCCTGTTCCAGCACCGATATCGAACGGTCTGAAGTCGCGGGTTTTCCATTTGTGTCGCTCCCGCTCTCGTGTGGAAACGGAGACAAACGGGCCGGCTTGAACGCCCATCTGCCAGTTGCTGAGATTGATCTTATACACTAAGTTAACAGGTAGTTGAAGCGAGTAATAGTTGCATGTATGTCGCCCTTCTTTCTTGTCATTATAGACGAAATACGTATAATCGTATGATCCTCCTTGATTGATGAATACAAGTTCCGGACATAAAGAGAACTTGCGCGAAAGCGGAATGTCGGCCAGCCCGGACACACCGAACCCTAACCGGCCTCCATACGTGACCTCTTCGTCGACAATCTGCGTCAATGAGCTGTATGACAAACCGGCCCGGACCCCCCATGTAATCTTGGCTTCCATCGCCCACGAAAGCAGGCACATCATCAGTATAAATCCTCCCTTTCTCATCTTCTTCCATCTGATTTGCAAACAAAAGTACTGTTTTTTTTGAGATGCGACCTATTTATTGCTAAAAAAAACGAGTAATGACGAAATTTCTTGCCGGCTTCCGAAACATCGCTTATCTTTGAATCGAATTTGAATTTAATCATCATTATTGCGTAAAATGTAAAATTTATGGTACCGTTTGTTCATTTACATGTACATTCGCAGTATTCACTACTTGACGGACAAGCTTCCATCGATGCGTTAATCGAAAAGGCGCAGGGCGATGGAATGCCCGGCATGGCGCTTACCGATCACGGAAGCATGTTTGGCATCAAAGAATTTTACAATAAGGTTCAGAAGAAAAACAGCAAACATCTTAGCATAATTAAAGATTGCGAAAACGAACTTCGGAAGTTAAACGATAAAGATCATCCGACGCCTGAAGAAACGGATCGCATGCAAAAACTTTCGGAGAAGATACATGCGAAAAAAAAAGAAGTCTTTAAACCAATCTTAGGTTGTGAGTGTTATTGTGCACGGAACGGGCGTTTTAACAAGACGGCTAAAGAAGATCTCGGAGGATGGCATCTGATTGTTCTGGCGAAGAATCTGAAAGGATACAAGAACTTAATTAAGATGGTCTCGCTCTCATGGACGGAAGGGTTTTATCGCAATCCGCGCATTGATAAGGAGCTGCTTGAAAAATATCATGAGGGGCTCATCATCTGTTCCGCATGCCTTGGAGGTGAAATCCCGCAGTTGATCATGCGAGATCGGAAAGAAGAGGCCGAAGCTTCGGTGCTATGGTTCAAGAACCTTTTTGGCGATGATTACTATCTGGAATTGCAACGTCACGAAACGCATGCCCCAAATGCCGACCAAAGCACTTATCCAAAGCAAGTGGAAGTCAATAAAGTCTTGGTCGAGTTGGCACGTAAGCACGGCATAAAAATCATTGCAACGAATGATGTGCATTTTGTGAATGAAGACGATGCCGAAGCGCATGATCGCCTGATCTGCCTCAGCACCGGCAAAGACCTCGATGATCCGGCAAGAATGCGGTATTCCAAACAGGAGTGGATGAAGAGTACGGCTGAGATGAACTCGATTTTTGCCGATGTACCCGAAGCCCTGAGCAATACGCTTGAAGTTCTTGACAAGGTGGAACTGTATTCCATCGACTCACCGGCATTGATGCCTTTCTTCGAAATTGATCCTTCGTTTGGTACGGAAGAGGCGTATCGCGAAAAATATACGGCCAAAGACTTGATGGACGAATTTAATGAGACGGATGCCGATGGTAAAGTAACGGATAATTATCTGCGTCTCGGCGGTTATGAGAAGGTGATCCGTATCAAGCTGGAAGCGGACTACCTCGAGCATCTGACCCTTAAACGGGCGATGAGCCCGAACCGCTACAGCGAAAACATACCGGAAGAGGCGAAGGAACGTATTCATTTCGAACTGAAAACGATTAAAAGAATGGGGTTCCCCGGCTACTTCCTGATTGTACAGGATTTCATCACAGCCGCCCGGGAGATGGGCGTATCCGTCGGACCGGGACGTGGCTCGGCCGCCGGTTCGGTCGTCGCATACTGCTTGGGAATTACCGATATCGATCCCATCCGATACGATTTACTGTTCGAGCGTTTCCTTAATCCCGATCGTATTTCTATGCCTGATATCGATATCGATTTTGATGACGACGGGCGTGGGGAGGTTCTGAAATGGGTGACGGAAAAATACGGTCAGCAGCGCGTAGCGCATATCATTACCTACGGCACGATGGCAACCAAGCTGGCGCTGAAAGATGTGGCGCGGGTGCAACAACTGCCTCTGAAGGAATCAAATCGTCTGGCCAAGCTGGTACCGGATAAAATACCGGATAAGAAGCTAACGCTGAAGAATGCCATTGAGGCCATACCTGAGTTAAAGGAGGCAGCCAACAGCACGAATCCCATCCTGCGCGACACGTTAAAATATGCTCAAAAGCTGGAGGGCAATGTGCGGAATACAGGTGTGCATGCCTGCGGTGTGATTATCGGACAGCAGGATATTTCCGATATCGTGCCTGTGGCAACGGCCGAAGACAAGGAAACGAAAGAGACTTTGCTCGTTACGCAGTATGAAGGTTCGGTCATTGAGGAAACGGGGCTGATCAAGATGGATTTTCTTGGCCTGAAAACACTGTCGATCATTAAAGAAGCGATCGAAAATATCAAGCAGACGACCGGTAAGGCCATTGATATTGATAAGATTCCGATCAATGACAAACGGACTTACGATCTGTTCTGTCAAGGAAAGACCGTCGCGACGTTTCAGTTCGAGTCTGCCGGCATGCAAAAGTATCTGAAGGAATTGCAACCGACCGAATTTGAAGACCTGATCGCGATGAATGCGCTCTATCGTCCCGGACCGATGGATTATATTCCCGCATTTATCGCGCGTAAGCATGGTCGGGAAGAGATCACCTACGACATTCCCGAGATGGAGCGTTATTTGAAAAATACATACGGAATTACCGTTTATCAGGAACAAGTCATGTTGCTCTCGAGGTTGCTCGCCAGCTTTACCCGCGGGCAAAGCGATACGTTGCGTAAGGCCATGGGAAAAAAGCAGATTGACAAGATGAATGAGCTGAAGAGTAAATTCCTTAACGGCGGCCAAAAAAACGGGCATAATATAAAAACACTTGAGAAAATCTGGTCTGACTGGGAGAAGTTTGCCTCGTATGCGTTCAACAAAAGTCATGCGACATGCTATTCATGGGTCGCTTATCAGACAGCGTATCTGAAGGCTCATTATCCGTCGGAGTTTATGGCCGCCGTACTGAGTCGGAACCTTTCGAATATCAAAGAAATTACGAAGGCGATGGACGAATGCAAGGCGATGAAGATTAAAGTGCTGGGTCCTGACGTCAACGAGTCGCACCGTAAATTCGGGGTGAATACGAAGGGAGATATCCGTTTCGGACTCGTGGCCGTTAAAGGAGTGGGAGAAAGTGCTGTTCAGGCGATTATCGAGGAACGTGACAAGCGCGGGCCTTATAAGGATATTTACGATTTTGTCGAACGGGTTAATCTGAGTGCATGCAACAAGAAAGCATTTGAAAGCTTGGCTCTGGCAGGTGCATTCGATACCTTGAGTATACCGCGCGAACCGCTCGTTACTCCGAGTGGAAAGGGGGAGACCTTTATTGACGTTGTGATACGTTACGGAATGAAATATCAGACGGATAAACAGATGTCGTCCGCCTCGCTGTTCGGTGATGATCATGCGATACAGATTGCACGTCCCGAAATCCCGAAGTGTGAGCCGTGGAGTGTGCTGGAACGGCTTAACAGAGAGAAAGAACTGATTGGCATCTATCTGTCTGCACATCCGCTCGATGAATACCGCATCATCCTGAACCATGTCTGCAACATGACGATGAAGGATGTGGACAGCCGCGAATGGGAAGAGTTTCAGAACAAGGAACTTTTGCTTGGCGGTATCGTGACGGGGTATCGGGAGGGACTCACGAAGACCGGGAAGCCTTACGGCATCATCAAGATCGAAGATATGTCGGGCAGCGGAGAGATGCCGCTTTTCGGCGACAATTATATTAATTTCAGCAAGTACGGCAAGGAAGGACTCTATCTTTATATAAAGGCGGAGCTTCAGCCGCGAAGGTGGAAAGAAGCAGAGCTTGATTTTAAAATCAACTCGATCCAACTGTTGCATGACGTGAAAGACTCGCTGATTCATTCGCTCAGTATCTCCATTCCGATCGACGATTTGAACAAGCAAATAATCAGCGAACTGTCCACTTTAATAAAAAGTAATCCGGGCAAGACACAGTTGTTTTTCAACGTCGCCGGAAGCGATCATGTGGCATTGCATTTCTCGTCGCGTGACATCAGGCTGAACGTTACGCAAGAGTTGCTGAATTTTATCAACGACTCGGATCATTTAGATTTTACGATCAATAAATAATTTTTCAACCAATTAAAAACAAAAGAGTTATGGCATTAACAGTAACAGACGCAAATTACAAAGAAGTATTGAATGCAGGGAAACCTGTGGTATTGGATTTTTGGGCGGAATGGTGCGGCCCCTGCCGGATGGTGAGTCCCATCATCGATGAGTTGGCAACCGAATACGAAGGCCGCGTTACCATCGGGAAGGTCAATGTCGATGAGAACGACGAGGTGGTTTCGGAATACGGAATTCGCAACATTCCTACGATTTTACTCTTTAAAGATGGTCAGCTTGTCGACAAGCAGGTAGGTGCTGCGCAAAAAGGTGCACTGGCCGAAAAGATTGATAAACTTCTTTGATTGAATTGCTTTTATGAAGAATCCGGGTAGCGCTTTTTTCCGGCGTTTACCCGGATTCTGTTCTATGGGGTCCAAAATGCTTTCGATATATTTGATGGGCTTCTTTTTTTGCCTTACTTTTGTGTCCATTATAAAAAAATAAGATGAACTGGACGGTATGAAATCGACGCAACAATATTTACTGGCGCATGGCATTAAGCCCTCTGTTCAGCGCATAGCTATTATGGAATATCTGTTTCAGCATCATACCCATCCGACCGTGGATGAGATTTATACGGAGTTGTTGCCGCAGATTCCCACACTGTCGAAAACAACGGTGTATAACACGCTGAAACTTTTTGTTCAACAGGGAACGGCGATGCAGATTGACATCGATGAGAAAAATGCCCGGTTCGACAGTGTGATGGAAACACATGGGCATTTTCGTTGTAAGGCATGCGGATGCATCATCGATATTCCACTGCCCGAAATTCATCATTTACTCCCCCAAAATACGGATTTCTCGATCGATGAAGCCTATGTGAATGTAAAAGGTTTGTGTGCCGAATGTAAGTCGAAGCGGACTCCTTGAGCATTGGGGTCGACAAAGCCCCAAGAAGCTAAAAAAGAAGCCCCTTTGGAAAATACGGAATACCGATGGTTCTAAGGAGTTAGAGGTATTTCTGTGCGTGTGGTAAAAGATAAGGGGATCGGCACGGGAAATGAGAGGGTTAGGTTTATCGCCACGAATCAGAAGCAAGAAGCGGGAAGTTTTCCAAATCTTCCCTGCTCCTTTTGCTATCTTATCTTATTCCCTCTATGAGTACCCGGTATAACGGTTGACCATGAATCATCATGTTCTCTTTCTTGACGTTTTTTTCGAAAACCCATCCTTTTTGAGGGGGCATCTCCGGACTATTCCGCGATTATTTTCGCTAATGTTTCGTCCAATTCCGTTGCGACAATTCCTCTCTCGATGATTTTTCCGTCTTTATCAAGCAGCACTAAATGAGGTATGCCACTGAACTGATAGGTGCTCATAATATCTTTCCCTGAATTAGGTGCGCACGTTTGTGACCAGGGCATCTTTTCTTCGTTCAATGCTTTTTTCCAGTCCGTTTCTTTCCTATCGATCGATACGGATAAGATTTCGAACCCTTGTGCTTTGTATTTCGCATAAGCCTCTTTCAGGTGCGGGATAGCTTTCCGGCAAGGGCCACACCAAGATGCCCAGAAATCGATCAAAAGATATTTTCCTTTGAAATTTTCAGGGCCGAGTGTTTTTTTACCGTCCGGTGTGGGGAAACTGAAGCCCGGAGCAATCTTCCCGGCTTCCAGTTTGGCTGCCTGACTGAGTCTTTCTTCCTCCTCCTTTACATACTTCACATAGGGAATGTAATCCGGCTTGTTTTTTTGAAAATAAGTCAGAATGCTGTTTTTTAACTCTTCATCCTTCAACCTGTATAGAAGAGAAATAGCGCTGTTCCGGTCTCCGTAATAACGTACAAGGTATTTGATGTATTCCTCGCTTGTTTCGGCATTCCTGTCATACGCTTTTTTTACGTATTCTTTCCATTCATCGCAAGTGCTTTTCCCGGCTTGATAGACCTCTTTACCTGCACTAATCATTCCCTGATAGGCCATATGGTCAAAATAGTTCTGCAAATTCATCAATTCATTGTTTCTTCCGGGATTTACGATATGCTCATACAGCGGATTTTTGATCTTTATTTTGGCCGTATCCTGTCCTCTGAAGTGCACTTCGATGTTCTCATCTTCACCCCAAAATTCCAGGTATTCCCATTTCTGACAATCGATATAGTAGATACCGGGGAAAGGGAGTGTTACCTTTTTCTCAAAAGTATGGTCTGCCTTTACTTCAAATGAATCGATGACGACTTCATCGAACTTGTCAGCATAAAAAATCCGAATTTTGGATTTGTCATCCGGGAACTTAACGCTCCCTTTTACCGTAATTTCACTTTTTTGCGCATGCACCAATGGCATTGCCATCAATACAAAGATCAATGCGATCAATTTTTTCTTCATTTTCTTCATGTTTAAAATTTTATATAATTATCTTAGGGATTTTGTTCGATATTATTTGTCTGAATTTCTCCTTCAGGTATTTGCAAGGTAAACATTTTACTGTCAGCAGGATACAATATTCCTTCGGCATCATTCCTTTTGATGGTATGAAGTCCCTTCCTTACGAGCGGCTTGCGGAAACGCTTGAGATCAAGAAGTGCAAAGCCTTCACCGTAGAGTTCCTTGCGTCGCTCCGTCCAGATTTCATCGATCAGCGCTTGGCCGGTAGCCGTTGTTTTCACGGCAGCGGGGTAGCGTGTCTGCTGCAGCTTAAAGAGGAGTTGTTGCGCTTCGGTATCCTTCTTCAGTCTGGCTGCGCATTCGGCAGCAATCAGAAGCATCTCACTGCTCCGCATCAACAGCACATCGGGCAACTTGTCGTTTTCATCCGGGTCCATAATCTTAAAAGATATATATTTCCGCTCGGGATATTTTCCGGTTTCCTCCGTCTTCGGATTGAGCTGAATCAGTTCTTTCCGCACGTCTCCCTCTGCAAACAATTCGACGAAGTCACTGTTCAGGAAAACAAACTCCATCGACCAGCGTTTGTTCTTACGCGGATGACTCCAGACTGTAGGCAGCGAATAGTTGGCATTCGTATTTTTTGCGGAAGCAGGCAAGCCCCATATACATTCGGAAACAGATACATTATTAAAACCCTGCTTATATTCATCATTCGACATTAAGGGATACGCTTCGGCCAATTCTTTGGCTAATACGGCCGCTTTTTCGTAATCACCCGTCTCCATATAGACACGTGAAAGCAAGCCTTTCACCATATCTTTGCAGACAACATATTTCGAATCCTTGCGCCGGCCGGAGGGAAGGTTTTCAACGGCCCATTGCAGGTCTGCCGTAATCGCCTCATACACCGCTTTCATACTTTCCCTATTTTTGGGATCAATCGTCGGTTCGAGGTATAACGGTACACCGGGAGCCTCAGGATTGAGCAGATAGGTTTGCTGAAACCATTGTACCAGCAACAGGTAATGATAGGCACGCAAGGCCCGCGCTTCCCCTTCCACCTGTTTTTTCTCGGACGTCGTTCCCTGCATTTTGGACATGTGACTGAGCAAGTCGTTCAGCACATTGATATGGGTATAACAATAGAACCAAAAGAAGGAAGGACGATCTTTCTCCATCGTACGAGTGCTGAAGCTATAGTCATCACCTTGAAACTGCCCGGAAAAGTTTTTCGGAATAATATCCTGTCCCATCATATCGGCAGCCAAAATAAAGTTATGGATACCTAAGCTCTGGGCTTTAATCATGAATCCTTCGGCCGAATAGGTCATATGATCATACACGCCGCCGAGCACGGTTGTTGCCGACTCGTAAGAGGTGAATACAATATCGGATGATACCTTATCCCTCGGTATCACATCTAAAAAATCATTACACCGCACCAACAGGAGACAAGCGACAAGCACCATGATAGAGGGCACATTTCGACGATTCAATCGTCTTAATATAGTTTTCATCTTATTATCAATTAATCATTTATATACCAGATGGATTAAAAATCAAGTTTGACCCCGACCGAATAGGTAGATAAAGTAGGGAAACTGTTTGTGACAACCCCCCCTGATACCTGCTCCGGATCAAACCCCTGTTCGGCACTGAAGTAACATACGTTATCGGCCTGTAAATAAAATTGGGCGCCGGCAATATGCAGCGCTTTATTCATTTTCGAAGGCAACATATACCCCAAATGCAGGGTCTTCAACTTCAAATAGTCTCCACTACGCATATAGAATGTGGAGGTATATGAAAAAGAGCCGGTGTAATTATTGACACTCGTAGTTGTCAATCGGGGAATATCCGTCACGTCGCCCTTTTTCTGCCAACGGTTCAGCATGTCGTGATGGAACAATTTGACGGTACTACTTCCGGAATTGGTAAGTGGGGCATAGTCGGCCATCAAAATTTTGGCACCCAGCGAGTAGTTAACTAAAATCCCCAAGTCAAAATTTCCGATCCGGAACGTATTGTAAAGTCCTCCGGAGATGGTAGGCGTATAATTCCCAACGGAATAACGTCCCAGATTGCGTACTGTTTTGGTCGATCCGTCATCGAGTTTAATCGTTTTAATCACTGTTTCATTCCAATTTTCCGTTGTCACCCGGTTCCCCGTTCTTTCTCCTGTCTGTGTACTTACTTCGTCAATATACCATTGCGGCTTTCCGTTCTCGGGATTCACGCCGGCATATTCACGGATAAAAAATTCGGTAGTACTTTGTCCCACCTTATAGATACGGTTTCCGGTAATGAACTCGTCTTGATTTAACGCCAGAATCTCATTTTTATTGTTGGAGATATTAAAGTTCGTCGTCCATTCAAAATCTTTCGTTTGGATATTTCGAGTCGTTATCGACAATTCAAGTCCTCTGTTTCTCAAACTTCCGATATTACGGAGCACCTGCTTAAATCCGATCGAAGGCGACAGCGGGACATTATAAAAGAGATCATCGGTCTGCCGGTTATACCAGTCGAGCGTCAAACGGATACGATCATTGACAAAGGCCGCATCTATCCCGACATTGAGTTGCTTATTGATTTCCCATTTCAGGTTTTTATTGGCTAATTCGGAGATATACACTCCGGGAGTTCCCAAGAACATGTATCCGGTAGCATAATAGGAACGATAGTCATTCGTCCCGATATTCCCCGACGTACCATAGCTGACTCTCAGCTTTAGAAGTGACAGCCATTTACAGTTCTGCAAAAACTTCTCCTGACTGATGATCCACGAAGCGCCGGCACTCCAGAAGTTCCCCCAACGTGTATCAGGATGGAAACGGGAAGAGCCGTCGCGTCGGAGACTGGCCGAAAAAAAGTAACGGTTATACAAGTCGTATTCCGCACGAGAGAAGAAGCCCACCAAACGGTCGGATGACGAAGAGCCTGCACCCAAAGCAGGTTTCACAATGGTCGATCCGTTTACCAGCTCATCCATTCCTTCAAAAGCAAAGCCTGTGGCAGAAGCGTTGACACTGGAGTTGGCTCTTTCGTTGATTTCGGAGCCTAACAGCAAACGAAGGCGGTGATCGCTTCCCCATGCTTTGTCATAACTCAATATACTGTTTACCGTCCAATGCGTCGTTTGTGAGGTATTGACAATCAGAAGCCCTTTTCCTTTGCTCTCTCCGATCGTTCTGTTCCGGTAGAATTTACTGTCGGAATACGACGTATTTCCGGAATAAGAAGTTTTGAATTTCAGCCCTTCGCACAGATTGACATCGACAAAGAAATTCGTGAAATAATACCGACTTTTATATCTGCTCTTATCTAAATCCAATGTACCTAAAGGATTACATCCTCCTTCCTGTGAAGTAACATTAGGTCGTCTGCTGTTTAAAATATTGGCCGGACCGTTTCCGAAATCCAATACCCGCTGCCCATTTTCATCATAGACAAGCTCTCCTTGTTCATTGCGTTTATACAACGGGTACAGCCCCGGTGTGAGGCGGGCATATGTGGCGAAATCAGCATATCCGTTGTTGATACTGTTCGTCTTGGTGGTCGAGTTACTCATACCGAGATTAATTCCCACCGTGACATAACGGTTAATCTCGTACGAGAGATTCGTGCGAGCCGTAAAACGGTCAAACCCTCCGTTTCCGGGGTTCAACCCTTTCTGATTCAAGTATCCTGCCGAAATATAATATTTGAGCTTATCCGTTGCGTTATTGATATTAAACGTATGTTCGTGCTTCAAACCGGTTTTGATCAGGCTCTCGCTATAATCTTCCCACCATAGCAGCTTAGCCGACGGATCTAATTTACCGTCCAGCCCTACCGGTTGTGCCTTATCATAAGCATTGTATCCGAAGACATTCAGCAATTCCGAGGTCGCATATTCAGCTGCCGACGCGTATTTCTTCCCTCCGGCCGTCAGTAATCCCGGATTATCTTCTGCACCATTACGCAACGCCTCCCACGACAGTTCATAGTAATCTTTCGGAGATACCATCTTGTAATCTTTCCCTGTACGATTGGAAAAGCCGATCTGTCCCGTATACCTCACGGATGCTTTTTGATGCGTATTTCGACGCCCCTGTTTCGTCGAAATCAGGATGACACCATTCGTTGCCCGAGCCCCATAAAGCGAAATAGCCGCCGCGTCTTTCAACACCGAGACCGATTCAATATCGTCAGGATTCAGTTGTTCGATGGCATCGCTGGGCGCTCCGTCAATAATATAAAGCGGAGAGATACTCGAATTAATCGAGGAAGCACCTCGAATAACTATATGCGGCTGACTTCGTCCGTCTCGTTGCGACTTATTTTCGAGTCGAAGCCCGGGAATCGTACCTTGCAAGCTGCTTAATATATTATTCGATTTGTTCCGCTGAATATCATCCGCCGTAAGGGCTGAAACCGATCCGGTAAATGTTTTACGGTTGGTGGACCCATAAGCAACAACAACTAATTCACTCATTTGAACGGCGTTGGATACGAGTTTAATCAATACGTTCTTGTTTCGGTACGATTGAGCTAAAATACGCTCGGTACGATAACCTACATAGGAAAAGTAAACACTGTCGTTCGCATGGTTAACCGGCAGGCTGAATTTACCGTCCGGATCGCTGATCGTGCCGGATGTCATATCTTTCGTATAGACTGATACCCCGGGTAACGGTTCACCGGATTCATCGATAATCTTTCCTTTTATCACAACCTTCCCCTGTTGTTGCTGCGCCGGAGAAGAAGAAGAAGATGCTACCGGATAACTCCGGGGTTGTTTTCCATTTGCCTTGTACACTAAAATCCTCTGATTGTTCACGGTAAAGGTTGCATCCTGCTTTTTCAGGGCATCGGTCAGGATGTTTTCTACCGGCTGATCGGTTACATCGAGCGTAAGACGCTCATTCAAGTCGATGTCGTTGTTACGGACCAAGAACGAATAGTCGAACTTTTCTTCGATCAGATGGAAAAGCTCGCGCAAAGTTCCGTTTTCCAGTTTGACAGACATCCGTTGCACCTGCAACGGAGAGGCAGACAATACACCGGACATGCATAGCATAAGCGCTAGCGACATACCGGCAGCCAGCTGTCTGAACCGTTTTCTTTGTTTGTTCTGATTCATAGATACTATTTTTTGTTTTGTAAAGATTAATATGTATACTTTGTAAAAAAACAGAAAAGAAAGTGTGCCTTGTATCTTAATTCTTCCGGCACGCCTTGAAGAAACTGTCTCAATAAACAGCTATTGATATGGCTCTTATTTTACTTCCAGCTAATTTGATGTCGGATTCTGTGTCAGTTTGCTTCCTTCCGGGTAAGCATTGATGGCATTCTGAGGAATGAAATAGACCGTCCGATAATCTTTAGGCTGGATCTCTTCCAGTGCATTATGCGGCCCCGGATAGTGACGTGTCAACGAATGGCCGTTTCGGTAGACATCGTAACTGCGTTCGGCCTGAAAAGCCAATTCGAGAGTACGCTCTTTCTCTATACGTGCTTCGGCATTTTCTGCCGTTAAAGCATCGTAGCCTTTACCCGGCAACGAACGCTCACGCACAATATTAAGGGCATTCAGCGCCATTGCATAATCGCCCAACTTACCCGCTGCTTCAGCTTTGTTCAGGTACATCTCAGCCAAACGGGTAATAACCGGAGAATGCAAGTGAGAGTCCTCCCCTTCGCGCGAACATTTGACAACATAAAACATGGGATAGACGCGATTTAATTTCATCTCCGGATCAATCACCCCCGTATATGTATTCCCGTCTTTGTATTGAATCGACCAAATGCCCTGCTCCCGATCGACAGGAGTGAGTGTATACGTTTCGGTATTTTCGGTACAGGTAAGCGTCGAATTATCAGCACTGTTTTTTATTTCGGCCTGCACATAGTTGTAATTCGTATGTACCCCCTGACTATTATATACTTTTTTAATAAAGCGAAACACCTTTTTTCCGTCCTTCACATACTGCGGTTCAATAAATGCAGCACGTGCATCCACAATTTTATTGTTCGCCCAGTCGTTACGCCCGGTTTCATCAAGCAATGCAATATATTTTGCACTGGCATACATTTCGCCCCATCCCATACCGCCAATATTGGCATACATTCCTCCTATCCCGTAATAGTGATCCCAGCCCGAAAATTCGGAAGCCACACGCTTAATGGCAAAAATAGTCTCTTTATTCTGTTCGGGTGTAAAAGTGTTATACTTCATAAAATCAGCACGATCCAGCATTTTATACACACCCGATTGAATCACCTTATCGGCATACTCAACGGCAAGTTTTGCATATTCGGCATTAGGATGGTCAAATGTACCGCTCATATAAAGATAGATACGTGAGAGCAAAGCCCATGCCGCTTCCCTTGATCCGTAGGTAGCACCGTTATTCTTCGTTATCAGCGTAGCCGCTTTCTTCAAATCCGAAATAGCCTGTTCATACGTCTTTTGCACACTGGAACGATCGGGAAGAGGGCCTAATATATCATCCGGCGTACCGTTTACGATAGGTACTCCAGATTCGTTTCCGGATTCTGATAGTATGGTCTACCGTATGCACGGCAAAGATAGAAGTAGAGAAAACCACGGATAAAGTAACACTCTCCGAGTTTATTATCAATATCTTTATTGATCCCTTCGTCAACAAGTTTGAGAATATTGGAGGTCTGTGCAATGGCTTTATAACTATTATCCCAAAACGACTGTAGCCGGTAATTATTGGGGGTGCGCGAATAAGAAATAAATTCATAAAATGCGTCGGTAGATGTTCCACGTATCATGATGTTATCTCCTGCATACTCTCCACAGCGGTGCATCACGTCCGACCATTTTTTCAACTGTGCATAGGCTCCGTTGAGTAATGCATCAAGCGAAGCTTCCGGGTCTTTCTTCACTTCATCTGCAGACAAATCCGTATATGGAAATCGCTCGATATCGCATCCCGTAAATGTCCAGAAAGTTGCCATGATTAGCATTGATATTATCTTTTTCATTGTAACTGAATTTTTATTGATCTTGGTATTCCTGCTCATAAGGTAAAATTCACTCCAAATATAAATTTACGTATATTCGGATAGGGGTTGATGGTAATATTTTTAATTCCATCTTTATTAACCGGAGTTTCCGGATCAACCCCCGAATAACCGGTAAGTGTAAATACATTCTCTGCCGAGATGAATAAACGCAACGCCGAAATCTGCCATTGGGGCAGATTCAATGTATATCCAAGGGTGAGGCTGCGCAGTTTCAGATAATCTCCTTTCTCTATAAAACGTGATGATACCTTATTGGAATTGGAAGGATTATTATATGCGGGCAATGGATGGGTTGCCACATCTCCTGTTTTCTGCCAACGATTCCAGCCTTTGTAAAGTCTCATTTGGTTTCTGTCCGTGTAAGCTCCGTCCGAGTCGTATTCCGAACGTGAATAATGGTAAATTTTACCACCGACAGAATAGCCAAACACGGCATCGAAATCAAGATTCTTCCAACTCATCTGTGTGGAAAATCCACCGAAGAAATCGGGCGAGAAACGTCCTAAAATCACTTCGTCCGCCTCTGCATAAGACTCGGTAAGGATACGTTCGTTTGTTTTCTTATCAGT
The DNA here is from genome assembly GCF_000238215.1 of Tannerella forsythia 92A2. NCBI lineage: Bacteria > Pseudomonadati > Bacteroidota > Bacteroidia > Bacteroidales > Tannerellaceae > Tannerella > Tannerella forsythia. The sequence goes on along the minus strand of NC_016610.1, from coordinate 1,824,899 downwards.
CATATACCATTGAGGCTTTCCATTTTCCGGATTTACGCCAGCCCACTCACGACCGTAATATGTATCAGCATCATAACCTGGTTTCAGAATACCGTTGATGCTACCGGCTATTCCTCCCAAAGAGCTGTTGATAAGAACCGGTGGCTCGCCTGTCGTCGGGTTAGGAGCGCCATAAAGTTTTTCAATCTTATTGCGGTTGATCCCCATGTTGAAGTCGGCACTCCACTGCCAATCTTTTGTTTTGATGATATCCGCACCCATCGAAATATCTACGCCTCTATTTCTCATCTCTCCGATATTCTGCCATACGCTGGTGACTCCGGTCAAGCCGGAAACAGGTCTGCTGAACAACACGTTATCAGTATATTTATGATAAAAGTCCAGCGACATACGCAACCGGTCGAACACCGCCAGATCAAGTCCGATATCAAGCGTATACGTTTTTTCCCAAGTCAGATTTTTATTTCCGATTTGATAAATCAAGGCCCCCGGCGTTTCATTATATGTGGAATTAGCGGCATACAAGTCATATTGTGGATAAAGCGAGGTCGGATCGTTTCCTGTCGTTCCGTATGAGGCACGTAATTTAAGTTGATTCAACCAGCTGTAATCCATAAAAGCTTCACGCTCGATATTCCACCCTCCGCTGATGGAGAAAAAGCTTCCGTATTTCTGACTGTCTCCGAAATTCGAGGCTCCATCGCGACGGAACGATACTTGAGCAAGATATTTGTTGTCATATGCATAGTGCATATTAAACAGAAAGGATTGTTTTACTTTTTCCAAAATATATCCGGCCGCTTTCTCCGGCTTAGCCGTGACATTAAGCACCTCGAATCCGGGTACGAATCCGGTACCATCTGCTTCAATCGTTTTAAAACGATAGTCGTTGTATTCATACGCTACCAATCCATTGAAAGCATGCTTGTCAAGGTTACGGTTGAAGCGTAAAATCTGATTGGTATATCTCCGTTCCGTTTTTTGTGTTTCTTCAGTCAAACGCCCTTTTACCCCTGAGCCGGCATACGACCGTGGATCAGTTAAATATGTATCTTCATATTGCGTATAGGAATAATTATTGACTGAAGCGAATGTCAGCCAATCCGTGATACGAATATCAAAATCCAAATTTCCCATAAATGTATAAGTCACTGACGCACCTTTGTTCCATTGAAGATCATACAGATAATTTGTTGCGGTACTGTTTACCCACGTCTTTGATTGAGGAGGAGTTGGTTTCCCGTCTTCCAAATAGGGACTATCCCAAGGTAAATAAGAGTACATAGCTGAAACCGAACGCTCCCGATTATCGATATCTCTCTTCGTTCCAGAAATCAAAGGTTTAATGGTCAACCATTTTATTGGCTTTAATTCCGTATGCAAACGAAAAGAATATTTTTTATAGTCGTATCCGATAACTGCACCTTTCTCGTCATAATACCCGAACGAGCAGTAAGAGCGCAATTTTTCGGTTCCTCCTGATACCGAAGCATTATATTCCTGCACCATTCCGGTCTGTGTCGCGATATCCCACCAGTTGTAATCACTCTTGCGCAAGTTTTCGTTCCAGCGGGGAAATGAGATCATCTCCTGATTCGAAAACGACTTGTAATAGTCGTATAACTCTGCACCATTCATCATTTCTAATTTACCGTTATCTAAATTGTTCAACCCGAATTTGGCTGACACATCGACAGTCAGCTTGTCGGCCGATCCCTTTTTCGTCGTAACGACAATCACGCCATTGGCACCTTGCGAGCCGAAAAGGGCAGTGGAAGCGGCATCCTTTAACACTGTCATTGTTTCGATATCATTAGGATTAAGTGTAGTACCCGGTTCTGTGCCGACGATGACCCCATCAATCACCCAAAGAGGTTGTGTCTCTCCATTGATCGATGCTTTACCACGAATAATGACACGTCCGGCCGATCCGGGACGACCATCACCTGGGGCTACAAATACTCCCGGTATTTTACCATTCAGCATGTTTTGTACCGAAGGCGTCGTGATATTCGTCAGTTTTTCATTGTTGAGCGTTTGTAAAGCTCCTGTAAGACTTTCTTTCTTCTGCACACCGTAACCGACAACCACAATTTCTTCAAGTGCTTGTGTGTCCTCGCGCAGAGATATTTGCATTGGGGCCTTGGTCACAACCTGTTGAATACTCAAATATCCGATATAAGAAATGACCAATACGCTTCCTTCGGGAGCTTCAAGTGAAAAATGGCCATTGATATCGGTAATCGTACCTACCGTCGTTCCCTTTACCGTGACATTGGCGCCGATTACTGGCTCACCGGTCATCGCGTCAACTACGGTACCAGTAACCTTACCAGCCTGCTGAGCCGCCTGGACAACCGGCAAAACCCTGGTTGTATGAGCTTTATACACCATAATCCGCTGATTGTTCACGGTAAAAGTTGCATCCTGCTTTTTCAGGGCATCGGTCAAGATGTTTTCTACCGGCTGATCGGTTACATCAAGCGTAAGACGCTCGCTTAAGTCGATGTCGTTGTTACGGACCAAGAACGAATAGTCGAACTTTTCTTCGATCAGATGGAAAAGCTCGCGCAAAGTTCCGTTTTCTAATTTAACAGACATCCGTTGCACTTGCAACGGAGAGGCAGACAATACACCGGACACGCATAGCATAAGCGTCAGTAACATACCGGTAGCCAGCTGTCTGCGCCGTTTTCTTTGTTTGCTTTGATTCATAGATATTAGTTTAAAAATGTAATTATTAATATTTGTTTATTTGACACCTCCTTCAATCGTTTCTGAAAACAGCGATCTGTCACGAATAACAAGCGCTCCCGTATGATCATGAGACCAATCATATCGGTGCTCCATATCTATTTCACGCAGAATCTCATCGAGCGAGGAGGTCTGGAGGAAGCTGCCAGAAAAACTTTCCATTTTTAGCTGTTCACTATCGACCTGTATACGGACATTATACAATCGTTCCAGTGTTTTGACCAGCTTCGTGAACGGTTGTTCGTCAAAACATATCCGTCCTTCTTTCCAAGCGCAGTAATCACGTCCTTCTACGCGGTGTTTTTCGATATGATGCGTCTCACGGTGAAAGGTCAGCTTTTCGTCGGGTGAGAGCGCATACGTTTCTTCCCCGCGTTCGTTCAGCCGGACGGCTACTTTACCCGAAAGCAATACGACATCGACCGTCTCCTCATCACCATATGCCTTAACATTAAACTTAGTACCCAGCACCCGCACCTGCATGCCCCCCGATTCGACGATAAACGGTCTCTTGCGATCAGGTTTTACCTCAAAGTATGCCTCGCCCTCAAGCACTACGCTGCGCATTTGCTCGTGACGGTCCTCACGGTATGTCAAGGAAGAGCCGGCATTGACCCATACGACAGAACCGTCAGGCAGTGTTACCTCCGACCGTGAACCTGCAGGAACCGTGGTACGATAAAACATATCGGGAGATGCATTGCCGAATTGCTTCCCCACCCAAAAGGCTGAAAGCGCGATCGCAACCGATATGATGCAGGCCACAGCTACGCCCGTCCAACGTTTCCGCAGCATCACAATATTCCTACGTGCCCGGGGCAACATCGGGCCGTCCGCCTTCAACCGTCCGACAAAAAGCGGGATATGCGCCACCGCCCACGTATCAGCGATTCTCCGAAACGTCTTCTTATGTTCATCGTCCCGATTTAACCAATCGAGCAACTCCCTCTCCTCTGTTTTATCCAACTCTCCGGCAAAGTACCGCAGTAAGAATTCGTCCATCTTGTTTTCCATCAGCTTTTCTTTATGTATATACATACACATCCATGAGGGGTTGCGTTTAAAATAAAGACGAAAAAAATTATTTCGTATGAACATCGAACACAAAGCAAAGCGCTCCCCCGCTCCCACCGAGCAAGCGTTGCACACCCAAACGATCATTTCACATTCAATCATTTAAACTCCACACATTTGTCAGATTGCAAAAAAAAAGCAGAAATTTTGCAGGATTAAAAATAGTCTTTATCTTTGCACTCGCAAAAAAGGCACTATAGCTATCATAAAAATGGATAAATATAGTTCTTTCAGAAGATTAATGGCCTGTTCGTCTATCGGCTAGGACGCAAGATTTTCATTCTTGAAAGAGGGGTTCGATTCCCCTACGGGCTACAGAACAAAGAATTAAGAATAAGATAAAATAAAAAAGCGATGGCAAATCATAAATCATCCATAAAAAGGATTCGGCAGACAGCAACACGCTGCTTACGTAACCGCTATGGTGCTAAGACGATGCGTAATGCCGTAAAAAAGTTACGTGCTACCGAAGACAAAAAAGAAGCGGAGGCATTGTATCCGAAAGTTTGTTCGATGCTTGACAAGCTGGCAAAAAGCAATGTGATCCACAAAAACAAAGCCGGCAACTTGAAATCAAAGCTGGCGAAGCATATAAACGCTCTGGCGTAATCATCTCCGTATTTTTTGCTAAAGCAAAATAAAAGAGCCGGACGGTCGATGTCCGGCTTTCTTTGGCTAATGGCCTGTTCGTCTATCGGCTAGGACGTGAGATTCTCATTCTCAAAAGAGGGGTTCGATTCCCCTACGGGCTACAAATAACAAAAAAAGATAAGAAGACTGTAGGATTAGAGTAGCTATTACGCCTGCCCCCCCCTTACAAACCATTTAGACCTATTGAATATTGGTTTCAATAAGGAAATGATATAAAAAAATAACATGAAAGTACACTTTCTTATTCTACTCTTTGGGGCTCTTTATGGTATGTCCTGCACATCAAAAACAGAGCATAAGACATACACGAAAATGTATGACTTGGAATTCAGAATGCAGGAAGACTCCTCGATTGTTTATCATTGGCAGCAAAATGCGGCATATCTCAATTACACAATTCCCGTTGGTGTGAAAGGAGTAGATCGTCCTCTATTTGCCATGATGTATCAAAAAGGACACCCTTTTTTAAATCGGCTGCAAACGGAACTCAAACAAAGAATCCTGCTTCCCCCTTGCAATGCAAACCAAGCGACGGTTGAATTTGAGTCGAAAGGAAAAAACATCAGGCAAATTTCCATTACCTTAGATGCTATCAATGAGGAAGAAAAAGTCATTTTTTCCGACACACTAAAATTTATACCCGATACTGCTTTACGTATCGTATCGAAAGATATAATGGTAAAAAATGCGAAGTTGCTGAATATCCGAATAAATGCCGAAGGAGTCGTTGACTCAACGGCTTATATCGCCCTCTCAAAATTAAATCTATGGTTGGATGGCAAGCCAATCGAAGCTTCCTTGTCCGAACTCTATCTCCCTTTACGGCACAAGACGCACGCACATACACCCCAATAGCGATGGATGAGAGACTCCCATTGGATCAGATCAACGAAATAAATAAGAAGAAGATTATCGGTCTGGGAGAATCCATGCATGGAAATGACGAAATCAAAAAATTAGGATATGAGTGTATCCTTCAAACGGCGGAACAACAAAATGCCAGATTGGTCCTTTTAGAAATGCCTTTGGAAGTTTCATTGGCATGCAACAGATACATACAAGACAGCCGTTATACGTTGGACTCTTTGTTTCTGGCGGGTAAATCCACGCTTCACTTGTTTGATTTCTTAGATAAATTACGCCTTTTCAACTCGAAACAAACAGACGAATCGAAGGTGAGACTGTATGGTTCCGATTACAACCCCATTTATTCACCGACTCAAAATTCGGCCGTAGATATCTTTGACTTTGTAACGCGGCTTAACGAGCAAGCTAAAATTCCGGAATTGGACCAATTCTCCCTTTTATTAATGGAAGCGGACTGGCAGGAAGCCAGCTCTTTCCTTCAAGCTCATAAAAACGAGATTCAAAAAGTGCTTACACCCGAAGAAGTCGATGTCATTTCTCACATCTTGACTCTTTCGAGAGAAATTGGAGATAACCCCATACAGCGATTTATCCGAAGAGATTCTGTCATGTTTGCAAATGCCAAGTTTCTTATCGACAAATATGCCAGCGCCGAAAATGTAAAAACGATCATCTACGGACATGCGATACATATCAATCGCCTTTCAACATTTCCTGCCGTACCGTGTACCTCCTTCGGATATTATATGCAAGAACAGTATTCCGATGCTTATTCACCTCTTCTGATTTTAACAGGCGAAGACACCGGCATCGCATATGATCAACATTATAACCAGCAAAAGACGTTCTTACACAAGCTTCCTTTTAACAGTATGGAGTCTTTCCTAAGCACTTTCGACGAGAATATTTTTTACATCCCACTGACCCCTGAATTTAACCGATTGATCTTGTCACGATTCAAAGGTAGCCATCATATGCCCCAAGAGTTTTATCCTTTTAATCTATATCAGAGATATAAAGGAATATTTTTCATAAAAAACTTAGATTACGATAGTATAGATAAAAAAGAAATTTCTCTTGATGAAATTTCTAATCTATTCATGGCAAAAACAAAACAGAGACAAAAAAAAATCGATGAGATACAGAAACGTATTAAGATTTCACAATCACTTCCAATTAAAAGACAATGAAAAAATTGACCAGAAAAAGTTTAGATGAGTTGGCAAAAACATTGCCAGTAATTGAAGAAGCATCCCAAATGCACTACGTAGGTGGAGGGGATGGGACATCCGCTAATCCCTACACCCAATATGAGTATAACACCATGCTCAACAGTAACAGTTGGAATGGAGGTTACGTAGAAGGGATAGGGTATGTAGCCAATGATGTGTATATTCATGGGAATTCAACTTATCCAGGGCAAACATCACAAGTGTATTATATGAATTTATCTGATTTTATTCGTAACCAATGTAACCAATCTATTTCCGAAGCAGATATTTGGGCAAATACAGGATTGAGTATTATACCAGGACTGTCTCAGATGATTGATCAATTCGGGACTCGACTTGAAAACATGATGAGAGAATTACAAGCGACCTTATTGGACCAGGGCTATACAAATTCAGAAGCATTTACAGTGGTAAAAACTGACTTGTCTGGACAAAACGCCATAAGATTCTCGATCTATAACGCAAATAATGGTTCTTTTATAACATCAAGAACAATACATACGCCATATGGAAATTGGAATTGAGTTTCTTGTCAACAACCTCATAAAATTATTGTGAGATTGTTGTCCGCGAATTGATTAAATGAACTACTCGCCCGCTTTTGGACGGGTAGTTTATAGAGGAATAATTTTTACTTCTCGCTGCAAGTAGCGAGGAGTTAAACTCTAAGAGATTAAATTATAATGACAATTAAGACAAGACCAGTTCTTATATTTTTGCTGTTTTTTTTATTATTAATGCAGTGCCATTCCTGTGCACAGCAATCAAATAACAGTCTCTTAACTTATCATTGGGTTATGAGCAAAAACCACCCTTTTTTAAAATCAAAGATTGACAGCACAACCGTACCCTCCATCCTCTTAGAGACAATTGGCGAGAAAACAGGAATTTGCGGATTTTCTAAACCTCTTTTTCAAGAAAAAGGTTTCCGCTCCAAAGTTTTGATTAAAATCAACTATAAAATAGAAAACGGTAGTGAATTATACCTGAAATTAATCACTATTGGCGATTGCGAAAAAATAATATCAATAGATACTCTTTATCTTTCATTAAATGAAGAATGGACTACAGAAACTCTATCGGTAGATTTAATGGAAGCAGCGTTCCTTAATTTATCGATAGAAGCGAAAGGAGATACAAAAAATAGCGCAAAAATATGGATAAATAACCTAAATCTTTTTATAAACGAAAAAAACATAGGGAAGCTTGAAACCGAAGACCAAGGGATTAAAATGTCATTGCAGAAAGAGGATATCATTCCTATTGATGACAAGAACCGAAATCACCTTCCTTTTATGAGTAGAAAAATATTAGCCATAGGAGAAACCATTCACGGCACTGAAACAATGAATGATATAGCCATTGATATAATCAAAAACAGGATTATTCATAATAATTGTAGATTGATTCTGTTAGAGATACCTTTTGAGAATTCGTTCTACATAAACAGATATATTGAGAAGGACTCCAACTTCAAAATAGACAGTATTTCCACTTATTTTGACCGATCGTTATTCTCAAGCTCTTTCTTATCGCTAATAGAATGGATAAAGAGACATAATTCACACTCAGATAAGAAAGTCTTTTTCTGGGGAATTGACGTAAATTATATCCAACTACAAAGCAAGTTGGATTTGTTTAAATTCTTTTACACCCTTAATATAACCGAGCAAGACAAAAATTTAAAAAGGATATGTGAATTATTGGTATATACCGGACCATCGTTGGACGAAATTATCGCCATATTTGATGCCAGCAAGGGCTTTAAGAATATGCTAACAGAAGATGAATCTGAATTGATGCGACATTGTCTGGTCTTGTTGAATAATAAATCAGATAGTTACTACAACTTTATAAATCGAGACGAAAGGATGTATCAAAATACAGCGTTTATGGTTAACCATCTATTAAAGCCAGACGAAACCGCCACTTTATTTTGCCATTTCGGACACGTGGCTTATCAGGGTATCATAGAAAATACTCTAAGTGTTGAAAGCCATAATACACTAGGGTATTATATGAAAAACAAATACAAAGACGATTACAGCTGTATTGCTTTGATAACCAGTAAAGGAGATTTTTTGACATCAACCTCAGATTCTCGATTCCATTTTAAAATAAAATCATTGCAGTCTCCAACGCGAGGTAGTTTGGAGTATTTAATGGATGATGAGCGCTATGGGTACTCTTCTTTTTTATCCACAGAGAAAATGAATTGCGCTGATATATTTAAAACCAGATATATAGGGAATATGTATATTAAAAACCAATTCAAATACATGATGCCCAAAGCAAGAATGGACGGAGCTATTTTTATTAAACAAGTATATCCCATAAAGAAAAAAAAGATATTTGGAGAACCCGAATTAAATACGAACGTAATCATAATGAATGCCTTCCAAGATGCGTTAAAAAAAAATAAAAAATAAATAGGATTGAAGATGAATATTGCCTTTTTAACTACATTAAATCCATACGATATAAACAACTGGTCAGGAACAACCTACCATTTGTTGCAAACTTTAAGTAGGGTTTACCGAATAACCCATTTTGCCAATTAAACTACTGACGATTAAAATAATATATTTGAAAACAGTTGCTCATTTAAGAACAAATCTGCAAATTTGCATATTAAAACAAAACCGGATGAAGCTTAGCTCACAACATAAGCAGCTGAGTCCGGATCTCATCAAGTCCTCTCTTGACAAACTCCCCAAAGATAACCGGTGGGTAAGGTTGGGCGACAGCCTTGTGTGGGATGAGATAGAGCGTATTTATAATATCAGGGCAAAACGGCCTGATACGGGAGCCGCGTGGACTGCAGCATGCTATTTACGAAAAACGTGATGAAGTTGCTAAGAGAGCTTCTTCATGCTCTTATCCAAAGGATGCTGACCGTTATTTTGGAGACGGTATACATGAGAAATATGGAAACAAAAAACTTCGGGTTGACAGAAACGGATTTTTTACAACTCTTTGTGGAATATAATTCAAGGAATCCGAATTACAGGCATATTTTACGGACAGACTCGACCACTAATAAGATGAACAACAATAAAATAAACCGAATCCCAATCCCCGACACACTGATATTCGGTGAAGCAAACTCAATCTACAATGTTAAATATTACAAATACGCAAGTACAATAGAAAAATTATTCTTATTTTTGGGGCAAGTGATCCGATATGATCCATATCTTAATCTATTTGTAATTGTAACATGATTAGAATCAAACATAAAACGATACCAATGGGGTCAAATACATATATAAATACGTATATGGTTCATTTTGGGTGCGTAAAAACCTCGAATCAGAATACACAAAACACTCATCCATGATTAACGAGGCAACGATACGAAAAATAGTTGATTACATGCTTCTCAATGCTTGTTCTATAAACTCTTCGGGACTTTACAGCGGCAAAGCAGGCATTGCATTGACATTATTTGAAGTGGCACGTTATTTACAAGATGAGTATATCGAAGAGCAGGCTTTTGATTTGTTACAAGAATCTTTGACTAGTAAAACAGAGAATATAAGTTTTGAACACGGATTGTCGGGAATTGGTTATGTATTGTTATATTTGATAGAGAACAAGTTTATAGAGGCCGATTTTGACGAATTGTTTACCGATCAGTATAACAAAATAATTGAAGAAGTTGATAAATCGGAAGGAAATTCTGTTTTTTTATTTCAAGCTCTGCGGATGAATTATTTTTGGACTTCTGTAAAATCGATTTATCCCAAAGACAAACGGATTGACGAAATAATCAGGCATATTTTCGAAGCAAACGAGCTCTATTTTTCTGTTCAGTTTTTTGATTTTAATGATATAAACTATACTTACAATAAAAATGCAGTTTTAAAAAGATTTGAGACCTATCTAAAAACGGTTTATGAGTGTGATTACACTGATTATTCACATGTAATTTTGGACGATTATGCGAAGTTGTACAGGAATAACCGAATAATGAGTTCTTATAATACAGCGTACTACATGGAAAAATTAGATACATTCGAAAAATATAAGGATGTGATTAATGAGAACAAACTGTTCTCTTGTTTGGATTCTGTGGAAAGTTACATTTTAACAGAGCATATAGATAGCTCAAAACCAGCAAGGAATTACAATTCTTTATTCTCTCTAACCATCAATAAAGAAAACGAATTGGAAAAAATATTATTAAAGCATATTCCGCCGGGAGCTTTTGTCGCAGGTTATGGACAGGGAATCGGCCAACTATTGACTCATGCAATAAAAAACATCAATCTTATTATAATGGCCTCCATTAATTTATATATTATTGACATGTCACATGCTGCCAACACATCGGGTGTGGACAGATATATAGGTACGCTTATCGGAGGATTACGGAATTTTCTAGAAATAAAGACTCACTGGATACATCTGAGAAATGACAACACACTGCTTTTTCCGAAAGAAGAAACAACGAGACATTACATCAAATGCACTATCCCACTCCCACAACAATACCATACAATAATATCTGAGCGTTTTTGGCTACGGAAATACAACGAACAAGTTTACCGGCTAACAAAACACCTCTTCGACAGAAAAAAAAATTGTATTATACATCTACATACACTCAATTTGATTGATTTGGCGGTCTATATCAGAGAACAAACAGGATGCAAAATCATCACACATTTGCACTGCATTCCTTGGAAAGACCTATATAACAGCGACAAAGAACGTTTCAATAAATTGTATAAACACACCTATCTGAATAACGGACAAAAAAGTAGTCCAAATCCAGAAACCTATGTAACGAACAATTGTGAATTACAATCATACACAGCTCCTGATGCTTTGCTGTGCGTAACAGATTCTGCCGTAGATTTTCTAAAAAATTGTATCCGCCATCACACCAAAAATATCCAAGTGATACCCAATGGTATAGACGATTTCAACCATTCAAAACGAAAACAAAAAACAAAGTCTGATATATTTTATTGTCTATATGTGGGTGTGGTAAACGAAAGTAAAGGAATTGAATATGTATTGAATGCATTGAAAATAGTGCAACAACAAAAGTACAAGGTTATGTTGACAATTGCCGGAACTTGCAGTTCTGTATTTCAAAAAGAGGTAAGGAGTGATTACCCTGATTTAAATATTGATGTAAGAGGTAGAATTTCCTTTGATGAACTAAAAGAATTATATGTAAAAAGTGATATTGGAATAATAGCTTCTTTGCAAGAACAGGCAAGTTATGTCGCGATAGAGATGGCCATGTTTGGATTGCCGATAGTAACTACGGCTGTCGATGGCCTGGATGAGATTTTTACAGATGAAGAGAATGCTTTAAAAGTCCATACTAAATTCTCATCAGTTTTGGGACTTTCAGTAGACGTTGATATGATGGCAAAGCAAATAAAACGTCTTATTGATGACCATGAACTAAAGAATCGATTAAGCCATAATGTCCGAAAACTATATCAGAAAAAATTTAATCTGGAGCAAATGATGCATAGAACGGTACAAGTGTATAAAGAATTGGTGTCATTAAATAAACAAATGGAAAGATGAAGACCAAGATAGAAAGACGGAAAAAAAACACGGAAATTGCCGTTTCAATTGTATTACCGGTTCACAACGCTGAGATGTATATCAGGGATTCTATTGACAGCATTATTTGCCAATCATTTAAAGACTTCGAATGCATTATAGTAGATGATGGTTCCACAGACAATACTTGTAATATTATCCGTTCGTATGATGATAAACGTATTATCATGATTGAGAATTGTCATGATTTTGTCAGTTCTCTGAACTTGGGTATAAGCAAGGCACAGGGAAAATATATTGCCCGTATGGATGCCGATGACAAAATGCACCCCGACAGACTTAAAATTCAGCATGCCATTATGGAAACAGAGCCAAGCATAACTGTCTGTAGTACATGGATGAAACAATTTTGGAAAAATGTACCTGTAGAGAGGATTGCCCACTCTCTCTGCAGTCTGGTGAAATATCCTTTGCTTGCTTTTCTGCAGGGAAATTTTGTATTTCACCCCACGGTTATGATACGAAAAAAAATTCCTGATTGAGAACAAGTTGCATTATGAAAATTATCCCTATGCCGAAGACTATAAACTCTGGATAGAAATAGCCAAAAAAGGTGGAATATTTTATGTGGAATCCCAGCCGCTACTCTATTATCGGATTTCAGAAACCCAAATAACACAAAAAAAAAGAGAGGAACAAATAAAAACTTCAGAAAAAATATTGCTGGAGGTTTTATATTATTTGATCGAGAAAAATAAAAATGACTTTCCGGAATTAATGCTTATATTTGAAGCATTGGACAAACTTCGGGAAAAAGAGATGGTTCCTTTCAACGGGTTAGTAGAAGTATTTCAAAAAATATTTCACCTAAACAAAAGCAGACTACTATCACCCTAACTGATAATTATTCACTAATTTTAAAATTTAACTTTATATGGCAAGAAAGAAACTAACAAAATCAAGTCTGGACGAATTGGCAAAAAGAATGCCAATATTAAGTGAAGCATTACAAATGACCTATATTGGAGGTTATGATACTAACGATTGTTGGTGGAGGTGTATTGCATACTTAAAAAGCTGTGGGATTGATTACGATGCCGATGCTGCTATGGCAATAGCAAGTGGCTATTATGGAGATAATTTTGATGAAAACAACTATGCTTTCTCTGGGAACGGACATGATCATAAAAAATTTGCATCTAACTTTTTTAGTGGCTCAGAAGAAGGTTATTGTAGTGGTCAAATTCTAGTATTTAACCCCAATACAACTCCAGGATGGTCTGGTAATGGTACATCAAGTCATGCCGTGATAATCAAAAGATATGATAAATCAGGGAATATGGTAGTGTTTGACCCTCAAAACCCAGAAGAGGGAGAATTCGTGATAAAACGATCAGATGTTTCATCTGGTGCGTTTGTCGTAAATGTAAAATAAACATATCATGAATAGAAGCCTAATTTTAATACTGCTTACCATTCATTCATTCGGTTGGCAACTATACGCACAGGATATCCAGGAGAAAAATTCTATGCTTATAAAGGAAAATCATATTTCAAAATTGAAGTATGACAAATTCTGGAACATTCTAAAAAAAAATCATATCACATACCATCCTAAAGAGCAATGGGTTGTAGTATCGGATACGTTAGCTTACGTATTCGGTAATGATTCATGTCCTATGCGAAATGAGATGAACATGAGAAATGGAATATTATCTCATAAGGATGGAAAATGCAAAGTGGCCATTGACCCTGCTTTTAATCCCATGGAAGGAAAAAAATTACCTATTCCATATAAAAATGAAGTCGCACAAGAATATATATTCTCTCGCATAGCTGCTAGATTTGAAATGGGGAAAAAGTTTCGTTCTCGTACAAAACAAGAAATGAAAGATGCAGAAATGCTAGTTACATATTATCCTGTTGATACGGCAAAATCTATTTTTAATGGAGTGTCTATGTTCGTTTATCCATTAAATTTCAAAGGCGAGTATTGCCAAAATATCTATCGTTACGGCAAAGGAGTTGTAATAGTTGGAAAATATAATATACCTCTGTATCTCTACTTTTTTATGACGGAAGAAAGCATCGTAGATTTTGACAAATATCTTTCCGAGTTAAAAGGAATGTTTATATTTCAAGAAATGGATGAGACAGATAAAAAAAGAGATTTATAGCAACTTGAGTAAATTTATCGGTTAAATCCCCCCTAAAAAATATTTATTCACATAAAAACATCTGATTGCCATCTTGTTTTTGTCTTATTATAAGCAATGCCACTTTTGAACACAAAAAGTAGAATATTGAAAAAATTCATTACCTCAACAAAACAAAAAATAGCATTCCTGTCCATGCTTGATCCATACAAAATTGGCAATTGGTCTGGGACATTGTACTATATTGTAGAAATTCTAAAAAGAAATTATTCCATTGAATGGATAGGGAAAGAGATCGTTGACTCATCTCGACAGTTTCATTTTAAAGGAGATTTTTTTCCAGAATACTATGCTCCTGTTTTCGGAAGGATACTTTCCGAAAGAATAAACAGATATATATACGATATAATAATTGTTCGTGATTATTTTTTCGGTGCTTATCTAACGGTAAATATTCCGGTAATTTATATTGGGGATTCGACTTTTCGATTATTTAAAAAAAACATGAAGGTACCATCCAGTCGTTTTGAAGCTATGGCGGACAATTTAGAAGAAAAAATGATTGAGAGAGCGGATCATATAATATTTTCATCCGAATGGGCTAAAGAAAATGCTGTTTATGATTATAACTGTCCGTCTGATAAAATTCATGTTGTAGAATTCGGTGCGAATATCCCTGCTCCTTCGGATTATAAAATTTCCATACAAACAGATACTTGCAATTTAGTATTCATCGGGAAAAATTGGAAAAAGAAGGGGGGAGATAAAGTCTTCATGGCATATCGAAAATTAAAATCCAAGGGGTTACAATGTACGCTTACCATTATCGGTTCAACCCCTCAAGAACCTTACGATGAAATAAAGGATGTGACAGTTATTCCTTTTTTAGATAAATCCAAGCCGGAACATCTAAAAAGACTTTGCAACATCCTTAAAGAAGCACATTTTTTAGTGCTTCCCACGGAATTCGATGCATTCGGTATCGTTTTTTGTGAAGCATCCGCCTACGGAGTCCCTAGCATCGCAGCGAATGTAGGCGGGGTGAGTCAGCCCGTAAAGGAAGGTAAAAACGGTTTTTTACTGCCACCCAATGCCACGGCAGAAGATTATGCCGACAAAATAAAATCAGTGTTCAGCGATAAAGACGGTTATATAAAGCTGCGCGAATCTTCTCGCCGAGAATATGAAACACGCTTAAATTGGGAAGTGTGGGGAGAGAAAGTGAATAAAATCTTAGAAGAAACGGTGGTAAATTATAACAGGAGAAATGGCGAATAGCATAGATGATTTTTACCTTCCCGTTTACGTCATCAATCTCAAAGAACGTATCGAACGGAGAAAGCACATAGAGGAGCAATTTCACGGAAAGCCGGAATTTGAGCTTACATGGATCGAAGCCGTAAAACATCCGATTGGAACCATCGGGCTTTGGCAAAGTATGGTAAAAGCGGTGCGGATGGCAGAAGATAATGAGGATGATATAATGATCATTTGCGAAGACGATCATACATTCACATCCGCATACAGCAAAACGTACCTTTGGGCAAATATGATCCAAGCCAACGAACAAGGCTCTGAACTCCTTTCCGGCGGCATCGGCGGTTTTGGAGCGGCTGTGCCCGTTGCTACCAACCGTTATTGGGTAGATTGGTTCTGGAGTACGCAATTTATGGTCATCTTTAAGCCTCTCTTTCAAAAGATATTGGATTATGATTTTAAAGATACCGATACGGCTGACGGGGTTTTATCCATTCTTGCTAAAGATAAAATGGTACTCTATCCGTTTATCTCTATTCAAAAAGATTTTGGCTATTCCGATGTTACACGTAGTAATAATGATGTTTCAGGATTGGTAAATCACCTTTTTCAGCAATCCGATTACCGATTGAGAACCATTCATCACGTAGCACATAAATTCAGACAGGAGAAGAATGACAAATAGCGACTGCAACAAAAACATACAAGACACGCCGCCCTCCTCGTTCATTCCGACAGGAAGAGAGGAACTACTCCCGGATGAACGAAGCGAACCAGACGAAATCGGCGAAAAATCCGAAGAGGTACAAGCCATTATCGATCGTATGCCCACCTATTGGGTAAAATGGGTCGTTTTGTGTGTCGGTGTGCTGATGAGTGTTATCTTGCTGTTGGGTTTTCTGATCCGATATCCCGACACGGTCGACGGACAAATTTCGGTAACAGCTACTACTGCTCCCGTTCGTTTGGTCGCCAACAGCAACGGGCGCATCCGTTTGCTAAAAACCAACAAATCCCAATTGCAAAAAGGCGATGTAATTTCCTACTTGGAGAGTGGTGCAGACTACAAGCACATTCTATGGGTGGATACCGCACTCAACCTTTTGAAAGCAGACGCTTCCGCTAAAATATCCTTACCCGATACGCTGATACTCGGGGAAGTCAGTTCTGCTTACAATGCTTTTCTGCTTGCCTATCTTCAATACGAGCGTATGCTGAGTTCCGTTATTTACAGTACGATGCGCCAAAACTTGCAACAGCAAATCCTTGCAGATAGAGCCGTAATAGCCAATCTCGACAATGAAATTCAACTCAAAAGACAAATCCTCCGCACTTCCGCCGATCAACTCAGGAAAGACAGTTTATTACTCGTCGCCAAAGCCATCAGCGAACAGGAATATCAACAGCAGCATACCGCTCATCTCTCACTACAACAGACACTCTTAAATCTGCAGAGCAACAAACTGATGAAACAATCGGAGGTAGGCCGCAATCAGTTCGAAATACAGCGTATTCTGCTGGAAGAAACCGAAACCGGAGAAAAAGCCTATTCCGATTACATCACACGTAAAAACGAGCTTTCAAACGCCATCAATCTTTGGAAAGAACGTTATCTGCAATATTCACCTACTGCGGGCGAATTGGAATATCTCGGTTTTTGGCGGGACAATAGTTTTGTACAGACCGGACAAGAACTTTTTTCCATTATTCCCGATAAAAACAACATATTAGGTGAAGTGATCATACCTTCGTTTGGAGCCGGAAAAGTGAAAATTGGTCAATCTGCCAACGTAAAAATCAACAACTATCCTTACGATGAATACGGATTGATAAAAGGTATTGTAAAATCCGTTTCTCGCATTACCAACAAACTGAAAACACCCAAAGGAGAAGTAGATGCATATCTCGTGATTATTTCATTTCCTGAAGGCACGGTAACGAATTTTGGAAAAACGCTACCCCTCGACTTTGAGAGCAAAGGAACAGCAGAAATTATCACCAAACGCAAACGACTAATTGAAAGGTTGTTTGACAACTTAAAAGCGAAAGGAGAAAAATAAGGCCATGTTTTTCCACCGTTTCCCCGTAGAATATCAGATGGATTCGCAAGACTGCGGTCCGGCGTCTCTGAAAATTATTGCCAAACATTTCGGTAAGTTTTATTCCCTGCAGTTTATGCGCGATCGGTGCGGCATTACCAAGGAAGGTGTTTCATTGCTCGACCTCAGCACCGGCGCCGAAAGTATCGGGCTTCGCACGCTCGCCATCAAATGTACCATAAACGATGTGGTAAACAGCATTCCCTTTCCGGCCATTCTATTTTGGAAAAACAGCCACTTCGTGGTAGTGTATCATTCCGATAAAAAACACATCTGGGTTTCCGATCCCGCCAAAGGACGCATCAAATACAGCCACGAGGAATTTAAGCAAGGCTGGTATCAGAAAGGCGAAAAGCGAGGCGTGCTGCTTGCTGTGGAACCTACAGCCGAGTTCAAAGACAGCAAAGCCGAACGGGAACAGAAGAAAAACAGCTTCTCAAGCATTCTGAAATATTTCTTTCCGTACAAACACAACTTCGGGCTGATATTCATTATTATGCTCGTAGTTACCGCTTTGCAGGGAATGCTTCCCTTTATTTCCAAAGCGGTCATTGATGTGGGAATCAGGACTTCGGACGTAAAATTTATCCATATGGTATTGATCGGAAATATCAGTATATTATTGAGTGTAATGATATTCAATGTATTGAGAGATTGGATTTTGCTTCATATCACGGCACGGGTAAACATTGCCCTGATTTCGGATTATCTGATAAAACTGATGAAACTGCCCGTTACGTTTTTCGAGAACAAACTGATGGGCGATATTCTTCAACGGGCGCAAGACCACGAACGTATCCGAAGTTTTATCATGAACAATTCGCTGGCATTGATATTTTCGACTTTCACATTTGTGATATTTGCCATCATTCTTTTGATTTACAATGCCATTATTTTCTATATCTTTTTAGCAGGCTCCATTCTTTATGTTTGCTGGGTATTACTCTTTTTGAGTATCCGAAAGAAATTGGACTGGGAGTATTTTGAATTGCTCTCCCGCAATCAGAGCTATTGGGTAGAAACGGTTTCTGCCATTCAGGATATCAAGATTTATAACTATGAGAAATATCGCCGTTGGAAATGGGAAGAGATTCAAGCCCGGCTCTATCACGTCAATAAGCGTGTTCTCGCCATAACCAACGCACAGAACTTGGGCGCTCAATTTATCGAAAGCATCAAAAATATGGGCATTGTCTTTTTCTGTGCCATGGCGGTAATCAAGGGCGATATCACATTTGGGGTAATGATTTCCACGCAGTTTATTATCGGAATGCTCAACGGACCTTTGGTACAGTTTATCAACTTTGTCGTGGGTGTGCAATACGCTAAAATCAGTTTTTTGCGTATCAATGAGATTCGTCAATTGGAAGACGAAGAAGAACTGCTTTCCATTGGCAACACCTCCATTCTGCCCGAAAAGAAAACGATCCGCCTGGAGAATATCCATTTTCAATATACTCAAAATTCGCCTTTGGTATTACGAAATATCTACCTGCAAATACCGGAGGACAAGATTAC
Organism: Tannerella forsythia 92A2; assembly: GCF_000238215.1. Lineage (NCBI taxonomy): Bacteria > Pseudomonadati > Bacteroidota > Bacteroidia > Bacteroidales > Tannerellaceae > Tannerella > Tannerella forsythia. Next base: position 1,805,759 of record NC_016610.1, on the reverse strand, counting down.
GGCAATTGTAGGAGGTAGCGGAAGCGGAAAATCGACACTGCTCAAACTTCTGGTACGGCTTTACAAACCCAGCTACGGAGAAATAAAAATGGACACGATGAACGTAAATGCTATTAACCTTCATCAATGGCGAAATCTGTGCGGTGTAGTAATGCAAGATGGAAAGATGTTTAGCGATACCATTTTGAATAATATTGTCTTAGATGCCGATCGGATTGACTACGACTGGCTGCGTGAAGTGTGCCGGATCGCTCAAATTGAAGATGAGATCAACGCCATGCCCAAAGGTTTTGAAACGATCGTCGGCGAAACCGGACGCGGACTGAGTGGCGGACAAAAACAGCGTTTGCTGATCGCTCGAGCCTTGTACAAGAATCCGAAATTTCTATTTCTCGACGAAGCGACCAACGCCTTAGACAGCATCAACGAACGTAAAATTGTGGATGCGCTGAATAATGCCTTTCAACAACGTACCGTAGTGGTAATAGCCCATAGGCTAAGCACCATTCGCAATGCCGATCAAATTGTTGTACTCGACAAAGGTTTTATCGTGGAAGCAGGTAATCACAAAACTCTTATGGAGAAAAGAGGACATTATTTTGAGTTGGTATCGTCGCAAATGCAAATTTCATAAGTTTGATCATCTAAACTCTTTCAAGTAGATTCTTTTTTGAAAACGAGATTCTCATTCTCAAAAGAGGGGTTCGATTTCTCTACAGACTGCCTTTTCGGGAAGAACCGCATTTCATTGCCCTTCCGGCGTTTTTTAATACTTTTTACCACATACACGCCCTCCTGTCTTGAAAAAAACAACTACATTTGTTAGCCTTTTACATTAGATTTATTAAAAAGATATAAGCACAATGAGTGACGAAGAAATAAGAGCTGCGAGTAAGGAATATTCGTCGAAAAATATTCAGGTACTCGAAGGTTTGGAAGCGGTGCGCAAACGTCCCGCCATGTATATCGGCGATACGGGCGAAAAAGGATTGCATCATTTGGTGTATGAAGTCGTAGACAATTCGATTGATGAAGCGCTTGCGGGTTTCTGTAAAAACATTGAGGTCGTAATCAACGAAGATAATTCCATCTGCGTAACGGACGACGGGCGAGGCATACCGGTCGATTATCACGAGAAAGAGGGCAAGTCGGCGCTTGAAGTCGTATTAACAGTGCTTCATGCCGGCGGCAAATTCGATAAGGGAACCTATAAGGTCTCAGGAGGATTGCACGGTGTCGGTGTTTCGTGTGTGAATGCGCTTTCTTCCCATTTGAAAGCAGAAATACATCGCAACGGAAAAATCTACATACAGGAATTTTCGCAGGGTAAGCCGCTGGGAGATATCCGTGAGACGGGTACGATCGACCGTACCGGCACCATCATCTCGTTTAAGCCGGATGATACGGTTTTCACCGTTACCCAGTACAAATACGACATCTTAGCCAATCGTTTGCGTGAGCTGGCGTTCCTGAATGCCGGCATTTATCTGACACTAACCGACAAGCGGGAGAAGAAAGAAGACGGATCGTTCAAATCGGAAGTTTTCCATTCGAACGAAGGGTTGAAAGAGTTTGTTCGCTACATCGACAAATCGAAAGAATCAATGATTCATGATGTGATCCATATCGTAACAGAGAAACAAGGGATTCCGGTCGAAGTGGCAATGACGTACAACACCTCGTATAACGAAAGTGTCTTTTCGTATGTGAACGACATCAACACGATTGAGGGAGGAACGCATCTCTCCGGTTTTCGTCGTGGTTTGACACGCACGTTGAAAAAATATGCGGAAGATTCAAAGCTGCTTGAAAAGGCGAAAGTGGAGATTCAGGGAGACGATTTTCGCGAAGGCTTGACAGCCGTCATTTCGATCAAGGTCGCCGAACCTCAGTTCGAGGGACAGACGAAGACGAAGCTCGGAAACAACGAAGTGATGGGTGCCGTCGATATGGCGGTAGGTGAAGCGCTGGGTTACTATCTGGAGGAACATCCGAAAGAGGCCAAGGCCATTGTCGACAAGGTAATTCTTGCGGCTACGGCGCGCCAGGCGGCTCGTAAGGCGCGGGAGATGGTACAGCGCAAGTCGCCGTTCTCGGGCGGAGGATTGCCCGGCAAACTGGCAGACTGTTCATCGAAAGATGCGGCGGAATGCGAGCTGTTCCTTGTCGAAGGAGATTCGGCCGGCGGTACTGCAAAGCAAGGAAGAGACCGTAACTTTCAGGCCATCCTGCCATTACGCGGGAAAATTCTGAATGTGGAAAAAGCGATGGAGCACCGCATCTTTGATAGTGAAGAGATTCAAAATATCTTCAAGGCCATGGGCGTCACCATCGGAACGGAAGACGACCCGAAAGAGCTGAACTTAAGCAAGCTGCGCTATCAAAAGATCATCATCATGACCGATGCCGATGTCGATGGAAGCCATATTGCCACGCTGATTCTGACCTTCTTCTTCCGTCGTATGCGCGGCTTGATAGAGAAAGGGTACGTCTATCTGGCTACTCCCCCACTCTATCTCTGCAAGAAAGGCAAGGTCGAAGAATATTGCTGGACGGAGCAGCAGCGCCAGAAGTTTATCGACACGTATGGTGGAGGAAATGAGAGTCAGATACATACGCAACGATATAAAGGTCTGGGAGAGATGAACGATCATCAGCTATGGGACACGACGATGAATCCGGAGAATCGTACGTTAAAGCAGATCACGATAGAAAATGCGGTGGAAGCGGACTCGACGTTTGCCATGCTGATGGGAGAAGATGTGGCTCCGCGACGTGACTTTATCGAGGAGAATGCAACGTATGCCAACATCGACGCATAATTAAAAATTAAAACATACGGGGGCAATTCTTTTCACGGATTTGCCCTCTTTTATCCGGTTTCCGTAACATATCGTTTATGTCTGTCTTGCTCGATACATTATATAAGAAGGTAGCGTGTGCGGCATCGGCCGTTCCTTTGCACCGTCTGCCGAAAATCGGAATCTCGGCCAACCGGAAAGAGGGTACTTCGTGTATTGCAGAACCTTACTTCCAATCCGTCGTAATGGCCGGCGGCGCTCCCATTTTGATCCCGGTCATCACCGATATTCATACGCTTAGTTCGATCGTAGAGGAGCTCGACGGACTGATTTTTTCGGGAGGGGGCGACATAAATCCCGAATATCTGGGAGAAGCACCGATTCCCGAGCTCGGCGATACGGACGCTTGCCGTGACGAATACGATTTTCTGTTGCTGAAGCTTGCTTTCGATCATCAAGTACCTGTTTTCGGAATTTGCCGGGGACATCAGTTGATCAATGTCGCCTTCGGAGGTACGCTTTATCAGGATATTCATGCTCAACTCTCGAAAGAGGCGTTGCCACACAGTCAGGAAGAGGCGCGTGACGTCGCCACACATACGGTCACGTTAGCTCCGTTTCTTTCCAAGCTGCAAGCAGCATTACATTTCAGCGAGGCATCATCTCATCGGTTATCCTCTTCAATCGCTGTCAATTCCATCCACCATCAGGCCGTTAAGGATCCGGCACCCGAGTTTGTAGCTACGGCTACGGCGCCGGATGGGGTGAATGAGGCGATGGAGCATCCCGAATACCCGATCTTCAGTGTGCAGTGGCACCCGGAGCCTATGGCTGTATCGGGAAACGAGACGATGCTGAATCTCTTCCGTTATCATGTGCGTCAGGCAGAGGTATATGCCCGATCCAAAACGTTGCATCGCAAGATGATCACGATCGATTCGCACACGGATACGCCGATGATTTTTCAAACATTCGACCTCGGGCGCAAAGAAGGAGGCAAAGTCAATCTTCCGTTGATGCGTGAAGGACGTCTTGATGCCGCTTTTATGGTGGCCTATATTCCGCAGGGTGACCGGAACGCAGCAGCCTTACAGAAGGCGACGGATTATGCGACGGACCGGCTTACACAAGTTATCGAACAGGCCAAACGTTACCCGCATCAGATGGGCATTGCACAGAGTCCGGATGAGCTGCGACGGCTAAAAGACGAAGGCAAGAAAGCCATTCTTTTAGGGATTGAAAACGGCTATGCGCTCGGCAAAGACCTGACGAACCTGCATCGTTTCCGACAGATGGGCGTATCGTATATTACACTCTGTCATAACGGCGACAACGACCTCTGCGACTCCGCCGCAGGACAAGCGGAATGGGGTGGTCTCAGTCCGTTCGGGAAGGAGGTCGTGGCCGAGATGAATCGCCTCGGGATGATGATCGATGTGTCGCATGCTGCCGATCGTACTTTTTACGATGTTCTGGAGCACAGCACCCGCCCGATCATCGCCTCACATTCGTCATGCCGCGCTTTATGCAATCATCGCCGTAACCTCGACGATGATCAGATCAAAGCATTAGCACAACAAGGAGGCGTGATGCAAATCTGCCTCTATAAAGGATTTATCAACGAATCACCGGATAAAGCCTCGTTGAGCGATGCTATCAGGCATATCCTGCATGTGATTGATCTGGTCGGGATCGATTACGCAGGCATCGGGTCCGACTTCGATGGCGACGGCGAGCTGACAGGCTGTCGTGCCGCCAACGAACTGATGCAAATCACAATGCGTCTGATTGCCGAGGGACTGGACGACGAAAGCATTGCCAAAATATGGGGAGGTAACCTGATGAGAGTTATGAGTGAAGTACAAAACGGGATAAAATAATCGACCATCATCATGGATAGAATGATCAATAAATATGCAGGAGTATTACTTGGCAGTCTGATACTGTCATGTTGCGGTCAGAAAAATACGACAAAAGAGGAAACTACGGAACCTGCCGACACGGATAAGCGTATAGAAGCGCCGACGTTCAATGCAGACAGTGCCTATGCCTATATCGAACGACAAGTAGCATTCGGTCCGCGTGTGCCGAACACGGAAGCACACCAACGATGCGCCGATTATCTGGCGGGAGAGCTGGATCGTCACGGAGCGAAAGTTTATGTGCAGGAAGCCGTACTAACGGCATACAACGGCGAGAAATTAAAGGCCCAAAACATCGTCGGAGCATTCCAGCCCGAAAAGTCACGTCGCGTACTCCTTTTCGCCCATTGGGATTCCCGTCCTTATGCCGATCACGACACCGACGAAGCTAATCACCGTAAACCGATAGACGGGGCCGACGACGGGGGTAGCGGCGTTGGCATTCTGCTCGAAATCGCTCGTCAGATTCAGGCAAAGGCGCCTGCTATCGGAATCGATATCGTGTTTTTTGATGCGGAAGACTACGGTACACCGGAATTTGTTGACGAATACAAGCCCGACACGTGGTGTCTCGGATCACAGTTTTGGGCTAAGAACCCGCATGTGCCCAACTACAAGGCCGAGTTCGGTATTCTGCTCGATATGGTCGGCTCGCGCGGCGCTACCTTTTATAAGGAAAGCACTTCCGTACAATATGCCGCAAGATATGTGGAAAAAGTCTGGACTGCCGCACGCGAGCTGGGCTACGGAAAATATTTCATCAACGCGCAGGGCGGAGCGATCGTCGACGACCATCAATATGTAATACAAGGACTTCGCACTCCCTGTCTGGACATCATCAATTACGATCCGGATACCCAATCGGGCTTCGGTCCTTACTGGCATACGCAGAATGATACGATGGAGAACATCGACCGTGAAACATTAAAGGCCGTCGGCGAGACGATCTTGAATGTGATTTATAATCATTAAGAATTGACTGAGGTGACGATCAATGAGATACAGGACGAAGTGATCGAAGAATTTTCCGTGTTCGACGACTGGATGGATAAGTACGCCTTACTGATCGACATGGGCAATGCGCTGCCAACGCTTGACGGTCGATACAAAACAAGTAGCAACCTGATTGAAGGATGCCAAAGTCGCGTATGGTTGCAGGCCGATTACACCGATGGCCAAGTGATCTTTCAGGGTGAGAGCGACGCGGTGATTGTGAAGGGTATTGTCTCGTTACTCATACGGGTACTGTCTCATCACACGCCGCAGGAAATCCTCGATGCCGATCTGTACTTTATCGACCGCATCGGACTGAAGGAACATCTCTCCCCTACCCGCTCCAACGGCCTCGTCGCGATGCTGAAACAAATGAAAATGTACGCTTTGGCATTCAGCGCTCAAGCGAATCAGGCCTGATTTTACAATTCCAGACGGAGCTGTGCAGGCGGCAGGAGCATAAAGCTCTTGCGATGGTAAGGTGTCGTTCCTGCGCAACGGATGGCTTCACGATGCGCTTCGGTGGGATAGCCTTTGTTCTTCTCCCAATGATATGCCGGATATTTCCCGGCGAGTGCGTTCATATAGTCGTCGCGATACGTTTTAGCCAAGATCGAAGCCGCGGCGATGCTCATCATCTTCCCGTCACCTTTGACAACCGTTTCATACGGAATGCCGGGGTACGGATGAAAACGATTTCCGTCGATCAGCAGGTATTCCGGCTTTACTTTCAGCCCGTCGATGGCGCGATGCATCGCTAAAATCGAAGCACGCAGAATATTCATCCGGTCGATCTCCTCGGGTGTTACGATACCGATCGCCCAAGCCGTCGCCGCTTCCTCAATGATCGGTCGCAAGGCATAACGCTTCTTTTCCGTCAGTTGCTTGCTGTCGTTCAACAGCTCATTGCGGAAATCAGGCGGCAGGATCACGGCAGCCGCATAGACAGCCCCGGCCAGACACCCTCGGCCAGCCTCGTCGCATCCCGCCTCAAGGCGTCCTTCTTTGAGGTATGGTTGAAGCATCTTACGCTTTTCTTAAAACCTTTTCGTACGCATTCGACCGCCCTCCGACAAGGTCGGTAATGCAGGCAGAGAAATCGCGGAAAATATGAGCACCGATAATCGCTTCATCGCTCACAATGCCCCGATACGGGGTAATTGTTTGTCCTCCGACAGAAGGGGTTGTTGTCAGTATCATAACATCCTTATATAAATAGATTTAACAGCAAATCATGTTTTAAACGGTTTCGATTGAATATCCGTATATCCATCCAAAAACAATCTTGTTCTATTGGCAAGAGATAATAATATGACCAATCCAACAACATATTATCAACTTGTTTTAATTCAGCAATTTTCATCACTTCTATTCTTACAAATTCATTCAGATAAACTAATGACGGTTTATGAACACATCTATCTGATTCACCCAGACTTGACTTCTATCCCGGTTGGCTTTAAAACTACATAACATAAAATCCCGATCATATCCAACCTGTTTGCTGAAACGCAATTTTCCATTTACATAAATCTGTACCTTCTTTTTCATATCCACCATTTCAGGGGAGATATTTACCGAGAAAGAAGTTATACAAGAAGTTTCTATTCGAAAAACGTTATTACCGTACTCAGCCTTGATCTTACCTGATTTACGAGGAAAGTCAAAGGCTTTTCTATCTACATTATAAACAATTATGCTATCGTTTTTGTCATACTTCAACCATTTATCAATCTTGAAATTCAACTCCTTATGCCAGCTCTTCCGTTCCACCAATGTATCTAATTTTATATTGGAAAGCCAGTCGATCGTTCCATAACAATCATCATCAAACTCCCAAGAAATCTCCTTTGGAAAAGGATTTCTTTCCCGTTTTACCAAGTCTGAGAATAAAATTCGATACGCAGGTTCCGAGTCATCAAATTGGGGGAACCAATGGGGAAAACCGTCATATCGATATTCCTTATAATCAAGATTCATGCTCTTCATCAGTTGTGTGAATTGATCATTCGCATAGGGAGGGTAGTAATAGTCCTTGTCTGTCGAGAAATTTATAAACGAGCGATTTTTTATATTCTCTATAAAAGTCCCCCCAGTAAAGACTTTCGGATAGGTGTTGAATCCATAACATCCGGCAAATGAAGAGGGGTGCTTCATCAAGTACGAGAATGAACCCGTTGCCCCATTGGAGTGTCCCGAGATAAATACTTTATTGTCATCTACATTAATTGCCTTTTTAATCTGATGCAAGATCGCCGGAACCATAAAAAAACCATCATCGGGTACCATCCAGTTAAACTCCTTACTACCTCGAGGAAAAACCAGAATAACATCGTTCAAGGCCGCGTATTTTGTGTAATACCTGTTCCAATCAAATAATACCCATGATGCAAGTTGAAAATCTGCCAAACGATTTCCCCGTACGGCACCATGAAGAAAAAATAAAAGAGGGTATTTTTTCTCTGGATTATAATTCTGCGGCAAATGGATAAAAAAAGAGGTTCTTGCAGAATCATTTATTTGAAATGTAAGCGAATAATCTTGCTTCTGTTTTAATTTATACGGATGATAATTCCGTATATTATCATATAAAACCATCGGGTCTGTTATTCGCTCCAAATCAATCTTACACATTTCGTAGAATTCTTCCTCTTCCCCTCTCAATTTGTCATAAAACAAGGCCTTATCTTTGAGTGCTATATTTTTCACCGTGATCCATCGGGGATCATCAAGTAAATTCTTATAATCAACTTCAGAATCATTCCCTACTACATACTTCCAACTGGGATATCCATTTTTAGCTGTCTTCATGGTAACGAAAGCATTCAGGTATTTGAAAGCCTTATCATGATCATTCAACCATGCAGCCAGAATTGATGCATCATTCAATTCAGATGTATCGATGCTATCAGGAAACAGTTCAAAAGCATCTTCATACATCCTAAGGGCTTTTTTATGACCATCCATGTCCTTTTCTTTCCACATCACATTATATGCTTTATGTATCAGAACAGAATAACTCTCTTGCCCATACAACGGGATACTGAACAAACCTAAAATCACAACAACAGACTTTGCCACTTGAAGTTTCATATCATATAAGATTTATTTAAGTTTATCGTCTTTTTCCTCTCTGTTTTTTATATCATTTTCCCTATATGCATTTCCTGAATCCTCTTATAAAACAGAACGTTTACTATTGCTGGGGCTCAAAACATTTTTCGGATGCGTTGGATTCCTTCGACGAGTACATCCACTTCCTCTTTTGTATTATAGAGTGCGAACGACGCCCTGACGGTCCCTTCGATGCCGAGTGCGTGCATAAGCGGTTGTGCACAATGGTGCCCCGTACGAACAGCAATACCAAGACGGTCGAGCAGCATACCCATATCGTAATGATGTATGTTGCCTACCAGAAAAGAAACAACACTGTTCTTATGTTCGGTACGTCCGAAGATACGCATGCCTTCTATTTCATCGAGCCGATCGGTAGCATAGCAAAGCAGTTCATATTCATGCGCCGCGATCTCGGTAAGTCCGATGGCCTGTATATACCTCAACACCTCGGCCAGCGCCGTGCTGCCGATGTAATCCGGAGTGCCGGCCTCAAACTTATACGGAAGTTCATTGAACGTCGTGTGCTCGAACGTCACATTTTGAATCATCTCCCCACCTCCCTGATAAGGCGGCAGGCGGTCTAACCATTCCGCCTTTCCGTAGAGTATGCCGATGCCTGTAGGCCCATAGACTTTATGCCCGGAAAAAGCATAAAAATCCGCATCGAGCGCTTGCACGTCGATCGGTTGATGGGCAACCGCCTGCGCGCCGTCTATAAGGACAGGTATCCCGTGCTGATGGGCTATCCGCACAATCTCCTCCACTGGGTTGATCACCCCGAGTACGTTCGACATCTGGGTGACAGCTACGAGCTTCGTCCTGTCGGAAAACAACCGGGAAAATGCTTCCAGATCGAGTTCACCGCACTCATTAAACGGTATCACTTTTATTTTCAATCCGTTTAATTGCCAGGGAACAATATTGGCATGATGCTCCATGACGGAGACGATCACCTCGTCACCGGGCTTTACAAAAGCACGTGAAAAGCTTGATGCAACAAGGTTAATTGCTTCGGTTGTACCTCGTGTAAAAAGAATTTCGGCCGAAGAACGGGCATTCAAGAATGCCCGTACGGTTTCGCGAGCCGCCTCATGCGCTTCGGTAGCCTGCTGACTGAGAAAATGAACACCGCGATGGATATTCGCATTCACGGAATAATATTCTTCCGTAATTCTATCAACGACACAACGAGGCTTTTGGGTCGTGGCCGCATTGTCGAGATAGACGAGCGGCTTGCCGTATACTTCGCGCTGCAGAATCGGAAAATCGTTTCGGATGGATGCTGTCTCTAACATGACGCAAAGATAGCATTCCCTGCTGAAAGCAGTATCTCTCCAACCTTGAAAAATGTGTGTATATGAAATAAAGATATTTAATTTTTAAGCGCTTGAGGTAGGACGAAGCATAAAATCTTTTTTCTTTGCACCCGGTATTAATCTTTTAAAATAACAGAACGATGAAGAAAATGATTTTGAGCGCAGCCATTGTTGCTGCCATGGCATTGGGTGTTTCTGTCAATGCACAGGACACGAAAGAAAAGAAAGAGTGCACAAAGACAGAGCAGAAGTGCTGCAAGAAGGAAGGCAAGGAAGCCTGCAAGAAAGATAAAGCTTGCGACAAGAAGAAAGATGAATGCTGCTCCAAGAAAAAAGAAGCAAAGTGATGATCTTCTCATAGATCAAAAGAGTTGTCTCATACTGAGACAACTCTTTTTTTTTATTTCTTCGTGTCTGGCCCCCTTGATATTCTTTCCCTTGAAAGAATGGCAAGAGGTCGCTCTGCGATGCGGATGCAAGTATGTTGACACGCATTACGGGCAGCCAATCAAAGCGCCATTTTGTCATATATCTATTACTTATTTAGCGCAGAATGCGCCATTTTGACACAAAGCATACGATGGTATGCGTTTTGTGTCTTATCTGATGAAGTCGATTCAGCAGATACGGTGACAACGATCTCCAAAAAGGTCGGGAATCATAAGTAAGAATGATGAGCCGGACTTCAAAAAAAAAGAACATTAAATTATAGGAGGATTGAATAATGACAACTTTGATTAGACGAAATCAGAACGATTGGTTACCGTCCATTTTCAATGACTTTTTTGAACATGAGTGGATGGGACGTACGAACGCAACGGCACCTGCCATCAACGTAAAGGAAATGAAAGACCGTTATACGGTCGAAGTAGCAGCCCCGGGCATGACGAAGGAAGACTTTCACATCAATATTGATGCAGACAACCATTTGGTGATCTCGATGGAGAAAAAGAGCGAAAAGAGTGAAGAGAATAAGGATGCACGCTATCTGCGTCGCGAATTTTCGTACTCGAAGTTCCAGCAGGCGATGATTCTGCCGGACGATGTGGACAAAGACAAAATCTGTGCAAAAGTAGAAAATGGTGTGCTGAATATCGATCTGCCCAAACTCTCGCACGAAGAGACTCACAAGGTAGAGCGGACAATCGAAATCGGTTGATTGCAACCCCGTCGAATAACGGAGCATGATATTAGTTAATAAAAGTCAATGTGCGCAAAATCGCACATTGGCTTTTTTATGTTATGCTGAAAGTTCACTAACTTAGCCGCATGAAATGAATCGCAGCCCGACAGGGCGGATTCATGGAAATGATTTATTATTTATCAAAAGTGAAACGAGCGATTGTGATAGGCGCCACTTCCGGCATGGGACTGGAGGTGGCAAAACTCTTGCTCGCTCGCGGTTGGTCACTTGGCGTGGCCGGCCGTCGCGAGGCCGAGCTGGCGCGTTTGCAAGCGCTGAATCCGGAACGGGTGACAATACAGATACTCGATATCACACGCGACGACGCACCGGAGCGTTTACATCGGCTGATCGAAGCAATGAGCGGAATGGATTTGTTCTTTCTCTCTTCGGGCGTCGGGCGACAGAACATGACCCTGCAAGAAGATATCGAGTTATGGACGGCGGCGACGAACGTCTCCGGATTTATCCGTATGGTTACAGCGGCCTATCGTTATTTTCGCAACAACGGCGGTGGGCATATCGCTGTCATCAGCTCGATTGCGGGAACGAAAGGATTGGGGAGCGCACCGGCTTATTCGGCCTCCAAACGTTTTCAAAACACCTATATTGACGCTTTGGCACAGTTAACGCATTTACAAAAGGATAACATTATCTTCACGGATATAAGACCCGGATTTGTAGATACGGCCATACTCGACGACCCAAAGAAATACCCGATGCTCATGCGACCGGAAGCTGTGGCCCGACATATCGTCCATACGCTGGAAAAGCGTAAACGCGTCGTCGTCATCGACTGGCGCTACCGTCTTTTGGTCTTCTTCTGGCGACTTGTTCCGCAACGCATCTGGGAACGGTTAAGAATCAGCAACCGTTCGTCAACCGATCAAAGACATACGTAGGCCTCTTCTCTATTTTGATATCCGAGCAAAAAAAAAGCATTTTTTTCTTGCATGTTAAAAAAGACGCCGTATCTTTGCACATGATATGATTATGTGAACAAAAAAATGAAACGATTTTACACTCACAAGTATTATTACTTTTATCTTGGTAGAGATAAAGGCAGGACTTGATGTGTGTAAGAAACGAAAAAAGTACCTTAGGGTATTGCCATTTAGAAAAAGGTCCTGCCATGTGAGTGGCGGGATTTTTTTTTGATGTTGCGAACATGAAGAAAAAAATAAACATAAAGAATGAGAAAAATTGCCATACAGGGAATAGCCGGTTCGTATCATGATGTAGCGGCACATCGATATTTCGAAGACGAGCCGATCGAGTTAGTACCGTGCGAGACCTTTAAGAAGCTTGTGCGAAAAGTCACGTCCGATGAACGGACGGTCGGAATCATGGCGATCGAGAACACGATTGCCGGAAGTTTGTTGCAGAATCACGATCTGATTCGACAGAGCGGGTGCGTGGTGACGGGAGAGTATAAATTACGTATTATGCACTCACTGGCCGCACTTCCGGGGACGAACATGTCCGACCTTACCGAAATCAATTCGCATCCGATCGCCCTGATGCAATGCGATGATTTTCTGGCGACGCTTCCGCATGTCAAGCTCGTCGAGATGGACGACACGGCGGGCAGTGCACGACGGATCGCCGCGGAGAAAATGCACGGTCATGCCGCTATCTGTGCGCGTCGGGCAGCCGATATGTACGGTCTGGAGGTGCTGGCCGAAGGCATCGAGACGAACAAACGCAACTATACGCGCTTTCTGGCCGTGGCCACCCCGCCGATGGCTTCCGAACTCCTTGAAGGAGTGACGAAGAACAAGGCTTCGCTCGTTTTCTCTTTGCCACATACGGCCGGCAGCCTCTCGAAAGTCCTGACGATTCTCTCGTTCTATGATATGAATCTGTCGAAAATACAGTCGTTGCCGATTATCGGGCGCGAATGGGAATATTTGTTTTACGTCAATCTGACGTTCTCGGATTATCCACGCTACAAACAGGCGCTGGATGCGATTATGCCGCTGACGAAGGATTTGAAAATTTTAGGAGAATATGCAGAAGGAAAACAAGGTATATGATGTTATGCCTGCCACGCGTGTGGACAGCGTGCAGGAATATTATTTCTCAAAGAAACTGAAAGAGGTCGCCGCGATGAATGCCGCAGGTATGCGTGTGATCAGCCTCGGCGTGGGAAGCCCCGACCTGCCACCGTCGGACGGGGCGATCGCCACGCTCTGTCGCGAAGCATGCCGCCCGGACGTACACGGTTACCAGCCCTATACAGGCATTCCCGAACTGCGGCACAGCTATGCCGGATGGTATCGGCGATGGTTCGACGTGGAGGCAGATCCGGAAACGGAAATCCTGCCGCTTATCGGCTCGAAAGAAGGGATTCTGCATATCTCTATGGCTTTCCTCAATCCGGGTGACGGTGTGCTCGTGCCTGACCCCGGCTATCCGACATACCGTTCGGTGAGCCGGCTTGTCGGAGCCGATCTGATCCCTTACGAATTACAAGTGTCGAACGGCTGGCAGCCCGACTTCGACACGCTGGAGCAGATCGTGGCCGAGCGGCAAGCCAGCGGCCTCACCCGCATTAAATTGATGTGGACAAACTACCCGAATATGCCGACCGGTGCCGACGGAGACGAGGCTCTGTTCAAACAGCTGATCGCTTTTGGCCGTCGCCACGGAATCGTTATCTGCCATGATAATCCATATAGCTTCATCCTCAACGATCATCCGCGCAGCATCCTGCGCGTAAAAGGAGCCAAAGAAATCGCTATCGAGCTCAACTCGATGAGTAAAGCGCACAACATGCCCGGATGGCGTATGGCCATGCTGATGTCGAATGCGCAGTTTGTACAATGGATTCTGAAAGTGAAGAGCAACGTCGATTCAGGCCAGTTCCGCCCGATGCAATCGGCCGTAGTCGAAGCGTTGAACGCACCGCCGGCATGGTACGCTGAGATGAACCGCATCTATCGTGGTCGTCGCAAACTGGCCGGACAGATCATGCAGGCGCTGGATTGCACATACGACGAGCAACAGGTTGGTATGTTCCTCTGGGGACGGATAGCCGATAGGGAAATGAGCGGCGAAGCATTGGCGGATCGTGTGCTCCGTGAAGCCAACGTATTTATCACGCCCGGATTTATTTTCGGCAATGCAGGCAAACGCTATGTCCGGCTCTCGCTCTGCTGTAAAGAGGAACAGCTGACTGAGGCGCTGGAACGAATCAACAACAGATGGAAACAATAACATAACACACAGATAAACAAAAAAAATAAACTATATGGAAGAATTAAATTTACAATCTATTTTATTACCGGGGATCGAAGACAAGCGTCCGCTCGTGATTTCCGGGCCGTGCAGCGCCGAGACCGAAGAACAGGTCTTGACTACGGCTAAAGGATTAGCTGCGATCGGTATTCGCATCTTTCGCGCAGGCATCTGGAAACCCCGCACCAAACCGGGAGGCTTTGAAGGAGTGGGTACCATTGGACTGCCATGGTTGAAGAGAGTAAAGGAGGAGACAGGCATGTATGTGGCTACCGAGGTGGCCACGAGAGACCATGTTTTTGAAGCCTTAAAGGCTGGAGTCGATGTTTTATGGGTCGGCGCACGGACGGCAGTCAATCCGTTTGCCATGCAGGATGTGGCCGATGCGCTGCGAGGCGTTGACATCCCCGTGCTGGTTAAAAACCCGGTCAATCCCGATCTGGAGCTCTGGATCGGCGCCATCGAACGCCTTTACGGAGCAGGTATCCACCGTATCGGAGCGGTACATCGCGGGTTCAGTTCGTTCGACAAGAAGATGTATCGTAACCTCCCGCTCTGGCATATTGCTATCGAGTTGCGTCGCCGTATGCCAAACCTGCCCATCATTTGCGACCCCAGCCATATCGGCGGTAAACGCGAACTGATTGCATCGCTCTGTCAGCAGGCGATGGACCTGAACTTCGACGGACTGATCATCGAAACGCACTGCAACCCGGACCATGCATGGAGCGATGCGGCACAACAGATTACCCCCGAAGTGCTGGATTATGTGCTGAACCTGCTCGTCATCCGCGAGTCAAACCAAACGACCGAAAACCTGTACGAACTGCGCCGACAAATCGACGGGATCGACGAGAATCTGCTCGAACTGTTGGCCAAACGGATGCGTATCTCCCGGGAGATTGGAGTATATAAGAAAGAACATCGTATGCCGATACTGCAAACACCGCGCTACGGAGAGATTCTGGAGAATCGCACCAAGGCCGGGGTAGCAATGGATCTGAATCCTGATTTCGTGCAGGCTGTCCTGAAAGAAATTCATGAGGAATCGGTACGTCAGCAAATGATTGTCATGAACGAATAGACTGAACAGACAATGAAAATATTGATCTTAGGCGCGGGAAAGATGGGGTCTTTCTTTACCGACCTGCTGAGTTTCGACCATGAGGTGGCCGTACTCGAACAAGACCCGAAGCGGATGCGTTTTATCTACAATGCCCTGCGTATGCAATCGGTCGACGAGATCGACGCGTTTGCCCCCGAGATGGTCATCAACTGCGTCACCCTGACCCACACGCTCGACGCATTCAGAAGCGTATTGCCGCATCTCCGACCCTATTGTATCATCTCCGACATCGCATCGGTGAAAACCAACCTGCTGGAGTTCTACAAAGACTGCGGTTTTCCGTACGTCTCTACCCACCCGATGTTCGGGCCGACCTTTGCGAACCTTGGTAACCTGATGCAGGAGAATGCCATCATCATCTCCGAAGGCGACCATCTTGGCAAAATTTTCTTCAAAGACTTATATGAGAAACTGAAACTGAATATCTTTGAATACACGTTTGAGGAACATGATAAAGTCGTTGCTTACTCGTTGGGGATTCCTTTTGCTTCGACGTTTGTTTTTGTCGCAACGATGGTACATCAGGATGCGCCGGGAACGACTTTCAGACGCCACATGAAGATTGCTCGAGGCGTGCTGTCCGAAGATGATTATCTGCTGACTGAAATCCTGTTTAACCCGCGAACACCCGGACAGATCGACCGTATTCAGCGCGAACTGGACGAATTACAGAAAATCATTGCCGAACGCGATACGGAAGCGATGCGAGGCTATTTGGCGCGTCTCCGCAAAAAATCGACTAGAGAAAGTCTGCAACCGGAAAAACTTTCTATCTTTATGCGGCTTAACATTATAAAAAAAGATGGCTTCGACAGGAAAAGAAAAATATTGGAAATATTCGCTTGGTATCCTGATCCTGTTATTGGGATGGGTAATTATTAAGGAACTGTGGATGTTTGTAAACGGACTGTTGGGAGCTTTTACCATCTTTGTGATGGTGCGCCGGCAAATGATTTACCTGACGGAAAAGAAAAAGATGAATCATGTGCTGGCCACGATCCTTATTCTGTTCGAAGTGGCAGCTGTCATTACGGTTCCGCTTTATTTTATGATCCGGGCACTGTTGGGAAAGGTACAAAACATCGACATGGATATTTCATCCCTGCAAAAGATGATTGAAAACCTCGAGATTCAACTCCGGCAACGATTCGGCTACGATTTGTTCTCGTCCGAAAACCTGACAACAGCCACGGGCTATATCAGCACCGTTATTCAATACCTTATCAGCCAGATGAGCAGTATGGTTGTGACGGTTGTCGTACTGATCTTCCTCTTGTATTTTATCCTGCTTAATTTCCGGACGATCGAACAGTATTTTTACGAACTGCTGCCATTTAGCCCTGAAAACAGGAAGAATATTACCAGCGAAGTATATGTTATGGTGCGGTCGAATGCTATCGGCATTCCTCTACTCGCTATCATACAAGGTCTCATCGCCTATATCGGATATCTGATATTCGGTGTGCCGAGTGCTTTACTTTTCGGTTTTCTGACATGCTTTTCAACCATCATTCCTATCGTCGGCACCGGCATCGTATGGGTGCCGATCGTGGTATATCTGATGATGGTCGGCGACTGGACGAACGCTATCGGACTGGGAGCTTTCTGCGCCATCATCCTCACGAACATCGACAATGTCATCCGTTTTATCCTTCAGAAAAAACTGGCCGATACACACCCCCTCATCACGGTTTTCGGAGTGATTTTCGGCCTGTCGGTTTTCGGATTCTGGGGAATCATTTTCGGCCCGTTGCTGCTCTCTATCTTTTTCCTGCTTGTCAAAATGTTTAAAACCGAGTATCTGGACAAAGGCAATATGTAATAGCCGCTATTCTTTTACTTGGTTGCTGATAAACTCATTCGTATATTTCAGCAGCTCCGTAAAATGACGGGAAAAGGTCATCGTTTCGGTATGACGGATCGAAATAAATTTTTCGCGTCCGTCCGCCTGACAGGCAATTTGGTAAATCATATCGGCAACAGGCTGATCCGGCTCTTTCTCGAATCCGTATGAGTCATTCATATCAAAAAGTTTACTTTTAGCCAGTAACGATTTAAATCGCGCATATTCCCCGTCGGTCAGTGTCCCTTCCGCATGGTAAGGCTCGTACTGTTCAAAACGGATGTTCTGCTTCTCTACAACGTAATGCCTCTCGCTGTCTATCGATAGTGACAGCCGGTACGTTCGGGTGCTCTCCAGCACATAAGTATAAGAAAAATGCTTCGGCTCGCTTCCTCCGCAACGGATCAACAATACCAGAGTGAGCAGAAGCAAAAAGGTAGTTTTAAAAAATGTTTTCATCTGTTCGTTGTGTTTTGTAATCCTCCCCCCCCCTATACAGAACGTCATTATCCGGACAAAGGGGGAAGAAGTAAAAATAGTAAAGAATATAAATGCTTCAGTTTCCGTATCTGCATCCGGCACATCGGGCCAGTTCGCCGCGGAAGCGTTTTTCGACAAGCAGGTGCAGACGGTCTTTTAAGGCGTCGAGACGCACATGATCGATCACATCCGACATAAAAGCGACGCTGAGCATCATCCGCGCCTCTTCGTAAGGAAGACCACGGCTTTGCATGTAGAAGAGCGCCTGTTCATCAAGTTGACCGGTCGTCATGCCATGCGAACATTTCACATCGTCGGCATAAATCTCGAGCTGCGGCTTGCTGTACATACGGGCATCGGAGGTGAGACACATGTTACGGTTCGTCTGGTAAGCCTCTGTTTTCTGCGCGCCTTCATTCACAAATATCCGCCCGCTGAAAACACCTACTGCGCGCTCGTCAAGGACGTTCTTAAACAACTCGTTGCTGGTGCAATGCGGTACAACATGCGTGATATGGGTGTACGTATCCACCTGTTGATCACGATCTTCAATGGCCATTCCGCAAAGCGTCGCTTCCGCTCCTTCGCCGTTCAGACGAATCCGGTAATTATTACGGGTCAGTCCGTTATTCAGCGTGATACCGTTAACCAAGACATTAGACGAAGCAGCCTGTTCGACATAGAGCGACGAAAAACGCGTAGTCGAAGCCGAGCTTTCTTCCAAGTCATAGTAATCGAAGAATGCCCCTTCTTCAGCAAAGATTTCAACCACTTGAGTAGCAAGGAATTTAACATCATCCATGCTATGGTCACAGACGAGCAATCTGGCCGATGCATGCGGCTCTATAATGATCAGCACGCGACGGTTCGCCATCAGGTCGACCGTACTACGGAAGATATTAATCAACTGTACGGGGCGTTCGACGTGGACGCCCCGAGGTACATAAAGCACAAACCCGTCTTGTGCCAGCATCGTATTGAGGGCGCTGACAGCATCGGCCGAAGTATCGGCAGCCTTGCCGTAGTAGCGTGATGCGATCTCGGGGTGAAGCTCGGCAAACGCGTGCATCCCTCCCGCATATACCTCTTCGGACAAGGAAGTCTTCGGTAACGTATCGGTATAAAGCGAATCATTCACTACGAAGTAGAGCGAGGTGCTCATGTTCGGCACATCACAGCGGAACACGTCCGAAGGGTTGGTCGGCACATGCAGACGGGTCAAGTTCAACCCATAGTCAGGCGCAAACGCCTTGGCAACATCGGTATAACGATAGTCTTCATGCAGGGGGGAGGGGAAGCCTGTCCGCTCGAAATCGGCCAAAGCCTGTGTCCGCAAGGCGTTCATAAACGCCGGCGCATAGCGGTGGAGCACATCTTCGTGCTGCGTAAAAAAATCCATGTATTGTT
Source organism: Tannerella forsythia 92A2 (assembly GCF_000238215.1). Classification (NCBI taxonomy): domain Bacteria; kingdom Pseudomonadati; phylum Bacteroidota; class Bacteroidia; order Bacteroidales; family Tannerellaceae; genus Tannerella; species Tannerella forsythia. Next base: position 1,786,331 of record NC_016610.1, on the reverse strand, counting down.
TTTCCGGATGCATCGCATCCTTGTCCGATATATGCAAACTATTCATCTTTCGCCGTTAATCGTTCGTTTTCAACCAATCGTAGCCTTTCTTCTCCAAATCAAGAGCCAGTTCGGCACCGGCAGTTTTCACCATACGTCCTTCGTAGAGGACATGCACGACATCGGGCTTGATATAATCGAGCAGACGCTGATAGTGAGTAATGATTATCGACGCATTATCGGGCGATTTGAGTTTGTTTACCCCGTTAGCCACAACGCGCAATGCATCGATATCGAGGCCGCTATCCGTCTCGTCCAGAATAGCCAATGTCGGATTGAGCATGGCCATCTGAAAAATCTCGTTGCGTTTCTTCTCTCCCCCGGAAAAGCCTTCATTGACACTACGGCTCATCAACTTATTATTGAGCTCCACAATCTCGCGTTTCTCACGCATCATCTTCAGAAAATCCGAGGCCGAAACCGGCTCTTCATTTCGATATTCACGCTGTGCATTGACCGCAGCCCGCATGAAATTGACCATGCTGACCCCCGGAATCTCTACCGGATACTGGAAGCTGAGGAATATCCCCTCGCAGCTCCGCTCTTCGGGCGAGAGCTCCAACAGGTCTTTGCCCTTATACCTCACCGTTCCTTTTGTCACCGTAAACACCGGATTACCGACGAGCACACTGCTGAGCGTGCTTTTACCGGAACCGTTCGGCCCCATAATCGCATGTATTTCACCTTTCCTGACGGTCAGGTTAAGTCCCCTGAGAATCTCTTTACCGTCAACCTCTGCATGTAAATCTTTTATCTCTAACAAGATTTCTCCCATAATTCAATCTTAATCCCAGAATAACATGTCTAATAATAATATAACAAACTTTCCCCGTCCCGTTCCGAAAAACGGAACGGAAGATATACGTATCATCCCACACTTCCTTCCAACGAGATCGCCAACAACTTTTGCGCTTCTACCGCAAACTCCATCGGCAGCTTGTTCATCACCTCACGAGCATATCCGCCGACAATTAAGCTTACGGCTTTCTCGGTATCGATACCACGCTGGTTACAATAGAACAGCTGTTCTTCATTGACTTTCGAAGTCGTTGCTTCATGCTCTACAACAGCCGTTTCATTTTGGATATCGACATAAGGATACGTATGCGCGCCACAGGTAGAGCTGAGTAACAAGCTGTCGCACTGACTGTGATTACGTGCTCCCTCGGCACGAGCGGCGACTTTCACCATACCCCGGTAACTGTTCTGACTGTGACCGGCCGAGATGCCTTTCGATACGATCGTGCTGCGGGTGTTTCGCCCCAAGTGGATCATCTTCGTACCCGTGTCGGCCTGTTGGTGATTATTCGTCACCGCAACGGAATAAAACTCTCCCACCGAGTAATCGCCGGCCAGAATACACGACGGATATTTCCACGTAATGGCCGAACCCGTTTCTACCTGCGTCCACGAGATTTTACTGCCTTCACCTTTGCAGATGCCCCGCTTAGTCACGAAATTATAAATCCCACCGTTGCCGTTCTTATCGCCCGGATACCAGTTCTGCACCGTCGAATATTTTACTTCGGCACGTCTGTGAGCAACGATCTCCACAATGGCTGCATGCAGCTGGTTCTCGTCACGCATCGGTGCGGTACATCCTTCAAGGTAACTGACATACGACTCGTCATCGGCTACGATCAGGGTTCGTTCAAACTGCCCCGTGTTAGCGGCATTGATTCGAAAATACGTGCTCAACTCCATCGGGCAGCGCACGCCTTTGGGGATATACACGAACGATCCGTCGGAAAAGACGGCGGAGTTCAGTGCCGCAAAGAAGTTGTCGCGATAACCCACGACACTTCCCATATATTGCTTGACCAAATCCGGATGATGCTTTACCGCTTCGCTGAATGAACAGAAGATGATGCCTTTCTCAGCCAACGTTTCTTTAAACGTCGTTTTCACCGAGACGCTGTCCATCACGGCATCGACCGCCATCCCACTCAGGACCTTCTGCTCATGAAGGGGGATGCCGAGTTTGTCGAACGTCTTTAACAGCTCAGGATCAACCTCATCGAGGCTCTTCGGCCCTACTTTGGCCTTCGGCGCTGCATAATAAATAATATCCTGATAGTCGATCGGCGGAATCTTCAGATGTGCCCATGCAGGCATCTCCAGCGTCTGCCAGTGATGCAACGCCTTGAGGCGGAAATCAAGCAGCCATTCCGGCTCTTCTTTTTTGGCGGAAATCATGCGCACCACTTCCTCGTTTAATCCGCGATGCAACATATCGGTCTCGATCTCTGTCGTAAAACCGTATTTATATTCGCTACCGGTTATTTCATCTAAGATCGGGGCTGTATTTTTTTTTGTTGTATCCATGTTAATTTTTCCTCCTTACAAATAAATCGGCCGGACAGATTGCCGGCACAACTTCTTTTACATAATCATATAAACGGGATTCTACCTTCGTTTGTGGTGTGAGAATCACGGAACGACGATCTATGCCTTCCAACAGATTCAGTGTCAGACTAGCGATAAACAAAGCGACAACAGCCCCAAAGACAGCGCCAGCCAAATGATTGACCAAGCTCAGGGGCGTCGCATCCATGACCTTATGTACCCAGCCTCCGACCAGTGTAACCACCATAAGAATGCACACGAATGCGATCACATAGCTAACGACAGCCACCGTATTTTCCGGGAACCAGGTCTGTAAAATATATTCGCGGATGAACACGGCGACCTTTGCACACAAGTAGATCGCAGCAAGCAACGCAAATAATGCTACCATCTGACGGATAAATCCGTCAATCCACCCTTTCAAAAAACCGGTTCCGACAAGGCAGATAATGACAATATCCAACCAGTTCCAGTTCATCCGCCAAAAACACTATAATGTTTTCTTTATCTCAATCTCATCGAACGGTTCAATCATATCGCCCACCTGAACATCGTTGTAATTATTGACAAAAATACCGCATTCCTGTCCGGTCACGACCTCCTTCACCTCGTCTTTGAAACGTTTCAGCGAGCTAAGTTCGCCCGTATGAATCACAATACCGTCACGAATGACACGTACTTTGTTCGTACGTTTGATCTTGCCTTCTTTCACGATACAGCCGGCCACCGTACCCACCTTTGAGATATTGAAGACCTGCTGTACTTCCACATTCCCACAGATTTCTTCCTTGATCTCCGGCGAAAGCATACCTTCCATCGCAGATTTCACTTCTTCGATCGCATCGTAGATAATCGAGTACAAACGAATCTCCACGCCTTCTTTGTCGGCCAGTTTACGTGCCGATGCCGCCGGACGCACCTGGAAACCGATGATGATGGCATCTGACGAAACCGACAATTCCACATCCGATTCCGAAATCTGACCAACGGCTTTATGAATCACATTGACCCGAATTTCTTCCGTCGAAAGATTGATCAAAGAGTCGGACAAGGCTTCGACCGAACCGTCCACATCGCCCTTGACAATGAGGTTGAGCTCATGGAAGTCGCCAAGTGCGCGACGGCGTCCCAACTCTTCGAGCCCGAAACGTTTCTGCGTACGCAGCCCCAACTCGCGCTGCAATTGTTCGCGACGACCGGCAATCTCACGTGCTTCCTGTTCCGTTTCAAGAACATTCAGGGTATCGCCGGCCTGAGGCGCACCGTCCAATCCGAGAATCAACACCGGCTCCGACGGCCCTGCGCTTTCGACACGCTGATTGCGTTCGTTAAACATCGCCTTAAGACGCCCGTAGTGCGTACCGGCCAATATGACATCCCCCTGCCGTAACGTTCCGTTGCTCACTAACACCGTCGCCATATAACCACGTCCCTTATCAAGCGACGATTCGATGACGGAAGCCGTTGCACGCTTCTTTGGGTTGGCTTTCAGTTCGAGCAAGTCGGCTTCGAGCAATACTTTTTCAAGCAATTCCGGTACACCTATCCCCTTTTTGGCCGAGATTTCCTGACTTTGATACTTCCCGCCCCAGTCTTCCACCAGATAATTCATCTGTGAAAGTTCTTCTTTGATTTTGTCCGGATTTGCTCCGGGCTTATCAATCTTGTTAATGGCAAAAACGATCGGCACTCCTGCCGCAGAAGCGTGATGGATCGCCTCGACCGTCTGTGGCATGACGCTATCGTCTGCCGCCACAATGATGATCGCAATATCCGTCACCTTGGCACCGCGAGCACGCATGGCCGTAAAGGCTTCGTGACCGGGAGTATCTAAGAATGTGATATGTCGGCCATCGGACAACGTCACATTGTATGCACCGATATGCTGTGTAATTCCGCCTGCTTCACCGGCAATCACATTGGCATTCCGGATATTGTCAAGCAAAGATGTTTTTCCGTGATCCACGTGCCCCATCACTGTCACAATCGGCGGACGTGCCCCCCAATCTTCCGGATTATCTTCCTCTTCTTTAATCGCTTCGGACACTTCGGCACTTACATATTCCGTCTTGAAACCGAACTCCTCTGCCACGATGTTAATCGTCTCGGCGTCGAGACGCTGATTAATCGACACCATCATGCCAATGCTCATACAAGTGGAGATCACTTCCGCGACAGAGATATCCATCATGTTTGCCAGATCATTAGCCGTCACAAACTCGGTCAGTTTTAAAACACGGCTCTCCTTGGCTTCCTCAAGCTGCAATTCCTGTTCACGGTGTGCTACGGCATCGCGTTTCTCACGACGATATTTGGCCCCTTTGCTCTTTCCGCCTTTGCTTGTGAGGCGGGCCAGCGTTTCCTTCACCTGCTTCTGTACGTCTTCCTCACTGATCTCGGTACGAACCGGCTTCTTCAAACGTTTTCCTCCGTGATCATGACTGCGCCCGCGATCATCGCGACGACTGTTCGTACCCACCGTCGCATTGATATCGATCTTATCTTTCTTGATCCGTTTACGCTTCTTTTTTCCGCCCTCACCGGTCGATGCCACAGGGGCTGTCGAACTTACATTGCCGGCTCCGGATTTCTGCTTATGGTCCGCCGGCGTCTGCTGTTTGCGTTTCTCTTCGCGCTCTTTTCTACGCTCTTCTTTGCTCTTTTTCTTAGGACGCATCGACTGGTTGATGGACGACAAATCTATTTTGCCCGTTACTTTAATCGCCGACTCCAATTTCGGCTGTCCCAAGCGGAAGATTTCCTCCTCCGGCCTCGGAACCGACTTGCTTTCCGGTGATTGCTCCGACAACGTTTCGACCGTTTTCTCTTCAGCTTCAGTCATTCCTGCCGGCTCTTCCTTTTTGTTTGCCACAGATCCTCCTGCGACAGGACGTTCCGACGTCTGCACCTCTTGCGCTTCGACAGGCGGTGCGGGCGGTGGTATGACTTTCGACTCCGGAGCTTGTGTCGATTCCGGTTGCTGTACTTTTTCGATCTTGTTCGCCTCTTCTACTTCTTCTGCAGGAGTAGCAAAAGACACGTTTTTTTCCTTTTTCGCCTCTTTTTTTGTCCGCTTCGTACCCTCTTTCTTCGGTTTACCGACACCCGCAAGGTCAATCTTACCCTTCGTAACAAACTTAGGTTTGATCTCGTCAGGAACCTCCGTTTTAATCACCTCCGGCGTTTTTTTCGGTTTTTCTTCCTTTTCTTTACCCTTTGGGAGAGCTTCCTTTACCGACGCTTTCGGAGCCGTTTTTTCAAGCAGACGGCGACGTTCGGCCTCCGACAGGTTCTTTCCGAATTCTTTAACCAGCAATGCATACTGATCATCCTGAATCCGAACATTGGGATTGTTATCAATTTCACATCCTTTTCCGTGCAGGAAATCGACCACCGTCTGAAGACCGACATTCAAGTCTTTGAGTACTTTGTTTAATTTAACAGGCATATATTTCTTCTTGTATGGATCTCGTATGTTATTCCTTCTCTTCTTGTTCTTCTTCACTTTCCGTGTCCTGCTCCTTCGGCAGGAACTCCGGTACGTCTTCCGGAGCATACGGCTCCTCCTCTTCGAAAGGCTCAAAATCCGGCTCGAACGGTTCCTCTTCTTCGTCTTCAAATTCGGCTGACAGAATACTCAATACTTCATCGACCGTTTGCTCTTCCAAATCGGCACGTTCCATAATCTCTTCACGCGACAGTGCGAGTACGGCCTTAGCCGTATTACAACCGATATTCTTCAGCGTATCAATCACCCACATATCGACCTCATCAGCAAATTCGTCCAGATAAATATCTTCTTCGTCAGCGGCATCGATATCGCGGAACACGTCGATCGTATAGTCCGTCAACATACTGGCTAACTTGATATTCAATCCGTTTTTACCGATGGCGAGGGAAACTTCTTCGGGACGCAAAAAAACTTCCGCCTTATGCTCTTCCTCATCCACACGGATCGACGATATCTTGGCCGGGCTCAAAGCGCGCTGAATAAACAACGACGTGTTACTCGTATAGTTGATCACATCGATATTCTCGTTTCGAAGTTCCCGCACGATTCCGCGGATGCGCGATCCTTTCATCCCGACGCACGCTCCGACAGGGTCTATCCGTTCGTCATACGATTCAACGGCAATTTTGGCCCGCTCGCCCGGAATACGTGCAATGGCTTTGATGGTGATAAGACCATCGTTGATTTCAGGCACTTCAAGCTCAAAGAGACGTTGTAAGAAGACTTTATCCGTTCGTGAGAGATAAATCTTCGTATTGTTATTATCATTCTCTACCCGCTGCACAATGGCGCGCACCGATTCTCCCTTGCGATAAAAATCGCTTGGAATCTGCTCTGCCTTAGCCAACAACAATTCATTCCCTTCGTCATCCAACAGCAAAACTTCTTTTTTCCAGACCTGATAAACATCGGCCGTTACGATCGAGCCGATCAAATCTCTATATTTGGCGTACAAATTATCTTTTTGCAACTCCAAGATTTTCGAAGAAAGCGTCTGGCGTAAATTCAAAATAGCACGACGTCCGAAGTCCGCAAAATGTACTTCGTCCGTCACTTCTTCGCCCACTTCACAGTCGGCATCGATCTTTTGCGCTTCACTTAATGCAACTTCCAGATTCGGGTCTTCCACATGACCGTCTTCCACGACCATCCGGTTTCGCCAGATTTCAAAATCACCTTTTTCCGGATTGATGATCACATCGTAGTTTTCATCCGTCCCGAACATCTTGGCGATCACATTGCGGAATGATTCTTCCAGCACGTTGATCATCGTATCTTTATCTATGCTCTTCAACTCCTTAAATTCCTGCAACGTATCAATCATACTGACTGTTTCTTGTCTTCTCGCCATAAAATTTCCTATTTGAATCTGATTATATTTTTCGTATATTTTATCTCGTCATAAAGGTAGCTCTCATCCGTACAAACCGTTACTTTGCGTTTGGCGCCCTCCGGTTTCACCGGCCGGCCGACCGTAACGACAAACCCTGTGTCATCAGCCGACTTCAAGCACCCGGACAGCTTTTCACCGCTCTTCAACAACACCTCAACCTCATTCCCTATATTTTTCAAATACTGACGAAGTGTCTTAAAAGGTGACGTCAGTCCAGTCGAGGTCACTTCCAACTCATAATCTTCAACATCTCTGTCCAGACCCGCTTCAATATAACGGCTTAGCGCCACACAATCCTCTATACCGACAGCCTGATCGTGATCGATTTCCACCACGATAAGATTATCCGGAGCAACGGTTACATCAACCAGATAACACTCCGAATCTGCCAAATACGCCTCGGCCAAACCGGCCACCATTTTCGCTTCAATCATCTCTATAATAGAAAGATGGGGACTACTCGCCCCCATCCCCTTTTTACTTTAGCCGGGTGCAAATATACAATAAATCAGCCTTTTTACCAAGAAAAAAAGCACAAATTTATTGCTTTACTTTTCAAAACAACTAAAACAAACTAATAATCAATAAAATAAAATATCGACTCGTTTTTTCATCGCTTCTTTTTTGTAATGTCTTATCCTTTTTGTATCTTGCGCAGCACAAAAAAACCGAACAGTAACAAAGACAGGATGAAAAAGGAAAAATTTCATATCGAATACATTTTCGACAAAGTTTCGAATCGTAGCCTGTGGAACCATCTAACAACAGCCCTCGGACTATCTTCCTGGTTTGCCGATACGGTAGATATCAGAGGGAACATCTACACATTCACATGGAAAAAAATGCAGGAACAAGCCGAAATCATCGAAATCAAACCCGAAGTCAGCGTTCGCTATCGATGGCTTGAAGAGGAAGATGAGAATGCCTACTTCGAATTTATCATCCATACGATCGAGCTTACCGGATCTACGGCGCTTGAGATTACCGATTTTGCAGAGCCGAACGAAAAGACGGATGCCATTGATCTGTGGGATTCGCAGGTGGAAGTACTCAAACGGACGTTAGGAATTTAATGTTGTTTCACATCAAGAGGTGATATATTATCTCTTTTTACACTACTTTTGCAGTTGATTTGAAAGGACATTATGGGGATTAAACGATTGTATCTCTTTTTGTTAAAAAAATTCATGCCGATATTCTTGATGACTTTCGGCATTTGCATGTTTATTGTCCTGATGCAGTTTCTCTGGAAATACGTAGATGAGATGGTAGGCAAAGGTCTTGAGATCAGTGTTCTTCTCGAGATGTTTTTCTACGCAGCCCTTTCCCTTGTACCGATGGCATTGCCTTTGGCCATTTTGCTGGCTTCCCTGATGACATTCGGGAACTTAGGAGAACAGCTTGAACTGTTGGCCATGAAGTCAGCCGGAATTTCTTTGCCTCGCATCATGCGCCCGTTTATCATACTCCTATCGTTCGTTGCCGTGGGCGCCTTCTTTTTCCAGAACAACATCATCCCTCTCTCACAAGTAAAAATGTGGACCCTCCTGGGCTCCATCAGGGCCAAATCGCCCGAACTGCAAATCCCCGAAAGCACCTTCTCCAATCAAATCGAAGGTTACAACCTCTATGTCAAGAGAAAAGACAAAGACGGGCGACTGAACCACCTGATGATCTATGATTATTCCGAAGGTTTTAACAATGCCCAGGTGATTGTGGCCGATTCGGGACGGATGAAGATTTCGGCCGACAAGCAGTTTCTGGTGCTTTATCTGTTCGAGGGCAAGATGTTCAAGAACTTCAACAAAGACGGCATTGGAAGCAGTGAAGCAATACCCTATATGAAGGAGTCGTTCAAGGTGCGGGAGATGCTGATCCGATTCGATTCGGATTTTCATCGTGCCGACGAATCGATCCTGCAAGACCGATACATCGGTAAAAACCTGGCTGATCTGCAATCCTCCATCGATTCGATGACAGCTCACTTGGACAGTATCAAGCAAATGAATGCGAGAGCAATCTATCAGCAGTCATACCGGAAAGAGTTGGAAGGAGCAAAAGAGGAAGACACCGTGCACACGGAAGAAATTCCGGACTTCGACCGTCTGTGCCGGGAATTACCGCCGGGCAGACAAGTCATGTTGCTTAGACAAGCCAAAAATGCGATCGAAACGACAAAGTCAGACTATGACTTCAAAGCGGCCGTATTATCCGGCGACGAGAAAGAGATGCGTCGTCATCACACGGAGATGCACCAGAAGTTTACACTCTCGTTCGCCTGCCTGATCTTCTTCTTTATCGGTGCACCGTTAGGTGCTATCATCCGCAAGGGCGGATTAGGCATGCCGGTCGTGATTTCCATCTTCCTGTTTATCTTTTACTATGTCATCAACAACATCGGCCTGAAGATGGCCAGCAACGGCATGTGGCAACCGTGGCAAGGCATGTGGCTAAGCTCGGCCGTACTGCTTCCGCTCGGTATTTTCCTGACTTACAAAGCCTCGAACGACTCGGTTATCCTCAATGCCGACACGTATGTCGAAGGGCTGAAAAAACTGATCGGCAAACGCGCAACACGTAAGATCGAAAAGAAAGAAGTCATCATGTTTCATGTCGACAATGCAATATGGGGAGCACAAATTGAGCGCTTGAAAGAACAATGCGAAACCTACCTGAAAACGTCCGGACAATGGATGCCTTATTTTCGTTTCTGGGAGCAGGGAGGCAGAGACCCGGAAGCCGAACGGATCTCCGTACAGCTGGAAGAACTGGTAACCGAAGGAAGTAATTCCGATCGCCATCTGGTGCTGAACAAACTGATGGATTACCCGATTCTCAACGGATACTATCCTATTCATTTCCGGATAAGCCGGACGGTGGGGAAAATATTGGGTTGGCTCTTTCCCATCGGCCTGCCAATATATCTGCTGGCCACTTATCGTCGCAAACTGCTGTTGCACGACATACGAACGATGACCCAGGTAAGTAATGAACTGTTGAATATTCTAAAAAACGAGACATATGAACCGAATGAACACGATTGAAGAAGCAATTGAAGATTTTCGTGAGGGAAAATTTCTGATCGTCGTCGATGACGAAGATCGCGAAAACGAAGGAGATTTCATTATCGCCGCAGAAAAGATCACTCCGGAAAAGGTCAATTTTATGCTGACGAACGGTCGGGGCGTACTCTGTGCACCGATTACGGAAGAACGGTGCGAAGAATTGGAGCTGAACATGCAGGTGATTCATAATACCTCCATGCTTGAGACGCCGTTTACCGTGACCGTAGACAAGCTGGGAGGCGGATGTACGACGGGCGTCTCGATCTATGACCGGGCGCAGACGATTTTAGCGCTTGCCGACCCGGCCACGAAGCCGTCCGACCTGGGACGACCGGGACACATCAATCCGTTGCGCGCCCGCTCGCGCGGCGTACTGCGCCGCGCAGGACATACCGAGGCCACGGTCGATATGGCACGACTGGCCGGGCTGTATCCGGCCGGGGCGCTGATCGAAATCCTGAACGAAGACGGAACGATGGCGCGCATGCCGCAACTGATCGAAGTCTCGAAAAAATTCGGCATCAAGATCATCACCATACGCGACCTGATTGCCTACCGCCTCAGAACAGAATCGCTCGTAGAGAAGGGGGTCGAGGCCGACCTGCCAACCGAGCACGGACGTTTCCGCATCATTCCTTTCCGCCAGAAAAGCAACGGGGCGGAACATGTGGTACTGATCAAAGGCGAACTGAACGCAGACGAGGCGGTGCTCGTCCGCGTCCACTCGTCGTGCATGACAGGCGATATCTTCGGTTCGATGCGATGCGATTGCGGCGAACAACTGCACAAGGCTATGCGCCTCATCGAGCAGGAAGGTAAAGGCGTGGTGCTCTACCTTAATCAGGAAGGGCGCGGTATCGGACTGATGGACAAGATTCACGCATATAAGCTGCAGGAAGAGGGCATGGACACGGTCGAAGCCAACTTGAAGCTCTGCCATCAGGCCGACGAGCGCGACTATGGTGTGGGAGCACAGATACTGCGTCAGATCGGCGTGACGAAGATGCGCCTGATGACGAACAACCCCGTCAAACGCGTCGGGTTGGAAGCTTACGGACTGGAAGTCGTCGAGAACATCCCGATCGAAGTGCCGCCCAACGAGCATAACGAGTTTTACATGCGCACCAAAAAAGAGCGCATGGGACACCAGTTGCAAAACATCAAATAACACAATCACTCTATTGAAAAACATCTAAATAATATGGAACAGGTATCAGCACGTTTGGCCAGCCTTTCAACATCGGCAACGCTGGCCATGTCACAAAAAAGTAGCGAACTGAAAGCGCAGGGCGTAGACATCATTAACCTGAGCGTGGGCGAACCGGACTTCTTTACGCCCGATCATATCAAGGCGGCGGCCAAGAAAGCCATCGACGAGAATTTTTCGTTCTATTCACCCGTACCCGGTTACATGGATTTACGGAAAGCGATTGTCGACAAACTGAAAAACGAAAACGGTCTCGATTATACGGTCGATCAGATCATTGTATCGAACGGAGCCAAACAGTCGGTCTGCAATACGCTGCTAAGTATCATCAATCCGGGCGATGAAGTGATCGTGCCCGCTCCCTACTGGGTGAGCTACGTGGAGATGGTAAAACTTGCCGAAGGCACGAATGTGATCATCCCGGCCGGTATCGATCAGGATTTCAAAATCACGGCGGCACAGCTCGAAGCGTCGATCACGCCCCGCACGCGGGCGTTAATGCTTTGTTCGCCGTCGAACCCGACCGGCAGTGTGTACAGCCGCGAAGAACTTCAGTCGCTCGCCGGGGTGTTAGTCAAACATCCGAACATCATCGTACTGTCTGACGAAATCTACGAACATATCAACTATGTAGGGAAACATGCAAGCATTGCACAGTTCCCCGAGATAAAAGAGCGGGTTGTAATCATCAACGGCGTATCGAAAGCATACGCCATGACGGGCTGGCGTATCGGATTCATTGCCGCGCCGCTGTGGATTGCCAAGGCAACGAACAAATTGCAGGGACAATACACGTCGGGCGCCAGCTCCATCGCACAGAAAGCCGCCAAAGAAGCCTTTGCCGGCGATCAGCGTTGCGTAGAGGAGATGCGACAAGCCTTTATGCGCCGGCGCGATCTGATCTGCCGCCTCTGCCGTGAAATTCCGGGTGTTCAGCTCTCCGTACCCGAAGGGGCCTTTTATATCTTCCCCGATGTGAGCAGCTACTTCGGCAAAAGCGCCGGCGAACGAACCGTAAAGAACGCGGCCGATCTGGCGATGTACCTGCTCGAAGTAGCCCATGTGGCTACGGTAGGCGGCGACTCGTTCGGTGCACCCGAATGTATCCGTCTCTCGTACGCTACCTCGGACGAGAACCTGACCGAAGCGATGCGTCGCATCACCGAAGCATTGGCGCAACTGAAATAAGTTGGAGCCGAATATAAAACAAGGGACAGCGATGTTGCGTCAGAACGAAATGTTTTGACGCAACATCCTTCACAGAAGTATATGAAACGACTCTTTTTCCTGCTGATCCTCCCACTCTTATCGACCGGTTGCCTGCGCGACGAGCTGCCGAACGCGGAAGCCGACATCCTGACATGCACCCTTGCCGAGGCGTCTCTCCTCAAGCGCGAACCGATCATTGAAAACGATAAAATCACGCTCTTCGTAGAAGCCAATGCAGACCTGACACGTCAAACGCTCTCGTTCACCTTGTCCGACGGTGCCGTCATCGAACCGGCCGGAGGTACGACCCGCGACTTCTCTACGCCTCAAACATACACCGTCACATCGCAAGACGGGCAGTGGAAAAAAACGTATACCGTCGCATTCGTGGCCGACGAACTGCCAACAAGGTATCATTTCGAAGATACGGTAGCCGAAAAGAACGGCCGCTTCTGCATCTTTGCCGAGAAGCAAAACGGACGCGTCTCAATGGAGTGGGCCAGCGGAAACCTCGGGTTTGCCATGACAGGCAACGCGCAAACCCCCGACGACTATCCCACCGCTCAGTCGGCCAATGGATACACCGGACAATGCGCCCGCCTGACGACACGCAGCACCGGCAGCTTCGGCGCTCTTGCCGGTATGCCGATCGCCGCAGGAAACCTGTTTATCGGTACGTTCGATCTCCTGAGCGCACTCAGCACTCCGTTGAAAGCAACGCGCTTCGGATTGCCCTTCTACCGTCGGCCACTTTATCTTTCAGGCTATTACAAATACAAAGCAGGGACAACGTATTATCAGAACGGCCAACCCGCACAAACAGCAATCACCGACCGCTGTCATTTCTATGCCGTACTGTATGAAACGGACAAGACACTTAAAACCCTCGACGGCACGAATATTTTGACGCATCCGAACGTGATCTGCACCGCCGTCGTCGAAAATCAAAAAGAGACGGACGAGTGGACGCACTTCAGACTCCCCTTCATCACGCGCAAAGGCAAAACCATCGATGCGACGAAGCTGCGCAACGGCATCTACAATCTGGCAGTCGTCTTTACATCGAGCATAGCAGGAGCAACTTTCAGCGGCGCTCCCGGCAGCACCCTCTATATCGATGAAGTAGAAATTGTTTGTGAGTGAAGATAAAATTCTTCACCTTTGCTGAAAAAGATCGTATATAAAACTGTTTGACTACGGATGGTTCAAGGATTTTCATGGATGTATCGAAGAGTTAAAGTCGATGGCCATGAAAGAAGACTGGGATTATAAAAAGAATCCCATCGGTAAGAATCCTATTTTGGAAAATTACATCAGACATACCTTTGTCAAGGTCTATGAAGAAGGCAAAGTGCTGGAACAACATGGATATGCCATCTTCAATACAGGCTTGGTCACAGACTATCAAGAAGAAATATACGGTTTATTCCAGAAGAACAGAAGACCGGGTACAATTCAATGGTTCTTTATCGGGTGGAGAAAAGCCAGTGACAGAGAATTAATGAAATTTTCATGCTTGCCGGACAATGCCAACTATTTTGAAAATTCATCCGATCTGATTTATGATACCAGATTAGAATTAAGACCTAATGTAAATCATATTATTGACGATAATATCGCAAGATTTCCCACCGCCCTACAAACTATGGATAAGTACCAATTGGGAATCTTACTGGAAGGGACAATTAAAGATGCCATAAGAAGGATACGCAGAAATTACAAAACAGCTGTCCCTCAATACTACGACGGACGCCTCCAATTACTCCTACCTTTATGCTTGACCTCAAAAGCCTCCGCAGATCTGGCATTAGTTATTGAAAAAGAACATGGTGTTTACAGAGCTTCTACATGCCTGACATTAGACATGGCCATAAACAATGCACGTTTGATTGCCAAACCGGATGATGAATGGTTAAAAGTGTAAAAAACATTTGCAGGTTAAATCGATTGTAGTAATTTTGCAACAAATATCTTTATTATAAGATCATACAATTCTGTAAAGAAGATACATTTTACTGTAAACACAAAGAAGATACACTTTAAGAGAAGATTTAAAGCAAGATTATAGGAAAGCATCTTTATGAAAGATGCTTTCTTTTTTATACTTTCGCCTCTTAATGCAAACGATCGGATTACTTTCGGATACTCACGGATGGTGGGATGAGAAATACGCCACCTACTTCGCTTCGTGCGACGAGATTTGGCATGCAGGAGATATCGGCTCGGCCGACGTGGCGTTGCGACTCTCGGCGATACGTCCGCTACGGGCTGTCTGCGGCAACATCGACGGCTACCCCGTGCGACAGATGTACCCGAAGACCCTTCACTTCACGGTCGAAGACGTGTCCGTCATGATGACCCATATCGGCGGCTATCCGGGACGTTATGAGCCGGCCATACGCGCCGAGCTCTACGAAACGAAGCCGCAACTGTTCGTCTGCGGACATTCGCATATCCTCAAAGTAATGTTCGACAAACGTTTGAATTGTCTATGCCTGAACCCCGGAGCAGCGGGAAAAAGCGGCTTTCATACGGTGCGCACGCTGATGCGTTTCGTCATCAACGGGGCAGATATCCGCGATATGGAAATTATCGAGTTGGCGAAACGGTAACCGGCTCCGTCTCGGCCGATACCTCGACCGGCTGTTCGCGCTTCGCCGTGTATTGCTCGGCCAGCAATACGGTATGTTGCAGATAGGCATACTCCTTCTCGAAGTATTCGCTGAACAGTCCCTGCTGCAGATTCTCTTCGATCTGACGGGGTGTCCACAGCTTCCCTTCGGCCGTTTTTACATAGTTCACGAAGGCTTCTTCAGAATGCAACGTCAGCACGTACAACGAAACGAGTTGCGTCACCCGTTCGTTCTCGAACGGATAGCGAACGAGCAAATGCGGCTTGGCTTCGCCCTTGGTCAGCGAGTTGCCCAATAACTCACGCACCGTCTGCTCGAACGTCTGCTTGAAAAGCACGTGCCCGTAAAACGGATGATCGAGCGCCTCGGGCGAGACAGGCTGAACAGAGCCGCGTTTGACGAGGTAGAGCATCCCGTCATACACCACGGCAATACGCACCACCGGATGACAATAATGCCGCGCCTGCGAAGTGAGGCTGACCGAATAAGCAATCCGTCCGATCACTTTGCCTTTCTTATCGAGCACGGGCAACCATTTCTCTTCCGCCAAACCGTGCTTCATCATCGATACCCGGATCTGCTCGTAGACGATAATCCCCAGACCGATAAACAAGGGAGCCTCACGGTAGAGCAGCCGTTCGACCCAGATATGCTGGTAGTTCTCGGGCAGAATCATGTAGAACAGAAGGATAAACAGATGCAACGTATAAATATTCTGGGCAATCTGCGCCACAAAAAAGAACTCGTTCAAGGCTGTACGCAACGGAGCGCGCTTCAACGCCGGACGGTTCGATTTACGTACTCGGCCGATGATCGGGCGCTTCGAAAAGCCGATCACCGACAAGACGGCAACTAACAGCCATTCGGCAATAAGCGGCGAATGGAGATACAAGACCGGCTCGAGACGTAAGAACAGGAAGAGCGAATAGAGTATCAGCGTAAGGGCCGTAGGCAAAAGCATAAACTGATACTTCCTGCCGCGAAACAGTCCCCAGAACGTAAAACAGCTAACCACACAGAACACCCCTGCGATAACGAACGAGACAAGGTATGTATAGAAATTGTTCAGAAACATCAGCAACAGCAACGGCAACAACCCGACGGCTTGATTATTCAAGCCCTTACGGATATCCATGCTGTTCTTTATACGGGTAATTTGTTCCATGCTGCATATATAACAATGTATAGGGGTGCTTTGTTGCGAATAAGAAATTTCATTCTTCAAGCACTCGCTCGGCATGATACGACGAACGCACCAACGGTGCGCTCTCGACCGAGCGAAAACCTTTCGAGAGAGCCGTTTCACGATAAGCTTCGAATTGCGCAGGAGTGACGTATTCCGTCACCGGCAGGTTCTTGCGCGAGGGTTGCAGGTACTGCCCGATCGTCAGTGCCGATACCCCCACGGCGCAGGCATCGTCCATCAGCTCCTCCACCTCGACCGTCGTCTCACCCAGCCCGACCATGATGCCCGTCTTGGCACACCGTCCGCGCTCGGCAATGCGTTTCAGCACCGACAGGCTCACCTCGTAACGTGCCGCGCTGCGCACCTGCGGTGTGAGGCGGCGCACCGTTTCGAGGTTATGCGAGATAACCTCGGGCGCCGCATCGATCACCTGATCGACCAGCTCCGTCCGCCCCTGAAAGTCGGGGATCAGTACTTCGAGCGTCGTCTGCGGATTTAGCTCTTTGATACGCCGGATCGTCTGCACCCAGTGCCGGGCACCGAGATCGGGCAGATCGTCCCGATCGACCGACGTAACGACGGCATGCCGCAACTTCATCAGGCGAATACTCTCGGCCACCTGCACCGGCTCGTTCGGATTGAGCGGCCGGGGCTTACCTGTCAACGTGTTGCAGAAACGGCACGAGCGCGTGCAGATATCGCCACCGATCATAAACGTAGCCGTGCCACGGCTCCAGCATTCGCCCTGATTGGGGCATTTGCCGCTCGTACAGATCGTATGGAGACAATGCGACTCGACGATTTCTTTCGTTCGGCGGAACTGTTCGTTCCCCTGCAAACGTATTTTCAGCCAGTCGGGCTTCCGAAGATAGATGCTCATTAGAGATTTTCCAGTACAAAATTCGTCATCTTCGTGTATAGATGGTAGCGCGTATTGCCGCCGTAGATGCCATGGTCGCGATCCCGGTAAATATGCATGTCGAACTGTTTACCGGCCTGCACGAGCGCCTCGGCATAGTCCATCGTCTGCTTGAAGTGTACGTTATCGTCGGCTGTGCCGTGGATCAGCAGCAGCTTGCCCTGCAAATCTTTGGCCAGCAAGATGGGCGACGTGGCATTGTAACCGTTCGCATTTTCTTTCGGTGTACGCATGAATCGCTCGGTATAGACCGTGTCGTAGTAGCGCCAGTCGGTAGGCGGCGCAACGGCAATACCGGCTTTGAACGTGCCGTTGCCGGTGCTCAGCGCCATCAGCGTATTGTATCCGCCAAAGCTCCAGCCCCAGATCGCCATCCGGCTGCCGTCCACATAAGGTAACTTGGCCAGCGCCCGAGCGGCTTCGATCTGGTCTCTCGACTCCAGCTCGCCAAGCTTGAGGTAAGTGCATTTGCGGAACGTCTCGCCACGTGCTCCGGTGCCTCGTCCGTCGACACAGACGCAGATCACGCCGTTTGCCGCCAGATACTGCTCCCATCCGAAGTCGTAGCGGTCTAATACCGACTGCGAATTGGGGCCGCTGTATTGAAACATCATCACCGGATACTTCTTCGACGGATCGAAGCCGGCCGGCTTTACGATCCACGCGTTCAGCTCATAGCCCGACGCGGTCTGTACGGTGATAAACTCTTTCGGCGAATAAGCCGTGGCTTGCAGCGTTTCTTTCAACGACGCATTATCTTCGAGCGTCCGCAACGTCTTGCCCGTTTTCGTCTCGTTCACGGTGATGACAGTGGGTGTGCGGGCGCTGGAGTACCGGTTCACATAATAGGCGAAGTTGGCGCTGAACGACGCACTGTTCGTTCCTTCCTGATTCGTCAGGCGCGTCTTCACGCCCTTGGCATCTACCTTATATACCGCGCGGCGCAACGGACTTTCTTCGGCCGACTCGTAATAGACCGTGTTCGTTGCTTCGTCGATACCGATAAGCCGTGTCACGTCCCAGTTCCCCTTCGTCACCTGACGCTGCTCTACGCCCGTTGCCGCATACTGATAAATATGCGCATAACCGTCCTTCTCGCTCACGTACAAGAACCCGTTGTTCGTAAACATCAGCTCATTGAGCCAGTTGGAATCAATATACGTGTCGCTTTCTTCCTTGAGAATCTGTTTGCAGACGCCGCTCTTCGGATTCGCATAATACATGCTGAAAATGTTCTGATGACGGTTGAGCGTCATCACGGCCAACTGGTCGGGGGCTGCAGTAAAAGCGATGCGCGGGATGTAGCCGTCGGCATCGACCGGCACGGGAATCGTTTTGATATCTTTCGTTTCGATGCTGTAGGAATGAAGCGTGACGCGGGAATTTTTTTCGCCGGCGTTCGGATATTTGTAGATATATTCGCCCGGATAATAGCCGTCGCCATAGATATGCATGGCGTATTGCGGCACCTCCGACTCGTCGGAACGGATGTACGCCAGATATTGGCTGTCGGACGACCAGCTCATCAGGTTCGTCACCGTGAATTCTTCTTCATACACCCAGTCCGTAGCGCCGTTGATGATCCTGTTCGGCGCGCCGTCTTTCGTGACCTGCACCTCCGTATCGTAATCGAATTTTCTCACCCATATATTGTTATCGACCACGTAAGCACACATTCGTCCGTCGGGCGAGAAGGTCGGAATCATCACTTTGGCGCCCGAATCGTTCAGCGGTTTCACCATGTTGCGACGCACGTCGTAAGCAAAAGTCTGCGCCTTGAACGAGCGACGATATATCGGCTCTGTCTCGCGCCAGATCAGAATCCGGTGTCCGGTCGGGCTCACTTCATACCCCTGAAAATCATCGAACGTACATTCACGCGCCGTCTTGGTATAAAAAAGCGTATCGACCGGTTTACCCGTGCGATAGTCGTATTTGACAATCATCGTCCGCTCCCTGTTCATCGCGGTATAATGCACTCCGTCGGTCATGGTACGCAACCCTCCGTCGGTCGTCGATTGGCGGTATTTTCCGTCCGTAACTCCTCGCAATTCCACCCGCTGCTGAGCGCTGACAACTCCTGCCGTAAGTAGCAAGAGCAAAAGAGCTATTCCTGTTTCCTTCCCCATTGTTTTTTGTTTTTTTCTTCGGGCAAACTTAAATAAAAAAACCGATATTTCTAAATTGGTTGCTTAAACAAATGTCGTTTGTTGATTTCATTCATGCGCTTTCGAAGCTTTGCCTCGAACTGATAATTTTTCAGTCCCCAGTCGGGGGCAAGCAGCCATTCCTTGGGCGCCTGCGATACGTACCGTTCGATAAGGATGTCGTGACGCAGACGCCGGCGAAACGCAACGACCAAATCGATGTATTCGTCTACGGTAAACAGACGAAACCGTTCGGGGTATGCCTCGTACTCACGTCCCATCGCCGTATGACGGATAATCTGCAACTGATGCAGTTTAAGAGAAGTAATGGGTAAGGCCGAAAGCACATCGGCATGATGCAGCATCTCGTCGCGGCTCTCGCCGGGAAGGCCGAGAATCAAGTGTACGCCAACGGGAAGGCCTCGCGCATGAGTGCGACGGATCGCATCTTCCGACTCGGCATGCGTATGCCCGCGATTGATCCGCTGCAGCGTACGGTCGAGCGTGCTTTCCAGACCATATTCGATCATCACGTACGTTCGCCCGGCAAGAGCGGTCAGATAGTCGAGCAACTCGTCCGGCATGCAATCCGGACGCGTGCCGATCACTAACCCCACCACTCCCGGACAGGCCAAGGCCTCTTCGTACTTGCGTTGCAGCTCGTTCATCTCTCCGTAGGTATTCGTGTACGCCTGAAAGTAAGCCAGATATTTCATCTCCGGATATTTGCGGGAAAAGAAACGCATCCCTTCGTTCATCTGTTCGGTGATACTCTTTTCCGCACGACAATAATCGGGATTGAACGTCCGGTTATTGCAGTACGTGCACCCGCCCGTCCCCTTGCTCCCATCGCGATTGGGGCATGTGAAACCCGCATTCAACGAAATTTTCTGTACTTTGAAAGGGAAAGAGTGCATCTTCGATTTCATTCTGCAAAGGTAATGATCCGAACGAAAATAACGCAAAGAACTGTATTTGTCATTCCGAACATCGTGAGGAATCTCGTGGAGAAAAGGAAAGAGATTCTTCGCTTCGCTCTGAATGACAAATTAATTGTTAATTGTCAATGGTTAAGTATTATGCGTGGTACACGCCGAATCATGTATTTAGAAAATAACCATTGACAATTAATTTCGTCCTTGGGCCTCGGGCGGTGAGCCGACGGAGCTGCGAGCAGGTCGAAAGAAAATCAGGCTGTCCGAGCCAAGCGAGTCACCTGATTTTCTGACCTGCAAGCCTCGCGAAGGTGTGTGAAGCGCACGAAGCCTTGACTTTTGGGTTACTTTTGGGTCAAGCCAAAAGTGACAGAAAAGAGATTATGTCAGGCTTTCAGCCCTCCAAACAAGGTGCGGACATGGATACCCCACCCTTGCGGGATAGGGCTGAAATATATCGGAAACGTACCGGGTACACGGTATCCGAACGCAAATAACTGTATTTGTCATTCCGAACATCGTGAGGAATCTCACGGGGAAAAGGAAAGAGATTCTTCGCTTCGCTCTGAATGACAAATTAATTGTTAATTGTCAATGGTTAATTGTTATGCGTGGTACACGCCGAATCATGTATTTAGAAAATAACAATTGACCATTCATTTCAGCGTTCGTCCTTGGGCCTCGGGCGGTGAGCCGACGGAGCTGCGAGCAGGGCGAAAGAAAATCAGGCTGTCCAAGCCAAGCGAGTCACCTGATTTTCTGACCTGCAAGCCTCGCGAAGGTGTGTGAAGCGCACGAAGCCTTGACTTTTGGGTTACTTTTGGGTCAAGCCAAAAGTGACAGAAAAGAGATTATGTCAGGCTTTCAGCCCTCTAAACAAGGTGCGGACATGGATACCCCACCCTTGCGGGATAGGGCTGAAATATATCGGGCTTGCAGCCCTTGTGCCCCGTGCGGGCAAACGTACCGGGTACACGGTATCCGAACGCAAATAACCGTATTTGTCATTCCGAACATCGTGAGGAATCTCGTGGAGAAAAGGAAAGAGATTCTTCGCTTCGCTCTGAATGACAAATTAATTGTTAATTGTCAATGGTTAAGTATTATGCGTGGTACACGCCGAATCATGTATTTAGAAAATAACCATTGACAATTAACCATTGACAATTAATTTCGTCCTTGGGCCTCGGGCGGTGAGCCGACGGAGCTGCGAGCAGGGCGAAAGAAAATCAGGCTGTCCGAGCCAAGCGAGTCACCTGATTTTCTGACCTGCAAGCCTCGCGAAGGTGTGTGAAGCGCACGAAGCCTTGACTTTTGGGTTACTTTTGGGTCAAGCCAAAAGTGACAGAAAAGAGATTATGTCAGGCTTTCAGCCCTCTAAACAAGGTGCGGACATGGATACCCCACCCTTGCGGGATGGGGCTGAAATATATCGGGCTTGCAGCCCTGCCGGACAATGAGAAAAGATTCTTCGCTCACGCTCTGAATGACAAATTAATTGTTAATTGTCAATGGTTAATTGTTATGCGTGGTACACGCCGAATCATGTATTTAGAAAATAACCATTGACCATTCATTTCGGCGTTCGTCCTTGGGCCTCGGGCGGTGAGCCGACAAGGAAGGTGAGATGAGTCGTAAAGTAGTCTAAAAAAAAGAGGGTTACCCTCATAGGGCAACCCTCCTCATCTTAATATTGAATCAAATGATTATTTCAACATTTACTTCACCATCGCTTTTACAGCCGGTTGTCCTTCAACAACTACTACGACAACACCTTGCGGAGCTGCAACCGTAGCACGGTCGGAAGTCAATACAGTGTTCACAAGCGTCTGGCCCAATACGTTGCTTACAACGACCTTCTTGCCTGCGGCATTCAGGATCGTGACAGCGCCGTTTTCAGCTACGACCTTCACTTCGGTTATCGCCGGAGTAATTTCATTCGCTACCGGATCTTCCTTCGTCTTCTCCACATTGAAGATTTCGGCATCTGCAATTGCTTGCAGCACATCCGAACGAGAGATCACCGGCACACCGTTCTGAATCTTGATCCAGCCGCCATCGCACGGAGCAATCACCGGATACTGACCGCGATCTTGCGTTTCAGACTCGATCAGGAAGTCACCGCCTTCTTTATCGCACGATTTTCTTTCGATCAGACGGAACGAGAACACACAGTCTTTATGGAAATTGTTATTCAATGCAATCTTGCGAATCTTACCGTTCTTCGGAGCGGCAGGAGACGAATCCGATGCAGCATCCAATTTCTTCAGGTCAAGCATCTTCTCACCTTTCAGATTAATTTTCGTATAAAGACCTTTCAGATCGGCATGACCTAAGATATACAAGGCATCATTTGCATGGATTGCATCCGTGAACACCAAGCGGTTCCAAGCCGTACCCCAGAGGTAATCGTTTTCGTTCGGCGTACCTGCATCCGCTTTGGCAGAATCGGTAGCATTGATCAAGTACATCCCTCTACGATACCCCGGCAACGGAATCGTCAAATCGCCGTTATCGTCACAACCCAACGTATCTTCTACGATTGTCGGACGAATCATCAGCATATACTGCGGTTTGATATGGCCCGTACCACGGTTCACATAAGCCGTATCCACATAGATAGCCGTCTTTACATTCGGGTTCGAATTGATACTTACCAAGCCCAAATAGTTCTTTTTCGCTCTGTAATAAGCCTGCTGATCTTTCAGCGCATTCGTATTTTCAAACAGATAGTTCTTTCCTGTCGGAGCACTTCTCGTTGTATAGAACTTCACCGTCTCCGGCGTATCGCCCGGTTTGTCACCTTCCAGTTCCGTATTGAAACGACGGTAGATCGGATCGGCGTCTCTCTTCAAGCGGAATGTCGAAACACGTGTTTGCACATCTCCCCGATAGGTATACTTCAACTTCATTGGAGCCTGTTCCTCTACGGCAGCTACAAACACACCCGGATTGAACTCGCCGGCCTTTTTCAAATTGCCCATGATCAAAGAGGTCAACTGCGCACCCAGATGCTCTTTGAGATATTTCTCAAGTTGAGCACTCGGAGTCAAGCCTCCACCGGTACTTTGAATTGAGAACGTATCGATAATCTGCACTAATGCAAAGTCCTTCACTCCGTCTTCTTCCATATATACATCACGCAGGAAGAACAGCGGCGTCCCGATGACTTCATTATACCGCAATCTCGAGCTCAACGAATACCGATATTGTTCGCCATTGCTCAGTTTCAACGCACCCAGACAATATTTGAACGGATTTTCGTATTTGATACGATAAGCCTGTCTCTTCAACTGTACCAAATCAGCCACCTGATTCTTCTTCCACACACTCGGACTTTCTGCACCGGCTTTCACACCATACCCGTACGGTTTGTAATGACCGGCATCCACGTTTACAGTGTCAATACGGAAATATGCAATATCAAAGCAGTTCGTACCTTGCACATAGATAAGGGAATCCCGGCCCGTACCGTCAAAGATCGACGCCTTCACCGAGAGGTACTTCGTATTGTCAATGCCCGATCTATAGTTGAATGCATACAGATTTACGGTAGCCGTATCTCTGTTGATCCATTGGTAACCCAGGTTCGGATTGTTCTTGTACTGTTTCGGCAGACGGATAAACGTAGGTGCTTTCTTCGCACTCATATTATTCTTCGTCTTTTCGAAATCAATCACCTCGGAGTTTACAATTTGCTTGTTCCAACCCCATGTTTTCGTACGACCCTTAAACGGTGCATGCTGATCTTTCATCAACTGGATATCCATAAAGGCTAAACCGTAATTTCCTGCATACATACCGCCTTTGTTGATCTGACCGAACTCACGGTTGATGATGTTGATCGGAGAAGCTTCGGCATTTTTGAAGCGTTTCTCTACAATCCATTGGAATGAAGGCAACTCTTCGGGATGTACATTCTTATCCAGGAATACCCAGACAGCCGAGTCATGTGCCGAATACAACGGAACGTGCAGATACTGTCCTCTTTCGTTACGGATCAGGTACAGATCCGGGTCAATCGATACCCGATCGGAAGTAGCCATTTTACACGGCTCATAGCAACCGAAGTTGATCTGCGTATTAATTTTACCATTCTCTTTTGTATTATGCAAGGTCACTCTAGTACCCGGCTTACCGTCTACCGTGAGGTTCTGAAGAGACACATACAGTCTGTGATAATAGCTGTAATCAATCGGAGCACCGGCACCCGGAGTAACCGCACCGATTTTTCTTTTCGGATTTACACCCCATTTCAGACGGGCTGTCATACGTTCATCCACAGGAACTTGTAATGCCGGATGAAAAACTCCATTTTGATTATATCTCGGTAAAGTATCCACCATCAATTTCGGGGTCGGATAAGCCGTAAAGGTGTACCATGAACGTACGACACTGTCCGTAGCGAAACGGGTCGAATCGGTAATCGCCTTCGGATCATACGTCGGCAGATACGTTGCACTGAAGGGATTGATATAGATACTGTCGCCCGAAGGATAATATACCATACGCCAAACGAACTGACCGATCATCGGACTGCCATCTGACGGGAAAGTTGCGTTCTGATTGAATTTCAGGAATTGCGAATTTCCGGAATTGTAATAGACCGTATCTACATATAAATATTTTCCGGCATTTTTTAACCGTACATACCCCATTTGTCCCATATGACGGACATCTACGCTAAACCAGGGATTTCCAGCAGTTCCAACTTGCGAGATCGGAGCTACATCCCATGCCCGGTAGTTCGTTTCCCACGGGTTAGTCCAAGCCGAACTGTCAATCAACATCGCAGTCACAGGACTAATACCGTCCAGATATTCTACTTCCCATTTCTGATCCGTAAACGGATTGGGCGTTCCGTTCGGAGAGAATTTCAACGAACGAGCTTCCTGGGATGCCTGTGTACCCAATACGGTTTCAAAGCTCTTTTTATCCAGGGCGAACGGCATCGCTTCTTTCAACGTAAAGAGCAACATACCATTGATCTTACCGGCTTTCACATCAGTAGCCGGAGCAATTTTTACTTGTACATACCCTAACTTGTTGAGAGTATCTCCCACCAAAACAGCCACGGTATCCATCGTTTCATCGAGATAAGAAACCAGCGGACGGCCGCCTTTCACGCCTGTTTTATACGTTTCGGAGAATTCCCATGCAGAGATACTGCCCGGTGTTTGAGCATTCGGATTGGAGGAACTCTTATAGTTCGACTTTCTCCAGCCGTCGACATCCTTCGGCCAGCTTTCATGACCATACACATTGACTTCGAGCATCATTCTCTGAAGCTTGTTTGTGAAATCGAATGTCGGATTCTGTCCCTGATAATACTTTTGAATCGTGACACACCACAGACCGGCTGCACTTTCCAGAGCTATGCTGGCGGTATTTGGATATGCACTCGGAACCCGAGGTCCGGGAGTGGTTCCACTCAAACGTCCCATGACATCAATCCACAAGGCATTTTGTCCGGCACTGTCCGGTCCCATATAAAGGGTCACCCCTCTTCGTATTGTCCCAAAGCTGTCGAGCGGGATAACTCCGGGCCACGGTGTTTTCTTAGGGGTAAAGCCAATCATCTTTTGCCGTTTCGTAACCTTGTCATAGGCCACCATGGAGTCTACCTGAAGGTAATAGTACCCGTCATTGGCTCCTTCCTTAAACTTCAGCGTGGGCTTTGCATTGTCATAAGGCTTAACGCGCAGCTGCTGTTGCTCCAGTGCTATTTGTGCAGTCACTGAAGACACCGCTGCGAAGCCCATAAAAGCACCCGCTAATAGCGTGAAAATTTTCTTGTTCATAATCATTATCATTTTTAATATTAATATTCAATTCGTATGGGTTGGAAAGTTCGGAGTGGCAGGCAAGAGATCGCCTGCCATCCTTCCTTTCCATTTAATGAATACCTTATTATTTTACTACAGCTTTCACTGCATTCTCACCTTCAATCGCTACGACTACCACTCCCTGCGGAGCTGCAATCGTTTGATTATCCGACGTCAAGACTACCTTCGCAATCGTTTGACCCAAGATATTGCTTACCGTCACTTTCTTGCCCGAAGCATTGCGGATCATCACTTCTCCGGCACCGGCTACCACCTTCACATCCGTTACAGACGCTTCGGCATTGGCCAGCGGAGACTTCTTCGTCATCTTTACGTTCCATGTTTCAGCTTCTGCAATCCAGTCGGTATACGCACCGCGGCTAATTACCGGCACACCGTTCTGAATCTTCACCCAGCCGCCGTTCATCGGAGCGATCATACGGCCTTTTGTAACATCGCGCCTCGTCGTTTCAGATTCGATCATAAAGTCTTTGTTCGAGCCACCGCCCACTTCCGTGAAACGGAACGAGAAGACCTCATCCTTATGCTTGTTATTGCCTAAGAAGACAATCTTAACCTTTGAATCATTGCGCAACTTCTTGTAGTTCACATATTCGGTTTCGGTTCCGTCAGCTTCCTTTTTCTTCTGTATAAAGGCTTCGATCGGACGGCCGTTCAGGATATACAACGTATCTCCTGCATGGATCGCCGGTACAAACGACAAGCGCTCCCATTTAGCATCCCAAATATAATCCTTATCCACAATGGTACCGTCCGGATGTCCGGCCAAGCGAGCCGAATCGGTCTGGTTACGCAGATAACGGGCATATACGAACGGACGATTCAATTGATCTTCACCGCAAACCGGGCAGCCCAGATAACCGAATTTCGGATCTACCGCCAAGAGATACTGCGGTTTGATATGTCCCGTACCACGGTTTACATAAGCCGTATCTACGTATATAGCCCAATCAGTATCCAAATGACGTTTGAAGACTTGATCCTTATCCTTATTGGCAATGGCGTCATCTTCATTCTGAACGCCCAAGAAGTTAACACTGCTATGATTCTTTCCCGGAAGTCGCTTTATGTCATAGGAATAGATACTGTGTGCATCTTCATACAAATATTCTCTTTCTTTTCCTACAGCCGTACGATGGAATTTCAACGTATCCGGATTATCGGAACCTATGGCGCTTTCGTCCGTCGTATTGAAACGACGATAAAGCGGTTCCGTCTCACACGAGATGGCAAAGGTCGAAACACGTTGCCCACCGACCGTTTTGGGTTGACTTCTTACGTAGTTGTTCAAGTCATCAACAGAAGCATGAACGACTCCAAACGAATTATTCTTTATGGATCCATGACTGGTATCATGTACTCTTACCGTATCGGTGATAGGCAATCCGGTAATATCCGTATAGTAATGGAAGTTAGAAAGATCGATACGATCGAGCAAGGCGTAATAGTTCTTGCCGTCTACCTGATACGTAAAACGCAGATAGAATTTGGCTTTATTCAGTTTACGAGCATTGGCGATTACCTCTGGCGTATATCCGTAACGACCGTTATCGTCTAACACCAAATAGTATTCATTCCGTTTAAACTTCCAATAGTCGTTGATTTGCAGATGATAGTACCATCTTTCCAACGGTGCGATATAGTCATCCGTACCTTTTTTGGTAAATTTGCTCTTCAGCGGACTGTTGCTTGTCCATCCAATACCATATCGTTCGGTACCATATGCTTCCTTACGCAAGGAGTCGGGTATTACCAACTGGAAGTACGTCTTTTCTCCCTTCAAAACATAGAGAATGGTGTCTTTATTCGAAGCTTTTTCGTCGAAGCCCATATAATGATTTCCGCTCAAACCGCTTAAGTACTGGAATGTATAAGCGAACCAGTTGAGTGAATCGGTTGCTTCGGCAATACCGCCATCTTCCTTACCAAACTAGCTCGGTTTGCGGCTAAAGAAACGATATCCCAAATACGGGTCGTTACGATACGGTCTTGGAACACGAATAAAGCTTTCTTTGTTTACGAAATTTCTGCCCATCACCGGCGAATAATCTTTCTTCTTATTCTTCGGGTCCAAACGCCACCAAACTCCTTTGAAAAGCTCATAATCATTGTATATCTGCACATATTCGATACGGATATCATCAAACTCACGATTTATCAGATGAATCTTCGAGATGCTGGAACCTTCGTTCACCTGTTCAACATACCATTGATACGAAGGAGTCATATTCGCTACTTCATTTTCGTCAAGGCGCAACCATTGCGGAGTAAAGTTACCGGCATACATCGGCACGACCAAATAGCGTCCATCCTTATCTTTAATGGTATACAAGTCACCCTCCACCGTTGTACGGTTTTT
The DNA here is from genome assembly GCF_000238215.1 of Tannerella forsythia 92A2. Lineage (NCBI taxonomy): Bacteria > Pseudomonadati > Bacteroidota > Bacteroidia > Bacteroidales > Tannerellaceae > Tannerella > Tannerella forsythia. The sequence continues at coordinate 1,757,536 of NC_016610.1, read as the reverse complement.
ATCGTACAATACACAACTGTTGATATTGAAGAATCCACGCACATTGGCCGGTTTGTTTCTTACCGTAACCACGCGTTCGCCGGCCGACAGATCCTGCATACGTACCGTCAGGAAGTTCCAAATCGTTTGATTAAACAAACCATCATATTCACCGTCCAAATAGGTCATATTATCTTCATTATCACCCTCCACCATATGATTCAGTCTGCGTACATTGATAACCAGACTGTCCTCGGAAGGATAGTATACCAAACGCCAGTCGCTATGCTGGGAAGTTGATTTCCCTCCGGTCACAATCTTCGGATAACGATACCCCAGATCATTCACATAGTTTTCTTCAGTATTACCTGCCAAAGCAGTAACATATTTACCGTCCTTATTCTTCAAGTTCAGATACTGCTTATCACCGGTGGTACCGGTCACATCTTCCGCCATCAACGGCTGCTCAAACGGGTTTACCTGTCCGGCAGAAACTTTCTGCGAGAACTCAAGCTGACGGTATTCCTCTTTCGAATATTCATACATCATCGTATTGAAGTCCTTGGCGGTAAGCACTCTCGGACGAGCATTAACCAAGGTGAATTTCAACAAGTCTTTCTTGTAGAAATCGGCATTCACATCGAATTCATCCTTATGAGCTACAACCAAACGAACAGAGTCGGAAGCGCCACAAGTTTTGTTAATGGCGAACGTCATATAATAGTCCGGCTTCACCTCTATGGCAAGATACTGTTCCTGCTCCAGCGGCACGGTATTATAGGTACGGGAGAACTTCCATATGCCAAGATTACCTCCCACTAACGGGAGATCACGCTGAGAATGAACGTCCATACCCGCACACATTTTCTTAAACATACTGCTTTCATACTCAAATTCCAGCCCTGCACCATACTCCTTATTCGTAAAAGCAAAACCGGGCACCTTGCCATAAAGCTCAGGCTTGGTCACATTCACACACCACATTGCAGCGCGCAGTCTGCGATACGAAGAATCGGCCGGTACACTCGCCCCATAAATAAAAGCGGAATCCACCAGGGTAATATAACCAAACTCATCCATTGCCAAGAACTTATCGACCGGTCCGGTAGCGGTTTGCAGCGTTACCTTTAAGTGATAAGCTCCTTTGCCCATTCCCTCCGGAAGATACTTAACCGCATCCCCGTAAAAGGGTCGCGCATCCGCCATAAACGCCGTCATAAACAGCATCAGCGAAGCCGCTAACAAAGTAAATACTTTTTTGTTCATAATCAAATAATTAAATATTAATACTACGTAAATTAATTTATTTTCTTCCTCTTATAAACCGCATCCGCCAAGGCATACCACCCTCCCGGACATACTGTTCAATGCAACAAAAATACATATTTGTTTTATTCCTGCAATCATAAACCTGTTTTTTTTTTCATGCTTGATTTGTTTCTTATCAAAAAGGGGCGTTTTCAGGTACAAAATATAAAGTTCCGGCAACAGCAGCCAGGCCTCTAGCCCGCTTCATCGTCAGAACTCTTTCAATACGAATGTATTCTATTATCCGAGGCATTTTATTGCTTTATCTCCTATGTTTTTTCATCCTGTACCCTTGCAGGCACATCAAAAAAAACTCTATTATATAATATTGTTTTTCTTTAGCTTGAGCCGAAACCCGGACTCGAACCGGGGACCTATTCATTACGAATGAATTGCTCTACCAACTGAGCTATTTCGGCGTAATTCGTTTCCTCTCGCGCCCATGAATCGCTTCCCAACAGAAACATTCGTTATCCGGGCGCAAAGATAATAACTTATTCCACATCCGAAAAGAGTTTCCTGTAAAAATCTTTCAATTCCCGATCCAAACTTTTCAGCAAATCGCCTTCTCCGGGCGTATCTTCCACGGAATAAAGCGCTTCTATTGTACTAAAATCTTCGTTTGTGAGACGAATCACAAACGGTTTCATGAAATTCGAATGTTCAAAAGCCCCTTCGCCGGCTACTTTATTGATCGCCGAACGAATCATGGCTATCTTTTGAGGAGTAAACGCTTCGTCCTTATTCTTGGAATCGGCCCAATCGAAAATCACTTTTTTCCTCAACAGACGCTCTTGCTCATCAAAAATCTGAATCTCGCCGGCCTCGAGGTCCAATTGCACCCCCAAGCTGTTAATCACGCGCAACGCATGATCTTTTGTCAAACGTTCTACGACCGACAAAAACAACGATTCTATCACAGACTGGACCTTCACATTTTGCTTCATCTTCTTCTATCCCTTTATTCCTTTCTATCCGATATGTGCGGACAATTTCAGCTTTCAAAAGAACAAAGATAAGCATTGTTTTGTTTTTCGAAGAAGAATTATCGCAAATTCCGCAATAGAAAAAAGGCTCTATGTTGATTTGAGTGGGTAATGGAAATTCCTTCCTCCGTTTATGTAGTATACCATATCCATAAAGTTATTCACATTTGCGTATCCTCTAGCTCTTCTTTTGGCCAATTGGACTTTAGAGTTAAGGCTTTCCAATACCCCATTTGTGATAGTTCCCTGCTCAAAGAATGTCTTTATGCCGAACAGATGCCCCTTGAACGTTGCCACCAGTTTTCTGAACGGTTCCAATGCAGACTGCTCAGCCATCTCCATCCATTTGAGAAAGTCTTCCCATGCTCCTTGAGATTTGGCAGTGGCGGCATGAAGTATATCAACGAGTCCTTCCTTGAGGCTATAGGCTTTTCCAAGAGATGGGTAGGTGAGCAATATCGTATCAAGCTCTTGCAACCTTCCTTCCGGCAGGTTCTTCCGAAGATGCAGCAGTGTAAACCGATGCCCTTTCAGCAGTTTCTTCTCACCCACTTCTGCCTTGCGCACCTCATCAAGTCTCTTGTTGGTGTCCTGTACTATGTGGAACTTGTCATATACAATATGTGCTTGAGGGAAATACCTCATGCAGCCGGAGGTGAAGGCATTGGACATGTCCATAGCAACCACCTCTATAAGCGAAGGATCTCCATCATGCTCTATGAGCCATTGGGAAAACCTCTTGAACGTATCTGAATCCTTGCCCGGACAGACGAAGATCGTCTCTCTGGTGTCAAGGTCAACAAACTGAGTGATGTACGAATGTCCTTTCCTGCGAGAGGTTTCATCCACGCCTATACGTCTGACTCCGCACAAGTTGAGATTACGCTTGCCTTTGCTTATCCAATGACGGAATATGGTCCATATACGCTTGGGATATTCCTTTACTGTCTTAGCTACAGAGTTGACAGGAGTCTCTTCTTCTATAAGAGCCATCGCAAACGCCTCGAAAAGCATCGTAAAGCCCGAGTTATGCCGTGCCCAGGGAACCTGTACCATCTCTATTGAGGAAACATCGGTCTTCAATCGAGGAACACGAGCATGCAAATAGCATGGATGTTCAAAGAAATTCAGATGACGCCACTGCTTGTCAACCGTGTCGTGAGGGGAAAGTAAGGTTCCCTTAGAAGAGATGAACCGGGAGCCGTACTCAAAGTCAATCCAAATATGAAGCTCGCGGATATTGCTCTCATCAAGCAAACGAAACTCACTCTTAACCACTTTCCAGGGAAAAGACAAATTCAAACCAATAGAGAATAACATGTTCGTATCCATGAATGCAATTATACAACTTTTTTCCGAATGCTGATCTATGGGTTACCCACACGATTCAACACAGACCCAGAAAAAAGTACCCGGCAGAGGGCAGAATTCAATTCATTGTGTCTCTATCATCCGAGGCCGAATCGGTTGTTATGGTGGGCGAACACAGAGGCTCGCCCCTACACGATGTACCGACCGCTGATGGCTGAACGCTGGCAACTGTTTACTGACAGCCCCCCCCCCTCACAAACAAAATCATGATGCCCTGCTTCTTATTTGTTAATCGTGGAACATAAAAAAATGTTCCACAAGGAGGCGAAAAATGACACGAACGAAGCCCCCCCCTAACAGCCAACGCAAAAAAACTCTGTTAAAACTGCTTTCTCAAAGCTTCATCCGAGTGTACCCGATGTTCCAAGACCGAGATATAACAGGCCTGATTCCGCGTAGCTTCGGCCGACGCTCCCAAGTACTTGCGACAAAGCTCATGCGACCGCCCCGCCCACTCCAGCGCTTTTGACAGATCTCCCTTCAACTCCTCGCTCAAAGCAAGATTGGCAGCCAAACGCGCTTGAGCTTTCCCTTCGGGCGTTCGGTCGTAAAGACGCTGCCAGATAGCAGCAGCCTCCTCCCAATGATCTGTCGCAGCATAAGCTGCCGCTTCTTTCCACAGTGATCCCGAAGCCGTATAATACCAGCGAGTATCGGAGCTCCAGTGTGGAACAAAATTCAGATGGGTCTTATCGGCCAAATAGCTCGACACGCCATGCAACACTTCTTCCAGCGGAAGTTCTTCGATCTTCTCCGTTGCGGCCAAGTCCCACTCGAGATTAACCGGTATCGTGTCGGACAGCAGGACGGTTCCCAAAGCACGCTTCCCGTCGGGAATAGTCGCGCGCACCGTGCCGAGCACCTCGACATCGACCGACTCCACCGGCAGATAGTCCCCCTGCCGAAGTACTCCTTTCATCTTAAAGAGCAAACGGTCTAACGAGATCACGGCATCAACTCCCTCCTCTTCACATAATCGCCGCACCGTTTCATCGGTCAGACGCTGCTCCGAAGCAAAAAAGGAATCGGTCCGTAAAGCGCCCTGATAAAGACGTACATCCTCGAAACGCGGAGACTGAGCCATCCGTTCGCCTAACTTTCGGCAAAAATCGAATGTCGTACTGTCGGCTCTTACACCCATCGTATCAGCCGAATTCATCGGCCGTAAGGCTTCATAGCGCACCTTCGGCTGCGCCACGGCATTATTTACGATCAGGATTTTACGCACCTTCTTCGGAAAGACAATCTCGGAAGGGTTGTATGTCTCTATCTCTACATAACGTAACGAGCTGCATGAAGCGAGGAGCAACAGGCAAAGCCCTGTCACCGAGAATAAAAACCGAGACGAACGTCCTTCTCTTGCCGAACCCTTAACGCACATCGGCATCTCTTCCTTTCAACTTCTCAACGTTTTCACGCAGCGTTTTCAGCTTGCTTTCGGCATCGGCCTGCTTTTTGCGCTCATTAGCCACGACTTCAGGCTTCGCATGAGCGACAAACTTTTCGTTACCGAGCTTTTTCATGACTGAAGCCAGAAACCCTTCAAGGTAATCAATCTCCTCCTGCATCTTCTTCACCTCCCCGGCAACGTCGATCGTACTTCCGAGCGGCACGGCATATTCCGTCGTACCGACCAGAAACGATGCCGACGTCTCATCTTTCGGAGCACGCACAATCTGCTCCAGATGACACATCTTCGTAATCACCGTATTGTAAGCATCGTCATAATCGCCCGATACGATTTGGAGCGTCAGAGGCTCCCTGTTCGGGATGTTCCGCTCAAGACGTATCGAACGGACGGCGGCTACGATATTCTTTACGTTCTCGAAATCCGCGACGAGCCGGTCATGTTTATTGCCCACATCGGGCATTTGCGCTACCATGATGCTTTCGCCGGGCCGGCGCTCGACAAGCGCTTGCCACACTTCTTCGGTGATAAACGGCATAAACGGATGAAGCAGCAACGTCAACTGTTCAAAAAACCGGAGTGTGGCTGCGTATGAAGTCGCATCGATCGGCTGACCGTATGCCGGTTTGACCATTTCGAGATACCATGAGGAGAATTCATCGCGGAAAAGTTTGTACACGACCATCAACGCTTCTGAGATGCGATATTTTGAGAAATCGTCGTTCAACTCCTCGATGGCTGCGGCGACACGCGCCTCAAACCACTTGACGGCAATTCCGGCAGATTCGGGCTGCGGAAGATCGGCTACCGTCCAGCCTTTTACGAGACGCAGCGCATTCCATATTTTATTATTGAAGTTACGTCCCTGCTCACAAAGAGATTCATCGAACAGAATATCATTGCCGGCCGGTGCGGAGAGCATCATTCCCATACGCACGCCATCGGCGCCATACTTCTCGATCAATTCGAGGGGATCGGGCGAATTACCCAGCGATTTCGACATCTTCCGGCCGAGCTTATCACGCACGATACCGGTAAAATAGACGTTTTTAAACGGCATCTTCCCCTCGTATTCATAGCCGGCCATAATCATACGCGCCACCCAGAAGAAAATAATATCCGGAGCGGTGACCAAGTCGGACGTCGGATAGTAATACGCCATTTCCTCGTTACCGGGGCGGTTCATCCCGTCGAAGAGAGCGATCGGCCACAGCCATGAAGAGAACCACGTATCGAGGCAATCTTCATCCTGACGCAACGTATACGTTCTTCCCGCGCCACCCAAAGCAGGATGCTGCCCGGCTATCGCGCGTGCTTCGTCTTCGGTCTCGGCTACAATCGTAACCGTAGACGGCGTCTCACCCTGAGGGAGATTCGTCGGGACAGCATAATAGGCCGGTATCCGGTGTCCCCACCACAACTGACGACTGATACACCAGTCTTTGATGTTCTCCATCCAGTGGCGATACGTATTTTTAAACTTCGACGGATGAAAGACGATCTCATCGTTCATCACCGCATCGAGAGCGGGACGCGCCAGCTTTTCCATCTTCAGGAACCACTGCATCGAAAGTTTCGGTTCAATGGCTACCTGTGTACGCTCCGAGAAGCCTACCTTATTTATATAGTCTTCCGTTTTCTCGAGTAATCCGGCCGCCTCAAGGTCTTGCACGATCCGTTTGCGCACTTCAAACCGATCCATACCCACGTAGAGTTGACCTGCCGGAGCAATGGTGCCGTCGTCATGGAATATATCGATCGAAGGAAGGTTATATTTTTCACCGAGCAGATAGTCGTTCACATCGTGAGCGGGCGTCACTTTCAGACAGCCCGTACCAAAGGAGACATCGACATAATCGTCTTCAATCACGGGAATAACGCGGTTGACAAGCGGCACAATCACCTGTTTGCCGTGCAAATGTCTGTTTTTCGGATCATCCGGATGGATGCACATGGCCGTATCGCCCATGATGGTTTCGGGGCGTGTGGTAGCGACCACGGCATACCCTTCTTCACCGACGATCTTATACCTTAAATAATAAAGTTTCCCCTGTTGCTCTTTATAGATCACCTCTTCGTCGCTCAAAGCCGTCAAGGCTGCAGGATCCCAGTTAACCATACGCACGCCACGATATATCAGCCCCTTATTATACAGATCGCAAAAGGTCTTGATCACACTTGCCGAGCGGGTCTCATCCATGGTGAATGCTGTACGCTCCCAATCGCACGAGGCGCCGAGTTTACGGAGCTGCCGCAGGATAATCCCACCGTGCTCTTCCGTCCATTGCCAGGCATGTTTTAAAAACTCCTCCCGCGTGAGGTCCGATTTGCGTATTCCTTTTTCGGCCAGACGCGCTACGACCTTGGCCTCCGTAGCGATGGAAGCATGATCGGTGCCCGGCACCCAACAGGCGTTTTTCCCCGTCATGCGCGCACGACGGATCAGAATATCCTGAATCGTATTGTTGAGCATGTGCCCCATGTGCAATACTCCGGTCACGTTAGGTGGCGGTATCACGATGGTGTACGGTTCGCGCCCATCGGGCTTCGAGGCAAACAGCCTGTTATCTAACCAATATTGATACCACTTGCTTTCGACCGACGAGGGGTCGTATTTCGTTGCTAATTCCATTTGCTCTTGTTATTGATGCTTTATCAACAGTCGGCGCAAAAATAATAAATATAATCGAGAATGTAGTTTTTTTGTATCTTTGCACCCCGAAAAGCAAAGATAAGCACGACTTTGAGAGAGAAAAAACGAACAGTTTCTCCCTTTCCGTGCCACAATCTCTGCCCCGGATTTAAAAAAAGAACAACGAGAAAAGATGCAAAAAAAACTGGTTATCGTAGAGTCTCCTGCAAAAGCAAAAACCATCGAGAAATTTTTGGGTAAAGACTATCGGGTCATGTCGAGTTACGGACACATCCGCGACTTGAAGACGAAAGAGTTCAGTATTGATATTGAGAATGATTACGCACCGCAATACGTCATTCCAGCGGAAAAGAAAAAGCTGGTTGCAGACTTGAAAAAAGCGTCGCAAGAGGCGACGGAGGTGCTGCTCGCGTCTGATGAAGACCGCGAAGGAGAAGCCATTGCCTGGCATTTAGCCGAAGTGCTGGATCTGAACCCCCAAAATACGCAGCGCATCGTTTTTCACGAGATCACGAAGAACGCGATCCTGCATGCGCTGGATACGCCTCGCAGCCTCGATATCCATCTGGTCAATGCTCAGCAGGCACGCCGCGTATTAGACCGGATCGTAGGTTTTGAGGTGTCACCGATTTTATGGCGCAAAGTCAAGCCGGCGCTTTCGGCCGGACGGGTGCAGTCGGTAGCCGTGCGCCTGATCGTAGAGCGTGAACGCGAAGTGAACGACTTCGTGGCCGAAGCCTCGTACCGGGTCATCGCTACTTTCATCCTGCCCGACGGAAAAACGCTCCTGAAAGCGGAACTGAACAGACGCCTGAAAGACAAGGATGAGGTCGACCGGTTTCTGAAAGCATGCCGGGAAGCAAGTTCGGAATTTATCATCGACGATATCAGTAAAAAGCCGCTGAAAAAATCGCCGGCTCCGCCCTTCACGACTTCTACGTTGCAACAGGAAGCGGCGCGCAAGCTCGGCTTCTCCGTTTCGCAGACGATGATGGTTGCTCAACGACTTTACGAATCGGGATTCATCACATATATGCGTACGGACTCGGTGAACCTGAGCAGCCTTGCCCTGAATACGGCCAAGGAAGCGATTTTCCGCGAATACGGGGAAAAGTATCATCAGCTACGCAAGTATCACACGAAGAGCAAAGGCGCACAGGAAGCGCACGAAGCTATTCGTCCGACGTATATGGATCATCCGGCAATCAACGGAAACGCACAGGAGAAAAAACTGTACGACCTGATCTACAAACGTACAATCGCCAGTCAGATGGCCGATGCCGAACTGGAGCGCACGACGATCTCGATCGGTATCGGAAAGATGAAAGATAAATTCCTCGCTACGGGCGAGGTGGTGAAGTTCGACGGTTTTCTGCATGTCTACCGCGAGAGCGCGGACGACGAGGGAGAAGGCGAGCAGGAAAACGGACTGCTCCCGGCCGTGCAGGTGAAAGATGTGCTCGGCGTGCAGGAGATCACCGCTACGGAACGCTTCACGCAGCGTCCGCCGAGATATACGGAAGCCAGTTTGGTGCGCCGCATGGAAGAGCTGGGTATCGGACGTCCGTCTACGTACGCACCGACGATCCAGACGATTCAAAACCGCGAATACGTCGTTCGGGGAGATAAACCGGGCGAAGAACGTTCCTTCCACGCGGTCACCTTGAAGAATGGGACAATCACGGAGGCAGAAAAGAAAGAGATCGTCGGAGCCGATCGCAACAAGTTGCTTCCGACCGACATCGGCACGGTAGTCAACGATTTCCTGATGGAGTACTTTCCGGATATTATGGATTACAACTTCACCGCCAGCGTGGAGAAAGAATTCGATGCCATTGCCGAGGGTGAGCTGGTCTGGACGAAAGCGCTCGATAAATTCTACCGGTTCTTCCATCCGATTGTAGAAAAAACAGCCGCGGTGAAAACAGAACATAAGGTCGGGGAGCGTCAGCTCGGTATCGACCCGAAGAGCGGGGAGCCGGTTTTCGTCAAAATCGGCCGTTACGGTCCGATTGTTCAGATCGGGCTGGCGAATCCGAACGACAAGCAAGCGCCCAAGCCGCGTTTCGCGTCACTGATGAAAGGTCAGTCTATCGAAACGATCTCGCTCGAAGAAGCGCTGGAGCTTTTTAATCTGCCGCGTGTCATCGGTACGTTTGAAGACAAGGAGATGACGGCAGCGATCGGCCGATTCGGGCCGTTCGTGCGTCACGACAACCAATTTGTATCCATCCCCAAGACGCTAAGCCCCTACTCCATCACGGCCGAAGAGGCGATCGCGCTGATTGAGGAAAAACGGAACAAGGAGGCGCAGCGTTACATCAAAAAGTTCGAGGAAGAGCCGGGACTGGAAATTCTGAACGGACGTTACGGGCCGTACATCACATTCGACAAAGCCAACTACCGTATCCCGAAAGGCGTTGAGGCCGCGTCGTTGACGCTCGAAGAGTGTAAAAAAATCATCGCCGAGGCCGACGAAAAACCGGCCAAAAGAAAAGGCGCAAAGAAGAAATAAAAAAAGCTGCTCAACGCAGCTTTTTTTATTTCGTTCCGTTCGGAAGGAAGCCCTCCGCTACATCCGCTCCGGCATCTCGATACCCAGCAGCGACATGGCCAAGCGCACGATCTTGGCCGTTTCGGCCGAGAGCGTCAGACGCAACTGCCTGATCCGTTCATCGCTCTCGCCGAGGATCGTATAGTCGTGATAGAACTGATTGAACTCGCGCACCAGATCATAGACGTAGTTGGCAATGCAGGCCGGGCTATACGTCTCGCCGGCTTCTTTAACCGTCGAGGCGAAGTCGGCCAGCGAACCGATCAATGTCTGCTCTTTCGCATTGACGGGCGTATCGGTCGGCAGCTGTTCGGGGATGACAAGCCCCTGTTCTTCGGCCTTGCGAAGCACCGAGCGGATACGTGCATACGTATATTGAATAAACGAACCGGTGTTTCCGTTGAAGTCGATCGACTCTTTCGGATTAAATGTCATATTCTTACGCGGATCGACTTTCAAGATGAAATACTTGAGCGATCCTAACCCGATGACGCGGATGATATCGTCGGCCTCCGAAGGGCTCAAGCCGTCCAGCTTGCCCAGCTCGTTCGAGATATCGCGCGCCGTGGCAATCATCTCGTCCATCAGATCGTCGGCATCGACGACCGTTCCTTCGCGGCTCTTCATCTTCCCCTCGGGCAGTTCCACCATACCGTACGAGAAATGAATCAACCCTTTGCCGAAAGCGAAGCCCAATTTATCGAGCAGAATCGAGAGCACTTGGAAATGATAATTCTGCTCGTTTCCTACGACGTAAATCATCCGGTCGATCGGATAATCGTCGAAACGAAGTTTGGCCGTGCCGATGTCCTGCGTCATATACACCGATGTGCCGTCGGAGCGCAGCAAGATTTTCTCGTCCAACCCTTCCGGCCGCAGGTCTGCCCATACCGACCCGTCGTCGCGGCGATAAAACAGTCCTTTCTTCAATCCTTCCAGCACCTTCTCGCGCCCTTCGAGATACGTCTCCGATTCATAATAAATCTTATCGAAATCGACTCCGAGCCGCTTATACGTCCAATCAAAGCCATCGTACACCCAACCGTTCATCCGGTTCCACAACTCGCGCACCTCGGCATCGCCGGCTTCCCAGCGGCGGAGCATCTCACGCGCCTCGGCCATCAGCGGCGACCGGGCTTCGGCCTCTTCCTTACTCAGGCCCGATGCCACGAGCTGACCGACTTCCTCACGGTAATGCTTGTCGAACATGACATAAAAATCACCGACCAGATGATCGCCTTTCTTCCCCGACGATTCGGGCGTCACGCCCTCGCCCCATTTCTGCCAGGCCAGCATCGACTTGCAGATGTGGATTCCCCGATCGTTGACGATATTCGTTTTAATCACCCGGTTACCGTTGGCTTTCAGAATTTCCGACAGACTGTATCCCAACAGGTTGTTACGCACATGTCCGAGATGGAGCGGCTTATTCGTGTTGGGCGACGAGTATTCGATCATCACCAGCGGAGCCTTTTCGGCCGGATGCGTAATGCCGTAGGTCTCCTGCCCGTGCATCGCGTTCAGCATCTCGATCCAGTTCGATCCGGCGATTGTCAAGTTCAAAAAGCCTTTAATCACATTGAATGAGGCGACAGATGGCTCATGTTCCAGCAGATATTCACCGATCTCCTGCGCCGTCTGCTCGGGCGATTTTTTGGAGATGCGCAAGAACGGAAACACGACGAGCGTAAGATGTCCTTCAAATTCTTTTTTTGTCTTCTGCAAAACGGCCTGTTCGGGTGCAATCGCCACCCCGTAAAGGGTCTGTATGGCGGAACGTATGGCCGCCGAAAGTTGTTGTTCAATCATTGTGCAACCTAAATTTTAACGGGACAAAGGTAATATTTTTTCGGGAAACCCGCGGCCACTTCCGCCCTTGTAACGGGCTGCTTATGGAGTATGCCTTCCCCCCGCGACGATACGATTCCGTTATTTTTTGCATCATCTCAAACAGCTCTTAAACGGTTGCCGCATCTTGTTTGAGCAATTTAAGTGTTGTGAAAAGGCTCCCGCATTTTGTTTTAACATTTTAAGCGTTGTGAAAAGGCTCGCACAAATTGTTTTAACATTCCAAGCGTTCTAAAAAGGCCGCCACACTTTGTTTTAACATTCCAAGCATTGTGAGGAATCCCGCCTCGAACGCTTCGGCGTTCGTCCATAGGCCTCGGGCGGTGAGCCGACGGAGCAGCGAGCAGGGCGATAGAAAATCAGGCTGTCCGAGCCAAGCGAGTTACCTGATTTTCCGACCTGCGAGCGTCGCGAAGGCGTGCGAAGCGCCCGAAGCCTTGACCTTTTGGTTTCTTTTGGGTCAAGCCAAAAGTGACAGAAAGAGCGCTCTGAATGACAGGGGAAGGAGAATTACGAACGCCTTCTTTGTCATTCCGAACACAGTGAGGAATCTCGCGGGGTAACGGAAAGAGATTCTTCGCTTCGCTCTGAATGACAAATTAATGGTTAATTGTCAATGGTTAATTGTTATGTGTGGTACACGGTTTCCGAGCGCAGAGGAACATCCCCCTTCGCTTCGCTCTTCCCCCCCTTTGAAGGGGGGCTGGGGGAATGTTCATATCAACGCCATGACGGGCGAACCTTGTGTTCGCCCGCCGGAACAACATTTGCGTTGATTCGCGTTCATTTGCGCCATTTGCGAAATTTGCGTTCGGATAAACACCTCAACACCCATAGTCTGCAATTCATTTAAAAAAAAGCCACCTCGCGCAAGGCGAGATGGCTTTTTACCATACACGGTTTACTCCTTTGCGAGTATACGATCAATCCTTGAACTTGGCCGAGAGGTACTCGCGATTCATACGAGCGATATTCGTCACCGAAATTTGTTTCGGACATTCCACCTCGCATGCTCTGGTGTTCGTACAGTTTCCGAACCCAAGCTCATCCATCTTGGCCACCATGGCTTTGGCACGGCGGGCTGCCTCTACCTTACCCTGCGGGAGCAAGGCCAGCTGACTTACCTTGGCCGACACGAACAGCATGGCCGACCCGTTCTTGCAGGCGGCCGCACAAGCGCCGCAACCGATACAGGCGGCCGCATCCATAGCCAGATCGGCATCTTTCTTCGGAATCGGAATAGCATTGGCATCGGGTACTCCACCGGTGTTGACGGACACGAACCCTCCGGCCTGCATGATCTTGTCGTATGCCTGACGGTCGACCGTCAGGTCACGGATCACGGGAAAACCGGCCGAGCGCCACGGTTCGACGGTAATCGTCTCGCCGTCGTTGAACTTGCGCATGTGCAACTGGCACGTGGTAATAGCCGAATCCGGGCCGTGCGGATGGCCGTTGATGTATAACGAGCACATGCCGCAGATGCCTTCGCGGCAGTCATGATCGAAGAAGACCGGTTCTTTGCCTTCGTTGACCAACTGTTCGTTGAGCACATCCAGCATTTCGAGGAACGAACTGCCCTGGGAGATTCCTTTAAGCGGATATGTTTCAAAAGCGCCTTTTTCTTTCGGACCTCGCTGGCGCCATACTTTTACAGTTATATCGATATTTTTATCCATTGTCTTGTTCTTTTAAGCTGTGTGAAACTCCTTAATTCTTATAGTTCCGCTGCTGGCGAACGACAAACTCGTAATCGAGCGGTTCTTTCAGCATCACCGGATCTTTGTCTTCGCCCTGATATTCCCAGCACGATACATACGAGAATTCTTCGTCGTGGCGCATCGCTTCACCTTCCGACGTCTGGTGCTCTTCGCGGAAATGTCCGCCGCACGATTCGGCACGGTCATACGAGTCGTGCGCCATCAGTTCGCCGATCTCGATAAAGTCGGCCAGACGCAACGCTTTTTCAAGCTCTACGTTCAGGTCGTCGCCCTTGCCGGGAATACGTACATTGCTCCAGAATTCTTTTTTCAGTTTCTTCAACATCTCGATGGCTTCTTTCAGCCCTTCGGCATTACGCGCCATCCCGACGTGATCCCACATGATGTGTCCCAGCTCTTTATGCAGACTGTCGACCGAACGCTTTCCTTTGATGTTCATCAACCGGTTGATCCGATCCTGAATCTGCTTCTCGGCTTCCGCAAACTCCGGCGCGTCGGTCTTGAAACGGGGCACCTGAATCTGGTCAGCCAGATAATTCTGAATCGTATACGGCAGCACGAAATAACCGTCGGCCAATCCTTGCATCAGGGCCGATGCTCCCAGACGGTTCGCTCCGTGGTCGGAGAAGTTGGCTTCGCCGATGGCAAACAGACCGGGGATGTTGGTCATCAATTCGTAGTCTACCCACAGTCCGCCCATCGAATAGTGGAGCGCCGGATAAATCATCATCGGGGTTTCGTACGGATTATCGTCTACAATTTTTTCATACATTTGGAAGAGGTTTCCGTAGCGTGCTTCTACCACATCGCGTCCCAGACGGTTGATGGCATCGGCAAAGTCGAGGTAAACGGCCTGACCGGCTCCTACGCCGAACCCGGCGTCGCAACGTTCTTTGGCAGCACGCGAAGCCACGTCGCGCGGCACGAGGTTACCGAACGCCGGATAACGACGTTCCAGATAATAATCGCGGTCTTCTTCCTTGATCTGTGTGGGTCTCAGTTTGCCGGCACGAATCGCTTCGGCATCTTCTTTCTTCTTGGGCACCCAGATACGTCCGTCATTACGCAACGACTCCGACATCAGCGTCAGTTTCGACTGAAATTCGCCGTGCACCGGAATACACGTCGGGTGAATCTGTACCATACACGGGTTGGCAAAGTACGCACCCTTCTTGTAGCACTGCCATGCCGCCGATCCGTTCGAGGCCATCGCGTTCGTCGACAGGAAGAATGTGTTCACATATCCGCCTGTGGCTACGACTACGGCGTGAGCCGCAAAACGTTCGATCTTACCGGTCACTAAATTGCGTGCCAGAATACCGCGGGCGCGTCCGTCGATCTTTACGACATCGAGCATCTCATGACGCGTGTACATCTTTACTTTACCCAGCCCGATCTGACGGCTCAGCGCCGAATATGCGCCCAGCAGCAACTGCTGTCCCGTCTGTCCGCGGGCATAGAACGTGCGCGATACCTGTGCCCCGCCGAACGAACGGTTGTCGAGCAATCCGCCGTATTCGCGGGCAAAAGGTACGCCCTGCGCCACGCACTGGTCGATAATGGCATTCGATACTTCGGCCAAACGGTACACGTTGGCTTCACGGGCACGATAGTCGCCCCCTTTAATCGTGTCATAGAACAGACGGTATACCGAATCGCCGTCGTTCTGATAATTCTTGGCCGCATTGATCCCTCCCTGCGCAGCAATAGAGTGTGCACGACGCGGCGAATCTTGAATACAGAAGTTAAATACGTTAAACCCCATCTCGGCCAGCGAGGCGGCAGCCGAGGCGCCGGCCAGACCGGTACCTACGACAATAATATCCAAACGACGTTTGTTGGCCGGGTTTACCAACTTCTGGTGTGCTTTATAATTGGTCCACTTCTCGGCTAACGGCCCCTGTGGTATTTTTGAATTTATTTGACTCATAACGATTGCTTTTAAAAGAAATTACATCTTGTTTGTTCCCATTAGCCGCACAGGCTTTTCACATAAAAGAAGAGCGTAACAAAAGCATATCCCAAAAAGATAAGCGTAGCCACCACATTGCTGATCACTTTCAGACGGTTCATCCACACGTGATTGTTCCAGCCGATGGTATGGATCGCACTCCACACACCGTGTGTGAGGTGAAACCACAACGCCACATACCAAATCAAATAGGCTATCACCACCCACAACTGGCTAAAATAATACTGAATAAAGTCGGCCCCGTCCTGCGGAGATACAACACGGCTACCCAGCTCTACTTCGTGATGTCCCAGTAATTCCGCAAACATCATCTTGTACCAAAACTGGCTAAAATGAAGAATCATAAAGCCAATGACCACCACACCGATCACGAACATATTCTGCGAGGCCCAGCTCACCCCTTGGGGACGCGTATTGACCGCATAACGGTCGTTCCCGCGCGCCTTCCGGTTTTGCAGCGTCAGCATCACCGCATACACAAAGTGAATGGTAATAATCACTCCCAAGCCGATGGTCGCCACTACCGCATACCAGTTTGCCCCCAGCAATCCACAAATCATGTTGTAGGCGTCAGTCGAGAAGACTGCCGTCACATTCATCGACAGGTGGAACAGTAAAAACAGAACCAGGAAAATTCCGGATATACTCATCACCAGTTTTTTCCCGATAGAAGATTTTAGTAACCACATAAGCAAATTATTTTTAAATGTTTATTTATTCGGTTTAACGTTTCTTTTAATGTCGCAAAAGTACGATATAGAAAGTGGATAAACAAATATATTGCAGAAATTTTTCCGTAATCACTACAGGATATCTCTAAACACTAATAAAAAGTGATTTACACCCATTCATCCACTTACAAATCCTCTATCTATAGAGGCATAAGTAAGGACACTCTTTACCATTGGCAAAAATTCCGTATCTTTGCTCTATGAATATGAAACCGACGCTGTATTTCACTCCGCTCTCGTTTCCGATTTACGTGATGGCCAAACCGGCAGGTGCACTCTGCAATATGGACTGCGAATATTGTTATTATCTCGAAAAAAGCGGACTGTATCAGGAACGCAAGCAGAAGAGAATGTCCGACGAGACCCTCGAACGATTTACCCAAGCGTATATTGAATGCCAGACAAGTCCGTTCGTACAGTTCACATGGCACGGAGGCGAGTCGCTGTTACGAGGCCTCGACTTCTACCGCAAAGCGCTGAAATTCCAGCGGCAATACGGACAGGGACGGGAGATACAAAATTGCATCCAGACGAACGGGCTGCTGCTTAACGACGAATGGTGCCGTTTCTTCAAAGACAACGATTTTCTGGTCGGCATCTCCATCGATGGGCCGGAAGCCATGCACGACCGCTATCGTAAGGATTGTGGAGGACGGGGTACGTTTACCCGGGTCATGCGGGGCATCGAGCGGTTGCATCACCACGAGGTCGAGTTTAATACGCTTTCGGTACTGCACGACTATAACGTGCGTTTCCCGCTTGAGATGTATCACTTCTTCAAAGACATCGGCAGCCGATACATGCAATTCTCTCCCATTGTCGAACGCCTCGGTACGCGTGCGGACGGGCTGGAACTGCTGACGGCGACCGACCATCCGAAAGACTGTGAGCCGGCCCCCTGGTCGGTCGATCCGATCGCTTACGGCGATTTCTACATTGCAGTGTTCGACGAATGGGTACGCCACGATGTGGGACAATATTATATACAACTTTTCGACGCCACGCTCGCAGGTGTCCTCGGCCAACCGCCTGGCGTCTGTATCTATGCGAAGACCTGCGGACATGCGCTGGCCATGGAATATAACGGCGACGTCTATGCCTGCGACCATTTCGTCTATCCCGAATACCGACGGGGCAACCTGTATGAGAAAACACTTGTGGAGATGACCCTCTCGGACGAACAGCGCCGCTTCGGGAATGACAAACGGGACGGTCTACCGGCAGAATGTTGCTCCTGCCGCTTCTTGAGATTGTGCAATGGCGAATGCCCGAAGAACAGAATCGCCGTGTCGGACGATGGCGAGTACGGCTTGAATTACCTCTGTGCCGGATTAAAGCGCTATTTCGCACACGTCGAGCCGGCTATGGCCTTCATGGCCGAAGAATTGCGTAACGGTCGGCCGCCGGCCAATATCATGCACGAAATAAGACGATAAAAATAACGCTGTTCCATCGGACATTACACCTCATCTCGCAAGATACGACCTTGTGAATGTGAATAGGAGCGTTTTGAAAATTCAGACACGAAGACGCCCTCCCCCAAAAAAACAAGAGCCTGCTCGGCTATGGCGTCCGGCAGGCTCTTTCGGAAATAACCTATGTACAACCTTATTGCACAAAGATTTTTTTGCGCACATCGCCCAATACGACAATGTAGACGCCCTTAGGCAGCGTGATAATACGCTCGCCGACTACATCCTCTTTGCGGTAGAGCGTACCTGAAATCGTATAAATGGCCAATGGCCGCAATTGATCGGTACGGATGCGTAAGCTGTTGTCAAAACTCCAGATATCAACATTTTCAACGATATCTTCGCTTGCATTCGTTTTACGAACCGTCACTTTGCAGGAGTCCCTGAAGCCGCCGTCGACCGTCCGGACATACACCCAGGTCTCACCCGAAGCCACTCCGGTCACGTGGCATGAATCGACCGTCACAACAGCTGGGTTTCCACTCGTCCATACCACTTTCTTATTCGTGGCATTGACCGGCTTAATCGTTGCTTGAAGCGTCGTTTTCTTTCCGACGGAAAGTTCAATGGAGGTACTGTCTATATCTATTCCCTTCACCGGTATCGTTTCCAGCACACTCACATAACAAGTGTCTTTAAAACTTCCATCCAACGATTCGGCAATAATCAGGGCGATCCCACGTTTCTTAGCCGATACGACAGCCGTTGTATCCGTTTCGGATGTCACCGTGGCATAAGTGGTATTCGTCGATGACCATTTTACTTTCTTTTTGAAAGCATCGTGAGGTGTAATCTTAGCCGTCAGCGTATCACGTTCTCCGATGGCCATGTAAAGCGTATCCTTATCGAGTGATAACCCCGTTACCGCTACGGGGGGGAGCACCTTAAAGACGCACGTGGCAAACTTTCCGTTCTTTGCCATCGCCGTCACCTTCGAGATACCGGGTGCTACGGATTCAATGCGTGCGACTTTCGTATCGTCGACCATGGGGGTAGCCGTTACCGACCCGCCTTCTACCGACCAAGCCAGATCGGTGTTATCTGCATTCGCCGGCTTTACCATGGCACGCAACAACATTTTATGACGCATATGCATCACGACCGTGTCTTTTTTAACCTCCGGAAAAGAAACTTCCGTCACCGGATTGGTAATATGCACCAGACACGTGTCGGTTTTCAAGTTGCCTTCATGTCCGGCAATAACGACAATCTTCACTTTTCCTGTCTGTCCCTTTGCTGTGATCACGCCCAAGGTATCGAAGGTATTGACGGTCACAAGCCCCGAAAGACTGAAAAACCGCACTTTCTTATTCGCCCCCGACGGATTGACCTTTGCATAAAGCGTGTCTTTACTGCCGACCGTCATATAGAGTTCTTCAATATCAGCGCCTTTTTTATCCTTCAGTTCCACACTCGTCACCGGCTGGTAAACAATGACGACACAAGAATCTTTCACCTTACTTTGCGAGGTCACCACAATTTCCGTCTCTCCCGGATTTATTCCGGTAATCTTACCATACGTGCTGTCGGATACGGCATATTTTACCGTTGCTATCAGCGGATTTTTCGATTTCCACGCCACAGTGTCCGTTTTGGGCGTGACATTCACTTTGACCGAGTCAGACTGCCCCACATCGATGCGGATCGTGTCTTTAGTCAGAACACATCCGGGTTGGGGAGACTGCCCCCATACTTCACTTGGAAGCAGAGCCATCACCCAGATAAGGGTGGCTCCAAAATAAAGCGTACATCTTTTCATGTCTTTTATTATTTAATTTGATTCGTAATAAAGTAACAAACAAAGCGAATAAAAGGTTGCGTTTTTTCTTACCGCACCATTATTTTTTTAGCGGTATGATTCAGAACGACGATATAAAGGCCACGCGGCAAAGCAATGACATGGTCGCCGACAAGCCTTTCTTCGTGCCGGTACAGCGCCCCCAAAATCGTGTAAATGCGCAACGAAACAGGTTTACCGGAACGGATATGCACATACCCTTCGGAGGCATATATACTCTGATCATTCACTTCAACAGTAGCGTCATCGCCGGGTTTACGGGTGATGACGACACAGGTATCACGACAGTCACTGCTGTCTTTGGCCTCCACGATGACATACGCCGTGTCGGGAGTCAGAGCCGCTGCGATCAGCGCCACCGTATCCGTCTCGGACGATGCAGTAAGCTCGGCCTTTCCTTTGACCGTCCAGTTCAGTGAACGGTTCGTGGCTTGGCTCGGATACACCATTGCCCGAAGTGTATCTTTGCTCCCGATATCCACACGCAGGGTGTCTTTGTTCAGACGGATACTGTCAAGCGGGACATGCGTAATAACCACACACGTATCGCGACATTTACTCCCGTCCTTTGCTTCGGCAATGATGAGGGTTGTGTCTGTCACGACAGCGGCGGTTACCAACGCTTCGGTACGATTCGTCGCCGACGGGGTAACCGTAGCTTTCCCCATATTCATCCAATTCAGCGTTGGGTCGGTGGCATTCTGCGGAGTTATACTGGCTTGAAGCATTTGAGTCCGGCCGGCCTTCAGACGAACGGTGTCTTTATTCAAACGCACCTCTTTCACGAGAATCCTGGGAGAAACATAGACCCAGCACGTATCCTTAGCCGCACCGACCTGAACGATCACCTTCGTCTTACCTACTTTTCTGCCTTTGACCAGATACACCTTTCCATAACGACCTGAATTAGCAGGAGGAGCAATAGAAGCAATGACAGGTATGGCAGCAGGTGCCTCCCAAAGAATCGGGGCGTCAGGAACGGCTGTTGCTCTCAGAGAATCTTCCTGTCCCACCACCAGACGCAATGTGTCCTGATGAAAATAGACTGTCTGTTGCACCGGCTTCGCTTGTCCGGCAGCCTCAAAAGAAAGCCCTGCATCCGCAAATACGGCTGCCAGAAAATAAAGAATCATTCTTTTCATAGTTATTTTGAAATGCATGTATAATTACGGCAATGAAATAGAACTGCAAAAGTCAGAACTTTACCCTTACTATCCAAATAATATCTTACATTTGCACCGTTTTTAACACTCATTTTCATGAATTTCACACATAAACATCCTATGACACCGGTTCCCGACGCAGTCATTGTGGCAGCCGGAGATTTTCCTTCCCATCCGGCTGCGTATGGGGCGATAGAACGGTTTCGCGACCGCATCATCTGCTGTGACGGAGCTGCCGATGCTCTCCTTCGCGCCGGCTTTATGCCGCTGGCCGTGGCAGGCGATGGCGACTCCATCTCCGAGACGGCGCGCGACAAGGTGGCAGACAGGCTACATCTCGAATCGGAACAGGAAACGAATGACCTGACGAAAGCGGTACGTTATGCCCTCAAGCAGGGACATCGCCGACTGCTTATTGTCGGCGCCACGGGGAAACGTGAAGACCACACGCTCGGCAACATCAGCCTGCTGGCCGATTATATGGACAAGGCAACCGTCGAGATGCGCACAGATTACGGCATCTTCACACCTGCCACGGGACATACCTCTTTTGCTTCGTATACCGGACAACAGATTTCCGTTTTTTGTGTAGACAGCGAACCGTTAACCCTCCGCAACGTACGCTGGCCCCTAACCCGACAACGCATCACCCGTTGGTGGCAAGGCACACTGAACGAGGCGCTGAGCGATCAGTTCGAAGTGGAAACGGAAGGTAAAGTCATTGTGTTCCGTGCCTATTGATTCTATCGGTGCGAAACATCATTCAAGAAGTTTTTCCCTTGAAAACCCCTGCGTAAAGAATTACTTTTTGATGCGGGGCATGCGCGGCAATAACTCGACAGGGCGAGTTGGAGTAAGACGGAGAAACACAACGATGGAAAAAAGCAGCATGGCCGAAAATGCGATACTCGAAGAGAGCGCCGCTCCGGTCACCCCGTAAGCAGGAATCAGGAAGCCACCCGCTATAAGCAGTATAAGCAATCCGATACACGAACATATGGCGCTGATACGCACGCGCCCCGTTCCAATGAAGTAATGACTCAGGATACGATTACTGCCAAAGGTCACAATCCCGACAGCCAAGGCCACAATCACCTTTCGGATTCCCGTAAATTCGGGCGTAAACAGATAATCCGTATAGACCCACTCCGGCAGACAGAGGACAAGTGCCATAGCAACGATCAGCGTACAGTAAGTTAGCTTAAACAGCCTCAACGTCAGGCTGCGCTGCCGTTCGGCCTCCGATGTCCGGGCGATCTGACTGTAAGCGATAAAGCTCACCCCGTGACTGATATGCCAGATACTTTCGGATATTTTCGTACCCGAATCCAACAACCCGACCTGACCATACCCACCGAATCGTTGCAGCAGAAAGTAATTCAGGCGCGTAGTCAGTCCTTCGGCCAAATTGTCGGCACTGCTCCAGAGGCCATACACAAACATCGCTTTCACACCTTTTATCCACGATCCGGAAACCCGAGCTTCGTGCGGCACGCGAAAGAACGGCTTTATCATCAATCCCAGACTAACCATCCACGCGATGAGATTCGTCAGAAAAAGACCCCACAGATACCCTGACACATCGCGCTTGTTCAGTCCGAAGTAGAAGCCGACGAGGATAAAAAACAATAATCCGCCCTGAATGATAAAAACCGCATTAAACGCCTTGATCAGGTCTTTACCCAGCAGGAAACGAGCATTCGCCGCTACGAGCGAAAGCAGGACGGACAGCCCGTAAACAATAAACCCATAACCTTCGGGGAGCATCCCCAGCAGGGACATGCAGACACAAGCTATCGCCGACCCGACAAAAGCCCATACATACGTCGGCCAGAAAACGGTACGGAAAGGCTGCCGATGCATAAAATAGACGATCGTATTGCCACAGAGGACACTGTTAAAGATAACCGCCAGATTGACCGAAGCATATATCACCCCGACTACCCCCATCCCGTCCCTACCCAGCACCCGGCTGTGAATCAGGATAAGCAACAGGTTGAGCAACGCGATCGCATAGCGCGTTCCGACGGTCGCAAGGATTTTTTTTAACACGGGAAGGAGGTGATATTTAGCTGATCCAACAAACGGACATAAAGAGTGATCGCTTCACGTATTTCCGGCAGTTCGATGTATTCGTCGGCGCTGTGAGAACGCGCCGAATCACCCGGCCCGATCTTTACCGTAGGAAACGGCATCAAGGCCTGATCACTCATTGTGGGAGACCCGAACGGTTCTTTCCCCAGCATCACGGCACGTTGCACAAACGGATGCCCGGCATCAAGGCACGACGAGTTGAGGCGCAGGCTGCGGGGCGTCACATCGCAAGAGACATGCGCCCGTATTTCGTTCAGCGCTTCCCGATTGGAATAAAATTCATTGGTACGCACATCGACGGTAAACCGGCATCGGTCCGGCACTACATTGTGCTGTGTGCCGGCTCCGATCATCGTCACACTCATCTTTACGCTCCCCAACAGGTCGCTGCGGCGAGGGAAAGTATACGAATGAAACCACGCGATGTCTTTCATAGCTTCGGAGATCGCGTTAACACCCTCGTTTCGGGCAGCATGACCGGCTCTTCCATGGCTGACACAATCGAGCACAAGCAGTCCTTTTTCGGCAATCGCCGGATGCATCGCGGTTGGTTCGCCCACGACACCGAACGCGATCGGAGGCAACTCGGGCAGGACACTTTCAACCCCTCCCTGCCCGGACACCTCTTCTTCGGCCGACGCCAGAAAAATCAGATTATAGGGTTGGTCCTTCACCGATAACTCATTGAATGCCGCATAAAGAGCGACAACACCCGCACCGGCATCGTTGCTGCCCAAACCATAGAGGCGTTCGGTTTCGTCGTCTTCACAAGGAGCGAACGGATCTTTCGTCCAGCCCTGTACGGGTCTGACCGTATCGATATGCGAATTGAGCAGTACGGTAGGCTTGGAGAGATCAATGCTTCCGGAGGTCATCCAGAGGTTATTCCCCTTGCGATGCACGACGCGCCCCGCAGTCTTCCATTCGGACTGTAAGAAATCGGCGACCTCCTTTTCTTCACGACTAAAGGAGGGGCGTCTGATCATCCCTTTCAGCAAATCTATGGCCTGATAATATATTTCCATTTCAATACGCGATTCGTTATGTCATGGTTCATAATGCAGCAGACGATCTACCTCTTCACGGTCGATCTCAAGCTGTTCTTTCAAGGCTTCCAAGTCTTTGAATCTCCTGTTCCGACGTATGAAATGAATAAACTCCACCTCGATTGCTTCGCCATAGACCGTATCGGAGAAATGCAACAGATGGACTTCGACCGTCAGCGACTGACCATCGACCGTCGGGCGGTTGCCGACGGAGAGCATCCCCTTGTAGCGAGTACCGCGCAGGTGTACCCACACGGCATAGACTCCGTTACCCGGCCAGACCTTGAACGGTTCGTCGACCTCGATGTTGGCCGTCGGGAAACCCATCATACGACCAATCTGACGCCCGCCGACGATATGTCCTTTCAGAAGATACGGATACGTCAACATCTGCGCGGCTTCTTCTACGCGGCACTCGGCAAGAAACTGCCTGATCCGCGATGAACTGACGGCGTCTTTACCTTCCGACGGGAGATATGGAGTGGCCTTCCGCACTTCCATGCCGCATGCTTCGCCGTATGCGGCGTATGCTTCAAAACCTTCTTCGCGATTGTGCCCGAAACGATGGTCGTACCCCACTAACAGTGTACGGACACCCCATTGTTGCCATAAAACCTGTTCGATAAACTCACGCGCCGAGAGAGTGGCCAATTCGCGTGTGAAGTCAAGTACTGCGCAGCAGTCGGCCTCCGTCGTTGCCAGACGTTTCAATTTTTCATCGAACGAATTCAACAGCTTCGGCTGATAATCGGCCTGCAACACGATACGGGGATGCACCGGAAATGTAAAAACGGCAGCCGTCTGCCCGTGTTCATCGGCCAGACGGCGCAGTTCATGAATCAGGAAACGATGTCCTTGATGAACACCATCGAAAAATCCGACCGTTGCCGCCCACGCGTTGCCTCGCCTCTCTTCTGCATTGCGTATGATGATCATGGCACAAACATAGATAAAAAAGCCGAGAATAGTATACACGATTCGAAAAAATGTTTAGTTGTTGAATTGTTTACTGACCGCTGTAAAAGCCCTGAAAGGGCGCATTAATTCAGTCCAATGCGAAGCGTTGGGGAAAAAAGCATCGCATCTCAGCGGAGGGCTGAAAGCCTGAATGAATATGGATTTAGATATCCCTTTGTCATTCCGAACGTAGTGAGGAATCTCGCCTCGAACGCCCTCGGCGTTCGTCCCTCAGGCCTCGGGCGGTGAGCCGACGGAACAGCGAGCAGGGCGAAAGAAAATCAGGCTGTCCGAGCGAAGCGAGTTACCTGATTTTCCGACCTGCAAGCGTCGCGAAGGCGTGTGAAGCGCCCGAAGCCTTGACCTTTTGGTTACTTTTGGGTCAAGCCAAAAGTAACGGAAAAGAGATTCTTCGCTTCGCTCTGAATGACAAATTAATTGTTAATTGTCAATGGTTAATTGTTATGCGTGGTACACGGTTTCCGAGCGCAGAGGAACATCCCCCCTCCCCCCCTTCAAGGGGGGGGGGAAGAGCAAAGCGAAGCGTTGGGGAAAAAGGCATCGCATCTCGGCGGAGGGCTGTAAGCCGGACGTAACCATTGTCGTACATTCGCACGTCCATTATTATATTAACGGTAAACGCCGAACAGTGTATCGCGTAATTTGGGTTAAAGAAAAATAAATGGAACAAGTGATTACACTCTTTACAAGATTCCCGCCTTCTCTATGTATGTGCAGAACATGCAGGTGTTCTTTGATGAATCAATCCGTCTTCTCCATGGCATCCTTTATATTCGAACTGAAGGGTTACATGACCAATTCCGAATTCTTCGGACAGCATCGCTTCGAGATGTCTTCTGATTTGCTGTACATCGGATAGCATACGATCTTCGCAAAGATTTATGTGTGCCTCCAGATGGATATGCTCATCATCCATCCGCCAGATATGGAGATGGTGCATGTTTTCCACTTCGGGAAATTCTTCAACCTTCCGTTTCAGCATATTGACATCTATTCCGTCGGGAGTAGCCTGCATCAGAATATTGACTGTTTGCCGCACAATCGACCATGTATGACGGATAATGTACACGCCTACTAATACGGTGATGAGCGGGTCGAGCCAATACAGTTCCCATATCCAGATGGCCACTCCTCCGACAATGACGGCCACGGACGACAGCGTATCACCCAGCAGATGCAAGTATGCGGCACGTACGTTCAGATTGTGTGATTTGTCTTTATGCAGTACAACAACCGAGATCAGGTTTGCCAGCAGACCGAAAACAGCGACGAAGAGCATCACTTTCCCTTGAATCGGCTCCGGTGTCACAAATCGCTGATAAGCTTCGAAGAACAAATAGATACAAATGGCGATCAACACGACGGCATTGAAAAGCGCCGCGAGAATTTCAACACGTTTATAACCGAATGTCTTCCGTTCGTCAGGTTGTTTTTCAGCATGCTTACCGGCCAGAAAAGCGATAAAGATGGCTGACGAATCACCCAAATTGTGTACAGCATCGGAAATCAACGAAAGACTGTTAGAAAGAATTCCTCCGACCACCTGCACAATCGTGATCGAAAAATTCAGCAGTGTCACCCACAACAGCTTACGCCCTCTTACAGGGTGTGCATGATGATGGTGATGGTCATCATGTGCGTGATGCCCGTGCATCTTGTTTTTTATTTCATGTTCGTGTGTCATTTTCTCCAAATCAGTTCATGATTATTCGTTATCCCCTCCTCCTGTTCATACATATAATATATTGCTCACAATCGGCAGCTCTGGTGCATCTTTAATTTACTGTCCGGGCAAAGTCTTACAAACTGAAAAAATAGCACATGTTCACGTAATCGGAACGATGTTCGGGCTGCACTTTCTCCGCATCGTTACCGACGGGGATGTTTTCGCTCCATTCGTATAAATACTTTGCAGGGAAGATCAGTTCCGTGCTAGCCTTACCCGATTCTTTGCCACTCCGCAGGCTCTTTCGCCATCCGTTGTTCGCCGTAAGCGTAAAACGTTGTGAGACGACCGGAGCTCTGTTTCTAAGAAGTGCAACCTCCGCCGATGTATTCAATTCAAAAGGTGTCTGTGGAGGAAGGATCAGTTTCCCGTCACTGAAAGGCGACGGTACGTCCGGTAATCCTGTCGGGCTACCCACTTTGACCCACGAGAGTGCCTGATACATAATACGCATTCCTTGATACAAGTCTTTTACGAGATGTTCAAGATAAACAAGATACCACCCTTCGGACTCGGGAGTAAACGAAGCCGTGTAACAGTTCTCTTCCCGAACTTTCGACAACGTCCTTCGCGCTCCGTCGGGAGTAAGAAGCATCAACTCGCAATCGGCAATATCCGAAAACCATTTTTGCGCAGGCGTAATCATATCGATCGAAAACTCGCCGAAAAAGATTTTAACCTGCTGTTCCTGACCGATATGCCCCTGATAGGACGATTCGATCCACATCGTATGCGCCTTCGACACATGCGTAATGATCAGCATCAAAAAGCAGACGCAGCATCTGATTGTTATTTTCTGCAGATTCATCTTTGAAATAAATAAATAATTTGTTCGTACAAAGGAAGCCCTTTTCCGGCATTTAAAAAATCCCTATTTGTAGGGATTTTTCCGAATAACCGCTCTACGAAACTGAATTTCCGGACGAGAATCAGAAAATAGAAAGTTTGGTTTTGGTCGTAAACTCTTCCAAAAACAATATACCTCTCTGGGAATTCCCTTTAGGGTTCAGTCGCGGACTCCACACGGCGATACAGTATCTTTGCGGATGTACGGCGACAATGCCACCGCCCACACCGCTCTTGCCGGGAAGTCCGACCTTAAACGCAAACTGTCCGGCCTCATCATAAAACCCGCAAGTCTGCATCAATGCATTCGTGCGTTTGGTCCGACTGGGAGAAAGGATGGGCTTGCCCGAATAAGGCACAACACCGTTATTGGCAAGAAAAAGAAATGACTCGGACAGCTCTCTGCATGTCATTTCAATGGAACATATTTTAAAGTACAGGTCCATGACTTTCTCAATGTCGTTTTTGATATTTCCGAACGATTTCATCAAGTTGACTAATGCGTAATTACGATATGCCATCGATCGCTCCGAATACGCAACCTTGAGATTGAAATCTATCTTGTTATTCCCCGACAAGCTTCGTACAAACTCCAACACCTCGACCGAAGGATTTTCAAACCGACTCACAAGAATATCGCATACAACTATCGCACCGGCATTTACAAAAGGATTACGCGGTATTCCTCTGTCGTATTCCAATTGTACGAGCGAATTAAAAGGCGTTCCCGCAGGTTCCAAATCCATCCGTTTCCAGATATTGCTTTTCAGATGGGAATAAGCAAGTACAAACGACAATACCTTGGCGATACTCTGTACGGAAAAACGCGTCTCGGAGTCGCCGAAAGCATAATGCACACCATCGACCGTAGTCAGATGGGCACCGAAAGAATCGGGATTGACACGAGCCAGCTCCGGAATATAATCCGCCACCTTTCCTTCATCGGGAACGTTCTTCAGTTTCTCGAAAATATCTTCGAATATTTTTTCGTAGTTCATTTTGCCAAACATCGCTATAATTCGGATACAAAACTATAAAAAAGAGAGCTTCGGCCGATCCTGCAAACAAAATAATTCCTGTCTCATCCTTCCCTTTGCCGCTCTACCATACGGGCAAATTCGCCGTCACGAGCCATCAGTTCGGCGGGAGTGCCCTGTTCGGCAACCGTACCGTCTTTGAGCACCACTATCTTGTGGGCATTGGCGACGGTTCGCATACGGTGGGCGATGATAAGCACGGTCTTGTTGCGTATCAGCTCCGAGATGCCTGCCTGTATCTTGGTCTCGTTCTCGACGTCGAGGCTGGCGGTAGCTTCGTCGAGCAGCACGATAGGAGCGTCTTTGAGCAGGGCTCGGGCGATGGAGATGCGTTGACGTTCGCCACCCGAGAGTGCGGCGCCGTTCTCGCCGATGAGAGTGTCGTAGCCCTCGGGCATACGGCTGACGAACTCATCGCAACGAGCGAGCTCTGCCACTCGGCGTATCTCCTCGTCGGTGGCGTCGGGCTTGCCGATACGGATATTGTCGGCGACGCTCGAGTTGAACAGCAGCACGTCTTGGAATACCACCGCATAGTTTTTGAGCAATGCCTCGGGGTCTATCTTCGAAATGTCTTGCCCGCCGAGAGTGATTGTGCCCTTATCGATATCCCAGAAACGTGCGGCGAGCTTAGCCGATGTGCTCTTGCCACCGCCCGAGGGACCTACCAACGCCGTCACCTCGCCCTGCCGAGCGGTAAACGATACGTTGCGGAGCACCTGCTTGCCCGTCTCGTAAGAGAAGTCGACACCGTCGAACGCTATATCGTAGTTATCGACCGAATAATCGGTTGTTCCCTGCTGTACGGGCATCGACTCCATCTCTTTTATTCGGTTGATATGCACGTCGAGAATAGTCAGTACTGCAATGTGATTGAATACCTCACCGATAGGATTGTAGATACTTGCCGATATCATCAGGAAGATAAGGTAGGTAAACACATCGACCGTACCGACCGACAATAGGTAGGCACCGACGATGATGACCGTCGCCATACCGAGTTTGAGTATCGCATTGGCAGAATTAATCAGGACACTTCCGACAAATTCGCCTTTGGTAAGACTCTTTTCGTAACGACGGAGACTATGGTCTAAGTCTTCGAGATATTTTGCCTCGCCGTTGTAGGCTTTGATTTCCTGCACGCATTCGAGTCCTGACTGAACCTGTTCGGCGACGTCGAGCTTGTCGTGATGAAATTTGGCATTGAGCCTATCTATCTTCTTCTTCGAAAGCAACACAACGGCAAGAGCCACCGGCACCACCCAAAACAGTGCCAACGCCAATTGCCACTGGTAGAAGAAGAGACCGATGCCGATAAGCGACGTTGTGATGAAGGTAGCGAAAAGCTGCGGCATAGCGTGCGAAAAGAGTTGCTCCATCATACTATTATCATTCATAATATTGGACGTAAGGTCGGAGAGATTCCTCTCGCCAAAGAACGCCAGCGGCAGCTTACGCAGCTTTTCGGCGAGCGAGATACGTCGGTTGCCGCTCTCGGTATAGATATTGGAAAAAGTGCTCTTGTATTGCAACAATGACACGACGTAAGCAACCGCAAAGAAAGCTACGGCTATAACCGTATAGTACCAGATACCGTGCATCACGGTATTCTGCGGGTCGATGACGGGCTGCAGATAGTCCGTCAGAAACATAAACAGAAATATCACCGGTAACATCAGGGCGATATTGAGCAGGGCAGAAAAAACTATGCCTACTGCAAGCGAGCGTGCACCTTTTTCCGAAAGTGCGAAACGGTTCTCAAAGTAGTGTATCATTATAAAATGAAGAATGAAAAGTTAAAAGTTAAGTGTTTTTTTGTACTTTTGGCTATTACTAAACACATAAGTTTGTCATAAATTATTATGAGTGAAAATATTGTTTACGAAAAATCATATTCATTGGCATTGCGTATCATTAAGCTATACTTGTTTCTCTCGAAAGAAAAGCGAGAATTTGTGCTGTCGAAGCAGATATTGCGAAGCGGTACTGCTATTGGTGCATTAATTAGCGAGGCTAAATTTGCACAGAGCAAAGCCGATTTTATAAATAAAATGCACGTCGCTCTAAAAGAAGCCAACGAAACATTGTATTGGTTATCGTTGCTCAAAGATAGCAACCATATTACTATGGAAATATATAATTCTATCTTTCCCGAAGCTAACGCAATCGTATATCTGCTTATTGCCATACTTAAGAACGCTAAAGGATTGAAGGATAATAAAGAATGAACATTTTATACATACCCGGAATGCGTATAACTTGCATCACGAATCTTCATTCTTAATCCTTCATATTTCATTTAATTCATACCGTCCACGCTACCGATTTTTGATATTCGTCCCACATCGTTTTATAGATGCCGCCGCGGGCAAGCAGTTCGTCGTGCGTACCCTGCTCGGCTATCTTGCCGTGTTCGATGACGAGGATACGGTCTACCGTCTGTACGCTCGAGAGCCGGTGGGCTATCATCAGCGATGTCTTGCCCTTCATCAGTTCGTGGAGAGCCTGCTGTATGAGATGTTCGTTCTCGGGGTCGGCAAAGGCTGTCGCCTCGTCGAGTACCACGATGGGAGCATCCTTGAGGATGGCACGTGCCAGTGCGATACGTTGCTGTTCGCCACCGGAGAGGTAGGTACCTTCGGTTCCGATTTTTGTCTCCAACCCGTCGGGCAGACGGTCGATAATCTCACGGCTCTGCGAGAGCTCTACGGCACGGTCGACAGCTTCTGCCGAGGCATCGGGGCAACCGTAGGTGATATTCTCCCGCAGTGTGGTCTTGAACAGTTTCGTATTCTGAAACACGAACGAGATACGACTCATCAGCTCCTCTTTGTCAATCTGCCTAACGTCTACCCCTCCGATACGGACGCTGCCTTCGTTAACGTCCCAGAAACGCGGTATCAGGCGGGCGATGGTGGTCTTGCCTCCGCCCGAAGCTCCGACGAGTGCATACGTCTTACCCTCTGGGATAGAGAACGTTATGCCGTCGACGGCGTTCTGCACTGCCCCGTCGTAACGGAACACGACACCGTCGAAGTCAATACCGTATCCTTGCGGCAGCTGTGGCTGTGCCGACGACTCAAGCTGCGGGTAATCGGTCAGTTTTTCGACACGCGTAATAGCCTCGTTTGCCAAGAACATATTCTGATTGAGGAACATAATCTTCATAATATTCGAAGATATCAGAGGCGTTATCAGAATATAGAAAAACATATCGGTGATGACGGCGGCGTAGTTGCCCGTCCTGCCGATAATCAGTATGGCGGCAGGTACGAGGAAGTAAGTAAACCCATTGATGATAATCGTGTAGAACGAATAGGGTTTCTGCCAGCTGAGCGTGTATTTGGTTACCAAATCACGGTAGGTGATGATACTGTCGTAAAAGCGTTTGAACGAGAATACCGTCTGCTGGAACACCTTTACGACGGGTATTCCCCGCACGTATTCCACCGCCTCGCTGCTCATACGCTCTTGTGCGTCGAGGTACTTTTTCTGGAAGTTGTTCATACGCGGATTCATCAGATAGCCCATCGTAGCGAAGGCTGCCACGAGCGGTATGAGGCAGGCTACGCCCAGCCGCCAGTCGAAGACGAAGAGCAACACCACGACGGTAAGCGGCGACAGTATACTGCCTACCAGGTCGGGCATAATATGAGCAATGAATGAGTGCGTACTCGACGAGTCTTCGTCGATGATTTTACGCATCCGCCCGCCGTCGTTGACTCCGAAGAAGCCGAGCGGCATAGCCATTATCTTACGCATCGCCGAGCGACGCATATTGGTCTCGACACGGAACGCCGCCAAGTGCGACATCATCAGTGCAGCAAAATAAATCAGCAAGCCGGCTACGGCTGTGCCCACCGCCCACCAGGCATACGTGCCGATAGGCGTAGAGGCGACCGTGCCGCCGACACCGAGCAATGTGCGGACAATGAGCCACACAAATACGAAGGGCACGAGCGACATCAGTCCGCTAAGCCCCGAAGCAATGAGCGCCAACGGGAACAATATCCGTCGCTCGCCCATATAGATCTGAAATTTTTTTAATGTGTTCATATTATTTATTGTTTAAATTTATCAATATAAAGATTATCGTCCTGCCAACGGGTAGGATTCGTAATGATGTATTTCGCAATATTTCCATACGATTCGGCATTGCGGATGATATGTTCGTAATATCCAACCAACATTTTTCCACCATTCGTCCCACAGCGTTCAATATCATTTCGCCGTCGACGATTTTGCCGAATAAACACGCCCTGTCCTGACAACAAACGGTAACAAAATACAATCCGTCGCACGAATAATCGTATCCGCACAACCGTATCGAACGGCGGTAATGTTTTTCGGGACTATATTTCGTATTTACAGTCATATTCAGGTGTTGGGGGTTGGGTATTGGGTTTTAGGTTTTTGGGGGTGGGGTTCGAAAAATTCCAGCCAATGTCCGTCGGGGTCTTCGAAGGTCAGCAGTTTGCCGTAAGGCTCTTTCCTGATGCTTCCAATCCGCTTGACTCCGAGAGAAATCAAATGTTCCTGCATTTCTTCGATACGAGCTACTTCAAACATAATTCGTGTTTTTCGGGGTTGCACCTTACCTTTTTCTTCCGGTCGTTGCAGAAGGGCAAACGATGTTTCGCCCAAATCGAATTCCACCCAAGCACCGTCTTTCTCAACGAATTTGACGGTAAAGCCTATATCCTGATAAAAACGAACGGATTGTGCCATATCGCTCACATAAACCCAACAGGCATATATTTTACGTATTTTCATCTATTGTTTTTAGGTTTTAGGTATTGGGTATTAGGTCGTTTTGCCTGATACCCTACACCTGATGAACATTTCTTCCTTATGGCTGTTACGATTGCTACAACTGTCCAATGACCTTCGGAGTCTGAATATTCCTTTCGCCATCTGAACGTATCGGCGGTTATTTCCGAAAAGACGTACCGCATTCTCCCCTCGCCGTTTTCGGTCAGCACCACTTCATCGCCTGCTTTCACCGCCGTCAGACGAAAGGCGCTGCCCGTACATCCGTAGAATATATCCCACGCCATCGTTTGAGGA
The DNA here is from genome assembly GCF_000238215.1 of Tannerella forsythia 92A2. Lineage (NCBI taxonomy): Bacteria > Pseudomonadati > Bacteroidota > Bacteroidia > Bacteroidales > Tannerellaceae > Tannerella > Tannerella forsythia. Next base: position 1,723,778 of record NC_016610.1, on the reverse strand, counting down.
TTATAAATCCGCAGGGTAGTGCCGTATTCGGCATCGGCTTGCGGGTTGTCCAGCCTCTCCGTACGCGAGGGTACGATAAACAAATCCTGAATGGCTGTCCCTTCCAAGACCCGCGAGAATATCCATTCGCCTTTCACGCGTCGGGGGACGGTTTCGTCCAAACGGTCGTTCCATTCGATAGCCCATTCGCCTATCAGCCCTCCGAAATAATCGTATGCTTCGGGTATCCTATCGTTTTTCTCGTTGCTGCAAAGAGCTTCTGCAAATGATTTCATCATATTACTATAATTTCAATTGGTTTAATATCTAATGCCTGACATTCTTTTATTTGACGCACCTTGTCGCCACATACGACGCTACATTATGTTCGTGCAGGTTGCCAAAACCATTCGTATCGTCATAAAGGTTCGTCAGTGCAAAACCTGCCTCCAACTGACCGTTAATCTGCTCCTCTATGGTATGCGAGAACTGCACGCCACCGTTGCTGTCCTGCATCTGACGCAGGTGCTCCTCGTTCTTCAGCGGGTTGAACGGTAGGGTATTGGTCAGCACCCTTTCCTCCAAATCGAAGATGTAGTTGATACCTATGTCCAAGCCGGACACAAGTACTCCACCCTTACGCAGCACTCTGTAACACTCGTGCCAGATTGGTTTCACTTCCTCGACATAACAGTTCGATACAGGGTGAAAAATGATGTCGAAAAAGCTATCATCGAAAGGCAAGGGGTTGCTCATATCCGCACGTATGATGTTTATCCGATAACCTTCACGCTCGGCAACCATACGCTCTGCTTCCAGCTGTTTTCCCGAATAGTCGAGCACTGTACATTCCGCTCCCAATGCAGTAAAGACCGGCATTTGTTGACCGCCTCCGCTTGCAAGTCCCAAGACCTTTTTGCCGTTCAAATCGCCCAGCCAATCTTTCGGAACATTCTTCGTCGGGGTCAGTTTTACGGCATAATCGCCGCTTTTTGCTCTTACAAATTCTTCGTGCGAGATAGGTTTCCCCCACATCCAACCGTCCTCAATCCAAGAATCGATTGTCTGTGCATTTATCTTCGTATAGTCCATTTTCGCTTTCTTCTGTGTCATCGTTATTCTATTTTCATTTGCTGTCCTCGTTCATTTATTCATACATTCTGTTGTCGTTTCCGAAATGTATTCGATAAGGGCATAATCAATACGACCCTATAACCTTTTTATTGCCCTGTTTTCTACCAGCGACCTCATTTGTGAGATTGCTACCCTGTTGAGCTGAATGAGTCGTTCGCTTTGCGACAATCCCTGTTTGATAAGCAAAGCATTGATGCTTTCCAGGTTGCTGAGCACTACCAACTGTTCCAACTCGGCATAGTCGCGGATATTACCGTTCAGGTCGGGGTTACGCTCTCGCCACTCTTTGGCGGTAAGTCCGAACAATGCCGTATTGAGTAAGTCCGCCTCGTCGGCATAGATAAGAGCCGCCTGCCGCTTGCTTACCTCTTTCGGGATAAGAGTCTCTTTTATGACATCGGTATGGATATGATAATTGATTTTGGCAAGGGTGCGCTGTAAATTCCACTCCAGTTTGAGACGGTTGTTTTCTTCTTCCTTAAGCCGCTGAAATTCGTTTACAAGATATATCTGAAATTCGGGACTCAACCACATTGCAAAATGAAAAGCAATGTCTTTGTAGGCGAAAGTCCCGCCATAACGCCCCGTTTTTACCTCTAATCCAATTGCTTTTGCTCTCTCAATCCATTGACCCACAGACATTATGAATCTGTTGCTTCCTGCTTCCCGCTCAATTACCCCGAATTCGGGGTAATTGAAATCGGGATTGTTGATTTTTTCCCAGATGCCTATATACTCCAATGTATTTTTGTTGGTAATCCATTTTCCGATAAGACTGCTTCCTTCACGGAAAGCCTTTGTCATATCCGTCAGGCTGATATAATCGCTATTGTCTGTTTTATACAATATTATATCAACTCCTTGTACGTTTATTTTCCTGTTCTTTGCCATTCGTTCCGCTCTTCTTTTTAAATTCTAATTATTTTTCAGTAAAAAATCGTTCCGTATATTTTTTCTCCGCAAGTGACACTATGGTTTTCTTGCTTTAAAAATCAGTATCGAGTGTTCGTTACGCACGGCTACGTTGTCGCCGTAGAAGGCACAGAGCAGGTCTTCGGCTTCGGTTCGGGTAAGGTGGGGCGGCACGAACAACCCTTTGCGGTCGAGTACGTGGCGTACAAAACGGTCGGCACACGGACGCTGCCCCGTGATGTAGAAACATCCGCAGAAAAGCCCTCCCGCCTTCAACACGCGGAAAGTTTCGGCAAACGCTTTCGGCTTGTCGGGAAAGACGTGGAAACCGTTCATCGACAAGACACAGTCGAAGCTCTCGTCGGGGTAAGGCAGCTTGCCCACGTCGCCCTGTTCGAGACGGAGGTTGCGGAGCTGCATCTGAGCAGCACGTTCGCCGGCAATGGCAAGCATCTCTTGCGAATAATCCAGCCCTACGATTTCAGCATCGGTCATCCGACGGTATTTCTCGGCGGTAAAAACAGCCGTACCTACGGGCACATCCAGTACTTTCCCCCGAAAATCGTCGGGAATCATCGCCAGCACCTCACGGGCAATGGCGTTATCGTCCGTCCGCCAAAGGTATTTCATATAAATATGCGACCACCAGCGGCGTCCCGTCAGTACGTCGTCGTAGTGTTTCATTCGTTTCTTATAGGCATTCCTTTGCATTGTTTGTCATTTTTTTGAGGAAGATATAACCCATACAGATTTGTATTTTACTTTGAGTGTGTGCAATATTGTTCCGTATTATGATTTTTTAGTTCCAATAACTACGATATGCGGCAACCTGTGGCGGCGAAAGCTCTCTACCGTACCGAACCCGTTGGCAAGCATCAGCTGTTCTATCTCCTCGACGGTGTAGATAGGCATATTAAGCGACCTCATCCACAATTCGTTCCCCTTTGGAGATGCCAATTCGTTGCAAACGACGAACCGTCCTCCCTTCCTCAACACTCTGCTTACCTGACGGAAAGCAACGTCGATATTATTCCAAAAATAGATGGTCTCGAAAGCGGTAACAATATCAAACATTCCGTCATCGAAAGGTATTGCCGATACATTTGCTTCGTATATTTCCGCCCGCTTCTGTGCTATCGCATGGTGATTTACTTCTATCGATTTCTTTACACTCTCGGGCGAGTAATCGATACCGTAAACCCTGCCCTCGGTACGTTTCAGGAAATGGGCAATATTCCGCCCACCACCGCAACCGACATCGAGAATATCTTCGTTGCCCTGCGGTTTTATACATTTATCGATACACCACACAGCCATCGCGTTATGCCCCCAATTCATTCCCCGAAGCATCATTCGTCCCCAGAAGTTACTCTCGGGCTTTCGTGTGTTTCCGATTATTCTATTAAACATACTGTTATTTCAATTTTATTTTTTCCCATAGATAAGTCCCACTCCGTACATCATCCAAGGCGTACGTAGAAACGCAGGCATAAACGGTTGTTTTTCTACGTTGGCAATGTAATGAATCTCGGAGATACCTTCCTTTCTGAGTTGTGCCACAAAAGCCGTCATATCGCCATAGAGCTGCTTCTGCCCGAAGAGGTCTAAAAACGCAAACGATCCGCCACTGCGTACCACACGCAATGCTTCACGTACAACCAGATGCTTATCGGGCTGTGTGCGTACTTCGTGAAAAACAAAATTGCTCACTGCGGCATCGAACGTACCATCGGCAAAATCAAGTTTCGCCGCATCGCCTTTCCGAAAGACTGTCTGCTCGCCAACGCCTTCTATCGCCGCATTTCGTTCGCACTGCTCTTTGGCGTAATTCCACCCGATTCCCCAATAGTCGATGCCAGTTATCTGTGCCTGAGGATATGTATGAGCACACCTGATGGTGAGTGCCGCCGCCCCGCAACCGATGTCGAGCATTTGTCCGTGTCCGTCCCAATCGAGATGTGCCAACAGGTATTCGTGGAACTTACCCATCAACCCTCTGCCCGTAAACGAGAAAAGCCAACGACACACCTGCATATACAGCGTAAACAACAACGCTAAGAGCAATACAACGCCTACCAGCCACAACACCACCGTACCGACAGAGGCGAAGAACAAACCGAGCCCTATCGCCAGAAGCAGAGCAACTGCCGAATAACACAACGTCATAAACGTTCGCGGTATCCAATTCCCATAATTCGTTTTTTCTGTTTCAATCATAACTGTCGAATAAATTTATTAAAAAACAAGCTACAAATCAGACTTTTCGAGTATTCGTTTCAGGTTTCGGTCGTCTTCCTGCATATCCTGCTTTATCAGTTCCCAGTTTGCCTGCTTTGGGAAAAACGCTTTAAAAAACAGCCAGTTAACAAAGTTGCCGAAGAACGACCTTCGAGCTCCGAAGCTCTCGATATGCGTAAAGAGCACCGAGCCGTCGGGTTGCTTCTCTGCCCTAAAAGTAATGACACCCAAGCCTGTTGTCGATTTCACGGTAAGGTTGAACAGGTTGTCGTCCATCTGCTTCTCGGTGATGACGGCTTTTACTTTGTACCAAACCCCTTCGACGCATTGCGCGAAATATACTTTGTCGCCTACCGCCCTACCTCCCGTAAGGTACTTAAATTCTTTGTGGCGGACATTCCAGCGGACAAAATTGGTGTCGAGGTTCTCGAACCAGTCGGAGACAGCAGCAATCGTCGTGTTTATCGTTATCGAATCGCGAAGTTCCATCATACGGTTATTGTTTTGTGAGTTTACATTCATACTAAAAGTAATCATAAAGCCAAGCAATAATGGCAATGTCTGTTTTTTGAGTATCATAATCACATAATTTATCGTTTCTTTGTCATACGCTGACATTTAACTAAGTCACCAACAATACAATTCATAATCGGTCGATTTTTTCATCATCATATAAAAAAGAGGACCTCAAAAAAAATTGCCTTATACCAACAATATCAGGCTGGCAGCCATGACAGCCATTCCCGCGATCAATCCGTAGATGGCGTGGTGATGCTTGCCATATTCTTCGGCTGCAGGCAGCAGTTCGTCGAGCGAGATAAAGACCATGATGCCGGCAATCACTCCGAAAATCAGTCCGAATATCTGATCGTTAAGGTAGGGGGCAAGCAGCAGATAGCCGATAAACGCTCCTACGGGTTCGGCCAGACCGGAAAGGAAGGAAAGACAGAAAGCATACTTACGGTTGCCGGTGGCATAATAGATCGGCACCGAAACCGAGATACCTTCGGGGATATTATGGATGGCGATGGCAATCGAAATCGGTATGGCAATGTTTATATCTTTCAGTCCGGCAAGGAAGGTAACCATCCCTTCGGGGAAGTTATGGATACCCAACACCAATGCTGTGATCAGTCCCGTACGGAGCAGGTTCGGGCGTCGGCGTGTACCTTTTCCGATCCCGCCGATGTGTTCCATCGCTTCGACCCGTCGCATCTCGTGCGGATTCTCCCGGTCGGGCACCAGTTTATCGATAAGCAGGATAAGCAGTACGCCGGTGAAGAAAGAGAGTGCAGCATAAAGAATGCCTTTCTGTATACCGTGAATTTCCGAGAGCCAAGTGACGGCATTGGGCATCAAGTCCATGAACGAAACGTAAATCATCACACCCGCCGAGAAACCCAGCGAAACGGACAGAAACGAAGTATGCGTGCGTTTGGCAAAAAACGCAATGGCACTGCCTATACCGGTAGAGATACCGGCAAGAAGTGTCAGCAGAAATGCAAAAAAAAGCTGTTTATCCATTGTCTTTTATCTTTAATCTATTGCGCACTTGGCATATTCTTTGCAATCTGGCGGTTTATATTTCTGTCACAAGAAACCCTATCTTTTCACCTTAAATCATATACCATCACCTCATCACTCTATTTAAACTGATAACACCAGAACGGAAAACCGGACATCTTGATCACGGCCTCGGAACTTGTTTTCCCTGTTTTGGGATCATAGGTGTAAAATCCCGAGCTCTTTTCTCCCCATACGGAGAAGAGCAGCAGATCATCATACGGTGCTATATGCGTTGCATAACAGCAGGTATTCGGAATAGGTAATCTCTTCACTGTTTTAGCATAGATATCAATTTCGACCGAGATCACTGAACGGTCGCGCAGCCAGTTGTTTTTTTTCGGGTCCGCCCAGTAGTTAGGAATGTCCATCATTCCATAGAGTTTTCCGTTACCAAGATAATGCACAGAAACCAGCCATTGTGCTTTTCCCGTTTCACCTTCTATAAATTGATCGTTAAATACCCAATTATAATCCGTATCTATCTCCTGCGTACCTTTTTTTATGCGGAGAATACCTGTCTTGTATTCCGGATTAACTGAGAACGATCCTCCGGCCACATAGTAAATATCACCTTTCTCATCCTTAAAGACATTCTTCTGTATGCCGTACGGATAACCCGCGTTGGTAAGTCCTGATTTTTTTTCCTGAATATGTTTAAGCACTTTATCTGTCTTCACATCAATAATCAACATATCGATTAAGGGGGCTCCTATGGGTTGACGCTGCGAATTCACCTGCCATAAAGGAACGTACATCGTCTCTCCGTCGATAAACATCGAACCGCTATAAGGGACGGCTACTCCCTCGGCAGCATAGGAACTAATATCTATCGAACCGGTTAACGTCATTTCCGAAGGGTTAAATATCAATATTTTCCCAGTCATAGTAGCGAGGTAAGCTTTTTCTTTTGAGAAGATCACACCATGTGTAGCAAAACTGTTTACCGGCAGTTCGAGGCTCGCTCCTTTTGCAAGCATACCATCTGCGTTGCGTGTCCATCTCTGGAATGTGTTCGATTGCCCATAGTCGGGCATCGTAAAGATGTCATTTCCCATCACGGCCATTGGAGGCATACCAAAACCGATCTGGTATGCCGGCGAATTATCGACCGTTTTTAAAGAGATGCCTTTTATAAGTTGCAGCCATGCTGTACCAGATTGTCCGTCGGCATTGGTAAGCATGGAAACAACAGCAAGATCACCTTTACCTCCGGCCGGAACGGAAGGTCCATCCTTTTCACAGCCCATCAGCGTTAAACCAGTAAAGCAGATAAGCCCCACCCATTGAAATAATTTACTTGTTTTCATTTTGATACATTCTTTATTAATTAAAAATCCATGAATTAATTGTTCTTTTTTCATTTCAAGACATACCGCAGACGTACCGAAAACGTGCGTCCGGGTAGCGGATAATTAAACTCACTGAAGAGCTTTGCACCGGTGACATTACCTAACTTCCCTGATACTATCAAAGTACCTCCAAACATACTGTATTCGACACCCACATCTACGCGAAACGAACGCGGGATGCGACGTTCCTGATAGATACTCTGTTCAAAATCGTAAAAATACTCTTCCACAAATGAAGCGTCAGTAAAAAGACGGGTATTGGTATTACGTACACCGAAAAGATTTTCTTTATGAAATTCAAGTCCGCCATTAGCCATCAAATAGGGAATATTGGGCATCCGCAGTCTTCTGGTCGGGTTGGGGACCTCACTATCGGGTTCATATTTACGGGTATCGCGCAAGTCTTGAAATGTAATGTTGGCATAGCCATAAAGCCACGAGAGCATATCTGCTTTTACTTCGGATTCGACTCCAAGCGAACGCATTTCACCGAAATTCTCGTACTGTGTCTGAATAATATTTCGGGTCTGGCGGACCATGTCCTTCAAATAGTTCCCGAAAAGGTTGACTTCGATCTGAAACATGCCGTGAGAAACTTTTTTATCCCAAATAGCTCCGATATTCATGTTCATTCCCCGCTCGGGCAATAGATCGCCCGAAGGCGCTACCAGATATCCGTCGCCTATCAGCTCGCTTTCGGTAGGAGTTCGCACCTCGTAAGCCGCAGAGACCTTGCCCATCAGTTCTTCAGTGAATCGGTAACGTAACGCATTGCTGATGCCCCAATAGTGCTTCTTCAAGTTGACGGGAATCTCCTTGTGCGACCCGGTCAACTCACGCAGCTTCGTTTCCATCGAATAGAAATAATATTTGCCCGTAAGAGAGTTCAGCAAATGGTCGTCAGGTGACTTATAATCATAGCTCACACCTGCCACCAAGCTGTTCATTTTACTGTCAAAGTTCGTCTTGTATCCGAGAGCGCGATCTTTCAGTGTATCTACTGGATTCCCGTGCGCATAGACTTGCGAGATATGAAGATTGAATGCATGTCGCTCCGAGAGAATATAATTCAGATTGAGCTTTGTAACAATATGAATCTTATCAATCGTACTGTTTGACGGAGCTATCCCCGTTTCCCCCCCCAAAGGATGTACAGGTACATAAGGTTCCATCTGCCAATTATAACGGTGCATCGCCGTATCGATATAGTTGAAACGCGTAAATGCTGCTGCACCACTGAAGTCCAAGTCTAATCCGGCGGCAAGAAAATCTTTCTTTTTCAATTCAGTTTCCATTACACCAGCCATCGACTTACTATGTGCATGCTGTATATTCGCAAATATCCCCTGTATCTGTTTCCTGTTTTTAATCCCTTCCAATGTAATTTTTAATTCATCAAAATACCATTTGCGCGCTTTTATGCCGAGCGCTCCTGCGATAGCTTCAAAACGATCGTGATCACGCTGAATGATCAACCCCTTATGATAAGGGGATTCCATCGTATAATTATTGTCGGAATAAGTGTAAAAGCCACCGCCTCCAAATTCAATGCCGGGCTCAGGCAAGTTACGCTTTACAACAGCTGTAGCCTTATGTGTATTGAATGATTCCATCGCATATGAAACATCTAAATAACGCGGCGGATATTCCCTTAATACTACATTCACAGCCCCTCCCATAGCCGAACCTCCAAATTTAGCAGGTACTACGCCTTTATAAATCTCGATGCGATCAATCAGACTGATGGGAATATCATTGATATCGATAAAATCAGAATGTTCATTCATTGGTGCATCATCAATAAAAAAACCTATGCGTTTACCTTCCAATCCGCGTACGGATAACCGCGATGCACTGCCCACACCGCCTTGCGTACGAATGGTGACCCCCATCGTCTTACTGAGAATATCTGTTACATCACTTACCGATCCGGCAAGCTGAGCAGCCGAAAGTACTGTAACGGGCATCGCCTGCTCGCGTAGCTTGCGAGCTTCGCTTTTAGCAGTAACGGTTATCTCTCCGAGCGACTGGGTCTCGGCTTTCAAACGCACGATCAACTTTTTCGTCTCACCCTCACGTAGCGTAATTCTCTCATGTTGCGTATGGTACCCCATATATGAAATGGCGGCTTCGTAACTCCCAGCGGCCAGTCCGTTAAGGGTGAATTCGCCGTTCTGTCCGGCTGCGTCACCACGCTTCAATTGCTCGATATAGATGCTGGCACCGATAAGCGGTTCTTCGTTCTTGGCATCAATTATCACACCGGTAATACGCGCCGTCTGCGCCCAAGAGGGCAAAGCCATGCAGAGGCAAACCTGCAAAATACTCAGCGTAAAAAGTATTTTATGTTTCATCTATGCACCGCTCTGTCTTTATAAGTAACACGCTCTATTCTTTGCTGTACGCTTCCCTCCTGACTGCACGGCAGGTTTGCGACGTTCTGTCTGTTTAATGGATCTTTCGATCATCCACGATTCTTGACACAAGCGTATACCATTCACACCTTGTACGATGGTACTTGCCTCACTGTTAATAAAATTTGTAATACTCATAATGCTTGTTCTTTTTATATTCGTTATTCTGTATATCTTGGGCGTATGTTGATACGCCCCTACGTACCCTGTTTCTATTGGGCGACCACAAGAGTTCGCCCCTACAACCCAATGCCTAACACCCAAAACCTATAATACCTTATACAATTAAAAAATAGCGAGGCGTGCAGGCCTTGTATTTCCGGTAGCTTTCGCCGTAAGTGGCTTCGCAATAACGCTCTTCGCCAAGGATAATGCCATGCGTAAAAACAGCAAACGGTAGCATGACAATCAACAGCCACAACGAAGCCGTAGCGATACACACGCCCAGCATGCCGAGCATGAAGAAGAAATACATCGGGTTGCGCGAGTAACGGTAGATGCCTCCCTGAATCGTTTCACCCGGTTTCCCCGCTTTATACGAAAAGAAAGACCAGATGAACAATGCAAAAGCGATCAGATAAACGATCGTACCGACAGTAAACCAAGCCGTCCCGAACTTAAACGGCGCAAAAACGGATACGATCAACACTGCTGCCTGAGCCGCCGAACTCAGAAGTGCATATCGGCGATCCCGAGGGGTGTACCACGACGTATCGACTGCCCGTTTGCCCCCTTGGGGAAAGAGCATCATAAAAATAATTTGCACCAGCAACATAGCGAACGACGGTACCCATCCATTCAGCCACCCTATCTCGAATGTTGTGAAAAAAGAGAGTTCCATATGTTTATATTATTTGATTGATTTCTTTAATGATAATAACGATGCGGCAAAAAAGAGTGTATGGACCAGGTTGTACCATCCTCCGGCAATCAAGACCTGGAAAGGTGCCGGAAGTTCCACCCACACGAAGTTGAGCCACATTGTAAATAGTGGGTTGAAGAGAAGTATCCACAGAGGATAATCGTTCCGGCGACGCAGCGTCATGACAGTAAATATCGTCCAGCCCGCCGCCATCAGCCCAAATAAGAGCATACCCAGATAGCCAGCATATTCTGCAAGCGGCTTGATAAGTTCGGGATGTCCTTGTGCCGAAACAATGCCGAAGGCAGGGAAAAAGCCATGATAAGCTCCGTCCACCATCCAACCTGCAGCAAAGATGGCAAACATCACCCGGGCAGAACGCCGATAAGGCTTCTGGGTGCGGAGGTAGAGATGATACGCTCCCACGATGTACAGCAGCGCAGGCAGGGGACCTAGCAAACCGCCCGCTACCAATCGCCCGAAAGAGACACTGCCCATCGATAGCAGCAATTCGTCGTGCCTATTGGCGAAATTCTCCGTTGTAAAGTAAAGCAGCATATCGCCAGTGAACATCAGCAAACTCGCCACAATTCCGATGTATCCTGTCAACTTGATTCTTTTATCCATATTTTATACATTTTTTTAGTTACAAAATTATAATAAACGAACACAGCCCACAATCCCTAAAAGTAAGTATTTTTACCTATAATACTACCTATTTATGAGGAGAAAAATGTTAAAATCACACAGGACACTTTCCCTCTCTTTGCGGTCTATGTCTTTTTAACCGCAAAAAACGCAAGGGCAGACACACCCAAAAACTCCCCTAAAAACTATACTTCGCCTTTATCCATACTTCGGAGTTGTTTCGGTAAGTACCGAAGATGCCTTTGTCGCCGCCGAACCAGTCGAAGCCCGCCAGCAGATGTATCTGGTCGCTCAGAGCATAGTCGGCAGCAAAGCGACTGAACCAGCCTTTGTTGTCGATGTCGAAATAGGTGAAGTCGGAGAGCTGCAGCGTGCTGTTGAACAGCTTCTTCGATACGTTGAGCGTCGCCAGCGTGCCGTTGGGTTGCTGTGAGATAATGTCTTCGTACCCGAAGATATGCTCCGAAGAGCACTGCACCGACAACGTCCACTCGTGCGGAGCATACCAATCGACGCCCACCAACCAGTTGAGCGAGTTGAAGCCTCGTTGCGGAACACCGGCTGCCTCCATCGTGTAGCTGAAATGCTTGTCGATGTTGTACGCCGCTTCGCCCCGCAGCACGAACTGCCCGAGCGGCTTCGACACATCGCCGCCGACAAAACCCATACGGTAGTATTGCGGCGAGACGGTGATTTCGGTCATCGAAGGTTTATATTGCAATACAGGCATCTTGTTCCACGTATACAGCCCTGCCAGAGCGAAGTCGATACCTGGCAGAGTGAAGCTCAAACGACCGCCGTATTCGAAGTTCGAGAGGCGGAATGCAGGACGACTGCCCTTGTCGTCCCACACGACCGGCAGCGGTGAGTCTGTCGGCAACACACTCCACGGATTGGAGGCGTCTACAGGCAACACATATCCCTCGAAGGTAGGCACGGCTACGGCTTCGAGCTTTATCTTGTCGTTGAAGACGAAGAATCGCAAGGCATTGACAGGCATACGGATGTCGTCGTAGTCTTGTGCCAGAAACTCTGTCATATCCATCGGAGAGACGAGGTCGGTGATACGTACGCCGTCGGCTGCTCCCCAGATGACGAGTTGCCGTCCGGCACGCAGTCCCCAGTGGTCGCCGCGGTGGTCGAGGTACGCCTCACGCAGTTCGAAGCCGGTACGGGCTTTCAGCAGAGCATTGTACGTTGCGTTGAACGAGACGAAGAGCGACGACCGCCCGAAGTCGCGTCCTATCTCGCCGCGTACACGAGTGCGTGAGCTCATCAGGTTGTTAGGTTCGTCGGTACGCATAGCGTGATACGTATCTACAAAACCTTTGATACGCCAGATACTTTCTTCGTAGGTCTGTGCGTGTGTCGATATTGCCGCATATAATAGGGCAAACAGAAGGATGATTGTATGATGTTTCATTTTGGTTGGGTTTTAGGTGTTAGGTGTTGGGGTTTAGGTGTTGGAGAATTGGAAAAGGTTTTTACCTTCGACATAAAGCGGTTTATCATCTTGCTTTCCTGTTCTATTATCTCAAAGATAGGATCCAATTCTTTGTTATCTATTATAGATAGTTCTTTAAGCACAATTAATTGTGTTTCCAGTTCGTACAGCGAGCCCAAGGCTATTTCCAGAAAACGCCTGAAATCGACATCGCTTTGCCGACTGCTGCCTTCTGCAATATTAGTTGGAATAGAAACTGCAGCACGTGTCATCTGACTGCGTATGCCGAACCGCTCTTCTTTCGGCAATTTCTCTGCTATCTTATAAATGGCTTTGGTTATTTCTATTCCTAATTGCCAAATCTGTAACTCTTTGAATTTACGCATAACTTAATTTAGGTGTTAGGTTTTGGAGATTGGGTGCAGGGTAGCCTAATACCTAAAACCCAACACCCAATACCAGCTCAAAAACTTCCTTTCTCCAGCGTCGTTACGTTGAATTTCGCCTCTTCGAGGGGGACGTTGTATTTCGGGTTGTTGATTTCGAGAATGGTCTGGTGCTCGGTCTGCACGTTGGTCATCTGCATCTTGGCAGCTGTCCAGAAACCGTCGACCTGCCGTATATCCGATATCTCGAGCCTGCGGTGCAACTTGTTCATCTTGTCGTAATACTCCACTTTGACGGGTATAAGGCAGTCTTGACGTATCCACGCTATCTTCTTGGAATAGATATCGCGACTGTCTTTCGGCGTCGACTCGAGCTTCCAGCACTTGTATCCGTCGACGGTCTCTTCGCCGAGCAGCTTGTGCGTGTCTTCGTCCACGTTGCGGCTGCCCATATCGTCGTAGGTGAAGTCGCTGCCCATAAAATAGTCGGTCTTTGCCGACGAGCCGCTGATGCGTCGTGTCTTCTTCATTGCCGGCAGATAGAGCCATTTGTCGTCGTCCTTGCCCACCTGGTCGTAGTCCCACGTAAGGAAGCCCGTGCCTTTGACATCGCCCGGATAGCTGAAAAACATCATCGATTTACGGTCTTTTTTGTTCTTACCCACATCGATAGAGTAAGAGACGAGTTTACGCTCGCGTACGCTGCCTCGCTTGTTGACGAGTTTCATTACCATTTCCGACCGACGTGTGTCGCCATCGGGACGGTCTTTTACCTTCTGGGCGATGTCTCGCCCCGTCTGTGCCTGTGCAGCGGTTGCCAATGTGATGAGTACCGCCGAGGCAATTGTTCTGATTGTTGTGTTCATATTATTTTTATGTATTAAATTATAAATGCTATTGAATTGTTATATATTTCGTTTATATACCGTCTCGAACGGTTGTCTGAAACGTTCGCCCCATACGCCGCCTGCCGTACGGATACCGCACGAGACAATCATATTGATTTCCGCCGAACAGGGCAGTCGCAAGATACGCTTCACCAGAAGGCTGTCGAACCCTTCCAGCGGACAGGTATCGTAGCCCTGTTCCGACATCGCCAACATAAAAGTTTGAGCCACTAAGGCACAACTCTTATGGGCAACGACACGTATATCTCCTTCGGAGACCTGGCGTATGATGGGACGGAAAAGCCCTGCGACCGACACCAACAGTTTTCGGAACAGTCCCAACAGACCGAAGCAGCGGGCATAAAGAAAAGGTATCAGCTTTTTATAGTAAGAATCCCACAGACGGATACGTTTAGCCTGTTTTTCGGTAGGGCTGTTGCGACCGACATTTCCTTTTTCGAAAGCAAAAGCGGTATTTGCCCGCTGCCGATACAGGTCGCGGCGTACCACGAAGACAACCATCTCCTGAGCGGTGGTTGCCGACTGCTGGTCAAGCGAGGCAACAGCTAACCTCTTCAGGAGTTCTCCGTCGGTAATGTGATACATCTCGAAAAGCTGCATATTCGAGCTTGTCGGGGCAAGCAGAGCCAGCTCCAGACATCGACGAACCTTTTCGGTGTCGATAAGCTCTGTTGTGCTGTATTTACGCACAGCACGGCGATGATTCAATATTTCTTCAAGGTTCATAATTATTCTTCTTGTTTTTATGTAATCTAATCTAAAGTATTGGGTTGTAGATACGCCCATTGGGGCGTATCTATGGAATCCCCGTTAGTGTTTTTATTTTTTCTCCTATCGCAAGTAATACAAAGGGTTTCGCAGTGGTTGCAAGATTTTTCTATTTTCATTCTATCCATATTTATTGCGTACTTTGTATATTCCTTTGCTTACTTTGCGATTAAAACCTTTCACCGCAAGAGGTGGTCGCTATGAAATCACGCTCCGGCAAAGCGGTATTCTGCCTGAATATCTTCGGCAAGACAGGTAAACAACTTCTCGGTCAGCTTGTCCGTTACGTCGAGAGCCGCTTCGAGCATCTTGTCGGAAAACGATTGCAGCAACTCACGTGCACGTATAGGCTGTGCCTTGTATATCTGCAAATACTGCTCTTCCATCTCGCATTGCCGCTGTGCCGTCTCGGCTTCGAAACGCGAGTATGTGCTCTGAATGAGCGGAGCATAGCGATTAAAATCGACCATTCCCAATGTCTGCACCTTACGGAACTTCCAATAGGCAGAGTCTGCACTCGAACGGTTGGTTCCCTTCGTGTACGCCTCGGGGTACGACGTTATCCCCTGATACAGTGGCAAGAATACCCCCAGCACAGCCATTCCCATAGACATATAATCGACACGCCCGATAGCCTGCGGCAGCTCTGGACGTACGTGTAGGATATGTGTCTGCGTGGTACGGAAGATAGATACAGGGCGGTACTTCTCCTTCGGGTTGCGGTGCAGATAGGGGTCGTGCTCGGTACCTTGGTAATGGAAACGGAATGCACGTCGTATGTCGTCGAGGCTCAGCGGCTTGGAGGCTTCGGCAAATACAGGGAATGTGTTGCGTGCCACGTCGTTCTTTATCTGCGGGCTAAACATCGCCTGCAATCCCCATACGCGGGGATAATTGTAGGTGGTGTCGAGCTCTATGTCGCGGGCATAAGCTTCGTGGAAGTCGAACTCTCCTTTGGCGGGGTCGTACAGTCCGTGCTCGCGGGCAAACTCTATCAAGTCGGCAGACGCCATATAGTGCTCCGTATCATTGGGGTCGTACTTTCGGAAACGACTCTGATTGCCTGTCACGAAGTACTTGTCTTCGGGCATACGGCAAGCCAGCCAGCGATGTCCGCAAGCGGTCTCGAGATACCATATCTCGCTATCGTCCACGAAGCCGATACCGAATCCTTCGGCTATTCCGTGGCGTTCGATAAGTTCTCCCAGACGCCGCACCCCTTCACGTGCCGTGCGTACGTACGGCAACACGATATTGAATACCGAGTTTTCGGCAACGCCGTCCTCGACAAGCGGGTCGGCTTGCAGAGCCTTCTCGTTGCTGAAGATACTCTCAGTGGCACTCATACCTACGCCCGCCGTGTTGAAGCCCGCACTGCCCCAGTGCCCCGGCAGATGATACGGAGCTAACGCCGTATAGCCGAGTGCCTCACGTGGCAGCTCGCAGCGAAAGGCGCTGTCGCGGGCAACGAATGTCTCGGGACCTTCGGCAGTGTCTTCGTAAATCTCCAAGTTTTTGGCAAACATAGTATTCCAGTCCTCAGACCGTGCCACAATCATCGAACCGTCGTCTGTCATCTTATTGCCGACTATCACGGTCGTGCATTCCGACGGATAAATGCTTCCTTTTTCGTTAATCTTTTTACTATTCATATCTATAAAATTTTATTTGTTATTTATTTTAATGTTTTGTGTAACTGTGTGGAAATGATTCGGTATTACGATATCTTCGTGTAAAATCACATTGCGATAACGGTTCGATATTGTCAACCAACATTTTTCCATCATTCTCCCAGCAGTGCTCAATATCATTTCTCACAGCTACCTCAGTTTTCCCTACTTCCCTGCCATTCAGCCAGATTCTCGGGAGGCCAGCCGCTTTCGGTTTTCCCCTTTTTGAAACGAAAATCGCATACGGCATCTCCGTGCCCTATCGTTTTGGTTCTGAAAAATCCTATATTCAGTCTGCGAAACATCGGATAATCGCCCAAACAAAGATATGGCACATATTTCCGAGCACCGTGCTTTACGTAGAATTTGTGAATGGCACATTCCGACACATCCTGTCCGAAAACGAAACTACCGTCGACACAAGGCACAAAACTGGAAACGAAGCCTTCCGTATATGACAAGGCGGCAACACGTTCCATCGTCTTTTTACGCTTTTTTACATACCACGGCACGAACATCAGTTTTCCCGCAAGGGTGCCGAATACGGCTGGAATTCGAGCAAAAAAAGCGTCGAAACTTTTATAAACGATTTCGCCGATGACTCGCTCCGAGAGCCCTTCTTTTTCGAACGCTCTGATATATGCAAGCAGTATGACACTGCCTACCAGATTGCGTGTACCGGCTACTTTCTTACCGCCGATATAAGGTATTTCGGGGATAAGCGTCTCGTATTCTTTCAAAGCGATTTCGTGTACCCTCTCCGACTGCTCGGGCGTTATGTACGGAGCGGCACTTTTTCGTACACACCGAAACCATTGCTCGAACTGCTTTATCATATTCGCGTGTTGCTTCGTGTAATAATCCGTAAAATCATTCGTTTTTATCATAGTATTCTCCTTCTTTTAATTTTATGTTTAATTAATCTCGTATGTTCGTCAGAGCGTATCGAGGCTCCTACGATTTTGGGGTTGTTTTGGGGCAGGGGAAACGTTTTTCCGTCCAGACAATCCAACCGCTCCGTTCGTAAGAACTCACGCATAAAATGCTTTGTAGACAAAGCCAACTATCCGCACAACCGTATCGAACGGTGACAGAGAACATCGGTATTATATTTTTGTTTCGTGTACATATATCTAACCTTTTATTATTCAAAAACTAATGCAACTTTCGGCATAGAGGTATTGGGTTGTATATACGCCCAATATGAGCGTATATACGGTATATCAATACCCAAACACCCAATAACCTTTTATTTGAAAATATAGAGATCGATAGGATTACCCGTTGTGGTGCATACGTGTTTTGCCTCGCTGTCTGCGGGGTTGTATGTGAAGAAGCCTGCTTGCTTGTCGCCGTAAGCTCCAAAGAAAACCTGACCGTTATAGAATTCCACTACCACGCTATGGCTATCGCTCAACGGGACACCTTTCACTCTGGTAATCGTCTTAGCTTTCATATCTATAATTACAGCCATACTGTTTTTCGAGGTATACGGATTTTCGCCGTTCAATTCTATGATATTGACATAGGCGGCTACCTTACCGTTGCCTATATATTTGCAGTTGAATATCGAGGCTGGTTTGTAGTTTTCGTCGGTGCCGATTATCACATTATCCTTTATATCCCACGATTTCGATACGTCGAATTCGGTACTTCCCGCAGGGATACAGACGAAACCGTTATTGAGATACGTCGGGTTAAGTCCGAAATTGCCCGTGCAGGCAATATAGATATCGTTGTGCTCGTCGGTGAAAATCATATTCCTCAACATAGGTCTTGTCGGGAAAGAGAGCTTCGATGTCTTTTCGGATATAATCTTCTGTACCTTGTCTGTTTTCGTATCGATTACAGCCACATCTACCTGACGATAATCTTCGTAAGGCATAAAGTTTTCGTTAATCTGGTCGAGTGGCAGGTAATAGAGTCCGTCGCGTACGATACCGAAAGCAGGCTCGGGGCTTGAGTCTTTGTGCGAATAAGGTTTAAGGTCTATCTCGCCCGTCTTCTGCATCGTCTCGATATCGACAATCCACACCACGCCCAAAGTGTAGAACGGCACATAGGCTTTCCGATTGGTTACTTTAATAATATTGATAGGCATTGTGTTTGCCGGCACGTCCATTTTCACCATATCGGTGAGCTTCTGTGCCGAGAGGTTGTAGGTATAGCGCTTTATGTTATTGTCGGCATCTTTGCCCATAGTGGGGAAAATAAACACGCTGTTGTCTACGACCATTACCGGACTCGAAAAGCCCAACGGAATGGCGTTGGAATTATCGATACTCCCAGATATATCGGGAACCAGCTGTAAGAACGACGAACCGCTCATACCTTCAGGATTCTTAACGGTGGTCTCAATTAAAAATTTACCTTTGCCTCCATCGGGTACATTCGGAGTGTCTTTTTTGCAACCCGTCATCACTACTGCGGCAATACAAGCCGCTAAAAACATTTTTTTACACATATTACTTGATTAAAAATTTATTTATAAAATGATTTATTGTTATCTAATTATCTAAAAACGTATCATTTAAGCACGTATCTTATTTTTATGCCGAAGCTACGTCCCGGTAGCGGACGGTTGAATTCGGACAACGCGCGTGCACCGGTCAGGTTTTTTATTTTTCCGGAAATAAAAAGACTGTTGTTGAAAAAACTGTGTTCGAAGCCGAGGTCTATCGTCGTACTGCGTGGGATACGCCGCTGTCCGGCAGCCATCTCGAAATCGTAAAAATACTCCTCCACAAACGATATGTCGGCAAAAATACGGGTATTTTGCCCCTTGCCTCCAAAGATATTCTCCGTATGAAACTCCAGTCCTGCATTGGCAAGCAGATACGGAATATTGGGCATACGCAACCCCTTCGTCGGATTTGGGACAGAGCTGTTCTCTTCGTATCGTCGTGCATCACGGAGGTCTTGAAACGTAGCATTGGCATATCCGTATAACCAATGAGTAATATCGGCTTTCACTTCGGCTTCTACTCCTATCGTACGCATCTCTCCGAAATTCTGATACTGTGCCCCTATAATACCTTTCGTATAACGTATCATATTCTGCAGATACATAAAGAATCCGTTTATCTCTATTTGCAGGTTGCTCGGCTTTTTGCCCGTCAGGTCGTACAGCATACCGATGTTGACGCTCGTATTGCGTTCGGGCAACAGCGCCTCCGACGGCGATATGGTATATCCGTCGCCCAGCAACTCGGTCTCGGACGGTATCCGCACGTCGTAACCCGCCGACAGTTTCCCCATCAGGTCGGGCATAAAACGATAACGCAAAGCGTCGTTGATACCGAAGTCGCTCTTGTTCAGATTCACGTCCTTATCGCCCAATCCGAATATGCTGGCGCTGCGTGTATTCATCGTATAAAGATAATAACGAGCGGTCAGCGAGTTGAGGAAACGGTCGTCTACGCTACGGAAATCGTAAGTAAGCCCTCCTGTCCAACTTCGCATTTTGGAGTCGAACACCGCCTTTTTGCCTATGCTGAGCTCCCGCATATCGTCTTTGGGATATCCGTCGGCAAAAGCAAAGTACGAGTTGAAGTTGATGGTATGTTGCTTGCCTATGAGATATTCCAGATTCAGCTTGTTTAATATCGTAAACTTTTTGTTTCGGGCGTCGGAGGCGTACCTGTTGCCCAACTCTCCCCCATACGGAGATACGGACGGATAAGCATTGCCGTTCCAGTCATACCATTGCTTTGCCGTATCGACAAGATTATAGTCGGTGTAAGCCACAGAAGTAGACATATCGAGGTCGAGCCCCTCGATTAGGAAATTATCTTTTTTCAGAGTATTGGCAAGAATGTACGCACGCGACTTTATGAATGCCTCGCGTATGTCGGTCTCTATGCCCTGAATATCTCTGTATGTACCGACAAATACGGGCTCGAACTCTACCTCGTCGAACCACCATTTTTTAGCTTTCAACGACCCGCCCAACAACAGCTTTTTATACTTGTCGTGATTGCGTTTCACCTTTATATTATTCAGGTGCGACAGCTCCATAACGTAGTCGTTGTCGGAATATGTATATCCTCCTCCTACACCGAATACGATACCTTTTTCCTTAATGTTTCTTTTGACAACGGTCTGTATCTTATGAGTATTGAACGATTCGACAGCATAACTTGCATCGGCATAACGGTCAGGGTACTCTTTGAGGACTATATTGACGGCACCCCCCATTGCCGAGCCGCCGAATTTGGCAGGTACTACGCCTTTGTACACCTCGATACGGTCTATCATATCGATAGGTATATCGTTGATGTCGATAAAATCGGTATTGTCGTTCAAAGGCGTTTCGTCGATGAAGAATCCTATGCGTTTGCCCTCCAGCCCGCGCACCGAGAGGCGTGTAGCTCCACCTACTCCGCCCGACGAACGCAGGGTAACACCTACCGTTTTGTTTAGCACATCGACAATACTATTGACCGTTCCGCTAAGCTGATTCATCGATATGACCGAGATAGGCATAGCCTGTTCGCGTAGTATTCGGGCTTCGCCCTTTGCCGTTACGACGACCTCTCCGAGCGACTTCGACTCAGCTTGGAGACGTATCTTTATCTGTCGTGTCTCGCCCTCGCGCAGTGTAATCTTCTCCGTCCGTGTACGATAGCCCATATACGATACGATGGCAGTATACGTGTCTGCCGCAAGTCCCGAGAAGGCGAATTCGCCGTTACTCCCTGCCGCATCGCCCTGCCGAAGTTGCTCGATGTATATGTTTGCACCTATCAGCGGCTCTTCGTTCGCATCGTCGACGACAACACCTCTGATACCTGCTGTCTGTGCCTGTGCGGCGGTCGTCAATATGATGAAAGCAGCCACTGCGGCAATTGTTCTGATTGTTGCGTTCATATTCTATATATACATATTATTACGCTGTTTATTTTTAAGAGATATTAGGTGTTGGGTATTAGGCAAGAACAACCCCATACCCAATCCCTAACACCTACCTCAATTCTTTTCTTTACCGAATATTCTGAAACGGCGGAATAATAGCGGCGTAATGCACAAGTCGGCTAACAAAGCCGTCAATACACCTGCCACCGACAGTATACCCATATGTATTATGGTAAGTCCGTTCGATGTCATATACATCGCAAAATTGGCGGATATGACCAGACTTGTAAGCAAGATGGGAGTACCCACTATACGGAATGTTCTGAGAGTGGCTTTTCGATAGTTGCGCTGACGCTGAAACTCGAGATGTCCGTGGTTGATGAAGTGAATGGTATCGTCGACAGCCAGACCGAGTATCATCGGCATAATGGTAGCCGTCATCATATCGAGCGGATATCCGAGCCAACCCATCAGACCGCCTACCGTGATGGCAGGCATAATATTAGGAATAAGCCCTATAAGCCCAAGACGAATGCTTCCGAATACCAACATCATCAGCACTCCGATAATCAATAGCGACACGGCAAAGGAGGTAATCTGTCCGCGTACCACATAGTTCATCATTGCGGTAAACTGCGGCATAGAGCCTACGGGAGTGATTTTGGCATCGGGGAACAACTTTTCGGCTACCTCCGCCACGTCTTTCAACTCTCTTTCGGCTTCACCCGAATTATACGCATTCATCTCCACCTGCAGCCTCAGCCGTCGGTAATCGTAATCTATCCACGTCTCTGCTTCGCTGCCTCCGGCATTCTCGTAGAGCAACAGTTGTTGGGCTATCTCGTCGGAGTTTGCAGGTATGGCATAGTAGGCGGCATCGCCGTTGTTGAGTGTCTGATTGAGGTCTTTGAGTATGTTCAATATCGAAGAGCTGCGTTTGGTCAACGGATATTTATCGACATATCTCTGCAATGAGTCGAGGGCTACCAGCGTTTTGCGCGACTTGGCGGCTCCGTCTTCGGGCAGATCTATCATAACATCGTACGAGTAAATAGAGCCGAGCTCCGTCTCACTCGCTTCGAGTATTTCTTTTACATAAGGAACTTTACGTCCCATCGAACTCTCCACATCGAATGCCGTCTCTATCTTGGTAAACTGATAAATCATAAAGACGGTAAAGACAATGAATATGCCCCATATCACTTTCTCGCGATTCAATACCACATTACCGAATGCTTCGAGACGGTGGTCGAGCCATCCGCCTCCGGCTGCCTGTATCTTGGGGTCGGGTTGGCGGTCTTTGCCGAAGCTGAGGACGGCAGGCATCACGGTTACGGCAATCAGGAAGGTAAGCATCACGCTCGTAGAAGTAGCAATACCGATAAAGTGCATCGGTGTGGCAGGAATGGTAAGGAACGACAGCAGTGCGGCAAACGTAGTCAGGGCACTGAACAGTACAGGCCAGCCCATCTCGCCTACCGTGTCTACGACCGCCTGCCGACGATTGCCGTACATCTGGAATCGTCGCCTGAAAAACGAGTGTACGTGTATGTTGTAAGCTATCGCCACGGCAAAAGCCAGCAACATAGGTATCAACATCATACCGCTGTCTATCGAGAAACGAAGATATCCGAGCATACCGTAGGACATCACGATAGACCCTATTGCCGTAACGACAGGCACTACGACTCCCCTCAACGATCTGGTGGCAAATATCAGCACTACGATTGCCAGCAATATAGCCAGCCCCATAATACGAGGTAACTCCTTGCCTATCCATTTCATCTTCTGGTCGGTAAGATAGGGAAGTCCCATACCTTTCGGGTTGAGGGGCTTGTACTTGTCTTTTCTTATGATGTGTTCCAATTCTCTACCTGTCAGGTTCTCGGGAGGCACCGAACCTTTGCCCTTGTACCATACCGAATCGTCGGGGAAGGGACGCAGTTTGAGCAATACCCAAGTGTTTCTGCCGTCTTGCGATACGAGTCGGTTGGCGATATACGGTTTGAGGAATGCCTTACGGCGTATCTCTGCAAGCCCTGCCTCGTCGGAAGGTATCTCTTCGGGCACAATCTGTTCGATAGACATACCCTCTTCATTGCCTATCATAAATTCGATGTCGGTGATAGAGGTCATCTTGTCGGCATACGACATACTGTCGAGCATCTCGTTCGACAGCTCGCGTATGAGTTCCAGATTTTCCTTGGTAAAAGTGTTGTCGCAATCGGTCAATACGGCAGCATAATTGTCGTTGCCGAATACGGCTTTGAACTCTTCTGTCTTGAGCAGTACGGGGTCGTCTTCGAGGAAGTAGCTCTCCCACGAGTCGTTGATTTTCATAAACCGAAGCCCATAGAACCCTGCGGCAAACAGAGCAATGAATCCGATTATTACCACCCATCGTCTTTTTACAATCCATTCGCCTCTACGGGCAAACCATCTGTTGATCTTTTCTATTTTCATCTGTATTGTCTATTAATTAATAATTCAATTATATTTATGTTTGGTATTGGGTTTTGGGGGTTAGGTGTTGGGGTGTAAAAAACACAATTTTACCCTAACCATTTGCTCTTGCTCGGCAATTACGTCTCTACAACACACCCAAGACCGAATACCAAACGCCCAATACCTATTAAAGAACATTGTTCTAATTCGTTCAAAAAAAATATTTTGTTCATATCTTCATCAAAGCTTTCCATCCGGCAGTACCGAAAGTGATGTATTCCGTAATAAACTGTTTGATATCGGCATCGGTCAATTCGTCGTGCGTTACGATTTCGCCCATCACCGTCAGCCAAAGTGAGCACATCGAATGCAAGAAAAAATCAGAGAAGTCGGCTTTGATATGAGGGTATCGTTCTTTCATTAATTTCATATACCGCAGGCTCTCCTGCGTGTACCGATCGACAAAGGTGTCTCTGAAATTTTCGAGCGACGAACCCGCGGAATTGAAAAGCAATATTTTCAGCTCCGTCCTGTAATTCGTCGGGATAACCATAAAATCATCGATCAACTTTTTCTGGTGCGAGTCCATTGAGAAAAATTCCTTACTCATGTAATCATCGCTGTTGTGTTCGGCGAACAACTGCTCGAAAGCATTGAGCAACGGTGTGAGTACCGCACGGAAAATCTCGTCCTTGTCTCTGAAATAGTTGTAAATATTGCTAAGCGTTACCCCCGACAGTCTCGAGATAGTACGCATAGAAGTATCTTTGAATCCCTTTTGCAGAAACTCTCCCCGTGCCGCTTGCAGAATGATACGGCGTATATCCTCTTTCTGTACTTGTGCCATTTATCTACTTAAACAGTAAAATTACAATTGCAAAATTACGCCAAATGAACAGTGTTCACAATCCCTAAAAAAGGGGATTTTTGAGGACTATATCCCCTTTGTTAGGGAGGGAGAAAAACATCAGGAGGGAGACGAAATCTTCGTTTTAGCGTGAATAATGCGGCAAGAGCCGCTTAAACTCCTTCAGTTCGAATCCATGGCGGGCAGTCAAAGCAATAAGAGCTTCGGTGAGGTGCGTCATCTCTCCACGGGCATGGCGTGTATGGTCGTTGATTGCGCTTGTTCATCCGGCTTCAAAGGTACGACGAACGAAGGAACGCCGCAATCCCCCAAAGAGGGGATTCTCTATGCCAATAAGCAGGAACGAAGCGGTTTCGTTGTCCGAAAGATGTCTTTTTTGTACTTTTGCGGAAAAGTTATCGGTAAGAGTATGGAAATAGTCGCATTGGTTTCCGGAGGGGTAGACAGTTCGGTCGTCGTACATCTGCTGAAAGAGGCGGGCTACGACCCGACGATTTTCTACATCCGTATCGGGATGGAGGATAAGGACGGATACATCGACTGTCCGGCGGAAGAAGATATCGAAATGACCACATATATAGCAAAGAAATACGGCTGCCGGATGGAGGTGGTTTCGCTTCACGACGAATATTGGGACAAAGTGGTCAGCTATACGATCGAGTCCGTAAAACGTGGCCTGACTCCCAATCCCGATATGATGTGCAATCGCTACATCAAATTCGGATGCTTTGAAGACCGATGGGGAAAAGATTTCGACAAAATCGCTACGGGACATTACGCGACAACAACGGAGATCAACGGTCGGACGTGGTTGTCAACAGCGAAAGACCCCGTGAAAGATCAGACGGATTTCCTCGGTCAGATCACGAATCTGCAAATTTCCAAGCTGATGTTTCCGATCGGCCACCTGATGAAGAGTGAAGTGCGTGCCATTGCTTCGGCACAGAACCTGCCGAGCGCACAGCGCAGAGACAGTCAGGGCATCTGCTTTCTCGGTAAAATTGATTACAACGATTTTATCGAGCGTTATCTCGGCCGTCGTGAAGGGAAAATCATCGAACTGGAAACCGGTAAGGTGATCGGTAAACATCAAGGCTACTGGTTTCACACCATCGGTCAGCGCAAAGGGTTAGGATTGAGCGGAGGACCGTGGTTCGTGATCCGGAAAGATGTGGACGATAATATTATTTATGTCTCGAACGGCTACGATCCGGAAACACAATACGGCAAAACGATTCGTATGGAAGGTTTCCATTTTATCACCGAAGATATCTGGGGGACGTTCGACGATGAGAAAGAAATCACATTCAAGATTCGTCACACACCCGAGTTCACGCATGGCTATATTCGTCGCTTCGGCGACTTATATACGATCCGTAGCGACGACAAGATACAGGGCATTGCGCCCGGGCAGTTCGCTGTCGTATACGACAAGGAGCATCATCTCTGCATTGGGAGCGGAATGATTATCTGATAAAAGTGACAGCAGGAGGCTTAGCCTACGCTTTCATGTTGAGGGATAACGGCAAAAAAGATCAGATCGGCATCACTGTCGTTCACAAGACTGTGCGCATGACCTTTCGGGCAGTAATGACACTGCCCTGCGCTCACGTTCTCTTCCCCGTCGTCGATCAACACCTTACCGCTTCCTTGCAGGACATAAATAGTTTCGCTACTCGTATCGTGCATATGCATGCCGATGGATGCGCCGGATTCAAGCCGGCCGTACATGATACGGTTATGCTCATCGACAAACATACGTGCGATATATTCCTTTTCACCGCCTTTAAAACGCGGTAACCGTTCTTCTTTAATGTTCGGAAAATCCAAAATCATGGCATTGTTTGATCATTGTTTTTCAGTTGTCAGTATTCAGTTGTCAGCTGTCAGCATACTTAACTCATAATCATCTGTTCCCCGCCCGTTACTTGATAGCATAAAGCGAACTGATCGATTCGTCGTGGCACACACGCCGGATGGCTTCGGCAAACATGTCGGCCACCGACAGTACTGTAATCTTTTCGCTTTTCTTCGTATAGGGAATCGAATCGGTGAAAATC
Source organism: Tannerella forsythia 92A2 (assembly GCF_000238215.1). Classification (NCBI taxonomy): domain Bacteria; kingdom Pseudomonadati; phylum Bacteroidota; class Bacteroidia; order Bacteroidales; family Tannerellaceae; genus Tannerella; species Tannerella forsythia. Next base: position 1,697,273 of record NC_016610.1, on the reverse strand, counting down.
ATTTCTTTTAACGACGACTGATCAATACGCATCGTAGCAGGGTCAGACATTACGGCATGGCTTGCCATTGCCCGCACGGATTTCGCTCCATTTTGCATCATCAGATCGGCGGCTTTCGTAATCGTTCCGGCGGTATCGACAATATCATCGACTAACAGCACATCTCTGCCATCTACATCACCGATGATCCTCATGTCGGCAATCTCATTGGCTTTAAGTCGTTTCTTATAACAGATGACCATCGGTATTTCAAGAAATTTCGAATAGCTGCTGGCACGTTTCGTGCCGCCTACATCAGGGGTGGCCATCACGAGGTTATCGAGCGGGAGCTGCGCTTTGATGTAGTCAAGAAATACGGATGAGGCGTACAGATGGTCGACTGGCACATTGAAGAAACCTTGAATCTGATCCGCATGCAAATCCATCGTGATGAGCCGATCCAGACCGGACACACTCAACAAATCCGCAATCATTTTCGCCCCAATGGAGACGCGCGGTTTATCTTTCCGGTCTTGACGTGCCCATCCGAAATACGGAATGACGGCAATGACCGAATGTGCTGAAGCACGTTTGGCTGCATCCATCATCAGCAGGAGTTCCATCAGATTGTCCGCATTGGGGAATGTAGATTGTACTAAAAACACGTCTTTGCCACGGATACTTTCTTCGTATGAGACGGAAAACTCACCGTCGGAGAAATGTTCAATATTCATCTGTCCCATCGAACAACCCAGACTATTACAGATTTTCTCTGCAAGATAACGGGAGTTTGTTCCCGAAAAGACAGCAAAAGGAGTATGTGCACTCATCAGATCGAATTTTATTTAAAAGTAATATCGTACAAAAGTAGGAACTTATTCCGAAATAACGGGTCTGTTTATGGAAAAAACCCTTCACTCGCTTAAAATATTCACCCCTGAGTATTGTAATGGAATTTCAAGATTTTTCCGGAGCATGCGGGCAAAGCCATCTCGTAAGGGCAGGCGGCCGTCAATGTGCCGACAGTCTTCGTTCCTGAAAACAGGTCCGTCAGCTCGGCCGCTTGATTATCCGGAATCGGCAGGCTTCGGAAAGCTTCGTCGGGGATGTTGACGCGTACCGTCCGGGGCGTCCGATCGAAATTCGCGACAATAAGCAAGACTTCACGGCCCGACTTGCGCAAGAATGCATACTGCCGGTGCGGATCGAAATACGGGTTGTTCCGATTCACGTACATCAGATCGAAAAATTTCCCTTGACAAATTGCCTTCTCTGCGGCAGCGATGCGGAGAATGGCGGCATATTGGCGACGCAACGTTTTCTGTTCGTCGGTTAGCTGTCCTTCATCGAACCGTCCGTCGTTGTTCCATTTACGCAAGCACTCAAGGCTCCAGTAATCGAATATCGTTGTGCGTCCGTCACGTCCGCTGAAGCCTTCTTCGTCCATACCCCGTTCGCCCAGTTCCTGTCCGCAATAGATCATCACCGGGTTAGTACCCATCGTAGCTGCCGTAAGGAAAGCGGGTATCCCGGCTTGTGCTTCCCCGGCGAAGAAGTCGGAGGCGATCCGCTGTTCGTCGTGATTTTCGAGAAAAGCCAACATGTGAGGGCGGATATCGTCGACAGCCTGCCAGCATTCGGTCAGCCGGCCGGCCGGAGCTCGTCCGCACATGACCTCCCGAAGCGTATCATACAGACCAACCTTGTCATACAGATAATCGAATTGACCACGTTTCAAGAAATCGCGATAAAGTGACGGATGATATACTTCGGCAATAAAAATCACATTCTTCCAGCTACGCACACGTGGAATAACCCATTCCCAAAATTCGATCGGCACCATCTCCGCCATATCACAACGAAATCCGTCTACCCCTTTTCCAAGCCAGAACCTCAGGATATCGAGCATCTTCTTCCATGTGTCAGGCACCGGATAGAAATGTCCGAGTTTTCCGTTTTGGAAATCAACGCCATAATTCAGCTTAACCGTTTCATACCAGTCATTTTGGCCGGGATGCGCAGAAAAGCAATCGTTACCGGTCACTTTGGCTGGAAATTCACTGTATTCAAAATCTTCCTGCTGTGCACCGAAATGCAGTTGGAGAGTCTGTCCCGGCAGATAGTAAAAGTTATTGTTCGGATCGAAAGCAAGATGAGTCTGATCATTTTGTCCCAGATCCTGCATAAGCGGATTTTTGGCATCGGAATGGTACTGCCGGGCGACGTGGTTAGGCACAAAGTCAATGATAACTTTCAAGCCAGCCTCATGCGTACGATCGACAAGTGCCTCAAATTCGGCCATACGATTAGGGACCTCTCGGGCAAGATCGGGCGTCACATCGTAATAGTCTTTGATTGCGTACGGTGATCCGGCCTTCCCTTTTACTACGGCATCATGGTCTTTAGGTATGCCGAACACGGTATAGTCGGTCTGCGTGGCATGCTCAATGACACCGGTATACCACACATGCGTGATACCGAAATCTTTGATCTCCTTTAAAGCGGTCGATGTGAAGTCGTCAAATTTACCTGACCCGTTTTGCTGCAAACTTCCATGCTTCACACAAGGGTGCGTCCTGTTTCCGAAAATCCTCGGAAACACCTGATAGATAAATACTTTTTCATCTCTTTCCATAACATTTATTAAGTAATAATCGCATTTCTGTCCAAAAAGGCATGAATGAGTAACTCTTTCTTGTCCGAAGCCTTCACGAACTTGTGGAATGTCTTGAGAGCTGTACGATACCCGACATCCACGATAAGGTCGACATTCTTCAGATCGAACATTCTATATTTTCCGAACTCTGCCGTCTCAATCAACAAATCGCAATTGGTGCGGTCTTTTGCTGTGTTCGCCTCAAAGAGATAGTGAAACGATCGTTCGGCAATGCTGTAAATGTTTTGGCTGTATTTGGGTGACGTGTATGGGTTCACATTCACCCCAATCACCACATCGCAGAGATCACGGATCACCGACACGGGAAAATTATGAAAAAGTCCACCATCCACATAATGGATTCCGTCGATTATCACTGGATTAAAAATGATCGGAATACTGCATGATGCACGAATCGGTTCAGCAATAGGACCGGATGAGAAGTGATGGCTGCACCCGTGATCGAGATCCGTGGCGACAACAATCATCGGAGTTTGAAGTTCCTCGAATGTCTTCACCCGCAGATGACGTTCGACAAACCGGCTAAAACGGTTACTGTCAAATAAACCGGCCTTCGGGATTTGCAGTTGTGCAAACTCCGAAAATTCCCGCCCCGTAAACATCCGTTTGATTTCATCTGCCGCATGACCGGCAGCAAATAAAGTCCCCATCAGTGCTCCGGCACTCGTTCCGACGATCACATCCGGACGAATACCACACTCTTCCAATAGCTTGAACACGCCAATATGTGCAAAGCCTCTTGCTCCGCCTCCACTTAGCGCCAATCCCAATCGATATCGTTTTCTTGTGCCTTTTTTCATCACCCTCAAACTTTGTCTGGCAAAGGTATAGTTTTTTTTCGGATGAACAACCGGTACAGGATCTGTTTTTTATCACGAATCTTTGATCCATCCTTATCTTTCTCATGGCTCCTAATCGAAAAACCCACTTTTCAATATCCCCAAAAATAGGGATTGATTTGTAACCTGTGATTTTTTATCTTTGCGCCTCAAAAAAAACACAGACAAAAGAAAGATGGTTGGGTACAAAAAATAATATGAATATCTGACCAATATATGCACTAAGAACTATGATAACAACAAAACGAAAAATCCTGCTTATCCTCTTCGGAATAGCAGGTCTGTCTTTTAACGCGGTTCCTCTGTTGAGCCAAAAGAAGTTTTCTCTGCGGGGAACCGTATATGAAATGTCAACAAGGCATCAAAAACAGCCTCTTCCCGGTGCTTCACTTATCATTGAAGCTTCCGGCATCGGCACAACAAGCGATGTAAACGGAGATTACACTCTTACTCCCATTTTCGAAGGTGAAATCAGGTTAAAAGTATCTTTCATTGGGAAAGTCACCGTAGACACGCTCTTGAAAATACATGCCGATACGAGCGTTGACTTTATCTTAAAAGAAGACAATTTCCGGTTAAAAGAGGTCGTTGTAACCGTAGAACCCGGACAGAGCGGACAATCGACTTCCTCGACGATCTCTCATAAAGCGATCGAACACCTTCAATCGGTCAGTTTAAATAATGTACTAGCCTTACTGCCGGGAGGAATCACCGCTAATCCCAATCTGAACTATGCTTCTCAGATCAATATCCGCACCGTAGGCAATCCAAACGGCTGGGGCGAATCGGCGATGAATGCCCTTGGTGCCACCATTATACAAGACGGATCACCGCTCTCGAACAATGCAAACCTGCAAGCTATGCACCCTGCCGTGTTAGGAAATTTAGGTGCGTTGGGAGGAACGGCTTCGCCGGGAGGAGGGCTTGACACGAGAAACATCTCGCTCGAGAATATCGAATCGGTCGAAGTGATACGGGGTATCCCCTCGGCAGAATATGGCGATTTAACGTCGGGGGCCGTCTTAGTCAAATCGAAAGCCGGTAAGACCCCATTAACCGTTAAGGCGCGAACGAACCCGAATATCTACCATTTCTTTGCACAGAAAGGGACCAACCTCGGGAAGAACCGCGGTGATTTAAACCTGAGCGCCGACTATACTTATAATGTAAATACGCCGGTTCAGTCGTATCGATATTATCGGCGCTTCTCATCCAAGGCCATCTACTCCAATGTATATTTAGACAATCGATGGAAGAGTAATACTATCGTCGATTTCATGTACGGACAGGCTAAACGAGACCGTAATCCGGACGATAAAATCACGGAAACCGTATCAAGCGGTAAAGATGCCAAGTTATCTTTAAACACGAACGGGACCATCTATTTTAAAGATAAAAGCTGGCTGAAGAATATCAGGTACGCATTATCCGGAAGCTATACGGATAAAAAAAGTCATTACGAAGAATTGTATACAGCGGCGAATGCTCCCTATTCCATGACAACGGTCGACGGAGCAGTCATCACCAACAAGCCCGGCCTTGATTTATATGACGTGGACGGGAAAAAGATTACCGACTACACGCACGTAAATCCTTCGGATCGGGCCGTATTCCTGCCTTCCACCTATAAAGGGAAATATGATATTTACGGAAAAGAGATCAACGCCTTTGCCAAATTATCGGCCACGTTGTTTAAACGATGGGGTAAAACGGATCATCGGATACTGCTCGGAGGAGAATACCGCTTGGAGGGTAATGTAGGGAAAGGGAAAGTCTTTGACCGGATGGCTCCGCCTTACCGTAATTTACAAGCGCTCAACGCCACGTTCAGACCGCGTGCTTACAAAGACATACCCTTTATCCGGCACGGTTCGTTCTTTGTGGAAGAGAACTTGACCGCACACCTTACCCCTAACAACCAATTACGTGTTCAGGCGGGATTACGATACGATATGATGAAAGACGTAGAGAACGTCTTATCCCCCCGTATTAACGCCTCATTCGAAGTGATTCCTCAAAAGGTTTTCCTGAAAGCGGGATACGGCGTGACAGCGAAGATGCCTACTCTGGTTTATTTGTATCCGGAGAAAGCATACTTCGAATACATCAACATCAACGAGATGCCGAACGATAAGATTCCCGAAGATCAGCGTATCTTTATGACAACGACACGGGTTTTCGACACCCGAAATCATGACCTGAAAGCGGCGACCAACACGAAAGCGGAGCTCGGAGCAGATTTCCTGTTCGATGACTTCCAACTGTATGTCACCGCATTTAAAGAACACTTGAAGAATGGCTATTCCATGTCGCCCAGGTTCAATCCGGTTACTTTTAAACAATATAAACGCGCGGGAGGCAAGAATCAACCGGTTTACAAATTATCGGCCGCTCATCCCGTGTTGGCGAAATATTATGTTCCTTCCAACCATTTGGTCATGAACAGCCAAGGCGTTGAGTTCGATTTACGCATCAACCGGATTGACGCCATTCGTACCGCCTTTTCTTTTTCGGGCGCCTACATGGAGAACGAGAATTATCAGGACACCTATACCTATTATGACAACAGCGGTGAAGGAGGCGCTTCGCGCACCCACGTCGGACTGTACGGCCCAGCGATGTCCAAACATAAAACCGACCGGTTCTCGACAGCTCTACGGGCAACACATAACATCCCCGAAATAGGATTTGTGGTTACCCTCACAATGGAAACCGTTTGGAGCCAGCGAGACCGTTATACTTTCGGCAATGATACCGTCCCTGTAGCTTATATCTCCAAGAACGACGGAAAACAATACGACTTCGACCCTTCGAAGAAGGATGAGCCAGAGTTTAAATCCATCCTTCGTCGACGCAACGATGCCTTGTACATTGTTGAATCCATCCCGCCGTTATTCAATTTCAATATCAATATAACAAAAGAAATACGCAATTTTATGCGTGTCTCCTTCTTTGCGAACAATATGTTCAGATATTATCCGGTTGTGGAATCCAAGCGCAACCCCGGCTCGTATCATCAAGGGGGCGAAGGATTTCTCCCTGTAAAAGACTTCTTCTTCGGATTAGAAGTAAATTTATTAATCCATTAATATACGTTGGACTATGCACAAAAAAATATATCTTGCACTCATCGGGGCAGCGTCTTTCTTGGTTTCATGCGACTCGTTTTCCGATGCTCTCGGAACAAAAGAAATAACGCCGATATCCGTCACTATTCGTCCCGAAATCACAGTGCCCGGTTTTGACGGCACAAGCGGACTGAAACTTATTTTGAACAACTATACCGAAGGGATCCGCGTGGAAAAAGAACTCACTTCCTCGACCGTAGAGATTGGCGATCTGATTCCCGGAATGTACAGCATCGTCGTCTCGGGAAAATTAAAAAACAAGGAAGGCGTATGGTATTATTTAAACGGCAGTTTAGTGAACCATCCCGTATTGAATCATCGTGCGACGATTGATTTGCCTATTTCCGGTCAGAAAATAAGCCCTCTCGTGTTTAAAGAAATCTTTTACGCGGGAACGGCCAAATTCTATTTCCGAAATCAGTTTTACGAAATTTATAACAATTCGGAAGAAACGCTTTACTTAGATGACATTTATTTTGCGAATCTGTATCCGACGAAAGCCACTCCCATCCTTCCCGTGTGGCCTCAGGAGGACGGCGACAAATATGTCTACACCGATCGGATATGGAAATTCCCCGGAAATGGAACGACTTACCCTCTGAAACCCGGTGAAAGCTGTGTGATTTCACAGTTCGCAGCTAATCATAAGCTCGAGATTTATAATCCGAATTCACCGGTCGACTGTTCCAGCTCCGAGTTCGAGTTCAATATGAACAATCCGAAGTTCCCGGATCAACCGGCTTTCGATATGGAACATGTCTACTTTGATGGGAAGGCCGACAAAGGAAGGTCACCCCAATATTTAACTTCTATTTTCGGTGGCGCCTACGTTATTTTCAAAGTACCCGAAGGAGAAACGTATGATCCGGTAAACAATCCGGCATTACAAGCAAAGGATCAGAGTAGTTCATCCAAGAAGCTCTATGCAAAGATTCCGATTGAGTACGTGTTGGACGGTGTAGAAGCCGTAGACGACGAAACGAAGGTTAATGCCAAGCGCATGCCGGGCGTATTGGATGCCGGAATCACGACCGTCGGTGCGACCTATAATTCACTTGGAGTAACCCGTAAAAAGATCGGAGAGAACCCGGATGGGACTCCTTTTTTGCAAGATACCAACAATAGCACGGAAGATTTTGAAAGAGGGGTCGTTCCCATGTTCAGACGCTACAACGCCAAAATGCCGAGCTGGAATCACACCCTAAAATAAGTATCATTTTTAAGTAAAAAAACGCTATGCAACGAACAACATATAAGAAGCAATTTCTCTTCTGGCTTTTCCTTTCGTCGGTCGCCGTTATGTCAGCACAGGAAGCCGGCCTCTCGCCGGCAGCAACCGAAAAGATGAAAATGACTTGGGTTTGGAATCAATCGTCGAACGCAGCCGGTCTGAAACTCGATCCATCGAAAAGCTACGCGACACTCTCCGGAGGATATACGCTGGAGAACGGCAATTATCATCGGGTGATGGAAGGAGACAAGAATAAGAGCCTTACGCTAAATACCGAAGGTGGCGTAAATATTCGCGACTTTTATTTCTGGGGAAGATTCGATTACACACGAAACGCAGTCAAGGATGCCCGATTTAACGCTTCGCTAATCAACCCTTACCGCGGCATGCCTTATTTCGTGGCTGATACGCTCTCGAGCGACTGGAACAACCAGTATTACGAACTGGAATATAAGATCAATTTTCCGGCTATCGGAGAGAAATGGTTATTCGGTGTCGGAGGGGAATATTACGCTTATCTGGCAGCCAAGCAACGCGATATCCGCACGGAAAATTATGCGATGAAACTTTCCGTCCGTCCCGGAGTGGTTTATTCCGTCAATAGTGGCAATCACATCGGCTTGAATCTCGAATATGGGGTATTCAAGGAAGAATCGAATATGTCTAATGTAAACGTCTATATCGATCAGCCGTTCTACGAACTGCGCGGTTTGGGAAATGCCATCATCGGTATCGGCAGCGGAAGAACGACGAATTACATCCGTAAAAGCCTTGGAGCAGGCTTGCAGTATCACTACTCGGGAAGCATCGATCTGATGTTGACGGGTAACTATCTCACGAGTGTAGAAGACGCCGAAGTTTCGTTTACGAACCCGCGGAAAGAAGGTACGGTCATCGATCGTGTGTGGCATCAAAAAGCATCGCTCAAAACGAAAGGGGAGGATCATACGCATTACCTTGATCTCGAATATATGCAACGCATGGTGAAGGGCATCGAATATGTTACGAAATTCGACGATACCGAGACATTCAAAGGATACGTCACACTGTATAAGAGCATCCGTTCGACCTATGCGAGCAAATTCCTGAGTGTCGGATATTCGTGGACAAAGAATCAGGGCGACGAGTACACCTATCTGCTTGGCGGTAAAGTAAACTATACTGATCTGGATGACAATTATCTTTTGCCCAAAAGCAGAAAACACGCACGAAATATCATATTCGAAGGTTTCGGGAAGCGTAATTTTACCTTGTCGGACAAGTTGTCGAAAAAGCTGCTGGTGGGCACCCGGCTGATCTACGGAAAAAACATTGACGGAAGCTATCTGTACGGTGGGGCTTATAAAGAATACCCGATTCATTCGCAGTTAGAGAAGAGAGATAACGAGTATGATACATCGGGATTTTTTGCCGTGCATCTTTCGGGCGTTTATTCGCAGAAAATAAACCGCTCCGCCGACGTGAACGTATATGTACGTGCGGATGCCTCTTACGCCAAAGCGCAAAACAAGAGTTTCGGCAACAGAAATATGCTATCATTCAGCATAGGATGCAATTTTTAACGACAAAATCGAAACATAAAAAATAAGAAACAAGTATGGTAATGAAATATTGCTGGGGTATGTTCTTGCTCGTTTTTTTACTGCTCGGTTGCAGAAGCAGCCAGCATACCCTTCCAAGAACGGTAGCGGAACAAACTCCCCCCGATGAAAGCGCTTTATTAATCGATTCCATCTTACAGACAGGGTTAGACCGCGAAGCAGTCTACACCCTTATGGGACGCATCAAGCCGATGAGTTCGTTAAAGCTGTACAGGATGCCTTTGGCCAATACCGATTCTGCCAAACGGAGCAGTCCCAATATTGTGGACAGAACCCAAAAAGGCCGGTACTTAGACCGCCTGTCGCGTGTACAGAAAGCCGTCAACGAAATCCGTCTACCCGATCTGGCTTTTGTCCTTATTCCTTATCGGGCACATCAGGACAGCATCCGCACGATACAGTTAAGCGTTTTGCGTATCAGTCTTTTAGACAGTCTACTCAAGGCAAAGGAGAGTTTCTTCGGACAATATGGTCTTGTGCCCGGTACGGACCCGGCCACCGTCGTCTCGACCATCGAGAACGCAGGAATCTACGAACGGTACCGGGGGTATGGGTATCTGTTCGGTTATCCGGATTATGCCGTCGACTTTTTCGTTGAGGCTAGCCATACGCATCGTGACATACAGCAACCGACGCCTCGTAATTTTTTCAATATCCCCACACATCAATCCAAAGAAGGTTATTTCGTCTATGCGTATCCCAAAGACTACGAACCCTCGCGCGAAGTGGATTCCTTGCTCTATCACCGCTCGACGAAGGTGTTGGAGACGTATGAAAAATTAAGAGACCGTTACCTGAATGCCGACAGTACGGTACGGGCATATCGGTTGTTGCTCGATGCTGCGACAGCAGAAGGACGTTTAAAATAGACCGGCTCCGGTGTCGAAAAACAAGATTAACATACTTACCGGCACATCGATCGTGGTAGCCAACATGATCGGTGCCGGAGTATTTACCAGCTTAGGCTTTCAGCTCGTTTCGCTACATAACACCGCTACGATTCTGACGCTATGGTTATGCGGAGGCGTTATCGCGTTAAGCGGTGCCTTCAGTTATGCCGAAATCGGCACACTCATTAAGAAATCGGGAGGAGAATTTACATTTCTCTCCCGCATCTATCACCCCGTCGTCGGATATTTATCCGGCTGGATTTCGCTGACCGTCGGATTCGCTGCCCCAATCGCACTCTCGGCTTTCGCTTTCGCCGATTATCTACCCATAAGACTGATATCCCCTGTATGGACAGCTATTTCCGTCATCCTGCTGATTACATCAATCCATACGTTCAACCTGCGTTACAGCGCACGTTTCCAGAATATAAGCACCGTCTTTAAAGTACTCTTAATACTGGCTATCATCATTGTCGGCCTGTATCTCCCTGCGAATAAAGATAATGCTCTCCTCTTCAACACCGACTACCTGTGGGAATGCAGTTCATCGGCCTTTGCCGTCAGCCTGATCTACGTCAGCTATTCCTATTCGGGATGGAATGCGGCGACATACATTACGGAAGAGTTTAAGCATCCGAGAAAGGCTATTCCCCGATCGCTGATTTACGGGACATGTATCGTAACGACGCTGTATACGCTCCTGCAATTCGTCTTTCTGAAACATACCCCTTTGCACGAACTGGTCGGGCAATTGGACATTGCCACTCCCGGTATCCGTTTGATGCTCGGCGAACAAGCAGCAACATGTTTTGGATGGGGATTCTCGGTGCTGCTTATCTCAGGCATCAGCGCCATGATCTGGATCGGTCCAAGAGTAACGGCAAGCATCGCCCGTGAATATCCGCTTTGGCGCTTCTTCAAGGCGCGCGACAATGATGTACCGCGGAGAGCCTTATGGCTGCAGTTTGCCATCAGCACGACCCTGCTGCTGAGCGGTACCTTCGAACAAATCATGATCTATTGCGGGGTGTTGTTGAGCATCTCAACCCTGCTCGTCGTACTCGGTGTCATTCTTGTCCGATACAAGAAGAAAGCACATCCTGACAACACGGAGAATTTCAAAAGTCCGGCCTTTCCTCTTTTTCAGATCATCTTTATCGCCGCTTCATTATGGATGATTGCCTTCGCTTTTCTCAATCATACAAAAGAATGCATGCTCGGACTGATCAACTTGCTGATCGGCTACCTGACATACAGGAGAAATCTTAAATAATTACAAATTACGATTACCGTAGGGTAAGGGCCGAGGTGAAGGATTATTTCACACGTTCTTACACCGAAAGAGGGTGCACCCGCAACATTGCGTTTGAGCACACCCTCTTTGCATCTTTATTGTATTTTTCTTTTCCTCTCCCGGCTTTTTACCGTATCACCACCTTCTGTCTGATTTGTCCGTCGAGGGTAACGATGTATACGCCTTTCGCTAACGGAATCGAGGTTTCTCCCCGGGCGATCTGCGTCCGATGAACGAGCTGTCCGGTGACCGAGTAAATCTGTGCGTCCGTTGCTTTTGCGGTACGGATATGAAGCGTACCCTCTTCCGTACGGAGGGCGTAACCGCGATCGATCGAGACGTTCGAGACGGGACTCACACCCGTGAGTTGAATCGTCAGCGGCTCGACCACTTTGGGAAAGACGAGCGTTACCGTTCCGTCTTCGTTATGGGTGATGCGGATACCACCTTGTTGTTCATCGCGTATCTTCGAGTCCGTCTTCACCTGTATGTATTTCAGACTGTAGCCTTCGGCCGGGGTGAGCGTCATCGTAAAGTCTTTCTGGCTTTCGATATAATGAATACCTGCGCCGGGAACCGTCGTTACGTTCGGATACGTACCGATCACAATCTCATGTACAACGTTGGGGTATATCGTATTCGGATGATATTCGTATGCACCCATATCTACGATATCGTCATAAATCCTGGCCAGACTGCCCAGATCGAGACCGAGAGCTTCGGTATACCCTGCCTTGGCCGGATGGAGCAGCACGGTTGAGGTTCGGTTGCGGAATCCCGACAGCACGAACGGGTTATAGCCGCTGTTCACCGAAGGACTGGTGCTCGAGAGGCGGTAGTTGCCGTCGCTGCGAGGCGTCAGATCGTCGTCGTATCCTTTGCGACGGAATACGGGGTTGCGATCGATGTTTCGTCCGCCATCTTTTCCGAGCGTTGCACTCCATCCGCCTACATTACAATGGCTCCATACGGGCGTTCCGCCTTCGTTCATCACGTCGGACCCGAGTGCCCCACCCGTAAGGTTCCCCCAGAGGATGCTGTTGCGCAGATGGGGATCACCGCCGTTGTTATAGAGGCCTCCTGCCGTCGGGGCTATATTTCCGCTCACGGTGTTATTGACCGAGAGGAACGCACTTCCGCTATTATAGATACCGCCACCCGCTGTGGTGGCCCGGTTGTGACTGATTTCGGTGTTGTAGATCAGCGCGTCGCCCGTACGTCCCATGCAGCCGCCGTTATATCCGCCGCTGATATGGATGCCGCCTCCCAAGTTCGTCGCCGTATTGGATGTAATGATCGAGTTGGCTACGGTCCCCGAAGCCCCGTTCTTGAAGAGAATACCCGCTCCTTCCGAGGCCTCTCCGCCACGGATGATGAATCCGTCGACACGGGCATCGCGACTGACTCCGCAAGCGTTGTTCGTATAATTCGTCGATCCGTCGAAGACGACGACGTTGCTTCCGTTACCGTTCATGATCGTCTTATGCAAGGTGTAGTTCCGTTCGTTCAAATCCGTTTCCCATGCACCGAAGCCGCCGTAGATTTCGACACTGTCGTAATCGATCACATACGACTGGCCTTGCGGAGGCATGTAGTTCCCTTCGGCCACCCAGATACAGTCGCCCTGAGAAGCCAGGCCAAGCGCCTCATCGATCGTCGGGAAAGCATTCGGCCAGTTCGTTCCGTCACGGCGTCCGCCACGTACGTTCCGGTCGACAAAGTATCCGAGGTGCTTTTCGTGAAGCATCAAATCCATCACGAGGGTCGTGTCGCACGTCACTTCGTAAGCCCCCGTACCGGCTGTGGCCGAGAGATGAAGCGTGACCTTTTTCTGTCCGGTCGAGTTCCAAACTACCTTCGGACTGGCCGCTACCGATGTAGACGGGGTTCCGCCCTCGAAAGTCCACTTGATGCGTAGGGTAGGCATGTTGAGCATCGACTGATTCATCTTGATGCTGAACTGTTGCGGAACCCCGATCTTGGCCGGTTTGTTCGGTTGGCGCTTGATGGAGGCATTCCATTTCATATCAAGTACCCAAACGGTATCTCGGATGATGCGAGGGTCTTGATTCATCTCCAGCACATACATTCCTTTTTCACGTGCACGGATAGATGGGCTCGTCCAAGTGGCGGTAGGAGTCGTATAGCCCGTATCAGGATAATGCGACCACCGATAGCTCAAAGCATAACCGCCTACCAATGTAACGGGTTGGGGGTTATCGGCACAACGCCAAAATGTATCGGGATCGAAGGCAAAACTGCCGAATCCGGAAAGATAACCATAGCCGGCCGTACTGGTGCCTACTCCGTTGAAATATCCCAAAGAAAATGTAGATGTTTCATTTTTAATCGTTACTACATGATTATCCCATGCATTATCGAGTGTCACATTGGCATATTTCCATTCACCGGCAATATGGGAGGGAATCGTTTTAGGAGTAATCACCAAACCCGCATCGGCGAATTTTTGAGCTGGGCTTCCGTCGATACTGATCGTAAATGCCGTATCGCAATCTGTACGGAATACCAAAAAGATATTATTCTTACCAACAGCTCCATTCGATTGATAAAAACTGATTTGCTGCTGACTGATGGAATACATGGACGGGATAATTGCGCCACCTAATTCTCCTAAGGTAGCCGAATGTTGATAGCAATAAACCGGTTCGGTAGCATCGACGAAAATATCGCTCGCTTTTGCAGTAGCTGCATTATAAGGCAAAACACCCGTTAGATTCGTCATATCCACATGCCACATTTCGCCACGGTTCAATGTCGGCGAAGTAACTTGTGCAGGCGTAGTACCATCCCAATAATAGACCTTAATCGTCGTATGGTCATTGATGGCAACGAAGTCTACACGATCACCTACCGTCGAGTGTCCGCGAAGTACGACATAACGTTTTCCAACCATATCTTCCGGCACCAACTGGTCTCCTACCAAGTCAGTATTGCCGCTTTTCCGAGAAAAACTGACGGCGCTCAAACAGTCTTCCGTCTGTGTCACGGCAATCGGTTTATTTGACGAGATCATCGTTCCGGCCAATGTACCGTTGTTCTTAGTCGCAGCAATATCATTAACTGTATTTGTGGCACCCACCGTATCTTCGCGGAGAGTAAGAGTCTCTCCCCGATTCATCGTAAAAGATGGTGTTTCTCCTACATTATAGTATGTGCCTGTTGTACCTTTCATAATCCGCTTAGTCAATTTATCTATCTTGACAATCGTATTGTCTTCCGTTGCTACGATTTCGATTTCATCGCTACCCATGTTATATTTCGCTGACGGTCGTTGTTCAAAATACTCACCTGCATGTTGCATGAACGGGGTGATGAATTTCTTACCCAAAGCCGGTGCTCCTTTCAGTGAATAAATATCTCGTTGAACATTGTTATTCACCATATAGTATGCCAGAATTTTCTGAGTTGATGTAATATGAATACCGTAGTTGGAAACCGTGCCGGCTTTGTAGGCAGGTGTCTCGAATAAACCTTTTGCCGGTGTTGACCCTCCACTTGCAATATCCCATTTTTTATAACCACCCGCATCAACCGTAAAAGTGGCAAAATAAGGAGGTGATCCGGCCGGTTGTCCGCCCCAATACTCAATCGTTACTTGCGCATCTATCCTCCCAGGATTTGTAAATACAAAAAACATCGGAGCGTCACCATGCGTTACCGCTACATCCGATGCGGAAAACCAGAACTCCTTATCCTGTGCATTAAGATTCGCCAACACACAAAGGCCGGCGAATAGCAAAAATAATTTTTTTCTCATAAATATTCTTTATTATTATTATTATTTCGGATTTTAAATCATGACGTTTTATTTCTCTTTTGTTTGAAATCAGCATTGAATACCAAACTATTTGACACCGCAAATTTAGATAAAATCCTCGAGATTTTACACCGGTCAGATAAAAACACAAGGCCGACGCTCTGTTTTCTGTCCCCTCCTTTGCGTGTTCTTAGCCACAATTTTACTATCTTGGAGGGAAAAAATTTAAAAAAATAATTATGAACAGAACTCGAACAGTTGCCGGCCTTGATGTGCACAAAGATAGCATTTATCTCTGTATTATGGGGTATGACCAGGCCATTATTTGGGAAAATACTTATGGAGTGCTTACTCCGGACTTGCGTCAGATGCATCATGACATGAGAGCCCATGGTGTCACCGAAGCAGCTATGGAGAGCACGGCCGTCTATTGGGTTCCGGTATGGACGGAACTCTGCGAATCGATGGAACTCAGATTGGTGAATCCCTATTTCATCAAGCAGCTTCCCGGCAGGAAAAGTGACGTGAAGGATGCCCGATGGATCGCGGAGTGTCTTCTGAAAAATCTCATCAAGGGAAGCTTCGTTCCCGAGCCCATCGTGCAGGATATGCGCAAATTGAACCGCCGTATCATGGACCTGTGCGAAGATACGACCTACAACAGCAACAAACTCGACGCAGCTTTGCAAAGATGCGGTTTTAGGCTCAGCAATTACGTGGCTACCACCAAAAGCAAAAGCTATCGGTCTGTACTCAAAGCGATAATCGACGGACAGACCGATCCTGATGAACTCCTCAGGCTTGTGCATGGACGCATAATCAACAAACATGGACGTGAGAGGGTGAAAGCCGCGCTGACAGGCTCGTTCTCAGAAACCGACCTGATTGTTCTCAGACAATTGAAGGAAACACTCGACCTGATCGAAGAACAGACGGCGGACTGTCAGCAAGAACTCGTCCGGCTCTGCAAAGAACATTACCCCAAACCATACGAACGCCTGCAAACCATCCCCGGTGTCAAGGAACGCGCAGCCACGGCAATCATTGCGGAAACAGGGGTTGATATGAAGATGTTCGCTACAGCGGCAAGCCTTGTGGGATGGTGCGGTCTGAAACCGCGTAACGATGTAAGCAACGGGCGTTTCAAAAGCAGAAAAGTGACACACGGAAACAGATACCTCAGACAAATATTGATCGAAATTGCATGGGCTGCATCACGAACCCGAAACTGTTTCTTCTCTCATTTCAGCTACCTCCAAACTACCGTCAAGAAAAAGAACAAAATGAAGATCCAGGTGGCCATCGCTCGGAAAATACTCGTTGCCGTATGGCACATGCTCTCCAAAGAAGAGGATTTCATTGACATTTATCTCAAAAGGCAGGAAGAGTTGAAAAGAACAGAAGGACAAATCAAACTGCTTGAATCGTATATGGCCGATTAGCCATTTGATATACCTTTCGGTGCCACGTAATTACCTTTGTGGTGCACAGAGTAGCCCGTTTCGCAAATTTACAGATACACCGGAAGGAGTCGGACACCGGCATAAGCTACCCAAGCTTGTAGAGGAAAGTAACATACTTAGTCGCTCCTTAACAATTGATTTTCTTGAATAAAAAGGAATAAAAGTATATTTTTTCCTTTGGCAGAAACCCGTAAAAAATAGAACGCAAAAGATTTTCCTTAATCTTTTCCAGCATTTTCTTTAGATTCCAAGCTGTTGCTGCCATGTAGGCATTAATATGTATCCCTTTTTCGCCCCACAGATAGTTCTGTTCCATACGGAAGTCTTTTTTCAGATGTCCGAAGATAGGTTCAATACCTGCTCTGGTTCTAAATTTCTTGCGTTTCTGCATTTTCTGATATTCACTGTCAGATTTTTTAGGTTTGTTGGGAGTAATGATTTTTACTCCTTTTATTTCTCTGCGACCTCTCCCTCCCCTGTCGTACGCAAGTTCTTGAGGTAATTTCAAATCATTGTCTTCCATCTGTCTAAGAAGCGGTTCTATGGTGTCTCCATCATAAGGGTTGTCTAAGAATGTCTGTACGGCTGTAATGATTTTTCTGCCTTTCTTGCCTGTAGTAATGAGTCCGACTTTGTTCCCAAACTCATACTGTTTGTGTGCCTTACCTTTAGCTATGCAGCGGGTAAAGGGTTTGTGCAGACTGTAAATTTTATCCTTGTCATTTCGTTTTTGATTTACAGCTTGTTTAAGAAGCGAGAACTCGTTTTCGTACAGTCTCTTCTGTTCTTCGTTCATTTTGCGGTCAAGCTCACGCAACAAGGCATTGGCAATTGTTTTCAACCGCCTTTTGGCTTTATTGGCTTTTTTGACACGCTTGGGATGTTTTCCGTTGTAAGCGTCGCGAAGCAATTGTTTGCTTTCCCGGGTGTACCGCTGACGCTGGATGATTCCTTCTTTCTTAGCAATCTTATTGCATTTATCAATTACTTTCTTGCACAGCTTGGCATCCGTAGGAAAAGTAATGTTGTTTTCCTGCACGGTGGTGTCCGATAGGACAAACTTGGATTCTTTAGGCACTTCTTTGCCGTGCAGACGGACACTGTAAGCAAAAATCTTTCCTATCCCTTCTTCACCCACACGGGTACGGAAATGAACGAAATCACTCGGATCGAAAGGAAACTCATGCTCAAAAAATTCACCTCCGCAGAAATACTGAAAGTAAACATCTCGAACCCAAAATTCCGGTAGACGCTCATCTCCAAGATTGTATAGATGTTTTAACATTAAGCAACCAACCATCAGGCGGATGGGTACGCTCGGAGCTCCTCTCTCGGAATAAAGTGGAGCAAACTCCTTTTCAAAATAGGACCAGTCTATTTTGTCTGCAAGAACGGCAAGTTCGTGCTTCATGTCAATAAAATCTTTCAGCATGGGGCGGAACAAATCCCGCTGCCCTTTTTCCGGTAATTTTCCTAACATAATTCGCAGGGTTTTATTCTGTAAAGATACAAATTCCTGCAAATATATGCAACTGTTTTCAATATTATTTTGTTGAATCACAAAATATTAAGCAAATATTAAGGAGCGACTACTTAGTATTCGCAATCTCCGAGACACACCGACCGTCACGGAGCCAACAGTCGTGTGTTATAGTCACCCAAACAACCGAATTTGGGAGGGATTGAGCAGCAATCTAAGCAAACTCACAAAATACGTTTTAGAGGAAAGGTAAAAAAAATGTTTGGACAAACAAAAAATCACTTTTTCTCATCCATAATTTGACATGTAAAATTCTAAAACAGGGTATTAAAGCATTCAAACTATTGTTATCGATACGAATTAAAAGCGTCTTACTTGAACAAAAACAATCGACTACGCAAGAAATCCTCCCAATACCCAGAGGAAGGAGCAACTTTTAGAAATGCGTACGCACAGCAGCATGCACATAAAAAGCCCCCATCCGTCACAGAGGGGGCTTTTCTTTAATACATTTAAACAAAAAACAAAAGCAACTATGATTCGTTGTTATTCATCTTCTTGTGTTGTCTCATACTCTTTCAGCAATTTCTCCTGTACTTCAGACGGTACAAGTTCATAGCCGGCAAACTTCATGGTGAAAGAAGCCCTCCCTCCGGTGATTGAACTGAGGGAGGTCGAGTAGCTTGCCATTTCTTTCAATGGTACCTTAGCCATGAGTTTTTCATATCCTTTCTCGCTGTTCATGCCCATAATCAGCGCACGACGTCCCTGCAGGTCGCTCATCACATCGCCCATATAATCGCCCGGTACAAATACTTCCACATCGTAGATGGGTTCCAAAATCTTCGGACCGGCATCTTTAAACGCCGTACTGAATGCGTTACGCCCTGCGAGCATGAACGATATTTCATTACTGTCTACCGGATGCATTTTCCCGTCATAAACACAAACCCGCACGTCACGCGCATACGACCCGGTTAGGGGGCCCTGTTCCATGCGTCCCATGATACCTTTCAGAATGGCAGGAAGAAAACGGGCGTCAATGGCACCTCCGACGATGCAGTTCACAAATACCAGCTTGCCGCCCCATTCAAGGTCATAAACCTGCGTATCCCGTACATTCATGCGGTATTCCTGTCCGCCGAAGCGATAAATTGCAGGCGCCGGCATGCCTTCATAGTACGGTTCGATGATTAAGTGTACTTCACCGAACTGTCCTGCTCCGCCCGACTGTTTTTTGTGCCGGTAGTCGGCGCGTGCTGCCTTTGTAATCGTTTCACGATAAGGTATTTTAGGTTCAATATATTCGACAGCCAGCTTGTCATTATTCTCAATGCGCCATTTAAGTGTGCGCAGATGGAATTCTCCCTGGCCTGAAATAATCGTTTGCTTCAACTCTTTCGACAATTCAACGAGCCATGTCGGGTCTTCTTCGTGCATCCGAGCCAGGATTTCACTCAGTTTTTCCGCATCCGCTTCGTTCGCCGGTTTAATGGCACGGCGGTATTTGGGTTCCGGATATTTAATAAAGTCAAACCGATACTCACAGCCTTTCCCGTTAAGGGTATTACCGCGACGTACATCTTTCAATTTTACGGTTGTGCCAATATCGCCGGCTTCCATCTCCATTACTTCGTTACGCATCTGTCCGTCTACGACAAAGAGCTGAGCAATACGCTCTTTCGATCCGCGATCGGCATTGGTGAGATCATCTCCGACCTTCACTTTTCCCGAAACGACTTTGAAATACGATACCTGTCCGATGTGTGGTTCTACCGTCGTCTTAAAAAAGAAGAGGCTTGTTGGACCCGATGTGCTCGGAGTGACTTCAACGCCTTCCGTCGTTACGAGGCGCGGCATCTTATCCGTGCACGGCACCACATTGCCCAGAAATTCCAATGTCCGACGTACGCACATGTCCTTTCCGGCACATACGCAGAAGATCGGGAACATGCCTCGCGAGACAAGCCCTGCGCGAATACCCGCGCGCATATCATCCTCCGAAAGCGTTCCTTCTTCAAAGAATTTCTCCATCAGGGAGTCGTCGTGCTCTGCCGCGGCTTCGACGAGAATTTTATGCAATTCTGTAGCCTTTTCCGCTTCCTCGGCCGGAATCTCCAATACTTCAGGTACGCCTCCTTCAGGCTTCCAACGATACATTTTCATCTTCAGCACATCGACCACCGCATTAAATGCAGCTCCACATTGTACCGGATACTGTATCTGAACAGCTTTTGTTCCATAGTTTTCTTTCAGTTGTGCGACCGTATTATCAAAGTCCGCCTTGTCATTATCCAACTGATTGACCACAAAAATCACAGGCTTATGAAATTCTTCCGTATAACGGAACTGGTTGACCGTACCTACCTCTACCCCGTATTGTGCATTGATGACCATCAAGGCTGTATCTGTCACGTTCAGAGCTGATACGGCCCCGCCGATGAAGTCGTCAGCCCCCGGACAATCGATAAAGTTCAATTTCAAGCCGTTCCATTCCACACTGAAAACGGTTGAAAAGACAGAGTACCCATAGTCTTTCTCTACCGGAAAATAATCACACACCGTATTGCCGGCCTCCACTGTGCCGCGGCGTTTTATAACCCCACCCTCGTAAAGCATCGCTTCAGCGAGAGTGGTTTTCCCCGAACCGGAACTTCCCAAAATGGAGATGTTCTTGATTTCATTTGTTTGATAAACTTTCATATTATTGTTCTTTTAATAATTGACGCAAGATAATTTAGAAATGACTTTCCCGTCTGTTTTTAAATGGTCGCAAAATAGACATTGTTCCCGAACCTGCCGGCAAAAAAAACCATGTTTAAAAACATTATTCTGCAACACAAACCTTTTGTTTTCCTGAAAAACAGTATCTTTACACACTTTTTATCCATAAACGGAATGGCTGGAATTTATATTCATGTCCCTTTTTGCGCCCAACGATGTGCTTACTGCGATTTTTACTCGCAGACGAATCATACGTATAAAGACACTTATGTCGAATCCGTTGTGCGTGAGCTGGGAGAGAGAGCCGGCTATGTACGGGGGGAATCGATCGAAACGATTTATTTCGGGGGAGGTACGCCTTCTCGATTGGCGGCCGATGATTTTGCACGTATTTTCAACGCTATCGAGTTCCATTTCGATCTGTCCACATGTCGTGAAGTGACTTTTGAGGCCAATCCTGACGATCTGACCGAAGCGTATCTGAGGTCGATTCGTATGTTACCGTTTAACCGCATCAGCCTCGGTGTGCAGAGTTTTAGTAACAGCGACTTATGTCAATTGAACCGTCGGCATGATCGCCAGAAGGCCATTGACACCGTACACCGTTGCCGGAAGACAGGACTGACAAATATCAGTATTGATCTTATGTATGGTTTGCCCGGGCAAACCACCGAGGCATGGGAATTGAACCTTGAAGAGGCGTTCGGGCTGGGTGTTCCTCATTTCTCCGCCTATCATCTCAGCTATGAAGAAGGTACTCCCTTGTACCGAGCCATGAAAAAAGGCGCTGTTTGTCCGGTCGACGAAGATACGAGTGCACTTCTATACTCCATACTGACGGAAAAAGCGAAAGAGGCAGGATATGTACATTATGAAATTTCCAACTTTTGTTTTCCTGGCTGTTTTTCCAAACATAACACATCGTATTGGATGGGTAAAAAATATCTGGGCGTAGGACCTTCTGCCCATTCATACGACGGTTCTTCCCGGCAATGGAATGTAGCCTCTTTGCCTCAGTATTGCAACGCATTGTTACACAATCGATCTTATTTCGAGCAGGAATTTCCAACGGTACCCATGCGTTATAACGAATATGTCATGACAGCCTTGCGTACCATGTGGGGAGTTGAGATATCCTGCTTGCAAGACGCATTCGGAAAGGATTATGTACGCTATTTTGATGAGCGGGCGCAACCTTATCTCCAATGCGGAAAACTCCAACAAACCGGAAACACCATACGTATTCCCGAAGAGACGTTTTTTACTTCCGACGGAATCATATGCGATCTGATGATTTAAAAAACGAAGGAAAGCATCCGATTCGGTTAGAAAAACGATTTTTTTTTGCCTTTATTGTCATTTTTCTTAAAAAAGCATGGTTGTTACAAAAAGATTACATACCTTTGCCTCAAGTAACCATTAAAAGTTGTGCCGTACTTATATATCATATCCGGATGTAATGGGGCAGGAAAAACAACGGCTTCATATACCATCTTGCCGGAAATGCTGGGCTGTAAGGAGTTTGTCAATTCCGATGAAATCGCGAAAGGACTATCTCCTTTCAACGCCGACAGTATTGCCGTCGCCGTAGAAGCGAGCCGGATTATGTATAAGAGGATCAGGGAATTGATATCGGCTAACAAGACTTTTGCATTAGAGACGACATTGGCCAGTCGTTCGATTGCCAGACTGTTGCAAAATGCACAGGAGAAAGGATATTATGTGACTTTGCTTTATTTCTGGCTGAACACGCCTGATTTGGCAGTGGAGCGGGTACGCAACCGGGTCATGGCAGGAGGGCATAATGTGACAGAAAGCACGGTGCGAAGGCGCTACGTGGCTGGTATTCAGAATCTTTTTCAGTTATATATCCCGATCTGCGATTATTGGATGATTACCGACAATTCGTTATCTCCCATGGAAGTCATTGCAAAAGGCTTTAAAAATGGAAAGAAAGAAATTTACAATACTGTTGTTTATAATAAATTAGAAACGTATGAATGAACGAGAGTTGAGCAAATTTGAAGAAAACGTCGTAAAAGGAGCCAGTTTGGCATTTCAACGTTTAGTCAAGAAGAGAAAAGAGGAAAACGGAGAATTGGTTTTTGCTCGCAACGGTCAGATATTTCGTGTGAAAGCCGTTGATTTGTAAGACGACTGTCCCTTTTTCTCTTTGAAAGGGAGAAGAAAGGTCCGCCATCTCAATAATCAACAAAAGACTATTTATATACATTGTATCCTATATACCGCGTGACGTAACGAATACATTTTTTATTCTTTCTTATCGCTTTGATTGTCGCAAAACGATGTAGCCCTCCCCCATCGTCTTTGCGTGTTTGCTTTTATCCCTGTACTAAAGAATGTATAATATAATTCCCCGCGCCGAAGCCATACGACACCCCGCTTGGGTTTTAGCAATTAAAATCATACCTTTGCACCGCGAACAAAAAACAGAACATAAAGCGCATGATCAAAGCATTGCAGCAATTGGGCGAGTATGTCTTGCTGATGAATAAAGTGTTCACCATCCCGACACGATGGAGCATGTTCTTTAAGCAATTGATGCGTGAAATCTATAAGCTCGGCGTCGATTCGATCTGGATCGTCGTCATCATCTCCGTCTTTATCGGGACGGTTATCGCCATACAGATCTCGCTGAACATCACTTCGCCACTAATCCCTAAATTTACCATCGGATATACGACGCGCGAAATCATCCTGCTTGAATTTTCGTCGTCGATCATGTGTTTGATTCTGGCCGGGAAGGTAGGCAGTAACATCGCTTCCGAAATCGGAACCATGCGGGTGACCGAACAAATCGATGCCATGGAAATTATGGGTATCAATTCGGCCAACTTCCTGATCATGCCAAAAATCACGGGGATGATGCTCTTTATCCCCGTACTCGTGATATTCAGCATGACGACCGGTATCTTCGGTGGTATGTTCGCCAGCTATATCGTAGATGGGATGACCCCCTCATCGTTCGAGTTCGGGTTACAATATTTCTTCAACCCGTTCTACATCACCTATTCAATGATCAAGTCGGTCTTCTATGCTTTCATCATCTCCTCAGTCGCCTCCTTTTTCGGCTATAACCTGAAAGGCGGCTCGCTCGAAGTCGGTAAAGCCAGTACGAATGCCATCGTCATCAGCAGCATCCTGATCCTGCTGGCCGACGTAGTCTTAACCCAAATCATGCTTACCTGATGATCGAAATCAAGAACCTGACAAAAGCTTTCGACGGACGCACCGTCCTCAACGACATCAATGCCGTCTTCGAAACAGGAAAAACCAACCTCATCATCGGACGCAGCGGATCGGGCAAAACCGTTATGCTCAAAAGCATCATCGGGCTGATTCATCCGGACGAAGGTGAAGTCTTATATGACGGTCGTAACATCGTCCGGATGGGCAAAACGGAGTTGAACCTGCTACGCCGTGAAACGGGCGTACTCTTCCAAGGTTCAGCGCTCTTCGACAGCATGACCGTGCTCGAAAATGTAATGTTTCCGCTCGATATGTTCTCGAAAGAAACGGCCCGTGAACGTGAGAAACGCGCCAGGTTCTGTCTCGAACGCGTGAATCTTTCCGAAGCATGCGACCTCTATCCCTCCGAAATCAGCGGAGGGATGATGAAACGCGCGGCCATCGCCCGCGCCATCGCGCTGCAACCCCAATACCTGCTCTGCGACGAACCGAACTCCGGCCTCGACCCAAGAACCTCGTTAGTTATTGATAATCTGATTCATAGTATCACAAAAGAATACAATATGACGACGATCATCAATACGCACGACATGAATTCGGTCATGAACATGGGCGAGAACATCGTCTTTATCAAGGAAGGGGTGAAAGAGTGGCAGGGTACCAAAGAACAGGTCGTTTCATCGAACAATAAAGCGCTGAACGATTTTATCTTTGCTTCCGATCTGCTGCGCAAAGCCAGTGAGCTGGAAGAGCAGCAACTGCGCGAAGGATAAATTCCGATACTCTCTTTCCCCTGCACACCTCAAAAAAAAACGCCCTCCCTTTCATACAACGCAAAAAAAACGCAGGTTCCCGCGTGCCTTACGCGAAATCCTGCATTTTCTCTTTACTGTTATGTGTATGTATAGATTACTCTACCGCTTTTTCTTCGGCCGGGGTTTCGGCTACCACTGTCGCATCGCTGGCGCTCTTTTTGCGCGAACGGCGGGTCTTGGCTGCCGTCTTCCTCGTCTTAGTCGTCAACATGTTTTCGTTGAAGTCGACCAATTCGATAAAGCACATGGCGGCATTGTCGCCGGCACGTGTACCCGTCTTAATGATACGGGTATATCCGCCCGGACGCTCCATCACCTTCGGCGATATTTCGGTAAAAAGGATTTTCACCGCATATTTGTCCTGCAACGAAGCAAATACGACACGCTGTGAATGATCCGTTACCTCCTTCGACTTCGTGATCAGCGGCTCTACGTATTTGCGTAATGCTTTGGCTTTGGCCGTAGTGGTAAAGATACGTTTATGTTTAATCAGTGACGATGCCATGTTGGCAAACATCGCTTCACGATGCGCCTTCGTACGTCCCAAATGATTTACTTTCTTATTGTGTCTCATCGTTTTTTACTCTTTATCTAATTTATATTTTGAAATATCCATTCCGAAGGAGAGGTTCAGATTCTCCAACAATTCGTCCAATTCAGTGAGCGATTTCTTCCCGAAATTGCGAAACTTCAACAAGTCGTTCTTGTTGAACTGCACCAACTCACCCACCGTATCCACATCGGCCGCCTTGAGGCAATTTAATGCGCGAACGGAGAGATTCATGTCAATCAGTCTCGTCTTGAGCAGTTGACGCATGTGCAAAATGTCTTCGTCAAATTCTTCGTTTCCATCAACATCCATCGTTTCCACGGCAATCTTATCGTCAGAGAAGAGCATAAAGTGTTGAATCAGGATTTTAGCCGCTTCTTTCAACGCTTCTTTAGGATGAATCGAACCGTCTGTGGTGATCTCAAGCAGAAGCTTCTCATAGTCGGTCTTCTGTTCCACACGAAAGTTCTCCACCGTATATTTCACATTGTGTATCGGCGTATAAACGGAATCGATGGCTATCACCTGTACATCGGGGTTGGCCGGGTCCGCATTCTCCTCGGCCAGCACATAACCGCGTCCCTTGTTCATTGTCAACTCCATCTGGAACGAAGTTTTCGGATCCAAATGACAAATTTCCAATTCGGGATTGAGGATTTCGAAACCTGCAGGCTTCAGATCGCCGGCTTTCAGCACCTCCGTATTGGCCACATTCAAAACGACCTTGGGTAGCTCTTCCATTTCTTCGGCGATGCATTTAAAGCGCACCTGTTTCAGATTCAGGATGATGTTTGTTACATCTTCCATCACCCCCGGAATGGTTGCAAATTCATGATCCACTCCTTCGATTTTCACGGACGAGAAGGCGTAACCTTCCAGCGAAGATAAGAGAATACGGCGCAACGCATTACCGATGGTAATACCATAACCCGGTTCCAGTGGGCGAAATTCAAACTTCCCGAAGAAGTTATTCGCCTCCAACATCAAGATTTTATCAGGTTTCTGAAATGCCAATATCGCCATAGGATCATTATTTAGAGTATAATTCGACAATCAGCTGCTCCTTGATATTTTCAGGAATATCCGCACGTTCGGGCAAATGAAGGAACTTCCCGTTCATGGCACTTTGTTCCCACTCAATCCAAGGATATTTACTATGATTAAATCCGGAGAGGGCTTCGCTGATCACTTCGAGCGATTTCGATTTTTCGCGTACCCCGATAATCTGACCGGGCTTCACACTGTATGACGGGATATTCACGACTTTACCGTCGACGACGATATGACGATGCGATACGAGCTGACGGGCAGCGTCGCGCGTCGGAGCGAGTCCGAGGCGGAACACGACATTGTCGAGTCGGCTTTCGAGCAACTGCAACAATACCTCACCGGTGATTCCTTTCGAACGGGAGGCCTTTTCAAACATGTTCCGGAACTGTTTCTCAAGTACGCCGTACGTATATTTTGCTTTTTGCTTTTCACGCAACTGCACGCCATACTCAGACGTTTTACGTCTGCGGTTGTTCCCGTGTTGTCCGGGAGGATAGTTCTTTTTCGAAAGGACTTTATCCGCACCGAATATTGCTTCGCCAAACTTACGGGCAATTTTTGTTTTTGGACCTGTATATCTTGCCATTTTATTCTTTATTTTTAATCGTTCTTCGGAATCCCGGAATCGTGCAGCCGCGATTGCAGAGAGGGTGAATAGTGCAATCTAATCACTTCTTCGGGGATTCGCCGGATCTGTTAATTATACTTTTCTTCTTTTGGGCGGACGGCAGCCATTGTGCGGCAGCGGCGTCACATCGATGATTTCCGACACTTCAATACCGGCTCCGTGAATGGTACGAATGGCCGATTCACGACCGTTACCCGGCCCTTTGATATACACTTTTACTTTGCGCAGGCCTAAATCATACGCCACCTTGGCGCAATCCTGAGCAGCCATCTGGGCGGCATAGGGCGTGTTCTTCTTCGAACTGCGAAAGCCCATCTTACCGGCCGACGACCAACTGATTACCTGACCATCATTATTGGTGAGCGACACAATAATGTTGTTGAAAGAAGAATGGATATGGGCTTGACCATACGCTTCGACTTTCACTTTTCTCTTTTTTGCTGCGACTGTTTTCTTTGCCATCTTTACTGATTATTTTGTAGCTTTTTTCTTGTTTGCAACTGTCTTCTTCCTACCCTTACGCGTACGGGCATTGTTTTTCGTACTCTGACCACGCAACGGCAGACCGATACGGTGACGTATCCCACGATAGCAACCGATATCCATCAGGCGCTTGATGTTCAACTGCACTTCCGAGCGAAGATCACCTTCTACCTTATATCCTTCTCCGATGACCTCACGGATCTTGGCCGCCTGATCATCCGTCCAATCCTTGACCTTGATATTCTTATCAACGCCCGCTTTTGCTAAAATCGAGTTGGAAGCGCTACGACCGATACCGAAGATATAGGTCAATGCGATTTCCCCTCTCTTGTCTTGTGGCAAGTCCACACCAACTATTCTTATCGCCATATTATTTAGATGTTTAGTTTATTTGCAGTTTACTACTACCCCTGACGTACCTTGAACTTGGGGTTCTTCTTGTTAATCACATATAAACGCCCCTTCCGGCGTACAATCTTGCAGTCGGGCGTCCGTTTCTTTAAAGATGTTCTTACTTTCATCGTTCTATCTCATTATTAGTTTTTCTCATTTATAGCGGAATGATATCCGACCTTTCGACAAATCATAAGGCGACATTTCTACGCGCACCTTATCGCCGGGAAGTATCTTGATATAATGCATCCGCATCTTCCCCGATATATGCGCCGTGATCTCATGCCCATTCTCCAGTTCGACCCGAAACATGGCATTCGACAATGCCTCCACGATCACTCCGTCCTGTTCTATTGCAGCTTGTTTAGCCATATATTATATTTCTTTTCCTACTATCTCCTCCAAATATTCGAATGATGAGAGAATCATCGGCCCTTCGGGACGTATGGCAATACAATGCTCAAAGTGCGCCGAACATTTTCTGTCTTTCGTCCGTACCGTCCAGCCGTCCGACTCAAACACAACGTGTTTACTGCCCTGATTGATCATCGGCTCGATGCAAATGCACATCCCGCTCTTCAGTACCGGTCCGCAACCGCGACGCCCGTAATTGGGCACTTCGGGCTCCTCATGCATCTTCCGTCCGCATCCATGCCCCACCAGTTCACGTACAACCGAATAGTTTTGCTTCTCGCAATAGGTCTGCACCGCACTGCTGATGTCGCCGACCCGATTTCCGACACGGGCTTGCTCTATCCCTTTGTACAATGCTTCTTTCGTCGTACGCAACAACTTTCGGACATCTTCAGCGACGTCCCCGACACAAAACGTGTACGCCGAGTCCCCCACGAAGCCGTTCAGTTTCGTTCCACAATCGATTGAAATGATATCTCCCTCTTTCAAAATATCTTTATCCGAAGGGATTCCATGCACAACATGCTCATTAATCGACGTGCAAATCGAATTCGGGAAACCTCCGTATCCCAGAAAAGCAGGTTCCGCCCCATGATCGCGTATGAACGTTTCGGCAATCTTATCTAACCGGAGGGTAGTCACCCCTGGCACAATATGTTTCGCTAATTCGCCCAGGGTCTTTCCCACCAATTGATTCGCGGCGCGCATCCATTCTATCTCTTCATCCGTCTTCAGATAGATCATCGTTAATATGCGGCTATGGACCCGGTGCGTCCTTTGATTCGTCCAGATTTCAACAAACCATCATAATGACGCATCAAGAGATGACTTTCTATTTGCTGCAAAGTATCCAATACGACACCGACCAAAATCAACAATGAGGTACCGCCGAAGAATTGTGCAAAACCTTGACTAATCCCCAGAATCCGTGCAAAAGCCGGCATAATGGCGACGACGGCAAGGAAAATCGCGCCCGGAAGCGTGATCCGACTCATAATCTCATCCAGAAATTCTTTCGTCGCCTTTCCCGGTTTTACCCCCGGAATAAATCCGTTATTACGCTTCAGGTCGTCTGCCATTTGAGTCGGATTAATCGTAATGGCCGTATAAAAATACGTAAATGCGATAATCAATAAAGCAAAGACAAAGTTGTACCAAAATCCCGTATTATCCATAAATGCCCGCATGAAAGTGCTGTTCTCGCCCGTATTGGAAAATCCCGCAAGCGAAATCGGAATAAACATAATCGCTTGAGCAAAGATAATCGGCATCACGTTCGCAGCATTCACCTTCAACGGAATATACTGACGTGCCCCGCCATACTGTTTATTTCCGATGATGCGTTTCGCATACTGAACAACGACTTTACGCGTTCCCTGTACTAACAGAATCGCACCGGCCATCACCAGAAGCAGGAATAAAATTTCAAAGAGAAACATTACCAAACCTCCGGATTTCTCCGTTACTCGTGATGTAAATTCTTCGAAGAGCGAATGAGGCAGACGCGCAATGATCCCGATCAAAATGATAAAAGAAATACCATTGCCAATCCCTTTGTCGGTGATACGCTCACCCAGCCAAAGGACAAACATACTTCCTCCCGCCATGATGATGGTTGAAGAAACTTTAAACCACCAGTCGGTAGGCATCGCCGCCCCTGCACTTCTAAGTTGTACGTTTAAGTTTACCAAATAAGCCGATCCTTGCAGAATCAACACGATCACGGTCAGATAACGCGTCCATTGATTGATCTTTTTCCGTCCGCTCTCTCCTTCACGCTGCATCTTCTGGAACGAAGGAATCACAATGGCTGCCAACTGCATCACAATCGAAGCTGAGATATAAGGCATGATTCCCAAGGCAAAAATTGACGCATTCGAGAAAGCTCCTCCCGAGAACATATCCAAAAGTGCCATCAATCCACCGCGCGTTTGTTCGCCCAATGCGGTCAAGTCTTTCGGATCGATACCGGGAAGTACGATGTATGTGCCGAAGCGGTAAATCAGCACCAATAAAAGCGTTATCAGGATGCGTTTCCGCAAATCCTCTATCTTCCAGATATTTTTAATTGTCTCAATTGCTCTCATAATTATTCCGCTTTTTCGGCGTCGTCACCCAGTTTGGAAACCGTACCGCCGGCTGCCACAATGGCTTCTTCCGCCTTTTTCGAGAAAGCATGTGCTTGGACATCGACTTTTGCGGACAAGGCACCTTTGGCAAGTACTTTGACTAATTGTGAGGCAGAAACAAAGCCGGCGCTCCGCAGCTCTTCCAGCCCGATCTTGTTCAGACTTTTGGTTTCGGCAAGCTCCTGCAGAGTCGAAAGATTAATGGCTTTGTAGGTTACGCGATTGATATTCTTAAAGCCGAACTTCGGCAAACGCCGTTGAATAGGCATCTGTCCGCCTTCGAATCCCACTTTGTGTTTGTAACCCGAGCGTGATTTAGCCCCTTTGTGGCCTCTTGTCGAAGTACCTCCCCGGCCCGAACCCGGACCGCGACCGATACGTTTTCTGGTTTTCACCGAACCTGCGGCCGGTTTCAAATTAGATAAATTCATATCAATTTCTATTTTTTACCGGGCACCTTTCTATAAAAGCGCCCTTCGATTATTATTTTTCAACGGAAACTAAATGTTTCACGACCTCTACCATTCCCCGGATCGAAGGAGTATCTTCATGTTCAACCACACGATTCATTTTTCTCAGGCCCAATGCATCCAAGGTTCTTTTCTGAACTTTCGGGCATTTAATTCTGCTTCTTACTTGTTTTATTTTAATTGTTGCCATTCGAACTTCCTCCTTCTTTATCCTTTAAATACTTTTTCAACCGGCACGTTTCTGTTTTGCGCCACCATGGCCGGACTTCTCAGTTCACTCAACGCGGCGATCGTCGCTTTGACCAAGTTATGGGGGTTGGACGATCCTTTGGATTTAGCCAACACGTCCGTAATGCCGACGCTTTCCAAAACAGCGCGCATAGCACCTCCGGCTTTCACGCCGGTACCGAGGGTAGCCGGCTTGATCAACACTTCGGCTCCGCCAAACTTTGCCGCTTGTTCATGAGGAATCGTACCCTTATGAATGGGAATACGAACCAAGTTCTTTTTGGCCGACTCCGTACCTTTCGAAATTGCGGTCGTTACTTCACTGGCTTTTCCCAAGCCCCATCCGACAATACCATTTTCATTTCCGACTACGACGATGGCGGCAAAACTGAATGTACGTCCGCCCTTCGTCACTTTCGTCACACGATTAATCGCCACCAGGCGATCTTTCAGTTCTAAATCGTTCGTCGATTTTACTCTATTATTTATTGCCATCTTTCTTAAAATTTAAGGCCGCCTTTCCGTGCAGCATCGGCTAATTCTTTCACTCTCCCATGATACAGGTATCCGTTACGGTCGAACACCACGGCCTGTACACCGGCTTCCTGTGCATTCTTTGCAATCACTTCGCCGACTTTTGCAGCGATTTCCTTCTTCGGAGCTTTGTCCGCCAGCTTCAAAGACGAAGCGGCAGCCAGCGTCTTTCCGGTCGTATCATCGATTACCTGCGCGTAAATCTGCTTGTTGCTTCTGAACACGGTCAGACGCGGACATTCCGAGGTGCCTGATACTTTATTCCGTATGCTTTGTTTGATCCTTAATCTTCTTGTTTCTTTCGTTGCCATATAGTCTATCTCCTATTTCATCACTTACTTAGATGCAGATTTGCCTGATTTTCTTCGAATCACTTCGCCCGCGAACTTAATACCTTTTCCTTTATAAGGCTCAGGCTTACGGAACGAGCGAATCTTTGCACAGATCTGTCCGAGCAACTGTTTATCGGCCGACTCTAAAATAATGAGCGGACTCTGATTACGCTCCGACTTTGTCTCTACTTTCACTTCGTCAGGTAACTGAAGGTAGATATTGTGCGTATAGCCTAACGAAAGGTCCAGCAACTGACCGGTATTCGCAACACGGTAGCCGACACCGACCAGCACAAGCTCCTTTTTATATCCTTCGGATACCCCTACAACCATATTGTGGATCAAAGAACGATAGAGGCCATGCAAAGCACGGTGCTCTTTTTCATCCGTTGGTCTTTCAACCTTTAATATCCCGCCTTCCACAGACACTTTGATCTCGGGATTCACTTTCTGTGTAAGTTCTCCTTTCGGTCCTTTTACAGTGACCATGTTATCTTTCACTGTAACGGTCACACCACTTGGTATGTGAACAGGTAATTTTCCAATTCTTGACATCGCTATCCTCCTCCTAATTTTAATAAACGTAACACAATACTTCACCACCGATTTTTAACTCACCGGCTTCCTTATTTGTCATCACACCTTTAGAGGTAGAAAGAATTGCAATTCCAAGACCGTTCAGTACTCTCGGCATCTCGCGGTAACCTACATACCGGCGAAGACCCGGAGACGATATGCGTTCTAATTTCTTAATCGCATTAACCTTATTCACGGCGTCATATTTCAAGGCGATCTTAATCGTTCCCTGCACGCCTTCGTCTACAAACTTAAAGTTAAGAATGTAACCTTTGTCAAAAAGAATCTTGGTGATTTCTTTTTTCAAATTCGACGCCGGCACCTCTACTACACGGTGCTGCGCCTTGATTGCATTGCGCAATCTTGTTAAATAATCTGCTATAGGATCTGTCATATTATTTCATTAAATTGATCCGGACCATCCGGACAATATTTAACACTCAACACTCACATGTTTTTTACTTTTACCAGCTTGCCTTTTTCACTCCGGGAATAAGGCCGTTGGAAGCCATCTCACGAAACTGAATACGCGAAATACCGAACTGACGCATATATCCTTTCGGACGTCCCGTCATCTTGCAACGGTTATGCAAACGCACCGGCGATGCATTTTTAGGAATGGACTGCAACGCTTCATAGTTGCCTTCTTTCTTCAACTGCAATCGTTTAGCCGCATATTTCGCTACCAGCTTTGCCCGTTTTACTTCGCGGGCTTTCATTGATTCTTTTGCCATATCTCAATTCTTTTTTACATTCTTGAAGGGCAGTCCGAACTCGCGCAGAAGAGCAAATCCCTCTTCATCCGTTTTTGCGGAAGTCACAAAGGTAATATTCATTCCCAATATTTTCGTAATATTATCAATATTTATTTCCGGGAAAATAATTTGCTCCTGAATGCCGAGCGTATAATTACCCCGGCCGTCGAGCTTGCTTTCAATACCTTTGAAGTCGCGAATACGAGGCAATGCTACACGTACCAGACGTTCCAAAAACTCATACATACGCTCATGACGCAAAGTAACCATGACTCCGATCGGCATTTTTTTACGCAGTTTGAAGTTGGAGATGTCTTTCTTCGAATAGGTAGCGACGGCTTTCTGACCGGTAATATTCGTCAACTCGTCTATAGCCACGTCAATAATCTTCTTATCTGCCGTTGCCATTCCCAGTCCCTGATTGATTACAATTTTCTTCAGCACAGGAACCTGCATCACAGACGTGTAGCTAAACTCTTTCTTCAACGTCGGTATAATCCGGTCTCTGTAATCTTGCTTTACTGTTGCTATCGTACCCATCATTTAATCTCCTCTCCTGATCTTTTAGCATAACGCACTAACTTCCCTTTCACTTCTTTGCGTCCCACGCGGGTCGGTTTTCCCGTTTTGGGGTCCAACGGATTAAGGTTCGAGATATGAACCGATGCCTCCTTGGTTTCCCGTCCGCCTTGCGGATTTCGGGCATTGGGTTTCGTATGCTTCGTCACCATATTAACCCCTTCCACAATGGCACGTTTTTCTTTTACAAGCATTTCCAGGACGCGCCCTGTTTTTCCTTTATCTTCTCCGGCGTTTACGTAGACGATATCGCCTTTCTTTATATGTAACTTACTCATCACAATACCTTTTTACCGATTAAAGTACTTCCGGTGCCAATGAAACGATTTTCATATTGGTCGCACGTAACTCACGAGCAACCGGGCCAAAAATACGGCTTCCCCGGATTTCTCCCGCCTGATTCAACAATACACAAGCATTATCATCGAAACGGATATAAGAACCGTCCTGACGACGAATCTCTTTCTTTGTCCGTACAACAACCGCTTTCGATACGGCGCCTTTCTTCATATCACTCGAAGGAATGACGCCTTTTACTGCTACGACAATGATATCGCCTACCGTGGCATAACGCTTGCGCGTACCACCTAACACACGGATACACAGCGCTTCCTTCGCTCCGCTATTGTCCGCTACTACTAATCTTGTTTCTTGCTGTATCATCTTACTTAGCCCTTTCTATAATCTGTACCAAACGCCATCTTTTCGTCTTGCTCAAAGGGCGTGTCTCCATAATCTTTACCGTGTCCCCCACGTTACATTCATTCTTCTCGTCATGCGCATGATATTTCTTCGTCTTGTTCACGAATTTTCCGTAAATCGGATGTTTTTCCTTCCATTTTACGGCAACGGTGATGCTTTTATCCATCTTGTTGCTGAATACCACGCCCGTTCTTTCCTTTCTTAAATTTCTCGTTTCCATATCAGGCTTCATGATTATTCGTTATTCAATTCACGTTGGCGCAGCACTGTTTTCAGACGTGCAATCGTCCGGCGTTGCTCTTTCATTGCAGCAGGATTATCCAACGGCGAAATGCTATGATTAATCTGCTTCTGATCCAAAGACGACATTTCCGCGTCCATTCTTTCAACCAATTCTTTGGTACTTAATTCTCTTACTTCTTTAATCTTCATAACATTTACACGGTTTCATTTTGCATATCATAGTCATAGCGCACCACGAATTTGGTTGTTACCGGAAGCTTCTGTGCGGCTAAACGCAACGCTTCCTTCGCGATATGAAACGGTACACCTTCCACTTCAAAAATCATACGTCCCGGCGTAACAGGCGCTACAAATCCTTCAGGATTACCTTTTCCTTTTCCCATACGTACATCCAACGGCTTTTTCGTGATCGGCTTGTCCGGGAATATACGTACCCACACTTGTCCTTGACGTTGCATATAACGCGTAACGGCAATACGGGCGGCCTCAATCTGCCGGCCTGTGATCCATTTCGTACCTAACGATTTGATTCCAAACGAACCGAAAGCCAACTGATTTCCCCGCTGGGCGTTGCCTTTGGCGCGCCCCTTTTGGGATCTTCTAAACTTTGTTTTCTTTGGTTGTAACATAGTTCTCTAACTGTTAAATAATTTAACGATTGGCTTTTTCTTTGTCTCTCTCTCTTCTGCGTTTGAACGGTTTTCCGCCGCGATCCCCACGATCACCGCGTCCCATACTGCCTTCCCCGCCCCGACGACTGAAGTCTTTCGAAACTGTAAATGAAGGAGACAAATCTTTTTTACCGTATACTTCACCAC
This sequence comes from Tannerella forsythia 92A2, assembly GCF_000238215.1. Lineage (NCBI taxonomy): Bacteria > Pseudomonadati > Bacteroidota > Bacteroidia > Bacteroidales > Tannerellaceae > Tannerella > Tannerella forsythia. Next base: position 1,661,280 of record NC_016610.1, on the reverse strand, counting down.
GGCAAATCCAAACCTTTATTCCTATCAGACCGACTTTTGTCAGCGCTTCTGCCAGTGCATAATCAATATCGGCACGGAATGTATGGAGAGGAGTACGTCCTTCCTTATACATTTCGGAACGCGCCATCTCAGCGCCATTCAAACGTCCCGAAACCTGCACTTTTATACCTTCCGCTCCCATCCGCATGGTCGAAGCAATAGCCATCTTCACGGCACGACGGTAAGCGATTTTTCCTTCCAGCTGACGCGCAATATTATTGGCGACAATCACGGCGTCCAATTCCGGACGTTTAATCTCAAAAATATTGATCTGAACCTCCTTATCGGTAATCTTCTTCAATTCTTCTTTGAGCTTGTCAACTTCCGAACCGGCTTTTCCGATGATGATCCCCGGACGCGACGTACACACCGTAATGGTGATCAGCTTTAACGTACGTTCGATCACGATGCGCGAAACGCTTGCTTTAGCCAGACGGGCATTCAAGTAGTTGCGAATTTTACTGTCTTCCAGCAAAGTGTCACCGTAACTCTTTCCACCGTACCAGTTCGAATCCCATCCACGAATGATTCCCAAACGATTACTAATCGGATTTACTTTCTGTCCCATCTGTTCTTAATTTTGACTTTCTTTGTTATTGTTTGCATCTGCCTCTACATTTCTCGTATCGACAAACAAGGTCACATGGTTCGAACGCTTACGGATCCGATATCCCCTTCCCTGCGGGGCCGGACGCATACGCTTGAGCGTTGCTGCTCCATCCACATGGACGGACGTAACGAACAACTCTCCGCTTTCTGCTTTCCGCTCATTCTTCTGCTCCCAATTGGCAATCGCCGAACGAAGCAATTTCTCTACCGGTGTAGCTGCGTCTTTATTGGAGAATCTCAAGACTCCCAGCGCCCTAAACACCTCCATGCCGCGAATCATATCGACGACCAGACGCATTTTGCGCGGTGAACTCGGCACGTTGCGCAATTTCGCAAAAGAAACACTTTTCAAGGCTTCCTTTCTGGCTTCTGCTGATATTTTCTTTCTTCTGCCCATTTATTTTATTTTTTTCATTTTCTTACTTCTTGTTTCCAGCATGGCCACGGAATATACGCGTCGGTGAAAATTCTCCCAGCTTGTGACCCACCATATTCTCGGTGATGAATACGGGAATAAATTTGTTCCCATTATGCACGGCAATCGTATGCCCTACAAAGTCCGGAGATATCATGGACGCTCTTGCCCATGTCTTTATCACCGTCTTCTTACCCGACTCATTCATCGCCAGGACTTTCTTTTCCAATTTCACATTGATATATGGACCTTTTTTTAACGAACGACTCATAGTTTTTCAATTAATCATTTTACTTCTTTCTTCTTTCAATGATATACTTGGAAGACGGTTTCTTCGGCGCTCTCGTCTTCATGCCCTTAGCATATAAGCCCTTACGAGAACGGGGAAGACCTCCGGAGGCGCGTCCTTCACCACCTCCCATCGGGTGGTCTACCGGGTTCATCACGACACCACGGTTGTGCGGACGACGGCCGAGCCATCTCGAGCGTCCCGCTTTCCCGGATTTCTCGAGTGCATGGTCCGAATTGCCTACGCTACCTACGGTCGCTTTACATGCCGACAATATCTTACGGGTTTCGCCCGAAGGCATCTTGATGATGGCATAGTCCCCTTCTTTCGATGTCAACTGAGCAAATGCACCGGCCGAACGAACCAATTTCGCTCCTTGTCCCGGACGAAGTTCTATGTTATGAATAATCGTACCGACAGGGATGCTCTGCATCGGCAAAGCATTGCCGACTTCCGGCGTTGCATCCTTTCCGGACATCACTGTCTGGCCTACTTCCAAACCATTCGGAGCAACGATGTAACTCTTTTCTCCGTCAGCATAATACAACAATGCGATACGAGACGTCCGGTTGGGATCGTACTCAATCGACTTCACGGTTGCAGGAATGCCATCTTTGCTTCTCTTGAAGTCAATAAAACGAAAACGACGCTTGTGGCCGCCACCGATATAACGCATCGTCATTTTTCCGGTATTGTTACGGCCACCTGTTCTCTTCTTTCCGACTACGAGAGACTTCTCCGGTGTACTTGCAGTGATTTTATCAAATGCACCGATAATTTTGTGTCTTTGCCCCGGCGATGTGGGCTTCAATTTACGTATTCCCATCTCCTATCAAATGTTACTGAAAAAGTCGATGACTTCTCCTTCTTTCAATGTTACAATTGCTTTCTTATAGGCTGCCTGTTTTCCGTTGATGATCCCGGATTTTGTATAACGGCTCTTGCGCTTTCCCGAATAATTCATCGTGTTCACGCTTTCTACGCTGACGTTATACATCTCTTCAACAGCCTTCTTTATCTCTAATTTATTCGCATCCGGAGAAACGCGGAACCCAAAGCGATTAGGCATTTTTTCCGTCACAGCAGTCTGCTTCTCGGTCACGATCGGCTTAATGATAATTCCCATCTTTATTTCCTCCTTCTTATGCGTTTAAAAGTTTTTCAATGACAGCGACAGACTGTTCCGTAAACACCAGGTTCGCAGCATCCATCACTTTATATGTATTTAGATCCGACGCGGCTATGACCTTCGCGCGCGGCAGATTACGAGCCGACAAAGATACGAAATGATTGCTCTCAGGCAAAATCAACAGCATCTTCTTTCCATCCAATTTCAAGACTTTCAGCATCGAGAGGAAGTCTTTCGTTTTCGGGGTATCCATCGTAAAGTCTTCAAGCACCATAATCGAGTTCTCTTTTGCCTTATATGAGAGGGCTGAACGGCGAGCCAACGCTTTCACTTTCTTATTCAGTTTGAAGCTATAATCGCGCGGCTTCGGTCCGAATACACGACCTCCACCGACCAATACCGGCGAATTGATGTCACCGCGGCGAGCTCCACCGCTACCTTTTTGGCGAATAAGTTTGCGGGTACTTCCCGATACTTCGCTTCTTTCTTTCGACTTATGTGTCCCTTGACGATTATTCGCCATATATTGTTTCACATCCAAATAGATCGCATGATCATTCGGCTCAATACCAAACACTGCATCGCTGAGTTCAACCGTTCTGCCGGTTTCTTCCCCTTTTCTGTTAAATACGTTTAGTTTCATTGCCTTACTTCTCAATTAATACGATTGAACCTTTTGCACCCGGAATAGAGCCTTTCACTAACAGCAAGTTGTTTTCCGGCATCACTTTGATCACTTCAAGGTTTTGAACCGTTACGCGCACGTTGCCCATTTGTCCGCCCATGCGTGTACCTTTGAAGACTTTCGCCGGATACGAACAGGCGCCAATAGCGCCCGGCTTACGCGCACGATTGTGCTGACCATGCGTGGTCTGACCTACACCACCGAAACCGTGACGTTTTACGACTCCCTGAAATCCTTTTCCCTTCGATGTGCCGATCACATCTACGAAGGTCGCATCATTCAAAAAGTCTACGGTAAGTACATCTCCGAGCTTATACTCAGCATCAAAATTCTTGAACTCAGCCAAGTGTCTCTGTGGGGCTACGCCTGCCTTCTTGAAATGACCGGCTTCCGGCTTCGTCGTATGTTTTTCTTTTTTTTCCTGAAAACCCAACTGAATCGCCTCATAGCCGTCCTTTTCCATGGTCTTAATCTGTGTAACCACACAAGGACCTACTTCGATAACAGTGCATGGAAGATTCTTTCCCTCGGCACTGAATACGGATGTCATTCCGATTTTTTTTCCTAATAATCCTGGCATTTCACTTTGTTTTTTAATTTTACACTTTAATCTCTACTTCCACTCCGCTGGGCAATTCCAGCTTCATCAAAGCATCTACCGTTTTGGCTGTCGAGCTGTAAATGTCTATCAAACGTTTGTAAGACGACAGTTCAAACTGCTCACGTGACTTTTTATTCACGAATGTCGAGCGGTTTACGGTAAAAATCCGTTTGTGAGTCGGCAGCGGAATAGGTCCGCTTACGACCGCTCCGGTAGCCTTCACAGTCTTGACGATTTTCTCGGACGACTTGTCGACCAGCGAGTAATCGTAAGATTTCAATTTAATTCTGATTTTTTGGCTCATATCGTTAGTTTCTAATATTATTTGACTAAATCAACCCGCCCTTGTACTTCGGTCAGCACCTGCTTGGCAATCGACGACGATACTTGTGCATAGTGCGAGAATTGCATGGACGAGGTAGCACGACCGGACGTAATCGTACGCAAAGCCGTCACATAGCCGAATGTCTCAGCCAAAGGCACTTTTGCTTTAACAATCCGGGTACCCGTACGGCTCGATTCCATGCCTTCCACCTGACCGCGACGTTTGTTCAAGTCGCCAATGACATCTCCCATGTTTTCTTCGGGAGTAACGACTTCCAGCTTCATGATCGGTTCCATCAGAACAGGGCCGGCCTTTTCCGCTGCGTTCTTAAATGCCTGAATAGCACATATCTCGAACGACAACTGGTCGGAGTCAACCGGATGAAACGAACCGTCGATCAATGTCACTTTCAGCTTATCCAGCGGGTAGCCGGCCAAGACGCCATTCGTCATCGCCTTCTCAAATCCTTTCTGTACGGAAGGAATAAATTCTTTCGGCACGTTTCCGCCTTTCACCTCGTCGACGAATTGTAAATGACCTTCAAATGCTTCGTCTGCCGGCTCGATGCGAACGATAATGTCGGCAAACTTACCACGCCCTCCTGTTTGTTTTTTATATACTTCGCGTAACTCAACGGACTGCGTGATCGCTTCTTTATACGACACCAAAGGACGCCCCTGGTTGCATTCCACCTTGAACTCGCGACGCAGACGGTCTACGATAATTTCAAGGTGAAGCTCTCCCATGCCACGAATCACGGTCTGGCCGGTTTCTTCGTTTGTTTCCACACGGAACGTCGGGTCTTCTTCCGCCAGCTTGGCCAATCCGGCCCCAAGTTTATCAAGGTCTTTTTGTGTCTTCGGTTCTACCGCCACACCAATTACTGGGTCGGGGAATTCGATCGACTCGAGCGTGATCGGATTATTTTCGTCACACAGCGTATCGCCGGTACGTATGTCTTTAAACCCTACGCCGGCACCGATATCGCCGCACCCGATTTTCTCCATCGGATTCTGCTTGTTCGAGTGCATCTGAAACAGACGTGAGATACGCTCTTTCTTTTCGGAACGCGTATTCAGCACATAAGACCCTGCTTGCATTTCGCCCGAATACACCCGGAAATAGCACAAACGCCCTACATAGGGGTCTGTGGCAATCTTAAACGCCAAAGCCGTGAGCGGCTCATCCGGCGTCGGTTTGCGCTCGATGGTAATCTCCGGATTACGCGGATCATGACCTGTGACAGCCGCCGTATCATCCGGACTCGGCAAGTACGAGCAAACGGCATCAAGCAGCGTCTGCACTCCTTTATTCTTAAACGACGAACCGCAAATCATCGGATTGATCTTCATGTCAATCGTACCCTTACGGATGGCCACACGAAGTTCATCTTCCGTAATCGTAGAAGGATCGTCAAAATATTTTTCCATGACCGTGTCGTCACATTCGGCTACGGCTTCAAGCATTTTATCGCGCCATTCCTGCGCTTCAGCCAAAAGTCCGGACGGAATGTCTTCGATCTCATATTGGGCGCCCATCGTTTCATCGCGCCAATAGATAGCCTTCATGGTCACGAGATCAATCACGCCTTTAAAGTTTTCTTCGGCGCCGATCGGTATCTGAATCGGACAAGGCGTTGCTCCCAGCACGTCACGCACCTGACGAACCACTTCAAAAAAGTTCGCTCCCGAGCGGTCCATCTTGTTTACGTAACCGATACGCGGAACATTATATTTATCGGCCTGGCGCCACACCGTCTCCGACTGCGGCTCCACTCCGCCCACAGCACAAAATGCGGCCACCGCTCCGTCAAGGATGCGCAGCGAACGTTCTACTTCAACTGTAAAGTCGACGTGCCCGGGGGTGTCTATCAAGTTAATTTTAAATCTCTCATTGTTGTAATTCCAGAATGTTGTCGTTGCGGCGGAAGTAATGGTAATTCCCCGCTCCTGCTCCTGCTCCATCCAGTCCATCGTAGCGGCACCGTCATGCACTTCTCCGATTTTATGCGTCAGACCGGTATAAAACAAAATACGTTCCGATGTAGTCGTTTTTCCCGCGTCAATATGGGCCATAATACCGATATTACGTGTATTTTTCAATATTGCATCTGCCTTGCTCATCGTCTTCTTCTCATTAAACATTAAAAGCGGAAATAAGCAAAAGCACGGTTGGCTTCTGCCATACGATGCATATCCTCCTTACGTTTGAAGGCACCGCCCTGGCTATTGAACGCATCTACAATTTCAGCACTCAATTTTTCAGACATGGATTTCCCGCCACGTTTGCGAGCGTACTCTATTAAATTTTTCATTGAAATGGACTCCTTACGATCCGGGCGGATCTCGGTCGGTACTTGAAAAGTAGCACCACCCACACGGCGGGACTTTACTTCGACCTGAGGGGTTATATTCTCAAGCGCAGCTTTCCAGATTTCGAGCGCTGACTTTTCTTCATTCGGCATCTTGGCTTTCACACGCTCCAATGCGGAATAGAATATCTCATACGAAACGGTCTTCTTACCGTCGTACATCAAATGGTTTACAAACTTTGTAACCCGAACATCACCATAGACAGGATCCGGGAGAACCTGCCGTTTTTTAGGCTTTGATTTTCTCATTTTGCTTTCAGAATTTTCGTTCTTGTTCTTGGTTGTTGATTTCTTACTGTCTTCAACGGCTCCTCCGAACCATTTACTCAACCCTCATTCATCAATTTTTTCTCCCCAATAACTAAAAACCGATTATATAATTTCTAACTCGTAAACTCTTTTCTCCTTTTATATTACTTCTTCGCGGCACCGGCCTTCGGACGTTTCGCCCCATACTTCGAACGACGTTGCGTACGCCCGGCGACTCCCGCCGTATCCAATGTCCCACGCACGATATGGTAACGTACACCCGGCAGGTCTTTCACACGGCCGCCCCGCACCATCACAATCGAGTGTTCCTGCAAGTTATGGCCTTCTCCGGGAATATACGAGTTCACCTCCTTGTGATTCGTCAAACGAACACGGGCCACTTTACGCATCGCGGAATTCGGCTTTTTCGGCGTAGTGGTATACACACGCACGCAAACACCTCTTTTTTGAGGACAAGCATCAAGTGCAGGCGACTTACCTTTCACCGCCAACGTTTCCCTTCCTTTTCTTACTAATTGCTGAATTGTAGGCATTTTACTACTATTTAAACACTATTATATTTGTTTATACTTTTCCAAATTCGGGTGGCAAAGATACGGACTTTTTTTTATCCGACAAGCATTTCTTCAAAAAAAATTGGATTTCAATGCTTTTCTTCGCCTCCCATAAGACAAAGGAAGCCCTCTACGGATGCCAATCCACCCGTCAAACAACTTCTTGCTTACCCCGATACTCTTCCGGCAGGAAGGATAACGACTCCTCCTCTCTCTCATAGCAGCACATCTTTTTTTCTTCATTTATCCCAAATTACGCGATACACCGTTCGGCGTTTATCATATAATAATAGACGTACGAATATACGACAAGGGTTACGTCAGACTTACAACCCTCCGCCGAGACGCGATGCCTTTTTCCCCAACGCTTCGCATTGGGCTGAACAATCTCGCCCCCTATTTATTAATGGTTAATTGTCATGCCGGGTACATGATTTGGCGTGTAACACGCATAACCATTACCCGAAGGGGCTACAAGCCCGAATTATTTCAGCCCCATCCCTCAAAAGGGTGGGGTATCGACATCCGGACCTTGTTCGGAGGGCTGAAGGCCTGAATTAAATTCATTCTCATTGGTTCTATTGCGGAATCCGGATTGAATGTATAAGCCCAAGGTTGCAAATCGTCTATAAAAAAAGCTGTCTCGTTTTCCGAAACAGCTCTTGTAGGATTTAATCATCTACTTGTGCTTTAAAGACCGAAGGCCGTTTTTACCTTGTCCGTATAATCAAGTTTCTCCCAAGTAAACAGTTCCACATCGCAGACCACCGGTTCTGCATTATAGCGCGAATGGAATGTTTTCCGAACCGTCTGCGGAATACGTCCCATATGTCCGTACGAAGCCGTTTCCAGATAAATCGGATGACGCAGTTTCAGGCGCTCTTCAATAGCCTTGGGACGCATATCAAAGAGTTCCCAAATCTTGTCGGCGATTTCCCCGTCACTGATTTTCACATTGGATCGTCCAAACGTATTGACGAAGATATTCATCGGCTTACTTACACCGATGGCATACGAGACTTGTACCAACATCTCATCGGCAACGCCTGCCGCTACGAGGTTCTTGGCGATATGACGCGCCGCATAAGCAGCCGATCGATCGACCTTCGAAGGGTCTTTTCCCGAGAAAGCGCCACCGCCATGCGCTCCTTTACCGCCATACGTATCGACGATGATCTTACGACCCGTCAGCCCCGTATCGCCATGAGGACCGCCAATCGCGAATTTGCCTGTCGGGTTGACGAAATATTTGATCCGATCATTGAATAACACCTGCACATGCTCGGGATATTGCGCCTTGACCCGCGGAATAAGAATGGTTTTCACATCTTCGGCAATCTTCTGCTGCATCGCAGCATCGGCCTCCGCCTGCGAGCGACCGTTGCCGGCCGTAATAAACTCATCGTGCTGGGTGGAAACGACAATCGTATCGATACGCAACGGCTTGCCGTGGTCATCGTATTCAATCGTCACCTGACTTTTTGCATCGGGACGAAGATACGGCATCTTCTCAAGTTCGTTTTTACGGATCGCAGCAAGCTCAAGCAACAAGTGGTGCGAAAGATCTAACGCCAACGGCATATAATTCGCCGTTTCATTCGTCGCGTATCCAAACATCATCCCCTGATCACCGGCGCCCTGTTCGTAAGGGTCGGAACGCTCCACACCGCGGTTGATATCGCCGCTCTGCTCATGAATAGCCGATAGCACACCACATGACTTCGCCTCAAACTGATATTCGCTTTTCGTATAACCGATCTGTTCGATTACCCGGCGAGCCACATCCTGCACATCGACATAGGCTTTCGACTTTACTTCTCCTGCCAGCACAACCTGACCGGTCGTTACCAGCGTTTCGCACGCAACTTTCGAATCTTTGTCATACGCCAAAAATTCATCCAGCAAGGCATCCGAAATCTGATCGGCTACCTTATCGGGGTGTCCTTCAGACACCGATTCGGAGGTAAATAAATAACTCATTATTGATAAATATTTAAGTAAAACATGGATTACGAACCGAACTTTGAGATGGAATCGCGTGGCTGAACGACAGGGAAGAACCTTCTTTTTTAGCATTTTTTCCCGTGGTTGCAAGCCATACAAATCTATCCACGTCCAATTCGGCGGCAAAGATACGACTTCCGGCAAGACTGACCGTTTTCACTCTGTTAATTATCTAAAAAGAGCAGAAAAGCATCGTCTATGCCCCCCTTATATCACAAATAACCATGCATTAAAATTAAAAAAAGCCATGTGGCAAGATCGTATAAACCTTGCATTTCGTACTGTTTTTCAATATATTAATTATCATACTGCTTTACCACATGAATCTAATACTATGGAACACATGCTTAAATATTCAACGATTATATGTAAATTTGTCGGCAACGTAACACAAGAGCAATGACATTTTCAATGGAAAAGACTCAAACAGTAGAGATACGCGTGCATCGCGGGCTGATAGCCGATTTAGGCGATGACGAAAAGCGATGGATGACGGCGGCGATCGAAGCGGCAAAGAAAGCATACGCACCGTATTCGCATTTTCAGGTGGGTGCGGTAGCCGTGCTTGAGGATGGCACGTTCGTATCGGGGAGCAACCAGGAGAATGCCGCTTATCCGTCGGGACTTTGTGCCGAACGGACGACGCTGTTTGCAGCGGGGGCACAATATCCTGATACACCCGTCAAGGCTTTGTTCTTGGTAGCGTTGAAAGACGGAGAGATTCAGGAGAAGATCAGTCCGTGCGGAGCATGTCGTCAAGTCTTGCTCGAGACAGAACTGCGTTATCATCGACCGATGCAGGTGTGGATGTGCGGACGTTCGGAGTTTTGCCGGCTCGACTCGGCAGAAGATTTACTCCCACTATCTTTCGGATCAGCCGATTTGCTCGGGTAGTATTGTATGTATAACAGCCCCAACCATCCCAAAAAAAGCCAAAACGACGTCGAATACGTTAATAAAAAACAAAGCAAGGAGGATTTGCTCAAAAAATAATTTATGTTTGCAACCGATAATTGTTAGGAGAAAATGACAATGAACACATCACAGTTTCAGAAAAAACTATTGGGCATGCAGGAGAACATGATGAATTTTGCATTGATGTTAACGGCAAATCGTGAAGATGCACAGGATTTGTTGCAGGAGACGTCGCTCAAGGTTTTAGACAATCGGGAGAAATATGTAGACAACCGGAATTTCAAAGGTTGGGTACTGACGGTGATGCGTAATATTTTCATTAACAATTATCACCGTGTATTGCGTACGCAGACTGTTGTTGAGCAGGATGTCGATTTATACAATCTCCATGTGACGAACGATTCGAGTTTTGATACCCCCGACGGTACCTGTCAGTTACAGGAAATTACGGGAGCTATAGACGCTCTGAACGAAGAATTGAAAGCGCCTTTCTCTATGTATGTGAGTGGCTATCGCTATCACGAAATTGCCGAGGCGCTACATATTCCTTTAGGAACGGTCAAGAGCCGAATATTCTTTGCCCGTCAGGAATTGAAGACAAAGCTAAAAGACTTCAACCCTTGATTATACTTCCTCTTCCTTATTCCTTATCCTTTACGGGTTACGGGGAAACGATTGTTTCCGCACGAGGGTTAGTAATTCTTCGTTGCTCAAATCTTTTCCATGCTGCTCGTAAGACAGGCGAAACGTACAGCCGCTTTTATATTCGGAGCATCCGTAAGCCGTTTTCCCGCGCAGCAAAGTTCCTTTCCCGCAAATCGGACAGGTAGGCGAACCATGGGCTGACGCCGTATCCTGAGTAACGGTGCCCTGTTTCTTCCGCTTCACTTTCACCGGTTTTTCTTTCGCGGAGGCTTTTGTGTTTTTCCCCTCTTTGGAACCGGAAGCCATTTCCTCAATCGTGATTGTAGTCGTGGTACGATCGGTGCGAACGTTCCGCACCATCTGCCCGACCATCTGTTTCAGCTCGTCGAGAAACGCTTCGGCCTGATAAACGCCCTGCTCGATCTGACGCAGTTTCTTCTCCCATTGCCCTGTCAGTTCGGCGCTTTTAAGCAACTCGTCACGAATGATACCGATCAGCTCTACTCCCGTCGAAGTGGCCGACAGATTCTTACGTTCCTTACGAATGTAGTTGCGTTTAAAAAGCGTTTCGATGATTGCCGCACGCGTAGAAGGGCGGCCAATGCCGTTTTCTTTCAGAGCATCGCGCAGTTCTTCATCTTCCACGAACTTCCCGGCCGTTTCCATCGCACGGAGCAAAGTCGCCTCGGTATAGGGTTTGGGCGGAGTCGTCCACTTCTCTGCAAAATCCGGCTGATGCGGCCCGCGCTCTCCTTTCACGAAGTCGGGCAACACGCCATTTTCTTCTGCCGTCGGCTGTTCTTCTTCCGCTGTTTCCTGCGTTTCTTTGCCAAAGATAACGCGCCAGCCCGGCTTGAGAATCTGTTTGCCGGTTGCTTTAAAACCCGTCTTCTCGACCTCCCCCAGAACGGTCGTCGTAGAGATCTCACAATCGGGGTAAAACGCAGCGATAAAGCGGCGTGCCACCAGGTCGTAGACCTTCCGCTCATGGTCCGTCAAGTTACGCGGCGGCACACCGGTAGGCACGATGGCATGGTGATCCGTCACTTTGGTGTTATCGAACACCTTTTTGCTTTTCCGGATCGGGCCCGACAGCAACGAAGCCGTAAGACTCGCATAATCGGTGAGCCCTTTGAGCATATTTGGAATTTTCGGGTAGAGATCATCGCTCAGAAACGTCGTATCGACACGCGGATACGTAGTCACCTTTTTTTCATAAAGCGATTGAATGAGCTTCAACGTATCTTCGGCCGAGAACGCAAATTTCCGGTTGCATTCCACCTGCAACGAAGTCAGGTCGAACAGGCGCGGAGGCGCTTCCTTTCCTTTCTTTTTAGCCACACCGGTGATGACGAACGGCCGGCCTGTTACCGCCTCCAACAACGCCTGCCCCTCTTCCTTGCGGGCGAATTTGCCCTGCGTAGCGGCAAACATCGTTTCGCGATAGATCGTTTTCAGTTCCCAATAAGGTTCGGGCTTGAACGCTTCGATCTCCTTTTGCCGCTTCACGATCAGCGCCAGCGTAGGTGTCTGCACACGCCCAATGGAAAGCACTTGTCTATTTTGTCCGTAACGAAGCGTATAGAGACGCGTGGCATTCATCCCGAGCAGCCAGTCGCCGATGGCACGCGAGAGACCCGCTTCGTAGAGGCGTTGATAGTCGGACTCGTCTTTGAGGTTCTTGAATCCTTCGCGGATGGCGTCTTCCGTCAGCGACGAAATCCACAGACGATAGACCGGGCAGCGGCAGCCGGCCTTCTGCATCACCCAGCGTTGAATCAGTTCACCTTCCTGACCGGCATCCCCGCAGTTGATGACCGCTTCGGCATTCCGGATCAGTCCTTCAAGAATACGGAACTGCTTCTCGTAGCTATCGCTCGGGATCAGCTTGATGCCGAACCGCGGAGGAATCATGGGCAGCGACTGCAGACGCCACGATTTCCATTCGGGCGTATAATCGTGCGGTTCTTTAAGCGTGCAGAGATGGCCGTATGTCCACGACACTTGATAACCGTTCCCCTCGATATAGCCCTCTCTCTTTGTCCAGGCTCCAAGTACTTCCGCAATCTCGCGGGCCACACTGGGCTTTTCTGCAATACAAACTTTCATTCCGGGATGTTAAATGAGGGACAAAGATCGCTTTTTTTGCCCGCCGATGCAAATTTTTCAAAGAACCTAAATTAGTAGATTTATGATCTTCCGAAAAAAATCAAGTCATTAAACAACAACAAATTGTCCACCACTTGCCGATATCAGAAATTTCATTTATCTTAGTGCTGTAACAAATATCTTAGTGCTGTAACAAACTCACATAAGAGACCTTTGCACAATCCATTCCCCCTCATTTTTTCGAGGTCATTTTTAGGGAAGTGTAAATGACGAAATCTGTTTTATGTACCCCAAATAGCACATATTTCGCTGATATGCAATAAGATATTTTACTATGAAGGAACCTCTATCATTGACAAACTGTTAAATAAACATAAAAAAACAGGCTCTATGTTGATTTGAGTGGGTAATGGAAATTCCTTCCTCCGTTTATGTAGTATACCATATCCATAAAGTTATTCACATTTGCGTATCCTCTAGCTCTTCTTTTAGCCAATTGCACTTTAGAGTTAAGACTTTCCAATACCCCATTTGTGATAGTTCCCTGCTCAAAGAATGTCTTTATGCCGAACAGATGCCCCTTGAACGTTGCCACCAGTTTTCTGAACGGTTCCAATGCAGACTGCTCAGCCATCTCCATCCATTTGAGAAAGTCTTCCCATGCTCCTTGAGATTTGGCAGTGGCGGCATGAAGTATATCAACGAGGCCTTCCTTGAGGCTATAGGCTTTTCCAAGAGATGGGTAGGTGAGCAATATCGTATCAAGCTCTTGCAACCTTCCTTCCGGCAGGTTCTTCCGAAGATGCAGCAGTGTAAACCGATGCCCTTTCAGCAGTTTCTTCTCACCCACTTCTGCCTTGCGCACCTCATCAAGTCTCTTGTTGGTGTCCTGTACTATGTGGAACTTGTCATATACAATATGTGCTTGAGGGAAATACGTCATGCAGCCGGAGGTGAAAGCATTGGACATGTCCATAGCAACCACCTCTATAAGCGACGGATCTCCATCATGCTCTATGAGCCATTCGGAAAACCTCTTGAATGTATCTGAATCCTTGCCCGGACAGACGAAGATCGTCTCTCTGGTGTCAAGGTCAACAAACTGAGTGATGTATGAATGTCCTTTCCTGCGAGAGGTTTCATCCACACCTATACGTCTGACTCCGCACAAGTTGAGATTACGCTTGCCTTTGCTTATCCAATGACGGAATATGGTCCATATACGCTTGGGATATTCCTTTACTGTCTTAGCGACAGAGTTGACAGGAGTCTCTTCTTCTATAAGAGCCATCGCAAACGCCTCGAAAAGCATCGTAAAGCCCGAGTTATGCCGTGCCCAGGGAACCTGTACCATCTCTATTGAGGAAACATCGGTCTTCAATCGAGGAACACGAGCATGCAAATAGCATGGATGCTCAAAGAAATTCAGATGACGCCACTGCTTGTCAACCGTGTCGTGAGGGGAAAGTAAGGTTCCCTTAGAAGAGATGAACCGGGAGCCGTACTCAAAGTCAATCCAAATATGAAGCTCGCGGATATTGCTCTCATCAAGCAAACGAAACTCACTCTTAACCACTTTCCAGGGAAAAGACAAATTCAAACCAATAGAGAATAACATGTTCGTATCCATGAATGCAATTATACAACTTTTTTCCGAATGCTGATCTATGGGTTACCCACACGATTCAACACAGACCCAAAAAACACAGAATCCTAAGGGTTTTATAGAGGGTTCGTTTTTTTTATTTATACCTTTGAGGCATTATTAATTTTAAATCAATAAAAAGATGGAAACGAACGTTAGAATGAGAATGAGCGTGGCAACAGCCGTCGCAGTAATGTTTTTTATGGTAGCAGGTGTTTTCTCTGCCAAGGCGCAATTGTTATTCAGAGACAATCATCTTTTTGTAGGGCCACGGCCTGCAAACTACACTTCGGTGGCTTCGGCTGCTTCCCCGGGTCTCTTTCTCGGCCCCAATCATAGTATTGAGTATTGGGACGGAGGCTTGAACTTTTGGACACCCAATCAGGCTTCTCCGAACTTCAAGCTCTTCGTTGGAGACAACGGCAATGTCGGGGTCGGCAGAAAGCCGTCTACTTACAAATTGGAAGTAAACGGTCAGGTATGGACGTCGGCCGGGTTATTGATTACATCGGACGAGACGAAAAAGAGAAACATTAAGAACATGAGAGAACAGCGCTCTGTTTACGTGAATAACATGAAGCGACTGAATGGAAAGATGTACGATAAACTGGTCGAATCGGAAAAAGACAATGCGGCAGAAATAGCAAGAATGGTTGAGACCGGGAAAATAAGAGCCCAAGATGCACCGTCTGCATTGAGTGAACTGAATAAAGTGAAAAAAGACAAGTATATACGGGAATATGGGTTTATTGCTCAGGAGGTAAAAGAATTATTTCCCGAACTGGTTGATGAGAATGCGGAAGGCACCCTTTCGATTAACTATACGGGACTAATCCCCGTATAGGTAGAAACTATCAAAGATTTGCAAGAAAGGGTGGAGAAGTTGGAACAAAATAACAATCAGGGTATATCGTTGAAAAAAGGCGTATCATCTTATTCCGATAATACGGCAGGAAAAATTTCCGAGGACGGTGAATATCTGTCTCAGAATGTTCCCAATCCTATAGACGGGAGTACCGTAATCAGTTATCAATTACCCGAAGGTACAACACAGGCTTCTATTGCAGTTTATTCGACCGGTGGGGCCGTTGTTAAAATAATCCCTCTCAATGTATCCGGGAAGAATGGTTATATTACCTTGTATGCGTCCGATCTTGCCAAGGGAGTAAATTTCTATCGATTAATGGTAAATGGCGCTGTTTTAAGTTCAAAAAAATTAATGAATCCGTAAGAGAACATTATGAAATCTACTATATTTATCAGATACCTCTGTATCTTGTTGCTGTTTACGGCATGGCAGTCTTGTAGGAAAGAAGACGGTCCGGACAAACAGGATGATGGTATCAGGATTGAAAATCTGGATACGAGGCTGCGGATAGCAGTGCCCGATAGTCTTGATCCGAGTGTCGAGGATTTATGGCATGCCAATACCGGAAACATACTGGTATATTACCCACCGTTTAATCTTTCCTATATGGGCAGGCCATATCATTATAAGGGCAAAGTCTTCTTCGGCTATATGAATGAGCAGGGAGCGATCATCGAATGCGAAGTGAAAAACCTGCCGGAATCCGTAAAGGACTGGAAGGCAGAATTGGTGTATGATACCGGATTCGGTATGATTCGGGAAATCAATGTGCGGATGAACGGGGTTGTCCGGCTTGATACAGCCGGACAGGCAATAAAACGGGGTGTGCTGGAGTTGACTTCATTAGAACCGTCAGGAGCCGGAAATAAGCCGACGCTTCAACGGGGAATCTATAGGGTGATGTATCCGGCATTAGATCCTTGGGACAAAGTGAGATTTCATTTTATTAATGGAGAAGAAATTGAAATGATGCCTTCATTGTTGCCGGGGAAAGGGTACTATCATTATGCAATTCGTGAAGACAAACATACGATTGTACTGAAAAATTCTGTTTCAGGAAAAGAATGGGAATATTTTTTCCATGTGATAAATGACTGCGAATTTGAATTTGAGTATCCTTTGGGCAGTGTTTTAGAATATCCGAGGTTTAAGATTTTGACTTTCAAACATATGGATAAACTATACAAAAAGTAAAGCTATGAAACGATTATATTTATTTTTGACTGTTAAGTGTCTTTGTGTACTGTTTCTTTTTGCTGTAGCTGGAATCTCGTGCAGCAAAGAAGATGATCCGGGCAAACAAGAAGGTGGCATCCAGATTGAAAATCTGCAAACGAGGCTGCGGATCGTGGTGTCACCCTCGGTAGGCAGCGATGTCGAGCACGTATGGCGTGCCAATCCTGAAAATATGCTGATACATTACCCTCCGTACGGTTCGTATAAAGGAAATACATACTTCGGCTATACGGATGAAAAGGGAGAAACTGTTCTGTGTAAGGTGAAAAATCTTCCAGCATCCGTAAAAGAACGGAAAGGAGAATTTGTCTATAAGAACACATTAAGTACGATCACGGAGCTCAATGTGCAGCTGAGCGGTATTGTACGGACCGAAACAGACAGTTTAGGTAAGAAGCAGGGAACGATGGAGCTGACTTCGATTGTGCCAACCGGGCCTAAGCCGAAACCGGTGTTGCAATTGGGAATGTATGCACATACTTATCCAACACTTGGTGGTAAATCGGTGAAAATCGAATTTATCGATCGGAAAATACTCAAACTGATGAAACCCGGGCTTCCGGTAAAAACATATCATTATGAGATATTCGATACCGAACATGCAATTATGCTGAAAGATGTTACCGGAGTAGTACCGGAGCAAAAAATGTTTTTTCATGCGATAAGCGATTCCGAATTTGAAACGGATTGTTTCTGTGGTTATACGGCTGAATATCCGGGCCAGGTATTAATGACTTTCAAGAAAGCAGAATAATTAAAAAGTAAAGTTATGAAACGATTATATCTATGTCTATTTGTTGCACTTCTTGCAACGAGTCTGTTTGCCCAATCGGATTTTTTCTATTCGAAAGATGGGAAAAAAGAAGTGTTTAAGATTCGAAAAGACCTCGTTGTCATTAAGACGAAATCGCAGGATTGGCAGGACCGGGCTATTCGGCAATTCAAGTTCGAATCGTTGGATAGGCTGTCCGACGGTTTGGTAAAAGCGAAGGTCGACCCGAATCGATTCCGGGATGAAGAACTTATGCGCTCCGATAGGGTAGAAGATGTCTATTATATGCTGGAATATAACAATGCTGCACAGCTGGCTTTATCCAACAGTATTTTCATCAAACCCCGCAAAGGCGAAACGATAGAAAACGTGATCCGGAAAAGCGGATTATCCGGTAAAATCAGAAAACAAGAACTGATTCTGCCGGCATCGGGAATATCTCTGCTGACGTTAGACTGCAAGATGAAAGATATGCTGTCCGTATGCCGTAAGGTATATGAAACGGGAACGGTCGATTTTGTAGAACCCAATTTTTATATGGAAGCGATGTTAGGCAATACGTATTGGCCCCAACAGTGGACATTCAAAAATACGGGGCAGCAAGGAGGGATACCGGGCATCGATATCAATATCGAGCCTGCATGGAGAATAACAAAAGGCAACGGTAATATAAAGATTGCCATCGTAGATGAAGGTGTTGATTTAACGCATCCCGATCTGGAAGCCAATCTGCTGAAGTATCTCGGATATGATGCTACCGGAGGTAATTCCAAAGGAAGCTATACGGGTAATGACGGTCACGGCACATGGTGTGCCGGAGTGGTAGGTGCAATCGATAATTCCATCGGAGTGGTAGGCGTTGCACCGAAATGCAAAATGATACCGATAAGGGTATTTCGAAGTGGATATGTCTCCCAAAATACTATTATAAGTGGTCTCGAACATGCGTATAAATCTGGTTCCGATGTGATTAATAACTCATGGGGATTTCCAATAGGTTATTATGAATCATCTGTATTTAATGCTGTTATTAGTGAATGTATTCTTCGGGGCAGAAACGGAAAAGGGTGCGTAGTTGTTTTTTGTTCGCATAATGATGGAAAACCTCAGGTACGCAATCCTGCACATCTTTCGAATGTAATGGCTGTAGGTTCCGTGGATAATAAAGGGAGACGCGTAGGGAGTTCCAACTACGGTAAAGACTTGGATGTGGTAGCACCCGTTGGGCCTGATGATAATAATGAAATCACGACAAGAGTCTATACGACCGATTTGCAGGGAGAGAAAGGGAAAAACACAGCTCCCGGTCCGGCCGGCGATTATCGTGTCGGTTTTCGTGGCACTTCGGCTGCCTGCCCGCAGGTAGCGGGGATTGCCGCATTGATCTTATCCGTTAATCCGCATTTGTACGAACATGAAGTCCGGAGTATTATCGAAATGACATGCCGGAAGTTAGACAACTACGTTTTTCAAACGACACCGGCCCATCCTAACGGTTCCTGGAATAATGAGGTGGGCTATGGATTAGTAGATGCCGAAGCGGCCGTTCAGGCAGCAAATTGCGTAAACAGTTTGGCGAATAACATATCGTCCAACCGATTTGCTCGGAGCTGCGGTTCCGGTTTTGCATTGCAGAATGTAACGGTGTCTAATCGTGCAAAATTGACGGTCAAATCGCCTGAAACGTCCGTTAACGGAACATTTGAGGTGAATTCAGGCTGTTGCTTTGAGATAAGATAATAAAGGAGATAACAGGAACTCGTGTCCGGAGAATTTTGAGGGTGTGTCAAAACGCTATGTTTGGGCACACCCTCTTTTAGATGTGTAAATTCCTCCGGACTTTATTTAGCCTGCTTGGTGCTGTTCGAACAGACTGTTGTGACCGGATTTGACAGGTTGAAACTACAGATTAAAATATCCGTCATTTTATCTTTTCAATCAGTTCATCCATACCGACGGATTCCTGTTCGCCGGACTGCATATTCTTGAGGTTGATCTTTCCTTCGGCCATTTCGTTTTCGCCGACGAGGGCTACGAACGGAATCCTTTTCGCATCGGCATACCCCATCTGCTTCTTCATCTTCGCCGCTTCGGGGTACAGTTCGGCACGTATGCCGGCCGCACGTACCCGTGCCATAACGGGCAACAGATAAGCCGCTTCTTTCTCACCGAAGTTGACGAACATGACTTGCGTCGTTTGGAGCGAATCGGCCGGATAGAGATCGAGCCGGTTGAGCACGTCGTAGATACGGTCTGCTCCGAACGAGATGCCGACCCCCGACATACCGTCCATCCCGAACACACCTGTCAGATTGTCATACCGACCTCCGCCGGTGATACTGCCGATTTCGACATCGAGTGCTTTCACTTCGAAGATGGTGCCGGTATAATAGTTCAGTCCGCGCGCCAGTGTCAGGTCGGTTTCGAGCGTGGCCGCAAGCGGCAACGTCTCGATATGATTCAGAATATATTCCGTTTCCTCAATCCCTTTCAGTCCCGTCTCGGAGCCGGCAAGCATCTCTTTCAGCACGGCCATCTTCTCGCGGTTATCGCCTTTCATGACGATAACGGGTTGCAACTTCGCAATCGCTTCTTCCGAAATACCCTTGCTCCGCAATTCGTCGTTAACGCCGTCGAGACCTATCTTATCGAGCTTATCCATCGCCACGGTGATGTCCGTGATTTTATCCGCTTCACGGATCATCTCGGCAATACCGGTCAGGATTTTGCGATTGTTCATTTTAATGCACACACGTATGCCGAAACGACGGAACACTTCGTCCATGATCTGGATAAATTCCACCTCGTTCAGCAACGAATCCGACCCGACGACATCGCCGTCGCACTGATAGAACTCCCGATAGCGGCCTTTCTGCGGCCGGTCGGCACGCCATACGGGTTGTATCTGGTAACGCTTGAACGGAAACGAGAGATCGTTGCGATGCTGTACGACAAAGCGGGCGAAGGGTACGGTCAAATCATAGCGTAACCCTTTCTCACAGGCTTTGGCCGCAAACTTCAAGGCGTTCTTTTCGCGCAGTTCCTCGTCCGTAAATCCCGCCAGACAATCGCCGGAATTCAGAATTTTAAACAGCAAACGATCGCCCTCTTCGCCATACTTTCCCATTAAGGTGGAAAGATTTTCCATGGCGGGCGTTTCAATCTGTTGAAAGCCGTAGAGATGATAAACGTCGCGAATCATATTAAATATATAGTTGCGCTTGGCCATCTCTTCGGGTGAGAAGTCGCGCGTTCCTTTCGGAATAGAAGGTTTCTGTGCCATTCGTTAATTTCGTCTTCCTCCTAAAAAGATCAGGATGTAATACAAAAGAGTCGCCAGCGATCCGAGCGCGGCAACGACATACGTATAGGCTGCCGAGCGCAACGCGTCTTTGGCCATTCCGTCCGTCTGATAATTCGTGATACCGGCTGTTTTCAGCCATACCAGGGCACGGCTGCTGGCATTGATTTCGACAGGCAGGGTGATGAAGCTAAACAGCGTCGTCACGGCAAACAGGATGATGCCGATCAGCAACAGCTGCGGAAAAGCTTTCAACATCAGCATGCCTCCGAGCAGTACCCACTGCACGATATTGGAAGAAAAGCTGACGACAGGGACAAGCGCCGAACGCATCTTAAGAGGACCGTAAGCCGTTGCGTGCTGTACGGCGTGCCCGCATTCGTGTGCCGCTACGGCAGCAGCGGCAATGCTGTTGCTTGCGTAGACCGGTTCACTGAGGTTCACGGTCTTATTAACCGGATTGTAATGATCGGTCAGCTGACCGGCCACCGAGATCACCCTCACATCCGTGATACCGTTTTCGCGCAGCATCTTTTCCGCCACCTCTCTCCCTGTCATGCCGTTGGGCATCGGGATTTGAGAATACTTTTTAAACTTGCTCTGCATCCGGGCCGATACAATCCAGCTGATGACGGCAATGCCGATAAAGAGCACCCAATATAAAGAATACATCGTCATCGTTTCTACAATTGAAGTTAATACTATATCATCACCGGCTCTGATGCAAAAACAGTGCCAGTCGACAAAATGTCAGTTACCTGCCGAAAATGCATGCAGAGGAAGATCACTCGGTATACCGGATAATCGTCTGTTCGCGGTCAGGTCCTACGGATACGATCTTGATGGGAACGCCCAGCTCTTCTTCAAGGAAAGAGAGATAGGCATTAAACTCTTCCGGAAATTCGTCTTCACTTTTCATCGTTGTCATATCTGTTTTCCATCCGGGCAGCTCCGTATAAATAGGAGTAGTTGATGTTTCCGTCACTTCAAAGGGGAAGCGGGTCACCTCCTTCCCATCGATCCGATAGGCGACGCATGCCTTGATCGTATCGAACGTATCCAGCACATCGCTTTTCATCATGATAAGCCGGCTAACGCCATTGATCATCATCGCATACCGCAACGCTACGAGGTCGATCCATCCGCAACGACGTTTACGCCCGGTAACAGAGCCGAATTCGCATCCGCGCTGACACATCTCTTCACCGGTCTCGTCTTTCAACTCGGTCGGAAACGGACCGCTCCCGACGCGTGTGCAATAGGCCTTGAAGATGCCGTACACCTCGCCGATATTTCGCGGAGAAATGCCGAGGCCGGTACAGCAACCGGCACAGACGGTGTTCGATGACGTAACGAACGGGTAAGAGCCGAAGTCGATATCAAGCATCGTACCTTGCGCCCCTTCGGCCAGTACCGACTTGCCCTCGGTAAGGTATTCATTGATCTCATGTTCGCTATCGATCAGATCAAATTGCTTGAGGTATTCAAGCGCTTCGAACCATGGTTTTTCCAGATCGGCCATGTTGTATCCGAAGTTCATGGCACGCAACATATTTTCATGACGACGTTTGGCCTCGGCATATTTCTTTTCAAAATCATGAAGAATATCCCCTACGCGCAAGCCGTTACGGCTGATCTTATCCGTATATGTCGGGCCGATGCCTTTGCCGGTCGTGCCGATCTTTCCGGTACCTTTGGCCGCTTCGTTGGCCTGATCGAGGATTCGATGCGTCGGCATGATCAGATGGGCTTTCTTCGAAATACGCAGCTGTTTCCGGATATCGTATCCGCTGGCGGCCAACGCCTCGGCTTCTTCCCTGAACAATAACGGGTCGAGCACGACACCGTTTCCGATGATGTTGATTTTACCGCCCTGAAAAATACCGGACGGGATGGAGCGCAGGATATATTTCTTTCCTTCGAATTCGAGCGTGTGTCCGGCGTTCGGGCCTCCCTGAAAACGTGCGACCACGTCGTAAGACGGTGTCAATACGTCAACGACCTTTCCTTTACCTTCGTCGCCCCATTGTAAACCTAAAAGAACATCTACTTTCATCTTCTTATATTATTTTTGTTTGTTTTTCCGTTTCTCACGTAGCGACCGACTTTTTGCTCCGGTGTGCCATCCGGAATTTGCATTTCGAACAGATCCCGTAAACATAGAGCGAATGATACTCGTATGTGAACCGTGGAGTACGTAAACGCGCGACTCCGTCCGAGAGACGTTCGTCTTTGATTTCCTTGACCGCCCCACAGTAACTGCAGATCGCATGGTGATGAGTTGCGGCTGCATCGTGCAGCTCGTACTGTACCAGTTGCGCGGTGAATTGATGACGGATCACGATATGCGCATCCATGAGGGTCTCGATCGTGTTGTAGATGGAGGCCCTGCTGACATGGAAATGATCGTCGTCAAGCTGTTTGTGCAGCATCTCGACATCGAAGTGCCCCTGAATCCGGCAGATATGATCCAGAATCATGAAACGCTCCGTTGTTTTCCGCATCCCTTTCTCAATCAGATAGCGTGAAAACTGAGCTTTCATTTTCTCGAAGTCATACAGGTCGTCGGGAGTCATTTCTTTTTCTTATCGTTTTTAAGTAAACAATCCGTCAATCTTAATTATATGTAGGCAGAAAGGAATATTCTTTGCTATACCGCAGCATCTGCTCTATATACCCTTCGGTATAATCGAGCGTAATATCGGTCACTTCGCCCTGTGCATTCTTAACCTCCTTCATGACCGGATTGACAAACCCTTTGTATGGAGCGAGGTTCAGACGCTGATAGCGTGCCAGCACCTCATCGTGAAGGGCCCGGTCTACTTTAACGCCATACGTTTCCACCAATTGCTTGCCGGCATTGAAATCACCTTCGCTCTTGATGCGTTGAAGTTCCGCCAGCAGCTCGCCGAAGAGCGTCCGCAACTTTTCGTAGTCGTTAATGGCAACGAACGTCTTACCGTCACGTTTCTCGAATGAGACGACATTGTCCGGCTTCCCTTTTTCGTAAGCCCAGCGGGCAATAAGCTGCCGGTTTCGCATATGTGCCTCTTCGATGTCTTTGCCCGACTGTATGCGCACAAGCTGAGTCATCAAGCCATTCATAAGATACTTGTAATATTCTGCCTTGTAAGCTTCGGGATCGCTCAACAGCCCCAGTTCGAGCAGTTTTTTATCGGCCAGATAGTACAGCGCAAAAATGTCGGCGCGCGCCTCTTCAAGGGTCGAGCTGTATGCTCCGAGCGCATTCGGGTCTGTGCCTTCGAGCAACTGTCCCGAGCCGTGTCCGAGGCACTCGTGCAGGTCGGTATGCAAGTTGTCGGTAATGAAACCGTATTGCTCGATTCGTTCGCGTTCCGCATCGTTGATCACAAATTCCTCCTTAAATCCGTTTCCTTTCGCCGCTTTGTCGTAAGCCTCCGTGATATTCTCGATCGTCACCGACTTGGAGCCGTAGTGCTTGCGTATCCAGTCCGCATTCGGCAGGTTGATGCCGATCGGCGTTGTCGGGTAACAGTCGCCTCCAAGCATTGCCACGGTGATCACTTTCGCTGTGATACCTTTTACTTCTTCTTTCTTAAAACGCTTGTCCATCGGCGAATGGTCCTCGAACCATTGCGCGTTTTCGCTGATGATTCTTGTACGCTTCGTCGCTTCCCGATTGATGAAGTTCGTAATCGACTCCCAGCTTGCTTTCATGCCCAGCGGGTCGCCGTATGTCTCCGTAAAGCCGTTGACAAAGTCTACTTCCGACGCAAGGTCTTTCACCCAGAGGATGGCATAGGCATCGAACGTTTTGAGGTCGCCTGTACGGTAATATTCGATCAGCTTCTCGATAACGGCTCTCTGTGCGTCATTCTCGGCAAAGGCCACGGCCTTTTGCAACTCGTCGACGATGCGTTCAATCGCTTGCGTATACAATCCGCCAACTTTCCAGACTTTTTCAACGAGCTCGCCGTTTACCTTAGCCAGCCGACTGTTGAGGCCGTAGGAGACAGCCATCGTATCGTTCGGGAGACGCATGCGGGCATAGAAATCTTCCGCTTCTTTCTGTGTGATGCCGCCCTCATAGTAATTATTTGCCGAAGCCAGAAGGATATCGCCTTCACCGCTCTGTACGGTCCGTTTGGGCATCACCTTCGGATCGAAGATGACCGGCATGATTTCTTCAAGCCACTGCTCCACGCTCTGTCCCTCGCGAAGGGGTAAGCGGGCCGCATCAACCTGACGGATACATTCCGCAAAGAATTCCGGCGTAAGACCCGTCGGTTCGAATTTGTCTTCGGCATAATGATGGTGGATACCGTTAGCCAGCCATACGCGTTTAAGGTATGTTTCCAGCGCCTTGAACTGCGCGTTGTTCCGATCGCCTTTATATTCCTGATACACGGCTTCGAGCGAGCGGCGAATAGCAAGGTTGTAACGGCAATTCTGATCAAAAAGAATATCGCGGCCCATCAACGCGGCTTCCGAGAGATGGTAAAGCAACTGTTTTTGTTGCAAAGCCAAGGCTTCGAATCCGGGGACTTCGTAGCGAAGTACTTCGATGTCGGCAAAACGATCGACCGTGTAGTCGATTTCCTGTTGTTTTGCAGCTTCATCATGAACAGTCTGCGATTTGTTGCCGCAGGCAGTAAACATTACGGTTGTCATAAGTGATACAATTAACTTTTTCATCGAGTCATCATTTTCAAGACGTGCAAAGTTAATGATTAATTTGGAAACGTCCGCTTTTTCGTAACCATAAGCAGATGTTTAAAAGGAGTTGCCGCCTTCTTACCGCATGTCTCAAGACACCTGTCCTAATTTCTGCTGTTGAAAAACATGCGGATCGTTTTCTTTTTCCAATAATTTGCCGTACCTTCGTGTCCCGTAATGATAACAGATGAATTAAAACGACTATATCGCCTGCAAACCGACACGGAGGCGGAAGAAGTGACAGAGCTTCCTTCGTCCGGTTCGAACCGGCGCTATTTCCGGCTGGCAGGCAAGACCTCATTGATCGGGGTATGCGGCACCTCTATCGAAGAAAATGCAGCTTTTATCTATATGGGGCATCATTTCAGGCAGCAGGGATTGCCTGTTCCTGAAATCTACACCCACTCCGACGACAAACGTTTCTATCTGCAGGAGGATCTCGGTGACACGCTGCTTTTTCACGCCATCGAGAAAGGACGGCAGAGCAGTGTCTTCAGTCCGGAAGAGCGGGCGCTACTGAAGAAAACGATCCGGATGCTGCCGGCGTTTCAGTACACCGGTGCGCAAGGGTTCGACTTTTCGCGATGCCATCCGCAGCCCGAATTCGACAGCCGATTGGTCATGTGGGATTTGAATTATTTCAAATACTGTTTTCTGAA
Source organism: Tannerella forsythia 92A2 (assembly GCF_000238215.1). NCBI lineage: Bacteria > Pseudomonadati > Bacteroidota > Bacteroidia > Bacteroidales > Tannerellaceae > Tannerella > Tannerella forsythia. The sequence continues at coordinate 1,635,141 of NC_016610.1, read as the reverse complement.
AGCCACCGGTCTCGAATTTCAGGAGGCGCGACTCGAAGACGACTTCCAACAGATGTGCCGTATGTTGTTACGCGACTCGGAACAGACTTTTCTGTACCGTGACTTCCAGTCGCGTAATGTGATGATCAAGGACGGAGAACCCTATTTCATCGATTTTCAGGGAGGACGCAAAGGGCCGGTCTATTACGATGTAGCCTCGTTTCTTTGGCAGGCCAAGGCGCGGTATCCGAACGAGCTACGGGAAGAGCTGCTCGGCGAATATATTCAGGCACTCCGAAAATATACGGACGTGAATGAGGCGGCATTCCGCAACCGGCTCAGACAGTTTGTATTGTTCCGCACCCTACAGGTATTGGGGGCGTATGGGTTTCGCGGCTATTTCGAGAAAAAACCTTACTTCATTCAAAGCGTACCGTATGCGTTAGAGAATCTGCGCGAACTGCTACACGAAGATTATCCGGAATATCCGTACCTCTGCACTATTCTGAAACAACTGATTCAACTGAAACAGTTCTCGGAGGAACACCGCAAACGCATGCTCGAAGTAAAGATCGTGAGTTTTGCCTACAAAAAAGGAATCCCGAACGATCCGAGCGGCAACGGCGGAGGCTTTATCTTCGATTGCCGGGCCATCAATAACCCCGGTAAGTACGAACGATTCAATCATTTCACGGGTCTGGACGAACCGGTTATCCGTTTTTTGGAAGACGATGGTGAAATCACTACTTTCCTCGGCCATGTATACTCGCTGGTGGATGCATCCGTCAAACGATACATAGACCGTGGATTTACGAATCTGATGGTTTCTTTCGGATGTACGGGCGGACAACATCGTTCCGTCTATTCAGCCCAACATCTGGCCGAGCATTTACATCAGAAGTACGACGTTAAAGTGCGGCTGATTCACCGTGAGCAGAACATAGAAGAGACTTTTGAACCCAAAGAAAAATGAAAGCCATGATTTTTGCCGCAGGGCTCGGGTCGCGTCTCAAACCGCTGACCGACGAGACGCCTAAAGCATTGCTACCCGTCGGCGGGAAGCCTATGCTCGAACATATTATCCTGAAGCTGAAAGCTGCCGGATTCACCCATCTCGTCATCAACATTCATCATTTGGGCGAACAGATCATTGAGTTCCTCACCTCAAAGAGTCATTTCGGGCTTCATATCGATATCTCGGACGAGCGTAACTATCTGATGGATACCGGAGGCGGAATCAAACAGGCACAATCGTTTCTGAAAGGCGACGAACCGTTTCTGGTGCATAATGTAGATATCTTCTCAAATATCGATCTGGAAGCGCTCTATCGTCATCATCTGACATCGGATGCACTGGCCACGCTTGTGGTAAGCCACCGCCAGACCGCACGCAGACTGCTCTTCGGGCAGAAAAAAGACCATCGTCTCTACGGCTGGCGTAACCGCAACACAGGGGAGGTACGCTCGCACTATCCGCAGTTCGACCCGTCGAAATACTTGGAATATGCCTTCGGAGGTATCCATGTCATCTCCCCCAAAATCTTCGACCTGATGGAAGAATGGACCGGCAAGTTTTCAATCATCAACTTCTATCTTTCAGTCTGCGCCAAAGCTCCGATCTGCCCCTACGTGCAGGACGGCCTTCGCCTGATAGACATCGGAAAACCCGAAGCGCTCGCCGAAGCGGACACATGGCTGCGCGATAACGGGTTGTTATAGGACGAGAAAAAGAATCGGCAGTAAGTCTTTTAACTCCACCCTCAATTGTTTTAAAGCTTGTTGAATACGATAATCAACTGTTTTAGGCGATACATTCAGCCGCTCAGCAATTTCTTTATACGTAAGCTGATGGAAGCGATTTAGCTCAAAAGCCTCGCGATAACTTTCCGGAAGACGTGTCAAAGCCTCTTCGATCCGTCGGGTCAACTCTTCGTAGTCGTAGAAATCGGGATTTTCGAAGTGCGATGACATCTTTTCATGGACGATATGGTATACTTTTCGTTTCAGCTCATTGCGATCAATCAAAGAGAGACAACGATTGCGTACCGCACGAAACAAGTAGTTCCTCAGAGAGGTTTCGAACGCCACTCGCTGGCGGTTTTCCCATAGCCAAACCATGACATCCTGCACCACTTCTTCGCCATCTTCCGGCTCGATAAACTGCCGCGTATAGGCCCATAGCACCGGATAATATTTTATAAAAAGTGCATCAAAAGATTTCCCGCATCCGTGACGGATTTGCAAAAAGAGTGTTTCGTCCGATATTCTATAACCTTTATCCTTTCTCATGTTCTTATTTCTTTCACAAAAATACGATAAAAAGACGAAGATAAATCTTAGCTTCCCTAAAAATATCCCTCCCAACGAACGACCAAGTTTAGGATATTTGACATGTAAACCGTCTTCATAATATGGAAACAGGGAATAAGATCGATGAGGCGATTTTGCTGGAATATCTTTCCGGAAAGATTTTCGGAAAGGAAAAAGTCGATGTGGAAACATGGATTGCACAATCGGAAACTAATGAGCAACTGACTCGCGATATACATTATATATATTACAGTACAGAGGTACTGAGGACAATTCGTGAAGCAAAGACGATAGAAGCGTTGAGAAATGTCCGTCGCAAGATCGTATGGCGACGTCTGAGCACGGTCGGGCGATGGACACAAAGGATAGCCGCTGTTTTATTCATTCCGCTCTTTTGTGTGCTACTTTACCAGCATCTCCCCGAAAAGACAACCGGAAATGTAGAACTACACACTTCTCCGGGCATGGTGGCAACAACCACTCTTCCCGACGGGAGCATGGTCTGGCTCAATGCTGACTCACGCATAACTTATCCGAGTGTATTCACAGGCCACTGTCGGGAAGTCGATCTTGAAGGCGAAGCATATTTCTCGGTACGTAAACATCGCAACCGGCCGTTCATCGTACACACCTCTTCCGGAGCAAAGGTCGAGGTACTAGGCACGGAGTTTAATCTGGAAGCTTATCGGAAAGATGAACTAGTCAACGCCACGCTGGTTTCCGGCTCTGTTCGCTTCACGTACCCATCGGGCGATCACGGGGAAGCGTCTATCGTGCTGAATCCGGACGAATATGTCCGATATAACAAAACGACGAAGCATTTAATTCTCAATACAATAATCCCCGAAACACAGATTGCTTGGAAAGACGGTTTGGTCATCTTCCGTAATACCCCGTTCAAAGATGCGTTAAGAATCCTCGAAAAACGTTTTAACGCTCAGTTCGATGTAAAAAACAATAAATTATACGAACATTCGTACACCGGACGCTTCGATACGCAACAACTACCGCTTATTCTGGAACATTTCCGTATCTCTTCGGGTATTCGGTATCGAATAATTGAGCCGGAGAGGAAGGAGGATGCGGCACAAGAGAAAACAATCGTAGAGATTTTTTAACACAGATATTATAATGATTTACCCAAAAACATGAAAAACAAACAAACAGACCGGAAAATCAGGCACGGAATCCTGTCGTGCTATTTGTTACAGTGCAAATTACAAGGGCTTGTGTTGATAACTTGCCTGTTGCTCTGCGCAGGAGGAATGCGAGCGACGGAAAACGATGGACAATCAACGCTCCTGACACTGAATGCACAAAACCGCACGATGCAGGAGGTCCTGGACGAAATCGAGCGACAGTCTGAATTCCATTTCTTTTATAACAACCGTCGGATAGATATGGCGCGTGTGGTCACCATTAAAAGCGAGGGAAAAAATATCTTTTACGTATTAGACCGATTATTTGCCGACATGGACATTCAGTACAAGGTTCTGGACAAAAACATCATCTTATCTCCTAAAGAGCTATCGGCAAAAACGGTAGTACAGGATGACAGGCGAAAAGCTGTGACGGGCGTCGTCATGGATGCATCGAACACGCCAATAATCGGAGCAAACATTATCGAAAAAGGCACGGCGACGAATGGCACCGTAACAGATCACGACGGACGATTCGCCTTATCTGTCTCCAATCATGCCTCCCTTATTGTTTCTTATATCGGCTATCACACGCAGGAACTTGATACACGAAATAAAACGTCGTTTACCGTCGTGCTAATTGAAGATACGAAAAGTCTGAGCGAAGTAGTGGTAACGGCTTTAGGTATCAAACGGGAAGAAAAAGCGCTCGGCTACTCGGTGCAGAAAATCGGAGGGGAGGCGCTCTCTGCCGTGAAAGGGACCGATGTGGCATCCAGTCTGACGGGTAAAATTGCCGGTCTGGCTATTCATAACAGTTCCGAGATATCGGAAAAACCAAAGCTTATGTTGCGTGGGGAAAATCCGCTGATCGTGGTAGATGGTGTCGCTTATGGAAATATAACTCTACACGATCTTTCGGCCGAAGATATTGAAAGTATCGATGTACTGAAAGGTGCAACGGCTTCAGCCTTATACGGTGTGCGTGGTCGTGCAGGCGCTATCATGGTCACAACGAAAAAAAGCGGTGAGTCCGGCACACTGACTGTCAATATTTCGAATCATACAATGGCCGGAATGGGCTATCTGAAAATTCCGGAAGCACAAACGTCGTACAGTACGGGAAACTACGGACAATTAGAATACAACAGCGGTTATGTATGGGGAAACTACATGGATGGTCGCGAAGTAAAACAGTATGACCCGCTGACGATGGAACAGCAAATGATGCCCTTGCTACCGAGAGGAAAGAACAATATCTCGAACTTCTTCCGCTCGGGTATTATTACCAATACAAACGTGAGTATTTCGCAGGCCGGCAAACTGGGAGGTTTTCGTATCTCGGGAACACAGGTTCACGAACGAGGTTCCTATCCTAATACAAGCCTGAATAAATATATTCTGACAGGCAACGGCAACATCACATACAACAACTTTAAAATTGACGCCAGCTTCTCTTATAAAAAGGAAAAAGTGCCGAATATGCCGAGAGTCAATTACGGCAATGGCAATATTTTCTATAACATGCTGATATGGAGCGGAACGGAGTACGATGTATTCGACTACAAAAATTACTGGAAAGTCAAAGACCGGAAACAAAACTGGCCTTTCGAAGCATGGTATGATAATCCTTACTATATCATGAATGAGCGAATTCATCAGCAGGATAAAAATCTGTTTACAACGAATGTTACGCTCTCATACGATTTTATGAAGAATCTCTCTGTCATGTTCCGTTCGGGTTTCGATAATTACAACAATGATGAGGACTACCGCCAGTCGATCGGTGACAGCGGTCAGAAGCGCGGATATTACAGATATGGACAATACGACGGATCCAGCTTTAATAACGACCTCATCGTGAAAGGAGATTATTCCCATAACGACTTTGGTATTGATCTAATCGCCGGTCTCTCGTCTTACTGGTATAAAACCGTTTCGTTCACAAGTAATACTCGTGGCGGGCTTTCAGTGCCGGGATTCTACTCCCTGAACGCTTCGGTAGAACGACCGAACGTTTCGAAAGAAATAAGTGAGAAAGCGCTCTACAGTATCTATGGAAAAGCAGGTCTATCATGGAAAAGTACGATCTATCTCGACATCACCGGGCGTAACGACTGGTCGTCAACACTCCCTTCTTCTTCAAGATCTTACTTTTACCCTTCCGTATCAGGCAGCATGATCCCGACAGCTCTCTGGAATCCGGTCGAAGACATCCTGGACTTCTGGAAAATCCGCGCCTCGTGGACAGTAGCCAAAAGAGATCTGGAAGTGTATGAACTGAACCGGATATATTCTGTAGAAACAGATGTGTGGAATGGATTGTCTACTGCAACATATCCGACCACCTTGCGTGATCCGAATATCAAACCCGAAACGGAATCGTCCTTTGAGTTCGGTACAGACTTCCGTTTCTTTAATAACCGGCTAGGATTCGATTATACGCTCTTCAATCGGCTACGCTACGACCGACTGATCTCATCCAAAATATCGACAAGCTCAGGCTTCGGACAAATCACAACGAACACTGCAGAAGAAATCCGGCAGCGAGGCATGGAGTTTACTCTCAGAGGTAAACCTGTCGTGAATCGCGACTTCACATGGGAAGGAGCATTGAATGTAGCATTTTTCCATTGGTATTACGACAAGCTCGATCCGGTGTACAGTTCGAAAGATCCCCGCATCAAAGAAGGAGAACGTTACGATAAATTCTTCTACTACGATTGGGAGCGCGATCACGAGGGAAATATCGTTCATCAGGCAGGGTTACCTGTCAAGAATAAATATCAAAGTGTGATCGGAAACAGCGATCCGGATTTGATCCTGGGTCTCAGTTCCAGCTTCAGATATAAAGATTTCAATCTGAGTATCTCATTAGATGGTCGTTTGGGCGGTATGATGTATTCATGGACAGAACAGGCATTATGGCATGCAGGATCACATCCGGATAGTGATAATCAGTGGCGCTACGACGAGGTAGTGAACGGAAAGCAGAATTACGTCGCCCCAGGTTCGAAAATAGTGAACGGATCTGCCTCATACGATGCTTACGGTCGGATGCTGCAAGATACCCGTACATTCGCACCGAACGATATCCCCGTATCATACCAGAGCTACACCATGATTTATAATGAAAATCCGTGGGATCACCAGCCTCGCCAGAATATCCTCGATGCTTCCTTCGTTAAGCTGCGCGAAGTGGCGCTGAACTATTCTTTCCCTGCCCCACTCACAGATAAACTACTTATGAAAAATGTGCAGATCGGCATAATCGGGCAAAACTTGTTGATGTGGAGCAAAGCGTTCAAGTATTCAGACCCGGATCGCGGAAAAGAGAACCTGAACTCTCCGACCACCAGATATATCGGTTTTAATATTTATTTGACATTATAATACCTATCATTATGAAAAAGATAATTTATCCCTTACTCTCCGTCATGCTGATTGCTTGCGGCGATTTCAACGATATCAACTTGAATCCGGATACACCGACAATGGTGACTCCCGATTTTTTAGCGACAAGAATCATTCTCAATACGACGGACAGCCCGGCAAGCAAATGGCTATTCGGCGACTCGTGGCTGATGAAGTCTACCGGCTTTACCGAACACATGGAATGGTATATGTACAATAAATTCGAACGCGGCAATTACGATGCTTATGCCTATCTGATTGACACGAAGAAGATGGTAGACCTGGTACATGCCGATCAAGGCATGGCAGAAAACAAAAAACAAGCCTACGAAGCACTGGATTATTTTATGCAGGCACTGGTCTTCTATAACGCTACCATGGCTATGGGTGATGTTCCTTGTTCAGAAGCCTTGAAAGGGGAATCCGAAGGCATTGTTTCGCCCCAATATGATACCCAGGAGGAGGTATTCGGAGTCATTCTGAAAAACTTACAGAAATCTTCCGAGCTATTCGGTTCGGCTTCGGCATTCGATGGTGATTTTATTTATAACGGGAATCCGGTCAAATGGCAGCGTGCAACGAACAGTTTCATGTTGCGTTTACTGAATATGTTAAGCAAAAAACAGACCGTGGCCGGTATTGATATACGCAACCTGTTCGAGAAAACAGCCGCCTCTCCTCTTATTGAGAGCGAAGCCGACAGTTATCAGCGCACATACGATGCCGGCAAAAGTAGCCAGTGGTATCCGTTCTACCATGAGAAACAGAACTTCTGGCCATATCCTGTTTTCACTTCGTTTTTCGTAAATATGTTGAAGGACTTACAGGATTACCGCCTCTTCTATTTTGCAGAACCGGCGAAAGCGTTGACTGCTGACATGTCTTCTTTCGATGCATACAGTGGTGTAAATCCCGTGCTGGAATACGGACAGATTCAAGCCGAATTTGCTGCCGGAAAACATTCTACAATAAACAAACGTTATCACCGCATGCCACAGGGCGAGCCGGTAAAGTTCATCGCCTACACCGAGACTCAATTTATCCTGGCCGAAGCAGCTTTGCGAGGATGGAAGACACCCGGCTCGGCCAAGGAGCATTATGAAAAAGGAGTCCGTGCCGCCATGAAATTTACGGCAGAACATACTCCCGAAGCATCTAGGCACGGAAGAACGATAGATGATGCGTATATCGACGGATATTTAAAAGGTAAAGCCGCATTTAACGAAAAAGATGGATTAAAACAGATTATGATTCAGAAATACATCGCATCGTTCGTACAGTTACCGTTTAATTCATATTACGATTATCGGCGCACGGGCTATCCTGAATTGCCATTAGATCCAACAACGAATATGAATGAAATCAAGACACAGTATCCGGTCCGATGGATGTATCCTGAAAACGAATATGAACGCAATAAGGAAAATGTAGAAAATGCAATAAAACGTCAGTTTAACGGAACAGACACCCCAAACGATGTTATGTGGTTGTTAAAATAATACACAAATTAAGATGAGACACTTGAAATATATTTTTGTTTTGTTCCTGCTCTGTGCCGGTTGCCGTCAAGAAAGCCCTAAAGAAATTACCCTCCTGCAGTTCAATATCTGGCAGGAGGGGACAATGATCGAAGGCGGATTCGCGAGTATCGTGAACCATATCGCTCGTTTGCAACCGGATTTTGTCACATTCAGCGAAGTACGCAATTATAACGACACGGATTTTATCGCCCGTCTGATTGACGCATTGTCGGAGGCGGGCGTAACATATTACGGCGAACGGAGTGTAAGCACGGGGATTATATCGAAATATCCCATTCTGAAGCAAGAAATCATTTATCCGCTGCAAAACGACCGGGGCTCCGTGTTGAAAGCCTGTTTTCGGGTCGAAGGAAGAGAAGTCGTTGTTTATTCGGCACACTTAGACTGGCTCAATTGCTCCTCTTACCTCCCTCGCGGTTACGGAAGCAGCGATTGGAAAAAGTTGCCTCAGCCGGTCACGGACATAGACTCCTTACTGGCCGACAACAGGGCCTCTTTTCGTGATGATGAGATACGCGCCCTGCTCTCTGACGCATTAAAAGAACAGGACAAGATCATATTGATCGGGGGAGATTTCAATGAGCCATCCCATCTCGACTGGCAAGCTGATACGAAAAACATACGCGATCATCGTAACGTTGTGATCGAATGGGACTGCTCGGCACTCTTGTATTCCAACGGATTTGTCGATGCATTCCGCGAGAAGCATCCTAATGCCGTCGACTATCCGGGCTTCACCTTTGCGGCGGATAATCCTGCGGCGGAGCTCGACCGATTAGTCTGGTCGCCCGATGCCGATGACCGAGAACGTATTGATTTTATCTACTACCGTTCGGACAATACAATCGCACTGAAAGATATGCGGATCGTCGGACCGAGTGGCTCCGTTCTTCGGGGAGAGCGCGCTCCCGATTCCGGTAAAGATACGTTTATTGAACCGATGGGAATATGGCCGAGTGATCATAAAGCGTTACTCGCAACCTTCATCTTACTCCCGAGAAGTTCCGGCCAGCATTCGGCTTCATTTTCTCTGCATGACGAGAACCTTTTCCCCTCGCTAATGGTTGTACGATAAACGGCCGCACCCTCTGTTCTCAAAGTGTTTGGCTCGCTTATTTTTTTAACGATATCAAAACATAAAACAAGTGACATTCGAAGAAATACTGGTTCATCGCCGTTCGGTACGCAAGTACGACCCGACGAAAGAAATAGATTCCGAAACGGTAAAGCGTTGTATCCTGCTGTCCACACTCGCCCCGACGAGCAGTAACATGCAGTTATGGGAAGCGTATCATGTGACGGACCCCGAGATACTCAGACAACTTTCGAAAGCCTGTCTCGGTCAATTGGCGGCGAGCTCCGCAAAGCAGATGGTGGTTTTCGTTACACGACAGGACCTACATCGTCAACGCGCCCATGCGGTACTGACATTCGAACGCGGTAATATTACACATAACAGTTCACCTGCCCGTCAGGCCAAGCGTATCGAACGGAGAGAGTTATACTATACGCGGATCATACCGTTTCTCTACGCGCGATGCTTCGGGTTGCTCGGAGCATTACGTAAAACTTTGACATGGTGCTTCGGGCTTTTCCGTCCCATGGTACATCAGGTCTCGGAAGGCGATATGCGCGTGGTGGTGCATAAATCGTGCGGTCTCATAGCTCAAACGTTTATGCTTGCCATGTCGGATGCCGGATACGATACGTGCCCGATGGAAGGATTCGACAGTCGGATGGTAAAACGTATGCTGAAGCTGCCACGCGGCACGGAGATCAATATGATTATTTCATGCGGCATGCGTTTGCCCGAAGGTGTCTGGGGCGAACGGTTCCGCGTGCCGTTCGATCAGGTTTATCGGAAGATTTAGAAACAAAAAACAAGGCGATAATCGTGCATTATAGGGCTTTCAGTTTTTGTAAGCCCCAAATATGCATTCATTCATTCTCGACAAATTTTTCTACCTTTGCCCGGCAAACAAAACAGAAAGCATGAAAGTCAAAATTATCAATACATCTCATCATCCGTTGCCACAGTATGCAACCCCTCTTTCGGCAGGGATGGATGTGCGTGCCAACCTGCGTGAGCCGGTCGTGCTCCGTCCGCTTGAACGTAGGTTGATTCCTACCGGCTTATTCATCGCACTGCCCGAAGGATACGAGGCTCAGATACGTCCGCGTAGCGGATTGGCGCTCAAACACGGGATTACGTTGCTGAACACGCCGGGTACGATCGATGCCGATTATCGCGGCGAGATCGGCGTTATTCTGGTGAACTTGTCGAACGAACCGTTCACAATAAACGACGGCGAGCGGATTTGCCAGATGGTCATTACCTCCCATGCGCACGTGACATGGGAGCCCGAAGAAATACTCGACGAAACGGAACGAGGCGCCGGAGGATTCGGACATACGGGAAAGGTATAAGATAAATCGAAAACTGAATCATAATCATACTGACGATTGAATAAAAAAGGAAACATACCGTTTAAAAAGAAGGTCATATCCGGGAAGGCTCGGCAGATCGGCGTCTTGTGTTTATCTCTGTGGGTCGGCATACTCTCGGCTGCACCACATGCTCCACTGAAGAAGAAACCGTCGCCGGCAGCCATACAGCGCAAGGTCGACTACTTTTTCTACGAAGGTGTGAAACTGAAGAACGAAGGAAAATATGACGCTGCATACGAAATGTTTTATCACTGCCTCCAAACGGATTCTACGGCAGCCGCGCCACTCTACGAACTTTCGGCTTTCTATTTGCAGCTCAATCAGCCCGAGAAAGCCGCCATCTTTCTACGGAAAGCAGTTGCTTATGCTCCTTCCAACTTCCATTATAAATTGGCGCTTGCTTCCCTCTCACTCAACATCGGCATGTATGGTGAAGCGGCCGAGATTTATCGCGAACTTGTAAAGACTCACCCCGGCAAAGTGGAACTGAACTACTATCTCGCCGAAGCGCTGACCCAAGCCGGAGAGATTGGCGAAGCCATCGACCGATTCAACGATCTGGAGAATGCTGTCGGGATGAACGAAGCGCTCTCGACGCAGAAATACAAGTTGTACATGCAGATTGAAGAGCCGGAGAAAGCATTTGATGAACTGAAAAAGCTGGCCGACAAATATCCGTCGGATGCACGGTATCCGATCCTGATCGGGGATCTCTATCTCCAGCGAAACGATACGGTAAAAGCATACGAATATTACCAAAAGGCGCACGGTATCGACCCGTCGAATCCATATTATACCGTTTCGATGGCCAACTATTACGAACAGGTGGGTGATCATGAAGCCGCCGAAAAGCAGATACATACGGCTTTAATCAATAAGGACCTTGATGTGAGTACGAAGATGGGTATTCTGGCTCGTTACATTGGTCAGCTGCAACAGTCACGCAACGGTACGGAGGCGGCCAACGCGCTTTTTCAGACTCTGCTCGAGCAACATCCCGAAGATACGGAACTGAAACTTCACTACGGCAGCTTGCTGGCGATGCAAGGCAAAACCGATGAGGCACAATTCCAGTACCGGCTGGTTACCGAAATGGAACCCGACAATGAATCGGCCTGGCAACAGCTGCTTAACTTGGCCTTCCGTGCCGAAAACATCGACGAAGCCATCCGCATCTGCCGGAAATGTCAGGAACTTTTCCCCGAAGCGCCGGGATATTATTTCTACCTCGGCATCGCATATTACCAGCAGAACGATTACCGGAAGGCGCTCGAGACATATCAGGAAGGGCTGGCCAAGATACCCGAAGACAACCGACCGCTGCGCTCCGACTTTTACGGACAGATCGGTGACATCTATTATCAGATGAAACAGGTGGAGGATGCGTTCAATGCTTACGAACAGGCGCTTAAATACAACGACAAGAATGTACCCGTGCTAAACAACTACAGCTATTTCCTGACGCTGCGTAAACACGACTTGGATAAGGCCGAGCGCATGAGCGCCCAATGTATCAAATTGGAGCCGAATAACCCGACGTATCTCGATACGTATGCGTGGGTCTTCTTTATGAAAGGAAACTATACGCTTGCCCACATTTACATCCGCAGTGCGCTCGAAAAAGATACGACGAACAGCGCTGAACTCGTCGATCATTATGGCGACATCCTCTACATGACGGGCGATAAGGAAAAAGCCCTTGAACAGTGGAAGAAAGCGCAGGAGCTGGGCAAAGACACGGAAATATTGAAACGCAAAATAGCAGAAGGAATCTATATCGAAGACCCGAATGAAGAATAAAAAAATATCACTTAATCCGTTGTGGTTGTATGTGTGCGTCGTCTTGTGTATTCTGCCGGCAGGATGTCGGACGGTAAAAGAGGGCGCAGGCGAAACGGATGTCGCACTGAAGGCCGAAACGGAATTTTTCCGTACCCTCGATGAGCAGTCGCTTCGCTACCAAACTCTTTCGGCTAAAATACAAGTTGAGTTCACTCCGGCTTCGGGCAAGGAAGTCGGCTCGCGTGCACAACTCAAACTGCGTCGCGACGACCGGCTGCAAATCTCCGTCCAGCCATTGCTCGGTATCGAGATGTTCCGGCTTGAAGTAAGTCGAGACAGTGTCAAGGCGATCGACCGAATGAACAAGCGCTACTTCGCCGAATCCATCGCCGACCTGAAAGCCCGCAAGCATCTCGACTTTACATTCGATAACCTGCAGGCGCTCCTCACCAACCGCCTCTTCCTGCCCGGCAAACAAGCCGTCACCCCGGATGACCGCGGCCGCTTCGGCTGGGAACGGATACCCGCCGGCTATCGCCTTCAAACGTCTGATGCAACCGGTATGCAGTACCGTTTCTTAGCCGATAACGAGGCTAAACTTCGTACTGCCGAAATCACGGATGCCGACAAGCATACCCTCATGTGGGATTATGCGAATTTCCGTACCGTCGAAGGGCAACTCTTCCCGATGGATATGCTTGCGTCGTTGCGTGACCATAAGTTATCGATACGGTTTAATAAAGTTGAAATTAACACACCCGTCGACCTGAAATTCATCATTCCCGAAGGGTATGAGCGGGTGACTCCGGAACAAATCCTCAAAGCTCTGTCTCAATGAAACGCATACGCCTGATACGATATGTTTGGTATGTCGGTTACCTCGCTCTGCTGCTTTGCGCGGGTCGTGTAACCGCACAGACGCATACGATCAGGCAGCTCGAAGCGCAACGGCGAGCGGCACTTCGCGAAATTGAACAGACAACCCAGTTGCTTAACGAGGCGCGTGCCTCAGCCCAGACATCGCTCAACCGCCTGCACCTGATATCGCAGCAGGTGATCGCACGGAAAAAGGTGATCAGTCTCCTCAATCAGGAGATCGCCGTGCTCGACAAGCAGATCGCTGATGCTACCCGTGAATTGGCTGTATTGGAGAAAAGTTTGAATGACCGGAAAGAACGATATGCCCAATTAGTGCGGAATCTGTACACGCGGCGTGCATCGCAACACCGGTTACTCTTCGTACTCTCGGCCGATAACTTCGCTCAGTCGCTCCGCCGAATGCGTTATCTGCGCGAATATGCGTCGTGGCAGAAAATGCAGGCATTACTGATTGTCAGAAAACAGGAAGAGCTGGATAAAAAACGGGAAGAACTGGGGCAGACGCGTGCGGATAAAGTAGCCTTGCTCGATGCTCGCGAGGAGGAAAGCCGGAAACTGCAGCAGGAAGAATCGGAACAGAAAGCGGAAGTACAGCAGCTCAACAAAAAAGAGAAGAATCTGCGGCAGAAGTTGGCGCAAAAAAGACGTCAGGCCGAAGCGTTGAACCGACAAATCGAGAAGCTGATTGCCGAAGAGGTAAAAAGATCGAGCAAAGCTTCGAGCGGAAAACGGAAAGCCGAAAGCAACGGCGGATATGCCATGACGAAAGCAGAACGGAAACTTTCGGCCGACTTTGCCTCGAACCGTGGTCGACTCCCCTTCCCTCTCAACGGGAAATATCGTATCATCTCCACTTTCGGAGAACACCAACATCAAGCTCTCAGGCATGTGCGTACGAACAACAACGGTATCGATATCCAGACTACGAGCGGGACGGAAGCCCGTGCCGTCTTTGATGGCGTGGTAACACGCGTCTTCGTCGTCCCGGGCTACAATAACAGTGTCATCGTACGACATGGTAACTACCTGACGGTCTACAGCAACCTGAGCCATGTTTATGTAAAAGCCGGCGACAATGTGACAACCCGTCAGAGCATCGGCAAAATCTATACGGATACGGAGAACAATAACGAGACCGTGCTCCACTTCCAGTTATGGAAAGAAAAGCGTAAGCTCGATCCTGAGCTGTGGCTCGACTAAGGCTTCCGGTGTTTCGCGTGTCCGGTCAAAAAGTCAGATTAAGAGATCAGTCCCCAGTTCATTTTCCGACGGAAAAGCGAGCTGAGCCGATCGTGCAGCAGCTTGTGTTCGGGCTTTGTCAGGTCGGGGTCGTTATCGAGTATTTTTTGCGCTGTCCGGCGGGCGCGTTGGAGGATTTCTCCGTCGTGTGCAAGATTGGCGATCTTCAGAAACAGCCCGTCGCCGCTCTGTTGCGTCCCTTCAAGGTCGCCCGCGCCACGCAGTTTAAGGTCTTCTTCGGCAATCTCGAAACCGTTGTTTGTCCGAACCATGATTTCGAGTCGCTTGCGTGTCTCGTTACTCAACTTGTACGATGAGATCAGGATGCAGTAAGACTGTTCGGCGCCACGCCCTACACGTCCGCGTAACTGGTGAAGCTGCGCCAGTCCGAAACGTTCGGCGCTCTCGATGACCATCACCGAGGCGTTCGGGACATTGACCCCCACCTCGATAACAGTAGTAGCCACGAGAATGTGCGCCTCTCCGCCAACGAAACGCTGCATCTCGGCGTCTTTCTCTTTCGCTTTCATCCGGCCGTGAACCATGCACACCCGGTATTCGGGAAACACTTTTTTGAATGTCTCGAACCCTTCTTCCAGATTTTTATAATCGAGGTTTTCGCTTTCTTCGATAAGCGGATAGACTACATAAACCTGCCGTCCCTTGCGAATCTCGCTCCGCAGAAACTCATAGACGGCCGCTTTTTTCGTATCGTAGCGATGAACGGTTTTTATCGGTTTTCGGCCGGGAGGCAATTCATCGATAACGGAGACATCGAGATCGCCGTAAAGCGTCATGGCCAAGGTGCGCGGAATGGGTGTAGCTGTCATCACAAGTACATGAGGTACAAATTGGTTTTTGACCCATAATCTCGAACGTTGTGCCACGCCGAAACGGTGCTGTTCGTCGATTACCGCCATGCCGAGGGCTTTGAAAACAACCGTCTCCTCGATAAGCGCATGCGTACCGATCAGGATATCGACCTCGCCCGAGGCTACGGCAGGCAGTAAGGCGCTACGCTGCTTTTTCGTCGTCGATCCGGTAAGCAACTCGACCCGCACATCCATGTCTTTCAGAAACTCCTTTACCGTGGCCAGATGCTGATTGGCCAGAATCTCGGTCGGAGCCATCATACAGGCCTGAAAGCCGTTGTCAACGGCGAGCAGCATCGCCATCAGGGCGACGAGTGTCTTGCCGCTGCCCACGTCGCCCTGCAACAGCCGGTTCATCTGTTGTCCGCTCTTCATATCGGCATGGATCTCACGCAACACGCGTTGCTGTGCACCGGTCAGCCGGAAGGGCAGATAATCACGGTAGAACGTATGAAAAGCGTCGCCCACTCTGCGAAAGGCAACCCCGCTGAGCTTGTTTCGCCGAAGCGTTGCCGTACGCAGGATGTTGAGCTGAATGTAAAACAGCTCATCAAATTTAAGACGTTGCTGCGCCGCCTGCAACGTTTGTGCCGATTCGGGGAAGTGTATGTTCTTGATAGCTTCCGAGACAGACATCATCTGAAAGTGCGTCACGATGGCTTCGGGCAATGTTTCGGGAATCTGCCAGTCGAGCGTCGAGAGCAACGTATACTGCATATCTTGGATGGCGCGTGAATGAAGAAACGCCTTTTTCATCAGCTCGGTCGTATGATAAAGAGGGGTCAGTCCGCTGGCTACCTGCGGTGCATTTTCCACCGGATCGATCTCGGGATGAGAAATGTTCACCGAGTGACCGAATGCTTTCGGTCTGCCGAAGACGATGTATTCCGTTCCCGGCCGGTACTTGTCGGTGATATATTTAAGTCCCTGAAACCAGACGAGATCAATGGTGCCGGTGTCGTCCGTGAATTTCCCGATCAGTCGTTTTTTGCGTCCTTCACCAACCGTATCGAAGAAGACAATGCGTCCTTTGAGCTGGATGTAAGGCATGTCGCCCGTGATCTCGCTGACCCGGTAGAACCGGCTGCGGTCGATATGTTTGTAAGGAAAATAGTACAACAAGTCTTCGAAAGAGACCACGTCGACCTCTTTCTTCAGAAGTTCGGCACGTTTAGGCCCTACTCCCGGAAGATACATGATGTTACGTTCGCCGATCGTCACGTTTATTACAAATTACAAACTGTAAGCCGTTTGAAAGGCAAAGATAGAGATTTCCGGAGAAACCGGCATAGCGGGAGATAAATCACAGTTGTGATTTATCAGAAACAATTTGCGGGAGATAAATCGCAAAAGGAATTTTAACCAAACGGCGTTGTGGCTAATAAATCTCTACACAGATTTATTACAAACAACGATGCGGGAGATAAATCTTCGCACAGATTTTTTCGTTTTACCGCTCTTCCCCCTTTGAAGGGATAACATCCCCCTTCGCTGCGCTCTTCCCCCCTTTGAAGGGGGGCTGGGGGGGATGTTCCTCTGCGTTCGGATACCGTGTACCACGCATAACAATTAACCATTAATTTGTCATTCAGAGCGAAGCGAAGAATCTCTTTTTTGTCACTTTTGGCTTGACCCAAAAGTAACCAAAAGGTCAAGGCTTCCGTGCGCTTCACACGCCGTTGCGACGCTCGCAGGTCGGAAAATCAGGTAACTCGCTTCGCTCCACATTGGGCTGAATTAATGCGCCCTTTCAGGGCTTTTACAACGGTCAGCAAACAGATCAACAACTCAACACCTCAACAATCGAACACCTCAACAAACAACTAAACAATTCAACACCTCAACAATCAAACACCTTAACAAACAACTAAACAATTCAACACTTGCGATAGGCTTATGAATGCTGATAAAAGCACAAGAAGCAGCTACCCTCCATCATCCGATGCAAAGGGTAGCTCTCCGTTTTTGGATTTTTACTTCAACCGGTACGTTATGCCTCCCATCAGCCAGAAGCCGGCCTGAGGCACGTTGCCCACGTCGTAATACTGCGTATCGTAAAGATTATTCATGCTCACATGTAAATCGACGTTCCGAAGTGTATAGTTGAGCTTCAGGTCGAGTACCGAAAAAGCCGGATAGGGATGCAGTCCCGCATCAGTGCCTCCCTCAAACCGGCGGTAGTTCCCCATCCGCTTTTGGAACCGGAAACGCCATGCGGCCGAAAAATTCCGGCACACAGGGTGTTGTAACTGTACCGCCAGTTTATCGCGCAAATAGTTCAGCAGATATTTTGACTCCAATCCTTTCGAGTCGGCAGTCTGATTCATTCGTGCATAGCTGATCGAAAGTTCGGAGTGCCCGAGCATCGGCCATTGGTGTCCCGGTCGTAATGTGGCGCCTATCTCCACGCCCTGCTTATCTACTTCCGTCAAGTTCCATGACGCCCATTTCGCATCGCCCGATGTGCGCACCCAGTCAATCATATCGCGCCCCCACATCAGGAAGCCTTTTACGTAAGCGCTTACGAGCGGACGGTCATACGTCACTCCCAAGTCGACCGACTCCGACCGTTCAGGTTTCAACTGCTCATTGGCATGATGTGTCTCCTGCGTATAATACAAGTCGGTAAAGGTCGGCATGCGGGTTGACTGGCTCCATGTCGTGGCAATCTTCAACCCTTCTGTGGGACGGTATGCCGCGCTGACCGACGGATA
The DNA here is from genome assembly GCF_000238215.1 of Tannerella forsythia 92A2. Classification (NCBI taxonomy): domain Bacteria; kingdom Pseudomonadati; phylum Bacteroidota; class Bacteroidia; order Bacteroidales; family Tannerellaceae; genus Tannerella; species Tannerella forsythia. Next base: position 1,616,824 of record NC_016610.1, on the reverse strand, counting down.
GAAACGAATGGCATCCGTCAAGGTATTGTAGTTTACCAATGCTCCCGCCGAAAGCGAGAAACGGCTCGTCGTATACGTATGCTCCAATGTTACACTGCTCGTCGTGCGGTCGTCATATTTCGTATAATCTCCCTCCGGACGGGCACGTGGCTTGCCCAGTTTGCTGCTGACGATGTCTTCGCGTCGCACTTCACCTCCCAATGTCGTTGTACCGATGCGCGAAGTATATTGAAGAATCAGGTTGGCGCCATACGTATCGCCGCGATGGAAATTACGCCCTTTAGGGGTATCTTTAATCAGGTCGAACTGGTCGTAGTGGCGGCTCCAGTAGAGGATGGGAATTACCCGCAGCGTCTGGCCAAAGGAGCCTTTCAGTGTTGCCATGTAAGCGCTTGTCCGTTCATACTGATTCGGGAACTTTGCCGAATAAAACGTATTGGCTCCGTAGTGTTTGTTGTTGTAGCCCAGTTGCACGTCCAGATATGCGTCTTCGCGTGCATTCCAGCGTGTCTGCCAGAGCAGGTTATGCATCCGGTAGTCGCTGTGAGGAATATATCCGTCGGACGACTGGTAGCCTGCCGAAAGGCTGTTTCTCGTCCGCCCGATCTCAGCCGCTCCACGTACATCGCCTCGCCACAGGTTATGCATCCCTGCCTCCGCATTGGCATATACGCGTGCGTCGATTTCTTTTTTTGTGATGATATTGATCCCTCCGGAAAAAGCGCCTGATCCATAGATCAGTGCCGAAGGGCCGTGGATGATTTCGATACGTTCGATGTCGGAGAGATTGACCGGAAGGTCGAGGTTGTAATGTCCGGTGTGTGGATTGGTCAGGTTGATGCCGTTTAGCAGAATGGCGGTCTGATCGGCTGAGCCGCCGCGGATGGAGATGTCGGCCTGAACGCCGTGCCCGCCACGTTGAATCACGTCGATATGGGCGGCATAGGCCAGTAGTTCCTGCAGACTTTGGACGGGCGCCTGCTCAATCTGCGCTTTAGTGATGACTGTAACCAATCGTGCCGACTGCGCAAGGGGCGTCTCGACGCGTGCAGCCGTCACCGTCACCTCATCCAGTTCTTCTTCGGGCATCTTGTCGGCTACTGCACCTGCTCCCTGCTGTGCCGATACCGGCGACAGATGTGCAAAGGTCAGCATACTGCTTGTCAGCACCCCGATGTTCACTACCTTGTGCATACTGTTAAATGCACCGTACGCCTTCCGTACAAATCGTCTGAAACGGAAAGCCTGTTGATCATTCAGTCGTTTTTTTGTTCTCATATGAATTATTTAATGTTAAAAAACACACTACAAAGATATGGAAACCCCGATTACTCGCCTCTAAAATTATCAATTCTTAACAAATTCATTTACATTAAGCTACCTTATACGAACAAAAATACGTATATTTACGCCGTGAAAAAGAGGTCGATCAGACTGTACAAGGAAGAAGAGGTAACGGAACGTCTTCGCAATCCGGAGACCCAGCGGAATGCGTTTGCCGAGGTGGTTGAAGCATACGGCGAAAAACTGTATTGGCAGATCCGTAAAATGGTGCTTTCGCATGACGATGCCCATGATATTCTGCAAAACACTTTCCTGAAAGCATGGTCGAACCTCGACTGTTTCCGGGGCGAAGCCAAGATCTCGACGTGGCTGTATAAGATCGCCACGAACGAATGTATCACCTTTCTGAACCGGCAACGTTCCAATCGTAACATTTCGCTTGATGACACGGATGTCTTCTTACTGGAAACCCTGAAAAGCGACGAATATTTCGATGGGGATGAATTGGAACTTAAATTTCAGGAAGCGATTCTCAAACTTCCCGAAAAGCAGCGACTCGTCTTCACGATGAAATACGGTACAGAGATGAAATACGAGGAGATGTCCGAGGTGCTTGGTACATCGGTCGGAGCGTTAAAAGCCTCGTATCATCATGCCGTCAAAAAAATTGAAGCGTTTTTAACAGAAGACGGTTAAACCTTCTCAATTTTAACACGTCAAAAGCTACGCAATCCCTGATTAAACAGTTATGAAGATACAGCAATTCAATATAAAGGATAAGAAGAAGAATCCGTTTCGTGTGCCTGAAGGGTATATGGAAGGGCTGACGGATCGGATTATGGCTGGTCTGCCGGAGCGTCCTCAACAGAAAGAAAACCAAGCCGTTTCGATGGCTGAGAAGATGCGTCCGTGGCTTTATTTGGCGGCAAGCTTTATCGGACTGCTCCTAATCTTCAAAGGGATACAGGAGGGGGGGATGCAAAAAGAGCATACGGTCGATCCGTTGCTTGTGGAAACGGAAGCACCCGAATCCTCGTTGAATGCGATCTCCGAGGAGGACCAGGAATTTCTGGAATACCTGGAGGCGCAATATGCGGACGAGCTGTTTTTAGAAGAAGTCGAAGCCATGGAATAAGAACGTATGAGAAAGCGTACACTTTTTATATTGATTATGGTCGCTGTAACAGGTATTTTTCTTACGGTTATGGCACAGGATGACAAAGGGAAGTTTGACCGTGAAGTTTTTATGGCTAAACGAAACGCTTATATCACGGCATCAGCCGGCCTGACAGCCGATGAAGCCGCAGCTTTTATCCCGATCGAGAATGAAATGCAGCGAAAGAAGTTCGAGATTGGGCGGGATTGCCGGAAATTGGCACGCAGGAGCCGTTCGAAAGAAGGGCTGACGGAAGAAGAACAGCAGAAGCTGGTCGATTGCACGACCGAAACACGGCTGAAAGAAGCCAAGCTGGAAAAAGAATACCACGAGAAATTCAAGCGGATACTATCTGTGGAAAAGTTATATAAATATCAGGAAGCAGAAGCCCGGTTTATGCGTGAATTTATGCAGAAGCGAGGACGCGGCGGGCATGGAGGAGGATCGCATCAAGGAAAACCATAGAGGCATTACGTTTCTCTCTACTTTCGTAGCAGGCGTTTCATACGCATCGTCAAGACGACAAATAAAGCAAGTCCCACGATAGAGCCGACGGCCAACATTCGAAGTCTCTCGGGCGAAGCATCCGCCGTGACAGCATTTTCCGATTTTCCGCCAGCCGATATCCCGATGATCGCACACGCGTTGTTAATGAAATGGGCGAAGACAGGCATCCAGATGCTACGACACCAGTAGATCAGATAACCCAGAAATGCGCCCAGCAGCATACGTGGCAGGAATCCGTAAAACTGGAAATGGAGGGCGCTGAAAAGTGCGGCAACAATCCAGATCAGTGCATGAGGATTGCGGATTTTCTTTCGCAGGAGAGAGAAGAGAGTCCCGCGGAAAAAGAATTCTTCTGTTACGCTGGCTCCTACGGCCATCACCAGCAGGCTGAATGGCAGCAATGTACAAGAGCCGGAAAGCATCTGTCGCACGAGGGTGTCGGCAGCTTGCTGTGTCTCGCGCATGCGACTTTCGAGCGGTGTCAGCGCATCAGGCAATTCCATCTGCGCGTTCAGGATGCTGATGAGCGAAACGACCGGCATCAGGAGCATGGTCATACCACCCGCCAGAAACCAAATACGTATATTAGGGAGGCTGTTCATCTGCAGAAAGCGACGGGGATCGTCGCTACAAAGAAAGGCGGTAACGAGTGCCGGTATCAAAAAGGCTGTCACGGAGCCAACGAACTGCATCCCTAACAGTATGCCGGGCGGCAGATGTGTTTTATCATTTTCTCCCGTCATCAACAGGATGCTTGCATAAAACAACGAGGCAAGTAAATATCCGACCATCATAGTGATGAGCAACACACCGGCCTGAAATCCGGCCCCTCGATCGGCAAAAATCCCTTTCATCGATACAAAAGTATAAAAAACAACTTCCGCCCCCGTCTTTTCGACGAGCGACGGAAGTTATCCTTTCATCCCTTCAAAGAGATATCGTCGTTTAAGCTCTCGGAAGCGCTTCTTTGACAACCATCTGACGGCCTTCAAACTCCGTCTCATTCATCTCCGAGATCGCTCGCTGTGCCTCAGCCGTATTCGGCATCTCAGCAAAAGCATAACCTTTCGACCGGCCCGTCTCGCGGTCTTTGATTACTTTGACAGAGTCTACCGCCCCATACTCTTCCAATCGTTTCTGCAATTCATTCTCCCGGACACGATAGTTCAGGTTTCCAATGTAAATGTTCATAAAATATAAAATTAAAAATACTCGATCGTTACTAATGAAAAGTGCAAGAAAACCGGAAGTTCAAAACAATGAAAAATAAATCATCAATCGCTGACAGAGATAAAAACCGATTGTTAAGTACGTTCGGAAGTATAATCACTCCTTTCACGCCGCAAAGAAACAGATAAAATCGGAATAAACAAGTGTTTTATAGCGAAAATTATTGTTTATTGGATGTTTTATATTTGCGAGATTAAAATTATAAGTCTAATTTTGCACCCTGCATAAAAGAAAAAACAGATTTAAAAGATTAAATATTAAACAGAACGGAATGAATGTTTCATTAAAAAGCAACGACTCCGTCAGTGGCGTTGTGACAGTAGCGATAGAAAAGAAAGACTACGAAGCGCAGGTTGATAAGAATCTGCGTCAGTATCGTCGGAAAGCCGATATGCCGGGATTCCGGAAAGGGATGGTCCCGTTGGGCTTGATCAAGAAAATGTACGGCAAATACGTGCTGGCCGAAGAGATTAACCGGATCGCTTCAGAGAGTCTGTTTAATTACATTCGTGAAAATAACATCGCTATTCTCGGACAGCCTGTGCCATGCACCGATCATCCGACGGTTGACTTCGACACACAGGAGAATTTTGAGTTTCGGTTCGACGTCGCATTGGCACCTGTACTCGATATCAAATTGACGAAACGCGATAAACTGACACGGTATGAAGTGGATGTTGACGATGCATTGATAGACAAGCAGATTGACTCGTACCGGCGAAGTTTCGGATCGTACGACAATGTGGAAGACATTGAGGAAAATGACCTTGTAAAAGGTACAGTAGTAGAGATGGAGGGGGACGAACAACTGCCCGGCGGTATATGGGTCGAAGAAGCCATGCTCATGCCCCAATATATCAAAGACGAAGAAGAACGCAACAAATTCCTTGGTGCCAAACTGAACGACAAGGTTGTTTTCAATCCGAATAAAGCCTACGAAGGAGCCGAAGCGGAGATCGCATCTTTCCTGAATGTAAAGAAGGAAGAAGTGGCGAGTATTACCCGTGATTTCCGTTTCGAGATCAAAGAAATCACACGCCACAAGCCCTCCGACTTGAACCGGGAATTGTATGATAAGATCTTCGGCGAAGGAGCGGTGAAGACTGAAGCCGAATTTCGCGATCGGGTGAAAGAGTCGCTGGAAGAGCAGTTCCGTCCGCAGAGCGATTATACGTTTTTTGCCGATGTACGTGCCTTGATGCTTAAGAAGACAGCCGACATATCTTTTGCCGACGATATCCTGAAGCGCTGGCTGCTCAAGTCGGACGAGAAGAATACGCCGGAGATGGTAGAGAAAGACTATCCGCATGTCGTGGAAGACCTGAAAGCGCATCTGGCCAAGGAACAGCTTGTACGTACCCATGATCTTAAAGTAGAAGACGCAGACGTTGAATCGCTTGCCAAACAGGTAGCCCGGACACAGTTTGCACAGTACGGCATGCTCTCCGTGCCCGACGATGTACTTGAGAATTATGCCAAAGACATGATGAAAAAGGAAGAAACCGTAAAGAATCTGGTTGATCGTGTAATTGACGGGAAGCTTGCGGAATGGCTCAAAGAGCATGTTAAGGTAGAGACGAAAACAATCTCGCTCGACGAGTTTGAAAAAGTGCTGGCAGAAAAACGGAAATAAAAAAAAGACACGAATGAAAAACGAATTTAAGAAATATGCGACCCAGCATTTAGGAATGAGTGCTACGGCACTTGAGAGCTATATGAATGTCTCAAGCAGTTATATCTCGCCGACCATCATCGAAGAGCGCCAGTTGAACGTCGCTCAGATGGACGTTTTCTCACGTCTGATGATGGATCGCATCATTTTCCTGGGTACACAGATCGACGATTATACCGCCAATGTCATACAAGCCCAGTTGCTTTATCTAGACTCGAGCGACCCGGGTAAAGATATCTCGATCTATATCAATTCACCCGGTGGCTCGGTATATGCAGGACTGGGGATATACGATACGATGCAGTTCATCGGAAGTCAGGTGACAACGATCTGCACCGGGATTGCCGCATCCATGGCTTCGGTGTTACTCGTAGCCGGTGAAAAAGGGAAACGTTACTGTTTGCCGCACTCGCGCGTGCTGATTCATCAACCGCTCAGTGGCGTGCAGGGGCAGGCTTCGGACATGGAAATCGCCGTTCGTGAAGTCTTGAGGGTAAAAGACGAACTCTATCGTATCATCTCCGAACATTCGGGCAAACCGTATGAAGTGATTTCTCGCGACAGTGACCGCGATTATTGGATGAACGCACAAGAAGCGCAGGAATACGGGATGGTCGACGAAATTATGAAGCGTAAATAAACAACGAAAAGAATACGATGGCAAAGACATTAGACGGTTCTTGCTCTTTCTGTGGGAAAAGTCGCAAAGATGCGACGTTGTTGATTACCGGTCTGACGGGTGCGATCTGCGACGACTGTGTCATGCAGGCATACGACATCGTGCGTGAGGCAAAACCGAAAAGTCAAGGATTTATGCCAAAAGGAGAGGACATCCCTAAGCCTCAGGAACTAAAAGCATTCCTTGATCAGTATGTGATCGGTCAGGATACGGCTAAGCGTTACCTTTCGGTAGCTGTCTATAACCATTACAAGCGACTGATGCAAAAAGTGACGCCGGACGATGTGGAAATTGAGAAATCGAATATCATCATGGTCGGAGCCACGGGGACGGGAAAAACGTTGCTGGCACGAACCGTGGCGCGCAAGCTGCATGTGCCATTCTGCATTGTCGATGCTACCGTACTCACCGAAGCCGGCTATGTGGGAGAAGATATCGAAAGTATTCTGACACGCTTGTTGCAGGCGGCCGACTATCATGTTGAGGCTGCTCAGCGGGGAATTGTCTTTATCGACGAGATTGACAAGATTGCTCGCAAAAGTGACAATCCGTCGATCACACGCGATGTCAGCGGCGAAGGGGTACAGCAAGGCTTGCTGAAATTGCTGGAAGGATCGATCGTAAATGTCCCGCCGCAGGGAGGGCGCAAACATCCCGAGCAGCGCATGATTGCCGTGGACACCCGTAATATCCTGTTCATTTGCGGAGGAGCATTCGACGGCATCGAAAAAAAAATCGCCCAGCGGCTCAACACACGGGTGGTCGGCTATGCAGCCAGCAGAGAAACGGCTGTCGTAGACAGAAACAATTTGATGCAATACATCACCCCTACCGACTTGAAATCGTTCGGCATGATTCCTGAGATTATCGGTCGGCTGCCGATTTTGACCTATTTGGAACCTTTAGACCGGTCGGCTTTACGACAGATTTTAACCGAACCGAAGAACTCTATCATCAAGCAGTATGTTAAGCTGTTCGAAATGGACGGTATCAAACTTTCCTTTGATGAGGCGGTCTATGAATATGTGGTAGATAAAGCCATTGAATTTAAACTGGGAGCACGTGGTTTGCGTTCTATCGTGGAAGCAATTATGATGGACGCCATGTATCAAATGCCTTCCCAAAACAGGAAAAAACTGGCCGTTTCCTTGGATTATGCAAAAGAACAGTTCGAGAAAACAGATGTCAGCCGCCTGCAAAGAGCATAAAGCTATCGTAAATATTTACAAAACATATGGCAAAGAAAAAAGACATCACGGAGGACGAACCGAACGTAGAAAAGACAAAAACGTCGGCGGAGAAACGTAAACCCGTAGAGAAGAAGACGCCGGCAGGTAAGTCGGGCAAGAAGATGTCGGGCGAAGCCGTTGCACAAACCGCAAAAAAAGTTTCTACGGGTCGGACAAAGAAGGATCTTACCGGTGCCGACATAACGGAAGCGCTGCTATTTCATTTCGGATTTTCCTCGTTTAAAGGCAACCAGAAAGAAATTATCGAGAATGTCTTAGCCGGAAAAGATACGTTTGTGCTCATGCCGACCGGTGGAGGGAAGTCACTTTGCTATCAGTTGCCGTCGCTGATGATGGATGGGACAGCTTTAGTTATCTCACCTCTGATTGCTCTGATGAAGAATCAAGTGGATGCCATGCGCAACTTCAGCGAGGAAGACGGCGTAGCCCATTTTATCAATTCATCCTTGAACCGTGCAGCCATCGAACAAGTCAAGCAGGACATCCTGTCCGGTAAAACAAAATTACTCTATGTAGCCCCGGAGTCGCTGACCAAGGAGGAAAATATCGGGTTTCTGCGTCAAGTTAAAATATCGTTCTACGCGGTAGACGAAGCACATTGTATTTCAGAGTGGGGACATGATTTTCGTCCGGAATACCGTCGGATTCGTCCCATCATCAACGAGATCGGGAAACGCCCCTTGATTGCATTGACGGCTACGGCTACTCCGAAAGTACAGCACGATATCCAGAAAAATCTCGGGATGATGGATGCGAAAGTATTCAAATCTTCATTTAATCGGGCCAATCTGTACTACGAAATACGTCCGAAGGGGAAAGATATCGATCGTGAAATCATTAAATACATCAAGGCCAACGAAGGCAAGTCCGGTATTATCTATTGCCTGAGCCGCAAAAAAGTGGAAGAGTTTGCCGATATCCTGTGTGCAAACGGAATCAAAGCCCTGCCTTATCATGCCGGCATGGACTCGCAGCAGCGTTCGGCCAATCAGGATGCTTTTCTGATGGAAAAAACCGATGTGATTGTGGCCACGATCGCTTTCGGTATGGGAATTGATAAGCCCGATGTGCGTTATGTCATACACTACGATATCCCGAAAAGTTTAGAAGGATATTATCAGGAAACGGGACGTGCCGGACGTGACGGAGGCGAGGGGCAATGTGTTGCATTTTACGCGAATAAAGACTTGCAGAAGCTGGAAAAATTCTTGCAAGGCAAACCGATTGTGGAACAGGAGATCGGCAAGCAGTTATTGCTTGAAACGGCAGCTTATGCCGAAACGGCCGTATGCCGCCGTAAAGTATTGTTGCATTACTTTGGTGAAGAATACTTCGAAGAAAATTGCGGTTGTTGTGACAATTGTCTCAACCCGAAGACCCTGATCGAGGCAAAAGAATGGTTGCTCACGGTTCTGGAAGCTGTCGATTCGTTAAAAGAAAAATACAAGACTGAGTATGTGATCAGCTTTTTACTGGGGAATGAGACTGCCGATATCCTGTCATACAAACACAACGAACTGGAATTATTTGGTGCCGGTCAGGATGAAGATGAAAAAACATGGAATGCGGTCATCCGTCAGGCGCAGATAGCCGGTTATATCGCCAAGGATATTGAAAATTACGGATTGTTAAAGATTACTCCGCAGGGAAGAGAGTATATGAAGCAGCCGGTATCATTCAAGATTGTAAAAGATAACGAGTTCGAAGAAGATGATGCCACGGAAACGACGCTACGAAGCGGAGGATCAAGTGCCGTAGACCCTGCCCTGTTCTCAATCATGAAAGACTTGCGGAAGAAGCTATCCAAGCAATTGGATGTACCTCCTTTCGTAATATTTCAAGACCCTTCATTGGAAGCGATGGCAACAACCTATCCGATTACATTGGATGAATTACAAAATATTCCGGGAGTGGGAGCCGGAAAAGCGAAACGATACGGAACGGCGTTTGTGGCGCTGATCAAAAAATATGTCGAAGAGAACGAGATCGAACGTCCGGAAGACATGCGTGTACGTACCGTTGCGAACAAATCAAAGCTGAAAGTATGGATTGTTCAAAGCATTGACCGGAAGGTCGCTCTTGACGACATCGCCGCATCGAAAGGACTGGAATTCAGCGAATTATTGGACGAGGTCGAGTCGATTGTATATTCGGGTACACGGATCAATATCGATTATTTCATCGAGGAAGCAATGGATGAAGATCATGTTGATGATATCTACGAATATTTCAAAGAAGCAAAAACCGATGATTTGGAGGAAGCCATCGATGAGTTGGGAAGCGACTATACGGAAGAGGAGATCCGTCTGATCCGTATTAAATTCCTTTCCGAAATGGCCAATTAAAACATGACAATAAACATCATAAAATAAAGCAAAGGTAATGAAGAAGATTATTTTATGTACCGCGTTAGCCGTAGCGATAGGTACGCCGATATTTGCACAGGAAAAAACGGCTGAAGACCCAGTCGTTATGACGATTGCAGGAAAAGATATTCCTTTATCGGAGTTTCTGTTTATCGCACAGAAAGACAGCGGGGTAGATTTAATGAATAAAAAATCGCTGGAAAACTATGTGACATTATTTAAAAACTTTAAGTTGAAAGTGGCAGATGCCGAAGCAGCCGGCATAGACCAAACGAAAGCCTTTCAGGAAGAGTTGACAACTTATGAATCACAGCTGCGCGCCAGTTTCCTGTCCGATAAACGCGGTGAAGCGTTAGCCATTCGTGAGCTCTATAACAGGAGCAAGGAGATTCCGACAGTCACACAGATATTCTTTCCGTTGCCAAGTCAGACAGTATCGAAAGATACCGTCTCGGTGTATCGCAAAGCAAAAGCCGCCTACGACCGCATCCGAGGAGGGGAAGACTTCGATAAAGTCGGTAAAGAGCTTATGGCCTCAAGTGGAGACAAGGATACCGTTATGTACGAACGTATCGAGTATTTGTATCCTCTTCAAGCAGTAAAGGCATTTGAAAATGCTGTGTTCCGGATGAATGTCGGAGATATTTCCGAGCCCGTACGTACGCCATTAGGTTTCCATATTATCCGTATCGACCGGAAGATTCCGAATCCGGGCAAAGTTCGCGTGGCACATATCTTAGTCGGCCCCGAGCAACAATCGGGCGAAGCTTTTGACACCATCGTGTTCGCTCAAAAGGCCAAAGAAGTGTACGAAAAACTGAAGAACGGAGAAAAATTTGAAGACTTAGTCCCTAAGTATTCCATTGACGGAAGAACGTATGCTACGGGAGGAGCCGTACCTTACTTCGGATTGGGCGAGATGGTCAAACCTTTTGAACAAGCCGCCTTTGCGTTGAAAGAAATCAACGACATTTCCGAGCCGGTTCAAACACGTTACGGCTATCATATCATTAAGTTGTTGGATCGTAAACCTCAAGCCCCGTACGAAGAAGTTGAAAAAGCATATTATAATGCCATGCGGCAGGGAGAATACAACTTCGAACTCTTCTACAGCTATGATGAACGTGAAAAGAAAAAGTTAGGTTATAAACTGAATCAGGAAGCGTATGACGAACTGCAGCGTCTGTGCGATGACTATTTCCCTACCGATACGGCATTCTATAACCGCGCCAGCAAAATGGACAAAGTGCTGATGCATATGAATAATATGGATTTCCCTCAGAAAGAGTTTGCGGAGTACCTTCGTCGTTATCCGTTCTCTACAAAAACGTATTCGGGCGATTTTATGAACGAAGTGTATCGGCTCTTTGTCCGCGATATCATCAACGAGCTCGGACGGCGTAGCCTGAAAGGAAATCATCCGGAGTTTCAACAGCTGCTGAAAGAGTACCGCGATGGTATCCTGTTGTTCGAGATCAGCAACGAACGGGTTTGGAGCAAACCGGTCGAAGACCAGGCCCGACTTGAAGAAGAGTGGATCAAAGAGCTGAACGGTAAATATGACGCAAAAGTCCATTGGAAGGTTCTGAAAAATCTGAAAAAATATATTCGGTGATATAACCCTTTCTACGATGAAACGAAAAACTCCATTGTTGTGGTGTGTATGGGCCGGTTTCTGTATCTTCAGTGCCTGCCGGCCTTCGACCGTAAAGGAAGAGACTGATATCCTGGTAGAGGTCGAAGGACTGACCCTCACACGCAGCGAGGTGGAGAAAGTCATTCCGCAGGGAAGTACGCCGGCCGACAGTCTCCTGATGGCCGAGAACTACATCAAGAAATGGATCACGGATATCTTGATCTATGAAGTTGCCGAGCATAATCTGGGAAAAGACGAAAAGGAGGTCAACCGGCTTGTCGAAGAATATCGCAGGGCATTGCTCCGGCATCGTTATCTGGAAGGGATGGTACACAGCAAACTGTCTGCCGAGATTCGAGAGAATGACAGGCGAAGCTATTATCAGGAACATATTCAGAAATTCATCTTAGACCGGCATCTGATCAAAGGACTTTTTATCAAAGTCCCGGTCGATGCTCCCGGTTTGGAAAATGTACGAAAATGGTATAAATCCGATAAGCTGGACGCCGTAGAGAATATTGAGAAATACAGTATTCAAAACGCATCGATCTACGACTACTTCTATGACCGATGGGTCGATTTCGATGAAGCCTTAGCTAAGATACCGATGCATGTATCGAATAAGGCCCAATTTCTCAAAACCAACCGTTACGTGGAATTCACGGACAGCTCCTACTGTTATTTCCTGAATATCGCCGAACATCTGTTAGCCGGCAATGTTGCTCCTTATGAATATGCGGAACCGCAAATTGAGGAAGAGATGATCAATAAGCGAAAAGTCGAGTTTCTACGAAATTTTGAAGAAGAGCTATACCGTGATGCCGTACGGAAAGGGAACGTCATCTTTTATAATACAAAACCATAAAATATAGAATAAGATGAAAAAAGGTTGGATATGCTTCTTGTTGGCTTGTCATCTAGGCATGGCTTACGGACAGAAGAATGTGATCGATGAGATTGTTTGGGTGGTGGGTGACGAAGCGATACTCCTCTCGGACGTAGAATTTCAGCGCCTGTATATGCAAAACGAAGGGCAACGTTTCGACGGTGATCCATACTGTATCATTCCGGAACAGATCGCGATTCAGAAATTATACTTGAATCAGGCGAAAACCGACAGTGTAGACGTGAGTGAAAGTCAGGTGATCCGTGCTGTGGATCAGTGGATCACTTGGGCGATTAACCAGAGCGGATCGAAAGAAAAACTGGAAGAATACTACAACAAAAAACTGCCACAGATCAAGGAAGAGCGGAAGGTGATGGTACGGGAGCAGCAGATTGTGCAGGAGATGCAGAAGAAGCTGGTCGGTAAAATCAAGCTCACCCCTTCGGATGTGCGCCGTTATTTTCAGCATATCCCGGAGGACAGTCTACCGATGATCCCTACAACCGTCGAGGTACAGATCATCACGATGGAGCCTAAAATATCTTTCGAAGAAACGGATGCCATCAAGGCTCGATTACGCGAATTTACCGAACAGGTAAACAGCGGTAAGATGGAATTTTCAACGCTGGCACGTCTCTATTCCGAAGATCCCAGCTCCGCCTCCCGCGGCGGGGAGATGGGCTTTCTGGGCAAGACAAGCTTGTTGCCCGAATTTGCCAACGTCGCATTTAACCTTTCCGACCCGAAACGCGTCTCGAATATTGTCGAAACTGAATACGGCTATCACATCATCCAGCTGATCGAAAAAAGAGGAGACCGCGTCAATTGTCGGCATATCCTGTTACGCCCAAGGGTATCGGACAAGGAGCTGAACGAAGCAACCGCCCGCATGGATTCGCTTTATGCCGATATCCAAAGCCATAAACTGACGTTTGAAGAGGCGGCAATGTATCTTTCGTTCGACAAGGATACCCGTAACAACAAAGGATTGATGGTTAATCAGAATTATGAAAGCAGTCATGCCGGAACTCCTAAGTTCGAGATGCAGGAGTTGCCGCAGGACGTCAGCAAGGTCGTCTATGGGATGAAGGTGGGAGAACTGTCGAAACCCTTCCGAATGCTGACAGACAAACAGAAAGAAGTGATTGCCATTGTCAAGCTCAAAGCAAGAACGGATAGTCATCGCGCAAACATCACCGACGATTATCAAGTATTGAAAACGCTGGTCGAAAACCGCAAACGAGAAGAATTGCTGAAGGACTGGGTCATTAAACAACAAAAAACAACCTACGTCCGCATTGCCGACGGATGGCGTAATTGCGACTTCCGGTATCCGGGCTGGATCAAAGAATGAAGACTGCCGGCAGATACATCTTGCTCCGTCTTTTGCCGTTCTTTTGCCTCCCTCTTGCCGCACAGCAGGCAGATAGAACCCCTTCTTCAAAAACAAAAGTCTATCTGGAACATGCGGACATGCAATTGTTCGACAAAGAGGTGAACGCCGACCGGCAAGTATTGAGTGGTAATGTCAGTTTCCGTCACGACAGTTCGTATATGTATTGTGACAGCGCTTACTTCTATGAACAAAGCAGTTCATTAGAAGCATTCGGGTCGGTACGTATGGAACAGGGCGACACCCTGTTTGTGTACGGGAACTACCTCTTTTATGACGGGAATATACAATTGGCTAAGATGCGCGAAAACGTGCGCATGGAAAATATTCAGGCAGACAGCTCGGTCGTAACACTCTTTACCGACAGCCTGAACTACGACCGCGCCGCCAATATCGGCTATTATTTCGAAGGAGGAACAATTGTAGACGCTCAGAACGAGTTGTCCTCCTTCTACGGTCAATATGCTCCGGGCACAAAGATCGCCGTCTTTAACGATAGCGTGCGACTTCAAAACGAAAAATTCACATTATATTCCGACACGTTGCAATACAGTACGGAAACGAAGATCGCGACGATTCTGGGGCCGTCGGTCATCGTATCGGACAGCGGTAAGATATACACCTCAAAAGGCTGGTACAACACGGTCGAGAATACGGCGCTGCTCTTAGACCGTTCGCAAATCGTCTCCGGCAACCGTCTGCTGACAGGCGACTCGATCTCCTATAAGCGGGAGGTGGGCTTTGGCGAAGCTTTTGGCAATATCTTCTTGCAGGACACGGCACAAAAAATTATTTTCGAAGGACAGTACGGGTTTTACGACGAAAAGAACGAATACGCATTTGCGACCGACAGCGCCCGTTGCCTCGAATATTCGCAAGGCGATACGCTTTATATGCATGCCGACACGTTCGAAATGATGACGGTCGATTCGACGGTGCGAATTGTCAAAGCTTATCACGGTGTGCGTTTCTTCCGCGCCGATTTGCAGGGAGTCTGTGACTCGATGCAGTTCAGCACGAGAGATTCGGTTTTATATCTGTACACCGACCCCGTACTGTGGAGCGGAGAGTATCAGCTCTATGGCGATACGATTGCCGTCTATATGAAAGACACGACCGTCGATTATGTGCATGTGATCCGTTTCGCCTTCTCCATTCAGCATCTTGACTCGTCCTGCTTCAACCAGTTGAAAGGAAGTGATCTGAAAGCCTATTTCGAGGGACGTGCCGTCCGTAAGATTCATATCGACGGCAATGCCGAATCCATATTTTATCCGTTAGAGAAAGACGGGAGCATGGTGGGGATGAACGAGACGAAGAGCAGCTATATGACGATCTGGTTGAAAGAAAACAAAATCGACAAACTTCTTATCTGGCCGTCGCCGCAAGGCACTCTGACCCCCATCCCTCAACTCCATCCCGAGCAAAAAACACTCAAAGACTTTTACTGGTACGACTATATGCGTCCTCTCAATAAAGACGATATTTACACGCCGGTACGAAGAAAAACGCAGGACATACCCAAACGAAGCGATAAATTTCGTAATTTAGCCCCCGAATAATCGATAGGGACAATCATGGGAATGTTTTCTTTTTATAACGTGCGCAAGCCTCGGCAGTTCGAGCATAAACCGATTTATTGGGATCCCCGCAAGGAAAATCTCGAGAAACGAATTCATCGGGTAAAAATGGAAATGGGTGTCGAAGAAACCGATTACGAACAATATAAAGAGGCTATCAGAGGCAGTTTCATCGAAGGGACGACCCACCTGAAAAAAAGCAAAACAAAAGGAGACGACGTGCGCAATCGCATATACAAGAATATGCGTTTGCTGCTCATTCTGGCCATTCTTTCCCTCATTTTCTGGTTCTTATACATTCGTCAATGAGCGACATCATCCACCTATTACCCGATCATATCGCCAACCAGATCGCAGCCGGCGAAGTCATTCAACGACCTGCCTCGGTCGTAAAAGAGCTGATGGAGAACGCAGTCGATGCCGAGGCGACAGAGATCATCGTAAATATCAAGGACGCAGGGCGTACGCTTGTACAGGTGACAGACAACGGCAAAGGCATGTCGGAGACCGATGCCCGCATGGCTTTTGAGCGTCACGCCACCTCGAAGATTTCGGATGCAAAAGACCTCTATGCCTTGCGCACAATGGGCTTTCGCGGCGAGGCGCTGGCCTCGATCGCAGCAGTGGCGCAAGTTGAATTGCGCACGAGGGCAAGAGACGCCGAACTGGGAACGAGGCTCTCGATCTGCGGCTCCGTGCTCGAATCCATCGAAGCCGATGCCTGCATCCAAGGAGCTATTTTCTCGATTAAAAACCTGTTCTACAATGTTCCGGTACGCCGTAAGTTTCTCAAATCGAACGAAACGGAATTTCGCAACATCATGACCGAGTTC
The DNA here is from genome assembly GCF_000238215.1 of Tannerella forsythia 92A2. Taxonomy (NCBI): domain Bacteria; kingdom Pseudomonadati; phylum Bacteroidota; class Bacteroidia; order Bacteroidales; family Tannerellaceae; genus Tannerella; species Tannerella forsythia. Next base: position 1,600,352 of record NC_016610.1, on the reverse strand, counting down.
GAGCGCGTTGCACTCGTGCATCCGCCGATTGCCTTCAAACTCTATCACAACGATACGGAGGTGATGAACCTGCCGGCATCGGGGCTGCGTCAACGCATCGTAAACGTATTCGGCAAAAGTTTTAGTCCCAAACTCCTCCCGCTCGAAAGCGCAACTTCGCTCGTGAAAATCGAAGGATTCATCGGACGGACGGATACCGTGCGCCGACGCGGGTACCAGAACTATTTCTTCGTCAACGGACGATATATGCGGCATCCGTATTTCCACAAAGCCGTCATGCACGCTTACGAGCCGCTGATACCGGCCAGCGAATATCCTGACTATTTCATTTACATAACGTTAGACCCTTCTGAAATCGATGTAAATATCCATCCCACCAAAACGGAGATCAAGTTCGAAAACGAACAGCCTATTTGGCAGATTCTTTCGTCGGCCGTACGGGAAGCGCTGGGCAAATCGAATTCCGTACCGAGCATCGACTTCGATACCGAAGGCGCCATCGATATCCCGACATACAACCCTTCGATGCAGGGACGTGTTCGCCCCCCTGTCGTGCAGGTCGATACGAAATACAATCCGTTTCAGACCTCACATCGGCCTTCCTATCCCGAACGGAATTGGGAAATGCTGTATCAGGATTTTGAAAAAGGACGCAAAGACACCTCCGAAGAGATGGGACTATCTTCCGATATTTCCTCGCGTGAACCGAAGCCGGAAAGTCTGTTCCCCGACGTTTCCTCTCCTTGCTTCCAGTATAAAAACCGCTATATCATCACTTCGCTGAAATCGGGACTGGTACTGATCGACCAGCATCGGGCGCATGTACGGATTCTGTACAATCAATACATCCGCAACGTCAGACAGCAGAAAGCCGCCTCACAGCAGATGCTCTTCCCCGAACTCATCGAGCTTACACCTGCCGAAGCCGCCTTGATTCCGAACTTGATGGACGACCTGCGCCGGCTGGGCTTCGACCTCAACCCGATGGGAAACAACAGTTACTCGATAACGGCGCTCCCGGCCGGAGTGGAGGAAAACAATCCTGCCGAGCTGCTCAAAGACCTCGTTCATAGTGCAGCCGAGTTATGCGGCGCTCTCGGCGACGAGATAGCCGAAGCTCTTGCGCTCTCGCTGGCCCAATCGGCTGCCATACGTCCGGGAAAACCGCTCTCCGTCGAAGAAATGGAAGCGATGATGGCCGCCCTGTTCTCGTCCGAATCGAATCGCCTGACTCCCGATGGAAAACCCATCCTCTTTATCCTGACGGATGATGAACTTGCCTCGCACTTCAAGAGTTGACAACGAAAAGACACCAATCCCTCACGTGGATTGATGACAACCCCCTTTGCGGGAGACAAATCACAACTATGATCTATTAAAAACAATTTGCAGGAGATAATTCACAACTGTGATTTATCAGAAACAATTTGCGGGGAATAAATCTTCACACAGATTTTTTCGTTTTACCGCTCTTCCCCCCCCTTTGAAGGGATAACATCCCCCTTCGCTTCGCTCTTCCCCCCTTTGAAGGGGGGGGATGTCCCTCTGCGTTCGGATACCGTGTACCCGGCATAACAATTGACAATTGACAATTAACCATTAATATGTCATTCAGAGCGTAAGCGAAGAATCTCCTTCTGTCACTTTTGGCTTGACCCAAAAGTAACCAAAAGGTCAAGGCTTCGTGCGCTTCACACGCCTTCGCGACGCTCGCAGGTCGGAAAATCAGGTAACTCGCTTCGCTTCGGACAGCCTGATTTTCTTTCGCCCTGCTCGCTGCTCCGTCAGCTCACCGCCCGAGGCCCATCGACGAAATTAATTGTCAATGGTTAATTGTCAATGGTCATGCCGGGTACATGGTGTAGAGATGCAATTTTATTCTAACAATTTGCTCACGCTCGGCATAGCTCGAATAAATTCGGCTCTGCTCTCGCTTACTCGCAAAAGTCATTGCGTCTCTACGGTGCGTACAGCGTTGATTTGCGCCATTTGCGAAATTTGCGTTCGGATAACCACGCATAACAATTGACAATTAACAACTGAATTACGTCAGGCTTTCATCCCTCCGCCGAGGGGGCGCCTGTTTTCCCAACGCTTCGCTTCGCTCTGCATTGGGCTGAATTAATGCGCCCTTTCAGGGCTTTTACAACGGTCAGCAAACAGATCAACACCTCAACAGATCAACACCTCAACACTTGCAGGGCTGTAAGCCTGAGGCATTTTTTTTTCGTTTTGCGGCAAAGGTTGTTTGCGGTTGGATAATCGGTTGTCAGCATGCTATTTGAAACCAGTGAAAATTATGAAAATTATGGACAAGACAAGCGCCCTGCTTTTGATGTTCGCAGAGGCCTTAGAGGTTTTTCTTGCGTAACTCAAAGTCTCGTCCCAGATACTTCTCGCGCACAATTTCGTTGGCTGCCAGCTCTTCGGCCGTGCCTTGAAAGAGTACTTTCCCTTCAAACAGCAGATAGGCGCGGTCGGTGATGCTTAACGTTTCGTGCACATTGTGGTCGGTGATAAGGATGCCGATGTTTTTATGCTTGAGACGGGCGACGATGGTCTGAATATCCTGCACGGCGATGGGGTCTACACCGGCGAACGGCTCGTCGAGCATGATAAATTTCGGGTCGATGGCCAGACAGCGGGCAATTTCCGCCCGACGGCGCTCACCGCCCGACAAGCGGTCGCCCAGATTCTTGCGTACCTTCTGAAGACCGAACTCCTCGATCAGGCTTTCCATCTTCGCCCGTTGATACTCCCTCGGCTTGTCGGTCATCTCGAGTACGGAACGGATATTGTCTTCGACCGTCATCTTGCGAAAAATCGAGGCCTCCTGCGCCAGATAACCGATTCCGAGGCGGGCGCGCTTATAGACGGGATAACCGGTGATCTCCGTATCGTCCAGAAAGATTTTGCCCTGATTGGGAGTGACCAGCCCCACGCTCATATAGAACGTCGTCGTTTTACCTGCCCCGTTAGGGCCGAGCAACCCGACGATCTCGCCCTGCTTTACATTGATCGATACGTGATTCACCACCGTGCGTGTGCGGTATTTCTTCACCAAATCTTCGGTGCGGAGCATCATTTGCTGTTCATCCATCGGTTCTGATTTTTTTACCCGCTGCAAAGATAGGATATTTTTGTATCTTTCGGCCGTAAATCATACGTATCAACACGCATGCTATCATACAACTTTATCATGACGAACCTAAAAGCATTTCAAGATTATTACCCCGAAGCCTTCGGGCACTGTTTCGGCTGCGGCGCGGAGAATCCGCACGGGCTGCATATCAAAAGCTACTGGAACGACGATGCGAACGATGCGACCATCGCTTTCTACACCCCTCAACCGTATCATACGGGCGGTTATCCGGGATATGTGTACGGAGGACTCATTGCCGCCATCCTCGACTGTCACGGCAACGGAACGGCAGCAGCAGCCGGTTACCGCTTTCACGGACGAGCGATGGGCAGTCTGCCCGCGCTCCGCTACGTGACGGCCTCTCTTCAACTCGATTACCTGAAGCCTACTCCCATGGGGATGACGCTTGAACTCCACGCGCGAATTCTCGAAGTTACCGCCCGGAAGGTTCGCATGGAGCTATGGCTTACAGCGGCCGGCGTCGTGACCGTCAAAGCGCAGATGGTCTCGGTTGCTTTGCCGCCGAGCCCTTGAAAAGTATTTGCCCCGGAAGCAGCAGATACGAACTTCTAAGTTCGTGTGCCGTCCCGGGGCAAAACCCAAATAAATAAAGAAGTCTACGGTTTTACGTTTTCATCTGAGCCTTTTGCAGCTTCTGGGTAAGTAACGGCACGACCTTCGTCAGGTCGGCCACGATACCGAGGTCGGCCACGTGGAAGATCGGCGCGAACTTGTCTTTATTGATGGCAATGATATAGTCCGACTCTTCCATACCTGCCAGGTGCTGGATGGCGCCTGATATGCCACAGGCAAAGTACACGTCGGGGCGAACGGTTTTGCCCGTCTGTCCGACTTGCCTTTCGTGATCGATCAGGCCGGCATCGACCATCGCGCGCGACGAGGAGACCTCTGCACAGATCGACGAAGCCAGCGCTTCGAGCAGTGAAAAGCCGTCCTTGCTGCCTACGCCGCGTCCGCCGGATACCAAGATTTTGGCTTCGGTAATATCTACCAGACTCTTTGGTTTCTTTTCTTTTTTGACTAAACGTACCTTGAACGCCGAGGCATCAAACTGCATGTTTACGTTTACGATCTCTCCTGTACGGTTCTTGTCGGCCGGCCGGCGGCGCATCACTCCGGGGCGAACGGTCGATATCTGCGGACGATGTTCCTTGCAGACAATCGTCGCCATCAGATTTCCGCCGAACGCGGGGCGCGTCATTAGCAGGTCGCGCTCGTCCGAAACGGCCAGCGCCGTACAGTCGGCCGTAAGCCCGGTCTTTACCCGTGCCGAGACACGCGGGCCCAAATCGCGCCCGATCGTCGACGCTCCGATAAGCAGGACTTCCGGCTTGTAGGTCTTGATCAGGTGGGTAACGGCTTGCGTGTATGGCTCCGTCAGATAATCTTTCAGTTCGGGCGAGTCGATGACCAGCACCCTGTCGGCGCCCGCTTCGATCAGGCTCTGTGCCAAGGGGGATACTTGATCGCCGAGCAACAGCGCCGTGACGTCTTCACCCACAGCTTCGGCCAACTCGCGCGCTTTTCCGATCAGTTCAAAAGCTACGTTTTTGATTTCGCCTTCCCGTTGTTCGGCAAAGACGAAGATTCCTTTATATTCTTCCTTGTTCATGATGTAATCACAATAGCGGGGTGTTAGATGATGAATTTTTCCTGTAATTTCTCAAAAATAATCTGTGCGCCTTCTTCGGGAGATACTTCATGCAGCACTCCCATCGCCTTCGCTCCCTTGGTGAACGATTTGGCTACCCTTGTCGGAGAGCCTTTGAGACCGATCTGTTCCGCGTCCACACGGATATGATCGAAACCCCACACTTCAATTTCCCGCTCATAGGCAGTCATGATGAGCCGTACATTCATATAGCGCGGCGGCTCGGCCGCCGAAATAACGGTGAACAGACAAGGCCGGCCGACTTCGAGTATCTCGTACCCTTCTTCCGTGCTTTTGGTGACGGTGAACGTCTCGTCCCCGTCATATTCTACGTGTTCCACATACGTAACCTGCGGCAATCCGAGATGTTCGGCAATCTGCGGACCTACCTGCGCCGTGTCGCCGTCAATCGCCTGCCTTCCGGAGAAGATGACATCGAAAGGGATGTTTCGCAGGGCGGCAGCCAGCGTGTACGATGTTGCCCACGTGTCGGCTCCGCCGAATTTCCGATCGCTAAGCAGGATGGCACGGTCTGCGCCCATGGCATACGCTTCGCGAAGAATCGCTTCGGCCTGCGGCGGCCCCATCGTAAGGACCGTAACATGCGCCCCGAACTTGTCTTTCAGGAGCAATGCCTGTTCCAGTCCGCACTTGTCGTCCGGATTCATGATGCTCGGCACCCCGTCGCGGATAAGCGTTCCTTTCACCGGATCGAGTTTGATTTCCGTCGTATCCGGAACTTGTTTGATACAAACAACGATATTCATAATGTATTATTTTTTCTTTTTTAGTAGGTTGGAGGCAATCACAAGTCGCTGTACTTCGGATGTACCTTCGTAAATCTCGGTAATCTTCGCGTCGCGCATCATCCGTTCTACCGGATATTCGCGGGTATAACCGTATCCGCCGTGATACTGGACAGCTTTGATGGTCATATCCATCGCTACCTCGGCACAATACAGCTTGGCCATGGCCGAATCCATCGTATAATTCATCTTCCGATCTTTTTTCCACGAGGCTTTTCGTACCAGCAGGCGAGCCGCTTCGATGCGCGTTGCCAGATCGGCGAGCTGGAACTGCGTGTTCTGGAACTGACCGATGGATTTACCGAACTGCTTTCTCTCGGTCACGTATTTTACCGTCTCGTCCATGGCGCCTTGCGCTATTCCCAATGCCTGCGATGCAATCCCGATACGTCCTCCGTCGAGCGTCTTCATCGCAATCTTGAAGCCGTTGCCTACCGTGCCGAGCATGTTTTCCTTCGGAACGATGCAATGCTCAAAGATCAGTTCGCATGTGGCCGATCCCCGTATCCCCATTTTCAATTCTTTCTTTCCGATGCTGAACCCGGGCATACCTTTCTCTACGATGAAAGCCGTGATTCCTTTCGTGCCAAGACTTTTATCCGTCATGGCGAAGATGACATATACATGGGCATACTCGGCATTGGTGATAAATATTTTATTCCCGTTGAGGATGTAGTGATCGTCTTCCTCCTCGGCGAAGGTCTGCTGTGCGGCCGCATCCGTTCCGGCATTCGGCTCGGTCAGCCCGAAGGCACCGATCCACTCGCCCGAACAAAGTTTGGGCAGATACTTTTTCTTCTGCTCTTCAGTGCCGTGCTCATAGATGGGGGCGGTGCACAGCGACGTATGCGCCGACAGTACGACTCCCGTGGTAGCACACACTTTCGACAGTTCTTCGACCGCCATGGAATACATCTGATTTGTGGCTCCCGCTCCGCCGTACTCTACCGGAAAAGGAATGCCCATCAGCCCGATTTTCCCCATCTTACGCACGGTCTCTATCGGGAAACGCTCCTGCTCATCGATTTCCGCAGCCAGCGGTTTCACCTCTTTCTCGGCAAAGGTGCGAATCATCTGGAGGAACAAGGCCTCCTCACGTGTCTGATTAAAATCCATACATTTCTATCTTGGTCCGTTGATTTTATTTCATTGCCCAGATTTCGTCGTCGGTAGGGATCTGAATATGCGGTGACACCTGTGCAACGCGTGTGATATTGAGCAAGTGTTTGTAGGTAAAGTTCTCCGAGATGGAATTATTTCCCCAGCTTCCGCATCCCAGCGTGGTGGTCACGGACAACCCATTCTGAATCGACCCGCCGGCAGTGATGGAACAAGGTGCATTGACAATCAGGCGTGAGACGGAGATTTCCATTCCGGCTTTGATGATATTGGCCTGATCGTTCGAGTGGATACCTGCCGTATGGCCGCTGCCTTCGAGGTTCAAATTCGTCTTTGCAATATCGATGGCTTCTTCAAAATAATTATACGGGAAGCAGGCCATGACAGGGCACATCTTCTCTTTACATATCATATCTTCCTGGCCGACTCCATGAGCCTGCACGACCAGTACCCTGGTTCCTTCAGGAACGGAGATACCTGCTTTTCGACTGATCATTTCAACACTCTGCCCTACGATGTCGCGACAAAGAGCGCCGTTATTGAAGATGGCATTCACGACTTTCTCACGGTCTTCTTCGGGTACGAAATATGCACCGTGCTTTACGAAAGATTCAAAAACTTCCTGTTTATCTTTCGCATGATAGATAAAACTCTGCTCGCCCGAACAAATGATGCCGTTGTCGAAAGCACGCCCCGTGATAATCTTGTCGGCTGCTTCGTCGTAATCGATAAAACGGTCCAGGATCACCTGTACGTTGCCGGCTCCCACGCCGAACGACGGTTTGCCCGACGAATAGGCCGAATGTACCATCTGCATGCCTCCGGTAGCCACCACCACATCGACGGAAGCCATAAGTTCCTGCGTCTTTTCGATGCTTGGCTCTTCGATGATCTGAATCAGTCCTTCGGGAACGTTATAATTGCGCAGACACTCGACGATTTTGTTGACCGTGTATGTCGAACAATTTTTGGCTTTGGGATGCGGTGCTACGATGATGGCATTCTTCGTCTTCAACGCGAAAGCGATATTAGCCATCGGGGTCACAATCGGGTTTGTCATCGGTGTGATGGCCGCAACGACTCCTACGGGCTTGGCTATTTTAATCAGTCCTGTTTTGTCATCGATATCCATCACTCCCATCGATTTTTTACCTTGCAGGTTACTCCATACGCCTTTCGCCTTATTTCTGTTTTTGGCGACCTTGTGTTCGTACACCCCCATCTGCGTCTCGTCGATGGCCATCTGCGCCAATAATTCGGCACGATCATATACGACTTTGGTCGCTGCTTTTACGACTTCGTCGACCGTGTCCTGATTAAATCTTTCCTGATACTCCTTCTGTGCCGCGCGAGCTCGGGCGATCATTTCTTTAATTTCCATAGTGTTGATGATTTAATATAACGTTTGATAAATGGTTTCCATCTCGTCCTGAGTCAATGCCACGTAATTATTGGCCAGCAGACGCTGCTGTGTTTTCACAACAGACTCGGCGAAGCCTTTTACTTCTTCGGGTTTCATGCCATATTCCCGGAGCGACCGTTTCTCGATCAGACAACCCAGCAACTTATCTAACTCGGGGAACACCTCTTCAGGGCTACAGTTCAGTCGTTCCCCGATTTTTTTGTTCAGCTCTGCAATGCTTCCTTCCGGGTTCTTGGCCTGATACATCTTGAAGACCTCGGTGAAAAACTGATAGTTTGCTTCGCCGTGTGGTACATGATACGTGCCTCCGAGCGGATACGAGAGCGCATGTACGGCGCCTACCCCGGCATTCCCGAAAGCGATTCCCGCGAAGTTGCTGGCCATGATCATCTCGCCCATTTTCTCGAAACGGCAGTCCTGCCCTTTGGCAGCAATCTCTTTGAACACATCGAGAATGATGTTCCAGGCGGCCTCGCTGAAAATCCGCGTGTACAGGTTCGCTTTGGGAGAGACATAGGATTCAATCGCATGTATCAACGCATCAATAGCGCTGCACGCATAAAATTTGAACGGCAGTCCTCGCAGTAACTCCGGAATGATGACGGCGTCGTCGGCCAGAATTGTATCGTCGGCCAGTCCCATTTTCGTATGACGGCTTTTGATTTCGGCGATGGAGAGATTCGTTACTTCGCTGCCTGTTCCGCAAGTAGTCGGAACGATGACCAACTGTTTCTCTTTGATAAGCGGTATCTTACGGTCGAACGCCTCCGATACATTCTTGAGTCCTTGCAGTACGAAAAGCTTCGAGATGTCGATCACCGTTCCTCCGCCAATGGCAATGACACGTGTATAGCGCAGGTTCGCCACATCATTCAGCATGCTGTTCATCATTTCGTCCGACGGTTCTCCCAAGCCGTACTTCTCCTGCATGATAAAGCGGCAGGGAAGGGCGCACGATTTCATGTAAGGCTCATACAGAAACTCGTTGGTAATAACAAGGTCATTCTCGCCGAGAGCAAATGTTTTCGCAAAATCACCGAATGATTCGAACCGGTGAATCGTTGTTTTTAATTTGAATAGTTGCATATTCGTAATATTTTGAATGATACGTATCGGACTTAATGAAAACGCTGTTGATAAAATGCTTCCAATTCTTCTCTGAAATCGGGATGAGCAATCTTGATCAATGCCTTGGCGCGTTCGCGGAGCGATTTGCCTCTCAGACGGGCGACTCCGTATTCGGTCACCACGTAATCCACATCGTTGCGCGAGGTTGTGACCGTGGTGCCTTCGGTCAGTGTGGCTACGATCCGCGAAGTCGTACCGTTTTTTGCCGTCGAAGGCATGGCCATGATGCTTTTTCCGCCTCTCGACCACATGCTGCCACGTACATAATCTACCTGACCGCCCGTCCCGCTGATTTGCTGCAAGCCAATGCTCTCCGACGAAACCTGACCGGCAAGATCGACCGAAAGACAACTGTTGATGCTGATCATCCGATCGTTTTGCGCAATTACCCGAGGGTCATTCACATAATCCGACGGATACATCTCCACGTCGGGGTTATGATTCACAAAGTCATACAACGCCTGCGTCCCCATCAGGAACGTTGCCACCATTTTATTCGGATGTAACGTTTTTGCCTTTCCGTTGATTACACCGTTTTTGACTAACTCCAGCACTCCGTCCGAGAACATCTCCGAATGGATCCCCAGATTTTTCTTGTCTTTCAGGAAAAGAAGCACGGCATCCGGAATCGCGCCGATACCCAACTGAAGGGTTGCTCCGTCCTCGATCAGAGTAGCACAGTTTCTCCCGATGGCCTCCTCTACCTCGGTGATACGAGGAGGCGCAATCGTGTAAAGCGGATAGTCGGCTTCCACGATACAGTCGAGCTTCGACAGATGAATCAGGTTATCTCCTCCGATGTACGGCATCTGCTCGTTGATCTCGCCGATCACTAACCGCGCATGTTCGGTTGATGGCTTCGAATAATCCGACGATATGCCGAAGCTGCAATTCCCGTCCTCGTCAGGGGGGGAGAGCTGTACGATGGCGACATCGACGGGGATGAGTCGCTCACGAATCATGCGGGGCACTTCGGAAAGGAAAGCCGGAAGAAAATCGACCCGCTTCTCTTTGATCGCCGAACGCGTATTCGCCCCAATAAAACTCGCGACATGGCGGAAAGCCTCTTCCATCCCTGGTTCCGTATATTTTGCTTCGCCCAGAACTAACATGTGATAAATGCCGACGTTTTTGAAATACGTAGAGTTTCGTACCAAGGCATCGACACACATCTGCGGCACTCCGGCGGCATGACCCAATGATACCAGCTCATTGTTGCGAATCTGTCTGACGGCTTCGTCAGCCGAGACAATTTTGTTACGATAGGTTGTTTTCCATTCCATTGTTATAAATTCGATTCATGGGTTTTTCGAAGGATCCGTTTTGCTTCATCGAGCAGTGCCTGACTGACGCCATAGTCGGTTTCCACGCGGATCGTTTCGTCGCTCAGCGCTTCGCGAAGGATTTTCTGCACGACGTGCTCGAGCGTTTCGCAGGCCGAAGGACAATATCGGCATGCTCCGGTGAAAGACACTCTGACGACCGACCGGGAGATTCCCGTCAGTGTCAAGTCTCCACCGTGACTGCGCAGGAGAGGGCTGACCTTTTCGCGCAGCACGGCAGTGACGGCCTCTTTCTCGATGAATCGTTCCGTTTCCTTCACGTTCTTATTGGTCTAACGATTCGTCGATGCGGGCGATGGTGCGCGCCATTTTCTTCTTGGCCTCCAGATCGCCCTGACGTGCGATCATGATGCGTTGTGCTTGCGGCGATCCGGCTCCGTGCAGTGACTCCGTACGGTAGCCGACGGCAGCCGTCCCCAATGTTAAATTCTCAATCAGACGCAGGATACGCATCCGGTTGGTGGTGTCTTTACCTTTTGCTCCGGCCAGATATTTACGGACGATATCGCCCGTTTCTTCCGAGTGCAAGTCCCGTTCCGACGGCATGGTGACCATCAGTCCACCGGCAATATCTTCGGCCAAACGGGTGATTTCATACGGGAAACGGGTCACATTCTGTTTGCAGACATTGGCCAGCAGCAGGTCGATCATATAATTTCCGGCCGGCATCTTCACCCCTTCCGACGAGCAGGCGATTCCACAGGCATACAACGTCTCGTTCAGGTGAATCATCTCAATGAGTTTATCTTTGATATGCGATGCTTTGGGTACGCCGTTATAATCGGCAGCCAGAGCGGCCGCGCCAATCAGGACGTCGCCCACACCGACCTTGCATCCTCCGTATGACTGGCGGTGATACCCGGCGAAACGCTCGACCATCATGCCGGCAAACTGATATTCTTTACACATAAATACTCGCTCGTTGGGGATAAATACATGGTCGAACACGACGAGCGCTTCGTGCCCTCCGAACATCGGATTGCCGAGGTCAATATCGGCGCCTTCTTCCATCTTGCGCGTGTCGCACGACTGACGTCCGTAGATCATCGTGATTCCTTCGGCATCGCTCTCGATGGCAAACGATACGGCATAGTCGGCGTCGGCTTCTTTCATGGCGATCGTCGGCATAATCAGGTGCTCATGCGAGTTTACGGCTCCCGTCTGGTGGGCCTTGGCACCTGTCACCACGATGCCGTCAGGTCTTACTTCGTTGATATGAACATATAGATCGGGGTCTTCCTGTTGCGATGGCGAGAGTCCTCGGTCGCCTTTCGGGTCGGTCATTGCCCCATCGACTACGAGGTCGTTATCCTGTACATATTTCATGTATTCCACAAAGCGTTTGTGGTATTCTGTGCCAAGGGCTTGATCCATTTCGTAGGTCGTTGAATAGATGGCATTGAAGGCATCCATTCCGACGCATCGCTGGAAACAACTTGCAGTCTTCTGTCCGAGCAGGCGTTGCATTTTCACTTTCTTCTTCAAGTCTTCGGGGCTTTGATGCAGATGGCAGAACCGGTTGACCGTTTTACCGGTCAGGTTCGATGTCGCCGTCATGATATCCTTGTACTCCTCCATTTCGGCCAATTCATACGTCATGGCGATGGAGTTGAGCGACGGCCTGATTACCGGATGATCGACTGGATTATGAATCCGTTCACCCATAAAATACACCTTCAGGTTCAGCTTCCTGAGGCTTTCCACGTACTCTTCTCTTGTCTTCATGTATATTTCTTTTTATAAGTTAAAAAATGTCCGGTTTGCCCGATTCTTCCATTGCGAAGAAGAACAAAAAGGATATACTTCGCCTCTACACCGATTCCGGAACGACGCGACTCTTCCTTACGTCGACACAGAACAAGGTCTGTTGCGTTACACACCCATCCGAAGACCTCGTGTACACACCACGAACCTGTCTTCTCGCAATAGATTCAACAATTATATCTATTCAAATATGTTGCAGTCTTTTCCATTCCCTGTTCCCCAAGAATGAAAAAAAGTCGCCCAGGCAGGTCTTCTGACTTTTTCAAGGTTTTGCGATCTTCCCGTAGCCTTGATGTGGCATACAGTGATCAAAAAGAATGCAAAACCATTCTACTGAAATTACAGCTGAGGGTACAGTTCCGGACTCGCACCGGATTCCCTTTTCAATCCATCATCCATGAACGCATGATGAATCACCTGTGACGGGGACAAAGGAAATCAGTATTTTCCGATCGAACAAGAATAAATGAAAAAAAATGACATCCGATACGCTCTTTTAGACAGATTCCATATTTGTTTTCTGTCTGAAAGAGGATGAAGATATGCTAATAAACAAGTTATTGTAAGCGAGCGTAACGGAACGGAAGTTGCTCGTTGAGGATAGTGTCGGCCGGTGCTATCGTTGCTCCGGACTGTTCTTTGCAGTTCATCCGCCGTGTCTGGTAATATGCGGCTCTGCCGGCTTTTTGCCTCCGTCGGAGGGCGCTACATACGGTCTTTTTGCGAAAATCTAAGCCGTACATGATTGCTGACCGACACAAGGAAATTATTCGAATTCTATGTCGTTATCACCTTGTGCCACGCCTCCTCATACGTCTGCCAAGTCATGTTTTTCATCTCCATATCGACTTGTGAACTTGTTGTCAATACTGTAAACTGGCTCCCACATCGATTTATCAGATAAAAAGAAGAGTTTTTTATATTTAAGTGGCCAGAAAAAAGAGAAAGCAAAAAAGATTATTTTCTTCGCTATAGCTCATTTACTCAATGATTCCATTTTTAGTTTGTATAGAAAATTCCGCCATCCTTTCCATAAAAGAAAGAATGAAGGAATGTATAACATTACTTAGTCTTTAAGAGAAAAAGATTCACTATTAACCGACTAAAATCAAAATCCATCGGCTTTTATCTGTAATTAGTTAATATACATGCATTTATCATTTCTTTTTCTGTTTTTCAAAAGCTGCCTCCTTCTAAAATAAAGATAATTGAACATTCGAAGGGTTTTTATTTTTACTTTTAGTACGTTTGGAGTAGGCTTTACGTCCTTCTGTCACCACCCAAATTAAATCCAAGTGACTAATCAAGTGTATCCGCACCAATGCCGCGATGGTTGAAAACGCCTTTTTGCTCCCCGGACAAGACTCGCACCACGTTTAACAGCAAATGGGCAATCAGCGTGCACCAGACCTGCGTCTTTATCCCGTTTTCCGTTTCCGAGTAGAAGAAGTGCAGTTGAAAGTTTTGTTTCAGTTTTTTGAATGTCAGCTCTATAGTCCACCTGTATTTGTAAATCAAAGCGACTTCTTCGGGCGCTATCTCCCAGTTGTTGGTGATAAACTTGTATTTCCTGCCTTTTTCGTCCTTGTAATAAACCAAACGCAGACAAAGAGTCTCTTTTTTCTTTCCCCGTTTATAATCCAGGTGGATATGTTCTATTTTGTAAACACCGGATTCTTCTTTTTTGAGTTCCTTCTCGAACAAGACTTCCTGTAATTGAGATTTGGCATTGTCTTTCAACCGGCAGACAAAGTTGACCCCCTCTTTTGTCCGGTCGGAAAACAGACAATAGAAATTGTACGCCTTGTCGAAGACCGGCATGCTGCCTTTCGACGGATTCAGGTGGGACAGAAACTTCTTGTCGTGCATTTTCGCCTCGCTGATGGTGGCGAAAACGGCCGTGTCGGCGTGTACGTCGGTCAGCATGTGGACTTTCAGCCCGCCTTTCTTCTTCCCGTCGTCCTTGGGGTTGCGCCCCACACCTTTCATGATGTCCGAAAACAAGGTCACCGTAGTGGAGTCAAAGGCGTAAAACTCCTCGAAACCCACGTCCTTTTTCCGGCTGACCGACAAAAGCGGACAGAAATAGGCTATCAAAGCAAAGTAATACAACCTGAAAAGCTCTCCTCTCGCGCAAGGCGTCACCCGCCGTACTCTTCGCCGGTGCACAATCCATGTTCAGGTAATTCAGCTTGCCTTCCAGCGCCCGCATACCGTCGCAGACTTCGCCCATAGAATCGCAGCGGGAAAATATCCCGAACAACATCACGATAAGTTGATCCCACGAAAAGAATGCCTTATAATAACGGTCGCTGCCGCATTGTCGTACCAAGATGTCAAACTGCTCACGCGGAAGTATTTTTACGATTTGTTTGAAAATCGGCTGACCAACTAATTTCTTTGTATTATCTTTGCCCATAGTTGAGAATTTGCGTTGCAATACAAATTTACAGCTTTGGGGGCAATGCTTCGGTGGAGCCCCTTATTTTTATTCTAAACTTTTGTCGGTCAGTAATGAAAAAGGTTATTTTAATTTGGCGCCAATAGCCACATAGCTATTTCCCTCTCCTCTGCTTTTTAACTTTCCATTTACATAAATTTCTAATGTTACCAATGCTGTTTTATCATTACAGTAAGCAACTAACTGTACTTCCCAGTCTTTTGTAACAAATTCACCTTCCCATTGATCTTTAATGATTAGACCACCAGACTTGTACCCATATATTCTTACAGGTACACCGGAAGTATTACAAAAGACTTTCATAGTCACTTGGTTTTCTTTCTTCTCCTTTTTTGCATATCCGTTTTCTTTCTCACAACTACATAATACCATACTGTATATCATAACTGTGAATAAAGTAAAAAGAAGTTGTGATTTTTGTGATTTCATAATTGAATATGATTTATCTTATCGTACAGAAATGCCAAATGTAACGATACCTGTATTGTATGTATAAACCTCATGAAATACCCCTTTCCAAAGAACATTTTCAATAATAGGATCATAAAAATAGATGCGAACACTTCCTAAGTGATCAGACGCCTCTTTTCTTCTAACAATTACTTTCTTCTTCTCTCTGATACTGTTTGTTTCTGTTTTTTCAGTCTCTACACCCCCATTTATATTAATTTTTCCAAGACCTAAACCTACTTTTACGTCTCCTTTAAATTTGTCCATTTGTACACGAGTGGTCTCATATTCATTTTCATATGTATTTTCTATACTTTCATCTTCTTCTAAAATTGTTACATATCGGTAAATCGATTCTTCTGCAAGGTGCCATTTGCCAAATGATATTCTATTGGGTGTCAAATTCACTCTTTTGGCAGTAAATTTATTAGGATCTATTTTATATATATGTTTAGAATGTCTAAAGAAAGTATGGTGTATATACTCATAGTCAATATGAAAGTCCCATATTTCATCTGGTCTCAACGGTATATATACGATATAAGGATGTTGATTTGTCGATGTTACTATTTCAAATCGAAATTCATATGCACCTTTTGTCCACATTTTATCTACTAATTCCGCCTCGGAAAGTTCACGTTTCATATTAACGATTTCATCTTCTTTAATATAGGGGTCTTTATTAGGAGATGGTGAATCTCGCTGATCTGATATTTTAAAGTAGGTTTTGGGATTTATTTCTAAAAAAGAAATGTATTCTGATATAGATCGATTTAGACTTCCTGATGTTTTTTGAGGTGTTATTCCATAATAAATATAGTCACGTTGAAGTGCTTTTTGATTAACACTTCCATCATTAGTATAAAAATACTCAAAAGCTTCCAACTCTTTCTCTCCAACTATATCACTTCCTACCCAAGCCGATCTTGTATCCACTGCTTCCGAATTATTCCCTCCATCAAAGTTTGGAGATTTGAAAATAATAGACTTGCGATTTGTTCCGGTATTCATACTTCTAACCCTTTTTGCTTTTGTGCTTCCGGTTGAAGCAAGCATTTCACTCTCTTCATTTACAGCTACAACTCGACTATTTTCATTTACCACAAATACATGAAAGCTTGGCACTTCCCCTTTTTGGAGGCTTAATTCTTTTTTACCATTTAAATAAAGCGATGTCTCGGAATCTCTAGATATTGCTACTGGAATTTCATTGTCTTCAGTGTTCAAATTCTCTGGTTCTACTTTAAACAGAGCAATTTTGGGAACCAAAATATTTAATAAAGATACATTGGTTTCAATTTCTCTGATTATCTTATCCGAAGAATAGGAAACAAGGATATCTCGGAAGGATTTTCCGTTGATGGTTTCTTCTTTTACAAGCTCGTATAAGACATCATAGTTTTTGTCAAATTGCTTTAGGGACTCTTTTTTCAAAAATGCGCGTACATCTTCTCTTTCATAGACAGCCTTTGAAAGCACTTCTGCAAATTGCACGAGATATTTTTCCGTCTCATCTTCATTTGCATTTCTCAACATTACTCTTTCTGCTTTTTCTCTTTCGGAGGCATTGATGCCATCCTCTAAAAGGGCATTATCAGAACAAGAATTCAATAAAAGTAGAAAAACTCCTACCATTCTTCCTACACAAAAAAAACATTTTTTCATACTGGTTTAATTATTAATTTTAAAAAATAATAATACATCTATTCGATTCAAATATGTTGCAGTCTTTTTCATTCCCTATTCCCCAAGAATAAAAAAAAGTCGCCCAGGCAGGTCTTCTGACTTTTTCAAGGTTTTGCGATCTTCCCGTTGCCATTGATGCGGCATACAGTGATCAAAAAGAATGCAGAACCATTCTACTGAAATTACAGCTGAGGGTACAGTTCCGGACTCGCACCGGATTCCCTTTTCAATCCATCATCCATGAGCGCATGATGAATCACCTGTGACGGGGGCAAAGGAAATCAGTATTTTCCGATCGAACAAGAATAAATGAAAAAAAACGACATCCGACCCTCTCTTTTAGATCGATTCCATATTGTTCTTCTGTCTGAAAGAAAGTTCAGAGTGTTGTTATACAGGGTTCGCAAGACTTGAAATCGCCTGCGCTTCATCCGATGTTTTCAGCCCTCCGGCCAATGTGCCGCTGTTTTCTACCGGGTTTGCGTTGGAGCTTTCACAGCCATCAGTTTTTCAGCGTTCGGATTTTACCGTAAGTTTAATGGCTATTCTTGACTACACCGGCTCTCATTGTGCTTGTTGATGAATTGTCACGATTGCCGGGAGATAAGCTACCCGATCCAGACTGATCCAAAGCGTTCACTCTTTCCCCGTATCGTTCTTTTGCAGCACGACGGCCAATTCATGACCCGCTGTCCCGACAACGTACCAATCGCCTTCCATTGAGTCGTCATACAGATTGAAAGGAGGCTTCAATTTATTGTAAAGCACAGTGTCTACGTCTTCAAAGCGTAGTCTTAATCGAGAAATACCGGCGGAGGTGCTAATCTTGAAGAGTGTGGTAGATGCATAATCTCCTGCAACGGTTACTTCGTTTTTATCCACTTCGATTTTAGGCATGTTTTCGCCGGGTGCGTCTTTAATAAATCACCCCAATAGGCTTTATAATTTATTATGATTTATGTTGATAAAGGAAGTTTCTGATGCCATGTTTATGTGGCTTCTTGAAGGGCTTGTTGCAGAGGTCAATGGTTGTTGCACCTGAATATTTGGGGATATGTCTGTAGGGAAGACTCAGATTGAAGAATCGTTCTTTTTAATGGCTGGACTCTTGAGCCTTTTATTACCGAGAGAAGTTCCTTTAATATTATTTAGTCCTGCATTTATTTGCGCCGTTTGCGTTCGGATATCGTCATTCGTAATTGATCTTAGCCGTCAGCATTCAGCCAACAATTCAACAAATCAACGCCCGAAAGGCTTCGCTTTTCACGATTCACTTTTCGTTTCCACTAATATAGATTCACAACCTATGTCTTTTTCGGAGTAGAAAAGAAGAAGGGAGAAGTCTGTTAAATCACAATATAATCAATAGCTTACAGAAAATATTGTGTTTGTGTGAGTATGTTGATGCTGTTACTGCAAAGGGCAGCCAAGGATACTCTCCCTGACTGCCTTTTAAGGTTGATTATGCCTTTTTTAGTTCACGATCGACATCGTATCAATCGGAATGATCAGAGTCAATACTTGTTGATCCAAAAGAGCTATGGTATCCATACCGCCTTTATAACGATAAATATTATCTTTAACCTCACGGAACCTATCGTAGAAATCCATTTTTAATCCGTAATCCGCATTATCCCATAAAGATATTTTTTTACCGTTATATAAAACATCTTTTTTATAATGGATAAGAAAAGGCCCTTGGATAGTTACATTCAGACTGTCCGCGTCCGTGGAAAC
This sequence comes from Tannerella forsythia 92A2, assembly GCF_000238215.1. Lineage (NCBI taxonomy): Bacteria > Pseudomonadati > Bacteroidota > Bacteroidia > Bacteroidales > Tannerellaceae > Tannerella > Tannerella forsythia. The sequence continues at coordinate 1,581,621 of NC_016610.1, read as the reverse complement.
ATTCGACTTCCACTTCACGGTATACTTGTGTAATTCCGATTCATAAGTACCCCAATACGTATTGACTTTCAAGTTTATCATCATCTCGTCTCCATAGCCCAATGATTCGGGAACATAATCATCGATATGACTGCCATCTTTTTTTACGGAAATCAATTCAATCGTATTTTTACCTTTGCCAAGATTCAATAGATGGCCGGATTTATCGCAATACAGTACTTTTATACGAGCATTGTGGGAAACGGCCTGTACTACCCCCGAGTCAGAACAATTGCAGCAAAGCACTATAAGAATGCCTGCACTTAATATATTTCTAAATAATTTTTTCATATTCCGTTTCATCTACCTATAACCGACATTTTTACTTTGTATCTGAAAAACAATTTATCTCTTGTTTTTTTATCCTTATCCGGACGCGTATAAGGGTTGCGCGGATCGTTTTCATCCTCGAGTTCCCAAGTAAAAGTGCCTTCTCCGGTGTCAAATATTCCGTCGATATAATAACCGTCGCACTGACCGCCCCACCCGAAATTGCAATGTACCAAACGTCGGTCCAAATTGCCGTTTGTCATATTTTCTATATACCCGTCTATTACCCAGGCATGACCATCTGAATATTTATTAAAAAAAATCCAAGTGTGTGATTTAGTAGCATTGGCTCTCACATATACTAATTTTTTGGCGTCAAGCGCTTTAACGGCCTCTTCTCCATTATAATCGCTTAATCCGGATGCGGAAAGTCCTCCCCAATCATTTAACCAGTCGATTGCTTTTTCACTCTTTGCTCCCGTTCCTTTATTAGAATAGTCCGCTTTAAGTGCAACTCCCAGATAGCGCATTAATCGGGCAACCTCATACGATGATTCATGGTGTAAATCTTTATCCAATGTGCCATATCTTTTATCATTTGCAATAGATTTACTATCGGCAATGATCCGGTCCCAATTCAAAGTTGCCGTGCCATGATTCGAGTTTAAATCATTTCCTTGATTTGTATTGTATGTAATCTGCCCCACACATCTGAAATAAGAGATGATTTGAGCGGTTGCCGTTATTACACACCCCGTATGGCCACGACCATTCGAAGTCTGGATACCGTCCACATAAGGACTGCAATTATTGTACGGTGAACTTTGGTCCCATTTTACAGAAAGCAGAGGATAGACTTTTCGTCCGGGATTTCCCCCTCCCCAACCGGGAGTAGATGTGCTTATCATCTTGCCGTTATTTGTAACGGAATAGTTTTTGATATCATAAGCAGCTTTTTTAGAGAGCGTTCTACACATAGCATAAATCCGGGGTTATCAACTTTATCTATGCTGTCCATCGAAAAGTTTCCTTCATCGATAATCGCATAGATAGGATCCGTACGTTTATCTGCAGCAACAAGTGCGAAGCCTTTATTATCTTCAAAATTTACAATATACATCAGCGTGTCGATGCCTTTGGATGTATTACCTGCACGAGTATAAACCTGGTGATTATTCGAACTTATCACTTCAACATTTCTTATGCTATAATCGTGCGATATAGAAGAATTACCTCCGGACACCCGTAAATCTACCCCATTCATCATTTCCATAAATTGAGAAAGAGTTTCTTTTGCCTCATCAATGGAAACTCTATAATTAGTGTTCGCGCGTTTATCCTCTATCCTGTTGGACTCTGACAATTCTGCAATTTCATCATTGCAACTCATTACAAAAATAGCCGCGAATATTGAGGCTACAAATAATTTAACTGATTTCATTTTACCTATTATTTTATATTCCTAATTTGTTCATTTTATACCGGTTAAATTTTATTTGAAAAAATACTGTTTTATTTTATTGGCAAAGTCCATTGGTCATGCCAATTATACATGTATTATTTTTATGATTATCCGTATTTATACCTAAACTCATTTTTATAGGTTACGCAAGCTACGAGCAATCTTCCAAAGAGGGCTTCTCCCCAGTATCTTCGATTAAACTTATAACAGAATTCATCGAGATAATTTTGTAAGAATTCGGGCTTGATGTCATGGAACGTATTTATCAACTGTCTCTTGGCATTGCTGATGGCGATATGAACCCAAGGCAAGGCTTCCCCCACCTTCTCTTTGGGAATCACCTGAGAGTTGTGTCTAGGTACAAAGTCTTTCAATTCCACATAAGAGGTAGAATGATCCGTGTCGATTTGATTAGCTCCGGAAGCTAACTGCTGAACCGCTGCATTAATGGTCTCTTTTTTCAAGTCATCGATTACTTTCATTTTCAAATAGCCGACTCTTCGTGGTTTTTGACCGGTTTTCGGAAATTCAACCATTTCACTTTCTGCCATTACTAAAACTTTGCTTTTCTTTTGACTGCCACGTCCACGCTTCAAGGGTTTATCTTTTTCCTCTTGACTCATCTCTGTGGAAAAATAACCTTCATCCAATTCTATACAACCTGCAAGGACATATTCATCATCTCTTTTACCCATGGCCTCGCGAAGTTTGTGAACCATATGCCAAATAGGATGATAACGATTATGTCCCAATTGACGTTGGATTTCTTTGGCCGAAAATGTCTTTTTCGTTGACGTGAGCAGATGCATGGCTATAAACCAATAACGAAAAGGTAGTTTCGATTTATGCATTACCGTTCCACTTTTTAGCGTGGTGCGCGTTTGGCAGTGTTTGCATTCATATTGCTCCTTGTCTTTTTTCCAATAATGATCCGTGCCTCCGCATTTGGAACAAACAACTCCTACTTGGTCGCGATATGCCTTAAACTTTTGCTTGCAGCTTTCTTCGTCTGGAAAGTGAGATAAAAAATCGATCAGTGTCATTGCCTTATTTTTTTTGCAAAGATAATTATTTCTGGGCAAATATACGGATATTCATTATTATTTTTAAATAAATATCCGTGTTTGTACCTAAAAGCTCCATTAAACTATTTAATAACAATAATTTGGATGTATGGATTGGGGAGGGAATAAATTTCTGTATATCAGCAATATATAATTAATTTTAGGCATATATACGGACATTTATATATTTTTATTTCTTTAAAAAAGCTTATTTACTCCCTTTTAGAGATGGCGAAAGTATAATGCTTTAAGCAAAGCGGCAAGTATTTTTGTTGTTTTTTTACATGTTATATAACATGTTTTACAATCCGTTGTATGTCGTACCATTTTTTCTTCGTTTTATAAAGACGAAGACGCCTATCATCTTCAAATTATAAGTTTCTTGTGCCAGGATATTTTATCCCAGATTCCACATTAAGCACAAAAGAAAGTATTGTAAACAATTTAAACTGTCAGCTGGTCAACTGGAGAATACTGTGTCCATTGGTTGGCATCCGACCGACGTGCTGCTGTTTTCTACCGGGTTTGCGTCGGATCGTACGAATTTTCGGGACGATGCAACACAACGGTTGTATCTGGCCGTCAGTTGTCAGCCGTCAGCGTTCGGATTTTACCGCACGTTTGATGGCTATTCCTGACTATCCTGAAAATAATCATTAGCCATTCATAATTATGTCGGGCTTTCAGCCCTCCGCCGAGGAGATTGCCTTTTTCCCAACGCTTCGCTACGCATTGGGCTGAATTAATACGCCCTTTCAGGGCTGTTGAAGCATTCAGCTATCAACTGTCAGCATTCAGCCAAAAATCAGCAACTTAACAGCTCAACGCCCGCAAGGGGCACAAAGGCTGAAAGTCCGATCTATTTCAGCCCCATCCCATAAGGTTGGGGTATCGATGCCCATACCTTGTTTTAATAAGCATTCAGCCATCAGCCAACAAACACCTCAACAATTCAACACCTCAATGCCCGCAGGGCTTCACGTTTCACTCTTCGTTTTTCGTTTTTCACTTTTCACTAATATAGATTCGTAACCGTCGGTCTTTTCAGAGTAGAAAAGAGATAGGGGAAAAGCCCGGAAAGCCATAAAAAATAATATCTTTGTACTCGGATTTTACGCGAAAACGTGATCAAGATGGACAAAACGAAACCGATAGCCGCTCTGTTCGATCTGGATGGGGTGATATTCGACACCGAAACGCATTATACACGTTTCTGGAGAGAGCTGGCGCCGATACTTCAACCCGATATACCCGATTTTGGGAGCATCATCAAGGGGCAAACGCTGATACAGATATTCGAGAAGTATTTTAAGGATCAGCGCGAAGCGCAGCAATTGATTCTCGACCGTTTGGCGGAGTTCGAGAGCGCCATGCGCTACGATTATATTCCGGGGATCGAAATGCTTATAGAAGTATTGCAACGAAACGGGGTGCGTATGGCAGTGGTGACAAGTTCGGACCAAGCCAAGATGACGCATGTTCACCGGGCTCATCCGGAGTTGGGGCAGATTTTCGAGCATATCCTCACGGCCGAGATGTTTGTCCGGTCGAAACCCGCTCCCGACGCTTATCTGCTGGCTGCCGAGACGTGCGGTACGGTGCCGGAGAACTGCATCGTTTTTGAAGATTCGTTTCACGGGATCGAGTCGGGGCGCCGGGCGGGTATGAAGGTGGTCGGGCTGGCTACGACGAACCCGGCCGAAGCCATCGAAGGGCTGTGCGACCTCGTGATTCCCGATTTCCGCGGCTTCACCTACGAACAGATGCTTGCGCTGCTCGACTGAGAGGAGCGCGTTGCCGGTCGCACCGGCCACATCAGATCCTGATCCGAATCATTATTATTTTTACGAATTTACAGACTCATCGCTATGGATAAGACAATGCCTTTTTTTACACCGGAGGAAAAGAAAGAGTTTTTCACGACCTATCGTCTGTTGTTTTCACATTTGTCGTATTGCTTGCAGAAAGAGGATGCGCCGAAGATGAAAAGCCTGATGAGACGGGTCGTCGCACTCGACTGTTACGGACGTGACCGCAACGGGATCAACGGCTTGTTGCGTAATATCAACACGGCGCTGATTGCGACGAGAGATATCGGACTGAAACGAACGTCCGTCATCGCGCTGTTACTTTATCGGCCGGTGATGAAAGAGGCTGTCACACTCGATGAAGTGGAATGTACTTTCGACGACGAGGTGGCGCTGATGATTCGCCGTCTGCTGAAAACCTCCGATCTCTATGCCCGTAATACGGCCGTCAACTCCGAGAATTTTCATCACTTGCTCTTTTCGTTTGCCGAAGATGTGCGCGTCATCCTGATCATGATTGCCGACCGTCTCTGCATGATGCGCATGGGCAAGCAGATCAGGGACGAAAAGGATCGTATCCGGTTGGCTACGGAGGTGTCGTATCTCTACGCGCCGCTGGCGCATCGACTCGGTCTTTATACCATCAAGAGCGAGTTGGAAGATTTGTCGCTGAAATACATCGATCCGAAAAAGTATCAGTACATCAAAACGAAGCTGAACGAGACAAAACGTTCGCGCGACGAATATATTGCCGAATTTATCAGACCCGTACAGGAGAAACTCGAAGCGTCGGGGCTGAAATTCGATATCAAAGGACGCACGAAGTCCATCCACTCGATCAACAACAAACTGAGGAAACAAAACATCGATTTCGAAGGGATCTACGACTTGTTTGCCATCCGTGTCATTCTCGATTCGCCGCTCGACAAAGAACGTTCGGAATGCTGGCAGGTATTCTCGATCATCACCGATATGTATCAGCCGAATCCGAAGCGGATGAAAGACTGGATTTCCGTGCCTAAGAGTAACGGCTACGAGAGCTTGCATATCACGGTACTCGGGCCGAAGAACCGATGGGTCGAAGTGCAGATACGGACGCGCCGGATGGACGAAGTGGCCGAACGAGGCCTGGCCGCACACTGGAAATACAAGGGGATCAGGGAAGAGCATGGATTAGATGAGTTTCTGAGTGATGTCCGCGCCATGCTCGAGACGCAGACCTCGAACCCGATGGACATGATGAAGGAGTTCCGGATGGATCTTTATCAGGATGAGATTTATGTATTTACGCCGACCGGCGAACTGATTAAACTGGGGAAAGGTGCGACGGTGCTCGATTTTGCGTTTGCCATTCATTCGAAGGTAGGCAGTCGGTGCGTGTCGGGGAAAGTGAACGGCAAGAACGTGTCGATTCGTCATCTGTTGCGTAACGGCGACTCGGTCGAAGTAGTTACCTCCCAGACCCAGACACCGAAACGCGACTGGCTCTCGTTCGTGACCACCTCGAAAGCGCGTTCGAAAATCAAACAGGCCTTGCGCGAAGAGTCGGCCAAAGCCGTCGAATATGCGAAGGAATCGTTGCAGCGGCGTTTTAAGAACCGGAAGATTGAAGTAGAAGAGGCTCTGCTGATGCGTTATATCAAAAAGAGCGGCTTCAAGACAGTGACGGATTTTTATATCCATTTGGCCGAAGGGAAATCGGATGTGAATAAAATCATCGACGATTACCTTGATTTCGGACGGAAAGAGCGGGAAGCGGCCGAACACATGGAGAATCGGAGCGCGGAAGAGTATATTACGACAACGGAGGCCGAAACGATTTCCTCGCATCAGGATGTACTTGTCATCGACAAAGACCTGACGGGTATTGAATACAAACTGTCGAAATGCTGTAATCCGATCTTCGGCGACGCGATCTTCGGATTCGTTTCCACACGTGGCATCAAGATTCACCGCACGAACTGTCCGAATGCGCAGGAGATGTTCAGCAAGTTCGGTTATCGCGTCATTCAGGCGCGCTGGAGCGGCAAAGGGACGGACGGATACGCGGTTACGTTGCGGATTATCGGGAACGACGATATCGGAATTGTGACGAACATCACGTCGGTCATCGGCAAGGAAGACGGTGTTTCGCTGCGTTCACTCCAGATCGATTCGGTCGACGGACTGTTTCAGGGCAACTTCACCGTGATGGTCAAAGATACTTCCGCGCTGAACATGCTGACGAAGAAAATCCGAACAGTCAAAGGTGTGAAAAGTGTCGACCGGTTAAACACGTGAAAGCCCCATCTTGGCGGCTTTCTCGTGCATGAAACGTACCGCCGCCTCGTACTCGTTGGGGATGACCCCGTCGAGGATCGCGTTTTTAATCGCTTCCTTGAGCACTCCGACAGGTTGCGAGGGCGGCAGACCGAACGTCGCCATAATCTCCTCGCCCGAAACGGGCGGCTGAAAGTTCCGCACCCGGTCTTTCTCCTCGATCTGCGCCATTTTTTTACGTACTAAACGGAAATTATTCAGGAAACGGCGCACTTTCTCGGGGTTCTTGCTCGTGATATCGGCTTCGCAGAGCTTCATCAGGTCGTCCACATCATCGCCGGCTTCGAAGAGCAGCCGACGGATGGCCGAGTCGGTCACCTCGTCGTCTGCCAGACTGATCGGGCGCATGTGCAGCGAAACGAGTTTCTGCACGTATTTCATCTTCTCGTTCATCGGCAGTTTCATCCTTCGGAAGATGCCGGGGATCATTTTTTCGCCGATGAAATTATGGTTGTGGAACGTCCAGCCGAGACGGTTGTCAAAACGTTTGACAGCCGGCTTGGCAATGTCGTGCAGCAGCGCTGCCCAGCGCAGCCACAGGTCGTTCGTTGTACGACTCAGCCGGTCGAGTACCATCAGCGTATGGGCGAAGTTATCCTTATGCCCGATGCCTTCTTTCGTCTCGACGCCCTTAAGGGCGCACAGTTCGGGGAAGATCAGTTCCAGTAATCCGCATTTGTCGAGCAGCTCGAACCCGATCGAGGGCTTGGGCGACAGCACGATCTTATTCAACTCGTCGGCGATACGCTCTTTCGAGATGATCCCGATACGCTCTCTGTTGCGTGTCATGGCGTCGAACGTATTGGGATCGATAAAGAAGCCGAGCTGCGATGCAAAACGCACGGCGCGCATCATGCGCAGCGGATCGTCGTTGAACGTCGTGTCCGGATCGAGCGGCGTGACGATACGCAAGTCTTCCATATCTTCCACCCCGCCGAACGGATCAACCAGTTCACCGTAGCGATCGCCATTCAGACACAGGGCCAAGGCGTTGATCGTAAAATCACGGCGGTTCTGATCATCTTCGAGCGTTCCGTCTTCGACGATTGGCTTGCGGCTGTCTCGCCGGTACGACTCTTTGCGTGCCCCGACGAACTCCAGCTCCAGCTCTCCGTGCTTCACCTGTGCCGTGCCGAAATTTTTGAAGACCGACAGATGTGCCTTTCTGCCCAACCGTTTCGCCACGGCCTTGGCCAACTCGATGCCGCTCCCGACCGTTACTACGTCGATATCTTTCGACGGACGGCGCAGGAAAATATCGCGCACATAGCCGCCAATGACGTATGTTTCCAGCCCCAGCTCGTCGGCCGTTTCCGAGATCAACGGGAAAGGCTGCTCGGAAAGGACTCTCTCTATATCTGCTTCGTAATAAAACATGCTCCGGTTGTTTTTGAGCGTGCAAAGATAGTGCAAGTCGGCTGTAGAACAAAACGACCTGCTTCTTTTATGCCTCTGTTCCGAGCAGTTCTTCCCCGGTTCGGCCGAACGATATTACCATGGGAAAGTCTGCACGAGCTTCTCCAGCCAGACCGCGTCAACATGGTCGAACGTCGCATACTCTTTGCTGTCGATATCGAGTACCGCTACGACTTCACCGTCGCGTATCATCGGAACAACGATCTCCGACTTCGAGGCGGAGCTGCATGCGATGTGTCCGGGAAAAGCATCCACATCGTCGACCACAAGCGTACACCGCTCTTTCCAGGCGGTGCCACACACTCCTTTTCCGTGACGGATACGCGTGCAAGCTACCGGTCCTTGAAAAGGCGCCAACACCAACTCCTCTTCACGGACGACATAAAAACCAACCCAGAAGAAGCCGAACGTCGTTTGGAGAGCAGCTACAAAATTGGCCATATTGGCCACTCTGTCAGACTCGCCCGAGAGCAAACCTTTCATCTGCGGCAGCAACGTTGCATACTTCTCCGACTTCCCTCCCTGATGAATGATTATTTCTTCAGCCATAGTAAAATAGTCTTATAAATCGGTTACATAATCAAGCTGCAAAAATACTTTTTCTCTTTCAGATTATGTTATAATGACACTGTAATCCATCACAAATCCGAAAAGACGGTTGCCTTTGACGGTGACGTTTTGAGCACCGGTTTCCCGGCACAAATCAATGATTCGTTTCTTCGACAATAAGTACATATAGTCTCCTGCCGCCCATGATTTCCCGATACGCCTTAAATACCGGTCAAAAAAAGTTTTGGGCAACCAGTGTAAAAACAGTGTCCGGGTATGCAGTTCGACGGGAAAATAAACGTTCGGTGTTGTGAAATAAACCGTGCGACATGTACGCAGTAACTCTTTTAGGAATAAAAGCTGCCTGTCTTTTCCCCCGACATGTTCGATAACAGCGTTACTCCACCCGATGTCGAAGGTTTTGTCGGCAAAAGGGAAAACTTTTCCGTCATAAAGTACAGTCTCGACATCCGGATAGTTCTTTGTAAATTCGTCTTTGCCTCCCACTCCGAGCGCCGTTATCTTCGCTCGAAACGGATAGTGTTTTTCCAGATAATTATCGATCGGTGAAAATTCATGGTTGGCAAACCCTACATCCAACACTTTTGTATCGGCTGTAAACCCCACCCTCTCTTTAAAATACTTGTATTTGCGATCTCTGTTCTTTTTGCTGATAGCGTTTGCTATTGATCGTTTCATGGGTGTCTTTTATTGTCTATTTCCAAGAGATAAAGAGCAGCAAGGTGCAGCCCCTTATCTCTGAATATATGTTATTTGCTGATCCATTCCTCCTTTAAAGATAAGTGATACACCTATCGGTATAGACAGATGATTCGCCACTGTGCAGTTCTCAGATACTACATACGTTGTATTTGGAGACAGCGCATTCATGTGATTCTTAAATTCTCTTTCCATAAGTGTTCTATTTAAATTTAATACAAATTTATATGCTTAAAACAAGACAGACAATATAAAAATAGTTAAAATTCATCCTGTAATGGGAGGAAAATCGATGATTTTTGCACCGTAGGTTCGACTTTATCATTCATTACTTTTAAGCATAAAAATCAAAACATTGCAGAAAATTCTCTTATTAAACTTAACAGAGAAAGCTATAGAAGAAAATTGAATCTAAAGCAGTGCACAGAAACATGCATATAAAAAATGCGTCAGTCATTTCTTGGCCGTTTCATTTTGATCCTGTAATTTTGGGGGCGATAATTTCCGGTATAAATCAAACTAATTTATTGTTGAATAGAAAATTACGATCCAAACACAATGTATAACTTTTTAGATTATCTAACAACAGGAGGGTCTTTTATAAAAAATGTAATGTTCCCCACAAACAAGACCTTATCCTCTTTAATGATTTATTCGACTTCACTTTGTCAGTCACGTTGCAGGCATTGCTCCATTTGGGAAAAGACTCCTGTGGAGCATTTGCCGCTAAAAGACATTGTTCATATAATGTCAAGCAAATGCGTAACGAAAAGAACAACAGTTGGCTTGGAGGGCGGAGAATTTGTTTTACATCCGGAAGCTGATGCAATACTGAGCTGGTTTCATGAGAATCATAAGAATTATACCTTACTTTCAAACGGATTAGCTCCGAACAAGGTTGTCTCTGCCGTACAGAAATACACTCCCAAACATTTATATCTTTCTTTAGACGGAGGTAACGAAACCTATAAGATCGTCAGAGGCGTCGATGGCTACGACAAAGTTATACAGGTCATCGAACGCTGCAAAGACATTGTACCTGTTTCTCTCATGTTTTGCCTTACGCCCTGGAACTCTTTTGAAGATATGGATTATGTAATTCGGATTGCCCAAAAATATGATATAGATGTAAGAATAGGGATTTATAATACGATGGATTTCTTTGACACGAAGGAAAAATTAATGGATGTCGGTGATGATTATATCAGACAAATCCCAAAATCAATCCATGAGACACAAGAGAATTATGATTTCGTGACTTTATATAATGAATGGAAAAAAGGAAGTCTCAGACTAAGATGTCATAGTATTTATAACGAATTGGTTATACACTCAAACGGAAACGTTCCAATTTGCCAGAATTTAGAGGTTATTCTCGGTAATGTGTATGAGAAATCGCTCGATGAAATTTTCAATTCACGTCAAACGGCAAAGACTATTTGTGAATATTCTCATCATTGTAACCGGTGTTGGATAAACTATCACAGAAAGTTTGATATTATACTCTTACGTTCCGCAGAGAAATTTTTCCCTAAAAGACTCATTGAATTCTTTTACGGGAAATATCAGTGGAATGATGACTTGAACTGTACTTACAAGGCATATTTCAAAAAAATCAAAAATTTAGTCAAATGATAGGGTTCCAAGACATAATAAAAGGTTATAAGCGCAGAAGAGACAATCAATATCTTTCTCAAGTTTATAAAAAGAATTATGCATTTATTGGGTTTGGGAATCATTGCATTCACAATCTTTATCCAATTATTCAACATTTACAGGTCAACGTAAAGTATATTTGCTGTTCTTCACCTCAAAAGGCAAAATTGATTCCGCAAAAATTTAAGAATGTCATCGGGACAACTTCGATTGATGATATTTTGAATGATGAAACCATTGCCGGCGTTTTCGTTTCCGCTTCACCTTCTTCCCATTTTGAGATTGCATCGAAAACAATAAAGGCAGGTAAAGCTCTATTCATAGAAAAGCCTCCCTGCATGTGCGTAGAAGAACTGAACGACCTTATTGATAAGCAGCGATTATACGGACCCAATACCATCGTTGTCGGAATGCAGAAAAGGTTTTCTCCCGTTACTGCGATTCTGAGAAAAAAACTCAGAGACAAGCAACTTGTAAGTTACAACTTACATTATCGAGTGGGTCTGTACCCTGAAGGTAATGAACTCTATGATTTATTTATACATCCGATTGATTTAGTCACGTTTCTTTTTGGCGATGCTAAAATCTTAGGTGTTCATAAAACGAACAGCAAAAACGGAGGAAGAACTTACTTGCTTATGCTGGCGCATAATCATATTGCGGGGACACTGGAATTATCCACATCCTATTCCTGGCGAGAAGCGCATGAGGCTATTTGTATCAATACGGAATCGGGTATGTATGACATGCAACAGATGGAAACACTAACCTTTACGCCCTCCTCACTTTCTTTCGGAAAGATTCCCCTTGAGAAAGTTTATACGAGGAACTCTTGCATGACTTCTTTGTATTCAAGGAATAACTTCAATCCCATATTGGCAAATAACCAAATAATCTCACAAGGGTACTTTAACGAAATTAAGGTGTTTGTCGACAGGGTAGAATGTATTAACAAACCTGCTATCCCAACGGATTTTACGTCACTGCGTACCACCTATGAAATCTTAGACAAACTTGACAAAATAGAAGGAACTCTCTGATGCGAGAACCATTCTTCACCGGATGGAGCTTTCGGTCCCTTGCCGACAGCGGTTCTCGAGTGTTTTTCATCGTATTTAAATTAAGAAAAACGATTTGCACTTCTTGGTTGGTGGAATTTATGACGGATCGTTTCATGAAAATAAATGAGAGAAAATTCGTCTTTCTGATGACGGTTCATGGTGAGATTCTCAAAAAAAGCACTATATTTGTGCGTTGAAGAATGACAAAGATAGCATATTTCCTATAAAAAACAAAGTGTGAAAAAAATTCAAATCATCAACGGGCCTAATCTGAATCTGTTGGGAAAACGGGAGCCGGGAATCTACGGCGACGTCTCGTTCGAAGATTATCTGAGGCAATTGAGGGCAGCCTGTCCGCAATGTGAGATTACCTATTTCCAGAGCAATAGCGAGGGCGAACTGCTCGATAAGATTCATGAAACGGGCTTCGTATGTGACGGTATTGTGCTTAACGCGGGTGCATATGCGCATACGTCAATCGCGTTGCACGACGCAATTAAGGCCGTAACGGCGCCGGTGGTTGAAGTGCATCTCTCGAATATTTACGCACGTGAGACGTTCCGGCATCACTCGTTGCTCTCTCCCGTATGCCAAGGGGTCATTCTCGGATTCGGAATGGACTCGTACCGATTAGCGGTGGAGGCGCTTAATAAATGATTAAACATACGAAAATAGTAGCGACAATCTCAGACCGGCGCTGCGACGTCGAATTTATCCGTTCGCTCTACAAGGCGGGGATGAATGTGGTGCGACTGAACACGGCGCACATGGATGAAGAAGGGTTGAATCGCGTGGTGATGAACACACGCATGGTCTCCGGCCGGATCGGGATTCTGATCGACACGAAAGGTCCGGAAATACGTACCACAAAAACATTGGCCCCGATTGAGTTCAAAGCGGGCGAACAGGTGATGATGAAGGGATGCCCCGACATTGAGACAACCCACGATTGCATTTGTGTTTCGTATCCCGATTTCGTTAAAGACTTGTCGATCGGAAGCGGTATCCTGATCGACGATGGCGACCTGGAGTTGAAGGTGATCAGGAAGGAAACCGACCGGCTGGTGTGTGAGGTGCAGAATAATGCGATATTGGGTAGCCGAAAGAGTGTGAATGTGCCGGGGGTACGTATCAATTTACCCTCACTCACGGAAAGAGACAAGAAGAATATCGAGTGGGCGATTGCGAATAAGCTTGATTTTATTGCTCACTCGTTTGTTCGCAACAAGAAAGATGTGCAGGCCGTGCAGCGCATCCTCGATGCCCGTAAAAGTGCAATCAAAATCATTGCCAAGATCGAGAATCAGGAAGGTGTCGATAATATCGGCGAGATTCTTCAGGCGGCTTATGGAGTGATGATTGCGCGAGGCGATCTGGGTATCGAAGTGCCGGCTGAGCGGATACCGGGTATCCAGCGCATGCTGATCCGCAAATGTGTGGAAGCAAGACGCCCCGTAATCGTTGCTACACAGATGTTGCATTCGATGATTAACAATCCGCGGCCGACACGCGCCGAGGTGACCGATATTGCCAATGCCATCTACTATCGGACGGATGCGTTAATGCTTAGCGGAGAAACAGCCTATGGCAAGTATCCCGTCGAAGCAGTGCGGATGATGGCCAAAGTGGCGCGTGAGGCCGAAAAAACGAAGCTTGCGGAAAACGATATCCGCATCCCGATCGAAGGTACCGAAACGGATGTGACGTCATTCCTGGCCGAACAAGCCGTGAAGTCGTCGGCCAAACTTGGTGTTCGTGCGATTATCTCAGACAGTTATACGGGGCGTACAGCACGTTATCTGGCTGCCTTTCGGGGGCGTGCGGCTGTCTTTGCCATCTGCTATCGACAAGAGGTGATGCGGATGCTCTCGCTCTCGTACGGTGTTTGGGCCGTATTTCAGCCGTGGCAGCCGAGTCGTCGCCAGTATTATTACGATGCCTTGAACCAGTTGATCACAAGCAGTATGCTTACCGAGCAGGACAAGGTGGCTTACCTGAGTGGCAGCTTCGGAGGGGGAGGTGGTACGACCTTTCTCGAAATCAATGATGTACACAGAGTGCTTCAGGGAGGAGAGGAGTACCAGCTACCGACCTTTTAATATTTCGATACTACCGACATGGGCATTGAAGATTATATTCTCCAACATAGCGATGCCGAGCCTCCCATGCTGGCGAAGCTGAACCGTGACGCTCATGTGAAACTGCTCCGTCCGCGTATGATTGCGGGGCCGTTGCAGGGCCGCGCGCTGAAAATGTTCTGCCGCATACTTCGTCCCAAACGAATCTTGGAGATCGGAACGTACACGGGATATGCTACGTTTTGCATGGCCGAAGGGATTGATGAGGATGCGGTCATCCATACGGTCGAGATCAACGACGAGATGGAACCGTTCTTCCGGTTTTATTTCGAACAGTCTCCCGACAAGAAGAAGATTCACCCTCATTGGGGGGACATACGCGATGTGCTTCCGAAGCTTGACGAGACGTTCGATATGGTGTATATCGATGCGGATAAGCGTGATTACTCCACTTACTACGAGATGGTTTTTCCGCGGGTGCGTCCCGGGGGGCTGATTCTTGCCGATAATACGCTCTGGTCGGGAAAGGTGGCGGAGGAAAAGACTCTTTCGTCCGACACTCAGACTCAGGGCATTTTAGCCTTTAATAAAAAAATAAAGGACGATGAGCGAGTCGAGAAGGTAATCCTCCCTCTGCGCGATGGCCTGACACTGATCTGGAAAAAATAACGACAGGGAGATTCGTTGCACTCGCCCGTCTCAAGTCGGACACAAAAATCATCCGTATACGTAGACTGTGCGTGAGGTACTTAATTGGCGATACAAAATGTCAGATGAGCAACAGATATTCGATTATTTAAAGGAAGGGGATGAAGAAGCGTTTTCGTCTCTGTTCCGTAAATACTACAGGGATCTGGTGTTATTTGCCGGAACAATTCTCCCCGATCGGAAGGAACTTTGTGAAGATATCGTACAGAATGTGTTCACGGATTTGTGGAACCGGCGTAACGAGAGAGTTATTAAAACTTCCATCAAAGGTTTTTTATTACAATCGGTTCGGAACGGCTGTTTAGATGAGTTGCGACATGACGGAGTGGTCAGAGTACATGCCGAATACATGGCTTTTTCAAGAATAGACCGTCATTGGGAAACAGAAGAATATATCTTATATTCCGATCTTGAAAACCGGCTGAGAGAAGGTTTGGACAGACTGCCTGAAGAGTACCGTAACGTATTTGTATTGAGACACAATAAGGGGTTAAAAAATAAAGGAATAGCAACAGAATTGCATCTATCGGAGAGAACTGTCGAGGAGCGAATGGCCAAAGCATTGAAATTTCTGCGTCATTTTTTGAGTGATTTTCTTTTCTGGATTACTTTTATAGTTTATTGGTAATTTTGAGGTGTGGGAAAGTCATCATGGAAACGTCTTTTCATAAAAGAACAACATAGACTGATCAAAGAAAATATATCTGAAATTGGAACGAGACATAGAAATACTGGTAGTGAAACTCTTTGACGGAACGATTTCTGCCAAAGAGGAGGAACAACTGAAAAAATGGTATCACGATGACAGAGTGAACAAGTCTGCGTTCGTGAAAATGAAGAGTGTCTGGGATGCGGCACGACCGGCTTTCTCTTCCCGGGCGGTGAACACGGATCAGGCGGAGGCTAACGTATGGAAGAAAATAAGAAGAAGACAGCGATATCGTATGGCCTTTCCGATATGGTGGCAACGAATCTCCGCAGTCATTGTCGTTCCGTTGTTACTGTTATCCGTGTATCTGTTTTTCAGTCGTCCTGCTGCAAAAGATGCTGCATGCTCCCATCAGGAAATCCAGACGCCCCCCGGTACGTACAGCCGGATTTCGTTGCCCGACGGATCAACCGTCTGGTTAAATTCCGGCAGTAAGTTATCGTATACGCTTCCTTTTGTGAAAGATACACGGGAAACCTCCTTGACCGGCGAAGCTTTTTTCGAGATTGAAGCGGACCGCATACACCCTTTTGTCGTCAAAGCAGGGGATATGAGTATCAACGCAACCGGAACCGGATTCAATGTAGAGGCCTATCCTTCCGATACGCTTTGTACTGTCACCTTGGAACAAGGGAAGGTTTCGGTCGATTTACTTCATCGGGAAGGAATACGGGAAATGAAAGCGGGCAATCAATTTGTGTGGAATAAAAATACGGAAAAAGGCCGTATGCGACAGATCGATGCTTTATCGTATGGCAGATGGAGAGAAGGAATACTTATATTCCATGATGAAACTCTTGAGAATATCTTCAAACGAGTCGCAAGAACATATAACGTCGATATATGTGTAAAAGACCCTGTACTCGCCCAACAACACTATCACGCAACTTTCGAACAAGAGTCACTGGACGAAATTCTGGAGCTGCTGCGAATCTCGGCTCCGATCCGTTATGATTTCAAGGGAGAAAGACGAAAGCCGAAAAAAATCATTGACGTATATCGTACCGATTAAATCTCTTTTTCCTATCAACGGCCTTTCGAACCTCCGACATATAAACTTCTTTTCTATAATGAAAGACAGTTTTCTTATTCTACTTATTATGGATGGAAGAGGCATATTTGGTCTTTTTTATTTGATTTTCAGCAGATATACTCCCGGATAAACACTTTGATACGCCAAAAATGAAAGAAAAAATGTGGGATTTTTCTTTTGAAACGTCTTAAATATGTAAAGCGTTAAAAAATCTATGTTAATTATCTAAATATAGAACACATGACAGCACTAACCGTTTCATTCGAAAGAAAGAGAAGAGGAGCATCGTTTTCGGCTTATCGTCGGACAACCTTTCTTCTGTGTATGTTTTTCCTGTTTTACCTGGAAGTTTACTGTGCCGAAGCGCAGACCTCCCTGTCGTTGAGGTTGCAGGATGTACCCTTAGAACAGGTCTTATCCGCTATCGAGACGCAAACAAGCTATCGTTTTTTGTATAACAAAGATCGAGTAGATGTTACCCGTAGAGTCAGCATCGATGTACAGAACAAAGAATTGCCCGACGCCTTATCGCAATTGTTTGTCGGTACGGATATCACGTATACGTTAAAAAACAAACAGATTGTGCTGACGCGATTGCCGGTAAAAGGAGTAGGTCCCGATACCCCGGTAAAGACGATATCCGGGATTGTGAGGGACGAGAGAGGAGAGCCGGTGATCGGAGCCAATATAATCGAAAAGGGAGTACCGGGCAACGGAACGATAACGGATGTCGATGGAATGTTTTCGCTGTCGGTTCCGGATAAAGCGATACTTGTAGTTTCTTACATCGGCTATCTGACGCAGGAAGTGCCTGCAGGCGGCGCAAATATGCACATCGTCTTGAAAGATGACACGAAGGCACTGGAGGAAGTTGTCGTGGTGGGGTATGGTGTGCAAAAGAAAGTAAATCTGACAGGAGCTGTATCTTCCGTATCAGGCGACGAGATGATTAAGCGTCCGGTAACTAATCCAACCACCATGCTGCAAGGACAAATGCCGGGTGTTCGTATTGTTCAAGGATTGGGACAGCCCGGGAATGAGTCGACTCAAATTCGCGTACGCGGTCAAGGAACATACAGTAATGCAGGTTCTGACCCGCTGGTACTGATCGATGGAATTCCAGGTTCATTGTCGAAACTGAACGCCAATGATATCGAAAATATTTCTGTATTGAAAGATGCAGCTTCAGCATCTATCTACGGTGCGCGGGCTGCAAATGGCGTAGTGCTTGTTACCACAAAAACAGGTCGTGACAGAGGTTTTAAAATTAACTATAATGCCAACTGGGGTATCCACACGCCTACTAAAATGCTGAAAGTTGTTGTGAACTCGGCTGAATATATGGAGTTGTTTAATGAAGCAAAGAAAAATTCGGGGATATCAACAGGTTTATATACCCAAGAAATGATCGACACATATCGTAATGCAACCGATAGGGTAAAATATCCCAATTTCGATTGGCTGGACTATATGTTCAATCCGGCACTCGTACAAAATCACAGCCTCTCTTTAAACGGCGGAAACAAAGGTGTAACATATAATATCACAATGGGATACATCCGTCAACCGGGTACAATGAAAGGGTTTCACTTCGATAAATATAATTTCAGAGTAAATGTAAAATCTAATCTGAAAGAATGGATTACGGTTGGCGTAAATATAGCATTGGAAAAAGGAGATCAAAAGAATCCACGCCAGAATCATGATGATGCTTTTCTGTCCACGTTATCGCAAGCCCCTACCTATATGCCGTTTTTACCTGATGGAAAATATGTAAATTCTGCATATGATTTTGAGAGCCATAATAAGAATATGGTAGCAATTGTGGAAAATGATGTCCTGAGAAAAACAACCGATTATGATGTCTCATCACAAATCTGGACGGATATTCAATTGGCTAAAGGACTGAGTTGGTATTCTAAAATGGCGATAAACTTGAGTGATATATCCTTTAAAGATTGGAGGCCTGTTGTAAATACTTACAACTATCATACAGGGAAATTTGCTCGTACACTTGATGTTGGGGGTGAAGGACTGATTGCTCAAAACAGCAGAGAGTATTATACGAACTTTTTTACTTATCTGAAATATGATTTTTGTTTGAACAATACGCATCATTTTGGATTACAGGGTGGATATAGCTATGAATATGACAATTACCAATTTTTGAGAGGATATCGTCAAAAATATGTAACAAATAACTTGCTTGAGTTAAATGCCGGTGCCACAGCTGTGCAAAATGCTTGGGGAAATACAACAGAATGGGCATTACGTTCCTATTTCGGTCGTTTAAACTATAATTATCGAGATCGATATTTACTCGAAGCGAATATACGCTATGATGGGACATCAAGGATTGCCAGAGATTTTCGGTGGGGTGCCTTCCCTTCTTTTTCAGGCGCATGGAGGATAACAGAAGAAGATTTTATCAAAAAAAATCAGATATATAATTGGTTGACAAGCACTAAACTAAGATTTTCTTACGGATTACTCGGTAATCAAAATATTTATCTGAATAACGATACGCCGTTCCGTTATGCATATCCTTATCCCTATCAGGATCTGCTGAATTTCACAGGCGATTACACATTCGACAATAACACCTTGAGCCCTGGAGTCGCACAATCAGCCCTTGCTAATCCGGCGTTGAAGTGGGAATCGACGGCAGTGACGGATGTTGGTATTGATTTGCAGTTGTTCGGAAAGCTAAATATTACGTACGATTGGTATCGTAAACATACCTACGATATCTTACGCCAAGCCCAAGTCACAGGTTCACTTGGATTAGGAGCACCTTTTGTCAATGGCGGCGATATGTTGAATCTGGGACATGAATTGTCCATACAATACAGTGACCGAATGACTAAAGGTATTTTTTCCGGATTGGAATACAGTGGCGGGTTTTATATCGACCTGTTTAAAAACAAGCTCCTGAAGTTCGGTTCAAGAGAGATCAGCGGATACGTGATACGAGAAAATGATCTTCCATATAATTCATTTTATATGCTCGAAGCAATCGGTATATTCCAAACACAGGAAGAGATCGACAATTCTCCGAAACAATTCTCCGGTGAATTCAAACCCGGTGATCTGAAATATCGGGATGTAAACCAAGATGGGGTAATCAATAATGAAGACCGTACAATTATTCCCGGCAGATTTCCCAAATTTGAATATTCGTTTAACGGAAATGTTTCATGGAAAGGCATCGATTTATCTTTTCTTTTTCAAGGAGTACAGGGACGGCGCATCTATACGGAAGGATGGGGCTTAGAACCGTTTATTCAAGGTGCTGCTCCGACATTGGATTATGTAAAGAATCGGTGGACAGGCCCCGGTACTTCAAATGAATACCCGCGTATATATTTCGGATGGGAGGGAACAAACCCGAATCGTCGACCCAGTACATGGTTTCTACAAGATGCATCATTTTTAAGGCTGAAGAATCTCACTATTGGGTATACTCTTCCTCAATCATTGCTGTCAAAAATGAATATCGAAAAAATAAGACTTTATTTTTCCGGAGACAATCTCCTTACATTTACCCAATATAAGGGGCTCGATCCGGAACGTGCCGGTGACGGGAGATTTGTTCAGTACCCCCAGAATAAAATTGTATCTTTTGGAATTAATGTTGAATTTTGATCATATAAAAAAATGAAACGGATAGGAATATATCTATTAATCATGATTTCAGGCCTGACATCTTGCGGAGATTTAGATATAAATCCGAATGACAGGCCATCGTCGGAAACATTTTGGAAAACAAGTGAGGACATCAATTTAGCACTCACAGCTTGCTATGGAGCTATGCATCGAGACTTGTTTTCGTTCTCGACGCCGTGTTGGGACAATCTCACCGATAACGGATACGGACAACACGCTGAAAGGCAATATGGCATGACAACTAATATGGTCATGGGAAATATCGAACCTTCCTCCGATGGCTTCATATCTGCAGTCTATACGGATGCGTTTGCTGACATTGCTACGGTCAATATTTTTTTAGACAAACTGAAAAAAATTGACAAATTGAACGATATAATTAAAAAACAGTATGAAGCGGAAGCAAGAATGCTACGTGCATATTTTTACAGCTATTTGTACCGTGGATATGGAGAAGTGCCAATTATTAGTGAACCGCTGAATCTTGAAACACAATATCAAGAGAAAAAGCCGATGAGTGATGTATATAAATTTATAATGGATGATATCAGTTTTGCCATAGATAACCTGCCTGATCAAACTTATAGTGAATCGAAAGGACGATGGACCAAGAATGCGGCAAAAGCCTACAAAGCACGGATGATTCTTTTTACGGCATACGATGAGGAAGGCAATATGATCACGAATAAGATGACTGAAGCGAAAACGCTCTTGGGTGAAATAAAAGGCTATGCATTAGCAAATGATTTTTCTGATAATTTTAATGATCTAAAGCAAGAGTCTTCACCGGAAATTATGATGTCGATAAAGTTTTTGGCACCGAATACATCCAGTTCGGCAGACATGTGGTATGCCGATTGGTTAGTTGTAAGCCCTCTCATTAATTTTTTGGAAACTTTTGAGATGAGAGACGGTACCCCGGGACAACCGATTCCCAAAAAGGCAGGGAGCAAATTTCTAATTGACCTTGAGGCTTTCTCTAATACCTCGTTAGCAGATCGTGATCCACGGTTGGCTAAAACTGTCTTTATTGAAAAATACATCATCAATGGAAGCGAATATACAGGAGGAAATGCCAAACCTACAGGAGCTGGTCTGTATAAGTTTTTATCTCCTAATCTGCCCCCTCCTTTCGGTTATAATACGAAAAGTCAGCAAGATTGGGTCATTATGCGTTATGCAGATGTATTATTGATGTTAGCAGAAGCTGAGAATGAACTGAATGGTCCGACAGAATTAGTGTATAAAAGTATTAATACTATCCGTAAACGTGCATTAATGCCTGAACTTCCTCCAAAGCTAAGCAAGGAACAAATGAGAAATAAAATACGGAATGAACGAAGAATAGAGCTTGCCTTTGAAGGGCATCGCTACTTTGACTTAAAGCGATGGAAAACAGCTATTTCCGTACTTAATGCAGTTGCTGATGCACCAGTCACATATAAATTCGAGAAAAAACACTATCTATGGCCGATACCTCAGTCTGAAATTGATAAAAATAAAGGAAAGTTAGTTCAAAACCCCGATTGGTAAATGATTTGGCCGGTCGGCTGGTGAACCAATCGGGATAAAGAGAGTGTAGTATCTTTATCCCATCCCGATAAGCGAACGTTTGTTAAACCCGAGTTTAACACAAAACCCCGGTTGGAAGGATGGGCTGTGATGAATGATAACAGTGTATTGATTTGATTTTCAAAATATATTAAAAATGAAACAGATGCATATTTTACAAAGTGTCTTTTGCCTTTCCTTGTTGGCATCTTTTATTTATTCTGATTCGGCCGATAAACGGATACAGTATAATGCAGGTGTTGAGAAGGTAAAAATTTTAAGTTATAACATACGAAATGCAAGAGGAACAGATGATGTTACAGACTATGATCGAGTCGCAGGGGTGATCCGGCGAGTTTCGGCTGACTGTGTCGCCATACAGGAATTAGACAGTGCAACCATGCGCAGCAACGGAGACTTTGTCTTGGATGAAATAGCCCGAAGAACGAAAATGTATGCCGTGTTTAATGCTTCGATTGAATACGATGGCGGGAAATACGGTATCGGCATTCTCACAAAAGAGAAACCAATAAAGAAAGAAGCGATTCCTTTACCGGGAAGAGAAGAGAAACGCAGCATGTTACTTGTAGAAACGGATGATTATGTGATTTGCTGTACCCATTGGTCGCTAACCCGTGAAGACAGAATGGCCTCCGTAGAATTAATCAATGAATTAGCTGCTAAATACACGGATAAACCTGTTTTTCTGGCAGGTGACCTGAATGCAGCACCGAATGACCGGGAGATACAAGAATTAAAATTAACCTGGGAGGTTCTTAACAATGAGAAGGAGTATACCTGTCCCTCTGTACATCCCACGAAATGTATCGATTATATTTTGATTAAGAAGGATTTTCCATATCCATATCGAGTTTTAAAGTCAAAAGTAGAGGTCGAGTCCCTTGCTTCTGATCATTCACCGGTATGGGTTGAGATAGGTTTTCATAAATAGGATGGATCGAAAGTTGGGATAAGGTGATAGGGCTGAAAAAGGAGCGATCCGTCCTTGTCGGATGAATTGGAATTTCTTTATTTTATCGTACCTTTGTCAGGTACTTCATAGGTAGGGGAGGAAGTTGCACATGTTTTTTGTTTTTACATGAATAATTATTCCTCTCCTTCTCTGTAAGAATAAAACATGACGATGACCTCATTAAAAAAGAACAGGACATGGAAGGAACAAGGTTAAATAAAATCGGGAGGTTGCTTCAAAAAGAGTTAGGCGACCTGTTTCAGAAGCAGACGAAAGGTATGCCGGGTACCCTCGTTTCGGTGAGTGCGGTACGGGTGAGTGCGGATTTGAGCGTGGCTAAGGTCTTTTTGAGCATTTTCCCTTCGGAGAAGAGCTCGGCGCTGATGGAAGCCATCGAGGCGAATAAGAAGACGATCCGTTACGATCTCGGTCAGCGGGTGCGTCTGCAACTGCGGAGGATTCCGGAGTTGATTTTCTTCCTTGACGATTCGCTCGATTATGTGGAGAACATCGACCATCTCTTAAAAAAATAATTATCCGTTGAATCTTCCGTTTTTTATTGCCCGCCGTTATTTGTTCGCGAAGAAATCGCATAATGCCATCAATATCATCTCGATGATTTCGGTGTGCAGTGTGGCGGTCGCTACTGTTGCGCTCGTATGTGTGCTGTCGGTCTACAACGGTTTTAACGATTTAGTTGCGTCGATGTTCGGCAATTTCGATCCGGAGTTGAAGATTACACCGGCCGTCGGTAAGGTGTTCGATCCCGACAGCCCGGCGGTGCGTCAAGTCAGGGAGTTGAAAGAGGTGGCGATGTGCACCGGGGTATTGCAGGACCATGTACTGGTACGTTACCACGACCGTCAGCAGGTTGCCGTGGCGAAAGGAGTAGACGACGCGTTTCATCACATGGTATCGATTGATACGGTGTTAGTCGACGGACGTTTCGTCTTGCAGGAAGGTGAGACATCGTATGGGGTGATGGGGATTGGTCTGGCTTCTTCGTTAGGTGTTAATGCGGCGTTTACGTCGCCGATGGAGATTTACGCTCCCAAGCGTGACGAACGGGTGAACATGGCCAATCCGGCTACCTCGTTTCAGATCGAATATGCGTTTATCGGGGGGGTCTTCTGCCTTAATCAGCCTTCGTATGACGAGAATTACCTGATTCTCCCTATCGGACTGATGCGTTCGATGCTTCGTTACGAGAAGGAAGTATCGGCGTTAGAACTTAAACTTTCGTCGCAGGCCGATACGAAAGCCGTGCAGCAGGAGATTCGCACGATACTCGGCGACGGGTTCAGGGTGCAGAATCGCTATGAACAACAGGAAGCATCGTTTAAGATGATGCAGGTGGAGAAATGGATGACGTTCCTGATTCTGGCGTTTATCTTGACGATTGCATTATTCAACGTCGTCAGCTCGTTGTCGATGCTGATGATCGAGAAAGAAGGCGATGTGCGGATGTTGCGCAGCATGGGGGCGGACGACAGTCTGATACGCCGTATTTTTTTGACCGAGGGCTGTATGATCCCGGTGCTGGGGGCGTTGGTCGGTATCGTGATCGGCGTAGCTCTCTGTCTGATTCAACAATATTACGGTGTCATCAAGTTAGGTAGCGCGGGGGCTTTTGTCAGTGATAATTACCCGGTGCGGATCGCTCCGTGGGATATTCTGGCCATCTTCGTTACGGTTTTTGCGATAGGTGGCTTGTCGTCGTGGTATCCGGTGCGTTATCTCGGTCGCAAATGGCTGAAGAAAGGCGTGATGACTGCACTTGTTGCGCCGTTTTTCCTGCTTACGGCTTGCGGGGGAGGGCACAAGGCGTTGCACGGACAGCGCCTGACGGTGACGATGGAGCCGCAGCGTTATTTCGTCGAACGCATTGCCGGCAAGCACTGGAATGTGCATACGGTTGTGCCGGCCGGTCAAAGTCCGGAGACGTATGAACCGACGCCGCGCGAGATGATGGCTGTGGCCGAGAGCCAAGCGTATCTGCGCATCGGGCGTATCGGTTTCGAGAGGGCATGGATGTCGACGATTCGGGAGAACAATCCGCATCTGCGCGTTTTCGATTTGTCCGAGGGTGTTACGTGGATAGAAGGACAATGCACGCATCATCATCATCACGATCACGGAGCGACGGATCCGCATATCTGGAATGCCACGCGCACGGCACAGATCATTGCCCGTAATACGTTGGACGCTTTATGTGCGATCGATCCGGCGCATGCTTCGGACTACGAAACGAATTTCCGTGCGCTGACGGCCGAGATCGATTCGACCGGACGTGTCCTGCACGCCATGCTCGACACGTTGTCGCACCGCACATTCGTTATCTACCATCCGGCGCTGACTTATTTTGCCGACGAGTACGGGTTGACGCAGCTCTCGATCGAGGCCGACGGCAAAGAGCCGTCGGCCGCTTCGATGAGGGTGCTTGTCGACGAGGCGCGTGAAGCCGGTGTACGGGTTGTCTTCGTGCAGCAGGAGTTTGACCGTAAACATGCCGAATCACTGGCTGCCGAAATCGGAGCACGTATCGTAACGATCCATCCGCTGTCGGCCGATTGGAAGACGGAGATGCTTCGTATCGCGGAATCGCTCGCAACCCCTTAACGGATACCTATACCTATGAACAAGCTACTTACCCTCGAACATATTACGGCTGCTTACGATACGAAAGTTGTCTTGCGCGATGTCGGGCTGACGGTATGGGAAAACGATTTCTTGGGAATCATCGGTCCGAACGGAGGAGGGAAAACGACGCTGCTCAAAGTCATCCTGCGACTGCTGAAACCGGTAGCAGGAACCGTTGCGTTCTATCGCGACGGGCAGCCCGTTGCGTCGTTGAATATCGGTTACCTCCCGCAGATCAATAAAATCGATAAGCGCTTTCCGATCTCGGTACGCGAAGTGATTGCTTCGGGATTGATGGCGCAGACGAGAGGTGCTCGTCACCTCTCGAAGCAACAGCAACAGCGTGTTGCCGAGGTGATCGTATGGATGGGGTTAGATGCTTTGAGCAGACGAGCCATCGGCGAGCTGTCCGGTGGTGAGTTGCAACGCGTGATGCTGGGACGCGCCATCGTTTCGTGGCCGCAGATGCTTATTCTCGACGAACCGAATACATACGTCGATCAGAAATTCGAGTCGAAGCTGTACGACTTGTTGCGCGAGATCAATCAAGATACGGCCGTCGTCCTCGTCTCGCACGATGTAGGCACGGTGCTCTCGCTGGTAAAAAACGTAGCTTGCGTGAACGAATCGCTGCATTATCATCCCGGAGCCGATGTCTCGGAAGAGTGGATGGATGAAGTGTACCGTTGTCCGATCGAGTTGGTAGGGCATGGCGAACTGCCGCACCGTATCCTGAAAAGGCACGATTGAATCATTTTCGTATCTTTGTCCGGCAATAACATTAACGTACACGAAAAAATGAAGATATTGGGCAATCTGATCTGGCTGATTTGCGGAGGCCTTCTCGCAGCCATCGAATATTTGCTTGCGAGCTTCCTGATGATCATCACGATTATCGGCATTCCTTTTGGTTTGCAGACACTTAAGCTTTCCGCGCTGATGTTGTGGCCGTTTGGGCGACGGGTAGTCGATCAGGGTGGATCGAGCGGTTGTCTTTCGGTCATCATGAATATCCTCTGGATTTGTTTCGGCGGGTTAGGGATTTGCCTGACCCATCTGTTTTTCGGTATGTTGCTTTGTCTTACTCTGATCGGCATTCCTTTCGGGAAGCAGCATTTTAAGCTGGCCGGACTGGCATTGACTCCGTTTGGCAAGCACGTAGTGTGATTTCGTTTTATTCGATCAGCCGGTAGCGGGCGCGTGCCGTCTCACGCGAGCAGGCGTTGAAATGCCACCACTCGCTTTTGACGGTGCGGAAGCCTGCCTCTTTCATCACCCGGCGTAACAATCGGCGATTGGTCAACTCTTTTTGTATCATTTTACCTGTCTGCACAAGCGCTTCCTCCTTGTCGGTATGGGCTTCCGTCCCGAAGAAATCGTAAGGCGTACCCATGGGCAGCAGCTTCCCTGAAGCATCGACGATGGTCAGGTCGACGGCCATGCCGTAGTTGTGCAAGCCGCCTCCCTTAGCTGGATTAGACACGTAATACGTCTTGTTCGTGCCGCGCACTAAATTCCACATGATGCGTTGTACCGACATCGGACGGGCGGCATCATATACGAGTAGCGTATAACCCGGTTTTTCGCGTTGCAGGATGCGTTGTGCACGGTGGAGCTTCTGTGCTGCATCGGGATGCAGCCATGCTTTGGTCATTCCCTGATAGACGCTGCGACCCATAAAATTATCGGATGTCGCATATTTGAGCTGTATACGGATGGACGGAGCCTCCTCGCATACATCGACGTATCCTGCCGCTTTCAGTTGGGCATCCAACGATTGGGCATGCAGGCTTGCCGGAGGCAACAGGACTGATATTATCCATACGATGCACAGGGGCAGAAGACGTATATACCTCATGATCATAAACTCGGATTATCCCGGCAGGGCAATCTGTTCTACCGTATCAATGGTTTGCTTCAGGAAGAGAGAGGCTGCACCCATAAACCGTTCGGCCGACTCGGTGGTCTGAAACCGGCAATGTGTCCCTCTGCTCAGTCGTGCATCCATTTCGGGATGGCGTCTCAGGTAATCCTTCAGGCTTGCAGCCACCTGTTCGCCTTGGGAGAAGAGGGTGATGCCGGCCGGCAGGTATCGGCGTATCTTATCGATCAGCAACGGGTAGTGCGTGCAACCGAGAATGATCGTGTCGATCCGCTCATCCTTTGCCAGCAGACGGTCGATATGCTGCTTGACGAAGTAATCCGCGCCGGGCGAATCGAACTCGTTGTTTTCGACTAACGGCACCCACATAGGGCATGCTTCGCCGACGACCGTAACGGACGGGAACAGCTTGTTCAGCTCTAACATGTACGACCGTGAAGCAATCGTGCCGGTTGTCCCCAGCACCCCGATATGTTTTGTCCGGCTGAGGCTGTCTACGACCTCCACCGTCGGGCGGATGACGCCGAGCACACGCCGTGCAGGGTCGTCCCAACAGGGCAAGTCACGCTGCTGAATCGTTCGCAGCGCCTTGGCCGATGCCGTGTTGCATGCCAGAATGACGAGCGGACAACCTTCGTCAAACAAGTGCCTTACGGCTTCGCGCGTAAACTGATAAACCACCTCGAACGAGCGCGTACCGTATGGAGTCCGTGCATTATCGCCCAAATAGATATAGTCGTAGTCGGGAAGCTCCTGCCGGATTTTCTCGAAGATGGTCAGTCCGCCGTAACCCGAATCAAATAGACCGATTGCCTTCATCCTTCCTATAAAAAAAGAATGCCGTTCGCACCCGTGGCGAAGGCATCCTCCTTTTCCATTATGATTATACGAACCTTAAAACGTTATTTAATACCGAGTTTAGCTTTCACAAAATCGGTCGCATCAACCGCATCATTCCCCTTGTAAAGCAATACTTGCGGGTTCAGTATGTAGGTGTATCCTTTTTCATCGCCCACCGCTTTGATGGCATCCTGCATCTTTTGCTGGATCGGAGCATACAGTTCCTGCTGTTTCTTCTGCATCTCCTGCTGAGCCACCGGTACGAAGTTCTGAATACGGGTCTCCAGATCCTGAATCTCCTGCTGACGACGCAACTTAATGTTTTCCGTCAACGAATCCTGCTGCGACATATATTCCGAATACTTCTTCGTGTATTCGTCCTGCATCGTCTTAAATTCCTTTTCATACTGTTCGTTGAGCGTTGCCAATTGTTTTTCGACTGCAGAAACTTCCGGCATGATATTGAAAATATCGGCCGTGTTCACAATCGCGATTTTGTCCTGTGCAAAGACTCCTAACGGAAGGAGCATAAAAATCAGCACGATTAACTTCTTCATTTCTCTATGATCTTTATAAAATTAAATAGTTCGTTTTATCCAACAAGCGTCCAAAGGTACGAATTTATTTCGAATATCCCAACTTCGTCAACACTTCGTTACTGATGTCTATTTGAGGCGAAGCGAAGATCACGCTGCCGGCCGAAGCGCGGTCGACGACCATTTGATAACCTTTGTTCGAAGCGATCTCTTTGACGGCATTGTAGATCTCGTCCTGAATCGGTTTCATCAGGCTCTCGCGTTTCTTATACAGTTCGCCGTCGGCTCCGAAATATTTCCGTTTCAGCTCCTGCGCCTGCTGTTCTTTTTTCACAATCTCTTCCTCGCGCTTCGTCTTCATCTCGGCTGAGAGAAAAACAAGATCGCTCTGGTAGGTCTTGTACATGTTTTGAGCTTCCTGCTGAATGGCTTCGATTTCGTTCTGCCATTTCTTTGAAAGCTGTGACAACTGTTCGTTCGTCATTTCATACGCCGGAATATTTTTCAGAATATATTCCATATCGACGAGTGCGAATTTCTGTGCCATTGATGCTACCGAGCATAACAGCGCCATGCTTATGAGCAAAATACTTTTTCTTTTCATAATCCTTATCCTTAAAAAAATGATCTGTTCCTGTTGACTCTAAAACTTGCGGATGGTTTGATTTGTACATTCTAAATTACGTTAAAACTCTTGTCCTAAGATAAAATGGAAATGACTTCCGCCGGTTTTATGATACCCGTAAGGTTTGTCGAATCCGTAAGCCCAATCGATGCCCATCATCCCAATCATCGGGAGGAAGATACGTACGCCGACACCGGCCGAACGTTTTAGATCGAACGGATGAAAATCTTTCACCGTTTTCCATGCATTTCCGGCTTCCACAAAAGCCAGTCCGTAAATTGTGGACGACGGTTCCAAAATAAATGGATAACGCAATTCCATCGACAGACGTGAATACGCATAGCCCTCGGGGACTTGCTCGTTCTGACCGGCCAACGACATGTTATCGTATCCGCGCAGAGCGATCATCTCCGTTGCATAATAGCTGGAGTAGCCGGTCATCCCGTCGCCACCGACCTGAAACGTTTCAAACGGCGAGATTTTGTTCTTGTTGAAATACCCCAAAAAGCCGTATTCCACACGCGACATCAAGACGGGCGTACGCTTCGGACCGTTGTTTTGCGGCAGCGGGGCGAGTGGGAAGAAAACCTTACCTTGAAATTTCCATTTGTGGTATTCGATGAGTTTATGCTTCTCTGCAGGGTCGGTGATCTTGGCATAATCTTTTCCGTCGAAGAGCGAATAAGGCGGAGTCAGCGAAACGGAAGCAACGAACTGTGAACCGTAACGCGTGTACAACGGGTTATCGACCGAGCTGCGTTGCAGACTCAGGTCAACACTGATTTTGTGACAAACGCCATCCTTGATCAGGAAGTAGCGATCCCAATTTTTCAGGCTGTACAACTGGTAATTCAATGTCAGCATGGTGTAGAAATAATCGTCCGGCCAACTCAAACGCTTTCCGAAGCCCAAATTGATTCCAATCATTTGCATGTATTTATCGGGGTCGTAAGCCGATTCGTAGAAACCGGATCCTCCATCGCCATAATATCCCGAACGGCCTCCGTAATAGCCACCCATATAAGGATTAAACCTCGACAAGCGATCATTGAGGAAGCGATTGTTGAAGTCCGTAATCTTCGAATAATAGGCGCTTGCCGAGAACGTATTGGGGCGTTTGCCTCCGAACCACGGATCAAGGAAAGAGATGCTGTACGACTGGAAGTATTTCCCGCTTGTCTGCCCGCTGATGGTGAACGTCTGCCCTTCGCCCTGTGGGATGATCCCGCGATATGTACCCGGGTGAAAAAGATTCTTCACCGAGAAGTTATTGAATTTCAAACTCACCTTTCCCAAAAGTCCGGTCGGACCCCATCCGGCCGAAAGCTCGACCTGATCATTGGCTTTTGAGGTCAGGTTATATCGGATATCTACCGTTCCGTTGTCCGGGTTGGGAATCGGCTCGGGATTCATATTTTCCGGATCGAAGTGTCCTGTCTGTGCAATCTCGCGTGCAGAACGAATCAAGTCTTCACGACTGAAGAGTTGTCCCGGCTTCGTACGTAATTCCCTGCGAATGTTGTTTTCGTACAAGCGGTCGTTTCCGTTGATGATGATCTTGTTGATCGTTGCCTGCGGCCCTTCCTGAATACGAATCTCGAGCGAGATGGAATCGTTATCGACTTCTACTTCCACCGGGTCGGCATAGAAAAAGAGATACCCGTTATTATAATACACGTTTGAAACGGCATCATCGTCGGACTGCAGGCGCTCCTGCAACTTTTTCTGGTTGTAGACATCGCCGGCTTTCATGTTCAGCAGGGTCGCTAATTGTTCGGTCGGGTATTTCGTATTTCCTACAAACTGGATATCTTTCAAGTAGTACTTGTGCCCTTCGTCGATAGTCAGGTAGATGCTTATGTGTTTATCGCTGATGGTTACGATGCTGTCTGATACGATCGTCGCATCGCGGTAACCGAATTCGTTATACTTGTCGATGAGGTTCTTCTTATCGTTCTCATACTCTTCGCTCGTGAATTTCTTCGTGCTGAAAAGTTCCATCCAGCTGAGCCGAAAGCGTTTGGAAAGATCGAATTTCTCGTTTGTCTTTTTCATTGCCTTCTTCAGCGTGAAATCCGACAGCGCTTCGTTGCCGATAAGATGAATCTCCTCTATTTTCGTCTTTTGGTTCTTGTCGATATTTACTTCGAGTATGACTTCGCCTTCTTTTGATACATCGTTGCGCTGCACCATGTCGACCTCAATGTTTTTAAAGCCTTTGGCATCAAAGTATTTTTTGATAAGCGTCTCCGCACGGTCTAAGACATTCGGCGTAATCTGATGTCCTTTACGCAAGCCGAGTTTTACTTCCAAATCTTCCCGTTCGCTTTTTTTCACGCCGTTATAATGAATTTCGGAAATACGCGGGCGTTGTTTCAGGCGAATCTCCAACCATACTTTGCCGTCCTCGATACGGGAGGCCAGGATTTTGACATCCGAGAACAGTCCGTGTTTCCAAAAACGCTTGACCGCTCCCGTTATCTCATCGCCCGGAATCGATACCTCATCCCCGACAGACAGACCGGAGAAGCCGATCAGCACGAAGTCGTCGTAGTTTCTTGCGCCCGTCACCTGAATACCGGCAATCGTATAACGTTTCGGGGTGAGTGAATAAGAGACGTCAGGCACTTCGCCTTTCGATACGGTGTCTTTTACCTCCGACGGGATCAGGTCCGACAGTACGGTGCCGTTTATTTGCGCCGTACCTCCCCACACCGTCACGCCCAACAGGGCTGTCATTAGCAAGCGTATTTTTTTATACATACACATGGTTCGTTATGATTGATTTAATTGATCGCTTGTCTTGCCGAAGCGCCGCTCGCGCTGCTGGTAAGACCGGATGGCCTGATAGAATTCTTCTTCTCTGAAATCAGGCCAGTATATCTCGGTAAAATAAAGTTCGGCATACGATAACTGCCACAGTAGAAAATTGCTGATGCGCTGTTCTCCTCCGGTGCGAATCAACAAATCCGGATCGGGGATGTCGCGTGTAGTCAGACGGCTTGCAAAAAGCTCTTCCGTTACCTCTTCGGCGCGGAGTTGTCCACAGGCGGCTTCTTCGGTCAGTGCTTTTACAGCGTGCAGAATCTCCCAGCGCGACGAATAGCTTAAGGCCAGCACTAAGGTGGTACCCGTGTTGACCGACGTTTGGCGCAGACACTCGTCGAGTGTTGTCCGTACCTCGTGGGGCAGACGATCTAGGTCGCCGATAGCCATCAGGCGCACGTTATTTTTCATCAAGTCCGGCGTCTCCCGGTGAATGGCTGCGACCATCAGTCCCATCAGTGCATGCACCTCTGCTTCGGGACGGTCCCAGTTTTCCATAGAGAACGTGTAGACCGTCAGGTACCGTAGCCCGAGGGTTGTCGCTGCTTCCACCACCTTACGCACGGAGACGACCCCTTCGCGGTGGCCTTCGCTTCGGTCTTTCCCGCGCTCTTTCGCCCACCGGCCGTTCCCGTCCATAATAATTGCCACGTGCTGTGGCAAGCGGTCTCTGTCGATCTGTTCTATCACTGACATCTTTTTTCTTTCCGTCTAATGTTTCGATAATCCCATCAATACATCAATGCCTTTGGCGCTGTTGCATTTCCGGTTGCGTGGACCGAAATCCCACGTTAAGAACAGTGTCATGAGCGTATACCAATCCTGATTCTTCATCACACTGCTCTTTATCTTGTAAGGAGCATTTAGCTCCTTGTTATCTAATCCGTCACCAAACAACTTGCGGACAGAAATTTCCATGCCGAGGTTGACCCGGTTCTTTAGTTTATATTTCACTCCTGCACCGATCGGGATATTCAGGCCGGCAAATGTCCCGCCGTCCCCCGGAGCAACCGTGCCACCGACTCCGAACAGCAGATAAGGGGCGATCCGTCTCGTATTTAAGTACGGAAACTTATCGCTGTAGGGAAAAAAATTGAACTCGAACTGTCCTCCCAGATCGAAGACGTTTCGTGTAAACGACGTCTGCAATCCGTTGGGGAATACATTCTCAAGTCCGTTCGTGCTGCCCGATAACTGCGCCCAAGTCAGATTCCCTTTGAAGGCGATCCGAAAGTTCGCATTATACCGAAACATCATTCCGATCGACGGATTGAGTCCTTTCAGCACCGCATTCTTATTGGCGTCGCCCATATAAAACGCACCACCGCCCATCCCTCCGATTTCGTATCGGTATTCCTGTGCATACAGTGCCCCTATCGGAACGGTAAGCAGAAGAACGGTCAGCCAGCGTCGAAAAAAAGTGATTGACATTTCTTTTGTTATTACAGTCATTACCTTTCTTTCTAACGTGAGAAACCGTACAAAATTATTTCCCGTACCTCATTCCTTGAACCCTAAACGGTTTATACGTCCACGCCACAACTCATCGAGTACAGC
Organism: Tannerella forsythia 92A2; assembly: GCF_000238215.1. Lineage (NCBI taxonomy): Bacteria > Pseudomonadati > Bacteroidota > Bacteroidia > Bacteroidales > Tannerellaceae > Tannerella > Tannerella forsythia. The sequence continues at coordinate 1,547,633 of NC_016610.1, read as the reverse complement.
GCGATCATGCTTTTCTTTTCCGCCGAAAAGCAGCATGTAGTTATCTTTGTCTACCAATAACGAAGCATAGCCTCGCGGTTGGAAGGTTTCAGGCAGTACAATCAGCTTATTGACCAGTGTCCATGACAGTCCTCTGTTTGCCGAGCGATAGATTTTTCGGGAGGCTGTCTTCGAAGCATTGAAACCGCCGATCAGATAAATTTGATTGTCGTAGAAGGAAACGGCAGCGCCTTCACACGGCTCTATACCTGCTGTGGTGGAGTGATTCAAGCTTACCCATCTCAGTCCGTCGGTTGTTTCCCACGAGAGATTACTTAATTCGCCGTTTCGTTTTTTTCCGGCGATAACGAGCAAGTGACGGTAGAAAACCGCCTCGTAACCCACTGTCCCGAATCCTTCGAACGGGAACGCTTCCGGCACCGTTTCTCCGGTCGTCCACTTCCCTTTGGCATTCATCGACGCAAAGTGCCATGAGTCACTATTCTTTACGATGGCGGCCAGCGCCGAAGGACGTGATGACTGTGTCACCGAATCGACGACGCCCAGCAAAACCTTTATTTCAGGGGCTCCGCCGACTATCGACCAGTCCGTGCCATTATCCGAGCGGTACAGCAACCCGTCTGCAGCAGGTGCGTAAAGGGCTTCTCCGTAAACAGTTATTTGACTTAGGACAAGCGTCTTTCCGGAAAGACCGTTGAGTGAGGAGGCGATCCATGTTTTGGCGTCATCCGACTGATAGAGTAGATCATTTCCGGCCTTGCGTACAAACATCCGGTATTTGCCTCTCCACTCCAATACGCGCTGCTCTTCTCTTTCCGTGTCCAGCAGTTTTTCCGTTCGCAACCATGTCATCGAGTCCGGTTTTTGCTGATGGACATTCAATTTGGCCGTATACGTTTTTACGGATTTGCCGTTGTAGGAATAGACATCGAAACGGATGGGTTTCGAAAGGTCGAGCGAATCGGAACCGTTCCAGTTCTTTCTTTCTTTCGTCGTTTCCTGATATACTTCGACAGCCGAAGGAGGCGGTCCGTCATACTTCACATTGCAAATGATTTTGCGGTTGATGACGGTCCCGTAAGGCATGGAATCCCGGTTGTATATTTCGCCTTTGATCTGGTCAATGGTAAAGACCACCTGTGCCAAGCCGCGAATGGAGTCGTTCTTCAACGAAAAAGAAGCGATCTGGCAGTTATCCTGCACCCAATTGGGTACTTCGAGTTCTTTATTATTCAAGCAAGAAGACAACAAAAGAGCCGCCATACATGCGGCTGTTCCTGATTGTAACCTGTTCTTTTTCATTGACACAATTATTATGCTGTAAAATTAGAGCACAAAAGTAGAAATTTTTTTTCTTTGCCGCCTACATCGGATCGGTTTTATAGAATTTTAGTGTCCCCTTCAGAGATTTGTTTAGAAATGCTTATGCGTGAATATGGCAAGGGTATGTCCTGCATCTTTGCCGGAACGTATCGGTCGTTCCCCTTCCCACACGGCACCGTTTGCCGATCGGATATCGGCGGCCTTTACACCTCTTCCGAGTACAACGGGCGTCGTTTCGATTCGCGCCTCGTCCCACAGTCCCAGCTCCATAAAACGACGATGCAGCAAGGCACCGCCCTCGACGAGCAACGACTGAATCTGCTTCTCATGGAGCGACAGCAATATTTGTGGGATGAGCGGTGCTGTAACGTCGAGCGGCAGATACTCGGTTTGCCCTTCTACGCCGCTTTTCTGCGCATTGTAAACGAGGGTGCGTACAACCCCGTCGAACAGGGTAGCCGAGGTCGGAACACGCAAGGTGCGGTCTGGCAAGACACGGACAGGATGTTTTCCCGCCCAATGACGTACGGTCAGCGAAGGATTGTCAAGATAAGCCGTACGGGTACCGACCATAATGGCATCGACCTCGGAGCGGAGTTTGTGTACCATGCGTACCGTAGTCGCGCATGACAACCACGCAGCCGGCACTGAGGCATCCGTCCGGAGACGGTCGAGAAATCCGTCGGCACTTTGCGCCCATTTTAAAATGACATAAGGGCGACGATGGGTCTGAGCAGTCATAAAAAAGCGGTTCAGATGAAGAGCTTCCTTTTCCAGTACCCCTGTTTTTACGTCAATCCCTGCTTCTTTCAGCCTCCGGACTCCTTGTCCCGAAACGGCAGGAAACGGATCGGTGCAGGCAATGACGACACGGGGTATCCGTTTGCGGATAATCAGTTCGGTGCAAGGCTGCGTCTTGCCGTGATGTGAACAAGGCTCCAGATTGACGTAGAGCGTAGAATCTCTCAACAACGCCTCATCGCGCACCGAAGCGATCGCATGTACTTCAGCATGGGCTCCGCCAAACTGCCGATGATACCCTTCGCCGATGATGCGTTCGCGGTGCACCACCACCGCGCCGACCATCGGATTCGGCGCTACCATGCCTGCTCCGGCGGCTGCCAGCATCAAACAGCGCTCTATATATTTTTCGTCCGTATCCATTTGATCTGTGTCAAAAATTCCGTACCTTTGTCATTATTTATTTTATTTCGATGATCGCGTCATGCAAGAAACAATAGACTACATCAAGATAAGCCTCAGAAGAATGTTTTATTCGGTGGAAGAGGCTCAGTACCTTGCCCGCTTGATTCTCGAACGTATTTGCGGTCTGACGCCAGCCCAGCAAATTATGTGCAAAGATAAGCAAATTAGTGAGACGGAGAAAGAAGCTATCCGGGAGGTGGTGGAGCGTCTGTGCTGTGCGGAGCCGATACAGTATATTTTCGGAGACTGTGAGTTTCACGGACTTCGGTTCGAGGTGAACCCCTCGGTACTGATTCCCCGTCCCGAGACGAGCGAGCTGGTGGAACTTATCGTCCGTCATCATACCGAAACGGGACTGAAGGTACTTGATATCGGTACCGGAAGCGGATGTATCGCCGTCTCTCTGGCAAAGATGCTGCATAAGGCTACGGTTACGGCCATCGATATTAGTGATGATGCATTGGTTGTTGCCCGACGCAATGCCGAAGCCCATCAAGCCGATATCCGGTTTCTGCAAGCCGATATCCTGTCCGAATCGCCTTTGGACGAAATATCCCAGCCAGCCTTCGACGTGATCGTCAGCAATCCGCCCTATGTAACGATGGAGGAGAGATTCCAGACGGAAGCCCGTGTCCTCTTTCATGAGCCTTGGGAGGCGTTATTTGTCCCTGATGACGATCCGTTGCGTTTCTATCGGCATATCGCAGCGCATGGGCGAAGATGGCTGTCGGAAGGCGGACGATTGTACTTTGAGATCAATACGGCTTACGGAAAGCAGCTCGTATCGTTGTTGCAGGAAACGGGCTACCGAGATATCGAGATTGTCCGTGACATATCCGGCAAAGAACGGTTCATACAATGTTCGAAAAACTGAAGGAGACAGAAACAAGGGATGAAGCCGAAATGTTGCACCGCGCGGCGGCGTATTGCTCCATAGCTGAGCGTTGCATCTACGATGTGCGTAAGAAGATCGCGAGTGCCGGTCTTTCGCCCGAAAGCGAAGAGCGTATTATTGCCCGCCTGATCGAAGAGAAATTTATCGACGAAGCCCGTTTCTGCCGCTGCTTCGTCAGCGATAAATCCCGCTTTAACGAGTGGGGACGGATCAAAATGAGCGGTGCATTGAGGCGGAAAGGCATTGCACAGAGTTTGATAGATGAGGCATTGAGCCGGATCGATGAAGACGATTATCGACGTATCTTGACGGAATTGCTCATACGCAAGAAACGTACGGTGCGGAGCGTGTCGGACACGGATTTGTTTGTAAAACTCTGCCGTTTTGCGGTGAACAAGGGATATGAACAGTCATTGGTTGTTCAATGTGTCAAGAAGTTATGTCAAGGGGGCCGTTTTGATGACGACGATCTGGAATGACTTGCTGGACTTGTTTTATCCGCGCCTCTGTCTGCTTTGTAAAAAAATGCTCTTGGCGGAAGAGCGACAGCTCTGCCTGCACTGCTTGTGCGATCTCCCACGAACATACTACCATCGGCGTGATGACCATCCTCTTCTTCCACTCTTTGCCGGTATCTCCTCGTTGCAACATCTGACGGCTTTTCTTTTCTACGAAGAAGGAGGTCGGGTACAGTCATTGATTCACTCATTCAAATACCGAGGCAATAAACGATTAGCCGAGAGGTTAGGACGGATGGCCGCTCGGGAGTTACAGGCCGACGGCTTTTTCCGCAACATCGATGTGTGTGTTCCCGTTCCTCTTCATCGGCGGAGACAACGGAGGAGAGGTTACAATCAGGCGGAATGGATTGCACGCGGCCTGGCGACAGTATATCATTGTCCCGTCGATACCCAAACACTTGTTCGTGCAGTCGATACCGAGACACAAACGCACAAGTCGGCTTACGAACGGCGTATGAATGTGGCCGAAGCCTTTTGTCTTTCCCGGCCGGAACGGTTGGCAAACAAGCACGTGTTGCTTGTCGACGATGTTCTCACTACGGGCGCTACACTGCTTTCGTGTATAGACTGCCTGATGCGAATACCCCATATCAGCATCAGCGTATTTACGCTGGCTTTTGCGTTATAATAGAAAACTGCCCCTTCCGAAACCAATGGCTCCGCGGGGGGCAGTCTTTTCGAATGCTCTGTTTTATTGATCTGTGAATTGAACGGGAATTACATCATTCCGCCCATGCCACCCATGCCCGGGTTCATCGGGGGGGGGGCCGGTGTCTCTTCCTTCTTATCGGCTACGACGCATTCGGTGGTCAGGAACATGCCGGCAATCGATGCGGCATTCTCAAGGGCGATACGTGTCACTTTGGCAGGGTCAACGACTCCGGCCTCAGAGAGGTCTTCGTACACATCGGTACGAGCGTTGTATCCGAAAGCACCTGTGCCTTCTTTCACTTTCTGCACCACTACCGCACCTTCCTTACCGGCGTTGTTCACAATCTGACGCAACGGCTCTTCGATGGCGCGTTTCACAATCTCGATACCCGTCGTTTCGTCTTCGTTCTCTCCCTTGAGGCCTTCGAGTGCCGGGATCGCGCGAAGATAAGCGACTCCACCGCCGGGCACCGTACCTTCTTCGATCGCGGCGCGGGTAGCATGTAAGGCGTCGTCTACACGGTCTTTCTTCTCTTTCATTTCCACTTCCGAAGGAGCGCCGACGTAGAGCACGGCGACTCCGCCGGCCAACTTCGCCAAACGTTCCTGCAACTTCTCCTTGTCGTAGTCCGATGTCGTTGTTTCGATCTGTGCCTTGATCTGGCCGATACGAGACTCAATAGCAGCCTTGTCGCCGTTCCCTTTCACGATCGTCGTATTGTCTTTGTTCACCGTGACCTTGTCGGCCGACCCGAGCATATCCATCTTGGCATCTTCCAGTTTCATGCCTTTTTCTTCGGTAATCACCGTTCCACCTGTTAAGATGGCAATATCTTCGAGCATAGCCTTACGACGGTCGCCGAAGCCCGGAGCCTTCACGGCGCACACTTTCAAACCACCGCGCAGACGGTTCACCACAAGCGTAGCCAACGCTTCGCTGTCGATGTCTTCGGCAATGATCAGCAAAGCACGACCCGACTGAACCACTTGCTCCAGGATGGGAAGCAGGTCTTTCAGCACTGAAATCTTTTTATCGTAGATCAGAATGTACGGATTTTCGAACTGTGTTTCCATCTTTTCCGTATCGGTCACGAAATAAGCGGAGATATAACCGCGATCGAACTGCATACCTTCCACAACCTCCACGGTCGTTTCCGTTCCCTTGGCTTCTTCTACCGTGATGACGCCTTCTTTCTTCACCTTCTGCATCGCTTCGGCAATCAGCTTACCGATACCCTCATCGCCGTTTGCCGAGATTTTAGCCACATGCTCGATACGGTCCATATTCGTACCTACCGCTTCGGACTGCGATGCGATGCTTTCTACCACTTTCGATACGGCCTTGTCGATACCGCGTTTCAAGTCCATCGGATTAGCCCCGGCCGTTACGTTCTTCAATCCTACGCCAATGATGGCTTGCGCCAAAACGGTAGCAGTTGTCGTACCGTCGCCGGCTTTGTCGTTCGTCTTCGAAGCGACTTCCTTCACAAGCTGCGCCCCCATGTTCTCGTACGGACAAGCGAGCTCTATTTCTTTCGCCACCGTTACACCGTCTTTGGTGATTTGCGGAGCACCGAATTTCTTTTCGAGGATCACATTGCGACCTTTCGGACCTAATGTTACCTTAACGGCATTTGCCAATTCATCCACACCTTTCTTCAAAAGGTCGCGGGCATTCATGTCGAATTTAATTTCTTTTGCCATGATATCTTGTTGTTATTTTTTTAAATCGTTTATGTTTCGTTGAGTGAATCAAATGATAGCCAAAACGTCGGACTGACGCATAATCAGGTATTTCTCTCCGTTAAGTTCGATTTCCGTACCGGCATATTTGCCATACAGTACATGGTCTCCCTGGGCCAATACCATTTCTTCGTCTTTCGTACCCTTACCGACTGCGATAATTTCGCCTTTCAACGGTTTCTCCTTGGCCGAGTCAGGAATAATGATTCCGCTCGCCGTCTTTTCTTCAGCTTCTGCCGGCTTAACCAGCACTCTGTCTGCTAATGGTTTAACATTCATGTTTCTAAGTTTTAATTCGTTTGTTCAATCTATCTATAATATAATTTGTTTTTGCCTTCGCATTTGATTCGTTACGAATATCATGCCAAAGATTTTCGGCACCCCCGAATCTGACATTTCTGCAGATGACATGTCAGCACATGTAAGTATTTAGTGACAAAATGTCGGGTATCATCCGGTTTTGTCACCCTTTCTTCAAGACGTCAACTTTAGGTTCCATAATCCATACGTACGGAAGAATGTTAAAAAACCACTTCTCTTTTTTTCTTTACTTCGTGTTTTCTCTCTATCTTTGACAACTCGAATAGATACAAAAACAATGATAAAAAAAGGAGATAAGGTACGTTTCTTGAGCAGCGTGGGCGGGGGCATCGTCAGAGGGTTCCACAATAAGCATACGGCGCTGGTGGAAGATGAGAGCGGGTTTGAGTTTCCCGTTCCGGTGAGCGAATGTGTGGTGGTGGATGAAGGCGGAGGCACAGCCCGTAATTCTCGCTCCGCAGGCGAAGAACGCTCGTCGGCAGTACAACCGGTAGAACTATCCGTACGTAAGGAGTCGGAAGAATATCGGGTCGAAGAGACACCCGAAGGCGAACGCCTCAACCTGTCAATCGCTTACTTGCCGGTAAACCCGAAGAACCTCACATCAAGCGGATACGAAGCGTATTTGGTGAACGACAGCAACTACTACTTGTTTTATAATTATATGAATGCCTCGAACCGGAGTTGGACAAGTCGTTCGTCGGGAATCATCGAGCCTAATACACGCATTTTTATGGAGGAGTTCGGTAAGGAGGATTTGAACGACCTGGAACGAGTCTGTGTGCAACTGATTGCCTTCAAGAAGAAGAAACCGTATGCGCTGAAAAATGCGATGTCGGTAGAGCTTCGGCTCGATACGGTCAAGTTCTACAAAATGCACTGCTTCACTCCGAATGATTTCTTCGACGAGGATGCGCTGCTTGTCTCTGTCGTACGGAACGACGTGCCGGAGCGTCCGCTGCTGATTTCCGCCACAGACCTGCAAGAGGCGATGATGCAGAAGAAACGCGACGACCGTCGCAAACCTCAACCGGTATCCAAACCGAAAGTGCCCGAAGCTCCGATACTCGAGATCGACCTGCATATCTCCCAGCTCCTCGACGACACGACGGGCATGAGTGCTTCGGATATGCTCAACTATCAGCTCGATAAGTTTCATGCCGTCATGCAGGAGTATGCTGGGCAGAAGGGGCGGAAGATCGTGTTTATACACGGTAAGGGCGAAGGCGTGTTGCGTGCCGCTATCGAGAAAGAACTGAAAACGCGTTACAAATCGTGCGACTATCAGGATGCTTCGTTTCGTGAATACGGATTCGGGGCTACGATGGTCAAAATACGTTGAGACGATGGGATTGGAAGTTGAACGCAAGTTTTTGGTGCGGGGCGATTTCGAGCCGATGGTGTCTCGTCGCAGCCGGATCGTGCAGGGGTATCTGTGCTCGGACGAGGTGCGCACGGTGCGGGTACGCATCTGTGGCGACGAGGCTTTCCTGACAATTAAGAGCGCTACGAACGAACGCGGATGGAGCCGCTACGAATTTGAACAGACGATACCGCTCGCCGATGCCGAAGAACTGCTGACGCTTTGCTGCTCGGGTGTAATCGAGAAGGTGCGGCACTGGATCCCCTTTGCCGGCCATACGTGGGAGGTCGATGTTTTCTATGGCGACAATGCCGGCCTCGTCATGGCCGAGATTGAGCTGCCTTCGGAAGACGAACCATTCGAGAAACCCTGCTGGGTGGGCGAAGAAGTCAGCGGCGACCCGCGTTATTATAACGCCATGCTCTCCCGCCACCCTTTTTCGCAGTGGGAAAAGTAGTTGAGATGTTGAATTGTTGAGGGGTTTAGATGTTTAGTTGTTGAGGGGTTGATTTGTTTGCTGACCGCTGAACACTGACTGCTGTAAAAGCCCTGAAAGGGCGCATTAATTCAGCCCAATGTGTAGCGAAGCGAAGCGTTGGGAAAACAGGCGACCCCCTCAGCGGAGGGCTGAAAGCCTGACATAATTTAATTGTTAATTGTTATGCGTGGTACACGCCGAATCATGTATTTAGAAAATAACCATTAACAATTAACCATTGACCATTCATTTCGGCGTTCGTCCATGGGCCTCGGGCGGTGAGCCGACGGAGCAGCGAGCAGGGCGAAAGAAAATCAGGCTGTCCGAGCGAAGCGAGTTGCCTGATTTTCATATCTGCGAGCGTTGCAACGGCGTGTGAAGCGCACGAAGCCTTGACCTTTTGGTTACTTTTGGGTCAAGCCAAAAGTGACGGAAAAGAGATTCTTCGCTTCGCTCTGAATGACAAAAGACCGAACGCAAATGACGCAAATGTTGTTCCGGCGGGCGAACACAAGGTTCGCCCCTACATTCATAAACAACTCAACGAATCAACATCCGAAGGACTGACCACCGAATAACCATTGACAATTAAATTACGCTGACCGCTGAAACGTTTGCATCTTTGGTCGGAAAAGCGTATTTTTGCAGCCGGTTTATTCTGAACGATTTATATTAACAAAGAAACATAAAGATGATTAACTCACAAGACATTAAAAAAGGAACGTGTATCCGCCTCGACGGAAAACTCTATTTTTGTATCGACTTCTTGCACGTAAAGCCCGGAAAAGGCAATACGATCATGCGTACAACGCTGAAAGACGTCGTGAAAGGCAACGTCATCGAACGGCGTTTCAACATCGGCGAGAAGCTGGAAGACGTACGTGTGGAACGGCGCCAGTATCAATACCTTTATCAGGAAGGAGGCGAATATATTTTTATGAATCAGGAGACCTTTGAACAGATACCCATTGCGCATGACCTGATTAATGGGGTCGATTTCATGAAAGAGGGACAGATCGTCGATGTTGTTTCCGATGCTTCGACCGAAACCATTCTTTTTGCCGATATGCCGATCAAGGTGCAATTGGCCGTGACATATACCGAGCCGGGCCTGAGAGGAGATACCGCAACGAATACGCTGAAGCCTGCGAAGGTAGAAACCGGAGCGGAGGTACGCGTGCCGCTGTTTATCAACGAAGGCGATATCATCGAAATCAATACGCAGGAAGGTTCGTATACCGGTCGGGTGAAATAATCGACACTCCTGCAATCGTTTCGATATAGTACATGTAGTCGGCGATGGACGAGCGACTTCGCATCAAGGAGTTGGCAGCGGAAGACCGCCCGCGCGAGAAGATGCTCCTCAAGGGAGCTTCTTCACTGAGCGATGCGGAGTTGATCGCCATACTGATCGGTTCGGGGAACAGTCAGGAAACGGCCATACAGCTTGCTCAGCGCATCCTCAACGGTGTCCGGAATAACCTGAACGCACTCGGTAAACTGACGCTCCGTGAGCTGATGACCTATAAGGGTATTGGCGAAGCAAAGGGGATTACCTTGCTTGCAGCCATGGAGCTCGGGCGAAGAAGGGGATTATCCGAGCCGCCCGAACGTCTCGCGATCCGTTCCAGTCAGGATGCTTTCCGGCTGTTTTATCCCGTGCTGTGCGATCTGCCTCACGAAGAATTGCGGGCAGCATTTATCAGCCGCAGCGGGAAAGTGATTGAGCAGACAGTCATCAGCCGGGGTGGAACGAGCGAAACCGCTGCCGACCTGCGCATCGTGATGAAAGGGGCGATCAGTACGCTGTGCTCCGGTATTGTCCTGTGCCACAATCATCCGTCGGGGAACATACAGCCCAGTCCGCAGGACGACCGGCTTACGGCTCGTTTGCAGAAAGCGGCGCAACTGATGGATATCCGTTTACTCGACCATATCATCATCAGCGACAAATCTTATTATAGCTATGCCGACGAAGGCAAACTTTCCGGCAACCTTCCGGCGTAGAAACCCTTCTCCTTCGGGAAAGAGCGCGAAGGAGAAGTACCGTTAAAATTTAAATACAGGAACAGATGGAAAATGAATTTCTGAAGACGGAAGAAGAAATCGTGAAGATGTTGCGAACGGTCTATGATCCGGAAATTCCGGTCAACATCTACGATCTCGGACTGATATACAAAGTAGAGGTGGATGACGGTCGGAACGTGGAGATCGACATGACGTTCACCGCTCCCAACTGCCCGGCGGCCGACTTTATCATCGAAGATGTACGCCAGAAAGTCAGCTCGATCGACGGTGTACGGAACGCACAGATCAACATCGTCTTCGAGCCGGAGTGGAATAAGGACATGATGAGCGAAGAGGCCAAGCTCGAACTCGGCCTGTTGTAATCTTGCACCGGAAAACCGTGAAGAAGATTTATTTCGCATCCGACATCCATCTCGGCAACCGCTATTCGAGCGACCCGATGGCCGCCGAGAAACGTCTCGTCCGATGGCTCGACGAGATTAAACACGATGCAGCAGCCGTGTATTTTCTGGGCGATGTTTTCGATTATTGGTACGAATACAAATACGTCGTGCCGCGCGGACACGTGCGTTTTCTCGGTAAGATCGCCGAAATGAGCGATCTCGGTGTCGAAATACATCTCTTTATCGGCAATCACGACATCTGGATGTTCGACTACCTGCCGCAGGAAGTCGGAGCCGTCATACACCGCAAGCCGATCGATACCGAGCTGTTGGGCAAACGTTTCTTTCTCGCACACGGCGATGAGGTCGGTTATCAACCTTTTACATATCGCGTTATTCAGCGTATCTTCCGCAATCGGCTGTGTCAGATCCTGTACGCCGCCATCCATCCGCGGTGGACTTTCGGCTTTGCCCGTCGCTGGTCGCTCAGCAGCCGTAAGAGCGGGCTGGCCGCCGAACGACTCGCTGCCGCACAGGCGCGCAATATCCAATCGCTCGAAACCTTCGCGAAAGAATATCTTCCGACGCACCCGGACACGCGTTTCTTCCTCTTCGGTCACCTGCACCTGATGGTCGACAAACCCATTACCGACCATGCTCGCCTGATGATTCTCGGCGACTGGATGCAATTCTATTCCTATGCCGTCTGGGACGGTCAGCTGCTCGAATTGAAACAGTATTGAGGCATCTCTCCCTTTTTTCAATCGGGGAAAGTCTATTTGGGCCTCACGTTATCCGCCCGCAATTCATATCGACATCATCTTCCTCTTAGTGATTGTAAGAATCGGTTAAATACAGACATGTCCGAAAGGATAATGCGTCCTTCCAATACATCGCCCGACTGCATGGTGACCGTCGGAGGGAAAGCGATCCGCACTTCGCGCCGGCGACCATCGCTACGTGCAGGGACAGTCGAGATATGCGAGACGGTTGCTTCCGGCGAACCGGACAGCGGGTCATGAATCATTACCCGGTTTCCTGTTTGCATCAATGGAATCCGGTCTTTAGGTACAAGAGCAAAGCCATAGACCGTATCACTCGATTGCTCGATGACGATATGTACCGGAATCGTTTCACGATACGGGATATACATCGACAGCATGCACAATGCAGCCAGTGTCACGCCGATGATCACTGTGCCATAGCGGAGTAATACAGGGGGAATCTGTCCGATAATGTTACGGACTTTCTCGCTCCGCAATTCGATAGGTTGCCGTTCTTCCATGTTTACTTTCCCAACTCTAACTGGTTACGTACTAATTCATAATACCGTCCTTTCCGGGTGGTCAGTTCGGCATGCGTACCGGTTTCCGCTATTCGTCCACCTTCGAGCACGACAATCCGATCGGCATGCTTGACGGTGCTCAGGCGATGTGCTACCACAACAACCGTCTTGCCTTTGTAAAATTCCGACAGATTCTCTACGATCACTCGTTCGTTATTCGCATCCAACGCATTCGTAGCCTCATCCAGAAAGACAAACGGCGGGTTCTTGTACACCACTCGCGCGATCAGGATACGTTGTCGCTGTCCCTGACTGACCCCTTGCCCATCCTGCCCGATTTTCGTATTATATCCTAACGGCAAGCCTTCGATATACTCGGCAATATGGGCCGTTTGGGCGGCATGACGCAGACGGTCGGTATCGATCTCATCGTCCGAGACCGCGATATTGCGGGCAATCGTATCCGAAAACAGGTATCCTTCCTGCATCACCGCACCGCATTGCGTGCGCCACCATGCGGGATTGAATTGCGACAGATTCTCACCGCCGACGAGCAGTTCGCCTTCGTTCGGCATGTAGTATCCGAGCAGCAATTTGATCAGGGTCGTTTTGCCACTTCCGCTGGCCCCCACGATAGCCGTGACCTTCCCCTGCGGGATGTGCAGGTCGATGCCTTCCAGTACATAATCCGGCCGGGCGCCATCGTATCGGAAGCAGACATTACGAATGTGTATATCCGTCTCCACATCACGCGGTAAAGCAGCTATGGAACGGCCCGTGCCTTCGTCGTTCTGCTGCGTATGGATCTCATTCATGCGATCAAGACTGATGCTGACATCCTGCCATTGGTAGATAAAACTCATCAGTTGCTCTACCGGACTGTTGAGCTGTCCGATGATATATTGGATCGAGAGCATCATACCCAAGGTCAGGCTGCCATTGATGACAGCCGTAGCCGCTAATACCGTTACAAGAATGTTCTTCAACTCATTGATGAAGATACCGCCTGCCTCCTGATTCTGCCGCAGGTTGAGCGATTGCATGTTCACATCGAACAGGTCGGCCTGTACGTCTTCCCATTCCCATCGCTTACGCTGCTCACAGCCTTGCAACTTGATCTCCTGCATACCGGTAATCAATTGGTAAACGACATTACGGTTCATCCCCTGCTGTTCGAACATCTTATAATCGAGCAGACGTCTTTTCTTCAGAAATATCCGTATCCATAACCCATAGAAGATGCTTCCGGTGATGAAAACGGTAAAAATCGGAAGATGGTAGACAAACAGTACGATCGAAAAGATTATAAAGGTAAAGACAGAGAAAACAATCGAGATTGTTTGATTGGTCAGGAAGTTTTCGATGCGCCGATGATCTTCGATGCGTTGCAGCAAGTCGCCTGTAAGCTTGGTATCGAAAAACTTCATCGGCAGCTTCATCAACTTGATAAAGAAATCGGAGATCAGTGAAACGTTGATGCGCGTACTGATGTGCAGCAGAATTTTCCGACGGATAAAGTCGATGGCTGTACGACTGAAAAGCAGTACCATCTGTGCGATCAGCACCAACCAGATAAAGCCGATATCCTTGCCTTGAATCCCCGTATCGACAATGGCCTGCGTGAGGAACGGAAAAATAAGTTGCAGCAGGCTGCCGATAAACAACCCCAACATAAGCTGTCCGAAGAAACGCTTATATTTGATCAGGTATTTCCAGAGGAAGCGGATACGGTTTTCCGAGGGAAGCCTGTCGCCCTCCTGTTCGTAAAATAACTGTGTCGGTTCCAACAGCAAAGCGATGCCTTTCTCTTCGCCTCCGGTGCAGGTACTGATCCAGTGCCGGCAGAACGCTTCACGCGGATAGGTAACGAGCCCCTTGCTCGGATCAGCGACCGAAACGGTGTATTCTTTCTTCTTTTTCCGGATGGCATATACTACGACAAAATGCTCCTGATTCCAATGCACGACGCATGGAAGCAATGCTTTCTCTGCCAATTTGTCGAACGTCAGCCGTCCTCCCACGGTGCGAAAACCGATCTGTTCGGCTGCTTTGCTGATACCTAAGAGCGACACTCCTTCACGCCCGATAAAACATTGCTCGCGCAGATGATCCAGCGTATAATGTCGCCCGTAATGTGCAGCAATCATGGTCAGGCACGCCGGCCCGCAATCCATCGCATCGGGTTGTTTGACAAAGGGGAAAAGCATCTGGTTATAACCTGTCTTTTTCTTCTTTTGCTGCCGACTTTCCACGATATTTGAGGCTCTGCTGATTGAAACGATAGATCAGACTAAGAGAAAAATTCCACTGAGAATAGTTCTCGTTTTGGTAGAATGTGTATTTATTGATCTTTGCATGTTCGTAGTAGTTTAATTTCCGTAAAAGATCGTTTGCAGACAGCTTTACATCAAGTCTGTCGTGCAGGAATGATTTTTGCACACTTACGTCTAATGACTGAAACGGATCGAACCGGAAGATTCGCTGACTGCCTCCGCTATTGTAATAATAATTGACAGATGCCGTATAACCTGCAGGTAGTTTGAAATAGTTCCCACATTGGATATAAAAGTTGAGATGGTTATAATGGATTGTTTCTCCAAGGTACACACTGCTGAGATATGGTTGGATCATACCTGCTGATAACGACGGATGCCAGAAGCCGAATGAATGTCGCATGGTTAAGTTGGCTTTCAGGTATTCGGCTTTTTTGAAATTTTGCCATGTGCTGACTATGACGGATGGATCAATGGAAGGGCTATCAACAAAGGTATCGGAAATAAAATCATTTGTTTGTGTATAACTTGTCCGAAAGGTTATCCATCGATAACCGAATATCCACTCTAATATATAAGACGTTTGAGGCTTTAGGTTCGGATTTCCTTTCTGATACAGAAAACGGTTCTGGTAATAGGTCCGGCCATTCAGATACGAGAGTGCCGGTCGAGCTGTTTTAGCCGAGAAAGACAGAGAATTACTTATTCCGTTCTTCGTATAAGACAGGGTCGCAGAAGGATAAAATTTACTGTCGGAATCGCTCAGATTGTTCGCGGCTTCATTTAAATCCGTGTGTTTTCTTTGTACATTTTCATAGCGTAGGCCTGCATGAACCGAAAGGGCGTCGTTCTTGAACGTATATTCCATAAACCCTGCATACTTACGTTCATGACTTGTGTAACGGGAATCATTCAGGGCACCTGACAGGATGTCGAGTGTTCCGCTACCGTCGATCGCACTGTATTCCACTCCGCCCGAAAGAGAGTGGTGCTCATTCAGGTTGCCGTTCAGAATAAATTCTGCTGCATAGATATCGTAATCGGAACGAATTCTGGAATCGGTGATATAGGTCTTCTGAGGCATTATTTCTCGAATAGATTGTTCCCGGTTATCACGATAACATACATAGTCCATGTTCAGTGATGACGACAGCCGGTCATTCCATTGAGCATTGTGGAACATGTTGAACTGTACATTGTCTGTTATATCTTTTGTGTCATTCGGGCTTTGGAAAGTGCCGCTTAAGATACGGTTCATTTCGACACTGTTTTGTTCGTGCGTATTAAACCGATTGTCTGTTCTTGAACCAGTGATCTGGAAGCCGGCAATTTGGTTAGGTCTTATTTCATAATCTGTATTGATGCTGTAATTATGTATCTTAGAAACTGGGAGCTGCGTCCTGTCTGTCGTGTATTTTCGGACGGTATCTGCGTGAATCTCTTTGATCAGGTATTGATATGCCTTATTCCGGTAATCATAGAAACTATAATAGGCTGATGCGTTCAGTTTCTCATTTTTGTATCCGATTCTGATATTTTCCCAATGGCTGAACTTTTCGCTTTGTGCCGCATACGCTCCTGCCAAAACTGACCAACCCGACTCTTTTCGGAGTGTATATATTTTAATGACAGCGTTTACATCGGCATCATATGTTGCACCGGGATTTGTAATCAATTCGATTTTCTGTATGTTTTGCACATTAAGCAATCCGATCTCATCCTTGTTTTTCACCTTTCGATTGTTGATGTAATAGACAGGCCGTCCGCTACCAAAGACTTCTATCGTTCCTTTGTTATTGATAAGGCCGGGCACTTTACTTAGGACATCATAGACCGAATGCTCCTTTGCCAGAAGTGTATTCGCAACGGTGGTCGTCAAAATTCCATTCCGGCTACTGATAGTAGGGTGTTCGGCTGTAATCGTTATCTCTTTGATTCCGAGGAATGTTTCGTGAAGAACGATCGGCTGCAACTCCGTACCGTAATCTTCCGATGCGATTTCCCGTCCGAAGTCCTGATATCCCACGAACGAAACTTGTAGCCATGCTTTTGATTCAGAATGCCTTGTTGCAAGTGTAAACCGCCCTTCCGTATCAGTAATCGTTCCCATTATCAAGGTCGTATCAGGCAACGCATACAGTGCGACATTCGCGAACTCGAGAGGTTTGTTCTGTGTATCGACCACCCGACCCGTGATCTGCTGCTCTTGTGTTTGTTGAATAAAGCACAAAAAGAATGATAGGAAGTATATTACCATAATCAATATATAAATGCAATAATCTTTTTTAAAATAGGGTTACTTAGAATGCTTTATTTCATATAGCATGTCTAGTAGGATGTCTAATTTTTTTGTATCAACAGGACAATTATCAAAGTTCTTACCTGATATTTTATGTTCTAATCTTTGTAGATTGCAACCGCCATCACAAATGGGCAGTAAGATGCATTTTAAACATTTTTTATCGTTAAACATGTCGGTACCTAATATATACTCTGAGATTAGTGTCATATTATATTCATTTGAAAAAATATTTCCAACTACTCGATCTTTTTTTCCTACATCAACCCAACATTTATAAATTTCTCCTTTGGTTCCTATAACGAATGAATTAATTTGAGTTGCAACACATCCTCCTATTTGAGGGGAAGGGAATAAATCAGTATTATTGAGGTTGTATTTTCTGTGAAGTTTTTGAAGATGAAAGGCTTGGTTTTTATTTTTGATACATTCAACTTTACATCCGCTATTGTGTTTATTAACGTATTTCATTTGAACTGAATAATTCTGATTTCCCCACCTTTTGGTCAACATCTCATATAGTAATGGAAAATCTTCCTCATTTTCAATATGAGTGTTCATTCTAATGATAACATGACATTTAGGTATTATTCTGAAAATATTTTCTACATTGTTCAAAATGATATCAAAAGTAGGTGTGCCATTCTTATGTATTCTACTTTTATTATGTTGTTCTCTTAATCCATCAATAGATATCTGGATTGTATTAAGGTTGTACCTCTTTAGCAGTAAGCATTTTGTCTTGTCTAGAAGATAACCATTGCTTACCATAGAATGGTTTTTAATCTTTATAGTATCTTCTGATTCTATTTTCTCTAAGATACGTTCTATATTTTTAAATGCAAGTAAAGGTTCACCGCCATGCCAACACAAATGTAGCCTATCTGATCCCTTGTTCTTTTTTATAAATTGAATGATCTGATCCTCTGTCTCTTCGTCCATAAATACAGAGGGGAGATTTGATTCATAACAATAAGGACATTGAAAGTTACACGCAAAAGTCGGTAATAAAACGATGCCTAATTCTTTTTCTTGAAAACTCTGATTATATTTTATGAGTTTTTTTTGTGTAATAAAACTCTCATCTTCAAATTTGCTGCTAAAAACTTTAGCTTTAATAAGTTTTCTCTTTATATCATCTTCTAATGCATCTATAGCTACTTCTTGTTGATGTGATTTTTTAATTACACTTAATTGTTTAAATAGAGACGGAGAGAGGGATATGAATGAGTTCGTTCTTGAATTATATAAAAAGCACTTTCCATATTGCTTGGATTTATATAGATAATTGTATTTTGACCAGATCATATTGACAAAAACCGTTAAAATAGAGAACGGGCTTGAAGTAAAAAAGGCCACAAGCCCGTCACTAATCTAATTATAACATGCTCTACTAATTCTCTTTAGTAGGAGGAATATTAACGATTCCATTACTATTACAATGAATTACAGGAGGAGCATCCGCAGATCCTCCAAAGATTGAGGCCATTTCTTCTTTTAAAACATCTTGACTTTCAATGATAAATTTTATCTCTTCCATGTCATTTACATTTTAATTTTCTTTTCTACTCTCTTCGCTTTTCGAAATCCGCGTCCATTGTTTGATGCAGTTTTCCGATATGAAGATATCGGTTGGAGATTGCTACACTGCCCTACTCGTTACTGTACTTCGCTTTCGGCAGACATAAGAAACTAGGTGAAATATCTTTTTTACAATTTCTGCAGTGCCTTTTCCGGCTTGTTGGTGATCATACATCGTGAAAAATCGTGTTTCCTCTGTGTTTGTCTCTCTTGCGAGAGCAAACTGTTCTCAGAGTTGTCAAAGTATATATGCCTTAGGCATTTGGTTCCTTCTAATCCGGCAGTTCCTTAAGCTGCCCTGTTTTCGTGTTCTTGTGTTCAAATAACGCACATCTGCTTGTGTCGAACAAGTCTCTGTATGCAAATGCAAGTGATCACTATCAACTTTTACCTTTTAGGGGGTAAAGAGTCCGCAGTGAGGGGGAGGTACCTATGTTCTTCCATGATTTCCTTTCGTTCGGTTTTTACACCAATCGAAGAGATCATATATCTCGGTTGCAAAATAACAGCATGTATCGGATTCATCCAAATTATTTATGTTAAAAAAAACGTAATAAATAATTTTCTTGTGTAATCATGGTCAGGCACGCCGGCCCGCAATCCATCGCATCGGGTTGTTTGACAAAGGGAAATTTCATGCAATATTTGATGACTATAGTCGACTATTAATACTTTCTGCGCCAGTTCGGCGTTGGCGAGAGCGCTTCACCTTATCCGACCCAAAACGATAGGTGAAGTCGAGGCGGATGGATCGATAGTCAGGAATGACCAAGCTCTCTGTGTCGATGTTCCCGTAACGGAGGGTGGATCGCGACTTATTCCAACGGAAGGGGTCGTTCAGTGTGATTGTTAAGGTGCTACGATTGTTCCAAAGCGACTTCTCGATAGCCAGATCCGTAGAGCCTCGCGTTTTGAAGCGCCGCGCGAGATACCACATAGGCGTGACGACGAAGCCGTTCCACTGCATTCTCCATCCGCGCCCCCAATCGAAGCGGTTGCTGAGGCGCGCGTTGGCATAAAAGAAGGTCTTGTGGAAGTCGTCGCCCATAAAACGTGACCGGTAGGACCGGCAGAAGCCATTGGCGTTGACGTTCATTGACCAACGCGAATAGATGCGAAAGGGCAAGTTCAGCGAAAGGGAATAGAAGTCCGAGCGCCCGAAGTTTCTGTAGACATATGATTGTTCACGCGTGGCATCATTCTGCGACGGCTCCTGGACGATCATACCGTCCGTGTGGGTATAGGAGAGTGAAAGGTTATAGTTGCGAAAACGATAATTCAGTTGCAGGTTGTGGCTGTAACTCGGATCCAGGCTCGGGTTTCCTTCTTGGTAGGCATTCGGTGACGTGTAGAAGCGAAAGGGGTTCAGGCTACTGAAAGAAGGCCGATCCACTTTCCGAGCGTAGGAAAGAGAGAGCGATTGCCCGCGGCCGAAGGTGTATTGCACCGATGCAGAGGGAAAGAGGTTCCAGCGGCGGCGCGTGAAGCCCGTGTCTCCCACGGCCTGATAACCGTCCTGAAACGTGTGCTCGCCACGCAGCCCGACCGAGAGGCTGAATCGTTCGCCCCACTCGCGGCTGAGGTTGATGTAAAGTGCCGCGATTTGCTCTTTATAAATGAAATGGTTCGACTGGGCGGTGTTTTCGATCCACGTGTCGGAGGCGTCGAGCGTGAAACCCGTCAAATCGTTGTCGCGCTTGATATGGCTTAGCTGAGCACCTGTCTCTAAACGTATGTCGGCAGGGAGGCGCCTCTCGTAGTCTGTCTTAAGCATCCATACGTCCGTCTTTTGTTTGACGCCATGGCTCCTGCCATTATGCGGGCGGAGTTCTCTGCCGGCAGCATCTATGTAATTGAGCTTCATCTGCTGCTCCTGCCGGTGGTCGGCGTAAGAATAGACGGCGTCTGTGGTCAGGCTCGCATCCTTACTCCATGTCCAGACATGATTCATATCCAACGAAAAAAAGTTGGATGTAATATCCATCGTAAGTGGGGAGATGATACTTGAATCGACCTGCGTACTGCCGAGGCGTCGAATATCTGTTGTGGAGCGATTGGTGTTGCCGCCATCGTAGCGTTGAGCTTTCGCCAGGAAGCCGATCGTGTGGCGGTTTGAGGGGAACCAATCGATGCCTATCGAGCCGTCGTGTGACATTCCGCTGGGGCGATAGATACCGTGTTCGGTGTATTCGAGGGGAACGGCGAGGGTACGATACCGATTCACGTCGTGGAATTGCTGCTCGTATCGTCCATTGTCCAGTCCATAGTTGCCGTAGACATTCCATTTACCTATGCGATAGTTGGCGCTAAGAGAGGGCGTGAAGACGAGACCGGTGGTCTTGAGGTAAGAGTTCAGGGCGGCCGTTCCGTTGTAACCCGCAGACTCGTCACGTCGCAAGCGGATATCTATGATGGCACCCGAGTGGGCGGCCTCGTAGCGCGCCGGCGGGTTAGTGATCAGCTCCACGCGCTCGATGCGTTCCGCCTGCAACATTTTGAGGATTCTGTCCACACTCGTTCCTGTCAAATCGGCAGGTTTGCCATTGATGTAGACGATAGCGGGCTTGCCCACTACAGACAGCCCGACGCCCGACTCGGCGACGACGCCCGGCAATTCGCGGAGTACGTCTGCCGCACTCTTTCCGGCGGTCAGCATGTAAGCTTCCGGGCGAACAATCATGCGATCGGCTTTCTGCAACACGGGTGGCGTAGCCGCCGTCACCGTCACTTCACCAAGGCCGATGCCCGTCTCCGCCAGGACGATCGTGCCCGCGTCCGTGTCGGCACCACACACGTTGACCGGTTGGCGGACGGTCTGATAGCCGATCAAACGCACCTCAAGCGTATAGTGCCCGTCGCGGACGGCATCAAATTGAAATATGCCTTTGCCGTTCGTTATACCACCTTTGAGTAGTGCAGAATCAGCCGTGTAAAGCACAACGGTGGCAAACTCCAACGGCGTTTTTGCTTTTTCTTTTATTACATAACCACTCAACGAATGCTGTGAATGGATACAAAATGAAACAGAAAGCAATAATGCACTGACGAGCATATCATACCTTATTCTTTTCCGCATACTTTATCGTAGTTAGATAATACTGTATGATAAACATCTCGACATCGATTTCATTGTCCTTTTGAAAGCAGAAAGTCTTACTTTTTCCTTCCTTATAATCTCGGTAGTTTTGATAACAAGGGCCTGTGCATATCGGCAATAATTTGCATGATAAGCACATTTCGTTATCAAAATTACTTTGTGCAAACATCATTTCATTTATTCCTGCATTCCATATGATATCTCCAGTAATTGAATATCTTTGATCTTATTCATGAGAGAATCATTTTTCTTATTTTTCTACTCTCTTCGCTTTTCGAAATCCGCGTCCATTGTTTGATGCAGTTTCCCGGCATGACGATGCCGGTTGGAGGTTGCTACACTGCCCTACTCGTTACTGTACTTCGCTTTCGGCAGACATAAGAAACTAGGTGAAATATCTTTTTTACAATTTCTGCAGCGCCTTTTCCGGCTTGTTGGGATTATACATCGTGAAAATCGTGTTTCTTCTGTGTTTGTCTCTCTTGCGAGAGCAAACTGTTCTCAGAGTTGTCAAAGTATATATGCCTTAGGCATTTGGTTCCTTCTAATCCGGCAGTTCCTTAAGCTGCCCTGTTTTCGTGTTCTTGTATTCAAATAACGCACATCTGCTTGTGTCGAACAAGTTTCTGTATGCAAATGCAAGTGATCACTATCAACTTTTACCTTTTAGGGGGTAAAGAGTCTGCAGTGAGGGGGGGGGTACCTATGTTCTTCCATGATTTCCTTTCGTTCGGTTTTTACACCAGTCGAAGAGATCATATATCTCGGTTACAAAACAACAGCATGTATCGGATTTGTCCAAATTATTTGTACTAAAAAAACATAATACAATATTCATTTTGTGCAATCATGGTCAGGCACGCCGGCCCGCAGTCCATCGCATCGGGTTGTTTGACAAAGGGAAATGGCATGTTTCTATACGAGTGACTCTTATTTAAGCTTCCATGATACCATATTTTTTGTTGTTGAAAAACATACGTTCTTCTCTGTTATTCAACATCTCTGATGGTCCAGAAGTCGGCGCAATTTTTCGTTTTGCGGATGTAGTCGTAGGGCATCCAGAAATGACCTTTGTCACCCCATTCCTTTCCCCATGAGTTGCGCACGAGGAGCATCTCCTTTTCTTCATCGTAACCTACTGCCATCACCGCATGGCCGCCAAGCTGCTGCTCGTCCGGTTGCGGCATGGGCATGATACCGGTATTGCGCACTTCTTCCGTCATGAAGCTGGCATATACGGAGAAGCCGAACACAAACGGAAAGCCGTCGGCAAGGCAGGCGCGTATGTCGTGCATGACGGGAGAGATGCGCCAATAAGATAAGATCTGATGGTCGAGTGCCGAATCGTAGCATTTCTTGGGAGGCTTCTTTGTAAACTTTGCACCCGGTTTTGTATTTGCGCTGTATCGCCACTCTTTTTCGGGACATACGCCTTGTTTGTTCAACGACTTGACACCGTCTCGCAGGTAGGCGCCACTGTCGGAATAAACCGTATTCATCATCATGCGCTCGTTGTAGTACAGGAAGAGTCTTGAGAGCCTGCAGGTTTTTTGCCCTTTGATTTTTTTCCCGAACTCGACAGCCGCCAACAGGGCGTTGGCCGTGCAACTCCCCAAGGCCCCCTGGTTAAACACCGGCGGGCAATTTTTTCGGAGATCGACGTTCGACGGCAAGGCCCTTGCGCTTCTCAGTTTAAGCGGAGCCTCGTACACATAGTCCCTTGCATCCGGGATATCGGGAATCCATCCCCACTTGGGCATCTCGAACGCCGTTCCTTTTTTTTGCATTTTGTTTTCAGTCATGTCTTTGTTATTTTACGGTGATCTTGATTCTACAGCTATTCAATGGTTGGGTTTCTCTTTCCCAGGCTCTTTTTTCCTCGAGAAGAACAACGGACCTCCCTTTTGCAAGGGCTTTGATTTCCACTTCAACGGGAAAACCTTTGCCGACAGGGTTTAGCGTTATGTCTTGATCCGGCTTACGTGACTTGAGTCGTACTTCGGTAATTTCTTCGTTATTCGAAACCGGCGTCCAGGAGTACCCACCTCCTGCGTGGCTCTCCAACTCGAACACGTATGTATCGCTGACCTTTAATATGATTTCTTTTTTCATGATGATCGATGCATTTGGGTATGGAAAGAAGAAAAAGGAGGATGAGACAGGAATTCATCCCCCTTTTACGGTTAGAAGAATTTTTGCAACTGCAAAATCATCCTATAGCCTTTCAAATAAACGATCCGGAATGTGCATTACAAATCTACTCTCAATTGGTAGCGCTTTACAAAATCGCCCACTTTGATTTCGATATCACGCTGCTGGACCGGTTGGGCATAGTTGGAAGAGAAGTCATACCCGATTTTATCGGAGAGTGTTTCGACCATTACCTTTGGGGCATCTGTTATCTTCATCAACTTGCTGTTGTTTGTCGTTCCGTTTATCAAGCGATTGATCTTTCTTTCGAATCGTTCTTCGACAGAAAGCTCCTTCATTTTGACCTCCCTCTTTTTAGCAAGGCTCTGCATATCAATACTCTTTTGGGTATCTACAATTGGTTTGACGGAGCTGGTTAGACGTGTGATCTTTCCGTCGTTGTCAACAGCGACTGCAACGAAACCGGAATCTGCATTCACACTTTCCATTTTGTCATTGACTTGGCGGAACTGAATAATAGTCTCTACCACCGTTGGCTTGCCCTGCTCGCCAGTTTTCGTATTGGCACCACACAGGAACGAGTTATACGTAGTTGCCGGTGTCAATTTGACATCCTTGGCAATTCCCAAATCTTCAATCAATTCTCTGGCAATCTTGGTTGCTTGGATTTCGCTGATCCGGTTGTCATTCAGATAATTAGCCTGAGCCATTTGTAATTGCAGCGTCCCTGAAGAATCCACACTTACCAAAATGTCTTTTGTTCCGATACAACGTAAACCATCTTGTCCGATAGCAATCGATTTTGCCGTTCTTTTGTTGATGCCGACTTTATTTGCAATTGCTGACATCAAATCATCGTCAATTATGTACGGTTTCAAGAGCAACACATCCATATTTTGAGGGGCCTTCGCTCTTGCTGTCTTAAGGCCTTTATGGTTTTGGGCCTCTCTCCACTTCCACCAATACCAGTTGCTGCTCACCGCCCCGGAATAAAACATTCTTTCCGAAAACAGCCTTTTTTGAACCTCCTCTTTAGTATTGCCACATGCACAAACGACGGGCGTTTGATTCCGGAATAGCGACCAACTGGCTTCAATAAAAGCATCAGAAAAACTCTTTCCTTTTTTCCATTGTTTCCAAAATTCACTGCCATAGCGGCCACTGTCATAAGATACCGTTTCATAACCAAAGATCATCCTCAACCCTCCTTTATTGGCAAGTCGCCAGGTACGATCAGGAGAATGTCCATCGTGGACTCTTAAACTGAGACAAGTTGACCAAAACAGATATCTCAACTTCTCATTGGCAAAAGCCATCTTAGATGATAGCGCCAAAGATCGGTCATCCCATACAGCTCCCATTGGAGCCATATAGGTTCCGTCCTCTAACATGTTTCCGTGCCCCGAATGATAAAAGACCTTCACCGCATCCATTCCGTACAAATCTTGCCAATTATCGAAAGCCTCTTCATACATCCAAACACTTACACCACCATCTTTTCTCCAAAAGTTCGCGGGAGTGAAAGAAGTGGGATAGCCCAAGAAGCCTTCAGCATCTTCATGTGTTAAACTTAAATCGCTAATGCCCGGAAGGAAGTCTTCAATACTGCAAGCGCCGTAGATACCGGATTTTCCTCCAAGATTAACTCTTAACAATTCCTTTTCGGACCCCACAAGAGGATTCTCGATTTTTAATTTTTTGTAACTCATGGCGTTTAAGTTTTTTAGTGAGTAAATAATTGAATTAAGCGTATTTTCTGTTCATGTACTATTACTAAAATAAAAGACTCTTTATTTGTTCTTCATCCTATGACATGTATCATTCATTTCTTTCCCTCATATCGAACTTCCACTCAACATGATGATTATGCATATACAAAATCTGTTACAAAGATAAGTGTAAAATCTTATTTTGCAAACTTTCACAAAGGTTTTTCTGATTATTTTTTTTACTATTTTTTGCATATTATTGATTTTCAAAATAATAAAAACACACTTAAAAATATTCGGAATCAGAAACTGTTTTGAATAATTTTGAAGGGAGGAAAAAAGATCGGGAAAATACGGTGAACATCAGGATATCCCTCCCGCTCCTTGTCGGTTGTAAGCGGTACATATCAATATAAGACAAGCGCCGATGCTTCAAATGAAGGTCTCGGATTTATTTTTCGAACGACAGATATGGTTCAAGGCGATGCCGGTCTGCGTCGGTAAACTCTTCTAAAAGCATCAGATCGTGCCATCCGGTAAGGCCGCCTTGCTGTCTGCGCAAACGTACCATCAACTTTGCCTGACGATAATCGATATAAGGATGACGACGCAGCGAATCTTCCGGCAGACGATTCACGTTCAGCCTTCGGATCCGTGTCGGATCGACCGTAAACCATGGTGCCAATGCCGTGTACTTCTCTTCATCGATCCCGTATACTTCCGCCAATTGAGATACATCGGCATACCCACCCAATAAGTTACGGTATTTGACGATGCGTTTGGAAAAGGTGGAGCCGATGCCCGGTATTTTCCGAAGATCGGTCGTATCGGCAGTATTCAGTTCGAGGGTAGAGCCTTGAGGGAGTTTTTGAGTTCGAGGGTATCGCGGACGCGGATCGGTCAATCGTTTGATACGCTCGCCGGTGGTCTCATGTGTTCGCGAAGCGGCAGGGCGCGGTCTGCCGGCCGGCTGCCTTGGCGGCTGTACGGTTGGATAGTCAGCCGGACCCTCCGACGTATTTGCCGGCGACATCTGACGAACGGAGGTCGTATCTCCATGTGTCGGCTGTTCCTGATCCGATGAAGGGCTTTTCAGCAGCATGAGGATACCCGCCAGAGCAATCAGACAGAGCAGGACGATTAACCCTCGCCGTTCACCTCGTGAGAAATAAAAGAAATCACGCCAGTCCAATGTGCTCCCCCTCCTTCAATCGTTTTTACAATGTTTCTCTTGCGGGGAAGCTACACGTTGAAACGGTAGTGCATAATGTCTCCGTCCTGCACGATGTATTCCTTTCCTTCCACGTGCATCTTGCCGGCTTCTTTCACGGCTGCTTCCGAGCCATAATGGATATAATCGTCGTACTTGATGACCTCGGCGCGTATAAAGCCTTTTTCAAAATCGGTATGGATTACCCCCGCACATTGGGGCGCCTTACTTCCTTTGCGATACGTCCATGCACGTACCTCTTCGGGTCCGGCGGTCAGAAACGTTTCCAGATCAAGTAACTTGTATGCTGCTCTGATCAGACGATTTACGCCGGACTCTTCAAGGCCGGCCTCAGCCAGAAACATCTGTCGCTCTTCGTACGTATCGAGTTCCGCAATCTCACTCTCGACCTTGGCTGCTACGACAAGAATGCCTGCTCCTTCTTCTTTTACCGCCTCACGTATCCGTTCTACATAGGCATTGCCATTCACGGCACTTGCTTCATCAACATTGCAGACGTAGAGTACGGGCTTGTCGGTGAGCAGGAACAGCTCGCGAGACACTTTTTGTTCATCTTTCGTATCGAACGAAACCGTGCGGGCATTCCGGCCCTGCTCAAGCGCTTCCTTGTATCTGACCAGCACCTCGCAGGTGAGCTTGGCCTGCTTATCTCCCCCCGTTTGGGCTTGTTTCTGTACTTTCGAGATACGGCTGTCGACCGTTTCCAGATCGCGGATCTGAAGCTCGGTGTCGATAATTTCCTTGTCGCGTACCGGGTCCACACTCCCGTCTACATGCACGACATTGGGATCGTCGAAGCAGCGTAATACATGGAGGATGGCGTCTGTCTCGCGGATATTCGCCAGAAACTTATTGCCTAATCCTTCTCCTTTGCTGGCGCCTTTCACGAGGCCGGCAATGTCGACAATCTCGACCGTCGTCGGGACAATCCGTGCCGGATGTACCAACTCGGCCAGTTTGTTGAGTCGCTCATCGGGGACGGTGATCACCCCCACATTGGGCTCGATGGTACAGAACGGAAAATTAGCCGCCTGCGCTTTCGCATTCGATAAACAGTTAAATAACGTCGACTTCCCCACATTCGGTAGTCCCACAATGCCGCATTGTAATGCCATATTGATACGATTTTATTTTATGATGAAAGTACAAAGATAATGCAAAGCCGTATGTAGTGCAAATTTTTTATAATTGACGCAATCGGAAAGCCTTATTTGGAATAAAAAGTTTTTTTTATCAGAAAATATTTGCGAATAACAAATTTTCGCTATTTTTGCAGTCGATGCTTATTAAGAGAAAGCATCCAATGGTGTATGAAAATTTATTTGAAAGTACGAATAGAGGCCATGAAAATAAAAAAATGATTTGTCCGGATGCAGTGGAATCGGATGTATGAATTGAGAGGAATGAATGTATGTTGTTTTTTTAAAATTAGAAGAGTATGAAAAGAAAACTAAAACTGTTTTTAGCCCTGTTCTTTATCGGAGCAGGTGCAGTAATGGCGCAGGCACAGGTGCGAGGCACGGTGACGGACGAGAACGGAGAACCGGTTATCGGAGCTTCGGTAGTGGTAAAAGGCACGACGGTCGGTACTGTGACGGATATGGACGGGAAGTTTGCTTTGCCCGAGGTGCCGAGTTCGGCAAAAACATTGATGATCTCGTATATCGGAATGGTTACCCAGGAAGTGGCGATTGCTCCCAACCTTCAAGTTGTTTTGAAAGGTGATACGAGAGCATTGGAGGAAGTAGTGGTTACAGCCATGGGGGTTACTCGTGAAAAGAAAGCATTGGGGTATGCGGCCACTTCTATCAAAGGGGATGAAATTGCGAATGCTAAAGCCGTGAATCCCATGAATGCCCTGCAAGGGAAAGTGGCAGGAGTTGACATCTCTACGGCGCCTGGTCCTGGAGCCACCCAAAATGTGATTATCCGCGGAGCTTCTTCTTTTGGGAATAATCAACCTCTCTATATTGTAGATGGAATACCGATTACGAATGCACAGAATCGTTCGGGAAACAATTTGAACTCCCAGGTAGACTTTGGATCGGGTATTAACGCCTTAAACCCGGATGATATTGCAGATATGACCGTACTTAAAGGTGCGGCAGCAACAGCCTTGTATGGTTCGCGAGCGGCTAATGGAGTGATCATGATTACAACCAAATCGGGAAAGAATACCGAGGGTAAAGTGCAAATCGTTTATGACGGCGGTTATACGATCTCTCGTGTAGGACGCCTACCGGAAGAACAATCTCAGTTTGGCCAGGGATGGAGCGGAAACAGAGCCCTTGACGAAAACGGAAACTGGGGGGCTCCATACGACGGAAAAGAAAGGGTCTGGGGACGAATCATTGAGAACGAACAACAAGTAAAACCATATGTGTTCCTTAAAAATAGGGTAAGAGACTTTTATGATCTGGGACAGAATTATAAGAATTCGCTCTCTCTATCCGGGGGCACGGCTAAAACAAACTATTTCTTATCACTTTCACAAAACAGTTCGGATGGTGTCGTTCCGACGGATCATGATTCATACAAACGTTACACCATTGCAGCCAGAGGCTCTCATCAAGCCAAAAATCTGACCGTGAGTTCATCGGTAAATTTCAGCACGGAAAAGACGAAAGCTGTGCCTTCTGGACAAGGTACTTCACTGCATCGTTCTTTATATGAAATCGCAAGCGACATTTCGATTGTTGATTTCAAAGATTACAAAAGTAAATTCAATAATCTGGACAACTATTTTACGCCCTATGGTTTGAATCCGTATTATGTGCTAAATGAAGATGGTGCTACACAAAATAAACATAAAGTGTTCGGTAAATTTCAGTTAGACTATGAAGTTATCAAAGGATTGAATTTTACGTATCGTTTCGGCGGAGATTTGGAAGTTTCTACATCGGAGTCTCATACGGCTCCTGTGAAATTTACACCGGGCGCGCCCAACGACGGCTCCAGTACGGCTAATGCAGGTAGATATGAAGAATGGAGGCGGGAGCGTGTTCAGATAAATCATGATGCAATGGCCACGTATAAAACAAAATGGGAATCGGGACTGTCTTTGAATGCGATTGCAGGGTTGAATGTCAATGAGCGTAAATACAATTGGCTTTCGGGAGCAATCAACTCTATCGATGTCCCTGGGTTTTATAATTTGAGGAATAGCCGTTCTCCATCTGTTTCCAATCAAAGAAAAGAACAACGCAGGTTGGTTGGTTTATATCTGAATGCCGATCTGGGATATAAAGATTTTGCCTATCTGACGTTGACTGCAAGAAATGACTGGTCTTCAACTCTTCCTCAGAATAATAATTCTTATTTTTATCCGGGAGCTACGTTCAGCTTCTTAATTACCGATTTCTTGCAGTCGAGAGATATCAAGACACGTTTTGTTAATTTTGCCAAATTTCGTGTGGCTTATGGTATGACTGGTAATGATGCAGATATCTATTATGTGTATGATCGCTATGTAGCAGCAACGATTCAGAATCCGGGCTATCCGAAAGTAGATGATCTTTCTTTTCCCCTAAATGGAGTGAATTCTTACTCCGTATCCAATCAGTTAGGGAATCCGGAGTTGAAACCGGAGTTAACGAAAGAATTTGAGATCGGACTGGAAGCCCGTTTTTTTGAAAATCGCTTGGGGTTTGATTTTTCGTATTACGACAGATATACGGAAGGATTGATCGATGTTATACCCAAAGATCCATCCAGTGGATACACCTCACAAATCAGTAATTTGGGGGATGTACGCAACCGGGGATTCGAATTGACCGTAAACGTAACACCTGTTAAGATAAAAGACTTTTCATGGGATATCTCATGGAATTACTCCACGAATAAAAATAAAGTAGAGAATTTGGATGTAGATGAAGTTTTCTTGGGAGGCTTCGGAGGAGCAGGTATTTACGCAGTAAAAGGGGAGCCTTTAGGTCAATTCAAATTAACGGGAGTAAAGAAAGCCACGATTGATGGTAAAGAATACACGATTGTGGACGGTAAAGGAAATCCGCAACCTACTGCAACGACTGAATATTTTGGAAAGGATATCAATGAAAAATATCGTATGGGACTTACCAATACCTTTACATGGAAAGGCCTATCTTTATTTGCTACATTTGACTATCGTAACGGAGGATATATCTATTCCAATACGAAAAAATATATGCATTGGACAGGTAGCGCTCCTGAAACCGTATTGAATGACCGGAAGCCGTTTATGGTTCCTAATTCGGTGATTGATAATGGTGACGGTACCTATCGTGAGAATACGATTCCTGTAGATCCTACAGCATTGCATACTTTCTACTCTGATCGTGGAGGATTAATGGGACAGCAAAGTGCTGTAATCAGCCGTTCATATCTCAAGTTAAGAGATGCCGGTATTGCCTATCGAATTCCTGTGGGGTTCTGTTCTAAATTGCATCTGGCCTCCGCTCGAATATCGTTTAACGTAAGTAACATCTTGTTGTGGACTCCTCGTGAAAATCCATATATAGATCCGGAAACAACTACTTTTGGGAACGACGTAAGTGCAAAATTTGGAGAATTTAATGCTAATCCGAGTAACCAATTGTATACATTTGGTTTAACTTTGGCTTTCTAAGTGTAATATTTAAAAAAGAACATTATGAATAAAATAATTGTATTAATATCGGCTGTGTTTATGCTGCTTTTCACATCCGGATGCCAAGACTGGCTTGATGTGAATCATGACCCCAATGTATTGGAAGAAATTCCAGATGCAAAAGTATTATTACCCGCAGCAGAAGTCGGATTGGGAAACAATCTGATGGGATGGGATATGGGATTTGCCGGTGCATTCTGGTCGGAATATTGGACCCAGGCATATTCGGCTTCCCAATTTAAATTTCTATGTGAATACAATGAAACTTCTTTTGGTACCGCATATCAAAGTTTAACGGCTGGTGTACAGGAAGACTTGAATAAGATTAAAAAGATTGCCTCCAACGCAAATGACCACGGGAGTTATTTTATTGCCGAAGTACTATCAATTTTTACGTGGCAGGTGATGACCGATGTTTGGGGAAATATTCCTTATTCGGAAGCTTTAAAAGGGGATGAAGGCAATAGTACGCCAAAGTTTGACAAAAGTGAAGATATCTACGTTGATTTGCTCAAAAGGGTAGATGAATTGTTAAAGGTGGATTTAAGTAAAGCCAATGTTGATACGGAATATGATTTTATCTATGCCGGGGATATGGCTAAATGGAAAAAATTCGCCAATTCCGTCAAATTGAAATTAATGTTGAGACTTTCCGAGACGTCAGGGTATGATAATGCAAAAGTATTGGCTTTTGTGAAAGCGAATGATTTCTTAACCGCAAGTGCTAAAATATCGGGTAAAGTATGGTCCGATGGACAGGAAGGTAAACGCCACCCAATGAGAGAGTTTCAAGAAGGAGGAGCGGGTTATTTGACAACGAATGTGATTGCATGCAAAAACTTCATCGATTACCTGCAAGTGAATAATGACCCTCGAATTGCTACTTTATTCACAATGGCAGATAAGAATGCCGGAACATACCGAGGAGCATTTTTCGGCGATTTCGATTCCAAAGAAGCTTCTGACGGGAGCAAGAAAGACAAAGATGTCACATACAGTAAAGCTCTGTTCAAAGAAGATATGGACTTGATGATTATGTCAAGTTGGGAAGTTCATTTCTACATTGCAGAAGTATATGCTCGTGCAGGAGATTACGGTAACGCAAAGCAGTATTATGAAAATGGAGTCAAAGCATCTTTGGAACAACATGGGGTCACGGATATGACTATCTTGAATAAATATGCTGCATGGAAAGCGACAGACAAAGAAAGTGCGATTAAGCAGATTGGTATGCAGAAATGGGTTGCCAACGCTAATTATCAACATATTGAATCGTTTTTGGAACGTAATCGCATTAAATATCCGGCTTTATACATGTTGGATATTGTCTTAAACAGGAAACAAGCCTTTAACGATCCATTACTCATCGGTAATATAACGATTGCTGTCAATGGGCGGGCAAAGTTGAATGCTTCACTCCCAGCATCTCCAATTTATCCGGATGCCGTGATTAATCGTAATCCTAACAGTCCGGCCCAAAAGGCAAATCTTGGAGAAAAGGTCTGGTGGAATGTGAAGCCGGAAATCGTTGTGAAAGAATTAGATGATCAGAACTAATGAACCATATTAAAAAATTTCGATATGAAAAAAATAAATTATATAAGCATGTTCTTCTGTTCGTTGTTTCTTTTGATGGCATGTGAAAAAGAAACCGAAAACACATCGAGCATTTTGCATTTTGAACTTAAAGGCGATGCGAGGATGTTGGTATCTTTGGGAACTTCTTATGAAGAACCGGGGTATTTAGTGACATATAGGAATGAAGATGTGTCTAAAAGTGTTCAAGTTATAGGAAGTGTAGATGTGAAAACAGTAGGTATATATCATTTGGATTATATCTATACGAACGCTGATGGGGTGAAAACGACCCGTTCCAGAGAAATAATCGTTGCTGATCCAAGTGTAAAAACGGATATATCCGGGAAATACACTGGTATTGAAGGAACACAACGGTTAAGCAATGGAAAAGTTATTCCGTATCCGGGATTCACGGTAACGATTAAAAAGATTGCTCCGGGCTTCTTTCAGATATCCGATTTTCTTGGAGGGTATTATGCTCAAAGGGCCGGATATGGTAATTCGTATGCATGTAGTGGTTACATACAACTGAAAAATGACAATTCATTAACATTGCTTTCAAATAGTCTCCCTGGCTGGGGAGATTCCTTGTCTGCATTGAATGATGCGGTCTGTGAACCGGAAAAGGGAAATGTGTCATGGAAAGCAGAATATGCCGGAATGATATTTACTGTTATACTAAAAAAACAATAAAAAATTATGAGAAAGTTTTATATATTATCGGTTGTGTTGTGTGTGAGCACGTCGTTCTTCATTTCTTGTCAACAGGATATAGAGATATGGGATAGTGCAACGATCGATTATTCGGGACGTTATGTGATTAAAATAATCAACGAGAAGCAAGAGGTTATTCATCATTATGATGGCAAGGAAGTACGCATTTACAATACTTCAAAGAATATTGAAAATGAATTATGGATTGATGATGTGGGAAAGCTCCTCCCTCTGAAAAGCAAATTTATGTTGTCTGGCACGCCGGCATCCTTTGCTTCGTCTAATCAGGATTTTAATCAATTGACGGATAATCTGCATACAATTGTCGCTCCTCCTTTTGACAAGAGTGAAAATAAAGTCCCTGCTCCCACGAAGGAAGGAGAAACGATCTCTTTAGACCGTCCGTACCTGAGGGCTACGGTAATCGAAGGCAAGATTATTCCTAAGGTCGTAAAGACAAAAGGAGGGAATACAGCAGACAGCCTCTATCTAAAGGTAAAACTCTTTAGCGGAAAAGCAACATTTAAAGGAGTACAAAAGGCAAAAACAGAATGGAAAGATCCCAATGTTGCAGAGTATGAATGGGTATTCGAGAATGTATCATATGATGCAAGTAAAGATGAGACCTATGTGATTAGCGGACATAGTTATACCGGGTTTGCCGAAGATCAATATTAGGGTAGGTTCAGTATGATAAGATTGATTTGATGTGTGCATTGAAACCGCTTTTTTAAAAAGCTCAGGTGTTCAATGCCTCTCCCAATAAAATCTTATAGTTCTTTGAGGGTGTGCCAAAACATTGCATTTTGGCACACCCTCTTTATATTTATATGTAAGAAAAGAAGAGAATGGGGAACTTGCAAAATTTGTCCACCGCCCGATTGGATCGAAAATATGTTATATAACATATGCGGCTATTGCTTATTGTAAAAAGAAACAAATAGTTTTGCGGGCTCTAAAAAAACAGCTTGAGAAGAATAGTGAATCGTACGGAATAAGAGACGATGCCGATAATACATGGAAATAGAGGATTTTGCATATCCTACGAGGGCTTAACCAAGCCTTCGCCCCAATCATTAACAGGCTGTGAGAAACCTTTTTATACACCCGATACCCAATCCACTTGTCATATTATTTGAATTGAATAACAACTTATTTTTGAACAACAACGTAGTATTTATTAAAAACAAGGTAAGAATGAAACGCAAACATTTAATCTGTAAATGGCAAGGAATATTGTTTGCCCTGCTGTGGGCAGTATCGTTGGGGACGTTTGCTCAGACCATTACCGTACGCGGTACGGTGGTGGACGATACGGGCTTGACCGTTATCGGAGCATCCGTTGTGGTAGAGAACAACCGCACGATCGGTACGATTACCGATATCGACGGGAAGTATGTGCTGGAAAATGTGCCATCCGAAGGCACACTGATATTCAGCTATATGGGGATGCAGACCCAAACGGTGGCGGTGGCCGGACGGGCAACGATCGACGTGACGATGAAGACGGATGACAAGGTACTGGAGGAGGTTGTCGTGGTAGGATACGGCACAATGAAAAAAAGCGACCTGACCGGAGCCATCTCCAATGTGAAGGCAGACGATCTAACACTGACGGGAAATGCCTCGGTCATGCATGCGATCTCAGGAAAAATCTCTGGTCTGTATACCAAGCAGAACAGTGCACAACCGGGAGGCGGCATCGACATCCTGATCAGAGGGGCCGGTTCGATAAACGCAAGCAATCGGCCGCTCTATATTGTGGACGGGTTCCCTATTTCCGAGGTGGAGGATATGACGGGGAAAGACCCGAAGATGAATCCCGGCACGCAAGGAGTGTTGAACTTCCTGAACCCAAACGATATCGAATCGATCGAAGTGCTGAAAGATGCCAGTGCGACGTCTATCTATGGAGCAAGGGCGGCTAACGGAGTGATACTGATTACCACGAAAAGAGGAAAAGCAGGACGGACAACCGTGTCTTATTCCACGAATTTCTCCGTACAGAAATACACGGATAAATACGATCTGCTGCCCCTGAACGAATGGATGACACTCTATAACGAAGCCGGTTATGAAGAATGGCTATGGAAGAACAAAGTCACTCCCTGGGGGCCCAACAGCCTCAGCGAAGCCCAGAAAAATCCGGTCGACGGGAAGTTATACGCCCCGACCTATACGAACGAGCAGATCGCCGCTGCAGGCAGGGGAACCGACTGGTTGGGACTGATCACCCGCGACGGGCGGATACAGGAACATAATATCAATGTGAGCGGAGGAACCGAAAATACCGTCTACAACGTTTCTCTCAACTATTACGACCATATCGGAATTATCAAAAATACAGGATTGAAAAGGTATACCGTCAAGTCGAACATCGATCAGAAGATCAATTCGTATATCAAAATGGGATTGAACCTGACCATGAGCCGGCTCAACAACGATAATACCCAACTGGGGAACGGGAAATCCGAGAACTCCGGAATCATACGTTCGGCCATTATGATGGGACCGCATATCAAGGCCTATGACGAGGAAACGGGAACTTATCCTCTCAATCCGCAGGTCGGGAATCAGGCGAATCCCTATTCCCTGCTGAACAATATCGATAAAACCAATACCGACAGACTGCTCGGAAATCTGTTCGTGGAAATAACCCCTGTCGAAGGCCTGATGATCAGGTTGAACACAGGCTTGGATCGAGTGGCTATGTCGAGAGATACTTACCAGCCTAAGACGACCCTGAACGGAAGCAAACTGCGCGGTGTGGCCGCCGGCTACTCGCAGGATAACAATCAATATCTGATCGAAGCTACGGCGAACTATACGAAAGTGTTCAACGACATACACAACCTGAATCTGCTTGCGGGAACATCTTACGAAGAGTTTGCAAGGAAAGGGCGTAATCTCGGGAATAACGACTTTATCACCGATGCTTTTATTTATAACAATATGGGAGCGGGAGCCGGTACGAAGACCGTCGGATCCAGCTATTCCAACACCAAGATGCAATCTTATTTCTTCCGGGCGAATTACGTGCTGAAGAACCGTTATCTGTTTAACGCGACTCTGCGTGCCGACGGAGCAAGCGTATTCCCCGAAAACAATAAGTGGGGATACTTCCCTTCGTTTGCAGCAGGATGGACCATCAGCAGGGAAGATTTTATGAAGAGTTTGACATGGTTGGAAAACCTTAAGCTGCGTGCCAGCTGGGGACAAACCGGTAATGCCGATATAGGAATCTATGCGTTTCCGAGCTATGGAGCTAAAATGGCATATATAACCGGCAAACACACACAGGAAACCGGAGTGTTCCTGAAACGATTGGGAAACCCCGATTTGAAGTGGGAGACGACGACCGAATTCAATGTCGGCCTCGACTTCGGACTTTTCAACGGCCGGATAAGAGGCTCTTTCGAATATTACGACAAAGTGATCTCCGACCTGCTCAACTACAAATACCTGAACCTCTATCACAGCTTGGATAAGATCATGGCGAATGTAGGGAAAACGCAAAGTACCGGCTTCGAGTTCAACATCAGTACCCGGAATATTGAGACCAAAGACTTTTCGTGGAGCACCGACTTCACTTTCACCCGATTCAAAGACCGATGGAAAGAACGTACTCCCGACTGGAAGCCAAATGTCTATGAAAGAGAAGACGACCCTATACGCCCGATTTTTTCGAGAGTGGCCGACCATATCATGCAGGCGGGCGAAACGACTCCTGCAGCTCAGCCCAAACTTCTGCCAGGACAGATCGTCATTAAAGATATAAACGGATATAAAAGGGATAAAGACAATAAGTTGATGGTCGATGAGAGAGGATACTTCATACGGACGGGAGAACCCGACGGAATGATTGATGACGCCGATACGCGGTTACTCGGCACCTCCGACCCGGGATGGCTCGCAGGTATGACCCATACATTCCGGTATAAAGATTTCGATTTGAGTTGCCAGCTAAACGGGATGTTCGACCGGAAAATGATGAATCCAAGCTATACCGAGTTCGGGATAGGAGCCAACTCGATCTATTATGGCGGATATAATGCCTTGAGAACAGTAAAAGAGCGATGGACATTCAATAATCCGTCGACTACGCATCCTTCGTCTTATGTCACGAACGGACATAACTATACGTACGGGGACTTCTTCTACGAAGATGCCTGGTTTATCCGGGTACAGAACGTCACGTTGGGATACACGCTGTCTCCGCGCACACTTGCGAAAATAAAGTGTATCTCGAACTTGAGAATCCATACGGATATCAACAACTTGTGCGTATTTACCCCTTATTCCGGATTGGACCCCGAAACGGATTCTTTTCCGGCTGCTTATCCCAATGCCCGTACATTCAGTGTCGGGATTGATGTACAATTCTGATAAAAAATAACAAAGTGAATTATGAAAGCAATATATTCTATGAGAAATACGATTTTTATACTGGCAGTACTCCCGTTCTTTCTTTTGCTTAACGGATGTGCCGATCTGCAACCGGCCGATTATTCGGATATACCATTTACGGATTTTCCGAAGAACGAAGAAGATATAAAATCTCTTGTCCTGTCATGTTACTATCCGTTGCGCCCGAACTGGTTCAACGGCATCCATGCCAGAAACGAACGCGGGGTAATGGTGATCAATGACGCCACAACGGAGGTTCTCGGAAATGACCAGCTGTGGTTTACGAAGCGATTCATCGAGATGGACTATCATCCCGAGACGACAGACGTCACATGGTTCTACTACGGCAACGGCACGTACGACGACGGCGGCTTTGCCAATAAAATCAGTCGCTGTACGTTGGTGATGGATCAGATCGAGAACAGCTCCTTGAGAGAAGAACTGAAAGAGAAATACATGGCTGAAGTGCGTTGTGCAAGGGCTTTTCTCTCGTATATTCTGTACGATATGTACGGTCCGCTCGTGGTGGCGCCGCTTGAGGTGTTGAAAAAACCGCTCCGGGAAGAACCGCTTCCGCGCCTGTCGAGAGAAGAGATGGTGAAATTTATCGAGGACGATCTGTTCTATGCGGCGGAAAAACTTCCCATGCCGGATAAAACCGAATACGGCAAATTCAGCCGCGGACTCGCACGGATGTTGCTCATTCGTCTATATCTGCACGAAGCGGCAGCGGATAACGCGTATTATGCAAAAGTGGAAACCTTATGCCGGGAGCTGATGAAACCGGAGTACGGCTATCAGTTGCAGAGCGATTATGTGAAAATGTTCGAATCGGGAGGACAGGGGCTCACCAATAAGGAAATTATCTGGGCGATACCGGTCACGGCCGACAGTCCTGCTGGCGAAGGGAATGACTGGCACATGTTCGTCTTGCCTACCGATTTCAACCAGGAAGGGATGAAAGGCGGCTACGGCGTAGCGTTAAGTACCTGGTGGTTCTATGACCGGTTCGAAGAAAAAGATGTTCGCAAAACGTACCTTCTGAAAGAATATACAAACAACAAAGGGACCTTAATCACCAGAACATCCGAGAAGCCTTTGTTGGGGCCTATCCCGATGAAGTTCGGGTATGATCCGGGAGTTGCGGGAGCCGGTAAGAGTACGATCGATATTATCAT
Organism: Tannerella forsythia 92A2; assembly: GCF_000238215.1. Lineage (NCBI taxonomy): Bacteria > Pseudomonadati > Bacteroidota > Bacteroidia > Bacteroidales > Tannerellaceae > Tannerella > Tannerella forsythia. Next base: position 1,508,591 of record NC_016610.1, on the reverse strand, counting down.
CTATCGCTATGCCGATGTATACCTGTCGCTTGCCGAAGCAATCGCCATGAAAGAAGGCCATGCGACGCAGGAAGCGGTAGATCTGATGAATACTATCAGAACCCGAGCAAAACTCCCGGCTAAGCAGCTTTCCGATTTTGCGACCCTGGAATCGTTCATCGACCAAATCCTGACGGAACGCAGTCATGAATTCTGGTGCGAGAACGGCCAGTACCGTGCCGATCTGATCCGACACAATAAATTGATGAAGAGAGCAAAAGAACTTACCAATACGGCCTATGCCGGGAAGGAAAAAGAGTTGTTTCCTCTGCCCAAAATAGTTATTGTCGACGGAAAAGGAAAGGTGCAGCAAAATTCCGGATATTAGAGGGAAACGGGAAGGTGCATCGGAAATATGCTGTTGTATAAACCGCCCCTTATCCTTCTTCTTTAGCGGAGAAAGGATAAGGGCGATATAAAAAAATGATGAGAATAATCAAAACGATGTTTGCGGTGATAATCGTAACGTTACTCAACGTATCGGCAGGTTTTGGTCGGGATCGAGGAACGGATACGGTGATGTCCCCAAGATATTGGGAACAGTGGAACGCGGAAGTCCAGACAAAAATCGATAAAGAGATTGATTTGAACAGGAAGATCGATGTAGAGATACGTTTTTCATCGATCAAAAAGAACAGTGACGTACAGATCGAGCAAATCGCACATTCATTCCTGTTTGGTGGGAATCTTTTTCTGTTTGGCGATTTGGGAAGCGATGAACGAAACAAGAAGTACGAAGACGTGTTCGGTTCCTTATTTAATGCGGCTACGATTCCTTTTTATTGGAAAACGTTAGAGCCGGAAAGAGGAAAGCCGCGTTATACGGAAGGTTCTTCCTACATATACAGACGTCCGGCTCCCGATCCCGTCGTTGCATTCTGTAAGTCGAAAAATATCAACATGAACGGACATGCTATTATCTACGGGTTGCGCCTGCACGGACACCCGGAGTGGATGCCCGAGAACAGAAGAGAGATGGAAGAAATCTTTCAGAATCACATAAAAGACATTGCCCAACGTTATGGAGACCGCGTTCAACGATGGGATGTGGTAAATGAGTGTATCGATCAGGCTAATCGAGGAATGATGCCCGATGATTACACCTATAAGGCCTATAAGTGGGCTATGCAGTACTTCCCTGCAGCGACTCAGCTGAACACCAATGAATGTGATCTACATTGGGGGCCGACCAGAAGATACGTTGAAATTGTGAGAGATTTGTCGGATAGAAATATACGTATCGACAATGTGGGAGTGCAGATGCATATTTTCGAATCGGAAGAGTCTCGGCAGATTGCGGCGGGAGACGATAAGTTCCTGACACCTGCACAAAATTATGCTGTTCTGAATTGCTTAAAAGAGACCGAGCGTCCCATCCATATCAGTGAAGTCACGATTTGTGCGCCGGACAGTACCGTGAGAGGCTCCCAAATTCAGGCTATAATAGCCCGGAATCTTTATCGGTTATGGTTTAGCTATCCCGATGTGATGGGAATCACTTGGTGGAATGTGGTGGACGGAGGCGCAGCCAAAGGAGAACCCTCGTTTTCCGGAATATTTCGTAAAGATATGACGTTAAAGCCCGTTTATAACGTGTTGGACAGTCTTATTAACCACGAATGGAAGACGAAATTGCAGATTGCACCGGATAAGGACGGGAATGTAACGTTCCGAGGATTCAAAGGGAAATATAAAATCACATGGAAAGACAGACGGAATCAAAAACAAGTTTGCTTTCTCGACCTGAACGAAAACAAGACCATCAAAATGACGAAATGAACAGAAGAGATTTTATTAAACAAAGCGTGATAGCCGGGGTCGGCTGCAGCATGCCCGGTTGGGCGTTTGGCAAATCGGCGGGAGAGGAATTGTCGTCCGGTACGGAACTTATCTGGGGCTGCCTGTTGCATCTCAGTTTCAATATGTGGGAAGAATATATTTCGCCTCACAGACCGTTCAGAGGTTACCGGCCTTATTTACGCATGGACGAAGCACTGTGGAATGACGCCATATCGGCGATGGCAAAGGCAAAAGTGAACACGGTCGTTATCGATTTGGGAGATGCCGTAGCCTACGAATCACATCCCGAGATTGCCGTAAAAGGTGCCTGGACTCCCCATCGTTTAAAAAGCGAATTGTCGAAAATCCGCACGATGGGTATACAGCCCATCCCTAAACTGAACTTCTCGGCAGGACACGATACCTGGATGAAAGAATATTCCCGCATGGTATCAACCGATACCTACTACCGGGTCTGCGCCGATCTGATTCGGGAAGTCTCCGCTCTTTTCGATACTCCGCCGCTGTTCCATCTAGGGATGGATGAAGAAACAGCCGAACATCAGTCGCATTATCAATTCGTAGTGATGCGTCAGAATGATGCATGGTGGCATGATTTCTATTTTCTTGTGGATGAGGTGGAAAAAAACGGTTCGCAGGCGTGGATTTGGTCGGATTATATGTTGTGGAGGCAACCGGAGACTTTTTTCAGGAAGATGCCCACGACCGTTGTGCAAAGCAATTGGTATTACGGCGAAGAGTTTAATCTGGAATTTCCTTATGTCAAAGCGTACTTGGATTTGGAGAAGCACGGATACACTCAAATACCCACGGGAAGCTATCATGCTGACAACCAGCTAAGTATAAAGAATACAGTCGCGTTTGCCGAAAAATTTATCAGTCGTAATTTGTTGAAAGGCTTTCTTCAAACATGCTGGAAGCCTACGATTGAAGAATATAGAACAAGAATTTTAAAGGGTATCGCATTGATGGGAGAGGCGATTCATACCCTCCCTGCAGATTCGTGATCGGATGTACTTGTGAGTGCGTGCCACGTATAAATTAATTCATATCTTTGCGCGTCGTACGTTTTTTCGATAAGACATGAAGATTTCAACCCAACAGAAAGAATTTATCAAGTTCTGTATTGTCGGAGGAGTAGCCACAGGCATTCACTACGGCATCTATTTATTGCTCAACAGGGCGATGAATACGACGCTTGCATTCACTATCGGATATATTGTCAGCTTCTTAGCAAATTTTGTTCTTTCGAATTACTTCACATTCAAAACCCGTCCATCGGCAAAAAAAGGTTTCGGCTTTGCAATGAGTCATTTCATCAATTACTTGCTGCAAGTCGGACTGCTAAACTTGTTTATTCATATCGGTATGCCGAAGAATCTGGCGCCCGTACCCGTATACGGTATTACGGTTCCGGTCAATTTTATATTAGTTCGAACCGTTTTGAAATCGAAAAAATTATGACCCGGAAAGTTTCGATATTAATACCGGCCTATAATGAGCAGGACTCTTTGCCGAAGCTTTACGAAAGGCTTCGGACGTTGATGGATACGCACCGGAAATATCAGTGGGAAGTACTGTTTGTCAACGACGGTAGCCGTGATCATACATTGGCTGTTCTGATACGGCTTCATGAGAGGGATCTGCGTATCAATTACGTGGATATGTCGCGCAATTACGGCAAGGAAGCAGCCATGTTGGCCGGGTTCGATTATGTCACGGGCGATTGCATGGTGATCATGGATGCCGACCTGCAACACCCGCCTGAACTTATCCCCGAGATGCTCCGCTATTGGGAAGAAGGATACGATGACGTATATGCCAAACGCCGGACGAGAGGCAAGGAGTCTTTTCTGCGAAAAAAATTTTCCCGGGCTTTTTATTCCATTCTGCAAAAGGCAGCTCACGTTCCGATCCAACAGGATACGGGCGATTTTCGTTTGTTGGACAGGATTTGCATCGAAGCCTTAAAGAAGCTGAGGGAGTCGCAACGTTACACGAAAGGAATGTTCAGCTGGATCGGGTTCAAGAAGAAAGAGCTTCTGTTCGACCAGCAGGATCGTGTGGCGGGCGAGAGCAAATGGAGCTTCTTCAAACTGCTGAATCTTGCCGTCGAGGGGATCACCTCTTTTACGGTTGCCCCTCTGCGGATAGCTTCCGTCTTCGGGGCGGCAGTATCGTTGCTGGCATTTATTTACGGTATCTATATTCTTATCGAGAACTTGATCTACGACGATCCGGTGGCCGGCTTCCCGACGATCATGGTCACCGTACTTTTCTTAGGAGGAGTACAGTTGCTTTCCATCGGTATCATCGGCGAATATCTCGGGCGTATTTTCAATGAGACCAAGAACCGCCCCGTCTATTTCGCCCGGTCTTACAACGGGAAGAAATTAGATGCCTGAACCGTTCCGGGCAAAACGAGATACCGGCTTTCCCGTCTGATCCGAGCCGGTTCCGTTGTTTCTTTGCAGTATGACGGTCCGACACGAAGGATCGATCCGGTAGGTAAGTTGCGGCGTGATGTCAGACAGTACGGAAAGAAATTCGTGCAAACTTTCGTCACGCAGAGTCGCACGGTAGGTGACATTCTTCAATTCCTCGGCAATCGTGAACGTATAGCCGAAATGTCGTGAAAGTTCTTCTTTTTTCATCTCCAGCGTATGTCCGTCGAGGAGGATTTCCCTGCGTTCGAGTGCGTAAAGATGATTTAACGACCGTTGTTCGATGCCGTATGTATGTGACAGATTATTATATACGAAGCTCTCTTGCGGACGTAATGTTACCGTATCTCTTTCGTTCGTCGAATATACTTTTACTTTGCCTTCCTCAAGGGTCACCACGCTTTCCGTATCTTCACCGTATGCAATCACATTGAACTTCGTTCCGTAGACTTGTATCCGATATTGCCGGGTATGCACATGGAAAGGTCTGTGCCGATCATGCGTCACATGAAAGATTGCTTCGCCGTTCAGTTGTACGTTACGGACAGTTTCCCATTCGTTCATCCGACAAATAAGTTCGGAACAGGCGTTCAACAAGACTGTGGAACCGTCCGGCAACGTTGCCTGTGCTTGTTGCCCAATGCCTGTTTTTAACTTTATTGCGCCATGCAGCGAGTGTTCGGTTGTAGAAAACGAACGGATATGCCAACCGATAACTATGCATACAACGGCTAAAGCTGCCGCATACATGCAAAGATGGCGTTTGGCCGTCGGGATGATCTTCCTTCGGCACGTAATCGGGGCGTTTTGGGCTGCCTGAGCAATTTTTTCTTTCAACTTTTGCCACTCCTGTTCCGTATCGGCATTTTCCTTATCCCGTGGATAGTTTATACGATGGTAGGTGTCTTTTAGAGAAAACAGGAAATCACTGTTTTGTTTGTCTGCTTTTACCCATGCAGCCAGCTCTCGGCATTCTTCCGCTGTGAGTTCGTTTGTCAGGTATTTCTTAATGTAGCTTTCGTTTATCATTGCAGTAATGTAATTAAAGGTTGATGATTATAAACAGGAAAGTGAGGAGATAACGGTATGCTTCGAGTGATTTGCGAATGATTTTAATCCCTCTGTAAAGCTGGTTTTCGACCGTACGTACGGATAAGTTCAATTGGCGTGCGATATCTTCGTTCCGCATGCCGCTGTTTCGGCTCATTTTAAATATTGTCTGGCATTGTTTTGGTAACTTGTCGATCGTTTCTTCGTATTTCGTATTTAATTCTTTGAAATTCATATCGTCCAGAATATTCTGCTGCGATGCATCGTAATAAGAAATCTCCAGTTCCTGCAAGAATGCCATTTCTATGTTTGAAAAGTTCTTCTGGACGGTATCTCTGTGTATTTGCCTGAGACATAAATGTCTTATTGTCCGAAACATATATGTATAAGCTGCTTCGGGGTTCAGAATACGGTTACGATGTTCCCAAAAGATGATAAAGCATTCTTGTACCAAATCTTTGGCTTTTTCGTCATCATATATCAACCGTTTACAAAAAGCGTATATGGAGGGATGGTACTTCTTGTATAATTGTTCGAAAGAAGCGATGTCCCCTTGTCTTATCTTATGAAATAGCATCTGTTCTTCCATGAATGGCTATTGTGTCTTGAATCCGCAAATATACTCGTTTTTCTTTTTTTCGGGATTTTGATCGAAAAAGCGAAGGAAAAGAATCGTTTACTTTAGGCGTTGTCAGTGCATTTGTCTCAAGGTATTCATGGCAAGACAAGCGTTAAATATAGTTAATACAGAAGTGTATGAATGAGTATTTTTATTGGGTTGTGTATCATTATTGACATATGCATTAAATTTCAACGGAAATAGATATGTTAAATAATATTGTTAACAGGACTTGTATGGAACATACGCAACGTGATCGAAAAAGTATTCGGACAGGGCTTCTACGAAAAACCTGTCTGTTATTGTTATTTATCAACGGCTTGCTTACTGTGCCTGTATATGCGCAGGAGATTCGTGTCAATTTGGTCAATAAGCCTCTCAAACGGTTTATTGAAGTTATCGAGCAGCAAACCGATTATAAGTTTTTTTATGAAGAACGACAAATTGATGTGGAGCAACCGGTTTCGGTAAATCTGCAGCAGGCAGATATCGATACTGTATTGAGAGAAGTTTTTAAAAATGCGGATATCGCTTATTCCGTTTCAGACAAGCGCATATTGTTGGTACGGAAGAAGACGGACCCATCCGGAAAGAAATCGCAATCTACTCAAATTATTAGCGGCCAAGTAATGGATTCTGAGGGTTTTCCTGTCATAGGTGCGAATATACGTGTAAAAAATACGACGATCGGAGGGATAACCGACATAGACGGTGCATATACGCTGGAAGTTCCGGAAGAGGGGACGCTTGTCGTTTCATATATCGGGTATGCGACGCATGAAGTGGCATTATCCGGCGATGGATACCGTAAGATCATTTTAACCGAGGATGCCAAGATGCTTGATGATGTGATTGTTATCGGATATGGAACGATGAAGAAGCGTGATTTGACCGGAGCCGTTTCTACTGTGAAGACAAAAGATATCGGTTTGGCGGGTGCATCTTCGATCGGACATGTGTTGGTGGGGAAAGCTGCCGGCTTATATGTACGCCAAAACAGTGCACAGCCGGGTGGCGGATTGGATATCCTGGTGCGGGGTGCGGGTTCTGTGAATGCGAGCAATGATCCGTTGTATATTGTCGACGGTTTTCCCATTGCCAAGTTAGATCAGATCGAGACGTCGGACCGCAAGATGAATCCCGGTACACAAGGTATTTTAAATTTTCTGAACCCGAATGATGTGGAATCCGTCGAAGTGCTGAAAGATGCGAGCGCTACCTCTATCTACGGCGCACGTGCTGCTAACGGAGTCGTTATCATTACGACGAAACGGGGGAAGGAAGGCAAAGCCCGGGTGAATTATTCGTACAATTATTCTTATCAGCGATATTCGGACCGCTATGATTTGTTGTCGTTGCAGGAATGGATGGTTGAAAAAAACAAATCCACATGGGAGCTTTGGCTATGGAACAACAAGGTCAGTCCATGGGGAACCCGGACCATGGAAGAAGCATTGGCTTCTCCTGTAAACGGTCTGAAATACAGTCGTCCCTACACCGAAGAACAGATTAAGAATGCCGGACAAGGTACGGACTGGTTAGGATTGGTGACCCGGAACGGACAAATACGGGAGCATAATATCAATTTACAGGGTGGAAGCAAAGAGACGCAATATATGTTGTCTTTCAATTATTTCGATCATAAAGGGATCATACGTAATTCGGGGTTAACGCGCTATACGATGAAAACGAATATAGATCAGCGATTTCTCGACATTTTCAAAACAGGATTGAACCTTACTCTAACCCGTATTGCGAATGACAATACGCAGCTTGGCAAGGAACAATATGAAAATTCGGGGATCATTCGTTCTGCTATCCAGATGGGGCCGCATATCAAGGCGTATGATCCCGAGACGGGCAAATACCCTGTAAATCCTTTGCTCGGCACACAGCCTAATCCGTATTCGTTACTGAACAATATCGACCGGGGGAATATCGATCGCCTGCTGGGAAATATCTTTATCGAAGCTGTTCCGTTAAACGGGCTAACACTCCGTGTCAATGCAGGGCTCGATTATGCGGCGCAGAGCCGAAAGACCTATCAACCCAAAACGACCCTCAACGGTTATAATCTGCAAGGCGTGGCAACCATTTACAATGTAAAAAACAATCAGTACCTGCTCGAGGCGACAGCCACCTATCAAAAAACATTTGCGAATATTCACAAGATGAATCTTCTGGCCGGAACATCGTACGAACGATTCAATTACGAAAGTTCGAATCTCGGCAACAATAAATTCTTGACGGATGCTTTTATGTATCACAATCTGGGAGGCGGTACGGGAACGAAGATTGTCGGGTCGAGATATACCGACAACAAGATGCTGTCATATTTTTTTCGCGCCAACTATGTACTCAAAGACCGTTATTTGGTGACGGCCACATTGCGTGCCGACGGCGCAAGCGTTTTTGCCCAAAATCATAAATGGGGCTATTTTCCGTCTGTCGCATTGGGATGGACCGTCAGCGAGGAGGCGTTTATGCGGAAGATGTCGGACTGGTTGAGCATGCTCAAGCTACGGGTCAGCTGGGGACAGACCGGAAACTCGGATATCAGTACGAACGCTTTCCCAGGCTATTATACATCCGAAGCCTGGAATAAAGAAGATAAATCGAAAGAAATAGGCGTTTTCCAGCAACGGTTCGGTAATCCTAATTTGAAATGGGAAACGACAACGGAATGGAATCTTGGGATCGATTTCGGGTTGTTTAATAACCGTATTACAGGTTCTGCCGAGTATTATGATAAGGTCATTTCCGATCTGCTCAGCTATAAGCCGTTGAATACGTATCAAGAATTAACCCGCGTAATGGCCAATATCGGAAAAACCCAAAGCACCGGAATAGAAGTTACGCTGAATACGAGAAATATGGTATTGAAAAATTTTTCATGGACAACGGATTTTACTTTCACAAAATATAAAGACCGTTGGAAAGAACGGACGGACGACTGGAAACCTGCCATATATGAAAAATATGATGCACCGGTTCGGCCGATCTATGCCCGGCGTGCCAGTCATATCATGCAAAAAGGCGAGAAGACGCCGAAAGCTCAACCGCTGCTGGTGCCCGGACAGGTGGTGATAAAGGATAATAACGGCTATGTACGCGACAAGCAGGGAAATCCCGTCGTCGACGAAAACGGGCGTTTCAAACTTCTGGGACATGGCGATGATATCATCGACGATGCCGATACCGAACTGATCGGTTCGGCAGATCCCGGATGGTTGGCAGGTATGACAAATACTCTCAGATACGGAAACTGCGACCTGAGTTTCCATCTGAACGGCATGTTCGATCGTCTCATGCAAGATCCTACAGCCCTCGAATACGGTATTTCAGCCGACGGGATCGCACGATACGGTTACAATGCTCTGCGTATGGTAAAAAACCGGTGGACATGGGATAATCCCTCGACCACACATCCCAGCTCTTTCTACGGGTGGAACAACAATTATACGGCAGGAGACTTTTTCTATCAGAAAGCCTGGTTTATCCGCATGCAGAACATAACGTTCGGTTATACGTTCCCGAAACGTATTCTGTCAGGAGCCAAGGTCATCTCCCACTTGCGAGTGCATGCCGCAGCCAACAACCTGTTTTTAATTACTCCATACAAAGGACTCGATCCCGAAACCGATTATTACACCGCTTCCTATCCAAACGCAAAAACTTTCAGTTTCGGAGTCGATCTTTCATTTTAAAATCCAAGAATATGAAACAATATATAAGTACCTTTCTGATTGCCGTTACAGTCGCCGGCGCATCTCTGAACAGTTGTGTCGAACTGAATCCTGTCGATTACTCCGAAGTAACCCCGTCGAATTTCCCGAAAACCGAAGAAGACCTGAGAGCACTCGTATTGTCGTGCTATAATCCGCTTAGAGGAAACTGGTCTAACGGGATACACTCCACATCCGAACGAGGCGTAATGTTCATAAACGATGCGACTACCGAGATCCTTACCGGCACGTGGGGAGAGGCGCAGATATGTTCGGAGCTTAACTTTTTCCCCGAAACGCAGGAAGTCACCCGTTTTTATTATATCAAAGAAGATTCGGAAGACGGGGCGTCAAACTCCCCCGACGGATTTGCCAACAAAATCAGTCGCTGTACGATCGTATTGGATCAGATCGGGAAGAGCGCATTGTCCGATGAATTGAAGAAACGTTACGAAGCTGAGGTAAGATGCGCCCGCGCCATGCTTTCGTATATCCTATACGATATGTACGGTCCGCTGGTGGTAGCTCCGATTGATGTATTGCTGAATCCGCTGGTGGAGAAACCGCTGCCTCGTCTGTCAAGACAGGAGATGGTGAAATTCATCGAAGACGATCTGCTTTTTGCTGCCGAGCAGCTCCCTTTTCCGAATGCGACCGAATACGGTAAGTTCAGCAAAGGGTTGGCCAAGATGTTGTTGATCAGGCTTTATCTGCATGAAACGGTTATTGACAAGAACTATTATAAGAAAGTAGAGACTTTGGCGCGCGAATTGATGCAGCCCGATTACGGATACAAACTGGCAAGCGATTACCCGTCGATGTTCGAACTCGGAGGGCAGGGAAGCGCCAACAAGGAACTGATCTGGGCAATACCGAGTTCCAGTAGCGGCCCGAACGAAAATCAGTGGCACATGATGGTGTTGCCTACCGATTTTAAACAGAACGGAATGGATGCCGGATGGGGTACGTGCACCAGTACGTGGTGGTTCTATGATACTTTTGAGAAAGAGGATACGCGTAAAACGTATCTGCTGGATCATTATACGAGTTCCAGCGGGGCTTTGATCGATCGCAATACGGATGCTTCGTTTCTGGCTACCGGGCCGATTGCATTGAAGTATGGCTACGATACGGGAGTGCTCGGTGCAGGCGGGTTATCGGATATAGATATCATCATTTACCGTTATGCCGATGTTTATCTGTCTTTGGCCGAAGCATTGGTGATGAAACCCGGCGCTACGACGAATGATTACGAAGAAGCAATGGGGTACGTCAATACGATTCGCAACAGGGCGAAACTGAGCAGTCTGAAGACGACAGATTATAATACGCAGGAAAAGTTTATCCGACAGCTGCTGACGGAAAGAAGCCATGAGTTCTGGTGCGAAAACGGGCAATACCGTGCAGATCTCATCCGTCACAACAAGTTTATACAACATGCAGTACAAGTAACACAAACACCGTACGCAACTCCTAATAAAGAATTATATCCATTACCTTTGACGGTGATTACCGATGGTAAAGGATTCGTTAAACAAAATCCCGGATATGATAAATAATCTATCTATGAGAGCAATATTGTCTTTATCGGCGTTGCTTTGGGCGGCAGCCTGTAGCAGCGACAGTCCTTCACCGGTACCCGACGTACCGATGCAGACGGTGAAATACGTCGCTTCCGACGATCTGTTCCCCAATCCGGAGCGGGGCTTCTACAGGTATTCGATAAGCGAGGACGCCCTGACGGAACGTAAGGTACGCGAGTGCCGGAACGAAAACATCACGCTGATTTATCGCTTTTACTATCTGAAGGAGTTCCGAAACGCCCCGTTGAGTGGCGAGCAGCTTTCGCAGATAGACAACGACATGGAAACCCTTCGCAAATCGGGAGGGAAAGCCATCGTGCGCTTCGCCTATTCCAACAGCGGCACGGAGCCGGATGCTCCGTTAGAAATCATCCTTCGGCATTTGGAACAGCTTCGGCCCGTCCTCGAGCGTAACAAAGACGTGATCGCCGTATTGCAGGCCGGCTTTATCGGAGCGTGGGGTGAATGGCACAGCTCGACAAACGGTCTGAATACCGATAAGGCGAGGAAAGAACTATTGGATAAACTGCTCGATGTCTTGCCCGTCGATCGGTTCGTACAAGTTCGTAAGCCCGATTATAAACGCAAATATGTAGGCACACAGGATGCGTTGCCGTCCGGCGATGCGTTCGGAAAGAGTGCCAGAGCGCGTATCGGGATGCATAACGACTGCTTTCTGGCCAGTAAGAACGATGTAGGCACGTACACCGACATCGCGAACGAAAAGCAATATCTGCATGACGAGGGTCTGTACGTCCCCATAGGGGGCGAAACGTGTAAGCCCAGAGATGTCGATCCGGCCGATTGCGCCAAAGCTCAAGCCGAGATGCGCAACCTGCGATGGTCGTACCTGAACCGAAGTTACTATAAGGGGGTGCTTGACCGCTGGATTGAACAGGGCTGTATGGACGATATAGTCCGTAATATGGGGTATCGTCTCGTCTTGCAAGAGGGACGCTTTTCCGACAAACACGCCCCCGGCACCGACGTAACGCTGTCCGTCAAGCTGCGGAACGTGGGCTATGCTCCGATGTTCAATCCCCGGAAGGTCGAACTGATTCTTCGCTCCGCAGACGGGAAGACGGTCTATACCGCCTCGCTGCCCGACGATCCGCGACGCTGGCAGCCGGAACAGGAGTTGCAATTGGACGCGAAAGTAACCTTACCGAAAGATATTACTGTGGGTAATTATAGGCTGTTCCTCTTCCTGCCCGACCCGGAGCCGGCGTTGCACGACCGTCCCGAATTTTCCGTACGACTTGCGAACCGCCACTGCTGGGAAGAGGCTACGGGATATAACGATCTGGGAGTGATTATCAGGGTAGAGGCCGTGACGGGATTACATCCGGGTAATTCGGCAACTCAATTTATGCGAAAGAATTGAAATGATGGATTCTTCTTCCGAAAAACGTTTGGTCTCGCTTGATTTGTTGCGGGGCTTCGACTTGTTCTGCCTGCTGATGCTGCAACCGATCTTGATGACGTGGTTGGAGATTGCAGATAATCCCGCATGGGCGCCGCTTGCTCGCCAGTTTACCCATGTCGAATGGCGCGGAGTGGCCTTCTGGGATTTAATTATGCCTCTGTTTATGTTTATGTCCGGCATTACGGTTCCGTTTGCGTTGTCGAAATATAAGCGGGGGGCTAAGCCGGGCCACTCGTTTTATTTGAAATTGCTCAAACGGTTTGTCATCCTGTTCTTTTTGGGGTGGATTGTACAGGGCAACCTGTTGGCGCTCGATCCCAATCGTTTCCATATTTTCGCCAACACACTCCAAGCCATCGCCGTGGGATATGTCGTGACGGCATTTTGTTATGTCCGGTTTTCTTTTCGTGTGCAACTCGGTGCGACTGTACTGTTTTTCATCGCCTACCTGCTGGTATTCGCTACGGTCGGCGGGATGAACTGGGAACCCGGCACGAATATAGCGGAAGAGATAGACCGTTGTGTGCTCGGACGTTTCCGCGACGGCATAATTACGGAAGCCGACGGTAGTTGGAAATTCGATCCGGCGTATCATTACACTTGGATATTGAGCAGCCTCAACTTTGTCGTTACGGTTATGACGGGCAGCTTTGCCGGGCATATCCTGCGATTACGCAAGACAGCCCGTCAGCGTCTGATGCGACTGCTGATTACGGGTGTCTCGCTTGTAGTCGCCGCCCTGTTGATGGATCCTGTTTTTCCCCTGATAAAAAGAATCTGGAGCAGTTCTATGACACTTTTTTATGGCGGAGTTTGTTTCCTTTTGATGGGATTGTTCTATTATGTGGTGGATATGAAAGGATACCGTTTCGGAACGGATTGGTTCAAATATTATGGGATGAATTCGATTGCGGCATATTGTCTCTTTGAAGTCGTCGATTTTCGTTCCGTTTCTCATTCTCTCTTTTTCGGTTTGGAGCAATGGATGGGAGCCTATTACCCGTTGGTGGGTACATGCTTTCAGTCGTTCGTTGTGCTTTGGATCGTGAAATGGATGTATGACCGCCGGATTTTTCTGAAGGCATGATATTCGGATAACCGCAGATCATGAATGATTGTCCCAAATTTCACTTTATGCTTTCTGCGTCCGTTCGGTTCGGATGATCAGGAGTGAAAAATAGGGGAAACGGCGAGAAAGGATATCGTTTATCCGGTGTGTGTAGTACGCTTTTTCCGGAATTCCGGTGTTCTCGAAGTAATGGAACGACACATTGTCAGGCGCATCCTGCAGCGCTTCTTTGACAAGGGCTTCGAACCGTGAGACTTTCATCAGGACGACGGTGCGTCCCGCCTTGATGTACCCGATCAATTCCTCCGCCGACGAGAGGCGAGTGATTATGCTTGCCTCTTCGTCACGCTCGGAGATGCGTATGTTTTCCGACGCCGCACATGCGATGAAAGCAGGTACGCCGGCGATCCTTTCTATCGGAATCCCCCGGACGGTTAACATGTCGCTTATGCAGGACGATGACGAATAGAAACCGGCATCGCCCTCGGCCGTTATCACCACATGGTGTCCGGCTTCGTATTCCTTCTCAATATTTCGCACGACATCGGCATAATCGTACATGGCTGCATAGCGATCAGTGTCCATGGCTACGGGGAACAGGCGGATGTTCGTCTCCGGAATACCTGCTTCGTTCAGAATTTTCTGTGTGCGGGAAACGATGGTTCCATCAGATGCGAGCGTAGCCGGACAAAAGATGCGGTCTGCCCTCCGCAGACGGTTCAACCCTTTCAGCGTGATCAGTTCAGGGTCTCCCGGCCCGAGAGACACGATGACGACTGCATTCGACATTTCTTCTTTTTCATCTTCCATACCAGTCTATGTTTCCAACTTTCGGCAAAGATACGGTTTAACATCCATATGCCATAGAAGATATTTCCGGACACTTCGTCTTTCGTTTTATTTGTAAATTCGAACAAAATCATTTAGCTTTGCATGTATGATTTGTATATTGCAGTTAACGAAACGAATACGCCTATGTTAGTAAAAACGTATGCCGCCGCCGTACATGGGATATCGGCCACGCTGATCACCATCGAAGTGAATTGTACGAAAGGGATTCAGTTCTTTCTCGTCGGTCTTCCCGATGTGGCCGTGCGTGAGAGCCATGAGCGCATCGTCTCTGCCTTGCAGGTAAACGGTTATGCGTTTCCGCGCAGCCGTATTGTCATCAATATGGCACCGGCCGACATCCGGAAGGAAGGTTCGGCCTACGACCTTCCATTAGCGATCGGGATTCTTGCGGCTGCAGGCACCTTGAGTGACGAGTGCCTGAGCCGATTCATGCTGATGGGCGAACTTTCGCTCGACGGCAGCCTGCAACCGATCAAAGGGGCATTGCCCATTGCTCTCAAGGCGCATGAAGAAGGCTTTAAAGGACTGATCCTTCCAAAACAAAATGCGTGTGAAGCCGCTGTAACCGATGGGTTGGAAGTATATGGCGCGGACAATATCCGTGAAGTCATCGAATTTTTCAGCGGTCAGCGTGAGTTGGAGCGAACGACGGTCGATATGTACGATGATTTTTTTCGCCGGCAGCACGATGACGGAACGGATTTTTCGGATGTACGCGGGCAGGAGAATGTCAAGCGTGCACTTGAGGTGGCCGCTGCAGGAGGGCATAACCTGATCATGATCGGTCCGCCGGGTAGTGGCAAGTCGATGCTTGCCAAGCGTCTACCCTCTATTCTTCCACCTCTCACGCTGCAAGAAGCGCTGGAGACGACGAAAATTCATTCCGTAGCCGGGAAAATGGGTGCGAACACAGGATTGCTGGCACGGCGTCCGTTTCGGGCACCACATCACACAATTTCCGACGTAGCTATGGTGGGCGGTGGCACTTTTCCGCAGCCCGGTGAGATTAGCTTGGCGCACAACGGCGTACTTTTTCTCGACGAGTTGCCGGAGTTTAACCGCTGTGTTCTTGAAGTACTTCGTCAGCCGCTTGAAGACCGGCATATCAGCATCTCGCGCGCCCGTTTTGCCGTCGATTATCCGGCCGGCTTTATGCTCGTGGCCTCGATGAACCCCTGTCCGTGCGGATACTATAACCACCCGTCACGGCCGTGTGTCTGCTCGCCGGGGGCTGTGCAGAAATACATGAACCGAATTTCGGGCCCGTTGCTCGACCGCATCGATATACAGGTAGAGATTGTACCTGTGCCGTTTGAAAAGATATCGGAGCAACACCCTTCGGAGTCGAGTGAAGCGGTGCGTAGCCGTGTCATCAGGGCGCGTGAAATACAGAAAAAACGTTTTGCTGGCCATCAGGGTATTTATTGCAATGCGCAGATGAGCACGAAAGATTTGCATCGGTACGCTGTGCCCGACACCGAAAGCCTGGCTCTCCTGAAAAATGCCATGCAACGGCTCAACCTCTCGGCACGCGCGTACGACCGCATCCTAAAAGTATCACGTACCGTCGCCGACCTCGAAGGAGCGGATCGTATAGGATCTCACCATATTGCCGAAGCAATTGGGTATAGAAATTTAGACCGTGAAACATGGGGAACGTAGCGGCCGTATCCATGCTTTCGTAATATATTCCATCGTGGTCTGTCAGTTGTCTCTTACAACCATTTCTTTCGCTTGAAAAACCAGAGAATACCCACGACGCAGAGCACCATCAGGCTCAGTGAAAACCCGTAGCCGTAGCGCCAGTCGAGTTCGGGCATCGTCTTGAAGTTCATCCCGTAGATACTCGCAATCAGTGTGGGAGGCATAAAGATGACGGACACGATCGTAAATATCTTGATGATCTTATTTTGTTGAATGTTCACCAATCCGAGAAAAGTGTCCTGCATATATTCAAGACGCTCGAAACTGAACCGGATATGCTCGAAGAGCGAGTTGATGTCCTTGATCAGGATGCTCATCTTTGCCTTCGCATCGGGCGGAAAGAGCACGCTCTTGATCATATTCGAGCAAATGCGCTGTTTATCCACGATGTTCTCACGGATAATCATCGTTCTTTCCTGCAGGTCTTTGATGGAGATCAGAATCTCGTTATCTACATCTTCTTCCGATTTCAGTTGGCCGCTGAGCTCGGCAATCTCACGGGTCAAATCCTCGATCAGGTCCGCGTCATAATCAACACGCGTTTCGAGCAGTGTCGTCATGACATGATAGCCGGTCGGGTAGTTACGTGAGTTAGCGAATATTTTACGCGTCGTTTCGTTAAACGATGCCAAATCCTGACTGCGTACCGAGACAAGGATATTGTCCTTGACGATGAACGAAACGATCTCCTCATCATAGTCTTTCAACAGGAAACGCGAATTGGCTACAAGCGAGTTTTCCGTTTCCATATATCGGGAACTGATCTCGATCTCTTCCATCTCTTCCTCTTCCTGAATGTAGATTTTGAGAAACTGTTCAAGGCGGCTCTCCGTCTCTTCAGGCATATCGTTCAGGTCGATCCACAGTAAATGATCCATTGGAACCTCTTTCAGAATTTCGATGTCTTTCGACATTTTCAACCGGTTCTCCTCGCGATAAAAAATACGAATTTCCGCCATGATGTTAATGGTTTAAAATTTGTTCTACAATGCCTTTCTTACTTTGCAGGTACGTGTCCGTCATTTTCGTGAGCCGGACGAAATCGTCAATGCCAAGCTGTTCCGGCCGCCTGTCAAAGATGGCATCGGCATAGCACGGATAATCTTTACCCAGCAGAGGCTTCATGGAATTGCGCAGCGTTTTGCGACGCTGATTGAATGACGTTTTCACGACCTTTTTATAGAGCGCTTCATCACATCCCAAATCCGTACGGTTGTTCCGTGTCATTCGTATGACAGCACTCTTAACCTTGGGCGGCGGATCGAAGACCTGCTCGCTCACCGTGAAGAGATATTCCACATCGTACCACGGCCCGATCAGCGCACTCAATATACCGTACGTCTTACGTCCGGGCGAAGCCGCTAACCTTTCGGCCACCTCTTTCTGAATCATTCCCGAACAGCACGCCACGCGGTCGCGATGTTCCAAGACCTTGAAAAATATCTGGCTCGAAATATAGTACGGATAATTGCCGATGACGCAGAAAGGAGAGTCGTAAAGACGCTCGAGGTGCATGGCGAGGAAATCCCCGCGGATAATGCGTCCGTTGAGTGCCGAAAAATGTGTGCGAAGGTAATCGATCGAGGCATGATCGATCTCGACGACCGTCAGATCATGACCCGCACCAAGCAGGAACTGAGTGAGTACACCCGTGCCCGGTCCTACCTCCAGAACGGGTAAGCCGCGATATGCCGCCAGCGTTTCTGCGATACGCTGCGCAATCCCGAGGTCTTTGAGGAAGTGTTGCCCCAAAGATTTTTTCGGCCGGATAATCGTCATCTGTTCCCAATTTTTTTTGTTTTTTTATGAAGTCGCCGCAAAGATAGCAAAAAAAAGCTCGTTTTTTCTTCGGAGAGGTAAAAAATTCTACTTGATAAGGGCGGGAGGTTCGGATAACATGTTTTGACAAACTCCGGGGATTGCACTATCTTTGCCCTCCAAAAGAACGATTTTTTATGGACTTCAGGCCGATTATCAACAAAACAGTCAAAATCATATTGCCTCTTTTATTGGGTATTCTGTTGTTATGGTTTCTTTACAGGGAGCAGGATTTCGGGAAGATGATGAACGTGATCAGGCAAGGCGTACGTTACGATATTATTTTGTTTTCGCTCATCTTTGGATTGAGTGCCAATGTAGTACGTGGTTTTCGATGGGGGATGCTCATTGATTCGCTGGGCAAGCGTGTGCGACGCCGTAATGTCGTTTTTGCCGTACTGGGCAACTATGCCGTCAATATGGTTTTGCCGCGTGTGGGTGAGATCTGGCGCTGCGGAGTCACCTCGAAGTACGAAAACGTACCTTTTACGAAGCTGCTCGGCACTCTCTTTGTCGATCGTATGATGGATACGTTTATGGTGGGATTGTTGACGCTTTGCCTATGTGTCTTCAATATCGGCTTTTTTCGTCATTTCTTTGCCGAAAATCCACCGACAATGATTGCTACGCTTTATTGGCTGATCAACCTGCCGTGGACGTATGTCGGATTGGCGGTGTTTGGAGGCGGTATTTGGTTCGTTTTTGTAAAGATGAAGCATCTGACGATCGTTCGTAAAGCGACGGAAATGCTTAAAAACGTATGGGAAGGCATCCGGAGTCTTTGGAGAATGGAGCATAAAATACAGTTTACGGTTCAGACCTTTGCCATCTGGATAGGATATTTCCTGTATTTCTACATCACCTTTTTTGCGTTCGATTTCACGCGTGATCTGGGAGTCCGTATCGGATTGATCGCGTTTGCCATGAGCAGCCTCGGCGTAGCTGTGCCGGTGCAGGGAGGAATCGGGGTGTGGCATTTTATGGTGATCTCGACATTTGTGGCTTTCGGGGTTAATGAGACGGATGCGGCCGCGTTTGCGTTAGTGGTCTTCACCGTTCAGACAGCATGGGTCGCACTGACAGGGTTGTTTGGCATCTTTGCCTTGCCGTTTTCGAACCACGAAGATAATAAATTGTCGGAGACGGCGCCCGAATAACAAGGCATCCGCTTCTCACGTTTTATTTCGCGGATGATGCTTGACGATCTCACGACGTAGCGATTCGCGGTCGATGTGCGTGTACAGTTCCGTCGTCGTGATTTTTTCATGGCCCAGCATCAATTGAATGGCACGTAGATTTGCCCCTCCTTCAAGCAGATGGGTGGCAAACGAATGGCGGAAGGTGTGGGGGCTGATTGTCTTATGAATGCCGGCCGCTTCGGCCTGTGTCCGGATGATATGGAAGACCATCATGCGGGTCAGCCTGGCACCGTGTCGATTCAGAAACAGGGTATCTTCATAACCCTTCTTGACAATCATCTCATTGCGATCGTAGAGGTATTTTCGGATCTCGTTCAAAGCTGTCTCCGAGATGGGGACGAGGCGCTGCTTGCTACCTTTTCCTTCTACTCGGATAAATTGCTCATCGAAATAAACATCCGAATAATTCAGGCCGATCAGCTCCGAGACACGCAGCCCGCAGCTGTAGAGCACCTCTAACATGGCACGATTGCGTTGTCCGGTAGGAGTCGACAGATCGACGGAATCAATCAGTCGGTTGATTTCGCCGAGGGTGAGTGTTTCCGGCAGCTTCATCCCGATTTTGGGCGCTTCGAGCAACTCGGTCGGGTCGCGGCTCAAGTAATCTTCGAGCACGAGGAAGCGGTAGAACGACTTGATGCCGGAGATGATGCGCGCTTGTGAACGTGTGGAGATGCCAAGGTCATATAGCTGTGCGACGAACTGCTGCAAGTCAGCATACTCGATCTGTAAAATCGGCCGTTGCTCTTCGTCTGCGAACCGAAACAATTTCTTCAGGTCGTCTAAATACGCTTCTACCGTATTCTCCGACAGCCCTCTTTCAAGGCGTAAATACGTCTTGTATTTCTCTACCGGGTCGTTTTTCTGATGACGGTTCATGTTGAGAATCTCGAAAAAAAAGCACTACTTTTGTGCGTTGAAGAACGACAAAGATAGCATATTTGGGTAAAAAACGAGGTGTGAAAAATATTCAAATCATCAATGGGCCTAAAGGGTCCGGAAACACGGACCACAAAAACGACCTTGGACTCGATCGAGTTTAAGGCCGGCGAGCGCATCACTCGAAATAGCCCCAAATGAAGCCGAACGGCTTGGGATAGTTCACCTTTACCGTATGGGTATTGACGTGAATTACTTCGCCTTCACCGGCCAGCTTCACAAAACGCTTTCCTCCGATCGCGGCGGGCGATACATCGTATCTTCCTTCCGGCAGCAGCGTGTGCTCTCGGAATAAAAGCACGTAGATCCGATGGCCGGAGGTGCTCACAAAGCCGGGAAAACTATATCCGTCAGGCTCCTCTCCTACCGAACGGATAATACCCTTCTGCATCCGGCCTCTTTCCGACTGCCAGAGGCGAATCAGTCGGGAGACCTCAAAAGCTTCGGCCGGCAGGCCTGTCGCTTCCATCCAGGCGAGCGGTTGTCCCATCATGGTGATGGCAAAGAGATAGTCGAAAGGTACCTCCATGGGCTTCAGAGGATCGTCCGGCGGATACCGGTTCGCGTTGCGCCATTTATTGAGCCATTCCACCTGAATCCGTTGCACGGGAACATATTTGGCCAGAGACCAGATGTTTCGGAGGGTCAAGTGAGGGTAATAGTTCCCCCAGTCGGTATACCGGTTTTCGAGAAAGATGTTTCCGAAACGATGAAAGTAGAAGAAGCCTCCCCGCTTTCCCGCCGTTACATCCATATTGAACTGCAAACGATTGGCGCTCTCCTTCTGAGCTTCGCTCAGCATTCGATGCACGCGGCTCTCCGAGAGGCGGTCTCCGATTTCCACTCCGTCGATTTTTATCCAGGATATTCCGTGCTTGCGATGCAAATCGAGCAGGATATTCCGGTCACGCTCCCATGCGGCATACCGGTCGTTCTTGGAAGGGTTGAACCAAAGCCCCAGCGATATGCCCAACGAATCGGCTTTCTCTTTCACTTTCTTCAGTCCATGCGGAAAGCGCGTGCTATTTACCTCCCAATCCGACGCCTGCCAGTCGTCCCATAGAAGGTTGGTTTTTTCGGCCGAGTTTTTCGACAGGCCTTGTTGCCATCCGTCGTCAATCTGATAGTGGGTAATGCCCAGAGCGGCAGCCGCTCCCAATTCATTGAGGATAAACGATTCGTTGATGCGGCTGTCCTTGTTGCGATCGCCCCAGGTGTTCATGGTCAACGTATTGTCGCGATGAGGGAGGTATTTGTGAACCGCCAGCTCGTATTTTTTATACCTATCGAGCGCTTCCTCTTCGCTAGCGGCATACATCACCGAGAATAGGGGATACGCCTCTTGTCGGCAGGTATCGCACCCGTCGGAAAAGTCGAACCCAGGCGAATGCACCTTGAAGCCGGTGAAATCGGTGCTGAAATCGAAGCCTGCGTAAGCGGACTGCGCTTCCTGCAACGGCGCCATCTTTACGGCCAGATGCACCTCGTCGCTTCGCCCATTGCGGTTGGCCAGCAAAATCGACCCTCTGTAATATTGAGGTTTGCGGTAGGGAAGCTCGCTGCTTGACCGGACGATGTTGGTATGGTGGTCGGTCGCTTCGCGGAAAGAGACGACTCGGACACCAAAATGCGGCACGGAGAAAGGCATGAAAAAGTAGTGCGGCCGGTCGCCTTGCAATCGTTCGGAATGTTCGACCGGATCGGAATCAGCCGAAGAAGTAACAGGGAACAAGCTGTTCTTCCCTTTCATGGAAAGCCGCCATTCAATCCCCGGGCAATCATCGTAGATACACAGGCTGCGCGTCAGTTCATACTCTTTGAAAGCGGCGTGCAGGTCTATCCGCGTATATGCCGAACGCCTTTCGGTGGCCTCCGACCGGCTGATTTGCCACGATGTGGCGACGGGGCTGTCGCTGTCGCTGCTCCTGTCGGAGGGGGCTGCGGGAAACAGGTCACTCGCTGTCCGTGACAACGACCTTGCCCGTAAAAGCCGCAGCATTCCTTTATCCCAGAGATAGACCTGTTCACTTACGCCGTCGGTTACACAAAGGGTTTTTTCATCGAGCCACTTAAAGGAACAATCGGCTTGTGCCGTGAGGGTTAGAGGTAGAACGATACAACAGACGACGAAGGCGAGAAGGTTCTTTCCGGCGCACATACTCATTTACGGATTTCAAATTCGTCCAACAGATGATCGGTCTCGCTGTACGCTTTGTAAACGATCTTATCTTTTGTGATTTCGATGTATTGATACGAACTGACGTTGGGAACGGCCACGTCCATCCACGGCTGCGTTTCCAAATCGTAGAATTTATTTCCGGTTACCGTAACGGTAAATACGGGATGCGACGGATGGGTCCGGCTTTTGTTGCGTTCGGGCAACCCACCTCGCGCATAGGTATGGTCGTGCCCTTGCAAGACCAGTCCGATCTTGTCGCGGTACTTCTCAATCACCGGCAGCCAGTTCTCTTGCAATCCCTTGTTGATGCGGTTCCGGGCCCCCGAAAATACGGGATGATGCCACACGAGTACCGTCCAGTCCTGTGTGGTCTCGTTCAACACCGAATCGAGCCATCGCCCCTGTTCGTCGAGCTTCTCGTTCGAATTTAACACGATAAAGCGGACAAAGCCGAAATCGAGGTAGAACGGGCCTGCATCCCACGTGTAGGAGAATGGGAAAGTGGAAGTCCAATAGGCGGAGAGCTGTACTTTCCGACCGTTTAAGTCTTTCAGATATTCGTGGTTGCCCGGTGTGGCGATCACCGGCATGGAGGTGTTCACATCGTCGGTCGCCGTATGCCATTCGGTCCATTCGTAATCGTTGTTGGCATGATTGATGAGGTCGCCGATGTATACTGCGAGCTTTGCCCGGTCGAATTTTCGAATCGCCTGTTTGTAAATTTTTGCCGCATGATTGTAGATGCCGTTTTGCGTATCGCCGAAATAAAGCAGGCTTATCGTATCGGTGAAATGTTCATGTTTGTAAGTATGCCAGGCACTCCACTGCGGAGAGTTTCCCACTCTGTATTTATAGATGTTGCCGGGGAACAGGTTGCGGAGAACCGCCTTGTGGTAGTGCATCGGATAGTCTTTGTATCGAACGACGCTGAAAGTGCTCTCTATCCGTTCGCGCCGATCTTTGGGGAAGGTGATCGAGTTGCCGGGGATGATTTCTATCGTTCCGCTTTTTACGGTGGTATCGGTTCTCCACGTAACGGCGATCTCCTTCGCCCCGGCCGATAAAGGAACGAGCGTGATCCGGTCGGGCAGTGACGACGGAACATAGCGTAACAGGGGCGTTTGAGGTTCGGAACTTTCCTTATCCCATTTAGCCTGCAATTCGGGCGATACCTCTTGTGCCGTCAACCGGCAGCTTCCTGTCAGAAGTAGGAGGATGAAAAAGAGATGACCTGTTTTCATTTTTCTTGTCTTTCATCGGGCAGATACCTGCTCCTTTGTGAAGAAACAGGCATCTGTCGGAGATTGTTCTTTTATCTGATGGTTCCATCGGGATTTTTCACCCAACCTTTTGTCCAGTCCTCCGCAGCATTCTTCACCGCTCCCGCAAATTCGGCCGCCGAAAAGAACGCGTCTAACGAAGCGGGATTGAATGTGCTCTTCGGTTCGGTATCGGGGACAAAGTCTTTGACACCGATCCCTCCGATGGGTTTGAGCGTATAGTTCCCTTCTTCCAGCTTGGTCGCATTATTATGGAACGGATTGGAGGCAATGGTCCCATCGGCATTGAAAGTGCCGGCAAACGCTTTGGCCAGATCGCGGAACGGGTCTTTGGGTACGTTGAACACATAGGAATAGGCAAATACTGCCGAACCGTTGAGGTCGGTTATTTTTACTTCTTCGGCAACTCTGATGCCTCTTCTCGGGAATTCGGCAATAACCGAATTGTATACTTTCGGGGTGGAACTGCCTCTCATCCGCATGCCGTGTGTATTCTTTTTTGTTTCGGCGCCGGGGCCCAACAGGGTAACGTTCGATACGACGGGGGAAGCCTTTTCACGGATGGTGAAATCGTCGTTTTCCTTGAAGTATTGTGAGTTGACGGAGAGGAGGAACTGCATCTTTCCGGCGTATTTGTCTCCCAACCGGTAAGAACCGCCTTCGCAGTCGGTAGCTACGATGTATTTCAACCGGGCTTTTCCGTCGGTAATCATGACGCCTTCGCCGGACGACCGGTACACCTGCACATGATCGATTTGGGTCGCTTCGCTTACGTTTGCAAGCCGAAAAGAACGTTCGCCGGCATACTCTATCCGCACATAGCTCACTTTTCCGTTCGAGGAGGCGGACTCCGGACCTCTCAGGCGGAACTCCGACCAGTCTCCGCTCTTGACTGGCTCTGCGGGTGTCAGCGTTTTGGAGCTGGTAAATACGACGGGAGCCGAAGCCGTACCGACGATATCCGCCTCGCCCTGAATCTCGATCTTGACGGGTGACGCCGCATTCGCATTCATGTACACATGTACGCCTTCTTCGATTTTCAGCTTCGAGCCGGCTTCGAAGGTAAGCGCATAAGGAACAAAGTAGTTTCGTTTTTTGATCAGGGTAATTTCGCTGCCCGAAGGTACGATGCCGTCGGTTCCGACATTCAAGCTGTACAGTTCGGTTTCACCAACCTTAATCTTCGGGTAAAGAGCCGTTTTGATTACAAACGGAATCTCTTTGCTGTCAACGTCGTTGGTGTTGCTGAGGATAAAGCCGTATCGGAGCATTTCTCCTTCTTTCAGGCTATTAGGCAACGCCTCCGTGGTATATACAAACTGGGTTGCCGTAGGATGTACCGGAAACTCCTTGAGGAATCCTCCGTTCTTCGTAACAACTACCGATTTGGCTCCTCCGTCTCCTTCCAGAGCGAGAGAGATCTTTACCGTTTCTCCCGGTGCCAGATCGATGGAATCGGCGCCTGTTATCGCAATCTTGGGGGTAGCGAGCTGAGGCTTGTCGTCTTTGCAGGATGTGCCGCCGATAATCGCTGCCAGAAACAGTGCAGCCATTATCCATTCATGTCTTTTTGGTTTCATTGTACATACTGTTTTATCGTTAATAAATTCATATCGGTTATCTGAAGGAACCGTCCTTATTTTTAAACCACGAACCGCCGGCCGTCCAGTCGTTCTTCGGATCTACCGCGCCGATATAGGAGGCGCTCGTAAACCAGCTGCTCATGGCCGCAGGATTGTAGGGACTAGGTTCGATTCCCGTAAAATCGTCGATGGAGATGCCTCCGACGGGCATCTCTTTCAGATTGTAGCGATTGCTTTTAAAAAAATAGTCTTTTGCCTCCTGCTCCCAGTTGGCCAAGTTGTCGTAAGAGCGCATATTGTCGATAAGCATGCTGCTTCCCAGCGACTCGATGGAGAGATCTTCCACACGTACGGCATCGCTCGGAAATTGCGTAACGATGGCATTATGCAGAAGCCCCTGCGCTCCCGTTCTGATTCTTATGCCGCGCCGCGTGCCGTGATCGCCACCTTCGGCGTATCCGTTGCCGATAAGCGTAAGATTGCTGAGCTTAAACGTGGTGCGCGGCTCTTTTTCGTAGAACGAGTCGTCGTTCCGGAATTCGATACTGCGCGCCTGATTCCAGTAATTGACGGGGATAAGCGTGGCCTTGATGCCGGTTTGGAACAGCCAGAACTGACCGTTGCCCTGCCATCCTTCGTCGGCCCAGATGCCATAACCGCCGTGTTGGATGCCGGAGATGTATTTTAAAGAGACTCTTCCGCCCCGCATCCGGAACGCGTTGTTGTGACATTCGAACACCTGCACGTATTCGAGCTTCGTGCCGCTCCCCACTCCGAACAGTTGCAAGGCGTGATATTGTTTCTTCCCGGCGTATTCGATCCGAACGAAGCGCAAGCGTCCCGAGTTATCGGAAACGTGGGTACCTCCGTACCTGAATCCGTCGCGCAGCACCGTCTTCCCTGCATTCGTAGGAGCATTCCCGTGAATCGATACGCCTCCCCAGTCTCCGCGGACGGGATTTCCCGACAGCGTTTTATCGCTTGTGAAAACAATCGGTTCGGTGCGTGTGCCTTCGGCCACGATTTTACCTCCCCGCATCACGGAAAGCAGGCTGAGTTTATCGCTGTTCGAGAACGTGCGGAAATAGACCGTCGTGCCCGGATCGATTGTGAGCGTCGCCCCCTGGTCTACACTTACAATGCTGTCAACCAGCCATTTCTCCTTTTTCGTGAGCGTAAGGTCTTTGTTGATTCTTCCGTAAATCTTCCGAAACGTGTGGCCACCCCGGACAAAATCGACGATCCTGAACGGCTCGTCCACTCGTATGATTACCGCGGGAGAAGAAACGGTCCGTCCTCTCCGGTCTTCCATCCTGAAAATGAGCCTGACTTCATCGCCCGTTCGGGCGTTCTTCGCCACACGGTAGGTGTAGGCGTATCGGTGCGTGAACCGTTCTTCGGTCTCCAGCGTTTCTATAACCGACTCGTTGGCGAGCACTTCGAGCTTCTTTATTCCGGCCAACGACTGGGAGACGATGCTCAGTTCCACCTCGCCCGCAGGCTCCTGAACAATGGCGTTTCCGTTGTAATTTTCAATGACTACCGTTGCTTCGGGGAGCTCGATCTCCTGCTCCCTCTCGCATCCTGCAAGTATCAGCCCAATCATCAAAAAAAAGAATACCCATTTGAATTTCATGTTCTCTGTTTTTTTATGTTTTTCTTTTGTAGCCATGCGAATTAAAGTCTGTAAGTAATGCCAAATCGATTCCACCAGCCGAAGTAAGCAAGGCGTGATATCTGATTGCTGTTTCCCTGATACTGACGGGCAGGCGAGTTCGTGATGTTCACAAACTCGGCATAGAGGCTGATCCTCTTCGTGATCTGCTGCGAGAGATTCAGATCCAGTTGAAACCGGTCGTCCTGAATAATATCGTCGTTCTCGTTACTGGCCACCGAATGGATGTACGAGCCGTTGTAGTTGAGGCTGGCCTTGCTGCTGAACCCTTTGTAGTCCCACGAAAGCGAGGCGTTTCCGGTATGCATGGCCTGTCCGGGCAGCCGCATGTTGCTCCGGTCCTGCGTGCTGGCATCGCTTCCGGTGAAGGTATAATTGAGGTAGGCGCTCAAACCCTTCATGGCTCCGGGGAGGAAATTGAGCTTACGCATAAAATTAAACTCGAAACCGTAGACCGTCGCTCTTTCGCCGTTCTGCTCCTGGCGGAACTCGAACCCTGCCGTTTGAGGGAAGCCGGGATAGTCTTCGATGAGCGAAGGAATGATTCTCGTGAACTGAAAACGGTTCATGTTCTTGTAGAACAGCCCGGCGGAAACGACTCCTCCGCTGCGGTTGTACTTCTCGAACATCAGGTCGATGTTGTTCGACAGCGAAGGTTTCAGGTTGGTGTTGCCGATAAACAGCCGCGCCGCATCGGCATCGTAATTGATAAACGGTACGATATCCACGAAGTTGGGTTTGGCGTAAGAATGGGTATAGGCAAACCGGAAATTGGTGAGCTCATCGAGGCTGTACTTGACGTGTACGCTCGGTAACAGAAAGCCGTAGTTTGTTCCGCCGCTGATGGGAGTAGCTACGATCTTCGTACCCGACCGCTTCACGTCGAACGCGCTGTAGTTTACGTCATTGTATTCATACCGCACTCCGGTAATCAACAGGATCTTTTTTATTTGGATGCGGTTGATCAGATAGGCAGCGTATACGTTCTCCTTCGCGTTGTAGGTATCGTTCTTCGACAGCCGCTCGGCATCCCACGAGTCGTCCGACTCGGTAAGCAATCTCCGGTGCGAAGCCATATAACGGGTAAACTTTTCTTTATCCACTCTGGGGCCGAACGCATACCTTCCGTTCAGAAACTCCTTGGGTTCGGTAGTTCCGGAAACGTGCGCAAAAGCCTCGGCCAGATTTACTTCCTGATTCGGATCGAAGAAAGAGAGCACCCGGTTGTTTCGGTACTTATCGTTCGTTACACTCCTCACCTTTCCTCCGAATTTAAAGACACCCGCATAATCTTTCAGCATGTAGTTTTTCTGAAGATTGAATTTCCCCACGAGATTCGAGGCGTCGGTCGTTCCCATATCTTCTTCGTACCTCCTGAAATTATCGAACAACAGCGGATTTTTGATATTTAACGGGACGATCGGTCTGAACTGAGGCACTTCGGCCAACACGCCCCGCGGGTTATCGGCTACGATGGTTACATCGTTGCACGCGAAATCGCCCCGGGTACTGGTATGGTCTCGCTTCGAGGCGGTATAGAATGTACCCCAATCGAACGTCCAGCGCCCAAACCGGTGGGTACCTTCGAGGTTGAAGTTGTGGTTCGATTTGATCTCTTTCCAAAGGTTGATATCGCGGCGTATTCTTCCGCGTCTCAGGCTGTCGTGCGTAATCCATTCCGACCCGTTTCTGTTGAAATCGAATCGCAGGCGATTGCGCACGTCGTCGTCTTTCCGGTAATTGTACATGTAGTTAAAGACGATTTCGTGATGTTTCACCTTGTAGTCGAGGGTAACGGTCGTGCCTACGCGTGTACGTTTGTTCTCCGTCTTTCGGAACTGAAAATCTTCCGGCATGATGAGACGTTCGTTCACCATCTCGACCGGCTTCCTGATGCCCGACCAGGAAGCATCCATGCGGTCTTCGGAGTTGTTGTTGCCGTAATAGCTCCCACTGATCAGCACGCCGAAACGCCCCTGCGAGGTGTTCGCGTCGCGGAAGAAGCGCCGGCTGAATTGCAGTTTGCCGATGTAGTTCAGCTTCCCGGAGAGGTCGTTGAATCCCATCCCGAGGTCTCCCTTGATGCGGAATTTGTCCGATCGGGCGGTCGGAGTTCTCAGGTTGATGTTTCCGCCCACGGCATCGCCGTCCATATCGGCCGTCAATGCTTTGGTGATCTCGATGGAGCCGAGCTGGTCTGCGGGAATCAGATCGAGCGATTCGGTTCTCGTTCCGCTCTGCTGTACCGACGCAAGCTGCTCGCCGTTGATGCTGATGTTGGTGAAATGCTGCGGCGTACCGCGTATGGAGACGGTGGAACCCTCGCCTTTGTCGCGGGCGATGTTGATCCCGGGCAGTCGCTGCAATGCCTCCGCCACGTTCTTATCGGGAAACTTTCCGATGAGGTCGGCCGAAACGACGTTCTTGATGTTATCGGCAGCCCGTTGCTGGTTGAGCGCCCGCTGCTGTCCCTCGAAGCTGCCCACGACCACCACTTCGGCCAACACCTTGTCTGCCGGCGACAAACGGATCGTCATCGCCTGATGATGGTCGGCAGGCATGTTCACGGTTTTTTCTTCGGTCTTGTACCCCAGATAGGAAAAGGTAAGCACGGTTTTTCCGCTTTTCAGACCGGTCAAACGGAAATGCCCTTCCAGATCGGTGGCCGTACCGTTGTAATTGGCCTGATCGTACACCGCTGCTCCGGGAAGAGGCTCCTGCGTATCGGCATCGACAACGATCCCCCGTATCTCATAGGTTTGAGCTTGTATCGACATTCCTGCGATCAGAAAGCAAAGGGTCGTAACTGTAAGAAATAAGCGTCTTTCCATTCGTTCTGTTTTTCAATGATTGTCTTTTTAGAAAATAAAGTGTCTGATTATTTGTTATTTAACCATGCCGTATATTCATCTAAAGCCGAATCTCCAATAATAATGTGTACCTTTTCATGATTTATTTTGCGAAATTAATCATCATTGATTCATATCCATCATTATGATGTTACCAAAAAGAGGAATTATCCCAGATTACGCAATAGGAATTTTTTGGTTCAGATTTATGGGGTAATCCCATAGTCCGATGAACCATTTTCGTCGTTTTTTAGTAAGTGCTATTTTTAGTTTGAGCGTATCGCCGGTCCTTTCAAAATATGCCCCTATAGCAAAGGTTCTGTAACGCAGTGTAGATAGTGTTTTTTGCGTTTTTTCTTGAAGAACAAATAGACGGAACAGAGACATTAAATTGTAGGCTGTCATCGAAAAAATCAAGGCAGCTTCGGTTGCATAAAAGTCTTTTAGATTAAAACTTTCAGCCCCAAAATCCTGCTTCAACTCTTTTATTCTGTTCTCAGCATCTCCCCGCATACGGTAGGTTCTCCAAACATCGACCATTGAGCAGGTTTGATTCGTAAAATAGGCAGAGTATCGGTAGTTACGATGGATTTCATCTTCGGGGAAAAGGCTCAACTGTTTTCCGCCCGCTTGAGGTCTTTTCTCTATTTTTTGCCTTACAATAACGATTCTTCTTGGTTTTTGCCAAGATTGTGCCTGATAGGTTTTGTCGCAAATCTCTATACCGTCATCTACTTTTACCCAAAAATCCTGTTTGTCTATCAGGTGTTGAATGGGGTGTGTAAATCGGGCTGCAACAATGTAAGGTAAAGATTTTTCCTCCAAACAGTCAAATATATTTCCCTGGCAAAAACCGCTGTCAAGTCGTACCAAGCCGACTTTTTTGTTGCCAAACATGGCTAAAGTCTCTTCCAAAAAACCAATGAAATTATGGGAAGCATTCGTGTTTCCGCTACGAAGCCAAAAATTGGCAACCATTTTTATATCGTTGACAAATGCAATGAGGGGATGATGACTTTTTCTGCCCTTTTTCTTAGGATTATAGCCTTTTGTAGCGCCATCCTGTTCCCCATAACGAGTAATTACCGAAGAGTCAATATCGAGTGTAAAAAAGTTAATATTCAAACTCTTGAAAAACCAACTAAAGAAATGACGAGCAACTTCCAAATTGGTTTTGGCATTGAATTTGGAAAAATATCGCTTGTAAACGTCTTGTGCAGGGGTATGTTTCCAACCGAAGATGTGTCCCAATGCCTTATCTGCCCGAGTAACCTCGGTATGCAAAAAGCGGTTGGCACCACACCAAATACTGGTTATAAAAGACTCTAAAATTACGTCCACATCATAAGCACGATTAGAGTTTTGGGTAGGTAAAGAATGGCAAGAAAACACCTGTTCTTTAAACCCGATTTTGTCTAACATTTGCTTCAAAAATACCATTCCGCCCCAAGGCGTAATCTCTTTATTGGTAAAGGATAACTCAAACTTCATACCGGCTTTGTGTCTATCGCTACGCATTAGAAATTATAAAATGCAAAGATAAGATTTTTTCTATCGCGGAATCTGGGATTATGTTACACCATTGCTAGTACACAGGATTCATTTACTATTAAAATTCGACCTTCCGAATGCGAACGGCACTTAATACCGGTTCTCCGCTGACAGGATGAAATTTGATCGATAACCCGGCGTTATCTGTGACCGTGTATCTGAAGGTAAGCCTGCACGGTACATTCAGACCGTAGCTGCCGCCCAGATCGATTTCGGGAAGAATCGACGTTCCGTTGACCGATACGCCGAAGACTCTCTGCCCCGGTTCGTAGGTAATCCCTTTGTCCTCGTCGGCAAAGCGCCGCGATTTTTTTACGTAATCGACCATCAACAGCTCGATCTCGTACGTTCCATCGGGCAGATCGGCTCCGAATCCCTCCGGGTTTACACGCATCGTCTGGTAGAGAGGGTCTTCTTCGTCCACGGCGAGGATGTCCTCCTTGGTTCCCACTTTACCTCCCACGTAAAGCGGTTCTCCGCCCACGACGCCCCAGCTGCCCTTTTCGTATGTCCGTTCGGGCAGCCAGTAGAGATCTGTGCGGGTGTCGATAAAAGCGTAATTGGCTCCGACATTCATTGCCAGCTCCGCCTCCTCCTTCCCATCCGGACGGAACGGAATCAGCCGGACGTCGATCTGCTTCTCCGGCGTATCGGGACTGTTCGGTGCGAGAGACAACAGATGCCTTCCTGGGATAAGTTTCATCTCCCACTCCGCCATCCCGTCTTTTACCTCCGCTTCTCCGAAGAGACGATTGTCTACATACAGCGATACGCTCTTTTGATTCGAGAATGCGTGCATCCGCACAGGCACCAGCGTATCGGAAGGCGAGGTTGCGGCGTGTACCCACCGGTTGCGGAAAGGATATCCCAATCGCGCAACCGGCTTTTCCGACAGCAACGCCTGCATCAGATAATAAGCGTCTTTGGGTTTTCTGTCGGCTGTTACCAGTCCTTTGTTGTTGATATGGGAAGTGGCATCTACCCTTCTTTCGGAACTGAAATCGGCCAGATTCCACAGCGCGCCTCCGGCAATATAAGGCCGGTCGAGGATTTGCGTGGTGATGGAACGGGTGAAACGGGTCTGCTCTTCGACAGTGAAATCGAACTTCTCCGGTTTTTCGGAATACAACCGTACATCGGACCCTGCCCCGTATTCACTGATCAAATGAATGCGCTTCGGGTATTTGCGTCGCTGCTCGTCCATAAATGTCCCGAAATCTTCGTATATACCGTAATACCAACCGTGATACAGGTTCCAGCCGGCAATCATCGGGATATCTCCCAACCCGGTCTCCTCGTAAGCGGGATCATTGTGCATCGCCATAGCCGTATATCGATACGGATCAAGTTCCCGTACAATGTGTTCAAGACGCCGAGCCAATTCGAGCGTCGCCCGGTTCCTCCCGGCAATCTCCTCTTGCGGCTTATACCGGTGCGCCCAGTAGATCTCGTTCATATAGGCCCAGATCACCACCGAAGGATGGTTGTAATGCTGCTTGATCATCTCTTTGAGCATCACGGTCGTGTTCTCGGTATGTCGCGGGCCGACGGTCACTTCGTTTACGAGAGGAATCTCCTCCCATACGGCAAAGCCCAGCCGGTCGGCCTGATCCAGCACCTCCGTAGCCTGAGGATAATGCGCGTTGCGCAGAAAGTTGCCTCCCATCTCTTTGAGCAGGCGCAGATCCTGCCGATGCATATCATTGCTCAACGCATTGCCGTAGGGTATCCTGTCCTGATGGCGATTCGCACCCATCAGCTTGATGTTTTTTCCATTGATGAAAAAGCCTTTTTCCGGATCGAAACGGAACCATCTGAATCCGAGGGGCTGAGACAGGTTGTCGACTCGTTTGCCCGATTGTTTCAGCAGGCTCTCCACATAATACATTGCCGGATGATCGGGGCTCCACAGATCAAAATTCCGCACGTCCGAGCAGGTTACCGTTACAACCGTATCGCCGAAGGCGGAGATGGTTACCGCGGTGTTTTTTGTTGCCAAAGCGGAGGCGACATCTTTCCGGATGACGGTCTCGAGTGTCAGAGCTTGAGGAGCGTCGCTGCAATTTTGCAGGTGGTACGTGATGGTTACGTCGGCGCCGTGAGGCGTTACCCGGGGAGTGGTGATATAGATTCCGGGGCCTCCGTAGTCCGACATGCTGAAATGCTGTTCGCCCGTGGCGATCAAATGTACCGGCCGGTATATGCCGCCGAAGAAAGTGAAATCGGCGGACAGGGGCGGCACGTCGTCCCGATGGCTGTTGTCGGCTTTTACGGCGATGTACTGCTCTCCCGATGCCTCAAGAAAAGGCGTTAAATCGACGTTGAAAGCGGTGTAACCGCCCGTATGTTCTCCGGCCGGTTTCCCGTTTACAAACACTTCGGCCGTTTGATTCACCCCTTCGAACCGAAGGAAATACCTTTTTCCCTTTTCGGGAACAAGACGAAATCTTTTCTTGTACCAGCCGACGCCGCGGTAGTATCCTCTCCGGCCGTCGGCCAGTACATCCTTATCGTTCCAGGTATGAGGAAGCTGTACGGCTTGCCATCCGGCCGTCGTTCTATCCGGCAAGACGGCGTTGGCTTCATTCTTCGAAAAGAGCCATCCGGAGTTGAAAGCGATTTGGCAGCGACCACCGTCGGCCGATTGACCTGCAAGCGACGCCACATCCGGCAAACAATAAATGAGAGCAAAAAGAAGCAATGCACGACGTATCATATCCAATCTGTTTTTCGGATGCGAAATTAGATGATCCATTCAACAGCCACACGTTGCGATGTTACCAAAAAGAGCATTTATGTTACACCGTCCCACTGAATGCAACAAAAAGAAATTCCCTGGGGATTTTTCCTTTGTTCATCGCTATAATAATTTACGATAAAAACAAAGGTAACGAGAAGGGCTGAATTCCATACAAGGATTCAGCCCTCATTTTTGTGGTTCAAAATACTTTTACCGCAATAAATCAGAGTCCGAGCTGTTTGGCTTCGTCCCAAAGGACATCCATTTCGGCCAAGGTCATCTCTTTGAGCGATCGCCCCTGTCGAATCGTATGTTCTTCGAGATAGTTGAAACGGCGGATAAATTTTTGATTCGTCCGTTCGAGTGCATTGTCGGGATTGATTTTGTAGAGCCGTGCGGCATTAATCATCCCGAAGAGAAAATCACCGAACTCGGCTTCCATCTTGTCCGCCTCCATGCGATCCACCTCGGCACGGAATTCGTTGAGCTCCTCCTGGATCTTATCCCATACCTGTTCACGCTTCTCCCAGTCGAAACCCACATTGCGCGCCTTGTCCTGCATGCGGTACGCCTTAATCAGCGAAGGAAGCGAGGAGGGCACTCCGTCGAGCACCGTTTTGTTTCCGTTTTTCTCTTTCAGTTTCAACTGTTCCCACGACTGCTCCACAGCCCCACTGTTCTCAGCCATGGCATCGCCGAAAACGTGGGGATGACGAAATATCAACTTGTCGCATAACGTATTACATACATCTTTAATATCGAATTCATTCTTCTCTTCGCCTATTTTGGCATAGAAGACAATGTGCAAAAGCAGATCACCGAGTTCTTTCTCGATCTCGGCCGGAAGATTTTTCTGGATCGCTTCGCTCAGCTCATAAGTCTCTTCAATCGTATTGGCACGGAGGCTTTCGTTCGTCTGCTCTCGATCCCATGGACACTTCTCACGTAATTCGTCCATGACATCAAGCAGACGCCCGAAAGCCTCCAAACGTTCTTCTCTTGTGCTCATCCTCACTTCCCTTTCTGCTGGTAGTGACGCAAGCCGTTTTCGAGGAACCCTACATACTTGGCTACCTCTTCGTCAAAGGCATACGAGGGGGAGAGAGGCTTCCCTTCGTTATCGAGAATTACATAGAACGGCTGTGCATTCGCCCCGAATTTATGACGCTGCAAATAACTCCACTTGTCACCGATTGTTTTCAACTTACGTTCCTTACCGCTTTCTTCAATGACGATCGGAGCCGGGAGCTTTGTCTTGTCGTCGACAATCAGGGTAATCAACACAAATTTCTCGTCAATGAGTTTCTTGACGGCCGGATCTGTCCATACCGCAGCTTCCATCTTCCGGCAGTTCACGCATCCGTAACCGGAGAAATCGATCAATACCGGTTTATTTGCCAATGCGGCATAAGCCATCCCTGCTTCATAGTCGTCATAAACGGCATGTACCTCATCTTCGTACAAATTAAAATCCTGGGTATAGAGTGGCGGAGCAAAAGCGCTGATGGCTTTCAGCGGTGCTCCCCATAGCCCGGGAACCATATAAACGGCAAACGCGAGCGAGACAATCGCCATAAAAAGTCGCGGTACGGAAAGATAAGGCAGATCGCTGTCGTGTTTAAGTTTGAGCTTTCCGAGCAGATAGATCCCCAGCAACACGAAAATCACAATCCACAACACGAGAAATACTTCGCGGTCCAAGATTCGCCATCCGTAGGCAAGATCGGCCACGGAGAGAAATTTAAGGGCGAGGGCCAGTTCGAGGAAGCCCAGAACGACCTTCACCGAGTTTAACCATCCACCGGACTTTGGCATGTTCTGAAGCAGGTTCGGAAACACTGCGAACAGGGCAAAAGGAATGGCGAGCGCCAATGCAAAGCCAAACATCCCGATAGCTGGAGCGATGCTCATACCCTGCGAAGCCGCTTCGACAAGCAACGTCCCAATAATCGGGCCTGTGCAGGAGAACGAAACGAGCGCCAGCGTGAAGGCCATGAAAAATATGCTCAAAATGCCGGAGGTCGAATCGGCCTTACTGTCCATTTTGTTCGTCCATGAAGCCGGGAGTACCAACTCAAACGCCCCGAAGAATGACACGGCAAACAATACGAGTAACAGGAAGAAAATGATATTGAAGACAGCATTCGTCGAAAGATCATTCAGAGCACTGGCTCCGAAGACCCCGGTAATAAGGAGTCCCATCGTGAGATAGATGACAATGATGGAAACGCCATAAATCAGCGCATCGTGGATCGCTTTCCGGCGACTTTTATTACGTTTGAGGAAAAAGCTTACCGTCATCGGTATCATAGGCCAAACGCAAGGTGTCAGCAAAGCAATCAATCCACCGACAAATCCGGCCAGAAGAATATAAAGCCATGACGTATCGGTGGCCGAGACCGTCGCATCTCCGAACGATTTGAGGTCATTGATCACCGGTGTCCACAATTCTTGTCTAAGGGTAAGTACGCCATCCGGGGTGGCTGTCCTTGTGGCATTGCGCATCGCCGGAGTGAGTTCGAGTGCCTGCATGGCTCCCTCGCCGTCTACTTGTGTCCCATCGGCAAGCTCTTCGGAGACCACCGTATCGGAAGGAGTCGCTTCGGCTGCTTGTGCCGTTTTTTTTACGTGTCTGTAATCAAACGTAAACGACTCCGTCTCGGGAGGCAAGCAAGACTCATCGTTGCAAGCCATGTATTCCACTTCCCCGACCATCTTGAATGCTTTCGGATCGGTCACTTTGATCTTCTGCGTAAATGTCACGGTTCCCGAATACCACCGCAGTTCGAGACCGGGATATGCCTGCTCGTCATGCACAACGCTGGGAGCCATCGATGGCACAGGCTTCCCAAGTAACTCGGCGCCTCTGAGTGTCTCATAGGTGATCGAAGTCGAAATCGGCCCACCTTTGGGTAAGTTCATATCGTAGATATGCCAGCCCCGATCGGCCGTTGCCGTGAATGTCACAGTCTTTTCTGCAAATTCAGAGTCTTCCAGTTGGATTTTCCATTTAACAGGGGTCAGAATCTGTGCCTGTACAGCCACAACCATCACCCAAAGTTCTAACAAATAAACGAATTTCTTTTTCATGTGTTTTCTCTATACAATATTTTTTAGGTTGCAAAACTACGTTGTTTTCAATAATTATGCAACTCCGCCAGACTGCCTTCAGGCATTTTAGCATGAAAACTGTTATTTTTGCATTGTGGTAAAAACACAGAACAGACTCGTATATGCTCCGAACGAAGCAGCGTTCTCCGGGTCGTACAACGAAAGCCGGCCCCTTCCCGACAAAACATATTTCGATTTATTTCTTTACCTTTCCTCTAAAACGTATTTTGTGAGTTTGCTTAGATTGCTGCTCAATCCCTCCCAAATTCGGTTGTTTGGGTGACTATAACACACGACTGTTGGCTCCGTGACGGTCGGTGTGTCTCGGAGATTGCGAATATAAGTATGTTACTTTCCTCTACAAGCTTGGGTAGCTTATGCCGGTGTCCGACTCCTTCCGGTGTATCTGTAAATTTGCGAAACGGGCTACTCTGTGCACCACAAAGGTAATTACGTGGCACCGAAAGGTATATCAAATGGCTAATCGGCCATATACGATTCAAGCAGTTTGATTTGTCCTTCTGTTCTTTTCAACTCTTCCTGCCTTTTGAGATAAATGTCAATGAAATCCTCTTCTTTGGAGAGCATGTGCCATACGGCAACGAGTATTTTCCGGGCGATGGCCACCTGGATCTTCATTTTGTTCTTTTTCTTGACGGTAGTTTGGAGGTAGCTGAAATGAGAGAAGAAACAGTTTCGGGTTCGTGATGCAGCCCATGCAATTTCGATCAATATTTGTCTGAGGTATCTGTTTCCGTGTGTCACTTTTCTGCTTTTGAAACGCCCGTTGCTTACATCGTTACGCGGTTTCAGACCGCACCATCCCACAAGGCTTGCCGCCGTAGCGAACATCTTCATATCAACACCTGTTTCCGCAATGATTGCCGTGGCTGCGCGTTCCTTGACACCGGGGATGGTTTGCAGGCGTTCGTATGGTTTGGGGTAATGTTCTTTGCAGAGCCGGACGAGTTCTTGCTGACAGTACGCCGTCTGTTCTTCGATCAGGTCGAGTGTTTCCTTCAATTGTCTGAGAACAATCAGGTCGGTTTCTGAGAACGAGCCTGTCAGCGCGGCTTTCACCCTCTCACGTCCATGTTTGTTGAGTATGCGTCCATGCACAAGACTGAGGAGTTCATCAGGATCGGTCTGTCCGTCGATTATCGCTTTGAGTACAGACCGATAGCTTTTGCTTTTGGTGGTAGCCACGTAATTGCTGAGCCTAAAACCGCATCTTTGCAAAGCTGCGTCGAGTTTGTTGCTGTTGTAGGTCGTATCTTCGCACAGGTCCATGATACGGCGGTTCAATTTGCGCATATCCTGAACGATGGGCTCGGGAACGAAGCTTCCCTTGATCAGATTTTTCAGAAGACACTCCGCGATCCATCGGGCATCCTTCACGTCACTTTTCCTGCCGGGAAGCTGCTTGATGAAATAGGGATTCACCAATCTGAGTTCCATCGATTCGCAGAGTTCCGTCCATACCGGAACCCAATAGACGGCCGTGCTCTCCATAGCTGCTTCGGTGACACCATGGGCTCTCATGTCATGATGCATCTGACGCAAGTCGGGAGTAAGCACTCCATAAGTATTTTCCCAAATAATGGCCTGGTCATACCCCATAATACAGAGATAGATGCTATCTTTGTGCACATCAAGGCCGGCAACTGTTCGAGTTCTGTTCATAATTATTTTTTTAAATTTTTTTTCCTCCAAGATAGTAAAATTGTGGCTAAGAACACGCAGAGGAGGGGACAGAAAACAGAGCGTCGGCCTTGTGTTTTTATCTGCCCGGTGTAAAATCTCGAGGATTTTATCTAAATTTGCATTCTTAATTCCGAAGAAAGTATATTGACTATGAACAAATATACCCGACAGACGCTCGTTGTGTTGACCGGCCTTACGGTTATTTGGCAGGCCTCAGGGCAACGTAAGATCGCATCGTATGAACAGTATATCGATCGGTACAATCATTTGGCTGTCGAACAAGAGAAAAAATATCATATTCCGGCCAGCATCAAGCTGGCTCAGGCAATTCTTGAGTCGGATGCCGGTCGGGCAAAGCTGGCCAGAGAGGCGAATAATCACTTCGGCATCAAATGTCATAACAACTGGAAAGGTAAAAAGACGTATCATGACGACGATTTGAGAAACGAATGCTTCCGCACATACGGTTCGGTTACGGACTCATACGAAGATCATTCCCGCTTTTTAGCCGAACGTTCACGCTATACCAAACTGTTTCTACTGAATAAAAAAGACTACCGGGGATGGGCTAAAGGACTTCAACAATGCGGATATGCAACCGATCGGGCCTATGCCAACAAACTCATCAAACTGATCGAAGATTACGAGTTGTATCTTTACGACATGGGTGGGAAAAGCGGAAAGAAAGCCTCCTCGTCCAAGAAAGAAGCATCGAAAAAGAGACTCAAGAAAGAATCGGTACAACCCAAAATATCTTCTGCCAACGATGGCGAAAGATTGCTCCCGCGAAATGTTTACAAGACCTACGGACTGATTTATACCATTGCACGCTATGACGACTCGTTTGCACAAATCGCCGATGATCTCGGATTCAAGACGAAGGAGCTGGCACGATACAACGAAGTACGCGAAGATTTTCCACTCCGTCAAGGCGACATCATCTATTTGGAAAAGAAGAAGAAGAAGGCCGAAATGCCGAATCTGTTCCATCAAGTACAGATGGGCGAATCCATGCACAGCATTTCGCAATATTATGGTATACGCGTGAAGAGCCTTTACAAACTCAATCGCAAAGACCCGGATTATGTTCCGGCAGAAGGAGAAACGCTTAAACTCAGATAACGGACCAATGCTGCATCGCTTTCGCTCATATTATTACACGTGGTTAATAGGAATTCTTGTCACAGGGCCGGTACGCTGTATGACCGGTACGCTGCTTCCA
This sequence comes from Tannerella forsythia 92A2, assembly GCF_000238215.1. Lineage (NCBI taxonomy): Bacteria > Pseudomonadati > Bacteroidota > Bacteroidia > Bacteroidales > Tannerellaceae > Tannerella > Tannerella forsythia. The sequence goes on along the minus strand of NC_016610.1, from coordinate 1,468,430 downwards.
CCATCGCCGGAGAAACTCAGCCCGTCGGTCTGCGAAGAGTATATCCGGACCTATTACAAGACGGCTATCCGACAGCAACGCAAGCACAACATCCCGGCTAGCATTATTTTGGCGCAGGGAGTGTTGGAATCGGGCGCGGGGCAGAGCTATTTGGCACTGGCAGGCAACAACCATTTCGGAATTAAATGTAAGAACTGGGAAGGGCCTTGCATCCACAAAGACGACGATCTGAAGCAGGAACCGTTTCGAAAGTATGTGAGAGTAGAAGAATCGTTCGAAGACCATTCTCTTTTTCTCACCGGACGAGACCATTACAAACCTCTCTTCCGGTTAAGGACAACGGACTATAAGGCCTGGGCACACGGTTTGAAAAAATGTGGTTACGCGACCGATCCGCACTACGCCGTCAAATTGATCGGGCTAATTGAAAAATACGGGCTGTATTACTTCGATACGGCGAAAGAAACCGATCCGCCGGTGATTCTGAGGCAGTCGGCAACCCGTCCTGCAGCCGAGGCAACCGGTTCGAAAGTTCGGGACACGACAAAAAAAGAAACGTACGCCAAGCCAGGGGCGGCCACAAAAAAAACGGCCTCAAGTGCAAAAAAACAGACATCGACCTCTAAAAAACAACATAAACGATGAATGATCAACGATACATGCAACGCGGCGTAAGCGCATCGAAAGAAGATGTACACAACGCCATCCGGCACATTGATAAGGGCATCTTCCCGAAAGCCTTTTGCAAGATTATCCCCGATATTCTCGGCGGAGACCCGGAGTATTGCAACATTATGCATGCCGACGGCGCCGGAACCAAGTCATCGCTGGCTTATCTCTATTGGAAAGAGACGGGCGACCTGTCCGTGTGGAAAGGTATTGCGCAAGACGCGCTGATTATGAATATCGACGACCTGCTCTGCGTAGGCGCGATCGACAATATCCTTGTATCAAGCACGATCGGCAGAAATAAAATGCTTATCCCCGGCGAAGTGGTCTCAGCCATTATCAACGGCACGGACGAGCTGCTGGACGAGCTGCGCGATATGGGCGTAGGCGTCTATGCCACCGGTGGTGAAACGGCCGACGTCGGCGATTTGGTACGCACGATCATCGTCGACAGTACGGTTACCTGCCGCATGCGTCGCAGCGATGTGATTGATAATGCACGTATACGCCCCGGCGATGTGATCGTCGGGCTGGCATCGTTCGGACAAGCCACTTACGAGAAGGAGTATAACGGAGGGATGGGGAGCAACGGTCTGACGAGCGCGCGGCACGATGTCTTTGCCCGCTATCTGGCCGAAAAATACCCCGAAAGTTACGACGAGGCGGTACCTCGCGAACTGGTCTACTCGGGCGGCATGACGCTGACCGATACCATAGACGGCGTACCCCTCGATGCCGGGAAGTTGGTGCTCTCTCCCACCCGCACGTACGCGCCGGTAGTAAAAAAGCTGCTCGATACGATGCGTGGTGAGATACACGGCATGGTACATTGCTCGGGCGGTGCGCAGACAAAAATCCTGCACTTCGTGGATCAGGTACGCGTCGTAAAAAACAACCTTTTCCCCGTTCCGCCATTGTTCCGCATCATACAGGAACAAAGCGGAACAGACTGGGCGGAGATGTATAAAGTGTTCAACATGGGCCATCGACTGGAGATTTACCTCGCACCCGAAAGAGCAGACGAGGTGATTGCCGTATCCAAATCGTTCGGCGTCGACGCGCAGGTGATAGGATGCGTCGAGCCGGGAGAAAAGAAAGAGTTAATCATCCGAAGCGAGTTCGGCGAGTTTACATATTAAAGTAAGAGCCTCCGTCATGTTTCATTTTTCATCATCATTATACCTTTTATTTAGATGACAGATCATCATTCCCTGCTTCAGAAACTCGAAGGCCTTACCGGACGCTTCGACGAGGTTTCTACGCTGATTACCGACCCGGAAGTCATCGCCGACCAAAAGCGTTTCGTTCGTTTGACGAAAGAGTACAAAAGTCTCGAAGACCTTATCGCGGCTAAAAAGGAGTACGAAAACCTGTTGGGCAACCTTGACGAAAGCAAACGCATCCTGATGAGCGAGAGTGATCCCGACCTGAAGGAGATGGCACGTGAAGAAGTAACCGAATGTGAAGAGAAAATCCCCCGGTGTGAAGAGAAAATCAAATTGATGCTCGTTCCCGCCGATCCGGAAGACGCGAAAAATGCGATTGTGGAGATTCGCGGCGGCACAGGAGGCGATGAAGCAGCGTTGTTTGCCGGCGATCTGTTCCGGATGTACTCGAAATACTGCGAGACGAAAGGCTGGACAATTGCCGTATCGAGCTGCAACGAAGGGACGTCGGGCGGCTTTAAGGAAATCATCTTCACCGTCACCGGCGACGGGGTATACGGCGTCCTCAAGTACGAATCGGGCGTGCATCGCGTACAGCGCGTACCTCAGACCGAGACGCAGGGACGAGTGCATACATCGGCCGCTACGGTAGCCGTGCTTCCCGAGGCCGATGAGTTCGATGTCGAGATTAACGAGGGAGAAATCCGCTGGGACACGTTCCGCAGCAGTGGCGCGGGCGGACAGAACGTCAACAAGGTGGAGTCCGGTGTGCGTCTGAATTACAACTGGAAGAACCCGCTGACCGGTATCGTGGAAGAAATCCACATCGAATGTACCGAGACGCGCGACCAGCCGAAGAATAAGGAACGTGCTCTCGCCCGTCTGCGTTCTTTCATTTACGACAAGGAGCATCAGAAGTATATCGACGATATTGCCTCGCGTCGCAAGACGATGGTCTCCACAGGTGACCGGTCTGCCAAAATCCGCACCTACAATTTCCCGCAAGGGCGCATCACCGACCATCGCATCAATTATACGATTTACAACCTCGCCGCTTTTATGAACGGGGATATACAGGACTGCATCGACCGCCTCATCGTTGCCGAAAATGCCGAACGGATAAAAGACAGCGAGTTGTAGAGCCGCTTCTCCATCCCCATCAAACCGAATATAAATTGAATAAACTGACAAAATGACTATGACCAAACAAACATTATTTGAGAATATTCGGCACAAGGCGTCTTTTCTTTGTGTCGGACTGGATACGGATCTACAAAAAATCCCTCCGCATCTGTTGAAAGAAGACGATCCGATCTTTGCCTTCAACAAAGCCATTATCGATGCCACGGCTTCGTACTGCATCGCTTATAAACCCAATCTGGCTTTTTACGAATGCTACGGAGTGAAAGGCTGGATGGCGTTTGAAAAAACGGTGCGCTACGTGCGCGAGCATTACCCCGATCAATTCATCATTGCCGACGCCAAGCGGGGAGATATCGGAAATACATCGGCCATGTATGCCCGTACATTCTTTGAAGAAACGGAGGTGGACGCGCTGACCATCGCCCCGTATATGGGCGAAGACAGTGTTACGCCTTTTCTCGGTTACGCAGGCAAATGGGTCATTCTGCTTGCCCTCACGTCGAACAAAGGATCACACGATTTTCAATTGACGGACGACGCTTGCGGGGAAAAGCTCTTCGAACGCGTCTTGCACAAGTCGCAGCAATGGGGCAACGACGAACAAATGATGTACGTTGTCGGAGCCACACAGGGACGGATGTTCGAAAACATTCGCCGCATCGCCCCGAATCACTTCCTGCTCGTTCCCGGCGTAGGCGCGCAGGGCGGTTCGCTCGAAGAAGTATGCCGTTACGGAATGAACAAGACATGCGGACTGATCGTGAACTCCTCGCGCGCTATTTTGTACGCTGACCGGACGGAAGCGTTTGCCGAAGCCGCCCGTTGTGAAGCACAAGTCGTGCAGGAGCAAATGGCCAGCTATCTGGACGAATACCTGTAAGGCAACACGCGAAAAGTTCACATAACCGAATTGATTCATCCAACATACGCAACATCTGTGAAACATCGAATATTCCTTTTGCTCATCGCGTTCATGCTGCCTGCTCTTTCGATGCGGGGGCAGCATGATACGGAAGAACAGCTCCGCACCCTGACACACGCATGGAACGACGCGCATACAGCCGCCCGACTGGCCGAACTGGAGCCGCTCTACGCGTATCATCTCCATCTTTACGGGACGATGGTCTCACCCTCGAGAGCCGTCAGGCTGAAAAAAGGGTATCTGAAGAATCATCCCGGATTCGCACAACGCATCGACGGCGACATCAAGGTGGAACGCCTGACCGACGCGATTTACCGTTCGTCGTTCTCCAAAATAACGTTTCAGGACGGTAAAGAGAGCGTCGTACAAGGCCTGCTTTACTTCCGCAAAGACGAATCGGACGAATGGAACATCTACTGTGAGAGTGACGACGTCACGAACAAACGCCTCAAGGCCCGTGTAGTGAAAGAATTTTCGTTCATGGCCAAGCCCGAGAGTGAAGAAGATATCGTTTCGTGCCTTCTCTTCTCGACCCAAATGTATCGCGATGCGAAAAAAGATTATCCTGGAATGTATGTACGCATCATGTTCGACAGTACACCGGACGATGGTGAAAGTTCAACGTACAGCGCACGTCTCTTTCTCGACAGCGACGATGCCCCCAGAATCGAGACCCTCGGCTTTTTCTCTTACGATATCAAAGAAAGAAAGTGTTACCTCTACCGTCCCGGATATAATGATGACGAAGGCGCGGAAGAATACCTCGATTACGACCATGCCGTCGAGCTTTTCTTAGACCCGTAATGCTCCATACATCGTATGCATCCGCAAAGCATGCACACATACCGTATGCCCCACGCCCGTAACGGCGGAAAATATCCGCCGCGAAAAAGCAATTATTCAGCGTAAAATATAGGCAGTTTCAATTTTTTAGTATCTTTGTGGACTTTAATTTACATAAAGAACAAATAAAGCGAATGGAGTTTACGGCTCAACAAATAGCTGATTTTCTAAACGGGACGATAGAGGGAGATTCGGCCGTGAAGGTACATAATTTCTCAAAGATCGAAGAAGGACAGCCGGGTACACTCACCTTTCTGGCCAATCCCAAATACGAACATTATATCTACGGTACCCAAGCCAGCCTCGTTCTGGTTAACAATGATTTCAGCCCCTCGGCACCCGTAGCGGCGACGCTCATCAGAGTGCCCAATGCGTATGCCGCGCTGGCTTCCTTGCTCAACGTGGTAGAACAGCGGAACGAGCCGAAGAAGGGTACTGCCGCCTCGGCTTTTATCGCTGCCTCGGCCAGTGTCGGGAAAGATGGCTATGTGGGAGAGTTTGCCTACATCGGCGAAAATACCACCATCGGTGAGGGATGCCGTATCTTCCCGCACGCTTATATCGGTGACCACGTGACGCTCGGCGATCATACGATTGTATATCCTCACGTCACGATTTACAACGGCTGCGTCATCGGCAAAAACTGTATTCTCCACGCCGGGGCCGTCATCGGTTCCGACGGATTCGGGTTTGCCCCTGAAAACGGCGAGTATAAAAAGATTCCGCAGCTCGGTAATGTCGTGCTTGAAGACGATGTAGAAGTGGGAGCCAATACGACCATCGATCGCGCGGTGATGAATTCGACCGTTATCCGTAAAGGTGTTAAGCTCGACAACCTCGTCCAGATCGCGCACAACGTCCAAGTTGGCGAAAACACCGTCATGGCGGCTCAAGTAGGCATCTCCGGTTCTACGAAGGTAGGTGCCCGATGTATGATCGGCGGACAAGTAGGCCTCGGCGGACATATCAATATCGGCGACGACACGCAAATCGGAGCGCAGTCCGGGATCATCAGTCATATCGAAGCCCGCTCCCGCGTCATGGGCTCACCTGCCATACCGATCAAAAACTTCTTCCGTTCGGGTATTATCTACCGTAAATTACCGGAGATATACCTTGAATTGAACCGGCTGAAGAAAGAAATAGACGAACTGAAACAGAAAAAACAATAAACAGACAATACGATGCATAAGCAAAAGACACTCGCGTCCGAATTTTCCTTGCAGGGCAAAGGGCTTCACACAGGACTGGACATCCATATCACGTTCAAGCCTGCCCCCGAAAATCACGGATACAAGATCAAACGTACCGACCTCGAAGGACAACCTGTCCTTGATGCATTAGCCGAGAACGTGATCCATACACAACGGGGCACGGTCATTGGTAAAAACAATGTACAGATCAGCACCATCGAACATGCGATGGCTGCCCTCTACGCGTGGGAAGTCGATAACTGCCTGATCGAAGTCGACGCGCCTGAATTTCCTATCCTCGACGGCAGCGCACTCCCTTTCTCCGAAGGCATCAAGAGTGTCGGACTGACCGAACAGAATGCTCCACGCGACTATTACATCGTGCGTCGCAAAATCGAAGTGAGAGATGAAGCGACAGGCGCTTCTCTCGTCATCCTTCCCGATGACAAGTTTAGCGTCAATGTGCTGATCAACTTCGATTCGCCCGTACTCTCCAACCAGTATGCCTCACTGACAGATCTCAACCGCTTCGCCGACGAACTGGCTGCTTCGCGTACATTTGTCTTTGTGCGCGAAATCAACACGCTCTTCCAAAACGGCCTGATCAAAGGCGGCGACCTCGATAACGCCATCGTAATTTACGATCAGAGAATGCCTCAGGAAGAGTTAGACCGTATGGCCGACGCTTTGGGACTGCCCCGTAAAGATGTGCAGGAACTCGGATACATCAATAACAAACCGCTGACCAGCAAGAATGAACCGGCACGACACAAACTGATCGACGTGATCGGCGATATGGCTCTCATCGGAAAGCCGATCAAAGGACATATCATCGCAACTCGTCCCGGACATAAGATCAATAACCAGCTGGCCCAACTGATTCGCAAAGACATCAAACTCAACAATGTGCAAGCTCCGATCTACGATCCCGACCGAGAACCGCTGATGGACATCAACCGGATCCGCGAACTGCTCCCTCATCGTTACCCGTTCCTGCTGGTCGATAAGATTATTGAAATAGGAGGTGATCATATTGTAGGTATCAAGAACGTAAGCGTCAATGAACCGTTCTTTCAAGGACACTTCCCGCAGGAACCAGTCATGCCCGGAGTCCTGTTAGTCGAAGCCATGGCGCAAACCGGCGGACTGCTCGTACTGAACTCCGTCGACGAGCCGGATCGTTATTCTACCTACTTTATGAAAATTGACGGTGTGAAATTCCGCCAGAAAGTCGTGCCGGGAGATACGCTCATCTTTCGCCTCCAACTGCTGGCGCCGATACGCCGAGGCGTTTCAACGATGAAAGGTTACGTCTTCGTAGGCGAAAAAGTGGTGTGCGAAGCTGAGTTTATGGCTCAAATCATTAAAAACAAATAAGTCATGCACTCTCCCTTAGCCGTTGTACATCCCGAAGCCCAAATAGGGAAGAATGTAACCGTCGAACCGTTTGCATTCATCGAAAAAGATGTGGTGATCGGCGACAACTGCCGTATCTACCCGCACGCCGTCGTTCTGGAAGGTTCACGCATCGGAAAAGGATGTCATATTTTCCCGGGCGCCGTGATCTCCGGAATACCGCAAGACCTGAAGTTCGCCGGAGAAAAGACGACTGCCGAAATCGGTGATCATACGACCGTGCGTGAATGTGTGACCGTCAACAGAGGTACGGCCTCGAGAGGTAAGACTATTGTTGGAAACAACTGTTTATTAATGGCCTACTCGCATATCGCACACGATTGTATTCTGAAAAATAACATTATCATCGGAAATGCGTCACAAATCGCCGGCGAAGTGGAGATTGACGACTTCGCCATACTCAGCGGCAGTGTACTCGTGCACCAGTTCACCCGTATCTCACAACATGTGATGATACAGGGAGGATCGCGCGTAGGCAAAGATATTCCGCCCTATACGCTTATCGGACGCGACCCGATCGCTTACTGTGGCATCAACATTGTCGGACTTCGCCGGCGCGGCTTTACCAACCAGCAGGTTTTCCTGATTCAAGACATCTACCGAACATTATATACACGCGGACTGAACAATACCGATGCCCTGCTGGCCATCGAAACAGAATACGAAGCAAGCAAAGAACGCGACCTGATTCTGAACTTTATCAAGTCGTCCAAACGCGGGATAGTGCGAGGCTCTATTGACGAATAAAAGATTATTAATCAAATATTATGGTATACCGTTTTTTGTTACTGTCAGACGAAACCAACGACTTTAGGCGCGAGATAAAGATCGGCTCGGAAGCGACATTCCTCGACTTGCACCATGCAATCGCAGACGCCGTCAAATACAGAAAAGACGAGATGTGCTCGTTCTTTATCTGCGATGACGACTGGAGCAAGAAAAATGAAATCACCCTGATTGACATGGGGGCTCCGGCCGAAGTAGACACCTACCTGATGGAGGATACGCCGCTCGAAGAACTGCTTGAAGACGAACATCAGAAGTTGCTGTACGTGTTCGACTACATGACGGAGCGTGCTTTCTTTATGGAACTCAGTGAGATCATCACCGGACAGAATCTCAAAGAAGCCGTCTGCTCGCTGGCTGTCGGAAAACCACCCGTGCAGTTCCTCTCACCCGGTGAATTAGAGGCTGGCATTGAGAAAAACCTCGATCTGGGTGAAGACTTCTATGGCGATGCGGAGTTTAATGACGATGAATTGGATAACGCCGGCGATACCGAAGGAGTTGATGAAGAGTCGATGGAAGCTCCCTACGACGAACGCTATTGAACAACAATGAATACGCTCGTCGTCTTACTCGGCCCTACCGGTGTCGGTAAGACGGCACTCAGTCTTCGCATTGCACGACGCATCGAATCTCCCGTCTTATCGGCCGACTCGCGACAGCTCTATAAAGAGCTCGTTATCGGGACGGCCGCACCGACGGCAGACGAACGTGCTGCCGTGACACATTATCTGGTAGGCTTACTCGAGCTGACTGACTATTACAGCGCCAGCCGCTTTGAAGAAGATGCGCTGGCACTTCTGCAAACACTCTTCAAACAACATCGAGCCGTGCTGATGGCCGGCGGATCAATGATGTACATCGACGCCGTATGCAGGGGGATCGACAACATCCCGACCGTCACACCGGATATCCGCGCAGCGGTCGGAAACGAGTACGAACGGCACGGACTCACGCCTCTGCTCGACGAACTGAAACAGGCTGACCCGCTACATTACGACGAGGTAGACCGGAAAAATCACCGACGCGTGCTTCATGCCGTCGAGATCTGCCGTATGACGGGTAAACCGTATTCCTCGTTCCGCACAAAGACCGTCAAAAAGCGTCCTTTCCGTATTCTGAAAATCGGACTGATACGCCCACGTGAAGAACTGTTCGAACGGATCAACCGGCGAGTCGATCGGATGATGGCCAACGGCCTTCTGGACGAGGTGCGACGAGTCTACCCGCATAGAGCCTTAAACTCACTGAACACCGTCGGATATAAAGAACTGTTTGCTTACATCGACGGTCGCTGTTCACTCGATGAGGCCGTCGCCAAAATCAAACGTAACACCCGCGTATACGCTCGCAAACAGATGACGTGGTTCAAGCGCGATGAATCCATCCGATGGTTTCACCCCGATGATACAAAGGGAATCTTTGCTTTCCTCGCAGAAAACGGACTGTGAAAGATGAAAATTGGCCATAAAATAACCGTAGATAAAAATTTATGGCTATCTTTGGAGAATCGAACAATTTTGCAACTTATTTTCGTATGAAATCATTAACGGGAAAAATAGCCCGACTGATCCTGTTCGCCGGCATCACGTTCGGAGCGAATGCACAGAGCCTCGATCAAGCCAAGAAACTGTATAACGAAGGGCATTACGAGGATGCCAAACCGGCTTTCGAACGATTAGTCACCCAATCGCCCAATAATTCGTCTTACAATCTATGGTATGGCGTATGTTGTTATGAGACGGGCGACCTCGATACGGCCGAGAAGCACCTGCTCGTTGCAAATAAACGGAAAGCCACAGAGTCGTACCGGTATCTTGCGCTTCTCTACACCGACACGTATCGCTTCGATGAGGCAGTGCCGATGTGGGAGGATTATATTGCCTTGATAGCGAAAAAGAACGTCGATACCGAGCCCTACGAAGCTCTCTTGGAGATGACCGAACGGATGCTTCGCATGAGGGATAATACAGAGCTCGTACAGGTAATCGACAGCATGGTCGTTGATAAGGAAGAGCTGCTTTCAACCTATTTCCTGCACGAAGACAACGGCGAGATACGACCTTACGACAACGTGTTTCCTGCTTCGGGCGAAAACGCATCACCTGTGTACGTCATTCCGAAAGGAGACCGGGCTTACTACGGCCGCAAAAAGAACGGAACATTCGCCTTATTCACCCAGTCCAAACTGATGGACGACTGGGCCGACGAAAAACCGATCTTCCCTAACGATTCGGCCGATAACAACTACCCGTTTGTGTTAGGCGATGGGCGTACGCTCTATTTTGCATCGAAAGGAAACGGATCGATTGGAGGATATGACTTGTTTATCACGCGTTACAGCATCGATGGGAGCCGTTTCCTCTCACCCGAGCAACTAAGTATGCCGTTTAATTCGCTTGCCAATGATTATATGATGGTCATCGACGAGGCCAAAGGGGTCGGTTGGTTTGCTTCCGATCGAAACCAGCCCGAAGGAAAGGTTTGCCTCTACCTGTTCGTCCCCGATGCTGCACGAAAACGGATACCGGAAGGAATTAACGCAGAAAAACTTCGTCGCTTGGCTGCATTGAAATCGATTAAGGAGACATGGGCCGACGGCCGCAACTATACGGCCCTCATCACATCGGCCAAAACAGAAAGCACCTCTCGCGAAAAAAAAGCGGAAAAAGAGATCGAGTTTATCGTAAACGACCGTACCGTCTATTTTACATGGGATGAGATTCGCAACGCGGATGCCAAAGCCTTCTACGAAAAAGCGGAGGGGCTGAAGAAACAAATCGGAATGCTCGAAGACCGGCTGACTGACGACTATACCGCTTACACCAAGGGAGACGAAAACACTCGAGCCCAGTTAAAACCGGTGATCCTGAAGAACGAAGAGAGGCTTGACGAGCTACGCAAACAAGTGAAAGAATGGGAAAAAAAGGCGCGTAATGCCGAAAACAACACATTAAAAAAATAAGGAGAAATTCGTATGAAGACAACCATGATTCCGCCATCGGAACTTATCATCAACGACGATGGAAGTATTTTCCATCTGCATTTGAGACCCGAACAGCTGGCCGACCGCATCATCTTAGTAGGCGATCCGGCACGCGTGACAATGATCGGAGAATATCTCGACGAGAAGGAATGCGATGTCCGGAGTCGTGAATTCCACACCATCACCGGTCGGTATCACGGTAAACGCATCACCGTTGTTTCGCACGGTATCGGGGGAGACAATATCGACATCGTCCTGAACGAGCTCGACGCATTAGCCAATATCGATCTGGCGACACGCACGGTCAAGCCCGACTTCCGTCAACTGACCATGGTGCGTATCGGAACGAGCGGCGGGCTGCAACCGTCAGTACCCGTCGGCACGTATGTTGCTGCCGGTCGCGCAATCGGCTTCGACGGAGTCATCTATTTCTACGATCAAACCGAGCAGATACGTGATACGACGTTCGAGAAGGAATTGCTTCGGCAACTCGACTGGACGATCGACGGGTTGCGTCCTTACGTCGTGCCGGCCGATCCTTCGCTGCTCGAACAGATTACGCTTGACGACATTCAACGCGGCATCACCATTGCGGCAAACGGTTTCTACGGCGCACAGGGACGCTCGCTACGCCTCCCTCTAACCGACCCGGAGCTGAACTGGAAAATCGAAGCGTTCGACTTCGAAGGGCAACGCATCACCAACTTCGAGATGGAAAGCTCAGCATTAGCCGGACTGTCGGCCTTGATGGGACATCGTGCCTTGACGGTCTGCTGCATCATCGCCGGACGGGTAGATAAAAACATGAACACGGACTATAAAACGAGCCTGATTCAACTGATCGAAAAAGTCCTCGAACGAATCTAAGGCAGAATGAAAACACATAAAAAACACACGTTATGGATAATGCAATTTTCAAGTTTCCGAACCCGGGCAATGAGCCGGTAAAAGCGTATGCCCCCGGCACAAGTGAAAAAACAGCACTGAAAGCAGCTTTAACGCAACTAAGTGCCGAAGAATGGGACATCCCTCTGATTATTGGAGGAAAAGAGATACGCACGGGAAATACCGGCAAGGTCGTCATGCCGCATGATCATCACCACGTGCTGGCCACATACCACAAGGCCGGCGAGAAAGAAGTGCAGATGGCTGTCGATGCTGCGATGAAAGCGCATCGTGAATGGTCGGAGCTTCCCTGGGTAGAACGTGCCTCAGTCATGCTGCGAGTAGCCGAACTCTTTGCAACAAAATACCGCTATCTGTTGAATGCTTCCGTGATGCTGGGACAAAGCAAGAATCCTTTTCAAGCTGAGATCGATGCCCCGTGCGAGCTGATCGATTTTCTGCGTTACAGCACATTCTATGCCGGACAGGTTTATGCCGGACAACCCTACTCGGATGCAGGCATCCTGAACCGCATGGAATACCGTGCACTCGAAGGCTTTGTTTTCTCGCTGACCCCATTTAACTTTACCTCCATCGCTTCAAACCTGAACATGGCTCCGGCCATGATGGGCAATGTAGCCGTCTGGAAACCGTCGACCACGGCCATTCATTCGAACTATCTCCTGATGAAAGTTTTTCGTGAAGCCGGACTGCCCGATGGCGTAGTCAACTTTATCCCCGGTCAGGGGAGTGTCATCGGTAAGGTCATCGTCTCGCATCCCGACTTTGCAGGCTTCCACTTCACAGGGTCTACGGCAACATTCAATACCATCTGGCGTCAGATCGGCGAACATCTCGGTGCATACAAGTCGTATCCGCGGATCGTCGGCGAAACGGGCGGTAAAAACTTCATCTTCGCACACCCGTCAGCACCGGCCGACGAGGTAGCTGCAGCGATCGTACGCGGAGCTTTCGAATATCAGGGACAGAAATGTTCGGCCGGATCGCGTGCATACATCCCCGTCTCGCTGTGGAAAGAAGTCAAAGAACGTGTGGGCGACATGCTGAAAGAGATCAAGACGGGCGATGTACGGGACTTCACAAACTTCGTCAATGCCGTGATCGATGAAACATCGTTCGACAACATCATGGGATATATCGAACATGCCCGACAAGCGCCGGACGCCGAAATTCTTTTCGGAGGAAAAGGCGATAAGTCGGTCGGCTATTTTGTAAAACCGACCGTTATCCTGACGACGAATCCGGCGTTCAAAACGATGACGGAAGAAATCTTCGGACCTGTCATTACGATCTACGTGTATGAGGATCATGCATATGAAGAAACGCTCGAACTGTGCGACCGTACATCACCTTACGGGCTTACCGGCTCGATCTTCTCACGCGATCGTTATGCCATCGACAAAGCGTTTCGTAAACTGCGTTACGCCGCAGGCAACTTCTACATCAACGACAAGCCTACCGGAGCGGTCATCGCTCAGCAACCGTTCGGCGGATCACGCGCTTCGGGAACGAACGACAAGGCCGGAGGTCCGTTGAACCTGATCCGCTGGACAAATCCGCGCTGTGTCAAAGAGACTTTCGTGCCATCGGTAACCTACGAATACCCGTTCCTCGGCGAAGAATAAACGTTTAAATATGTTTAATTTTAAAAAAAAGTGCCAACAGCCCGACCGACAAACCAATGAAAAAGAACACAACTCGCGTTTTGCTGTGGATCTTGTGGATAGGATTCTTCACCGCCGTTTGCAGTCAAGCCTTACCGGCCGCTTCCCCCAAAATTCCGCTGCTGAACCACCCCCCATCCGCGTCTATTGCTTTTCAAAGGTGAGGAAAACGAAATTAAGCAGATGATCGATAACCATCCGGAATGGCAGAAAATGCACAACCTGATTCTCCGGGAGTGCGACGTATTACTCAAGGGGCCCGATTTGGAGCGCAAGATGCAAGGTGTCAGCATGCTGAAAGTATCGCGCGAGATGTGGAAACACGCCTTCTACCTCTCCTACGCCTATCGCATGACGGGCGACAAACGCTACGCTCGGAAGGTGGAGCGAGACATGCTGACCGTCTGCCGATTCTCCAATTGGAACCCGGAGCACTGCCTCGATGGAGCCGAGATGACGAGGGGTGTAGCCTTTGGTTACGACTGGTTCTACGACGAGCTCTCAGAGAGTTCACGCTGTCCCGGGAGCCGTCCGAATCCTCCTGCCGCGTGCCGAAACGGTCTACATTTGCAGCATAGACACACTGAGAATACAAACTTTGCTCTTACGAGCCAGAGAGCACGTCCGACCGTTGACTCCCGGAGTATACGTAGTGGTAATCGGTAAACAACCGTATAAAATTCTCATCCGTGACAGATAAAGAGGTAAGCGAAGCAAAGAGCCTTCAAAAGCCCCTTTCGCGTCATTTTTACAAATTACTTGAGACCTTTGCACAATCCTCCTATTATTCATTTTATTGCTATTGTGGACGAACTTTATCGCTTGGTTGAAATCTATACACCTGCATTATCTGTGTATTGCATTTTGTCCCGAATGGGATTAAACTCCGTGGACATATTGGCTCCGAACTGCAACGCAAGGCAGCGGGGTATTCTATCCATAGAAACTGACGACAATCCCGAATACTCTGTTGTCAAGGCTATAAAAGTACGTGACGGCAGTCCTCTCGATGTGCCGATGATGCTTTTCAGCTGGGATAAGGAGGTAGATATGCACGTCTATCGTGGCGAAAAGTCGAAAGAAGACAAGGAGAAACGAAAGACCGATGAACTGATAGCCGTTGTCAAGGAAGCGTTCCGAAACAAAATCACACTTTCCTATCAAGAACTTTGTGAGGTTTTGATGCGAGAAATGGAAATCAAGGATCGCACGGCAAAGAAGTACATCGCCTATATGAAAGAACAACGTATCTTGGCACAAGATACCAATGGTAACTACCAAAAAGGGGAACTATGCCATACTTAGACTTTAATCCCGATGATGTCTGGCAGAAACGTCTGTTTGAGCGCCTGATGTGTGTGGAGGAGAAACTTGATCAAATGCTTGTTTTACAGGAACAAGTCATAAACACCTCTGTTCGACCTCCATTGAAGCCTGAATACTTGGACATCATAGATGTTTCTAAAATCCTAAAGGTGGAGCAGAAGACCATTTACAACTGGGTTTGGGCAGGGAAGATACCCTATCTAAAAGCCAACGGACGCTTGCTGTTTCTGCGTGAAGAGATCGATGAGATGCTGCGAAAACGAGATGAATGGTAGTGAATCGCATAAAATTCTTGCCATTTACTTTGCCGGAATAAAATAAATGCTTACCTTTGCAAGCGGAAAGATAGTTGCAGGTTGCTGCACTTCAAAGATAACAGTACTCGCTTGGCATACCGTAAGATCTGCCAGCGAGTCATTTTTTTATATACCATATGGCTAATAAAGAATCGCGTTCTATTCAAGAACAAATAGAATTGCTAAAGCAAAGAGGTATGATTATAAAAGATGAGGACTTTGCTTGTCTTCATCTGAGGAATATCAGTTACTATCGACTAAAAGGCTATTGGTGGGATATGCAGAAAGACAAAAACAACCATGTCTTTCAAAGAGGATCCTGCTTTGAGGATGTTATTGCGCGGTATTCTTTTGATAAAGAATTACGGCTTATTCTATTTGATGCCATTGAAACAATAGAGATTGCCTTACGAACAAAGATGATTTACCATCTATCACAGTCCTATGGTGGTCTGTATTATATGAATGACTCTTTCTTTGTCAGTAAAGAACTTCATCAGCAGCATTTAGCGGACTTGATGAATGAATTTATGCGTAGCGGTGAAGTGTTCATAAAAGAGTACAAACGCAAATATGGAGTTTGGGAAGATCGGAAATGTGTATCTCTCACCCAGCAACCTGATGCATGGGTTATTTTTGAGGTAGCTACCTTCGGGACGCTTTCAAAAATATATAAGAATCTCAACCATCAAATTCCAGAAAAAGCTAAAATTGCTAATGAGTTCGGACTCAATCTGCATAATGAGCTATCAAGTTGGTTGGAGGCTATTTCTTATTTGAGGAATATCGTTGCCCATCATTCTCGAGTATGGAGTCGCACTATGGTGAAACGTCCAATGGACGTCAGAAACCCCAAAAGGATTTGGTTGCAAAATACTCTTCCGGAAGCTGCACAGAAGAAGCCGTATCTTGTGATTACTGCAATGCTTTATCTGTGTAAAGCTATTGATGCTGGAGACAGTTACAAGAAGAAAATTATTACTTTGATAAAAGAGAATCCTCAAATACCCATTTATAAGCTTGGATTTCTTAATAGATGGAATGAGGAGCCTATTTGGGGAGACGAATAAAAGAAACGGGAGTATACCAAAATATTGGATACTCCCGTTTCTTTATCTTAGTTTGGGTTTGGATATGACGACTCGACTCATCACATCATTGTCCTTTATTTTCTCCTGCGTGAAGAGAGCGATGAGATGCTGCGAAAACGTGATGAATGGTAATTGCTCTTCTTTCTGCTTAGGCTATTTTGTTGTGTAAATACTTGCATTTACACAACAAAATGACTACCTTTGCAAAAAGAACAAGCAGCATGACAAGTAAGAGTATTAAAAACAAGATTGCAAGTTTTGAGATGGGGAAAGTTTTCCGACTGGAAGACTTAGGACTTTCTCGTGCCGAGCAAAATGCGGCTGTAGTTGCTTTAGGAAGACTGGTTCAAGAAGGAGATATAGAACGACTCAGCCCGGGGACCTATTACAAACCTAAGCAAACTCGATTTGGTGTTGTCGGTCCATCTATGGAAGAACGATTCCGTGACTTACTATACGACAACGATACCCCCATAGGCTATCTGACAGGGTTCTATGCATTCAACTTGCTTGGATTGACAACCCAGCAGTCTGCAACTCTTGAAGTAGGAACCAACTTTCCTAAACGAAACGGAAAGCGAGGGATATATGCTATCCGTTTTGTATTACAGAGAAATCCAATTAGTCGGGATAATATCGAAATGTTACGTCTACTGGACTGCTTGAAATGGATTAAGAAGATACCGGATACGACTATCGACAAGTCGTATATTCTCCTAAAGAAGAAAGTCAATGAATATGCGAAGGTGGAGAAAAAGCAACTGGTAGAACTTGCATTGAAATACTCTCCACTCACGCGAGCTTTGTTGGGATCTATGCTAACCGACGAATTACTTGCGACCACATTATATCAAACATTAAGTCCGCTTACACGATTTAGAATCGGACTATCACCAAATTTAGTTTCTAATCAATGGAACATACAATAAAAGAGTACCTACATTTAGATCCTGAGTCATTCATGGATCTTGTACAGACCTCTTCCGAGGATTTGAAAATCCCTGCACAGTTAATAGAGAAAGACTATTATATCTCAGAAATACTTCGTGCATTATCCAAGAGCTCTTATAGTCAGCAAATCGTATTTAAGGGCGGAACTTCCTTATCCAAGGCTTATCTATTGATTGATCGTTTTTCTGAGGATGTGGACTTTGCTGTCATCAGTGAGAATATGAGTGGCAATCAAGTTAAGATGCTTTTATCCAACTTGATGAAAGAGGTAACAGCCAGCTTGACGGAGGATAAATCCTTTTCAGATATATCCAAAGGCTCAAAATATAGGAAGCAAGCCTTCTCCTATGATGCTCAGGTGGGTTTAGATGTGTCTGTAAATCCTATTCCTTCGAGAATTATTGTGGAAATCAGCGCATTTGCCAATCCTTTCCCTTATGAAAAAAGAATGATAGAGCCATTTGTAACCACATACCTGAAAAAGCGAAATATGGAGGATGTGGTGACTCAATACCACCTTGAACCTTTTGAGTTGAATGTGTTGTCCCTCAGACAAACCTTGTGCGAGAAAACTGTTTCTCTCATTCGATTCTCTATAAGCGAGGATCCGTTGGCATCCTTATCGTCTAAAATCCGCCATTTCTATGATTTGAACGCATTGTTAGCTATCAAAGAATTGGAGGAGTATGTTTGTAGTGAAGAGTTTGTGAATGATGTGGAAACCTTGGTCAAACATGATCAAGAAGCCTTTGACGAGCCTGTCGGATGGAAAGACCTAAAAGATTTGAACCAATCTCCATTAGTGATGGATTTTGATAAGTTGTGGGATTCTCTGGCTCCCAAATATGAAGAGAATTTATCGGCAATAGCTTATAGAAAAATCCCGTCTTCAGAAACCATAAAGGCTTCATTCTTGAAAATATTGAAATCTCTGAGAGGGATTGACCTAACAAAAGAGTAAAGGTTATCTTACTATTGAAAGTTCAGAAGTTAGACTCTCTGAACAGAAATATGGATTGGGGATTTTGGCAATAAAAGCGATTTGTTGCCAAATCCCCAATCCATTTATCCTATCTCCATTTGGGTTTCGATATAACCACCCGGTTTATTACTCCTCGGTTGTCTTGTGGGGGTTGAGTGACTTGCTCTGATGGAGGAGTCTTTTCAGCTTGTTTATTTAGTCGTTCCTTAAGACAATTGTATTTATCTGATATTCAGCAAGAGATTCTCAAAAAAGTTTGTATATTATTGCAGGATTTAGTATCTTTACGGCATAAAACACTGCAAATTATGTTAGAAAAATTACCCGTAAAAGGACAGCGCGATATGTTTCGCCCCATGCTGAAAGATTTTATCAATAGGCAACACGAGCTTGTACTGTTGGCAGACAAGATTGATTGGTCATATTTTGAAGAAGAATTTGCTCCATTTTATTCAGACAAAGGAGCTCCGAGTGTTCCTCTTCGTATGATGGTGGGTTGCCTGATGCTCAAACACCTTTACAATCTTAGCGATGAAAGCC
The DNA here is from genome assembly GCF_000238215.1 of Tannerella forsythia 92A2. Classification (NCBI taxonomy): domain Bacteria; kingdom Pseudomonadati; phylum Bacteroidota; class Bacteroidia; order Bacteroidales; family Tannerellaceae; genus Tannerella; species Tannerella forsythia. The sequence goes on along the minus strand of NC_016610.1, from coordinate 1,449,550 downwards.
TTCCCGTGTATTGGGTTCGAGATGTTTATTTTCAGTATTTCTGCGGATGTGAATTTTTTGAGCATAAATTTCCTTTTGATCCGAGTGACTTTGTCCACTTTCGCAACCGTGTAGGCCAAAAGAGGGTATAGGAAAAATATTTGCATACAGCGTACAACTTCACGGTAAAAAGTTACCGGGTCAGGTGAAGTTTGTTCTTTCAGATACGACTGTTCAAGAGAACAATACCACTTTTCCTACCGATGCCAAGTTGTGTAAAAAGGTTATTGAGAAATGCAATTCAATTGCTCGGAAGGAAGGCATCAGGCAACGTCGGTGGTACACTCGTGAAAGTAAACAGTTGTTGCAAGACACGTACAACGGCAAACATCCCAGAGGGATGAAAACGGCCAACAAAGCAAAACGCCGTTTGAAAACGATTGCCAATATTCAGCTTCGTGAACTTGACCGCAAAATGGATGAAGAGCAAAAAAAGAGATACGAACAGGAACTTTCACTCTATAAGCGTGTCGTGAATCAAAAGAAAAACGACAAGAAGAAAATCTACAGTCTGCACAAACTTTTTACCCGCTGCATTGCCAAGGGCAAGGCACATAAGCAATATGAATTTGGTAATAAAGTTGGGATAATCACCACAGGAAAAAGAGGGCAAAAAGTAATCACGGCAGTAAAAGCATTTTTAGAAAATCTTTATGATGGCGACACAATAGACCCGCTACTCGAACAGATGGAAACCAACAATTTGAAATTACCCGAAGAGTTGGTTTATGACCGTGGAGGTAGAGGGCGAAAGCAGATAAAAGGCGTAACAATAATCACTCCCGATAAGCCCAAAGCAAAAGACACCGCTTATCAGAAACGACAAAAACGGAACAAGTGCAGAGCTCGAGCAGCAATAGAACCCATCTTCGGACATCTTAAAAAAGACTTCCGCGTGGAACAGAATTACCTATGGAACGAAAAAGGGATACAAATCAATGCTTACATGGCCGCTACTGCTTGGAATTTGAAGAAAATGATGGAAAGGCTAATGGAAAACTTTTTATATTTCATTTTTCGATGGCTTTTACCCACAAAACAAAATATATTTTTCAACATAAATCGATTTTATAAGGAACGACTATATAGGTCATGAAGCCCATACGGATGTAAGTTTTTTAGATTCTAGTGATACACTCAAGATTGTCCTTAGCTTGAGTGTATTTAGTCTGCGAGGAAGATTTTTGGGTGTAGAAAAGGGTGTAAATCACGCAACTTGCTGATTTACACCCTTGTTTGCGGAGAGAGAGGGATTCGAACCCCCGGTACCTTTCGGTACGGCGGTTTTCAAGACCGCTGTAATCGACCACTCTACCATCTCTCCATAGGTTTTTTGCTTCCAAAAACCTGTGCAAAGATAGTTGTTTTTTTCTGTAGTTTTCTACCGGCAAAATTATTTTTGCACATGCGCAGATTCAAGGATGAAATGCAACAGCGTTTTGCAAAGATGCGAAAGATTTGTTTTTGAGAGATTCGAAGTTTGATTTTTTACACATTTTAATTATATTATACTATATTCCACCTATTTAACCGACGATACACGAAAGAAGCAATATTGCACGGCAGGATAAGCATTGTGCTTTTTTAACACTTCAACTCTTTTGCCGCTTTCCTACATGGATACAATTAACATTGAACACTCTTTTACTATCCGTTTCATTATGCTTATCAAACGTTTCTCTTGAGGATGGATATAGCTTGACAAGTGTGTTTGTCTATTCATTTAATCCTCTTTCCCATAAAAAAGAGAGATTGGTAAAGCAAATCGAACAATAAAACCTTACGTACAGCTTTGCTTGAACAATGTAAAAATTGTGTACCTTTGTCCTTTGGAGTTAAATGATTTTTCTTTTTCATCGGTCAGCACTAAAGTAAAGTTTTTGATCTAAAGATAGAAGGGAAAAACCTTTTATCTTCTTTACTTCGTGTTGCATGTATTAATTTACATTTGAATTTTAAATTGGTTGGGTTTACGTATGCAGGCACTCTTTCCGGATTTCTCTTTTGCGCAGGGTATGGACTCCGATACACAGAAGAAGATCATTGTTTCTGTAGTCATTATCTTATTGGTATGGCTCATACGGATCACCATCCTGAGATTCGTATGGAAGAGCACGAACAATCACAAGAGCCGTTATCTGTGGAAACGGATCATGTCGTTCGCAGCTCCAACGACCGTGATTCTCCTGACCGGTATGGTCTGGGCTAATGTTTTTCATCACGTAGGAACATTTTTAGGATTACTCTCCGCAGGGATCGCCATTGCACTCAAAGACCTGTTGGAGAATATGGCCGGATGGCTCTTTATCATGGTGCGAAAACCTTTTACGGTAGGTGACCGTGTACAGATCGGCGAAGATAAGGGAGATATCATCGACATACGGCTCTTTCAATTCACGATTCTCGAAGTGGGTAACCGTATTGATGCCGAACAAAGCACGGGACGCATCATCCATATTCCCAACCGACGGGTATTCACGATGCCGCAAGCCAACTACGATCAGGGCTTCAAATACATCTGGAACGAGGTACAGGTACGTATCACGTTCGATAGCAACTGGACGAAAACGAAAGAGATTCTTCTGCAAATTCTCAACCAATACGGAGCAGATGTGGTTCAATCGGCCGAAGAAGGGCTTTGTGAGGCAAGCAAAATGTATTATGTGCACTATCAATACCTCACGCCGATTGTGTACCTCACGCTTGTCGAAAACGGTATCCGTCTGACGGGGCGCTATCTCTGTGAACCGCGAAAGATACGAAGCATCGAATCGGCCATCTGGGAAGATATCCTGACGGCCCTCGAAGCACACGACGACATCCGGTGGGCTTACCCCACACAGCGGTTCGTCTCTTATAATATACCCCCGGACATTCCGGCCGATCATCTCGATATCCCTATAAACTAACTTGTATGCTTATGAAATGTAACATATCCGATTTTGAGATCATGGCTCCTGCCGGCTCGTACGAATCACTGATGGCAGCCATTCAGGGCGGAGCCGACTCGGTATATTTCGGTATCGAGGGGCTGAACATGCGTGCCCGCTCGTCAAATAATTTCACGACGGATGACTTGCACAAGATCGCTTCGATCTGCGAAGAACGTGGTGTAAAAAGCTATCTGACAGTGAATACGGTAATTTACGACGAAGACCTGCCGCTCATGCGCACCATCATCAACGCTGCGAAGAAAGCCGGTGTTTCCGCGATCATAGCGGCCGATGTAGCGGCGATGGCCTATGCCAACAGCATCGGGCAGGAAGTACACCTCTCGACCCAACTGAACATCTCGAATACGGAGGCACTGAAATTTTATGCTCGTTTTGCCGATGTCGTCGTGCTTGCACGCGAGTTGAACCTCGAGCAGGTACGCACCATCTACGACGCCATCGGCACACAGGGAATTTACGGTCCGAAAGGTGAGCCGATCCGCATCGAGATGTTTTGCCACGGTGCGCTCTGCATGGCCGTTTCGGGCAAATGCTACCTGAGCCTTCACGAGATGAACGCTTCGGCCAATCGTGGCGCCTGCATGCAAATCTGCCGACGCGGGTACACGGTGAAAGATCGGGAAACAAATATCGAACTCGATGTCGAAAATCAATACATCATGTCGCCCAAAGATTTAAAAACGATTCATTTTATGAATAAGATGATGGATGCGGGCGTGCGGGTGTTCAAGCTCGAAGGGCGAGCGCGCGGACCGGAATACGTGCATATCGTCACATCGTGCTACAAGGAAGCCGTGCAGGCATATTGTGAAGAGTCGTTCACCGACGAGAAGATTGCCGCATGGGACGAACGGCTGAAGTCGGTCTTCAACCGTGGCTTTTGGGACGGGTATTACCTTGGGCAGCGGCTCGGTGAATGGAGCAGTCATTACGGATCGAGCGCTACGAAACGCAAAGAGTACGTCGCACGAGGTATCAAGTATTTTACGGGGCTTGGCGTGGCCGAGTTCGAGATGGAGAGCGGAGAGCTGCGTGTGGGCGATGAGGTTCTGATCACCGGCCCTACGACGGGTGCGTTGTTTCAGACGGTTGAAGAGATACGCGTAGACCTGAAACCCGTTCCGTCGACCGGCAAAGGCGAACGCTTCTCGATCAAGACCGCCGAGCGTATTCGCGCCTCGGACAGAATGTATAAGATGGTACAGGCGGAACGAAAAAAATAACCTGCCTCCTTCTTACTTACACCCCTGAAGAGGGTACGTCCAAACACTGCGTTTTGCCCCCCCTCGGTGCGGCTGAAGGGACTCGAACCCCCACGCCGTGAAGCATCAGATCCTAAGTCTGACGTGGCTACCAATTACACCACAGCCGCGTTATTCTGCGACAAAGATACGAAAAAACAGGAATAATGATTCCTCCACACAAAAAAATGACGCTGTTTCTTGTTTTCAGAAAAAGGCAGTGAGTCGCAGGCCGATACCTAAATAATCAAACGTCTGCTCGGCTTCAACCCGGAGCACCTCATCTTCCGTTTCCCTCAAACTTTCACTGAGGTTGAAACGGATTGTCGGCCTCGAGTAATTATAATTAGCATAAAACGAAAGCCCCAACTCATCATGAAATTTATAGGTGATTGATGAGCCGGCACATCCTCTCCAGGCCGTATGAGGTTTATAGGAAAGTATCTCTGCTTCTCTCTCTATTCCGGGATACTCTTTTTCCAGTTCATAAAGGATTTTTCCTTTTGCTCCGAAAGCCAATCCGGTCTCAGCCTTAGTCATAAACAGCCATCGACGCCCCAGTTCGAGTGCATAATGAGGACCTATGCCAAGGTTTAGCGTGCCAATGGATTCGGTTTTTAGCTTTACCTTGCCCAGATCGGGAGAATCTTCGTCCAGCAAATCCGATGGACTGACCGGAAAGCTCATAAAAGCAAATTCGCCTCCTATCCCCCAATGCTTGCCGATGAACCAGGCTCCTTCAAATCCGCTTTCGAATCCCGGCTTTGTTCGCGCACCGTTCTCCAGCAATCCCATCAGGTTGCGCATTGCTGTGGCGTTGCCTAACTTGACCGAGAGGTACGAAGGGTGACCGTTTCCTTTGACATGAGACAGCAGCCCGATATAATCACCTTCGTTCCCGTATAGTTTATCGATAAAAAAATAGCCGAGTTGAGTCGACAATATCCCAATTCCCGCACCGGCCAGTATATCGGGCATCCAATGTCTGTTATTCAGGCTGCGTCCCAGAGCCGTAAAAGTCGCCCCCGAATATCCCGCAATGCTGTACAGCGGATTGACGATCCCGTATTCTTTGTGCATGAAGGTGGCATTTGTAAAAGCCATAGCGGTATGTCCCGAAGGGAATGAATTTCGTGTCGATCCGTCAGGCCGTTCCACTTGGGCCGTATACTTGACGGAATTGACAAGTGCTCCCATAATAACCAGACTTGCCCCATGAGAAAGGAGGGTGCGCGACATGCTATTGCGCCCTCGTACTTTTGCAAGTTTCATGCCGTAAACAGCCGCTGCCGGAGCGTATTGCATATAATCATCGAAGACATTCTTAAAGCCCGGGATGTAACGATTCCGTTTTCTCCGAATGCTTTCCCGCTCTCCCCACGTGAGTGCCGAGGCTGTGAAAAATATCGTCGGAGCCAATCCAATCCTGACCGCCTGACGGTCGAAGAATGTTTTTCGTCCTTTCCATATCATGAAGGACAGGGTATCGTCAGCCAGAGATCGGGGTGAGGCAGGAACGGCCTCAAGCGCTACAGGACGAAACGTCTGTTGAGCGAACGTTTCGGACGCACAGAAGCAGCATAGGATCAAAGTAATACTGCATTTAATCAACCGGATTATGATACGATGAAATGTTCGTACTTCGTCATTATAGAAGTCCATTATAGAGTTGCTCTTATTAAAATAGGCGCCGCAAAGATAGGTGATTTCGAGCATCCGACCATATAAAAAAGTTTGCATTCAACTTTTTCATAACCTAAACCAGATTATGCATGAATGCGTTCGCCTACAATCTCTCGACGATTTTTTCGAGATGCATCCCGTGAGAGCCTTTAATCAGAATATGATAACCGTGTAATGGATTAGTTGTAAGGTAAGCCTCCAACGCTTCGACCGATGGAAAACCGTCATACGTCTTCCCACCGGCGGTCATAAACTGTTCGCCACAAAGAAACACTTTGTCGAAGTGACAGGTTTTCAGCTGTTCGATCACATCGGCATGCAATGCCTGACTTTCTTTGCCCAGTTCACGCATATCGCCGAGGATAACGGCTTTGGGGGCAACATCCCATGCGACAAAGTTTTCAAGCGCCACACGCATGCTGCTCGGATTGGCGTTATACGCATCGATAATCAGGGTATTGTGCGCTGTCTTCTTCCACTGCGATCGGTTGTTTGTCGGCATATATCCGGCAATCGCCCGATTGATTTTCTCCGCAGGCACATCGAACGTACGTCCGGCAGCGATAGCCGCTAATGCGTTCCACAAGTTATAATCACCCACCAGCTGCGTATTGACGGTATGTAGATATCCGTCCTTTTGCCACCATTGAAACGAGAGGAACGGATGACTCGCGATCACTCGTCCCGCTACGAATGTGTCATCGTGCATTTCGCGACCGTAAGCGATTTTCTCCAGTCCGTGCGCTATTCCCTGCAACCATTCGTTCTCCTGATGAATAAATATCTTTTTGCGTCCCGCACGCATGAAGTCGTACAGTTCGCCTTTTGTTCGCACGACATTTTCGAACGAGCCGAAACCTTCGAGGTGTGCCTGCCCGACGTTCGTAATCAAGCCGTAATCCGGCTGCACAAGCTGTGTCAACGCACGTATTTCGCCCGGATGATTGGCGCCCATCTCAATCACGGCCACATCATGTTCGTCCGTAAGGCGAAGCAAGGTCAGCGGCACACCGATAGGATTGTTGTAATTCCCGAGCGTATGAAGCGTCTTGTATTTTTCCGAAAGTATCGTGGCGAGCAATTCTTTTGTCGTTGTTTTGCCGTTTGTTCCCGTAATACCGATAATAGGGGTCCCGAGCTTTCGGCGATGAAGCGTTGCAAGGCGTTGCAGGGTGCCGAGTACGCTATCCGTTAAAATCATTCGGTCGCTCTTCTGCTCGGCCGGATTATCGACAATGGCATAAGTGCATCCCGACTCCAAAGCCTGTGCTGCAAAACGGTTCCCGTCGAAGGTATCACCCTTCAACGCAAAGAAGAGGGAGCCCGGAGGACAATTCCGGCTATCGGTCGTAATGCAAGGGTGTTTTCGGAAAAGAGCGTATAAATCATCTAAATTCATCTTCCTGTTCAATTATCACGCAAAAGTAATATTATTTCCGTACTTTTGTGGGGAAACTTTTGAAAAAGGAAGCCTGGATGAAGGAGAAATCAATCAATTTGAACGGACGGCTGTTATCGTTGAAGTCGCCGGTTGTCATGGGGATTCTGAACGTCACGCCCGATTCGTTTTATGCAGGGAGCCGTCAGGCAGACGAGGCAGCCGTAGCACAGCGCATCGAGACGATATTGGCTGAAGGTGGAGCAATCGTCGATATTGGAGGATATTCGTCACGCCCCGATGCGGCAGAGGTTACGGAGGAGGAGGAATGGCAACGGATTAAGCCTGCTCTGAAGCGGATGCAGAGAGATTTTCCCGAGGTTCCCGTTTCGGTCGATACGTTTCGCTCGGTGATTGCGCGACGTGCCGTCGAAGAATACGGGACAGCCATGATCAATGATATCTCGGGCGGTATGCTTGATGCACGGATGTTTGAAACAATTGCGTTACTTCAGGTGCCATATATCTTGATGCATATGCGCGGAACGCCTCAGACTATGCAACAGCATACAGACTATGACGATCTGATGGAAGACATCATGCTCTATTTTGCTCAAAAAGTCAGGGCGCTCCGACAATTGGGGGTGAATGATGTGATTCTCGATCCCGGCTTCGGATTTGCCAAAACCCTTGAACAAAACTATGAACTGATGCGATCGCTATCCGAATTCTCGATCCATTTTGAAACGCCCCTGTTAGTCGGGATATCTCGAAAAAGCATGATATATAAATTATTGAATGCAACTCCCGAGGACAGCTTGAATGGCACGACCGTGTTGAATACGTATGCCCTCCTGAACGGCGCCGACATCCTGCGTGTGCACGATGTGAAGGCCGCTACCGAAACCATAGAAATCGTAAAACGGCTCATGCAATCTTAATCAAGCGTTATGTGGGTCTCTTTCGGAATTAAAGATGCATTGGATGTTTTACTGGTAGCGTTTTTTACATACCAGATTTACAAGTTGATGAAAAGCTCGGGGACACTCACGGTCTTTAGCGGGATTGTATCCGTCGTAATCGTCTGGATCTTGGTCTCTCAGGTGTTGGAGATGCGACTGATGGGAGCTATTCTTGATAAGTTTATCAGTGTAGGCTTCTTAGTATTAGTTATTCTTTTTCAGGATGATATCCGTCGCTTTCTGGTCGCACTCGGTTCGAACCGCGGGTGGAAATTCCTCGCGAAAATATTCTCGCGAAAAGACACGCAAACGGAAGAGCAGCAAAAATATATTGCTCCGGTTGTATTGGCCTGCATGAATTTGGCACGCAAAAAAACGGGAGCGCTGATCGTGATCCAGCGTGAGATGGATTTATCTGCGTATATTCACACCGGCGAAATCTTTACGGCCGATGTCAATACCCGTCTGATCGAAAACATCTTTTTCAAGAACAGCCCGCTGCACGATGGTGCCATGATTATCGGAGACGGGAAAATCAAGGCGGCCGGTTGTATCCTTCCCGTCGTACAGAGCTTGAAGCTATCGAAAGAGATGGGGCTTCGCCATCGTTCCGGCGTCGGGATGTCGAAAGAAACGGATGCCATTGTGATTATTGTTTCCGAAGAGCGGGGAATCATATCGGTAGCGCATAACGGAAAGATCGGTATTAACCTCTCGGCCGAAGATTTGCAACAAATCTTGTCGGGAGACAAAGAGGTTTAAGATGTTAATAAGAAGAACTTACGTAATAATAATATAAAAGTATTTATTCCATGGATTTAATTCAAAGTATCGTAGAGCGTGCCCGAGCGAACAGGCAACGCATAGTGCTTCCGGAAGGAACGGAAGAACGTACATTGAAAGCCGCCGACCGACTGATTGCCGACGGAGTAGCAGATATTATCCTGATCGGCTCGCCGACAGAGATTCACCGGTTAGCCAGTGATTTCGGGTTGAAGCATATCGATAAGGCGACTGTCGTCGACCCGAAGAATCATGTGAAGAAAGAAGCATATGCAGCGTTACTGCTCGAATTGCGTCGGTCTAAAGGAATGACGCCCGAAAAGGCGGCTCAATTCGTCGAAAATCCGCTATACCTCGGCTGTTTGATGATCAAAGCCGGCGATGCGGACGGTGAAATTGCGGGAGCCCGGAATACGACGGGCGATGTGCTGCGTCCGGCTCTCCAGATCATCCGTACAGTCCCCGGCATCAACTGCGTGTCGGGAGCCTATCTGATGTTCGTCAATGATTCGTCATACGGGAAGGATGGTTTGCTGATCTTCGCCGATTGTGCGGTAATCCCGAATCCGACGGCGCAGGAACTGGCGCAGATTGCAATTTCTTCGGCACAGACGGCGCGTGCCATGGCCGGCGTAGAACCGGCCGTTGCGATGTTAAGCTTCTCGACGAAAGGCAGTGCCTCGCACGAGATGGTTGATAAAGTGGTTGAGGCAACAAGGTTGGCCAAGGAGATGGAGCCGACGCTGAAGATCGACGGAGAGTTGCAGGCCGATGCGGCGCTCGTTCCGGCAGTGGGTGCACATAAAGCGCCGGGTAGCGCGGTAGCTGGAAAAGCCAATGTGCTTGTGTTCCCGTCGCTCGAAGCAGGCAATATTGGGTACAAGCTCGTACAGCGTTTGGGCGGTGCACAAGCCGTCGGACCGATTTTACAGGGTATGGCAGCGCCGGTCAACGACTTGTCGCGCGGCTGCTCGGTTGATGATTTGTATTACATGGCGGCGATTTCGTGCAATCAGGCCATCGCACAAAAGAAGGAGAAAGGCGTATGAAAACATTAGTGCTGAATTGCGGCAGCAGTTCGATCAAGTATAAGCTCTTCGACATGACCTCCGGCGAGGTGATGGCACAGGGAGGACTCGAAAAAGTAGGTCTCGAAGGTTCGTTCCTGAAGTTTACGGACAAGAACGGAGAGAAAGTCGTACTCGAAAAAGACATTCCCGACCATGAGGTAGGGATCGAATTTATCCTGAATACATTAACGGATGCTACTTATGGGTGCATTCAGAGCTTCAAAGAGATTGACGCCGTGGGTCACCGCGTCGTACACGGAGCAGAAGAGTTTGCTTCGAGTGTATTGATCACCAAAGAGCTGCTTGCTAAAGTGGTAGAATGTTCCGCTCTTGCTCCGCTCCATAATCCGGCGAATCTGCTCGGTATCGAAGCGATGGAGAAAATCCTCCCGGGCACCCCGCAAGTGGCAGTATTCGACACCGCTTTCCACCAGACGATGCCCGATTATGCCTATATGTACGCCCTGCCGTACCGCATGTACACGGAATACGGTGTGCGTCGCTACGGCTTTCACGGAACGAGCCATCGATACGTTTCGCGTCGTGCCTGCGAGATCCTCGGCGTACCTTACGAAACCCAGCGCATCATTACGGCACATATCGGCAATGGCGGATCCATCACAGCCGTTAAGAACGGTAAGTCAATCGATACATCGATGGGAATGACGCCGACCGAAGGGCTGATGATGGGTACACGTTGCGGTGACGTCGATGCCGGAGCGCTTTCGTTTATCATGAATAAGGAAGGGCTTGATGCCGACGGGCTGTCAACACTGATAAATAAGAAGAGCGGGGTAGCCGGATTCTCGGAAATGTCGTCCGATATGCGCGATATCGAAAGCGCGATGTATAACGGTGATCCGCGTGCCATCCTGACCCTCAAGATGTACAATTACCGTATCAAGAAATACGTCGGCGCGTATGCGGCGGCGATGGGCGGGCTCGACATCCTTGTATTCACCGGTGGCGTAGGCGAGAATCAATGGTCTACACGTGCCGAGGTTTGCGAAAATATGGAGTTTCTCGGCATCGAATTCGATATGAAGAAGAACGAGAATGAGCGAGGCCGTGAAATCGTTCTCAGCAAGCCGGAGAGCCGGGTGAAGGTCCTTGTCGTCCCGACCGACGAAGAATATATGATTGCGTCGGATACGCAGGCCATTCTCGAAGGTAAACCTATACGTTAACATCCTCCACAGCTTACATAAACCCCTGATTCCGCAATAGAAGAAAAGGGTTGAGGGGTTGAGTTGTTGAATGTTTAGCTGATCGCCGTAAAAGCCCTGAAAGGGCGTGTTAATTCAGCCCAATGCGGAGCGTTGGGGAAAAAGCAATATCCCCGTTGGGAGGGCTGTAAGCCTGACGTGAATATTGATTTAGATGCCGCCTTTGTCATTCCGAACGCAGTGAGGAATCTCGCCCCGGAAAAGAAAGGAGATTCTTCGCTTCGCTCTGAATGACAATAGACCGAACGCCGATGAACATCCCCCTCCAGCCCCCCCTTCAAAGGGGGGGAAGAGTGAAGCAAAGGGGGATGTTATCCCTTCAAAAGGGGAAATGCAAGGGGCTGAATGCTGAATGCTGACTAACATTTCTTTCATGGCATATCGTATTAAGTGTATATATTTTGTTTTTTACTGTCTCTTCTTTTTTTCATCGGTTTGCAGGTTGTTTCCGGCATCGCGATGTTAGTCAGCTTTCCAGTGGTCAGCAAACAATTCAACAGCTCAACAACTACCCCCTGCAAGGCTGAAAAAACGAAAAGAGAGCCGCCTCCTTTTGAGACAGCTCTCTTATTTCCGACACTTCCAAAAATCTTTTAGAAGTTTCCTGCAGGGGTATCCCACCAGAGACGCGTAGCAATATTATCTTTGCCGCCACGCGCTTCAAGGATTTTCACGCCCGAGTCGTAGCCCGGCCTGTTAAAGCTTTTCTCGTTTTGGCAGAACGGCAGACGACGGATACCGAGTGTTGTCAGTTCGGGGAACGCACTTTTGTTCGCTATGATCGGGAAGAGCTTCGGATAGCCTGTGCGACGATATTCACTCCATGCGTTCAATCCTTCAGGGAATCCGGCGATCCACTTCTGCGTGATAATCTGTTGCAGCTTCTGCTCGTTCGTTCCGTCGGTCATAAATTTCACGGGTACATCGTTCATTCCTTTCATATTCAACGCCGGGTTATGCGGATCTATGTAGTCGGCAGCCATTGTGGTGCCTTCAATATAGGCATTATAATCGGCCGATACCTTATAGTCGTCGAACGAAACACGGACTCCTTCCTTATAGAAGTCCTCGGCTGTTCCTTTCATAGCCCATCCGCGCAGTGCGCCTTCAGCGCGAAGGAAATACGACTCGGCACGTTTCATAATCGGCAGCGGATAGTCGGTGGACATGGGGTCTTTGCCGTCCGTGTTAACCATCGGGATCGAGTACATCTTATATTCACCGGCTGCCGGGACCTCGAATCCGTTCCGAACACCATAGATTTTACCGATCGAGTTCGTTTCCTTTCCGCTTTGATCTTTGATATCTCCCTTATCCATCCATCCTACGGGCAAAGCCATTTTAACCAAACGAGGGTCCTTGTAGCCCTTCAGGATCGACTCGAACGAAGCGCCGATGCTGCAGTCGTTATAATCGCGGCAGATCACCATCAGCGGGTTCCGTGTGTTCTCGTCTTTTACCTCGATATTGACTTTCTCCAACACGCCATAAGGATTAGCTACGGCTGCTTCGGCTTCTTTCTTTGCCAGGTCGGGCGCTACTTTTACCACGCGCATAGCCAAGCGCAGACGAAGCGTATTGGCAAACTGCAACCAGGTGGTGTGGCTCTTGCCGCACATCAGGTCGAAGTTCAGACGGCCGGTCACATCGCCGTTCTTCCGAACAAATGCAGTCAGTCGTTGAATCGCATCGGCCAGGTCTTCGAAGAACGATTTGTAGATCGCCTCCTCCGAGTCGTATTCGATAAAGATTCCTCCTTTGATGGCTTTTGAATAGGGTATCGGGCCATACGTATCGACCGCTTTCGACATACCGGCCACTCTTAATATCTTGGTGATAGCCACGTAATCGTCGGCTGTTTGTGTTTCTAACAAGGCCGCACACGGTTTCATCACATGCAGGAAGTAATCTTTGAATCCCTGATTATTCCATCCGTCCATCATGACGTACTGGCTGTTGTTATTGTTCGAAGCGAACGGGGTCGGGATAGCCAGATAACCGGAGTACAAGTCGGCATTAAGGTTTTGGATCAGTTGATATTCCCAGTTTCCGTTTGTTTGATTGTAATAGATGGAACGCTGCGCTTCCTGCATGAAGGAGCCGACTTGCTGAGCCTGTAAAGAGGTCAGTCCGGTCGGATCCGTATTGAGTTCTTCAAAATTGCTGGTACATGCCGTTGCGCCAAATACCATGACGGCGGCGGCCAGCACACCGTTCTTCAGATTGAATTTATTGATTGTTTTCATATATGATTGCTTTATGTTAGAATGTTGCTTTCAAATTAATACCCAAACTGCGTGTAGCCGGCAGTGCGAAATAGTTCGATCCGGAATAACCGTTCGATGTAGACATTGACACTTCGGGGTCGGACGGTGCATCTTTGTAAAAGAAGAACAAGTTACGCCCGATCAAGCTTACGCCAAGGTCTTTGCCGGCACCGAGCAGATTGCGGAAAGCGTAACCGATCGACAATTCGCGCAGGCGGAAGTTCGTAGCCGAGTACACATAATAGTCTCCCCCTTTCTCTTTTTGTCCGATGGATCGATAGAATGTTCCGGCGTCGACTTTCGTTCCGTTACCGAGGTCTACTCCGCCATTGTCGCGTGCATCGGCCGAGTTTTGGGATACCCCGTAGGCGTCGAGCGTAGCTTGCGTCAGGTCCACAAAGTTCCCGCCGATGCGTCCGTCGATAAGGAAATAGAACTGCATATCTTTATAGTTGAAAGAGTTGCTCCACCCCAAATTCCACTTGGGGTTCACATTCCCAACATATTCTTTATCTTCCGAAACCAAAGTATTCCCCTCTTTATCTACCTGAATAACCCCATTCTTGTCGCGTACAACCGTTTTCGAATACAGGTCTCCATACGATCCGCCTTCTACAAGACGCATGTCATATCCTCTCAAGCTTCCGAGCCCTACGTGAGTCAAACGGTTTTCTTTCGCTACGTCTTGACGGTCGTCCAGTTTTTTAATGACATTGTTGTTGTATGAGAGGTTGAGCGAAGTTTTCCATAAGAAATCAGCAGTAATGGGTTGTCTCCAGCTCATCGTCGTTTCAAAGCCGGAATTCTGGATGTCGCCGGCATTAAAATAGTAATTGCTGTATCCGGTTGCAGCCGAGGCTTCCATGCTGAAGTACTGATTTGTATTGTTTGTCTTGTAATAGGTGAAATCCATCTCGAAGTGGTTATCGAACATCGAGAGATCAAATCCGAACTCCATCGATTTCAGTTTTTCGGGTTTCATTTCGGTAAAAGGAACGCTTGTGTTGAAATCGACCGAACCGTTCCGGAACTTATGCGTCGGGTTTGTGATGTAAGCCGGCATATCGTTACCTACTATGGAGTATGACGCACGCGCCTTCAACAGGTTGAATGCTTCGGGCAGGGTGGTTATCTCGTTGATCAACGCCGTCAATCCGAACGACGGATAGAAATACGATACGTTGGGCGTGTACGAAAGAGTTGACGACCAGTCGTTACGTCCCGTCACGTCGAGATAGAGCATCTCCTTGTATCCGATTTGCGCCGTACCGAACACACTATTGAGACGTTTCTGCGTTTTCGAGCGTTTGTTTTCCGAGCCATTCTTCGAGCCATTGGCAAGATGGAAGAAATTCGGGATGTAGACGTCGCCGCTGCCGGATGCAATGATCCCCGTTTCCTTGAGGTCTGTAAAGCTCGTTCCGACCGAAGCGGTCACGCTCCACACATCGAAGGTCTTGTTGAAGTTCGCCATCAAGTCGCCGTAGAACTGACGGCTGTCATCACGTTCCTGACGATATTCGCCGTTCACGTTATGCAGCGTGGTTGAGGTAGACGCATAAATCTTCCGTTCATAAAGATCGGCAATGCGGTCATAGTTCAAACGTCCCTGAAGGTTCAGATAGTCGGTGATGTTATAGCGGATGCTTGCCGAAGCCATCACGCGATCGCGTTTTTCGGTGTGCGGATTGCGATGCAGCACCCAATACGGGTTAGCGCTGAAATCCTGATTTACGTCGCGATACCATTGTTGAACGGGATAACCTTTCAGATCGTCATACTTTTCAAATTCGTTTTTGTATTGACGGAAGTCACCATTCGCAGGGAACGTATAAAGCCCGGTCAGCGGGTTGCGATATTGTCCCGGTTCATGACGGTTCCGGCCTTTCTGCGTGATATAATTCAGGGAGGCGTTAACCGTTACTTTATTATCAAACAGCTTGAAGGTTTCTTTAGCCATCATGTTATGACGGGTAAACGTATTGGTCGGCATGATACCGTTTGCTGACGTGTTGGCATACGAAACATAGCTTTGGGTCCTTTCCGATCCTCCGCTGATTGAGAGTGAGTTGATCGTGGTCATTCCTGTGCGGAAGAACTCATCGAGGCGGTTCGCTCCTTTGGCTTCGCCGCTGATTTTTTCGCCCCAGCTGTCCTATGCCAGTGCGCCCGAGCCTGATACGGCGGCACCATACGTGCTTTGCAGTTTCGGAGCGTCTAAGGGCGTTTCGAACGTAGTGTTGCTTGATACATCCACACGCACGCTTCCTGCCGATCCTTTCTTGGTGGTAATCATCACCACGCCGTTGGCAGCCATACTTCCGTACAGCGCTGCGGCCGAAGCACCTTTCAAGACACTGATGCCGGCAATATCGTCGGGGTTGAGGTTCGACAAGGCATCCCCTCCGTCACGTCCGCCAAACTCGCCTTCCATCTGCGTCGTTGTCGAGTTGGCCATCGGAATGCCGTCGATGACGATCAGCGGCTGGTTGTTACCCTGCGCCGATTTGTTTCCGCGGATCAACAGTTTCGACGACCCGCCCGCACCGGTAGAGTTCGGGGTGATGACTAGGCCTGCCGTTTTACCCTGCAAGCTGTTGATCAGGTTCGTCTCCTTGGCACGAGTCAATTCGCCGCCGCCTACTTGCTGTGTCGCATAAGTCAAGCTCTTAGCTTTGCGTTCGAGTCCCATGGCCGTAACCACCACTTCGTTAATTTTGACAGACGAAGAGGCCAGCGATACATTGATTACCGTACGTTCTCCTACTGTCTCTTCATGAGTCTCAAGACCCACATAAGCAAACTGCAATACTTCGTTCGCATTGACTTCGATGGCGTAATGACCGTCTAAGTCCGTAATGACACCGTTCGTTGTTCCCTTCACCACGACCGTCGCTCCAATCAGCGGCTCGTTCGTGTCGGCTTCTTTCACGATGCCGCTCACTTTCTTTTGTGCCAACAGCACGTTTGTGCCTAAGAAAAACAGCACAAACATAAATAATAGATGTTTATTCATACGTTTTTTGATCGATTATATGTTCCTGTTTTAAAAAACCGCGCAAAGATAGATTCATTTTTTAATCTTATGTCATTTTGTCTTATCTTTAACAATTGATTCAAAGCGTATAAAACTGGATTTTTGCGACAAAATGTCATTTTATTTTCAGGAGATTAAAAAAAGTATCAGACTGAAATTTATTCACCTTTTCCCATAGCAATCTGAAAGTATGTTGAAAATTATTCCGGTCAGTAGTCGGTATTCGGTCGTTGCGTAGGGGTGAACCTGTGTGTTCGCCCTCTTGCTCGCCCGTTATGGCATATCGTCTTTATTGTGGAATTTAGGTTTAAGTCTTCCTGCGTGCGAAGAAATTGTTTTTCGAACAATATCTGTCCGGAATTAGTTCGAATTATGTTATTTTTGCATGCCCGGAACAAAAAAGTAAAACATCTTTCAAAACGATTCAACCGGAACAGGTATGCAGTGGAACGAATTAATATCCGGTAAGCGTCTCGGCATCGAGGCTTACCATGAACGGAAGCATGAACGGACAAACTTTCAGCGCGATTATGATCGGCTGATCTTCTCTTCTCCTTTTCGACGGTTACAGAACAAGACGCAGGTCTTTCCTCTACCCGGCAGCATCTTTGTACACAATCGACTGACGCATAGTTTAGAGGTATCGTGTGTTGGGCGATCGCTCGGCACGAATATCGCTACGCGTCTGATACAGAAATACGGAGGTGAGGCGACCAACCTGCAAGAGATCGGATCGATCGTCTCGGCCGCCTGTCTGGCGCACGACATGGGCAATCCTCCGTTCGGGCACTCAGGAGAGCGGGCTATCTCGGCATTCTTCTCCGAAGGTGCGGGCCGACAGCTCGAAGCTCGCGTACGTGCCGAAGGCGGCCGATGGGAAGACTTTGTACACTTTGAAGGCAATGCCAACGCCATACGCTTGCTCACGCACCAGTTTATCGGGCGTCGAAAAGGTGGGTTTGCCCTAACATACAGCACACTTGCTTCCATCGTTAAGTATCCTTATGCCTCGACCCATGCGTCCGCGAAGAAAAAATTCGGCTTCTTCCAGACCGAAGAAGAAACGTATTGCCGCATCGCACGGGAGTTGGGCATTCCCGGACAAGCCGGTGCTTCCGATGCGTATGTCCGTTACCCGTTAGTCTATTTAGTCGAGGCTGCTGACGATATTTGCTATCAGATTATGGATATCGAAGACGCCCATAAGCTGCGTTTGCTGACAAGCGAAGAGGCCATCGGGCTGCTGCTTGGTTTTTTCGAAGGAAGGCGTCTGAACGACATTCGGCAGACGATGGCTATGGTAGACGACACAAATGAGCAGATCGCCTATCTCCGCTCGTGCATCATCGGACTGTTAGTCGATGAATGCACCCGAGTCTTTATCGAGAACGAGGAAAGGTTACTTGACGGAAGCTTCGATGCGCCGCTGATCGACTGTATCAACGAACAGGCGCGTCAGGCATATAAGGCGTGTTCGGAGGTGGCTTACCGGAAAATTTACGTCGCGAATGAGGTGGTCGACGTTGAACTGGCAGGGTATCGTATCTTCGGCTACCTGCTTGAGACGGTGATTGACGCCGTGCTCCATCCCGAGCATGCATACAGCCAACTGCTCCTCCGCCGTGTGCCGGGTCAGTATGACATCAAGGCGTCTACGACGTACGGGAAGATTCAATGTGCGCTCGATTATATTTCGGGCATGACGGACGTCTACGCCCTCGACCTGTATCGCAAGATTACAGGCATGGGTCTGCCGGCTGTCTGAGTAACATCGCTTCAGTAGGCCTCGCGGTATTTCGCGCCGTCCATGTCTTCAAGGATGTTGAGGTAACTTTTGTAGCGCGACCGACTGATAGAATGCGCTTCGACGGCCTCGCGTACCGCACATCCCGGTTCATGGGTGTGTGTGCAGTTGCTAAACCGGCAGTCGGCCGAGTGTTTGAATATCTCCGGAAAATAGTGCGCCACTTCGCCTCCTTGCATCTCAATCGTGCCGAAGCCTTTGATGCCGGGCGTATCGATCAGATAGCCTCCGTTCGGAAGCGGAATCATTTCGGAGAATGTCGTAGTATGAACGCCTGTTTGGTGATATTCGGAGATATCTTTCGTTCGGAGCTTGGCATGCGGCAGCAGTTTGTTGATAATCGTCGATTTGCCAACGCCCGAGTGCCCGGACAGCAGCGTAATCCTGTTGCTGATCTTGTCCGACAACGCGTCGATTCCTTCGCCCGAGGCAGCGCAAAGTTTCATGCAATCGTACCCGATGGTGCGATAGAGTGTCATCAGCTCTTCTACATATTCAAGCTCATCAGCATCATACCGGTCTGTTTTATTGAAGACGAGCAAGGCCGGAATCCCGTAAGCCTCGGCGGTGGCAAGGAAACGATCGATAAAAGTCGTTGTCGTCTGCGGATAATGAATCGTGACGACGAGCAGTGCCAAGTCGATATTCGCCGCAAGGATATGTGACTCCTTTGAGAGGTTCGATGCCCTCCGGATCATATAGTTGCGGCGGGCATCGATCGCTGTGATGCACGCGCTGCCTTCGCGGTTCTCTTCGATTTCGACCCGGTCGCCGATGGTGACCGGATTTGTACTCCGGATGCCTTTCAACCGGAATGAGCCCTTGATCTTACAATCGACAGACCGTCCGTCGTCGGTATGAACCGTATACCGGCTGCCGGTGTTTTTTACGACAAGACCGTGCATCAAACGGTCATGATTTCTTTTTCTTTCGCCGCATACAGCTCGTCCACTTGCTTGACGTACTTATCGTGAATCTTCTGCACGGTAGCCTCGGCATCTTTTCCCGCATCTTCGGGCACTCCCTCCTTAATGGCTTTCTTGAGCAGCTCGATCACCTCCCGGCGCGTGTTACGGATGCTGATCTTTGCCGTTTCGGCATGTTGTTTGGCGCCCTTGGCCAATGAACGGCGACGTTCTTCGGTGAGCGGCGGGATGCCAAGGCGGATCACTTCACCGTTATTCTCGGGGGTAATGCCTACTTCGGACGAGAGGATCGCCTTCTCAATCTCCTTCAACATCGGTTTTTCCCATGGAGTGATGATCATCGTTTTGGCATCGGGTGTCGTGATAGATGAAACATTGGCGAGCGGTGTCATACTACCGTAATAAGACACTTTGACATTGTCTAAAATACGCGGGCTTGCTTTGCCGGCGCGAATGCGTGCCAGCTCATCGTCTAAATAGCGAATAGCCGACGACATCTTCGTTTCGGCCTCTGTGATGATTTGGTGGATGTCTGCTAACATAACTTTTTATTTTTTATTTTTCACAAAGATAGTTCCTTTTCGCATATATGCAAAATGTGGGTAAGCAAGATCGTAATCGTGATGAAGTCAAACAAAAACGAGAGACACAGGCTCACCTTATAACCAAACCTCGGAAAGGCTGAATGCTAACGAACGATTATGAATTATGAATGCAGAATGCTGACAAATGAATGCTATATAGCCATTAACAACCGACAATTGACGATTTAAAAACAGCCCCGCAGGGGTGCATTAGTTCAGCCCCATGCGGAGCGTGTTAGGAAAAACGTTCAAGCTGTTTACAACAAAGCCCGGATAGCTTTCTCCACCTCGTCCATGCCGGCGGTGGGCTCGAAGCGAGCCACCACGTTCCCTTGCTTATCGACCAGAAACTTCGTGAAGTTCCATTTGATATCGGGCTTGCTTGCGTAGTCTTTGTCTTTCTTCTTGAGCATGGCATTCATGGCATCGGCTCGTTCACCGGTAAAACCTTCGAAGCCTTTTTGGCTCTTCAGATACGTATAGAGCGGCGATTCGTTCTCGCCGTTCACCTCGATTTTCTCAAACAATGGAAACTTCGTTCCGTACTTCAGGGTGCAGAAGTCCTTAATCTCTTCTATCGTACCCGGTGCCTGCTCGCCAAACTGGTTGCAGGGAAAGTCGAGGACAACAAAGCCTTGTTCCCTGTATTGCTCATAAAGCTTTTCCAAGGCTTCGTATTGAGGCGTAAAACCACACCCTGTCGCCGTATTTACAATCAGCAGCGTCTTACCCTCGTACTCTTTCAGCAAGACCTCTTTCCCTTCGGCATCCTTGACGGTGATGTCATAAATCCCGCTCTGCGCCATAGCTGTCCATACAAAACAAAGCGACAGCAGCGCTAACATTGTTCTTTTCATAAAATGATCTATTTAAATTATTGATACTGTTTGCCCGTTCAACAGAAATCCGGAGATGTAAAAACGGATTGATTCTCCTGACCGGACGACAAAGATAGTTAATTTTATCACTTTTCCCATCCACCCACATTCCGCAACGGAGATTTCCCACCCGATGCCGATATGCCGTGTGGAGGCAAATAAAAGGGAAATCCCCCGTACGGACATGCCGCACAAGGGGATTTCCAACGATAAAACTTGCGATCTCTAAAAAACGTTATTTCACGATCACCTTATGCACCGTGCCGTCTTTGAGTGTCACCACATATACACCGCGTTGCATCGGGACGGACGTATCGCCTTCGGACAGTTCGATTCTCCGAACTAACTGGCCGGCTACCGAGTAGATGCTCGCGATATCTTTACGCTCTACGCGGATATAGATCGTCTCGCCGTGCGACCATACGGCCGTACCTTCGATCGACATATTCGCTACATGGTCCGGACCGAACTTCAACACGATATGCTGTGTCACCTGAGGAATCACATATTCGTATTCACCGTTGGCATTCTTCTTGCCTTCCAGTATTTCTTCCGTCTTCCCGTCAATCTTACGGTCTGTACGTACCACGAACGGTTTTTCGAACGAATACTTCGCCTTAAACTCGAAGTTCGAGCGTGCAGGCGTGTACGCGATGCCGGCCGGAGGAGTTGTCGTTACACCCGTTACCGAAGGTATGGTTACGGAATAATTTATCTTCGGAAGAACAGCATTGCCGACGCACAGGTAAACCACACCTTCTTGCGATACATCGAGAGTAAGAGGTACTATCTCACCGTCGATCTTGATGTTACTCGGTACCAACTTCAAGTTGTTCAAGCTACCCGGCGTAACCGATTGATAATAGATGATCGGATAGCAACGGTTCTGCATTCTTTCGCACGGACGGATTTCGATGTTCACGTCTATCGTGCCGTAGGTTGTCAGTCTCTCTACATTGATGGCATCGCTGTATTCACCATTCCAACCTTTCGTCGTACCTACCGAGAAATGAAGCTGTGCGCCGCCGTCGAGACGAAGGTCTTTCATCTTGAGCGTACCGCACTTCTGCTCGTAGCACTGTCCGCGCAGACGCAATGAGGTAAAGCCCGGATTCAGATGAGCCATGTTCTCTACATGCACATCGGAATGCTGGTATCCGAATCCTCCGAAGGTAGAGGTCGTGATCACGTCGAGCGCCAGATCGTCCGAAAGCCAGAGCTCGCTATAATTGCGTCCGCAGGCGCCGATCGGCTCCATATGGTAATGACGGGTATACACCCCGGCATACTTCTTCGACGACATCTGCTCTTCCGAAATCAGCTCGAAGTGTGCATCGAGCTCGTGCTTCTTATCTGCATAAAGGGCTACTTGATTACGTACTCTGAGGGTGTCGACAAAATAGCGGGCATGCAGAATCGGAGGGCCCTGTACATGATCGAACGAGTCGGTCACGAAAGTCAACACCGTATGATCGAAGACCATCGTATTGAACCGTTCTACAAACGCATCGCCATATTTGAACTTGACTGTGATCGTATCAAGCATATGCAGCGGGTCTTTACTGCCCGGAATGTAGCTATGGCACGGTGCACATTCGGTATCTTTATATTTGTATTCAACCATCGGAGGGGTACGACGGCTGTAACCGAGCTTCAGGATAGGTTTGTCGCCATTGATGCCGCTCCACGAACGGTATTTCAGCTTGTCTCCACTCACAATCAGGCTGTCGTGCAGGATCAGACTGTCGGCCTGGACAACGATCTCCGTGCGAGAACCTTCCTTCTCTTTCATATTGAGTTCCAAGTCGCCAAACACCTCGATCACCGGAGAGCCCAGATAGACTTTCTGATCATGCGCATAGATACGTGCATCGCTATGGAACGTCATACGCGATACCATATGCAGGTAATCCCCTGCATCACAATCAGCCGCACAACCTTTCGGACATTTGGGGATATCCTTGAAGATATTCGTATTCCAGTTGTTCTTATTGCCCTGAGTCTTCATATACAACCCGTAGCCGGCTACGCTCTCGCCGTGCAGCGTTCCCGTACCGGGTACGGAGCCGATCCCTGCACCCTGACCGCCTATATATACCATCTTCTTATATACATCGATATAGTCGGAGGCTACGGCGGCGAAACCGCCTTTCCTGAAAGAGGGACCCATCCCTCCCGTGGTATCGGAGAAGTTCAGCATAAGTACACGTGCCTTATTTTCATCGTCTACCATATCGCAATGGTAGCCTCCATTGTTGCAAGGATAAGGCGTTCCGATCTTTTCGTCCGGATTGAGCGGATTGAAGTCCGTGCTCAGGAACGGATCGTGGCGTGTACCTTTGTTCTGCAGACCGCCGTAGTTCAGTTTGATGTTATTGTCTGCTGCGATAAAGATGCTCCCGCTGTCGTTCGGCGTATAAGCCATATCCTGTACATAGACGTTATTACGTTCTTCGGTACAGCCACAGAAGCCTACCTTCGAGAGGTCGCCAAGGTCTTCCGTTTGTGCAAGAAGCAGCAGGTTGCCCTTCAGCCCCCGTATGTTCGTTTTTCCGCGAAGGTCGATATCGCCGAAGCGTGTGCGGAAGAATGCGCTTCCATTGTCGTTCTGGAAATTCATTTCCGTTCCGGTATTCATGATGATATTACCGCGTTGGCCCGCATCGACCGTCAGGTCGCCGTTATTGCCTTGGTAGTTTAACGCCGGCGCCGTAACCTGATCGGCCATATTTACCGCGATCGAATTGGTGAACTTTCCTTCGTATTCACTCCAAGCCTGCTCCCTGCCGCAACGGCCTACCCCGCCGATGATGCCCGCATGCTCGTAACGTTGCATTTCTTCGCCTCTACGTTCATGGAGATTACCGGTTACCGGATCGTTGCTTCCACAATAATATTCGTTCGAGAACGGAATTGTAATATTCGTCGGATAGGCGCCCGAACCGGTCATTTCAGTTTTGATCGATGTGAAATAGATATTTCCGCCTTCCCAGCGTTTGCCGTTGTCCGTTTCATCCCATCCGGCCTTGATATTCAGCACACCTGCGTTTGTCGGTTTATTCACTTTGTAAGTAAACGTATTATCGCTGAACTTATACGTATTCGCTATCTTAGTCCCCGTTGCATCATACACCGGTGCGCCGATCGAATAGCCTAACCAGACATCGCCTTTGCGCGAAATGATATTCGTCGTATCATGATCCAGGTTTTCCGATTCGAACTTGAACGAAGCTGTCCGGATATTATTGGCCGCAATCATATTCGTTTCCGTATGGAAACCTCCCTGAGCCGAAGTCGCAGGACGCTCAACCTTTATACTATCGTTAATATAAACATTTCCACGGCTCGAGTTGCGGTTCGTTGCCCAGTCATTGGCACAGCCTCCAAAAAGCCCGGGTTGACGATCTTCCGCCCAAAGCGTAAGCAATCCGCGTGCTGTGTCTGTTTGATGTTCCGCCTTATAGCTGAATGTTTGTGTTACCACATTTCCACCATCAGATAGCATATACAGATTATTCCCCCTTAAACCTGCATCAATCGCAGCATCAGCTCTTAATTCCACGTCGCTAAGAGCCTGGATACGCATAGCTCCATCACCCGTCGCATGCGCAAAGGCATTTTTCAACGAATCGGTAGAACCTCCATAGAAATGGATGTCGGCGTCGCACAAATTACTTGCATTATTTCCATAATTCAAGATATTCAGAGGCTGTTTTTCCGTAAGCGCAAAGTGGGGAGCATCGCCATGATTAAGCCCGAAACTCATTATGAAATTTTGAATATCCGTACAGCTCTCGAAGTTCTTCAAGATACCGCCCGAATATACATTGTAATATTTCTTACCCACTGTATTCGGACCTACTTCAATCACACCCGGTACGTTTCCTTTGAAACCGGAAGTGCTTGCCGTATCCGTGTGGATTTTAGCATTATTTGCTATCCAGTTATAATTTCCGTATACGCCGAAGACCGAAGCTTCTGCCTTATTTGTCGGTGCAGGTATGGAATATTTTGTGATACCCGTATGGGCAAACTCGCCTAATCCGCCGAATGCGGAAGCAAACGGATGAGGATGATTGGCATCTTGATACAGGTAAATATTATCCGCATGTTTTGGGAATGTAGCTTGCGTATAAAACGGATTCGCTCTACCGGTAGAATCTTGAGCCATATTGATGTTGTTGATATCTCCTTTCACACGAAGTGTAAAACGACCCGTTATATTCGGAACCACCAAGATGGCATCCGTCTTATTGTCCGGAGCACTAGCTGTGGTATGTTCCGTAGCCGGTGTTGCTGTGGCATCCGTCACATCGTTTTCCACACATACCCATGCGTTCGGCTGCAAAGCAATCGCACCATCGACTAAGGTAGCTCCGTAGACAGTCTCGGCTTTCCAATCGACCCTAAATTCATATGCGCTACATGATCCGGAACAACATTGAGATAGTTTTTGTTTAAATTGAGGTGTAGCCTTAACTGTATCAATATCGTATTTCCATTTGATATCTTTATAAAGCAGCCGATCAAATGTATGAGTAGTCCCACTCATGCCACCTTGAATGATAATCGTCGTAGGACGACGGTAATTGGATAGATACACGGTATTTTGCGTTGTCGATACCTCTCCCCATTGAGCAGGCGTCGTAGCGTCAGGGTCAACCGTACCTGTGGGATGAGCTGCATCCGATTTCAATCGGTATGTAGGCTGGTTATGCAAAGCCGCACCGTCTGTCATGTCCAAACCGCTGAATTGAACCAGTGGAATCCCATCGTCCATAGGAAATTTAACCTTAGTAGCCTCAGTTGCATGATAATGACCCGCACTCCATTCTTTCTCATAATATCCGTTCACAGTCGATGTATATAATCCGTAAGGAACAGACGATGGCTCTGCATATGCCGTTATTTTTGTATCATCCCAAGGAAGCCCCGGCTCACTCCCCCATTGCCGAAGACGAATATGCGTATTTATTTCGAATGCAAACGGTGTAGCACCAGGTTTGGCCTGAAAAAGCGCCCAACCACAAGGTGCCTTCCAACCCCACTGACCATCACTTCCGGCAGAGGTACCAGGCACCCAAACGGGAGCACCAAAGTTATCTATATTGAATTTATTGAATGAAAATTCATAAATCGATCCGGTTGCATCACCACAAAACGTTGTCGGTTCAGTGTATGATCCTGAAATCGTATTATTTTCATATACAGGATCTGTGTCGCCAAATTGATCACAATTACCGCCAGGAATTGCAGGGCATCCATCTGGCTGACCATTATTATACTTTGTTACTCTGTTCAGTACCGAAATCCATCCTAATGCATACCCATTACCGGTATAAGCTTTGATAACCGTATTTATCGCCGTGTCACCTAATACAATATCGGCAGGCGGGACACGAAGTGCATGCTCATACATGCCGGTGGAGAATCCGGGATACGGAGACGGTGTAGTCCCCATATGATCAGTAACCCATGAAAATTCAGTACCTATTAATGCTTTTATATCCCATGGGTTTTTTGCCTTTTGCTCCGCATGATTGCCCGGTGTGATATACGATGATTCACCAGCCCCGAAGGCATTATTTACTCTTTGGGGGTAGAGCCATTGTCCCCACATGGTACCCCTTCCTGCGAGCATTATTGCCATGCAAGTAAGTCCTAAAATTGTTATTTTTCTTTTCATACGTATTTGTTTTTAATGAATAAATCTTTTTTACCATTTTACAAGGTTATATTGTTTCACGTTTTTTTTCTCCTTCGGATGTGCATAGGTACGGAGACCTACGGTACGCGGAGAGCCTGTCTGCTTCTTCGCGTACATATGTAATATACGTCAATTGGATTTTATATCTGCCGTACTTCGTTTCCATTTTGCTTATCACCAGTTAAGCGAATCATACTAAACAACGTGGCAAAGATAAAAGGATTCTTTTTACAATGCAAATCTTTTTTGGTGTTTTTTATAAAAAACACACAACTCCTCTCCCCAAGGGGGCTCTTTGTAATAACCTATA
Source organism: Tannerella forsythia 92A2 (assembly GCF_000238215.1). Lineage (NCBI taxonomy): Bacteria > Pseudomonadati > Bacteroidota > Bacteroidia > Bacteroidales > Tannerellaceae > Tannerella > Tannerella forsythia. The sequence goes on along the minus strand of NC_016610.1, from coordinate 1,422,701 downwards.
ACTGTTCTATCTCTTCGTACGACAGCCCGGTACAGGCTTTTATAATCTCCATGGAGACGCCGGACACTTTCATTTTTCGAGCCGTTTCAAGAATCCCTTCCGCGTGCCCCTGAGTGTGCCCTTGGGCAAGTCCTTCCGCATGTCCTTGAGCGTGCCCTTGAGCGTGCCCTTGAGCAAGCCCCTGAGCAAGCCCCTGAGCAAGCCCTGTTTCCCATGCTTTTTCCTGCTGCTCTTTGGCATAACTTTCTATGGCAAGATTGGTCCGGTATATATCCAGACTGCGCTCATACATGTGACGCTCTTTTGCCGGAAGATTCTCTACGTCACACAACTCCTCGAGACGTTCGAAGAGCATCTTTCGTGCCTTGAATGGCATTCGGTTCAGTGTTTCCATATGCTTTAATACAAAAATCCAACGTTCAAAATCTGTCGTACACGAGCGCTCATCCTTATCGAACAAAGGCATCGTGATAAATATCTGCCGCATTTTATCGCAAAACATCTTGCCGGTATCCCTGTCTGACAGGATCACATCCGTACGGAATTTAGCCTCTTCCCCTTCAAATGTAAAATTCATAAAAAAGATACCGTAGACGGCCTTTACCGAATACTGCCAGCCTCTTCCCCTTTGCCCCTGCTCCGACAATGCACGAGCCACGTAGTAGAGCGCACGCTCCTTGAAATTGCTTTGCGTGCGGTTCTGCATCTCCACAATAATCTGTTCTCCGCTGTCGGTCGTACAGTACACATCATAAATAATCGCACGCATATCCTCGTCTCCGGGCAAGCGTTCGTTGTTGAGAAAGGTCAGGTCTTTAATCACTCGTTCTCCAAGAAGAAGACTGTTGAGAAAATCTATTAACAGTTCTTTGCTTACCTCCTGACCGAATATTTTTTTGAATCCGTAGTCCGTAAACGGGTTAATGAAGTGCGACATACATCATTCCTTTTGGTTCAACAACAAAGGTACGGATTTTTTTTTACATACTATACAAACATTTTTTTGAAGATATCTTTTTTTACCGCTTTGTTTCTATGCGACAATGGAGGGGTGCTTTCAGCCCGGACGCATTTCTGTAATGTACTTCGGCATAACCGATTTTCAGCTTCGAACGTATTTTGACAGGAATAAAGTTATCATCATCGCCGATCCACAGTTCGGCAGCAGCCTTGGTTTGTGTGAAAGCTTTATCGTAAATGTCGACCGAGAAATGAAGTGTCCGGTATTTGATGTTTCCGCGTTCAACGACAGCCTGCCCCTGATAGCGGCAGCTGATTTTCACCAAGTCTTTGCCGATGGCCACCGTCATCGGGAATGCATCTCCGGTTTTGAGCTTCTTCCGGTCGAGCGTTCGCAGGAAGAAGGTGGCGCCCAGCATGTCGAACGTGCAACCCGACCGAACGATAAGGGTGGTATCGATTTTCGTTTCAGTCGGTGTGTAGCGGTGCGAGCGTATTGAGGTACGCCGGTCCGGATACGAGAAAGTCAGTTCGTCCATCAGATGGTAATGATTTTCGTGCGTATGCTTCGAACTGAACAGCAGGGAATAGTCTGGGGCATAATAGCAATCCATCGTATCACGCATCCGGTAGACGGATTCGAAGAGCTTGACCGTACGGAAAAGCAACCGATAGCGCGACGCGCTCTGCCCCTGATAGGTGGCCTTGCCGAACGAGAGTGAAGCTTCGCCGGCGCGTGACATGAGCAATCCCCATTTAAAATAAATGTCGTAGTTCACCGTCTCACCATGATTGATTGGCAGAGTCGAGGGAAGGCATTGCGCTCTTGTATGCAAGGCAAACAGGAGCGCGCAGCTCACCACAAGCACGATGCGGACATACTTAGAACGGCAGTCCGATGGCACCGCCCGACGAGCGTCCGGACGACCGGCCTTCTTCTTTGTAATCACGTTTTTTTCGCGTAACATCTTTCGGCTTGTTTTTCGTAATTTCCGGCAGTTTCTGTCGAGTAATGGGCGTATCGGTTACATTCCACGTTTCCTCAATCTCCCAGTTTGCCCGCATCATATAGATTTTCGGTGAATAATACACCGTTTCGGGCTGCCGTTTTCCGGCATAGTTGCCGGTATCCCATACTCCGTTTTCGTTCGTATCGACAATCAATCGCGCATAATATTTCTCGGGCAGCAGGTTCGAGAACAGCACGCCTCCGTCTTTGACCCGACCTTTCCGCACGGGCTCGTCGTTCGCATTGAGCAGCTCCACGAAAGCCGGCTCGGCGACTCCTTCGATATTGAGATATAGATGCCCGTACTCCTCCTTTTTCCGGATCTGAAACGAGGTCTCGCAGGTATTGTTATGATGCCCGTAGAGGCTTTGTAACCGTGCCGAATCGATGGTGATACGATAATTCGCCCCGTATTTCCACGGATGCCGGACGTGATATTTCAGCAGATCGACACTGTCTTGCAGCAGCATGAAGTCAACAGGCGTCCAGAGCGTATCGTTTTGCTGTTCGAGAAGGAGGGCTTCGCGCTTCAGGTCGAGAACCGGTTCGTTGAATACGAACGAAACGGTATCGTATATCTCAATCGTACCGGAGGCCTTGGTTTGAAACGTCAGGAAGACTTTGGGCTCGGCCTCCCCTTTTTTCGGTTTCTTCGGCACGCGCTGCTTACGAAGCGTGAGATGGATGGTATCCGTCTGCGGACGCAGCATGTTCGTCGAGTCGCTTTTCAGGTAGTCGACCTGCAGATGCAGCGTGTCGCGTTTCCAGACCATCGAGTCCGTGATCCAGTAGTGCAGGACTGTGTTTCCTTCGGCCGGCTGCATCAGGAACCACGGATCGCGAGTCGGCCGGTCAAGCAGCGTGACGCGCGGCAACGAGTCGGCCGGAGCATTGAATTTGAGCACAAAGCGGTTGGCCTGCGGACGCTCGGGGCGAAGCATATATTGGCGGCGGAACTTCTCTTTGAAAAGGAACAGGACAACATTGTCCGGCAGAAAGCGTGTGTACTCAACTGTACGAATCGTATCGACGGTAACGGAATCTTTCCAGACCGTATCCTGACGAAGGGCCGGTTCGAAAGTCGGTGTCACGAGCGAGTCGAGGAATGCAATATCTTCGCCGGGCTGATCGAACAGGTAATCGCGGTTGGCGTCGTTCAGGGCATAGAGGCGATACGTCCCTTCGGCGATGTTGCGGATGGTAAACCGTCCGCGATCGTTTGTTTTTGAGGTTCTCAGGAAAGGCAGGGTCGTAAAAGCGGAGTCAGCCGGATTGGCATGCAGCCCGACCATGATACCGGGCATCGGTTCGAGGTTGGCGGCATTAAGCAGCGTGCCTGAAATCTCTAACGAGTCGATCGTTTCACCTGTCGAAAAAGCGAAGCTGAAATTTTCGAACACGTTTTTTTCGTTATTGTCTGACACGGAGTTGGTAAAGTCGATCGTGTACGTCATATTGGGCTTCAGCGTATCTTTCAGCTCAACGCGAATTTTTTTGCCCATCACCTGTATGCTTGGCAGCTCTTTTTGCGGAGGGGTGATGATCACATTTTCGGAAGGTTTCTCGATCTGAATCAGTTCGTCGAACAGAATTTCGATCCGCTTGCCCTTGTAGCCCGTCTGATAGGGTGCGGGCGTACTGCTCACGAACTTCGGAGGTTGTTCGTCATACGGTCCTCCGTTGGGCGAGGCCATGTTAGCACACGAAAGCAATGCACAGCAGGCCCCTGCCCCTTGCATCATGCGTCCGATCCGATACAACATCTTCTTTCCTCTGTTTTCGAGCATTACCGTCTTCTCTGTTCTTTCTTTTTTTGCAGCCGCAAAGATAACGTAAATGCAGGCAGGAATGAAATTTATTTTGCAGCGCTCTTGATCAGCCGGAAACCGATGCGACAGTAGAGACATTTCCGCTTGTCGCAATATTCACGCCGCAGCTGAATCAGCGCCTGAGAATCGCAGGCATTCTTGACCGGCACTCCGGCATCGGTAAAGGCTTTAACGATGCTATTGCGTTCAGGAGGTATCTGTTCGAGCAGACGCAGCGCCTGCTCGCCATACTCCGGTTGTTGCTTCTGCTTACCGTAGGCAAAGAAAATGGGAACCACGGTATTAATCATCACCATACAGGCCGCACGCAGACCGATCGGTTTTTTACGCGCCGGCGAGGGGAAATCAAAATGATAATGCGTATCCCAATAGGTCGACGGAGGAACATTGAAACACTGTTGCAATTTCTCTACCGACGGGTTTTCGAGTATTTCGGAAAAAAGCGTATCGTTATGTGTCCAAACGGAAGCCAGCTGCGCCAATCGCAGATGCGGGAAATTGACCGGACGCGTGCGCAGCCTTTTGAACAGAAAACCGTCCACCGGTTTCAATCCGTATTTCTTTTGCAGAAACGCATATTCAAGTCGAAGCGCTTCGTAATATGCGTCATCTTTCTCGGCGGTGAGCAGTCCGGCCTGACCAAAGAGCAGCGCTTCAACCTGCATGCTGTTGTTCCGATGTTTCCGGATATATTTAAACGGCAAACTCACAGCCAACCACTCGAATGCATCGCTATTTGTTCCGAAGCCGAAATTGCGGGTCAGCGTAAGATAAAAGACTTCGTTCCAGTCATATTTCGTTTGCTTCAGCCGCTTGAAGATGTCTTCCGTCTTCCGCTCCAGGCGCTCGCCCAGCAACGCGTTCATCCATTCTGACAGGAAGGGCGGGCTGACTTCATGAATCCGTGTGGCACACGCTACCGCTCCCTCGCGCGACAGCAACCAGTCGATGCTCTGCCGTACCTTTCCGGGTACATGCAACACTAACTGTGGCAGCACTTCTCCGTTACTGCGACACACGGACGCGTCGTCTTCTCCGACCACGTGCAGGATCACCGAATCGTATGCAGGATTCCGGTCGTGCCCGTGCCGTATCCAGTCCGATGCCTTACTGTGAATCTCGATGTCGCCGGCCCAGACCGTTCCGGCGATGCGTAACTTGGCGTTGAAGAAATCCGCTCCCGCGTCCGTGTTCGTCAAGCCCGGATCAATGACTGTTACCGGATCACCGGTTGTGGTACGCAGATCGGCATCGTCGTAAAGCCGGTATTTCCAGAGGTATTGTAAGACTCGTTCCTTCATTTTGCAATAGTTTTGGGAAACTTTGCCCAAATATAATACAAAATCCTTATATTTGCACCTTTATGAGAAAAAAGTTTACGGTAACGATCATCAGTCAGAAGAACTAAGCAGATGAAAATAGCATTGATAGGCTACGGGAAAATGGGGAAAGCCGTCGAAGAGGCGGCCTTGAAACGGGGACATGAGATCGTTTCGATTATCGATGTCGACCATCGTGACGCTTTCCGCTCGGAAGCTTTTCGGAGCGCCGACGTGGCCATTGAATTTACAAGACCGGACACTGCATTCGATAATTACATGCAGTGCTTTGCGGCCGGTGTGCCCGTTGTCAGCGGGACAACCGGATGGCTCGACCGGCTCGACGAAGTCAAAGCGATCTGTCGCAACGAAGGACGAACGTTCTTCTATGCGTCGAACTTCAGCATCGGCATGAACTTGTTTTTTGCCGTAAATGCTTATCTGGCAAAACTGATGAACCGCTTCACCGATTACGATGTGCAGATCACCGAGACGCATCACATCCATAAGTTAGATGCTCCGAGCGGAACGGCTATTACGCTGGCCGACGATATCCTCAAGGCCATCGACCGAAAGACGCGCCGCGTATCGGGCAAGGCCGAACATCCCGAAGAATTGGCCGTGCTGTCCGTCCGCGAAGGCGAAGTGCCGGGCATCCACGAGGTGGAGTACGACTCGGAAACGGACTTCATCCGCATTTGCCACAGCGCAAAAAGTCGTGCCGGTCTGGCGTTGGGCGCCGTGCTTGCGGCAGAGTTCACCGTAGGGAAAACAGGCTTCCTCGGAATGAATGATCTGCTTCATATTTCTCCTGTTGAACAATGAAAAAATAATATACACAATGAAAAAAATTGCAACACGCCAATGGATCAGTTTCGGTATCTGGGCAACGCTCTATACCCTGTTTTGTATCTGGATGGAAAACTTATGGATGCTCTTCGGTCTGATCATACTAGTCGATATCTTCCTCACGAAATTCATCCCATGGGGCGCATGGAAACGCTCGAAGAATAAGAGAATACGCCAAACGCTTGAATGGATCGACGATATTGTGTTCGCACTCGTAGCTGTCTACCTGATCAATCTGTTCGTCTTTCAGAATTACCAGATCCCGACTCCCTCGCTCGAGAAAACGTTATTAGTAGGCGATTACCTGTTCGTCAGCAAGCTAAGCTATGGACCGCGGGTGCCGAACACTCCGATATCGTTCCCCCTCGTGCAGAACACTTTCCCGATACTGAACTGCAAGTCGTACCTTGACTGGCCGCGATGGGGTTATAAGCGTGTAAAAGGCTTCGGACAGGTGAAACGCAACGATATTGTCGTATTTAATTTCCCTACCGGCGATACGGTGGCGCTCAAGTGTCAGAACCCCGACTATTACTGGTTAGTGAACGAGGTTGGACGGGAAGCGGTGCACACGAATAAAGACTATTACGGCGACATTCTTTATCGCCCCGTAGATAAACGGGAAAATTACGTAAAGCGTTGCGTCGGGATGCCGGGTGACTCACTCGCGATCCGTAACAATGCACTGTACATTAACGGAGAAAAACAGAAAGACCCGGCACGGATGCAGCTCTGCTACTTTGTCGAGACCGACGGAGCGATGCTCACCGAAGAGCAGTTTCGCAAAATGGACATCAATAAGAGCGACCGCAAGTTCGTTTCCGTCCCTACATCGGACGAGGAAAAATTCTACTACGAATATCTGCCGTTCGTCGGCTTCACATCCGTCGACGGACGATACAACCCGATCTATCGCCTGCCGTTGACACAGGAAGCGCTGGAGATGATGAAGAAAATCCGGTCGGTGAAGCAGATTAAAGTAGAACCCGAGCAATTAGGAGGCTCAACGTATCCGGTCGGTTACCGCACGGGATGGACACGCGACAATTACGGTCCCATCTGGATCCCAAAGAAGGGCGCAACCATCGAACTGAACGAACGTAATTTAGCGCTCTACAGCCGGTGCATCGGCAGTTATGAGGAGAATAAACTGGAAGTACGGGGCGGGCAGGTATTCATTAACGGACAGCCGGCTACGACCTATACCTTCAAGTACGACTACTACTGGATGATGGGCGACAATCGACACAACAGTGCCGACAGTCGTTCGTGGGGTTTCGTGCCCGAAGATCATATCGTCGGGAGGCCGATCCTCATCTGGCTCTCGCTCGACAAAGACCGGAGCCTCTTCAATGGCGGCATTCGCTGGAGTCGGATGTTCCGCACGGTACGCTCCGACTGATCAAAACGCTGTATGGTGAGACAATGACACGTCGGCTGATACGATACTTGACAGGCTTGGTGATCGCCGCCCTGATCGCGTTGGGGCTGCATCTCTTCTGCATCGGTTCGTATAGCATCTCGACCCGTTCGATGAGCGACGTGCTACAGGAGGGCGATCGGGTGTTCGTGAACAAAATCCGCAGCGCCTCGAATCCCGGACGGGGCCGGATTGTCCTGTTCAAAGGCCACCGGACGCAGGGCTGTCAAGCGCCGCTCTTCCTAAGCCGTTGTGTGGGGATGCCGGGCGATACCGTCATCATCGACGAAGAAGGCTGCCGCATCGCCGGACGTCTGTATCCGAAGCTCCCGACAACCGAAAATATGTTTCGCATCCGCAGAGACATCAAGGAACCGCTGATGGAACTGATGCGCGGCCTGAACATCCCCTACCGTAGCGCCGGAGAAGATTCGTTAAGCCTGACTTTTCGCCTGACAAGTCGCGAAGAAGTATTGCTCCGCGATAAACTCCCCCGGTTGCTGCAGATCGAATGGCTTCCCGGCGAACGTCGTCGCCACAGGTTTGTGATCCCGGCCAAAGACAGCCTTTACCGAATCGATTCGACCTCCCTGCTCATCTGTCGTGAAGCTATCCTCACAGAATACGGCAACCGGGCGTCGATCCGCGACGGAAAACTCTATGTAGACGGCAGGCATACACGTTACCTGTTTTTCCGGAAAAACTACTACTGGATGCTTTCGGATAATGAGGATGAGGCGGTCGATTCGCGACACTTCGGGCTGATTCCGGAAACCCGGATCGAGGGTAACGTATGGTTTCGCTGGTACGGCAACGACCGGAAGAAGCTGTTTAAACGTATCGAGTAAGCGATGAGTATCGTCTGCCTTTCCACCGCCTATCTGGCGCCTGTCAGCTACTATTGCAAACTGCATGCCTTCGATACCGTACAGCTCGAAACCTGCGAGAACTACCGGAAACAGAGCTTCCGCAACCGCTGCCGGATCGCTACGGCCAACGGCATACAGGAGCTGACCGTACCCGTCGAAAAATCTCCGGCACCGAAAATTCTAACACGCGATATCCGTATCTCCGACCATGGAAACTGGCGTCATCTGCACTGGAACGCATTAGTCTCGGCCTACAACATGAGTCCTTTCTTCGAATATTATGCCGATGATTTCGCGCCGTTTTACGAGAAAAAATATACTTTTCTGATAGATTATAACGAGGCTTTGCAACACCTCATTTGCGACCTGATTGACCTGCGGCCACAAATAATACATACCGGAACGTATGAGCCCGACATCCCAAACGATTTTCGGAATGCCTTCCATCCGCGCCATCCGCACGATGATCCCTCTTTTCATCCCCAGCCCTACTATCAGGTGTTCCGTGAAAGACACGGTTTCCTGCCCGACCTGAGCATGGTAGACCTGCTGTTCAACATGGGGCCCGAAGCACTGCTGGTGCTCAGCGGCTCATACTGACAAACCGATAACGGCGATGTATAAACAAGCCGTCCCTTTATCTTCTTCGCCTTACGCTACGTGTTGCAGCCGGCTTTTCTGCTTTCGTCTTAGGCGCTTTGGCCTCCTTTTGCTTTGGTGCTTTTGTCTTTTTCGTCTCTTTTTCCTTCTCGTTGGTCGCTTTCTCCTTTACGGACGACCGGCGTCCGGCTTTTCCTGCTTTTTTCTTACCGGAAGTTGCCGCCTTTGCCTGTGCGGTCGTATCGGGTTGAAACCATAACGCTTTGTTGAAAGCAACCAGCTCGCCTTCAATTTTCTTTTGCTCGCGCTCCAGCGAGTCGGGAGTAGGACAATAGGCCTGCAACGGAATATTAAGCAGGTTCTCGGTCTTGATAATCTTGCCGTCGAACATACGGCGACGAAAATAATCGTCGATCGTAAACGTTTTTGCATTGTTCGTGTTCGACGTCATGATATATGTATTCGATACGTAAGGGCGGACATCTTCGTAAACGACCCAGAACATAGGCGAACGCTCCGTACCCATATCGCCTTCGTAGAAGATAATCGGACTGATGGCTAATGTTTTCACATCATACAGGGAATTGTTCTGATCGAAATACCATGCTTCTTTTACGTAGAAGGCCTTGACTTCGCCCGAAGGAACGTCGCTTTCGTTGATCACGAAACGCTGCCTCCCGTCACGCTCCGGTACTGTTTCATACATGATGGTGAAACGGTCGAGCACCGATTTAAAATCGACGAGATGATCCTCATCAAACGCTTCGTAACCGTCTATATATTCATACGCTTTGAGTTTTCCCTCGCTCACTAACTGAAATATGGAAGAGAAGAGATTCATCGAACCGTTCCTCGGATTCACCGGATAATAGAGGGGTGCATTTTTCTCTTCGAGCATGTTCAGCTCGCGGTATATCACACGCATCCACCGTGCGTTGCCGATGTTCTGCGTCAGTTGCTCGTTAAGATGCTGTGCACGTACAGTAAGTTCGGGCAAACCACTCTCGTCCCGGTTTTGCCGGTTACGATCGCCCCCCCGGCTCATCTGAGGTGTACGGCGCGTATTGCCCGTATCCTGCGCTTGCAGCATGACGCCCGAAAAGGCCGTCAGCATACTTATTACAACCGTAAAAAAAACAATCCGTTTCATCTCTTATCTTTACTTGTTATGCTCTACAATTTATTGAATGATTACATCGAAAACGACCGGGTCTTGCTCCACTCCTTCGGGAGTAACGGAAACCGATTTGATATAAAACTGTTTTCCGCGTTGCAGGTTGCGGATATAGCTCTTTTGCCGATCGGTAAACGAGTTGTTTTGCGACACCTCTATCAGCGAGTTCCCCATCGAATCGGAATACGTCAACGTAAAATTCTTCACCCGGCATTCGATGTCGAGGATTCCGTCGTCAATAGCCGACATGATACCCGTTGCTTCCACGAGGGCACGTTTCGATATACGGCCTCCGGTAAACTTCTTCGTCACCCCGTTGGCATCCGTATACAAGATGTACGGTTGCGCCTTGGGCAGTTGACGCACCTTGAACGGATAATCGCCGATCTTGGTCTGCACGCCTCCGATACGAGCCGTTACGGAAATCACGACTTCCTTGGCATTCATGTTCGGAACGGCATATCTTTTTCCGTTTTCCGTACGGATCTGCCCGTTCGTCATGGTGGCTGTCACATCGCCGCTGGCCACGCCGGGCACGGCAATATCGATCTCGTTCTCGCGCACACGTCCGGCATACAGCACACGCATCAGCGCCGAGGCCACCGTCGCACTTTTAGCCGATACGGAATATTCACTGTTAAAGTAGTACGGATCTTTGCCCGGCACTTTCAGATAGCCCTGAACAGGGAATGTTCCGGTAGAACCCGTACCGACCGTATAGATGCCTTCGTAATCGCTCACCTCTTTTTCACTGCCTTTAGGGCCGATAAAGAGTTGAGGACGCTGGGTTGAATCGATGGCTGACAGTACGATATTTGCCTGATAAGGAGTTCCGCTCATCACGATCTGACTCTTGGGGACGACCTGCGCCACGATCTTGTTCACACGGTAATCGCCCACATCGACACTTTTTGTGATGTCTGCCAATACTTCGCCTTCTACATAACGGATATCATTTTGATATTTCGTCAAGATCGTAACGGCAGCCGCCACAGGGATATTTTCAAACATAATCGACTCCCACGAGCGAAGCTCTACTCCCGTCTTAGACGGCACCTTCGTGCTCAGAACGCGTTGTAACATATTGCGCAAATCGGGATCGTCGACTAAAGTGACCACCTTTGAACGATACGTTTCCAAGCGCTCTCTCAACTTTTTCCCTTCTCCGACAATCGGTGCGGTCATGACTTCCGACGAGGCATCCATATTTTCTTTATTTTCAATCTCATTGACATCGCCCTCTTTTCCGTCGGCTTCCTGTACGATCCTGATCTTAAGGTTCTGTAAGTAGTCGACCAGTTCGTCCGATTGTTGTTTGACATCGATCGCCTTACGGTACCATTCTCCCACTTTCGCAGGATTCACTGCATTGGCAGCCTCCATGGTCTCCAACGCTTTTTTGTTCCGTACAGAGGCAATCGTAGCGGATTCACGCAGTCCTCTTTCCACCAAATCAAATCCGTTCAGTACCTCCGATGAGTAATTTAATGCCATCATGGCGATGAACACCAAATACATCAGGTTGATCATTTTCTGACGCGGTGAATTGGGATTATTTGCTATTCCTGCCATTTAATCATTCTTATCAATAGTTCATCGTTGTTCATATCCACCTTTCATTGCTTATCGCGGGTTGGGATAAGGAGGTTGCTGCGCATAGCCTTGCGGCGGATACCCGCCCTGATACGGAGGCTGCTGAGGCGGATACATCGTTCCTCCCCCCGGCATATTGACCGTCATGGCTTGCAGCAGACGTCCGTAAACCTGATTCAGCTGTGCCAACAGCTGCGCCATCCGTTCGTTCTCATTGCGGAAAGCCGTGCTGTCCATCACGGAATTGTCGTACATATCGCGGATACGGCTCAATCCTGCATTGATCTGCTGGATCGTATCCATCTGCGAGCGCAGGCCACTTAAATGCACGGAATAGAACTCATTCAAGCCCGAAAGACTCTGATTCAACTGCTCCATCTGCTGAACATATCCGACGGTCTGTTTCTCCGAATGTTCATTCTTCGATCCGGCAATCATCTCGCACGAATGTACGAGCGAGTCGGAGACTTCGCTCAACGAGTTGGTCACGACATTGAAACGTTCCAGATTGGCTGTAACACTCGATATCTGTTCAATATAGGTCTTCGTCGCATCCGTCAGGTCGGCCATACGGGAAATCTGCTCGGCCGCATCGCCCAGCTTCCGGATGCTGTCGGCCAGGTTCTTCGTGTCTTCTTCCGATACATTCAGCCCCATCGCCGCCATACCGAGTTCGGCATTCTGAGCAGCGGCACGGGCATTGCCCGTCAGCGTACCGCCACCGGATTGAGCTCCCGACAAATCACCCAGCACAATGGTTCCGCCTCCCCAATGTCCTCCGCTGCCTCCGATAATCACTTGTCCTTCCCCGTTCCCGGCACCTCCGGTGCTGAAATCGGGACGATCCAGCGGATTCTTCGATTTCAAGACCGGAAAGACTTCTTCCCAATGATATTCATTGGTGGGACGATCGAAGCCGGACACAAAGAACACAATCGCTTCCGTAATCATTGCCACCGTGAGTATCTCGTTGCCGTATTGCAAGTGCAGAATCTTAAACAAGGCTCCGATGATCACAATCGAAGCTCCCCAGCTATACACGAAATTCAGCGTCCGTTTTCCGTTCTCGGACGAAAGAAACATTTCGATCCGGTTCTTATACCTTCTATATTTTCCCATAATTTTTTCTGATGTATTGTTGTCGTTGGAGTTTATTTCTTTTTGTTTTTCCCTTTCGCGTTGGAGAATCCGATTTGCGTACGCACACAGCGGAAGCCGATGTAGGAGCGTGTTTCGTTCTGATATTCGAAGGTACGCCGGTCGGAACGGATAAACTGGGCGACATCCTTCCACGAGCCGCCCCGCACCACTTTCTTTTTCATTGCATACGGGTCTTCTTTGGCCGCGTTATAATGGAGGTCGGGATTAAGGTCGCTCGTCTGGTTCTGTCCCGATTCGGTATAGACCGACGAAGTCCATTCGGCCACGTTACCGGCCATGTCATACAGTCCGAACTCATTCGGGGCGAAGGTGGCCACACGTGATGTGATCAAGTGACCGTCTTCCGTATAGTTCCCATCTCCCGGTTTGAAGTTGGCCATGAAGCAGCCTTTTCCGTTCTGGAGTTCATTCGTCGACCACGGATATTTGTTTTCGTTTTTGCCGGCGCGAGCAGCATATTCCCATTCGCCCTCGGTAGGCAGGCGAAACGATTCGATGACTTGTCCGGGAGGCAAGCTGACCGATTTCTTGTAATATTCGGTTCGCCATACGCAAAAAGCATTGGCCTGTTCCCACGAAACACCGACCACCGGATAATCATCGTAACCCGGATGCGTGAAATACATTTTCAGGTACGGCTCGTTGTAGGCGTTTTTGAAATCGTTCACCCAGCTCGTTTCATCCGGATAGATATTGATAATATAGGTATGCAGGAAATCAAACAGACTGCTTAACGGACGTGTGATCGTCTGATTAACAGGACGCCCATCCGTATCAAGGTAGGCCGTATCTTTCGAAATCATCACGACGGCATTGGGATCCGGCTGGATATCGGTATTACGTTCGCGCTCGGCCGGATCGAGACGGTTACGGCGCAAAGCGGCAGCGGTATAGTCGAACCATTCGTATTTATAATTCATCTGTCGCCCGTCGAGCCCGCGTTCACCCGTCACAGGATGAGTATAAAAGACACTTTCGATAGCCCGCTGTTCATCTTCATTGGCGCGTTTCCATGGAATCGGACGCGTCCAGTCGAGATGCGGAGTGACCGGTTCACCGTATTTGTCTTCCGTAATCATAAACAGCTCGTTGCCTCCGTATGCCGGGTCCGCCAGACGGGTCCGAATGATCGAGTCACGCACCCAATAAACGAACTGTCGGTATTTCGCATTCGTAATTTCCGTCTCATCCATCCAGAATGCTTCGAACGATACTCCTTTCGTTTCGGCATCGAAGCCCCAGAGACTATCCTTATCCGATGGTCCCATCTCGAAGGAACCTCTTTTAATCAAGACCATCCCATAAGGATTCGGCTCGTTGAACGAAGCCATCTTGACGCCAACCAATTCGCCGCCGTCGCCGGAAAGCAATTTCCCGCACGAGGTCGTCAGTAACATCATGGCGATCGATATGAATGCTAATTTCTTCATCATCTTCCTGATTGTCTATTGTCTGTTCTTATCTTACAATATTCTGATACTCTTATGTCTGTTCCTTCCACCTTTAGGTTTGTTCAGAGTCAGCCGATATGTTGCCATGGCCTCATGGCTACCCGTACTCACCTTCGACAAAGCAGAAAACGGATATTCATAGGCATAGCTTACACGGAATTTACCGATATTCGCCCCCAAATAAAGGATGCCATTCATCCGGACACCTTGATAACTATCTCCGATCCGCACACCCAATCCTCCGTTAAACATTGTCTTGTAAACCGCTCTTACGGTCACATCGCCCATGTACATCTGCAAGTCCGTTTGCATAAATACAGAAGGCTGTAACTCAATCAACGGATTTTTCAGTTTAATATTGTACCCGGCTGTTAAATTGTATCCCCGATTAACTTTCAGCGTAAAATTTTCATCCAGCTCCATCTCTTGAGCAAGCAGATGCGTGGAAGCAATACCGACATAATATTTGTCTGTCGAGTAGAGTAACCCTAAGGCTATATCCAATCCCTTCGCATCGATGTCGGATTTGGGCAAGGCGTCATCTTCGGGCGAATGGTCTGTGCTTCCATCAATTCCTTCGGGAAGAGGTTCTGCCTTAGAACCTAAATACGACTTGCTGATCATTCCACCTTGAAGTCCGATACTCAATACTCCTTTACCCAACTTATGTTTATATGCATATTGAAGCGAAGTGTACACATCTTTATATAACGTACTTTTGTCGTCGCTAAAAAACATCACTCCTACCCCATGCCGTGTTTTTCCGAACGTGAATGGCATATCGGCGGCAACAAAAGCCGACTGCGGCATTCCTCTGTCGAGTCCAAGCCATTGCAGCCGGTAGAGCGCCGTTATTCCGAGCTCGTTCTTCATTCCGACCGAGGCAGGGTTATATGCCCCCATCGCCATAAAATAATGGTTCAGCGATGCGTCAACCTGCGCCCAAGCAGAAGCTACCCCCATGCTTAAAAGGAGGAAAAACGTCCAGAATCGTTTGATCGTCATTCGAAAGAGTTACATCTATAGATATGTATAACTCTGAAAAACTTGTAAAATTGTGTATGAAATAAAAAAGAGCTGCAAGCACTGCCCGCAACTCTTTCATTTTTCAGTATTCTTCTTCATTAAAAAAGAAGTCTTCCTTACTGGGATAATCCGGCCAGAGATCTTCTATACTCTCATATATTTCGCCTTCATCTTCCATCTCTTGCAAATTTTCAATCACTTCAAGCGGAGCACCGGAACGTTGAGCGTAATCAATCAGTTCGTCTTTGGTTGCAGGCCAAGGTGCATCTTCCAATTTGGATGCCAATTCTAATGTCCAATACATAAAAACCTTATTTTACAGTTATTTACCTTTAAAGCCATCCCAAAAATGGGCTGAAATTTTCGGCAAAAATAAATGTTTATTTGTTAGCTGCAAGCGCTATCCCAAAGAATTTCGTCATTATTTTTACGGACACACTCATTTCGGCCGATGACAAACAGAAGGTCGGAGAGTCGATTCATAAAAATCAGCACAGGTTCTTCGACGGTTGTCGATTCGGTGAGACGGTAAATGCGTCGTTCGGCACGGCGACACACGGTACGACACACATGCGCCAAAGCCGATGTGCGGTTTCCTCCGGGCAAAACAAATCCGCGCATACGCGGTAGCTGCGTATCGTAACGATCAATCGCTTCTTCAAGACGACGGATACTCTCGGGAGTCACATTGCTTTCGATACGCAGGTCCGTCTGTGTCATATCGGTTGCCAAATAGGAACCCACGGTAAAGAGTTTGTGTTGGACAAAGCGGAGCAAGTCAGCCGTTTCCTGATCGTCCGTTTCGGCAATCAACAGTCCTATTTGGGAATTCAGTTCGTCGATCGTGCCGTAAGCTTCAAGACGGGGATGGGTCTTTGGGACGCGTACGCCTCCTACGAGCGAGGTCGTTCCTTTATCACCGCCACCGGTATATATTGGACTTTTTTTCATTCTGTTTATGATTGAGGGGTTTGCATTTCCTGTTGTGCCGGAGGATTGAGAATACTGTTCAGATACAATTCGATATACGGAAAGGCAACCTCCTTCATGACAACCTTATGCTCTTTATCAAGCAAATAAAGTGCCGGAAGAACACGCAACACATACGTTTGTCGTTGCAGGATATCAAGGTTCTTATCATACCCGTGTATCCACGTTTCAGGCATCTGAGGCAGATGCTCCTTCCACTGCTCTTCAGCCATATCGAGGTATATGGAAAGAACCGTAAGTTTTTTCTGCGCAATCATCTGCTTCACCGGCTGCGAAGCGTCAATCATCCGACTTACCTCACGCGCATTTTCCCAATCAAGGCCATAAAAAAAGACAAGCACAAAATCGGTCTTCAAGTCGTAAAGCGATCCCTGAGAGCCCTTCCCGGTCGTATAACGAATATCGGCAGCCTGCATGCCGGGACGGTTTTTCTGCACTTGTGCCAGCATCGCCCGAGGACGCGCTTTGCGATACGTATCCAAACTGTCTGATGCAACCATGTGCTCAAGTACGGGGATGAAATATTCTTCGTTTCGCATGGATGAGTTAGGATAGAAAAGAAATTGTTCCATCTTCGACGTAAAAAAAGCGTACATCGCACGATTTTTCTGTGCCTGATCGAGCAAACGTTTGATTCCGTCACAGGAAATCTGATACGAAGCATATGGGAAAACGGAAAGGAAATCGACGATCGCCTGTTCGGTGATCTTTGCCGCACTACCCACAAATGCCGTATCGGCAAAATCGAAATGATCCCAATAATGCATCGCCAAATACTCGGCACGTAGTCTCGGTTCAGTATAGACTGCCGGAACTTCGGCCTGTTTGAACGTTTTCCGCCCCGGTGCATCCGTCGACGTTCCACAGCCGGAAAACAGCATCAAGCCTGCCAATCCACACCCCGACAGAAGTAATCGTTTTTTCATCATCACACGTTTAAATCCTTTCCAATTTTATTTATATCATCGCGGGGACAAAGGTACGGGATAATTTCCAATATCCATTCAGAAAAATAAAGTTTTAAGTAACGGCTTTACCGGAAAGCGCCCTTTGCAAAAAGCCACCACCCACCATATTTTCAAAGATATACCACATTACACAATGCACATATGAGAAATAAATCCAATAAATGCTGAAATAAATTTCCTCGAGGAACTCTTTTGATTAAAAATAAAATATATTAAATATTGCAAATATATTGGCTTGGCTGAAAAAATAGCATACTTTTGTATAATATTATAAGCCCCATTATAAGCCCCAAAAAGCAACCTGTCTTTTGACAAATTCAATTCAGTCAAAAAATGATTAAAACGAGATAAATAAAACAAGATACAAACATCAATTAAAATATCAAAACAGAATGAAAAGAAAAAGTACTCACAATTTGAATGCTCCTTTTTTTTGCTTATGGCGAAAAAGCCGGACATCCTTACTGCTCTGCATGCTTTTGCTTTCCACAGCAATTGCGACACAAGCCCAAAAGGTAAATTGGACATCAGGTTACCCAAAACTGGACGAAGTACCTTTAGTGATGCTTGAAGATGAACGTGCGTTATTAATACGCTTTACTCCTCTGAATGCAGATATTAACAACGCAACCATCGAAATTACGCTCCCCCCACAGGTAGACTTCGGGGCCATCAGTGGAACGAGGGTACTGACCTCAACGCCTCTGAACATATCCAACACTTTCGGAGGGGCTTTGGCTACAGGCAGAACTGCGTCCATCGCTATCACCTCAAATGGAAACAAATTACTGCGCAACACGGAAGTAGAAATTCACGTCAACGTAAAAGCCGTTTCGTGCGGAACACCCGGAGCAGCGAATTTCGACATTCAGGTTAAAGCCGGAGCAACGAATGTAATGGACGGACAAAAGACGATAACAACAAATAGGGTAAAACCAAGTATTGCTATCGTATCGACCGATGGAACGATTAATTTCCCGACCCAGGCAAGTGTCAATACCGTTACGTATTATCTCAAGACAAATACAGCGAATAAGGCTTCTTCGGCGAAAGTTACGTTTACGACAGACCTCGTAACCACACTTTCCGACTTCAAGCTCAAAGGTGTCCCCTTTACTCCGGTCGAAGCGACGGTCGGCGGCAAGAAGACCTATACGTATGCATTCACACCCTCTGCGTTAGGAAGCAAGATCGATGATACGAATGACAAAGTCATTACCTTTCAAGGGGCCTCTACCGGCTGCGGCTCGCACCTTGTTGAGGCAAGCGTGCAATACCCGCACGATTCGGATTGTACCACGGCAACAGGCTCTTCCGTCACGCTGGCATTCCCGTCTCCTCCCCTGCCCAATATGGAACACATTAGCACAACCTACGTCAATCATGCCGATGCTCCTATCACCAGCCCCCAAGTCAACATGGACGGGACAACGCCAACCATCGTGAAAACGACGTTTCGGAATACGGGGGGAAGCGCACGTAACATCCGGTTGCATTTCCGCAACTACGGATCATATAATTATCTTGACATCTCCGATATTTATATGCAAGTAGAAGGAGGTCCCAAACGTAAGATCACAGCCAGTGAAATTACCGAAGCATCGAACAAAACCAACGGTGAGACATTTGGCTATCTCAAACCAAGTGCTCTTGGAAAACCGTATGCAATACATATCCTCATTCCCGAAGAAGTTCCGGCAGGCAAAACGATTACGTTCTGGGTGCCTACGATCAACGGAGATATTTATGACAATACCACCCGTAATGTTTATCATAACTATGGAACAAATACCATCAACGGAATAACAAGCAATATCATTCAAGTTAAAAGTCCTTGTGGTGATGATGGCATTGCCCTGGCCCAAGCTTTCCGAATTGTTTATCTGAATGCTCCGCATTATCGTGAGTTGCCGCCGAGCCTGAGTTTAAAAGGAGGACAGACCAAAAAACAGACTGTTTTCATCGCCCCCGGTTCTACGAATGAAGCAATAACAGAATTTCATGTTAAGACCCCTGCCTGGCTTACGATTTTAAGTATGAAGATAACGAGTAACAGCGATGGCACCGGAGTGCTGTATGGACAAGCCACCGTCGCTCCGGGGGCCACGCACGCATCCGTATCAATTCAGAACCGGGGGAATCAAGGGACGGCTTACCTGCATGTGGAATATAAAGCCGCCCCGTGCGGATTGAATGTAAATCAAACGGACCAAGTACATTATTGGGCAAACCAGAAATGGGGCGCCCAAACGCTCGAGAAAATAAGCCAGGTTTTTCAAGAAGCCATACACACCTGCGATATTGTGGGCATATCGTTCGATGAATTTTATTCTCGCAGAACATCCAAAGGATTGAAAGATACAAATAACGACAGAGTGCCGGACGATGGCTCCGTAGCTCCCGACAATGAAATACGGCATGACCTCTTCGTGGCCGAAGACGAAGGATACTTCTACTGGAAAGGTACGATTCAGGCACCAGGTGGGTATAAATACATCGATATGCCGGTCAAGGCCGTAGGATTCCGGTTCGATTCGAACGTCGTACCCGATCCCCAAAACGCAACGGTCACGCTCAACGGAACACCGGCAGCCGGTCAGGTAACTTTTGCAAGATCAACAATCAATACGGGCTACTTCCGTTATCATTATCCAGCCGGCTTAACAACCCACACAATCGTCGAAATCAAAGTCCCCTTTAAGATACGATCCGGCACCAACAATCCTAACAGTATGGATTCCGAATTATATGTAAGCGCCACTCCTGTGAGCAACCCGCTGAACAGTGCAACGGATCCTGCCCGTAAAGGGAAAGAAAAAGCATCGTTACCCATCGGTACATACAACCTCGACCGGCTGAACTGGTGGAATAACGATGCCATAGAAGAATCGTTCCCCGACAACAATCCCAAAGGACCTTTCTCGCTTGGGTATACCGATATTTTCCACAGTGGAAAATTCCCGTCTCCCTACTTCCCCAAGGAAGTACGCTTCCATGAATACCTGGAGAAACTCGAATTCAAACTACCCAAAGGATATCGCATTATCGATCCTCTGACAATACAGTATTATAATGGATCAGGGCCGATTGAAAATACAACCTTAGCCCCTGCAAGTTCGACGGGAGGGCATATGATTTATGACGTAAAAAATTTGTATGACCTGACGTACGATGGTTCCGGAGCATTGCAAGCGGGCAAATGGCAACGGCCCGACGATTTCTGGCGGCTTACGACGCGCGGTAAAATTAAGGCATTACCCTCAGCTAAGCGCGATGCAAGTATCATGAAACGTATCTCAACGTGGAAGAATCCGAAAACCGGACAAACCCACACGCATGTACGTGATGTCACGTTTAAATATACCGGGCCGGGCAATTCGCTCGAAGTTTCCGTCCCCGAGGTACCGGCCTATGGCCCTACCGTCAGTAGTCCGGCACTCACCGTAACAAACCAGACAAGCAATCCGATACAGGATATGTGGTTTTATTTCGAAGGAAATATCAGCGACGTTAAACTAAAAGATGCCGACGCCGGAACGATTTATAACGGTACCGGACTGGGAAATCGTTGGGTAAAAGTAGCTAATGTTCCCGGCACGGCTTCAAAGACCTTCGAGATGAGTTACACCTATAATTTCAACGACTGTACGGGCGATAAAGTGAAGGTATATACCGGTGCAGGTTTCAACAGTGCATGGACTCCGAACACAGATGCTCCGCTCGATCCGGAGGGCGATAATTTTTCGGCCATCGATTCGTTCATTATCAAACCATCGGCCGATGCTACAGTAGCAGGAAGTATCACAGCTGTTCGAGATACGTTCAAACACGAATCGGTAGAGCCGTATACAATCAAAGTGAATTTTACGACCGCGACTTCCACAGGCGCACTTAAAAACCCAGAGATGAAAGACTTTACCGTTCCTTCCGGACAAGTCTATAAAGCCGGAAGCGCACGCCTTGAATATCCCACAGGTACACTAACCCCCATTCCTGCTGCGCTGGAAGCTGCTCTCGTTGCCGCATTCGGGGCCGGAGAAGATGCGGAACGGACGATCGCTTCGATTAAACTCGCCGACGCCAAAGGAAGTGATATCATCCTGCCGGGGAACCTCGATACAGAGGCGACAGATGCCGACCGGACAGCCAGCATCGTCATGGAATTTAATGCCAAATGTAATACCGATTTTACGGGGATACAATATAAAGGACAGATTGCCGGCATGTCACCCTGCGGAACGGTTGCAGCCGGGAGCGGCACTCATATCGTTTCACGGAAACTGTATCCGAACGTAACATACAATTATCTGTTCGAAGACATCAAGATTGCTCCGGTATCCGGCACGCATGCCTTCAACGAGATTCAGACACAGGACACCCTCAAACTAACGATCAAAAAGATTACAGGGACCGTCAACACTATGGTGCCAACCGATCATTTGATGCTCCGGATGCCCAAAGAACTGAACGTCGAGGGAGACTCAATCTTCTATCGGGGCTCCGGTTCCATGAGCGGACTAGCCAAACGTGATACGATCACATACAAGGACAGTGTTGATGCTCAGGGCGTGCGCTACGTCAGACTGCCCATGCCCATCAATGAGTACAATGCGGCTGCTAACAAGGGAGTCGGTGCTGAAATCACTTGCCATGTACCTGTTAAGTATACCCCTAACGGTCACTCACGCAAAGATAACCCGGTCGATTCGATTATCGCTTCGGTCAATATCTACGCCATATTCGGAAGCTGTCCGCCCATCGTCGTACCCGTCGGTACCGGAAAAGACAGCATTGGGCTCTTTACAGCCAAAGAAATCCCGGCGCGCCTGTATGTAGGCGAACTTGACACAATCGAAATACTCAGCGCCGGATTCGGAGGTAGCTGGTATCTCGAAAAGGCAGGAGGAATATTGCAGCATACCGGGAAGAAATGGCCGCATGCTCCTACCGACTCGACGAAGCTCGGAGAACTGATGTACTACTTCACTCCCGTAATCGACGGTCATAATTTTGGCGGACGACTGCCTTATCCCGTAAAGATATGGATCCACCCATGGTTTATTCGCAACCTCGACCCGATGAAGTATATCTGTAAAGACCATGATACGCTCTTCGTCAAAGGTGGCGGAATGGACATCAAATATCAGTGGTTCCATGAAGGCAGTGCGATCGCAGGTGCCACGGACACCAGCCTGATTGTGCGTAAACCCGGCAAATATCACGTAGAAATTACCGATACGGTGCCCGAAACTGTCAGTTCCGATACGATGGAGGTATATTTCCGTGAAATCCCCGCGTTCATCAAAGACTTGCCTCTCCACGCACGCGAATGCGACAATTGGCGATACCTGCTGAGCGTAGAAACGACTGGAAAATTCATGACTTATCAATGGTACAGAAACGGTCTGCCTATACCGGGAGCAACAAAGAACAGTTACTATGCACTGGCCAAAGACTCATCGGCGTTCTTCCGCGTATCGGTCAAGAATCCCTGCGGTGACAGTATTGTAAGTAACCAGTGTTACCTCAGCTTCTGCGACGAAAAGATCGACGGGATCAATCGCCTTATCGAATTGATCGTACCGCCATCGGCCGAGACCAACCCCCGACCGGGACAGCTGATTTTCGTAAAAAGCCAGCAAGACTTTACGTTTACGATCAAGGCGAAAAACGGATACAGCCTGAAATATGCGACGGTTACGACCGACAGTCCCATCTGGAACGAACAAGGCGGCATTAAACGAACAATACTTTCGGACAGTGTCATGGAGGTAACGATTCTTACCGTTACCCGAAATCTGAAAGTAACCGTATCAGGGGTCAGTCCGGTAGGCAATCAGGAAATCATCAGAAAGGTATCAAGAGCCTGGGCGTATGAAGGGAAAATCTACGTGGAGACCGATCGTCCTACCACGGTTTATGTCTTCACCACCATGGGCCATCTCTACCGACGTGAGAAAGTACAAGCGGGACTGACCACGTTCGATGCACCCCAACCGGGCGTATACTTTGTCAAATTCGATAATGGATACTCCGGCAAGATTTTAATCGAATAACGATAGTCATACTTTTCCGGGCACACGCTTCTCATAAGCTTATCGGGACAAAAAAAGTCATTTTTTAAGAGGGTGTATCAAAACGCGATGTTTAGGTACATCCTCTTTAGTTTAGGTTCATCCGTGTCACTCCTTGTGGCTACTTTGTACGATGTGCCCGTACGTATTCGGCCATCGTACGCACGGATTTGAAAATCTCTTTGCCTTGCGCGGGATCTTTGAATTTAATGCCGTAGTTCTTCTCGAGCAATACAATCAGTTCAAGCGCGTCGATCGAGTCGAGTCCCAACCCGCCGCCGAAAAGTTCACTGTCGTCTCCAATATCTTCAGGCTTCACTCCTTCGAGGTTCAGTACCTTGATCAATTCGTTTTTAAGTTCTAAAATCAGTTCATCCATTGTTTTTTAATTGAGTTATTATCTAAATAATTCGGTCAAATCTCCTGCTGTAAGCGGCAAAGATGACCGTTTGTCAGTAATAGGTTCGTTGTCTGTCGAACAGAGAAATATACGTCCGTCGAATGTATGGCTGTCCACTTCCGTCCATCCTGCCAGCACGTACCGCATGCCGGTAGCTGTCAGTGCGTCGTTAACGATGTCACAAATCGTTTCCGGTCGAAAGGCAGGGAGCACATAAAACATCGTTTCGCCGAAGATCTTGTTTCGGATAGCGATTTCACCCGTCACGATATTGGGCAGCGTATAGACAAATTCGGCCGGAGAAGGGAAAAAATTCTCTTCGTCGCGAATCGTTTCCTGATACGCCGCATCGGCTTCGAGCGACGCGCCGCGGTTGAAGAGTACGATGCCCATGTCTTCCTTCGGCTGTTCACGATCGAACCCTTTCAGCAGCCATTCCGAGGCAAGAAAGCCGAGCTTCGAGAGCGCATCCATCTTATAAAACTTGCGGTAGTCGATTTGGAGACAGCGATACGCGGCTGCAAAGAAATCACGCATCGGGAAATGTTCCGGATCGGGAACAAAACACATCGTGCCGTTCAGCCTCACTCCTTCGGGGTTTATCGTACAATATGCATTTATATAATTCATTCTTTCATCGTATTAATTGGGTACATATTTTGTGAATAGCAGTGCGGCATTGCATCCTCCGAAGCCCGAAAGCATCTTGACGCACCGGCGGCGCGTTGTCGTCTGCGTTTCGGACGTGACACGAAGCGGACGTGTAACCCCGAACGTCTCGAAGCCATATGTCTTTAAGACGATCCCCTCGCGAAGAGCTCGGATGGAGATGACGCTCTCTAACACGCCTGCCGCGCCGAGCGTATGCCCGAAATATCCTTTCAGGCTATTGACTGGGACATCGACCAGTCCGGCGCGTGTCAAAGCAATAGACTCCATCTCGTCGTTATAAGGCGTAGCCGTACCGTGGGCGTTGACAAAGGCCACTTCGCCGGATGAAACCTCTTTAAGGATATGACGCATGGCAAGGTAACTTCCTTCACCCGTACGTGAAGGACCTGAAATATGATTGGCGTCATTGCGGACAGCTCCAGCCGTTAGAAGAACATCGCCCGCATCTACCTCCTCCGCACGACATTCGGTCAGGATGAGGGTTGCCGCAGCCTCTCCGAGGTTCAACCCACAACGATCACGGTCGAAAGGCTTGCATACCTCTTGTGACAAGGCCTTGAACGATTGAAAGCCCGAAATCACAAAGCGCGATAGCATATCGGCGGCAACGACGATGACATGGTCGCATCGTCCCGCACGTAATTCACGCTGTGCGGCTATCAGCGCCGCAGCTCCGGAGATACACGCATTCGAGACAACCAGCGGCGGATTCGTATTTCCGAAAAAGCCGGCAATCCGCTCGGCCGACCACCAAAGAAAGACCTGTTCAGCTTCATAACCGAAGCGTTCATGCTCGTCGAGAAGATAAACATTGCCTTTCGTCGTCGAGAAGATAAAGAGCACCCGCTTGTCAGCCGCATCGATAGCGGCCGTTTTCAGAGCCCCGGCTACTGAAACGATGGCAGCCATTTCCAGCTTTGTGTAATTTGCCTTCGTGGCAGAAGGCATATATTCGGTCTCAGTCTCCACGAAAGCCGCGTTCAAGGCTGTGTCATCGATCTCCGAGGCCATAAACGGTTCGGGCAATCCGAATCGCTGGCGGTAAAGACGCAATCCGGTCCGGCCCTGCTTCACATTCCGGTAGTTCTCCTCGGCGGTGAAGCCCAGCGCAGAAACCACGTTATCTCCCGTACATACCGTCATAACTGACCGTATTTCTTTTTCCATACTTCATAAAACGGCGGGTTCGTCCACATCAATTGGTATTCGCGGTCGAGGAAGACTTGTGTCGAGGAGCCGGTAGCGATCAGACTGTCGTCGTCAATCAGCCGAATTTCGTAGTCGAAAATCACCTTGGCCGCAGGGGTGTTACGGTAGGTGATGTCGATGCGTGCACGTTGTCCGTAGAGCAACGGTTTCTTATATTGAAAGTTCAGATCAACGAGCGGCGCAAAGTATTCGTTGGCAATATACTCGTGATAACTCAGCCCGAAAACCCGTCCGAACTCTTCGCGGGCATCCTCGAAATAAAGCGCGTAAGAGCCGTGCCAAACGATGTTCATCGAGTCTACCTCACTGAACCGTACATCAAATTCTTTCGATGCTTTTAATACCTTCTCCATCATATTTCTTTATTTATGGTACACTTATACCCTACGACGCCGTCTGATCCGTCAGGAATATTTTCATCGAACCCGAAGCAATCACTTCGTCACCCACTTCCACCTTGATTTCGACAAGCGAAGTAGAGAAAATTTCTTCCTTCACTTCAACCGTTGTTGTCAGCACCTCTCCAACGAGGGGTACACGAACGATCGTTATTCCTCTAATGGCACCGATAAAGCCCACCCTGACCATACCGTCACTTTGCAACTCCGTCCGGGCACGATAGCCCATGCGTGCAGCGCATGTCTGAGCCATATTCTCAATCAATCCGGCTTCTTCCATACGGCCACCGAAGCAAAACAGATTCTCTTCCCGTACCATGAAAGAGCTTCGAGTGCTCGTCTTATCATAATGCGTCAATTCATCGACCATCACGAAAGGCAGTCGTTGCGGCAACAATTGAAGGATGCCGAAATCTTTAATCATCTGATGAGCGTATAAAATATATCATGCTTTCCGGCAAATCAGTATAGAGTGCCCGCTTTTCAGTCCGTCGTGAATCGTCTCGACCGTCAATCCTCCGGCTTCGATGCAGCGGATCAGATCGTCGGAATGATACATCTTGCTGTTTCCGTTAGCCATCACCGTGAAATAGAGACTGATCTGGGTCAGGCAATATGCGGCCACATCGTTAGCCTGCCGATCCCACAGCGTTTCCATGATAAATAACCGGGCATGTTCATCCATCGAGGCAGCCGCGCGCTGAACGATACTCGTAATTTCCGCCTCCGAGAAGCAATCCAGAAACTGACTCATCCAGATGGCGTCGAAGCCTTGCGGAAAAGGCGCGTCGGGATTCAACAAATCGATCTCATAACCGTCGATGCGTGCCGCACCGTCTTTATCGCCAATTTGTTGCTTCATCATGCCGATCTGCTGCGGCAGGTCCATAATCGTCACGTGGACATCGTCATTATAATCTACACAACGGAGCGCCCATCGGCCCGTATTCCCGCCCACATCGAGCAAACGTGCGGGGGAGTGTGAAAAGACGATCTTCAGCGCCTCATCGAACGAATGGTCGGAATAATAGTGGTCGAACCGAAACCAACTCTTCTGCACCTCGTCAGGAAGTGAAGACAATCCTTCATAAATCGTCTTCCACGACCCGAACACTTTCAGACCTTCGGGCTTGCCGTTGAGCAAGGCTTCTTCCATATGATACAGGCCGAGGTAATTCACATCGTGGTTAAAATCCATATTGACCGACATAAGCGGATCGGTGAGCAGCAACCAGCCGATCTTGGAGAGCACAAACCGCCCATCGACATATAAGACCGTTTGTGCCGTAAGAGAAGCCTCCAGCAATACCTGAACGGCATAATGCGACAAGTTAGTCGCAGCAGCGACTTCGTCGAGGGTCAGTCCGTTCTTGGTCTCATCCAGCAACCGGAAGATGCCGAATTTTACCATCAGCCGCGATACCTGAAACGTCACAGGGGCAAACGCAATTTCGTGTGCCCGTCGTTGCGCCTCAAGAATACCTGTCCGTTCTTTCGTATATTTCTTTTCAAGCGCAGGAAACATGTTCATCTTTCCAGAAATTATAAAAGTTAAACCACTGTTCGGGATATTTTTTTACGATACACTCCAGCTCGTGAGCGAAAGTGCGGGTCATCGACTCGATCTGTTCGCGTTTCGAACGTTCTGCCGGCACAGAGATACGCACGATGCGGATGCGGTATTGCGACGTCTTCGTTTTCAAGGCAAACATGGCCAGCACGGGCACATCGAACTGCCGCGCAAGAACGAATGCCCCGATCGGGAAGTCGGCCTTGCCGTTCAGGAAGTCACATTCGACGCTTTTGCTGCTGCCGAAAGTGCGGTCGCACGGCATGCTGACCATCTCGCCGTCTTTCAGCGCTTCGTTGATCAGAAAGATATGAGACATATCTTCCGAAACGGGTATCGTGCGAATGTTATTACGTTCCAGTATCTTTGTCCGGTTCTTTTGTACCTCTTGAGCTTCGCCTCCGTATATCAAACAGTTGATCCGTTTCTTCTGCTGTCGCAGAAGGTAGCCGCATAATTCGGGATTCCCCACGTGGGCACCGGCCACAATACAACCATGTGGGTTCTCCAGCATCGAGATGAACAAATCATTGTCGGGACTGTCAATCTTGAAATTCTTCTGTCCCGCATAGACGGCGAAGCGATCGAGCATCGCCTGTCCGAAAACAAAATGATTACGGTAGGTGTAAAAAAATGATTTCAAGGGCGAATAGCCATGCTGCCATCGGAAATAACGATAAATCGACAAATATCCCTTGCGACGAAAAAGCATATAGAACGGAACGACAAACGCGAGAATGACATATCCGACACGGACATTCACGACAGAGAAGGTAATCTTCATCGCTTTTTGCCCCAAAGTGGTGCCTCCGGTCACTCCTTCCCATTCTCTTTCTTTTCCGCGCATCTCAGCCTCTTACCTTCGACTCGATGTAATCGTAAAATTCTTTTACCGTAAGTACGTTCGCCATCTCTTCAGGTTTAATTTTGAAACCGAACGTTTTTTCTACGATGACAACGATATCGACAAAATCAAGGCTGTCTAATCCCAAATCGTCTTTCAGCAGAGCATCGTCGCGAATCAGATCGGCTTCGATCTCCATCTCTTCGATCAAAAACTGATTGACTTTCGATTCTATTTCTCTTCTTTCCATATATCTCTCTTAATTCTCGTTCTATCTTTTGTTGTTTGTTGGGTGTTATTTGCAAATGTATCGCACAGGCAGCTGAATAAGGGTCAGAACACTCCTCCGTTGATTGAAATCACTTCGCCGGTGATGTAAGCGGCCTCGTCGGAGGTGAGAAAGCTGACGAGCGAAGCGACTTCCTCGGGCTTTCCGAACCGTCCCAGCGGAATATTCTTCTTCAGCTCCGCTTCGTCCAAGTCTTTGGTCATGTCCGTCATGATAAACCCCGGAGCAATGGCATTGACTGTTACTTTTCGCGGTGCCACCTCCTGAGCCAGCGCTTTCGTCGCACCGATAACGGCAGCCTTGGCTGCCGAATAGTTCGTCTGTCCCGGCATCCCTTTCAGGCCTGAAAGAGATACGATATTCACGATGCGCCCGTCGCGCTTGATCAGCATATCTTTCAATACACGCCGCGTGACAAAGAAAAATCCGTTCACCGAGGTATCCAGCACGTTCCGCCACTGCGCATTCTGCATGAAAATCATCATGGCATCCTGGCGGATACCGGCATTGTTGACCAGAATACCGACATAATCGTCGGGATGATTGTCCGCCCAGCCTTCAAGCGCCTTGTCGACGGATACTTCGTCCGATACGTCGAAAGGCAGCAGTTCTGCCGTCCCACCGTTCGCCTCGATAAGTGCTTTTGTCTCGTTGGCTGCGGCTTCATTCGATGCATAGTTGATAATGACCGGATACCCTTTTGCGGCCAACGCCGTGCAGATAGCCCGGCCAATGCCTCGCGAGCCTCCCGTAACTAATGCGTATTTCATATAAAACCATTATCTTCTAAACCTGTACCGTAAGATGAATGCAAAAGTATGAAAAAAAAACGATATTCGGAAAACCGGAAATAATATTTACCTTTGTACCTCTTAAACATCAAAGAGATATGGACAATCGACGAAAACTTGTTTTATACAACACTCTTTCACGGAAGAAAGAAGTATTCGAACCGCTTCACTCTCCGCACGTGGGCATGTATGTCTGCGGCCCCACGGTATACGGTGATCCGCACCTTGGCCACGCGCGGTCGGCCATCACCTTCGACATTCTGTTTCGTTATTTGAAACACCTCGGATATAACGTGCGTTACGTACGCAACATCACCGATGTCGGTCATCTCGAACATGACGCGGACAGCGGTGACGATAAAATTGCCAAGAAGGCACGGCTCGAACAGCTCGAACCCATGGAGGTGGTGCATTACTACACGTTGCGTTACCATAAAGCGATGGAACTGCTGAACGTACTTTCACCGAGCATCGAGCCTTATGCCTCGGGACATATCATCGAACAGATCGCACTGGTAGAGAAGATTCTGGAGAACGGATATGCATACGAAAGCGAAGGGTCGGTCTACTTCGATGTCGCGAAATATAACAAAGACCATCGGTACGGCATCCTCTCGAACCGCAACATCGACGATATGCTCAACACCACGCGCGAATTGGACGGGCAGCAGGAGAAACGCAACCCGGTCGATTTCGCGCTGTGGAAGAAGGCGCAACCCGAACATATCATGCGCTGGCCTTCGCCGTGGGGCGACGGTTTTCCAGGCTGGCACTGCGAATGTACGGCGATGGGAAAGAAATACCTTGGCGAGCATTTTGACATCCACGGCGGCGGCATGGACCTGATCTTCCCCCATCACGAGTGTGAGATCGCGCAGGCTATCGCTTCGCAGAGACACGACATGGTACATTACTGGGTACACAATAATATGATCACCTATGAAGGGCAGAAGATGGGCAAATCGCTTGGCAATGCCATCACCCTGACGGAATTTTTTACAGGCAATCATCCGTTACTTGCCAAGGCATACACACCTGTCACGATACGTTTCTTCATCCTTCAGGCACATTACCGCAGCACGGTCGATTTCAGCAATGAAGCGCTTCAAGCTTCCGAGAAAGGATTGGAACGCCTGTTCGAGGCCTGCAGCCGCCTGCAGAAACTGAGCCCCTCGAACGTCTCGACCGTCGACACGAAAGGGCTGCGCGAGAAGTGCGAAGAGGCCATGTGCGACGATATGAACACCCCTGTCGTGATTTCCCATCTGTTCGATGCGTGCAAAGCCATCAACACCGTACACGACGGCAAAGGCACCATAACAGCCGATGAACTGGAGGAGCTGAGCTCCGTCTTCCGCCTCTTTATCGAAGACATCCTGGGACTTCGCGATACGGCTGCCTCGAACGAAACGAACGAGGCTTACCGCAAAGCGATCGACCTGCTCCTCTCCATCCGTCAGCAGGCCAAACAAAACAAAGACTGGACTACGAGCGATCGCATACGCAACGAGATGGCGGCACTCGGATTCGTCGTGAAAGACACGAAGGACGGCTTCGAGTGGAGCTTATAACACCCTCTATACGGAATAGGATGGCGGCTTGACAGGCAGATTTCTTTTCTGCTTATCAAGCCACCGCTATTTTTTCATCCTTCTTACGAACTACGAAGTGATGCCTTTATCGAATGTTTACCGCATCCTTTGGGGAACGGTTGATCAGAATATCCCGCATAGGATCGAAGTCTTTGCCGAAATGGTTGCTTTCGAGCGTCACGTTCCGCACTTTCTCGAAGAAGAAGAGATGTGTATTCCAATGAAACGGCTCGTACTTCGTGTTGTATGTCACCTTATTGTTGCGGAAAATAATGCCGTCGGTCGATTTGGCGTACAACAGCGGGTGGTCGAATATCTCGAACAGATTGTCTTCGACCACAATACCCGAATGAAACAGATGCTCCTGCCCGTCCAGATCGGGTATTTCCGGATAGATCGAGATGACGGCGTTCGTAAATTGATAGCTGCCGGCCAGCGCATTGACAAACGTATTGTTCCGAATCGTTACCTCCTTGCATGCGCCCGTCTCGTACCATCCGTTGCAATCGCCGCAGAGCAGAATCGCCGTGCCGTGAGGATGGTCGAACAGGTTGTTTTCGCAGACGACGCGACGCGGCGTGCTGAACAAAGCACCTCGTGCACGGTTGTTTCGCACGATGTTATCCGCGAAAACCACTTCGGGCGTCCATGTCAGGTTCTCCATGCCATATTTCCCTGCTTCCGAGATTTCCGCCGGCAAGGTATCGGCAAAAGTGATTTCGAACACTTTCGCCCCGGTCTCCGTCGGTTGGTCAATCGGCTTGATCGACCGGATTGTGTGGATATGGTTCCCCACCGTCTCCATCCGTTCCGACTCGACGAACTGCACGCTGTCTCCCGGTTCGCCCCATTTGAAACCCCAGGCTTGAGGGTGCATATAACGCGCATGAAGCGTATGATCGTCCATACGACGTGTAACTCGCAGATAGGTGCCATGCACATTGATGGCATCGTCGGCCATGTTCTCATACAAGCCGTTTTTAGAGACGATCACGCCTTTGCATCCCGAAAAATGAGTCGCATCGGCCTGCGTGGTGAAAAAGCGCGGGTCGTCATCGCTCCGAAGACAAACGCTAAATCTATCCAGGATGATATTTTTGCTCATCTGTGCCAATAATCCCATTCCTTCGGCGTAGCGGATGCGAATGTTTTCGAGCGTCGTATTTATACATTCGCTCACGAAGATACCCGGGGTAGGCCTGTGGCCAGAACGCAGTACAAACCGCTCTCCGTGAGTGGTATAAGCCGTTTGATCCCATCCTTTGATGAGGAAGGTATCGGGCGAGATTTCCGTTACGGATTCCGGTCGGAAACCTACGTCCTGTCGCTTGTATGCAAGCCGCTTGTCGGATGCAAAAGGCATTGCAAACGTCGGAACGATCTCAAAACCCTCGCCCGAAAGTACCAATCGGCCATCTTCGATGCGGTAATATCCCGACGGATAAATGGCCGCCTTTGTTTCGTTCCGCGCTCTGTTTACGTCGAGGACCTGCAATTGCCGCAAAGCAGGAACGGCAAAATCGACGGAGAAGTTCTTCAACGTAATGTTCTTTCCGTTCAACAATGCAAACGGGATCATCCGACCGTGAAAAATAAATTCGGAACCTTGTCCGTCGAACGTAATATTCTGCAGATGTTCAAACGCGAACCCCACCCGCTTGGGATTGTCCTGATCGTGATTCGAGATATAATACTCGCGTACGAAAGCGCCGTCCTCGTAGAAATGATACGTTCCGGCAGGGAATGCAACGGTCAAATGAGCCGTATCGGTACGCGACTGCAGGTAAGCAATCAATTTGGAGGCTGCATCAGACGCGTTGTCCTGTGTGTCGGGCAAGATCCCGAAACGATCGAACGAGACGGTGGAAGGCTTTTGCTGCGTACAGCCGGCATGGCACAAAAGCAATCCCAACAAGAGTATCCTTGTTTCTTTCATCCAATTCTGTTTTATTTAGTTTCTAAGCGAAGAGACTGCACGAACCCTCGTTTTGTAAAGCCTCTTCCCAATCATTCGGAGAACAAAGGTAGGTTATTTATTGAAAAAATCAATCACTCGTATCCGGATTGAAAAAGGATAATTACCATGAGAAAACTCTTGCCAAGACCAATAAACCGTTGTATCTTTGAAACGATTATTTAGAATAAAAGATAAAACGATTGAATAAAAACGTTGTTTATGCGATACTCCTTTCACAGTATTCCTTCTACGTTGCTTTGCTGTGTTTGGCTGCTGTTTTCGGCAGGCCTCCTGACAGCTCAGAGAAACATACCCGTACAGTTGCTCGGGCCGGAGAAAGGACTGAGTCAACGTTCCGTTTTAACGATACATCAGGATAGCTTGGGATTTATCTGGGTCGGTACGCGCGACGGGCTGAACGAATACGACGGGAATCGCGTGAAAATCTATCGGCATGTTTTGGGCGATACTTGCAGCATCGCCGGCAACCATATCAACGACATCGAAAACGGAGAAGGCGGAAATCTTTGGATCGCGCACGACAACGGCGTAAGCCTTTTTGACCGGAAAAAAGGCGTTTTCAGGAATTACAGGATGGGCGGCTCGCCCGACCATGAGATACGGTCGTTGTCGGTGATCGACGGTCGCGTCTGGGCAAGCGGCTGGAGCGGGATTTATCTCTACGACAAGTCAAGCGATCTCTTTTCGAAGCCCCGGAATTTGACGGAAGACGCTCGCGTGTTCGACACCTCCGTATCGAAAATCGTGGCATCGCCCCGAAAAAACGAGTATTGGATTGCGACGGCTACCCGTGCCTTTTTCCGCTACGATGTTTCGGGCAATCGGACGATGCGCTATTCCTGCGCCTCCGGAGCGCCTGTGCTGTTGAACGAAAACGAACGGATAGAAGACATTCTTTTTCATCCGAACGGAAGAGTCTATCTGGCCGCGTACAGAAGCGGTATCTATGAGTGTACGCTTTCGGGGGAGCCGCTGCGTCGTTGGTCTTCTTCGGAAAAAGGGTCCGGGTATTCGCCTTTCGACAATGTCCGTTCGTTGGCTCTGGCACCCGACGGAAACGTATGGATCGGGAGTTTTCAAGGGGTCGGGCTGCTCGACCCGAACACGGGTACGGTTACCGGAATCAATCTCCTGAACGGTTTCGATAAGGTGGAAAACGCCTCCATCCGCTCCCTGATGTTCGATAAGAACGGCTCTTTATGGATCGGTACGTATCACGATGGCCTCTACCTCTACGACAACTACCTGTCGCGCTTCCAAACGCATCCTATTCCTGCGGACGGCACTCAGATCGTAAGCGCTTTTGCTGATAAAAACGGATCGCTGCTCGTAGGCACCGAAAACGGTTGCCTGCTGGAGTACGGCGACGCAGGAGCTTCGCCAAAACGTACGGAATTGAAAGACGCACGGGGAAATCCGATTGTTATCAAATCGTTGTATTACGACGAGGAGAGCGATGTGTTGTGGATCGGCACATTGAGAAACGGGCTCTACCAGATGAAGAACGGCCGGGTAGTATCTGCCGGACTGGAAACGTTGGGAGTCATCAACGGCATCGGGAAAGCCTCCGGACATGGCTTGTGGCTGCTTTCGGACCGGGGAAGCGGATTGAACCGATACAACCCGGTTAGCGGGCGGACGGAATCTTTTCCTATTCGGGAGAAGCTGCATCCCGTCATCGGACGAAGCAAGTGCATGCACTTACTGCCCATCGACTCCGTAAACTACCTGCTTGCCACAATCGGCTCGGGACTGATTGCCTTTGAGAACAGACCCGGAGGCAAGGTCGAAAAAGTGCTTCCCGATATCCGGCAAGTGAATCACACGCTGCTATTGAACGATACGTTCTACGTGAGTACGAAAGGCAACGGGCTTCTTCTCTTAGACAGGAAGCTGAGAGTCATCCGGCATTTTACCGAAAAAGAGGGTTTGCAGAACAACACCGTTTTCGGTACCATCTCTTTCGACAACCGTGTATGGGCCAACTGCATCAACGGCATCTCCCAATTAACGGCCGACGGCGGCTGCATCAACTATCATCTCCGAAACGGATTTCCTCTGTCCGAAATAAACGAAGGAGCCTGTTTGCGAACAAGTCAGCCGGCTTCTCCCTTCGTTATCGGAGGTAAGGACGCGTGGATTTCGTTTCATCCGAAGAACGTTTATAAGAATCTTTACAAGCCTTCGGTCTATCTCTCGGCCGTTAAAATCAATAACACGCCGATAGCGGAGCTGTCCGGTTTCAGCGGTATCGATATGTTCGATCCGGGAGAGATGCGCCTGAAATACGATCAGACGACCGTCACGTTCGAATTTGCCGGATTGAACTACCTGATGCCGGAAAACAACAGTTACAAATTCAAGCTCGACGGTTTCGACGAAGGCTGGCGATATACCAGGCCGGATGGACGAGCCGAGTACGGAAAAATCCCCGCCGGGAAATATACCCTCACGGTTCACGCGGGCAATAACGACGGCGTTTGGAGCGATCCTCTGACGGTTCCGATTATCGTTTCTCCCCCCTGGTGGCTTTCGGGCGAAGCAATCGTGTTGTATATCATTCTGTGTCTTGCGGCCGTCTGGGCGATTGTGGCCAATATGCTGAGGAGAGCGGAGCTGAAACACCGTATTCGTCTGAAAGAGCTCGAACGGCAGCAGATTGAGCAAATACACAACATGAAAGTGAAGTATTTTACCGACATCAGTCATGAAATACGTACGCCGCTGATGCTGATTTTGAATCCTGTGGAAGAACTGTTGGAGACATCGTCGCTTCCCCCTGACGATCGCGGAAAAGTCTCGACTATACAGTATTACGGCCGACGCCTTCTGCAATTGGTCAATCAGTTGCTGGACATTAACCGGATCGAGCTGGAGAAAGAGCATCTGGATGAAACGCCGCTTATGCTGAAGAACTTTCTGGAAAATGTAAACGCCGCGTTTCAGTCGGTGGCTGTGAAGAACGGGGTTGTCTGGAAGACGGATTTGTCCGTAACGACCGACAAGCCGCTGTGGATAGACAAAGATAAAATCGAGAAGGTGCTGCTGAACCTGTTGTCCAACGCCTTCAAATACACTCCGAGAGGGGGATGTGTTTCGCTTCGGGTGCAGATATCGCCCGAAGATCAAGAGCATTGCGGCCTCTTGATCGAAGTATCGGATACGGGCAGCGGCATTTTGCCCGAAGAGTTGCCTCATATTTTCGACCGTTTCTTCAAAGGGAAGAAAGCGCACAGTGCCGGAAGCGGCATCGGGCTTTCGCTGGTGAAGAGAATCGTCGAAGATCTGATGAAGGGAGAGATCGACGTTCTCAGCGCACCGGGCGAGGGCAGTACGTTTACGGTTAGGCTGCGGGGCATCAGACTGAGCGAGGACTTGCCCTGTTCGACGTCGGAAAGTTTTGTGCTGTCGGTAGAGGTGCTGTCGGAGCTGGAAAAAGAGGAAGAGGAGGTTGTTTCGACCGACACCTCGAACAGGAAAAGATACAACGTACTGCTGGTGGAAGACAACATCACGTTGCTGAATACCCTTTCGCGCAAACTAAACCGGTCGTTCAACGTGTTCAATGGGGTTTCGGCCGAAGAGGCGCTCGAAATTCTGAAAGAGACGGACATCGATGTGGTGGTGTCGGACATCATGCTGCCGGGCAGAACGGGGAAGGAGCTCTGCACCGAAATTAAATCGAATATCCTCACGAGCCATATCGCGGTGATTCTGCTCACAGCCGTGCAGCAGCAGGAGATTAAAATGGAAAGCCTGGAACAAGGCGCCGACGGTTATCTGACCAAACCGTTCCCGTATAAAGAACTTCATCTGCGTATCCACAACATCCTGCGCCGGCAGGAGCATTTGCACGAGCTTTACAAAAGAGACGCGCTACCCGAGAAAGAGAAAAACCGCCTGAATCCATACGATCAGGAGCTGATGAGGCGCATCGATGAGCAGATTGAGAAGAACCTGTCGAACGAAATGTACTCGATTGAGAACCTGAGCGAAGACGTTGGGCTCAGTCGTGTACACTTGTATCGGAAGATGAAGAAGCTACTGGGGGTTTCTCCGTCGGTATATATGCGCGACTACAAGCTCAAAAAAGCCGCTGCGATCTTATCAGTCGAGGATATCCGCATCAACGAATTGGCCTATCGCGTAGGTTTTCAGGACGCCAACTATTTTCTCAAATGTTTCAAGGAGAAGTTCGGCATTTCTCCTAAAAGATATTCCTCCCCGTCTGCCTCTTTTTCGGAAAAGAAAGAGAAAAAGAAGTGGGAAGGATAAGATGTCATTTCTATCTTTTGCCATGAATTTCGTACTTTTGCCTCCCGAAATGATGGCACCTCAACACATACATATCGACGATTATGCCTATCCGCTCCCGGACGATCGGATAGCCCGATACCCGTTACCGCAGCGAGACCGGTCGAAGCTACTCGTCTACCGCGGCGGACAGATCGGCGAAACGGTGTTCAACCGATTACCCGATGAGCTGCCGTCCGACGCTCTGCTCGTTTTCAACAATACGCGTGTCATACGGGCAAGGCTACTCTTCCATAAAACGACAGGCGCACAGATCGAACTCTTTTGCCTCGAACCGGCTGAGCCGGCCGACTATGCACAGATTTTTCAACAAACGGAGCAGTGTAGCTGGCATTGCCTCATCGGGAACCTGAAAAAATGGAAAGACGGCACGCTGACTCGTACGGTATACCTCGGCGAGGAATCCGTTCGACTGACAGCCGAGCGGGAAGAGACACACGGCACGAGTCACCTCGTGACTTTCCGGTGGGATGATTCGCGCTATACGTTTGCCGAAGTGCTCGAAGCAGCCGGGATACTGCCTATCCCTCCCTACCTGCGGCGCGAGACGGAGCCGACCGACCTGCAAACGTATCAGACCGTCTATTCGCGTATCAAAGGTTCGGTGGCCGCCCCTACGGCCGGATTGCATTTCACGCCCGAGGTGCTGGCCGAATTAGATGCCCGCGGCATCGGGCGCGAAGAGGTCACGCTGCATGTAGGAGCCGGCACGTTCAAGCCTGTCAAGAGCCCAACGATCGGATCGCACGAAATGCACACGGAGCATTTCGCCGTCAGTCGCCGGACAATCGAACGCCTCATAACCGCGTCAGGGCCTGTAATTGCTGTCGGTACTACGTCGGTACGCACACTCGAAAGCCTCTATTACCTCGGCGCCCGACTCTCAATGACAGGGCTGACCGACCACGCCAACCTTCCGACCGTTGAACAATGGACTCCCTACACAGAAGAGGTGCCTGGCATCTCCGCCCGCGAAGCGCTACAACATCTTCTGGATCATCTCGATCACCAAGGAGTCGACCGGCTCGTCGCGGCCACCCGGATCATTCTTGCGCCTGGCTATGAGTTTAAGATCGTACGTGGTATGATTACGAATTTCCATCAGCCGCAAAGCACGTTGCTGCTGCTCGTCTCAGCCTTTGTTAAAGGAGACTGGAAAGCGATCTACGACTATGCGCTCGACCACGACTTCCGTTTCCTCAGTTATGGCGACAGTTCGCTGCTGTTATAACACAATAAGATGTATGCTGATCCGTTACCCATTAAGATGATTCGCTTTTTAAAAAGATATAACGTGCCGCTCGGGCTGGGATGCCTGCTTCTCGGGATACTTATCTCGTGCAAGACGGTCAAGCTCAAAGATGCCGAAGAGAAACAGCGCCTCGGCGAATACCACAGTGCGGCCGAAATGTATCGCAAGCTCTACACGAAATCGAAGCCCGAACAGAAAGACTTGCGTGCCTACATCGCCTTTCGCATGGGATACTGCAACCAACGCACCAGCAACACGGCACGCGCCATCAGCGCCTACCAAAATGCACTGCGTTACGATTATCCGGACAGCATGCTCTTCCTTTACCTCGGACAAGCATATCAAAAAGACGGACGATACGGCGATGCCATCAAATACTACCGTACGTATCTGGCACTCGATTCGTCCGACACACGCGCCGCCAACGGCATCGCAGGATGCGAAATGGCAACCGGATGGCGCGAACGACCGACACTCTATCAGGTGGCACGGATGGATATCTTTAACTCACGCCGCAGCGAATTCAGCCCCATGCTCTACGGCGAAAAGTACGACCAGCTTTATTTCTGCTCGTCGCGCGGAATTGTACACAAAGACTCCGTCAACGGTATCACCGGACTGAAGAACAACGCCCTTTTCGTTTCAGGCAAGGATGAAAACGGTACATGGCAGAAACCCGTTGAGGTAACAGACCCTGTTACGACGGCGTACGATCAGGGTACGCCCTCGTTCTCGAAAGACGGATTGACAATGTACTACACCTACTGTTCCGAAGATGCCGTTGACCCGCGTACCTCCGAGATTTACGTCTCTTCGCGCAGCGGAGCCGCCTGGGGCAAGGGACAGCGTGCCAACATCGTCAAAGATTCGATCACGTTGCTGGCGCATCCGGCTGTCTCGCCCGACGGCAAATACCTCTATTTCGTCGCCGACGCAGTGGGTGGATACGGAGGAAAAGACCTGTTTCGCACGCGAATCACCGGAGAAAACGGCTTCGGCGGAATGGAAAACCTCGGCCCCTCCATCAATACCGAGGGGAACGAGCTGTTTCCCTACGTGCGCGATTCGGTGACGATCTATTTCGCTTCCGACGGCCATCCCGGCATGGGCGGACTGGACTTGTTCAAAGCCACGCTCGACAGCACCGGACAATGGATCGTCACTCACATGGGCGCCCCCATCAACTCGGCAGCCGACGATTTCGGCATCACTTTCGAGGGTGACAAAGAACGCGGATTCTTCTCCTCGAACCGAGGCGATGCCCGTGGATGGGATCATATCTACTCGTTCGAATATCCAACGATTACGATACAAATCGAGGGTTACGTGTCCGATGTCGAAGAATACGCGATTGAGAACGCCGTCGTACGTATCGTGGGGAAAGACGGCCTGAACATGAAGGTACCCGTTAAGCCCGACGGATCGTACAAAGTGGAACTGGCGCGCGATGTCAGCTACGTGATGATGGCCGAAGCGCCCAACTTCCTGAACCAGTACTTTGAACTCAAAACGAGTGACGAAGAGAAAGATGAAACATATTACGTCGATTTCTTCCTCTCGCCCGTCGACAAGCCCGTGGTGGTTGAAAATATCTTTTACGACTTCGACAAAGCCACCCTCCGTCCCGAATCGAAAGAAGCGCTCGACCAACTTGTCAAAATTCTTAACGAAAATCCAAATGTCACGATCGAGCTGGGAGCCCATACCGACCGCAAAGGTACGGAGGCATACAACGAAAATCTGGCACAGCGCCGCGCCCAGTCCGTCGTCGACTACCTGATTGAATCAGGTATTGATCCCGATAGACTTACCGCTAAAGGATACGGCGAAACCGTACCCAAAATAATCACCGCAAAACTTACGGAAAAACATCCCTTTCTCCCTGAAGGAACCATTCTAAATGAAGCCTTTGTCAATGCCCTTTCGCCGGAGCAGCAGGAAGTAGCTGATCAGCTGAACCGGCGTACCGAATTTCAAGTGACCGGACTCGATTACGAGCTCCGATGACCCACTGCAAACAGGGAACATATCGTTCTTTTTTGTTTTATCTACGCTTTCATTAACGGTATCTCTAATTAATTTAAATGAATATCCGTATATTTGCCCAGAAATAATTATCTTTGCAAAAAAAATAAGGCAATGACACTGATCGATTTTTTATCTCACTTTCCAGACGAAGAAAGCTGCAAGCAAAAGTTTAAGGCATATCGCGACCAAGTAGGAGTTGTTTGTTCCAAATGCGGAGGCACGGATCATTATTGGAAAAAAGACAAGGAGCAATATGAATGCAAACACTGCCAAACGCGCACCACGCTAAAAAGTGGAACGGTAATGCATAAATCGAAACTTCCTTTTCGTTATTGGTTTATAGCCATGCATCTGCTCACGTCAACGAAAAAGACATTTTCGGCCAAAGAAATCCAACGTCAATTGGGACATAATCGTTATCATCCTATTTGGCATATGGTTCACAAACTTCGCGAGGCCATGGGTAAAAGAGATGATGAATATGTCCTTGCAGGTTGTATAGAATTGGATGAAGGTTATTTTTCCACAGAGATGAGTCAAGAGGAAAAAGATAAACCCTTGAAGCGTGGACGTGGCAGTCAAAAGAAAAGCAAAGTTTTAGTAATGGCAGAAAGTGAAATGGTTGAATTTCCGAAAACCGGTCAAAAACCACGAAGAGTCGGCTATTTGAAAATGAAAGTAATCGATGACTTGAAAAAAGAGACCATTAATGCAGCGGTTCAGCAGTTAGCTTCCGGAGCTAATCAAATCGACACGGATCATTCTACCTCTTATGTGGAATTGAAAGACTTTGTACCTAGACACAACTCTCAGGTGATTCCCAAAGAGAAGGTGGGGGAAGCCTTGCCTTGGGTTCATATCGCCATCAGCAATGCCAAGAGACAGTTGATAAATACGTTCCATGACATCAAGCCCGAATTCTTACAAAATTATCTCGATGAATTCTGTTATAAGTTTAATCGAAGATACTGGGGAGAAGCCCTCTTTGGAAGATTGCTCGTAGCTTGCGTAACCTATAAAAATGAGTTTAGGTATAAATACGGATAATCATATTATTTTATATTACTGTCCGGTAAAATGTGTATCTTTGTTCATCGCTACTATGGTTTATTTTGGCAGAAACAAAGATCACTAAAAGGGCTGGATTCCAAGCGAGGAATTCAGTCCTAATTTTTATTGTTCAAAAAATTTTAATGGACAGCAATAAATTTCAATCGAGTAGGAAGAAAACGAAACGGTTTTCTTCCTACTTTCAGAAATGTTTTATCATCACACGAATATCGTATGCTCTCACAGCCCGCTTGTTTCATTAATTGTTCAATCCCGGATTGGCACTGATGGCCTCTTTGGGGATCGTCAGCGTATAACGGGCATCGTCTT
Source organism: Tannerella forsythia 92A2 (assembly GCF_000238215.1). Lineage (NCBI taxonomy): Bacteria > Pseudomonadati > Bacteroidota > Bacteroidia > Bacteroidales > Tannerellaceae > Tannerella > Tannerella forsythia. Next base: position 1,380,692 of record NC_016610.1, on the reverse strand, counting down.
GTTCAAGAATATATTGCTTTCCACCAAGTATTTTTTGGATGCGGGGACGGGTAGTACGGCGCAGGTCGAACCATCGGTGCCCTTCGATGGCCAATTCACGCTCGCGTTCGTCGAGTATTTCAGTAATCAGTTCGTCCTGCGTCATGGCGCTCACAGCCGTTTGCTTTGTCCGGTAAGCATCCGGAGTATATCGTTTCTTCATGAGGGCGAGCAAGCGAAGACGTGCCTGCGACAAGTTACCGAGATGTGCTGCCGCTTCAGCCGCATTGAGATAAAGTTCTCCCGTGCGAAACGAACAACGGTATTTGGTTGAACCGTCGGTCTTAAGTATGGGATACTGTCCGTTGGCATCGATCGCACCGAAATATTTGTGCACACGCAAGTCTCCTAACGTGTCATACTTGTTGATAAGAGCACTCGTAGCACGTACGGCACGGATCGTAGAGGAGGAGTAGATCATCTCGCAGGGAGTGATCATCTCGACAGACCGATAATAGTTAGGTAACATGGCGTCGCTCCGGTTCAGGTCTTCAAGCTCCTGTTTCTTCTGCAGTACACGCTCTGCCGCATCGTATGCTTTTTGCCATTCGCCCATGTAAAGGTGGATGCGCGAATCGAGAGCGTCGACCGACAGCGTAGAGAAACGATACATGTGAGCCGAATCCCATGTTTGTTTTGTGATAAGCGTGCGGGCCTTTTCGATATCGGCCAAGACAGATTCATACACGTGCGCCAGTGTACTGCGCCCCAAGACGGATTCCAAGTCGAGGTCGAGCTTGACCGGTACAGCCTTAGTCTGCGGCGCACCGCTTACAGTATACGGCTGCCCGTAGAGGTTTGCCAAAAGAAAATGCAAATAACCGCGCATGAGGTATGCTTCGCCTGCAAGCTGAAGCATCTCCTCTCCGTTACCCTCTTTCATACGGCTCTGTCCGTCAATGATCGCATTGGCATAGTAAACAGATTCATAGTACTTGGCCCAGCCGAACGGTTGCGTAGCCGCTCCGTAGTTGACGTCTATCCATTTCTCGATGTCACCGTAGTTGTTTTGATCCAGCTCATCGCTGCGTACAACAAGTCCGTCCGTACGCATATCCGTAAGACTGCGGTCGATAAACTGAAACTGATAAGCCGTCGTCATCAGTGCGCGGTATTCCGCCGGTGTTTCGGGGATAACTTTTCCTACGGGACGTATATCGAGGAAACGGTCACATGCGGAAAACATCAGTACACCTGCCGCCAGAAGCATTGCCGTAAATTTTTTTATCGAATTTTTCATATATGACATGGCGTTAAAAGTCGAGATTAAAGTTGAATGTAATCGATTTGGGGATCGGGGTAGCATAAAGATTGCCCATAGATTCGGGATCCATATAGTTCTTATAGCTTGAACCGAAAACGAGCAGGTTACGCCCTTCAAGGGCCAACGTAGCCCCGCTGATGTGTAGCGGGTGCAGGAATACGGCCGGCATACGGTATGCCAGACGTATGTTCTGCAGGCGTATGTAATTCTGCTTCTTCACCCAGATACTCAAATTACGGTAAATATCTCCGCGATTATCGATCAGACTATAATCGGCGGGGAAAGTCTTACGTGTGAGCAGAGCCGGCAATGTGCCGGTCGGGTTGGCCGGGGACCATCGCTCCAGAATATCACGGTTCACATTATGCCCCGGGTCCTGTCCTACGATTTTGTATGAGGGCGAAGTGCGTACGTATGCGCCCAGATGATACGCGAAATTGACGCTCAACTCCCAGTTATGATAAGTGAACGTGTTCATGAGGCCTCCCGTATAAGGAGCATCAGACGAACCGATATATTTATAAAAGGTACGTTCCTGTACCGGGGTGGTTTTAAACTCATAGAAGCCGGTGCCCGTCGGATCTGAAGCGCCGTAGAGTTCTTCCAGCGTTACGGCCTTTCCTTCGGGATTGGCAATGTAGATACGTCCCGTCTGCGGATCGATACTTTTCACTTCGAGAGCGAAGATCGCACCGACCGGATATCCTTCCAAGCCGGGTGTCGTCTGATTGTCGGGTACCATCTGTCTTAACACTTTGTTCCTGTTATAGGCAAAGTTGAACGACGTATACCATGAGAAATCTTTCGTCATAATGTTCCGTGTCTGCAAATTGACTTCTATCCCCCTGTTCTCCATGCTGGCCCAGTTGATGCTCATACTGGTGAAACCATTCTCGAGCGGGAGCATACGTGTGCCGATAAGATCGGTCCCTTTGCGGTAATAATAATCGATGCTCAGATTGATGCGCTGTTCGATGGCGGAGAAGTCGACCCCCAGGTTATAGGAAGCGGTTTTCTCCCATCTCAGCTTACTGTTGGGCGCGTCGGAGATGGTGATGTTCTCTTCTGTCACCCCCGGCAAGATGGAGATATTTTCATACCGTCCTATCAGAAATGGAGAAGTGTTCTTATCGATATTCCCCTGCAAGCCGTAAGAGAGACGAAGCGCCAAGTTATCTATCCGGTCATAAGACTGTAAGAACGCTTCGTTGGAAATCCGCCACAATCCGCTCACGGAGTAGATAGGCAGGTAACGGTATTTCTTATCCACGCCGAACAAGTCAGAACCGTCCATACGTACACTTGCACCGAGGATGTAACGTTTCATAAGCGAATACGACCCGTTGGCAAAGAAAGAGGCGAACGCGTTTTCCTGATAGTTTTTGGTATAAAGCGGATATGCGCGCGCCTGTGCTTCGTCGCGAAAAATAAGCGGCTTTGTCGTCAGCGTTCTGGGATTGTAACCGTAACCGTTGACCGAGTGATTGTCGTATCGGTTTTTACGTATTTCGGAACCGATCATGGCCTGCACATCATGACTGTCAGCAAAGGTGTTTTTATATTCTCCCAGCGTCTTCCACATTATTTGAGACATGGTACGGTCTGTTGTTTTGTGCATACCTCCTTCGGGGAGCAAGTATTTGTTCGTCTTGCTGGCGTTATCCCAGTAATGACTGTTGATACGTGCGTTGCGCATGCTAAATGTTTCTTGCCCCACATAGCGTTGTTGTTCATATTGTTCCCACTGCACCCCCACCTGTGATGAGAGCTTCCAATGATCGCCGAAGCGCAGTTCGGCATCAAAGATCGAGTTGATGGCCGTCGTCGTGGCCTCGTCACTGCTGTTGGCCCGTTCTTCAAAGATATTGAATCCCTGCTTCAGGTCGCGCGTGTTTCCGGTTGCGATATCGTAGTCATACAAATAGCGGCTGTCAGCGCTGAAAGGTGCAAAATAAGGATTGGCGATGCGCGAATAGTAATTGGGGTTGGAGAACCCGTACGTATCTGTTACGAACGTATTATTTTTCCTGCGGTTCACGAAAAGCGAGAAGCCCAATTTCAAGACCTTGCTCAACCGGTAATCGGTTTTACTTGTGAGGTTGAAGCGGTCCATGCTTACGGCAGGTACATTACCGTTCTCTTTCGTATAGCCGAGCGAGTTATAATAAGTAATCTTTTCTGCTCCTCCGGAAAGGCTCAGGTTATACTCTTGCGTAAAAGCGTCGCGATACAATATATCGTTCCAGTCGGTATGCACCGTTTTGAGATTATTGATTGCCTGCTGCGCCTCCGGTGTCAGACCGTTCCAACCGTTTTTCCGATATGCCTCGAGAAGGTTATAGCGGGTGAGGATGGCAGCGACCCCTCCCTTGGTGGCATATACCGGCACGGGAGAAAAAAATACTTCATCATCGGGCTCTTTCATCAGTTCCAGCTCCAGATCGACTTTTTCTTCGGAACGGAGAAGATTGAGGCGCGAAGTGTTAAGGTTCGGCATATACGTAAGCCGGGTATTGAAGTTGATCACGGGTTTTCCGCTGCGTCCGCGTTTGGTCGTAATCACAATCACGCCGTTGGCAGCACGTGCGCCGTAGATCGCTGTAGCTGCAGCATCCTTGAGTATCGTGATGCTTTCGATATCGTTCGGGCTTATACCGGCAATAGCGGTTTGCCCCATATTGATAATATCATTGTCATTACTGCTGCTTATTCTGGGGATATCCGTTCCTTCCAGCGGCATACCGTCCATCACCCACAATGGGTCTTGCGTGCCGTTGAGCGAAGCCGTACCGCGTATCCGGATACGCGCCGGAGCGCCCGGGCTGCCGGTCGTATTCGTTACCGAAACACCCGCTATCTGTCCGGCAAGCGCCTGGTCGATACTTTTAGCTGCGCCGATAACAGCCTCGGATACATCTATTTTGGAAACAGCCGCCGTGAGCCGGCGACGTTCCACCGTCTGGTAGCCGGTGACTACTACATCGGCAAGCATATGCGTACCGGACTGTAACACGATACGGTAGTCGTTACGCCCGTCCTGCAAGAGCAAAGACTCCTCCTGATAACCGATGTAAGTAAAGACGAGACGACGCACCTCATCAGGCACGGATATTGAAAAATTTCCGTTCACATCTGTGATCGTACCAAGCGTGTTCGACGAGATACCCGCTTTTTTCAGCTCGTCCGAAGGGACTTGTATCGACACGCCGACAAGCGGCTGGTTATCGTCTCCCGCCAGTACGACCCCCGTAACAACACGATTGGCTGCGTCGGCAGCAGTCGACAAGATGAAGCACAAAAATACATATAAAAATCCTTTGTTCATAAAAATATAAATTACGTTCTGTTTATTACCGGTCTGTCAAATCCCCAACGCCGTGTTGATGCGGAGTATCATATCTTCATAATGATAGCGCACGGCCGTATCGGCCATACCGAGGCGTTTTTGCAACAATGTTTTTATGCGCAAGAGTTCTCCGCGCTTTATCGAGATGGCGTCTGAAATACGCGTAAGTTGCGCACCGTAGAAGTTAAGCGTGCGTGGTGCTCCCACCCGGTTTATTTGACGCAGGCAACGCTGTTCTTCATCGGAATGCTGACATAACGACGGTCGGCCGGCAAGTAAAAAATGATCTTCCGAGAGATGCTTATTTATTTTCACCGCCTCCGGTTCGGCGGCAGCCGTTAGTAAGGCATCAAGGAAATTTTTCTGCAGCGAACGCTCCATCACGTCGGGTGATACGCCACGTTCGGTGGAGGCAAAAATATGTCGATGGAGGGCGTCCATAAGTTCTACCGTCGTATAGGCCTGTTTGCCGTTTACAACCTCATTTTCTATCATGCGCATCAGGCGGTTGTTGCCCAGCAGGTCCCACAAGATATAAGCCTGTGCGTTTTTAAGTACTTGTGTGGGAGCATTCTCCTGTATGCCGAGCGGTGTAGAGCGCAACAGGTACGTATATTTGCCCACTTCCGCATCGAAGAGCCATCGTGGATAAGTAAGTACTTCATCCAGCAGGAAACGTACGGAGGCAGACTGCTTCTCCTTTTCCACAAACGTAAAAGTCTTCGTCCCGTCACCCACCGTCGTATTTTCCATATAGATGCCGCCGATATTGGCAAGAACATGATACAGATAGCTGTTCCACTGGTTGATGACCGCATAGTAGAGGCGAGACGCGTCAGCATAGGTTTGTTCCTTTTCACCGGTCGTCGTCCATTCGATTATATGAGGAACGATCCGTTTAAGGTTAGCGATACCCAGCAGCGAAGAACGCACGGGATCGTCGCCTAAGTCCTCATTTTGTGCGCGTGGGTCTACAGCGTCCCGTATGTCCTGCGCTTCACCATACTTATACAGACGCCCCGTATGCCGACTCAGGAAATCGGCTAAAAGTTCGCGCTCTTCTTCGGGGGTCTCTTTGCCATACCAGCGATAACCGTATTCGATGGCAAACTTATCGTACGGACCGATATGCGGAGAGAGGAGACTGACGCCGTCTTCCGGCTGTGCCACATAGTTAAAACGCGCATAATCCATAATCGATGAACTGGTAGAGTGCATGCGGCCGGTGAATCCCGGCGAACGCAGCGAGTCTGTAGGGAAAGCCCATGAGCCCATCATGTTATGCCGTAATCCCAACGAGTGACCCACTTCGTGGCAGGCAACGAAACGGATGGCATCGCCCATCAGCGAATCCGGCAGAGGTGAGCGGTGGGCCTCAACGTTTACGGCACCGGTCTGCGTAGTGATCCACTCGCTTACCATAGAAATGACGTTATGCCACCACATAATGTCTGCCTCCAAGATCTCGCCCGAACGGGGGTCGAGTAACGATGGACCCATCGCATTTTTTTTCTCCGATGCAGCGTATGTAAGTACCGAGTAGCTAACATCGTCCATATCCACGATCATGCTGTCGGTAAGGTCTCTCGCCACAATCGCATTTTTAAATCCTGCCTGTTCGAACGCTTCCTGCCACTCTTCTATCCCCTGCTTGATATAAGGACGCCAACGGTGCGGAGTAGAACGGTCAATGTAAAAGACGATGGGTCGTTCCGGCTCTACGAGTTCACCGCGCAAATAGGCTTCACGGTCGGCCGGCTTGGGCTCCATTCGCCAGCGGGTGATGTAATGACTTTTCTCCGTACGCTGCTGCGCGTCGCCGAAACGCTGAAGCGATGTGATAAAATACCCTACCTTAGGACTCCCGAAGCGACCGGTCATCTTCCGTTCCGGCAGCAGCAACAGCGATGAGCTGACTTCGACGGTGACGTGTACGGTCGTCGTACCTTCGACAACACGTGTGGTAAGTTCGGACATCGCGACAATATTATCGGGGAACGACTTGATCTTTTGTATGCGTGACAAATCCTTAACGGCCGATGTACCCAGATTTATGTTGGTAAAGACGTTGTTGATGCTCGTCTCGGTTCCGTTGTATATATCATTGACCTTGATGACGACTGCCGTCGAATCGTTCTTTACCGCTTCTATGTTAAAGGCGGCGATAAGCGGCGAGATGAAATTGTCCGCTACCGAACGGTGTATCGCATCTTCCTGCGGTGAATCGGGTAGTGGGCGTTGCTGCCGAAAGAGTAACTTGCCCGCACGCTTGTCCCACTCCATGCGCACCATCTGATTCTCATAGTTCACGCCGCGGTTTACGCCGGCATCGTTCAACTCTGAGGGGACGCGCTGCAGCTTGTTCACAACAAGCATATCACGGCCGAGCAGCCTAACGGGTATCTCAAAGTAATAATCGTTCTTCTTCTGATAAACGATAAACATACCCTCGCTCCGACAAGCGTCTGCCACCAGTTTCTCATAGTCACTTTTCGTCTCCGTTGCAGCCGTTTTCTTCTTCTTTTTTCTGAAGAAATCAAATAAACCTGCACGAGGAGCAGCTGTGGCAGCCGACATCCTCGACGGCCCTGCACCTAAATACATACCTGTCATAATAACAAGCATAATACATATAATTCTTTTCATCTGACCATCGTCCTTTTCTATGTTTTGATCATTTATTTATCGGTTGACAATCGAAATGCAGGCAATATGCTTATATTGTGGTGGACAACATCTCTACTGCCTGACGCACAAGAGCCGCAATCAACACGATTATAAAAAATATAAAAAATAAACGCACAAAGATAGAAGCGTTTTCGATCAGATGCAAAAAAAATTCCATCTATCGCGCTTAACATACCGGTGTTCACCACGCACAGTATGCAAACGCATAAAATCCGTATAGTTCTCTGTCTTAAAATGATCGATCTGCAAAACAGAAGCAATATGAATGACAAAATCGGGAATCCTATGCTCTGTACAAGATAAAGATTCCCGATATTCAATTAAACATCTTGTGTCAACCTCTGATTGACAATCAAAACATCACATTTGCAAAGCAACAATAACTAAAAAAAACAAACACTTGAAAAGCTATTTATTTTCCGTCTGTTTTTTTCGTACATAAATCAATATCGATAGCAAGATAAGCGCTAAAATTAATACATTCTTCATAATATATCCGACACTCATAAACGGATAGTCTAAAATGAAGAGGAATATAATAGCAGCAATGCTTAACACATTAGAAATCACACTAACTTTTTTCATTATTCTTCCAAAGTTAATCTTTACTTAATTGGTAGCAGAAAAAAGCAATTATAGCGATAACAAGCTCTCCTCCAGAGATATTCTCCTGCTCTGTAATAGTTAATTCTTCAAACATAATTACAAAATATCAAATTATTTTAGTTCAATTTTGTGCAACACCTAATAGATAAAATGCCCCACCTATAGGACCAAGCAAAACACATGCCAAGCCAAACTCCCAATAATGAAATTTTCCATCTCCCCCATTCACTTCTTCCATCTCTTGAGCATTAAGCTCTGCTACTCCGTAGGTAGCCCAATCAAAATTTTTCATGTTCGTTCAATCAAGAACAGAACATGGACTATCGCAATCTGTTTCTTTCGAGACAACTATTTAAAAATCATACGATAGAACGATCTATCTATTGACTTTCGTTGGGACGGCACATCGGCTGATACATTTTTGGATGAAATAAGTGGCAACTGTGCTAACCAGTATGGCAACAAGACGGATTACAAAAAATCCGAAATCTCCCCCTATCACATTATAGAGTACCGTTGAGAAAGCAATAATTAATACGACCTTTCCAAAAGAGTATTTGTTACTGATACCATAAAGAAGACACGCTCCCGTAGGGATAAAGAAAAGGCATTCAAGCGTATCTCCTATGTATAAATCCTCAATTTGATGTGCTTCGACGTACGGTCTGTATATCCATGCCATCAGTATCCCGATAATGCCAATAATGGCTCCTGCAATAATATAATTCTTTTTCATCATGTTGTTTATGTCTAAAAATTACAGCTATAAATTTGTAACAGCTCGCGAGCCGAAAGATTCGTAACGATGACTTCGTTCAGTGGTACATCGGCGAGAACTAATCGAATGAACAAAGTAAGCCTGTCTTGCGCTATGGGTATGGCGGCCTGTGTTTCGTACACGATATGTCAGCGTATCGCCTGTTTCTGGCAGCCGGAGCCGGAATTGCCCGTCGGAATTCGTAACGGTTCCTCTTTTCGCCTGTTTGAAGAAAAGGCTCACGTTCGGAAGCGGCCGGTTATGCTCATCTGCGACGCTCCCCGTAATGACCGAACGAGGTTGACCGCACAGCAGCGTCGGCACGAGAAAAAGCGCCCAAAGAACAGCCCGTAATCGTTTGGAAAGGATGGTAGAATAAAACGCGATTCATAATGGAATACCGCTGAGAAAGATCATCTTAAATCAATGCGTTGTTTCATTACTGGATTTGTTAATATAGAGAAAGTCTCTTCATTCCAAAACAGCAAACAATTTGGTTTGATATGTTTTATAGTAAATCGAGTAGGAAGACGTTTTCCTCCTACTCGATTTGGTTTGTATGGTATAAGGCTATCTTACTCTTTCCATATGTCGTCTCCTGCATTATCATTTACACAAGATTGCTTAGAGAAAAGTACCTTTCTTCTACAAACATTTGGTTTGATGACTTTTTCATATATCACAATGAATATAAGAGCAATCACCGAAGCCAAGATGTCATAAATATCGAAACTTGTCCCAAAATTCACAATATGGAGCGATTCATATATAACGGCCAATGCAAACACATACCATATCGATTTCCAAAAAGTATGGTTCAGAAAGTATTTAGACATCAGATAAAGCATGAATGAGCCCCAGAAATTAGGAAATGTATAAAGCAAATCTTTCAAGAATCGACTGTCTGAATATTGAATCGCATAAGGACGTAGATAATGCCTGTATATGGCATATATAACCACCATCAAGAACAAAATACTCAATATACCAATCTGCTTCTTTCGAGACGAATATTTAAAAATCATACGATAAGTCTTGTTTATTACCACCATCCCATATCTTTACCGCAATAATAAATTCCGCCCAAGGGTCCCATCAATGCTATCCCAACAAGTCGCCCTGCTATGCGAGCACCGTTCCGAGAACCTGTTTCACCTCCATTTATCTCAACCAATTCTTCTAAACTTAGTTCTTTCATGATCATTCAGTTTATTTGTTACCTAAAAAACCATCTACGAAATCCTCAGGATACTCTATTGAGCTAATGATTAAATAAGCCGCGACAGCAGCCGCTAAAGCGCCCCAAAATCCCCCATTCACTTCTTCCATCTCTTGAGCATTAAGCTCTGCTACTCCATAAGTAGTCAATTCTGAATTTTTCATTGTTTTAAAATTTTAAATTTACAAAATAAAGTCTTTCTGCAATCTCCCGAATTGTGCACCATTCGTTTAATCACAACACAAAAGTACATCGCTTCGGTGCAATAAAATTGCACTCGGTATTTTTTTGATAAAAAATCCTCCGGAAATCCGCCTCTGCTCTTTTTCGTCAAGGGAGCAGCATTTGATTACGATCTGAAAATCGAAGTCATTGGCGTAAAAATACGTACACCGTACTCTGTCATATCGTATCTCTGCACCTAAATCCCTCAGTTCGTCCAACACATTGAAAAACTGTCGGCGACAAAGATGCAGGCGCTCGGCAAATTGCTGTGGGTCTCCCGTTGCCTCGTGCTGTATCAGACCGTGCATGCGTTTGGCTCTGTCAATGGTTTCAAATAATTGCATAATCATCCTTTTTTGATCGTTTCTACCTGATGGATTGGTCGGCATAAAAATCCAATATCTTTTTCCGCAAGGCAAATTCATATCTGGCCTGTGCCTGTTCGGAGCGACTATTCGCCAGTTTCATTTTTGCTTCGTTATATTCGTATACGGTACTCTTTCCCGCTTGATATTTTTCTTTTGCATAGCGTAATGCCTCACTGTTGGCCGCGACGGAGTGGCGGGTCGACTCGTAGCGCTCGTGTGCGGAGAGAGCATCGTACCACGTCTTTTGTATTTCCTTATACAACGTTTTTAACGCATTGTCTGCGGCAAGACGGCTATCCTCCCGTTCTTTTTGTGCTGTGCGTACGGCATTCCTGGTCGTCATCCGGTTAAATAGCGGAATACGGAGCGTGAGGTATACCGTTTGCTGCATATTGTTTTTAAACTGTATGTCTAATGGCGGATTATTGTCATTATTGTGATAATATCCGCTACTTATTTTTGCGGCCAATGCTAAGGACGGATAATAACCGGCTTTGGCTATGCGAATAGCGCTTTGGCTGCTCTCAACAGCTGTACGGGCGCTTTTGATCTCAGGCATAATCTGTTCCGATACGGCAAAAATCTCATCCGGAGATACGGCCAAAGGCATGAGGGTATCGAGCGCAACAGGCACGATGTCGAAACCGGCGGTATCGCGTAGCTCAAGTAACTGAAGCAAATTGATCATGGAGAGGCGAAGTGTATTCGCTGCTTTGACCGATGCTAATTCGTCATTTGCCAACTGTGCCTTGACAGTCAACACTTGTGATTCCGCTACTTTGCCATGTGTAGCCAGCACCCGTGTCATTTCTTCCTGTTCACGCGTCAATATGATCTGTTCGTCGGCTATCGCTGCAATCTCCTTATCGAGCAGAATCTGATAATAGCAGATGGTAACTTGCAACGAAATATCATTCCGTACTTTCTCTAATAATTCTCGATTTATTTTTAATTCTAACTTTTGCCGTGCGATCGAATGCATCGTTTTAAATCCGGAGAACAGCCCCACTTCTGTGGTCAAAGAAAATGAACTTGTTTGTGAGTTGACATCCGTATACGTATTATCACGGTTCAGCGAACGCCCGAAATCAAATTGCTGTGTTCCGTTCAAATTCAGGTCCGGCAACCGGCTGTACTTTTCCGTCTCGACCCGAATGGCCTGCTTGTCCAACTTTACCTGTTGGCGTTTGATATCCACATTGGCATGCAGAGCTTGTTGTATGCATTCTCCTAATGTGTACGGAGCTTGCCCATACAGTAAATTTCCTGACAACAGGCACAATACAAGAAAAACCATGCTTTTCATACCATGCCGTATTGCTCGTTCCACAACTTTCGGTAAATACCGTCCTCATGTATCAACTGCTCATGCACCCCATGCTGAACCACCTTCCCATCATCCAGCACAACGATCGCATCGGCATCTCTGACGGTGCTCAGTCGATGAGCAATCACAATAATCGTCTTTCCTCGTGTCGCCAGACTTTTCAAGGTCTGTTTTACAAATTTCTCCGAAACCGAATCGAGCGAAGAAGTCGCTTCATCAAATATTAAGATTTCCGGTTCTTTGTATAACGCACGTGCAATGGCCAGACGTTGCCGCTCTCCCCCGGAAAGCGATGCCCCATGCTCGCCGATATACGTCATATAATTCTGCGGTAATTTTTCAATAAACTCCTTTAAACCTAGTTGCTCCGCCAAGTCGATGATTCGTTCCATATCCGGATACAAATCTCCGAGCGCGATATTTTCGGCAATACTTCCGGCAAATAATTCGATTTGCTGAGGAACAGTACCAACGATCCTGCGTAAACTCTCGTTCGTAATTTGGGCAATATCGAACTCTCCGATGCGTATCTGTCCGTCTTGTATCGGATAGATATGCTGCATCAGTGAAATCAGCGTTGTTTTACCGGAGCCGCTTTCACCGATAACGGCTGTTGTCTTTCCTTTTTCTATTTTTAAATTTAACGACTCGAAGACCTTCTTTCGGGAACCGTAACGAAAGGCTACATTCTCGAACGAAATATTGCCGATCATCTCCGGTGTCAGCTTGATTTTCTGACTATTGTCGCTTTCTCTCTCCAAATCCATAATCTGAAACAAGCGATCTGCCGCAATCAACGCATCCTGTATGGTTTGGTTCGACGTGATCAGCGAAGAGATCGGAGACAGTACATATCCCACCAATGAATAGAACAGCATCAGGGCACCCGGCGTCAGTTCCTGATCGATCACCAGTACGCTACCTGTCCACAACACGGCAATCGTCACTCCCGTAGAAATAAATTGAATGCCACCCTGTGCCATAATAGAGCCATAGATACTGCGGAACGTGTTCTTTAACAGATGGACAAAGCGCGTCTCGGTCTTCAGATTGGCATACTCTTCTATCCCGAACCGTTTGATGGTCGAAATGGAGTTAATCGATTCGACTAACTGTGATTCAAGATCGGCAGCGCTTTCCATAATGCGGCGCTGGTATTTACGGTTCAGTCGGTTGAATCCCCAGAACACAAGCAGGAACAGAGGGGCTGACAAGAGGGTAACTACGGCGAGCTTCCATGAATACACAAACATCAGACAGGAGGTGAAGAACAGGATCATCACGTTCACAGCCAGATCGAGTGAGACATTGTTGATAAAAGAACGAATCTTTACGGCATCATTCACTCGCGATATGATTTCGCCTACGCGCATCGTATCGAAAAATTGCTGAGGGAGGGTCAACAGATGTTTATAATATCCGAGAATCAATGCGGCATCGATACGTTGACCGGTCTTTAAGGCCAGAATACTCTTCATCGCACCGATAAACGTTCTCAATAAAAGGACGGCAATCATGATTATTCCCATCAGATGCAACAGGTTCAAATTCTTATCTACTAAGACATAATCTGTAATCTTACCGACGTAGATCGCTGTAGAAAGTCCTAATATACTATATACAAGAGCGCCGAAAAGAGCTTGAAGCATGACGCTTTTATGTGGCGCAAGCAAAGCAATGAATTGAGAGATGATGCTCTTCTTCTCGTTTCCACGCCGGAAAGACTCTTCAGGCTCCATAATAACCATAACCTTTGTCCATTCTTTATTGAACTCCTCACGCGTTTTTTGATGCATGCGCCCGTCTCCGGGGTCCATATAGGTAACGTGTGTCTTCGTTACTTTATAGACTACGACATAATGTTGTAATTGTTCTTTGACAATAACATGGGCAATTGCCGGTTTGGGTACGATATCCAAAGCCTCCGGAAGCGCACGGACCCCCTTGGCCGATAAGCCGAGTTTATGCGCAGCTTGAGTAAGCCCAAGCACATTCGTTCCTTTTTTGTCTGTGAAAGCATACTGCCGGATACGTGAAACGGGAAAACGTAATCCATGGTAAGCACAAACGGATGCCAGACAAGCCGCCCCACAGTCGGTTATATCATGCTGTTTAACTTTAATTCCTCTTTTCATTTGTTTTTTTATGTTTAATCGTTAGATACTTGTTTATACCGGGCAGGATTTACCCAATCATCCATCTTCTGGTAAAGCAGGTCGAACAGGGAGCGACGGGTAATCATAAAATGAGCACTGACGGTCATTCCTTTCTTTAACTTACCGGTTCGTCCGTTCTTCAGTTGCAGGTAGTCTCTGTCCATCCCACATTTCACCTTATAAGAAGAATGACCTTGTTTATCCGTCATAAAATCCGACGATATATCTTTGACCGTACCACCGACCGTACCCCATTCGTTATAATTGAACGATTCTACTTGCACAATCACCGGCATGCCCAAACTCAGATAACCGATATTCCTTGGGGTCACATACACCTCGAAATACAGCGTAGAGTCCGGACTTATCACGGCGAGGGATTCTCCGGCCCGTATGCTGCTGCCGCGATATATCCCGGAGAACTGATCTAACGTTCCGCTGACCGGGCTCTTGACGAAATACATCTCCTTATCTTTTATTTCCTGCTTTAGGGAAGTATGCATCTCGCTATGTGAGTTACGGAGTGCGTTCAAATTTGCTTGCCATGTACTCATCTGATTTTCGATGAGCGAGGCCAACTCGTTCTGCTGACTTTTGTAGCGGTAGAGATACTTATCGTATTCTTCTTCGGCAATGACTTTCTTTTCAAACAGGGATTTGTTGCGGAGATATTCTTTTTCCGCCTGATCCAACGAAGTCTCTAACTCATTCTTCCGTTTGATATAATAATGATATTCCTGCCTGCGTACAGGCGATTGAAAAGAAGGAGGACACGCTCCTCTTGCCAAATAAGTCAAATCGCTTAGTTGTTCGGCGTAATCGCTCAGGCGGTTCGATTGATAGGCTATCTTATAATCCGAACTGTTTGTACGGAATCGCAACAAAATATCGCCTTTCTTCACTTGTTCGCCCTCACGGACGTAGACGGAATCGACCAGTTCTGTTACAGGCGACTTGATCTCCGTTTTTTCCGCAACAGGCCGGATGATTCCCAACCCCTGTACCGATATATCTACATAAATAAACGGCAGAGAAGCTAATGCCACTGTCACAGCCGCCAATACGACCCAGTAAATTTTTTGAGACGTTGTTGTATGTTTATAGATATACGTCTCAATACTATTCTCAATAAACTCGTTCGGTAACAACATAGCTTCTGTCTTTAAATTCTTACGACAAAAGTATATGGCGAACAACTGAAGCTATGTTATCATCATGTTATTTTTACGTTAACAAAGCAGGGGGCTAACCGATACCGGACAACCAAAAGAGGATGCGTCAAAACATTACATTTTGGCATATCCTCTTAAGTTCTATGAGAATAAATAAGATTATGGGGCAAGGGTAAACGTTAAAGAACAAATTAACGCATCGCGCCCCACCCTCATTCTCCAGCCGATTATAACATATTCATGCAAAAATCCATGCCGGCTTTAAAAGCTGCGACACTCTCGGGTAAGTTCCGGATGATATCGTACAACACCCATACCCCAAGGGTGATCAAGGCTGTTTTCCAAATTGTTTTTTTCATGTCCTGGATTGATATTTTGTGTTTTATTTCTTTGGTTTGTAAAAGAGTAATTTTCAAAACAATGTCTTGTAAGAAACTAAACGGAGCATCTTCGTCTTAAGTGACGATTCTTTATTGCATAATATATCGATACTCCTAACAATGGTAAAAGAAGAATAAGGCATACCATAACCACCTTATACAGTACACTACGCTTTTTTTCATAACGCAGCAAGTCATAAATTGCCAAACAGTCGGCTGCAATAATTAACGACAATACAATGAGGTTAAATAATTGTCTTTCCATTACTGTTCTGTTTTAATAATTAATTCGGTTGAAGAACATGAAGCCAAAGAATTCAATTACTCTTAAGAATAGCATTCAATGCGCTTACCCCGCAGCCAAAGCTTGTCCGAATTGGTATGCTATTTCACCGGCCACATAAATGATAATGGACAGGCAGAATAAAATCACCAATGCCTTATCCGCATTCGATTCTTTGTTAAAAATACACCGTTTCATACGTTTCATTTTTTATTGTTAAACATTCATTGATGCGAAATTAAAAAGAAGATTTCAATTATCCAATTCCGATTCGAAAAAAATAATTCGCACAGATCATCAAAACGTATTCAGTTATGCCCTTTCATAACGCGTCCGTATTGGCACAATGTAATGCGTTTCGATTGTCCGAAAAGGCGGCAAGTGGCCGGAGAAGTAAATCGGTCACTCTCCGGTCAAAAACATCACATCCTGTCTTGCCGAGTAAACCCTGAAATCATCGGATAAGTGCTGCACTTTCACGAAACAAAATCAGAGTGTAATAAGCATGCTTAAAATCAACAAGACCAGCGAACATGCCAACAATGCATATTTTATCTTCTTATTCTTGCATCGTATAGCCAATACAAGAATGCATGAGGCACTAGCTATAAATAACATCTTTCTCTTTTCTCTTCTTTTTAATTATACTTGTTTTATTTTATTTCCGTAATCGGCTCTATTTTTTTATCCATACCGCAAAACCTTTGTGCTTACTTATATCATTTTAATTAATAAGGTGAAGGCTCGTAAGAACCGATATAAAAAAGCAAATTGGGGGAAGTTTTTATACGGAAAACTCCCCCAATTCTTCAAACATTGTTTTTCCCTTTTAGCCTCCAGCCATAGCAGCTCCGATTTGGAAAGCAACTTGTCCTGCCACGTAGATTACAATTGAAAGGTAGAACATGATTGTTAACGCTTGCTTAGCGTTCGATTGTCTGTTTCCTTCTAAACTCTTCATGACCGGAAAATTTATCGCATTGATTTCCCTATTTGATAGGCGATCTCTCCTGCAAACCACACTACAGTACAGACTGCAGCAAGAGTTGTGATAACAACACCACCATCAACATTTTCCATTTCCGACAATGGCATTTCTGCCATAATTTCTTTCTTTGTTTCCATATTCTTTTCTTTATTACTTACCCAACAATCCATCTTCGAATCTACCTGCAATAAATGCACCTCCCGGAGATATTAAATACATCCACCATTTCACAAAACGTCCGCCATTGACTTCCGTCATTTCACTCTCACTCATCACTTCCACTGCGTAAGTGGATTCATTCCGTTTTTCTTTCATTTTCTTTAAAATTTAATTGATTAATAAAATCTATGAAGGCTTAATGCCTCTTTTCTTCCCTGTTTCATTTCATCCTTTTGCCGTTCCCGTTTTGCGCTCTTTCTCTTTTAAAAGCCCTTCCAAAAGGACTCGCGTTTTTCTTTATACCGGTTTCCGAAAAACACGTGTCCTCTCAGAGAGGGTGCATGCGCATGCGGGATTTGAACATAAAAATTACATTAATAAATAACTAACTATTATTATCACATCTAATGATCCTTTGTTTTCTTATATTCCGACAGCAAAGGTAAAACCGCTTTTTCGAGCCTTGTGTTAACGCTACGTTATCTTTACGTTAATTTTTCGGGATATAAATCCTGATAATTTCTCCATCTACAACAATGTACTCCCAGTCTCCGCCCTCAATCATCTCCAGTTCACGGTTTGTCAGAGCGGTCAGATATCCATCCGGTACTTGCGCCATCGCATTCTTTTTTGCAGTGCCTCTTCTGCATACATTAAATACATTTTCTTTCATGTCTGTTTACTTTTTATTGTTTTTGATACGGCAAAGATACAGCCTCCGAATTTCATGCAATGTTAAGGCTATGTTATCTAAGGTTATGTGTAGGTTAATTTTTTTTGCCTGAAAAATTTGCGCGATAAAAAAAAATTTTACATCTTTGTGCAAAGAAGTTACGAAAAGAGTGTAATTTATTGGAACTGAGCGTAGGTTAATTGCTCATGATAGTAATAGGTTACGATTTAGTTAGTTATCTACTGCATCATCCTTCTGCGCGTTGCGTAACCTTCAAAGAACTCTTCGTATGCAAAAGTAACAATAAAACGGGAGATTTTGAAATGAATCTCCCTAATTTTTTCTTCTCATACAAGTTTTTCCGTAAAAGCGGTTTTGTCCGTCGGCACACCATCGCCCAAAAGGATTTTGGTCGAACGTATGCCGACTACGCATAAGCGGAGAAAAGGGCTTTGCCTCACGCCTAAACAACAGTTTAGACTAATGATGCAAGGCCCATTTCTTTTGTGCTTATGCCAAAGAGGTGCTTTTACGGGTTTCTGACGATTTTTCTTTTTCCACTGTTCCTTTGAGCCGTAAGCGGAAAGCCGTGTCTGACCGCCCGATCCATAAATGGAACAAGCCGTCACACACGGCAGGCAAACCGGGAAGAATGATTTTATCCGTCCGACCGTACACGCTCGGCCAGACATATAAAATCATACTTCCTTGCCGGTGGTTTGCCCGGTTTCACGCCTCCGGCTATGTCCCTTTTCCTTTTGGCGTTTTCCCTTTTTTACGGATTTCTCTTTTGAAGTTTTCCTGTCCAATCTGCCTCCACTTCCGTTTACCTCCATTTTCGCGTCTTTCAGTGAGCCGCATCAGATAGTCATTTCCGTTCTGGGCGCAAAGGTAATTCCGGGATTGGACGGGAATGCAAGGTCAAGCCTCCTGTTTTCGGAAAAAATCTCCAGCCCTGCGGGTAGTATTTTTCCCGAAAAACCTTGCATTCCCTAATCCCTACCTTTTCAAGCACCCGAAACGAAAACGACCGATGCGACAGAAAGACGCATAAAAAAAATGTCGGATAAACGAGAGGCAGATAAGATAGTTTGAAACTCAACTCCCTCAGCTCTTGAATCCGCATTAAAAAACAAAAAAATCAAAAACAGCGAAGATATGACGGCAACGGCAAATTTCAGACAAATGGCGCAGTACATAGGGCTTGCGATATGCGGCTTGATGGTACGCACCGCCTTCGGGATGTTCGGCATCTTTTGGGGCATTATTAGAGAGATTGTAAACGGAGTGTTCCGAGTGGCGATAGGTGTAATCGTGGCTATCCTTTCCACTATTGCCTTCTTCGGCTTCATCCTTTGGTTATTCACCCTTTAACCCCTACTGACATGGCAAAGAGAAGCAGCAAAACGGCAGCGCAGCAGTGCAGATACTACGAGGTGGACAACATCTTCGTGTACATGGTGGAAACGTACATCAACGGCAACATATCCGTGTTCCGTGAACTCTACCGAGAACTGAACAAGGACGCACGGAGGGACTTTACAGACTTCCTTCTGAGCGAGGTAGAGCCGACCTATTGGAGAGAAATACTGAAACAGACAATCTAAAAAAGACAGCGATATGAAAGGAACAGAACATTTCAAGAGAACGATACAGATGTATCTGGAGCAGCGTGCAGCGGAAGATACGCTCTTTGCGAGGAACTACCGCAACCCTGCCAAGAACATAGACGATTGTGTCACCTACATTCTCAACTACGTGCAGCGGAGCGGTTGCAACGGCTTCACGGACGGGGAGATATTCGGGCAAGCCGTCCACTACTATGACGAGAACGAGATAGAGGTAGGCAAGCCCATTCAGTGCCAAGTGGCGGTGAACCACGTTGTGGAACTCACGGCAGAGGAAAAGGCGGAAGCACGGCAGAACGCAGTCCGCAGATACCAAGAGGAGGAACTCCGCAAGTTGCAGAACCGCAGCAAGCCGAGAACCGCCACCAAAGCGACCGCACAAGAAGTACAACAACCCAACCTATTCAATTTCTGATTATGAAACCGAGAACACCCATACAGCAGGAAGTCGCACGATTGAGCGAGCGACTGCCGAAATTGACCGCCACACAGAGGGCTTACGCTTTCCGCCATTGCTTCAAACATTACGCCATCAAGAGGGCGGACGGCACGAACATCTGCACCGAGTGCGGACATTCGTGGAGGAGTGAACACAACCTTGCGGACACCGTTTGCGGATGCACCTGCCCGCATTGCGGCATGGAGTTGGAAGCGTTGCGCACCCGAAAGAGCGTGTTCAGCGAGAACGAGTATTTCTGCATCATCACCACCTGCAAGCAGTACCAAGTGATACGCTTCTTCTTCGTCAAGTCCCAATACAAGGCAGGGCAGGCAGCCGGGTATTCCATTTATGAAGTGGTGCAAAGGTGGATTTCGCCCAAAGGCACAACCGTCACCATTGCCCGACTGCGTGGAATGTCCATACTTTACTACGACCTATGGGCGGAATACAGCGACATGGAGGTACGCAAGAACAACAAACTCCGTGCATACGATATAAACCCCGTCTGCACCTATCCCCGACAGCGTTTCATACCCGAACTGAAACGCAACGGCTTCAATGGCGAATACCACAACATACTGCCTTACGACCTTTTCACGGCTATCCTTTCCGACAGCCGAGCCGAAACGCTGTTGAAGGCAGGGCAATACCCCATGTTGCGCCACTATATCCGCAGTTCCTTTGACATAGAGAGGTATTGGGCATCCGTAAAGATATGTATCCGCAACGGCTACACCATTGCTGACGGCTCCATGTGGCGTGACACCATAGACCTCCTGCGGCATTTCGGCAAGGACACGAACAGCCCGAAGTACGTCTGTCCCTCCGACCTCAAAGCCGAACACGACAGACTTATGCACAAGCGCAACAAGGAGATAGAACGCAAGAAGTTGGAGGAACGCATCCGCCAAGCGAAGAAACACGAGAAGGCATACCGCAAACTCAAAGGCATATTCTTCGGCATCGCCTTCACGGACGGCACTTTGCAGGTGCGTGTGTTGGAGAGCGTTGCGGAGTTTGCAGCGGAAGGGACGGAACTGCACCATTGCGTGTTTTCCAACTCCTATTTCCTTGAAAAGAACTCTCTTATCCTATCCGCTACCATTGACGGCAAGCGCATAGAAACGGTGGAGGTTTCCTTGAAGACATTGGAAGTGGTGCAAAGTCGTGGCTTGCACAATTCCAATACCGAGTACCACGACCGCATTGTAAACCTTGTGAACAGCAACGTGAACCTTATCCGCCAGCGGATGGAAGCGGCATAGTATCAACCTATAATACCCAATAGTATGGAAGTAAAAATTGAAAGCATGGTTTGTCTGTGGGACGATAAAATCCCCACGATGTTCCTTGAATTTGTGAACCTCCTCACTCTTGCAACGAGTGAGGAGCAGTTAAGACGGAGTGTAAAGAACTTTGCCGAGAAGCACGGACTTGACAGGTTTTTCCTTTACGGCTTCGGTTCCCACCATTTCTACCTGCACCAACGCTACACGAGCGACCCCGAAATGGTGATGAAGAACAGAGTTTTGTCAGTACATTTTTAACCACCCTAAAATCAACGATTATGGCAACACGGATGACCATCAACGGAGTAAGCACCTGCACGGAAGCAGGTACGGAGAAATACGAGCGTTTCCCATTAGGTATCGGCAGACGCAAGCGGACACTTGTGCAGTACGACTACCGCCACCCCACAGACGGAGAGTTGTTCTCTTGTGTCAAACCCACATTGGACGAGTGCCGAGAAGCACGGGATGAGTGGCTCACGGCAAAGGAAGGAAAGGAGGACAGACGATGAACGCAGCCTATCAAACGCTGATAGTGAAGTTCAGTGAGCCTATCAAAGTATTGGACGGCATCTTTGACGATGCCGAAGCGTGGGGAGTTGATACCCTAAAAGGGTGGATAGACGACTACGAGAGCAGCAGGTTTACCGCCATCAACAGCCATACGGCAGTCATCACAAGCGAGTACAATATGGAGTGCCTGATGGAATGGTTGAAACGAAACACACCCATTGCCGAGATAACAGAATGTTAAACAAGTTGGCGGTGTCCGCACCGCCAACCTACAACCAAGAAAAGCATGATAGCGAAGACTATTTTACAGCAG
Source organism: Tannerella forsythia 92A2 (assembly GCF_000238215.1). Classification (NCBI taxonomy): domain Bacteria; kingdom Pseudomonadati; phylum Bacteroidota; class Bacteroidia; order Bacteroidales; family Tannerellaceae; genus Tannerella; species Tannerella forsythia. Next base: position 1,358,857 of record NC_016610.1, on the reverse strand, counting down.
ATAGGCGGCAGACGCTTTGCCGCCATGACGGGAAGCAAGGACTTTATAGATATGGGTAACGGACTGCGCATGAGCCTTGCGAGGAACAAGACGAGTGCCAACCGCCTTGACATCATCTACGATGCCGGCTTAGACCTCTACAATATGCGTTTCTACCGCAGGACGTTCAGCAAAAAGACATTCGAGTGCAAGACGAAGGACATCGAAACACACGATGGCATATATTGCGATATGCTGGAAGAAATGTTCACGATGGTAACAGGACTCTACACCCATTTTTGAGTGGCGGCGGACAAAGCCGCCCTACTTTCTTTCGGTGAGCATGACGGCGGACAAAGAAAGTAGCAAAGAAACCGCTGTCCCAATCTACGATAGTATTCACAAAAACAAGTTTCAATCATGGAAGAAATCAGACAGAACGGAAAAATCATCCTGCACAGCGATGACGGAACAAGCATAAGGATGATTTTCAAAAACCTCACGGGCAGGATTTTTCAAGGTCAGGAATATGTGGAGTATATCCGGCATATCGCAATCGGGGAGATGGGATTTTCGCCCGGCATCATAGAGCATTGCAGGGACGGTGAAGTAATCGGCAAAGGAAAAATCCCGAATGTATGAAAAGCGGAAACTCCGATGAAGTTGCGGCTTCATCGGAGTTTCATTTGTCAGGCATTTGCCATGTTACGGAATGTACAGCAGCGCAAACTCCGCCTTTCTCCGTTTGAGCAGCATGGCGTGCCGTTTCCCCTTGTAGTTGCAGAAAGCGATATATTCCCGGTAAATGTTCCTGTCGCCCGCCTCCAATTTTCGGATCAGCGTGCTTTTGGGTATCTTCCCGCTCCCCAAAAGCCGGTATGGACCGACATTGTAGGCGAGCGTGGCAAGGAGCAGACTGTCACGCCCGAACTTACGGAACATGGCGCAGAACTTACGCAAGTCTTTCCGCAGGAGTGCGTCCGCCTGCCGCTTCGTCATGGTGCGTGCCGAATACCTTTCCCCCGGCTGCACCTGATGACCCCAGCCCACGTATGGGTGGTGTTTCTCCGAGTGCCAGCCTTCAAAATACTTCGTACAGCGAACCGCCCGCTCAAAAGGCGGCAGGCGGTAGATTGCCGCCTGCCTGTCCGTCCCCTTCCGACGGCTGTCCCGTGCGGACACGGAGCAGACCGCCAGCAGCGAACAGAGGATAGCCATGAATACACGCATCATCTTGGCAGAGGTTTGTAATTGCCTATGGGGATGACGGTCTGAATGTCGTCCTTCACGTTCCGGTTGTTGAAGTCAAATTCCAATTCGTAGGAATTTTTGAAATTGTCCTCCACCACCACGATGAAGTTGTGCGCCTCGTCGCCCTCAGCCGTATAGTACAGCCGGAACTTCTCGTTTTCGAGCAGGTAGCGGTCATTGGGCAGAAAAGTAATGCCGCCCGCCATTTTCAGCGTGCCTTCCCCTTCGAACTGGAAATACCGGATGGTGTAGAGCGTGTTGGCGTAATCGCCCGTCCTTTTCAGTTCACAGCGGATTTCCACCGTCTGCCCCTTTGTGACCTTGTTCGGTACGGGCATCGTTTCCACCGTGAACGGATAGGATTGCTGGATGTCCATGTCATCGTCACACGATGCGAGCGTGAGCGACACGGCGGCGAACAGGCAGAGTGCCAACGCCTTGAAGATGGATATTCTCTTGTTCTTGTTGTTCAGTATGTTCATTGTCCTTTGATTTTTAAGTTATTGTTCATTTCTTTTTTGCTGTCAGTTGCAGATACTCGTTCAAGTCCTTGCAACCGTCATAGAGTGCGGAACAGTTACAGACACGTCCGCCGTAGTGTCCTTTGAGGGCTTCCAGCGTCCTCCGCCCGGCTTCGTCACGGTCGAGGAAGCAGTCGATGCGCCCGTACCCGTCTAAGTGTTTTACCGCCTTACCCACGTTGGCGACGGAGTTCAGCACAAGGCTGTCGCCTGTTTCCAATCCAAGCGTGGCAGCGGAAAGGAAGTCCATAAATCCTTCAAATAAACTGCACACGCCAGTCGGAGAACTTTCCATTTTGACCAGCGACACATCCTTCGGCGGCACGCAACCCTTGAAATAACGGCTCCGGATTTCATAGCCGCCAACCACGTTCTGGAAACCGATTGCGAAATACCGTTTTCCACGCACGCCGTAGTTCAAGCGGCAGCAGTGACGGGATGCAACGGCATAAGGGATGCCCCGTTCCGCCAGATACTCTGTTAATGGTGAGCGGAGCAGTGGGACGGCTTCCACCCCCTCAAAGGCAGGTTCGGACGGTTCCGGCAGGTACAACGGCTTTTCCGATGCGACAAACGGCATACGGGCGGTTTCCGCTATGAATCTTGCCTGCGCCATGAAGTCACCGCTTCGGGCAAACTCCCCGGCAAGCGTGAAGATGTCACCGCCCTTGCCCAAACCGAAGTCGTACCAGAGCCGTTTCGCCACGTTCACACGGAAAGAGGGCGTGCGCTCACTGCGGTACGGCGCACGATACCAAAGTTCGTTTCCGCTCCTTCGGACAGGCTCATGCCCCAACCGCGCGAGAAAGTCCGCGAGGGATATTTGCCTCATGGTGTCTATATCCGTCCGTTCCATGCCGCGTGTCAGTTGATGACGAACTTGATGCCCACCCCGAATTGGGTATGGAACTTCTTCGTGTCGCCACCCCACAGGCAACGCTCCCGGAGGTTGGCGAGCAGGGCGATACGGTCAGCCACGTAAAACTCTACATCGAGCGTCAGCGCACCGCCGTAGATGAAGGCGTCCCGGTCGTGCAGTGTCGAACCGTCATGCAGCACTTTTTCGCCCCAATTCACCGATTCATACCCGGCGAGAGCCGAAGCCCCCGCATAGACGAACACGATTTTACGGGCATCGGAAAGTATCTTGAAATAGTAGCCGCCTTCCGCCGTGAACTGCGCCACAGGTATGGCGGTGTCCTTGTACGGGTTGTTTTTCAGGAGATACTCACCTCCGAACACCCATTTGTTCCCCTTCTTCGTGTAGGTGGAGAGAGCCGCCCCGAAACTGTACCCGCCGTCGTTGCCGCCGGGTTTGAAGCCGTCCGCCAGATTCGCCCTGACCTCGATGCCCTGCATCTTCGGCAGGCATCGCTGGGCGTGCGCCTGCCCCGTGAACAGGGCAAGCGACGCGATGATTATTGCGATGTACTTTCTCATGGTCAGCGCACTTGAAGTTCGTTGATGGTATTGGCGCGCACCAAGTCCTCGTTCTCGATCACGAAGGACTGGTGACGGCCGCCGTTCTTCTCGTTCAGCTCCACCACGAGGCACTTGCCGTCGGGTATGGTGAACTTCGCCATCGTGAAGACCGTGCGTTCGCTTTTTTTGCCCGGCACGAGCGTGGCGTAGTTCTGCGCGCGGAGCGGCAGGATGATACGCTCCTGCACGGCGGTACGCTTCGCCACCTTCTTGTCCACGATTTTCCATGTGATGTAGTCCACATCGAAAGGCACGTTGCTCTGGTTCTTGATTTCCGTGTGGAAATACAGAAGCCCGTTGTGCGTGTAGATGCCTTTCAGAAGGTACTGGATGCCGAAACGCTTGCAGCCGATATGCTTCACCTCACGTTTGTTCTGCTTGTGGATGGACTTCATGATAAGGCGCACCAGCATCGGACTTTCGCTGCCTAATTCTTTCAGGTAGATTTCCTGCGCGTTGTTCGGACGGTTCACCGCCTCGCCGTCATGGATGAAGTCGCACATCTCCACGTTGAGCAGCAGCGGTTCGGCGGCGTATTTCACGTTGAAGGTGTAGAAACTCCCGTCCTCCGTGATGACGGACATGTTGGTTTCGTTCGGGAAATTCCTCACGGTAGCCTTCACACGGATGACGTTCTCCGCTCCGTCGGCTTTGCCCGCAATCAGGTCGGGCGAGCCTAAATCGACATAGCGCACCTCCGCCGGGAAGATGACATGCACGGTCTTGTCGTAGGTCACTTCCAAGCCGTGCGGGGGAACCATGCGGTCAAAGCCCAGCTTTCTCGTCAGACCGTGATACAGGTCGCCGTCCGCCTCCTTCTGCGGATAGACCTCTTTTGTCAAGGTCAGTTCTTCACTTCCGTTGGTCGTTTCAACGGTTACGTTTTCCTGCGCGTTGGCAGTTGCGATGCCCATAGCGAGGGCAAACATCATGATTACTTTTCTCATTTTACTTTGAATTTAGTGGGTTGTTGTTATTGATTGGATTTCTTATGATTATACATCAGTTCTTCTCCTGATAGAGCATGACCCTGTACCCGGCTTTCAGATGCACTTTGACGGTGCGCATCTTCTTGGCAATGTACTGGCTCGTGCCTTGTATCAGCCCCTTGCCCAAGTCGGAGGCGAGCTGCGCCCCGGCATTGGTGGAGATGTTGATGCTACTGCCGAGCGAACCGCCCATGTTGGCGGCAACCTCCCTGACGGCGTTCATCTCCATCGAGTTGGGGATGAATATGCCGGGCTGCCCGTCCGTGTCATAGACCTCCAACTCCACCGGGATAACCGTACCGTCGTGTTCCAGCGAGGTGATTTCGATGCCGAGCCGTTCACCCTGAATCTTGGCTGCGCCGACCACCACCGCATTACGGGGGATGATCCGGTCTGCTACCGCCATCGGCTCCAACAGCCGCAACCTGACCGCCTGCCCGTCCGTCACGCTCTGCGCCCCATAGACGCATGCCGGTATGGTGTTCCTGTCCGGTACGGTTGTAACGCCCACCGCCGTGTTGAAACTGCGGTTGCGTTCCTGCGAGAAGGAAGCGACAAATTCGGCATTGCTCATGGGCTGTCCGAGCGAGGACACCACCTGATGCGTCACTTGCCTGACGGGTTTTGCCGTGTTCTTTCCGGTTTTCTGCACGGGGGACGGCTCTGCGGTCTGTCCCGCTGCCGCCTGCGTGCCGTTCTGACCGCCCATGTACTTCGCCGCCAGTTCGTAGGATTTTTCCATGAGTGCCACCTGCTCGTCCATCGTGGAGCTTCTCTCTTTTCCGCTTTCCAGTTCGGATTCGAGGGTGGCGATGCGTTCCAGCAGCTCGTCCATCTCCGCATTGTCGTTCTTCGGCTGCTCGTAGAAGTTGCCGAGCGTGGCATTGAGGTCACGGTAGGCGGCTGCCGAGGACTGGATGGTCTTCGGTGCTGGCTTCACCGCCTCTTCCGTTCCGCCGGGATTGGCAAGGTCGAAGTCGCTGTCCCCATCCGCTTCCACCGTTTCGCGGTCGAACAGGTCGCCCAACTGCTGCATGGCGCGGCTGCGGTTCTCCTGCCGTTCCTCCATTGCCCCCTGCTCGTAGGCTTTCGCCTTGTCACCGATAATCCGGCGGTTCTCCTTGTCCGCATCGGGCATCTCGATGTTGTAGCCGCTTGTTCCCGGCTCCTGCTCCTTGCCGGAGGACGGGGCGAATATCAGCCACATAGCCCCGATGAATACCAGCACCATAGCGGGAAGCACTATCATTTTCTGGCGTTTCAGCCGTTGGGCTTCGGTCAGCGGCTTGCGCTCCTTTTTCGGCTTGTCGTTGCCGGGAGCCGCCTTGTTTTCGTTCTTGGGTTCATTCTTCGTCTGTTCCATATAAATAAGGTATTACATTGTGATTGTTATCCGGCTTCACGGACAGTTCCACCTGTCCGGCATGGTCTATCTCCATCCGGCTGCCGTCATTCCTGCCGATGTCATAGACGGCTTTACCGAAGGTGTAGAGGGCAAGTGCGGCGAATGCGATGAGCATCGCCAGCACGATGCGCCTGCGTGTCTTCGGCGGCAAGCCGTCCAGATACCCTTTGAGCCGTTCCACCAGCATTTTCTTTTTGTCGTGGAGTTTCCAGTACGCACTCCACAGTGATTTCTTGATTTTCTTCATGTCCGTTTACCTTTTGATGGTTTGTAAATCTTTGTTCTCGATGATGGTGAATCCCTCGATGGTGAACCCGTTGGGGTTGTCGTCCGAACGGGACGAGTTCAAGAGGCGGCACGTGGTCACGAGGCTGCGCTCTGTGACGTTGCTCTGCCGGATGATTTTCTGCGTGGCGTAGGTCACGGTGCGGTAGGGATAGCCGTTGAAGTCGCACACCACGCTGTCCACCTTCAGCACTTGGTTGATGTTACCGGCGATGATGCGGTTGTAGTACCCCTTCTCGGCGAAGTCCGAATAGTAGTTGTACACGCTCTTGTCTGCCAGCAGCAACGCACGCTTCACGTTGTGTTCTATCGCGCTCTTTTCGGGCGAGAGCGTGAAGAACAGCTCGTGGAAGCGGCGCACATGCTCCCTCGCTTCCGCCGGACGGTTCTGCGAGAGGTCCTGCGAGAGTGCCAGCATCAGCGACTTGCCGTTGTCCAGCACATAGATCTTTTCCCGCTGCCGCTCCGCGAAGCGGTAGGAACTCCACACGCTCCATACCGTTATCACTGCGCACAGCGAGAGGAAGACGATACCGAACAGGCGTATCTGCCTGAACGATGATTCGATGTTTTTGAGTGACTTGAATTCCATTTTACTTTTTCCGTTTATAATTCCACATTGATTATTTCAGCAGTTTCCCGGCACGTCCGACCATGTTGCCTGCGGTAGCACCCGCCACGCTTCCCGCCATGCCTCCGGCGCGTCCCGCCATCTGGTTCACGTTGCGCCCGTAGCCGCCCATGCCCCCGGCTTGGATGATCCAGCCCGCCACCGTCGGAATGGTGAAGTAGCCGATGATGCCGATTATCATGAACACGATATACACCCCGTCGCTGGAATCCAGCGAGAAGTTGGGGTCGGTCTGCATGCGCTCGATGTCGCTCTGGAGCATCAACACCTGAATCTTGGCGAGTATGGTGCTGAATATGTCCGACACGGGCAGCCACAGATAGACCTGAATGTAGCGGCATATCCACTGCGTGAGCGTGCTTTGGAAGCCGTCCCACACCGATATGGCGAAGGCTATCGGACCGAGTATCGCCAGCACCACGAGGAAGAAGGTGCGGATGGTGTCTATCACGAGGGCGGCGGCTTGGAACATCAGTTCCAGTATCTCGCGGAAGAAGTCGCGGATGCCCTTCTTCATCTTGTACATCCCCCGGTCGATATACATCCCCGCCATCGTCACCATGTCGGAGGGCGACCAGCCCAATTCCTCCAGTTGCTTGTCAAACTCCTCGTTGGACACGAGGTAGGCGGTTTCGGGGTTGCGCACCATCGCCTCGTATTCCAGCCTGTCCTTCTGCTCCCGGTACTTGTTCATGTCCAAAGTCTGCGTTTCGAGCAGTTTCGCCGTACCCTGCACGACGGGCGAGAGGACGCTGTTTATCGTGCCAAGCACCACCGTAGGGAAGAACATGATGCACAGACCGACGGCAAAGGGACGGAGCATCGGGAAGACGTCTATCGGTTCGGCTCTCGCCAACGACTGCCATACCCGGTAGGCGACATAGAAGAGCGCGCCCAGCCCGGCGATGCCTTTCGCCACGCCCGCCATGTCGGCGCACAGCGGCATCATCTGCTCGTAGAGCGAGCGGAGAATCTGGTGAAGGTTGTCGAACTCCATAGGCTACCAGTATCTTTCGTTCATGCTCCCGTACAGCCCCATGATGCGGTCAAGGTCGTTTTTCTTCTTCGCACGCAGGTAGCTCACGCTGATATTCTTGTTGGTGTAGTAGCTCACGAGGTTGCGGTAACGCTTCATCTTGGAGTGGCAGCGTTCCACCACGTCCATGCGCTCCTTGTCCGTCATGGAGAGCGTGGTGATGTTCACCACGTTCTTCAACTCCGTAAGCACGTCATTGGATTCCTCCAGCAGCTTCGTGTACCCGAAGGCGATGGCTCCGAGTTCCTCCACCGTGAAGTTGTCGTCGCGCAGCATCTTCTGGAAGCTGGTCACGTAGATGTCCGTGATGTCGCCTACCATCAGTATGGTCTGCTGCACCTTGCGGGCGTCCTTGACCAGATTGTTCACGGATTTGAGGGCGTCGTAATACTTCTTGCCCTGCTCGTAGATTTTCACCGTTTCCTGAAAGTTATTCACCATGTTCGTGGCGGTCTTCGAGGTGTGGATGATGTTCTTCGAGGCATTGATGATGCCCTGCGCCAGATTGCCCGGATCGCTCACGACCCATTGGGCGGAAGCCCTGCCCGCGAGAAGCAGGCACAGGCAGATGACGAATGTTATTCTTGTTCTCATGTTTCTTTGGATTTTAGCGGTTCTTATTTTCCTGCCGGAGTTTCCGGCTGCGGCTTCACACGCACGTAGTCCCCGTTCGGTGAGAAGGTCAGCACGTCGGTGGCTTCGTTATACGCCACGTCGATGCGGAAGCCGGTGTTCATGAACAGGTTGCCGTTCTCCTCCTGCAAGAGGTAGGTTTCCGGTTTCAGCCTGCGGCGGATGCCGCTCCGTTTGAATACCGTCACCTTGTAGGCTTCGCCCTCCTTGTAGATAAGCACGTCGGGCTTGCCCTCCACGCTTTCCCAATTCCCGCACAGCAGGTCGCGGCGGTTCTCCGCCACGTCGCAGGATTGCAGCACCATGACCGCCAATCCGATCAGACACTTGCTGACTTGCAGCATCTTCATTCTTGATATGCTCATACGCTTTTCTTTTTTCGTTGATAAATCTGTTTTACCGATTATTGATTACTTACTGCTTGTTTCTCCGTCTTTCGGCAAGCTGTCGGATGGCGGCTTCGATGTCGCCGCCCAATTGCTCCGCCAGACGGTACACCTCCACCTTTTCCGTTTCCTCGGTGGTGTACGCCAGATACTCTTCCGCGCTCACCTCGGTGGCATAGACCGCCGACTGCGTGCCGCCCAAGCCTATCCACACCTCCTTGTAGAGCCGTGAGGGGTTGTTCGCCATGTTGATGGAGAGTATCTGCGACTTCTCCTTCTCCGTCAGTCCGAGCAACGCCTGAATCTGGTCGAACTTGTTCATGTACTTGCGCTGGTCAAGCAGGATTTTACAGTCCGAGTTGTTGATGATGCTCTCCTTGACGACGGGCGAGGAAATGATGTCGTCCACCTCCTGCGTCACCACGATTGCCTCACCGAAGTATTTGCGCACCGTCTTGTACATATAGCGCAGGTAATCAGCCATGTTCGCCGACGAGAGAGCCTTCCAAGCCTCTTCCACGATAAGCTGCTTTCTCACACCTTTCAGACGCCGCATCTTGTTGATGAAGGCTTCCATGATGATGATGGTCACTACCGGGAACAGTTCGCGGTTGTCCTTGATGGAATCGATCTCGAAGACGATGAACCGTTTGCCCAGCAGGTCGATGTTCTCCGCCGAGTTGAGCAGGAAGTCGTAGCGTCCGCCCCGGTAATACTGCCGCATGGTGGTGAGCATGTTGTCGATGTTGAAGTCCTCCTTCTCCACCTTGATGTCGCGTTCCGCCAGTTCCCTGCGGTAGTCGTCGCGCATGTACTCGTAGAAGGTGTTGAACGAGGGGACGATGCTCCGGTCAGCCCTGATGCGCTCGATGTAGGCACTCACGGCACTGCCCAATTCCCCGCTTTCGGTTTTCGTCACCTTGTCGTCCTCCGACTTCCAGAGCGTCAGCAGCAGCGTCTTTATGCTGTCCTTTTTCTCCACGTCGAACACGTAGTCGTCGGTATAGAACGGGTTGAAGCTGATGGGCTTCTCCTCCGTGTAGGTAAAATACACGCCGTCCGTGCCGCCCGTCTTGCGCCGTATCATCTCGCATAGCCCTTGATAGGAGTTTCCCGTGTCCACCAATACCACATGCGCGCCCTGCTCGTAGTATTGCCGCACGAGGTGGTTCATGAAGAACGACTTGCCACTGCCCGAAGGACCTAATACGAACTTGTTACGGTTCGTGGTGATGCCCCGCTTCATCGGCAGGTCACTGATGTCGAGGTGCAGCGGTTTTCCCGTGAGCCTGTCCACCATCTTGATGCCGAAGGGCGAGAGCGAGCTGCGGTAGTTGGTTTCCTCCGTGAAGAGGCACACCGCCTGTTCGATGAAGGTGTGGAAACTCTCTTCCGCCGGAAAGTCCGCCGCGTTGCCGGGCATAGCCGCCCAATAAAGTGTCGGGCAGTCGATGGTGTTGTGGCGCGGCACGCACTCCATGCTTGCCAGCTGGCTGCCCACGTCGTTCTTTATGTGCTTCAGCTCTTCCGCGTCGTCGCTCCACGCCATGACGTTGAAGTGCGCCCGCACCGAGGTCAGCCCGTAGGAGTGCGCCTCGTTCAGGTAGCGGTCTATCCACTCGCGGTTGATGCTGTTGCTCCGGCTGTATCGGGATAACGACTGCATATTCCTTGCGGACTTCTCGAATTTTTGAAGGTTCTCCTCGCTGTTGTCGATAATCACGTACTGGTTGTAAATGTGGTTGCAGGAGAGCAGCAGCCCCACCGGGGAGGCGAAGGAGAGGCGGCAGTCCGAGCGGTCGGTGGAGAGTTTCTCATACCGTGTGTCGGTAGCCACCGTGCCGGGAAGGTCTTCCGCGTCGGACAGGGTGTGCAGGCACAGGCGATTGTCGCCGATGCGCATCTCCCGTGCCGAGAGGTCTATGTCCTGTAACGTGGCGTCGCCTTCGGGCATGAGCGAGAAGTAACGCTCTATCAGTCCGGCTTTGCCGTCTGTCCCCACGATCTCGTCGGTGGAGAGGCGGCGCAGCCTGACAAAGCCGCTGTCGTTGATGATGCGCTCGAACTGTTCCGCAGCCTCCATGAACTTCGCGGCTGTTTCCTTGTCCAGTTCCTTCGGGATGATATGCCCCCGGCACAGCGTGCTGAAATTGCTCTGCATCCGGTTACGCTCCTTCGTCGTCTTGGTCAGGTAGAGGTAGCACGTGTGCTTCAGGTACGGTCGCTCGTTGAAGTGCCGCTCGAAAGAGCGGCTCAAAAAACTCATGTCGTCCTTGTGAAGTTCCGGCGTGTACTTCTCCTTGATGAACCAGTCCTGCTTGTGGACGACGGAGAAGTCCGGCAGCACCTTGATCGCCTTGCACCAGCAGCCGTGTATAGCCTCGTACTCCGCACCCGTCACGGTATAAAGCTCCGGCAGTTCCACCTCGAAAGCCACCGTGATGTCGGCGTCTTTGGAGATGATGCAACCTTGCTCCACCGCCAATAGCGGGAACTTGTTTTCCAGTGTTGTCATTTTGGATGTATTCCTCATGTCGTTTCTTCCTTTCGTTTCCGTTTGAATAATCGGGTGATCCGCCGCCGGTTGATAAGGTATCGGGGATGGCTCCTTGTTGCCCCTAATTTCATCAGTCCGTGTTCGCCGTACCGGGCGTTCAGCGCGAAGGTCTGCCATACGAGGATGGAAGACGATGCCACGCCGAAGCCGATACATACCCACTGGTCGATGCCGACCATGTAGAGGATGACGAACAGGACGAAGAGAGCCAGCAGACCTCCGCAGAAGATGAAGAGGTACTGAGCCTTCAAACCCTTGAACTCTACCGGACGGCCGATACCCTTGTTTATCGGGTATTCAGCCATACATTGTTTATTAAAGGAAGAATGAGCGCAGGATGGTGGCGGCGACAATCAGGAAGATGCACGCCCCGAACCACGAGGCGGCAGTCTTGGATGTGTCGGGATCGCCGGACGAGAATTTCCCATACACTTTCACGCCCCCGATAAGCCCGACTACCGCGCCGATGGCGTAGATGAGTTTCGTGCCGGGGTCGAAGTACGAACTCACCATAGAGGTGGCTTCGTTGATGCCCGCGATGCCGTTTCCCTGCGCGAAGGCGGAGGCGGTTGCGGCAACCAGAAGTGCCGCAGAGAGGATAAGTTTCTGTCTGTTGTTCTTGTTCATAAACTGTTCTTGTTTTGTGCCGTCCAAAGGGTGGATGGTCCTTTGTCGGGCGGTTGATACTCGATTACTTTACTTTGGTTTAGTGGGTTGCCCGTTTGTTTCTACGGACTTGGGTGTGTCCGTTGCGAATTGGCTGTACCTTGTACCGCCGTGCGCGTGGGTGATGCCGTCTTACGTTTTCATTCTCATTCTTTTTTAGTCGTTATACATAGTTGCGGATGTCGAAGTTCTCAATACTGTCCGGGACGACAAAATCCTTTTTCGGTTTATTCTTCTTCAGCCGGATTTCGATAAGTCCCTTGATGCGGATGCTCATTTCAGACGAGCCGGTCATCAGCTTCTCGTACAGCTCCGTCCCTTCCATGTCGGTGAAGACCTTTGCCGCCCGCTCCCGTTCCGTCGTTGTCGCTTCCGGGTTCTTGGCGGTTCTGACCGCATCGTCTATCTCGTCGAAACTGCTTCCCGATGCCCTCGGCGCGTCGGGCGTTTCTTCCTCCGGCTCGTCCTCCCCGAACTCCAGTTCCGAAGGCGTGAGGCTCGTGAAGGTTTCGTCGAGTTTATCCTCCGGGACTTGTGCGGGACGGGACACGGTTTCCGTGTTTCCGTCGTCAAAAGTAGTCTCTTCCTCCGTCAGCTCAATGCCTTTTTCCGAAGTGGCGGCTTCTTGCGTCGGTATGGCAGCGGTTGTCCGGGGCGATGCCATCCTGAAACGGCTCTTGCCGATGATGTCCGGGGTGTCTGCGGGCGGTGTGTCCCTTACCGTTTCGGGCTTTGCCGCCGTGCCGCCCAACGACCGCCACACTCCGGCTATGCTTCTTAGGAAGCGGACAAGTCTGGTTTCCATGATCCTGTCATAAAGGAGCAGGAACAGGAACCACAGGTTGCAGCCGACCGATACGGTCAGCAGAATATCAGTCATGCTTATTGTTTCACTCATGCACGTTCTCTTTTTGAGGGTTAAAATACTGCGTCGTAATTCTGGGCGTAAAGGCTCTTTATCGCCTCCTCGCACTGGTTGAAGTGGTGCGTAAGCACATGGTCGATGTAGGCGGACAGCGACAATTTGTCATGCCCGATCACACGGGTGATGCGCATGATGCGGTCGTGGTACTCCGGACGCACATACGCCATCTTTCCCTCGCGTGCCTTCACTTCGGCTTCACGGATGAACAGCCGTTCATAGTCCTTTTCACCGCATTTGCCGCCTAACGGCACGGGGGATAGGATTTCCACACTCGCCTGCACTTGGGCAAGCATACCGCCGCCGTCATGCTGCGGACTTCTGTTTTTCTGGTTCTTTTCCATATTCAAATCAAGTCTTCACGTTGTTTCTTGTACAGTTCGTTTATTTTCTCCTTGTGCTGTTCCAGATGTTGGCGCAGCACGGTGTCCACGTAGCCGCCTACCGAGATTTCACGCCCGGCGATGTCGTTCACGATTTTGAGAATCTTGCTGTGGACATCGCGGCTGATATAGACGCACTGGCGCGTCTTTATCTCGTTGCGGCGGAGGAACAGCCCGGAATAGTCGTCCTCCTGCCGTTTGCGGCGGACAGTGTCCCTCTGCGGTTTTTCCTTTGCCGTGTATTGCGCGGGCGGCGGTTCCGTTTCAGGGACGCTTTTTTCTTCGGGAGCAGGCGCGGGCGGCTCCTGCGCGTGGTACAGGGTCCCGTCCTGCCTGCGTCTGCCGATGGAGGCTATCAACAGTTCCTCGTCAATGCCTTCGGTGTTCACTTTCCTGCTGCCCATGATTATTGAGGTCTGATGATACGGCTTATCTCTTCCGAGAACTCACGGATGCCGCTCCCTTTCAGCAGGGACGCATCCATCGGGAAGATGGTCGAGCGGAACACGCTCTTGCGCTCTTCCGAGAGGTCGCGCCGGAACTTCTTGCTGTCGGGCAGGCGGGTGGACAGCACCGGCAGCCCCATCTCGGCGATCACATCCTCATACAGGTCGTAAAGCCCGTTCTTCTCCCTGCCGTCCACCATCGTCCAGAACAGGTACAGCCCTTTTGTTTTCGCCTGTCCCGTCGTCATGAGGTTGTCACGGAACATCACAGCGAATTGCAGGGTGCTTTCCACGACAAAACGGTCGGCACTCATGGGCGCGAAGATGTAGTCCATCTGCGAGAGGGTCTTGACCACGCCGTTGCTTTTCAGGGTTCCCGGCATGTCGAAAAACACGATGTCGGGTTTCACCTCTTCTTCGGCAAGCATCCTTTCGGCATCATCGAGGGCGTTAAGGGCGTCGCTTGCGATGACCGGGTAGGCGTTCTTCCTTATCTTGCGGAAGTGGTCACACGCGAGTGCCTTGAAATAGAGGCTCCCGCCGATAAGTCCCGTTTCACGTTCACGCAACCCGTGTATGCTGTGCTGCGGGGTGTCGCAGTCTATGACTGCGACATTGTGTCCTTTCACGTTGTGGAGGTAGTTGGCGGCAAGTGCCGTGACGGTGGATTTGCCGATACCCCCTTTCTGTGTTGCGAATGCAACGAATGTTTCATTACTCATGGTTCTGTTGGTTTTAATGGTTGATGAATTGTTTTCCTGCTCCGATACGGAATCGGTGACATGTATATCCGCGTCCGCGAATCTCTGACTGTCCGGTTCGTCACGTATCCGCTTCAACGGTGGGGCAGGGATTCGGATAACTGATGAATGACGACATTGCGTCATGAAGTCATTGAATCCGTGAATCACCGCGTCATTGTAAAACCGGGTATCCGAAGGTTCGGGTATCCGGTCAGGCAAATAGCCGCCGAAGCGGTTTGCCGGGTATTTGAAAGCCTCATTTTTCATATCTTCAAATCGTTCGTTTCTTGAATCATGCTGCAAATAAACAAGGATATTTTTGAACCTGTATCACTTCCCCGACAAGTGGCGGCATGTTGCGCCGGTTGGCACTGATTGTCCGGGTCAAGCCTCTGTCCGATACCGCTTTAAGGGCGTAACTTTGCACCCGAACGGCAGGGTTCGCCGCAGGTGGCGCAGCCCGGAGTTTGAAAGGCATTCCCCCAATCCGGCCCCGACGGATTTTTATGTTCGCCTGAACATAGCAAGATGTCTTTTCAGCCGCTCAAAACGTTTTGAGCAGCCACGAAAAGCACTTGCCCTTGCAGGGGGCGGGCTTCCTCTCCGAAGTCGGGAAGCTTTTCAAACCTGCGGTGTCTGTGACCCCAAGCGGCGGCTTATGCCGTCCATCCGCTAAATCCAAAGTTTATATGAAAGAGAAAAGAAACAAGACCGGGAGAAATCCCAAACTTGATCCGGCGGTATTCCGCTACACCGTCCGTTTCAACGAGGAGGAACACAACCGTTTCCTCGCCATGTTCGAGAAGTCGGGCGTTTACGCCAAGTCGGTTTTCATCAAGGCGCACTTCTTCGGGCAGCCGTTCAGGGTGCTGAAAGTGGACAGGACGCTGGTGGATTACTACACCAGACTGTCCGATTTCCATGCGCAGTTCCGCGCGGTAGGCACGAACTACAACCAAGTCGTGAAGGAACTCAGGCTGCATTTTTCCGAGAAAAAGGCAATGGCGTTGCTCTACAAGCTGGAGCAACAGACCGTCGAACTCGTGAAACTGAGCCGTCAGATTGTGGAACTTTCAAGGGAAATGGAGGCGAAATGGTCGCAAAAATCAGTGTAGGAAAGTCGCTGTACGGCGCACTTGCCTACAACGGGGAAAAGATCAACGAGGCGAAAGGGCGTCTGCTCACCACCAACCGCATCTACAATGACGGCACGGGGACGGTGGACATACGCAAGGCGATGGAGGGTTTTCTCGCCTGTATGCCGGAGCATACGAGGGTGGAGAAACCGGTACTCCATATCTCGCTCAACCCGCATCCCGACGATGTGCTGACCGATACGGAATTGCAGGACATCGCACGCGAGTATCTGGAAAAACTCGGCTACGGGGACCAGCCGTATCTTATTGTAAAGCACGAGGACATAGACCGCCACCACCTGCACATCGTGACAATCAATGTGGACGAGAAAGGCAGGCGGCTCAATCAGGATTTCCTTTTCCGCCGCAGCGACCGCATCCGGCGGGAACTGGAACAAAAGTACGGGCTGCACCCGGCGGAACGTAAGAATCAACGGATAGAGAACCCTCTGCGAAAGGTGGACGCTTCGGCGGGCGACGTGAAAAGGCAGGTCGGGAATACCGTCAAGGCTCTGAGTGGACAGTACCGTTTCCAGACGATGGGCGAATATCGCGCCCTCCTTTCCTTATATAATATGACGGTGGAGGAAGCGCGGGGAAACGTGTGCGGGCGTGAGTATCACGGGCTGGTCTATTCCGTCACCGATGATGCCGGGAACAAGACGGGCAACCCGTTCAAGTCCTCGCTTTTCGGGAAGTCCGCAGGCTATGAAGCCGTGCAGAAGAAGTTTGCCCGTTCCAAGCAGGAGATTAAGGACCGGAAACTCGCCGACATGACAAAACGCACCGTCCTTTCCGTGCTTGAAGGCACGTATGACAAGGAGAAGTTCGTTTCGCGGCTCAGGGAGAAGGGTATCGACACCGTGCTGCGCTACACGGAGGAAGGGCGCATCTACGGAGCCACGTTTATCGACCATCGCACGGGCTGCGTGCTGAACGGCTCGCGCATGGGCAAGGAACTTTCCGCCAACGCTTTGCAGGAACACTTCACGCTGCCTTATGCCGGACAGCCACCGATTCCGCTTTCCGTTCCGGTGGAAACAGTAGAGGATATGCGCGAACAGACAGCATCCGACCACGAGAACACGGCGGGAGGTATCGGTCTGCTCACTCCCGAAGGTCCGGCTGTGGATGCCGAGGAGGAAGCCTTTATCCGGGCGATGCAGCGCAAGAAGAAAAAGAAAAGGCGCAAGGGTTTGGGAATGTAATCGAGGTATCAACATCAAAATTTTTCAATCTATGTCACAACAAGAAGACGATTTGAGGGCATTGGCGAAAATCATGGATTTTCTGCGTGCCGTGAGTATTATTTTAGTGGTCATGAACGTGTACTGGTTCTGCTATGAAGCCATACGGCTCTGGAGCGTGGACATCGGCGTGGTGGACAGAATCCTGATGAATTTCAACCGCACGGCGGGGCTGTTCCGTTCCATCCTCTACACGAAACTGTTTGCCGTCCTCCTCCTTGCCCTGTCCTGTCTGGGAACGAAGGGCGTCAAGGGAGAGAAAATTACTTGGGGACGGATCTGGACGGCTCTTGCCGCAGGGTTCGTACTGTTCTTCCTCAACTGGTGGATACTGGCGTTGCCGCTACCGGTTGAAGCGGTGACGGGGCTTTACGTGCTGACCGTAGGCACGGGCTATGTATGCCTGCTGATGGGCGGTCTGTGGATGAGCCGCCTGTTGAAACACAACCTCATGGATGACGTGTTCAACAACGAGAACGAGAGCTTCATGCAGGAAACACGGCTCATCGAAAGCGAGTATTCGGTCAATCTGCCCACCCGCTTTTATTACAGGAAACGTTGGAACAACGGCTGGATTAACGTAGTGAATCCCTTCAGGGCTTCCATCGTATTGGGTACGCCGGGCAGCGGAAAGTCATACGCGGTGGTAAACAATTTTATCAAGCAGCAGATTGAGAAGGGCTTCTCGATGTATGTTTACGACTTCAAATTCAGCGACTTGTCCACGATAGCCTATAATCATCTGCTCAACCACCCGGAGGGATACAAGGTGAAGCCGAAGTTCTACGTGATAAACTTCGATGACCCGCGACGCTCGCACCGTTGCAATCCCATTCACCCGGACTTCATGGAGGATATTACGGACGCTTACGAAAGCGCGTACACCATCATGCTCAACTTAAACAAGAGTTGGGTGCAGAAGCAGGGCGACTTCTTTGTGGAATCGCCCATCATCCTCTTCGCGGCTATCATCTGGTATCTTAAAATTTTCCAAAATGGCAAGTATTGCACGTTCCCCCATGCCATCGAGTTCCTGAACCGCCGTTACGAGGATATCTTCCCGATACTGACATCTTACCCGGAATTGGAGAACTATCTCTCACCGTTCATGGACGCGTGGCTCGGAGGGGCTGCCGAGCAGTTGATGGGGCAGATTGCATCGGCGAAAATCCCGCTGTCACGCATGATTTCCCCGCAGCTCTATTGGGTGATGTCGGACAGTGAGTTCACGCTGGACATCAACAATCCCAAAGAGCCGAAAATACTCTGCGTGGGCAACAATCCGGACCGTCAGAACATTTACGGGGCGGCTCTCGGTCTGTATAATTCCCGTATCGTGAAGCTCATCAACAAGAAAGGGATGTTGAAGTCGTCAGTTATCATCGACGAGCTTCCGACGATATATTTCAAGGGGCTGGACAACCTTATCGCCACCGCACGAAGCAACAAGGTTGCCGTATGTCTGGGATTTCAGGATTTCAGCCAGTTGGTGCGTGACTACGGGGACAAGGAGGCGAAAGTGGTGATGAACACCGTCGGCAATATTTTCTCCGGTCAGGTGGTGGGCGAAACCGCCAAGACGCTCTCGGAACGGTTCGGAAAGGTGTTGCAGAAACGGCAGTCCATTTCCATCAACAGGCAGGATGTTTCCACCTCCATCAACACGCAGATGGACGCGCTTATCCCGCCGAGCAAGATTTCCGGCTTGACGCAGGGAATGTTTGTCGGTTCGGTGTCCGACAACTTCAACGAACGTATAGAACAGAAGATTTTCCACTGTGAGATTGTCGTGGATGCCGAGAAGGTCAAGCGCGAGGAGAAAGCCTACAAGCCGATACCCGTAATTACTGACTTCACGGACGAGGATGGCAAAGACTGCATGAAGGAAACAGTGCAGGCGAATTACAGGCGTATCAAGGAGGAGGTGAAACAGATTGTCGCCGACGAGCTGGAACGCATCGCGGGTGACGAAAATCTGAAACATCTGTTGCAGCAGAAATAGTATATCCGTTTATATATGGAAAATCCGTAGCCGACGACCGGTTACGGATTTTTATTTTCAGATTGGAGATGCTTGTTGATGGTGGTAATGACAAGCATGAGCAGATAGTTTTTCAGTTCTGTATCATCTTTTAGTAGTATGCTGTATTCTTCGGCGAAGATTCTCAACAGTCGGATTCTGAGTTTCGACATTTCCTCACCGAAAGGTATCTGCCGGTTTTCTTTCCAATACTCTATTGTTATAGAAGACGCCAACCATTTGAACTCCGCTTTCATTTCCTTGCGGAGTTTCTTGAAACGGGTTTGCTCGGTGACAGGCGGGTCATTGTATGGCATCATATCAACCGGGTCATAAATGGATATGCAACCGATGCCGTAATCCATGATTACAGGCAAGTCTGCATCTGAATCTTTCTTATGTTTCTTCTTAGCCATCCTTCCTGTTGCCTTTTGACAAAATGATTTTTCCAGCTTCAGTAAGCCTGTATTTTTGGTTGCGGTGCTTGGGATTTTCCGGATGGGTTTGTTCGACAAGTCCCTCTCTCAATGCAGGATTTAGGTAACTGGTAAGGAAATTATCACGTCCCCTCAAAGATAAACGCTCCATGATTTCTTTCAACGGCAAAATATCATTTCCCAAAGCTGATACAAGCGACATTACTTGTCCTGCTACTTGTCCTGCTACTTGTCCTGTTTCTTGTCCTGTTTCTTGTCCTGCCACCTTATATCTGAAGACAAGTTTCACTTCATTGGTTGTTATTTGATATTCAGGCTCCGGCAAATTAACCTTTTGACATTCTTCTATTATGAGATTTATGCCGCGTCCCCAGCTCTCCAATACTTTTCGCACATAAAGCGTGTCTGCAATTAAAGGATTATGGGGCTTTGAACCATGTTCGGATTTGATTTTATTCATATCCCATTCGGACGGAAACGAACCGGGATTCTCTATTTCAACACGGTCATCATAGATGGCTATGGCTACCGAACCTCCAATATCACGGTAACTCCTGTGACATAGGGAGTTGATTACAGCTTCTCGTATAGCCTTATGCGGTATTTCCAAATGTTCCTCACGCTCCAATGCGTCCGTTGTTCCGGATAATGAAAGATGTCTGAACACAAAAGCCATTGCCTCGTCAAGCAGATGGAACAAGTTCCCGTGTACCCGTTTGTTGTCTATAAATACGGTTTTGTCTGTACCTCTGAATCGGGCAAGTCGCAGCAAGTTCTGCGGATAATGTACCAGTTTCTTTTTGGCGAACAATACGGCGGCTGCATTTTTAAGTACACCGCCTTCAAGAAGATTCAGTTTTTCAAGTATGATAGGAACTTCGTCACCTGTCGATTCGGGTAAACGTCCGTACTCTATTCCTAAACGTACCGTCTTGTGGATTTCCTCTTCATCCAAATCCGTAATCTTCAAATCGGTATTCGGGTAGGTTTCCCAGCTATGCCAGACTTTTTCATGCTGCAAAAGAAGTTCATTATACTTTGATTGTGGCATCGTTGTGGTCGCACTTTCCACCCGCATATATGGTCTTCCTTTATAGCAGAACGGACGGTTGAGCCTTGAATCTTCAACACGAAAAACAATTACTTTCTTCTCACTGTCCGGCAGCGGTGCATAAGATATTTGTACCATTGCCACAGGCTCCAACCGGTTGATCGCGTCCGCTATATCCCTCTTGGTCTTGTCGCTCACGTCTTGTCCGATGATTTTTTCCTTGTCGGTAACACCGAACAATACCGTGCCGCCTTCTCCGTTAAGGAAAGCGCAAAGCGTTTCCATGCCACGCTCCAACTGTCCGGTGGTTTCCTTGAACTCCACCCGTCCGCATTCTTTTTCGGCTATCAGCCGTTTTACTATGTCGAGGTTGTCTATGCTCATATACAATTCTGTAAGGTGGGTACAAAGA
Organism: Tannerella forsythia 92A2; assembly: GCF_000238215.1. NCBI lineage: Bacteria > Pseudomonadati > Bacteroidota > Bacteroidia > Bacteroidales > Tannerellaceae > Tannerella > Tannerella forsythia. Next base: position 1,338,239 of record NC_016610.1, on the reverse strand, counting down.
TAGTGCTTTTCGCTGGTTTTCGGGCGAATAGATAACGAAATGTATCTGCACGGCAGGTACAAAACCTACAAAAAATCAGAGAGTGGCATAACGTCACCCCCTGATTCATCATTGGTACAGGATTATTTTCTCAAACGTTCCATTTCCTCGTCGCGGAGCATCTTCTCGTTCAGTTTCTCCTGCATCCTGTCAAGGAAGTAGGTGCGGCTTTCGTTCTTCCGTCGTTTGATGTCGATATAGAAGCGGTAGCAGTCCTTTGATTCGACACCGAAAATCTTGTAGAGGAGCGGGGCGAGCTGTTTGAGCGGCATGTTGCCGTTATTGATGCAGCCCATCTCGTTGATGCCGTAGATAAGTTCCACGAGGTCGATGGCGTTGCCCGTCCATTGCAGGGGTGAGGCGGGATTTTCGGTTGTGTTGTCGGAGGATGTACGGATGGGGATTAGTGGTGACACTTGGGGAGCGGCAAGGAACTTCTGCATCTTCCTAACGAAAGAGAGTGCCTTGCTGATGTAGGCTGCAACCTCCCTCTTTTCTTCGGGAAGATTGCGCACGGGATGGTGCTGCAACTCGATTTCAATGTAAGCCAGCGCGATGATGGTGCGGGTGGTGTCCACATTGCCGTTGCATAGTTCGATCACTTGCGTGGCGAAAGCCGTGTATGCCGTTTCCATATTGCAGTCCCCGGCTTCGTTTATACGGCGGAAGAACTCTGTTTCCGTCAATAAGAAATAATTCATGTCCTGTCAATTTTGAAATTTTACACTCTGTTTTTTCGGTATGCGCACATGAATATGATTGGCAAAAAGCGTGTCCATAAAATAAAAAATCCGGCACGCTCTCTGCAAGGTGCTGGATTTCAGAGTGATAATTTCGCGATTTATTTATCTGAAAGGAATTGTATTCAGCTTAAAGTGTTCATTTACTGAACATTCGTCCATTTTATGGACATCAAACGCACGCTTTATAGATATGGCGGACCACTCCGTTGCGGTACACCTTCTGTGAGGTCAGCGTCCATTGTTCCTGCGGCAAGGCGGATTGGAAGAAACGCTTTCCCGTTCCGGCAATGAAAGGAATCGTGTAAAGTATGATTTCATCCACCACACGCATACGCAGCAGCCCGTTGATGTAGTCCGCTTTTTCAGGAGTGACTTCCGCCAGATAGCAGATGTCTGTTGTGGATTTCCGCCATTCGTCAAGCATGGAGATGGAATAATCCGGTGTGATATGATAAAGGGCGTTTTCCCTTATCTCATTGATGCCGCAATCTTCAAGGCGCAGTTCCTTATACGCTTTGCAATATAACTCGGAGCTTTGACAACCGTCTATCGTGAGGACGGCAAGAATCTGTACTTTACCCATTATCGTTTCCTTTCGTTGGGCAAGGGCAAAAAAGTAGCGTGCAAATCACACTACTTTCAAGCGACGGCTCTGGTAAAGCCTTTTACGGAGAGTACGTGAATGCACGCTATGCGTAGGCATAGCATAAGCATCACGCAATCGTCTCCGTAGTGTCAATTTACCAGATTTTCGCTCGAAACGCCTTGCGGTCTTATGTTATATATAGGCGGCAAAAGGCTCTGCCAGTCGCCGTTACCTTCTAATATGTCATGCAAAGATAGCCATTTTCAGCGAATTGCGGGCTATGGTTGCTCAAATTTATACTTCAATCCATATTCTTCCAGTTTATTATAGAGTGTTGTCCTGCCTATTCCAAGCAATTCGGCAGCAACCTTCCGGTTCCCGCCAGCCTGCTTCAAAGCACGTATAATCCGCTCTTTATCTTCCTCTTCGTTGCGTAGGGAGAAGCCGACAACAGAGGTTGTTTCGGTTATTCCAAGTTCCAGATGCTCTTTCGTGACAAGTCCCGTCTGAGCCTGCAACACCGCACCCATGATTTTCTGCCGAAGTTCGCGCACGTTACCCGGCCATGAATGGATCAGTAACACTTTCCGCGCTTCGGAACTGAAGCCACTAACATTGCATTCCAATTCCTTATTGGCAATCTCACGGAAGAACTCCGCCAGCGGCATGATGTCCTCCTGACAGTCACGTAAGGGCAGAACGGTTATCTCGAAGTCATGTAGGCGGTATAACAAATCCTGTCGGAAACGCTTTTCATTGACCGCCTTTTCCAGATCCTCGTTGGTGGCGGCGATGATGCGGACGTTGAAACTGCGGTCGGACTTGTCGCCAACGGGACGGAACCGCCGTTCCTGTATGGCACGGAGTAACATCTGTTGGGTTTCCGGTGCGAGATTACCCACTTCATCCAAAAACAATGTGCCGCCTTCCGCCTCGTGGAAATAGCCTTTCTTTGTGTTTTCAGCACCAGTGAACGCTCCTTTAACGTGTCCGAAGAACGCCGATGGCGCAAGTTCTTTGGTGAGTGAGCCGCAGTCCACCGCCACGAAAGGCTTGCCTGAACGCTTGCTTTTATCGTGCAGTAGATGGGCAATATGCTCTTTGCCAGTACCGTTCTCCCCGAATATCAGTACGCTCATGTCGGTAGGAGCTACCAGCCTTATCCGGTGCATGATTTTCTGAAAGGCTGAACCGTCACGGGCAAATACGGGCATGCGGCTTCGCCCGATATTCCGCTCTTTCAGTATGGTGCGGAGCAAAGGCACGAGTTTGTCCTCCACGAGTTGCTTGGGTATGTAGTCCAGCGAACCGAGTTTCATGCTTTCAACCGCCGTATGTACTTCGGCATAGTCGGTCATGATGATGAACGGCTGCGTCATGCCTTCTTTGCGCATCCAGCGCAATAGGTCGATGCCGTCACCGTCAGGCAAACGCAAATCAGAAACTACTATATCATTGTCAGCGGCTTGTTGCAGAAGTTTCTTCGCTGTCGAGAGGTGGAAAGCCTGCACGGTACGGAATTTCTCCCGTGCCAGCAGGTTGCAGACAAACTCGCAATATACGATGTTGTCCTCCACCACGATGATTTTTGTTTTATCCATTTTCGTATTTTCTCCTTTCTTCTTTTGCCAGCCGGATTATCTCCGAACCCTTATCCAATACGGCAGTCACGGCGTTGTTCAATGCTTCATAATCGGGAACGGCACTCCCATGAAGCTGTTTATAAAGTTCCCTTAATGGTTGGTCGGCACGCAGTATCTCCCACGAACTACGTAGGTGGTGTGTCAGGGCGTCCAGTTCTTGAAAGTCTTTCCGTTGTTCCCCATCCCTGACCGACTGCATTTCCTTTTCGGTTTCCGCTATCAGTTTATCCAACATGACGGATTCATTGCCGTAAGACAGTAGGGAGGAGAAATCAGGCTTTTCATTTTGTTTACCTTTCATGGCGCACTTGTCGGAAACTTCCATCAGCTCCGATATGGAAAACGGCTTGAGAAGGCAATCAGAAAATCCACGTTCTAAAAGTTCCTCTCTGTTGCAACTGCCCGAAGCGGTTGTTACAATAATCGGAATGATCCTTGAATTGCCCACATTGGAGGTGCGTAGCAGTTCCAACAGCTCGAAGCCGTTTATATCCGGCATATTCAAATCGGTCAGAAGCAGACTGTATTCTTTCCGGCGTATCATTTCCATCAGTTCCGCCGCATTGGTACAGGTATCGCAATGTATCCCTTCTTGTGCATACATTTCTTTCAGCATTAGGAGAAGTACCTTGTCATTGTCGATGGCAACAATATCATGGAGTGTTCGGTTATGATGAATCTGTGTTTTATTTATCCGTTCCGGCAATTCCTCGGCTGACTGCATGGGTATCTCCACCGTGAAACGGCTGCCCTTGCCTTTCTCGCTCTTCAGCTGGATTGTGCCGCCGAGCATTGTCACAATGCGCTGAACAATGGAAAGACCTAATCCGAAGCCGTCCTTTGCGGCAGCGTTTGACAAACGTTCAAACGCACCGAACACACGTTGCTGTTCCTCTTCGGTCATACCCGAACCCGTATCTTTGACGATAAGTTTCAGCATACCGTTATCATACCCCATTGTCAGAGAAACGGCACCGTTCTCAGTGAACTTGATGGCGTTTGACAGCAGGTTATTTCCAATTTGTAGAATGCGTTCCTTATCGGTCAGTACAACAGCATCCGTGTGATTCGTCACAGTAAGAGCAAGTCCCTTGTTTATGGCAATTGGCATAAACTCTGATTCGAGCGTATGCGCTATTGATGAAATCCTACACGTGGAGAAATTAGGTTGTTCCTTGCCGTCGTCCAGCCGGAAGAAACTCAGAAGAGTATTAAGCATTTCACGCATACGGTCGGAGGATTGCTGAATATTTCGGATATACATCCCGGTTTTATCCGCATTGAAGTTTTTTTGTATCAGTCCGGCATAGCCCGTTATTGCAGTCAGCGGTGTGCGTAATTCATGGGTAATGGTATGTACGGCTTTCTTGCGGGAGGTTATCAGTGCCTCGTTTCGCTTTGCCATTTGTTGCAGTCGCTCGATTAAATCTGCGGTTTCCTGTTTATATCGCTTGATGCGGTTGGCATTTCGGTGTATGATGATATATGATATGACCAGTAGCAGTATAACGAACCCTGTCAAGCCCCCAATCTGAATGAACGACCGTTCCCGCATGGCTGTTATCTCGGCTTCCCGCTTTTGTAGGTCAGTTTGTACTTTCCCGTCTATTTGAACAACCAGTCCTTGCAGTTGCCTGTTAAGTTCCGCATTTCGTGCGGCAAGGCTATCGGCATGAACCGATAAGCGGCGGCTTTGCGCCTGTTGTTCGGTTCTCATATTCCGGTTAAAGGAACGGTGCATCGTGGTAGTCACAGTTGGTTTCGCTTCTTCCTTTTTGCCGAAGATGCCCAAGAAACCTTTGCGCTTGGACTTCTTGGGCTGTTCCTGCACACTCTTCTGCACGATTACAGGTACTTGACTGGTTATCTTATCGTTGATGGCTTGTTGTTGTTCAAGTATTTGAACGATTTGGCACATCTGCCGTTCCTTATCTTCGAGAAGATGGCGTACGCTGTCTATACGCTCTGCCGGATAGGTAGCTTTGAAACGGCAGAGCATACTATCCATTGCCATACGCTGTGCATGGTAATGTTCGATATCTTTATCGTTCCATTCCAGTATTGTTTCACCAAATAGAGAAAATTTTATCATTTGAATATTGATATTGTTTATCTCTTTTCGGAACTCGTCTATTTTTTTATTGTCAAGTTCTAATGCTTCTATCTCCTGCCATTCATAGAAGCTATTATATGCTATACATCCGATAAGAACGGAGATAAGTATATACCCCAACCGTATTGTCTTATAGAAATTCCTGGATCGTTCCATTATTTTGATGATACTGATTTTTCAAACATGAATAAAAGTTTATCCTTTTCTTCCATACGGGTATTATCAGAATAACCGCCTTTTGTTATTTGATACCCACACGGCTTAACCATAAAAGTGCCTAAGCCTTTAGTGTATGAACTTACTTCTGAAGCATAGTCTTTACTTGTATTTAATGGAACTTTCCCTTCAATAAGACACCACTCTTTATTACAACTGATACCTTTAATCTCAGACATCATTTTTTGCAGATCTGTAATAGCTTTGGAACTTGCTACTTGTGGTATCTGTAACTCAAAATAGAGCATCGGTTCGAGAATATCCACTCCTGATTGTTGCAAAGCCAACCTGAAGACATAAGGAGACAATTGTCTAAAATCGGCAGGGGTACTTATCGGACTATAATAAAGGGCATAAGTAAAGGTTACTTTCAAATCCGTCACTTCCCATCCATGCAATCCCGATTGGCAAGACATACGGATTCCTTCAAAAACGGCATTTTGAAAAGAATGGTTCAGATAACCAAAGGAGATTTCACTTTCGATTTGCACCCCTGACCCTATCGGTAAAGGTTCCAGAGTCAGTCCTATTGAGGCCCAGTAAGGGTTGGGAGGGACTTCGATATGGATAATCTTATTCACCTTCTTTTTAGGTCGTTCTTTGTAGATAGTCTTGATTTCATCAAAATGGGTCTTTACGGAGAATCGTTCTTCCAGCAATGTTTGTATGATTTCTTTTTGGGTTAAACCATATAACGAGATTTCCAATTCATCACTATATGAATTTATGGAAAAGGACAGAGACGGGTCTTCAATAAACAATACATTTAGAGCGGATATCAACTTGCTTCTCTCTTCGGGCTTGTCTGGTCGGACAGAAGATTTGAGGGCGGGATGCTGATGAGATAATCCTTGAATCAGACAAGGTTTAACACCTAAATAATCTCCGATTCTTAATTCTTCTATATCTTCTATAATTGCGATATCATTAGCAACCACTTCATCAACATTTATCTCTTTGCCCTGATAAATGGTTTTTAGATTTTTAATCTTGATGAATTTTTCCGAATCATTGACTTTTATAACGGTTCGAAGTCTCAGACTTCCGTCAATAATTTTTAGAAAACTTCTTTTATGCCCTTTGGGGTCATGTTCTATTTTATAAAGATAAGCTGAAAGTCTATTTGGGACTGATGCCGGAGGAAATATAAAAGAAATGATGGCGTCTAACAACTCATTGATGCCAATATTGCACATTGCTGATCCATGCAAGACCGGATAGGCTTTGGCTTTTGCCACAAGAGCGATTATCGCATTCCAATAATCTGCCGGTAAGATTTCTTTATCCGCCAAATATAGTTCTAATATATCGTCGTCATGGTTGCATACAAATTCTTTGTGTTCTGCCCTTATATCTGTTGAGGTGCAAATCGGGTAAACTACTCCATCGACAACCGTTTGCATAAACAAGACGTCTTGCGACAGATTTGTTTTTATGTCCAGATATAAACGCTCAAGATTTACGCCGGCACGATCAATCTTATTGATAAATATAATTGTCGGGATTTGCAGTTTTTGCAAAGTCTTGAACAGCAACTTTGTTTGTGCTTGTATGCCTTCCTTTGCCGATAATATGAGGACTGCTCCATCAAGCATTTTGAATGTCCGCTCCACCTCTGCAATAAAATCCATGTGTCCCGGAGTGTCAATGATATTGCATTTCACACCATTCCAAACAATAGATGTCGTAGAAGCCCGAATAGTAATTCCTCTACGTTTTTCTATATCCATAGAGTCTGTTATGGTGTCACCTTTATCAACACTGCCGCGCTTTTCCGTTGCTCCGCAGGCAAATAGCAGATTTTCGGTTACGGAAGTTTTTCCTGCATCAATGTGAGCAAGAATTCCTAAATTTATAATGTTCATTTGATTAAGCAATAATATACTACAATAGATGCATTGCCGAAACGCACCTTTTAATACCTCCTCGTAGCATGTGGAAAACTACAGGATTCTTAACTCGTATTAATATGTATATTATTACTGCCGCATAATTGAACGCAAATTTACGAAAAAAAAGTTCCCTGACAAAAGCACAAAGAACTTTTTTAATCTATACGTATTTTTATTTGGTATTATTAATTTGTTATTTGATGATGAGGGCTATTCATATAAATGTAGGTTAAATTTTTCTGACCATTTCAAACTGTTGTCCTTTTGGGGTAAGTCCTAATGATGACAAGAAACCAGTGACTGATTCACAATCGCAATCAACATTAGTAAATTTGAGTACATCGCTTTGAAAATGACTGACAGCACTTTTAAGCAAGGACTTGCCTATTCCTTTACGCCGGTAATCTTTTGCAACTGCGAGGGATGAAATATCGCCTGATGCCGGTTCAAAGATAACAAATCCGACAAGTTCTTCTCTTTCATAAGCTCCCAATATGTCCAAATTGTCGATTCCGCGTTCCAGTGAAGCCCTGTCATTTTGCCATGAAGGATGAAAATCGAACCAGGCCGTTTGGTTAAGGCAGTTTTTTAAATCCGATGGGAGTATGCGACATGCAGTATGGTTTACTTGCAATACAGGAACAATATCGCTCAGTTTGGCAGAGTAGTAGTTGAAATTTCTCTGTGTTTCAAAGCCTAATTTGCGATATATTTTTATTGCTTTGTGATTGTGTTGCAAAACTTCCAGTACATATTGCCGAACTCCTTGTTGATATATCAATTCGAGGCTGAAAGTGAATATTTTTTGGGTTAGGTGTAATCCCCGGAATGAAGGTACGGTTCCCGTCCCTGTGTCATAAGCCGTCAAGATGTTGTTGTACATGCCTGTTCCGTTAAACACAAAAGAAATCAGCCGTCCTTCGAAAAATGCTCCGAAAGATAGTTGTGGATTGTATCCTCGTCGGTCGAGCATGCGTCGCAATTCATCCGCATTCAAAGAGAAATCATAATCTTTGAATGCGGATGAGAATGCCGCATACAAATCTTTGAAAGAAACGGACTCTAAAGAATGAATGATGATTCCCATATCGGACGGTGTTATGTGTTTGGATTTTTATCACTATTCTCTACGGTTAAACCGTGCTGTTTGAGAAAGCTGAGCTTATCCCAATAACCTCTTTGGAAAACGATTTTATCGTTTTGCACATGGAAGAATCCGCATCCTCGCAACCCGAGCGGATCTTTCCATTCCATGATAGCCCATTCTCCATCCTCGAATATATGCTCAACAATACAAACCATTTTTGAGGTTGCAAATTCATTTACAAACATTTTATGGATAGCTGTTTTTCCTATAACCGGGGTGTTTGCGACTTGATGGTTTATGGCATCCTGAGCGTATAAGTTTGCCAAAGCGACTGCATCGGCGGCGTTGAAGCAGTCAATCCATTCTTGTAGTATCTCTTTTGGCGTCATATTTTTCGTATCTTTTATTCTTTAATATTTAATTGTTGCTTTTTCCTCTATAAGTTAGAATTAGATATTTTTCTAATTCCTTTTGAAATGATCATCAAAAACAAAATTAGTATTTTTTTCTGTTTTACTGATGATTCTGTAGAAATATTCTCGTTCATATTATTGTGTCATAAGGAACGTGTCAAAAAAGCGGTTTCCACATTACAGCTTTATGGTAAAATGAGTTTAACCAACTACATAACGCAATCTGTTGTCGGTACTGTTATCTATTTCCCATTCGTATTCTATTTAGCCCCTTATTGTGGGTATGCAGCAAGTTATCTTATCGAATTCACTCTCTTTGGGAGTCAAATATGGTTGTGCAAATGGTGGCTGACAAAACATAAACAAGGTTAGTTGGAATATTTTTTGGTATAATGTTTATAAACATAAATCAAGAAAGAATAAATAAATTTAATAGAGGCTGCCCAAAAAGAAAGAAATCCTTACAATCACTCTTCTACAGATACTTGCAGAGGGGATAAGATTTACTTTTAGACCTTTTGGATAGCCCCTATTAATATTTTATATAAAATTCATAATTTTAAATTTTTATCCCTTTCGATCGGTTTTCATCCTTAAACTGAAAACCCGGACGCCCGATAATGATATGATTGGCAATGAAATTGCCAGACGGACTTCGTTTATCCATCGGGCTGCGTATCGGTGGTGCATCATCGGTTTGTTGTGGCGATATGCTCCGTACACCTTCCGAAACAGGCTTGACCTCCTGTCCGTCGTTCTCCTTTTCGGCGACATCGGGTGTAGGCGGCGCAAGCTCTAACTGTATTTTGCGGTCAAGCGCGGCAAGTTCGGACTTCAACTGTTTCAGTTCGTCCTCCTTTTTCCATACCTTACTTGCTATCTCCTGCAACTGTGGGACTTCCTTTTCCAGCACCTCGTTCTTTCCCTTATACTGGTCGATGATGGACGGAATCCTCTCCAATGCGTTCAGGAAATTACGTGCGGCGGCTACCGGATCAGCCATCGCCAGATGCCCGTTATTGTAAGTGTACTTGTAGTTTCCCTCCACCACGAAACGGTTGTCGGTAAACTCCAGCCCCTCTTTGAGTATTCTCTCGCTGACCACCTTTATCGGAAAACCGTAAAGTTCCCCGACAGGCTTGTACAAACCGCCCGTCGTGGCGTTCTTGGCGATTTCCTGCAAACGCTTTCCGATAACCTTTTCATCGGTAGAATCCACACCGTCCACCTTGACAGCATTCTGGCGATTGCCCTCCTTATCGGTCTTGACAACGGAAAGAAAGCGGTTCCAATCTTCCGTCATGGCTTCGATTACCGCCGTATTGTTGCGCAGTTCCCCCGTCTTGGCTTCCAGCTTGAACTCCGAATCGCGCTTGCCCTTGTTGAACGACTTGCGTTCCCCTTCGAGCGAGGCGATACGCTTTTCCAGTTTCGCCTTGTCCAAAAGGTCGGTATTGCCGGAGAGCAACGCCATGTACTCCGAGAAGTTCATGCCCGATTTCTCGTCCATAGCCCCCTCGTCGATGGTACGCGCGCCCATCGCCCCGCTTTTGAGCTGCGAGATGAATGTCTGCTTGCAGTGCAGCAGGTTGAACTTGTAGCTGTCCAGCGACTTTTCCACAGCGTAGATGATGACATCCACGTTGTTCCCGGCAAAATGCTTGGCAATCTCGTTGCCTGCCCTGACTCCCCGTCCGTCACGCTGTTGTAGGTCGGACGGACGCCACGGCGTATCCAAATGATGGATTGCGACACACCGTTTCTGCGCGTTCACACCCGTTCCGAGCATGGAGGTGGAGCCGAACAGCACGCGCACCGTTCCGGCGTTCATGGCGTCTATCACCCCCTTGCGTGCCTTGTCGGTCTTGCACTCCTGAATGAAGCGCACCTCGCCTGCCGGGATGCCGTAGTCCTCCGTCAGTTTCCGCTTTATCTCGCTGTACACGTTCCACCCGTCGCCCGGCTGGTACGTTCCCAGATCCGAGAACACGAACTGCGTGCCTTTCTGCGCGTCATACCTGTGGTAATACTCCGCAATCGTCTTGGCGCAGTGCGAAGCCTTGTTGTCGGGGTGGTCTTCGTAATGCGGGTCTATCATGCGCATATCGAGAGCCATCTTGCGGGCGTAGTCGGTGGCGATAAGCATCTTCGCCTTCTCCTCCGTTTCCGACAGGGGTGGTCTGCCCAGCAGCGTGGCGTCACCCGTCTTGGCGAACTGCATCAGCTTTTGGATGAAGTCCTCCTGCTCCGGCGTCGGCGGTATGTGGTGCAGTATCTCGTTCTTGTGCGGACGGTCCACGCCCACGTCCTCCGCCGTGCGGTAGTCGGTTATCTCGTTGTAGAAGGCGGCAAGCTCCGGCACTTTGATGAAGTAGCGGAAACGCTCCTTCTGCACCACGTTGTTCGTCACGTTGAACTCGAAGTCGGTCGTCTTCTTGGCAAAGATAGCCGCCCAAGCGTCAAAGCAACGAATATCCTGCCGTTCCAGTTCCTTAGGGCGAAGGTACTTGAAGAGCAGGTACAGCTCCGTCAGCGAGTTGCTGATGGTCGTACCGGACAGGAACGTAGCCCCCAAGTCCTTGCCCGTGCGTTCCTGTATGGTACGTATGGCAAAGAGCATGTTCAGGGCTTTCTGGCTTCCTTCCGAGTTTCCCAATCCCGCCACACGGTCGTGCCGCGTGTTGAAAGTCAGGTTCTTGAATTGATGGCTCTCGTCAATGAAGATATGGTCGATGCCCATCTGCTTGAAGTCCACCACATCATCCGTGCGCGATTGGATGGCATGTTCCACCTTCTCCAACTTCGCTTCAAGGTTGTGCTTGCGCTTTTCCAGCCCTTTCAGCATCGCCCTCGACACGTTCTTGCCCTGTTGCCGCAGGACTTCGAGATTTTCCTCCACCGTGTCAAGCTCCGCTTGCAGGATGCGCTGCTGCAACTCCGGCGACTGCGGAATCTTGCCGAACTGGTCGTGCGACATGATGACGCAATCGTAGTCGTTGTTCTTGATGTTGTTGAAGAAACGCACGCGGTTGGCGGTCGAGAAGTCCTTCTCCGAGGCATAGAGAATCCGCGCGTTGGGATATGCCGCCTGATAGGTGGCGGCAATCTCCGCGACATTGGCTTTCAGCCCGATAATCATCGGTTTGTGCGCCAAGTTCAGGCGCTTCATCTCATGCGCTGCAATACACATTATCAGCGTTTTACCGGTTCCCACCTCGTGGTCACAAATGCCACCGCCATTCTGTTTGAGCATCCAGACGCAATCCATCTGTGACGGATAGACGCTCTTGATACCCCGGCTTGCCAGCCCTTTGAGGTTGAGGTCGGGAAATGTCTGGTGAGAGCCGTCATACTTTGGGCGCACGAAACAGTTGAACTTGCGGTTGTACATCGTCGTCAGCCGTTCCTTGAACTGCGGCGACTGCTCTTCCAGCCATTCCGAGAACTCGTTGCGGATTTCATCAATCTTGGCGTTGGCGAGCTGTATGCCCTCGCTGTCACGCACCTTGATGTCATTGCCATGCTCGTCCTTACCGATGGATTTCATCATGTCCGGGCAGGTGTTGTGCAGGGCGTGTTTCAACAGGTGCATGCCGTCATAGTTCCGGTAATAGCCCTTCACTAAAAACTCGTCCGTGATTTTCATGGTGCGGCAGCCGCACGCCACCGAAAACTCATCCATGCTTGCGGAGTAGGCGATTTTCACGTCCGTGTCGAAAAGATGGCTCATATAGGCGGCATACACGCCCGTCGGAATCCAGCGTTCCCCGAAATTGAAGTCGAGGTCCTCAAAGGCGATGCGCGGCGGCTCGGCTTCTTTCAGAGCCTCCAACGCCTGCTTCACTTCCGGCATACGTCCGTTTTCGGGGTTGTCGCCCATCCATGCCTCGATGCGCTCCGCCTTTTCTATCACATTCCCGGCGATGAACCTGTCCTTTATCTCGTAACCGGTTACGAGCGGGTTGTAGAAGATGCGTCCTTTGAGGGCGTCAAGCAATCCCTCCTCCGTGCTGTCGGTTATCTCCCGCATATAGTCGAGATTGACCGTGCCGAACTTGTTGAGCGACGCGGAGAGTGCCTCTTCGGGAGAGCTTACGTTGGCATGGCTCTCCACAGAGAAGGAAACGGGACGCTCGAAAATGTCCGCCTTGACGAACCTGCCGTCCTCCGCCCGTTCCAGCGAAAGGATGTCGCGTCCGGCGACATCCATCATCAACAGTTTCACGTTATGCTTGGCATTGAGGTTGCCGTAGCGCATGACAAACTCATCGTAGCAGGTGTTCAACGCTCCGCGTTGCGCAGACCCTTCATCGTGATACTCCGCCTCGTAGCGGTAAAGCCGCTCGTATGCGTCACGGAGTGACACATACAACATCGCTTTCTCCTTCTGGTAGCCGGTCAGGTCAAGCGGTTGGAATGTCGCGCCGTAAGGCGTGAGGCCCTTCAAATAACCGAGATTGCGTGAAGCATCCAGTACCATAGAGCCGTCACGGTAGTGCGGCTCCAGCATACCGTTGAACGGACGGGGAGAAAGGTCGAGAGGTTCCTCCTTCGGCTTTTCCGTTTCAAATTCAGGGAAAAGGGAAGTTGTTGTCTCACTTGCGTTATTGTCCGTAACGGGAACGGTTGCGACTTCCGTCTGTGCTTCGGGGCGTTTTGTCGCTTCCTTTTCCGGCATGTCAATGGCGGGAGCGGCTTTCACCGCCGTCCCGTCCACCCGTTGCTTCTCCTGATGCTGTGCCGCCAGCCTGCGAAGTTCCTTGCGTCGCTCCGGCGTGAGGTCCATCATCATTTCATAGAAACCGTTGATGGGCGGATTGGTGTCCCAATCCAAAGAGGCGTAAATATCATCCAGATCGCCTTTGGCTGCGAAACTCACCGGCTTTGTTTCATGGCTGTCCCTCTTCTCCGTCAGTGGTGCAACAGACGGCTGTGGCGGTGCAGTCGTAACCTTCGGCGTAACCTGCGCCTGCGGTTTGGGAGGCATACGCCTTGCCGGGCTTTCCTTTTTCGCCGTCTTTTTCTTCTTGGCGGGGGCTTCCTGCTTGCGTACTTCCTCGGTCATGCCCCAGAGGTCGAGCAGGGAGAGCTGCACGCCCTCCGAATAATCGGGGCGGCGCGGCTCTATCTCCGACTTTTCTTCCTCCGGCTGCGGTGTTGCCGCTTCGGGCTTCGCTGCCATTTCATGACGTGGCTGTATCTCAGGAGTGACAACCGGTGTGGAAATGGTTTCTGTTACCGTGCTTTTCCCCTGTGCCGGATGCAGGCTGTGCATTTCATACAGCTTTTTGTCCAACTTATACAGCTCAATATCCATATGTTCCCGCAAATCCTCCGCCATTTGCCCGATGCCGTCCCGGTGCATGACTTTATAGGCTGGTTTCCCGTAAGGGTCTGTGCCGCTTATCAGATCCGAGTGGGGAATCATGCCGATGCTGCCGACATACCCGTTCTGGAAACTGCCTATCGGTGTCTTTTCCGTCTGCACGAACAACTCTTCATAATCGTACAGCTCCCGTTTCTTGCCGCTGTTCTTTTGCAGGATAATCAGGTCGCTGCCCACTTCCGTACCCGCGTTGTCCGTGAAGAGGTTGTTCGGCAGGCGTGCGACTCCCACCAGATTGGCATTACGCATCATATACTCGCGTATGGGCGCGTTGGACGGTGCGTCCAGTACCCCTTGAGAGGTGATGAACGCCACGATGCCGCCCTCACGCACCGCGTCAAGGCTTTTCAGGAAGAAGTAGTTGTGTATTGCCTTCGGTGCGGAACGCCTTGCCGGGTCTTGGCTTCCTGTAAATTCCGGGTCGAACACAGCCACGTCGCCGAACGGGATGTTCGAGATGGCAAGGTCGAAATAGTCCGTGAAGGGCTTCTCTATCTTCTCGAATCCCTGCACCCTTACCTTTTGGTCGGGATGCAGGTGTCCCAATATCTTGCCCGTCATCAGGTCTTTCTCGAAAGCCATGATGTCCGCGTCCGGCTTGTTTTCCAGCACGGCATCCACGAATGCGCCCACGCCCGCCGACGGCTCCAGCACACGGTCGGGACGTATGCCGTGTTCATGCAGAGCCTCCGCAATCGTGCCGGTTATCTCCGGCGGGGTGTAGAAAGCGGTCAGCACGGACTGCTTCATGGCATCCACGTACCGCTTGTACTCCGTATCGTCCTTGCTGTTTTCACGCACCAGCCTGTGCAGTTCTACCGTAGGGGTAAACAGTTCGAGGTCCGATTTCGCCCAATGCACGGCATCCGTCAGTTCCTTTGCAGGATTCAGTATGCACTTCAACCCGCCGAAACCGCAATACTTCCGAAGTATGGCTTGTTCCTCGGCGGTTGCCGTCCTCCGTTCCCTGTCAAGGATGAATGCCGTCCGTATCGCCTCGATGTTGTCCCGCAGCCGTTGTTTGCGGTTAAACGCCATATTCCCCGATATAAAGGACGGCGGCTCCCGTCAGCTCCGTGTAGAGCAGGTCGTATTCGGGCGACAGGGCGAAATTGTCGTCCGAAAGGTCATAGGCGGAGAATACGTTGCCGACCGGCGGCAGCAACTTTCGGATGAAGGCTTCGCGTTTCTTTCCCGGCACTTCGTCGGCAAACTCGTTTTCCACGACTTCGCGGAGGATGGCGTACTTGGAATAGCGAAGCCCCCGCAGGAGCGTGTCCATCGCCAACTCCTGCGCCCCTTCGGGCGGATAGCCTTCGAGCCGCGCACGCTCATACGTTTCGGCGGCACGGTCGGCACGCTCCCGGATGAAGGCATCGTCGGAAGCCTGTTCAAACCTGTTCGTGCGGAGGTAGTCCAGCAGGTACAGACCGTAATAGGAAAAGTCGGTCTGACCCTCGTTTTTCTTCTTGTTGTTCATTACTTTGGAATTTAGTGGATTGATAATGACGGGGATAGTCGTCTGAAAAGGAGAAAGAAAAGGCACTCGGTATCCCTCCGAGTGCCACCACTAAATCCAAAGTATGAGTGTAATCCGGTATCGAAGAACAATTCATTACTCTGAACAAGTGGCAAAGGTAGTGCAAATCGAAGACAATACGAAATAAACCCGTTTATTTCTATTGTTGAGGTGCAGCCTACTTTCTCAAAAGTTAATACTATTTCTTCCGTCCTGAAAATTTCCTGCTCGTGTTCCTTTCGGGGAACACGAAAGTCGTGTTATAGTCCCCGTCAAAGGCGACTATGGCGTCGAAGCTCTTGCCCTGCTTGCTCTTGAAGCCTTTGAGCAGCTTCGTATGCCCGTCGGTGAGCAGGTCTTTGATCTCGTCATCGGAAAGGGTGCGGTTCGCTTTCAGGCGGAACACGGGCAGCCCGCACTCCGCGTTGTCGCAGCGTACCACCTTGCCGTAGAACTGCATGCTGCCCGTCCCGCACTTGGGACACTTGCAGCCGGAATCCCTGCGGGCGAACAGTTTGTCGCACGAGAGCAGTTCGGAGGTGATTTCGCGTGTGTACGCCTCTATCTCCCTGCGGAAGGTTTCGGCGGGCATTTCCCCGCGCTCGATGCGTGCCAGATTCTTCTCCCATTCGCCCGTCATGGTTACGTCGGCGATGCGCATCGTCTTCACGACCGAATAGAGGGCAAGCCCTTTTTCAGTCGGCACAAGCGATTTCTTGCAGCGTTCCATGTAGCCGCGCTTGAAGAGCGTTTCGATAATCGCCGCACGGGTGGCGGGCGTGCCGATGCCGCAGTCCTTCAACGCCTGACGGAGTGCATCGTCCTCTATGTCCTTGCCCGCCGTTTCCATTGCCGACAACAGTGTCGCTTCTGTATGCAGCGGCTTGGGTTTGGTCTTTCCCTCCGTGATGGAGCAGCCTTTCAGCGTCAGCGTGTCGCCTTCCCGCCAATCGGGGATGGAGGTTTCTTCCTTGTCCTCCACGCTATAGACGGCACGCCATCCGGCTTGCCTGATGACGCTGCCTTTCACCGTGAACTCCACTCCGGCACACTCCGCCGTGACGGTGGCGGTGTCCTTGACGCATTTTTCGGAGAAAGCCTCGATCATGCGTCCGGCAACCATCTGATAGACGGTGCTGTCCTCTTTGGAGAGGAATAGTGGCTTCTCGCCCGTGACGAGCAGGGCGTGGTGGTCCGTCACCTTGCCGCCGTCCACGCTTCTGCGTGTCGGGACGCATTTCGGCTGCACCTTGCCTTTCCATTCGGGCAAAGCCCCGATGAAGGCGAGCAGCTTGGGGATTTCGGCGAACACGTCTTCGGGTATGTAGCGGCTTCCGGTTCGCGGATAGGTGATGAGCTTCTTCTCGTAAAGCTTCTGCGCGATTTCAAGCGTCTGTTCCGCCGTGAAGCCGTGCTTGGCGTTGGCTTCCTTCTGGAGCGTCGTCAGGTCGTACAGCAGCGGTGTTTCCTCCGTCTTCTCCTTGCGTTCGGCTTTCGTGACGGTGGCTGTGCCTGCCGACTTCACCTTATTATATAGTTCCGTCGCAGGCTCTTTCTCTTTCCACTTTTCGGAAGAGGAAAACTTCACCGTTCCTTCATCGCAGCCGTCCGTTGCGATATGGAGCTGCCAGAAGGCTTCGGGCGTGAAGCGGCGGTTCTCCCAATAGCGTGCGCACACCATCGCCAACGTGGGTGTCTGCACCCGCCCGATGGAGTACGTGCCGTGTCCGGCGGCGATGGAGAGTGCCTGCGTGCCGTTGATGCCCACGAGCCAGTCTGATTCGCTCCGCGCTTTGGCGGCAAGATAGAGGTTGTCGTATTTGCCGCCCGCTTCGAGGTTGCGCAGTCCCTCGCGGATAGCCTTGTCGGTAAGCGAGCTTATCCAGAGGCGGACGAACGGGGTGGTGCATCCGGTATAATGGTAGAGGTAGCGGAAGATAAGCTCACCCTCGCGCCCTGCATCGGTCGCCACGATGATCTGTTCGCTTTCCTTGAATAGCCGGGCAACGGTCTTGATCTGCGCCACCACGCCGCTGTCGGGCTTGTAGCCCTTCTCCGTCTTTACCTGACGGGGGACGAGCGTGAAGGTGTCGGGAATGACGGGCAGATTGTCACGGACGAAACCGCGTATGCCGTAGCCGTCGGGCATGGCAAGCTGCACAAGGTGTCCGAACGCCCAAGTCACGGCGTAGCCGCCTCCCTCGAAATATCCTTCCTCTCTCTTTGTCGCGCCCACGATACGGGCGATCTCACGTGCCACAGACGGCTTTTCTGCAATGATTGTCTTCATATTCTTCTGTCGTTTTGAATTTTACAAATGTTACTTCGGATTTAGTGGCGGACACGGGATTACATCTTCATGCCCTTGTTGTTTCTTTTCTGCTGCTGTTGCTGTGCGGTGTCCTTCGGGGCGGTCTGTCCCTTCCGCAACGGCTCTTTCAGGTTCTTGGTAGCCTCGTTGGTCTTGCCCTCGCTGTTCACCGCCACCTGCGTGCGGCTCTCGTTGGAAGGGGCGACCTTCTGCGCGTTGTCGGGGTTGGTGTCGTAGCGGTACGGGCGTCCCTTCTCCGGGTTGAACTTGATGTACATCGTGGCGTGGAAGCCCTGCTTGTCGGTCACGTTCTCTAATTTCACGGCTTTGCCAGCCACGTAGTCGGCTTTCTGCTGTTCGGTGAAGTCCACGCCGCTCCATTTGCTGATGGGGCGGATGCTGCCGTCGGCGTTCGTCCACGTGTTGCGGCGTTGCTCCTTGTTCGTGCCTCCGGCATTCTCCGTACCCTGCGCCTGTCCCTGTGCGGGGGTGTTCTTCGTTTCCTGCGTCCGGGCGGTACGGGGCGACCTGCCGGTTCCCGGCACGAACTCCACGCCGCGCTGCTCCACGTTCACTTGCAGGGTGGTGACGAACTTCCTGCCGTCCTTGCGCTCGATGAGCTTGTCGCGCACGGGCAGCCCGGCACGCAGCATGTCCTGCTCCTGCTTGGTGATTTCCGTCTTGCCGATGCGTTCCGGTATGCGCACCTTGTTCGTCGGGACATCCGTGATTTCGTTCGTCTTGCGGTCAATACTGACGAACGAGGGGATGATCTCGCCCGTTTCCCTGTCCACGAGGTCCACGACCCTGCCGAGGTTGCCTGTTTCGCGCAGGTTCTTCCGGTCGTCGTCGGAGAACTTGTGTTCCTTGTACTCGTCGAGCTTCTGCTCCTTGCGGATGAAGTGCGGCACAAGGCTGACATTGCCCTCGCCGTCCTTCTTGAAGGAGAGGCGGGCGTCCAGCTCGAAAGCCTCTCCGCCGAAATTGGGCGACACCCTCACCAAGTCGGACTTGCCGTAGTTGAGCATTCTGTTAAGGTCGCCCGACTTTTCAAGGTCGTCGCGCTTCACGCCCCATTTCTCCTCCAACTCCTGCCAGTTGATCTTGCTCTCGTCGATGGGCTGGTAGCCCCGGTTGCCCTGCGTCTGCTGCGGGCTTTCCTGATTCTGTTCGTTTTTCTGTTCCATCTCTTCCTGTTTTTTAGGTTCGTCATCTTGTTTCTGTTCCGGTTGTTCCTGCTTTTCGGCGGACTGCTCCTCCTGTACTTTCTTTTCGTAGCCGGAGGTGTCCACCTTGTGGGGCGCAAGCAGTTCCTTGTTGCCGTCGGGGTCTTTCAGCAAGTCCTTGATAACCTCCAGCAGCTTGTCGGCTTGGTCCGCCGCGACACGGTAGAAACCGAAGCGGCTGGGTTCCTTGCACTGCCGGAAGAAGTTCTTGAAGAAGTTGTCCAGCACGTCGCCGTGCCGGTCGAATTGCAGGAAACTCTGCGCGTTCTCCGCTTTCGCGGGGATGCGCTTGGGGGAGCCGTCGGCGTTCAGCCCGGCTACCACGCTGATTTCGCCCGTCTTCTCGTCACGGACAACCAGCACGTCCTTTTCGTCTTTTTTCTTTGCCATCTGAAAAATGTTTTAATGGTTATTTTTGAAAGAAATTATGGATACGGGCCTTGTAGAAGGCTATATCTTCCTTGCGGAAGTCCTTTACATGTTCGGAGAGGAACGTCAGCACGTCCGCCTCGCTGTAATAGGTCTTTTTGCCGAGCGTCTTGTAAGGCAGCGCGCCGATGCTGCGGTAGCGTTGCAGGGTGCGCTTGCTGATTTGGAGCAGCATGCACAGGTCTTGGTTGTCGAAAAGCCTGATCCCGTTCATCGGGTTCGGGGCTTTGCCGGACGGCTGCATGGAGAGCAGCATCTCGTCCTGACGGTCGAGCCGTTCCATCACCTTCTGCATCCAGTTCTCGAAATTGTTGCGGGTAAGCAGTTCCATGTCCTACGTCCTCCTTCCTTTGGGTCTGCCGCCCGTGCGCAGCGTGTGGTTGCGTTTCAGCTGTTCCGGTGTCGCGGCTTCGCCCGTGACGGTGCTGTCTTCGA
The DNA here is from genome assembly GCF_000238215.1 of Tannerella forsythia 92A2. Lineage (NCBI taxonomy): Bacteria > Pseudomonadati > Bacteroidota > Bacteroidia > Bacteroidales > Tannerellaceae > Tannerella > Tannerella forsythia. The sequence goes on along the minus strand of NC_016610.1, from coordinate 1,318,201 downwards.
GCAGGCGGTCTATTTCAGACTGCCGGTAGCGGCACTTGCCGCGCAGCACGACATAGGCGATGCGCTGTTCGCTGCGCATGCGCTGGAGGGTGCGGCAACTCACGTTCAGCAGGTGCGCCGCCTCGCGGGTGGTGAGCAGCCTGTCGGGGGATTCTTCCTTCCTACCGCCGGAAACGGCACGCACGTGTGCCGCTATCTCGGCTATCTGTTCCGTCAATGCGGTGAAGGCGGAACTTTCCATCGTTATCACTTTCATATTCAGTCCTTTCTTTTGGTTTATTTGCATGAACATAGGCTGCGCCTCGGCATACCGTTCAAGCGAGCTTGACGTGCTGCGCTCGGCTTGCGCTATGTTTCTGCGACAAAATTCGGCAATAAACCAAAGGGGCTTTAACAGCTCACTACGTGGCTCACGTAAGATTTTTACGGATAATGGCTCCGTAACCCGGACAGACGACGCAACAAGCTGCCTTTTAGTGGGAAACGGCACGTGTTCAAGGCGGCTTCGTTACCTTTGCGGCAAACTCTGAAATGTTTTGCTTATGGAAATAGTATCTATCGAGAAAAAGACCTTCGAGATGATGGTGGCGTCCTTCAACGCCCTCGCGGAGAAGGTAGCCGCCCTGAGGCGCAGGAGCGACGGCGGGCGGATGGAAAGGTGGCTCACGGGCGAGGAGGTCTGCGGGCAGTTGAGGATCAGCCCGCGCACGTTGCAGACCTTGCGTGACAGGCGGCTTATCGGCTACTCGCAGATTAACCGCAGGTTCTATTACAAGCCGGAGGAGGTCAAAAAGCTCATTCCGCTTGTCGGCACGCTCTATCCCTGCGGGAAATGATTTGATTTTTATTATTCACAACCCACTGAATCCGAAATGATGATGAACGAGAACAATGAAGTGTTTACAATGGAGGACGAGCCGCTTGCCTCCGTCGTGCAGAACATGCGCAAAGGCTCGAAATGGCTCTCCGCCTTTCTGGAAAGTTACCGCCCGCCGTTGGACGGGGAACGTTACCTGACGGACAGGGAGGTGGCGGAACTGCTCCGTGTCAGCCGCCGCACCTTGCAGGAGTACCGCAACAACAGGGTGCTGCCCTTTATCCTTTTGGGAGGGAAGGTGCTTTACCCCGAATCGGGGTTGCGTGAGCTGCTGGAGGCGAACTACCGCAAGCCGATGGAATAAGGCGGCTGCATGAAAAAAAAGGAAACGGGCAACTCCTTCACGGGGCTGTCCGTTTCCTTTTTATTCTTATTATTATATGTCTTCTGCGTTTTCAGCAATACCCGGCTTTTCCGTTCTGTATGAACATCACGTATGCCTGCCGCTTTTCCTTCGAGAGTGCTTTCTCTACCAGCCACGTGCGGAACACGTGTGCATGGTAGGTGTTCAGCCGGAAGGCAACGGGGATGATGATTTCAAGCGAGTAAACATCCGCGTGCAGCCCGTTTTCAAGCCGCATGTAGCGGCACACCTCGTAGTCGTTCAGCACGTCCGGCTTGCGGACGGCTCTGATGGCGGCGTTCACAGCCGGGACGCCCGTGTGGAACAGTCCGGCGATTTCTGTGGCGGTCATCCATATCTCGTTACCGGTTACGCTGACCGTGTTGTCCTCTATGATGATGGTTCCTCGTGTCATGGCTTCTCTGTTTTTAGATGGTGCAACATGAAAATTCCTCGATGCCGTTCAACCTTGCGGCAAGGTTCTCCATGTCTTGGTTGAGCTTCTCTTTGGTGATTTTCGCGTATATCTGCGTCGTCTTTATGCTCTTGTGTCCCAGCATGGAACTCACCGTTTCGATGGGTACGCCGTTGGAGAGGAACACCGTCGTGGCTGCCGTGTGGCGGCTCTGATGCCACGTGATATGCTTGGTGATACCGCAACGCTTGGCGACGGAACGGATTCCGGCAAGGCACGTGTTGTAGTGGGGAACGGGGAAAATCCTGCCGTTCCCGCACAGACCCCGGTATTTGTCGATGATGCGCTTTGCGATGTCGAGCAGGCGGATATTGGACACCACGCCCGTCTTCTGGCGGTTGATGTTTATCCACTCGTGTTCGTCGAAGTAGGTATGGATGTTCTCTTCCGTCAGGTTGCGCATGTCGGCGAACGACAAGCCCGTGAAGGCGCAGAACAGGTAGAGGTCGCGGTAAAGCTCCTGCTTGGCGTTTTTCAGCCTGCCCTCCATCAGCAGCCGGATTTCCTCTTTCGTCAGGAAACTGCGTGTCGTTTCCTCCTTCTTGATTTCATACTCCCGGAACGGGTCGCGTGTGAGCCACTCGTTGTTGATGGCGATGAACACCATCGTCCGCAAGGGGCAGACATACAGCCACACGGTATTGGTGCAGCAGTGCTTGTCCGTGCGTAGGAACATCTCGAAGTCGGAGATGAAAGCGGGCGTAAGCTCTTTCAGCGCGATGTCCTTCACGCGGTAGCGGATGGTGAGGAATTCTTGCAGGTGCTTGTAAACGGTCTTGTACTTCAGGAGCGTGCCTTTGGCTTTCATGCCAGCCTCCACCTGTTTCTCGTAGTCCTCGTTGTGCTGGCGGAACACCTGCATCAGCGTGTGGTAGCGGTGTTCCAGTCCGAGAAAGGCGTTCTTGACCTTCTCCGCCGTGACGAAATTGTCACGCTCCATGATTTCCTGATAATGTCTGTTGATGCGCACACGCATCTTGTCGAGCATGCGGTTCGTTTCGAGTGCCGCCGTGCTTCTGCCCGTGACACGTCCCCCTTTGGTGTCCCACAGCTTGGGATCGACGGTCAGTTTGCAACTGAACTGCGTCTGGCTGCCGTCCACCGTGATGCGTCCCATGACGGGTACTGTCCCGTCCTTTTTCACTACCTGACGTTTGAGGTAGTAGATTACTGAAAATGTACTCTTCATCGTCCTTAATTTTTTTAGGTTCAAAATTAGTCGGTGAAGAGTCCGTCGCCGGTACGCAAAACGGGGAGGAACGGCGCAATCTTTTTCCGTAACCGGATTTGTTGCGTGGGTTGTCAATAACTCACTAATCCTTAACGCCTTGTTTCGTTATCCGTGTCCGTTTGTCGCCTTTTCGGGCATGGTTACGGACAAGTAACGTAGCGGCGTCCTGATTTGGCTTTAGGGGTGATTGCGATGGCTTCACGAATAATCGGAAGCACAACTGAAACCCTTGTAACTCAATTCTATCACTATATCTTTCCGCATTTCACTTTTTTGTAGTAACTTTGTATCGTTAAATAATAAAAGCAGGTATCATGAATACAAGAAGACCTAAGATTGTAACTGCGGCATCATTGTTTGTATTGTTTTGTCTGCAAGCAATGTGGTCGGTTTATGTGTACCATATGCACTATAATCAGCTGGAAGAAACATGCAATGCGGTTTTTGTGGCTTCTACGTTCAAAGATATTATGAAACGAACAAAAGGGGCGATTCCGGAAGGCACAAGAATTGTTGCAGGTAAGTTGAGAGAAGACGGAAAAGACGATTATGTTCCTTTTCAGGAGATACTTATTGAATATAATGCCCCCGTTTCACTGGCACAACTTGACTCTATTTACCGCGCCGATCTTTCTGCCGAGAACATCCATACAAAAACGATTATCAACAAAGTCAATCTGCGCACGGGCGAGATATTGGAGAGCACCGACCCGACGTTTCATGCATGGTGGGGAATAGTTGAGACGGACCCTGCAATTCTCCGCCGAGACAGTACCGAAGCTATTCGCGCCGTTATCGTTTCGCCTCACAAGAATGTATTCAATCGGCTCGGACTCCTTTTCCTCGGGTCATTGGTCTCCATATTTTTTGTGGGGTGGGGCATCGCTTATCAAGTCAAAATTATCCTCCTCCAAAACCGGATTGCCGAATTGCGCAAAAATTTCTCGAACGCGATGGTGCACGATATGAAAACTCCGTTGAATACGATCATGATAGGAATAAGCGCTTTAGTTAGCGGCAAGATCGATCACGATGCGGAGAAGAAAAAGAAACATTTCGACATCATTGAAAACAGTTGTTGTCGTCTGCATTCGTTGATTGACAAAGTCATGACGCTTGCCAAAATAGAAGAAGAAAAACTGATCCTCGACCGTGTTAAAGTGCCGCTAAAGCCGCTGATCGACGAGCAGGTTCGTAGCTTCTCGATCCGAACGGACAAAAGGATTACTTTCGAGGCGGATTGTTCGGAAGCGGAACAGGTCTATGCCGATCCGATGCATTTGCGTGAAATCATCAGCAACCTGATTGATAATGCCGTCAAATATTCCGACACCTCGGTACATATCCAAATTTCGTGCCATACCACTCCGAACGAAAAAAGAATCAGTGTTTCGGACAACGGATTCGGCATCCCGTTAAAAGACCAGGCCCTGATTTTCGAAAAGTTCGAACGCGCCTCAGCCGCCAACAAACGCTCGCTGCGCGGAGGAGCGACCGGCTTCGGGCTGGGACTGACCTATGTGCAGCAAGTCATGCAAGCACACCACGGAAGCATTGAAGTAGAAAGCATCGAAGGCCAAGGCAGCCGGTTTACACTGGTCTTCCCCCTCCTGATGCAAGAATTATCTTTTTCATTAACTACGAAACAACATGATTAAACTCTTATTGATCGAAGACGATGCTCAGCTGCTCTACATGGTACGCAGCGGACTGGAAGACATGATTGGCGGTTACGAAGTTCTCACCGCCGTGAACGGCAAAGAAGGCTTGCAGCAATGGAAAGAACAGGCGCCGGATATCATTGTTTCCGACATCGAAATGCCGGTGATGAACGGTTATGAAATGGTATCCAAAATACGGAAAACGGAAAAAACATTACCCATCATCTTTGCTTCAGGATTCGATAAACCGGCGAATGTCATCCACGGCTATAATGTAGGGGTAAGTAATTACATCAAGAAACCCTATACTCCCGAAGAGCTTGACGCACATATCAAAGCGATGTTCAGGAGGGTGAACGGTGAACAGTCCAGAGACACCTCCTTACAATATACATTGGGCAGCTTTCGGTTCGATGCATCGAAGTCGGAATTGTACGACAAGAACGGGGAAGCCATTTCGCTCAGGCCGCGCGAAGCACAAATCTTGCAGCTCTTATGCGAACATCGGAACGAAACCGTCAGACGTGAGGCCATTCTCGAGCGCTTCTGGCCGGAAGCCGATTATTTCACCTCACGCAGTCTGGACGTGTTTGTTACACAGCTGCGAAAACGCCTCACCGGAGACAAACGCGTTTCCATCGTAACCGTGCGAGGGATCGGACTTAAGCTGACATGCTGAAAGCAGACGAACAGCCCCAAAGATTCGTCCTCCCACCCCATTTTATGCAACAATACCATTCAAACAGCATGCTTTGACCTTGCTGTTGTGCAGCGATAAGTTTTTTACCCGTACACCATCGGTAACAGCAACAAAAAAACGCTTCGTCTTATGCGGCTTTTTCCCGAAGAAAACGAGAGATAACAACAACCGAAAATATCGCATTAACCGTCCTCCATTCTCAATTTATTATGTATCTTTGCGAGCAGGAAATTTATTGATGTCGATGTAACGTAAAAATCAGAGCATAGAATTATGGCAACAACACCTGAATTCAAGTATCAGCCGCCGTTCCCGTTGGGAAAAGACACGACGGAGTATTATCTGCTGACGAAAGCCCATGTGTCGGTCAGTGAGTTTGAAGGACACCCGATCCTCAAAGTCGAGCCGGAAGCATTGACCCTCCTGGCCAATCAGGCTTTTCGCGATGTCTCGTTCCTGTTGCGGCGCGAACACAACGAACAGGTCGCTAAAATCTTAGCCGATCCCGAGGCGAGCGATAACGACAAGTTCGTTGCCCTGACCTTCCTGCGCAACGCCGAGGTGTCGTGTAAAGGACAACTCCCGCTTTGTCAGGATACGGGAACAGCCATCATCCACGGCGAGAAAGGACAGCAGGTATGGACAGGCTTTTGCGACGAGGAAGCGCTCTCGAAAGGCGTGTTCAAGACGTATACGGAAGAAAACCTCCGCTACTCGCAGAATGCTCCCCTCACCATGTACGACGAGGTGAATACGAAATGCAACCTGCCCGCGCAAATCGATATCGAAGCCACCGAAGGGATGGAATATCATTTCCTCTGTGTCACCAAAGGAGGAGGCTCGGCGAATAAGACTTACCTGTATCAGGAAACGAAAGCCTTGCTGAACCCGGACACACTCGTACCTTTCCTCGTCGAAAAGATGAAGACGCTCGGTACAGCCGCCTGCCCGCCTTACCATATCGCGTTCGTCATCGGCGGAACATCGGCCGAAAAGAACCTGCTGACCGTCAAACTTGCTTCGACGCATTACTACGACAGCCTCCCGACAACGGGCAACGAAGGCGGTCGCGCCTTCCGAGACATCGAATTAGAGAAGAAGGTGCTCGAAGAATCCTGTAAAATAGGTCTCGGCGCACAGTTCGGCGGAAAATATTTTGCTCATGATATCCGCATCATTCGTCTGCCGCGTCACGGCGCATCGTGTCCCGTAGGAATGGGGGTTTCGTGCTCGGCCGACCGCAACATCAAGGCTAAGATCAATCAAGACGGTATCTGGATCGAGAAGCTTGACGATCATCCCGGGCGTCTTATCCCCGAACCGCTGCGTCAAGCTGGCGAAGGAAACGCGGTGAAGATCGACCTGAACCGACCTATGGCGGAAATTCTCCGACAACTTGACAAATATCCCGTTTCGACACGCCTGTCACTCTCCGGTACGATCATCGTCGGGCGAGATATTGCGCACGCCAAGCTCAAAGAGCGCATCGACAAGGGAGAAGGGCTGCCGCAGTATATCAAAGATCACCCGATCTACTACGCCGGGCCGGCGAAGACGCCCAAAGGCATGTCCTCCGGCTCATTCGGCCCGACGACGGCCGGACGTATGGACTCATACGTCGATCTCTTCCAGTCTCACGGCGGAAGCATGGTGATGATTGCCAAAGGAAACCGCAGCCAGCAGGTGACCGATGCCTGCAGGAAATACGGAGGCTTCTACCTCGGCAGCATCGGCGGACCGGCAGCTGTGCTCGCGCTCGAAAGCATCAAGAAGGTCGAATGCCTCGAATATCCCGAACTCGGCATGGAAGCGATCTGGAAAATTGAAGTCGAAGATTTTCCTGCATTTATCCTGGTCGACAACAAAGGAAACGATTTCTTTAAACAGCTGAAACCCTCTTGCGCCTGCAAATAACAAACATCTGACAAAAGAGGGAGTGAGCGCGTCATTCCTTCTTTTTCCCAACAAATGAATACTTCTACAACGCTACACATAATGATGAAAACATTGAAAGTACCGTATTGCCCCGAATTGGACGGCATGGATTTGAAGAGCGTAACGGCTGCGATGGAAACTATCGCCTTACGCCAAAGTCTCGACACGATCAATTGGCCCGAATTTCCGTACAAACCGATTGTGGCGTTCGATATCGCACGTGGCGACAAAGAATTATATCTCCATTATTTCGTGCACGGACTATCGCTCCGGGCTGTAGCCGGTCGGGACGGACAGTACGTACACCCCGACAGTTGCGTCGAGTTTTTTATGCGTCGTAATGACGACTTGTTCTATACGAATTTTGAATTTAACTGTATCGGCACGTGTCTGGCGGCACGCGGAGCAGGACGCCATGACCGCACCCCGCTCACCGATGACGAATACCGGAAAATACGCCGTTATACAACCGTAAACCGGGAGACTTTTGAAGAAAAGAAAGGTATTTATACGTGGGAAGTGACGGTCGCTATTCCGTTTGAATTGATGGGGCTTGACGCCGCCCATCTGCCCGAAAGCATACGGGGCAACTTCTACAAATGTGCGGACAGTACGGAAAACCCGCATTACGTCACTTGGAGCCCGATAGAGCTGCCGTCACCGGACTATCACTGTCCCGAACACTTCGGTAAGTTGCACTTTTAAAGCGCAACTACTACTGCATGACTTCCACAACTTCGATTTCGAAGACCAGTGTCGAATAAGCCGGAATAGGAGGACGCGAAGCGCCTCCGAAACCGAGGGTTAAGGTCGACGCTTTGCTCTTTCCTCCGCCTAACTGGTAGGGGATCCATATCTCCCATTTATCACCTTTCACCATCTTCTGCAAAGCAGCCTGTATCCCCTTAAATGAAACAGTGACGCCATTTTTCGAGAGGAGCTCGGACACTTTTAGCGTTGCCGGTATACCATCTTCCGCAAGCCATTTCTGAAACATCATGCCGTTGGTGATACCACGCTCCTTCGAGTCGGCCACAAACCACCCTTTCGAATACACTTTCACGGTGCTGGTGTAAAAGATGGGTTTCGTGCCGGTCCCTTTCCTGAGAACTTTGTAGTATATGCTTCCTTCGTTGCCGGGCGACTTAAACTCGGTGTATGCCGGATTATTTTTGATGGCATTGAATGCTTGCTCATTGGCGAGCTTCCATGCCTGACCGGCCTCATCATCGTCCTTTTTGTCGCAACTTACCGCGGCGAACAGCGCCGCAAATAGTGTGATCAGACAGAAAACGTTTTTCTTCATTTTTCGTGTATGTATATCCGTTAGTCTCTGTAATTACTTCAAACCTTCGAGCAGACTGCGCATGCTGACCTTGTCCGAAATGATTTCGTGCAATTTGGCGATCGGCATCCGCTCCTGCTGCATCGTGTCGCGGAAACGAATCGTTACCGTATCGTCCTTCATCGTGTTGTAGTCGATCGTGATGCAGTACGGCGTACCGATCGCGTCCTGACGACGGTAACGCTTGCCGATGGAATCTTTTTCGTCGTACTGGCAACGGAAATCGAAGCGCAGCATGTGTAAAATTTCTTCGGCTTTTTCCGACAGTCCGTCCTTACGCACCAGCGGCAGTACAGCCAGTTTGACGGGTGCGAGTGCGGGTGGTAACTTCAGAACGACGCGTGACTCTCCGCCCTCCAGCGTCTCTTCCTGATAGGCTCCTGCCATGATGCTCAGGAATAACCGATCGACCCCGATGGAGGTTTCAATCACGTAAGGCGTATAACTTTGGTTTAGTTCGGCATCGAAATATTGAATTTTTTTCCCGGAGAATTTTTCGTGTTGTGACAAGTCGAAATCGGTACGGCTGTGAATTCCTTCCACCTCCTTAAATCCGAACGGCATTTCAAATTCGACGTCGGTAGCGGCATTGGCATAATGCGCCAGTTTATCGTGATCGTGGAAGCGGTATTTATGATCGCCCATACCGAGGTTACGGTGCCATTTCATACGCATCTCTTTCCACTGTTCGAACCATTTCAACTCTTCGCCCGGACGAACGAAGAACTGCATCTCCATCTGTTCGAATTCGCGCATGCGGAAGATGAACTGCCGCGCCACGATCTCGTTACGGAACGCTTTCCCGATCTGTGCAATGCCGAACGGTAATTTCATCCGTCCCGTTTTCTGAACGTTGAGGTAGTTGACAAAGATACCCTGAGCCGTTTCGGGACGGAGGTAGACTTTCATCGCACCGTCGGCCGTCGAGCCCATCTCAGTGGCGAACATCAGATTGAACTGCCGCACTTCCGTCCAGTTGCGGGTGCCCGACACGGGACATACGATTTCGCAGTCGAGGATAATCTGCCGCAGCTCGGAGAGGTCGTTGGCGTTCATTGCGTCGGCAAAGCGTGTATGTACTGCATCGCGTCTGGCTTGGTTTTCGAGTACACGCGGGTTCGTAGAGCGGAACTGTTGCTCGTCGAACGCTTCGCCGAATCGCTTGGCGGCCTTTTCAACTTCCTTGTTGATCTTTTCATCGAGCTTCGCGAGGTAATCTTCAATCAGCACATCGGCGCGATAACGCTTTTTGCTGTCCTTATTATCGATCAGCGGATCGTTAAACGCATCGACATGTCCGGAAGCCTTCCAAATGGTCGGGTGCATAAAGATGGCGGAGTCGATCCCTACGATATTCTCATGGAGCAACACCATGCTGTCCCACCAGTATTTTTTGAGGTTGTTTTTCAGTTCTACACCGTACTGACCGTAATCATATACAGCTCCTAATCCGTCGTAGATATCCGACGAAGGAAATACGAACCCATACTCTTTGCAATGCGAAATCAGTTTCTTAAATATATCTTCCTGTTGTGCCATAACACCTGTTTTATCCCATTTTTCTAAGGGGAGACAAAGGTAAAGATTTATTGAGAATGGGCAACCGGTATGCGGCTTTTTTTAATTCTTTTTCAGCATTTCGCCACTGCCGAACTTCTGATCGATGTACGTGATTTTCTTCATCGATTTTTCTTTCTCCCGACGCATCTTTTCGAGGTCGCTCAGAATGACGGCCAGCTCGAACGTTGCACGGATGGCTTTCTTGTCATCGTTGCTCAGCATGAGAGAGAAAGGCTTGCCTCCGGTATATTCGGCCTTCACACGCGCCTTGTCATCAAGCCCGCAGATAAACTTGATGGCATCAATACCGTTCTCAGCTTTGTATGTGACAATCTCGGTCGTATTGCCCAAATCTTTGAAACGGTAATTCACGCCCCCATCGTAAGGGACGGAAGCTGTCTCGGCGTAAGCCCCGTCGGGTGTACAGAACTTCAGCCCGGTGTGATTCAGAGGAGCCCGTCCGAAAAAAACGCTGGCCAGATAGATTTCGCCTTTTTCATCGACCCCGCAACGGATATAGCTGCGCTCCACATTGCGCTCGACGGTCTTTTGCTTCCAGACATAATGCCCCACGTCCTCGTATACCGTATCTTTTTCGAGCACAAAATTTTTCTTCATTGCTTCGGCTTCTTCCGCACGAATCGGTATCATGCTGTCGCAAAAAGCGATGTTGCGCTCACTCTCGCCGCGTTCGACAAGACGCATCAACGTCAGCGACTCTTTCAGCACGGCCACTTCCTCCGGATAACGCATCCGGAGCGTATCGATCGCATTCTTGGCCGCAGCGAATTGCCGCTCTTCATACAGCACCCGGGCACGTTCCAGACCTGCTTTTGCTTCTTTTTCCCTTCCGCATGCGGAGAGCAAAAGCATCCATCCGCAAAGAAGCCATATTTTCTTCTCCATCTTTCTTGTTTTATAAATGAAGTACAAAGGTAATGTTTCTTTATCGATCGAATAGAGAGGTGACCTATTTTCTATTCTGGGACTTTAACCGAAATATCGTTTTCGATGCGGGTAAATGCATTGAATTGATGGGCACGGGAGCAGGAAGTCTTCTTATCGTTCTTCTCTTCCCCGTAGGCAAGAGACTGTTGATAAGACGTAAAACAATCCTCTTTACAAAAATTTGGCGAATTATCGGAAAAGAAGTACCTTTAGCGGCTCAATCGGTTATTTTTTCTGATTGAAGACATTAATTTGCGCATGAGAAACAGAAAGCTACGCATGGGAATGATCGGAGGTGGGATCAATGCATTCATTGGCTCCATCCATCGTTGTGCCGCTCTTATGGATAACAAGATCGTACTGATTTGTGAGATGGACGGCAAATGGCAGCCATGGATCGATTAACAACAAAACAAATATAACGAACGACTGAAATAAAATATGAGAACGAGCTACCGATCGAGAAGAGACGAAAGAAAGAAGAAAAGGAAATGGCCCTTGTTTCTGTTCGGCTTTATCGTCGGCATGGCCTTTTTTATGTCGCTTTATGAAGTATCCGTCTACTATTCGACGGACGAGGCATGCATGAGTTGTCACGTCCATCCGCATGCGGAAGAAACATGGAAATTGTCATCGCACGTAAACAACGGCAGCGGTGTCACCGTTCATTGTGTCGACTGCCACCTGCCTCCGAAGAATCAGACATGGAATCATTATTCGGCCAAGATACGACTTGGAATGCGCGACGTGTGGGGCTACCTGACAAGAGATACATTCGATTGGGAAATGAAGTCGCAGCTCGAACATGCCGTGAAATATATCCCGAACGAATCGTGTAAGGAGTGTCATAAGAATCTGTTTCCCGCAGGGATTACCGATGCAGGGATCACCGCGCATCTTTACTATGAAGAAAACGAGAAAAAACTGAATTTGCAATGCATCAGTTGTCACCTCGATGCCGGACATTATAACCCGAACTACAAGCACGGACAGATGACCGGTATTCCGGGAGCTTCCGCCGCAGCATCCGGGCCACTCTTCGACTCGGCAACCGTTGTGACTTCTTTTGCCGATTTTACCGAACAAATTCCGGGCACTCCCGTATCGTTCAAAATGATCGCCGTTCCGGGCGGAACATTCAAGATGGGCAGTCCCGATAAGGAAGACTTCCGCCGAGAAGATGAGATGCCGGTACGAAACGTAACAGTCAGTCCGTTCTTTATGGCCGAGGTAGAAGTGACATGGGATCAATATTGGGCATTCTACGCGGCTACGCTCAGCGAAGGACGTACCCCGCCCGAAACGATTTACGCCAATAATACCCGCGCGAACATCGACGTGGACGGTGTTTCCGGTCCTACGCCGCCTTTCGGATTTCCGGATCAGGGATGGGGAGGAGGCACGCGACCGGCCATTACGATGACGCACTACGCCGCCGAGACGTTCTGCCAGTGGCTCTCCCTCAAGACCGGTAAGAAATATCGTCTGCCGACCGAGGCCGAATGGGAATATGCGGCTCGCGGAGGAACGGAAACACCTTATTTCTTCGCAGGAAGACCGAAAGATTATTCCGATGAAGGTTTCATCCGCAAGTTTATCAGCGCGAAGACCGAACCCATCGGAGCATTTGTCATTTACGGTAAAAACGCGAAGAACAAAACACAGGAGCCCGGTAAAGTCAAAGCGAACCCGTTCGGGCTGAAAAATATGCTCGGCAATGTGATGGAATATTGTGCCGACAAATACGATCCGCAGGCGTATGCCAAAGGAGGCTCGACCGTTACCAATCCGTTGGTGACCGAAGGCGAAGAATGGGTCGTACGTGGCGGCAACTATACGAGCGATGCCGCCGATGTGCGCTGTGCCGCCCGCAGTCATACGCACCACGACGACTGGCTGAAGACCGACCCGCAGCAGCCGAAGAGTATTTGGTGGTATTCCGACATCCGGGGCATCGGCTTCCGCGTGGTTTGCGAGCCCGACTCGTCGCTGAAAGCAAAATAATCAGGAACTAAAAAAAACAGTATATCTAACTCAAAATTGTCATGACAAAAAAAAGCAGTATCAGTAGAAGATCATTCCTCAAAAGCACCGCTCTTGCAGGAGCAGCCGGAATGGTCGGTACGGGGGGGGCTGCCACCCTGCTTACCTCGTGTGGAGGAGGCGCAAGCAGTAACGAGAATGCGAATGCGGCCAACAAACCGCTGAAAGAACCGGGAACGTATTATGTGCCCGAGTTGCCCGATATGGCGGCCGACGGTAAAGAGTTAAAAGCCGGCATCATCGGTTGTGGAGGGCGCGGCAGTGGCGCAGCGATGAACTTCCTCGCGGCAGCGAATGGCGTATCGATTGTGGCATTGGGCGACACGTTTCAGGATCGGGTAGACAGTCTGGCTCAGAAACTGAAAGACGAAAAGAATATCGACATCCCCGCCGATAAGCGCTTTGTCGGGTTGGATGCGTACAAGCAGGTTATCGACAGCGACGTAGACGTGGTTATCGTTGCCACGCCGCCCAACTTTCGTCCCATTCATTTCCAGTATGCCGTAGAAAAAAGCAAGCATTGCTTCCTTGAAAAGCCGATCTGTGTCGACGCGGTAGGCTACCGCACCATCATGGCTACGGCCAAGCAGGCACAGGCCAAGAACCTGTGCGTAATCACCGGTACGCAGCGCCACCATCAGCGCAGTTATATCGCATCGTACCAGCAGATCATGAATGGTGCGATCGGCGAGATTACGGGCGGAACGGTTTATTGGAATCAAAGCATGTTGTGGTACCGGGAGCGTCGGGCCGGATGGAGCGACTGCGAATGGATGATCCGCGACTGGGTGAACTGGAAATGGCTCTCCGGCGATCATATCGTGGAACAGCACGTACACAACATCGATGTGTTTACATGGTTCTCGGGGCTGAAACCGGTGAAAGCCGTAGGCTTCGGCTCGCGTCAGCGCCGGATCACGGGCGACCAGTACGATAACTTCAGCATCGACTTCACGATGGAGAACGGGATTCATCTGCACAGTATGTGTCGCCAGATAGACGGTTGCGCCAACAACGTCAGCGAATTTATTCAGGGAACGAAAGGTTCGTGGAACAGCGCCGACATGGAGATCAAGGACCTGGCCGGCAATGTGATTTGGAAATACGACGTTGAAGCCGAAAAGGCATCGTTCAAACAGAACGATCCTTATACGCTGGAGCATGTGAACTGGATCAATACCATTCGCGCCGGCAAATCGATCGATCAGGCTTCGGAAACTGCCGTATCGAACATGGCCGCCATCATGGGACGCGAATCGGCCTATACGGGCGAAGAAACGACCTGGGAAGCCATGACGGCTGCAGCGCTCGACTATACGCCGGCCGACCTGAATCTGGGTAAAATGGATATGAAACCGTTCGTGGTTCCCGTACCCGGTAAACCGTTAGAGAAAAAGTCATGAGTATCGACAGACGAAACTTTCTGAAGGCTTCGCTGGGCAGTGCGGCGCTGGCAACAATGGCCGCCTGCTCGGGAGGCTCGACGACAGGCGCAGAAACAAAAGCCTGCTGCAAGGACGAAGGTGGCGACACGAAGAAAGACGTGAAGCTAAACCTCTCGTTTCAGGAGGGTACGTTGGGTGATCTGGAGCTGACGGCCAAGCTCGATGTGATGGAGAAACTCGGCGTAACCGGCCTCGAAGTGGGAGGCAGAGGATTGGCCGCGCGGAAGGACGAGCTGAAGAAAGCCCTCGAAGGACGTAACATTAAAATCAGCGCGATATGCGCCGGATTCGAAGGCTTTATGCTTTCGGAAGAAGAAGCTGTGCGTAACCTCTGTCGCGATACGATGCGCGAAATCATTGCTGCCGCGGGCGAGCTGGGCTCGACCGGTGTCATCATCGTGCCGGCGTTCAACGCGCAACAGCCGGCCATGCCGCATACGCAGGAGACACGCGACTTCCTTTGCCGGTGGTTCGACGAACTCGGCACGTTTGCCGCCGAGCACCGGACGACGGTCATCTTCGAACCGCTGAACCGTAAGGAAGCGTTCTACCTCCGTCAGGTAGCCGATGCGGCGTCCATCTGTCGCGACATCGACAACCCCGGTGTGCGTTGCATGGGCGATTTCTGGCACATGACATGGGAAGAAACGTCCGATATGGGCGCATTCCTTTCGGCCGGATCGCTGCTTCAGCACGTACATATAGCCAGCCGCAAGCGTCGCCTGATGCCGGGCGAAGACGGAGAGGCCGACCGCTACGTCGACGGTTTCCGCGCGCTCAAGATGCTCGGCTACGATAAGTACGTGAGCTTTGAATGCGGCTGTCAGAACAACGATCGCGTAGCCACGGCTACGGCCGCCGTCGAGCTGCTTCGCAAGCAGTGGGACGAGGCATAAGGAACACACTATATATAAATGTATAGCGGAAGCGGATGCCGTTAGTATATGCAAATATGAGAATGAGCGAGGTGGTGAGCGAGCACCTCTCGCTCATTCCGGTGATCAATCGCTTCGGCATACGGCTGGGGGTAGGCGACGAGACGGTCATGGCGCTTTGCGA
The DNA here is from genome assembly GCF_000238215.1 of Tannerella forsythia 92A2. Lineage (NCBI taxonomy): Bacteria > Pseudomonadati > Bacteroidota > Bacteroidia > Bacteroidales > Tannerellaceae > Tannerella > Tannerella forsythia. The sequence continues at coordinate 1,302,579 of NC_016610.1, read as the reverse complement.
AGCAAACGATATCGATACGGACTTTTTCCTCACCATCGTCAATACGTTTATCAACGAAGATTATTTTCCGGAGAAAAAACTGCAAAACTTCCACCTCACGCAGATTATCGACTATCTGAAGCAAACGAACCGGTATTATCTGCAATACCAGTTGCCCAACATCGACCGGCACTTGCAGCTCTTTATTCATACGTCGGGGGGGAGCAATGCTTCGCTGCAACTGCTGGGCAATATCTTCGCTTCGTTCAGAGAGAAACTGTGCGGACGCATTCAAACCGACGAGAAAGAATGGTTTCCCCAACTCCTTTCGCTCGGCGAAAAAGAGCAGAACCGGAGAAATACACGGTCGAAACGATCGGTCGATACCGACGAATCGATCGAAGCCATGATGGACGATATGCGGAACATCATGATCAAGCATCTGACCGGAGTGTATGACGAGAACCTGTGTTATGCCGTTCTGTTCGCCATTGACGCACTGGGGCGCGACATCCGGCAGCACAACCGCATTCGCAACCGCATCCTGCTCCCGATGGTCGACGATAACAGCCATCTCTCGAACCGTGAGAAGGAAGTGCTCAGACTCATCGTCAGCGGATATACGAACAAAGAAATTGCCGCACGGCTCTTTGTCAGCCTCAATACCATCCTGACTCATCGCAAAAACATCACGGCCAAGCTCGGCATCAAAACCATTCCGGGACTTACGTTCTATGCCATCACCCATAAAATCATCACCGAAATCAAATAAACGCATCTCATGGCACGCCGAAAAATCACGAACACACAAGCCGTCTGCATCATCCTGCTGTGGGGTTTTCTGGTATATATCTTGTTGACATCGACTAAGACGATCGACTTTATGACCGTTTTTTCCATTGTCGCCTCAGGCATTATTGTTTTTGTTCCGCTCTACAAAAACCGGAAACGACCGAGCTGATCGGCCTCAAACCGGCATCGGTGGGGGGGCAGGGCGTCTGAGAAAATATCCCGCGTCTTCCACGGCAGGCAACCTCCTTAAACCCGGATTACGCGATATAAGAATGAATTTAATTCAGGCCTTCAGCCCTCCGAACAAGGTCCGGATGTCGATACCCCACCCTTGCGGGATGGGGCTGAAATAATTCGGGCTTTCAGCCCTTTCGGACAATGGTTAATGGTTATGCGTGGTACACGCCGAATCATGTACCCGGCAGACAATTAACCATTGACAATTAACCATTAATAAACAGCCCTGAAAGGGCGAGATAATTCAGCCCAATGCGAAGCGTTGGGGAAAAAGCAATATCCCGTTGGGAGGGCTGTAAGCCTGACATAACCATTGTCATACATTTGCACATCCATTATTAATGGTAAACACCAAACAGGGGGTCGCATAATTTGGGTTAAGCATGGGTCATGCATCACTCTCTACATACAAAAAAATGTTATATAGCATATCGCACTACGGGAGACATTAAAAAAATTTACCCTATCTTTGTAGCCTTAGCACACTAAAAAGAGAATGAATTTCGATACATTTAACGAGTCGTATTTGTCGATCCCGAGAAGTTATTTTACGGCGAAACAAAATGTCCTTGATTTTTTAACAAATATTAATAACGGGGGGGGGTATTTAAAAACTTTTGTTTATTAAATAACACTTCTTCCGAATCATTCTTTTTTCCTTCCAATATTTTCATCATCTTTTCATATGGTTTCCGGCCGGCAGCCGGTCTGCCAACTTTGTTTTTTAATCGGGCTAAATCGTCGCGGCATACTGTGCGGATGAGGGGGAGGACTCTCCTCTCCGCAAGGTATGGCTGCACGATGTGCGAAGATTCTCCGTTTTGCCAAATCATTTCCATACGCTGCAGTTTTCAACTAAAATCGACTAACTATCATCAATTGTATAACGAATCAATTAAAAAAGCATGAAAAGGAAAAAACTTTTTGGAGCGAGAGGCTTGCTTACACTCATTCTGTGTATCTCGGCTCTTTCGCTCTCGGCGCAAACGATTACGGTGCGAGGTACCGTAACCGATGATGGCCATGAACCGGTTATCGGTGCTACGGTTGTAGTAAAAGGAGATCCGTCGAAAGGTACAATAACCGATCCGGACGGGAACTATGTATTGGACGATGTGCCTTCCGATGGGATATTGACTTTCAGCTATGTAGGGCTTCAGCCACAGGATGTCCGCATAGAAGGACGCACGACGATCAATGTAGAGATGAAGAGCGATACGAAACTGCTGGACGAAGTGGTTGTCGTAGGATACGGTACAACGTCGAAACGGAAGACGACCTCGGCCGTATCGCAAGTCAAAGCCGACGAACTAGCTAAGGTACCCGTGCCTAACATCACACAAAGTTTGGCAGGCCGTGCGCCGGGGTTAATCGTACAGCAATCAGGCGGTGGAGTCAACACCAAAGCCTCAATCTCGATACGTGGTGGTGGCAGACCGTTATACGTTATCGACGGAATCATTTGTGAAGAACGCGACTTTCAAAACCTGAACCCCGAAGACATCGATCAGATGTCTGTTTTGAAAGACGCTTCGGCAACAGCAGTCTACGGTGCGCGTGCGGCCAATGGCATTATCCTGGTTAAAACGAAAGAAGGTAAAGCAGGCAGAATCAATGTAGACTATAATTTCAATTATACCTTAAGCCAACCAGCCTATTTAGCCGAAAAACTCGATTCCTATACCGCGGCACTCTACGTAAACCGCGGCTTGCAATACGACGGCCGTGCTCCGCAGTATACGGAAAAAGATCTGCAGCTGTTTAGAGACGGTACTGATCCGCAAGGCCATCCGAATACGGACTGGCATAAGTTGACCATGCGTACCTTCTCTCCGGAAACACGACACAATCTTGCAGTTACCGGAGGTACCGAAACGATGAAGATATACGCCGGTCTGGGTTATTATAATCAGGAATCGATCTATCGTACCAATGCTAATAATATGCAACGCTACAACCTCCGAACGAATATTGAGGCCGATATTAAATCAATTGGTCTGAAAGTGATTTCCGGAATTGATGCCTATATTGTCAATACCGTCGAACCGGCTACCACAGACGGTCGCGGTTACTACTTCACCTGGTCACACATCCAAAACAAACGACCGATGGAAGCAGCATATAATCCCTTCGGACAAATATACAGCGGAACGACTGATAACCCGTTGGTGGATATCAGTAGCGATGGCGGATATTATGCTTCGAAGGAAAATACGGTCAGAGCAAATTTGAATCTTGAGTGGAGCCTTCCCTGGGTTACCGGATTTAAAGATGAAAGCTATCGGAAGTTATGGCGTCGTTAACGACCGTTACAAATCATGGAATAAAAGTGCTCTGACGTACGATTGGGAAGGTAAACCCGCGACTCCAGGTAAACCGAATCTGAAAAAAGAAGCGAATCACCGCGACAATTTCAATGTGCAGCTCCTTGCCGACTATGCACGTACATTCAGCGAAGTACATACTATCGGTACAACCCTTGGCATGGAAGCCAGCGGCCGTGATTATGACAATCTGGAAGCATCACGTAAAAACTATCTCTTCGACGTAGATCAAATGGGAGCCGGGCCAAGCAGCACGATGGAAAATGGTTCAGGCGAAGGCGCCGGCGAACGCCGTGCCGCTTTTATCGGACGTCTTAAATACGATTACGCTTCCAAATACATGGTAGAACTCAATTGCCGTCATGACGGTAGCGACTATTTCCCGAAAGGCAATCGTTGGGGAACATTCTTCTCCGGCTCATTGGCATGGATGGCTTCGGACGAATGGTTCTGGGAAAACCTGAACCTGAACCGAATCTTTAATTTGTTTAAAATTCGCACTTCGTATGGTGAAATCGGTCAGGATTTTTTAGACCAAAACGGAGACGGCGTAGCCGACCGCTATACTTATCTGACTTCATACGGATTGAATCAGCGTGGCGCATACATCGGCAGCCAATGGGTGCCCGGCTTCAGCGAAGGGTCCTTAGTGAGTCCGGATATGACATGGTATACGACGAAAGACTTTAACATCGGTTGGGATTTCGCGTCGTTGAACAGCCGTCTGTCCGGTTCGGTCGATTACTTTGCCAAAATAACGACAGGGTATCTGGCTACTCCTTCGAACATTGGATATACCTCTCCGCTGGGTAAGAATCTGCCCGTTGTGAAATCAGACGGTGAAAACATCCGACGCGGTTTCGAATTCGTATTGCAATGGAAAGATAAAATCGGTGACTTGTACTATGGCCTTTCATCCAATATGACGTTATATGACGAGCGTTGGAACAGAAACCCCAACGAAGCGGAAACATCGTTGAAGAACCCGTACAAACGGAATACGCAGGTAGGCCCCAGTTCAGGCAATCTATACCGCAATCTGGGGTATTACCGTAACTACGAAGATGTACTTAATTCACCGAAACGCAACGGTTCTGTCAATCTGATGGCAGGAGACTTGAAATACTACGACTTCAATGGTGACGGTAAGATAGACGGTGATGACCAAATACGTTCGGGCGCCGGAAATAAACCGAGAGCGAACTTCGGCTTTGCTGCCGATCTGAACTATAAAGGCTTTTATATGAATATGCTTTGGCAAGGCGCAAGCAACTATAACTTCTACATTGCTTCAATTCTTCAAGGAGGAAACAGTAATTACCTGCCGGTAATCTACAAATTCCAAACCGATATCTGGGCACCGGACAATACGGAAGCTCTGTATCCCCGTCAGCATGCTTCGGCAGGTTATAACGGAAACAATAACTTTGTCGGCTCCGACTTTTGGTTGGTCAACGCGCATTATCTCCGCCTCAAAAACATGTCAATCGGTTATGATTTCAAACATAAATGGCTGAAGAAAACAGCTTGGCTCTCCAAGTGCGTTTTATCCCTTTCCGGATATAATCTTCTTACTTTCAGCCCGGCCAAAAAACATGAATTCGACCCCGAGGCCGGCGAAGGGACAGGATATACGTATCCTGTTTCAAGAGTGTATACCGTCAGTTTAAATATCGGTTTTTAACTAATAAACTAAAGATATAAAGAAATGAAATACAAAAATTATATGTCAGTCCTCCTCTTCACAGGAGTAATCGGACTGCAAAGCTGTGAAAGTTTTCTGGATACGTATCCCAAAGAAAGCTATGGTGACAATACGGTATGGACAAGTCAGGGAACTGTCGATGCGTTTGTTGTCAGTAATTATGGCCATGCCTGTGATCCTTACCTGAACTTTGCAACTTGGGATAAGACTTTTACCAATAATATGGTCAACTGCCGTACCTCTTGTCCGAACGAAGCCAGAGGATTGATGGAAAACACGTACGGTTGGGGATTGAACGACCGTTTTGGAGCGATTCGTAACTGCAACCTGATCATCGAAAAAGTGGCGGAATCTTCCGTATTAGACGAAACGTATAAGAAACGTTACACGGCCGAAGCCAAAATGATGCGAGCGATGATCTATTATGATCTGGCACGCAAGGGCGGACGATATATTTGGGTGGACAAGGTGCTGAAAACAAATGACGAATTTAACATTCCACTTACGAAAGACATCGTGGAAAGTTATAGTCATATCTTGAAAGACCTGCGTGAAGCCATCCCGAACTTGCCGACGAAAGTCGTCGCCGGACGTCTGAATAAAAATGCCGGACTCGCATTCCTGTCCGAAGTTTGTCTTACAGCTGCGGCCTATACGAATGACGCAGCTGCGTTACAAAACGGAAAGAGCCTTTATCAGGAAACCGTCGATGCCGTCAATGCCATCTCCCATGTTTCGTTAGACCCTAATTACGAAAACATGTTTAATCAGAACGGCGCGTATAGTTCTCCCGAAATCATTCTGGCTCGATACTGGAGTGCAGACAATACACAGATGATGCACACCGATATGATTAACCTCGTCTCGAACGTACTGAACAGCAAATTAGAAGTTACCAATTGCGGACCGCTCTTTAAAAAAGCCGACATCTTTGAATGCTGGTTGGACCATACTCCGAGCCAAAATCTCGTAGACGACTATTTGGTCGTTGATCAGAAAAGCGGAAAAGCTGTTCGTTGGTATGAGGCTTCGCAGTTTACAGAAAACACGAAACCGTTGAGCCGTGCCGAAGCATTGTCGAAAATCGAACATAAAGAGGAAGCGGAACTCGTAGAAGGACATTTCAAGGCTTTCGAAGTGAAGACACCGGGAACGAATATCAGCGATCTGATGTATAAACATCGTGACAAACGTTTCGATGCATCCATCATTCATGACGGATCGGTGTTCCTGGGCGAAGACATTACCACATACAGTCATGGCAATACGAGCCGCTGGGCTACTGCACGCTATGCAGCAGACCATGTACCGTTGACCAACTACGCTACGCGTAAATATATTTATACCAATATGACTCCACGTCCTTTTTACAATGTCTATACGAACTATCATAAGATATTGTTCCGTTACGGACGTGCATTGTTGAACAAAACGGAAGCTTTGCTCCGACTAAATAAAGTATCGGAAGCTGTCACCGTGCTGAATCAGACCCGAACGGTACATGGGGGGCTACCTGCTTCGCAGGCCTCAACAGCAGCAGAAACATGGAAAGATTATAAAATCGAACGTCGAGTGGAACTGTTCTGGGAAGGCGACTTTTATTTCAGTCTCTTACGCTGGGGTAAGTATGGTCACGAAGCGAATGACGGTAAAGCACCGGGAAGCGTAATCGATGAGTTGAAACAACCGGCTACGTTTGTCGAAATTAAAACGGATCGTTCAGCAATGTATGTCGGACAGGTGCAATTGCAAAACAATCAACGCAGATTTGACGTCCGTTCTTATCTGTTCCCAATAACCAAATCGGTTATTCAAGCCAACTCAGCCATATCGGATGCGGATCAAAATCCGGGCTGGGAATAATTCGTCAGATTATGAATTGATAAAAAAGATACTAAAATGAAACATACAGTAAGTAAATGGTTGGTAATGCTTTTATGCATACCCTTTGTAATAGCATGCGATTGGGAAGAACTTCCGGCATACGAAGAAGCTGAAATCAGCGCCGTACAGTTCTATTATCGTTGGGCGAGCGACATCAAAGACCCGATTACAGGAGAACCTGTCGTGAAAGAGCAACGATTGGATACGTCGAACAAGGTCGATCAGACAAAAGCGACGATTGAGGTCACGGTAACAGTTCCTGATGCAAAAGGAGATTTCAATGAAACGATACGTTCTCAGGTGTCGGCCGGTAAATTATGGGGACAGGTAACTGTTTCTACTGCTGCACGTATTACTCCGATTGAAGGAAGTGCCCCGCTGGGAACCCCGGACAATTGGAGCCAGGAACGTAAGTTCCGGGTGACAGCTGCTAATGGAAAGAATAAAGACTGGACGATCAAAATCGTACAGTTTAGGAAGTAAAAAACAATTCTAAAAATCAAGTAGGAGGAAAACCTTTTTCATTTTCCTCCTATTTTCATTTTCCGGGCTCTCACACTACCGCACGTGGGGGTGGGGTTTTGCATTCGGTTTCTTGGCAAAGGTGTCTCATATGGGCAATATGACACCCACCTCTGTCTGAATGTACTCTTCTGCTTCCTCTTTGCACTCTCCTATTAGTTTCGACATGCAACCTCTTCATGCATACATCACTCTCCACAAAAAAAATGTTATATAACATATAACGCCACGGGGAGCATTAAAAAAAATTACTCTATCTTTGCAGCCTCAACACACTAAAAAGAGAATGAATTTCGATACAAACGAGTTGTACTTGTCAATCCCAAGAAGTTATTTTCCGGCGAAACAAAACGCTTTCAACTTCTTAATAAATATTAATGACGGGGGGGGGTATTTAATAAACTTTTATTTATTAAATAATACTTCTTCCGAATCATTCTTTTTCCCTTCTAATATTTTCATCATCTTTTTTTCATATGGTTTCCGGCCGGCAGCCGGTCTGCCAACTTTGTTTTTTAATCGGGCTAAATCGTCGCGGCATGCTGTGCGGATGAGGGGGGAGGACTCTCCTCTCCGCAAGGTATGGCTTCACGACGTGCGAAGACTCCCCGTTTTCCCGAATCATTTCCATACGCTGCAGTTTTCAACTGAAACTGAAATCGACGAACTATCATCAATTATATAACGAATCAATTAAAAAAGCATGAGAAGAAAAAAACTTTTTGGAGCGAGAAGCTTGCTTACACTCTTTCTGTGTATCTCGGCGTTTTCGCTCTCGGCGCAAACGATTACGGTGCGAGGCATCGTGACCGATGATGGCCATGAACCGGTTATCGGGGCTACGGTCGTAGTAAAAGAAGATCCGTCGAAAGGTACAATAACCGATTTGGACGGGAATTATGTGTTGAACGATGTGCCTTCCGATGGGATATTGACTTTCAGCTATGTAGGGCTTCAGCCACAGGATGTCCGCATAGAAGGACGCACGACGATTAACGTGGAGATGAAAAGTGATACGAAACTGCTGGATGAGGTGGTAGTGGTAGGGTATGGCACCCAGAAGAAAGTCAACGTGACGGGAGCTGTCAGCATGATTAATGCCGACGCCATCGAAGCGCGTCCCGTGGCCAACGTATCCCAGGCTCTGCAGGGAGCCATTCCGGGCCTGAACTTGACTACCGGCTCCAATGGCGGCGACCTGAACACCGCGATGCGCATCAATATTCGCGGTACGGGTACCATCGGCGATGGCTCTGTGGACAGTCCGCTGATTCTGATCGACGGCATCGAAGGCAATATGAACACGCTGAATCCGAACGACATCGAGTCGGTCTCCGTATTGAAAGATGCCGCTTCGGCTTCTATCTACGGTTCGAGGGCTGCGTTCGGTGTCATCCTCATCACAACCAAGAGCGGCAAGTCCGGAAAGGTGAAGGTGAACTATTCGGGCGACATGCGCTTCAGCACCGCCACCCAACTGCCCGATATGGTAGACTCTTATTCCTTTGCCTCATACTTCAACCGGGCTTCCGTTAATGCCGGAGGTCCTAATCAGTTCAACAAGGAAACCATGGAAAGGATACAAAAATTCCTGCGTGGCGAATACACAGACCCCTCCAAACCCGAATATTACGGCACAATAGCCGATTCCAAAAGCGGAAAATGGAAAGACTATACCGGCGCATTTGCCAACACTGACTGGTTCAGCGAGTTTTATAAGAAAAACGTTCCTTCTACCCAGCACAACCTCAGCTTGAGCGGAGGAACGGAAAAGTTCAACTGGTCGGTCAGCGGGAGTGTCCTCAACCAGAACGGTCTCATCCGCCACGGACACGACGAGCTGAACCGCTACACCATGAACAGTAAACTCTCGGCCGAGTTGGCTAAGTGGGCACGACTGGAATACTCCATCAAATGGACGCGTACCGATTTCGAAAAGCCCCAATACCTTACGGGGCTCTTCTTCCACAATATCGCACGCCGTTGGCCTACCTGCCCCGTCAAAGATCCTAACGGACATTGGTTTGAAGGTATGGAAATCGCCGAGCTGGAAGATGGCGGTATCTATCAGGAACACAAAGATCACTTCACCCAGCAGGTGAAGTTTACCTTCAACCCGATCACAGGCTGGAACATCTATGCCGAAGGTGCCATGCGCACCCAAAACGAAAAATTCACCCGGAATGTCATTCCTGTCTACCATTACTATGTGAACAATACGCGGTTTATGCGCGATAGCGGCTATGGATCAACAACCTCCGTTTCCGACAATCGCTTCCGGCAGAATTACTACGCAGTCAATATGTACACCGACTACGTTCGCAGTTTCGGCAAACATAACGGTAAGCTGTTGCTGGGTGTCAACTACGAACGCTATGATCAGGACAACTTGTGGGGCAGCGGCACCGATCTGACCACCTCTAACAAACCTTACCTGAGCCAGGCGCAAAAGGATAAGAAAAATGGCGATTCTTATTGGAACCGTGCCACGGCCGGTTACTTCGGCCGGTTGAATTATGACTACGACGGTAAATACCTCCTTGAAGCCAATATCCGCTACGACGGTTCTTCACGTTTCGTGGGTGATAAGCGCTGGGCCTGGTTCCCCTCCTTTTCCGTAGGATACAACATTGCTCGCGAAGACTTCTTTGAAAAACTGACCGACAACATCAGCCTGCTGAAGCTGCGCACTTCGTGGGGGCAATTGGGTAACACCAGCTCCAGATATGACAGCTTTTGGGATTGGTATCCTTTCTATCAGCAGCAGAGCATCTCCTCAGCCAGTGGCGGATGGCTCATCAACGGTGAAAAACCCAATACTGCCTACATTCCCGGCATCGTTAACAGTAGTATGACTTGGGAAACGGTAGAAACGTGGGACGTCGGTCTGGATTGGGCTGCGTTCAATAACCGCTTGACCGGCTCGTTCGATTGGTACAGCCGCACCACCAAAGATATGATCGGCCCTGCTCCGCGACTGGGCTCCGTATTGGGAACCAACGCTCCCAAAACCAACAACTGCGATATGCGTACTACCGGTTGGGAACTGGAAATAGGCTGGCGCGACCGGATACGCGACTTTAAGTACGGCGCACGCCTAAATCTTTCCGATGCACGTTCTAAGATTCTGAGATATCCCAATGAAACAGGAGATATTTACAGTTATTATAACGGGAAGTATCTCAACGAAATCTGGGGATACGAAAGTGTCGGCATTGCCAAAACCGATGCCGAAATGACCGAGTGGCTGAAAAAGAACAAGCCCAATTGGGGCAGCAACTGGGGAGCAGGCGACGTGATGTTCAAGAACCTCGTAGACCGCAAGGATGCCAATGGTAAAATCATCGACGAAGGTATTGTGAACAGCGGAAACAATACGTTGGACGATCATGGTGACCTGAAACGCATCGGTAACTCTACGCCGCGTTATCGCTTCGGTCTCAATCTGGATGCCGAATGGAAAGGCTTCGACTTTTCCATCTTCTTCCAAGGTGTGTTGAAACGCGACTGGCATTTCGGTTCAGGCGACCCCTACTTCTGGGGGGCAGTGGGCAATGTGTGGCAAAGCGCAGCCTTTAAAGAACACATGGACTATTGGACACCGGAAAATACGGGAGCTTATTATCCGAAACCTTACTTTGGAGAAATCCGGAAGAACCAAATTGCACAGACGCGCTACCTGCAGGATGCTTCTTACATTCGTTGCAAGAATCTCCAGTTCGGGTACTCGCTGCCGCAGTCCGTTCTCCATCCCTCCGGTCTGAGCAACTGCCGCATCTATGTATCGTGCGACAATCTGTTCACCCTCACCAGACTCTCCAGCATCTACGACCCGGAAGTATTCGGCAGTTACGGAGACGAAGGCTGGGGAGCAGCCAAAACCTACCCGTTGCAAAGGACTGTTTCAGTGGGTGTAAACCTCAGTTTTTAATCATCTAAAGTAAAAAAACTTATGAAAATCAATATAAAATATCTAAGTCTGTGCACGATACTGGGAACCGTTTCCATGATCTCCACCTCGTGCAACGATCTGTTGGACCTGGATCCGGTGAGCCAGATTACGCCCGAATCCTACTACAACAACGCCGACCAGCTGGCTTCATACCTGAACAGCTACTACGACGGCTTTCTACAGTTGCCTTTCAACGGCGGCATGTATCACGATGTGAATGTATGGAATGACGGTCTGGCACGCTCCGACCGGAATACCGACATCTTTGTGCAGGATGTGAACGGAAATACGAGACTTTTCTCCAATGGACACTGGGAAGTGCCTGCCGGAAAGAGCCTGCAAGGCTACTATGGAAACTTCCGTATCTGCAACTACTTCCTCGAGAGGGTCATTCCGGCTTATGAGGCTAAGAAAATCAGCGGTGACGACGTTCTTATTCGCAACTATATCGGTGAGGCCTATTTCCTGAGAGCCGTCAATTACTTCAATACGATGGCCAGATTCGGCGACCTGCCTATCGTTACCACTGTTTTGGAAGATAATGATGCGGCCATCATAGAAGCCAGCAAGCGGGCGCCGCGCAATGAAGTGGCACGTTTTATCCTTGCAGATCTGGACAAAGCCATCGGTTTCCTTGCCGACCGTGGAAAATTCAAAGGACAGCGCATTAATAAAGAGACAGCCCTGCTGTTCAAGTCGAGAGTGGCTCTTTTTGAAGGAACATTCGAAAAATACCACAAAGGCTCGGGACGCGTGCCGGGCGATGCCAACTGGCCGGGAGCCAAGATGGCGTACAACAGCGGAAAGTCTTTCGATATCGATGCTGAAGTGAGTTTTTTCCTGACCGAAGCGATGAACGCAGCCAAGCAAGTGGCCGACAAAGCAGAACTGACGGAGAATACTCACACCATGAATCCCGCAAACGGAACCGTTTACGGATGGAACGGCTATTTCGAGATGTACAGCCAACCATCGCTGGCAAACGTGCCTGAGGTATTGCTGTGGAAAGAGTACAGCTCGGCGCAAAACATCAAGAACGATGTCCCGCATCGCGTCAAGATAGGATGTGCCGACGGTTATACCCGCGTCTTTGTCGAGACTTTCCTGACCAAGAAGGGGCTTCCCATCTATGCGGACGATACGTACAAGGGTGACGTGTCGATAGACGATGCCAAGGCCGGACGCGACGAACGCCTGCAACTCTTCGTATGGGGAGAAAGCAACATGCTCGATTCCGATCCGAAAGCCCCTACTGCCGGTACTGCCTTTACCAAACCTGACATTACTACAAGTGTAAGCGAAAAACGTGCTATCACCGGCTATCAGCCGCGCAAGTATTACACTTACGACTATAACCAGACGGAAAACGACGAACGCCGGGGTACCAACGCCTGTCCTATCTTCCGTTCTGCCGAAGCACTCCTGAACTATATGGAGGCTTCCTATGAACTGAACAAAAGTTTGGATGCCACTGCCAAAGGTTATTGGCAGAAGTTGCGTGCACGCGCAGGGGTAAGTACGGATATCGATGCCACGATTGCAGCTACTGACTTGACGAAAGAAAACGACTTCGCAGTCTATTCAGGTACGGCAATGATAGACAAAACTCTCTACAATATCCGTCGTGAACGCATGGCCGAACTCTTCAGCGAAGGACAACGCTTTCCTGACCTGATACGCTGGCGTGCCTTCGATCGCATGATTACGACCAAATGGATTCCCGAAGGTGTCAACTTCTGGACCGAAACCTATAAAAAATACGGCGACTTGAAAGCCGACGGATCGGCCGAAGCCATTGTCTCAAGCAAGGACCTGAGTATCTATCTGCGTCCTTACAGTCGGAGCATGCAAAGTACCAACGAACTGCGCGACGGTTATAACTGGCACGAGGCATACTATCTCTATCCCATCGGGAACGAAGATTTACGCTTGGCTTCTCCGGATAAGAAAATAGAAACAAGTAATCTTTATCAGAACATCTACTGGCCGACAACCGGCGGAGCACACGCCGAGAAATAAAAACCGGACATTGTCTGTTTTGAGAAAGCACATTAAAACACTTTTGTAAGCTTTCCTTCAGGCACGGGTTACACATATTTTCGCGGATGATGAATAGCCGTGTTGATCTGTGGAATCCGTGCCTGTTTGTTTTGCTATCACTTCTTTTCATGCAAACCGAGTACGAAAAAAACGAGGTTTTCCTCCCACTCGGTTACGTGAATCTCGCTAACCTCATCGAACATGCAAAACAGTTCGGTCATTTTATCCTTGACAATCCTATAAGCGGCCTCTTTAACTCATTCTTTCCTAAGAATAAAAAAACGCATGATTACCAACTTTTATCCCAAATTACGCAATATACTGTTCGGCGTTTACCATTAATAATGGATGTGCGAATGTACGACAATGGTTACGTCAGGCTTACAGCCCTCCCAACGGGGATATTGCTTTTTCCCCAACGCTTCGCATTGGGCTGAATTATCTCGCCCTTTCAGGGCTGTTTTTCAATTGTTAATTGTCAATGGTTATTTGCCGGGTACATGATTCGGAGTGTACCGCGCATAACCATTAACCATTGTCCGAAAGGGCTGAAAGCCCGAATTATTTCAGCCCCATCCCGCAAGGGTGGGGTATCGACATCCGGACCTTGTTCGGAGGGCTGAAGGCCTGAATTAAATTCATTCTTATTTCTTCTATTGCGTAATCCGGGTTTATAAGAATTTTTATCCCGAACTCACATAAAAAATGTACCTTTGCGAAAAAATTCTAAGAGGGAACTCATGAGAAAGGTACGACAGAAATGAAACAATAGATATAAATCAACACTTAAAAAAAGAGAACATGGAAACAGAAAAAAAAGATTATCCGGTGAACCTCTATGCATATTATGAGGCAAACAGTGACATTGAAAAAAGAACAAACGGGACAAAGAAGATTGTCTACTATGTATTGGCAGCCATCTGTTTGTTGCTGATCATCTTCCCTTCCATTCTTCCGCTTTCCTCTTCCCTGATTCGTGTGATTGGTGTAATCGGGCTGTTATATTTTGGTTTTGTGGCTTATTTCGGTGGCGAAGCATACTACAACAAGCAGAGTGGTGGCAAGATTGTAAAGAGCGCTGTGAAGAAATTCGATTCTTCGGCTGTGAGCGAAGAAGCACTTTTGCAGATGTTCGAGGCCGGTGATTTCAAAGGTCTTGCTGATGCGGCGGAAGCGAACAATCAGCCCCTGCAACTCTATATTCACGAAGATGCGACAGGAAAAGTCTTTTATTTGCAGTTGATGAAATATTTTTCTTCTTCCGATTTCAGAGGGATGAGTGAAGTTAGAGAAGTGCATGAGCCCGAATATTCCGAAGTGCATTCGACCATCAAAAGTATCCGAACCACAACTTCCTAAGTGACCTAATTCGTTGTATTATCAACTGATGTTGTGATCTTAAGGATGGCATCGTCAATCATAAAAAAAGAGAAAGGAAAGGATAGTACTTTTCCTTTTTCTTTTTTATTGCTTTCGGGTAAAAATAAATCAAATATGTTACTTCCTTTTATCCACCGTTATTACAGGCATTTTCTTCTTATAGCGGCTCGCTCTTCGGTTTCAAACAGCAACTTCAAAGCCCAACTTCTTCAGTCCTTCGCGTATTTCGGGGGCGTTCATAAATAAACGCCAGAGCAGCCCCGTACGATGATTTTCGATCATCGGGGCAATGGTCAGCTGATCGATCGCCAAATAACGTTTCGGATACCAACCGTGACCGATACTGAAAGCATCGTAAAAGCCATACACTCCCCAGATACTGTCTCCAAGAGTAAAATAGAAATGACGCAGAGCCTTCATCGATTCGTCGGGGGTATAGGGGAAACTCGACAGCGCCGCCGTAGGCGTGATGACGCCCGGATCGTTCTGCATCGGCCTGTGCGCCGTGTAGCCATTGACCGTGTAGCTGGCCGTCAGTCCCCAGCAGTTCTCGCCGTATCCTTTATGCCCTTGCGGGTTCTGTACGCAGTAGGCATAGTTGATCAGCGCCTGATTACGGTTCACCTCGCCATAATCGGCATACCGGTCTTTCAGCCCTGTCGGGTTCAAGCCGATGTAAGAGTAATGTGCCCAGAAGAGAGGCCCTCCGTAGCCTTCGGCACCGCTATGTTTGACCCGCAACGGTAGCCCGTAAGCAACGGACTCGCTGCGAATACCTCCGCCGCGTGCCCATCCGTTGTGGTAAGCCGAAGCCGGAATGGGATGTGTGGGCGACGAAGCCGCAAGAATATATGCGATCAAGCACTCGTTATATCCTTCGATCGAGAAGTTCATCTGCCATTCGTGTGTGGGACTCCAGTGCCAGTACAGCACATCCTTACCGTTCAGATACCAGTCCCACTCCATCGCATGCCAAAGTGTATCGATCTTCTGCGCCAATGCACGTTCCGACGCATTCCCTTCCTTGAAATATTCACGCACGCACAGGAGGCCCTGCATCAGAAAAGCGCTTTCGACAAGGTCGCCCCCGTCATCTCTCGAGCTGAACGGCTTTACTTTTCCGGTCTTTCCGTAGATCCAGTGTGGCCAGACACCGTGAAACCGGTCGGCACGCGCCAGATAATCGACGATACGGTGAAGCCGCCCGACACACGTATCGCGCGGGATAAATCCCCGCTCAACGGCGACTAACAGCCCTGCCAGGCCGAAGCCGCTACCGCCCGTAGTCACGACGTCGGCATCGTTCTGCGGATAAACGCCGTCTATATGGATGCGTTCGGGAGCCAAGCCCGATGTCGGCTCGGCTCCGTCCCACATATAATTCAAGTGCGTTCGCTGAATATAATCGAGGAACGCGTCGTCGTCGGCAAATGTCAGCAGACGTTGCTCGGCCGGGAGTGTCTCTTTCTCCGATTTTTTATCGCATCCGACGGTCAGGCAGAGGCACAGGAAAGCTGAGGCTATTGCTCTCATAAGCCTCCTCCGTCCGGTTTGCGCTGTCCGAACAGCCACGAGAGGTAATCGGACTGGCTAAACGCCGGGTTCCAACTGCCATGATCAATGCCCGGAAATTCAATGTATTCTGCCTCGATGCCGGCCTTCTTTAACGCCAGATAAGCCTCGCGCGAAAACTCTACCGGCACAACCGAATCGGAATCTCCGTGGTAGATACGGAACTTTGTCGATGTAACAAGTTTCTCTAATCGCCCGGTATGTATGCCTCCGCAGATGGGGATCGCGGCAGCAAAGAGATCGGGGTAACGGCAGACAAGATCGAATGTACCCATGCCGCCCATCGACAGCCCCATCACATACACACGACGGGGATCGACGGGGTATTCGGCCATCGTCCGGTCGAGGAGTTCCTTCACCAATGCGAGCGGTCGTGAGATTTCAGCGTCAATCGGAAAAGGATTGCCGTCTTTGAAACCGTCGGGACGTAGCGGCGTAGGCCAGTAGCGATCTTCCGGACATTGCGGGAACAATACGAAGGCGGGGTATTGTGTTCGGTTAACGGGATTGGTAAAAAGCATGCCTCCGTGAAACAGTTGTTTCTCATTGTCCGAGCCGCGTTCACCCGCTCCATGCAGAAAGAGCACTAACGGATACGTTTTACCTTCGGCTACGTTTTCAGGTTTCAGACTGCGATAAAGCAGCGAGTCGCCGCTCTTCGATACATACACGTCGCTCTCATACTGAGGGAATTTCTTCTGAGCGGAAATCCACTGCATGCCGCAAACACAGCCTAACAGCAAGATGCAGATTCGTTGTTTCATAGTGTGCGTTATTTATTCATTAACTGTTTGATCTCGGCAGCTCTCAATGCTTTGTTGTAGATACGCAGCTCGTCGATCAGGCTGTGATCGGAGAGGTGGTTCCACTCGTTGAAGCGCGGTGACCCCG
Source organism: Tannerella forsythia 92A2 (assembly GCF_000238215.1). Classification (NCBI taxonomy): domain Bacteria; kingdom Pseudomonadati; phylum Bacteroidota; class Bacteroidia; order Bacteroidales; family Tannerellaceae; genus Tannerella; species Tannerella forsythia. The sequence continues at coordinate 1,285,301 of NC_016610.1, read as the reverse complement.
AACCGATAGACATCAGATCGCAGCCGTCCCAGCTGATGCGGGTCAGGTTTGTGGCGGCCACCTCTTCACCGTCAAGGTAAAGGAAAGCCTTCCCTTCGGTCAGCACCAGCGCAACGTATTTCCATGCGTTCGTCTCCGGATCAAGGTCGGCCTTAGCGCCACCGTCTAACCAGCTATCGGCCGTTCCGTTGCCCACATTGGCCTTGATGCGCTGCTTCGCACTCGCTTTTTCGCGGAAGATACGGAAGCCGGCTTTGCGGTTATTTTGTTTGTCGGCAGGCTTGCCTTCCGTCTTGGGAGCAAGCACGAGCAGACCGGCACGGTCGGGCACAGGATTGAGCTTGTACCAGAACGCAAACGTCATCGACGATCCTAACGGCGCGGCCAGATTGGCCACGTCAAACGTAAGATAGCTGTCTTTGGCCCCTGTATATGCTTTACCTTTTTTCCCGTCGGTCAGCGAGGGTGTTCCTGTCGGTAAAGCCTCAGAAAGACTTTGGTATTCCTCAAAATCCTTGTCGAACGACAGATAGAAGATTTGTCCGTCGGCGCCGAGCGGCGGAGGTGTCGGCTGCTGCGGATAGTCGAACGGCGGGTCTTGCCCCAAGTCCTGAAAACATGACGTTAGCAACAAGCCGGCCAATGCGATTCCCATATACATTGTCTTTTTCATAAGGTCTTGTTTTAATCGGTTAGTAATTCGGATTCTGTTTGAGTACGCCATTCGACTTGTCGACTTCCGTTTGCGGCAAAGGCAGTAACGCATGCTTGTCCTGATAATTCGTTTTGCCGGCCGCATGCAACACTTCGCGGGCGATGCCCCAGCGCACAAGGTCGTAGAAACGGTCGAACTCCATACCCAGCTCTACCCGGCGTTCGTGACGGATGGCTTTGCGCATCTCGGCCGGATCGGTTGTCGTTACTTTCGGCAGAACAGCAGCATTGCTTCCCCGGGCACGAGCGCGTACCATTTCGAGGTATTCCATCGCTTCGCCTGTTTTGCCCGTCTCATTGGCCGCTTCGGCCGCCATAAGTACGACGTCGGCATAGCGAATCAGGCGAATGTTGTACCAGTGGCCACTCTTTGTGTAAGTGGCACGCAGCGTAGGATCGGTGTATGCTTTCTTATTATAGTATTTATTGACGACGGAAGCATTGGCAACAGGCCGCTCGCCCCACGGTTTGTTTGGCTCAATCGTATTCGCGTCTTCGCCTGTCTTGACAAAGTAGAGCAACGTCTCGTCCTTGCGCGGATCGCCTTTTTCAAACGCATCAGCCAACAACTGAGTCGGCGTATGCCAACCCCAGCCGAGATTCCATTCGCCGGCGCCACGCACGCCCTGCACCTGTGCAAACTGGCTACCGATCTCGTTCGAGCCCGGTTGTGATGGAGTCGCCGTACATTGCAGCTCAAAGACGGACTCGCTGCTGTTCTCACCCGATTCACGGAAGATCTTGTCGTATGGCGTATTCAGGTTATACAGGCCGGACTTGATTACTTCCGTGGATGCCGCATACATATTCGTCCAATCATTGCGTTGCATGCAGGTCCTTGCATGCAGTGACCGTGCGGCGCCCCAGGTCAGACGACCGGTGTATACGGCCGGCCACGTCTTGGGCAGATGCGCTTCGGCGGCGGTCAGGTCGGCGTCGATCAAAGTGTAGATATCTGCCGCGGGAGACTTCGGAATATTCGCCTCTTCGGCCTTGTTCACTTTGAAATCAATTTTGGGCACGTCGCCGAACGCACGTACCAGATTGAAGAAAGCGAAGGCACGGAAGAAATGCGCTTCCGACTTGTTGATGCGGTCACCATCCGATAGGGAACCTTTTTCCTTCTCGCTCTGCTCGATGTCGGCAATGACTTTATTGGCTAAGATAATCAGCTCGTAGTTCCCGGTCCAGTAGCCGGCAATCAGTCCGTTTGTTGCAATGTATTCAAAGTCGTCGAACATTTTGCCGTGTGCCGCGCCGTCGGAGGCCGTACTGCCTTTTTCGGCATCTTCGGAACGGAAGCAATGCACTGCCAGTGCCGTTGTTCCGCCTGTTACGCTAAACCCGCGCATCTTGGCGTACAAGGTAAAGACATCGGACTGAAATGATCCGCCACCGCTTTCATCGCCCTGTATCCACTCTCCCTGCGGACGCTGATCTAACAGGTCGGTGCATCCGCCCGTCAGCATCGCAAGGCCTGTTGCGAGTATTCCTATGATATTTCTGATAGAATGATTCATAATCGATGTATTTAGAAAGTTAAGTTAAATCCGAAAGTATAAATCACCGGCATGGGATACGTTCCTCTGTCGATACCCGATTCCAAGGCCGAGCCTTTCATCTCGGGCGTGTATCCCGTGTTACGCCGCCATGTTTTCAGGTTCTGAATATTCGCGTACAATCGTAGCGACTTCAGATGCAGCTTGCTCAACAGTGCCGGATGGAGTTTGTATCCGAACTGAACGTTACGTATGCGGAAGAAACTGCCGTCTTCGATAAAATAGTTTGAATTTAGCAGATTCAATGCCCGCGACGGGTTCAGAATCGGCTCCCAGTTGGACGTACCTTCACCGTGCCAGCGATTCATCCGCGAGGTAAGGTAGTTTAACTGAGCATACGTCGGGTCATCCCAGGTCCGGTAGATTTCGTTGCCATAGACTCCCATCATGTCGACACCCAGATCGAAGTTTCGATATTCGAGGTTGACGTTGAAACCGTAGGTAAGGTCGGGTGTCGGATTACCGATCATCGTACGGTCGTCCTGCGTGATCACGCCGTCGCCGTTCACATCCTTAAACTTCAGGTCGCCGGGTGCCGGACTGCCGACTTTATTCGGGTAGTAACGCTTCACGTCTTCTTTGTTCTGGTACACGCCGATAACCTGATAACCGTAGAAGTGTGCCACAGGATACCCTTCCATCGAACGCGAGATGCCTTTCGGTCCTTCAAAGATGGCATCCTCGGGGCCACGTCCGAGCGAAAGCACCTGATTGTCGATTGTCGTCAGGTTACCTGATACGGTGTATTTCAGCCCGCTTTCCCCGATTTTATCCGACCACGAAGCCGAAAGCTCCATGCCCCGGTTACGGATCTCTCCGAGATTTTCGAGCGAATTTTTCGCCCCCGAGAAACCCGATAACAAAACAATAATATCTTTCGTTACCTTGTTATAATACACCGGCTCAATACGAAGCCGATTCCCGAAGAAAGCAATCTCGAGACCGGCCTCCCATGCGTGCGTTTTTTCCCACGACAGATTACGGGGCAGATACTTCAACGAGTAGCCCGCGATGATGTTGTCGCCGAAAACAGCGCTGCCCGAGTTCTCCAGTCGAGGATACGTAGGATAATGGAATCCTCCGGTATTCTGGCTTCCTAATACTCCCCACGAGCCTTTCAACTTCAGGTAGTCGATCATCGACTGATTTTTCATGAACGCCTCTTCCGAAACGACCCAGCCTGCACCGAGCGAATAGAAGTTCTCCCACGTGTTGCCTACCGAACGGAACACCGAAGCGCCGTCGCGACGGTACGACACGTTGAGCAAATACCTGTTCTGATAGCTGTATAACGCCCGAAGCAGGTACGACATGGTGAAACGGCGGTGTTGTGCACCTCCGTTCGACGAAGCTTTCGCATCGATCGAGGAAATCCACCATTTATCCTTGTCATTATCGGGAATCGAAAAGATGATATCGTTAAGATGTTGTTCTCTTGCGCCTTCCAGCAGCGAATATTCGGTATAATTTGTGGTTAATCCGGCCATCGCCGTCAAGCTGTGTCCGCCCGACGACAAGTCGTAAGTCAGAATATAGTCGCTCTGTGCGACGGTACGTGTCGATTTATTTTGCGACACCGATTCGCGGTCGGTCAGATTCTCTTTGCCTGCAACATCGGGATTGTACACATAAATAATCGGACTGAATCTCCGCACTTCCCCTACGGCATAATCCAACGAGAAAGTCGTTTTAAATTTCAGATTTTTCAGAAGATCCACTTCGCCGTAAATATTTCCGGCCACCCGGTTGTTTACGCCGACCGCATGTCCGGCTCGCGTTTCCACGTCGATCATCGGGTTCCACACCTGTGCCCGCTGAAAATCAGGAAGTGTATGTAGCAGGCCGGTTTTCTCATGATAGACCGGAGCAATCGGTGCGGCCCGGATGGCTCCCGATACGCCTTTGGCATCGGACGGCCATGTACGCGAACCGTTCACCTGAAATCCGAAGCGCAAAAAATTAGTCACTTGATAATCGCTGTTCAGGTTAGCCGTTACCTTCGAGTACTTTTCATGCAGAATATTGCCTTCCTCCGATGTGTAGCCGAGGCCTAAGTAGAAACGGTTCTTCTCGCTGGCACCCGTGATGCTTACATTGTGGTTCGTCATAAAACCCTGCCGGAAGATCACGTCCTGCCAGTCGGTATCGGCATTCCATTTCGCATAGTCGTATGCGCCCAGTCCCTGATTGACTCGCTGTTCATCATATAGTTCGCGGAACTGAGCGGCATTGGTCATCGACATCCGGTCGGCGACGTTTCTGAATCCGAACGATGAGTTGATGTTCACAACCGTCTGCCCGGATTTGGCGCGTTTCGTATTCACGATAATCACCCCGTTGGCGCCGCGAACACCAAAGATCGCGAGCGATGAAGGGTCTTTCAATACTTCCATCGACTCGATATCGGCAGGGTTCAAATAGTTGATGTTGTCAGAAAATAATCCATCCACAACATATAACGGCGCATATCCGTTGATCGAGTTTGTGCCGCGGATACGAATTTCCGGATCCTGTCCGGCATGTCCGGCATTGACCACCTGCACTCCCGCAAGTTTCCCCTGTATGGAAGCCAATGGGTTCGTCGACGGACGATCGGCAAACTCGGCGGCTTTGATACTGACGATCGACCCCGTAAGGTCACGCTTCTTGGCGCTTCCGTAACCGATAACCACAACTTCGTCCAATACCTGCTGATCTTCCGACATCCTCACATCGATACGTGAGTGTCCGTTGACGGCCTGCTCCACCGTCGTCATACCGATATAACTGAATACCAACGTCGCCTGAGCCGGAACGTCGGATAGCGTGTACGAACCATCGAGGCCGGTCACGGTCCCATTCGTCGTACCTTTTACCAGAATACTGACACCAATAGCGGGCTCACCCGTGGCTTGCTCCGTTACAACGCCCGAAACGGTTATGCGTTGCTGGGCAAAAAGCCATAACGGCATCAGCAGAAAACTAAAAATAAGTAGCAATTTACTTTTCATGGGTATTCTTTTTTTAATGTTACTGCAAACAATCCGATTTTTTCACAAAAAAACCGATAATCCCCCTACTACCCAAAAAACGACCTGCTGCAACGTTACGCCATGTTATAAAACATACGCCATATCCCTACGGCTTCACTACGGCAAAACGCTTTATCCTCTTTTAGATCAATACAATTATTTTCCCGACGAAAACAATATCAGGGATTGGTAGAGCTCCACATTCCCTTCATGGCTTTTTCTTCCTGCCGGATACGTATGGCGAGGAAACAGCCGTAAACCAATCCCTTTTCTTTCATTTCCGTTCCTTGATCCACGCGACGATGATTTCGAGTGCCGAAGGGGCAAACGTTTGTTCGATTGTAGCATATTCATCGAGGGCTCCGGTCGTGCACTCCTGGAAAAGATGATTTAACCCTGGAAGTTCGCGAACAGTAACATCAGTATTTCCTCCCTCCTCCAATGCTTTCCGGATAGCCGACAAATTGGATTGTGCGGCAACTTGCATATCTTTCGTGCCATTGAGTGCCAGCACGGGACAGGTTACTTTTCGGAGCGTCGGGGCGGGATCATAGCGCAGAAAGTATTGCATCCACGGAGAGAGCATCCATCTTGCTGTGGCTTTCAAAAGCGGATCATCCACATCTATACTAAATTCAGGCTGAACAACTTGCTCGGACTGCCTTATGTAAACAGTCAGACTATCCAATACATACTTCTGATCACTGCATGTAAGAATTAATTCATACATCCTTTCTGTAATCCGGTTGTTTATCTTACGTGCGCTGTCCGGTACACCCGATGCTTTAGCCATATCTTCGACCTGTGTTTTCAATACTTCATGGCCGGGCACACCTACCCCGGCAAGCATCACCACAAACGCCACACGTTTGTTCCTCGCCGCGACCATCGGAGCGATGATGCCTCCTTCGCTGTGGCCGATCAGCCCTATCCGGAGAGAATCTACCTCGTGGCGAGTCCTCAGGTATTCGACGGCCGCTTCGGCATCATTGGAAAAATCGGACGAGGTAGCCGTAGAGAAACGGCCGCCGGACTGCGCCGTGCCGCGGTCATCATACCGCAGTACTCCGATACCGTTTCGGGTCAGGTAATCGGCTACCACTAAGAAGGGTTTATGTCCCATCAACTCTTCGTCACGGTTTTGAGGGCCACTGCCCGAGATCAGAACGACAACGGGATACTTCCCTTCTTTCGCAGGCAACGTTAACGTGCCGGCCAGCGTGATGTTATCGGTCGAGTTAATAAACGTGACCTCTTCGGTGTAATACGGAAATGGCGGACGAGACTCTTGCGGGCGTTTGAACAGACCTTTGGATATATCGTTACGAACCATATCAAGCGGTATCTTCATCCCCACCTGCGAGAAGGTGCCTTTCAGCGTATCGTTTGCCAATACCGCATCATAAGAAGCCCCCAAGCTTCGCATAACGATACGCAACGCAGGAGGGTTGAATGTAACCGTATCGCACGGAATACCTTTCGCACCCTGATCGGGGCTGTCGAGCGTAGCAGAAAGTCCCTGCTCGCTTCGCTGAATGTGAAACACAAGGCGCAGTTTGAAACCACTCACGGACATACTTCCGCTCCATGGTCCGGTAATCTCCTGTGCCGAGAGCGTTCCCGTCATGAGCATTGCCACCATACATAGCATTCTTTTTTTCATAACAAAAAAAATGTATTCATGTTTTGGAAATAATCAGCCCGACCATAAAGCCGGCAATTGCAAAAATATCAATTCTTCTGAATAAAATAAAACCTCAATTGAATAATGTTTATTTCTTTTATCTTCAAAGTCTATTTCTTCAATACAAAATGATGCGAATGAAATCGTATTTTTGCAGGACTGACGAAATATTTTGCTTGTCATCCGGTCTCCCATTCGGATATATGCCTGTTTTAACGCTTTGCAATAAGACTTCAGACGGCTCCCTGCACTTTATATACCAGCTCCATCCATACCCAATAACGGAGGGCTTTGCCAAGCAGCATCCAGAAAGCGACCCTCCATACGTTGGCACGTAAAAAACCGAGTGCCACGGCAATAAAATCGCCGATACCGGGTACGAACACGAAAAAAGCTGTCCATGAGCCTTTCCCGCTGATCCATTGCTGTACTTTCAGCAATTTGTCGATGTTGAGCCGAAGGTATTTCCTGATCCATTCCACCTTCCCGGCTTTTCCGGTCCAATAGCATGTCATTCCGCCGAGAAAATTACCCATCGTCGCCGCAATCATACAAGGCAGATACGATGCGCCGCCCAACAGGACTCCTGTGAGCACAACCTCGGAACTGAAAGGAAGGACGGTGGCCGCCAGAAAAGAGGCAATGAAAACACCGATGTACCCGTAATCGATCAGAAAGTCCATAAACGAACGAGCAGCAAGAGCATGAGGAAGATGACAATCAGGATATAGAACAAGTACGTCAACAGGTTACGTCGGTCGGAGAAGAAATAGGAAACCAGCATGGATGAGGGTACATAGAAGAGGCATAGAAAATCGACCGAATGCTGTTCGTACAGGCCGAGCGGTATCAACGAATAGAACGCGAAGACCAACAGGAAGGAAAGAAATTGCCGTGTACGTATGTTATGCTCGAATTCATGCAGTAAAATATAGATATACGTAATAATCGTCAGACAAACGACACAAATCGAACTGAGCCATTCGATTCGCAGAGGATTACTCAGAAAGAACGGATGGATGGCCGCCAATTGCTCCTTCAGTACAATAAAGAGGGTGTAATCATGCTTCCAAAGACACCAGACAAATACGAATCCGAAGGTGGTAAGGATACCCAGCACGGAAGTGAGCAGGTTTTGAGGCGTCAGCGAATGCAGACGGTACATCCCGAACCAAAAAAGCGGCACCATCCAAAGCAGATGCGGCCAGATCAGACTGCCCAGACTCAGGTACACGGACCAATTGAAAACGCGTCCTGTCTGTTCGGGGCTTTGGTACGAACTGAAAAGCTCAGCCAGCGCTCCGAGCAGGAAGAAAAGAGTGAGAGAGGCCGGACGAAGGGGGAAGATATCCGGATTAGTGCTGACAAAAAGTAGAAAAAAAAGAAAAGGCAACAGCGTCTTTCCTCGAACGATAACGAACGAAAAATTGATTCGCTGTATAATAAAAGCGAGCAAACAGATCAGCGAGCATCCGATCAGGTAGGTGAAACGCTTGTCGGGCAGTATCGCACAGACAGCCTCCCACACCGGTGAGCCCCCCGTATTGCAAACGACCGGATAGCCGACCGAGTATTGATATCCTACCGTCCAACATACCAGACAAACCAGTACGGTAAGGATAAGGTTGGGCAGTCTCGACAGATTGATCCGTTTTCTGCGCTGAAACTCTTCGGATTCTCGTCCCATATCCGGTGGTGATGTTTACAGATCGAACCCGATATCACGCCGATAGTACTTCCTTTCGAAATCGATGGCCTCCGCTCCGGCATACGATTTCTTCAAGGCCTCTTCTTTCGTGATCCCGTATGAGCTGACGGCAACGACACGTCCGCCCGATGTAACAATGACACCGTCTTTCCGGGCCGTTCCGGCATGAAACACGATACGGTCGGGTGTATGAACCGTGTCGAGGCCGGTGATGACTTTACCTTTCTCATAGGCTCCGGGGTATCCGCCGCTGACAAGCATCACGGTGACAGCCGCACGCACATCTTCGATCAGTTCGCACGTAGACAGGGTGCCTTGGGCTACTCCTTCGAGCAGATCAACAAGGTCGCTCTCGATACGTAACATCACCACTTCCGTTTCGGGATCGCCCATACGACAGTTGTATTCGATCACCATCGGCTCATCTTTGACCTTAATCAGTCCGAAAAAAATAACCCCTTTGTAGTCGATCCCTTCGGTGCGCAACCCGTCGACCGTAGGACGGATGATGCGCTCCTCCACCTTTTGCATAAACAGAGCGTCGGCAAACGAAACGGGCGATACGGCCCCCATACCTCCGGTGTTCAAACCGGTATTGCCCTCGCCGATCCGTTTATAATCCTTCGCTACCGGAAGGATTTTGTAATCATTGCCATCGGTCAGCACAAACACCGAACATTCGATACCGTCGAGGAACTCCTCGATAACAACCGTGCGGCCGGCCTCGCCAAACATGCCTTGCAACATCTCGCGCAGTCTCCTCTTTGCTTCGTCGAGCGAATCGATAATCAGCACACCCTTACCGGCTGCCAGTCCGTCGGCTTTCAGCACGTAAGGAGGAGATAAGGTTTCGAGAAAGGCCTCGCCAGCTGCCAGCTTGTCGGCGGTGAAGCTGCGGTAGCGTGCGGTAGGAATATCATGTCGCATCATAAAAGCCTTGGCAAAGCCTTTACTCCCTTCCAGTTGAGCTCCTTTACGACTCGGGCCAATGACCGGGATGCGAGCCAGCCCATCATCATCGCGGAAATAGTCATAGATCCCTGCCACCAGCGGATCCTCCGGCCCCACAACGACCATATCGACGTGATTCGTCAACACAAACGTTTTGATGCCTGCAAAATCATTCGCTTGCAAGTCTACGTTTGTTCCCACAGTCGCTGTCCCCGCATTACCGGGAGCAATATAAAGTTGTCCGATCTTCGGGCTTTGAGCCATTTTCCATGCTAATGCATGCTCGCGTCCTCCCGAACCTAATAGCAATATATTCATCGTTCTTCTTGTTTATTTATCTATCTATTCTTTCTTGTCCCGATGTCCCTTCTTCTTGCACAAAGCCATCGGAAGGCTGTCAACAGGCTGATTTTCGCGGTGGCGTCTTGCATACCACCAATATTTCCCGCAAAGATATGGAATTATTGTTGTCTTGTAAAAGTATTTATCGGATTAAAAATTAAACGGAGGCGGCAAAACGAAAGCCCCTTTTTCGGCAAGGAAAGGGCTTTGTGATAAAAATGAAGGCGGAGATCGTTGCGCACATCTTCATGATGGAGTCCACATCATTCCGTCAGGGGCAGAGACATCGTTCCTTCCTTTAAGATATCAACTAAAATCGGTTGGGCGCCGCCAACGAAGCACTCGACGGCAATGACCATCAGAATCAATCCCATCAAACGCATCATAACATTATTTCCTGTTTCTCCGAGCACTTTAACAAGCCGAGTCGAGGCGCTGAGCATGAAAAAAGCGAAGAGATAGATGAGCGCCACGATGCCAATTAGTACACCTTTCATCTCAATGGTATGCGCGTCCTGCATCAGAACAATGGCATTGGCAATGGCCCCCGGCCCGCAAAGCATCGGGATACCGAGCGGTGTGACGGAAATATCGTTGGCGTATGTCTTGATCTCCTCGTCTTTCAACCGGAGCGAAGTATAACGCGCCTGCAACATATCGAATCCGATTTTAAAGATGATCACCCCTCCTACAATACGAAAGCCATTGGTCGAGATTCCGAAGAATTTGAATAAAAACTGTCCGGAAAAGATGAAGACCATCAAAGTGAGGAATGCAACGATGGTAGCCCGTCGTACAATGGCACGACGTTCCTTCTCGGTCATACCGTTTGTCATCGTCAGAAAGACGGGCATCGTTCCCAACGGATTCGTCAGTGTGAAGAAAGATGTAAAACACAGTAAAGCAAAAGGCAAAAGTCCTGAGTCCATTCTTATGAATTTTATTTATACGGCTGAAAAATGAGTTCTTCTGTTCTCACGTTGTTATTCTGTAATCAGAGAGAAGTCACCGATTCTTACGGGCGGATTCAGAACGATACTCTTTGCTGCAAGGCGAAGCGTTTTTCCTTCGACCGGTTGGGCAAACCACACGTCTCGCATGACCGGATTGTTGCGAATGTTTGAGAACTCTCCTTGGGCTACTTCTTTTCCATCGACCAAAACCTGATACGAAGAAATATGCCCATCGGCATAGCGTTGCTGGTTGGGTAAATAGCGAAACCCAACGATTTTTTTCTTTTCTTTCAACCTGACAATCAACGAGTTCTCACCCTGAGGCAAGGCATACAGTGTCGTTCCGTCCCCATCGAAAAGTGCGATCATTTTATCATCTGTCATTTCATAAGACGATGCAGGAAGATCGAGTTCGGCCACAGTAACCGGACTCCATCTCCGGAATGTTTCATCATAACAAGCTGCTTTGATTCGGCCTTTTTGTGCAAATGAGAATGGGTGATCGTAACGTGCCGATTCGAGTGTAGGCCGTGAATCGTCCGTTGTATAATACACAACCGAGTTTTTATCGCCCGACAGAATCATTACCTCATCCTTCTCGTTGCGAATGATACGCGGTTCAACCATCAGCGCCGGTGCCAGAAAAGCCTCCACATTATTGATGCAGAGCGGACCACGGGCATCGAGAAAACGTATCCGAAACTGTTTTGAGGTCACGGTCCGGAAACGGACGATACGCTTATAACCGACCGTTGTCGTAGAATCATAAGCCTCGACAGGCACCCACTGACCTTCGTGCTCGGCTTCGATAACAAACGAACGAACCCGTTGTCCCAATGGGATATATTCCTGAATCAGAAAGCGATTCAGAGCTGTCGGCTCCGAAAAGGAGAATGTCAGATCACCGCTTACTTCGCCATCTGCCGTAGCCCAGTAAGTATCCCAATCTCCGTCAAGCACCTGCCTGGCGGCGTACTTACTTCCCCGCCCAACCGATGCTTTAACCGTAGCTCGAGCAAGCAGATTTTCTTTCAAATCGTTGCGAATCGTTTCGGCCCATTCCATCACCCGTGCCGAGTCGAAGGGATGGATCGTACCGCGCAGAGAGATCGGGAAGTTCAGAATCAGATTCGCGTTATGCCCCACGCTGCGATAGTAGTAATCGACCATCTGCGAGAGTGTGCGTACCTGATGATCTTCGCTGGCATGATAGAACCATCCCGGACGTATGGATACATCAACTTCGCCGCCGAGCCATCTTGAGCCGTTCTCGTCGCCCCACTGACTTTGTTTATAATGATCATGATACTCCGGCTCGGTTCCGAAAATGCTCCATTGCGTATCGCCGGCCCATCCGCTTTCATTGCCGATCCACCGAATATCGGGCACTGTCCCACCGAAGATCATCGCATCAGGATGTTTTTCTTTGATGATTTCGCGTGCTTTTTCGTAGTTGTAATATGTCACCGCATCGATCGAACGTTTCTCATTGGCACCACCATACCAGCCGTCGCCGCCATTCGCCCCGTCAAACCAGAACTCGAAGAGCGATCCATAGTTCGACGACAATTCACGTATTTGGTTATGGTACGCCTCCACGTATCCCGGACGACCGTATTCGGCATGATTCCGATCCCACGGCGAGAGATAAACACCAAACTTCAAGTCATATTTCTTACACGCTTCGGAAAGATCGCGTACCACATCGCCCTTGCCGTCTCTCCATGGCGAATTTTTCACACTGTATTTCGTGGTTTCCGTCGGCCAGAGGCAAAAACCGTCATGGTGCTTCGTCGTAATGACAATACCTCTGAATCCGGCGGCCTTGATGATGCGCGCCCATTGATCGCAATCCAGATTTTCCGGATTAAATGTCGATGCGGGCGTATCACCATAGCCCCATTCAAGATCGTTGAACGTATTCAACCCAAAATGTACAAAAGCATACATCTCCGTTTTATGCCAGGCAACCTGCTCAGGCGCAGGAACCGGCAAAACAGGCGTCGGGGCTTCGGGAACTCCGTTCTCACACCCTAAAAGAGAGCCTGTTATACAACCGACAACAAGAAATTGTTTTATATTCATTGCTAATATTGTTTATCATGATGAATGACCACACAAAGATATAACTTTTTTTGAGAAGGATGCTTCTTTTAACGATTTACGGGCCATTTTTTGAGATGCAAAAAGCCAAACTATAAAAATGGGCGTTGCGTTGAAATGTTTCCGATCAAATAAATCGTGCGTACGTTGCGTAACCTTTGCGGTGATCTTACCGCCAAGTTCGCAAAGAACGCAAAAAAACAGACAAAATATTTGCATATTCTCAAAAAATGTTTCTAACTTTGTAGTATCATCAAAAACGCAAGGCTATGGAAATAACAACCGACACTCCACCCGACAATTTGATGCGCCTCGCAAACTGCAACGGAGGCGCAGCGTAAAAGAAATATCCGGAACGCGGAAAACAAGTATAAACGTTTAAAAACAGAAAAACATGAAACAGAAAATTATTTTATGGATAGGTGCCCTGCTTTTACTAACAGCAGGAACGGGATGCGAGAAGAACAAGGACTACGAGGTTCCTACCCAGCTGACCGGTACCCGGTGGGAACTGGCCGGAATAGTAGATGCAAAGACCGGGAAAATCACTCCCCTTGCACCCAAAGGCTGCTACGGATTTAAATTTATATGAATGTCCGTATATATGCCTAAAATTAATTATATATTGCTAATCTACAGAAATTTATTTCTTACTCCAATCCATGCATCCAAATTATTGTTATTAAATAGTTTAATGGAGTTTTTAGGTACAAACACGGATATTCATTAAATTTATTTCCGAGACAGAAGCAAAAGGAGGAACAGTGCTTAATCAAATGGCAGTTTATCTTACAACTCCTCCGTTCATTGGTATAGTAACAATGATTGGAGATGAAGAAAACGGTGACGCAGCATTGTTCTATCGCATCATAAAAACGCTCGAATCGTACACATGGGAAAAGAATGAACTGAAATTCTTCTACGATAATAAGCAACATTACTTACTTTATAAATACTCAAAGCTATGAAAAAGACTATATTCTCTATTTTAGGCTATTTGTTTTTTATACAATTCCTAAGCGCACAAATAACGACCCATGAAGTTCCTTTTAGCTTTGGTAGCACTCCGTCTCAATTATTAAGAAGTATTTCTACGCAAGAGCTATCTGCACCGGATATGGCGATAATAAGGGCAGAAGATAAAGTCAATGACACTCTGCCGGGTGGCCCTTTGCGATTTGCTTATCCCGTAAAAGTGCATTACACATTGGCCAATTCCGGCGTATGGCAAACATTGAAAGACGGAGGCAAATTGTGGAGGCTGAAGATCAGATTGCCGGGAGCCCTTTCCACGAACGCTTTATATGATAAGTTCCGGTTGCCTAAAGGTGCGAAATTCTATGTGTACAGCGAAGAAACAAGACAATCTATCGGGGCCATAACCTCCGAGTATCTTAATAACGAGTCAAATAGTACATTTGCATTTTCAACCGGTCTGATATACGGAGAAACGGTTACTTTCGAATATTATCAACCGGAAACCGTGCGTGAAGAAGCCATTATATCCATCGCTCGCATCGACTATGGATACAGGTATGTTAATAATCCGTATACTCCCCGAACAAGGCCTTTCAACGACTCCGGCGATTGCCAGGTAAATGTAAATTGTCCGGAGGGAGCGAATTGGAGAATGGAAAAGGACGCTATTGCCAGAATTATGGTTGTCTCGGATTACGGATCAGGATGGTGCTCCTGTTCATTGGTCAATAACACCAATAACGACAACACCCCCTACGTATTGACAGCAAATCATTGTCTGCAAAACGGTTACGGTCAAAATCTGTTCGATGCGATCAGCAATCCGAACGCCTCTCAATGGGTTTTCTATTGGGGGTATGAACATCCGGGTTGTTCCAACGGAAACGAGCCGGCTCATCGGTCAACAGTTGGGGCTACCGTGGTCGCTAACAATGGATCATCTGATTTTGCTTTACTTCGATTAACGCAAGACCCGCGTAATTTAATCGGATTTACCCCTTACTATTTAGGTTGGGATCGTTCCGGGAATTCGGGCACAGGCGGTGTCGGTATTCATCATCCGAAAGGAGATGTGAAAAAGATAGCAACATATAATACATCTCCCATTAATTCTACTTGTATGAATAATAATTATTGGATGACCGGATTTATAAAAACGGGAGATGATCACCATTCAATAATGGAACCCGGGTCATCTGGTTCCCCTTTAATTAACTCACAGAGAAAGGTTATTGGGCAACTTTTAGGGCCTGGCAACTTACAACTATGTCCTGAACATTTATGTGGAAATAATCCTGAATTACAAAGAGTTTCTTACGGCAAATTCAGTGTTTCCTGGATGGGCAACGGCGCTACCGATTCGAGAAGGAGGTTAAGAGATTGGCTTGATCCACAGGGGATAAATTTTCAAACATTAAATGGTATAGGAGTACTCTCCATCTCCGGCCCTTCGTCCGTCTGCGATCAAGCAACCTATACGGTAGAAAACCTGCCGGCGGGAGCTATCGTGGAGTGGAGCGTATCCAATCCAAATGTTGCTACGATCAGTAATAACGGACTGTTACGGGTGACAGATCAAACCTTTGCACTAACCAATATACAAGCCAACATTTTTACGGGAGGAGAAAACCCATATACCATCAGAGAAGAACGTGTAATGACCGGTCAACCTAAATTTCAGGTACAGCTTCTCGGCTATTCAGGAAGCAATTCTGCCAGTTTCTTTGCGTCACCTCAAGGAGAAAATGGAGACTTATATCGTGTTCCATTGAATTATTATTGGAGTTATACGAAAATAGACGGAAGCGATTATACTTTAATCGGGAATTATCAGAATACATCATTCATAAACATCCAACCGGTTGTCACATTCCCCGGTCCCGGCACCTATATGATCACGGTACAAATCACAGGATATCCTTGTTATATACCTTTGGCAAGGTATGAATACAGTTGTGGCTCAAACTACCTCTTCACCCTCTCCCCCAACCCGGCCACGGACGAAGTGACTTTGCAGCTGACGGAGACGAATGAGGTCAGCGGATTAAGCGTGCTCTCGACCGACAGAAGCACTTACGAAATCCAAATCTGGAGCGGTATGAGGATGCTGCGCTCGTTCCGGACGAATGAGCCGACATTCCAAATCTCGATGACCGGACTGCCGGCAGGACTGTACTTCGTGCGCGTGGTCAAAAACGGACAGACGTATACGCAGAAGTTGATCAAAAAATGAGAAAAGTAAAAAACTAAAAGTGAAAAGTGATGCCCTTCGGGCGTTTGGATGTTGAAATGTTGAGTTTGTTGAGTTGTTTGATTGTTGGATGGAAGCTGATGGCTGAATACTGAATACTGATCGCTAACGATCATGTCAGGCTTACAGCCCTCCGAACAAGGTTGGACGGGACCCCACCCTTACGGGATGGGGCTGAAATATATCTGGCTTGCAGCCCTTTCGGGTAATGGTTATGTACAAGGTACACGGTGTCCGAACGCAAACTTCGCAAATGAACGCAGTACGCACCGTAGAGACGCAATGATTTGCGTCTCTACGACATGTACCCCTGTCATTCCGAACGCCGTGAGGAATCCCGCGAGGAAGAGGAAAGATTCATCGCTGACACTCTGAATGACAAGGAAAGTGCTCTGAATGACAAGGTAGAGGAAAGGGCAGTTCATGTAGGGGCAAACCTCTGTGTTCACCCGTCATAACGCCGATATGAACATCCCCCTTTCCCCCCTTCCAAGGAGGAATGCGGAACTGACGGCTGACTGCTGTAAGAGCCCCGCAGGGGCGCGTTAATTCAGCCCAATGTGTAGCGAAGCGAAGCGTCGGGGGAAAAAGAAATCATTACGTCTCTACAACATATACCCCTGTCATTCCGAACACCGTGAGGAATCCCGCGAGGAAGAGGAAAGATTCATCGCTGACGCTCTGAATGACAAGGAAAGTGCTCTGAATGACAAAGGAGGAGCTCTGAATGACAGGGTAGAGGAAAGGGCAGTTCATGTAGGGGCAAACCTCTGTGTTCACCCGTCATAACGCCGATATGAACATCCCCCTTTCCCCCCTTCCAAGGAGGAATGCGGAACTGACGGCTGACCGCTGTAACAGCTCCGCAGGGGCGCATTAATTCAGCCCAATGTGTAGCGAAGCGAAGCATTGGGAAAAAAGAATACCCACTCCTGCGGAGGGCTGTAAGCCTGATATAAAATGTTGATTTATTTAATGGTCGAGATGTTTTACTTAAACAAACGTGCGTGCTTTGCGTAACTTTTGCGTTCCTTGCGGTGATCTTACCGCCAAGTTCGCAAAGAACGACGCAAAGGACGCAAAAAAACAGCTTAAATATTTACGTATTCTCAGAAATCGTTTATAACTTTGTAGTATCATAAAAAACGCAAGGCTATGGAAATAACGACCGACACTCCACCCGACAATTTGATGCGCCTCACAGGCCGCACCGGAGGCACAGCGTAAAAGAAATATCCGGAACGCGGAAACAAGTATAAACTTAAAAAAAACAGAAAAACATGAAACAGAAAATTCTTTTATTATTGATGGTATTTTGTCCGATAGGTATTTTCGGACAAACATGGGACTATCCCGTTAAACCGGGAACGGAAGAGTGGAAGAAATTTCAGAGTAACGAAGAAATGGTAAAAGCCTGCCAAGTACCTGAAAGCATATTGCAATCATTATCCACGAATGAGCTGATCGATATCTGTTTACGTTATCCGCTACTATATGATGTTTTTGCGTTTAATAATACCGACGAAGGGCTTGATAAATTATTCTCCGATTTCAATGGTATAAGAGCGTTATATAAAAGAAAAGACGCTTCGGATAATCTGATCAAAAGATATATCCAAAAAATACATTCATTTTCATTGTTGAATGAAAATCGTTCGGAATTAGAAAAAGGGGATTTTATTGTTGCCGTAGATATGCTGGAACTTATTTTGTCCCGTTTCGGCTCGGAGAAGCATCATGATGTGGAAAGAAAAGAAACGGCCAAAAACATCTTACGCAGTCTTGTTAAAGGATATGAGGAAAAATTCAAGTATGCAGCATATTTCCAAGGTTCCGGCTTCCGTACCAATATCTATTCCAGAGCATCTATTGTAATGAATAATAAGAATATGGCAGAGTTTTCCCATATGTCTTTATACTCAAAAAGTGAAATGACGAATGAACAGTTCGTAAAAATGATTGATGAATTGTCTTACCAATTAATAAAATAGAGCTATGAAAAAGTTATTTACAGTATTCATATTTTTCTTGCTTTTGTCATGCAACAAAGATTCAAATTCGGTTGCGGACTGCAAGTGCGAAAATCCTCAGAAAAATCTTCCATGGCTTAAGGAACTAATACATAAAGCAGAAACCGATAACACGGGAAATTATAAGGGGACGATATGGTTTCTAAACTATGAGGGACAAGACATGTTTGTAACCGATATGATGATGGGAAGCGGCGGAATCCTTTATTATTTCTTTGATTGTAAGGGAGATAAAACCATATGGGATATGACTAAAAAAGAAGAACTTTCTTCTTTCACTCAGAAACTAAAGTCGGCTAAAGTTATTTATACAAATGTTTTACTATAAATAACAAACTCTTATGAAAAAGATTTCTTGCTTACTCATATTTTATCTTGTCATATCTTTCTCAATAAAAGGGCAATGTGATATAAGGATGTATGATATATATACGCCTAAGGGTAGTCCGGTAGTTACGTTTCTAATGTGTGAGTCAAGCATAGAGAAACGAAAAAGTCTCGATCAATACTATGCTCAACGTTATCCAAATGCTGTGCAAATAAAAACATATGATCTTTGCAGTTCTACACGTAAGTTTAATTGTCACGGATATGCTTGGTTGAGAGTTGAGCAAAATATTGATCGGTGGATAGGAACAGGATGGTCTGATGATGTCGTAGATCCTGAAAAAATATATATAAGTGACAGCAGTTACACTGAAGTTTCACAAGAAACATATCCGGGAAAAGTCTTTTGGGCATCTGGTGATCATACTGCTATAACAACCGAGCAACAAGGAATATTCATCTCAAAATGGAATGAATGGCCATTAATGAAGCATGCTTGGAATTACAGCCCATTCGGTTCGAATAACTTGAAATATTACCAAAAGGCTTCCCCGTCTCCCTCTATCTCCGGCCCTTCGTCCGTCTGCGATCAAGCCACCTATACGGTAGAAAACCTGCCACAGGGAGCAACGGTACAATGGAGTGTAAGCAATAATAATGTTACATTGACTTCAGGACAAGGAACCCATACTGCTACTTTTACTAAATTTCGTAACGGAATGGAAATTATTCATGCAGATATCTTGTTTAACAATATAAGAATTGCATTATTAACCAAAGAAACCTATTTTGGTGCACCATCTATCAGTAATATCATCGGAGAGCAGAGGGTTCCTACAGGCCAATATGCTTCATATCGTGCCGTTATAAGCAATAATGCACCTATTCCTTCAAGCTATCAATGGATCTTAAATCCCCTAAATGGCAACTCTCTGTATGGTAACGGTACGGAATCGATTGATATTGCTTTTTATAATCCCGGCTCTTATCAACTTGTGTGCAGAGCGACAAATGAATGTGGAGTAGGAGATTATTACACCATGGGAATTGGGGTTTACGATAATCTTTATCTCACCCTCTCCCCCAACCCGGCAACGGACGTAGTGACTTTACAGCTGACGGAGACGGATGAGGTCAGCGGATTAAGCGTGCTCTCGACCGACAGAAGCTCCTACGAAATCCAAATCTGGAGCGGTATGAGGATGCTGCGCTCGTTCCGGACGAATGAGCCGACGTTCCAAATCCCGATGGCCGGATTGCCGGCGGGACTGTACTTCGTGCGCGTCGTCAAAGACGGACAGACGTATACGCAGAAGTTGATTAAAAAGTGAAAAGTGAAAAGTGAAAAACGAAAAGTGAAAAGTGATGCCCTTCGGGCGTTTAACTGTTGTGCTGTTGAATGGTTGAGTTGTTTGATTGTTGGATGGAAGCTGATGGCTGAATACTGACCGATAAATTACATCAGGCTTACAGCCTTCCGAACAAGGTTGGACGGGACCCCACCCTTACGGGATGGGGCTGAAATATATCTGGCTTTCAGCCCTTTCGGGTAATGGTTATGTACAGGGTACACGGTGTCCGAACGCAAATTTCGCAAATGAACGCAGTACGCACCGTAGAGACGCAAATCATTGCGTCTCTACAACATGTACCTCTGTCATTCCGAACACCGTGAGGAATCCCGCGAGGAAGAGGAAAGATTCATCGCTGACGCTCTGAATGACAAGGAAAGTGCTCTGAATGACAGGGTAGAGGAAAGGGCAGTTCATGTAGGGGCAAACCTCTGTGTTCACCCGTCATAACGCCGATATGAACATCCCCCTTTCCCCCCTTCCAAGGAGGAATGCGGAACTGACGGCTGACCGCTGTAACAGCTCCGCAGGGGCGCATTAATTCAGCCCAATGCGAAGCGCTGGGGAAAAAGGCATCGCGTCTCGGCGAAGGGCTGTAAGCCTGATATAAAATGTTGATTTATTTAATGGTCGAGATGTTTTACTTAAACAAACTTGCATGCTTTGTGTAACTTTCGCGTTCCCTGCGGTTATTTTACCTCCAAGTTCGCAATAGATTACGTAAAAGACGCAAAAAAACAGACAAAATATTTGCATATTGTCAAAAAACATTTATACCTTTGTCGTACATAACAATAAAATATAAGGCTATGGAAATAACAGCCGACACTCCACCCGACAAGCCGATGCGCCTCGCAAACCGCACCGGAGGCGCAGCGTAAAAGAAATATCCGGAACGCGAAAAACAAGTATCAATTTTAAAAATAGAAAAACATGAAACAGCAAATTATTTTATGGATAGGTGTCCTGCTTCTGCTGATAGGAGGAGTGGGGTGCGAGAATGGACAGTTGCATTCACCTCCTGCCAATCCGGAACAGGCAATCTTGGGAAAGTGGGAATTGATTAACTCTGGAGGGAGGCCAATTATTCCTACCGGATATAGAGAGTTTCTTCCATCGGGTATTGTTCACAAGTATGATTACACAAAGGAACAATACACATCGTTTCAATGCGAATACTCCATCCTCAACGATACAGTACTATTAATGTGCAACTATAGGTATAAATATCTTTTTTATAGGGATAAAATGCAATTATTTCCATTGGATTTAATTGCCATACGCGATCTTACAGAAATTTATCAACGTAAAAAATAAAAATCATGAAAAAACTAATTTCAGCAGTCATTTTGATGGCTATTACATGGAGTACACTTGCGCAAAAAACCATTCTTCGAAAAAATTCAAAAGGAGTTCTTGAGTCTATAGAATTTTCGGCAGATGATAAGCAGGTGATAATACCGACATCTGCTGAAACTTTCTTTAAGAGTATCCTTAAAGTAAAACCGACCGATGAGTTCAGAAAAATACAGCACAGACAAAAACAAAAAGAATTTATTCACGAACATTTCGAACAGTATTATAATGGAATTAAAATAGATGGAGCCGGATATAATTTCCACTATAAAAACGGTAAAATGTACTTTGCACATGGGCATTACGTAGATGCTAGCGACGTAAGCCCCAAGCCTTCTATTACCGGACACGAAGCTATGAAGCATTTTGCTAAATATAAAAATATGAATATCCGTGTTTGTACCTAAAAGCTCCATTAAACTATTTAATAACAATAATTTGGATGTATGGATTGAAGCAAGAGATAAATTTCTGTATATCAGTAATATATAATTAATTTTAGGCATATATACGGACATTCATTTATATATAAAAATATACCGGAAAAAGCGATTTACAATTATATAGCAGAATTGATTATAAAAGAAATTTTAGAAAAAACGGATACCTTGCCGGCACTTGTTTACAGAGTATATTTATATGCAGATTATCCGCAAAATACAGAAGTAGGATTTATAGATGCACATACGGGGAGTCTGCGAATGACTGAACCAGTTTTTATCGATTTTTCGGCACAGGGAACATTTGCGACCCGCTATTCCGGAAGCCAACAAGGAACTACACATAACTATCAAGGAAGTTATCATTTGGTCGATTCCACACGAAATACAATTATTCATACATGGAATTTAGAAGGGAGAACGAATATCTTAAGCAGAGTAGATATAACGGATAATGATAACAATTGGACACAGGCAGAACACCGTCCCAACAACAACGATATGGGCTTGGACGTGCAGTGGGCATTACAGCGTATTTGCGACAGATTATACAATACTCACAATATAAACAGCATGGATGATGATGGGTTTACAATTGACGCACATATACGCTATAGCAATAATTATGACAACGCATTTTGGAATTCTATTGATCGCACATTATCTTTTGGAGAAGGAGGTAGTGATTTTCAACCCTTAGCAAGTGTTGATGTGGTTGCTCATGAGTTTGGGCACGGTATTACTCATTTTCAGATAGGCTGGAACAACACAACAGATCAAAGGGCTTTTAACGAAGGGATGAGTGATATTTGGGGAGTTATAATGGAACATCGCATACATCCTAATTCTGTATGGCAAATTGGAGAACAAATTACTAGAAATTATTCTTGTTTAAGAAATTTACAGAATACGAATGCAAGTAATGCGATGAGTCAAATTGCAAATACATACGCTTCTCCACAATATAACTCAGGAGACAGTTATGTGCGTGGAGGTGTTTTTTCGCACTGGTTTTACCTATTAGTAAATGGAGGTACTGGAGTAAATACCTTGGGAAGAAACTATTCAGTATGGGGAATTGGGATGGATAATGCGGAAAATCTTATTGTTAAAGCTGTTTTCGGTGGATATTTACGCTTTACAACTTCTTATGCACAAATCAGAACATCAATGATTAATGCAGCAAGAGAAATAGCGGGCACAAATAGTTTCTTAGAGCACCAGATCGAAAATGCCTGGTATGCCGTAGGAGTGGGGAATACCCAATATCAGCCCCACCTCTCCGGCCCTGCATCGGTCTGCGATCAGGCAACCTATACGATAGAAAACCTGCCGGCAGGAGCAATAGTTCAATGGAGTTTAAGCAATAATAATGCTATAATCTTATCGTCTACAACTGATAAAGTAACATTAAAGCGTAGAAATACAGGAGATGTTGAATTAAGAGCAAATATCAGAATAAACAGTAACCCCCTTAATATTAACAGAAACATATGGTTATTCGACCCAATATTAGAAGCATCTGTTTATGATAATGGAATAGGATGGCATAATGCAGATATGTCATATGGGCAGATCGGTTTAAATTTGTATCAAGTTACTCCTAATAGAGATATTCATTTCCGTATTAATAATGCTCCTTTAATAAATATCCCCATTAGCAACTGGGAATGGGTTAATTATAATCCGAATATCGTATCGGTATCTCATCAAGGTGGATATATAGCACATCTTACACCTCTCAGGGAAGGACGAGCAAGAATTAATGTTCGCGTTAAGCAACAAGGCTGCTACACGAATAGCATAGCATTGTCAATTGAGGTAACATCCCGTTCTCACTTCACCCTCTCGCCCAACCCGGCAACGGATGCAGTGACCTTGCAGCTGACGGAGACGGACGAAGTCAACGGATTAAGCGTGCTCTCGACCGACAGAAGCCCCTACGAAATCCAGCTCTGGAGCGGTATGACGATGCTGCGCTCGTTCCGGACGAATGAGCCGACGTTCCAAATCTCGATGGCCGGATTGCCGGCGGGACTGTACTTCGTGCGCGTCGTCAAAGACGGACAGACGTATACGCAGAAGTTGATCAAAAAATGAGAAAAGTGAAAAACTAAAAGTGAAAAGTGATGCCCTTCGGGCGTTTAACTGTTGTGCTGTTGAATGGTTGAGTTGTTTGATTGTTGGATGGAAGCTGATGGCTGATTGCTGAATACTGACCGATAAATTACATCAGGCTTACAGCCCTCCGAACAAGGTGGGACGGGACCCCACCCTTACGGGATGGGGCTGAAACAGAACGGGCTTTCAGCCCTTGTATGCCCTTGGGGCGTTTGAACAATGGTCAATGGTTATACGTGTGGTACAGACCAAATCATGTACTCTGCATGATAATTGACAATTAAATTACGCTGGCTGCTGAACGCTAACTAACCAACAACTAAATATCTAAACACTCGAAGGGGAATATGGCCTTAAACTTAAAGCAGTCGTTTGGCTTTCATCTCAAGGTATTTGTTGATGACATCGACCGAGAGGTCTTCGGGTGTGGTGAGGAGCGAATAGATGCCATGCCGGCGGAGGGTGGTCGTCACGTATTGTTTTTCGTAGATAAACCGGTCGGCGATCACCTGATGGAAGCAGTCCTCGGAGCTCTGCGGAGGGCGTGCGGCAAAGTCACGAAGCTCGACATCCTCGAAGAAGATGACCAGCACGACGTGTTGACGTGCCAACTGCTGCATATAGCTCAGCTGGCGTTCCATCCCGATGATGCGGTCGAAATTCGTGTAAATGATGAGCAGACTGCGTTTGCTTACGTGTTTGTTCAGATGCACGTAGAGTGACGAGTAATCGCTTTCGCCGAAGGTAGTCTGTTGACGGTAGAGGTCTTCGAGCAGGAGCTGCATCTGCGACGACTGCTTTCCGGCCGGAACGAATGTCTCAAAACGCTCGGCAAAGGTAATCAGCCCGGCCTTGTCTTCTTTCCGGATCGCTACGAACGAGAGTACCAGCGCGGCATTGATCGAATAGTCGAGTAGGGTCATCCCCCGAAATGCCGACTGCATGACGCGCCCCTTGTCGATGATGTTGTAGATATGTTGCGACCGTTCGTCCTGATACGTGTTGACCATTACCTGATGCCGGCGGGCGCTGGCCTTCCAGTTGATGGTGCGGTAGTCGTCGCCCTTCACATATTCCTTGATATGCTCGAATTCGGTATGATGACCGATGCGACGAATGCGTTTGATACCTAATTCGGTCAGGTTATTATGGATGGCCATCAGCTCGTAGCGGTGCAGCATGAGGTAGGAGGGGTAGACTTTGACCCGGGCGGGCTGACCAGCCGTGATACGGCGTACGACGAACCCGATGGCCGTGGAGACGAACAGACGGATATGTCCGAAGCCATATTCGCCGCGTTTCACTGGCCGTAGCTGATAGACAATCTCTTTGCGAGCGCCGGATAGCAGGTGGAGCGGGAAAAGAATATCGCGCCGCTGAAACACGTCGGGTAGCTCGTCGATCACCTCAATATGTACGGCGAAGGGATAGCGGTTCTCTACGGCGATGCGTACAGGGTTGGGGTCGCCGTTCGAGAAACGGGCGGCACACGAACGCTCGGCATATACTCCATCCTTCTGCCGCCACAGCAGCGCAATGTCAGCTGCCGAGAGCAGCGCCTGTGCCACGAGCAGCATCTTCCCCGCCATGAATAACACGGGAAAGACGTAGCCCGCCAGAAACAGGACGACGGCTGCCACGCAGAAGATGTAAAACCGCTTGCTCAGGTACATTATTTCGGTACTTCTACTTTTTCGATCAGACGGCGTATGACTTTCGACGGCGTATGTCCTTCCATCTCGGCTTCGGCCGTCAACGTCAACCGATGCTGCAATACGGATGGGGCGATGAATTTCACATCTTCGGGTGTGATAAAGTCGCGTCCCTGCAACAGTGCGAAGGCCTTGGCCGACTGCATAAGCGCTACCGACGCACGCGGCGAGGCGCCGAGATAGACGGCCTTGCTCGTGCGTGTCTGATGGACGATGGCAGCCACATAACGCAGCAGAGACGGTTCGACATATACCTTGCCTACACAGTCGCTGAGCCTCAGCAGCTCGTCGGCCGTCAGGACGGGGCGGATCGTCTCCAGCGACGTCAACCGCGCGTTCGCATGATGACGTTCCAGAATCCGCACCTCC
Organism: Tannerella forsythia 92A2; assembly: GCF_000238215.1. NCBI lineage: Bacteria > Pseudomonadati > Bacteroidota > Bacteroidia > Bacteroidales > Tannerellaceae > Tannerella > Tannerella forsythia. The sequence continues at coordinate 1,259,340 of NC_016610.1, read as the reverse complement.
TCGTCGAGCGTGGGGTATTGCATCGTGATCTTCATCAGGAAGCGGTCTAACTGCGCTTCGGGCAGCTTGTAGGTGCCTTCCTGTTCTACCGGGTTCTGCGTAGCCAGAATGGTGTATAACGGGCTCATCTTATACGTTGTTCCGTCGAGGGTCACTTGTCGTTCTTCCATCACCTCGAACAGGGCGGACTGTGTCTTGGCGGGAGCGCGGTTCACCTCGTCGACGAGTACGATGTCGGCGAAAATCGGCCCCTTATGAAAATCGAAATCACTCGTTTTCATGTTAAACACCGACGTACCCAGCACATCCGACGGCATCAGGTCGGGCGTAAACTGAATACGTGAGAAGCGTGCGTCCACGAGCTGTGCCATCAGTCGCGCCATCAGTGTTTTGGCAATACCCGGTACGCCTTCGATGAGCACATGCCCTTTGGCCAGCATCACGGTAAGCAGCAAATCGACCGTGCGCTCTTGCCCGACAAGTACCGACGACATGGCCGTGCGTATCCGACCGATTTTCTCCGTGAACCCCGTCAAATCCATTGTTTCTACTCTTTCTTCCATATTAATCCAATTTGCTTTTCCATTCATTGATCCGGTCGATATGGCGTATCATCGCAGCCTCATCGGCCGGTGTATCGTTGTGCAGCAACTCGTTCAGCTCACGGAAAGCCGGCCATAGCTCTTCGGCAGGCAGTCCCATTTTTCGGGCCAAACGTCCGTTAAGCGTTTCTGCCGGCTCGCCCGATTGCAGATCAAGCCCGTGAAGCCGTTTTGCCTCTGTGCAGAAATACAGATATTTCTTTTTAATCATCTCTTTATAATCTTTCCGCTGATAATACAGATGACCGATCAGCTGCGCGAACCGAAGCATCCCGTTAGCGGGTGGCTGCACGACGGGGATCACCCGCTGCCGCCGTCGGGCGGTGAAGAACATAAACAGCAGAAGCGTCAGCATGGTTGTGTACAAAGCCCAACGCAATGGCGAATGTTTCAGGAAAAAACGGAACAGGCTGCCTGACTCCTGCGCGCCTTCGCCGTATGATTCGAGCCGTATGAGCGGTAAAGTTCCCGCCCCCATACACGAAAGCAGACGGAAGATATACGAGGCATTATTTCCGTCGAGCATGCCGTAGTTGGTGAAGAGCAGCGGTGTTGTCACCAGAAACAGTTCACCTTCACCGATATGCGCCCGTATCGCTACCGGCCTTCCTTGCCCGTCGCAAACGAGCACTCCGGACGAGTCGCATCTCATCTTGTCCGAACGAGGTCGCGCAAGCGTATCGTGTTCAGAGCGCAACTCTTGCGCTTTGATTTTCAACGTATCGTCACCTGTATTCAGGTAAGACGAATGGGTTTGCGGATAAACTTCATAAATCGCTTCGGCATGAAGCGTATCGAACCCCCAATAAAGGCTGTCGCGTTCGCGGGTTTGTTTGACTGAACGCTCAAAATAACGGACATAGCCCAAGACGGCATCATGCTCGGTCGAAAACCGGAGTGAATCACACAACGCACCGGAGAACCACGAGGCGCAAAGCATCACCTTATTGCCTTGCCGAAGCAGACCGTACAGCGCTTTCACATCGATCGGCTGCATCAGCAAACGCTCTTCGACTACGAGGATAGCACGCCGCCCCGCTTCGGGTAGCAGCTCTGGCTTCGGTAAATCGAAAGCATCTTCCTCCGCATCTCGCACGGAGATTAGACTGTTATCTTCGTCAAAATAGATGGTATCGTATTCGTCATCAGACGCATCCTCTTCAAAATATTCTTCTGTCTCTTCGGCCGAAAACGTCTCATCCTCCATTAGGAAATCGCTCTGTTCTTGCCACAGCCTGAACGTATCGACACTTGCCATATAGATTTCGTAAAGCGACCGGTTTTGGACTTCATACGCAACGACAGACGTCCCGACCACCTCATCGAACACGTAACATCCGAAAGGCTGGCGGTCGTTATGGTAAAACGTCGGAGTCCACCGGAACGGCTTGGGTGAATAGTACTGAAATACAAAAGCCAGCACCATAAATACGCCGAGTATCACGAAATAACGTTTACTCCCCTTCATGCTCCTCCCCTCCTTCCCGGATTTGCCGTTGTAGCTCACGCATAGCATCGAACAGTTCCGGCGTGGCCTGATAGTTACCGTATCGTACCTGCAAAAAACGATTCGTAAAATCGCGAAACACCGGTCGCAGCACTGCCGGCTTTAATTCGTAAATATATTCGGTAGGCGTCTTGAAAATGCGCCAGTCGATCCTTTGCTTATCGGCCAAAAAACGCAGGGTCTGCAAGTAAAGAAGGCGAACGGCCGACCGGAAATCGTTCGACGTCAAAGCGGCCGACAGTTCTTTCTCAAAATCGACGCCGTAAATATTTTCCTCTTCCACGTCGTAAGGAAGATCTGGCATCTTCTTTTCGCGCATAAACAGAGCAGGATGTTTTTTCCGGATAAAATATATGGCAAGCGCGAGCACCAACACGAAGCCTCCGATTAACACCCATCCCGTCCATGTATCAATCGTATCGACTTCGGCGTTGCGAAATAATCGCCGCAGGATATGCGCCAACCACTGCCGGATGATCTCCGTCAGGCCGGTATCCGACATTTGTAGCTGACTGTTATAGTCATAGCGAGCATCGGACTGATATTCCGCGATTCTGGCTGCATTGTAACAAATCGTGTCGGAGACGGCGTGAGTCATGCTTGCGTGCTACAGGTTCGCGAAATTGGAAATTTCCGTTTCGACCGTGACGCCCTCGCGTTTCTCACGGATATGGAAATACTCGAATGCAATCCCCACCATCCCCACCATTTGTGCAATATATGATCCGTACGACTGGATAATCCCCAGTACGTACGTCAGCAATTGATACCAAAGCGACTGGTCGATCCCCGAATCGGGCGAGGTCAGGATGAACACCTGAGATACTACCACAACCAGATACCAGGGCAGGTAAGTTACCGTGTTGATAATTCCTCCGATGAGTCCGAAGACAAAGAGAACGCCGAATATTTCGATCCAGAACGACATCCCATAACGAAATGCCCGCTGCAAGGTTTCGAAGAAAGGCTGCTCTTCAAAGAGATACATCGGGGTGAGAAGCGCCATCGGTAACATGATGATCAGGGCGCCGATCAGTACGAAAATAAGATAGACGACAAGCGCCCAAACGGACCATGTGGCAAGCATTCCTGCAAGACCTCCTACCAGAATTGTCATTGCACCATAAAACAGGATGATACGAAAGCATTTACCCAAGAAACGGAAAAGTGTTTCCTTGAATTCGCCGAACGTCAGTTCCATCAGTCGTTCGGTACGGTGATCATACACATGCATCATACCATAGATAAGGGCAGAAAGTATCATATTGCCTATCATATAGATAATGACGTATATACCGCCTCGAAGAACAAATTCTATCAAGATGTCTTTTGAGCCGTTTGGATCCTTCATTAATTCTAAATTTGTTGAGAAATAGGCGTTTAGAGCAAATGATTGAAAAATACACAAGGGTAGAATCAAGTAAAGCGAGAAACGGAGGATAACACGCCAGTTCTCACGAAGGTAATCGAACGTAATATTCAGTTTTTCACCGAATGTACGTACCCGATAGTAACGAATTTTAGGATTAGTATATTCCATTATCTGAGGATGTATGATGTTTGTTCTTCCATACCATACGTGGATAAATCACGAAATAGACGATTACGAACACGAACGAGAGCAGAATAAATGCAGCCCGCAACATATCGGGCAATTCCGTATGCCGCGTCAGGAAGCTCTCGATAAATCCGGCGATGATAAACATCGGCACAAGCCCTACGACGATCTTCAATCCCCTTTTAGCGCCTTGCCGGAAAGCATATCCGCGCGGATAAGTGCCTGGGAACAGCCACCCGTCGCCCATCGCCAAGCCGGCTGCACCCGCCACGACGATCGACGAAATCTCTAACGCGCCGTGAAGCCAGATCGAGAGAAGCGACTCCATCCCTACGCCTTGCTGAAAAAAGAACGTCTGAAACGCCCCGACCATCACGCCGTTGTAGAGAAGCATCAATCCCGTGCCGATCCCGGTAAGCAATCCGGCAATAAACACCCGAAACGAGACATAGATATTATTCGACGTAATGGCCAAAAACATTCCCAGTTCACCCTGACTGCCATAGACGGCCATCGGTTTGCCGCTGCGGATGTTGTCGAGCGTCATATCGACGTAGTCGTTGCCCATAATCAGACGCACGAATGTATCGTCGTGAAGGGCAGAGAACGCTCCGATCAGCACACTGCACAGGAATACCAGAAACGAATAGAGCAGTTCGCGGCGCGACTCGTACATTACGAGCGGAAGCTCCTCTTTCCAAAAGAGCAATATACGCGACCGTTTCTCTTTCTTGTTTTTATACAACGCATTGTGAAGCGCCGATGCCAGATTGTTCAGATAAGTCGTAATACGCGACCGTGGATAATGGCTGCGCGAGAAAGAAAGATCGGTCGTGATTTCGGTATACGCGTCGGCAAGGCGCCCCGGGTCTTGCGTGTCGGCGGATGCTACCACCTGTTCCAGACCTTCCCACTTGGCGATGTTTTGCCGTATAAACGAAATCTCTTTCAACTGCTAACCGTTTATTGCTGATAAAAACAGCACAAAAGTAAACCTTTTCATGTGTTTACGCAAAACGGAGACGTGAAAAAACTATTGTCGGCGTGATTATCGCCGAAAAAGTTGTTATTGAAACAAGTCAACATGCAAACATTTATTATGTCAGGCTTACAGCCCTTATATTCCGCAGGGCGTTGAGATATTGAATTGTTGAGATGTTTATTTGTTTAGTTGTTGATTTGTTGGATGAACGCCAACGAACAATTACGAATGACAAATTACGAAAGCTGAATACTGACCGCTAACGATTATGTCAGGCTTACAGCCCTCTAACCAAGGTATGAGCATCGATACCCCACCCTTACGGGATGGGGCTGAAATATATCGGGCTTGCAGCCCTTTCGGGTAATGGTTATGCGTGTTACATGCCGAATCATGTACCCGACAAAACCTTTAACCATCGACAATTAACATTTGGAAAACGGCCCTGAAAGGGCGTAATAATTCAGTCCAATGCGAAGCGTTGGGGAAAATGGTTGCCAGGTCATGGGAGGGCTGAAAGTCTGACGTAAATTAATGGTTAATGGTTATGCCCTGCGGGCGTTGAATAGTTGATTTGTTTGCCATGTAGTGTTCGCCCGCCATAACAACCGATTCGGCCGCGGATGGCAGGGACGCAATGAATTGCGTCTCTACGGTGCATATACAATGATGTATTCGCATTCGTACCTCGTAATTCGTAATTGATTTTCGCGTCCATTTGCGCCCTTTGCGTTCGGACATTTGTCATTCAGAGTGTGAGTGATGAATCTTTCCTCTCCGTACGGGATCCCTCACTCCGTTCGGAATGACAGAAAGAGGCATGCGTAATTCGTCATTTGTAATTGTACCATTTATCAGGAAAATAATTAGTCGCTCCTTAATATTTGCTTAATATTTTGTGATTCAACAAAATAATATTGAAAACAGTTGCATATATTTGCAGGAATTTGTATCTTTACAGAATAAAACCCTGCGAATTATGTTAGGAAAATTACCGGAAAAAGGGCAGCGGGATTTGTTCCGCCCCATGCTGAAAGATTTTATTGACATGAAGCACGAACTTGCCGTTCTTGCAGACAAAATAGACTGGTCCTATTTTGAAAAGGAGTTTGCTCCACTTTATTCCGAGAGAGGAGCTCCGAGCGTACCCATCCGCCTGATGGTTGGTTGCTTAATGTTAAAACATCTATACAATCTTGGAGATGAGCGTCTACCGGAATTTTGGGTTCGAGATGTTTACTTTCAGTATTTCTGCGGAGGTGAATTTTTTGAGCATGAGTTTCCTTTCGATCCGAGTGATTTCGTTCATTTCCGTACCCGTGTGGGTGAAGAAGGGATAGGAAAGATTTTTGCTTACAGTGTCCGTCTGCACGGCAAAGAAGTGCCTAAAGAATCCAAGTTTGTCCTATCGGACACCACCGTGCAGGAAAACAACATTACTTTTCCTACGGATGCCAAGCTGTGCAAGAAAGTAATTGATAAATGCAATAAGATTGCTAAGAAAGAAGGAATCATCCAGCGTCAGCGGTACACCCGGGAAAGCAAACAATTGCTTCGCGACGCTTACAACGGAAAACATCCCAAGCGTGTCAAAAAAGCCAATAAAGCCAAAAGGCGGTTGAAAACAATTGCCAATGCCTTGTTGCGTGAGCTTGACCGCAAAATGAACGAAGAACAGAAGAGACTGTACGAAAACGAGTTCTCGCTTCTTAAACAAGCTGTAAATCAAAAACGAAATGACAAGGATAAAATTTACAGTCTGCACAAACCCTTTACCCGCTGCATAGCTAAAGGTAAGGCACACAAACAGTATGAGTTTGGGAACAAAGTCGGACTCATTACTACAGGCAAGAAAGGCAGAAAAATCATTACAGCCGTACAGACATTCTTAGACAACCCTTATGATGGAGACACCATAGAACCGCTTCTTAGACAGATGGAAGACAATGATTTGAAATTACCTCAAGAACTTGCGTACGACAGGGGAGGGAGAGGTCGCAGAGAAATAAAAGGAGTAAAAATCATTACTCCCAACAAACCTAAAAAATCTGACAGTGAATATCAGAAAATGCAGAAACGCAAGAAATTTAGAACCAGAGCAGGTATTGAACCTATCTTCGGACATCTGAAAAAAGACTTCCGTATGGAACAGAACTATCTGTGGGGCGAAAAAGGGATACATATTAATGCCTACATGGCAGCAACAGCTTGGAATCTAAAGAAAATGCTGGAAAAGATTAAGGAAAATCTTTTGCGTTCTATTTTTTACGGGTTTCTGCCAAAGGAAAAAATATACTTTTATTCCTTTTTATTCAAGAAAATCAATTGTTAAGGAGCGACTAATTACAATCATTGACAGCTATCTGTTTATCATTAATAAAAACCCCTGCGGAGCACAAGGGTTGCAAGCCTGGGTTAAGGTGCAGCAGTACCTGCTGTCTTTTTATGTTCGCGGATTTTCTTTATTGCCCAATCGTAATAGCTCGACGTGGCCGAAACACAGTTACATTCGGGTCGTCGAAACTTAATCCGATAAAGCGGGTTGTTTCGTTCAGTTCCCGACTGTCTGACAAGTATTGCAAGAGTTTCTTCCAGCCTGTTCTGTAAGCTTCGGATGCCCCGTATCTGTCTGCGATGCGGATATATGCCAAGTCCAATCCCTCGAAATCAACGGCCTCGGCCGGAAAAAAAATCGCGTTGCCTTCGTTGCGGAAGACCTGCAAGTGTTCCTCCAATTGCGCAAGATAGGTTTTAGGTACCATCCCTCTTCTGCCGTATATAGATATTCCAGAAGCCGCCGCAACGGTTTCCCGGTCATGTTAGGTTGAAACGATCCGAAGCACGTTCAGCAGATCGCGGTTAATCGGTTTGTCTTTTTTGATGGCTTTCACGAAAGGTACCAGCGTCAACTCTTCATTTTGAATACCGACCATGGCATTTCGTTGTCCTTCGATCAGCGCATCGACGGCTGCCACTCCCATACGAGTAGACAAGATACGATCCTGCGCCGTCGGCGAACCTCCGCGCTGCAAATGACCGAGAATAGAGACGCGCACGTCAAATCCCGGATATTGCTTCTTCACCCGTTCGGCTACACCCATCGCTCCGCCTGTCACCTCGCTCTCAGCTACCAGCACGATGCTGCTGTTCTTCGACTTCCGAAAACCCATCTCGATCATTTCAGCCAATTGGTCTTTCTTCAAGGAGATTTCCGGAATAATCGCAGCCTCCGCACCTGATGCAATCGCGCCGTTGAGTGCCAGAAACCCTGCATCACGTCCCATCACCTCGACAAAGAACAAACGCTCGTGCGACGATGCCGTGTCACGTATCTTATCGACACATTCCATAATCGTATTCAGCGCCGTATCATAGCCGATCGTCGTATCCGTTCCGTTCAGGTCGTTGTCGATCGTTCCCGGCAACCCGATAATAGGGAAATCATATTCCTGCGCAAAGTCACGAGCTCCGCGAAGACTGCCATCTCCACCTATGACAATCATAGCGTTTATACCATGCTGAAGAATAACGTCATACGCCAGCTTTCGTCCTTCGGAGGTCTGAAATTCGGCACATCGAGCCGTCTTCAAAATCGTTCCGCCACGTTGTATGATATTGCTGACGCTCTGTGTCTTGAAATCTTCGATCTCGTTTGTGATCAATCCTTTATATCCTCGGTAAATCCCCTTTACCGCCATTCCGTTATAAATCGCAGTACGCGTCACCGCACGAATGGCCGCGTTCATGCCGGGAGCATCTCCTCCCGAGGTCAATAGACCGATACACTTGATCTTTGTCGACATATTGCTTCTTATTAATTTAAAACCCAATTAAAGCCCGAACCGGGGCGCAAAGATAGTGATTAACGTCGAATAAGAGGAGCAGGGATAAAATAATCGAACGATGCAACACAACGAAAAACCCGCCACGTTACCATCCGAAGTAACGCTTGGCATTGTAATAGCAGATATCTTCGACCATCTGATTGATAAACGAAAATTCGGAAGCAGGTAACAGGCCGTGCTCTATCTCGTTCCCGATGATATTACACAGAATACGGCGGAAATATTCATGACGCGGATACGACAGGAAGCTGCGCGAGTCGGTCAACATACCGACGAAACGGCTTAACAAGCCAAGCGACGAGAGGCTGTTCAACTGATTCTCGATTCCTTTATATTGATCAAGAAACCACCATGCTGCACCGTATTGCATCTTGCCGGGAACAGACCCGTCGTTGAAATTATAGAGGTTAGTTACGATCAAATCATTATCACGCGGGTTCAGATTGTATACAATCGTTTTGGCCAGATGTTCTTCTTCGTCAAGACGGCTGAAAAAGCGATTCATAGGAACGGCTACCGTTACATCATCGATCGAGTCGAAGCCTGTATCAGGTCCAATCTTTTTGAACATGCGGGCATTGTTGTTACGGATCGCTCCGATATGAAACTGTTGCACCCATCCGGAGCGACAGTCCATCACAGCCAGATCATACAGCAAGGCGGAGCAAAAGCGATCATGTTCATCTTTTCCGACCGTCTGTCCGGCACGTACCTTTCCGAAGATCGTTTCGACCTCGGCATCGGTGTACGGATCAGCGTAGAAGGTCGTCAACCCGTGATCGGACAGTGTACAGCCTTCCCGCTCAAAATAATCGTGTCGCTTTTGCAATGCATCGACAAGCTCTTTATAAGTACCGATGGTCTGATCGGCTGCGGCCGACAGTTTGTCGAGGTATTCGTTATACGCCTTCGGATTTCCGATGGCCATCGCTTTATCGGGTCTCCATGCGGGCAACACTTTAACCCCGAAGCTGTTTTCGCGAATCTCTCGGTGATATTCGAGCGTATCGGCCGGATCGTCGGTTGTAGCAACAACCTCGACCCGCATCCGTCGCATAATCGCTTGCGGGCGATATTCCGGTGTTTGCAGCTTAGCCGTACACTCTTCGTATATATGACGTGCATTGGAAAGTTTCAATGTCTCCTGAATACCGAAGATACGGTTTAGTTCCATGTGCGTCCAGTGGTAGAGCGGATTTCGCATGGTGTAAGGGATTGTTTCCGCCCATTTCTCGAATTTCTCATACGAGGGTTTGTTACCGGTAATGTATTCTTCGGGCACCCCGTTCGCACGCATGGCACGCCACTTGTAATGATCGCCGTCCAGCCAGATCTCAGTCAGGTCGGCAAACTGGTAGTTCCGGGCAATCATTTTGGGATCGAGGTGACAATGATAGTCTATAATCGGCAGTTTTTCGGCATGTTTGCGAAAAAGCTCGGCAGCCGTATCGGTCTGCAGCAGAAAATTGGCATCCAGAAATGTTCGTCGCATCATAATCTTTTCTCAATGATAGCTTGTACCACATTCAATACATAGTCTCCCAACTTCTCACATTCGGAGATAATATCCATGTAGAAGATGGCATCGGAATACTTATACAACTTATTGTCTATGTTATCTATATTGTTGTTTTTTAATAGATTTCGATAAGAGTTGATTTCGTTCTCCATATTGTAGGAGAGCGCCATGTCTTCGCGGGTACCGGTCTGACGGAGCAGGATGTCGTTCATATGAACGATTGCAGCATCGGTCAGGGCCAGCATGTGTTCAATATTATGATTTTGCTCGTCGGTAAAGTGTCCTTTCGCATCGTTACGCCGCTTGATGGTTTTCGCGATGTTGTTGCATGAATCGGCGATACTTTCGATTTCGGACACGGCGCGAAGCATCACGCGGATATTATTCTTTCCTTCGGCGCTGAGTCGTCCTTCGAGCACACGGGTCAAGTAGTCCGCAATCTCAACCTCCATGCGGTCACTGATCTGTTCGTATTTCTCGATGCGGTTATATGTTTTCAGGAATTTTTCATCATCCGTCTCATAGAGGATCTCTTTAACCATGCCCATCATTCGGTACACACGCTGTCCGTAGACAGCCATCTCTTTCTTAGCCTGCAAGAGCGATAACTCGGAAGTCGAAAGCATTCCGGATGAAATATATTTGAGCTGGAACTCTTCTTCTTCCGTTTCACGCGGCGATTTGATGATGGCCGAACAAATACGGACATAAAGATTCGTGAACCAGATCATGATGGCAATATTGCACAGATTGAACAACGTATGGAACAGTGAAAGACCGTATGAAACAGAAATCTGCAATGAGAAGAGGTGGGTCTGCAAGGCGATCAACCTCGGGTCTGTCAGTTCCTGACCGGAAGTAATTTGTTTCACGGTTTCCGGATCAAGGGAAGTGATGAAATTCGTTATTTCGTGCGGATCGCCCGGACCAAACTTCGTAACGACTTGAGCGACCATATCGGAGAAGGGATAAAAGAGGAGCATCATCCAGCAGACCCCGAACAGGTTAAACATCAGGTGCGCCAAGGCTGCACGGCGAGCCGATGTATTGGCCGAGATTGCTGCGATATTGGCAGTGATCGTCGTTCCTATATTCTCGCCCAATACCATGGCGGCAGCCATTTCGAAGGGGATCCATCCCTGAGTACACATGATCAAGGTAATAGCGACTGTGGCGCTCGAGGACTGCACAATTACAGTAAGTACCGAGCCTAAAAGCATAAAGAGAAGCAATGAACCATATCCCATGGAAGTGTAGTCACGGATAAACGAGAGTACTTCGGGATTGTTTTGCAGGTCAGGTACCGAATCTTTCAGGTAAGCGAGTCCGAGGAAGAGGAAGGCAAAACCGAGAATAAACTCTCCCCACGATTTCCGGCTGCTCTTTTTGGCGAACATGAGTGGAATAGCCACACCGATGAGTGGCAGGGAGAGGATGCTGATGTCAACTTTGAATCCGAAGATCGAGATGATCCATGCCGTAATGGTTGTTCCGACGTTAGCCCCCATGATGACGCTGATGGATTGTCCCAATGTAAGCAGCCCTGCATTGACGAAACTGACCACCATCACCGTCGTTGCGCTCGACGACTGGATCATGGCAGTGATGAGAAGTCCCGTCAGGACGCCCGTAAAGCGATTCGTCGTCATGACGGAAAGAATGTTCCTGAGTTTGTCTCCGGCCACTTTCTGAAGACCTTCACTCATCGTTTTCATTCCGTAGAGGAACATTCCTAACGAACCGACGAGTGTCAAAAAGTCCAAGAAAGAATAGTTCATAGAAAGATTGACTTGTATAATTTTTTTGTTACTTTGCGGACAAAAATACAAAAAAACAGAATTATGACAAAAACAGATAAAGAATCGATTACGGTCTATTGCAAAAACAACGATTTATATAAGGAGGTCCCTATCGGTTCGTCTTTGAGTGAGATTTACGTCATGTTGGGGGCTCCGCTACATTACCGCCCGCTGGGGGCGCGGGTCAATAACCGGGTCGAGAGTCTGACATATCGTTGTTGGAATCCGAAAGATATCGATTTTGTCGATTATACCCATCCTTCGGGCTATCGTATCTATTTGCGTTCGCTCTGCTTCATCCTTGTCAAGGCCGTCTACGACCTCTATCCCGATACCCCGTTCAATCTTGAGCATCCCGTGTCGAAAGGGTTTTATTGCGTGTTCGAAAATCGCCGGAAGCTGACACAGAAAGATGTTGAACAGATCAAACAGCGGATGCAAGAACTGATCGACGCCGATCTTCCGTTCAAGATGCGCAATGTACGCACTCCCGATGCGATGGAGACGTTTTACGAGCGGGATATGAACGACCGTGCTCTGCTGATCGAGACGGCCGGTATGGCTTACACGTCATATTACGAGCTGGACGGTTACATCGACTATTTCTACGGCAGCCTCGTACCTTCGTCGGGCTATATCCATCTGTTCGATCTGATGCCCTACTCCGATGGTGTACTGTTGCAGATACCTCAGCGCGACAACGTGCACGAGCTTTACCCGATGGTGCGTCAAGATAAGATGTTCCACGCCTATAAGGAGCATTTAGAGTTGCAGCGTACGATCGGTGTCAACTATGTGGGCGATCTGAACCGCGCCATATCGGTCGGAGACGCGCGTAAGATTATCATGGTATCGGAAGCGATGCAGGAGAAACAGATTGCCCACATCGCCGAGGAGATTGCTTCGCGTTACAACGAAGGCGTACGCGTGGTCCTGATTTCCGGCCCGTCCTCTTCGGGCAAAACAACCTTCTGCAAACGTCTCGAAGTACAACTTATCACAAACTTGTTACATCCGGTTGGGATTTCGCTCGACGATTATTATGTGAATCGAGAAGACACGCCAAAAGATGACGAGGGGGAGTATGACTTCGAGTCGCTCTACGCGATCGATCTTCCCTACTTTCACAGCGACCTGCGCAAGCTCATTGCCGGGAAAGAAATCGAAATTCCTTCGTTCGACTTCGAGCAGGGCCGGCGGGTGTTTCGCGGAGATAAATTACAGATACAGAAAAATTCCGTCCTGATTCTTGAAGGAATTCACGGGTTAAACCCCGAACTGACGTCACACCTCCCACCCGAAAATATTTACCGCATCTATGTCTCGGCCTTGACGACGATTTCGCTCGACGGGCATAACTGGATTCCCACGACCGACAACCGCCTGCTTCGACGTATCGTGCGTGACTACCGTTCACGCGGTTACTCGGCGCGTGAGACGATTGCTATGTGGCCGAAAGTACGCCGGGGAGAAGACAAGTGGGTGTTTCCGTATCAGGAGAATGCCGATGCAATGTTCAACAGCGCCATGATTTATGAGCTGGCCGTATTGCGTAAGTTCGCCGAACCGATCCTCAGCGAAATCCGCGAAAAAGATGCGGAGAGCGCCGAGGCTTATCGGTTGTTGCGATTCCTTCGCTATTTTAACTACATCCCGCTCGAAGAATTGCCCGTGACCTCTCTCCTACGTGAATTTTTGGGTGGGGGAGTCTTCCAGTATTAACGGATACCGAGTCCCAGCCGGTGTTCGATGTCGGCTACAAGGCTGCTGGCACCGATACGGAAGTATTCCTTCGTCAGCCATTCGTCGCCCAACAGTTCTTTTACGATCGTATAATATTTCACTGCGTCTTCGGCCGAACGTATTCCACCGGAGACTTTTACGCCGACCTTCCGTCCGATCAGTTGGTCATATTGTTTGATTACGCGGCAAATGGTATATACAGCTTCAGGTGTGGCGCCGGGATAACCTTTACCCGTCGACGTCTTAATGAAGTCGGCACCCGAATACAAGGCGAGGAGTGTAGCCCTCCGTATGTTGTCCGGAGTCGACAAGGCTCCTGTTTCGAGAATGACTTTCAGCTTGGCGTCGCGACAAGCATCTTTGATCTCGGCGATTTCGTCAGCCACCTCTTCACAGGCGTCTTCCATCAGGCAGCCGAGGTTCATCACGATATCGATTTCGTCGGCGCCGGCCATCACGGCCAAGGCTGTTTCGGCCACCTTAACTTCCGGGAATGTCTGAGACGAAGGAAAACCGGCCGATACCGCGGCAATTTTTACGTCCTGTGCCGTCAGGGCCTGCTTTACCGTCGCGGTAAAAACCGGGTAGGTGCAGATCGCTGCCACGTTCGACATGTCGGGCGACAGTCCTTCAAAGGCATTTACTCTTTCGACCATCTGCCAAACGGTTTCTTTTGTGTCGAGGGTGGTCAATGTTGTTAAGTCGATCAATCCGTAGACTTGTTTCAGGGTTTCACTGTTGAAATTCTTCTGATAAGACTTTTCAAGTAGATTGTTCACTTTTTCCGCGACGGCATCCGCCGAAAGCGCCGGATCGAAACGTTCTATACATTCGTGATACTTGTCGGCATGCGAATGATTGCAGGCATGCCCGTGTTCATGTTCTTCCATCTTATGTTATTCTTTTAGTTTTTGATTGTTCTTATGTCGTTCGGAGTCTCGTTCCGTTTTTTTGCACAGGTTTCTTTCGAAAGCATCCGTCAGGTCGACGCCCGTCTGATTAGCCAGACAGGCAAGCACCCATAACACATCGGCCATCTCATCGGCCAGATGACGCGTCTTGTCACTCTCTTTAAACGATTGATCGCCATACTTACGGGCGATGATACGAGCAACTTCGCCGACTTCTTCCGCCAGGATCGCCATATTGGTCAACTCGCTGAAGTAACGTACGCCGTACATCTTGATCCAGTCGTCTACCCGCTGCTGGAGGTCTCTTAGAGTTAAATTATTTTCGCTTTTCATTTTTTTCATCGGGCCAGGGACACGGTTTATCGGTGGCCTTGAACGACGGACGTTGGGCATCGACGCTGCGTAGATAGGTGCCGAGCTTTGCTGATAAGTCTGCGACACGTTCCGGATAAGAGGCGGATTGTTCGTGGTTTTCGCCGATATCTTCGGATATATTAAACAGCTCCTTCTTGCCGGTTTCATAGAAATAAATGAGTTTCCAGTCTCCTTCGCGAATGGTACATGAGGGACCTACTCCGGGGCCGCTTCCGTCCCACAGATTCGGGCAGTTCCAGAAAAGTGCTCGGCCGTCGGAAGGATTTTCGCCTTTTCCGGTGAGGAGGGGGATGAAGCTTCGTCCGTCGATGGGCTGTACGATTTTATCGTTCTTTATTCCGGCCATTTCAAGAATGGAGGGAAAGAAATCTTCGATGATAACGTAATCATTGCAACGGGTTTGAGGCTTCACCTGCCCGGGCCATGAGACGATCATGGGTTCGCGTATCCCGCCTTCGTAAGCGGAACCTTTCCCGCTTTTGAGAGGAGCGTTGTGGGTATGCAGCGTACCGCCCCGCCATTTCGATCCGCAACTGAAGCCACCGTTGTCACTCATAAAAAGGATGATGGTCCGGTCGGCTTCGCCATGCGCTTCGACCCAGTCCATCAGATCGCCGAGGCTCTTGTCCATCCCTTCGATCAGGGCGGCATAGGCCGCCTCTCTGGGATCCATTCCTTTGTCGAGATATTTGGCATAGAAGCGCATGTCTTTATCGACGGGGATATGGATGGCGTAGTGTGCCATATAAAGGAAGAAGGGCTGTCCGTATTGCTTCGCCTTGTCGAGGGCGCGGATGGCTTCGAGCGTAAGCGCCTCGGTCGCGAAGATGTCCTTGCCGTGATATTTTTCGAGTCCCGGGATGGCAAAGGGCGATTGCGCACCGCCATCGGTACGGTTTCCGAAGTTCTGTTCGCCGAGGTAACTGGCCAGGCCTCCCGCGGCATGTCCCGCAATGTTGACTTCGAAGCCGAAATGTGCGGGGTTTTCGCCCGGCGTATTAATGGCGCCGAAGTGTGCCTTTCCGCAATGAATGGTATGGTATCCGTGCTCTTTGAGCAACTGTACGAACGAGGTCGTACAGTAAGTTTGTTCGATACCCGGCACTTGGCAGATTCCGTTCACATTCCATTGCGGAAAAGTAAGGGCATCACTTTGGGCATCGGTCGATTGGTCGCGATGGAGCGTCCAATTCGTCACCCGGTGTCGTGCCGCGTTGGCTCCGGTGAGCAGGCTGCATCGCGTGGGCGAACTGATGGCTGAGGCATAAGCCTGCGTGAACATCATCCCTTGTCGTGCAAGGCGTTCCATATTCGGCGTTTCGTACGTCTCGTTAAACGGCGTACGCTGTGTCCAGAAAGGCAGTGAGGTATCCTGCCAGCCCATATCATCGACCATAAACAAAATGATATTCGGACGACGAACGGTATCCTGTGTTTCCGCTCCCTGTGTGACAACCGGAAGCAGGGCAAACGGAATGAGACATGTTGTTTTCATTGTTATCATGCGTATACGGGCAAAGGTAGCGACATTTTCCGGTTTTTCGTTATCTTTGCCACCCTATTTTTTGCATTATGACGAAATTTATTACAGTTATATCATTGTTTGTTGCGCTTTGCTGTACGAAGAAAGCAAGCGGAGGAGATTTTACATCGTATTCAGTCGCTGAGTTCGATGCTTTGCTGAAAGGGAATAAGTCGATTCAGTTGGTAGACGTTCGTCGTCCCGACGAATTTAAGGCCGGACACATCGAAGGAGCGATCCTGATCGATGTCACGGAAAAAGACTTTCTGGCGAAGGCCGACTCGTTGCTCGACAAGTCGCGGCCTGTGGCGGTATATTGCCGGAGCGGTAGGCGTAGCCGAAGAGCGGCCGAGATGTTAGTCGAAAAAGGCTATACGGTTCATAATTTGAACGAAGGCTATCATGAATGGCGTCTTTATCAGGAGGGGAAAAAACCATGAGGATTTCCCCTCCTCTTTTTTTTCGATCTTAGCCGAGGCCTCCGGCTTTGAGCAGGTATTCGGCAATCTGTACCGCGTTCAGAGCCGCTCCCTTTTTGATCTGGTCGCTGACCGCCCAGAACGTTAATCCGTGTCATGTCCTGAAAAAGGTCGACAGTTGGACGGCTCTCTCTCCAAGAGATAGCGTACGTGTGCCGTCTTTCCACTTCTTGAGATTTCCAATGAGGCAATGCCAACTACACAGCTTCGTTTGTCGAAATATCTGCGCATAGTCGGCCGGTTCGGCCGGTTCGAGGTAAAAGATTTCGATCTGTGCTCCCGTCGTTTTATGAAAGAACAATCTTGCTCGTATGACACGCGTATTGCTGAAGACAAGCAGGTCATCAGGTGAACATTCGTCAGGAAACAGGTTGGAAACTGTTTCGCACATCTATCCGCCACGATAAACAAGCAGCTTCGTCGCGTTGCGGTAACGAGTATCGGGCAATTCATTCGTCGGGGAACAGATTCAGAATGCAAAATCAATTCATTTCACATGCAATATTTTTTTACGCAAAAATCATTATAGGTAAATATACGTATATCCACTAAAATTATTGATACAAGGGGAAAGCTTGTTGAATATTTATAGCAGATGATAATTAATAGCGCGAAGAATCGCTTTAGATATATTATTGACTTTAAGCCGGATAAACAGCTCGCGCTTACGAAACTTTAATAATGGTGTGGAAATATGTAGCATTTTTGCGATTTCCTGTTCTTGAACCCCTTGTGCTGACAATAAGATAATTTTTTTTTCTAAGTTAGACAAGATTATTCCTTTTTTCTCTGTCCATTTTCGTTCATTCTCGGAATATTTCCAATAAACAGAACTTCCACTTTTACTGATGCGAATGTGACCAATAGTATTATGGGAAGATAAAGAAAAGCTACCCAGTAGCCAATGCACATTTCCTGTATCAGTTAGCTGAATTGGAGTAAGTCGATGGCAAACAAGATTAGAAGAATTATAGCTTTTCAGATAGAAATTGTAGGAGAGAATATATTGTCTATATTCTTCGGTGGACAAGCATTTGAAAAAGTTGATTGCTGCAGTATTCGCATCATGAATCCACCCAGTACTTCCGCATACGATTTGTTCAAGGAAGATATTGTATGTCAATTCAAAAACCTTCAAAGCTCCACACTTATTCAGCAAAATTTCACATGCAGGTGAGATATACAAAGCTCTGTCACTTTGATAATCAAACATATATATCGCTTGATGCGAATGCATGGAACTATATTGAATCCCATCAAAAAAGGCATCTAATATTTCTTGTCTCATAGCCAAGGATGATCTCATAGTTATTAGGAGTTATTTTTGTTTAATAGAAAGGAATGACTTTGTTCCAGCGGTTGACATCTGATTCTCAAAGAACATAGGTGCATATAGAAAAACAACTAACTAATAATCAGCAATGTGTCGAAATTAATATTTCAGTACAGATGAAAATATTCCATTGTTTTTTAGGAATTTATCCATTGCAACAAAGTCATTAAAAGTTAAGAATGAAATATGGATGCAAGTTTAATTTGTTGTATAGGATTTTCTTTACAATACCGTTCCATCTCTTTCTCTATTCTCAATATAGGTAATAACGCCGTAGAAGAATCAAATTGTTCAGGTGTAAAATCAAATCCTTTAGGGAAGTTATGATATTGGAACACTAACTCAGGATTAGAAAAATCAGAAAATAATTCTGAGGTTAAATCTTCTGAATACTTTAGATCAAGCATTATTTTTATATCTGTAGGATCAATATTCTTAATATGATATAAATCTACGAAATCACGGATAGCATAATAATATTGATATATCAATGTGTGTTTTTCCGATAAAAAAATGTCAAGATAATACAATGCCTTTTCAAAATCTTTTAAATAGAAATTCAACATAAAGCCTAATAGTTCAAGGTCAAGATCTGTAAGATCAGGATCAATACAATAAATATAATTCTTAGTATAACTTTTATTTTGGGCTTTTATAATGTTATACTCTTCATTAACAATCTCTGCTAATAAGGTTATTGTATTAATGTGTTTATTTCCCAAGTATCTTATTTGGTCAAGACTTTCGGATTTATGCAGGCGCTCTAATTTAGGAGTTGTCATATCTATTTGACTCATGCCAGGAATTACAATATAATAGGTCGGAAACCCCAATATGGAATTGTCACGAATATAGATATTGCACCCATTCTTTTTGATTAATTTTTTTGCAATTTTAATGTCTTTTTCATTCGACTGCCCATATTCGATATCGAATTTTATGAATTTATATGACTCGGATTTATGAAATATAGTAACAGGCCAAAAGCCACTACCATTTACAAAGATTTTCTCAAGATTTATTAATGCCGAATCCGGACCATTCAAATTATTAATTTCTTCAAATGTATAATATTTCAGAGGGATACTTTTAAATGTTTGTGAGCCTTGATGTAATTCATTAAGGCATCGCTCCAAAGCTATTTCAGCAACGAAATCAGAAGCAATTTTGAAATTGTATAATTGCTTTTGTTTGTCAATAATAATAACTCCGATTACAGGCAATTTTTTCCCTAAAGAACAATCTTTGATAATTAATTCAAATCCTTTGTCTTTTGTTAGATAGTTGATTTTGTTATAAATAGATTTTCCCTCAAAATATTCAAAAGGAATTGTAGGAGGGGTTAAGCCTTTATTGTATATTTCCGAAATCGCATATCGTTCAAATATCTCACATAAACTTTGTAAAATAGCTTCTTCTGGAGTATTGCCAGATGCCATACCATTTGATCCAGTAGCAAACAAACACAATTCAACAGGAAGGTATACCTCTTTGTTTTCTTCAACAGCATAAAAAGGAACACAGATGAACTTTTTATTACCAAATCTTTTTTGTAGACTTTTTGAGAAATCGTCTATATCCTTGTAGTTAAACAGCTTGCATAGTTCTTTTCCATATTTTGACACCAAAGTGTCAGGGCTCATGTATAATTCATTTGAATCATAGTAGTGATCAAATATGAGACCTTCACTAGACAAACGTTGAATATACACATCAGAAACTTTTTCTATTTCAAAGAATTGATGCGTCGCAAAACGTCTACCAAATAGAAGCAGTTGTTTTGAAGCCTCTCCATGAATTCAGCATAACCACTAGCAAGGGAGTATTCAAAAGATCTTCCTTTCCCATTCGAACCGATATTCAGTGATGATATGTCAGAATTTCCAATAGAAATCCGACAAGAGTGAAATTGATTGTTACCAAAATACTCTTCTCGTGTCAGAATACCGATATCATTCAAAATAGATTTGATAGAACCAACTGTTTTATAAGGAGATACGACTTTGTATTTTTTCATTGTTATAAAAATTAGAAAAGAAAATGAGAGGGACTGAAGCAGTCTCAGCCCTCTCTCAGAATTAAGTTAAAATACCGATGATGGTGGTGGGGTTACTATAACTTCTTCGAGGGTTTGACCTTCATAAGTTGACCCAGACTCATCAGTGCGAGCTGAAGGAAAATTTTGGAATTTTCCACCTTTGATTGATCCCATTGAATCAATCTCAATCGATTCTTCCAGAATCCAATTGCCAAGTTTTTGACTTTTTGTTCTCATAATGAATTTGAATTAAAATATGCCTACTCTTAGCTTTTCGGCTTCCGCTATCTCATTTAATTGAATTACCTTATTATTTATTTGATAAAACTTGGCTTTATTATCAGCCGTAAAAATCTTATCAAGCCATGTTTTATTATCACTTACATATTTATAAACTTCATATAGGATATTTGATGGTAATTTCTCTTTCTTAGAGAATGAGAGTGCTTCATTTTTTCCCAGGAACAAGCAAATAAGCAATAATTTGTTATATGTATAATCAAGTTCGGAAAGAGAATATGGAACATCCGTCTTATCTCGAAACATATGCCCAAATGAAATTGTTTTAATTAAACTGCAGCCTTCTCCATACAACCAAGATTTAAGACTTATAAGCTGTTCATCATATCCATAGCTTTTAAGCCCATCGGCATCCATGGATTTCAAGCCAATAATTGCGTGAAAAAGCATAAGAAGCCCCTAAAAGACAAGGAATATCATATATATAATCTTTGAGGGATAGATCAACTTTATTCCACTTGGCACCCATTGTTTGCATGTCTATATATGCGCCAAAACTTGTTGGAGTAGAGGATATAATTTCTCCCACTTTATTTATCGGTAGTGTCTGGCAGCAAAAGAGAGTTCTTGGATACATAGAAAGCAAGTGCAGAATTATATCTGCCCAATCGGTTTGATATATTCGCATATGGGCATCTAAAATAATTATATAAGGTGTCCTGCTTAGGCTAACTCCAATATTTCTTGATTCTGCGACTCCTTTTCTTTTTTAATGAATCTCCGCATATTTACCCAAAATGGCTATCTTTGCAAAAAAATAAGGCAATGACACTGATCGATTTTCTAACTCACTTTCCGGACGAGGAAAGTTGCAAGCAAAAGTTTAAGGCCTATCGCGACCAGGTTGGCGTGATTTGCCCCAAATGTGGCGGGAGTTCTCATTACTGGAAAAAGGATAAGGAACAATACGAGTGTAAACACTGTAAAACGCGCATCACGCTCAAGAGTGGCACCGTTATGCACAAATCGAAACTTCCATTTCGCTACTGGTTTATAGCCATGCATTTGCTCACGTCAACGAAAAAGACCTTTTCGGCCAAAGAGATTCAGCGCCAATTGGGTCATAATCGTTACCATCCCATTTGGCACATGGTTCACAAACTTCGCCAAGTCATGGGTAGAAGAGACGATGAGTATGTACTGGCAGGACGCATTGAACTGGACGAAGGTTATTTTTCTACAGAAACCCCCGAAGCGGAAAAAGATAAGCCCTTGAAACGGGGACGTGGCAGCCAAAGAAAAAGCAAAGTGTTGGTTATGGCGGAAAGTGAAATGGTTGCATCGCCCGCAAGGGGTCAAAAACCCCGCAGTGTCGGCTATTTGAAAATGAAAGTAATCGATGACTTGAAGAAAGAAACGATCAATAAGGCGGTTAAGGAGTTAGCCTCAGGTGTACAGGAAGTTGACACGGATCATTCTACCTCTTATGTGGAATTGAAAGACTTTGTACCTAGACACAACTCTCAGGTGATTCCCAAAGAGAAGGTGGGGGAAGCCTTGCCCTGGGTTCATATCGCCATCAGCAATGCCAAGAGACAGTTGATAAATACATTCCATGACATCAAGCCCGAATTCCTGCAAAATTATCTCGATGAATTCTGTTATAAGTTTAATCGAAGATACTGCGAAGAAGCTCTCTTTGGAAGATTGCTCGTAGCTTGCGTAACCTATAAAAATGAATTTAGGTATAAATACGGATAATCATATCTTTTTTTATTGGTATAGATCGAAGCGTTGTATTTGGAAGCAATATGATTATAATCAAACTTGTCATCAGAAGCATCATTGACTAAAAGAATATCAACAAGTCTCTCGTCTGAAGAGACTCTTAGGCTTTCTAGCGTCTCTTTTACCTCTCTTCCCTCATTACAGAATGTTATAACAATGGAAAGCTTTTTATTTGTTATTCTGTTATTCGTCATAGCCCTAACCTTGACGTTTCTATATTCTCTCTGTTACGCGCTTTAAATGCGCCGAACGTATATTTAACGGATAATGAGACAAACCGCGTATCATTGTCCATATTCAACTTATAATACTGCCCTCCCTCATCGACTCTGACTCCTTGTCTGCGTCCCTTCAGCAGGTCTTCACTATTCAGATGGATGTCCCATTTTTTTGCAGGTTTCCAGAGTATTCCAACTGACAAGTCATATATTGGGTCGATAGTATAAATGCCTTGAATCGCTTTACTGATAAAATACCCGTTTATCTGCATGGACAAAGTTTTGCTTATATTCAGCGTATTATTCAGTCGGATTTGGCCGGCCCATATGTGCCTGTCGAATGAAACATGAGTAATCTGGCCTTTGTCAATAACGTTGAAGCCCGAAAGTATTACTCTGGATGAAAGGTGTTTGCCGATCATGAATGGTGTGATGATGAGAAAACCGTACGTATCACGATAATCTAAATTCGATACACGGTACACGGCTTGTAACTGGTCGGGACTTTGAACAAGGGTCTGCCTGATATTTCGAGCACTCCGTGTTCCGAACAATTGGAAAATATATTTGCTTCTGAAGATATACACTGTGCGAAACATATAATCGTCCGATGGTTTCAACTGTGGATTACCGGCAATCGACACATAGCTACTGCGGTAAGTCGTTGTTGGGGTTTGTTGCCAATACGAGGGATAACGCTTCTCGTTCGAAAATGATAGTTGAAGGACATGAGTGGGGCTAAATCGCCAAGTGAATCCCAAAGTAGGATACCATGTATTCCTATTCCACAAGATTTTTTCGTCGGGATTAGTCATTGCTTTGTGATGTTGGCAGCTAATTCCGGCAGACAGAGTTCCTTTCTTCAGAAAAGAATATGACCAATCATTGAAAATTTCGAGTATTATTTCGCTCTGGGTCTGGTTTATATTTTCAATGGAAATGCGGTCGCGTTCTGTTGTATTCGTGTTTTCCGCACAACTTATTAGGGCTCTTACGCCATAAGTAAGCGACGCGTTTCGGAACAGTTTCGATTTGTTGGTCAGATAAAAATTCGATTGGTGTACCGATTGAAATGCTCTGCCGTTTATAGTGTACATCTGCTGCCCTCTGTTAGACTGTTGTTGGGTGTTTCTCTGCTTATAAATAAGAAAATCACCTCCTGCAGAGAGTGTACTGAGCATATAGTCGGCAGAGACGACGTGTAGATAACTATTTCCCGACAAATCGTTGTCGCTGTGAGTCATTCCTACGTTTTCAATTGCAACGGCACCCTTTCTGTGGGAATCTGTACGGTTTATAGATGTATAATAAGACAGGTCTAAGGTGTGTTTGGTCGAAAAGGAATGAAACAGTGCACACCGTATACGGTGTGCATGATTAAAGCTCTCTCCTTTGTTGTCCTGCTCAATTATGAATGTTGCGGGGGATGATGTCCCTTCAGTCAGCGTATGGACGGAATACAAGTCTTCTTTTGTGTAATTACCTTTTCGACGAAATTCATAGTTTATATCAATACTTGTTTTTTCTCTCGAAAAAACGAGGGAAGCACCGGCAGAAGGGGATAGCTTGTAGGATTGAGATATGCTGGAATAAAATTCTCCTCGACATCCTTTCTCTTCAGAGGAACGATCTAAAACAACATTGACGGATGCTCCCCGAACGCCGAACGAAGTAGGAGTCACGTATAATATTTCAATGCTTTTCACTCGGTTAGCAGGCATCGATTTTAACATCTGTTTGATTTGCTCTGCAGACATGGAGCTTTTTTTTCCGTTGATAATGATTGAAGTCGAAGGAGCACCAATAATCGAAATACGATCCCCCGATTTATCTAATCCTGGCACCTCTCCAAGCAGGTCGAAGGCGTTTGTCACAGGTTTATTCTTTACAAGCGTTTGTACAGGGAAACTTAATCGGCCATCAATGACTCTCACCTGAGGCGTTTCGGCTTTTACGATAACTTCATCCAGCAAAAGATTGTCTTCTTCCATAAGATAGATGCGCTCCCTTTCGGCAATATAGGGATAATGGACGGTTTTATATCCTACGGATGAAAGTCTTAACATATACGGTTTATCCGGCTCCATGTCTGTGATTTGAAAGTGTCCCGTTGAATCCGCAACGCCGCCCTTAACGAAAAGAGAGTCTCCGGCAGACAATACGCTGACGTTTGCGTAAGGAATAGGGAAACCTTTCCGGTCTATCACAATGCCCGAAATTTGCCCTTGTATGTAATTTATCCAATAAGGAATGATAAAAAGAAGCAAACTCACTAATGTAATTCGTATATTCATCTATCCAACTACTACAAACGTTTTAAGTGCAAAGGTGTGGAACCTTTGTGAACAGCCTACTATTTTTTGTATAATTATTTTCGGCATTATTAAGTTGCTATAGTTTTTGAAAATACCAGAAGCGTTAATCTTCCTATAGTCAATATATTGACGTTCTAAAAAGAATAAAACCTATACTTTTAACAACACCTTATACTTTAGTCCCAAAAATGATTTGTTGAAGTAGGTAGCACATCAGGATATTTCCACGAGTATTTGTCGAAAATGTTTAAGGCCGGACACATCGAAGGAGCGATCCTGATCGATGTCACGGAAAAAGACTTTCTGGCGAAGGCCGACTCGTTGCTCGACAAGTCGCGGCCTGTGGCGGTATATTGCCGGAGCGGTAGGCGTAGCCGAAGAGCGGCCGAGATGTTAGTCGAAAAAGGCTATACGGTTCATAATTTGAACGAAGGCTATCATGAATGGCGTCTTTATCAGGAGGGGAAAAAAACATGAGGATTTCCCCTCCTCTTTTTTTTGATCTTAGCCGAGGCCTCCGGCTTTGAGCAGGTATTCGGCAATCTGTACCGCGTTCAGAGCCGCTCCCTTTTTGATCTGGTCGCTGACCGCCCAGAACGTTAATCCGTTCGGATGGGCAAGGTCTTTGCGGATACGGCCTACGTAAACAGGGTCTTTCCCGGCTACGAAGAGCGGCATCGGATAATCTTTCTTAGCCGGATCATCCTGCAAGATGACCCCTTCGGCTCGTGCGAACGCTTCTTTTGCCTCTTCGACCGAGACGGGACGCTCTGTCTCTACCCAGATTGCTTCGCTGTGCGCACGCATCACCGGAACACGTATGCACGTTGCACTCACCTCAATGTCGGAATGCATGATTTTGCGAGTCTCGCCGTACATCTTCATCTCCTCCTTCGTGTAGCCGTTTTCGGTGAATACGTCGATTTGCGGAATCAGATTGTAAGCAAGTTGATAGGCAAATTTTTCGACCGTCGGTTCTTCACCTTTGAGAAGCTGCGCATACTGTTTTATCAGCTCGTCCATCGCAGCCGCTCCCGCTCCGCTGGCAGCCTGATACGTTGCCACATGCACACGTTTGATATGCGAGAGTTTTTCGATCACGTTCAACGCAACAACCATCTGAATCGTCGAACAGTTCGGGTTTGCGATGATTCCTTTAGGGCGTGTCAGCGCATCTTCGGGATTGATTTCGGGTACGACCAGAGGGACGTCTTCATCCATCCGGAAAGTACTTGAATTGTCGATCATCACCGTGCCGTGTTTCGTGATGGTTTCGGCATATTCCATAGAAGTACCGCCTCCGGCCGAAGTAAAAGCCACATCGATGCTTTTGAAATCGTCATTGTGTTTCAGTTCTTTGACGATATACGGTTTCCCTCGAAACGTATATTCACGTCCTGCGCTACGCGACGAACCGAACAGTACCAGCTCGTCCATCAGGAAATTTCTCTCTTCGAACACACGAAGGAACTCCTGTCCCACCGCACCGCTTACTCCAACAATTGCTACTTTCATCTTTATTCGTTGTGTATAGAAAGATATGGAATGTTTACTATTTTCGTTGTATATTTGTAACAGAAATCTTCAAATACGGCTGCAAAGATAGAAAAACAAATGCGGCAAACGGTATCCGCCTTACATTTTTCATCCGTTGCAGCCAGAGAAACAAGGAGGGAAGTACAATGAAACACATGATGCTACTCATCAGTTTGATACTTATGCCGGTCTTCTTGCGGGCACAAACGTCTGATCCATCAAAGCCGGGCGATGTATTGCTGAACGAAGTGATGGCCAATCCGAAAGGACTGACGGCATTGCCGGAAACAGAATATATCGAAATCTACAATGCTTCGGACAAAACTCTTTCACTGAAGGGATGGGCTTTTATCTACGATAGAACGACGGTTGCCCTGCCCGATGTTATGCTACCTGCCGGCAGGTATGCAGTGCTTTATCACGAAGGGCGGGAGATCGTGATCCCTTCTGAGGCACTGGGGATAGGTTTAAAGAAGTTCCCTGCGAATCTGGCCAATGGCGGTAAGCATATCGCCTTAAAAAACTCGGATGGGCTTATGATTCACGCCTACGACTACCCGAAAGCCGTAGCCGGAAAATCGCACGAACGCGGGTCGGATAGTACGTGGCATCTCTGTACCGACCCGCGAGGAGGTACGCCGGGTACGGTTAATTCGTCACCTGCTTCACCACCCGAGCCTACGCCTCCTCAACCGCCAGTCCCTCCGGCCCAACCTGATCCGACGCCTGAAGAGCCGATAAAAATCGAGCCCGGTGAAATCGTCGTGAATGAGATTTTATTCGATCCATTCGTCGGCGGAAGCGAATTCATCGAGCTCTATAATCGTTCGGGACGGATATTGCCGGTAAACAGCCTTACTTTTGCGATCCGAAAGGCAAACGGTGAAATCGGTACGCGATACCCTCTGACATCGGTCAAAGACTCTCTTGCGGCCGACGAATATCTCGTCCTGACCTCAAGTCGTAGTGGTGTGATCGAGTTTTATACGACTCCTTTTCCCGAACGGATCCATGAACTCAAATTACCTGTCCTGCATAACAGTGAAGCCACGATCGTTCTGTTGCGAAAGTTCGACTCTCTCATTATCGACAAGGTCGCTTACTCATCGAAGTGGCATGATGCGGCGATCAGACATATGAAAGGTGTGTCGTTGGAGCGTATCCGTCCCGACGGAGCGTCGGAAGAGGCTTCGAACTGGACTTCGGCGGCTTCGGAAGCAGGCTACGCGACGCCCGGCTACAGAAATTCACAGTTCAGGGATACACAGGCCGACTATTCGTTTTCCATCCAACCTCCCGAATATCTCCATACTACCGACCGTTACGTTATATCTTACCGAACGGATGAAACGGGTTATCGTTGCCGGATCGAGGTGTATACACCCAATGGGAAGAGAATGGCGGAAATAGCAAACAACCAGTTGCTAACGCCTAACGGCGAAATCTCGTGGGATGGTACAGGAACAGACGGAAGCCGCCTGTCGTCTGGTGTATATATCTTTTTTGCCGAGCTTTATCACGCCGACGGCAACCGCCGGCGTGTCAAAAAAGCCTTTCTGGTTCACTGATCCGCCGTGGGGTGCTTATCGCGGATGATCTCCTCGACTCCGTCCATGATTTCGAAAAGTTCCGCCACGGTCTCGGCACGCAACATGGCTACCCGTGTCGATTTGAAATCGGGGATGCCTTTAAACAGAGGGGTTACGGCCAGATGTCGACGGATATGAAGGATGCCGCGCCGTTCGTCGAGCCGTTCCACACTTTGTCGCACCTGTCGTTTCAGGATATTGAGATACCATACGAACGACTCAGGGCGGAGCGATTCTCCTGTCTGTAAAAAATGTTTTACTTCGCGGAAAATCCACGGTTGTCCGATACTCGCACGTCCGATCATTATACCGTCTACCCCGTAACACTCAAAGGCTTCTTTACACCGTTTGGCCGATGTGATGTCGCCGTTACCGATAATGGGGATATGCATGCGTGGGTTTTCTTTTACGGCGCCGATGAGCGTCCAGTCGGCCTCGCCGGTGTACATTTGTGCACGTGTGCGTCCGTGGATCGTGAGGGCTGCAATGCCGCAGTCCTGCAACTGCTCGGCCAGTTCGACGATAATGCGATGATCGGCATCCCAGCCAAGACGCGTCTTTACCGTTACGGGAATATTTACGGCTTTCACTACGGCACGTGTTATCTCAAGCATCAGCGGGAGGTTGCGTAACATCCCGGCCCCGGCCCCTTTATTCGCCACTTTCTTGACCGGGCAACCGAAATTGATGTCGAGCATGTCAGGATGTGCTGCTTCGCAAATTTGTGCCGCTTCAACCATAGGCATCACTTCCCGGCCGTAGATTTGTATTGCCACGGGACGCTCTTCGTCCGAAACTTTGAGTTTCTCTTCCGTCTTGCTTACCTGACGGATTAATGCATCGCTCGATACAAATTCGGTATAGACCATGTCCGCCCCGAATTGCTTACACATCAGACGAAACGAAATGTCTGTCACATCTTCCATCGGTGCCAGCATGACCGGCCGTTCTCCCAAATCTATTGTTCCGATTTTCACCTTTTCTTTCTTAAATGGTTGTAAAAGTAATGATTTTAATGTCTCCAAATAAAGCGGATCACAGAATAGGAGTTCGTCATCATCAATCAGATTTCTTCCAGTGTGTAATATTGGTAATCGCGCATGAGAGTGCGGAGGAAATGCTCGTCCGGGATTGTTGTTTCAATCTTCAGAAAACTGCGGGCCTGTAACGCTAATTGATGAATGCGCTGCGAGCGTTTGTTTGTCTTGTCCGATAAGGTTTCAGCGATCAGATTCATTTGTTCGAGCGAAAGATGTTCGGCCTGCGGGAAGATCGGATGATAGTCTTCCGTCAAATGACGAAGTTCGTGAAAGATAAGCTGTATCCCTCGAAAATCGTTTTCTTTGACCACGAGGGTTCCGCCGGCAAGATCGCCGAATCGTTGGTTGTTACGGGTCAGAATCATCGGGATCAGTCCGATGCACGACATATACAGATCGATGATCAGCATCACCCAACGCAGCAAGTAGGCAGAAAATGAAGGGGGGCTTCCATCTCTCATCACGACACGTATGCCTGCGAATCGTTTTCCGGGCGATTGCCCTCGATTGAAAACTTCCCAAAGGAGCGAATAACACAGGGCAGGCAGAAAACATACGACTATCATGATCGCCAGCACGAGGTCTATTTCTTTTTTTTCTGTGAGATTGATATAAATACCACAGAGCACGGAGATCAATAAAACGTAAGCAAACAGCAAAAGAGAGTCAATCGTCCGCGCCAAAACCCTGTGTCCGACGCTGGCCGGTTCCTGGTCAATCCGTACATATGAATTCGTGATAATACTCGAGTATGCCATTCGTTCGATTGTTTGTTCTTCTTTTCTTTATCTGGTCAACAGCACAACTCCTCCCATAATCAGTAAAACACCCATCCACCGTGTGAAAGGGACAGTTTCGTGAAAAAAGAAAATGGCTGCCAACGTGCCGAAGATATAGCTGATGCTGATCAGAGGATAGGCTAAGGACAGTTCGTAATGTTTCAGTATGTAAAACCAGATGAATGACGCCACAACCATCGACAATCCCGAAGCGAGAAGCTGCCAGCTGAACATGGCTTGACGAAAGAACTTCCAAGTCCACGAGAAAGTCCCGATTTCGGCCATCGCACATTTCAGGAAGATTTGTCCCGCTACAAGAAACAGGCATTGAACGGTTGAGCAGCAGAGTAGCTTCAGCATGATGACAAAAGAATGAAAGAATGAGCTTTATTGTTGTAATGGTTATAGACGAGAATCCTCTTGAGGTCGGGCAGAGCTTTCGTACGCCCGCAAAGCAGGTGTGACGGTACTTCCCGACGATGCAGGCAAGTGGCAGCCACATATACGCCCAATGCGGACGAAGAAAACGATTCGCCGAAGAGGTGTTTGTATTGCATTGTCGGACAGTGTTCGAAAAGGTGTGCCATCACATCGTGATACACCGCATCGTTTTGTCGGTGCGTATTGAGACCCGTCAATACGGCATCGATCTCCGTCGGTTCACAACCGGCCCCGGAAAGCAATCTGTCGAGCGTTCCGCGCATCTGTACAGGTGTCGGACGATACATCAACTCTACGCCGTCGATCCGGCAGAGCGTACGAGCACCTTTCTCGTTGCCGAGCAACATGCTGACAGCTGTTTCGCCGGCAAAGCATTTTCCGGGTTCGAAGTCCCACTTCCCGAGACGGTCGAAGAAGCGATAATAATGCTCCGTCAGTTCATCGTATCCGCCGACCAGCACCGTCTCGACTTTTCCTCTCCCGAATTGCAGGAGAGCATCAAGCAAGGCTTGATCGAACGACGTACCGCGATGCACATACGTATTATTATACCCGTGACATTTCAGATCAATGGCAATCGTCGCGCTCAGGATATTGTGTGTCGATTGCATGAAAAAGGTGGGCTGGAGCAATTGTTCGTTGTTCTCCATGATGGAGAGGAGAAACTGCTCCGTGTTTGCGATACATCCGAGTCCTGTGCCGCTGATGATGGCATCGGGCCTTTCGACGTCCGCATCCTTGAGCGTTAGACGAGACACGACGACCGCACGCTTGAGGAGCGTACACATACGGCGCGACATCAGGGGAGAAAGATAATCGGAGAATTGCGGGTCGAGTGTAGGCACATACTTCTTGCCGTATGCTATGGGATGGTCAAACCACTCGTCGGAGAGAGGTTGTTGCACAGAGATTTGCCGGGCTGATTGAAGATAGACAGACATGAGCGGTTAGCTTTTGGATAAGATGATCGCGGAGTCGTTGCCTCCGAAGCCGAACGAGTTGGAGAGCACGTGATGCAAGGGACGTTGCGGCTCCGGGTTCGTTATCGGTACGAAACTGTGCTCTTTGATTTGATTGCGGAAATTCAGGTTTACCGGCAGGAAGTTGTGCTCGAGGGCTAACAGGGAAACGATAGCTTCGATGCTTCCGGCTGCACTTGTCGTATGTCCGATATAAGCCTTGACCGATGAAATCGGTGGTATCCGTTCGCCGAAGAGGCGCATGACGGCCAATCCTTCGGTCAAATCGTTATTGGGAGTACCTGTGCCGTGCGCATTGAGGTGACCGATGTCTTCGGGCTTTACTCCCGCATCGTCTATCGCTCCTTTCATCGCCAAGTATGCTCCGAGACCGTCGGACGACGAGGCTGTCGGATGATATGCGTCGCAAGCATTGCCGTAACCCGATATTTTACCGATAGGCTTCACTCCCCGACACAGCGCCGTTTCTGCCGACTCGAGCACGAGATATCCAGCGCCTTCTCCCAGATTAATCCCTGCCCGGTCACGATCGAACGGCCGACAAACCTCATGATCGAGGATCATTAGCGTATTGAAGCCATTCACATGATAGCGCGAGAGGCATTCGCATCCGCCGGCTACGACGACATCGGCCCGTCCATCGCGAATCAGGTCACATCCCATCATCAGCGTATTCGCTGACGAAGAGCAAGCCGTCACAACCGTCGAAACCATACCGAAGCATCCGAAGTAATCGGCAATTTGCTCGGTACATGAGCCGCAATCGTTCAGTTCGATATAAATATTTTTAGAATCGTTCGTGAGAAAATCGGTGTAGTATCGCTCCGCTTTGTCCATCCCTCCAACGGTGATCCCCGAAAGAAAAGCGATGCGCAACGCTGCAGAACGATTGATCCGTGCCTGTTCCATTGCTTCGCGCACAGCCGGAATGGCTAACAACGACGAGCGTATAAATGCGTCTGAAGGCATCAACTGCGACATCTCACGCAACTCATTATCGGTAAACTTCACTTCACCCACAGGCAACCCGGTATGCGTCGTTTGCAGGTATCGTACGGGATCAACTCCGGTACGCCGGTTCATTAACGCGTCGAGTGTCTCCGCCTTACCGATCCCGATAGCCGAAACAATCCCCGCACCGGTGATGTAAATTTCTTTCCTCTCCATAAGCGGATTTATGACTTCATAACCTGATGCCTTGTCATTCTATTACATAAAAAAACACGGCAAAGATACGAAAAGATACGAAAACTCCGGGAGGAGAGGAAAACAGCTTTCCCGTCTCTTCGTCAATTTGCACAGAAAACCAATCTCGGAAAAATTGTCAATGGTTAATGGTTATTCCATGATATCCGGCAAAAAAACGCTAACCATTGACAACGAACAATAAAAAAACAGCCCTGAAAGGGTGCCTTAATTCAGTCCAATATGTAGCGAAGCGGAGCGTTGGGGAAAAAGCATATCCAAAATTTTCATACCTTTGCGCCATAAAATCATACAAGAAAGTTATGGCAAAGGAAACAACGAACACGCTGCCCTATAAAGTGGCAGACATTACACTGGCGGATTTCGGACGCAAGGAAATCGAAATCGCCGAACACGAAATGCCGGGGCTGATGGCGCTGCGCAAAAAATATGCGGATAAGAAACCGCTTCAAGGTGCACGCATCACCGGATCGCTGCACATGACCATTCAGACCGCCGTTCTGATCGAGACACTCGTAGACCTTGGCGCCGATGTACGCTGGGCAAGTTGTAACATCTTCTCTACGCAAGACCATGCGGCAGCGGCTATCGCCAAGGCCGGCGTGCCCGTATTTGCGTGGAAAGGCGAAACGCTTGAAGAATATTGGTGGTGTACTGATCAGGCGCTACGTTTCCCCGACGGTAAAGGCCCGAACCTCATTGTCGACGACGGAGGAGACGCCTCGCTGCTCTTCCATCAGGGATATGCGGCCGAAAACGATCCCCGGATCCTTAAACGCAAAGCAGCCAATCACGAGGAACAAGTGATTCTGAACCTCCTCGAAAGTATCCATAAGGAAAACCCGCAACGCTGGCACAATATGCTTAAGGAAATGAAAGGCGTATCGGAAGAAACAACAACCGGTGTACATCGTCTCTATCAGATGATGGAGCGCGGCGAACTGCTCGTGCCTGCTATCAATGTAAACGACTCGGTAACGAAATCGAAGTTTGACAATCTATACGGCTGCCGCGAGTCGCTGGCCGACGGGATTAAGCGCGCTACCGATGTGATGATTGCCGGAAAGGTCGTGGTAGTAGCCGGCTACGGCGATGTAGGCAAAGGCTGCGCTCATTCGATGCGTTCGTATGGGGCCCGTGTGATCGTAACGGAGATAGACCCCATCTGTGCACTACAGGCTTCGATGGAAGGCTTTGAAGTAACAACCATGGAAGAAGGTATAAAAGAAGGCGATATCTTTGTAACCACAACCGGTAACTGCGATGTCATCACCATCGACCACATGAAGGCGATGAAAGATCAGGCGATCGTTTGCAACATCGGACACTTCGACAATGAGATTCAAGTCGAAAAACTGATGACATTCCCCGGTATCAAGCATCAAAATATCAAACCTCAGGTCGACAAATACACTTTCCCCGACGGGCATTCGATTTTCCTGTTGGCCGAAGGCCGTCTTGTCAACCTCGGCTGTGCAACCGGACATCCCTCCTTCGTAATGAGTAACTCGTTTACGAACCAGACATTGGCACAGATCGATCTCTGGCAAAAGAAGTACGAAGTTGGCGTTTACTGTCTACCGAAACACCTCGACGAAGAAGTGGCACGGCTGCATCTCGAGCGGGTCGGCGTCAAACTCACGAAACTCACCCAAAAACAAGCCGATTATATCGGCGTTCCGGTAAACGGGCCGTTCAAGTCGGACATCTACCGGTATTGATATACAATCGAACGGCGCTGCTCCCACTTCAGAGACAGCGCCGTTTTTATCTTTATACGATTTTTACAGCGGATGATCTTCCCGTTCACAAACAAGTCCCTATCTTTGCTGCATGAACATGAACGAGATAAAACAACTCATCCGTGAAGGCCAAACTGCCGACGCTATCCGCCGGCTTGATGCCTACCTGACCGACCATCCCGAGTCGGACGAAGCCTTTTTCTTACGTGGCAATGCCTATCGTAAGCAGGGCAACAGCCGCGAAGCATTAAATAACTATTTAGCAGCGATGGAACTGAACCCTGACAGTCCTGCCCATCGCGCATATCAGAGCGAGATCGAAATCCTCGATTTCTTCGACAGGAATCTGTATAATCAGTGAATCAGAAATTGAGGTTGACACCCGCCAGCACATGAAACTGCTGAGTAGGGTAAGCATACCATAGTTCCTGCTGACTGTTCAACATATTATTCACCTTTATATAAGCGCCGAACGTATCGTTGAAGTTATACGTTGCCGTAAGATTCAGATCGTTGATGTTCGACAGCTTAATTTCTTTCTGATGGAACAGCGTATAACGATTCGCACCTAAATAATATCCCAATGCCAGCGTTAGCGGACGGAACGGACGGACGACAAGATCGGCATGAAGTTCCAACTCGGGGCGTCCGTAAGCCCTTTTATAACCATTCCCTTTGCCGGAGAGCCACGTATTGCCATCTCCGTCGCGCAATGACCAGTTATGGTACACGCCTTTGATCGAGGCATCAACCCATTTCTGATAGGCATACTTCAACGACGCACCGACGCGAAACAGCGAAGCGTCCGGCTGATAAGCGAAGCTGTAATTCCCAAAATCGTGCTTGGCTCCGACATAATTAGCCGGAACGAAAAACACCTCATTTTCCGTAATTTTGTAACCACCGAAGAATTCCATCCACATGTTCGAAACGAAGCCGCTTCGGATGCCCAACTCCAAATCTAACCATGTACGCGACGGTTTCACCATTAACCCATGATCCGTATAACGGTTCAGTTGTGAGATCGAACGCGCATCGTTCATTCCAATACCGCCTCCGGCATAGAGGTATAGCACCGTCTTATCCGCTATCTTTCCTTCGGCCGAGATATTCGGCGACAGAAAAAGTTTGGACGAATCGCCGGTAATGAGCATCACGTTGGCTCCTAACTGTAACTTCCAGTTATCATCTGCGTAACGGTAATAAGGCGTCACGGTGATTTGGGCGTGATTTTGATAGCCGAAGGCAAGGGTATCACCTCCCTTATTGTTCGAAGGATACGTATAGTTGAAATAGTTCAGCTTACCGGCAAGACCTACCCGTTGAGTGTTATTACTGAAACGTGAGCTAAAGCCCAGTTGAAGAGTGAATCGATTTTCACGTATGCCATCCACGTCGACGGTATGTCCGTATTTTTGTCCGAAGCGCTGATATTCAATATTGAGCAGATAGCCAAGCAAGGCGTCTTCTTTCGATCGGATGCCAACGTATGCGTTCATGGTTTGGTTTACCTGATTCTTCTCGCGATCAGCGGGGTAACTCTGTGGTAGCAGCAGATTGTTGCTCGGTTGTTGGATTCGGTAGAGCGAGTCTAAGGGGAAACCATAATAGTTAAACCCTATGTAGCCATATTTCCCTCCGAGGCGCAACGTGCCAAAGTCGAAATGATGATGAAAATGGATTCCTCCGAGGTTATCATTGAGCTTGGCTTTTTGTTTCATGCCGCTTCCATCGTAGTCTTTTAGCTTGCTACTCGTCGAACGGTGGGAAAAGAAAACATTCAGGAAATCCGTCCGGTTATTTAAAAGATGATAGCCGAAATCTCCTTCTACATTCATGTTCATTCCCGTACCGAGACGAAGATACCCGCGACGTTTGTTGTAAGGGATGGCCGTCATGATTTTACCCGAAGGAAGCACGACGATCTCCTTTTCCGGATCGGCCGGCAGGGTGAACGGTGAATATTCGATCGTATGCTTCGGCTCTTTCGGCTCTTTCAGGTCGGGGAGGCGATTGACCTTATTCGCATCTTGTACACTCGGATCATATTCGCGTTCGAGCGTCATTTCACGGTTCAATTTCGTTTCCTTTTCCTGAGCCGCAAGCGTCAGACTGCTACTTAATAAAACAGCTGCGATCGATATCCGTATTTGGTTCTTCGTTGTCATCTTCTTCATTTTTTTCATTGACATTTCGACTATCCTTTTCTTTATTTCAGTTTTGCGAGTCGTTCCGTTATCATTCCGGCAATGTCATCATTGCCTTTGTAATTCTTTTGCAGGCTTGTGAGGTATTGACGTGCTTGAAATTTATCTCCTTTCCGAACATACACGTCAGAGAGCAACACGAATCCGCGTGCAAGCCAGTAACGATGGGTTGTACCTTTCTCAATGAAGTTCAGCAATTCCTTTTCGGCCTTGTCAAGCTCGTTTCCGTCGTAATAAGACTGAGCTAATAAGTATTTAGCCTCAGCTCCGTAAACCGTATGCGTATCTTTACTCAGTGCCTGCAGATCGACCCGGGCTTTATTTTCTTCACCCAAGCCGAGATACGATTGAGCACGCAAGTAACGGGCTTCGGCCTCTACTTCGGGTCTGAGTTTCGAACTTTTTAGCAGTTCATCGGCTGCCAGCAAGGCTTCGGTCTGTTGTCCTGTCTGCCGGGCACAGCGCATAATACCCAGTCTGGCCGCCTCACGATTATGAGCCGTTTCAGCGATAACTGCCAGCCATTTGAAACTCTTGATGGCCTCGGCACAATCTTTTTGCAGGTATTCCACCTCGGCTTTGCGTGCTACCGACTCTTCGAGAAATTTCGTATTGCCGCTTTCGGCTACCGCCGTATACCTTGCTCTTGCTTCGTCGTAATTTTTCTGATTGAATGCAATCTGAGCCAGATAATAATTGGCATTCGGACTGAATGCTCCCTGTGGAAACTGTTGCAAATAATTGTTCAAACTTCGGAACGCTCCCTCATTATCGCCACGCATAAAGAGTTTCTCGGCAGCAAAATACGTTAAAGAATCCTGCTCGCTCGCACCCAATCGGGTCGATGTATTTCCAAGCGAGTTGACATAGCTTGCATACGATGCCACATCGTTCATATCCACATAGACCGATTTCAGGTCCTGTACGGCTGTCATTGCTTCTTCACTGCCCGGATAGTCGCTGATCACTTTCTTATAGGCTTCGACGGACCGCTCAGGCTGGTTATTGTTAAAGTACAAAAGGCCGAGTTGCAAACCCGATTTCCGTGCCAGACTGCTCTGTGGGAAACGCTGTTGCAGTTCTTTGAAAGCGTCGGCCGCCAGATCGTAGTTTTCCATCAGCACATACGAACGCCCTTTCTCATACAAGGCATCGTCTGCGTAGGGGGATTCGGGATATTCACGGATAACCCGGTCCATCAGACTGATCTTTCCTTTGTAATCTTTCTGCAATCCCAGAAGGAATCCTTTCTGATAAAGCGCATAATCTCCGCTCGAAGGCTGCAATGACGCGGCGCGTGTGTATTGCTCTTCGGCCGACGTGAACTGACGGTTATGGAACAGGCAGTCGCCGATTCGGTTATAGGCATCGGCCAGCGATATCGCCGATGTGTTTTTTTCGAGGTCGACATACTGCCGGAAAGCTGAATGTGCCGCTTCGTAGTTCTTCTGCTTGAAATAGCAATACCCCAGATTGTAATGTGCAAGCGCATAAGCATCGGAGGCTCGGTCAGGCGTATTTGCTGCGAAGGCACGGAAGTCTGAGGCCGCATCACTGAAGTTATGCTGACGGTAATAAGCCTCTCCACGCCAGAAGTAGGCGTCGCTATAGACTTCCTTGTCATAGTTCCCTAATGCGATGGCGCTGTTGAAGTAATCGACGGCCTTCTCGGGCTGTTGGTTAGCAAAAGCCTGTGTTCCCAATCGGAATAATACGTTTTGACGCGCAGCTTGGATCTTGGCTCCCGGTTGGCGTATCTTTTCGATCGAAGCCAATGCTGCTTCATAATTCTTTGTGGTAAGATACACTTCAGCCAAGTAATCGTTTACTTTGTCCGTGTATTTCGAGTCCGGAAAACGGTTCAGGAAATCTTCGAAAATGGTGACTGACTCGCCAAATCCGGAAAATGACGTCTCATGAATCAGCAGAGCGTAGTTATACATGGCCGTTTCCTGCACCTGCTTGTCGAATTCGGATGTCGTGGCCATCTCAAAGGCCATGCGTGCCTTATTTTTATCATTCGTCTTGAGGTAAGACTGTCCTAAATAGAGGTAGGCATTTTGTGTCAATGCATCTTCTTCATCAATGGCTTCAGTCAACGCTTCGATCGCCTGGTCATAATTGCCTTGATTATAGTGGCAGACACCTAAAATATACATATCGCCACGAAGTACGGAATCCGTATGAGCCACATATTTTTCCAGCCGATCAATCGCTTTCGATGGCTCGCCGTTCCGGTAGTAGGCGTTTCCCAATAACCGGTATATCTCCGAATTATTCGCACTATTCGGGTAAGCTCGCAAGAGCTCTTCACCATCTGCGATGACCCGGTCGTAACGATTTTCAATAAAATTGATCTGGGTGATGTAATAAAGAGCCTGTTCGCGATAAGTCAGACTATTTTTCAGCCGGTTAAATCCGGTCAAGGCTTTTTCATAGTTGCCTGTGGCATAATCGATATAAGCCAAATAATACCCGGAAGCTTCTTTGTACTTATGTCCGACCTGTTGGATGCGGGCAAAGTAGTTCCGCGCCGTGCGCAGATCGTCGGTCTGCAATAAAGCATAAGCCATACGGAACGCATAAGCCTCCTGTTGCTCTTCGTCGAGGTAATCGATTTCGGAGCGATTAAACCATTCGATCGCTGCCTGATAATTCTCCTGTGCAAAGGAAGTTGAGCCAAGCATGAAGCAAATTTCGTCTCCATGACGTGTGTCGGGATAAGTCGTCAGATAGTTCTCGAGTATCTCGATGGCTGCCGGATGATCTTGTCCGAAAGCGACGCAGGCCAGCATATAGTCTGCTTCCTGAATCAGATCGCGATTGGTCGATTGTGCTTTATAAGCGTTCAGTTTGTCGGAGCAACCGGGATAGTTTCGTAAATGAAATAACTCTTTCCCCTCGTTAAATAACCGCTCGGGCGACTCGAATTGATGCGTACGCTGCCCATATGTCAGACAACATCCGGTCATCAAAAACAGTGAAATAACAATTTTCTTCATACGCTTCTAATGGCTAATGGCTTACATTTATCTCCGCAAAGATAGCCATCCTTTCCGGAAAACGGGATTAATTTCCTTTTATTTTATGTCCGTAAACTCTTTGCCTTATAAAACAAAGATCACTCCTGTGTTTGTTCATTAGGTTTCATCACGACACCTAACCCTTGGCGGCCGTCTATTTTGATCGTTATCGGATGCTCGAAATGTACGAGCCGCAGATACTCCGTCTCCCGTAAAGCCGGTTGTGCATTCAGAAACGCTTCATCGAACGTACCTCCGCCAAACGAAGGATGAATCGTAAAATAGCCTGCACCGCACGACGTCAAGTTCTGGAAAAAGTGCGTCCCCTGACTCGGGTCCATCCGGTAATGGTCCAAACTGTATTCCACGATCACTCGTGCATGACTGATATGCGGCCATTTTACCGGAATACCGAGCCACGGGTCATGACTACCCCATCGACCAGGACCGACCAACACATAGTAACAACCTCTACCGGAAAATTCACGATTGATCGCCTCGATTTCTGCTGCAATCGTTTGCGTCCGGGACGAATCGAAAGATGCGGTCTTGACGTACAGCACATCGTGCACATCATTCGAGATGCCGTGTCCCAGTGAGTTGGGCGACCAGAGAATCGTATCGTTCGGATCCACGCGCTTCAGATCTTCGTCTATCATTTCTTTTTGATCGACGATCGGGCGGATTTGCAGCAAATAAAACGATGCACGATCGCGTTTTTGCGGATGAATATTGACTGCAAATTCAATCTCGACCGGACGTCCCATTTCTTTCTGACCGATCTGGAGCAAGGTGTCAAGCGTTTTAGCTAACGGAAACATATCATGCTGCAAAATATTTGCAAACGACAAGATTTTCCGTCCGCCGGGGTAATAACCGTCACGGATGATCTGGTCATGAGGCTCGTATGTCGAGACGATAAACTTCAATGCCCCATCTTCATCGGCATCTTTAACTCCCAAACGTATCAAATTGAACGAGTCGTCGACCGAAAAACGGGTTGGCATATTCTTCATATCTAATGCCAGAAAATGGGTCTGCGTCTCCTTCAAGGCAAATTCGGTTGTGCTCATCTGCAAGATATTGCGAGGATGACGAGGTGAAAAACGCAGCGTAACGCCACCGTCGACAATGTATTTACCCAATCCCAAAGCAATGTTGACAATACCGTCTTCGGCCTTCTCCTTGCCAATGGGATAAAAGTTCAGGGAGCGTGCCACTCCACTGATCAGCGGATAGAGACGGTCGTTAAACCGTACGCCGACGACTTCCTGAAGCACGACGGCCATTTTTTCCTGATCGATCAGGTTGCTTGTAGCCGTCATATAAGCCTTACTGTCGCGATAAAACACAGACGCATAAACCCCTTTGACGGCATCGCTCACCGCCCGCAGCATCTCGTTTTTATTGTCCATATTAGGCACCATATACGTCGAATAGACACCTGCGAACGGCTGATAATGGGCATCTTCGAGCAAACTCGACGAACGAACCGCGATCGGGCGCTTCACCACTTCGAAGAAAGCCATCAGATCGTCGACCAACCTCTTCGGAAGTTCGGCCTCCAAGAAACGGCTAAGCATCTCCTCGTCGCTGATATCACTCAATGCCAGTGGATACAGACGGTTCGTTTCCATAAACTCATCGAAGATATCGGTGCAGAGAACAACCGTTTTAGGGATGTTGACCGGAAAGTTCTCCTGATCCAGCATCGGATAGCGTTTGATCATCGCACCGATAAAAGCCAGTCCCCGCCCTTTACCTCCGAGTGATCCCTCGCCGATACGTGCAAAATTACTGTACTCGTCAAATCGTTCTTTCTGATAAACAGCCACAACCCCGGAGTTCTTCATCTGCCGATACTGTACGATGACATCGAAAATAAGTTGCCGTGCATCATTCAAGTCCGCGCACATGTTCACATCAATCTGTTTCAGCAGTTCAGCCGGCGGAAACATCGCGCGTGAATAGAAGAAACGCGAAAAGTGATTGCGCGAAAGATGATACCTGAGCGAGCGTTCCGGAATATTAAAAATCTGATGTTGTAATCCTTTCAGGTCTTTGATACGCATAATCTCCTCTTTTGTTTCAGGTTCCAGGATCACAAAGTCGCCAAAGCCGAAGCGTCGCATAATTTTTTCACGCAAATCTTGCGGATAACTCTTGGAATTCTTATCGATAAATGAAGCGCCCAGTTTTCGGGCATATTCGCGATTGCTCGATTCGGAGGATTCCATAATGATCGGTGTCACCGGTCCTGTTTCACGCACATATTGCCCGAAACGGTAGCCTGCCAGCATATCTTTCTTTCCCTCACGCGTAAAGCTCATATCGGAAACGATACCCAGAATATGTTCACGATACCGGTCATATATAGCTGTTGCTTCTTCGTAGGTGCGTGCCAGCTTGATCTTCGGCCTTCCGCGCATCCGAAGCGTCCGCTGATGATCATTCAGTGCTT
Source organism: Tannerella forsythia 92A2 (assembly GCF_000238215.1). Classification (NCBI taxonomy): domain Bacteria; kingdom Pseudomonadati; phylum Bacteroidota; class Bacteroidia; order Bacteroidales; family Tannerellaceae; genus Tannerella; species Tannerella forsythia. Next base: position 1,217,562 of record NC_016610.1, on the reverse strand, counting down.
CTTTGGCAAATTCCTGACTTTGTTCCAATACAACTTTGTAAAGATGCGGCAGTGCCGAAGAGTAGAAGCGTATGGAGTCTTCGACCAGCAGGATGATCTGTACCCCTACGCTGGCTGTGTCGTCCGGCGCGTTCATGTTGTCTTCAATCAGTTTGATGATCGCCAGAAGCAGGTCCGAATTCCCCAGCCAACTGAAGACGTAATCGATAACGCTTAAATCTTCATTCACCACACGTCTTGTTACTTCTTTCGAGAAAGGCGTCAAAACCACAATCGGAATGGCCGGGAACTGTTGTTTAATTTCTTTCGGAGCGCCGAAAATATCGGCCTCCATCATGTTCGGCATGAAAATGATCAGTTCGAATGTCCGATTGGCCAGCTCCCGTAAGGCTTCCGCTTCGGTCGAAACCTGTGTGAATCGCGGTGGATAACGCAAGCTCAGCGACATGTATTCATTGAAAATCTGCTCATCCACTCGCCCGTCATCTTCGAGCATGAACGTATCGTATTCCGTTGCAATCAGCAGCACATTATATATACGCTTATTCATCAGATCAGCAAACGAAACATCTTTGAATGCAACTTTTTGAAAGTCCTTTATTTTGCTCATACAATTCACGATCCCTACCTGTTACGGGATCATTCGCCAAAATTAAAGAAAAATATTTGGTATACCGTAAAAACTCCTTACATTTGTGGACTTTTAAAAATAAAAAAAACATGAAGACCGAAGAAATCTTATTATCATTGGAAGCCAAGCATCCCGGAGAGAAGGAATACTTGCAGGCTGTCAAAGAAGTGCTTATCTCAATTGAAGATGTTTACAACGAACATCCGGAATTTGAAAAAGCAAAAATCATCGAACGGTTAGTGGAACCCGACCGTATTTTTACATTCCGTGTGCCCTGGGTCGACGATCAGGGCGAAGTACATGTCAACCTCGGTTACCGCGTACAGTTTAACAATGCAATTGGCCCGTATAAAGGTGGGCTGCGTTTCCATCCGTCGGTAAACCTCTCGATCCTGAAATTCCTCGGCTTCGAGCAAACCTTCAAAAATGCATTGACCACCCTTCCTATGGGGGGCGGAAAAGGCGGGGCGGATTTTGCTTTCCGCGGACGCAGTGATGCCGAAGTGATGCGCTTCTGTCAGTCGTTCATGATGGAACTCTGGCGTAACATCGGCCCGGATACGGATGTTCCGGCAGGTGACATTGGCGTAGGTGCACGCGAAGTGGGTTATCTCTATGGCATGTACAAAAAATTAGCTCGTGAAAATACGGGAACGATGACGGGTAAGGGCATGGAATTCGGAGGGTCGATCTTGCGTCCCGAAGCGACCGGTTTCGGTGGACTTTATTTCGTACATCAGATGTTGCGTGAGCACGGGCACGATATCCAAGGCAAAACGGTTGCAATTTCCGGTTTCGGTAACGTAGCCTGGGGTGCTGCCACCAAAGCGACCGAGTTGGGTGCAAAAGTCGTAACTATTTCCGGTCCAGATGGCTATATTTACGATCCGGCAGGTATCTCCGGTAAGAAAATTGATTATATGCTCGAGTTGCGTGCTTCCGGAAATGATATTGTTGCTCCATATGCCGACGAATTTAAGGGAGCAACATTCTTTGCAGGCAAACGCCCGTGGGAGCAGAAGGTTGATATTGCGTTGCCGTGTGCTACACAGAACGAATTAGGCGCTGAAGATGCACGTGCTCTGATTGACCATGACACGCTATGCGTGGCCGAGATTTCGAACATGGGTTGTACGGCCGAAGCAGTCGATCTGTTCCTGCATAACAACCGTCTGTTTGCTCCGGGTAAAGCGGTGAATGCAGGTGGTGTGGCCACATCGGGGTTAGAAATGACCCAGAATGCCATGCATATCTCCTGGCCGGCGTCAGAAGTAGATGAGAAACTGCATCAGATCATGAGCAGCATCCACGAACAGTGCGTGCTCCACGGTCGCGAAGGCAAATATATCAACTACGTGAAAGGAGCGAACATTGCAGGGTTTATGAAAGTAGCCCGCGCAATGATGGCACAAGGCGTAGTATAACAGTTACATCCGGCGATCGCGGCGGAAAAGAACACAACTGTTTATTTTCACCGCACCTTGCCGGGATTTTTAGCAATGAAATCTTTCCAACCGGTGTATGCTTTTTCGGGCATGGGCCGGTTGGTTTGCAAATAGTGACAATAGGCTGCGGCCAGCCCATCCGTCGCATCAAGTTGCGGAAGCATACATTCGTCGGGAATACGGAGGATATGCTGCAACATGCCGGCCACCTGCTCTTTAGCCGCTTGTCCGTTACCGGTGATGGCCATCTTAATCTTCAACGGCGCATACTCGAATATCGGCACGTCACGATTTAACGCTGCGGCAATGGCAGCCCCCTGTGCACGTCCCAGCTTCAACATACTTTGTATATTCTTCCCGAAAAAAGGCGCTTCGATCGCCATCTCGTCTGGATGATATTGGTCGATTAGCGAGATGACACGTTCATAAATGCGGCGCAGACGTACATAGTGATCTTCATAACGGTCTAACTTCAACACGCCCATCGTTTCGAGGGCTGCTTTTCGCCCATTGATGGAAAGTACGCCATATCCCATAACGATCGTCCCAGGGTCAATCCCGAGAATAATCCGTTCTAAAGCCGTCGCCCCCCCTCCTTTCATATCAAATCAAGTTCTTCGAGTACAGTCGAGAACCCCGCCATCTCATGTCCGAATCGCGCGACAAGCTCTTGATGTAACGCTGCCCCTTCGTCACACATCCAGGCTTGTAACGTCTTTTCATCGCTTACCCCGAACTGCACAGACAGACTGACTCCTTCCGCACCTTCCACCTCATGAACGACTCGCTGCAAACGTGGCGATCGGAGTTGACCGCTGCGCGTTGCCGCCGGGATGTAAACCGTCCGTAAATAAGCAAGCCCCTCTTCATATTTCCTGTGTGAGAGATGAAATGTCGTATAAAAAACAAGCATAGTCCGTAAATTTCCCGTCAAAGGTAGCGCTATTGTTGAAAAAAACGTTACCTTTGCCGTGAAATAATTCGAGGGGGTATTAGCTCATCTGGCTAGAGCGCGACACTGGCAGTGTCGAGGTGAGCGGTTCGAGTCCGCTATACTCCACCTCTTGTGGGAAGAAACATATTCTTCCTTTTTTTATTCGCTGACCTGAGCGAAATATTTTCTCCGTGCTCCCCGTGCATTGTCCCGGAAATAATCTTTCCACCAATCGTCGGTTCTCAGGTATTTCGGTTTTTCGAGAGGGTCGCGCCATTGCAGCGATTCACGAAACGAGTAGTGGCTGAACAGCCTCATGTATTCGCCCAAGTAGATGTCGGCCACCCTCTGGTTGCCGCGGACGATCACCATATTCTCGTCGTTGTTCTTCGTGGAAGCGACGCTGAAATTGGCCGAACCGGTAACCACGATGGGGTTTTTGCCCAGCGGATCGATGAGCATAAACTTGTTGTGGATGTATTTCACGTTGGAGTTCAATCCTGTGAGCCGTTCCCGGAGCCATCCGTCGAAACGATTCGTGCGGATCATATTGCCAATAGCGAATACATTCTCTTTCTTACGCCGGATCGCTTCGATCTCCTTCTTCTCCCTTTCAAATTTCTCCCGGTCTTTTCCGGCCATGCACGCTTTCTCCATAAGTGCATATCGCAACGGCGTGCGTGCGGTCTGATACACCTTCCTGAACTCTTCGTTCATTCCAAAAGCGAACGTCATAAACAACGCATGCCTGGCCGACCGTGCCATACCGGCATAATTCTCCAGCACCTCCATACCGGTGCGCGGGCTGAAGACCACCATTTCCTCCTCCCGGAACGGCAAAGCGAATGCCGGCGTGATCTCTTCCACCCGTTTCTTCATCGGCCCGTTCTCGGGGTCGCTTCGCAATGCCTCCCAATAGCGTGCGTACCGCTCGGCAATGGCGGGATTGTTGACGACATGCGCCACGTTGGAATGTCCGAAAATGCCTCCTTCCGAAAAATTCATCCCACCCGTCCATACCGATACCGGACGGCCTCTTTCGAGCTTCAGGATGAATTTATTGTGCGAAATGCAGGATTTGCCGTTGAGGCGGGGCGTGCAACAAGAGGCAAGCCCCGTCTCGCGGATGGCCGCTTCATTGATCAGGCGCGGATACTCCTTCCGTCCGTCGTAAACAATCCGCACATCCACTCCCCGCTTCATCGCTTTCCCGATCACTTCGAGAAAAGGACGGTAATGAAACTCGTAGGCCGCAATCCGCAAGCTGTGCTCCGGCCCGCACGACTCCACAAAACTCACCAGCGCTTCGTAGGCCCCACGCGAGAGCCATTCAAACGCCCTATTGTCCGGCACATCCTTCGGCGACACATCGCCGAATCGCCGCACATATTCCTGCGAGGCGGCCGACCCTCTGTTGAAAAAGACATTGTGCCCCACGTCCTCCTCTTTCTCGGTACGTATCGCCACCCGCACGGTGGCATAGACCGTTAAATGGGCCGGCGTGCCCTTCAGGGCAGACACCTCGTAGGTGTAGGCATATCCCGGCTTGGCCGAATAGTCGGCCCACTGGAAACTCTGAATGGGAAACTTATGCGTGGAATACTGCGTGCCGGGTTTGAGCCTCGGGTCCGTCTCCTCAAAAACTTTCGATGCTTTCAGATAATACCTCTCCCCCTCGGTATGGTCTTCCCGCAAAACCGAAAAGCCGAGCAACCCCTCGCACTCCTCTTCGGGCAAATGAATGCCCAGCAAAACCACATGGCTTCCGGATACGGCATATACCTTCAGCCCTCCTTTTTTTCTTTGTGCTCTCATAAGAACCTTTTTTATCTGGTGATTTTCTTCAAAATATCGTATTCAGCCTTTTTCGCTGTAAAGATATAAAAAAATAAAGAATCCGGCCTTCGTTTAATCTGAATTTTTAAAGGCAATAAAAAACAGGTGAAAATCAATAACAATTCTTCCGACAGATCTCAACCATTTCAAGCCATTCAGAGCATAATCAGATATTCTGACAGTAAGGGCCCCGATCCATCTTACAACAGATTTATGCTTTGTATATTAGATTATACGGCTAAAATATATAGAATAATATTGAACGCACAGTTTTTTTTTGAAAAATATTTTTTCCTCTCATAATTTACATCTAATTTTGTGGTGACATTTATAATGTCTCCGAATTTGCAAACCAGTTAAATTCTTCATAATAATAAATAAGGACATGAAAACAAAATTACTTGGAATCCTTGCCCTCTGCCTGGGGGTAGCTTATGCTGCACAAGCGCAGTTTCGCATTGGGACAACGGACTACCCGACACTGAGTGCGGCCGTGGCTGCCGTCCCCACAACAGGAATTCCTACGACCATCGAAGCCACAATGAATCACAGTATGACGACGGCTGTAACCGTAAACAGCGGCCAGCACATCGTATTGAAAAGCGCGGGAGGGATATTTACACTCAAACGCAGCGCAGCACTTCTTACGTCTTTGATCACGGTACAAAATGATGCTACCCTCCTCATGGAGGGTATCGTGCTTGACGGAGGCGCTTTATGGGACCAGCAGGCTCTCACGGTGCAGGCCGATACGACCCGTACGAACAGTGGCCTTATGGCCGATCATCCGCTCATCCTTATAAATGCCGGTGCTACGCTGATACTTAACGACGGTGCGATCTTACAGAATAACCATAACACCGGTTCAGGGGATTGTGCCGGAATCCGGAACTCCGGGAAGCTAACCCTCAACAACGGCTCTCTTATTCGGTTATGTTCTTATCATCCCGCCGGAGCCGCTTCCGGAACGGTTGCCGGCGCCATTTGCAGTACAGGACCCAATTCGGTGGTAACGATGAATGGCCATGCCACGATTGCCGGATGTATGTCCGAAGCTGATGATAACGACGCGGGAGGAATCTTCAGCGGGCATGGTTCGCTTGTTATGATGAACGGTAATTCGTCTGTCTATGGCTGTTATAGTAAAAATACCGGTGGCGGAGTAACACAACGCGAAAACAAATTCATCATGAACGGAAGTGCTTCTATCCATCACTGCGCTTCGAAAAGCGGAGGCGGAATAGCTGCCTACACAGACGCTACGGTCGAAATGCAAGGTAATGCCTCCGTACACAGCAATGAAGCATCCGAATTGGCAGGTGGGGTATCTCTGAGCATGAGAGGTGCCGGAGGCGGTGCAACACTGCATATGAACGACAATACCAGTATATACAATAACCGGTCGAAAAAAGTAGCCGGCGGGGTAGCGAATGAATCCGGCCGAATTTATTTGCAAGACAATGCCGGCATACGTAATAATCAGTCCGGGATGAATGGCGGAGGGGTCGCCCTTTCGGGAACACCCACAGCTCAGGGAACTCTATACATGGCCGGTGGACGTATTAATCACAATGCTGCGAAAACGACACAAGGTGGTATTTCGATGGATTCACATGCTACAGTACATCTCCGCTTCGGCGAAATCGCTTATAATACGGCATCAGAGAGCGGTGGGGGAATTTATGCTTCCGGGCTGACCGATACCATCCGTATCTCCGGAGGACGAATAGCCAGCAATAAGGCGCCGACTGCAGCCGGCATCGGTGTCAATAACCAAACCGTACTTTATATGACCGGTGGCGAAATCAGCGGTAATCAGGCTTCTCAAAAAGCCGGAGGCCTCTTTATCGGCTCGCATGCAACGAATACTCCAGAAGTAAGCATCCTTGGACGCGCAACGATACAGAACAATAAGGCGCCTGTAGGCAACGGCATCTTCATGGCGGCTGACAAAAACGGGGGAACGGTCTCTGTGTTTAATCTCGGGGGAACGGCGTACGTTATGGATGATATCTTTTTGGAAAAAGATACGTTGAATCCCGCTCCCAACGGTGACCCGCTACGCAATAAATTTATCACGCTCGTCAGTGAACCGGAACGGAGGTTCAGGATCACTACCGACACACACCATGATGCTCCCTACGGACGAATCGTCGTCGTGCCGGGAACGACAACCATAGACGGTACGACCTATACGTTGGCTGATGCATCCTCTTATGCCGACAAATTCACGCACTCCATCAAATCCGTTGTCAGAGGACTTCCTTCTACTCCTACAGCCCAGAAGCTCATTCTTGGATGCTACGACCCGGATATGATTACCATACTCCGTACACCTTTGGGAAAACCGGCCAAAGTAAATGTGCCTCAAACCTTTGCCGTAAAAAATGCCTCATCGTCCATCTCGGGATATACGTGGACATTTGCCGAAGGGACACCGGCTTCATCAACGGTTGCCGCTCCGAGTGTCACTTGGACAACCATCGGCCAAAAACAGATCGAATTGAAAATCTTTGAAAAAGGAATCAGTTATGCTCCGGGCGACACGATGCGATGCGAAATGGTTGCGAAAAGAACAGTCAACATACAAGGAAAAACAATCGACTTTTTCGTGAACAAGCGATCAACATCCGGACTACAGACCGGTCTTTCATGGAAAGATGCATTCCTGAACCTGGATACGGCTCTGGCTGTTGCCGGCAAGGGCGACCGGATATGGATGGCTGAAGGGGTCTATACGCCTGCCGGCGGCTCGTACGTGATGGCTTACGACAGTGTAGAAGTGTACGGAGGCTTTGGGGGTGCGGAGTCGGCGATTGAGGAACGTAATATCGTTGCCCACCCGACGATATTACAAGGTAAAGACTCGTCGGTTATCCGGATTGACGGGAATCGTTCTTATCCCGAAGGAGGATGTGGAGTCAGTCGCGGTGCACGGTGGGATGGCTTCATCATTACCGGAGGTATGGCTAAACAGGGCGCCGGTATCTTTAATGACAATGGTTCTCCGACGATTGTCAATTGTATCATCCGCGGCAATGCGGCCACACACGAAGGCGGCGGCGTATATACTCTCTCACGCGGAACATGTGCAACTGGAAGTCCGTTGTTCATCAATACCGAGATAAGTGGGAATCAGGCAAATCGAGGCGCCGGCATGTACAATGAAGGAGGTGCGACGAATCTGCTGAATGTCACTCTTTCCGGGAATCAGGCAAGAGTGTCGGGAGCAGGGATGTATAATGCGCAGACAACAGGTGTGAAAGTCATGAATAGTATCATCTATGATAATCGTACGATTGCATCGCAAATCCTTCCTAACATTGTGAATATGGCAGTCGGTACGGAGTATTCTTTCTGCGTGATCGAAGGTATAGACGTTCCTAACGCATGGAACTTATTGGGCACGAATGCAGGAGATAATCATACCGGCATCCTGTATTTTGCCAAGCCCGGATTCAATACTAACGGGGGAATGGTGGCCGGAGACTATCGTTTGAAAGACGTGCGGAGCGTAGCAAACAATGCGGGATGGAATCCGCCGATTATTACTGCCGGGTGCACAAAGGACCTGGCGGGAGGGGAACGAATCTATGACGACCGGGTGGATATCGGAGCATACGAATTTATTCCGAAAAATCTGCCGCCGACTCAGTTGAGTCATAGTGTCGTGATCAACGAATGTGAACATGCCAAGACGAAACCCGGTAAAGGAATTCATTCGGTTCCTTCGCGAGAGAATTTTACGTTCACGATTACGCCGGACGAAGGATATACACTCGATGAGCTGGAGATCACAACCGGTTCCAAATGGCAGGATAAAGATGGCGGAATGAAAAAAACAAAGAACCTCGACGGCAGTATGACGGTCGTGTTCCGTTACGTGACGGAGTCTCTGAACGTTCGGTTCTCCGGCATCAAACCTACGGCAAACCAATTGATTGAAGAATATGCAGCAGTATGGGCAGACAGAAACGGTATACATATTCGGACGGATCAACCCGCCATGGTGCAGATATACACAGTGATGGGTACACTCTCTTACCATCAACAACTTCCGGCAGGTGAAATTGCCCTCTCACTGGCCAAAGGATTATACATCGTCAAGATTGATCAAATGGTACAAAAGATCATTATTAAATAGACAGATAAATATAAAGAATACTGTGTCACGGAAAGACAGGGTATGAATATCTTTTTCCGTGACACAGTACTTATACTTAAGTAAGTGTTCAATTTATACCTGTAATGAAAAGAAACAATACCGAAGTGTATCAATCAGCTGAAGGCAGGCGATTGCTTCACGATTTATATCGTAAACATTTGCTGGCATTGAAAGTCCCTCTTTCGGAACAGATGGTGGAAACATGTTTCGGAGATACACACGTCATGTATTACGGTTCCCCGAGCGGTATGCCCGTCATGTGTTTCAGTGGAGAGTGGATCACCAACCCGTTGGCGATGCGCCCTTTTATCGAAGGGTTGGATTTAAGGCGATTACGACTCGTTGCACCGGATGTGCCGGGAGGAGTAGGATTCAGCGCGGAACAACGTCTGCAGGCGGCCAAATACGAATACGGGCAGTGGGCTTTCCAAGTCATGGACAGTCTGGGACTTCGGGAATGTGCGGTATTAGGTTACTCATGGGGGGCCAATATCGCCTTACAACTCTGTACGGAAGCGCTGTTGTGCGTCCGGCGGCTTTTGCTTGTTCAGCCGGCCGGCATCACAAAGAACTTGTCATTGAAAGTCGAGAAGCTGATGCGTATGGGAGATAAACATGAAGAACAGCTGACCGATGAACTGCTAAAAAAACACTTGATGCCGGTGCTTTCGTTCGAACACGACGACTTAATCGAAATGGCCAGAATACTCTTTCTGCATATGAAGATTTCCAAAGGAGATTGGAAAGAATTCCGGAAGAAAGATTTACATAAGTTTCGCGCACCGGTAGGTCTGGTTGCCGATAAATCCGACTGTTTATTTCCGGGTGAAGAAGTCATGAAACGCGCCCGTAAAATCATCCCATTCCTTGAAATGTCAAACCTGACCAACCTCGGATGTCATTTCGGACTTTTTAAAAATGATGACTATACGCGCGAAGTCATGGCTTCAATAACCGACTTTTTGCTACGCGACGTAGTGGATGCTCGTTGAGGTCTGTCGGAGGCGCTGTGGTTTCGATGCTGAGGTTTTCGGCAATTAACTTGAGCAATTGCTCTACGGCTTCTTCTTCAGGGATATTCTTGAGTACACACGTTTTCCCCTTATACAGACTGATCCGACCACGTCCCGCACCGACATAGCCGTAATCCGCATCAGCCATCTCACCGGGTCCATTGACGATGCATCCCATGATACCGATCTTCAACCCCGTTAAGTGAGATGTCGCCGCCTTGATACGGGAGATGGTTGTTTGCAGGTTATAAAGTGTCCGTCCGCATCCGGGGCATGATATATATTCCGTACGGCTGATTCGGGCACGTGCAGCTTGCAGGATACCGAAAGCAAGGCGATCAGTCACCGAAGCATCGAACCCATCGCTCGTAATCATAACCCCGTTACCGATTCCATCGATAAGCAGTACCCCGAGATCGGCCGCCGCTTTGATCTGAAGGTTTTCGAGATCGGTCTCCTTATAATGACGATGCAGGATAAGCGGCGTTTGAGATTGGGCTTCTTTAAGACGAAGGACAGCTGCACGCGCCTCGTTGACCCCGTCGGCCGAGAGCCTTTTCAAGATCAGGACAACAGCCTCCTGCCCCTTGATTTCTTCAATAAATGCTGGGGTAAGATCGGCAATGGTAACTTCCATTAAACGGACATGGCTCGGCTTCAGAGTTTCGCCTGTGCGATAGATATTTGATTCGTGTACAGACTGTGTGTCATTATCATTGTAAGATACCCGAAAATAATCCGGCCGATCGACTGTTGAAATCGCAAGATCATCCGGTTTCCGGCATGAAATAACAACAGGAAGATGTTCTCCACCGATGATTTCGACGGCCTTCGTCTCCCTCGTATAATCCGTGACCGTACCTTGATAGGTTGAGGGCATATCGGTGAATTCGACCTCCCTGCAGGCCTCAATATGATGTACCAGCTTCCGTGCGACGGGTATTTCGGCTTCGGGAGGCTCGCTGAGCGATACACGGATCGTATCGCCGATACCGTCGGTCAGCAACGCCCCGATGCCTGTGACGCTTTTGATGCGTCCGTCTTCATCGTTACCGGCCTCGGTCACCCCCAAATGCAATGGATAATACATATCTTCGGCTTCCATCATGCGCACGAGAAGTCGTACGGTACGCACCATAACGACTGTATTCGAAGCCTTGACGGAAAGTACGACATCGTTGAAATGCTCCTCCTTGCAAATGCGGAGAAACTCCATACATGAGGCGACCATACCCTCGGGCGTATCGCCATAACGATTCATGATACGATCCGAAAGAGAGCCGTGATTGACACCGATGCGGATAGCCGTGCGATGTTTTCGGCATAGACGGAGAAAAGGAATAAAGCGGTCGCGAATCTTTTGAAGCCCGGCTGCATATTCTTCGTCCGTATAATCAGTGCTTCGAAATTTACGTACCCCATCTACATAGTTACCGGGATTAATTCGGACTTTTTCGACATGAACAGCAGCCACCTCAGCCGCTTTAGGATTAAAATGAATATCGGCCACGAGAGGTGTTTCACACCCCTTTTCGCGCAATTTGCTGCGGATAAGACCGAGGTTATGAGCCTCCCGCTCACCTTGCGCCGTGAAGCGTATGTATTCGGCACCCGCTTCGGCCATACGGAGAGCCTGAGCTACGGCAGCATCCGTATCCATGGTCGAAACATCGGCCATGGACTGGATACGAACAGGATTGGTTCCTCCGAGCGGAGTATTCCCGATCGTTACAACCGATGTGTGGCGGCGTTTCAATTCGTTTTATATTTGAACTTCACAGCGGCCAACTCTTCATTGGCCTTGACGATCTTCTTCTTCAAATCCTCCTTATAAGCTGCCAGGTGAGAGCTCAACTTCTCATCGCCAAGGGCAAGCATCTGTACAGCCAGAATAGCAGCATTCTGTGCTCCGTTGATGCCTACTGTCGCGACGGGAATACCGGGCGGCATTTGTACGATAGCCAATAACGCGTCCATACCATCCAACGAAGCATTGATAGGTACGCCGATGACGGGTAACGTTGTCATTGAAGCAATCACGCCGCAGAGGTGTGCCGCCATACCGGCCGCTGCAATAATGACTTTGATTCCGCGTCCGGCGGCATTTTTGGCAAACCGTTCCACCTCTTCGGGAGTACGGTGGGCCGAGAGAGCGTTCATCTCGAACGGGATTTCCATCTCGTCGAGGAATTGTGCCGCCTTATTCATCACGGGCAAGTCTGACGTACTGCCCATGATGATACTTACAACCGGTTTCATACCAGTTTATCCGATAAGATTCTGATAATCGGCAGCAGAAAGCAGAGACTCAGCTTTGCTTACGTCGTCCGGTTTGATTTTTACGATCCACCCTTTGCCATACGGATCTTCATTGATCAACTCCGGTTTATCTTCGAGTTCGGAATTGACTTCGAGAATCTCGCCACATACAGGCATCAACAGGTCTGAAACGGTTTTTACGGCTTCGATAGAGCCGAACGCCTCTTCCTGAGCTACATGCTCACCCTCGGTGGGAATGTCAACATAGACGATTTCGCCCAGCTCTTTCTGTGCATAATCGGTAATACCTACATAGGCGCAGTCGCCCTCAACACGGATCCATTCATGGTCCTTGGTGTACTTTAATTCTGTCGGGAAATTCATGATTCTAATTTTTTATGGGTTAATGTTATTCCGCGACAAAGATAAAAAACTTTCCGATAACCGTAATGGAACGGTCTGTTTTAAATTTCTTTTCGGAGTCGGGCTACGGGGATTCCCATTTGCTCTCGATATTTGGCCACGGTACGGCGTGCCAACCGATAGCCTTTCTCTTTCAGAAGGACTGAAAGCGCATCGTCGGTAACAGGATTCTGTTTATCTTCCGCATCGATGGTTTCGCGCATAATTTGCTTGATTTCACGTGTAGATATTTCTTCACCGCTATCGTTACGAGCTGATTCGGAAAAGAAGTACTTCAGCGGGAAAATCCCGAAGTTCGTTTGTACGTACTTACTGTTGCTGACACGCGAGATGGTCGAGATATCGTATCCCGCACGTTCGGCTACGTCTTTCAGAATCATCGGCCGGAGCTTCGTTTCATCGCCGGTGAGGAAAAATTCGTTTTGCAATACGACGATCGCTTCCATGGTACGCTGTAAAGTCTCTTGACGTTGCCGAACAGCATTGATAAACCACTGTGCAGCATCGAGTTTCTGTTTGACAAACTGAACGGCATTGCGCATCTCCGGGCTGCGGTTCGTCTTGTTGCCGGCATAATCGCGAAACATATCGCTGTATTCACGGCTGATGCGTAAGTCGGGCACATCGCGCTGATTCATACTCAGCGTCAGTTCACCGTTGTGATTTTCGACGATGAAATCGGGTGTGATTTCGTTCATGGCACTCTCGGAAGATTCGTTCCAGCCGTTGCCGGGCTTGGGGTTAAGTGCCGTTATTTCATGTAAAACGGCTCGCAAGGTTTCGTCGTCTATATTCAAGGCCCGCTGAATCTTGTCGTAATGCTTCCGTATAAAAGCTTCAAAATGACAATCAATGATTTCTGTGGCCTGACGGGTGTAAGGTGTCTGTTCTTTTTTCTCGAGCTGGATATGCAAACATTCCTGCAAGTTGCGCGCTCCGATACCGATGGGTTCGAAATCCTGAATGACTTTTAAGGTTGGTTCGATGTCGGATTCGTTCACATCTACCCCAGCCTTAAACATCAAGTCGTCTGCAATGGCCGACAGTTCGCGACGCAAATAACCGTCGTCATCAATATTCCCTATGATGTATTCGCCTATTTTCTTTTCTTCCTCGGTCAGATTCCGAAGACTGAGTTGTTCGACAAGGAAGTCATGGAGCGAAGGGCCGGCAGAAAAAGGAATATCTTCGCGTCGTTCGTTTGCGCCGTTCATTACACGAATCTGGTAATCAGGAATATCATCTTCGGTAAGATAGTTGCCAAGGGTTAAATCGGTCTCGTTTTCCGGGCTTTCATATATGGTTTCATCTGCCTCGGAACCATCGGTTTCACCATCCGACAAGGGTTCGCGCCCTTCTTCAAGCGCCGGATTTTCTTCAAGCTCCTGCCGGATGCGTTCTTCCATTTCGATGGCCGGCAACTCGAGCATGCGGATAATCTGAATTTGCTGGGGTGAAAGACGTTGTTGTAAACTTTGTTGTAACTGCTGTTTCTGCATAAAAAGCATCTGAAAACGTATGTGCAAATTTAGATAAAATCCTCGAGATTTTACACCGGGCAGATAAAAACACAAGGCCGACGCTCTGTTTTCTGTCCCCTCCTCTGCGTGTTCTTAGCCACAATTTTACTATCTTGGAGGGAAAAAAATTTAAAAAAATAATTATGAACAGAACTCGAACAGTTGCCGGCCTTGATGTGCACAAAGATAGCATTTATCTCTGTATTATGGGGTATGACCAGGCCATTATTTGGGAAAATACTTATGGAGTGCTTACTCCCGACTTGCGTGAGATGCATCATGACATGAGAGCCCATGGTGTCACCGAAGCAGCTATGGAGAGCACGGCCGTCTATTGGGTTCCGGTATGGACGGAACTCTGCGAATCGATGGAACTCAGATTGGTGAATCCCTATTTCATCAAGCAGCTTCCCGGCAGGAAAAGTGACGTGAAGGATGCCCGATGGATCGCGGAGTGTCTTCTGAAAAATCTCATCAAGGGAAGCTTCGTTCCCGAGCCCATCGTGCAGGATATGCGCAAATTGAACCGCCGTATCATGGACCTGTGCGAAGATACGACCTACAACAGCAACAAACTCGACGCAGCTTTGCAAAGATGCGGTTTTAGGCTCAGCAATTACGTGGCTACCACCAAAAGTAAAAGCTATCGGTCTGTACTCAAAGCGATAATCGACGGACAGACCGATCCTGATGAACTCCTCAGTCTTGTGCATGGACGCATACTCAACAAACATGGACGTGAGAGGGTGAAAGCCGCGCTGACAGGCTCGTTCTCAGAAACTGACCTGATTGTTCTCAGACAATTGAAGGAAACACTCGACCTGATCGAAAAACAGACGGCGTACTGTCAGCAAGAACTCGTCCGGCTCTGCAAAGAACATTACCCCAAACCATACGAACGCCTGCAAACCATCCCCGGTGTCAAGGAACGCGCAGCCACGGCAATCATTGCGGAAACAGGTGTTGATATGAAGATGTTCGCTACGGCGGCAAGCCTTGTGGGATGGTGCGGTCTGAAACCGCGTAACGATGTAAGCAACGGGCGTTTCAAAAGCAGAAAAGTGACACACGGAAACAGATACCTCAGACAAATATTGATCGAAATTGCATGGGCTGCATCACGAACCCGAAACTGTTTCTTCTCTCATTTCAGCTACCTCCAAACTACCGTCAAGAAAAAGAACAAAATGAAGATCCAGGTGGCCATCGCTCGGAAAATACTCGTTGCCGTATGGCACATGCTCTCCAAAGAAGAGGATTTCATTGACATTTATCTCAAAAGGCAGGAAGAGTTGAAAAGAACAGAAGGACAAATCAAACTGCTTGAATCGTATATGGCCGATTAGCCATTTGATATACCTTTCGGTGCCACGTAATTACCTTTGTGGTGCACAGAGTAGCCCGTTTCGCAAATTTACAGATACACCGGAAGGAGTCGGACACCGGCATAAGCTACCCAAGCTTGTAGAGGAAAGTAACATACTTATATTCGCAATCTCCGAGACACACCGACCGTCACGGAGCCAACAGTCGTGTGTTATAGTCACCCAAACAACCGAATTTGGGAGGGATTGAGCAGCAATGTAAGCAAACTCACAAAATACGTTTTAGAGGAAAGGTAGTGTAAAAAAAGAAACGGGGAAAGAACAACGAGAAGAAAGCAGAAAATATACGTACCTTTGCGGCTCATGAACAGAGAGAAAAATATGATACGTTTCGATGTGACCTTGCTGGGATGCGGTTCGGCGACACCGACCTTGCGTCACGAGGCAACCGCTCAAGTCGTAAATCTGCACGATAAACTGTATATGATTGACTGTGGTGAAGGAGCACAGCTACAAATGAGGAGGATGCATATCCGATTCAATCGTCTGACCCATATTTTTATTTCCCATCTGCACGGCGATCATTGTTTCGGACTGCCCGGATTACTTTCAACACTCGGTATGTTGGGACGCAAAGGCGAGTTAGTGATTCACGGGCCTCATGCCCTCGGTGATTTTATTCGCCCTGTTCTCGCCTTATTCTGCAAAGAAATGGGATACACCGTACGGCTAAACCTGATTGATCCCCAAAAGCATGCACTGGTGATGGAAGATCGTTCGCTCAGTGTCTGGTCTATTCCGCTAAAGCATCGCATACCTACGTGCGGCTACCTTTTTGCCGAGAAACCTCGCGAAGCTCATCTGATACGTGAAATGATCGATTTTTACCAAGTGCCTGTCAAAGCATTGAGGGGTATCAAGCAGGGAGAAAATTTTATAACACCCGAAGGGGTAACCGTTCCTCATACGCGACTGACACGACCGGCACAACCGCCGAGGCGTTACGCGTTCTGTTCGGATACAGCCTTTGAACCGTCTATTGTTCCTTATATCGAAGGAGTTGACTGCTTATATCATGAAGCAACGTTTATGGATAGTGAACTGGCACGCGCCAGAGAAACGTTTCATTCTACAGCCCGTCAAGCCGCGGAAATTGCCCGTATGGCAGGTGCAAAAAAACTCGTAATAGGACATTATTCAGCTCGCTACGAAGATATTAACCCATTACTTGGAGAAGCTCAAGCCATTTTTTCGAACACCATTGCAGGTCAGGAAGGCATGATTGTCCAAGTCTGACACAATGATCCGTTAAAGAACATGCCTGCGATCACACAGAGCGATTCCTTTTAAAAATATCGCTAAACAAAACACAATTAAACATTAAAAACAGCCCTTCGGGCGTTGGGTTGTTTGATTGTTGAGTTGTCGAATTGTTGGCTGATAGCTGACTGCTTAAAAGCTGATAGCTGACCACTGTAACAGCTCCGAAGGGGTGCGTTAATTCAGCCCAATGTGTAGCGAAGCGAAGCGTTGGGGAAAAAAGAATACCCACTCCTGCGGAGGGCTGTAAACCTTATATAAAATATTAATTTATTTAATGGTCGAGATGTTTTACTTAAACAAACTTGCGTGCTTTGTGTAACTTTCGCGTTTTCTGCGGTAATTTTACCACTAAGTTCACAATGGATTACACAAAGAGCGCAAAAAAAACAGACAAAATATTTGCATCTGATCAAAAAAACATTTATACCTTTGTCGTACATAACAAAAAATATAAGACCATGGAAATAACAGCCGACACTCCACCTGACAAGCCGATGTGCCTCGCAAACCGCAACGGAGGCGCAGCGTAAAAGAAATATCCGGAACGCGGAAAACATGTACAAACTTAAAAAACAGAAAAACATGAAACAGCAAATCATTTTATGGATAAGTACCCTGCTTTTACTAACAGCAGGAGCGGGGTGTAAGAAAGATGTTATTGCTCCTGAAGTAACCATAGAAAAAGAGTTGCAAAATGAAGATTCAACCTCTTCCGGTAACTCAAATTCTCTTGAAGTAACCATAATAAAAAAGCTGCCCAAAATAACCGCGATAGGTAATCATAAAGAATCGAAGGTTATCCGGTCAGAGAAAGAACTTAAATCGGTGTTTACTGAAAAAGATTTAAAACACTTCAAAGATTTACAGCAGATCGATTTCTCGAAACACACTCTGCTATTGGGATATGGAACCTATGGTAATCAAGTAACGAATATGGAACATTCATTTGTAAGAACAGGTTCCAATGCTTATACTTACTTGTTGAAGGTGGATGGCGATGCAACCCAGCCTGACGTTTTTCGTTACGGTATCTTAGTTGACAAACTTGCTCAATCGGCAAAAGTTACCTTTAAAATAGAACCGTTACATATTTAAATAATTTCAAGATTATGAAAAAGATAGTTTTTATAGTGCTACTTTTCCCTTTATCATTGCTTGCTCAAGAGCACTTTTATTATTATAAGGGAAAGAAACAACCGTTACAGTTAGATACAACACGTGTATTTATTTATACAGTCAATGATGTTGCTTTACAAAAAAGCAATCTGATATCAAAAAGAACTTTAAATTTACATAAGGAACAAATTTTAAAGCAAAAACAAAAGATTTCAACGGATTTTTATTGGACTGAGCTCAAATTATCCACAATGAATGAGGGGAGAAGCTATAAAGAACGAGTGAGCAAATTAAAACAAATTGAGGGAGTACAAACGGTATCCCCTTATTTTATAGGAAGATATGGAATGAAAATAGGTCTTTCTAATTTTTTCGGGTCTGTGTTGAATCGTGTGGGTAACCCATAGATCAGCATTCGGAAAAAAGTTGTATAATTGCATTCATGGATACGAACATGTTATTCTCTATTGGTTTGAATTTGTCTTTTCCCTGGAAAGTGGTTAAGAGTGAGTTTCGTTTGCTTGATGAGAGCAATATCCGCGAGCTTCATATTTGGATTGACTTTGAGTACGGCTCCCGGTTCATCTCTTCTAAGGGAACCTTACTTTCCCCTCACGACACGGTTGACAAGCAGTGGCGTCATCTGAATTTCTTTGAGCATCCATGTTATTTGCATGCTCGTGTTCCTCGATTGAAGACCGATGTTTCCTCAATAGAGATGGTACAGGTTCCCTGGGCACGGCATAACTCGGGCTTTACGATGCTTTTCGAGGCGTTTGCGATGGCTCTTATAGAAGAAGAGACTCCTGTCAACTCTGTAGCTAAGACAGTAAAGGAATATCCCAAGCGTATATGGACCATATTCCGTCATTGGATAAGCAAAGGCAAGCGTAATCTCAACTTGTGCGGAGTCAGACGTATAGGCGTGAATGAAACCTCTCGCAGGAAAGGACATTCATACATCACTCAGTTTGTTGACCTTGACACCAGAGAGACGATATTCGTCTGTCCGGGCAAGGATTCAGATACATTCAAGAGGTTTTCCCAATGGCTCATAGAGCATGATGGAGATCCTTCGCTTATAGAGGTGGTTGCTATGGACATGTCCAATGCTTTCACCTCCGGCTGCATGACGTATTTCCCTCAAGCACATATTGTATATGACAAGTTCCACATAGTACAGGACACCAACAAGAGACTTGATGAGGTGCGCAAGGCAGAAGTGGGTGAGAAGAAACTGCTGAAAGGGCATCGGTTTACACTGCTGCATCTTCGGAAGAACCTGCCGGAAGGAAGGTTGCAAGAGCTTGATACGATATTGCTCACCTACCCATCTCTTGGAAAAGCCTATAGCCTCAAGGAAGGCCTCGTTGATATACTTCATGCCGCCACTGCCAAATCTCAAGG
The DNA here is from genome assembly GCF_000238215.1 of Tannerella forsythia 92A2. Classification (NCBI taxonomy): domain Bacteria; kingdom Pseudomonadati; phylum Bacteroidota; class Bacteroidia; order Bacteroidales; family Tannerellaceae; genus Tannerella; species Tannerella forsythia. Next base: position 1,198,165 of record NC_016610.1, on the reverse strand, counting down.
AGCATGGGAAGACTTTCTCAAATGGATGGAGATGGCTGAGCAGTCTCTGCATTGGAACCGTTCAGAAAACCGGTGGCAACGTTCAAGGGGCATCTGTTCGGCATAAAGACATTCTTTGAGCAGGGAACTATCACAAATGGGGTATTGGAAAGTCTTAACTCTAAAGTACAATTGGCCAAAAGAAGAGCCAGAGGATACGCAAATGTGAATAACTTTATGGATATGGTATACTACATAAACGGAGGAAGGAATTTCCATTACCCACTCAAATCAACATAGAGCCCATGTTTGTGACCGATATGATGATGGGTAGTGGTGGTATTCTTTACTATTTCTATGATTGTAGAGGGAATAAAATTGTGTGGGATACAACTAAAAATGAGGAGCTTTTTTCATTCACTCAGAAATTAAAGTCAGCCAAAGTCATTTATACCAATATTCCATTATAAAATAAACTCTTATGAAAAAGATTTTTTATTTATTTATACTTCATATTGTCATATCTTTCTCAATAAAAGGCCAATGTGACATAAGGATGAATGATATATATACGCCTAATGGCAGTCCAGTAGTTACATTTCTAATGTGTGAGTCAAGCATAGAGAAACGAAAAAGTCTCGATCAATACTATGCTCAACATTATCCACATGCTGTGCAAATAAAAACATATGATAATTGTAGTTCTACACGTAAGTTTAATTGTCATGGATATGCTTGGTTGAGAGTTGAGCAAAATATTGATCGGTGGATAGGGACAGGATGGCCTAATGATATTGTAGATCCTGAGAAAATATATATAACTGATGGCAGTTACACTGAGGTTTCACAAGAAACATATCCGGGAAAAGTCTTTTGGGCATCTGGTGATCATACTGCTATAACAACCGAGTAACAAGGGATATTCATCTCAAAATGGAATGAATGGCCATTAATGAAACATTCATGGAATTACAGTCCATTCGGTTCTAGCAACTTGAAATATTACAAAAAAACACCACCTTCTTCCGGCATTCCTCGTGTATCTTTAGACCCTCCGGCTATGACATGTTTGAGCTTCGGAAGCACCCGTACTTTCCGTGCGGTTAACGAATTCGGGCAAAGCCTGTGTAACAATCCGAATATAAAAGAAATCGAGTGGAAAATATTCGATTATTCATCGAATCCTCCGTCAATGATACAGAATTACACTACTGCGAATTGTAACAATCTGCTTAAAGAATCGTTGAGTATGTATATACACTCTCATTATCAGCCTTATGTTTTGGAGTTTGTGTGTAGAGCTAAAAGCAATTCCGGAACATGGGGAGAATGGGGGCCGGGACATGTATATATGGTACGTAGTAATTGCTCTTCACCTCAAAATATTTTCAACGCGTATTTCGATCAATCAAGTGCAACTGCTATTGTCAGTTTAACAGAAGAATATTACATCATAAAAGAAGCTGCACAGCAGGCCCGGTTATTTAAAGAACGAGCCCAATTAGGTGCATTCCAACATTCGTCATTGCGTCAAAACGATAAAGAAGACAGCTATGATATTGAATTATGGAATACAAACCAACGAATCAGCTCGTTCCGGACGAATGAGCCGACGTTCCAAATCTCGATGGCAGGACTGCCGGCAGGACTGTACTTTGTGCGCGTTGTCAAAGACGGACAGACGTACACACAGAAGTTGATTAAGAAGTGAGAGAAAAGTGAAAAACGAACAGTGAAGAGTAAAAAGTGAAAAGTGAAGAATGAAAAATGTAGCCCGAAGGACTTTTCGTTCTTCGTTTTTCACTTTCCCATAACCCCTTGCGGACACGAAAGAAAGGAGCAGAACGGAGAAGAGCCGCATGTTCCCACTCCGCCTGCCGGAGGCGAAACGACACCGTAAGTCGCACAGATACGTTCGGGACGTATATCCGATACGTGCCGAAGCATAAAGCAGGCTGAGAATTTTAAACGTATATAAAAGGTCAACCGGATTTGTTTTTAAATAGATCGAGAAAGATTATGCTCAGAATCGGACTTCCATCCCCTACTCCATCCGACGAAATCGTATCAATCTTTTGTATCAACAATGATGGTTACAGGACCATCGTTCAACAAATAAACTTTCATATCCGCACCGAAAACACCCGTTTTTACGTCACGACCTAACTGCATTTCTACTTCCTTGCAAAACGACTCGTACAATGGAATCGCAATATCCGGTTTCGCGGCACGAATATACGACGGACGATTTCCTTTTTTTGTCGAAGCATATAAAGTAAACTGGCTGACGATTAAAATTTCTCCACCGATTTCAAGTACAGAGCGATTCATAACACCTTTATCGTCGTCGAAAATTCTCATATTTACGATCTTTTTCGCCATCCGGACAATTTCCTTACCCGTATCCGAATCTTCAAAACCCACCAAAATCAGTAGACCTTTACCAATCTCGGATCGTACCGCTCCATCAATCGCAACCGACGCGTGTTGTACGCGTTGTATGACTGTTCTCATATTACAAAAATTAAATTCTCCTGCTTATATTTATTCCGGTTTTTTCAAACCGTTTATTAAGATACCCGCCTTACTCTCTCCTATCAATTCAATGAGTTCGTCCATCGGAGCTTCCTTAATCCGTTTTACACTTTTATACTTTTTCAATAATGTCTCTTTCGTCTTTTCTCCGATACCTTTAATCTCATCCAATTCCGAAATAATTTGCTTTTTACTTCGCATCTTCCGATGAAATGTAATACCGAACCGATGGGCTTCGTCGCGGAGATGTTGAATGACTTTCAGCGTTTCCGAATTTTTATCGAGTATAAGCGGTATCGGATCGCCCGGATAAAAAATCTCTTCCAATCGTTTTGCCAATCCTACAATCGATATTTTATCTAATAAATTCAATTGCCGAAGCACTTCCGTTGCTGCATTCAACTGTCCCTTTCCTCCATCGATAACAATCAACTGCGGAAGAGGCAGACCTTCTTCCAACAGTCGTGTGTAACGACGCGTAACAACTTCCGTCATCGAAGCGAAATCATCGGGACCTACAACCGTCTTTATATGAAAATGACGATAATCCTTCTTCGACGGTTTCCCTTTTTTAAATACGACGCAGGCCGCAACGGGATTCGTACCTTGTATATTTGAATTATCGAAACATTCTATCTGCATCGGCAGAACAGGTAAATGTAAATCCTTTTGAATCGCAGTTAACAGACGGGTCGATCGCTGTTCGGGATTAAACTTATCCGAACGTTTCAATTTATCAATCTTATATTGCTTTACATTTTGAACAGACAAATCAAGTAATTTCTTCTTATCTCCTCGTTGTGGAACCGTGAAAATAATATGTTTTGAAAATACACCTTCAGGCATAAAAGGAACGATTATTTCGGAAGCATTACTTTGAAATCTCTCTCTCATTTCCACAATACCCAAACCTAAAAGTTCCTCTTTCGGTTCATCAAGTTTTTTCCGATACTCAATCGTATATACCTGCACAATGGCTCCGTTTCCTATATGCATGTAATTAATATAGACGGACTGTTCGCTTTCATCCAACGAAAATACATCTACATTATGCAACATGGGAACAACCGTCGACTTCGACCGAAAATTTTCAATCAAATCATATTGATATTTGATTTCCTGAGCTTCCTCAAAACGCATTTCCTCCGAAAGTTTTCGCATCCGATTTAGAAGGAGCGCGCTTACGCGTGAACTGTTTCCTTTTAATATTTCCTTTATCTCGGAAATATTCCGATTATATTCTTCTCTATTTTGTAGTCCGACACAAGGAGCTTTACATCGTTTAATATGATATTCGAGACAAACTTTATACCTTCCCGAAGCAATGGATTCGGGTGTCAAGGTATGTTTGCATGTCCGGACCGGATACAATTCTTTTATCAGTTGCAGCATGATCTTCGCAGTATAAGCAGACGCATACGGACCGAAATACAAAGAACCATCCCTTACAATATTTCTTGTCTGAAATATACGTGGAAAATATTCGTTTTTGATCACGATGGAAGGATACGTTTTATCGTCCTTCAATAAGACATTGTAACGCGGACGATACTGTTTGATTAAGTTATTTTCGAGTAACAGGGCATCTTCTTCCGAATCTACTACAATATATTTTAAATCATAAATATGTTTGACTAAAACACGAGTTTTATTATTTTCATGCTCTTTCTGAAAATAAGAAGAAACTCGTTTGCGTAAATTCTTCGCTTTTCCTACATAAATAATCGTTCCTTTACGATCGAAATATTGATAACATCCCGGCTTCTCAGGTATAGTAGAAAGAATTTTTAGTATGTAGCTAAGCCTGTCATCCATTCTTCTTTTATAAAAAAATCATGTTCCACGTGGAACATTTCTATATTATCTACCCAATAATACCAAAAGAATATTGACGTCGCTCGGAGATATTCCGGGAATACGATTTGCCTGCGCAATTGTTTCCGGATTTATTTTATGTAATTTTTGGCGAGCCTCCGTCGAAAGAGATTGAATCGATAAATAATCAAACTTATCTTTGATACGAATATTTTCCAATCGAGATACTTTACTTGCAATCTGCTTTTCTCGCTGGATATATCCGCTATATTTTATCCTAATCTCAGCCGCTTCTAAAATTTCATCCCGACGAGAAATTGGAATCGTATCTATCAACTGATTAAACTCCGGTATCACTTCTTTGATATCGGAAAATGAAACTTGAGGTCGAGTTAATATATCGACCAGTTTGTAAGCATGAGGAATAGGAGCCGTTCCTAAAGAAGTTAATTTAGCATTAATTTGAACAGGTATAACGGAAAAAGAACGAATAAACTCCGTGATCCGATCAATCATTTCTTTCTTCTTTTTCAATAAACCATAACGATAAGTATCGGCAAGTCCTAATTGATAACCTCGTTCGGTAAGACGCATATCCGCATCGTCCTGACGCAAAAGAATCCGATACTCCGCACGCGAAGTAAACATACGATACGGTTCATCCACTCCTTTTGTCACCAGATCATCTATCAATACTCCAATATATGCCTCATCACGATTTAAAACAAACGTATCATCACCATGACAACGAAGATGTGCATTAATACCTGCCACTATCCCCTGCCCCGCCGCTTCTTCATAACCGGTAGTTCCATTAATCTGACCGGCAAAAAACAGATGTGAAATCTTCTTTGTCTCTAAAGTATGTAATAACTGCGTAGGATCAAAAAAATCATATTCGATCGCATACCCCGGACGATATAATTGAACATCACGAAAAGGCGATATTTTTTGCAAAGCCTTCAACTGAATATAGAAAGGAAGAGATGAAGAAAATCCATTCAGATAATATTCCTGTGTCGATTCACCTTCGGGTTCCAAAAATAATTGATGTTGTATTTTATCGGCAAAAGTGACGATTTTAGTTTCGATACTCGGACAATAACGAGGACCTATACTTTGTATCTGTCCATTATACAGAGGTGATTCCGATAATCCTTTACGTAAGACATTGTGACACTCTTCATTCGTATATAAAGTCCAGCAGCTTAATTGTTTAAGTTCTCTTTTGACATTGTCTAAATAAGAAAATTTACGAAAATCATTTTCGCCCGGTTGTTCGGTAAGTTCTTCAAAATAAATACTTCGAGCATCTATTCGTACAGGAGTACCTGTTTTCATCCGATCTGAAATAAAACCGAGAGAAATCAACTGTTCCGTCAATCCTCCTACAGCCGGTTCCGAAATTCGTCCTCCCGAAAATTGTACACGACCGACATGTATCAATCCATTCAAAAAAGTACCGTTTGTCAAAACAACCGAATTTGCTTGAAATTCGATTCCAAAAGCCGTCTTTACACCACAAACACGATTACCGTCTAAAAGCAATTCACTGACGGTATCTTGCCATATCCACAAATTAGGAAGATTCTCAAGAATCTCACGCCAAGCCTGAATAAATTTTACCCGATCATTCTGTGCACGAGGACTCCACATGGCAGGTCCCTTACTCCGGTTCAACATTCTAAACTGAATAGCCGTACGATCGGTTACAATCCCCATAAAACCTCCCAAAGCATCGATCTCGCGAACAATCTGCCCCTTCGCAATTCCACCTACAGCAGGATTACAGCTCATCTGGGCAATCTTATTCATATCCATAGTAATCAGTAACGTGCGCGAACCTAAATTCGCAGCTGCAGCTGCAGCTTCACAGCCCGCATGACCTGCTCCCACTACTATCACATCATAATCAAACCTCATCTATTACTCAACTTGATAAAAAGAGGCACAAAGATAATCAAAGACATACACAAATAAAAAACTCTCCCAAAAATGCAGTTTCAATCAGTAAATAAACATTTTAAAATAGACAATCGTGTTATACCAGTAAAACAAATTCAAAAAGTAGCTTTTCAAATCTAAACAAATACGCCGAGTCTATTTACGAAAAAATTGATCACCAATTATGTTCTGTGGAATTTCCTCTGACGAATTGACCTTTCATACAGTTAGAATATGAAGCAAAAGAATATTTCAACGGTTTTCTCACAACTATTTATATAATTGGTTTTTATAAAATAATATGATATAGATGATAGGCTGTTTAAAGTGTTGAAATTTTCTTCAATGATTTTTTGTTTTTCATTCTTTCAAATAAACGGACTATTTTTTGAGTAAGATATAAACAGGATAAGTTGTTTATAAATAGTATTTATAAATGATTTATAAACAAAGCTTGAAAACCTTTTCAGGGGATATTTTTGCATGAAAAAAATTATTTTTTTTGTGGATTTCATCGTTTGAAAAATACATAAAAGAATTCCTGTATTTTTTTTCGGAAGATGAAATTTGAACCCTATTTAAAAACCTAATGGATTATTCAAATTTTTTTTTCAGTTTTTATAAACAACTTTTTTCTGAGTTTTCAGCTTGCTTTTTCCGAGGGAGTATATGAAAAAAATCCCTCGGAAATAGGAAAGAGTTTCCGAGGGAAGAATATCTGTAAATTTGTTAGATAATCAATTAAATATATAACGTAAACTTAGTTGCATATAATATGTTGAAGCATATCCTATATTAGGTCTATACGTTTCTTTAAGTGTTTCCTTTCCGTTTTTAAGAAAGTTAAAGGTTGGTTTTACTGACCCATTTCCTTCTATAACTTCTTTCATATTTGCTACTTCTAAGATATTATTTTTATTTACGCTATGATGGATTCCCCATTTACTGTTTAGAAGATTTCCTACATTTATGATATCTAAACCTACTTGTATTGTATTTCGTTTTCCGCCAGCATGTATAAAGAAATCCTGTAAAATTTTTATATCGAAAGTATTTACCCAAGGCATGAGTGCACCGTTACGCATCGCATATTTTCCTTTGTGAGTTCTTAAATAAGCATCTTGTTCGACATAATTCCAAAAGTCGGTTTCTTGTTGCGAAGCCGTATAAATAACTTTACCGTAATTAGGGCTTTTTTTATTCGTATCGAATAGATCGGCAAATGTTATTTCAGATTTGTCTTTCGGAATATAAAGCATAGCATTGCCTCCTCCGTCATTATTTAAGTTGTTCGCGTATAAATAAGAAAAACGACCTGATTCACCGCCTTCATAAAATAAAGATACGGTTGTAGCGAAATATTTGGCATACTCTTTTCTATACGAAACAGAAGCTATTAAGCGATTGGGTAAAATATAGTTCATATAACCTATATCATGAGAGTTTGAACCGTAAGTACGAGGATCATTGAACCAAGCAGAACCTACTTGATCACCGATTCCATCGCCCGAGCTCTTTCCGTAACTATGTGTATAGGCTATTGAAGCATCAAAACCATTTTCAAACGATTTCTGTAATTTTGCCGTGATAGACCAATATTCATTTTCTCCTGCATTATTAAGTAAATATACATTCTTTAATTTAGATTGATAATATTGTTTTTTGGAAATAGGACGTTGATCCGGATATCCGTTTATTTGAAAAGCATCAGGCTTTAATCCCACATTCGTTACAGCTACCGAATGAATATCTTTACTATAAATTCCTTCTAGTGAAGCATTCATATTCCATGGTAACTTGACGTCAATGGCAAGGCTACTTTTCCAGTTCTGTGGTAATTTTAAATTATGATCTATTTTTACTATTGCTGAGGGTAATGCTGGTTCTGCTTTTAGTCCACCCGGATAGATTTCATTTAAAATTTCAGAAGTTGTCGGTTTAAATGATGGAATTGATTTACCTGAATAAGTTGTTTGTAATACTCCTGCATCACTTGCTTGAGCTACAATCCATACAAAAGGAATCGTTCCCGTAAAAAGACCAGTACCTCCTCGTAAAACAATAGAACGATCGCCTTTTATATCGTAATTAAATCCTAAACGGGGAGAAAATAAAACTTTGGCTGACGGTAATTCTCCCGTATCGAATTTTTTACTGTCAAAGTCTAACTCTGCAACTTTAGGATTATATGTATTTATTTTCGGATAAAAAGGTAAATCAGTTCGTATTCCGGCTAATATTTTTAATCGTTCAGATATATTTATCTCATCTTGTGCATATAAGGTAAACTGGTTAAATTTAAAAGAAGGAAATGCCTGTGAAATGGAAAGATCGTTGGGATGTGTAATTGCAAATGATTTTGCAGGCTTATTTGAAATAAAATCGTCCCATGAATCAAAAGCATAATATCCTGTTCCAAAACGTTGAAAACCATTTTTTGTATGATTATATTCGAATTGTAATCCGGCTGTAATGGTATGTTTATTTACACCAAATGTAACATCATCATTTAAAGTAAAGGATTCAACTTTTCGTAAATTTCCGTGTGAAAAAAGTTCTGTTCCGAAACTTACGAATGGAGTTTTATCTTTTAATATATCTACAAAAGGAAATGCTTTACCGGAAGTAGAACGAGGTTCGTCTTGATTTGTATAAGTAAATCTGAATAAATTGCTTAATTTTCCAAATGAGGAATTTAATTCGGCAGCAACAGATGAAAAATTTTGTTCTTGAAAATACCCGGTATTTTTATACCACATTGCATACATTCCCCTTCTATTATAACTTCTGTCATAAGGTGAGGGGAAAATTTGGGATGATGAAGTGCTTGGGTACAAAGGTTCTTTACTTTTTGTGATGTTATATCGGATATTTAAACGGTGATTATTGTTTATATTCCAATCTACACGAGCTAAAAATTTCATTCCCGGACTCTCGTTTGAATAATTTTGATAGGGTCCTGTTTCATAACCGTACGTTTCGGAAAGATATTTACTGATCATATCCATTTCGCTGGCAAGCGGACGAGCGATATTATTTGATCCGTCAGTATAAGGATTACCATCTGTTGCAGCTATTCTTGATGGACCGGGAACAATCGTTTTTTCCGTTTCATAGTTAATGAAAAAAAATAATTTATTTTTAATAATAGGACCTCCGAAACGTATGCCGTACAGGTTATATCTACTTTCTGTGCGCTCAAAAGTCTGATCTTTTACTTTATTTCCTTTAAATTTTTCGTTGTTCAGATAGGTATAGACTGATCCTCTGAATTCATTATCGCCTGAACGAGTCACCGCATTAATAGAAGCTCCGAGAAATCCGCTTTGTCGAACATCATAAGGAGTTACGCTTACCGATATCTGATCAATCGCATCTAAAGAAATCGGTGAACCGTTTGCAGGCATACTTTGTCCGATACCGAACTTATTGTTAAAAGAAGCTCCATCAATTGTAATATTGTTTTGTCGGTAAGTACCTCCTCCAATAGCTGCTCCATTTGCTTGAGGAGTAAGTTTCGTAAAGTCGGTCAAACTTCTGCTAACTGAAGGTAATGTGCTAATAATTCTTGTATTAATATTGGTCACAGCACCGGCTCTGTCGCTGTTCATATTTGAACTTCCACCTTTTGCTACAATTTGAATTTCATCTAATCCGACAGCTTCTTCCATAAGTTGAATGTTTAATACATAATTTTCACTTAATGAAAGTGTTATTCCGGTTGTTACCGATTTTTTGTATCCGATATATGATACTTCTAATTTATATGGACCACCTACGCGCATTCCATTCAGGTTATATCGTCCATCTACGTTGGTAATTGTTCCATACGTTGTTCCCGAAGGTTCATGTGTGGCGACAATAGTTGCACCTATCACTGCTCCTTCTTTATCTGTCACGTGTCCGCTCATACTTGCGGTCGTTACCTGTGCTTGTATTGCAGTAGTTGTCATAAGAAGAAACATTACTGCAAGAAATTGAATTTTTTTTATCATAAGTGCTTATATTAATTAGTTAAATAAATTTCTTTTTGATTCTAACGATTATGTTGTTTCTATGGGTTTGTTCGATAATCAGGCATTTTATCGTTATTTTTCAACCACTTCCGTACGAGGGTATTGTGGTGTGATTTGTTTTTTGTTTCGGATATACTCCACAAGAGTTTCTTCCGATGTTTTGTCGGTAATCTGCGGTGCTTTTTTATGCTCGTACGTATATGCCGATGCAAGATAATCATTGATTCCAACGCGGTAATATTTGTTTTCGTCGAGCAGTTTTCCGTTTGCCATTTTCATTTCGACGAGTTCCGCTATACCGTCTTTTGTGAAAATTTTGTATGTCATCCCCGACACAAATAAGTCAGCGCGTTTGTTCCTGCGTTTATGTGAGTTTTTGATGAGTGAACGGATTTCGTCAGGTTTCATTTCGATGATCACGATACGGTTGTTAAACGGGTCCAATTCATAGATTTTTCCCATGGTAAGGTCACCTTTTTCGATTTTCCCGATGCGTACTCCGCCGGCATTTTGAAAGGCGAAATCCGTTTGATGTACGTTTACGATGGCATCGGTCATCAGATTGCCAAGCGCTTCTTTCCCGTCAAATTGTTTTCCTGCTTCTCCAATGATTTCATTCATCGGCGATTCGTCGTGATATTTAGCGATTAATGCTTTGATGGATTCATCTTCGTCACGCAGTTTGGGAAGGTTAATCAGCTCATTTTTTCTCTCAACCACTTTGCCGTTTCTGACTGTAAGCGTTGTTTTACCGATATATTTCAGATATTCGTTTGCCTGTGTGATCAGAACATTGTTTACGATGATTCCCGTATCAAGTTTCGTGTGCGTATGTCCACCCACGATTAGATCCAGTTCAGGCATACGTTCGGCGATCTCTTTATCTGTATCTATACCTGTATGTGTCAAAGCGATGAATACGTCACATTGATTTCGTATCTCCCGTAATGCGCAGAGCGCTTCCACAGGGTTTGTAAACGTAATGCCTTTTACTTTGTCGGGATGTGTAGCAGGAATGAGCCGACCGTTTACGTTTTCGATCTGAATGGCTGAGATGATGCCGATTTTCACTCCGTCGATTTCGATCGTGGCCGAAGGTTCGGGTTGTTTGATGCAAAGGCTGTCGTTAACCGTCATGTTAGCACAGAGGAACGGGAATTCGGCTTGAGCCATACGGTCGCATAAGATATGCTGACCGTAGTCGAATTCATGGTTCCCGAATGCCGTAAAACGATATCCGATGCGGTTCATCAAGTCGATTATGGGAAAGCCGTTACCGTATTTCGGACAGTAATCGACGATCGGGTTACCCGAGAATAAATCACCTGCGCTTAATACCAATACATTCGGATTTTTTTGTCGTTCTTGTTCGACGTAAGCCGCTACTTTCGCGTAGTCATCAATATGTGCGTGCATATCGTTTGTTGAAAGTATAATAATCTGTTTGTCCTGTTGCCCGCATGCTACGCAACAGAACAAAATGATCCATGTAGTGAGTTTCTTCAACATAAATTCCGTTTTTTTTTATCTTTGGTGCAAAGATAGTATATTTTATATTACATTAGTGTTGCTTTGCTGTTTTTTGTTATTTCTGTTTCGTATCTTTTCCAAAAAACGTATCTTTGTACAAAGTAGTTCGTTAATGAATAAATTTTATGAAAATCGGTATTCTTTCGTCGGGCGGAGATTGTCCCGGCATCAATGCGACGATTCGCGGAGTAGGTAAAACGGCCATCATGCACTATGGCATGGAGGTGATAGGCATCCATAACGGCTTTACGGGTTTGCTTAATCGAGATACCGAGCTCTTCACGGAACGAACGCTTTCGGGTATTCTGAATCTGGGAGGAACGATTCTCGGGACTTCGCGCGAGAAACCTTTCAAAAAGATTATTCAGTCCGGTGACAATAAAAAGCCGGAGATCATCTGCCGGAACTATATGGAAATGGGACTTGACTGTCTTATCTGCATCGGCGGAAACGGTACGCAGAAGACGGCGAACAAACTTTTCCAAATCGGACTGAATGTGATTGGAGTACCCAAAACAATCGATAATGATATTTACGGTACGGACCTCACGTTTGGGTTTGATACGGCAGTCAATATTGCGACCGAAGCGATTGATCGTCTGCACTCGACAGCCAGTTCGCACAAGCGTGTGATGGTTGTCGAAGTGATGGGACATAGCGCCGGATGGATTGCACTCTATGCCGGTATGGCAGGTGGTGCAGATATTATCCTTATTCCTGAGCTGGGTTTTGATATTCGTAAAGTCAATGAAAAGATATTGCACCGTTTGCATCTTGGCAAACCGTATTCCATCATTGTGACAGCGGAAGGACTGAAGACGGATTGTCTCAGTCCGGCTGATTATATTTCGCATGCCGTGGGAGAGGCGACGGGCATTGAAGTGCGTCAGACAGTGCTTGGATATATTCAGCGCGGCGGAAATCCCTCTCCTTTCGACCGCAATCTGGCTACACTTCTTGGCGGTCATGCGACCGAGCTTGTGGCTCAAAAACAGTTCGGGCGTATGGTCTGTTTTAAAGACGGAAAAATCGGCTCCGTGCCGCTCGCCGAAATTGCGGGCAAGACGAAACGCGTATCATCCGATAATGAGCTTATTAAACAAGGGGAGCGTATGGGGATTTCGTTCGGGATATGACAAAAGGTATTTTTTGATTGCTTTTAATTGTCTCATGATCCTCGTGGTCGTTTATTCGTCCGATGGAGATGGATTTCGGAAAGATTAAAGCTGTTGTATAATTAACTTGAGATGGATATTGAAGCATTGCGCACTTACTGTTTGTCGCTCTCGCCCGAGGTGGAAGAAAAGTTTCCTTTCCAAAAGTTTCGGGCTGCACGTGACGTCCTGGTGTTCTACATCGGCGGCCACATGTTCTGTTATTTCGATATCAACGACTTGAGTCGTGTGTCGATGAAATGCAGCGAGGAGGAGGCTATACTGTTGCGCGAGCAATACGATTGCATCGGACTGCCCTACAATGCGAACAAGAATTTTGCGAAATATTGGATTGGTATCGACATCACACGAGCTGACGACGAATTGATAAAGCGATTGATAAAGGGCTCACTTGAAATTGTGGGCAAAAAAAGTATAACAGTTTAAAATAAAGAACAGGAGAAGCCGGGCTGTCGATAGCCGATGTTGACAAGCGTTATCGCACCACCTTGTCGTTCTGTAAGATGAACTATATGGGCGTGGTGCTCACAGGTGGTTTCTTGAATATGAGCGATGGCAAGGTAGACCCTGCTTTTACGCCATAGGCCGACCAACATGTTGCACGCGTCATGGAGAATTGGTTCTATTGCGGAATCTGGGATAAATACGCTACATCGGGGCTCCCTCGGGCTTGAGCGAAGATTGGCGTTTCAGTTCGGTAATCAGGCTTTGCATGTTTTTATCTGTGCGAATCCTCCGGATCGCTTTTTTGGCCGCCGTTTGTTGCGACTCTTTCTTTGTGTAGCCTGTGCCTGTGGCTAACGGATGACTTTCAACCGATACAGTGGTATGAAATATTGGGTTTTTGTTTTTGTCTGAATAGATGTCTGTCAGTTCGAAATCGATTCTCAATTTTTCTTTTTGTCCCCACTCCAACAAATTCGATTTAAAGTTCATCTCTTTGCGGGCTAATTTTTCCAGCGACAGATAATGACCGATCATTCGCTCTTTGACAAACTTGAAGCATTTCCGATATCCGTGATCCAAATAGATGGCGCCGATCAGTGCTTCGAGTGCATTGCCATATACGCAGTTGTTGTGAGAGTTGGGGCGAATGGAGGCAACGGTCATCTTGTCGAGCCCCATTTCGAGGGCTATACGGTTCAAGGTCTCACGTTGTACGATTTTAGAGCGTACGCTGGTCAGAAAACCTTCTTTTTTGTTCGGAAAATGTTTGTATAGAATATCGGCTACAGTCGCTCCGAGGATGGCGTCGCCGAGAAATTCGAGCCGTTCGTTATTATGGGGTCGTTTGCCGTCGGGAAAGTGTGACGAGCGGTGTGTAAGCGCCTGTTCGTAGAGTTTCACATCGTTCGGATGGAATCCCAACAGTTGGGATAAGGACAGATAAGGCTCTTTATTCTGAGGAATAAAGAGCCTTTTTAGTTGTTGTAAGAACAAACGCACGTCTATTTCTCAAATTTTTTCACAATTACACTGGCATTGTGCCCGCCAAATCCAAACGTGTTGGATAATGCAGCCCGTACCACGCGTTTTTGTGCTTTGTTAAACGTAAAGTTCAGTTTGTAATCAATCTCAGGATCATCGTCTCCCTCGGCATGATTGATGGTCGGAGGAACGATATCGTCACGTACGGCTAACACAGCGGTTGCCGCTTCCAATGCGCCGGCAGCGCCTAAAAGATGACCGGTCATTGACTTTGTTGAGCTGATATTCAGTTTGTAAGCATGTTCGCCAAAGACATCCTTGATGGCTTTTACTTCGGAGATATCGCCCACAGGAGTAGACGTACCATGTACATTAATATAGTCTATGTCTTCCGGTTTCATTTCCGCGTCTTCCAGCGCATTCCGCATCACCAGCTTTGCACCTAATCCTTCGGGATGGCTTGCCGTGAGGTGATGAGCGTCTGCCGAGAGACCTGCGCCTGCTACTTCGGCATAAATTTTTGCACCGCGTGCCAGAGCATGTTCCAGCTCTTCGAGGATCAGACAGGCTGCTCCTTCTCCGATAACGAAGCCGTCGCGGCTTTGACTGAACGGACGGGAAGCGGTCTGTGGCGAATCGTTGCGTGTCGAGAGCGCATTCATGGCGTTGAAACCTCCCACCCCCACAATGGCGATGGCGGCTTCGGCACCTCCGGCTACGATCGCATTGGCTTTGCCCAAACGGATATAGTTGAACGCATCGGCAATGGCGTTTGTCGAAGAGGCACATGCCGAGACCGTGGCAAAGTTGGGGCCTCTGAAACCATATTTCATCGAGATATGACCGGCCGCTATATCTGCGATAATCTTAGGGATAAAGAACGGATTAAAACGTGGCCCACGCTCCGCATCGTAGTCCCGTACTTCGTCTTCAAACGAACGGATACCCCCGATACCGGCGGCAAAGATCACTCCGATCTGGTTCAGATCTTCCTTTTCCAAGTCCATTGCTGAATCTGTCACGGCTTCCGTCGCTGCTACGAGCGAGAGCTGTGCATACCGGTCATACTTGCGCACCTCTTTCCGGTCGAAGTACTGCAATGGGTCGAACCCTTTGACTTCGCAGGCAAATTGTGTTTTGAACTTGGAGGCATCAAATTGAGTAATAGGCCCTGCGCCGCTTACCCCCTTCTGCAAAGACTCCCACGTTTCCGCGGTGTTGTTGCCGATAGGAGTAAGAGCACCGAGACCCGTTACTACGACTCTTTTTAATTCCATACTGAATAAAAAGCAGATTACTTCGCGTTTGCTTCGATATAAGCAATAGCGTCTCCTACCGTAGAGATTTTTTCAGCCTGGTCATCCGGAATGGAGAGGCCAAATTCTTTTTCAAATTCCATGATCAACTCCACTGTGTCAAGAGAATCTGCTCCCAAATCATTCGTGAAGCTTGCTTCGTTTGTTACTTCCGATTCTTCAACACTCAATTTGTCAACAATAATCGCTTTTACGCGAGATGCTACATCAGACATAATTTTTTGATTTAAATGAATACTGTTTTTGCAATACTTTCTATTTTTGCAGTGCAAAGGAAAGAATTTTTTATCTTACAGAACAAATTTTTAAGGCAAAAAAACTCGAATATTGCACATTTTTATGTTTTTTGTGCATTTCTTGTTTTTGGGAAAGCGATGAAAAGGATGGTTATTTTCGCTTCGGGCGATGGGACAAATGCAGAGAATATCATACGATATTTTCATGATAACGAAATGGTTGAAGTGGTTTCCGTGTACTCCGAAAATGCTTCTGCCAGAGTACACCATCGTGCAAAACGGTTGGGGATTCCTTCCATAACTTTCCCGAAAGAAAGTCTGTCCGGTGGCACCTCCGTTTTGAAGAAATTGGCTGAAGATGGCGCCGATTTTATTGTATTGGCCGGTTTCCTGAAGAAGATTCCGGACGCCATTTTACGTGCTTACCCGAAAAAAATTCTCAATATTCATCCGGCTTTGCTCCCCAAACATGGGGGGAAAGGAATGTATGGTATGCGCGTGCATCAGGCTGTCGTGGCTGCCGGCGATACGGAATCGGGGATTACCATCCATTTTATCAACGACCGATACGATGAAGGGCAAGTTGTTTTTCAGGCACGTTGTCCGGTTGCTCCGACCGATACTCCTGAAGATGTGGCGACTAAAGTACATGCCCTCGAATATGCGCATTACCCCGCCGTGATTGAGCGCGTTCTGCTCGGCGAAAACTTGCACGAGTCGTTTTAGCATCGTATCTTTGTGCAGAGCGTATGATTTTTGACACAAGAGAATGGCAAAAGTATTGATCATAAGATTATCGGCAATCGGCGACGTAGCCATGACAATCCCTGTCATTTATTCGGTGGCGCGAGCTAATCCTGAGGACTCGTTTACCGTACTGACGCAGTCATTCCTGATACCGATTTTCATCCATCGTCCCGAAAATGTACGAATCATCGGTCTCAACACGCAAAGCACGGAGAAGACGCTATGGGGGGTGTTG
The DNA here is from genome assembly GCF_000238215.1 of Tannerella forsythia 92A2. Lineage (NCBI taxonomy): Bacteria > Pseudomonadati > Bacteroidota > Bacteroidia > Bacteroidales > Tannerellaceae > Tannerella > Tannerella forsythia. The sequence goes on along the minus strand of NC_016610.1, from coordinate 1,181,209 downwards.
CGTTTCGCTTTTGCTCTGACCGGGTATAAGTTCGATAAAATTCTCGATCTGCACGATGTTATTCGCAGCAGAGTGATCGATTTTACTTTCCGGTTACAGCGTAGACCGGTATATATAGTGGATAAGATGCGGGAAGAGCGTAGACGCCTGACCGGCAGACCTCCGAAAACCATCCGCCCTCTGCGGCTTGTATCGGCGCGTTATGCCGATGTTTTTCGGACTGCCGGATTTCATTTTACCGATACCTTTATTTCTTTGTACGAACAACATCCTGCCGATGATGCATTGATTGCATCTATGGCCGGCGAGAAGCAAGGTAAATGGATCGGCATCGCGCCGTTTGCCAAGCATCGCGGGAAGATTTATCCCATTGACGAGATGGAGGAAGTCGTCAAATCCCTGTCGGGGCAAAACGACATGACGATCTTTTTGTTCGGCGGAAAAGGCTACGAAGAGGCGGTTCTCGATCAATGGGCGTTTCAATATCCGGGTGCTCGGAACATGGCCGGGAAGCATCGGCTGGATCATGAACTGGCGCTGATCAGTCGTCTGGATGTCTTTCTGTGTATGGATTCGGCGAATATGCACTTTGCTTCGCTTGTCGGGACGAAGGTGATCTCCATTTGGGGGGCTACCCACCCATATGCAGGTTTTTACGGCTATAAACAGCCTTACGACTTGGCGATACAGGCCGACTTGCCTTGTCGGCCATGTTCAACGTACGGAAATAAACCTTGTTATCGTGGCGATTGGGCCTGCCTGTCACAAATTACAGCCGAACAAATTGTTCGAAAGATAAACGACTATCTGAGTAAGGCATGAGATTCGCGATTCATCCGGCGTATTCCGGCGATGAGGTTGAAACTTTCTTGGAGCAGCTGCCGATGATGTTTGATGGGGAAGGAGAGATGCTTTACGATAAACGCAATCAGGTGAAACGTTTCGTGTTGCCGTCGGGGCGTCCCGTCATCGTAAAGCGTTTCAAAAAACCGATACTGATTCAACGGATCATCTATGGATTTTTCAGGAAAACAAAAGCTCAACGTGCTTACCTCTATGCAGCTGTTTTGCGTCATCGCGGCTTTGGTACGCCGCACGAGATTGCCTACCTTGAGCAACGTCGGAGGGGGCTGCTCTCTCATTGTTATTTTCTTGCGGAAGAAGATGGTGCGCCGGCGATCTATGAACGTCTTGTTGCACAGCAGCCTTTCGATCGTGTCATTGCCGACGGTTTTGCAGCGTTAGTGGCGGCATTGCATCAAAAGAGCATTCTTCACGGCGACTTGAATCCGACGAATGTACTGTTCCGCACACGCGACGACGGGCATTATACCTTTTCTTTGATCGATACGAACCGGATGCGCTTCAAAGCCCTCGGGCAGAATTTTACGGCATACGAATGCCTCAATAACCTCACCCGGTTCGACGTACAGGATGAGTTGTATCATTATGTGCTGAGAAGATACATAGAATGTATGGGGTGGGAAATGGAATCCTATTTTGCTCAAGGGATAGAGATTAAGCGGATTTATGATGAACACAGGAAGAAACGAAAAGCATTTTTGAAGAAATTCAAATGAGGAGAAGGTTAAGGTTGTTGTTCGTCCGCGGTATGACCTGCTTTCTGCCGATGAGCGGACAAATCGTCGGTATGTTATGGTCATTATGCTGAAAATATTCGTACCTTTGACCGATTCAATAATAACGTTGCCGGTATTGCCGGAGTATAAATTAAAAAAATAACGATGAAAGCAAACCGATTTATTGCTGGAGCAATCATGATGATGTGTGTGACTTTCGGATGCAAGAAGCCCGAACATTTTATCACCGATTCTACTTACCGAGATCAAGTGTCGAAAGATTTCGATGCGAAAGCCGAGTTATTTGCCGACTCGTCCCTGTTTGCCGTTTTTGATACGGAGATGACTGTGCCCGAACGCGAGGCCATGCAGTTCTTGTATGCCTACATGCCGGTGGGCGACATTGCCGACTACGACGGGCAATTTTATCTGAAGAACGTGCGTTCGTCGTTTGCCGCACGCAAGGAGATGCCTTGGGGCAAAGATATTCCCGAAATGATTTTTCGTCACTTCGTGCTTCCCGTGCGGGTCAATAACGAGAATTTAGACGAGAGCCGGATGGTGTTTTACGAGGAGTTGAAAGACCGTGTAAAAGGTTTGTCGCTGCACGATGCCGTGCTGGAGGTCAATCACTGGTGCCATGAGAAAGTTGTTTACATGCCGTCGGATGCACGCACCAGCTCGCCGCTTGCGTCGGTACGCACGGCGTATGGCCGTTGCGGTGAAGAGTCGACGTTTACGGTGGCTGCTCTACGCTCGGTCGGCATACCTGCCCGTCAGGTGTATACGCCTCGTTGGGCCCATACCGACGATAACCATGCGTGGGTCGAGGCGTGGGTCAACGGCAAGTGGTATTTTTTGGGTGCCTGCGAGCCTGAACCCGTACTTAACCTGGGCTGGTTCAACGCTCCGGCGTATCGCGGCATGCTGATGCATACCAAAGCATTCGGAGCGTATAACGGTCCGGAAGAGGTGATGGAACAGACGGCATGTTATACGGAAATCAATGTCATCGATCATTATGCACCGACCGGCAAGACCGTTGTAACCGTGACGGACAGCGAAGGCAAACCGGTAGAAGACGCGCTGGTGGAGTTCAAGTTGTATAACTATGCCGAGTTTTATTCCGTGGCGCGTAAGAAGACCGACGATGAAGGCCGGTGCTCGCTCGCTGCCGGGAAAGGCGATATGCTTGTATGGGCTACGAAAGACGGACGGTTTGGGTATCATAAGGTATCGTTTGGGAAAGATGATGAGGTAACGATTACCCTCGATAAAACACCGGGCGACACGGCAACTGTCGAACTCGATATCGTACCGCCGGTAGAAGGTACGATCGCTGCCGAGAGCGAGGTGACTGACGAACAAAAAGAAGAAAACGCCCGACGGATGCACGAGGAAGACGAGATTCGAAACCGTTACGTCGCAACTTTCTTTACGGACACGATGGCTGTTGCATTGGCAAAAGAACTGTTGGTGCCCAATCACGAACTGAAGGAAATCATGCGGAAAAGCCGCGGAAACCATGCAGAAATAGAGAAATTCCTCCGCGAATCGGTCAACCACAAAGATCTCTACTCCGAGATGGCCGGAGCCCAACCCGGAAGCGTGCCAATCGAGGCGATCTTCCTGCTGTATAGAATTTCCGAGAAAGATTTGCGCGATACTCCCGCCGACGTCCTGCTCGATCATTTAGACAATACACCGAAGATCCCGGAGAATCTTTACGAAATAAAGAAGACCGTCTCTAAGGCTCCCTCGGAACTTGAGAGCCTCTTCTATTTTTTCGTTATGAATCCGCGTATATGGAATGAGTATCTGACACCTTACAAGAAGTTTTTCGCCGAGCAAATTGATGCTTCGTTAGCAACCGAGGCACGCAAGAATCCGCAAGCATTAGTCGAATGGGTGAAACAACATATCACTGTGCGCAACGACCTGAATCCGCAACGTATCCCGATAATGCCGATAGGTGTCTGGAAGGCGCGCATAGCCGATACACATTCACGCAATATCTTTTTCGTTGCTGTGGCACGCAGTCTGGGCATCCCTGCACGTATCGAATCGGTCACCGGCAAGGTCCAATATTACTGCCGCGGATGGCTCGACGTTGATTTCGAGGCGGCCGCCAGTCGGGCGAATGCTCCGCAAGGAGCGCTTTCAGCCGGTTATCAACCGGTCAAAGCGCTCGATAATCCGAAGTACTATAGTCATTTCACGATTGCCCGGCTGAAGGACGATGCCCGGTTGCAGACGCTGAACTTCGAGACGGAGGCTGACATGGGGGCGGGCGATACATGGAAAGACCTGCTGCAATCGCCTTGTTCCTTGCGATTAGACGAGGGGAACTATGTACTTGTCAGCGGTACGCGTATGGCCAGCGGGAAGGTGCTGGCGCGTCTGAGCTTCTTTCCTATCGAAGCAGAAAAGAAAACGACGGTCGACCTTGTGATGCGTCACGACGATGCCGACATCCAAGTGATCGGAAACATCAACGCCGAAGCGAAGTATCGTACCGAGAAAGGTGAGGAAACGACAATCCTCAACACCACGGGACGCGGTTACTTCGTCATCGGTATTCTTGGTGCACGTCAGGAGCCGACGAACCATGCCATGCGTGATATTGCGAAACTCAAGGCCGATTTCGAACAATGGAATCGCAGTATGATCCTGCTTTTCAAAAATGAACAAAACTTCAAACTCTTCGACCGGAATGAGTTCGGCGAATTACCTTCGACCATCACGCTCGGAACGGATGAGAACGGCGAGATTTCGCGTATGGTTACCGACGCGATGAAACTCTCGAATCCCGACAGCCTCCCGATCTTTATCATTGCCGATACCTTCGGACGGGTCGTATTCGTTTCGCAGGGGTATACCATCGGATTGGGCGAACAGATGATGAAAGTGATTCATCAATTGTAAAATCCCTTCGGATAGATAATTAAGGGTTAATTGTCATTCTTCGAGTACACGGAATCGCAATTGATCATTGATTCGAGACGCTCCCCCCCCGGGTGTCTCGAATGACTTATTACAGACATGAAATAACAGGCTGAATATCATTAGTAATGACCGGTTTAAAAAAGAAAAGGTCTTCAAAAATGAAGACCTTTTTTGGAGTGATCCGCCTGGGGCTCGAACCCAGGACCCCATCCTTAAAAGGGATGTGCTCTACCTGCTGAGCTAGCGAATCGAACTTGAAGTACTTTTTTTTAATGCGAGTGCAAAGGTAATGCTTTTTTTGAAGAAAACAACGAATACCGTAATTTTTCCGTATTTCTTTTTTCATATTCATATCTTTGCTTCTAATATTATATATAGATATAGATAAAAAATGAGGAATATCATGATTGATCGGTGGAAAATCATTTTGGCCGCATGTCTCTGCTTCGGTACACAGACAATTTTCTCCCAATCCGTTCCTGCTCCATTAAAGTGTTTCTTAGACAAGCCGATGGTTCGAGGAGCTTCCGTCGCATTGATGGTAAAGGAAGTAAGCAAAGGTGACGTCATATACGAGTATGAAAGCAAGCGTCTGTTGACCCCGGCTTCGGTGATGAAGACCATTACGGCAGCAGCTGCTCTTGAAATCTTAGGTGAAAACTTTCGCTTCGAGACGTCTGTTTCGTACGACGGAGAAATTCGCGACGGCATCCTGCACGGTAATTTGTACCTCTGCGGAAGCGGAGACCCTACGCTTAACTCGTCTGAACTTGATACCCCGAAAGACAGTGTGCTGATGCTTTGGGCAGCCGGTATCCGCAAGGCCGGCATCCGCGAAGTTGCGGGAGCGCTGATTGCGGACGAAAGCATTTTCGATACCGAAGGCGTATCGATGAAATGGATGCGTGAAGACCTCGGAAGTGAATACGGACAGGGGAGCTATGGGCTGAACATCTTCGATAATCAGTTCCGTCTGTACCTTGAGAGCGGAGTGGCCGGTACAACTCCGGCGATCAAATACTGTGAACCGGACATACCGTCTCTCACGTTTCACAACTATCTCAAAGCTCTTCCCGCATCTACCGACAGCTGTTTTATCATCGGATTCCCATTTTCCAATGAGCGATACCTCTACGGTGCAATCCCTACGCGCTGCTCTCACTTCAAACTGATTGGCGATATTCCCGACCCTGCGCTTTTTTCAGCCCGTTACGTTCATACGTTCCTTCAACGCGAAGGTATCCGCATCAAAGGGGCTCCTTCGTGCCATCGCATCCTTTCACAGGCTGGACAGTGGAAAGAGACACCCCGCAAAACCTTGATCACAACTTATTCGCCTCCGCTTAAGGAGCTCACTCGCATATTTTGTTTCGTCAGCCATAACCTGTATGCCGACGCCGTGTTCAAAACGCTCGGGTTACGTTATGCTCCTTCCTCGAAAGAGGCGATCTCTTCTTTCGGAAGGGGAGCACAGGTCATCACACAGTATTGGAAGCAAAAAGGGATCGACACCTCTTCGCTCCGGATGTTCGACGGGAGTGGTCTGGCCATTACCAACAAAGTAACGGCCGAATTCCTGTGCGACGTATATACTTACATGGCCATGCGTTCGAAAGCATCGGAGGCCTTCGTGCATTCGTTGCCGCAAGCAGGGATAGACGGTACCTTGCGAAACATGATGAAAGGAAGCTCGTTGCAAGGAAAAGCGCGACTGAAAAGCGGCAGCATGAGTCGTGTCCTGTGTTATGGCGGATACATCGATCACGACGGGAAGCGTTATGCCGTTGTGATCTTAGTCAATAATTTCACCGGAAAAAGTCGCCGGATGAAAGCCTCTATCGAGGAGTTACTACTCTCCCTTTTCTAAAAAACAACACAGGTCTGAATTAAAATCACTACATTTGTCGCTTAAAAAAACGGAAGAACGTTTACAGCAGCTGCGAATATGAGTGTATCAATTAAAGAAGTAACAACAAAAAAGGATCTGAAGAACTTCGTCAAGTTCAATATCGATTTATACAAAGACAACCCGTATCATGTTCCCGGACTTATCGAGGAGGAAATGATTACCTTATCGAAAGAGAAGAATCCTGCTTTCGAAAACAGCGAAGCGATTTATTTTTTGGCGTATAAGGATGATAAGATCGTGGGGCGGATTGCCGGGATGATTGTCCATGCCAGCAACAAGATCTGGGGACAAAAATATGCACGTTTCGGTTTTGTCGACTTTATCGATGATCCGGAAGTTGTCGATGCCTTGTTTCATGCCGTAGAGGCATGGGCCCAAGCCAAAGGTATGGAAGCTGTTCACGGGCCGATGGGCTTTACCGACATGGATCACGAGGGGATGCTGATCGAAGGGTTCGACCAGCTCGGCACGATGGCAACGATCTACAACTATCCGTATTATCCCCGACAGATGGAACGGATGGGCTACGTGAAAGATCAGGACTGGCACGAGTTTAAAATTTATATCCCGGACGCGATCCCCGAAAAACATTTGCGCATCGCCGAAATCGTGAAAAAGAAATACGGCCTCAAAGTATTGAAGTTCAAAAAACGAAAAGACATTCAGCCGTATGCGCGCAAAGTCTTCGAAACGCTAAATGCGTCGTTCGCTCCGCTCTACGGGTTTGCCGAACTGACCCCGAAGCAGATTGATTACTATGTAAGGATATATATTCCGATGTTGCGTCTTAACCTGATCACGTTGATTGTGCGCGAAGAAGACGATACGGTAGTCGGCTTCGGTATCTCGCTCCCCAGCCTTTCGCATGCCTTGCAAAAGGCCAAAGGGCGACTCTTCCCGTTCGGTTTCATTCCACTGCTCAAAGCAATGCACTCGAAAACGAAGATTGTCGATCTGTATCTGATGGGTATACTTCCCGAATATCAGAACAAAGGCGTGAATGCACTTCTTTTCTGCGACCTTATCCCCGAATATATCAAGCTGGGAGCGGAGTACGCGGAGAGCAACATCGAGTTGGAGACAAATACGGCCGTACAGGCGCAGTGGGATTATTTTAAACGTGAGCATCATAAAACACGAAGGGTCTTTATCAAAAAACTGATTTGATTTATGAACGAATACGCAAACCTTTCGCAAACGACGGTTTACGAAGATAAAGATATTGTCACGCTCGAAGGACTTGACGCCGTTCGCAAGCGTCCCGGTATGTATATTGGCAATACGCACGGCGGCGAAGATCGGCACGATGGCATCTACGTCCTTCTGAAAGAGGTCATCGACAACTCAATCGATGAGTTCCGTATGAAAGCCGGCACCCGGATCGATCTTACGATCGACGAAGGGCATGTATCGGTACGTGACTACGGACGCGGCATTCCGCAAGGTAATCTGGCGAAAACCGTCTCGACGCTTCATACCAGCGGTAAGTTTGGCTCCGAGGCATTCAAGAAGTCCATCGGTCTGAACGGAGTCGGTATCAAGGCGGTCAATGCGCTGTCTACCGATTTTACCGTCGTATCGTATCGTGATCAGGTAGAAAAAAAGGTTGAGTTTCAGCGCGGAAAACTTGTCTGCGACGCTGAGGCTGTTGAGACGAAAGAGAGAAACGGGACTCTTATCCGGTTCACGCCCGACCCTTCCATTTTCGAAAATTACGCATACCGTCACGAGTTTGTCGAGGCATTGGTTCGGAATTATTGCTACCTGAACTCAGGACTGTCCATTTATTACAATGGAGAAAAATATATTTCGGAAAAAGGTCTTGAAGATTTGCTCAATGAAAACATCACCGACGAGATTCTTTACCCTATCGTACATCTCAAAGCGAACGATATAGAGATTGCCTTTACGCATGTCAACCAGTCGCGCGATGATTATTATTCGTTCGTCAACGGACAGTACACTTCGCAGGGAGGCACGCATCAGGCCGCATTCAAAGAGTCTTTTGCACGTACGGTGAAGGAGTTTTACAATAAGAACCTCGAAGTGGCCGATATCCGTAGTGGACTTGTAGCCGCTATATATATAGGAGTAGAGGAGCCGGAGTTCGAATCGCAAACAAAGATCAAGTTAGGCTCGCGAAACATGAGTCCGAAAGGCAATCTGTCGGTGGCCAAATTTATCGGCGATTTTATAAAGAAGGAGGTCGACAATTACCTTCACAAGAATCCGGAAACAGCCGATGCGCTCTATAAAAAGATACAGGAATCTGAAAAGGAGCGGAAGGCCATCGCCGGAGTGGCGAAATTAGCACGGGAGCGGGCTAAGAAGGTGAACCTTCACAACCGTAAGCTGCGCGATTGCCGTATCCACCTCAATGACGGGAAGAGCGATAACAAGACCGAGAGCAGTATCTTCATTACTGAGGGCGACTCGGCCAGCGGTTCGATCACGAAAAGCCGTGATCCGAACTTACAGGCCGTATTCAGTCTGCGTGGAAAACCGCTGAACTGCTTCGGTCTGACTAAAAAAGTCGTGTATGAGAATGAAGAATTCAACCTGCTGCAAGCCGCCTTGAACATTGAAGACGGGCTGGACGGATTGCGCTATAACCGGGTCATCATTGCCACGGATGCCGATGTGGACGGCATGCATATCCGGCTCTTGCTGATCACGTTCTTTCTCCAGTTCTTCCCCGACTTGGTGAAACAAAAGCATGTATTTATCCTTCAAACCCCGCTCTTCCGCGTCCGTAACAAACAGAAAACCATCTATTGCTACAACGAGGAAGAGAAAAACGCGGCAATTCATGAATTGGGAAAGAATCCGGAGATTACGCGCTTCAAAGGATTAGGTGAAATTTCTCCCGACGAATTCAAACATTTTATCGGGAAAGAGATGCGCTTGGATCCTGTTTCCATCAAAAAGGAAGACGCGATCAAGGAACTGCTCGAATTTTACATGGGAAAGAATACGATGGAGAGACAAAATTTTATTATTGACAATCTTGTGGTAGAGGAAGACCTCACCGCCTGAATGCAGACACATGGAAAAAAGAAGAGCTATTTTCCCGGGAACTTTCGATCCTTTCACGATCGGCCATCAGTCGTTGGTCGATCGTGCATTAACGTTAGTCGACGAAATCGTCATTTCCATCGGAATCAATTCGGCCAAAAAAACATATTTCTCATTAGAGGAGCGAGTGGCATCCATTGAACAACTCTATCGCAGCGATCCTCGCGTTAAAGTCATGTTGTATGACTCGTTGACCGTCGATTTTGCGAAACGCATAGATGCCCGGTTTATTCTGCGCGGTATCCGCACCGTAAACGATTTTGAGTACGAGAAGTATATGGCGGATGTCAACCGTGAACTCACCGGTATCGAAACGTTCATTCTTTTTACTGAGCCCGAATATACACATATCAGTTCCAGTATCGTGCGCGAGCTGTTACAATATGGCAAAGATATCTCCCGTTTTGTTCCTCAAGAAGTTCAACACACATTAAAACAACAAAAATCATGAACAGAATTTTATCGATCCTTATAGTCTGCATATTGCTTTATTCATCGGCTCATGCGCAGCAGCGATCCGACATGGAAGCCCGGAAGCTCTCCATGGCATTGTATGCCATCAGCAACTTATACGTGGATAAGACGGACGAAAAGAAGCTGGTAGAAGATGCAATCGTCGGGATGCTTGAAAAGTTAGACCCTCACTCCGACTATTCGGATCCGGAGGAAACGAAAGAGCTGACGGAGCCGTTGGACAGTAACTTCGACGGCATCGGTATCCAGTTCAATATGCTTACCGACACGCTCTACGTGATTCAGGTCATCTCCGGAGGTCCTTCGGAAAAAGTAGGACTGATGGCCGGCGACCGGATCATCATGGTAGACGATTCGCTGATTGCCGGTGTGAAGATGAAAACGAGCGACATCATGAAACGGCTGAAAGGCCCGAAAGGTACCGAAGTGCGTGTGAAAGTGAAACGCGGTACCTCCAACGAATTGCTCGAATTTAAGATTATCCGTGGCAAAATACCCGTTTACAGTTTAGACGCTGCTTATATGGCCGATGCAACGACCGGATACATCCGCTTGAATCGTTTCGCCGCCTCTTCGAACGAAGAATTTAACCAAGCGCTCGACAAGCTCCGCAAACAGGGTATGAAACATCTGATTCTGGACTTGCAGGGCAACGGCGGAGGCTATCTCCATGTGGCGTGTGCCTTAGCCGACGAATTTCTCGGAAAAGACAGGCTGATCGTCTATACAAAAGGGAACAGACAGCCACGCGAGGAGGCCGACGCTACCGAAAAAGGAGGATTTGAGAACGGACGGCTGATCATCATGGTCGACGAGTCATCGGCTTCGGCGAGTGAGATCGTCTCCGGGGCCGTGCAGGATTGGGACAGAGGCATCATTCTCGGACGCCGCACGTTCGGCAAGGGACTTGTACAAAAACCGATCCCCATGCCCGACGGATCGATGATCCGCCTCACTGTCGCACGTTATTACACGCCTTCGGGACGATATATTCAAAAACCTTATAAGAACGGTCAGGCCAAAGAATATAATCGTGATCTGATCGAACGGTATAATCGGGGCGAACTGATGAATGTCGACAGTATTCATTTTCCCGATTCCTTGAGATTCAATACCTTGTTGAATAAACGCACGGTCTATGGGGGCGGCGGAATCATGCCCGATATTTTTATTCCTTTCGATTCGACGCGTTACACCGACTATCACCGGAAAGTAGCCGGGATGGGAATCGTCAACCGCGTAGCGATGAATTATCTCGACAGGAATCGCAAGGAACTGAGCAGGAAATATCCGGCATTCAAAACATACAGGGCGAAGTTTGAAGTGACGGATGAAATGCTTCAAGAGCTTCAGAAACTTGCGGCCGACGAGAAGATCGAATTTAACGAGGAGCAATATCATCGGTCCAAGCCGCTGATTTCGCTTCAACTTAAGGCGCTTATCGCACGCGACTTGTTCAATATGAACGAATACTTTCAAACGATCAACGACGACAACGAAAGCCTGAAAGAAGCCCTGCGTATCATCAACGACGAGGCTGCCTATCGCAAGGTGCTCGGACAAAGTCAATGACATGAAGGGAATGATCGGTTAATAAAAGAAATTATCTTATGGAATCATGGAATGCATTTATCAGCCTGTTGAATGAGATGTCGCCCTACCTGTTGCTGGGCTTCCTCTTTGCGGGACTGCTGCACGTGTATGTACCGCGGGGAATTTACATGCGCTATCTTTCGCAGAATGATTTCCGGTCGGTACTGTGGGCGGCCTTATTCGGTATTCCATTGCCTCTGTGTTCCTGCGGAGTGATACCCACAGCCATGTCGTTACGCAACGAAGGGGCAAGTAAGGGAGCAACCACCTCCTTTCTGATCGCTACGCCACAAACAGGGGTCGACTCCATCATGGCGACTTATTCGCTTCTGGGACTTCCGTTTGCTGTCATCCGTCCGTTCGTGGCGTTAGTGACCGCGTTTGTTGGCGGAATGGCGGTGAACCGCTTCGCCGCCGGCAGTGAGAAAGAATCGAACGGATCATCTCCTTCTCCATGTGAGACCGGATGCTCCAACAATAACAATTCCTCCCGTTCGAGACGATCCAACCGTCTGATTGAAGCGCTGCGCTACGGATATGTGGAAATGCTTCAAGATATCGGTAAATGGTTAGTGATCGGGTTGGTGATTGCGGGACTGATTACCGTCTTCGTGCCTACAACCTTTTTCGAGCAGTATGCTGACACCCCGATAAAGAACATGTTACTCGTACTACTCTTTTCTGTCCCCATGTATCTTTGTGCCACGGGGTCTATCCCGATTGCTGCGGCACTGATGCTGAAAGGCATGTCGCCCGGTGCGGCGCTCGTCCTGCTGATGGCGGGGCCGGCCACGAACATGGCGGCTATTCTCGTTATACGCAAAGTGATGGGCGCAAAGACCCTTATCACTTATCTTGCAGCCATCATGATCGGTGCAGTCGGCTTCGGGCTGGTAATCGATTATCTACTGCCTGCCGAATGGTTTGCGGCTCCGCTCACCGTCACGGCTGCGGCCTGTTGCCAGCCGGATACACCCTGGTTCAAGACCTCGTGCAGCATCCTGCTTGTGCTACTGCTTGTTTATGCTTTTTTCTTGAAATACAAACAAAAACCTGTACAAATAAACGATATGACAGCAAAATATAAAATTACCGGCATGAGTTGCAACCATTGCAAAGAAAGTGTGGAGAAAGGCCTTGGCAAGTTGGCGGGCGTCACTTCCGTAAGCGTTGATTTGAACAGTGGGACGGCTTTTGTTGAAGGCACCGCTACGGAAGCCGAAGTCAAGGCGGTGATCGACGATCTCGGCTTCGGGTACGGCGGAAAAGCATAAGGCAGAACGGACGGAACAGAGGCGCCACCCGCCCGTCTCGTCGTGACCCGGAGACAGGACGGGCGCAACGTATCATATATAAGCGCCTGTCGGGCGAAGAGAAAGCATACTTTTCCGGGCACGGATGCCGCTTGCAATAATATAGAATAAGTTTTGTATCTTTGCAACGCTTTTTAGGTCGCCCCGCACGATGGGAGTGACGTGGACTTGTTGTATGGAGAAGACAACAAAAAAGATGATCAAACAGGTTCGTTTTGCCGTGGTGGGTTGCGGACATATCGGCAAACGCCACGCGGAAATGATCGCCCGTGAAGAGGGAGCGGAGCTGGTGGCCCTCTGCGATATCCGACCCGAACTCGTATTGGGTATCGAGGCATATAAAGTACCTTTTTTCCGCAGTTTGGATGCTTTATTAGAAAGCGGTATTCCGTTCGACGTATTAAATATCTGCGTGCCGAACGGTCTGCATGCCCCGATGGCTATCCGGGCGATGGAAGCAGGCTGTCACGTGGTCATCGAAAAGCCGATGGCACTCTCTGTAGCCGATGCCGAGAAGGTCATCTACACCGGTCTGAAACACCATCGACAAGTCTTCTGTGTGATGCAAAACCGCTATTCTCCGCCTTCGGTCTGGATCAAAGAGATAATTGAGTCGGAACGTTTGGGACAGATTTACATGGTGCAGCTCAATTGTTACTGGAATCGCGATGAACGTTATTACAAACCCGGCGGGTGGCACGGAACGGCCGACTTGGACGGCGGCACACTCTTTACACAATTCTCGCATTTTATTGACGTGATGTACTGGCTTTTCGGTGACATTACCGACATACAGGCGCGATTCGACGATTTCAATCACCATGACACAACCGCGTTCGAAGACTCGGGCGTCGTTCACTTCCGTTTTACGAACGGAGGAGGTATGGGCTCGTTGAACTACTCGACTGCCGTTTGGGATAAAAACCTCGAAAGCAGTATGCTGATTGTGGCGGAAAACGGAAGTGTGAAAATTGGCGGACAGTATATGAACGAAGTCGAGTATTGCCATATCCGGGACTACGAGATGCCTGTCCTGCCGCCTACGAATCCGGGCAACGACTACGGCGCCTACAAAGGCTCGGCACAGAACCATCACCTCGTGATCCGCAACGTGGTGAATGTGCTTTCCGGTAACACCTCCGATACGATAACGACGAATGTACTTGAAGGCATGAAAGTCGTCGATATCATCGAGCGGATTTATGCGTTGAAAATATCCGGACAAAAAATGATTAAATAATAAATTAACATTAATAATTATGGCAACCGTCGTATCATCAAAAAACACCAAGACGGAGATTCTCGAAGCATACGAAAATCTTTTGGAAGAAGTGCAGAAAGCCAAAGCTAATCATCCTAAACTGCAACAGGAAGAGAAGCAAAATAAAGAAATAAGTGATCGTGTTTCCGACTTGTCAAAAGACAATATCGGAAAAAGTATCGAAAACCTGAAAGTGACTTTAAACGGTTCGTTAAACGAATTATTGGAAGGGCTTTCCATCGAATATAAGAAATTATCCGATATAAAAACGGCCATTGCAGTTGAGGAGAAGAAACTCGAAGAATTGTACTCGCTCACGGCCAATACTGACTCGTTAGCCACAATGCTTCTTGTACAGAAAGAAAAGAAAGAAGCTTTCGAAAAAGAAATGACTGAAGCGAGACTTTTATGGGAGACGGAGAAGCTGAAACACAAAACGGCAGAGGAGGAGTATGCCAACGAGGTGGCCAAGCGACGTAAGCGTGAAGAAGAAGAGTATACGTACCATCTGAAAACAGCAAGGCAAAAGGATACGGACGAGTATAAATCCAAAGTGCAGCAACTCGAAAGAGAGCTTCAAGAGAGGAAAGCGCAGTTCGAGCAGGAAATGATGGAACGTGAAACGAACCTCAAAACTGCAGAAGCAGAATTGGTGGAGTTGCGCAAATATCACGCCGAGTATCCTCAGATGTTGGAAAAGGCGCTGACCGATAAGGAGACGGAGATCACAAAGAGCTTAAAGACGGAGTATGAGTTTAAAAACAAACTCTCCGAACAGCAGAATGAGGCAGAGATTCGTCTGAAAGATCAGCAAATAACCTCTCTGCAGGAAAAGATAAAAGAGCTCCAGGCACAGGTAAAAGAGTATGCCGATAAGGCTCTTCGTGCTGAAACCAGTGTAAAAGATATTGCATTGAAAGCGATTCAGAACTCTTCAATACCTCGCTACGTAAAAGAAAAAGAAGGAGAATAATATCTAAATGCCTGAAGCGACACTGAAAGAGAAAACAGCCAAGGGCTTGTTCTGGGGCGGAATCAGCAATTTCGTACAGCAAGTGATTGGTATGGCTTTTGGTATAGCCATCGCCCGGATCCTTTCGCCCGACGATTACGGATTAGTGGCGATGCTGGCCATCTTCACGGCGATGGCCAATGCGGTTATGGACAGTGGCTTTACTACGGCGCTTATCAACAGAAAAACTATCGAACACAGGGACTATAATGCGGTCTTCTGGTTTAATGTCTTTGCGGCTATTGGAATGTATGTCATTCTGTTTTTTACGGCGCCACTGATTGCCCGGTTTTATAACCAGCCGGTGCTGGTTCATCTTTCTCGAATCGTCTTCCTGAGTTTTATCCTTGCGTCTTCCGGCATTGCACACAACGCCTATCTACTTAAAAAAATCATGGCCAAGCAACGTGGAATCATCGATATGGCGGCGGTGTTCTGTTCGGGTGCAGTCGGGCTGGTATTGGCGTTAAACGGTTTTGCGTTTTGGGGATTGGCGGTGCAGCAGCTGTCTCAGATAATGATTGCCGTAGTGCTGCGCTGGTACTTCTCGCCATGGAGGCCGACATTTGAATTTGACTGGGCCCCGCTCAAAGAAATGTTCGGATTCGGAGTGAAGATATTTATCGGTGTTATTGTGGGTATGTTATCTGCCAATATCTTTTCCGTCATATTGGGGCGTTATTATGGAAAAACGGAAACGGGTTATTATAGTCAAGGTAATAAATGGGCCTCTTTGGGTAATTCTGTTTTGTCGGGGATGATAACAGGAGTGGTACAATCCGTTCTCGTAGAAGCTTCGGATAATATACATCGGCAGGTTAATGTGTTTCATAAGTTAGTAAGATTCGGTGCTTTTGTTACTTTTCCTGCAATGTTTGGATTACTTTTTGTCGGGAAAGAATTTGTTTTACTGACGATCGGTGAAAAATGGCTGGGCAGTGTCATATTTTTGCAGTTATTCTGTATTTGGGGGAGTTTTGGTTTCTTGGAATCAATCTATGTGTATTTGCTAATTTCCAAAGGAAAATCGGATGTTTATGTATGGGTCATTACTGCCATGTGTTTCTTTCAGATATTAAGCGCTTTATTAATGAGGCCATTAGGAATCATACCGATGATTACTGCCTACATCGTAATTCGTTTAATGTGTTTCTTCCCGAATCACTATTTTACAAATAAACTGATTGGTATTAGATTTTTATCTATAATAAAAGATATATTGCCATACTTTGTAATTGTAATCTTTTCCATTGGAATGACGTGGTTTATTACGAAAAATATTGGAAATATATACATATTATTCTCTGCTAAGATCATATTAGTTGCTGCCTTTTATATTGGGATATTATGGATGACAAACTCCGTTATTTTTAAAGAAAGCCTTGGTTTTGTGGCAAGAAAAATCAAATCATTATAATGCAAACAATACTAGTTACCGGAGCAGATGGATTTATCGGTTCTCACTTAACGGAAATGTTATTGGAGGAAGGTCATCATGTACGAGCGTTGTCTTACTATAATTCATTTAATGACTGGGGATGGCTTGAAGGATTGGATCATCCTGAGTTGGAAGTGGTGACGGGTGATGTACGCGACCCGTACTTTTGTAAACACCTATCGAAAGATGTGGATACGATTTTTCATCTGGCTGCCCTCATCGCAATCCCTTATTCGTATATAGCTCCCGACAGCTACGTAGATACAAATATCAAAGGGACATTGAATATCTGTCAGGCAGCAAAAGAAAATGGAGTGAAGAAGGTGCTAATAACTTCGACTTCCGAAACGTACGGCACAGCGCAATATGTGCCGATCGATGAGAAGCATCCGAAGCAACCGCAATCGCCCTATTCGGCAACGAAGATTGCGGCCGATGCCATGGCGATGAGCTTTTACAATACGTTCGAACTGCCGGTGATCGTTGTGCGCCCTTTCAATACGTATGGGCCTCGCCAATCGGCACGAGCCATCATCCCTACTATCATAACGCAGATTATGAGTGGAATGAAAGAGATACGACTGGGTGATCTAAGCCCTACTCGTGACTTTAATTATGTCAAAGATACTTGCAGAGGGTTTATCGAACTTTCGAATTGTGACCAGGCTATCGGACAGGAAATCAATATTTGCAGCAACTATGAGATATCCATGCGTGATACATTTGAGCTGGTAGCCCGACTCATGTTGGCAGATGTAAAATTCATTGAAGATGCACAACGTCTGCGTCCTGCAGGTTCTGAAGTCTTCCGTTTATGGGGAGACAATACGAAATTAAAGTCTCTTACCGGATTTACCCCTTCATACTCGATTGAAGAAGGACTTAAAGAAACGATCGAGTGGTTTAAGAATGACAAGAACTTAGTGAAATATAAATCCGGGATATACAACGTGTAGCGTCTATGGAGAGCAGCTATAAGAAAATAACAGATTTTATTCATGATTTATACGGAGCTCCGGAAGTTCCTCTTCATGCACCTTGTTTTATTGGAAATGAAAAAAAATATTTGGCCGAATGTGTTGACACGACATTTGTATCCAGCGTAGGTCAATTTGTTGATAGATTTGAGGAAAAGATGGCCCAATATACCGGAGCGGCAAGGGCTGTTACTTGTGTGAACGGCACCAATGCCTTGCATCTGGCGCTGTTGCTTGTCGGAGTAGCGCGAGGAGACGAAGTCTTGACTCAAGCGCTTACGTTTATCGCCACATGTAATGCCATACGTTATATCGATGCACACCCGGTCTTCTTAGATGTTGATCAATCGACTATGGGACTTTCGCCGGATGCGATGCGTGATTGGCTCTTCAGAAATGCGGAAATGAAAGATTCGCAGTGCTTTAACAAAAACACCCAACGTCGGATAAAAGCCTGTGTGCCGATGCATACATTCGGGCATCCTGCAAGAATCGATGAAATTGCGGCTGTTTGTGAAGAGTATCATATCGAATTAGTTGAAGATGCGGCAGAAAGCCTTGGTAGTCTATATAAAGGACAGCATACCGGACTTTTCGGGCGTGTCGGCGTGATTAGTTTTAACGGAAACAAGACGATCACGACCGGTGGTGGCGGAATGTTATTATTGAATAACGAAGAATTGGGAGCTCAAGCCAAGCATCTTACGACACAGGCGAAAGTGCCTCATCGTTGGGAGTTTATTCACGACAGGGTCGGCTATAATTATCGTATGCCTAATATCAATGCGGCATTGGGATGTGCGCAATTAGAGCATTTGGAAGAATTCGTCCTGAATAAACGTGAAACGGCCGAAAAATATCACGCGTTTTTTGCGACAATAGATGATATGGATTATTTCCTCGAACCTGAAAACTGTCGATCGAATTATTGGTTAAACACCATCCTGTTGAAAGACAGACAAGCTCAACAGGATTTTTTGCAGTATACGAACGCCCATGGCATCATGACACGCCCTGCATGGCAGCTTATGAATCGATTGGAAATGTTTAAAGGATGCGAAACCGATGGCTTGAAACATACACAATGGCTCGAAGAACGAATCGTAAATATCCCTAGTAGTGTAAATCTGAAAAAGTGAATTATGGAATTAAAAGAGTTTATTGAAAGAATTGCAGACCAATTTGATGATACAGACATTAGTGAATTCGTACCAACTACTAATTTTAAAGAATTGGAAGAATGGTCTTCATTAACAGCTTTAGCTGTTTTAAACATGATTGCTAAAAAATACAACGTAAATATAAAAAACAGTGATTTGTTAGAGATCAACTCTATTGAGGAATTGTTTAATTATGTTCTGTCTAAGCAATAATGGAACAAAATCCATTTTCTTTGTCAAATAAAACGGTGTTAGTTACGGGAGCGTCGTCCGGTATTGGGCGAGCAATATCCATACGATGTTCTGAAATGGGGGCAAATATAATTTTAACTGCACGTAACCAGAGTCGTTTGCAAGAGACATTATACCAAATGTCAGGCAAAAATCACATAGAACTTGCCGCCGATTTGACTGACAAAGCATCAATGGATAATTTAGTGGAACAGCTTCCCGATTTAGATGGAATAGTACATTGTGCAGGCGTTAATCATAGGATTGTAACAAAGTTAATTGAGCCTGCTGACATTGAACAAACAATCTCTCCGAATCTTGTTGCTCCGATCTTGTTGCAAACAGCTCTTTTGAAGGCAAAAAAAATAAAAAAAGAAGCGTCTATTGTCTTCATTGCTTCTCGTGCAGCTTATGCACCCAGTGTCGGGAATGCTTTATACAGCGCCTCAAAAGGAGCGATGATATCGTATGCAAAAGTATTGGCTTTAGAACTCGCGCCTCGTCAAATTAGGGTGAATTGTATTTGTCCTGCCATGGTTTTAACGAATATGATATCAAATATCGGTTTTAATCATGACAAACTAAATGAAGCGCAGCAGAAATATCCATTGAAACGTTATGGCACACCCGATGATATCGCCTATTTGTCTATTTATTTATTGTCCTCCAAAAGTTCGTGGATGACGGGGAGCTGTATTGATATAACGGGAGGAGGAGAAGGTGTCTTATAACGTAAGTATCAACAGATGGAAGCGTATATAAAAGCGATATCGTATTATTTACCCCAAAAGACAGTCTCAAATGAGCAGTTGGCCGAAGAGTTTCCGGAATGGTCTGTAGAGAAGATAACAAGTAAAATTGGGGTGACTCAACGGCATCTTGCGGCAGAAGATGAAACAGCAACAGACATGGCGATATCAGCGGCGAAGAGACTCTTTGATGAGCATTGTATAGATAAAAAAACGATTGATTTTGTATTACTCTGTACCCAAAGCCCGGATTATTTTTTACCCACGTCTTCCTGCATTATTCAGAACGAGTTAGGGCTTCCGACGTCATGTGGGGCTGTAGATTACAATTTGGGATGCTCTGGTTTCATTTATGGTTTATCTATTGCTAAAGGGTTAATTGCGATAGGAGTCGCTCGTAATGTGCTGCTAATTACGGCGGAAACATACAATAAACATATTCACTATAAAGATAAAGGAAACAGAGCTATTTTTGGAGATGCTGCTTCTGCATGTCTAATATCTACTGATGGATTTGCAGAAATAAAGGATTTTAGCTTAGGCACGGATGGACGTGGGGCGGAAAACTTAATCGTAAGAACAGGGGCATTCCGTAATAAAAGCCCCCGAAACGATCTGACTTTTGACAGTTCAGGGAATCCGATATCCGGAGATTATCTGTATATGAATGGAGGTGAAATCTTTAATTTTACTGCGGAGGTTGTTCCCGTTCTTATTGAGGATGTGTTGAAAATAAATCAACTAACTCGAGATGATATTGATCTATATGTATTCCATCAAGCAAATAAATATATGATAAATTATCTGAGAAAATTGCTTGAGTTGCCTAAAGACAAATTCTATATATGTTTGGAAGAAACGGGGAATACGGTATCCTCAACGATACCGATTGCTTTATATCAGGCAAAGAAAGAAAATAAGTTATTAGGTAATATACTGTTAGCCGGGTTTGGTGTTGGATATTCTTGGGGAGGAGTAATGTTGAAGATATAATAATGATTTACACAGTTAAATACGCAGAAAACAGTGATTCCCTAAAAATCCAATCTTTTATCAAGAAGCATTGGAAACAAAATCACATCTTAGGCTTGTCTAAAGAAGTGCTTGATTTCCAGCATTTAAATCCGTTAAATCAAAACTATAATTTTATTATTGCGGTTAATAATACGACTAACGAAGTTGACGCTTTATTAGGTTTTATACCGACATATCAATATGACAAAGAGCTTTTTAAGGAAGGAGATTATTGGGGGGCCATTTGGAAAGTGCGCACAGATGTACAAAATGCCGAAATTAAAAATTTAGGTCTTACTATTTGGGAGAAATTATTTGAATTAGATAATTTCCAATCTTGGGCGGCTATAGGCATTAGTGAAATTGCTAAAAAAATTTATGCAATTTCCGGTATGCAGATCGGAGAGTTGGCACATTATTACTTGCCTAATATAAATGTCAAGAATTTTTATATTGCTGAACATGTAGATGTAAAACAAGTATCGTTCCCCCAATATCCCGGAGATATTGCGATTAGGGAAGTTCGTATAGAGCAGATACAAGAAAGGATTGACTGTACTTATCGGCCGAGGAAATCAATTTCATACTTGAAAAATCGATACTTAAATCATCCTTTTTATAAATATTGCTTTTGGGGAATTTTTGATTCAGAACGACTTGTATCGATATGGACTTTACGAATCATAAAAATGAATAAATCGAGGGCGATTAGGATTGTCGATATATTAGGAAATATCGAATATCTCCCTTGCTTGTCGGCTGAATTACAAAAAATGTTGGTAGATATTGGGGCTGAATATATGGATATCCTTAATTACGGAATAAACGAAGAGGTCTTTTTTAACCTTGGATTTCTTAAGTTGAATCCAATCGGAGATGTGATTATTCCAAATTATTTCGAACCGTTTGAAAGAAAGAATATAAGAATTGAATTTGCATACAAAGCGGATTTTAACTATGTAATTTTTAAAGGTGATTCTGATCAAGATCGACCTAATATTATACAATGAGAGAGACTAAACTGACGATAATAATGTATCATTATATTCGTGATTTAAAGAAATCGCGATATCCTCGAATTAAAGGTTTAGATATTCATTTGTTTAAAGAACAGTTGGAATATTTGAAGAAGCATTACAACTTTGTTACGATAGAACAAATTATTGCAGCATTTGATGGCAAGATGGATGGTGAAAATATGTTAACGGGGGGGGGCTTGCCCCCTAATCCTGTTCTGCTGACTTTTGATGATGCTTATATAGATCATTTTATAAATGTTTTTCCTGTTCTTAAGAAGTATCATATACAAGGCGCTTTTTATCCGCCTGTGAAAGCAATAACGGAGCACAGAGTATTGGATGTAAACAAAATACACTTTATCTTGGCATTAACTTCAGAAGACAAATTCCCCTGTTTGCTCAATGAAATAAAGCAATTGCTGTTGAAATATCAAGAAGAGTTTGATTTAAGATCATTTGATTATTACTTTGAGAAACTTGCAACCGCAAATAGATTTGACAACAAAGAGACTATTTTTGTAAAGCGTTTATTGCAAGTTGAATTACAGGAAAAATTACGAAAGCAAATAACAGACGAGTTATTCGCCAATGTTGTGGGTATAGATGAGGAATCTTTCAGTCATGAATTGTATATGAACATTGATCAGCTTCAATGTATGGCAGACTGTGGTATGCATGTTGGGAGTCACGGATATGATCATTTGTGGTTAGGGACGCTGAATAAGGAACAGCAAAAATACGAAATTGAGAAATCAAGAGAATTCATACAACGAATAAATGGCAATTTAAACCATTGGACGATTTCTTATCCTTATGGAAGTTATAATGATGATACCATTTCTTTATTAAAGACATATGGATGTAAGTTAGGGCTAACGACGGAAGTTTCTCTATGTTCCGTATCTTCTGTACAAGATTCGATCTACAAATTACCTCGGTTAGATACCAATGATATCCCGAAAGATGCAAATGCCGTTGTCAATAAATGGTATGTGGAATCTAATGATACAAACATCGCATGAACCGGAGTATCGTTCTTATTGGAGGTGGGGGGCATTGCAAATCTGTTATAAATGTTGCTGAATCTGCAGGGTTTCGTATTCTTGGAATTTTGGATACGGCAGAACATATAGGGGGGAAAGTACTTAATTATGAAGTTATTGGTACGGATGAGGATATTTGCAGACTCATCGATTATGCTTCTTTTATTGTTACCGTCGGTCATATAAAGGATGCTTCTTTGCGGATAAAGTTACATGAAAAGGTCCTCCGCAAAAATGGAACATTAGCTACCCTCATCTCTCCTACGGCTATTATTTCTCGCTATGCTGATATAGGAGAAGGCTCCGTAATCATGCACCAGGCGGTAGTAAATGCAGATGTCTGCATTGGGAGAGGGTGTATTATAAATACATTTGCGAACATAGAGCATGATTCTGTAATAGGAGATTACGCACATGTGTCTACGGGAACAATGGTAAATGGAAATTGTTGTGTAGGAGAAGCTTCTTTTTTGGGCAGTCAGTCGGTAATGGTAAATGGAACAAGCATTACGGACGGGTGCGTGATTGCTGCGGGATCTGTCGTAAGAAAAGATATAAAAATAAGAGGTATCTACTCAGGAAATCCCGCTTTATTAAAAGTCAGACTATGAATAAAACTATCATCATTGCAGAAGCTGGTGTAAATCATAATGGCGATATACGGATTGCCAAGCAATTGGTCGATGCTGCAGCAATGGCAGGGGCTGATTATGTGAAGTTTCAGACATTTAAGACTGAGGCGCTCGTTTCAAAAGATGCCCGAAAAGCAAACTATCAACAACAGAATATGTTTTCGACTGACGATACCTCGCAATATTCGATGTTGAAGAAGCTGGAATTGTCCAGAGAGCACCACTACGAATTAGTCACATATTGTAACCGGAAAAAAATAAAGTTTCTTTCCACTCCATTCGATTTGTCAAGCATCGATTTCTTGGCTTCGCTGCATTTGGGTTTATGGAAAATCCCGTCCGGAGAAATAACGAATTATCCGTATTTAAAGAGGATTGCATTGTGGCATGAACCTGTGATTTTTTCTACAGGTATGTGCGAAATGACAGAAATAGAAGAGGCTATGAAGGTCTTATTACGAAACGGATTGACGAAAGAACAACTAACCGTGCTGCATTGTAATACGGAATATCCCACGCCGATGCGCGATGTGCATTTGCACGCAATGAAAACAATCGCAGATCAATTAGGAGTTAAAGTAGGATATTCGGATCATACTTTGGGGATTGAGATACCCATTGCGGCCGTTGCACTTGGAGCATGTGTCATCGAGAAACATTTTACACTCGACCGAGAGATGGACGGACCGGATCATAGAGCGTCCTTGGAGCCGAAAGAACTTACCCAAATGGTGTCAGCCATTCGGAATGTAGAGAAAGCATTAGGAGGCACAGAGAAGAAAGTCAGTGCATCGGAAGAGAAAAACAGATGTATTGTTCGAAAGAGCATCGTTGCGGCATACGACATTAAAAAAGGAGACGTCTTTACAGAAGAGAATCTCACTGTGAAGCGTCCGGGAGACGGCATTTCGCCGATGCAATGGGAACATGTCTTAGGGAAAGAAGCGAAGCAAGACTTTGCGACGGATGATTTAATCGTATTATGAGGAAGGTTTGTGTTGTTACAGGAACCCGTGCCGAATATGGCCTGTTAAGCCGCTTGATGTGGCTTATCCGGGCGGATCATGATTTAACGCTTCAGATCATTGCGACTAATATGCATCTGTCTCCGGAGTTTGGTCTGACCTATAAAGAAATAGAAGCGGATGGTTTTACTATTGATAAAAAGGTGCCGATGCACAAGCTTGCTGACACGAGTAATGGTATTGTAAAGTCTATGGCAGTAGAACTTTCAGGTATCGCAGATGCTTATGAAGAATTGAGACCGGATTTAATCGTCTTACTTGGCGATCGATACGAAATGTTGATTGCAGCTACGGCAGCGTTAGTCTATAAGATCCCGATAGCTCACATCCATGGAGGAGAAATTACGGAAGGAGCATTCGATGACGCCATCCGTCATGCAATTACGAAAATGAGCCATTTGCATTTTACTTCTACGGAGGAATATCGCAGACGTGTCATTCAACTTGGCGAGCAACCGGACCGTGTCTTTAATGTTGGTTCTCTTGGCGTTGAAAACATCAAGAAGATGACTTTGATGAGTAAAGATGAAATCGAAAAATCATTAGGTTTTGAATTGAATAAAAAGACTGTTATTGCGACGTATCATCCTGTAACATTGACAAAAGGAAACAATCGAATAGAAATGGATGAATTTCTTACGGCATTGGATGAAGAAAAAAACATACGTGTTCTTTTTACAATGCCTAACTCCGATCCGGAGGGAACATACATCTCAGAGAGGATCAGCGAATTCACGACAAGAAATAGAGAACGTGCTATCGCTTTCACATCATTGGGAATGAAACGATATTTATCTGTGATAAAGCATGTTGCGGCTGTCATTGGAAACTCATCGAGTGGAATTATTGAAGCTCCTTCATTGAGAATCCCTACACTGAATATTGGTGACCGTCAGAAAGGTCGGGTGACTTGTGATAGCATTATAAGCTGCTATAGCGATAAAGACTCTATAAGAAAGGGACTTAAAAAAGTCTTATCGGAAGAGATGGCTGAAATCGCGAAAGAGGTTCGTAATCCGTATGAGAAAAAAAAAACGGCACAATCGATTTTTAATGTGATTAAAGGTTACCCGTTAAATGATTTGGCTCAAAAATCTTTTTACAATCTTTGAATGGAAAGATTTGCAAAGTATCTGATTGAAGATACCGCAACAATAAAAGATGCGTTGGTCGCATTGAACAAACTTTCTATTGATCCCCTGACCTTATTTGTTATCAATAACAATAAAGTTATGACCGGGACATTAACTGATGGGGATATTCGCAGATGGTTAGTTGCAGGCGGCTCTTTAGAGGATTGTGTGCGGGAAGCAATGGAGAAAAAATTCCATTTTCTTGAGAAAAAAATAGATGTCAATCAGGTTAAGTATTTAAGGGAAAATCAAATCACATTAGTCCCATATTTGGATTCTGAAGGAAAGGTCGTAAAAATATATGATCTAAAAATAAAAAGATCAATTTTGCCGATTGACGCTGTGCTTATGGCAGGAGGGAAAGGCGAACGATTGCGCCCTTTAACGGAAAAAGTGCCGAAGCCTCTTCTTCCCGTTGGTGACAAAACCATTATCGACTATAATATTGAACGTCTTCTTTCTTATGGCGTAGAACATATCTCTATCACTGTAAACTATCTGAGAGAACAAATAGAGTCTCATTTTAAGGATAAACGAGAAAACATACAAGTGGAATGTGTACGAGAACCAACCTATTTAGGAACGATTGGTTCGGTGAAATTTGTTCCGACTTTTCACCATGATACCATCTTAGTCATGAATTCAGACTTATTCACGAACATCGATTATGAAGAGTTTTATCTGCATTTTCGTAAATATAATGCCGACATGTCTGTTGCAGCCGTTCCGTATTCACATTCCGTCCCTTATGGCGTGTTTGAGTTGGATGGCCATGATATTCTGGGAATAAAAGAGAAACCGGTTTTTAATTACTATGCCAATGCTGGTATATATTTAATCAAGAGATCTCTTATCGGATTAATACCGGATAATGTATACTGTGATGCAACTGATTTGATGGATTTATTGATAAAAAGAAGAAAGAAAATTATCCGTTTTCCTTTAATGGGTTTTTGGGTTGATATTGGTAAAAAAGAAGATTACGCGAAAGTACGAGAGATCGCTAAATATCTATGATAAATACGGATAAAAAGATTTTGGCTGTAATTCCGGCAAGAGGGGGGAGCAAAGGACTACCCGGTAAAAACATCAAACTTTTGCACGGAAAACCTTTGATTTGTTATTCTATTGATGCTGCAAGAGGAGTTTTATCGGATGAGCATATCTGTGTCTCTACGGACGATAAAGAGATCATTCAGATTGTAGAAAATTATGGTTTATACGTTCCTTTTATTCGTCCGGACGAATTAGCAACTGACAGGTCTTCCGTTAATGATGTGCTCTTACATGCTCTTGATTTTTACAAACAGAGAAGTATCGATTACGATGTTGTTTTATTGCTTCAACCGACTTCTCCTCTAAGAACATCTCAAGATATAGAAAAGGCGTTCAGCTTGTACGACGACTCCATCGATATGGTCGTATCCGTTAGCATATCACACGCTCCTTCTGTTTTATGTAAAGAGAACCAATCCGGTTTTGTGGAGTTGATGCTGAATCCGACCGCAGGAAGACGCCAAAACATACCTGTTTATTACGAATATAATGGAGCAATCTATATCATCAATCCGAAGTCTTTACGAGAAAAAGGGATTTCAAACTTTGAAAAGAAAATAAAGTACATTATGCCCAAGCATCGATCTATTGATATTGACGATCAATATGATTTTATGTATGCAGAAACAATTTTAGCTTATGAACGTTAGTCAGAAGAATCCGATCGTATACGTTGTCCATCATGTTGACACGGAGGGTCCCTTGTATGAATCAGTCTCGGAAACATTTAAACGGATAGAAGAAATTATAGGTATCAGTATTCCTCTTTCACCTACAAAAAACAACCTGATAAAATTACAGAAAGGAGAGGTTGATTTTCTCCGTCCGGATGAAATAGAAAAAATGAAAGTCATCATTTCTCCACATTTACTTGAATATAAAAGCTCATGGAAAGAGATCGATGAAATGCTTTTTAGAATCTTGACGTCCAATTTCAGGAATAAATATAAGGATAGCTTTGGCAACGGATGGATTTATAATTGGCATATATTGGATCATGCGGGGTTTGAAACAAACCCGAGACATAGAGATATGGGATATCTGAATATCTATGACCATTATATGGAAATATTCAGCCAATTGGAGGATTGTCAGGTTGATGCCGTAGAATGGCATTTCCATCCGATACATTATAAGAAGCAAGCAAACATAAGCGCTACTTCTTATGACAATAATTCGGAAGTATTATATCAGATATTATGTCGTCGATTAATAGAACGAAATTATTTTCCACTTGTTAACAGAGCCGGATTTCATACTGAACGGCCTGACTCGAACTGGTTTCTTGAACAATGGATTCCTTTCGACGCCTCAAATCAATCAATAGAAAACGATGACTATTATTCGAGTGCTCGTTTTGGGGATTGGGCAGGGGCTCCCCATGATTGGAGTATATATCATCCGGATATTTATGATTGGAGGAAAATAGGGAGGTGTAACCGATATATTGCACGCGTTCTGAATTTAAAGACAAGATTTCGGAATATTACAATTGATGAGATACGGAAGGCCTTTTCAAAAGCCCGAAGAGGACAATGTGATGTATATCTGGGAGTCACAGATCATGATTTTAGAGAAATATCGGTAGAAATTGATGAGTTTTACAAAATGTTACTTGAAGTTTCAAAAGAGTATGGCGATGTTGATTTCTCCTTTGCCCGTTCTATCGATGCGTTTAGAAATGTGATCGGCATTACAGGGCAAGAGGAGAAGATCGATCTGGATTTCAAAATCGAAGAAAATCTGTTGCAATTAGATATTATTTCAGGAGAGCCTTTTGGCCCTCAACCTTTTCTGGCTATTAAAACCAAAAGCGGAAAATATCTCCATGATAATCTCGACTTCGGAAAATTCAAGCAACAGTACTATTATACATTTGATGTTTATACTGTACCGTTAGATGAAATAGCATCTGTAAAAATAGCATGCAATGATAAATATGGGAATCAATGCATAAAAACAATTATTTAAATGATAAGCAATAGGCGTTATGGATCAATTTAAGTTTGATACATCTTATAATCAATATTGGAAAGATCGTGTAAAGCATGCTTCTGATGGGACAAAAGTACCCGGATTGGAGGTTATAGAAGAGCTTGTTGCCGAGCTGAAGATATCCTCTAAAGATAAAGTGTTGGATTTAGGGTGTGGACAAGGTCGTATATTCCCGGTGATAAAACATTATACGAATATTATATTTGGTATTGATATAGACTTATCGATGATTAATGACGCAACGTTATATGATTATACATCATTGCATGTTGCTACAGCAGAAGATAGTAGATACCCTGATAATTATTTCGATAAAATAATTATGTTGGGAACATTTGATGTAGTAGAACAGGAAAAAAGCTTGGCAGAAATAAACAGGATACTTAAAATCGGAGGAACATGTCTTATTACGGGTAAAAATGATACTTATTGTAAAGACGATGAAAAGGCTTTTATTGCGGAAAGAAATGCCAAACTAAAAAACTTTCCCAATCGTTTTACCGATGTGAAAAAATTAATCGAGCATCTTCCTGTTTTAGGGTATTCGTGTGAAAAGCTAAATATATTTATTTGGAGAGGAGACTTTGGGGATAATAAGAAAATAGGAGTTGTAGAAAATTGGATTCCTGAATTTTATGAATATTGTATTATGCTGAAAAAAATATGTAATGCTCCGCAAACCGATATTCGTTTTGCAAGCGAGTTTTCTAAAACGGCAATTGATCGTGCGAAAAGTGATAATGCCACAGAAATACTAAATTTCTTTCATAATAATTCTTTGTATAATGGATATTCTTAATTTAGAATGGACTTCCTATCCTTCAAGAGATAGGAATATGGCTACAATGGTCTGTAATTATCTTCGGTACATGGGGCTAACTGTAAAAGAAAGTTCTGTTTTCTGTGGGTTTAAAATGATTGATAAACTGAAACCTGAGTTATTATTTATAACGAATGGTGTGGGTGCTCCAATAAATTTTCAATTAGTAAAATATGCTGCGTTTAAGGGCATAAAAGTAGTGACTCTTACATCCGAAGGAAATTTTTTTAATGGAACACTTTCTTTTTATATATGGGGATGGAATGTAGATCAGCAGATGTATGAGAATGTCAATATGCAATGGTCAACACGGACAAGATCGTTAACAATTGAAACTTGGCCAGAGCTTAAAGATAAAGTCAAAATATCGGGGGGGGTCGGGTTTGATTATTATAAAATAGTTACTCCAATCAGTAAAGACGATTTCCTTCACAAATATAAGAAAAACCAATATACTAAAATTATAGGTTTTGGATGTTGGAATTTTGGGGTCACTTATCCTGTCGATTCTTTCTATGAGAGTTTTATTAAAATCATAGGAGAATCAGGTATAAATAGATTTCAGCGGGATCGTGATTTATCAAATCAAGTATTATTAAATATCATCGAGAAGAATCCCGATATTTTGTTCTTACTAAAAGAACATCCCGGAAATACAAGAGGATTATTTGAATCAGGAATAGCCGGAGTCGAAAAATTCCCCAATGTCCTTATATTGAAAAAAGAATCAATCGTTGATTGTATTGCGGTAAGTGATTTCTGGATTACGTATGAATCTACGACCGTTATTGAGGCATGGCTCTTAGGGAAACAAACATGCTTGTTAAATCCTACGGGAATTGATTTTCCACGGGCGAATGTGTATAAAGGTTCTCCGAATTACCCTGATGTACCTACATTGCAGGCTGCAATTGATTCCTTCTATTCAACGCATGAATTGCCCGGCTTTCAGGCAATGGAATCGGAGAGAAAAGAAGTGATCAGGGAGACGATACAATGGGATGACGGACTGAATCATGTCAGAGCCGGAAATGAAATTATCCGTGTTTTAAAAGAAGAAGAGAAGCGAGAGAAAAAAAGAATTCCTTTTGATTTGAGAAAGATTAAATGGAAACAATATTTGCTTTCACGTGGGATCCCTCGAAAAACAAACAATTTTATTTATGACAAACTGAGAGGATTTGATCACGAAGAACTGTCTCAACGGAATGCAGAAATATATAATCAACAGATTGCCTATTATAAAAAAATGGGATTATCAAAAGAGGATCTACGAACAATAACAGTAATATAAGTATAGAGGTACAATGGATATAGGGCAAATAAGAAAAGACGTACATGCATATTATCATTCCATATTTAATGATAAATATGGTAGATATGTGAGAATCCTGGAACTCTTTCCTCCAATAAAAGAGTCTGATTGCATTCTTGATTATGGTTGTGGGACAGGTTGTGTCAGTCAATATTTTTACAACAAATACAAATGTAAAGTTGATGCGGTAGAGCAATCTGAAATAGAGTTAACGAAAGCAAAAATAAGTTTTCAGGGGGGGGGTAAAATGGATGACTATTCATGAATTTTCATTTCCTGAATTAAAGTACGATCTTGTTTTTTCATCACAAGTAATAGAACACGTACATAATGTTGGTAATTATTTATGTAGAATAAATAGAATGCTAAAATCAGGAGGATGCTTGATTATCAGTTTGCCAAACATTATAAACCCTAATTTTATATGGGGGACTTTCTTTATATCTACTGATCGTCTACGAAGGCATTCTATGGAAATGTTGTCAAATTATAATAAAGTGCATAATCATATTAACGCATGGGATGCATATAATTTTGTTACCTTATTGGCTTCGTGTGGTTTTGAAATGGAAGCATACTTACCAATAGAAGGAGTTGCCCAACCTTACTTTATATGGAAAAGAATTCCTATAATAGGGAAATGGCTACCTGCGTACACCAATAAAAAGAATCGTGGAAAGAAGGGGAATTGGTCATATACAATGAGCTTTAGATTCAAGAAAGTAAGAGAGGCATGTATCGAAAACTATGATTGAATAAAATAGTTAAATGAGGAAAATCTATTTTTTTACCAGATCATACTTGCCTAGTGTAGGAGGGGGAGTGATAACACGATTGAGAAAGGTGGAAATATTCCGTAATGCCGGTTATGATGTGACAGTTGTGACACCTAATTATGAGAATAAAACCATAATTTGCTCAGAGAATTTGATAAAAATACCATATTTAAATAATAAGATTGATTTGTGGTTTGAGAATTTTGGCATTTATGAAGATTATTTAGATAAATGGGTGCGTACTTCATATAGATACCTAAAGGATAGGATAAAAAAAGATGACATCCTTTTTTGTACGAGTGGCGGTGAGTTGGGTATGATAAAATTAGGTTTCTTGTTAAAGAAGAGTCTGGGATGTAAATTTGTGGTTAATTTTCATGATCCTATTAATTATACGACGGTTAATGGCCTAAGTCGTACTCCTCCTGTTTTTGCTGTAAAACGAGATGCTTTTGAGGCTAAATATGTTCCAGAGGCAGATATGGTTATTACATCTTCTATGACTTTAAATTTGGCACTAAAGAAGAAATATCCTCGGATTAAAATAGTTAAAAACTGCTATCATGGTTATACAAAGAAGATACCAATTAGCATAGAAGAAAAAAAGAACTCTTATCCGCTTAGAATTCTTTATGGTGGGGTATTGGCGAAAGAGCAATCGCCTGAAATATTGGCGGAAGCTATTTTGAAAACGACAAACGTAGAGGGAATATTTATTGGTAAATATGAAAATTATACACCAATGTTGAAATATGATAAGTCTGATAGGATTAAGTTATTGCCAATGATGTCTCACGATCAATATATAATAACAATGTCAAAGAGTGCCGATATTGGTTTTCTCTCTCTGAGAGGAGATTATTGGGGCGCTTGTGTTCCTTCCAAATTATTTGAATATATTAATATGGGACTACCTGTGTTAGCTTCTATACCATTAGGTGATGCATTTGATATTATTAATGAGAATAACTATGGGAGAGCTGTTTATTATAAAGATATGAATGGGTTAATAGAAGCTATAAAATACATGTCTAATCCTGATACTCTTGATACTATGCGAAGAAATGTTTTTGAAGATAGAGAGAAATGGGCATTTGATGTCAACTTTGCAAATGTATTAGAATGGATAAAAGAATTATAATAAGATGTGTGGAATAACAGGGTATATCTCGAGTTCAGCTCATATTTTAGTTTCTGATTTTTATAGGGCACATAGATTAATTAGACATAGAGGTCCCGATGATGAAGGCTTTGTTATGTTGAATCAGGGAAGACAATTTCACTCTTATAGGGGAGATGAAACGATTGATCATTTTCGGAAATTGCCACATCTATTGACTGAAAGTACGACAAATTTTATATTTGGTCATCGGAGGTTGTCAATATTAGACATCACATCTAAAGGACATCAACCTTTTTTATCTGATGATGGAAATTATGTAATAACATATAATGGTGAAGTTTATAACTATAAAAATTTACGCGATGAATTGGAGTGTAAAGGATATCACTTTCACTCGGATTCTGACACAGAAGTTGTATTATACTCGTATGTAGAATGGGGGAAAGGATGCTTTGCCAAATTTAATGGTATGTGGGCATTAGCTATTTATGATAAAAAGAAAGATGAAATTATTTTGTCAAGAGATCGTTTTGGCATAAAACCTCTTTATTATACAATAACGGGAAATGGTTCTTTTTGTTTTGGCAGTGAATTGAAATTTATTAGAGCTTTAGATACTTCTTTAGACGTAATAAATAAGAATGTTGTTCGTAATTATTTGCAAAGCTGTTTCTTAAATAATACAGAAGAGACTTTTTTTTGTAATATTAAAGAGTTAGAACCAGCTCATCTTTTGATATTATCCAAAGGCCGTATAGAGATTGAAAAATATTGGTCGTTTACTCCACAACAAACTATTACAGACATAAATGAGGCAGTAGAGCGTTTTTCTTTACTTTTTGAAGATTCAGTGAAGCAATATATACAGTCTGATGTGGAGGTTGGAGCCTTGCTTAGTGGGGGATTAGACTCAAATTTAATTGTTGGTGTAATGAGTAAATTAGGGTGTAAACCACAGTGTTTTTCGGCTGTATTTGAAGATGAAAGGTTTAGTGAAAAAAAATATATAGATAAGAGTGTGCAATATTATAATTTGAATGCCCATTATATATATCCAAATCCTACGGATTTCCTGAAAGATTCATATGATATGATGTACCATATGGAAGAACCATTTAGATCATTGTCTGCCTATTCTGGTTTTTATATATATAAATATATGCAAATGCAAACGGCTTCTGTGAAAGTTGTATTGAATGGGCAAGGAGCAGATGAATTATTTGGGGGATATACCAATGATTATTTTGTGTTTTTTGCGGAACTTTTATTGCAGGGGCGTATAAGTAAATTTTTCAGAGAAGTTCATCTCTTCTCTAAAAGAAGACGAATTCCTTTTAGCTTGATATGTAGACATATTTTGAGGGCTTGTCTTTTTAATAATAATTTTCCGGAGCATTGTTTATCGGGAATAACGAAAACCCCACTAAGGGAATATTTACGTTATGAAGATAGAAATTCAATGGCTTTTGGGATTGAGGCTAGAGTACCTTTTTTAGATTATCGAATAGTTGAGTTTGCTTTATCTTTATCTACTAGTTTGAAAATAGATAATTTTATAAATAAAAGAATTGAAAGAATTAGTGCAGCAGGGACAGTGGTTGACTATATTATAAATAGAGAAGATAAGATGGGCTTTGTCTCTCCCCAAGAAATGTGGCAACAAACAGATCTAAAAAGAGCGTTTGATGAGGTTTTTTTAACAAAGAAATTGAGTGCCATAACGTCTATGCCAATAGACCCCTTACTGAAAGAATATGATAATTATTGTTCTGGAAAAAATGAGAATTGGGGGAAAATATGGAGGATTTATTGTTTATATAAATGGGAGGAAATGTTATAGGTTGTGCAAAGTGTTATACCTGAAAGAAATATAGTTGTAGTTGTATTTTGTGTGGCAAAAAGTAAGAGAAACAAGTCTTGTAGAAAATTTCAAACTGGGAACATACATCAATCGGACAGTACGGGGGGGGGCTATTTGACATAGAGCACACCGGAACCGTCAATTATGGGGAGCGAGGTGTCAGCGGCATATAAAGAGCTAAAGGATGATGCATGAAAACCAAAATACGGAATTTAAATCTTCGTGGCGTGAAGAATATATCCGTTACATATCGGCGTTCAGCAATAGTGAAGGTGGTTTTTTGTATCTGGGAGTCAATGATGAAGGTGAGGTTATCGGATTGGACAACGCTGAAAAATTATTGGAAACATTGCCTAATCTGATTAATCAAAAAACAGGGATTCTACCGGTTGTTAAAATAAGAGATGAGGGTGGAAAACGGTATATTATCCTTACCGTGCATCCGAGTATTGTCCCGATTTCATATCACGGTCACTACTATATACGGAGTGGAAGCGTAACGACTGAACTGCAGGGGCCTCAGTTGTCCGAATTTCTACTCAAAAAACACGGGGTTACCTGGGAGGAAATTGAGGTGGATGATTTTACGGAGGAAGAATTGGATTTGGAAACGATAGAGCGTTTTAAAATATTGGCCAGAGATCGCTTGCCTTATGTTAAAGAAGAAAAGTCAAAGATGATTTTGCAGAAACTCAATTTGATCAAAGGAGATAAATACAAACGGGCCGCGGTGTTGTTGTTTGCTAAAAATCCGCAAAAATATTTTCTTCAAGCCCGAATCAGGATTGGAAAATTTTTGAATGAAGCGGAGATCCTTACCAGCGATATCGTGGAAGGAAACCTGTTCAGACAAGTCGATTTGTCTTTAGATATCCTGCGAACCAAATATTTGCTCAGTCCCATTTCGTATGAGGGGATTTATCGACGCGAAAAACTGGAATATCCCTATGAGGCTTTGCGTGAAGCGGTGCTTAATGCCGTTATCCATCGTGATTATATGATTACTTCCAATATTCAGATTCGCGTATATCCCGATAAATTGGAGATCATGAACGATGGTAAGCTACCGGGGGAAATCACGGTAGAAGATCTTAAGAACGTTCATAATTCGATTCCTCGTAATTTCTTGATTGCGGATACTTTTTATAAATCCGGGCAAATAGAGAATTGGGGGCGTGGAACGATTCGCATCATTAAAGAATGTGTCGATAACGGATTACCACAACCGTTGTTCTATGTGAATAAGCACCTGTTTACGGTTCGTCTTCTTTTGAATCGTACCGATAAGGTCACCGGTAAGGTCACCGGTAAGGTCACCGATAAGGTCACCGATAGCTTATCCGAAAAACAAAAAAAAATCATGTCGTTATTACGCGAAAATAACAGAATGACGTTATCCGATTTGTCTGAAGCGTTGGGAATATCGCGTCGTAAGATAGTAGATCATACCAATAAACTTAAAGAAAAAGGGGTGCTGATGCGTGTAGGAAATAATAAATCCGGGTACTGGCAAGTTATCATGTCTTCGGAATAGTATGGAAGCGTTTTTAAAGAAAAAGAGGAATCTTTGCAATTTGAGGAAGGATAGACTGCAGAAACAGGCAGCCACCAGAAAATAAACAAACGAGAATAAAGGATGTGTTGGCATCTGTAATAGATAAAGAATAGACAGAAACAATGAACAAAACTATTTGCATCGGTTTAGGGTATATCGGTTTTCCGACAGCGGCGATGCTGTTACTCCGCATGAATGGGATAACAAGACAAAAAGTAAAATAAGGCACATCATTATTTTCGTTTTTCGGCAAAAAGTAAAATAAGGCACATCATTATTTTCGTTTTTCGGCAAAAAGTAAAATAAGGCACATCATTATTTTCGTTTTTCGGCAAAAAGTAAGAAAAAATAATTTCAATGGAGAATTTCAAATCAGGAACCTATATCAATCAAGGCTACTACAAAAGTTTTCAGCCCGAGCCGATTAATAGAGCATGGAAATTCTCGGACATGAATGTATTTCAATTGCTCAGTCAAGCAGACCGCCATTTGGGACGCCTTGATATGTATTCGGAATATGTGAACATTGACTTCTTTGTCCGTATGCACGTCGCCAAGGAAGCAACACAGTCGACTAAGATAGAAGGTACACAGACGAACATCGAAGAGGCTTTTCTGAAAAGGGAAGAAATCGAGACCGAGCGGAGAGACGGTTGGGAAGAAACTCGTAACTACATTTCAGCCATGAATGAAGGGATAAATCTCTTGCATACATTGCCGTTCTCGTCACGTCTGATACGGCAAATCCATAAAATTCTGCTGCAGGGGGTACGTGGTGAACATAAACTTCCCGGTGAATACCGAAGCAGCCAAAACTGGATTGGTGGAGTTTCTTTGGCCGATGCTGTTTTTGTGCCCCCGATACATACCAGTTTGCCGGAATTGATGTCCGATTTGGAAAGATTTGC
The DNA here is from genome assembly GCF_000238215.1 of Tannerella forsythia 92A2. Lineage (NCBI taxonomy): Bacteria > Pseudomonadati > Bacteroidota > Bacteroidia > Bacteroidales > Tannerellaceae > Tannerella > Tannerella forsythia. The sequence continues at coordinate 1,144,216 of NC_016610.1, read as the reverse complement.
CAACGATAGTCTCAATCCTTTGCCCGATTTGTTAAAAATCGCAATCATACACTATCAATTTGAGACGATCCATCCGTTTTTAGACGGAAATGGCCGTGTGGGACGTTTAATGATTACTCTTTATTTAGTCAGCAGAGGTATCCTGAAGCAACCTGTTCTGTATTTGTCTGATTTCTTTGAGAAGCATCGGACACTCTATTACGATAACTTAATGCGAGTACGCACACATAACGACCTTAATCAGTGGCTGAAATTCTTTCTGAGAGGTGTTATTGAGACTGCCCGGAAAGGAGTAGAAACATTCGACAAAATTCTACAGCTTCAAAAACATACTGAGTCGAAGATAAAAGAACTGGGTACAAAAGGTAAAGATGCCGACAGAGTAATCGATTTTCTCTACCGAACTCCGGTTATTGATGCTCAAAAAGTGGCGGAGGTTACAGGAAAATCGCTCAAGACCGCTTATGAGCTTATTGTTAGGATGGAAGATTTGCGGATACTAAAAGAAATTACAGGGGCTTCCCGTGGCAAACTGTATGTTTTTAAAGATTATTTGAATTTATTTTATTAATTAAAAGCCGGTGACTTTTCTTTAAACATTCAGAAACGATAGCGCATAGTGGTTTTATCCATAAGAAAAAGAATTTATTTCTTTAAGAAAGACCTGCAATTTGAGGGAGGATAGACTGCAGAAATAGGCAGCTACCGGAAAATAAACAAACGAGAATAAGGGATGTGTTGGCATCCGTAATAGATAAGAAACAGACAGAAACAATGAACAAAATTATTTGTATCGGTTTAGGGTATATCGGTTTTCCGACGGCGGCGATGCTGGCCGGAAAGGGACTGACGGTGGTCGGTGTCGATATCAATGAACGGGTGGTCGAATCGGTGAATAAGGGTGAGACGCACATCGTAGAGCCGGGATTGTCGGAAGTGGTTGAACAAGTCGTGCGAGGCGGACATTTGCGTGCAACGATGCGGCCGGAAGAGGGCGACGTATACCTGATTGTCGTTCCGACACCTTTCAGAGGCAATCATGAGCCGGATATTTCGTATGTTGAAACGGCGATACGTTCGGTTATTCCCCTGTTGAAGAAAGGCAGTCTACTGATTATCGAGTCGACCTCACCGGTAGGGACGACCGATAAAATGAAACAGCTCGTTTACGCCGAACGCCCGGAATTGGAAGGAGCCATTTACATGGCTTATTGTCCGGAAAGAGTACTGCCCGGCAATCTCCTTTATGAGCTGGAATATAACGACCGGGTGATCGGGGGGATTGATGAGGCTTCGACGCAAAAGGCCATGGAGTTTTATACGCTCTTCGTGAAAGGTAATCTGCATAAGACGAATGCTAAGACGGCCGAGATGTGTAAGCTGACGGAAAACTCGTCGCGCGATGTACAGATCGCTTTTGCCAACGAATTGTCTCTGATTTGCGACAAGGCCGGAATCAATGTTTGGGAGCTGATCGAGCTGGCCAATAAACATCCTCGAGTGAACATCCTGCAGCCGGGTTGCGGTGTCGGTGGACATTGTATAGCGGTCGATCCGTACTTTCTGACTTCGGAATTTCCGGTAGAGTCACAGTTAATTGCCAAATCGCGCGAGCTCAATAACTATAAAGCTTTCTGGTGTGCGGAAAAAATCAAAAACACCATGTTGGAATATGAGATGAAACGTTCGCGTAAGCCTGTCGTGGCGATTATGGGGCTGGCCTTTAAACCGAATATCGACGACCTGCGAGAAAGTCCGGCAAAGTATATTACCCAAAAAGTCATGCAATCCGAGCCGGAAAATCTGCTGATTGTAGAACCCAACATACACGAACACCCGATCTTTAAGCTGACGGACTACCAAGCGGCTTATGAGCGGGCGGACATTGTCGTTTTCCTTGTTGCGCACAAAGAATTCAAGACGTTGGCATGGAACGAACAGAAAGTGATACTTGATTTCTGCGGGATATTCAAAAAGTAAGATGATGAAAAGAGTAATGTTAGTCTTCGGGACACGTCCCGAGGCGATCAAGATGGCTCCGCTTGTGCAGGAGTTCCGAAAACATCCCGATCAATATGAAACGTTGGTCTGTGTAACGGGCCAACATCGGGAGATGTTGGATCAGGTGCTAAACATTTTCGGGATTGTTCCGAACTACGACCTGAACATCATGAAGCCGGGACAGGATTTGTATGATGTCACGGCCCGAATCCTTTCCGGTATGCGTGATATCTTAACCCGGACCCAACCGGATGTGCTGCTGGTACATGGCGATACAACCACTTCGATGGCTGTTGCTTTGGCAGCATTCTATCAGCAAATACCGGTAGGGCATGTGGAAGCAGGACTGCGGACACATAACATTTACAGTCCGTGGCCCGAAGAGATGAACCGGCAGATTACAGGCCGGATTGCAACATACCACTTCTCTCCTACACCGTTAAGCCGGGAGAATCTGCTGCGCGAAGGCATCGATAAGAGCCGTATTCTCGTCACCGGTAATACCGTGATTGATGCGCTCTATGCCGTAGTCAATAAGATGAAAGACGATGTTCCTTTACAATTATCACTCGAGAAAGAGCTGAAGGCCGCAGGCTATGATACAGGCCGATTGGTGACGGAAGAAGGGCGTCGCCTTGTGCTTATCACCGGGCACCGGCGCGAAAACTTCGGTGATGGGTTTCTACATATCTGCCGAGCGATTAAAATGTTGAGCGAGAAATATCCGGATGTCGATTTCGTTTATCCGATGCATCTGAATCCGAATGTTCGGAAACCGATCAAAGAGATTTTCGGAGAGAATTGTCAATCCAACTTATTCTTTATCGAGCCGCTGGAATACTTGTCGTTCGTATATCTGATGGAGAAAAGCCATATTGTCCTGACCGACAGCGGAGGCATACAGGAGGAAGCCCCCGGGCTGGGTAAGCCGGTACTCGTTATGCGTGATACGACGGAGCGTCCTGAAGCGCTGGAAGCCGGAACAGTCAAGCTGGTCGGAACGGATTATGATAAGATTGTCTCGGAAGTTTCGTCTTTGCTGGACGATGCCCAATATTACGAGAAAATGAGTCAGGCGGTCAACCCATATGGCGACGGAAAGGCTTGCGAACGGATTGCTCAGTATATTCAAACTTTATGAAAGTATTGTTTGTTAACCCCGGCATAACAAACTATAATCATCCGGTCTTTGAGCGATTGGCAAATGAAGGTTGTGAATTGATCATGATGTTGCCCAAAGACGATGACGGTACTATTGGGGCCGGAGTAGAACGGGCTAAAAATCAGCATCACAGTTATCGGTTAATCCTTAGTCCGGTCGTGCGAAGGTGGTATGGAAAATCCGCTCTCGTTGATCTTAAAAACACTCTGATTCAAAGTGAGCCGGATATTTTGGTTATTTGCTGGCCATATTTCCTTCAACTCTATTTTGATCGGGTATTCATGAGACTATTGAAAGAGAAACATATCCGTCTTATACTCCATGAAATACCATTTCAAGTAGCCCCTTTTAAACAATTGAGCTACTACAAAACCCATCCGGTGTACAATGAGAATATGGAGCTTCAAAGTGTTGGGTTGGCATTCAAACTTCGGGCTTTATGGACGATGCATATCCGAAAATTCATTTATAGTCGAGCTACTGCATCATTGAATTATACTACCTTAGCTTATGATATTCTCCCTTCTTACGGGATAAAGAAAGAATCTATCTTTGTAAGATATAATTCGACCGACACAGATACCCTCTTTGCAATCAGGAAAAAAATTGCTCTACTTCCCCCTGTCTTGCCTCCTAAAATACGTATTTTGCACATCGGCAGACTCGTCAGATGGAAGCGTGTAGATTTACTCCTTGAAGCATATAGGAAAGTTGCGGACCGATATCCGGAGAGCGAACTGGTCATTATCGGGAATGGCCCGGAAAAGGAAAACCTGATCCGGCAATCGGCAGCATTAGGCTTAACTGATAGAACGATCTTTACCGGAGCGATCTATGATCCTCTGACATTGGGGCAATACATGAACGAGTCGACCGTATATGTATTGGCAGGCATGGGGGGGCTGTCGATTAATGACGCCATGTGCTTTTCCCTGCCTGTGATCTGTTCAGTCTGTGATGGAACGGAAAAAGATCTGGTCGCGGATGGTGTCAATGGATATTTTTTCAAGGAAGGGGATGCCAACGATCTTGCAGACAAGATCAGCCTTATTCTTTCAGATACGGATGTTGCAAAAAGGATGGGAGTTGCCGGAAGTGAGGTGATTCAACAGAAAATCAACATTCATACCGTTACTCGGCGCTATATGGATGCTTTTAACTACGCGATGAAACAATAAGTAATTCTTCGTCATGACAGTCGCTGTTTTCTGTAGAAAAATGTCAAAAATATTCGAGCCTCTGCTTCGATTGATTCTTATCATAAAGATCATGCGCCGTAACAAAGGGTCGTATATTGCGATCCGAACAAAACTGCTCCTTAAAAGCATCGATGCCATCAAGATTGGAAAAGGAAGTTGTATTAGCGAGTTCTCAACCATCATTATCAATGATGATCGGAATAATTCTTTTCGCGGATCGGAGTTAATTATCGGAGAGAATACGTATATCGGAGAATATAATAATATTAGAGCCGGAGGAGGTAGAATTATCATTGGTGATAAATGTTTGATATCCCAGCACATTACAATTACGGCTTCGAATCATTCTATCCGTCAAGGAATATACATTGCCGATCAGCCCTGGTCGACAGTCAACAATTACGTAATCATCGGGAATGATGTTTGGATTGGTGCCAACACCATTGTTTTGCCCGGAGTAAACATTGGAGATGGGGCTGTCATCGGCGGGGGGAGTGTGGTGACTAAAGATATTCCTGCTAATGCCATTGCTGTAGGTAACCCGGCCAAAGTGATTAAATACAGGCCGAATTAAATAAAAACTGACAGATATAAAAACGAAGAAAAATATGGAGGTAAACAATCTGACCGATCGCTCTTTCTGGAAAACATACTGGAAAAACTATCAATACGGAAAAGTACTGCAGAAGATGTTTTTTGACCGTTTTCTTCCCAAAGATTTAAACGGTATTGTTAAATTTATATAGTACTATTATCTTTGCTGAAAAAAAACTATGGATTGTCCAAGATGTGGAAGCATAAATCATCGTAAAGATGGCATTGTCGGTGGTCGTCAGCGCCATTATTGTAAAGATTGTCATTATCGTTATACTGTTCAACAGAAATCTAATACAAAATCAGCTGCTACTCGTAGATTAGCTTTGGAGATGTACTTGGAGGGCTTAGGTTTTAGAGCAATCGGACGCATATTGAAAATAAGTCATACAATTGTTTACTATTGGGTAAAAGAATGGGGTGAAAGGGTGGCTTTACCACAAAAAGAGGGACCTGTTTCAGTTGTTGAATTAGATGAGATGCACACATATATAGGTTCAAAAAAAACTACTGTTGGGTATGGATTGCTGTTGATCGATTTGGAAAACGATTTATCTCTTTTGTCTGTGGGGACAGAAGCACAGATACAGGGATGAAGCTTTGGAAGAAGATAAAAAACATTCCTGCATCTGTGTATTATTCTGACTATTGGAAGAGCTATAAGGAATTTCTTCCTAATGTAAAACACATTCAAACGAAGGCAGAAACTTATACAGTCGAAGGTTATAATAGCAGAATAAGGCATTATTTAGCAAGGTTCAAACGAAAAGAGAAGTGTTATAGTAAGGCAAAACATATGATAGAAAAATCCCTAAAATTACTTTTTCTAAAACTAAACAACGAGCTGGCTATATGTGTTTAACAATACCGATTTTTTTAACTTTTCTACGGACAGAAAATATGATATTGTTTTCTCTTTGGGATTTATCGAGCATTTCAACAATACGCGGGATGTAATTCTGCGGCATGTAGACTTACTCGCTTCCGGCGGACTTTTGCTTATTGTCTTGCCCAACTTGTTAGGGCTAAACGGATGGATACAGCGCCGGTTTGATAAAGAGAATTATGATGCACATAATTTAAAGTCGATGGAGATCGATCGATTAAAGAAAATCATGGCGACATTCTCTTTGAAAGATTTACGTGTCGAATACACAAGAAAACCGATTGTATGGTTAGAGCCTAAAGCTAAAACGTCTTTAATGATCCGGTGGATGGTAAAGATGATAAGTTATGCGATCAAGCTGTTTTCCGTCAAAGGGAAGTTTTTGTCACCCTATATTGTGATTGCAGCGAGAAAATAAGATGAAGATTCTCCTGCTTAGTACGTTTGAGTTACAAGGGGGCGCCGCCATCGCCTGCAAGCGTTTGCAGCAAGCGTTGGAGGAGCAGGGTATATCGGCTAAGATGCTGGTACGTGATAAGCAGACGGACGACGAACGGGTTTGCAGTATTTACGAGAAACAGCCTAAGTGGTTCGGCAAGTTCCGATTTTTATGGGAGCGTCTTGTTATCTGGTTAAATAACGGTTTTTCACGTCATAACTTATTTGCCGTATCGATTGCCAATACGGGATATCGTATTGACCGGCATCCTCTCGTAAAATGGGCGGATGTTATTCACTTGCATTGGGTCAATCAGGGTTTTCTATCCTTGAAGAGCATTGCAAAATTATCCTCATTGGGTAAACCTGTTGTTTGGACGATGCATGACCAGTGGGCATATACCGGAATATGTCACTATACCGGGGGATGTTTGAAATATTACACACAATGTCAGGCGTGTGCCAAACTAAAGCATGCCTGTAAGAAGGATTTATCTCGATGTATTTTTAAGAAAAAGGCGGAAATCTATCGTTCCGGAAAAATCACGTTTCTCGGTTGCAGCCAATGGATCGCTGATGAGGCACGAAAAAGCGCACTGTGTCATGAATCGAGGATCTGTTCCATCCCTAATGCGATTGATTGTATGGTTTATGGGAAAAAAAACAAAGCGGAAGTTCGCCAATCGCTCCATCTGCCCACAGATAAGAAATTGCTTTTATTCGGGGCTTGCAAGGTGACGGATGATCGGAAAGGTTTTAACTATCTGAAGGAGGCTTGCGAATATTTATCCCGACGGGAAAAAATATCGAAAGATGAGCTTTTGATTGTCGTTTTCGGCGGAAATTCGGAAGAAATTGCAGCCTTATTGCCTTATCCGGTATATCATGTCGGTTATATTCGTGATGCGGAGAAGATGATTGATTTATATAATGCGGTCGACCTGTTCGTTATTCCTTCGATGGAAGATAATCTTCCGAACACCATTATGGAAGCTATGGCATGCGGTACTCCTTGCGTCGGATTCGATGTGGGAGGAATTCCCGAAATGATCGATCATCGGCAGAACGGATATGTGGCAGAATATAAGAATGCAGACGATTTAGCTAATGGTATCCGCTGGATTTTGGAAGAAGCTGATCCGGAAATACTTTCGACGAATGCACGTAAGAAGGTTGAGCAAAGCTATAGCGAAGAGATCGTAGCCAAACAGCACATGGCATTATATCACAGTCTATTGTCATAATATATGTCTCCTTTGTTTTCCATTATCACCGTCACTTACAACGCAGAGAAAGTGTTGGAGTGGACGTTGCGAAGCGTTGCGGAACAATCGTATGCAAGGATCGAATATATTGTGATCGACGGAGCATCGACAGACGGGACGATGGAGATGGTTACGAGTTACAAGTCACAAAGTCCGGGATTGGTTCGGTTTGAAGTGATATCCGAGCCGGACAAGGGACTTTATGATGCAATGAACAAAGGACTTCGGGTGGCGACAGGCGATTACGTGTGGTTTCTCAATGCGGGTGATACGTTGCAGTCGCCGGAGACGGTGGCTCGGTTGGCCGAGGTGGCCGAACGGAACGGAATGCCGGATATCCTTTACGGAGAGACGGACGTGGTGGATGAAGAGGGGAAGTTCTTGGCGGCGCGTCGGCTGAAAGTGCCGGAGCATTTGACATGGAAGAGTTTCTGTACGGGTATGCTGGTCTGTCATCAGGCCTTTGTGATGAAGCGGGAGGCGGCACCGGAGTACGATTTGCAATACCGTTTCTCTGCCGATTTTGACTGGTGTATCCGTTGCATGAAACAATCCACAGCGATTGTCAATTCGCATCTGCGTCTCATCCATTATCTCGCGGAGGGGATGACAACCCGCAACCGCAAGGCGTCGTTGAAAGAGCGCTACCGGATCATGTGTAACTATTACGGCACGTTCCCGACCCGGATACGACACCTTTGGTTTGCCCTTCGTTTCTATTGGGCGAAGCTTTTCGGGAACAATTATTAGTGAATCGACATTATAATGTAAGAATTGAAAAGATAGAACATCATGAGCGATACATTGAAAAAAAGTTTGCTGCATATCTTAGCGGTATTGTTGTTTTTAGGGCTGTCCGTCATTTACTTCGCGCCGGAAGTATTCGACAATAAAGGGCTGATGCAGGGCGATGTGACGAGCGCACAAGGTTGGGGAAAAGATCTTGTCGATTATTATAAAGAAACGGGAGAACACGCTTTCTGGTCGAACCGTATGTTTGCGGGGATGCCGCACAATTACGCGTATGGCGCACCGATCTTCAACATCTTCAGTTATGTGAGCCGTGTGTTCTCGCTCTACTTCCTTTCCGGAAACGCCTTTGTGGTTTTCCTTTCTCTCATCGGTTTCTACATTTTTATGATCGCTTTGGGGTGCAGACACTGGTTAAGTATCATCGGGGCGATCGCTTATGCGTTCGCGTCGTTCAATCTGATCAGTATTCATGCCGGACATGTGAATAAATGCCTTGTGATGGCCACGATGGCACCGGTTATCGGAGGAATTATTCTCTGCTATCGCAAGAAATATCTCTGGGGAAGCATCGTCACGCTTGTTTTTACGGGGCTGAACGTACTTTGGAGTCATCAACAGATCAGCTACTATCTGTTGATGATGATTCTTGTGTTGGCTGTAGTCTATTTGATCTATGCCATCCGTGAACATACGTTGCCCGATTATTTCAAATCGTCTGCTATTCTCCTGGTCGTTGGTTTGCTGGCTATTGCTCCGGCGTTAGGTTCATTGATGAACTCGGCCGATTACGTAAAAGAGACGATGCGCGGCGGCGCCGTGTTGAAAGCCGATCCCGACGGGAAGAAAGAAAGCTCCGGACTGGATATCGACTATGCGTTCAACTGGAGTTACGGCAAAGGAGAAACGATGACGCTGCTGATACCTAATTTCTACGGAGCCAGCTCGCATTACGACATCGGCACGGATTCGGAGTGTTACCACTTCTTCAGCCGTAACGGACAGGCCGCACAAGGAAAACAATTCTGTCAGTACGCTCCGGCTTATTGGGGCGACCAGCCTTTTACGGCCGGACCGGTTTATGTGGGAGCCGTCGTCTGCTTCCTGTTTGTGCTGGGGCTGCTTATCGTGCAAGGGCCCGAACGATGGTGGTTGCTTGCCGTGACCCTGATTTCGTTCGTCCTGTCGTGGGGGAAAAACGCCGGGATCAATGAATTTCTGTTCCATCACCTGCCGCTGTACAACAAGTTCCGTACCCCCTCGATGGCACTCGTCATTGCGGAAGTATCGATGGTCGCACTGGCCGTGCTTGCCGTCAAAACGTTTCTTGAATACAAAGACGAGCGGAAGAAGCTGCTTCGTCCGTTATCGATCTCGGCCGGCATCACAGGAGGGCTGTGTCTGCTCTACGCTTTGTTCGGCGGCAGTGTGATGAGCTTTACAAGTCAGGCCGACACGCAGAATTTCGGTCAGTATCCCGATCTGCTGATGGCTTTGGTCTCCGACCGTCAGAGCCTGCTATCGGCCGACGCGTGGCGCTCGTTTGTGTTTATCGCATTGGCGGCCGCGGCGTTATGGCTGTATATAAGAACATCGTATAAATTGGGGTATCTGCTGGCCATCTTCGGCGTACTGATTTTTATCGATGCGTGGACCGTCGATAAGCGTTTCCTGAATCACGACAGCTTTGTGCCGAAGAAGAAATCGCGCGAGATCGTGGCGACGGAAGTCGACAAACTCATCTTGCAGGACAAAGACCCGAACTATCGGGTGTTGAACTTGACGAAAAATACGTTCAACGAGTCGGAGACGTCGTATTTCCATAAATCCGTCGGCGGATACAGCCCGGCCAAGCTGCGCCGTTATCAGGATATAATTGATTATCATTTCTCGCAACAGGGCATTAACCCGAATGTGCTGAACATGCTCAATACGCGTTATATCATCGTTCCGACTCAGCAAGGGCCACAGGTGCAGAAGAACGATCGAGCGCTGGGTAATGTGTGGTTTGTAAACGAGATTCAGTGGGTGAACTCGCCCGATGAAGAAATCGTTGCCCTAAACGACTTCGATCCGTTGGAGAGAGCGGTGATTGATGTTGTCTGGAAAGAAAAGCTGGCCGACTGGGAGCAGTTACAACATGCGACGGACAGCGCGGCTTCGATCCGTCTGACTGACTGTGTCAATCCGGGTCATCTGCTCTACGAGAGCAACAGTACGCAACCTCGTCTGGCCGTCTTCTCCGAAGTGTTTTACAAAACATGGCGTGCGTATATCGACGGGCAGGAAGTGTCGCCGGTGCGGGTGAATTATATCCTGCGGGGATTGAAGGTGCCTGCGGGTCAGCATAAGATCGAGTTCAAGTGCATCGACGAGGTTTATCTTCGCAGTGCGAAAATCTCCATGACCGGCTCAATCATTGTGGGGATCGTCCTGATAGGACTGCTCGGTTTCGCGCTTTGGGATGCTATCCGGAAGAAAAAGCCGGCCATCGCCGAAACTTGACGCGCAAAAATATAACGAAATCTTTTTTAACCCAGATTCCGCAATAGAAGAAATAAGAATGAATTTAATTCAGGCTTTCAGCCCTCCGAACAAGGTCCGGATGTCGATATACCCCACCCTTGCGGGATGGGGCTGAAATAATTCGGGCTTTCAGCCCTCGTAAACCCCGCAGAGGCGGTGAGTTGTTGAATTGTTGAGATGTTTATTTGTTTAGTTGTTGATTTGTTGGCTCTGCTGATTGCTGAATGCTGACTGCTGATTGCAGAAAGAGCCCTGAAAGGGCGAGATAATTCAGCCCAATGCGAAGCGTTGGGGAAAAAGGCATCGCATCCCGGCGGAGGGCTGTAAGCCTGACGTAACCATTGTCGTGCATTCGTACGTCCATGATTAATGGTAAACGCCGAACAGTGTATCGCGTAATTTGGGTTTAAGCCAAAGTGAGGCTGTCTCAAAAGCAAAGACAGCCTCTTTAAAAAAAGAGGCGTCTCGTTTTGAGGCGGCCTCTCTTTATTTGCAGGAAAACAATCACCATCATTTTCCATACCATGTTATAAACATCTGTGATTATTGGTTGCCACCGCGATGATTTTCGCGATGCGGACGGCCTCCATTGTCACGACGGCCTCCGTTGTTGTTTTGACGTGGCGGACGTGCGGGACGTTCCGCTTCCTTATATCCTTCAGGTTTCGGCATCAATACTTTGCGAGAGAGTTTGAACTTGCCTGTCTTCGGATCGATATCGACCAGCTTCACCGTGATGCTGTCGCCTTCACGCAGTCCTGTTTCTTCGACCGTTTCCAGACGTTTCCAGTCGATCTCCGAGATGTGCAGCAGACCGTCTTTGCCCTGCATGAATTCGACAAAAGCGCCATAGGGCATGATGGATGAAATCTTACCTTCATACACTTCTCCTACTTCGGGTACGGCAACGATGGCCTTGATGGCACGCATTGCAGCATCGATCGATTCTTTATTCGTTGCCGAGACCTCAACAATGCCTTGATTGTCGACCTCTTCGATCGAGATTGTTGCCCCGCTCTTCTCCTGAATCCCCTGGATAATCTTCCCTCCCGGGCCGATTACCGCACCGATAAATTCTTTTCCGATAATCAGCGTCTCGATGCGTGGCGCATGAGGCTTAAGTTCGGCACGTGCTTCGGGCTGAGCGTCGGTAATCTTTCCGAGGATATGCATACGTCCTTCCTTGGCTTGTGCAAGGGCCTTTTCAAGAATCTCGTATGAAAGTCCGTCCACCTTGATATCCATCTGGGTCGCTGTAATACCGTCCTTCGTACCGGTCACTTTAAAGTCCATGTCGCCGAGATGGTCTTCATCGCCGAGGATATCGGAAAGAATCGCATAGTTCGTCCCTTTGTTTTCCGAAATCAACCCCATCGCAATCCCCGATACCGGCTTCTTGAGAGGCACACCGGCATCCCGTAACGCCAACGTCCCGGCGCAGACGGTCGCCATCGACGACGAACCGTTAGACTCGAGAATATCCGAAACGACACGCACGACATACGGATAGTCATTCGGGATCATCCGCTTGAGTGCACGGTGGGCAAGGTTTCCGTGTCCTACTTCGCGACGTCCCACACCGCGTTGCGGTCTGGCTTCACCGGTCGAGAAAGGCGGGAAATTGTAGTGTAGCAGGAAACGGTCACGTCCCTGATTCAACACGTCATCAACAATTTTCTCATCATTCTTCGTACCCAATGTGACGGTTGTGAGCGACTGTGTCTCACCGCGTGTAAAGATTGCGGCTCCGTGAGGCCCAGCCAAACAGTCGGTTTCGATCCAGATGGAGCGGATATCGGTTGTTTTCCGACCGTCGAGGCGCTTGCCTTCGTCGAGGATAGCCCGACGCATGGCTTCTTTTTCCACGTCGTGGTAGTAACGGTCGATCAGCGCCCCTTTCGTCTCCAACTCTTCTTCCGTATATTGAGCTTTGAATTCTTCTACGATCTTTTCAAAAGCTTCGGCACGTTCTTGTTTGCCCTGTCCCGAAACGGAGATCGCATACGCTTTGGCATAGAGGTCGTCGTGTACTTTCTTACGCAGGTCTTCGTCGTTCTCCTCATGGCAATATTCACGTTTAACCGTTTTTCCGCATGCAGCTTCGAGCTCTTTCTGAACGAGGCAGTGCTTTTTGATGGCTTCATGCGCCACCTTGATGGCTTCGAGCATCTCGCTCTCCTGCACTTCGCTCATCTCGCCTTCTACCATCATGATATTGTCATACGTGGCGCCGACCATGATGTCGATATCGGCCTTTTCGAGTTGCGTAAAGGTCGGGTTGATGATAAATTGGCCGTCGACACGTGCCACACGCACTTCCGAGATCGGTCCTCCGAACGGGATGTCGGAAACGGCGAGGGCTGCCGAGGCGGCCAGTCCGGCCAATGCGTCCGGCATATCTTCACCGTCGGCAGAGAAAAGTATGATGTTTACAAATACTTCAGCATGATAATCGTCCGGGAACAACGGACGGAGTACGCGGTCGACTAATCGAGAGGTGAGCACTTCATAGTCGGAGGCTTTCCCTTCTCTGCGCGTAAAGCCGCCGGGAAAACGGCCAAATGCCGCAAATTTCTCCTTATAATCTACCTGAAGCGGCATAAAGTCCGTACCGGGCACTGCGTCTTTTGCAGCACAAACCGTGGCCAACAGCACTGTGCTTCCCATTCGGACAGTTACGGAACCATCAGCCTGCTTGGCCAACTTCCCGGTTTCGATGGTGATGATCCTTCCATCACCTAAATCAATCGTCTTTTCAATTACATTCATCTTTGTTTCTTTCGTTACGTCTAAAAACATCTAACTTCTTAAAATTCGGACAAAGGTAGAAAATTATTGACAATTAATCGTGAACGCGTCGTTTTTTTTCGGAGAAAGAGTCGTTGAGGGCCTTCTTCTCCCTCCTTGAAACAAGAAGAATGATATACCGCGAAAAGACTATCAGGCAGACCAATGACAACCTTCATCAAGACTTCGTTAGCATATCTCAGATTTTTTGTCTACGTTTGCAGAGAAATACATCATTCATATCTAAAATCATGGCAAAAGAAATCAAATTACTTTCACCGCAAGCCGTTTGGGGATATTTTTATGACCTGACGCAAATCCCGCGTCCGACGGGACATACCCAACAAGTGACGGAATATCTGAAAACGTTCGGCAAAGAACAGGGTCTGGAAACGCTTCAGGATGCGACAGGCAATGTGTTGATACGCAAGCCGGCTACGGCGGGATATGAAGACCGTGAAACCGTCATCATGCAATCCCATGTCGATATGGTGCCGCAGAAGAATGCGTCGGTAGTGCATGATTTTCTGACGGACCCGATCGATGCGTATGTCGATGGCGAATGGGTGACGGCTCGTGAGACGACGCTCGGCGCCGACAACGGCATGGGGATGGCATTAGCCATGGCGGTATTGTCGGACAAAACGTTGAAGCACGGCCCGCTCGAAGCTCTGTTCACGATCGATGAAGAAGTAGGGATGGATGGCGCCTCCGGCTTGAAACCCGGTTTTCTGAAAGGACGCATTCTGCTCAATGGCGACTCGGAAGAGGAGGGGAGGTTATATGTGGGCTGTGCCGGCGGTATAGACTTGAATATTTCTTTCCGTTATCAGGATGGAGCGCCACCCATCGAAGGGGATGTGGCCGTAAAAATTCTGCTTACGGGACTGAAAGGCGGCCATTCGGGTGTTGATATTCACCTTGGTCGCGCAAATGCCAATAAGCTGATGTTCCGCTTGCTGAAAGTGGCTGTGTGTGACTATGGCGCACGGTTAGCCACAATCGACGGCGGCTCGCTGCGCAATGCGATCCCTCGCGAAGCAACGGCCGTGATCACCCTTCCCGCCGACAATATCGAAGCTCTGTGGGAATTGATTGCCGACTATCAGGATTTATACCGCTCCGAATATAAGGGGATCGAGGAAAGCCTCTGTCTTACGGCCGAGATGACTGAAGCACCGTCGTCGCTAATCCCTGAAGAGATTCAGGACGATCTGATCAATGCCGTAGAAGGTTGCCAGAATGGGGTCATCAGTATGTTAAACGATTTTCCGGGGACGGTAGAATCGTCATCGAATCTGGCTGTCGTGAAGTCGGAAAACGGGGCGATCGATGTGAAGATTCTTGTGCGAAGCTCATCGGAGAGCCGTAGGGAGTCTGTTTGCTCGTCGCTCGAGAGTGTCTTCTCGATGGCCGGCGCCAAAGTAGAATACGACAACGTCTACGGTGGCTGGCAACCGAACATCGATTCACCGATTCTGCGGACGATGGAAGCGACGTACGAAAAACTTTTCGGGCAAAAGCCGGTCGTATCGGTGATGCATGCGGGCCTCGAATGCGGAATCATTCAGGAGGCATATCCTGACATGGATATGATTTCGTTCGGGCCGGACATCCGGTTCCCGCATTCTCCCGACGAAGCCGTTCGTATCGATTCGGTCGAAAAGGTATGGAAGCTGCTGACGGCTACTCTTGAAGATGCACCGCGTGCGTCGTCGTAAGAGGCCTGAAAGGCGCGCCCCTGTTTCTTGAAAAATCGTTACCTTTGCCGATTCAATTTGAATGATTGCATGATGGCAAAGAAGACGGTGAAAGAAAAAGAAGAAGACGGGTACATCCTGATCAAGGGGGCGCGTGTCAACAATTTGAAAAATATCGATGTCAAGATTCCGCGCGATAAGTTCGTAGTGATTACCGGACTGTCAGGCAGCGGCAAGTCGTCGTTAGCATTCGATACGTTGTATGCCGAGGGCCAGCGACGCTATGTGGAGAGCCTCTCGGCTTACGCCCGTCAGTTTTTGGGACGCATGAGCAAGCCTGAATGCGATTACATCAAAGGTATTCCGCCGGCAATTGCCATCGAGCAGAAGGTCAGTGTCCGCAATCCTCGGTCAACGGTCGGTACATCGACCGAGATTTACGAATATCTCCGCTTGCTGTATGCCCGGCTGGGACAAACGATTTCGCCCGTTTCGGGGCAGAAAGTGAAGAAGCATCAAGTCTCCGATGTGGTGAAAAAGGCGTTGTCCTACCCTACCGGTATACGTTTTGCCGTTTATGCTCCGGTCGTTCTGCCTGAAGGGCGGACGCTCAAAGAACAGCTTGAAATCCTCCGGAAAGAAGGCTATACACGACTTGAAATCGATGGGAAAATCTATCGCATACAGGAAGTACTCGATGATGCCGGACTGACGGACACGAAGGATGCCGAGATTTTGATCGACCGGTTAGAGGTCTCGGACGACAAACTGCTGAAAAATCGTTTAGCCGACTCCGTTGAGACTGCTTTTTACGAAGGGCAGGGCACTTGTCGGCTGAAAGTCTATCGGACGGAATCGCCCGAAGTGTTCGAGTTCTCAAAACGTTTCGAGGCTGACGGGATGGTTTTCGAGGAGCCGACCGAGATGATGTTCAACTTTAACAATCCGCTGGGCGCCTGTCCCACATGCGAAGGATTCGGGAAGGTGCTGGGCATTGATGAAGATCTGGTGGTACCGGATAAAAGTCTGTCGATCTACGAAGGCGCTGTCGTCTGCTGGAAAGGCGAAGTGATGAGCGAATGGTTGCGCGATTTTATCCATGCCGCGGTTAAACACGATTTCCCGATACACCGGCCTTACTTCGAACTGACAGCGAAGGAGAAGGAACTGCTGTGGCACGGCGCACGAGGTGTCCATGGCATTGACGACTTTTTCAAGTTTGTCGAAAGCAATCAGTACAAGATACAGTACCGTGTCATGTTGGCGCGATATCGAGGTAAAACGACATGCCCGGCCTGCAAGGGCAGCCGGCTGAAACCTTCGGCGCTTCATGTACAGGTCGGCGGGAAGAATATGGCCGAACTGGTCACGATGCCGGTAAATGAAGTAAAGACATTCTTCGACCGGCTGGAACTGAGCGAAGCCGATACAATCATTGCCAAACGTCTGCTGACGGAGATTAATAACCGGCTGCAATTCCTGCTCGATGTCGGGCTGGGCTATCTGACGCTCGACCGTTTGTCGGCCACTCTTTCGGGAGGTGAGAGCCAGCGCATCAGCTTAGCTACTTCGTTGGGGAGCAGTCTCGTCGGGTCGCTCTATATCCTCGACGAGCCGAGTATCGGACTGCACTCGCGTGATACCGATATGCTAATCAAGGTGCTTCGCCAATTACAGGCGCTAGGCAATACGGTCGTCGTCGTAGAGCATGACGAGGAAATCATCCGTGCGGCAGACTATATCATCGATATCGGCCCGGCGGCGGGAAGGTTAGGGGGCGAGGTCGTCTACCAGGGTGCCGTAAACGGATTACGGCAACAGACCGACAGCCATACTGTACGTTATCTGACGGGGGAGGAGCAGATCGAAACGCCTCCTTATACACGTCCGTGGAATGAATATATTGAGATTAAAGGGGCGCGTAAGAATAATCTGAAACAGGTAGATGTAAAGTTTCCGCTGCATGTGATGACTGTTGTTACAGGTGTCAGCGGGTCGGGTAAGAGCTCGCTTGTACGCGACATTCTTTACGAAGGTGTGAAGCGTTTACTCGACGATGCGCCGGCATCGGTCGAATGTGCGTCGATCACAGGAGATATCCGCCGGATCGAAGCCATCGAATTTGTAGATCAGAATTCGATCGGTAAGAGCTCACGTTCCAATCCGGTGACTTACATCGGAGCTTACGACGAGATACGCAAGCTGTTTGCCGAACAACCTTTAGCCCGTCAGATGGGCTATCAGGCGGCACATTTCTCTTTCAATAAAGAGGGCGGTCGCTGCGAAGAGTGCAAGGGGGAAGGACGGATCACGGTCGAGATGCAGTTTATGGCCGATATCATGCTTGAATGCGAGGCCTGCCACGGCAAACGGTTCAATGTCGATACTTTGGAGGTCGAATACCACGGAGCGAATATCTACGATGTGCTTGAGATGACGGTAAGTCAGGCGATTGAATTTTTCGGAGCGCAAAAAGATGCGCAGGCCAAGAAAGTGGTGAAGAAGTTAAAACCTCTGCAAGAGGTAGGGCTCGGATATATCAAGTTGGGACAGACCTCTTCGACTCTTTCGGGAGGCGAGAACCAGCGTGTCAAGCTCGCGTATTACCTGAGTCAGGAAAAGCAGGCGCCTACCATGTTCGTGTTTGACGAACCGACGACGGGGCTTCATTTCCACGATATCAAGACGTTGCTCAAAGCGTTTAACGCCCTGATCGACCGGGGGCACACGGCTGTGATCATCGAGCATCACCCCGACGTCATCAAATGTGCCGATTATATCATCGATTTAGGCCCCGAAGGAGGGAAAGCGGGCGGGCAAGTAGTCTGTGCAGGTACGCCTCACGATATTGCCGCCTGCGAACAGTCATATACAGGGAAATACCTGAAAGAAAAGCTGAAAAAATAATGTCGAGAAAGGCTTGATCAGCAAAAACATTTTAATCAAGCCTCCTCTCCTTCGCAAATTCGGGCGAGACATAATTGGAAAAGCTCCCGCACACATCGGCCGCGAACTCCATACCGCAACGAATGATCTTGCTCCATACCATCTCGCTCAGTCGTGATAAATCGTGATATCCGATGCCGTATTTGATGAGGCCGTAGACGATGCCGGCATTGAAATTATCGCCGGCGCCGATCGTACTGACCGGGGTCAGAGGTTGCACGTCATAATGTATTTTTCCCTTTTCCGTATATAGATTCACGCCGTCCTTTCCGTGTGTCGTAATCAGTCGTTTACAGTAGAATTTTACTTCGTTCCGGTAAATATCGTCCGTGTCCGATTTTCGGTATAAATTCATAAAATCTTCGTCCGATCCTCTGACGATATCCGCAAATTCATAATTGTCCATTACCGTCGGGCGGAGTTGAATCGCTTCATGCGTATGTGCCTTACGGAAGTTCAGATCATAATAGATGATGGCCCGCTGTGCTTTGGCGTATTCGACAATTTCCGTTACCCGCTCACGCATAACAGGATTCAGCGCATAGTAAGAGCCGAAGATCAGAATGTCATCCGGATGAATCATCGGGAGATGGCCGTTCAGACGTTTGGAGGGATGTTGCGTATAAAAGAGATATTCGGCATCTTTGTCCTCGGACAGGAAAGCTAAAGAGACCGGACTCTTCATATCTGGAGAGCAATCCATGAAGTCAGTGGTCATCCCGTTCGACTTCATAAAATCGCAAATCATTTTCCCGACCCGGTCTTCGCCTAATTCGCTCGTGAACGAGACGGGAATCCCGATCCGACTCAATGAGACCATCGAATTAAATGTTGAGCCGCCCGGCACCGCAACATGCGGCCGGTTGTCCTGAAAAATTATATCCAGAATCGTTTCGCCGATACCGATCACCTGCCGCATGACTCCTCCTGTTCCATTCTGCTTTGCCGACGGCTCTTCGACCCCAGATACCCCCCATGATGCCGCTTGGCATAATCGGTATTCGTGAATCCGATACGTTTCATGGTTCCGACAACTAATACATCACCGATCACCGTCATGACGGTGGTTGATGTTGTGGGTGTCAATCCCAGTGCACACACCTCTTTCGGCGCTCCGGTCGGGAGGCATACGGCAGCCTCTTGGGCTAACCGGCTTTCCGGATCGGACGTGATTACAATAAACGGTATATCTTCTACCAGTCCCCGTGTTAGCTGTACCAGCTCCAACAGCTCGCGTGTCTTTCCCGAATTTGAGACCAGCAGCATCACGTCGTTCGGGCAGACAATGCCCAGATCGCCATGCTGTGCTTCGCTGGGATGCAAGAAGAATGCCGGCGTCCCTGTCGAACTGAACGTTGTTGCGATATTCATCGCAATCTGTCCCGCTTTGCCCATACCGCTTGTGATCAGCTTGCCTCCTTGGTCGTGAACATGCTTTACAATCAAATCTACCGCTTCCGTATAGTGTTCTGTTACAGGAATACGGCGAACAGCATCCGCCTCCTGCTCAATAATCGATCGTATCTCTTTTATCATCATAGTTGCAAAAGTAAGCGAATAATTTTTTTCGGCAACTATAAAATAACGTATATTTGCATCCGTTGAATAAAAAATGAATAAAAAATACGCTTGTATGAAAATGAATAAAATATGCTATTGGGTTGTTATATACGGTTTTATGTTTGCTTTGGAAGCTTGTCGAGAAAGCACGCCTGAATTTACGGTCACTGGAATCGTCGCCGGAGCTGACGGACAAACCATGTACATGGAAAATATCGGCTTGTCGGATATCCGGCTGATCGACTCCGTCAAACTCAACTCGTCCGGTAAATTCACATTCAAAACCGAACGGCCTAAATATCCTGATTTTTATCGACTGAGACTGGGTAGACAATGGATTAATTTCGCCATCGACTCTACCGAGACCGTCACCTTTACAGCCGATGCTAAAACGTTCGCCACCTCCTATACGGTGGAAGGATCCGAAAACAGTGCGGCTATCAAAGAGATTACGCTCGCTCAGTTGGATGCTGATCAGGAAATGAGTCGTATACGCAGTGAATATCGCTCCGGCGTCCTTTCCGACACGGCGTATCGGCGGCGAACCCTTGCCATGGCTGAAGCTTATAAACAGGTGGCGCGCAAATATATTTATGCCAGACCCATGTCTACCGCGGCATACTATGCCTTGTTCCAACAAGTCGACGGTCTGCTGTTTTTCGATCCTTACGATAAGGCAGACTCTCGCTCGTTCGGCGCTGTGGCGACCAGCTATAATCATCTCTATCCCGAAAGTCCGCGTGCCAAACATCTTTATAACCTGGCATTGCAGTCGCTCAAAGTGATTCGTAGCCAGCAGGCCCTCGACTTAAATCAGATAGAAAAGCGGGAAATCGACATGTTGGATATTGAACTGCCCGATCTTCGCGGTATTGGCGTAAAACTCTCGGAGATGGCAAAAGACAAAGTGACGATTCTTAATTTCACGGCTTATGAGACGGAATGGGCACCCTCGCTTAACCTGACGCTGGGTTCACTCTATGAAAAGTATCATAGCCGAGGTTTGGAAATCTATCAGGTTTCCTTAGATGCGGATATTCACCTTTGGAAAAATGTGGCATCCAACATGGCCTGGACATGTGTGCACGACCCCCAATCCGTCTACTCGCAGGCTGCTGCACTCTATAATGTCAAACAACTTCCGGCCGTCTTTTTGCTCAACCGGCGAGGCATTCTGGTTAAACGCGTCGATGATCCGAATGTTCTTGAGAAAGACATCGAAGCCCTCCTGTAAAGAAAAGAAATAGGGTATGATGTTATAAAGCAGTATTTCGGAATTTGGATATATGTAAAATATCTCCTATTTTTGCATCCGAATATAATAAGTGGTAAACAACTGGATTCCGGTCGAAACATTCTTTCTTGACCGGGATTCTTTTTTTATTTTTAAATTAAACGACTTAAACGACGAGGGAGGACATACAAATGGGTGTTACGTATATGACAGAAGAAGGTTACAACAAGATTCTGTCCGAAATCAATTATCTCGAAAGCGTCAAACGTCCTGAGATATCGGCACAGATCGCAGAAGCGCGCGACAAAGGCGACTTGTCCGAGAATGCGGAATACGATGCTGCGAAAGAAGCGCAAGGGATTCTGGAAGGGAAGATTGCACAATTGAAAGGGCTGATCTCCAACGCGCGACTCATTGATGAAGCACAGATCAAGACGGATGTTGTGCAGATTATGAATAAGGTGAAGATCAAGAATCTGCAAAATAAAGCGGTCATGACTTATACGCTCGTGTCTGACTCGGAAGCCAATTTGAAAGAGAACAAAATCGCAGTCAGCACTCCGATCGCACAGGGACTGATGGGGAAAAGAGTAGGCGATATCGCTGAAATCCAAGTTCCTTCAGGCATAATGAAGTTTGAAATCATGGAAATATCCATCTAATCAAAGATCGACTATGGCTACTATTTTCAGTAAAATCGTCAACGGCGAAATCCCATGTCATAAAATTGCGGAGAACCGTGAATTTTTTGCTTTTCTTGATATCCATCCTTTGGTCGAAGGGCATACACTCGTCATTCCCAAAGAAGAAATCGATTATATTTTTGATATCGACGATGACCGGCTGGGACGGATGATGGCCTTTGCCAAAAAGATTGCATGTGCACAGAAACAGGCGATCCCCTGCAAACGCATCGGAATGACGGTCATCGGGCTGGAAGTGCCGCATGCACACATTCATCTGGTGCCTATGCAGAAGGAATCCGACATGCACTTCGGGAAGGAGAAGCTCGAACCGACATCCGAGCAGTTAGCAGAAGTGGCTACACGAATCCGCTCGAAGCTGAACGGAGCATAACACCTCTTCCCAAAATTTCCTTGCGCCCGCCTGCGAGGCGCGAGGAAAATCTTAAAATCGTTAAAGACTGCATCAATACATTGATCGCAGATTTGTTGAAAACTTTTCCGGCATTTTTCGTAAAGAAGCTATTGGCAATTTCCTACCTTTGTACACGTAAACGGTTTCCGCGTTGCCCGACGCAACAAGGAATGAAAATGGGAATCCGGTGCAAGTCCGGAACTATCCCCGTAGCTGTAAGTTCCGCCATATGTGGACGGCGCTATCTATGGCCACTGCTCCCGTCAGCGACGGAGCGGGAAGGCGCGACGTCCGGAACAAGTCAGAAGACCTGCCGTGATACACGAAATAAGAATTTGTAAGTTCTCGGGTGGAAGAATATACAAAGAAGAGCAGATTTTGCATACACTATCATAATACAGGAACAGATGGATACATTTATCACGAAACGTGATGGAAAAAAAGAACTTTTTTCTATCGACAAGATCAAGAATGCTGTGACCAAGGCCTTCCTCTCGGTCGGCTGTTTCCCGTCGGATGAAGACTTGACATCCATCCTCGGACATGTACAGATCAAAGACGGCATGTCGGTTGAAGAGATTCAAAATCAGGTCGAAACGGCGCTTATGTGTGAACGCTACTACAAAGTAGCCAAATCGTATATCCTTTATCGACAGAAGCATCTTGAAGACCGCGAAGTGCGTGACAAGTTGGCTTTCCTGATGAACTACTGCGATGCGAAGAACGCCGCCACGGGAAGCAAGTTCGACGCCAACGCCAATGTAGAGCACAAGAACATCGCCACGCTGATCGGGGAACTGCCCAAACAGAACTTCATCCGTCTGAATCGCCGCCTGCTGACCGACCGCCTCAAGGAGATGTACGGCAAAGAACTGTCCGATAAATACCTCTCGTTGCTCAACCGTCATTTCATCTACAAGAACGACGAAACGAGTCTTGCCAACTACTGCGCGAGCATCACGATGTACCCGTGGCTGATCGGCGGTACAAAATCGATCGACGGAAATTCAACGGCGCCAAGCAACCTGAAATCGTTCTGCGGAGGCTTCGTGAATATGGTTTTCATCGTTTCAAGCATGCTCTCCGGAGCGTGTGCCACACCCGAGTTCCTGATGTATATGAACTATTTCATCCAAAAGGAATATGGCGAAGATTATTACCTGCACCCCGACCGCGATGCCGATTTGTCGCTCAAACGGCGTAGCATCGACAAAGTGATCACCGATTGCTTCGAACAGGTTGTCTATTCGATCAATCAACCGACAGGAGCGCGTAACTTTCAGGCGGTCTTCTGGAACGTGGCTTACTACGACCGTTACTATTTCGAGAGCCTCTTCGGTGAGTTCGTCTTTCCCGATGGAAGTCGACCGCATTGGGAATCGCTCAGCTGGTTACAGAAACGCTTCATGAAATGGTTCAATAAAGAACGTACCAAGACCGTGTTGACCTTCCCGGTTGAAACGATGGCGTTACTTACCGAAGACGGCGATGTAAAAGACAAGGAATACGGTGATTTCACGGCTGAGATGTATGCCGAAGGACATTCGTTCTTTACGTATATCAGCGACAATGCCGATTCGCTTTCGAGCTGCTGCCGGCTGCGTAACGAGATACAGGACAACGGGTTCAGCTATACGCTCGGAGCGGGAGGCGTTTCGACCGGCTCCAAAAGCGTGTTGACCATAAACCTCAACCGTTGTATCCAGTATGCTCGCCAACGAAGCATCCCTTACATGATGTACCTCGAAGACATCGTCGACCTGGTACACAAGGTGCAGCTTGGCTACAACGAGAACCTCAAGATGTTACACTCCAAAGGTATGCTGCCTCTCTTCGATGCCGGCTACATCAATATGAACCGGCAATACCTGACCATCGGCGTGAACGGACTCGTCGAAGCGGCCGAATACCTTGGCATCGAGATCAGCGACAATCCGCAATACACGGCTTTTGTGCAGGAAGTACTCGGGCTTATCGAACGTTACAATAAGAAGTACCGTACGAACGAAGTGATGTTCAACTGCGAGATGATCCCAGCCGAGAATGTAGGTGTCAAGCATGCTAAGTGGGACAAAGAAGACGGCTTCATCGTTCCGCGCGACTGTTATAACAGCTATTTCTATATTGTCGAAGACGAGTCGCTGAACCTGATCGATAAATTTCGTCTGCACGGACGTAAATATATCGAGCACCTGACCGGTGGCTCGGCACTCCATGCCAATCTGGACGAACATCTCTCACAAACGCAATATCGCCAGCTCCTGCGTGTTGCCGCAGCCGAAGGATGTAATTATTTCACGTTTAACATTCCGAACACGCTATGCAAAGAATGCGGCCATATCGACAAGCGTTATCTTAAGGCTTGCCCGGTATGTCATAGCCGGCAGGTGGATTATCTGACACGTGTCATCGGTTATATGAAACGTGTGAGCAACTTCTCACTTGCACGGCAGAAAGAAGCGGCGAAGCGATATTACGAAAAGGCCCATGTGGCGAAACCGTCGACGGAAAAGAAGGCGGTTGTCCATGAGATGTCATGTTGAAATACGTCAGCTACGATATCGTTTTTCGTGAAATACCCGATGAGACGACGCTCGCCCTGAATCTTTCCAACTGCCCGAACGGCTGTCCGGGTTGCCATAGTCTGTGGCTTCAGGAAGATCGGGGTGAACCGCTGACGGAAGAAGTATTGGCCGGGCTGCTCGGCTGCTACGGAAACGCAGTGACCTGCCTGTGCTTTATGGGAGGGGATGCAGATCCGTACGAAGTAGTACGGCTGGCCGCATTTGTGAAACAAACAGCAACAATCAAAGTCGGATGGTATTCGGGACGACCCGCACTGCCGTCCGACTTTCCCGTTCACCACTTTCAATACATTAAGTTAGGCCCATACATTGAGCGCTTGGGGCCTCTTTCTTCACCTACGACCAATCAAAAACTTTATCGAATTACCGACGACGGAGAAATGATTCCTATGGCATATCCGTCACTGTAGAGCTCACCAAGACACTTCTCTTAACCGCTTACCATAAATATAATTCAGGCTTACAGCCCTCTATCGAGGGGCTTGCTTTTTCCACAACACTTCGCATTGGGCTGAATGATCTCGCCCCCTATTTATTAATGGTTAATTGTCATGCAGGGTACATGTTATAGAGACGCAATGAATTGCGTCTCTACGGTGCGTACCATATTTTTTTAACTCAATAAAAATTTCATTCGCGTTCATTTGCATTCGTAATTGTTCATTAGCGGCAGCCAACAAATCAACATGTCAACGAATCAACAATTCACCGCCTCTGCGGGGTTTATAAGGGCTGAAAACCTGACATAATATAAATTGTAAATGGCTACTCTCAACTATTTTGCTACTTTAATTCCATTGTGTCATGTACGTTCAAAAGAATGAAGATCATTCTTAATAAAGTAGTTTATTTTTCGTCCTAAAAACAGGAATCCTGTTTATTATTTCGGCCGGAGTTAATAAAAAGATATTTATATTTGCGGTAAAAATGAAAAACAATGAAGGTAAATAATCGCAGAGAATTTTTAAAACAGGCCGCAGTAGCGGGTGTTTCGGCGATGACTGTTCCGGCTTTGTCGGGATGTACGAAACAGTCGCAAAGTGAATCATCCCATGAACATCATGAAGAACAGACGTTGACGCTTGAGAGCCGTCTGATTGTTCCGAAAGCACAGGGATTGAAAATTACCGGTACTTTTTTGGACGAAATTTCGCATGACATCCCGCACCAAAACTGGGGAGAAAAAGAATGGGACAGAGATTTCCGCCACATGAAGGAGATAGGAATCGATACGGTTATTCAAATACGTTCCGGTTATCGTAAATTTATTACTTATCCGTCAAAATACTTGTTGGGCAAAGGTTGTTATATGCCTTCGGTCGATCTGGTGGACATGTTTCTGCGCCTCGCGGACAAGTACGGCATGAAGTATTATTTCGGATTGTATGACTCCGGGCGGTACTGGGATACGGGCGACCTGAGCTGGGAAATCGAAGACAATAAATATGTGATTGACGAGGTCTGGCAGAACTACGGAAAATATAAAAGTTTCGGCGGCTGGTATATCAGCGGCGAAATCAGTCGTCAGACGAAAGGGGCAATCGACGCGTTTCATGCCATGGGTAAGCAGTGTAAGGATGTTTCCGGTGGGCTGCCGACTTTTATTTCGCCGTGGATCGACGGAAAGAAGGCCGTAATGGCCAGTGGCGGCAACCTGACCAAGGCGGACGCCGTTTCAGTACAGGAGCACGAAAAAGAGTGGAGCGAGATTTTCTCCGGCATCTGCGATGTGGTAGACGCATGTGCTTTTCAGGACGGGCATATCGATTACGACGAGCTGGACGCATTTTTTGAGGTCAATAAAAAGATGGCCGACAAATACGGAATGAAGTGCTGGACGAACGCCGAATCGTTCGACCGTGACATGCCGATCCGTTTCTTACCGATCAAATTCGATAAGTTGCGGATGAAGCTCGAAGCGGCAGCGCGTGCCGGATACGACAAAGCCATCACGTTTGAATTCTCTCATTTCATGAGTCCGCAGTCGGCCTATCTGCAAGCCGGCCACCTGTATAACCGTTACAAGGAATATTTTGAAATCGGATAAACCATGAGATCGAACGTTCATTTCGGGTATTTGATCTTTTTGTCGGTGGTGGCGGCGCTCGGCGGATTTCTGTTTGGATACGACACAGCCGTGATCTCCGGCACCGTTTCGCAGGTAAGCTTCCAATTTGGACTCGATGCCATTCAACAAGGTTGGTATGTAGGCTGCGCACTGATCGGCTCGATTACGGGCGTCGCATTCGCGGGTGTATTGGGTGATGCGATCGGCCGGAAAAAGACGATGTTGCTCGCCGCCGTACTGTTTACGGTCTCGGCCATCGGCTGTGCCGTGTGTATCGACTTCAATCCATTGGTGATCTACCGGATGATCGGGGGAATTGGTATTGGTGTGGTGTCGATTATTTCGCCGTTGTATATTTCCGAGCTGGCCGTTGCCGAATACCGCGGGAGGCTCGTTTCGCTCTATCAGCTGGCCATCACGGTCGGTTTTTTGGCTGCTTATTTAGTTAACTTCCAACTTCTCGGATATGCGGAAAGTCACTTGCAGGCTGCCTCATCCGCGACATTCTTTGATAAAGTCTTCATCGACGAAGTATGGCGTGGGATGTTGGGGATGGAAACCTTTCCCGCCGCACTTTTCCTTCTGATCATTTTCTTAATTCCCGAGAGTCCTCGCTGGCTCATTCTGAAAGGAAATGATGAATGCGCGAATCGCATCTTCCGGAAAGTATACGTTTCGGAAGAAGAGGCGCGGATGCAGGTCTACGAAACGAAACAATCCGTCGCTTCCGAAGGGAAGTCCGAATGGTCGGTGCTGTTTACGCCGGGGATCTTCAGAGCGGTCATGATCGGTGTCGGCATTGCGATTCTGGGACAGTTTATGGGGGTCAATGCCGTGCTGTATTACGGCCCGACCATCTTTGAGAATGCCGGATTGTCCGGCGGTGATTCGTTGTTCTATCAGGTGCTGGTCGGTCTGGTTAATATGTTGACGACCGTGCTGGCTTTAGTGATCATCGACCGGGTAGGACGCAAGAAGCTCGTTTATTATGGTGTATCGGGAATGATCGGTTCGCTCTTGCTTATCGGGCTGTATTTTATGTACGGTGAAGCGCTCGGTGTTTCGAGCCTCTTCCTGCTGACGTTCTTCCTGCTGTATATTTTCTGCTGTGCCGTTTCGATTTGTGCCGTCGTGTGGGTTTTGCTCTCCGAGATGTATCCGACGAAAGTGCGCGGACTGGCTATGTCGATCGCAGGATTTGCTTTGTGGATCGGTACGTATCTGATCGGGCAGTTGACACCTTGGATGTTACAGAATCTGACACCGGCGGGGACATTCTTCCTCTTCGCCATCATGTGTGTACCTTACATTTTAATTATATGGAAACTGGTTCCGGAAACGACCGGAAAAACACTGGAAGAAATTGAAAAATATTGGAAAAGATAATCGAAACGATTTCATGAAACGCAGACAATTTTTGACTTATGCCGCATTGGCCGGAGGCAGTAGCTTATGGTCTTTATCGAATGCGGGAGTGATGAATTTCAGTAATAAAACTTGTTTTCCGGCTAACGAAGAAGCAAATGAGTTGAGGTCGGATGTCGTCATTATCGGCGGCGGATTCGGAGGGTGTGCCACGGCGTTGGCCGCATGTCGCAACGGTCTGAATGTGGTTATGACGGAAGAGACCGACTGGATCGGAGGGCAGGTATCGCAGCAAGGCGTTCCTCCCGATGAACATCCGTGGATCGAGACGCACGGCGCACCGGCTTCGTATCGTACTTTCCGAAATAAGGTCCGTGAATATTACCGGCGTAATTATCCGTTGACCGACGAAGCGAGAGCTTGTGAATTCCTCAACCCGGGCGACGGACTCGTATCCCGCCTCTGTCATGAACCGATTGTCTCAGAGGCCGTATTGACAGAGATGCTCTTGCCTTATCTGAGCACCGGCAAGCTTAAACTCCTATTAAGATATAAGGCTCGCTATGCCGAGATGAAAGGCGATTCAATACGTGCCGTCGAAGTGTATTGTAAGGAGACGGGACACTCCATGGCGCTGTCCGCCCCCTATTTTGTCGATGCCACCGAATGCGGCGATTTGCTGCCGTTGACCCAAACGGAATATGTGACCGGGGCAGAGGCGAAGTCGGAAACGAACGAACTGCATGCCGCAGCCGAAGCAATGCCGATGAACAACCAGGCATTTGCCGTATGTTTCGCGATGGATTATGTGCCGGGGGCCAATCTGACGATTGACAAACCCGCAGACTATGCTTTCTGGCACGATTATATCCCTTCATTGAAACCTGCCTGGTCGGGGCGTCTGATCGACCTGAGTTATCCCGATCCGATTACGCTGAAAACACGACAGACCGGTTTCCATCCCGAAGGGAAGGAGCTCCGCGTGTTCAATCTCTGGAATTACCGGAGGATCATTTCCCGTAAAAACTTTACACCGGGATTGTACAGCGGCGATATAACGATTGTCAATTGGCCTCAGAACGACTATCTGCTCGGTAACTTGCTCGATGTGCCTGAGGTGGAATTTGAAAAACACATTGCTCAGGCCAAGCAGCTGAACTTGTCGCTATTCTATTGGTTGCAGACAGAAGCTCCACGTCCTGACGGAGGTATGGGCTGGCCCGGGTTACGTCTGCGTGGCGACGTGCTCGGCACCGACGACGGGATGGCTAAATATCCGTACATACGCGAGGCGCGACGCATCAAAGCCCTGTTTACGGTTACGGAAGAGCATGTCGGGAAGGAAAATCGCAAGCTCGCTACGGGAGAGACCAGAGCCGCCGAATTCTACGACAGTATCGGCATTGGCTACTATCGTATCGATCTTCATCCGTCGTTCGGCGGAGATAATTACATTGATATAGATTCGCTGCCGTTTCAGATACCTTTGGGCGCCTTGATCCCGCAGCGGGTTGATAACTTGTTGCCGGCCTGCAAAAATATCGGGACGACCCATATCACAAACGGTTGTTACCGTCTGCATCCGGTTGAATGGAGTGTCGGTGAGGCGGTCGGAATGCTCCTTGCCTATGCCAAGGAGAAGAAAGTGCTTCCGCGCACCGTGCGTGAGAACAGAACGCTTCTCTCCGACTTTCAGCAACGGATACAAGCGCAGGGCGCGGAAATCGGATGGAAGAATAGTAGCGTGTAAGTAGGATAAACCAAAGATTTCCAGATATGGCCGAAGAACGATTTGTTTTTCGGCTAATATTTTGTCGGTCAAAAAAGCTGATTAATAGTCTGGCTAACATAAAAGAAGCTAAATCACTAATAACAAAATAATTGAAAATGAATGTGAATGTAAAAAAGTGATTATCGAGCGTATTACTTCTATCGTGTTTGATGGGAGTTCCTGTTTCGATATTGCATGCGGAGAAGTTTGCTGGAGTAACGGTCATAACTCAGCAAAAAGAGATCAAAGGGACGGTAAAAGACCGTTCGGGTGAGCCGATTATCGGTGCGAATGTGTATGTAAAAGGCACGACGAATGGTGTCGTAACGGGTGTGGATGGCGATTTTTCCATTCAAGTATCCTCGAGCGACATACTGGTTATCTCTTTTATCGGTTTTAAGAATGTTGAAGTTCCTGTAAAAGATCAACTTGTTATACATGTATCGTTAGCTGAAGATTCGGAGTTACTCGATGAGGTCGTTGTGACAGCACTGGGTATTAAGCGCGAAAAGAAAGCATTAGGTTATGCGATGCAGGAGATTAAGACGGAAGGGCTCACGGAGAACCGTTCCGTGAGTGTCGCCAACATGTTGCAAGGCAAAGTGGCGGGAGTACAAATTAATCAGTCGGCTACAGGGGTTGGCGGTTCTACCCGTGTAGTTCTTCGCGGTACGACATCGTTGAGTGGAAACAACCAGCCGTTGTGGGTGGTAGACGGGATTCCCATCAGCGATGATGTAAACCAGAAAGCCGATCAGTGGGGAGGTCGTGATGCCGAAGGGGGTGCTTCCGAAATTAATCCGGAAGACATTGAGTCGATCTCGGTCCTCAAAGGAGCAAACGCCGCTGCTATGTACGGTTCGCGTGCCCAGAACGGTGCGATCATCGTAACGACGAAGAAAGGACAATCCGGCGATCTGAGAATCGAATACAACGGTAACTTGACCTTCTCTGCTGCTTATGACGCGTTCAAGTACCAGAACACATACGGACAAGGTTCGGCCGGAAAATATGATCCGGCAGCGGTAGGAGGCTCATGGGGACCGAAGATGGAAGGCCAGATGGTGCAGAATTGGCGAAAAACACTTTATGGACAAGTAGATGCGCCGGACTACGCACTCGAATCGCAAGGCAACTACATCGACAAGTTCTATCGTACGGGGGTGAATTATACGAACTCAATCATTGCATCCGGAGGTACGGAAAAAATGCAGTCCCGCTTTTCTTTTACCGACTCACGTAATGAAGGCATCACGCCGAATCATTCGCTAAACCGCCAGTATTACGACCTGAGCTCGCAATGGAGCAGCAAGTATATTGACCTGAGCGCCAAAGTAAATTTTATGCGCCAGAAAGCGTTGAACAGGCCGCGTCTGGGCGAATACGGAGTCATGCAACAGTTTGTATTTATGCCACGCAATGTCCGGTTACAGGATCTGGAAGATTGCATCATAAATAACAATGTGGCGAACTGGTCGGGTACGAGTACGACGATTTTCAATCCTTACGCATTGGTGAAGCCGGAGAATGGGGCAAAAGAACAGCGTAACCGTCTACTCGGAAAGGTACAGGCCGTAGCAAAAATTACGGATTACCTGAGACTGACCGGCCGTGTGGGATTAGACTGGTATAACGACGAATCAACCAGTCAGACATCCTATAATTACACGATTACAGAGACTGGGTATCATAAAGGTATGATCAACTATGAAGAGTTTAATGCAGACCTGATCCTCAATTTCGACAAGCATTTCGGTGATTTCAGTGTATTGGCGAACTTCGGTGCGGCAACGACAAGCCGTAAACTCAGTTCGCTGAACGGTTCGTCCGGATATTACACGTTGCCCGGGCTGGCTGCTTTGGCCAACGGTAATAATCAGACTACATCGGAGAATTACTCTAAAAAGCGCGTAAACTCCGTGTTAGGAAATGCTACCATAGGATACAAAAGCATGGCCTATCTCGATGTGACGGCGCGTAACGACTGGTCTTCGACCCTTCCGGCTGATAATCGTTCATACTTCTATCCGTCGGTCAGCCTGTCGGGTATCTTGTCTGAGATGTTCCATCTGCCTGAACCCGTTTCGTATTGGAAGGTGCGTGGATCATGGGCACAGGTAGGTAACGATACCGAACCATACAAATTAGTAAACACGTATGAGCTGAATAAGACGAACGGCAACATCATCAACGCCAATTCTTCTTCTACCTTCCCGCTGTTCAACTTGAAACCCGAAAACACAACATCGTGGGAATTGGGTACGGAGCTACGCGTGTTCAACAACCGGTTGGGACTCGATTTGACGTACTATTCGTCGAACACAACCAACCAAATACTTTCCGTTACCATGCCCGGATCGTCGGGGTATACGACGAAACTGATCAATGCTGGTAAGATGACCAGTAAAGGTTGGGAAATTATGTTGACCGGTACACCCGTGCTAACGAAAGACTTCTCATGGGATGTTACGCTGAACTGGGGACAGAATCGTACCGAGTGTGTTGAACTGGCCGATGGACTGACCCAGTTCGTGATTGGTGAAACACGTATGGGTAAGGTCGTAGCCCGTGAAGGCAGTCGCTACGGCGATATTGTTTCGACTGCGTATAAACGCGATGCAAATGGCAATATCATCGTGAACGAAAAGAGCGGATTGCCGCAGAAAGAATCGAATCAGGTACTCGGCAATATGACTCCGGACTGGACGGGATCATTCGCTTCGTTACTGACCTGGAAGGGATTCTCACTGAATGCCTTGATCGATGTCAATTACGGAGGCAGCTTCCTTTCGGCTACCAGCTCCTATGCCGATTTCTATGGAAATTCCGAACGTGCAGGACAACGTGATAATGCCTCGGCCGATTTCCCGACAGGACATATCATCGTAGATGGAGTCAACGAGAACGGGAAAAAGAACACGACGAAGATCGGATTGGAAGAGTACTATCAGGGACTCGGTGGCTCTTACGGGCTGGGTGAAGCGCATCTTTACAGCAAAACCTACGTAAAGTTACGTGAGGTGGCCATCGGTTATACGCTGCCCAAAGCATGGCTTTCGGGATTGCCGCTTTCGAGTGTGAAAATTTCGGCCGTAGGACGCGATTTGTTCTACCTTTACAAAAAGGCTCCGATGAATCCGGAGTTTGCATTCTCTCGTGCTGATTATGCACAAGCATTCGAATATGCTGCGATGCCTCCGACACGCACTTTGGGCTTCTCTCTTAATGTTAAATTTTAATGGTATTTACGATTATGAAACGAATAAAGAATATAGCTTTCATTTGCATACTGACCGGAATGATCGCGGGTTGTACCGGAAACTTCGACAGTATGAACAAAAATCCTTTGGCCGCTACCGAAGTAACTCCGTCCCTACTGCTGACTAAGATGGAAGAATATGGCTTCAATTGCCGCTCATGGGAGTATCAGGTTGGGAATAACCTGTACACCAGCGATTATGCGCAATACGTATCCAATACGGCTACGTATTTCGCCACCGCAAATTATGAATGGAAAGATAACTGGGCGAACGACGGTTTCTGGAAATCCTACTATACGTATTTGGCTAAACCTTTAAATGAGACGAAAGCCATGCTGGACCGACATCCCGAATACAGTAATATTTATCAAATGATGCGTATTATTTCGGCAATGGGAGCGGCACGTACGACCGATATGTTCGGGGATGTGCCTTATTTCAATGCAGCAACAGGCGAAATCACCCCGAAATATGATTCTCAAAAGGATATCTATTACGATATATTTAAGGAACTGACTGAAGCATCCGGTTTATTGGCAAGTAATACGAACCAAGTGGATCCGGATGCGAACGACATCATCTACAAAGGTGACGTGAAAAAATGGATCAAGTTGGCCAATGCTTGCCGTCTGCGTCTTGCGATGCGTCTGCGTTATATTGACCCGGAGAAGTCGAAAGCCGAGGCCGAAGCTGCACTAAAAGCGCCCCTGCTTGAAGGAAATCAGGACAATGCCGGAGTAGCACAAGCAAAAACAAACAATGGACATTCGTTGTACACGATTGCTTTCTGGAACGAGTTCCGTGTCAGCAAAACCATGATCGACATGATGCTTTATGAAAGTTCTGTAACCGACCCACGTATCTCACTGTGGTTCGGTAAGACACAAGCCTGGCTCTATGGAACTAAATTTCAGGATTCGGAAAACAAAATACCTGTGGCCGAGTGGCAGGGTGTTCCCAACGGACGTAATACGTTCGTAAATCAGTATCACTACCTGAATAACTCGTGTGTATGGGGGTCGCGCGGATATCCCGGATGGAACAAATCGGAGGCGGGAACGGTGAAGAGCGGAAGTACGGCTGCCGACTTCAACGAAAAATCGCCGACAGTAGTTATACCCATGATCATCTTTAACTACGCCGAAGTATGCTTTCTCAAAGCCGAAGCAGCCTTGTTCGGTTACAACGGCGCAGGCGATGCGAAAGCGAATTACGAAGCCGGAATCCGGGCCTCGTTTGCCGAGGCACGTAGTGGTGTTGATGCCGCTTTCTACTCGAAAGATAAAGACGACGCATACATTGCTGGAGGAGAGGTGAAGTGGGGAGCGGATAAGGAAGATAATTTCCGTAAAATCATTACACAAAAATGGATCGGTATCTATCCCAACTCTATTGAAGCATGGGCAGAGTTCCGTCGTACAGGCTATCCGTTGTATGATGGAAAACGTCAGGGAATCCGTCCGATCGAGGTGAATAACAGCACGACCATCCCGCAGGGACAGTTCGTAAAGCGATTACGCTACCTCGACGACGAAATCAAACTGAACCCTCATGCGTCCGAGGCTGCACTCAATAACAAACAGAACTCCGACCCAAAGAGCATGAATGTTCGTGTTTGGTGGGACACGGGACGATATAAATAATACGACGAAGCACGGATAAAATACCCGGCAGGTTATTTATACTTGCTGGGTATTTTTTTTGCGCTGTAATACGTCAGAAACCATATTCCGATAGATTCGGGATGGTATTTAGGGTGGTTCGGAACGTATTCAAAGTATTTCGGATATTCATTATGATACGTTCCGAACCTGATTTTACCCAGTTCGGAAATACCTTTATCACGTTCGGAACGTGATTTGGCTACGTTCGGAACGTATTATTGCTGCTCGTAAATGTCCCGAGTAGGCAGAACGACAAACGAAGCAGGAGGAGGAATCAGTCTCCGATAATTTTTACCAGTACCCGCTTGCGCCGCTTGCCGTCGAACTCACCGTAGAAAATC
The DNA here is from genome assembly GCF_000238215.1 of Tannerella forsythia 92A2. Taxonomy (NCBI): domain Bacteria; kingdom Pseudomonadati; phylum Bacteroidota; class Bacteroidia; order Bacteroidales; family Tannerellaceae; genus Tannerella; species Tannerella forsythia. The sequence continues at coordinate 1,109,016 of NC_016610.1, read as the reverse complement.
TGCTCCCACGGCCCGAAGTCGAGCTTTCTTACATTTTATTGCCGCCTTGTGTATATTTTATAAATAATCACAAAAAAGAATAGCTTGTTTGCACGTATAAAATAAACACATTTTCTTTGAAATGATTTTAGTACGTTTTTATAAGAGAAGCATGATAAAGAGTTTAATTTACTCATAAATCGAAAATTAATTAATATGAAAAAGAAAATTTTATCTACAATTTTCGTGATTGTAATTGCTGCTGTTGCAGTAACAAATATCGTTAAAAATAAGAACAGTCACCATACAGAGGAGGTGATTAAAGATTTGACATTGGAGAATGTGGAAGCATTGGCGCAAATAACTGAAGGAGAGGGTGGCGGTGACAATTGTTGCTGTGTGATGCATCTGCCTTGTTTTGACAACAATGGAAATACGACAGGACGATATTCTGCCTGCAGCTACCAAGGTCCCGGTTGTAATAAATCATGGCATTCGCATTCTTGTTCAAGTTGTAGCAGTCTGTTGTGATGAAATGGATTTCAATATTTGTTTCATGTTGCATGTTCATTTCCTGCTCTGATTCAGGTAAAAACAACCTTATTGCAAAATACGCTACGCGAACGGATTTTCGTAATCACAACATGAAACTTGAATCACTTGTGTCAAACATAAGAGTCTTTCCTTTACAACCTCAAAACGAGGAGATTATTGGAAGCGTGAACGATCTATGTTTCATAGGAGACACTGTTTATATTTTAGATGAGAACGCATCTTCTATCCATAGCTTTGATATAATAAACGGTAAACACATAAAAACATTGCATGGACGGGGAGGAGGAAATCGAGAATATGTTCATCCCATCGCTATAGCATCCAATGAGAAGCATATTTTCTTGTTAGACCAGATGACACAGAGAATTTTGTGCTATGATAAAAGCCTTAACTATATAAATACAACAGGCATAGGCTTTGCAGGTGGAGACTTGGTGTGTCATAACGACAATCTTATTGTTTACAATTTGGCAAAATCGCCGAACTATGATTATAAATTTATTTGTTTGGACTTAAATGGGGCTGTGCTGGATAAAATCATGCCATTTAAAGAGGATAAATATCATCGTGATATGTTTAATTGGGGAACAAAAAACCATTTCACAATGAACGAAAACGGGATTTTGTATTTCTATGACTCATTTACAAATGTATTATATCGAAAGACGAGCATGAAAGACGAGTCTTATTATGAAGTAGATTTCGGCCAATACACTATTCCTCAAGATAAACCTGTAAACAGTTTTAATATCTATGAATCTTCTTATGCGATCCCGACTGATTATTTTTTGATAAAAAACAGGATCATAGTCAGTTTGCTGCTTGATGGAAAAAGATATTATAGTTTTATCAATACGGAAACCGGCCAATCCGAAACCGGTACGGTGAAATATTTGGATGGGAAATTACCGTTTTTCCCTCAATGGTCTCACAAGAATACCCTCGTTGGCTGCTGTTTATATGAAGATGTAAAAGAAAACTCTATGTTGGAAGAATATCTAATTGATGATGAAGAAACGTATGTCTTGTTGTTTTATGATATTTAACCGGGTTGAGATCGTATGGAAGAAAGACTATCTCATAATGAGTTCTCTTTTTAGGATCAAAAACCAATCGTGACTGTAATTGTTGCTGTTGCAGCTTGGAATGTGAATAAACCGGATGCCCATGAAAGAAAGATCATGTATCTTACGACAATCGTATTGGTAATAGTGTCTCTCTCTTGTTGTAAGAACAACCTTAGGCAGATTGATGCAGATAATATTTTCAAAAAAGAGTCTGCTGCTGAAACTATTTCAATTGAGTTCCAGGAGAATGCGGTTTTTAATTATTCTGATGTTTTTGATAATATAAAACTAAATTGTTGAATTTTCAGTGATTGAGGTTGTTGAAAATTTAAATGCGTTAACCCTGCTAAATAGAAAGAAAAAGCAGATGAGTACGGCAAAATCTTTACATTTGCAGAAACAATTTCAAAAGAAAAACAAAATCGCTTAGATGACAAAACAATAAACCCAAATAGTTAAAAAAAGAATAAAAACAAAAAAATATTTGGATACACCAAAAAGATGCCATATGTTTGCAAAACAAATTTTAAAAACAAAATACGATGAAGACAAAAATTTTAGGAGGGATCTTTGCCCTCGCAGTAATGGTAGCTACAGGCTACGGAGTGAACCGGAGCATGGAAAAGGAGGCCGATCTTCCGGAGATGGCATTGAAAAATGTGGAAGCTTTGGCAGATAATGAGATCGGGAATGGAAGATGGATTGTGACGGTTTATTCTCCGAGCCATTGGAGATGTGATCCTGATGGCGGTGCCAGCTGTCCTGGAACCCCATGGTAATCCATAAATAGAGGGGACGTTTAATCATTCTGTTTTGAGGATGATTATAAAAACGGATTGATTTACTCGTATTTTATAATGCTGAATGGAAAGAGAATTAAAGTATATATTCTCTTTCCATCTGATGAGTTTGGAACAAAAACATATTTATATAAAACGTAGCATGAGATTATTAAAAGTCAGTGTGGCTGGTATGATGATGTCACTGATGATATTATCCTGCACAAAAAGAGGTTCAGACATGAAATCTGGTATGATGAGTGTAAATCTTGATGATGCCCTGCCATTGAAGGAGGCGGCATTATCTATTGATGTACTTATGTTAAATGATTCCATGTCAAGTCATTTTCCCGGGAATATAACCAAACTTGAATGGATGGGAGATTCGATACTGATTCTGGACTCATGGAAGGACCCCGGTCTTTATTTGTATGATTCAGGAGGTGCGCTTGTGAATTCATATACTAAAAGAGGGAATGGCCCGAATGAGTTTATTAGTATTGTAGATTTCAATGTCATACCTTCAGGAGTAGTGCTTCTTGATACCTATTCCACCTCTCAGCGAATATATTTGGATCAGGATTTCACATTCCTATATAAAGACGATGCCGAGGCTCAAGCGAATCATTTCTTCTGTGAGAGTGGCAACTCTGGCGGTGTGTGGTATGACCGTGGTAATGTGGCGTATGGTTCGAATAAGGATAAGCTGATATATGTGGATGGAGACTCCAGAAAATCAGTTTTGCCAGTGCCTCCCGAAGTAGAGAATGTGACATTTGCAAGCTATAATGTGTTTGCAAGAGTTTCGAATGATACCATTCTGTACTTGCCGGCTGTTGAACCGAGAATTTATAAATGTTATGGTGGACAAGCCGAAGTGCTTTGTGAACTAGATTTTCATTATTTATGGCCTGATTTTTCGGATGTGAAAAAAGATAACCCGCTGGATTTAATGCGCAGTATTGCAGAAGATGGAAAGATTTATTCCACAAATATGCTTTCGGAGGGTAACGATGTGGCTGTTTCTTTTTTCTGTAAAGATGATTTTTATGTGATGAAATTTAGATATAATGACCTGTCAGCTCATAAATTGTTTAAAGTCGATAAGAATACGTTGGAATCTTTAGGCTCTTTGGTTTCCATGAAAGACGGCTGTCTCTTTTTTGGTGAGCCTGGAAAACTTCTGAAGATAAGGGTGGATTAAAGTAAAATTAAAATTTACCGGTATGACACTTAACTTCGATTCCGATGTTTTGCGTCCGACTGACATGGTTGCTATTGATTCCATTTTAATGATTGTCGAACTATCAGAAGAGTTATGGAGAATTTCTCCCTAATGGAAAACATATTCAAACAAAGGCGGAAGCTTATGCGGTGTGAGGTTATAATAGCAGAATAAGGCATTATTTAGCAAGGTTCAAATGAAAAGGGATGTTATAGCAAGGCAATACATATGATAGAGAAATCCCTAAAACTTCTTTTTCTAATTCTAAAACTGAACAATGAGATAGCTATTGTATTTATCCCGGATTCCACAATAGAAGAAATAAGAATGAATTTAATTCAGGCCTTCAGCCCTCCGAACAAGGTCTGGATATCGGTATCCCACCCTTGCGCGGGATGGGGCTGAAATAACTAGGGCTTTTCAGCCCTTTCGGACAATAGTCAATGGTTAATTGTTATGCGTGGAACACGCCGAACCATGTATTTGGAAAATAACCATTAACCATTGAAAAACAGCCCTGAAAGGGCGAGATCATTCAGCCCAATGCGAAGCGTTGGGGAAAAAGGCATCGCATCTCGGCGGAGGGCTGTAAGCCTGACGGAACCATTGTCGTACATTCGTACGTCCATTATTAATGGTAAACGCCGAACAGGGTATCGCGTAATCCGGGTTTAATGATATCGTATCAAATGACCACCCCAAAGAACGATCAACGAAGAGTGAGGGAGGAAATCAGTCTCCGATAATTTTTACCAGGACGCGCTTGCGCCGCTTGCCGTCGAACTCACCGTAGAAGATCTGCTCCCACGGCCCGAAGTCGAGCTTTCCGCCAGTCACGGCTACGACCACCTCTCGGCCCATTACCGAACGTTTTAGATGAGCGTCGGCATTATCTTCGTATCCGTTATGCCGATATTGACTATACGGTTTTTCGGGGGCGAGTTTCTCAAGCCACAGCTCCATATCATGATGCAGTCCGCTCTCGTCATCATTGATAAACACACTGGCCGTGATATGCATCGCATTGCAGAGCAGCAGTCCTTCGCGTATGCCGCTTTCGGCCAGACATTGCTTGATCTCGGACGTGATATTCACGAATGCTCGGCGTGTCGGTATCTCAAAAAATAATTCTTTTCTGTACGATTTCATATTCTTTCTAACTGTTTGTTCGGTGATATAAGTTTAAGATCAATAGGAGATGGAGACTTCGATGCCCGTTTCTTTACGTATGCGGTCGGCAATCGTATCGAGTTCGGCCTTTGGAATCTTTTCGAGGGTACGTACCGGAGTTTCCCTGTCGATCGTATAAATCATCACTTTGTACGGACGGATTTGTTTCAGCGCATCGATCCATGCTGCGACCTCCTCATCACCCGTATTGTCGATCACGACGCCATCGCGATGGCCGCGCAGGAACATCGTTTGAACGACGAGCCGTCCATCGAAGCGACATAATTGGCGGACAAGTTTTTCGCAGGTGAAGTCATCCCGGTCGGGATCGTCGATCTGGCGCATCCGTTCATCGTTCACGGAATCGAGTTTCATGATACACTCGTCGATCTTCAGCAGAGCGTTCATCACTTCCTCTTTATGCAACATGGTCGAGTTCGAAAGCACCGCCACTTTAGCCAGAGGACAGAGCGCATCGCGGACGGCAAGCGTGTCGTCGATAATCCCCGCGAACTCCGGGTGCATCGTCGGCTCTCCGTTACCGGAGAACGTGATCACATCGGGTCGCACACCTTCTTTAGCCATCTCCTGCAACTTGGCCGTGAGCGCATTCCGCACGTCTTCACGTTTGGGAGCCGGTCTTTTTGCCGGGAAGTCCTCGTTCAGCCCGCATTCGCAGTAGATACAGTTGAATGAGCAACGCTTCCCGTCGAGAGGCGATACATTGATGCCCAACGACACGCCCAAGCGGCGGCTGTGTACCGGGCCATATACGATCTGTTGAAATAATATCGTCGACAAATTTCTTTCTTTTACGGGTTGTACATTGCGCAAATTTCAGGAATAGGAGCCATATACGCAAGTTTTTTCATCAGAATTTCCAGCGGATCATGGCATGAACATCGGTGCGGTTTCGGCCGTCGATCGTTTCAAGTCCCGAGCCGATATGCTCACCTTCAAAATAATGGGTCCACCCGATTTTAGCGGCTATAACGAAGCGGTATCCGACCGAATAACGCAAGACGGTCGACAGGCGCATCCCTTTCCCGTAAAACGAAGTGCTATTGAAAGCGTAAAGCAGATTCTTTTCGTAGGAATAGATACGGCTCTGATAATCATCCGTACGGAAACAAGCGATAAACAAATCCGTTTGGAGAGGAAGCCTTTGAGGTTTCCACCCGACGGTATTCGAAACCATCCATCCGTGACTTGTCGCTTTTGCTTCGGGAGTAAGAAGCGAGGCATCGATGGCGGCCTTCCACGACCATTCGGGAGTTGGATGGTATAACATCCGGGCACGCAGGCGATGATGACGCGTCGGGAGGATTTTTGTTTCGGGATTCCCCTTTACCGTATGATTTGACTCGCGTCGCCGGTAGCGATAACGTACATAAAAGTCCAGATGCTCCAGCTTCGAATAATCGGCCTGCAACAGACAGTCGGTACCCGACGAAGGTGCATCGACCCCGAACTTCATCCACGGGAAACGATAAAAATCCGCATAGCCGGTTATTTTCCAAAAGCCAACGGGTGGCGTAAGCTCCCAGCCGATGTATACGCCCTCTTCATTCCGTATATCGTTGCTTTGCGAAAACGCATGAGCGAAATAGGCTTGATAATCGGCAGCGTAGCGACGGTAGAGAATGATTCCTTTGACGGAGGAGGAAGGTGTCCATTGCAGTGCGTTCAGGGTCGCCCAGGCGCCATTGTGCGACAAAGCCGTTTCTCCGTACCCTTTCAGTGTATTTATGCGGAACATGTAGTCGACACTCGCATTCACGTTTCGGTTCCCGTGAAAAAGATAACGATTGTAAGGCTTCGCCGGAGGCTCGACCGTATGAGGTCCGAAGTTGTACGTAATGGCCGTCAGTCCGATATGAGAGCCGGATGCGGCATAACGTATGTTCGTTCCGATGGTTTGCATTGTTACCGCATGCCGTTTGCTACGTTCGCTCTCCGTACGGTGCAGGCCATCGGTCTTGAACGAGGTGATAATGGTGCTGTCGGTCGAAGCATCTGCTTTACGGCGCGAATAAAACACGTTGGCTGTCCAGTTTTTCCACACGAGAGAAGCAGCCACACCACGAAAAAAATCGTGCTCGTTCGTCGAGTAATGGCGTCGGAAGCCGTTGCTGCGATAGCCGGACGAAGACAATACGGTGGTGCGTATGGGAATGAAATCATGGCTTAGCACCAACCCCCGGCCGAAAGAAGCTTTATAGTCACCCACCGCAAACGTGCTGAGCCATTTCTTCATATCGTTCAACAGCAGATGAGCCGAATAGTAATCATATCCTTTGTGACGGGCATTCCCAAACGGCTCGCCGGCATCTTTCTCCGCCACGAACCCGGCCTGAATACGTTCGTCGAACGTATAAGAGTAACGCAGTGAATGGTAAAACGGCTCGCCGAGGTACACCCGGTTAGGGTAACGCTGCAATATACTGTCGGGCTGCGGACGGTAGCCCTGCTTCTGCTCCAGCGTGCGGCGATATTGGGCAATCCATTGATGCGAACCGTATTTCCACAGGTTACGAACATTGATGGCGCGTTGAGGCCGTGCGACCTCGCCGGCGTACACGAAAGACTCCATCAATTCGATAGTTGGATAGTCTAACGCCGCGATATTTTTCAGTTCGTAGACGGTTAGCAGCGCACCGTATTTCCGACGATAAGAAAGAATCGCCTCCACCTGTGTATCGGAAAGGAAAGGTAACCGTCGCAAAGACTCGGCCGTAGCCGTATTCAGATCGATCGGATGTTCGGAAAGATAAGAAAGTTCGGAGTACAGCGATTCAAACCGCTCGCTGTCTTCCTCGTCTTCGGCCAGTTGCCGGATATATTCTTTCCATCGCTCGTTCGATCGCTCATCCTGACCGTTTGCGCAGAAGCAAGGAATCAGGAAAAAGATCAGCCCAATAATAAACCCTCGTTGTCCCATAGCCTGTCATATTCAGAATGAGAAAGAAAGTCCGAAACCGGAACCCGCACCCAGTACGGGATGATACCAGAAGGCCACATCGGCTGTCAGACCGACGAGCGTATAACTCACACCGGCCGACGGAAGGAACGGATGAGTGTTTATTCCGCTGCGGATCCGAAAATCAGAGAATGCTTCATATTCCATTCCTGCGGAAAAAGAAAACGGCGTTTCTTCGCAAGTCTCCACTCCGACGGTCAGCAGAACCTTTTCCGCCACCCAATAATTCATACCCAACAAAACGCTTCGCATCACGAAATCCTTGCTGTCCGTCTCACGGTCTTCGAGCGAGACAGACGGGAAATTCATGACCGACACGGCAATCAGCCAATCGTCGGACGGATGGAAAGCCGCCCCTACATCGACGGCTATCCGGGCCATATCACGCTCGAATAACTCCGACTGCAAGAGGATATATTGCAGGCTGACACCGAGCGACCAGAGACGACTCAGCCGCCTCGCAACCGAAAAGCGGAACATGCTCTCGCGGTATTCGTCATAACCGAATGAAGCCACATGAGCGCCGAAAGGCAACAGGGTATTCGGATAGCACAGTCCTCCGCTGAGTGTACCCAGCTCTTTGATGTTATAACGGTTGAGATAGTCGGTGCGTACTTCGCGCTTTGGCATCATTGCCGGCAACGACGGGTTTAACAAAGACGAGAGGGTCACGCCTTGTCCTCCCATGCCTGCGGTACGGGTATCGGCCGGACGGAGCCGGTCGGTTGCTCCCGCAAAGCAGCAAACAGTTCCCAGAACAATGATCAGCACCTCCTTTTTCATGATAAACTCCGTTTGATAGCAACGCCATACAACTTTATGACTCTCTTGTTTATAGAAACAATCAAGAGATATAAATAGTTTAATTATTCAGGTGTTTTTTTGCTGTGGCTGCGGTTCGTTTTCAACATTCAGTCAGATTACCCTTTACCCTGTCCTGAAAAAGGGCGGCCGTTCTTTTATTGTGATCTCATTACCGTCTTGTAAAAGTGGATGAGATGAATGGTTTTTACTTCTTGCGAACGTCGATACCGATACCCGGTTTATCGGCAGGTTTCATGATGCCGTCCTGCAATGTTGCACCGCGGCACCAATCCGATTCGGGTTGGATGAGCAGGTTGCCGTCGAGGTCGCAGAAATCGACAGCCGGAGCGAGCTGGGTCGCCGCTGAGATGGCACATGAGCTTTCGGTCATGCAGCCGATCATCACCTGCATATTGAGTGAGCGGGTAAGGTTGACCATCTTCCAGGCTTCGCGCAGTCCGGTACACTTCATCAGCTTGATGTTAATGCCGTTGTATGCATCTTTCAATCGCGGGATGTCCGTCAGTCGTTGTACGGCCTCATCGGCAAAGACAGGCAGCGGGCTATGTTCCGTGACCCATGCATTATCGTCAAGCTTCTTCTTCGACATGGGTTGTTCTACCATCACAATACCTTTTTCTTTCAACCACAGAATCATATCGAGTGCCTGATGTTTGTCTGTCCATCCCTGATTGGCATCGACGGCCAGCGGGATATCAGTCACTTCGCGGATCGTCTCGATCATCGTTTTATCATGTTCCGTTCCGAGCTTGACTTTCAGTATACGGAATTTGTCAAGGTACTCTTTCGTCTTTTTGCGAACGACATCAGGCTGATCGATGCCGATGGTGTACGTCGTCGGAGGGATATGATCGGGATTCAGCCCCCAGATTTTGTACCACGGCTGCCCCATGAGTTTACCGACGAGGTCGTGCAAGGCAATGTCGACGGCTGCTTTTGCGGCCGTATTGTTTTCGCCGAGGCGATCGACATACGTCAGAATATCCTCCATCTCGAACGGACTGCGGAAGCGGTCTAACTCCACCCGTTTCAAAAAAGCGCATACCGAAGCCTGCGACTCACCCAGATATTGGGGCATAGAGGCTTCGCCGTATCCCGTCATGCCGTCGTATTCGATTTTTGTGCGGACGGTCGGCGTCATGGTGCGCGAATAAGTAGATACGGTGAACGTATATCTCAGCTGTAAATCGACCGGCTCGAATGTCAGTTTCATTTTGCCGTCGAGAGCTGCTGACCGCATCAGGGTGAACGGTGCGGCATGCGATGAGTCGAGAGACAGACTGCCTGCCGCTGCTGCGAACGCAGCCGTTTTCAGAAAATTCCTGCGATTCTGTTTCATTGTTTTTGTTTGTTCCATGGGTTTTGGTAATACGGATTATTTTTAATCGTGCTGATTCCGGACCATTCGCGAGCGCCGATGATACGGCAGGCACGTACAAACTCCGACGCGTTCAGGACATCGTAGTTCGGAGCAGACGGGGTGAGGCTGCCGACCTTTACCTGGGTAGCCTCATGGATAAATTCGCCGTTGCCCAGATAAATCCCGACATGACGGATACGGTCTCGGCTCTTTCCGAAGAAAAGCAAATCGCCCGGACGGAGATTCCCGTATCCGTTCGTGATATCGATCTGCTCGCCGGTGACGCATTGCTGTGACGCATCCCGTTGCAGGATGAGTCCGTGGAGGAAGAAAACGGTCTTTACGAAACCGCTGCAATCCATCGCTTTCGACGATGTGCCGCCCCAAAGGTAAGGTACACCCATAAACGATTGTGCCGTAGCAAGAACACGTTCAGCCGTCAGATGGATATGCTTCAGCCATTCATCCATTGGCTGTGCTTCGGCTTTCAGGACAAAAGCCGTTCGTCCGTCGGGATATGAGACGCGATAGAAGGCTCCCTTTTTACCTTCGAGGCGGAGCATATTGCCCGCCACCAAGTCTGAGACAGGAGGCGACTTACGGTCGGCGCGTGAATAGGCGAAGCCATGATGAGCCAGAAAAATGATTTTCGGGGCGTCTGTCCATGCTGCAAAAGCGTCGGCACTCATCTCAGTCACGTTGCCGGATTTCGTATATCCCGTATAATTGTCGGGTGTTTGAATGCGCAACCATCCGTCGTGCCGTTCCAAGATACGGACGGGAGTGCCCAGCAGCGCCTGAGTCGCCATCTCGGCAGGATACCTGCCTTGTGTGCGAATGCTGGCGACCGAAAGCGTCACCACGCCATACGTCCGTTCATCCATCGCGGCGGAAGGCTCAAGAGGGGCAGGCAGCGATTGAAGGGTCAGCCGGCGTATGGGAACGGTGTCTTGAGGCGTTTGCCGTACCGTATCTTTTGTTGCGAAGAGGCTTCCCTCTGCTGTTGTCAGCGAGGCGAAGCACAGGAACGCGAGAATAAAATATAGAAACCGTTTCATGATCTATCCGCAAAAAAACGGCTTTAAAGATAAGGCATATTTTACGAATACAAAAAATCCGAGATAAAATAAGCTAACAGGAAAAATTCCGGTCGTCAAGAAAGGAGAAAAGTGAATAGGCTGAAAAAAGACACAGTCTGAAAAGAAAAATCCCTGCACAAACATCCGAAACCGGATTTTCTATGTAAATTTGTGAGCGAATCATAGAGTAAGAAGGAATATGTTAACATCTAATGATCTTCAGTTACTGGCTGAAAAGAAGATTACGGAAACTGGTTTACAGGAGCAGCTGGATCGTTTTGTGCAGGGATTTCCATTTCTGGAGATCAAAGCGTCGGCGTCGGTCGCGAAAGGGATCCGCTCGATCTCGGACGAGGCACGTCAACAGTACATCGACCGCTGGAAAGCGTATCTGGCGGAGAACAAGAAAATACTCAAATTTGTACCGGCTTCGGGGGCAGCCAGCCGCATGTTTAAAGACTTGTTTAGCTTCCTGTCCGCCTCGTACGAGGTTCCCACAACTCCCTTTGAGAAGAAATTTTTCGACGAAATCGGGCGATTTGCCTTTTATCAATTACTCGATGCCTGTTGCCAGCAAAACGAGGGGCAGGATATTCCATCGCTGCTGGCTGCGGGTCAATACAAGGCGATCGTCAGTAATCTGCTCGAAGAAAAAGGACTGAATTACGGAGCACTGCCGAAAGGCTTGCTGCAATTTCATGCGTATGCGGATGGTGTGCGGACGGCGCTTGAGGAACATCTCGTCGAAGGAGCATTATATGCGAAGAACCGGACAGGCGAGGTACATATCCATCTGACTGTTTCGCCCGAACATCAGCCGTTGTTTGAGCAATTAGTCAAGGAAACGACGCCGGCCTACGAGAAAGCGTTCGGGGTGCATTATTCGGTGTCGTTCAGCACGCAGCAGCCCAGCACCGACACGGTAGCCGTGGATATGAAGAATGAACCGTTTCGCGATGCCGACGGACAGCTTGTATTCCGTCCGGGAGGGCACGGGGCACTCATTGGCAATCTGAATGCGATGGATGCCGATGTCGTATTTATCAAGAACATCGACAACGTGGTGCCCGACCATTTCAAAGACGCTACGGTCACGTACAAGCAACTTTTGGCCGGAATACTCGTCGATCTGCAATCCCGGATCGCCGACTACCTGAAACTGATCGACAGCGGCCGCTATACGCCGAAGCAGGTGGCCGAGATGATCCGCTTCGTCGAAGATGAATTGTGCATTGAAAATCCGGAGCTGGAGTACCTTGAAGATGTCGAAGTGATTCTTTACATCAAACGGAAATTACTGCGTCCGTTGCGCGTGTGCGGCATGGTGAAGAACGTGGGCGAGCCCGGCGGAGGACCCTTTTTTGCCGTCAACCCCGACAGGACTATTTCGTTGCAGATTCTCGAAAGCTCACAGATTGATATGGAAAAACCCGAAGCCCGTCAATTCTTCGAGCAGGGAACGCACTTTAATCCGGTCGATCTTGTTTGCGCCCTGAAAAGTCCCGACGGGACGAAATATAACCTGCCGGATTTCGTAGACCGGAATACGGGATTTATCTCGCAGAAGAGCAAAGACGGACGCGAGCTGAAAGCACTCGAGCTGCCGGGTTTATGGAACGGCGCCATGAGCGACTGGAATACGGTGTTTGTCGAAGTGCCGATCGAAACGTTCAACCCCGTTAAAACCGTCAACGACCTGCTGCGTCCGCAACATCAATAAAGTCGGACAGGCGGTTTTTTGGGGGGCAGCCGTATGGCTTTCAAACTTTTTATGTATGTTTGCAACACGAATTTTAAAATAAAGAACAATGAAAAAGATTGGGTTATTGATCTGTGTACTGGCCATGGCACTTACCTCGTGCGAAGGTCCGATGGGCCCTCCCGGACCTCCGGGAGCATCGGGAGAAAAGCTGAACTGGGAAATACTTTATTATACAGTTCATGCTGACGATTGGAAGTTGGTAGGAAACAAAGATGGACTAAATTCGCATTACATCTTTGATTTTAAAGAAAGTAAGCTGACAAAATTCATCTACGAAAAAGGTCTTGTCAAAGGTTTTAGGATATTAAAATTGGATAATGGAGATAATGTACAAACTCCGTTACCTTATGTTGTGCCGATAGGCGAAATGAATGGGAATAATGAGAAACTATGGAGTGAATATTATACCTATGACTTTATGCCCGGTTCGATTGCTTTTTATGCATACTATACAGATTTTTATACAGCAAACAAACCGCCGACATGCACGTTCCGCATCGTCATGAACTGGTAAGACGATGACGGACGGCTCATTCGAGATGATCGCCAAGACGCTCTACGGGTTAGAAGATATCTTGGCTGAAGAATTAACGGCGCTCGGCGCCGGAAACGTAAAGACGGGGCGACGCATGGTATCGTTCACGGGCGATAAAGCCATGCTCTACAAGGCAAACTTTCATTGCCGTACGGCGTTGCGTATTCTGATGCCGATCGCCCGGTTTCGTGCGAACAATGCCGATATGGTATATCAGGAAGTGAAACGGATCGAATGGGAGAAATATCTCTCTCCCGAGAAAACATTTTCAGTCGATGCCGTAATCTATTCCGAAGACTTCCACCACTCCAAATTTGTGGCCTACCGCACCAAAGACGCGATTGCCGACTACTTCAGCGAGCGCGTGGGCGATCGCCCGTCGGTGCGTTTGAGCAACCCCGACCTGTATATCAACATTCATATCTCACACAAAGACTGCACGCTGTCTATCGACAGTTCGGGCGAGAGCCTTCACAAGCGCGGTTATCGAACGGCACAGGGTGAGGCTCCTCTCAATGAAGTGCTTGCCGCCGGCATGATCCTGGAAACAGGATGGCGGGGCGAGTCGCATTTCGTCGATCCCATGTGTGGATCGGGCACCCTGCTGATCGAAGCAGCCATGATCGCCCTGAACATCGCCCCGGGCATCTACCGCAAGGGCTTTGCCTTCGAACGATGGCCCGACTTCGACCGCGACCTGTTCGACGAGATATACAACGACGACTCCTCCGAACGCGAATTTTCGTTCAAATGTTACGGGTCGGACATCTCGCCGTTAACCGTCAAGAAAGCCGAAAAGAATATCCGAAGCGCAGGCCTGACGAAATACATCGAATTGCAAACGCTGCCTTTTCAGCAATTCACCGAAGCGCCGCGACCGGGTATCCTCATTACGAATCCGCCTTATGGCGAACGCATCACGCCCAATAACATCAGCGAATTGTACAGTATGATCGGCGAACGGCTGAAGCACGTATTCACCGGATACGGCGCATGGATACTCAGCTACAAAGACGAGTGTTTCGATCGCATCGGATTACGTCCGAAGCATAAAATCAAGCTTAGGAATGGCGACCTCGAATGCGAGTACCGATGCTACGAGCTGTTTGCCGGAACGAATAAAGCCTACAAGAAAGCTGAGGGCGAAAGAAAAAAAGCAGCCCCTCGGGTAATCGCCGAAAAGCAAAACCGAAAGGAAATGGCTTCGAGCAATTACCGGAAAGGAAAAACAGACCGGAAACGGCCTTCGGGCAGTTACCCGAAAAGCTACCGAAATGTATCGATCGTAAAAACCGAAAAGAGACATCAGCCAAAAACCTGAGGACAATACTTAACCATAAAAAACAAACCGATGAAAAAGATTTACGTATTGCTTTGTCTTGTATTATTCGCAACGCAAATGAGTGCACAGGAAAAGACATTGACATTTCAAGACCTGATACCGGGCGGTAGAAATAACCATCGATTCGTGCCGAAAAACATCCGGCAACTTCAATGGTGCGGTGATTTTTATACGTATGTAAAGGGGGACAGCCTGCTGATGGCCAAACCGACAGACGGCTCCGAGCAAGTCGCTTTCACACGTGCCCGGCTAAGCGATCGGCTCGTTGCAGCCGGTCTGCCCGAAATTTCGTCCATGCCGGCGTTCTTCGTGCCGGATGTTTCCGTGCCTGTGATCGCTTTCCGGTACAAGGGGAATCGGGTGCATTACGACCTGCGGAACGGACACGTCGCGGCAAAGTATACACCGGATCCGGCAGGCAGTCGTTGGGAATACGACAAGGTAAACGGACGCATCGCATTCACACGCGAAAACAATGTCTGTATTCTTTCGCCCGACGGCACAACCGAAACGGTGACGAATGAGACGGATAAAGGCATCGTTTGCGGCACAGCCGTGCACCAAAACGAGTTCGGTATTCACAAAGGGCTCTTCTGGTCGCCCGACGGTGCGGCGCTGGCTTTCTATCGCATGGACGAAACCATGGTTGCGGATTACCCGATCGTACATGTCGATGCACGCATCGCCCGAGCCGAGCCGTTCAAATATCCGATGGCCGGGATGAAAAGTCACGAGGTAACGGTCGGCATCTATTATCTCTCTACGAAACAGATCGTCTGGCTGAAAACCGGCTTGCCGAAAGAGAAATACCTGACGAATATCGCCTGGAGTCCCGACGCAAAAAGCATTTATCTGGCCGAACTGAACCGCGGACAGGATACCTGCCGGCTGGTACGATACGACGCCCGTACCGGACAACGTGAGGCGGAGCTTTTTGTCGAAACGAACGCACGTTACGTCGAGCCGCAAGCGTCGGTGCTGTTTCGTCCCGGTAACCCGCGTCAGTTCGTCTGGCAAAGTCAGCGGGACGGATTTAATCACCTTTATCTTTACGATACCGATGGTAAGTTGGTTAGGCAATTGACTTCCGGACGGTGGCTCATAAAAGAAGTCCTCGGTTTCGATGCCAAAGGCGAAAATCTGTTCTTTACCGCTACGGCACCGCATGACGCTCATTCACCGAAAGACGGCAGTGCACTTGAAACCTATGCATGGCGATTACAGATGAAAACCGGCAGACGCTATTGCCTGACCGAGAAAAGAGGCGTGCACGATATTTCGGCCAACGCAACGTATACTTATTTGATCGACCGGGTTTCGTCGCCGCAGATACCGCGCGACATCGACCTTGTGCGCATCAATGACGGTCGGACGGTGAAATCCCTCCTGTCAGCCCAAAATCCGTTCGCAAGTTACGATATGCCGACCATCCGTATCGGTACGCTCACGGCGGCCGACGGTAAGACTCCACTGCATTACCGCCTCGTGACGCCTCCGGGTCTGGACGAGACGAAAAAGCACCCGGCCATTATCTACGTCTACGGAGGCCCTCACGCGCAGCTCGTCACCGGCGGATGGATGAACGGCGTCGGCGGTTGGGATCTTTATATGGCGCGTAAAGGATACGTGATGCTCACGATCGACGGACGCGGATCGGCTAATCGTGGCTTCGAGTTCGAGAGCGTCATTCACCGGAACCTCGGCGAGGCGGAGATGGCCGACCAGATGAAAGGGGTCGAACTGCTCAAATCGTTACCCTATGTAGACAGCGAGCGTCTCGGTGTACACGGCTGGAGCTACGGCGGATTCATGACGACCAACCTGATGCTGACGCATCCCGACGTGTTCAAAGCAGGCGTGGCCGGAGGTCCGGTGATCGACTGGCACCGCTACGAAATCATGTATGGTGAGCGATATATGGATCATCCGAAAGAGAATCCCGAAGGATATAAAAAAGCCAACCTGTTACTCAAGGCCGGCCACTTAAAAGGACGTCTGCTGCTTATTCACGGTACGATAGACCCGGTAGTTGTTTGGCAGCATAGCCAACTCTTCCTGAAAGCCTGTATCGATGCCGGTACATTCCCTGACTACTTCGTCTACCCCGGTCATCCGCACAACGTCATCGGCAAAGACCGCCCGCATCTCTACGAGAAGATAACACGGTATTTCGAAGATCATCTTTAAGAATGAATTACGAATGTCGAATTACGAATTGCGATGTTCGATTCGAACGCGAGTAACGCAAATGACGCAAATAAACGCATATTTCACTTTTCGTTCTTCGTTTCTCACTCTCCTCATTCACGAACGATGGCTACGGTTCGAAGAGTTCGAACCGGTAGCCTTGTTCTTTGAGCCATTCGATAGACCAGGGAAGAGCAGCTTTCATACGGTCGCCGGCTTTGAGTGAATCGTGAAAGACGATGATGGAGCCGTTGCGCGTATATCGTTTTACGACGTTAAAAACTCCCTGTGAGGTCATGTGAGGACTGTAATCGCGAGTGACGACATCCCACATGATCACCTTGTATTTTTTGCGCAGTCTTGCCAGTTGCGGAAGGCGCATATGTCCGTGCGGAGGACGAAAGAGGCGACTGCCGATCAGCTCTGCCGCCTTCTCTACATTGTCCATGTAACGAGACGTTCGCGAACGGACTCCCTGAATATGATTGAACGTATGGTTGCCCACTCCGTGACCGCGTTCAAGTACCATGCGGTAAATATTCGGATGCTTACGCACATTGTCGCCGACGCAAAAGAACGTGGCTTTAATCTCGTAACGGTCGAGCAGGTCAAGCACCCATGGCGTAATCTCGGGAATCGGACCGTCGTCAAATGTCAGGTAGACACATTTCTCCTTCCGGGGTAGTCGCCAAACGCCTCCGCGGAAAATCGCTCGGTAAAGCCAGGGCGGTTGTTCGATAAACATCGTCGGTTACCGGTTGCGGCCTCCGTCTTGCGTTCCCTGAAAAGCCATGTGATATTTCTGGAACTCTTCGCGGTACTTGGCTCCGTATGTACGGTCATATTGCATACCCATTCCCAACGCGTTCTGCACGATGGCCAGATCACGCTGCCAATCCTCCCGAATACCGGCCCTATCGCGTGCGTTCAGACGCATATACCAGCGGATGTTCCGTAACGAGTTTTCGATGATACCGTCGAGAATCGAAGCTCCCTTCTCTTTTTGGCCGATCGCCATATACGTATCGCCAATCATCAGTGCACTGTAATCCAGCGGTACATTTTCGACGGGGAGAACTTCCATGCATCGATCCAGAACAGCCTGTGCTTTGTCGGATTTACCTTCTTCCAGCAATGCTTGAGCCAACTCACCGAAGATATACATCCGGTAGCTTTTGCACATACGCATCGTGTTCTCGTCGATGTATATTCCGGGCTTATCGGCACCGCCCCACCGGAACTTGTTCATCACGTTATCGTACATCTTTTCCGTATCGATGGCGCGAGCATTCGCTCCTTTCGTCATATAAGGCACGATGCGATAGGCCATCCCCGTTTTTTGGAAATACGGATCGAGGCGTACGAACTGGTTCGGGTCTACCGTGATGGCAAAATAGATCGGACGTTCCCAGTTGTTTGTGTGAAGCATGTCGAGGATCGTTACGGCTTCTTTGCCCAGCACTTCCTTGCCCGAGAGGTTAATGGTCATTTCCTTGACCATCTGCGATGCGTCCTGCGGGCTGATGGCACCGTGTTTCATCACCGTGGCCGAATCGACTTCCAACGTCAGCACATCCGATGGGATATGCGGAATATCACGTCGGTAACCCGGAATTTTTTTCGTGCGTGGATCATCGCTGCGCAGGAACTCCAAAGCTTTTCCCAAATCGACTTTGTCCATACGTTGGATGACGTATGTCATATCCCGTTTTCCCTGAATATACTGGCTGTGATCCCATGTGATCGGCAGTGGCGCGGATTCGTAGGCTTGACGTTTCATCTGATCGATGTACCAGTCGGTTTGCAAATAGCTTGTATTGCATACGCGCACATCGGTACGGATACCTTCCACCTCCTGCGCATACCAGAGCGGGAACGTATCGTTGTCGCCATTCGTAAAAATGACGGCATTCGGTTCGCACGATTCGAGATAGTTGGAACCGAAGTCGCGGCACATGTAACGTCCCGAACGGTCGTGGTCGTCCCAGTTTTGTCCGGCCATCTGGATCGGAACGAGTACGCATGCAAGCGTCGCGACCGTACCGGCCACAAGTCCCGGCAACTTACCGAACTTCTCCAGCGCTCGCGCTACGGCCCCGACACCCAATCCGATCCAAATACAATATGCATAGAATGACCCGGCATACGCATAATCCCGTTCGCGAGGCTGGAAAGGGGGCTGATTCAGATAAAGCACGATCGCAATTCCCGTCATAAAGAACAGGAAGAACGTCACCCAAAAAGACTGCATCCCTTTTTTTCCGCTGAACAGCTGGTAGAAGATCCCCAGCAGTCCGAGTAGGAGAGGCAGCATATAATACACATTATGCCCCTTGTTGTTGGCAATATCGAACGGCATATCATCCTGCGGCCCGACGAGGAACGTATCGATTGGTTTGATTCCGGTGATCCAGTTCCCATTCATAATCTCACCATGCCCTTGAATATCGTTTTGACGACCGGAAAAGTTCCACATAAAATATCGCCAGTACATAAAGTTCAGCTGATAACGAACGAAAAATTTGATATTTTCGGCAAAAGTCGGTTTCATGACACTTTTTGTCTCGCCCATATCGATGACTTTTACCGGTGTTCCTTTTACCTTCGCCCACGATTTGTACCCTGCTACGTGACGCGCTTCGGGGCTGTGCATACGCGGGAAAAGCATCATCGTTTCGCTGACGTATTTGTACTCACGTACCGTATCCGAAATAAAATAGTGATCTTTTTCGTTTTTATCTTTTTTTATCACACGACTCCATATCTTGGGTCCTTTACTCGAAACAGGTGTTCCGTCGCTCTTGCGCTCCGGCACCGACACGTAGGTCTTGCCGTAGATAAGAGGCGTGTCGCCATACTGTTCACGCGCCAGATAACTGCGCAGGGTGAAGATATCCTTCGGGGCATTCTGGTTCATCGGCGTATCGGCTGTCGAACGGATAAGGATCAGTGCGTAAGATGAGTATCCCACCACGATCACCATCAGCGAAACCAAAATCGTATTCAGTGCACGGACATTGATATTTTTGAAGCGGAACAGGACGGCTGTTAAGGCAATCAACAACAAGATACCGAGTACATAGCCGTTTCCCAGGAAGGGAATACCGAGCAGAGCGATGGTCAGGACGAAAGAAATTCTGACGCGCATCGGAGAGATGTCTTTGCGCATCGTTTCCCAGATTGACCAGCCCAACATGCCCGCAATGATCACCACATAGGCATAAACGCCCGAATTATACGGCATACCGAAAACGTTCACAAACAGCAGTTCGAACCAGCCGCAAGTTTCGACCAGACCTTGCACGACACCATACATGATCAATCCGATGATTGCAAATGATACGAATAGAGCGATCAACGTCCCTTTGAACGTCGGGCTCGGGAATTTCCGGTAGTAATAAACGAGTACAATGGCAGGAATACAAAGCAGGTTTAGCAGATGGACACCGATGCTTAGCCCCATGAAGTAGGCGATCAACACAATCCATCGATCGGCATGCGGCCGATCGGCTGCTTCTTCCCATTTCAGAATTAACCAAAATACGAGGGCCGTAAACAGCGATGAGCTGGCGTAGACTTCACCTTCAACGGCACTGAACCAAAACGTATCGCTGAAGGTATAAACCAACGCTCCGACGAGTCCGCAACCCATCACCATGATGGTGTGTGTCAAAGTAAGTTCGCGTTTCCCTTCTTTCAGGATGATGCGCCGAGCCATGTGCGTGATACTCCAGAAGAGAAACAAAATCGTAAGTGCACTGAACAGGGCAGACATACAATTGACCATCTTCGCCACTTCCGCCGTATCGGATGTGAGTTGCGTAAACAGATTGCCCATCAGCATGAAAAAAGGTGCTCCGGGCGGATGCCCCACTTCCAGTTTATAGGCAGATGCAATAAATTCGCCGCAGTCCCAGAAACTTCCGGTCGGCTCGATGGTCGATAGATACGTATACGACGCAATCAGGAAGACGATCCATCCCAAAACGTTGTTGATTAGCTTATATTGCTTCATAATCGAGGATATGGTAAGCGTTTATTTTTGATATATTCGGCCGCAAAGATATAAAAATCTGCTGACAACATAACGCTATCTCATTACATATATTGTTTGTGTTACGAAAAAATCGTAAGAAAAAGTGCATTTCTTTTCATCCCAGATTACGCAATAGGAATTTTTTGGTTCAGATTTATGGGGTAATCCCATAGTCCGATGAACCATTTTCGTCGTTTTTTAGTAAGTGCTATTTTTAGTTTGAGCGTATCGCCGGTCCTTTCAAAATATGCCCCTATAGCAAAGGTTCTGTAACGCAGTGTAGATAGTGTTTTTTGCGTTTTTTCTTGAAGAACAAATAGACGGAACAGAGACATTAAATTGTAGGCTGTCATCGAAAAAATCAAGGCAGCTTCGGTTGCATAAAAGTCTTTTAGATTAAAACTTTCAGCCCCAAAATCCTGCTTCAACTCTTTTATTCTGTTCTCAGCATCTCCCCGCATACGGTAGGTTCTCCAAACATCGACCATTGAGCAGGTTTGATTCGTAAAATAGGCAGAGTATCGGTAATTACGATGGATTTCATCTTCGGGGAAAAGGCTCAACTGTTTTCCGCCCGCTTGAGGTCTTTTCTCTATTTTTTGCCTTACAATAACGATTCTTCTTGGTTTTTGCCAAGATTGTGCCTGATAGGTTTTGTCGCAAATCTCTATACCGTCATCTACTTTTACCCAAAAATCCTGTTTGTCTATCAGGTGTTGAATGGGGTGTGTAAATCGGGCTGCAACAATGTAAGGTAAAGATTTTTCCTCCAAACAGTCAAATATATTTCCCTGGCAAAAACCGCTGTCAAGTCGTACCAAGCCGACTTTTTTGTTGCCAAACATGGCTAAAGTCTCTTCCAAAAAACCAATGAAATTATGGGAAGCATTCGTGTTTCCGCTACGAAGCCAAAAATTGGCAACCATTTTTATATCGTTGACAAATGCAATGAGGGGATGATGACTTTTTCTGCCCTTTTTCTTAGGATTATAGCCTTTTGTAGCGCCATCCTGTTCCCCATAACGAGTAATTACCGAAGAGTCAATATCGAGTGTAAAAAAGTTAATATTCAAACTCTTGAAAAACCAACTAAAGAAATGACGAGCAACTTCCAAATTGGTTTTGGCATTGAATTTGGAAAAATATCGCTTGTAAACGTCTTGTGCAGGGGTATGTTTCCAACCGAAGATGTGTCCCAATGCCTTATCTGCCCGAGTAACCTCGGTATGCAAAAAGCGGTTGGCACCACACCAAATACTGGTTATAAAAGACTCTAAAATTACGTCCACATCATAAGCACGATTAGAGTTTTGGGTAGGTAAAGAATGGCAAGAAAACACCTGTTCTTTAAACCCGATTTTGTCTAACATTTGCTTCAAAAATACCATTCCGCCCCAAGGCGTAATCTCTTTATTGGTAAAGGATAACTCAAACTTCATACCGGCTTTGTGTCTATCGCTACGCATTAGAAATTATAAAATGCAAAGATAAGATTTTTTCTATCGCGGAATCTGGGTTCATTGTTTCGCTGCCGGCACGTTTTCTTCATCGCATTTTACGACTTCTTAAAGAAAATCATTTCACCCGGTCGTTTTTATTTCTTTTCTTTGCGGCTGTTTTTTATTGAGTGATGAATAAGAATAGTAAGCATAGACAGTTGTTTCGCTGGGTATATACGTTATTGACGGTCGGAGTAACGGTTTTTATCTTTACGAACTCGCTACAGGGTGGCGAAGCATCCGGACTGCGCAGCGTTATGGTTACCGAGTGGCTGAACCGGCTGATCGGCTATCTGGGGATTGATTATCGGTTCACGGTGTATGCCGTACGGAAACTTGCGCACTTGACCGAATTTATGCTGCTCGGGCTTTTCCTTACTTTGACATTGCGTGTGTACACCCGGAGTCTGATGCCGCATATCTCGTGGCCGTTATTTGCAGGACTGTTCACGGCTGTCTGCGACGAGACCATCCAACTCTTCGGTCGCGGTCGCGGACCTTCGTTGCACGATGTCTGGATCGATTTTGCCGGATTTGTCATCGGACTCTGTATCGCTCTTTTTCTTATGCGTCCGGTACGCCGTCTCCCCAAGCCGGTGCGCAAACATCGGAGGTAGAAACGGTTCAGAACGGGTCATACATATCCGATGAAGATTATTCGTGAAAAAGGAGGGGGCCTTTTCGCGAGGAATTATTTCTTGCGTTCAATCACATAGTCGGCGAGGAGTAACAGGCTGTCACGCGCTTCGTTGTGGGGCAATGAACAGATGATATTCGTCGCTTTTTCTTTATAGTAAACCATACGTGACATGGCATATTCGACCCCTCCGTGCTCTTTCGCGAAGCCGATCAGTGTCGCGATATTTTCGGGCGAAAAGTCTCGCTTGCGGAGCATGTCCAGGTAAGGTACTTTCGTCGATTCGTCCGTCGATTCGAGGGCGTAAAGCAGGGGCAGGGTCACTTTCCCTTCGCGGATGTCGTTGCCGCTGGGCTTGCCGACGGTGGGGTCATCGAAGTAGTCGAAAATGTCGTCGCGTATCTGGAAACAATAGCCGAGCAGCCGCCCGAATTCCCGGCATCGGCATTGTATCTCCGAGGTTGCTTTCGCCGTGATCGCACCGATCTCGGTACATGCCGAGAGTAACATGGAGGTTTTCTTTTCAATCGCGATCAGGTAGTCATTCTCTTTCAATATCTGCTCTTTCGCATTCTCGAGTTGCTTAATTTCGCCTTCGGCCATTTGACGGCTGAGCGATGCAATGATCGAAACGATCTGCATCTGTTCCGTCTGTGCCGCCCGCACGAGCGCTTCGGAGAGAATAAAATCACCCACCAGGACAGCCACCCGATTGTCGAAGAGGGCATTGATTGAGGGAAGTCCCCGCCGCTGACGGGTGTCATCCACCACATCATCGTGAAGAAGTGACGCCGTATGTAATAATTCGAGAAACACGGCTGCATGGATCGAGTCCGGTGTGACATCCCCGCAGGCCCTGGCTGTCAGCAACACCAGAAGTGGGCGGATGTGCTTGCCGTTCGAGTGATATACCGTTTCGATGGCTTTGCGTATGGTCGTGACATCACTGTGAAGCGCTTCCGTAAATCTCTCGCGGAAGATTCCGAACTCCTCCGCGACAGGTTTTTCTATGTCTCTTTTATCTATCATAAATCCTGCTTTCCGAATGCAAAAGTAAGAAAAAGTGCCGACTGAAAAAGTTTTTTCGTACATTTACCCCCCAAAAACGGCATACTTCTTATGAAATTGCTTTTAATCGACGCTTACGCGCTCATTTACCGTTCTTATTACGCTTTCATCAAAACCCCCCGAATGAACTCGAAAGGGATGAACACGTCGGCAACCTTCGGTTTCATCAATACGCTCGAAGATGTCCTTCGGCGCGAGACCCCGACGCATATCGCTTTCGGTTTCGATCCGCCCGGTCCGACGTTTCGTCACGAGGCTTATGAAGCCTACAAAGCGCAGCGGGAAGAAACGCCTGAAGATATCCGCATTGCCATCCCTTACATTCGCAAAATCATCGCGGCATACCGTATTCCGGTGTTGGAGATGCCGCATTACGAGGCGGACGATGTCATCGGTACAATTGCCAAGCAGGCCGAACAGGAAGGGTTCAAGGTGTTGATGATGACGTCCGACAAGGATTACGGGCAGCTTGTCTCGGAGCATATCTTCCAGTATCGCCCGAAATTCGGAGGCGATTATGAAACATTAGGAGTGCCCGAAGTGCTGACGAAGTACGGTCTGACATCCGTCGGGCAAATGATTGATCTGCTCGGGCTGATGGGTGACAGTTCAGATAACATTCCCGGCTGTCCGGGTGTAGGCGAAAAGACCGCGCAAAAATTACTCGCCGAGTTCGGGTCCGTCGAGGCGTTACTGGCAGGCACTGACCGGCTGAAAGGTGCCTTGAAAACGAAAATAGAACAAAATGCGGAACAAATCCGTTTCTCGAAGTTCCTGGCCACGATCGTCACTGACGTTCCGATCTCTTTCGATGCAGCGACCTGCATACGTAAAGAGGTCGACAGGGAGCATCTTCGCGAACTTTACATCGAACTGGAGTTTCGTTCTTTTCTAAAGAAACTGAACGATGTCTCTGCAGCAGAACACACCGAGAAAGGTGCTCCTGCCATGCAACAGCTCTCCCTCTTCGGTAACGATGCAGGGCAAAGATCGCCGATAGGCATGTCGCCGGGATCGGAAGAAGCAAGGGCCTCCGATCTGGCCGATCTGACGACTACGCCCCACGCATACTTCACGGCCGATACGGAGGAACAACGAAACAATCTGGCACAACTGCTCTTCTCTCAACCGTCGTTCGCATTCGACACGGAAACGGACGGTATCAATCCGTTGACGGCACACCTTGTCGGGATGTCGTTCGCCGTCCGCGAATACGAAGCATGGTACGTGCCTTTGCCTGCCGATATGGAGGAAACGAAGCGGATCATCGCTCCGTTTGCCGAGGCCTTGCAGCATCCCGCTATCGAGAAGGTGGGGCAAAATATCAAGTTCGACCTGTTGATGCTCAGGCGTTACGGCATACAGGTAGCAGGCCCCCTGTTCGATACGATGATCGCCCATTACTTGCTCAATCCCGAGTTGCGGCACAACATGGACTATCTGGCCGAGACGTATCTGCGTTATCGTCCGATTCCGATCGAGCACCTGATCGGCGCACGCGGTAAAGGACAGTTGTCGATGCGCGACGTACCGGTGGAGAAGGTCAGCGAATATGCTGCCGAGGACGCCGATGTCACGCTGCGCCTGAAGAACCTCTTCGCTCCGCAACTCTCGGACGGCGGGTTCGATGTGCTGTTCCGCGATATCGAGATGCCGCTGATCTATGTACTGGCCGATATGGAGCTGAGCGGTGTCACTCTCGACACGAAAGCCTTGAAGCAATCGTCCGAGGAACTTACCGAAGCGCTCGGTCGATTGGAAAAGGAAATCCATGAACTGGCCGGAACGGCGTTTAATATCAATTCGGCCAAGCAGGTCGGAGAGATTTTATTCGACCGCCTCCATATTGAAGAGAAAGCGAAAAAGACAAAGATCGGCAGTTACAGTACGAACGAAAGTATTCTGGAGAAACTGCGTAACCGTCATCCGATCGTCGGGAAACTCCTTGACTACCGCGGCCTGAAAAAGCTGCTGAGCACGTATATCGACGCCTTGCCCGAGCTGATCAATCCCGAGACGGGCAAAATCCATACTTCGTTCAATCAGACGGTCGCCTCGACTGGTCGGCTTAGCTCGTCGAACCCGAACCTGCAAAACATCCCCATCCGCGAAGCGCTGGGGCGCGACATTCGCAAAGCTTTTATTGCCGATCAGGCTGACGGACTGTTCTTCTCGGCCGATTATTCGCAGATCGAGTTGCGTATCATGGCCCATCTGAGCGGTGACAAGCACATGATCGAAGCGTTCTGCAGCGGCGCCGACATTCATTCGGCCACTGCCGCAAAAATCTATGGCGTAGCGGACGAGGAGGTGACCTCCGAGATGCGTCGCAAGGCCAAAACAGCCAACTTCGGCATCATCTACGGCATCTCGGTGTTTGGACTGGCCGAACGGCTGAACATCGGGCGCGCCGAAGCGAAAGAGCTCATCGAAGGCTATTTCAAAACGTATCCCGATGTGCGCGCCTACATGGACGAGAGCGTCCGCTTGGCTAAGGAACGTGGCTACGTCACCACGATATGCGGAAGGAAACGTTTCCTCCCCGACATCCATTCACACAATGCCGTGGTGCGCGGGTACGCTGAACGCAACGCGATCAATGCGCCGATACAGGGCAGCGCTGCCGACATCATCAAAATGGCCATGGTACGGATTTTTCACTGGTTTGAGGAGGAAGGGCTACGGAGCAAGATGATCCTTCAGGTACATGACGAATTGAACTTCAACGTGTGTCACGATGAACTTGATCGTGTACGCGAAATCGTGCTGCGAGAGATGGAGGGTGTTATGCAACTGCGTGTGCCGCTCGTTGCCGATTGCGGCACCGGAAAAAACTGGCTCGAAGCACACGGATAGGACACGATTCCATACGTAACGCACGATGGGGAATGAAAAAAAATCGTACCTTTGCCTCAGTTTTCAAAAAACGATACAAACATGAGCAAGCTGCATATTATCGATCATCCCATGATTCAGCATAAGTTGACGAGAATACGGGATATCAACACGGGTGCAAAAGATTTTCGCGATCTGCTCAAAGAGATCGCCATGTTGATGGGCTATGAGGTGACTCGCGATCTTCCGCTGACCGAGATCGAAATCGAGACACCTATGATGCGCACAAAGGCGTATGAAATATCGGGCAAAAAACTGGCCATCGTGCCGATCCTGCGCGCCGGGTTGGGCTTGGTCGACGGGTTGTTGAACCTTCTTCCGGTGGCCAAGGTCGGACATATCGGTCTCTACCGCGATCACGAAACGCACAACCCCGTTTTCTACTACTGCAAACTGCCCGAAGACATCGACCACCGCATGGTCATCATCACCGATCCGATGCTGGCTACGGGAGGAAGCGCGTCCGACGCGATCAAGATGCTGAAAGAGAAAGGTTGTACGAACATCCGCCTGATGTGCCTCGTGGCTGCCCCCGAAGGAATACGGCGTGTGCAGACCGATCATCCCGACGTGGATATCTATACGGCTTCGCTCGATGAGCGCCTGAACGACAACGCTTATATTCTGCCGGGCCTCGGCGATGCTGGCGACCGTATTTTCGGAACCAAATAATTCCACCGCAACACAAGATGCCTTTATGGCTGGAAGAATCATTCAGGTAGAGGAGCGAGTGCCTTTACTCAAAGGTATCCCGCTAAGTATTCAACATACGTTTGCCATGTTCAGCGCCTCGGTATTAGTGCCGTGGCTCTTTGGTATCAACGCAGCCATTGTGCTGTTGATGAACGGAATCGGTACGCTGATCTTTATTGTCATAACGAAAGGGAAATCGCCTGCTTACCTTGGTTCGAGTTTTGCTTTTATTTCTCCCACTCTGCTACTTATCAGTAATCCCGACTTCGGCTATCCTTATGCTTTAGGCGGGTTCGTCGTCACCGGACTGATCTTCTGTGCCGTGGCGATCCTTATCAAATTTGCGGGTACGAAATGGATCGATACCGTGTTGCCACCCGCCGCCATGGGGCCTGTGGTGGCGCTTATCGGGCTCGAACTGGCCGGAACGGCCGCACAAAACGGCGGACTTGTACCGAGCGAGACGTACACCGGAATCAACCCCCTGTTTGTCGTCGTTTTTGTGGTGACAATTGCCGTTGCCGTGCTGGGACAAGTGCTGTTCCGTGGCTTCGCCGCCGCCATATCGATTCTGATCGCCATCGTTTCGGGCTACCTTGTCGCGTTCTTCGCCGGGCTGGTCGACTTTTCGGGAGTGATGCAGGCCGGGCTGTTTGCATGGCCGAATTTCGTGTTCCCCCGATTCAGTCCGGAAGCGATCTTTATCGTTATTCCGGCTTCTTTGGTGGTGATCTCCGAACATATCGGACATCAGGTCGTGACGAGTGAGATCGTTGGACGTGACCTGCTGAAGGACCCGGGATTGCATCGCACGCTTTTCTCCGATGGGGTTTCGACAGTCCTCTCTGGATGCTTTGGTTCTGTGCCGACGACAACATACGGCGAAAATATCGGCGTGATGGCCATCACGAAAGTATTCAGTGTCCGGGTGATCGGCGGAGCGGCTGTCTTTTCCATCCTGCTGGCGTTCTTCGCCCCGGCATCGGCGCTCATCAATTCTATCCCCGCCCCGGTGATGGGCGGTATCAGCTTCCTGCTCTACGGGATGATCGGTGCCTCGGGCATCCGCTTGATGGTAGACCGCAAGGTGAACTATGCCAAAGGACGTAACCTTGCAATGACGGCACTCGTCTTCGTCGTCGGACTGTCGGGCGTCTATATCCGGATCGGCAATGTGAAGCTGACGGGCATGTGTCTGGCTACACTCACGGGCATATTCCTCGGCGGACTCTTCTATGTGATTGACCGTCTGGGCATCGCCAATGATACGGATGAGCCGGATCATGGTTAATTCCTTATTATGATGATGTCCGGAAGGTCTGCATGTTTTTCGAAGCGGAGAGGTGCATAAAGTCGACTTTTTTGCTTACTTTTGCGAGGTTTAAAAGGTAAAAAACCTGTTTATGAAGCAATATGTAGATTTGCTAAGGCATGTGCTCCGTTCCGGTACGGCAAGGGAAGACCGTACAGGGACGGGAACGACGAGCGTATTCGGGTATCAGATGCGATTCGATCTGAGGGAAGGATTCCCGCTGCTTACAACCAAGAAACTGCATCTCAAATCAATCTTATACGAGTTGTTATGGTTTTTGAAAGGCGACACGAATGTACGTTACCTGCAAGAACATGGCGTACGTATCTGGAACGAATGGGCGGATGCGGAAGGTAATCTGGGGCCTGTCTACGGCCATCAGTGGCGCTCGTGGGCTGACTATGAAGGTGGGACGATCGATCAGATCAGTGAGGCGATCGACATGATCCGCCACCATCCGGATTCGCGCCGCATCATCGTCAGCGCATGGAATGTCGGGGATTTGCGAAACATGAGCCTGCCACCCTGCCATGCTTTTTTTCAGTTCTACGTTGCCCAGGGGCGGCTCAGCCTCCAACTCTACCAACGAAGTGCAGACATATTCCTTGGGGTACCGTTCAACATCGCCTCTTATGCGCTGTTGCTCCAGATGGTTGCACATGTTACCGGTCTCAAAACCGGTGAGTTCATCCATACCCTTGGCGATGCGCATATCTATCACAATCATCTCGAGCAGGTGAAACTGCAGTTGACGCGCGATCCTCGTCCCCTCCCGCAAATGAAACTCAATCCGGAAGTACGTAACATCTTCGACTTCCGCTATGAAGACTTCGAACTGCTCGGATATGATCCTCACCCGCATATTCCGGGAACGGTTTCCGTATAACTTCCTAACGCCAAAACCCCAATGATATCGATTATAGTAGCCACAGACCAACGCGGAGCGATAGGCAAAGACAACAGCTTGCTCTGGCGTCTCCCGAACGATATGAAACATTTTCGTGAACTGACCGTCGGGCATACCGTCGTCATGGGGCGGCGAACGTTCGAGTCTTTGCCCCATGGCGCCTTGCCCAATCGCCGGAATATGGTTCTTACAACCGAATGGGGCGCTCATTTTAATAATTGTTTGGTGTATAATACGTTATGGGGTGCGCTTATGGATACCGAAGAGGAGGAGGAAGTTTTTGTCATCGGCGGAGGAAATGTTTACAAACAGGCGTTGGAGGTAGCCGATAAACTCTATCTTACGCTTGTGCATCATACCTTTCCGGAGGCTGACACGTTTTTTCCACCCGTCGATCCGAAAGTGTGGGAAGAAGTATCCCGAACAGATGTGCCGACAGACGAAAAAAATCCTTACCCGCACAGTTTTTTAACGTACGTTCGAAAAAAATAACCCCATGCCGCATCTTGTTCCTGATAAATATATTACCTTTGCTGCGTTATTAACTTATAAAAGCATAGTGAAAATGAAACGTATCTTATTTGTCTTAGCAGCCATCTTGATGATGACGGCAGGTGTAGTTCGCGCACAGGAAAAAAGTGCTTCGATTACGGTAACCGGCAGTGCAACGTATGATTTTGGAGATATCGTTGAGACGTCAGGTCCTGCAAGTCACGTTTTCACGGTGATGAATAACGGAGAAATGCCGTTGGTCATCTCTCGCGTTGTGGCTTCTTGCGGATGTACGACGCCTGACTGGACGAAAGAACCGATTGCTCCGGGAAAAACGGGCGAAATCAAGGTCACATATAATCCGGCCGGCCGCCCGGGTAAATTTGTTAAAACGATTTCCGTGTACAGCAACGGCAAGGCTGATGGGAATTATGTCCTGACGATCCGCGGAAATGTCGTACAGAAGAACTCATGAATCGATGAGCGGAAGAATCTGCGTAGTCGGTATATTCCTATTTTTCTGCCTCTTTTCGGTGCCATGTTTGTTTGCCCGGGAAGAGGCTAAAATTGTTATACCCGAAACCGTTCATGACTTCGGCCGGATTGAAAGCGCAAATGGGTCGGTGAAGCATGTCTTTGCGATCAAGAACGAAGGCGTGGCGACCTTGGAACTGATTCGTATTTCTTCTTCGTGTCGTTGTATCGTTGTCGAATGGTCGGAGAAAACGGTGGAGCCGGGTCGGACGGCACAACTTGAAGTGACGTATAACCCTGTGGGGCAATCCGGAACTTTCAAACATGAGGTACAGGTTTTCAGTAACGGTTCGGAAGCTCCGCTTGTCCTTACGGTCAAGGGAGATGTGCACGCTGTGCCGGGGACTGCTGTGGCCGGAGAGCCCGAGTTTACGCCCGACACGTGGACATACGATTTTGGTAAGATTGATGAGGAGCAGAATTACTATACCCATATCTTTCAGATTACGAATACCGGCAAGGCACCGTTGATCATCTCGCATGTGCAGTCTTCCTGCGGATGTGCCGAGCCGGAATGGACGGCCGATCCGATCGCTCCGGGTGAAGTAGGCGATGTGGTGATCACCTATTCGGCGAAGAACCGTCCGGGTCCGTTTAAAAAGCATATCACTGTCTACACGAATGCGAAAGGAGGGAGGAAGCGTCTCTCCATTACGGGCGAAGTAATACCCAAACCGAGTGAATTGTCGGTCGTATATCAGGATACGATCGGAACGGTGCAGTTAGAGAGTAAAACATTTATGTTCCATACCATCCGTCCGAAAGAGATTGCGACGCAGGAGATATGGATTCGTAACTTTTCCGATGCCAATCAAACACTTTCGTTCGTTCAGATGCCGGCATATGTTCAAGTAGAAGCTCCTGCCGAATTGGCACCCGGTAAGGCCGAACGGTTGAAAGTAACCGTTGACGGTACGAAAGTTACGACGAAAGGACGGATGCTTGGCGGGTTTACATGGATGGCGCGTAGCGCCGCCTCCGGAGAAACGGTCTCGCATGA
Source organism: Tannerella forsythia 92A2 (assembly GCF_000238215.1). Lineage (NCBI taxonomy): Bacteria > Pseudomonadati > Bacteroidota > Bacteroidia > Bacteroidales > Tannerellaceae > Tannerella > Tannerella forsythia. The sequence goes on along the minus strand of NC_016610.1, from coordinate 1,077,098 downwards.
AATCCCTGTTTCCGTCAACTTTATCGATGATTTCAGCACGCTTTCGCCCATGCAGAAAACGTATGGTGCAGGTATCAAGCTCTCGACAACCCTTTTGGAGTTCGGGCGAATGAAGCGAGGTGGACTCTTCGGTATCGGTAGCAAGCGAGCCTCGAAGCAGGTGACCCTTACGAACGAAGGCAAAGAGCTGCTCGAACTGCATAGCGTATCGTGCGACGACCGGCGGGTACACGTTACCGGATTCAACCGCAAGATGCTTGGCCCCGGTGAGTCAGTCACCTTGACACTCCTTATTCGGCCTAAAGAAGTGATGGCGCCGATGGAGACCATGCTTTATGTGGTCTGCAACGATCCTCGAGGACCGGTTCGTCAAGTGAAAATCACAGCAGAATAAAAAAGAATTGAATGATGGTGCAAGAGGGAGATGAAACGATTTCCCTCTTGCTTTTTAAACGATAGATAAAGCAATGGATCATCCCGAAAACGACGAAAAATATAAAGGACTGAAAGTGACAAGTGGGGTGGCGGTTGCACCGACTGTCAGCCCTTATCTGCAGCAAATGCGTAAACGAACGCGCTCGTTCACGACGCATGAGTTTGTCGAAGGCATCTTGCGCGGAGATACCTCGGTGCTTAGTCAGGCGGTGACGCTGGTCGAGAGCTCCCGGCACGAACACCAGCAACAGGCGCAGGAGATTATCGAGAAATGCTTGCCTCATACAGGGCAGTCTGTCCGCGTCGGGATTACGGGGGTGCCCGGTGCCGGAAAAAGTACGTCGATCGATGCATTCGGGATGTACATGGTACGCAGGGGACATAAGCTGGCGGTGCTGGCGATTGACCCCAGTAGCGAGCGCTCGAAAGGGAGTATCCTCGGCGATAAGACGCGCATGGAGCTGCTCTCGCGTGAGCGTAACGCGTTTATTCGTCCTTCTCCTACAGCCGGCTCGTTGGGAGGAGTAGCCCGTAAAACACGCGAAACGATTATCCTCTGCGAAGCGGCCGGATTTGATACCGTCTTCGTCGAGACGGTCGGTGTCGGACAGAGCGAAACGGCCGTACATTCGATGGTCGACTTTTTTCTGCTTATTCAGTTGGCCGGTACGGGCGATGAGCTTCAAGGGATCAAGCGAGGCATTATGGAGATGGCGGACGGAATCGTAATCAATAAAGCCGACGGGGATAATATCGAACGCGCCAAGATGGCGGCCGGACACTTCCGCAACGCACTTCATCTTTTTCCGCCTGCCGCTTCGGGATGGTTCCCTAAGGTGTTGACATATTCGGGATATTACAATCTGGGCATAGAGGAAGTCTGGAATATGATCGAGGAATATATGGCGTTTACGAAGGCGAATGGCTATTTTGATCGGAAACGTAACGAGCAAGCCAAATATTGGATGTACGAAAGCATCCACGACATGCTGAACGATGCGTTCTATCATCATCCGCGCATAGAGGAGCGGCTGCCCGTCATCGAAAAACAGGTGCTGAACAACGAGGTCAGCTCGTTTGTCGCAGCCCGTGAAATGATGGACTTGTTCCTGAAGAAATAAGCGAAAGCAGATCACAAAAGATTCTTTTTGGTCCGGGCACTTCAAGAGTGTGGCAATGATATCCGAGAGTATTTTCATAGGCTAAAAAAGAAAAAGGAGGGTGTACCCAACATTGCGTTTTGGCACCCCCTCTTTGGGATAAATATAAAGGTACTTCTATAGCTCTTCTTTCACTTCCCAGCCGAGTGCGCTGGCGCCTAATACGGCGGCATCGCTTTCTTTCAGCTGTGAGAACAGCAGACGGGTCTTGTTTTGGAATACCTTCAGCATATGAGCTTCCATAGAGCGTTTCACCGGCTCCATAAGAAGCTGTCCCGCTTTCGTCAGGCCGCCGAAAAGAATGATTGCTTCCGGGCTTGAGAAAGCCACGAAGTCGGCAAAGGCTTCCCCTAAAATTGCTCCGGTTGTTTCGAAGATTTCTTGGGAGAGTTTGTCGCCTTTAACAGCCGCATCATACACATCTTTTGAGGTGATTTTGTCCGGTTCCAACTCACGTAACAGGCTCTCTTCGGTACGTGTCATCAGCAGTTCGCAAGCCGTACGGGCTACACCTGTGGCCGAAGCATAGGCCTCTAAACACCCGTGACGGCCGCATCCGCACAGACGCCCGTTCTCGCGGCGCACGATCACGTGTCCCAACTCACCGGCAAACCCGTCGTGACCGTATACCAGATTGCCGCCGATGACGATTCCGCTGCCCACGCCTGTACCCAGTGTGATGACGATAAAATCTTTCAAACCGCGAGCCGCACCATACGTCATCTCACCGATAGCCGCCGCATTGGCGTCGTTTGTCAAAGTGACCGGAATGCCTCCCGTCTGATCGCTGATCATCTGTGCCAAAGGAATTTTTCCTTTCCACGGTAAGTTGGGTGCAAATTCAATGCAACCGTTGAAATAGTTGCCGTTAGGCGCTCCTACCCCGATGCCTTTGATCTTGTCTTTGCCTCCGGCCGAGTTGATCACATTCTGTAACCCGTCGCCAAGGGCTTTTACATAGTCGTTAATGTCATCATAATGCCCTGTCTTAATCGAACCGCTATACAAAATGGTTCCTCGGGCATCTACTACGCCGAATACGGTATTCGTACCCCCTATATCAATTCCAATTACATAAGGCTTCTCCATGAGTTCTGTGTTTTTTTATTAAATGATTATTTTTTGTATCAGTGAGCAAATATATAGGCTTTCGTGAAAGAAAACAATTTTTTTCTGAAAAAAATGTTTTAAAAGGCACAAAAGAGCGCTTGTTTAACCTTTCGGTTCGGTTGCTCTGATCTTGATCTCACTTTTTCCGTTCGATGTTTTTGTGAGGCTGATCCGTACGGCGATGCGTTCGGTCATCTCCGAGACATGTGAGATAACGCCGATCTTGCGTCCTTGGGTCTGTAAACGTTCAAGTGCATCCATAGCGACACCCAGCGTGTCGTTGTCCAGCGATCCGAATCCTTCGTCGATAAAGAGGGACTCCACGTTCATGCGATTCGACGACAGGGATGAGAGGCCGAGGGCAAGTGCGAGCGAGATCAGGAACGATTCGCCCCCCGAGAGCGAGTGTACCGTGCGTACCTCGTTGAGCATATCGAGATCGACGACTTGCAGAGCGAGTGATCCGGGTACTCGTTGCAGCTTATAGCGCGACGTGAGTTCCCGAAGATGCCTGTTCGCGTAGCCGAGTAGCGTGTCGAGGGTATATCCCTGAGCGATCTCTTTGAACTTATTGCCGGAGGCCGATCCGAGCAGGGTATTCAACTTTTGCCAGTTCTCGGCGTGTGTATATTTCGCCTGCCGTTCTTTCTCCAATGTTTCAACCTGCTTTTCGTTACGAGCGTTTGTAGTCAGTACTACTTCGAGTTCGGTCTGTCGCCGGGTACGTTCTTCGGTCTGCAGCTTTCTCTCTTGCAGACAGGCTTGCAGCGCTTCGTTCGTGGTGTTCTGATCTGTCGGCCGGTCATTGGACTCGTAATGCAATGTCAGGTTCTTATTTCGTTCGGCTAAGGTGGCGCGGGCGGTTGTCTCAGCTTCAGTCAGGGAGTTCAGCGCCTTTTTTTCAGCCTGAATCCACGCATTACTTTTCGAGAGCAGCTCCGGGAGGCGTTCGCGGGTGATGCCATCTTTTCCGGCCATCCATGTTTCGACGGCTTTTTGTAGCGTTTCCTCTTCGGCAACGAACTTAGCCAAGTCTTGCCGGCGTTGGGCGATGTGATCGCTCAGGCTTTTCTGCTCGGCCGACAGCAGGTTTCTTTTCTCATTCAGTTTTTTTATTTTCGATGTGATAAGAGACAAGTTGTCGGTAAAGTATTTCTCGGCAGCATCGGCCGGTTTCCCGCGCAGCACAGTTTGTCGTTCGGCCTGCCATTGTTCCAATATGTTCCGACAGTGTTCATTCTTCCCGGTCGTGACTTTCCATATTCGGTCGGTCTCCTGTATGCGCACCCGCCCGTTCTCAAGATCGATTTTGAGTCGTTTGAGTTGTTCCTGCGCTTCGGTCAGGGCTGTGCTTGCATTGTCCCACTCCGTCTTGCGGGTGATCAGGTGTTCGGCCAGTGTAGCACGTTCGAAAAAGGTTTGCCAGCCGGGGAGAGTGATGAGATGTTCCTCTAACTTGCGGTATGTGGCCGTATACTGCGCCGTGTAATTCTCGATCAGTGCGGAAAGTTTCGTGATCTCATCTTTGCGTATTTCGAGATCACTGGTGACCTCCTCCGTTTGCCGGGCATTGTCAGCCTTCGCCTGTTCCAGCTCCTGTTCTTTCATACGTTGCGTCTCTGCGAGACTTGCAACCGGGTGATGGAGGCTGCCGCACACCGGACAAGGCATCCCTTCCTTCAGCTGTGCGCGGAGCGTCGCGATTTCGGCAGGCATCATCTTGTTCAGCCGTTCCGCCTCCTGCCTGAGTCGTTCCATTTTCTTCTCCCGGTCGGACAGGATTTGCTTACTTCTCTCCAATGTTTGTTCGTTACGTTGCTTTTGCTTGTGTACGGTCTGCGCTTCGGCAATCAGGGAGAGAAGGAGATCCATTCGTGCGGCGATCAGCTCAAAGTCGCGATGCGTTTTAAACCATTCCTCTCGTGTGATGAGTTCTGTTTGCGTCTGTGCCAGCGTCTCCTGTATGCAGCGGATGTCCTCTTCGGTTTTTACTTTTCTTTCTTGAGCATCTTTAAGCTCTCTTCGGACCTCTTCAAGGTCTTTCTTCGCCTTTGAAATTAAGACATCCAATTCGCGGGCGCGGACGATTTGAGGGGCAATCTGCTGTTGCTTATCCATGAGCTGCGTTTGTTCCTGCTCACAGTCGGTTACGGCGTGTATGGCTTCGGTAAGCAACGGCTCGTTTTCGGCTTGTCGGCGGACGGCTGTTTGCAGATCGGCCTGTGACTCGGACAATGTGTGGCGGAGGTTTTCCAGATGTTTGAATGTGTCACGTATCTCCTGTACACGGTCGATTTGCACGATGTAGTCGTAACGCTCACGTGCTTCCGCGATGGCTTGCCGGGCTTGCGCCAGACGATGTTCGGCCTGTTTTTGTTCGTCGCACAAACGGGTGTGTTCGGTCTGCCATTTCAGCTGTGCCGTCAATCGGTCGATCGTCTTTTTCAGTTCCGTCAGTTCGTGTGTTACCTCCGACTTTTCCGTCTCATACGCCCTTCGTTGCTCTTCCGAAAGTCGTTCGATACTTTCAATGTGCCGCGTGACGGCTTCCAGCTCCGCGCCGGCGTTCTTTGACTTCTCATAAATGGCGATCGAGAGGCGCGAATAGATATCCGTGCCCGTCAATTTCTCGAGCAGCTCAGCCTTCTCCGGCTGACGCGCTTTGAGGAATGTGGCGAAATCGCCTTGTGCCAACAACACCGAACGGGTAAACTGATCGAACGTAAGCCCGATCAGATCGACGATGCGTGCGAGCAGTTCCGTCTTTCGTCCCGGCTCTTCATGTCCTGTGGATAAATTGCGGAGGCGTATCTCACTGCTTTGCATCGATCCTTCGGCCTTGTTATAAGCCCGTTTGACCGACCAACGTGCCCGAAATGTCTCTCGGCTGAGCGATACGAAATCGACTTCGGCATAGCCTTCGCTCGTACCACGGCGCAGGATATTACGACAATCGCGTTGACTGAGAGTCTTGTCGCCCACGTCGCGGATCAGGATATTTTCTGAGGCATGGCTCGTGCGTGGCGTCTGGTCGAACAACGCCAGACATAAGGCGTCGAGCAGGGTAGACTTACCCGATCCGGTACTTCCCGTAATGGCAAAAATACCGGCCGATTTGAGCGGTTCTGCGGTGAAATCGATTTCGAAAGCTTTTTCGAGTGAGGCCAGATTTTTCCCTCGGATAGCCAGAATTTTCATTGTTTTTTCTTTTTTCGTTCGGATCTACAAACATACGTAAAAAAGCCGAGAGAGGTATACAGTTAGAGCGATCCTTCGACTTCTCGGAGGGTCTGTCGCAAAAGTTTCTGCATGGCTTCAGGCATCGGTTCATCGCCATATTGACGTTTAAAGACGTTCATGGCCAGATCCATCGGATCGATAGTCTGCAAATCTTCCGGGCCGGAAAGAAGGTCGCTATCTTTTCGCGCGGCCGTTACGGCTTCGATGCGTGTCAGTCGGACGGACTTGTCTTTCAGTGCCTCTTCGATCTGGTGCCGAAGGGAAGGCTCCGGTTCCGTGATCCGTATCTTGATTTCCAGATAGGGAGAATGTTCGTCCGCTTCTCCTGCCGGTAACCGCCCGATCTCTTCCAGTACTTCGGGCAAAGCGCGGGCTTCGCGAGGAAGGGTGATCAGCCTGACCGTATCTTCGAACTCGATGTGTTCGATCTTGACTGTATCGTCTATCTCGATAAAAACGACCCCTTGTCTGTTGTTCTTTTCAGCGAACGACATGGGAATCGGAGCGCCCGCATAACGCACATTTTCGCGTCCGGAAACACGCTGGGCGCGATGCAGGTGACCCAATGCGGTATATGTTATTCCGGGGCCGAAAGCATCGGGAGAGACGCATTCCAACCCTCCGATGACGGTGCGTTCCGAACGGTCATTTTCCGAAATCTCCGAACCGGTCGCCTGTAAATGTCCCATGGCAATCACCGGAAGATGTTTATCAGGGACGAGATCATACAGCTTTTCGTACATCGTCCGCACAGCCTGCGAATAATTTTCCGCATCGGGATAGTCGCCTTGCCGCAGGTAGGGCACGGCAAGGCAAGATCCTCCTTTTTTGAGTGGTACGATCAGACGGGCATAATCGATGTCGCCTTCCGGCGTCCGTCGCACCGTGCCGCGCACATCGATATGCATCTCCTCGAACAATGGGCTGGGAGCCTCAAGACGTGCTGCCGAGTCGTGGTTTCCGGCAATGATGATCATCTGCAGTTCGGGATTTTCGTGCGTTACTTCGCGCAGAAATGTATAGTACATCTTTTGCGAGTCGGCCGACGGGTTCGGACTGTCGAACACATCGCCCGCAATCAGCAGCACGTCAACTTGTCGGTCTTTCAGCACGTTTTTGAGCCATGCCAGGAAACGTGCGTGTTCAGTCCGGCGGTCGTATTCAAAGAAATGTTGTCCGAGGTGCCAGTCTGCAGTGTGAATGATCCGAATCTGCCGTTTCCCGCTCATTTCTCTACTCGGATACGTGCATCGACTGCGATGATGCCTTTCTCCGTAGCCAGCAGCGGATTAAGATCAAGCTCCTTGATCTCGGTTGCGAAACGAAGCAAAGTAGAGAGGCGCACGATAAATTCAGCAAATTGATGTTCGTTTACGCCTTTCTGTCCGCGGGTGCCTTTGAATATCTTATAAGCTCTCAACGAGCGGATCATCGAATAAGCTTCTTCGTATTCGAGGGGTGCGAGCCCCGAAGCCACATCGCCCAGTACTTCCACAAAGATACCTCCCAGACCGCACAATACGATATGTCCGAACCGGTCTTCGTACTTGGCGCCGATAAACAGCTCCGTTCCTTTCAGCATGGGCTGAATCATCACAGCTCTGACACCCGGCAACTTCATCATACGCCTGAACTCCAACGAAAGATGTTCCTCCGTTTTGATGTTTAGCGCCACTCCGCCGATATCGGTTTTGTGTACGGGGCCGACTACTTTGGCAACAACCGGAAAACCTGTCTGACGTGCGAAAGCCAACACTTCTTCCTCGCTTGTCGACACACATTCTTCGACCATGGCCAACCCCGCCGCCTTCAGCAGGATTTGCATGTCGGAAGGTTGCAGGTACCCGTTCTCGTCGATCCGGTCGATCGTGCGGCGGATCAGAGGGATATCGACTCCCTGCAATTCGATTTGTCCTGCCGTCGGTTTAGGCGTATTCACTACACGCGATACGGCGCTTGCCAAGGCTACTTCGTCGGAGAAGTTTACCCCACCTGCACGAATAAAATCTTCGACTTCTTTGGATGAATTGACAATCGACGGAAGAATAGGAAACACCGGTTTAGTGCATGTTTCCGACTTTTGGCGGATCATTTCCAACGCATCCGAGATTTTTCCCAATCCTGTGCTCCCGAAGATGGTAGCGATGGCATCCGTTTCGGGAAAATGCTGATCCGCATAGTCGATGGCCAGCCCCAGATCGGCCGCAGAGCCTGTTCCCAGGATATCGATCGGATTGGATACGGACGAGCCGGGCAACAAGCGTGATTTCAGTTCTTCGGCCCTCTTGCCCTGATAGGCCGGAACACCCAAACCACCGCGCGAGAGGGCATCAGTAAGAATCACCGCCGGGCCACCGGCATGGGTAACGACAGCGAAATTCTTGCCATGGATATCTTTCAAGGTGAAGACACAGGCTACAGTAGCCAGCTCTTCGCGGCTGTAACAACGCACAATACCGGCTTTTCGGAATAATGCCTCCACCGCCGAATCGCTCGATGCCAAAGCGCCCGTGTGGGATGAGGCCGCTCTCATGCCGCTTTCCGAGCAGCCGCTCTTAATGGCTGCAATCTTGCATCCCTTGCGTATCAGGGACGATGCATGATAAAGCAATTTATCAGGGTCTTTGATGTTTTCGATATATAATAACTTGATCTTAGAGTCTTCTTCCGGGTTGAAATGTTCGTCCATATACTCCAGAACCGCTTCGATGCCGATTTGCGAGGCATTCCCTACCGACCAGATCGAATTGAACCGAAGACCCTTCGGGATAGCACATTCCATGATAAACAGAGCAACGCCGCCGGAGGCCGAGATCAGATCGGCACCATTTGGGTGGAATTCCGGAACAGGAGCTGTGAATACGCTGTGATGATAACGGTTGGCCAGCCCTATGCAGTTGGGGCCGATGAGTGAGACACCCGCCTGCGAACAGATGCGCTGGATTTCTTTTTCAATCACCCCGCCCTCGGGTGTCTCTTCACTGAAACCTGATGAGATGATGATGATGGCTTTGGCTCCTTTCTGATGTACCAATACATCGACCGTTTCTTTACAAAATGATGAAGCAACGGCCAATACACCCATATCCACCTGTGGAAGATCGTGAACGGAAGGTGTCACTTTGATGCCTTGAATCTTTGTCTCTTTGGGGTTAACGATGTAGAGCTTCCCTGCAAATCCTCCGGTCAGGATATTCTTTACCATTTGCCCTCCCGGCTTGTTGATGTTATTCGAACCGCCAACAACGGCGATAGATTGCGGGTTTATCAATTGCTGTGTAATCATGTCTGTTCTCTTTTTTAATGAGTTATAAGTCGGACAAAAGTACAAAAAAATATTTAATACCCGATTTTCCCGTAGAAAATTTCTTTCTTTGCAAAGAGACAAACGAAACAAACATCATTGAAATAATAATTTGATATGTTTTTCAGGCATATATGTACTTTCTGTGCGCTGATCACGAGTAGTGGGATATATGGCCCAATTTACCGTGAAAGGTACGGTGCTTTTTGAGGGTGCTGACAAAGCGGCGGGTGCGACGTTGCATCTGTTGCAGTCGCGTACGGTAGCGACTGATTACGCTCGGATATCGGACGCCCGTTTACCGGTGGCAGTTCGATGCGACGGCGCAGTTCAACGGGCCCGGCACGTTACCGATTCCCGATGCAAAAAACCCATTGTGGGAGAAAACCTACGATGCTTATACGCTCGTCGGCGCGCAGATCACGAAGCGGTTTAAGAAGCTGTCCGTTGTATGTGGGGGTGGAAAACCTGTTTGACTTCACGCAACCGCACCCGATCGTTGCCTCATCCGATCCGTGGAGAGACGATTTCGATGCAACCATGGTCTGGGGACCTGTGTATGGGCGGAAAATCTACGGTGGTCTGCGGTGGAATTTATAATCATGTATTAACCATATAAAAAGAAGAAAAATGAAAATGAAAACAAAAACAATTCAATGGATGATGTGCTGTTTGATGCTGCTGATCGGGAGTGATGCGGTAGCACAGAAAGAGGCGAAGAAAAAGGAAGCGCAGACGACGTTTGCCGTAGAAATCATGTGCGATAATTGCATCAAAAACATTAAAAAAAAGAATATCGCTTACGAGAAAGGCGTGAAAAACCTGAAAATCGACTCCGAAAATCAGAAGGTAACGGTGATTTATAATCCCCGGAAGACGAATCCCGAAAAACTGATTGAGGCATTTAAGAAGATCGGGAAAGAAGCCACTCCGATTGAAGAAGTCCCTTTGAAAAAAGACAACTGAAAGAAGCAGAAGCAATCCGGACTGTTCAAGTGAGCGCCGCGAGTTTTACGGTTTCAGATACAACTGTGTTTTTTGCAGTCGACGGATTGCTGCAACCCATAAGAGGAGATTGTCATCCAGATATACATTGACAAAAGGTGTAGGCAACTCTTTCACACGAACGAAAACCTCACTGATACCCCACTGATCGATACCGGAGGATAAACGAATGGCATCGGCGATGTTTTTTATTCGGGCTTTGCACCGAAATCAGAAACGGCTGAATGAAAAGCAGACAAGATTGTCTTGAAATTGGTCATTTCTGAGCTTATCGAAGTTCGATCGTGCACTGAAATCAGACTTCATTGTCCTGAAATCAGCCGATGTTGTCCCGAAAACAGACATGTATTGATCGGAAAGCAGAGTTGCGTCTCTGAAAAAAGCGTAACTTTGCCGTAAAAAACGACAAAATGTCAGGGAAACCTTTCGGACGTTTGGTTGTTGATTGGTTCGATTGTTTGCTGACTAACACATAACAATCATTGTTATCCGATAAAACTTTTTACAAGAAATAAAAAGTTTTATCAGACAGCAATGTTAACAACTCCACAAGTATGAGCTTACTGCTGATTGATGGTAATCAGAACGGAGGGTTGTTTAAATGTCGGGTAAACGGTGATTTCGGCTTTTCGTGATGTCCCGGAATTGTTCTTGTCGATAGTCAGCGTTACTTTCCCGTCTCCCGATCCATATTTCTTCGATACCTTGCACCACGTCGCTGAGGATTCAACCCACCAGCCTAAATTACCGGCCGCAATGACCAACTCAATGTTTCCGCCATCCTTCGATACGGACTGTACTGTTTGAGGGGTTACCGAGAATGCAGAAGGAACCGGATAATATGCTCCTTCATTTTTGTCGCATGAGGGAATTACCGCTATTCCTACCCAAATGATAGCTATGATATAAATGACTCTTTTCATTTTTTTCTGTTTTTGACTGTTTGATTATTTTTTTTGTTTACCATCCCGGGTTTTGTTTCCATAGTCCTTCGGTAAGGCTTATCATGCGTTCCTGAATTGGCAACAGATAATCTCGGTTTGTCTTAAATCCGAATCCGGCAGGTAATATGACCTTGTACGGGTCAATATATCCCTGATCGTTGATCTGAATATTTTTTCCGGGGACTAAAACTCCTTTATAATACCCGTTGGAAGTGTTTTGCTCCTGTAAGGTACTGCCCGTGAAAAGAGCGCCTGACGGACGCTTCCCGACAATCAGTTCATCGGCTGCTGCCCAACGAAGGATATCGTCGAAACGGAGGCCTTCACAAGCCAGTTCTATGCGCCGTTCGCGTCGAACGACTTGGATGTACTTATTCAGGTGATGGAACGGATAAGCCGGATCGGTATTGTATTCTCGATCGAAGTCGATTTCGGGCATCTTCACACGGTCACGCAGAGGTTTAAGTGCTGCTTTGATCAGATGTTCATTCGCGGCACCGTCCAGTTCTGCCAATGCTTCGGCATACATTAACAAGACTTCGGCATACCGGCGCTGAATGGCAGGCGCCTGCGCTTTGTGTTCTCCCGTCACAGAGGCTGCATAGGACGTGTTGTATTCGTTGAATTTAAGCAATGAATATCCCGTTGTGTTCTGATGATATGTCGTTACATGCAATGGCGGGAATTGATAGACTAATCCGTCAGGTTTCATCTGTGTTCCGGGTGTACAGACAGTTTGTGACAGACGCGGATCGCGCACGGAAGGTGACAGCTCGTTCCCGTAGGTTTTTTGTGCAACGGCACGCTCCGAGGCCGTAAAGATTTTCCCTTCTGCGGTCAGATAGTCGTCGATCAGCGAACGGGAGATACCGGTTTGTCCGCCTCCTTCGTTAATGTAGCGCGTCACACTGTGTCCGATGTTCTCGGCTGCGTTGTATTTCTTCCACCAGAGCACTTCCCTGTTTGCTGACAGATCAAGGGTGACAAAAAGATTCTGGTAAGGTTTATCGCCTGTTGAATAAATCGCCCACACACCCCGGTCGATGATGGCTTTTGCGGCATCGCGTGCCTGTTCAAAATAATTCTTTATTTTGTCATCCGTCACCTCTTTGCTGTAGAAGGCATCGTTTTTGGCTTTGTGGTATTTTTGCCAAGTTGCTTCGAATAATGCGATTTCGGATTTAAGTGCACGGGCTACGTCGCGATGTACCCGCATCGTAGCATTGGAATTTTGCTCGCTCAGATGGGCAATGGCTTGATTCAGATCGGCCAGAATGTGATCGACAACCACTAACCTCGAATTGCGCGGCACGTTAGCCTCACTCATCTCCAGCATGTCTTCTACCCATGCGACATCGCCGTAGTCTCTGACTAGCTGAAAGTAATACCATGCACGGAAGTAATACGCTTCGCCAAGGCATTGTCTCTTTTCTGCACTCTCTTCTTTATTATTCCCCGCATTGGCAAGCATAAAGTTGAGGTTGCGAATATGATTGTAATTCGACAAGTTTGAGGCGTTACTTAAAGTCATCAACCCCGACAGCCGTACCTGAGGCGATGCACCCACCATATTGTCACTGCACATATCGCCGAAAGCGATTCCGCCAGCACCCAGTCCTCCGGGATGGATTTTCACGCCGCTTTCGTAAAACTGATTGAGGTATTTCTGCATCTCGGAAGACGAACTCAACGCGTTGGCTGATGAGAGCATTCCTTCCGGAGATTTATCCAAATCGAAACATCCGGAAAGCGTGATTGCGATTCCGAAAGAAATAAGTACGGGTATATAGTGAATCTTTTTCATCTCTATTGTAAATTAAGAATTAAACCGACCGAATAAACTCTGTTGAGCGGATAGTTTTTACCGCCGGCACCCGAAACAAAGACCAGTTCGGGATCGAAGAACCCAATCATACGGGTGAGCGTAAACAGATTTTCGCCCGAAACAAAGAGTTGTGCTTTGCTCAGACGTGCTTTCCGTATCCAATGTTGTGGCAAGTCGTAGCTTACGGTCAGATTCTTCAACCGGATATACGAAGCGTCCTGCATGTAGTAATCGGATACGGTATTGATGGTTTTGGCATTAAAGGTACCGTTATTTCCTGCTCCCGAAATGTAGGGTTTCGTAAAATAAGCATTGGGATTATCTTCACGCCAATAATCGAGATGTTCTTTAAATACGGTGACTTGAGCGAATGGTCCCGCACCTGAGAAGTAGTTTGAACCGGCGGGGGAGTAATCACGTTTGCCGACTCCCTGAAACAGCATGCTGACCGTTAGGTTTTTATAGCTGATCTGGCCGTTCAGCGAAAATTGATAGCGCGGTGTCGAATTTCCGATGATACTCATATCGCCCATATCGTTCAGCACGTTTGTTCCCCGGTTGATTTTTCCGTCTTGATTCAGGTCGGTAAACTTCAAATCGCCGGGTTCAAATTTCCGTGCCGTAAGATATGAGGCATTAATCGTCTTATTATACTCATCCGCTTCGGCTTGAGTTTGAATAATCCCGGAAACTTTGTAGCCCCAATATTCGCCCACATTGCGTCCTTCGTACCATCTTCTTGCCGGATCGGAAAACGTTGGATTCCGATATGTTAATACGGTAGATTGTGCATCGGAGATCATGACGCCCACCGAGTAATCAATTTCTTTGCCGATTTTTCCGCGATAATGAAGACTCAGTTCCCATCCACGGCTGCGCATCACGGCATTGTTGGCATTCGGAGGTGCGGCTCCAAACATATCGGCCACGTCTTCGCTGGGACCTAACATATCTCTGGTAATGCGTTCAAAGATATCGAAAGTACCTGTAAGGCGGTTGTTAAAGAGACCGAAATCGATACCGGCATTTTTACTCTCAACTTTTTCCCATGTTACGTGGGCAATGGTTGGTTTAGGTCCTTGAATGTACATATCACGTCCGTCGGCAAAATACCAGTTCCCCTGATTTACAATCCCCATCGTTTCGGTGAATGTATAAAGGCCGGCGCCACTCTGATTGCCCAGGTTTCCATACGAGGCTCTCAGTTTAATTGTGTTTAGCACGTCGGTAACAGACTCCATGAAATGCTCGTGTGTAACATTCCATCCTACGGAGACGGAAGGGAACCATCCCCAACGGTTAGAAGACGCAAACCGGGACGAACCGTCGTAACGGCCATTTAATTCGAGCAAGTATTTTCCGTCATAATCATAATTGATACGTCCGAAGAATCCCCGCGTAGCCCAGCCGTTACGATTTTCGGTCGGTGTTTTATCGCCGGTGGCCAGATTGATTCCCGGATTGGTAGAGCTGATCAGCCCGACAACCTTCGTATGTAGCATCTTGAATGCGTTATCTTCTTCCTGATAACCTGCCATCACGTTAAAATTGTTATTCTTGTTCAGCGTAAACGAATAATTGCTGTAAATACTGATGGCTTGATATTGCGATGCGCTCATGGAGCGCAAGTATGAGCCGGCATCGGGGATACCTAACTCGGAGCGGGTATTTTGCTTGTACGACGTTTCGTCGATTCCGATAAAAGTGGCCGGTGTGGCAAGAGCATCGTAATCGGTTGTTCCTTTTTTGTAAGTGTAATCCATAAAAATACGCCAGTTCTTGATGGGCTCTAACTCAAAACCGGCTGTTATTATCCAATTGTTATGAATGGTATTTGTATATGTGCCCGATTGCAGATAAGGGACTTGTGAGAGTTCGGAGAAGTTGCCGTTCAGATCGTAAGGTGATACCGTAGCCCGGAAACGTGCCAAACCATGGTAAAACATTTTCTCGTTGATGGCGCCATCTCCGAAAGGAGACTTTTTATTTCCTTGGGCATACTTCGTATTGATTTTGAATTTGAGCCGGTCGGTAAGCTGCGATGACAGGCTGGCGTTGAGGTTGTAACGTTTGTAGTTGATGTCGGCATACCGCAACAGGCCTTCTTCGCCGTAATACCCTCCGGATACGTAATATTGAGCAACCTTGCTTCCTCCGGTAAAACTGATGTTGTGATTTTGCTTGAAGGCGTAATTCCGGTAATGGAACTTAAACCAGTCGGTGCTGCCTACGCCTCGCGAATTGTTCTCAAACATGGTACTCATGCTGTTGTTCGCTTTTACTCCCGGCCAGCTGTTAATGTCGGCAGGATTCTCCACATAACGTTTCAGCATTTCCAGTTGCGCCTCGGAATATTGAGGAGTTACTCCTGCATTCTTGTTTCCATCATTAAAAAACGTGGCAAATTCGTATCCGTTAGCCATCTCCGGCAAATTCAGCGCTTGTGACCAGCCGGTTGTTCCCTGATATGAGACGCACATCTTTCCATCTTGCCCTTTCCGGGTTGTAACCAGAATGACTCCGTAGGCTGCACGTGCACCGTAGATCGAAGCGGCTGCCGCATCTTTCAGCACCGAGATGCTGGCTACGTCATTCGGATTTATATCGGCCAGATTCATCTCTACCCCGTCGACGAGTACATAAGGGGCATCGCTTTTGCTCAAGTTACCCTGTCCGCGAATGTTAAGCGAATAACTTTGTCCCGGTGTACCTCCCGATCCGGGTATGGATGCCGTAAGTCCGGGAACAATACCTTGCAGACTTTGCGTGACGTTGACGACCGGGCGCTTTGCCAAATCCTCCCCTTCGACCGTGGCTACCGAGCCGGTGAGGTTCACTTTCTTCTGCACACCGTAACCAACGACTACCACTTCTTCGAGTTGCTTCGTGTCTTCGTGCATCACGATATCGAATGATGTTTTTCCACGGATTGAAATTTCCTGATCGCGATAACCGATGTACGAAATCTGTAATACGGCATCCGACGGCGTCTCGATCGTAAACTGGCCGTCTACATCGGTAATCGTACCATTCGAGGTATTTCCTTTCTCGACGATGGTTGCTCCGATCACAGGCTCACCCGAGGCATCGACAATACGTCCTCCGATCGAAGTCTTGCGTCTTTGTGCGGAAACCGGATGCTGTTGCTCTTCCACATTCTTTTCGATCAGTGCGATAATGTTCTTCTCGCCTTTCCGGTATTCGATATTCGTTTCGGAAAGCAGTTGTTTCATGGTTTCGTCGATACCGGAATTGGAAAGTTGCAGAGAAACGGTTTTCTCTAAACCGGGTAGCGATTCGTTGTAAAAGAATTTGTAATCGCTTACTTTCTCAATCTCTTTCAGTGCTTCTCGTAAGGGCTTGTTTTGCATATTCACGGTAATTTGCGCAAAAGCAGTGCTCGTCATAAACAAGAGCAGCAAAAAGATGACAGGCTTTGTTAATGAACATCTGTTTAAAAAGAGCTTTTTCTCCATACAAATCAGTTTAACAATTGTTTTTCATTTTCTCCCTAAACTTATGTGATTGGAATTTCCTTTTTCATTCTTTAGCTACAGGTTGAAAAAACAGTCTTTCACAAATCACACAAACGCTTATGGCTAATAAGAGTACAAAAGTACAAAGGGAATCCTTTAATGTAAGGTTAAAAATTAAATATTTTTAACCTTTTTTTTGCTTTGTTGGCACTGCCGAACCTTTCCGAACTTTCGCCTGACGTGATCCCCCCCTGCATCAACAAACATTCAAACAATCGAACGAATGAACAACCAAACGTCCGAAAGGTTTCCCTGACGTTTTGTCGTTTTTTACTGCAAACTTGTACTTTTTTCAGATATGCTTCTCTGATCAGGGTGTATAATCGCCTGACTTCTGGATGATTACGTCTGTTTTCGACACGTGTTTGAGTTTCTTGAAGCACTCGCTCGGGTGATTTCGGCACAACCTTGTCTGCTTTTCATTCAGCCGTTTCTGATTTCGGGGCAAAGCCCGAATAAAAAACATCGCCGATTTTCGGAGAGATTATACAACAAGTTGATTCTTTATTATTGCTGTCCGATAAAATGACTACTTTGGGGCATAGTTTGACGATGTTTGGTCAAAAAAATAAAGTTAAACAAAAGGGCTGATTTCCCCAAAAAAAGAGTCAGCCCTGATTTTTCTTTACATAACAAATATTCTTATCGGGCAGCAATAACTGTTTTTAGTGTTTTATCCGTGAAGGAATACAATATTTGCAAAACCAAAATTTTTGCCGAAGAAATGTACGGACTGGCTGCATAAACAAAAAAAGAGGCCGAATCGTTATGAGACAGCCCCATTTTTTACGTTATTATACGTTACGAATCGTATTCCGATATATTCGGAAATTCAGGGTCCGAATATCCATTATAATACATGAACGTATCGTTTCTGCTCGTAAATATCCGAGAAGACAGAGTGATAAACGAAGAATGAGGGAGGGATCACTTTTTATTTAACCAAGATTTTCTCTACCGTATCACCTATGCGTACAAGGTAGATTCCTTGGGCTAACGGTTCGATATGTTCGCCAGGCCCGAGTGTCAGTATTTTCACTGCCATACCGTTTACATTGTAGATTTGCACGGTCTGTGGTGCAGGCAGGGTAAGATACAGGATACCGTGGGCGACATAGATACGCAGGCCATCGATCCTTTCCTGATTGGCCACCTCTGCAATATACGCAAACTCTTTCCATACGGGAGTCGACTTGTAAGCCTGCACCTTGCCGGCAGGAACCTTCAGCGTAAGGCTCGAGAGGGCGACCTTTTTAAAAAGATTCTCCTCGACGATAAGCGGAACAGTCCACTGTGCCGTTACTTCTTTCAGTCCTGTACAATCGGCAAAGGCGTGGCTACCTATTTTCGTAATATTTGCCGAAAACGTGATGCTTGACAGCGCTTTACAAGAAGAGAAAGCGTAGCCTCCGATGGTGCTAATGCTGTTCGGCAGATGGATACTTTGCAGGGCTGTGCAACCCTCAAAGGCCCGGCTTCCGATTGTCTTTGCGCCGGTTGGGAGCGTGACGCTTTGCAACGTTGTACAATTGGAAAAACTGTAGCTCCCGATATCGTGAACACCGGCAGAGACGTTAAAGGTTGTCTCCATCTTCCCTGCAGGATAGTAGATCAGCTTGGTCTTGGCTTTGTCATAGAGCACACCGTCTGCGGAAGCAAAATGCATATTGCCGGCATCTACATCGAAGGTTGTCAAGGCCGTGCAGTTGACAAATGCTTGGCTCCTGATCGTTTTTATCCCGGAGGGAAGTGCAATGTTTTTCAGTGCCGTACACTTGGAGAAGGCTTGGTAACCCAACTCGGTAACAGAGGCTGGCAGGGTGATACTTGTCAGTTTCGAGCATTCGTAGAAGGCCCTTTTTCCAACCGTTTTAACACCGTCCGCAACAGTTATCTTTTCGATTTCGGCACGGAAAGCCTTCCAGGGCTGATCATCTTTAGAGGTATAGTCCGGCATGACTCCCGTTCCGGTGACGGCAAGGGTTTTGGTGTCAGCATGGTAGTTCCACTGAAGCGGCCCGGTGGTACCGCTTGTCTGTGCTTGTGCACTGAGGGGCACTAATAAAAGCCCCATCATCCATAAGGTAAAAATATTCGTTTTCATAGTTTTGTGTTTTTTGAAATCAGTTATTTATTCGCATCCGGTATTCAGCGTGCAGTCATCGACAAATAAACATTCATATTCATCCTTAAATCCGCAACATCATGATTTTAGTATAATTATAAACACCTGAGCAACTTTTTTGTTGCTCAGGATTTTGTCATGTCGAAAAAATCACTTATCTTAGTGTTGCAAAGCAAAATAAATCATTTATCGACCGACATGCCAAAGATACAAATAAAATCCGAGAAGCTCACTCCCTTCGGAGGTATATTTTCTGTAATGGATAAGTTTGAGCATGTTATGAGTCCGGTTATAGATAGAATCCTTGGACTCAGAGATGTGCTTCGTATGGCTATCGATATAGCGAAATTTTCCGTTCCTTGATGGCGGTTTATTTCTGTGGTGGCAATTGTATAGAGGATATATCCAATCATCTTCTCAGCCATCTCTCACTTCATCCTTCCTTGCGAACTTGCTCTTCCGATACTATACTCAGGGCGATAGATGAGCTCAAGACAGACAATATTACCTATGAGTCCACTCTTTGAACAAGTCTTATAATTTTAATTCCGCAGAGAAAGTAAATGAGCCTCTCCTCTGGATACATTATTACAATCGGGACAATTAGATACCAATACGGACTATATTATAGATTTTGACCATGAGTTTCTTGAAGCAGAAAAGTTTGATGCCAAACGAACCACCAACATTTGTTGGAACCATCTGCCTAAGTCCTTCATGGCAGAAAACGCCGTCTTCCTGATTCTTACCGCCATGATACGAAACTTCTACAAACTTCTCATGCAGGACGAGGACATCAAGGCGTTTGGATTGAAGCATACAAGCAGGATTAAGACCTTCGTATTCAAATTCATCACAGTACCTGCTAAAAGGATAAAGACAGCAAGGCAAAATATGCTGAACATATACACAAGCCAACACGCATACGCCTCTATCTTCAAGTTTGATTTTGGATAAGCCTTCAGTTTTTGTGGGAATATCATGCGCAGCCCTCCCCCTAAACGCTTGGTGGGGTAAGGGGAAGCTATGGCGTCTGCAAATAAATGAGCGATTTATCATACAAGGAAATTGATAAAATACTATGAAATTTAATTAGTGCTTTACTATATCAAGGATTATAATAAAGTTGCGGAATTAAGGATCTTTTTAGAATCATTATTTTTATATGTTATACAACATATAAACGGTATTCTGCGAATTGGATTTTTGATAACTGTCTGGATATTTGTGTGTTTATGGGGGGCAATATAATACATTCTGCCCATATGCAAGACAGAGTCCAAAATAGATTGTAGAAAGAATATTGGGGTGGTTTTCAATTTCAGTAGAAGTTTGGTGAAAGACTACGAAGTTTTAAATGGATGTAGCATTGCCTTTCTCCAACTGACCATGATTTAGAATTCTGCTTCATTGAATCAAAAAATAAAATTTAAACGCAGCCTGTGGGTGAATTGAAATTTATCTTGTAGCTTTGCATCGGTTGCGAAGATGGGCGTACATACGGCAAAAAACCGTAAAGCATGGGTTTAAGATAAGATGCTTCGTTGCTGATATGGTCTCTGGAATAAACATAAATAAGAACGGAAGATGGAAAAATTGACTCTAATTCAGAATGATCCTTGGCTGAAACCTTATTCGGACGCTATCGAAGGACGTTATCACCGTGTGATAGAAAAAGAGAAAACATTAACCTGTGGCGGGAAACAAACCCTTGCCGAATTCGCATCGGGTTATCTGTATTTCGGATTGCACCGGACGGAGGATGGATGGGTGTTCCGTGAATGGGCGCCGCATGCCACAGCTATCTATCTGATAGGGACGTTCAACAGCTGGGAAAAGAACGAGAGTTATTGTCTGCAACCTCTCGACAACGGCAACTGGGAGATCGTTTTACCGGCTGCTGCCCTCCATCACGAAGATTTATACAAGTTACTCATCGAATGGGAAGGGGGCTGTGGAGAGCGTATCCCTGCATGGTGCCGTCGGGTGGTGCAGGACGAGCAGACCAAAATCTTCTCCGCGCAAGTCTGGGCGCCCGAAAATCCGTATCAGTTTGAAGTAAAGACATTCCGGCCGGATACGTCGCCACTGCTGATTTACGAGTGCCATATCGGTATGGCTTCAGAAGAGGAGAAGACAGGTACGTATGAGGAATTCCGTACACACGTTTTGCCGCGTATCGTGAAGGACGGCTATAATGCCGTACAAATCATGGCAATACAGGAGCATCCGTATTACGGCTCGTTCGGGTATCATGTGAGCAGCTTTTTCGCACCTTCGTCACGGTTCGGTACGCCCGACGAGTTGAAGCGTCTCATCGACGATGCCCATCGAATGGGGCTGACGGTGATCATGGATATTGTGCACAGTCATGCCGTGAAAAATGAAACAGAGGGGCTCGGACGTTTCGACGGTTCGTATCATCAGTATTTCCATACCGGTACCCGGCGTGAACATCAGGCATGGGACTCTCTCTGCTTCGATTACGGAAAGGACGAGGTGTTGCATTTTCTGCTGTCGAACTGCAAATACTGGCTGGATGAGTATCGCTTCGACGGTTTTCGTTTCGACGGTGTCACCTCGATGCTTTATTACAGCCATGGACTGGGCGAAGATTTCTTAAGCTACGGTGACTATTACAACGGTCATCAGGACGATGACGCGATAACATACCTGACGCTGGCTAACAAACTGATACACGAGGTTAATCCGCATGCCGTGACGATTGCGGAGGAAGTCAGCGGTATGCCGGGGCTGGCGGTTAAAGTAGCCGATGGTGGCTATGGGTTCGATTACCGCATGGCGATGAATATCCCGGATTTCTGGATCAAAATACTGAAGGAGAAGAAAGATGAAGACTGGCATCCTTCGGCCATCTGGTGGGAGACAACGAACCGGCGGGCCGATGAGAAGACCATCAGCTATGCCGAGAGTCACGATCAGGCGTTGGTAGGAGATAAAACGATCATCTTCCGTCTTATCGATGCCGATATGTACTGGCACATGCAGGCGGACGACCGACACTTTATGGTAGAGCGCGGACTGGCGCTTCATAAAATGATCCGGCTCGTGACGGCCACGACGATCAACGGCGGTTATCTGAATTTTATGGGGAACGAGTTCGGACATCCCGAATGGATCGATTTCCCGCGCGAAGGTAACGGCTGGTCGTACAAGTATGCTCGCCGACAGTGGAGTCTGGTCGATGCTCCGAACCTGAAATATCGCTTTCTGGGCGATTTTGACCGTGAGATGCTTGCGTTGATCCGCAGCGTAAAAGATTTTCAAGCGCTACCCGTGCAGAAGGTGTGGGATAACGACGGCGACCAGGTGCTGGCCTACATGCGTGGAGAATATGTGTTCGTCTTTAATTTCAGTCCTGCGCAGTCGTTTACCGATTATGGTCTCCTGACTCCTCCGGGCACTTACCGTACAGTACTAAATACGGATGACCCGCGTTTCGGAGGGAACGGATTAACCGACGATGCCATCGAGCATCTGACGCAATACGATCCGCTTTACGAAAAAGAATATAAAGGCTGGCTGAAACTGTATCTCCCGGCGCGCACGGCTATGGTATTGAAACGGCTACCTGAAGTTCGTTCATTATCGGTCGAACAAGGAGAGATGGAGAAAAGACGGGTACGGAAAAAACGATGCCACGCAAAAGGAAAGAATAACGTCATGTAAAAAGAGATGAATCATCTACTTAAACATGTACGATCAATGAAAACAAACAAAGCAGAACAAACAGTCAAACAACAAATAAAATAATGTATCCATATTTATTTCAACCGATTTTAAAGGAAATCATCTGGGGAGGGACGGATATCCGTCCGTTTAAGGGCATGACTCCTACACAGGAAAAGATAGGAGAGAGCTGGGAACTGTCGCATGTAGACGGCGATTTTTCCGTTGTAGCGTATGGTGCCGATAAAGGAAAAACGATCGACGAATTGATTCGCGAGTACGGTGAAAGTCTGCTGGGCAGTGAGGTGATGAAGCGGTTCGGAACACGCTTTCCGTTACTCATCAAGTTTATCGATGCCCGGGACGATCTTTCCATTCAGGTACACCCCGACGATGTGCTGGCCGAGAAACGTCATCACTCATTCGGAAAAACGGAGATGTGGTACGTAATCAAGGCTACCCCCGACGCTGCGTTGTATTGCGGCTTTTCGCAGCCCATCGATGCGGATGAATACGTGCGACGAGTTGAAGACAACAGTATTATGGAGGTGCTTAAGCGTTACGACGTGACAGCGGGCGACGTTTTCTTCCTGCCTGCCGGACGAGTGCATGCCATCGGCGCGGGATGCTTCATCGCCGAGATCCAGCAGACCAGCAATATCACGTACCGCATCTACGACTATAACCGCAAAGGTGCCGACGGCAAGGGACGCGAGTTGCATACCGAACTGGCCAAAGACGCGATCGACTATACGTTTCAGAGCGACTATCGGACGCATTATACGCCACAACCGGGCGCCGCCGTCGAGCTGGTGCAGTGCCCGTACTTCACCACTCGCTTGCTGGAGACGGAAACACCTATGATGCGCGATTATGCCACGCTCGATTCGTTTGTTGTTTATATCTGCATGGCCGGCTCCGTTGAGTTACGTGATGATAACGGCAACGAACTGACTGTTTCGCAGGGACAGACCGTGCTCTTTCCCGCAACAACACAGTCGGTTACCCTAAAGCCTGCACCACAGGCCAAATTGTTGGAAACTTATATCGCGTAAGCAAGAGTGACCGGCGCTTAAGCAAAGAGAGGCTTTGCACATAAGGGAAAGCACCCTCTACAGGTAAGGGAAAGGCGAGGGTGCTTTCCGAGACAATAAGATAAGTGAATTATAATACCGTCGTTTCTCCCGTTTCCGGATCATATATTTCTATTTTATACCGGTAAAGTTTTATTTCCGCCACAGAAAACCATTGTTGACTTCCGTGAGGCTCGAGTACTTCAAACCAGACATACTGCATCGGAGAAGGGAGAAGATATCCCGGAGAGACGACTTCCGTACCGCTACCTTCCGGCATTCCTCTGAATTCGGCCACTTTGTGTGCCGAGAAATCGGACGGACGGAAAGTTGTTCCGTCGAAGGCAGCACTCACCCAAAGGTTCATACTCTTGGGGCGATTATTGTTGTTGGCATGCGTGCGATTTTTCAGAAAGAAACTCAACGTTTGGACCGGATCGGGCATCTTCATCACAATATAATGCGGAAAAGGCTTGGGATTGCTCCAACTGAAATGAAGAATCGTTTTGTAATCATTATCGACCAGACTGGCTACCTGCCCTTCCTGATCGTTTTGAGGATTACTGGCCCAAATCTGCGTCGGGTCTACGGTCATCTGCTTTTTCGATTCGGAAACTACTTTCCTTATTTTAGGCAAGGCTTGTGCCTCGGCCGTCACGGTACGTACTTCACCTTCACGTCCGCGTTCGGTTACGGGCACTAATTTGAACTCGATGGGGCCATAGCGTTTCAACAAGTTGTCAATCACGATATGATCGGCATACATACTGGCTAAACGACGGTGTTCTTTTCCAGTGCCGGGGTGTTGGTAGGTTACCCGAATATAGTGATAATTGGCTGCTTCGGGAATCTTCCAACTTATCTTAACGGCGCCTTCCTGCGATTCGACCGCTAACGAAGATGCATCGATATTAACAGGCAAAGGACCTGAATCCTCTTTCTGGCATCCGGTATACGCAAACAATATCAAAGCGCCTGCGCAAGCATATAAAAATATCTTTCTCATAGTCCGTATAAATTGTTAGATGTTAGTAACCGGGATTATTGACAAGTTTGGGATTTCGGTTGATATCCGCACTCGGGATAGGCAACAGATAGTTTTTCGGAGACTCAAACTTGCGTTCAAACGCGATTTCTTTGAGTTGCGCGAAGTCGTCGATATTGTTCGCCTCGATATTCAAACCCTGTGCTTTTTTGCCGAAAGCCTTTTCTGCCAGCAGCCAGCGACGCATATCCCAGAAGTTTTGATTCTCAAGATAAAACTCAATCTGACGTTCCTGACGTACAATTTGGCGGAGTTTGGCCTGATCAAGTACGGCGATGCCATTCCAGGCAGTCTCTACCGTAGGGATTCCGGCACGCACCCGTACACGATTCAGGTAGGTCTTGGCCGTCTCCAAATCGTCCGTTTCTACGCATGCTTCGGCATAAGCCAGATACAGATCGGCCAGACGAATCACCGGCCACGGATAGACTAAACGGGTGAACCCCGACTTTTTCATGATCATGTTCGGGTCCGTCCCTTTCTTATTCAGGTATCCGGCGGGCGAATAGTTATTGGTACGGTTCTTTCGCCCCTGATTCCCATTCTTAAAAAAACTCAGTATGACACGTCCTCGCTCCGTCATATACGCAGGAATGGGATAGGCGTTGTCATCGCCGTTCAGTATTTCAAAGTAACCGCCCTGAAAACCGACCCATGCATAGAAGCGCGGTTCACGATTCAGGTTGAAAGCGATTGTCTTTTCTCCCTCTTTTCCGTAAGCGGCGTGTGCGGCATCGATACTGACGACCGCAAGTTTATTTTCCGACTTAAATGCCGGATCTTCATCCCACGGAAGACCATTCTTCGTATAAAAGCGGTTGAGCATAGCCCAAGTGAGAGAAACGCCATTTGCTCCGTTATCGGCCGATGTTCTTGCCATGGATTTGAGTTGCAGATCATAATATCCTTCGCCCCGCGTATCGGCAAACAGGACTTCCGGATTGGCAGCTCCTTTCCAGTCGAGCGTCAATGTACGCATGCGCCGTACCACTCCGACTTCGGGAAATCGATTGGCCGAGTTATCGCCGTTACGATAGGCATCATTCGCATACAGCGCATGTCCGCTGGTTTCGGCCAGATCGATGGCTTCTTTGATCGCTTCACGCGCCTTCACCCATTTCTGCGGATCATACGCAGCGGGCATGAGTAGCCTCCCTTGCCTGTCTTTGAAATCGGCATACATACTGTTTCCGTTGAAAAGCGGCGAAGCGGCATAAAGTCGCATTTTGGCTTTCACGGCTTTGGCCATCACGCTGGTTGCCAAACCGTATTGCGTCTTGATATCACGTTTGGGAGGAAGGTCTTTCGCAGCTTCGTCGAGCAGATCGCAAATCCAGTTCACACATTCGTCGAAAGGTTCCCGACCCGGATAGTCAGCGGCAAGAATATCGGTCGAAGGAGTTTCTTTAATGAGCAAAATCGGCCCGTAAGCACGCGCAAGCAAAAAATGATAATATGCGATCAGGAATTTGGCCTGAGCTCGATAATCTTTCTTCTCATCGATGGTCGTATCGGGAAATTTGTCGATTCTTTCCATAAACATGTAACATTGCCGAAGCCCTTGAAAGAACGTGTTCCAATACGAAATTACGGGTGCCGATGCCGAATAGTTTCCCTTCGGGAAAGCAGCGAATGTTTCGTGCTCGAAAGCGGTGATCACCTCATCACCCGTAAGGAGGTCAAGTCCTCCCGGCGTATTGGCGGGGTTAGGCAGGTAGGCGTAACACGAGTACAGATAATCGATCCCGTTGTTGCGTCCGGCATACGTGTCGGTATCCGTAGTCCGTTCATCAGGTACGACATCCAAAAAGTTGCAGGAAGCAAAGCCTGCCACAATCAGTACTAAAACAAGTATTTTATATCCTATCTTCATGATCTTTATATATTAATCGAACAAACACTATTTATCGTTGAATTTAATTTGCAGTCCCAGATTATATGTGCGCTGCAAGGGGTAGCTCATGCCGCTTCCTCCTCCCAGTTCAGGGTCCCAAAGTTTAAATTTGGAGAGGGTGAACAGATTCGTTGCACTGGCATAGATACGTACGGATTTGTACGTGTAACCGATCTCCAGATTTTTCAGCTTCAAGAATGATGCGTCACGCAGCCAATACGTGGAATATTGTCGGTTATGATCGTTATAATGATGCGTCAGACGCGGATAGCGAGCATGGACGTTCTGATTGTCCTTACTCCAATAGTCGTCGGCTATCCATTGCAGTACATTCCGCCGTTCCTGTGTGCCGAAGGGATGAAAACCATTCATCATAAGCGACACATTCGACTGCCCCTGAAAGAAGAACGACAGATCCACATGGCGATACTTCATGGAAGGGCCAAAGCCGTAAATAATTTCGGGGATATGGGGATAGCCGATCTCAACCCGGTCGTCCGACGTAATCTGTCCGTCGTACTTTCCGTCGGCATCGGGCTGGTCTACATATTTTATATCGCCCGGAGCAATCGTAATGTTTCCCAATGTAGACTTGGGATTGTTCTCAATATCAGCCTGATCAATATACAGTCCGTTGGCCACATATCCCATATAGGTATTCAACCGGCGACCGACTCTGCGAAGTGCGGGACGCAAGCCCGGCGCTTCATCATATTCGAGCACCTGATTGCGGGCAAAAGTAAAAGAACCTCGGAATTGCAGTGAAAAGTCTTTGTTAATCCGCTTGCCGTAATCTATCGCAGCATCGAATCCCCGGTTCTTCACTTTGGCATAATTCCCGAATATCTTTGTGTTGGCCGTACCGAACGAGTTCGGGATCGATTGTTTTTGCTGGAAGATATTACTGCGTATTTCGCTAAACATATCGATCGTGAGATTCAGCGCATCGAACAACTGCAGATCCACGCCCAAATTGAACTTCCGTCCTATTTCCCAAGTGATGTTATCGTTTTGAAGTCGCGAATAAGTGGGGCCCTTGTGCTCTATCGTCGAACCATCGTATCCGGTCGTATACCCCGGCGTATTATTCAGCGTAACAATCCCCATGTAGATAAATCGTTCGCCGCCAATCTGGTCATTCCCTACCAAACCGTACGAAGAGCGTATTTTAAAATTCGACACGATCGGCTTGAGCGATTTCCAGAATTTTTCTTCACTGATATTCCATCCGGCAGCGACGGACGGAAAGAAACCGAAGCGGTGTCCCGCTGCAAAGTTTTCCGAGCCATTGTATCCAGCATTGACTTCAAACATATATCGGTGAGCATAATCATAGGTAACACGTCCGGCAAAACCTATCTTACGCTTGGGCAGCGACCCGATGAGATTATTGTTTCCGATCACATTGTTATTATATTCGCTCATGTTATAGAGCAGCATGGCAGAAACATTATGATCGTTGAACGACCGGTTATAATCCAAGTAGCTCTGGAAATAGTAGCTTCGGTCTCCGCTCACTCCTGATCCGGCATTCAAATTCGGCTTGGAAGGCGATCCGCTTTCCGAAACCTGCTTATAGACGGTCTTACCGTCCGGGCCGGTTGTCACTCCTTCAAGGAAATACTTATTGTATCCCTGATAACGGAAATTCGTCGTTCGACTCCAATTCTTGAATGAGAAGAGCGCTTTAAAGCCAAGGCCTTTGGTGATAAAGTCCAGTTTTTGACTGTAATTGAGAATGGCTACAACCGTACTCTCGAACATGTCCTTATAACCCGCAGTGGCCACAATCATCGGATTCTCGATCGGCGTAGAACCGATACGCGTCCCTCCCCAATGATACCACGGATCAGTCCCTTGCGGATACATAATCGGAAAGTCCACCGGGTTATTCTGCATAATGGCATTGAAGATGTTGCCGATCCCTCCTCCTCCGTTACTGGCCGTAATGGGGCCATGCAGGCTGTTAAGCTGCACATTCAGGTTAAGCCCGATCTTAGACCGCTTGGACAGGTTGAAGTCGATATTGTTCTGAAAAGCATACTTCATATAGTTAATGTTATTGTCGAACGAGAAGAAATCCTTGCTGCGCCCTCTAAGCATACCGCTCTCGTGTACACCGTTCACATTCATGAAGTAGGTAATCTTACTCGTACCACCCCGCACATTAAAATTCGCTTTCTGATTAAACGTGGCGGAATTAAACAGTTCTTTATACCAATCAACATTCGGATACAAATAAGGATCGAGTCCTTTCAAAGTCCCCTCCATTTTCTCCCGTGAATACAAGAGTGCATCGGTACCCTGATTGGTGACAGCCTCGTTGAACATGCGCATAAACGTAATGGGATCGGTTACTTGAGGTACGTTGATCGGCGTGTTTACATACGACTCCATACGTACACCTATAACCGGTTTATCCAGATCGGCTCCGTTTTTCGTCTTAATGATAAGCACCCCGTTCGCTCCGCGTGTACCGTACATGGCAGAAGCCGTTGCATCCTTTAATACGGAAAATGCGTCGATCACTTCGGGGTCTAAGGCGTCTAAGTCTGCCTTCGAGACTTCTACCCCGTCAAGAATAATCAACGGGCTGTTCACACCGCTCATCGTCGAGATACCGCGTATAAAGAAATCGGCACCGTTACTCCCCGGCTCCCCGCTGCGCTGATAGGCGATTACTCCGGCCAGACGCCCGGCAAAAGCCGTCGACAGATTCGTGGCCGGAACTTTCAGATCACTCGGACGCAAGGTTTGTATCGAGCCTGTCATGGTCGCTTTCTTCTGTCCCGTATTAAAGGCCGACACCACGACCTCGCCTAATGCCTGCGCATCTTCCGAGAGCGGAATACTCAGAATCTTTTGATTCCCGATATGAACGTCTTTGGTAACATATCCGATAAAACTCACGACGAGAACATCGCCCGAGGTCGCTGTAAGTTCAAATTTTCCGTCCGCATCGGCCGTAGCTCCGCGCGGAGGATCGGAGTTCTTCACGAGGATCGAGGCACCGGCCAGCGGATCGCCGGTCTTCGCATCTACAACCGCTCCGATAATCACATTCCTCTGCCTGGGCCTCTCCTCCGTCGGCATACTCTTTTTCTCATAAACGACAATCTGTTTATCCAGTATCCTGTAAGCAAGCCCCGTACCGGAGAAGATGATATCCAAAACATCCGTTACGTTTTTTGCATGAACATCAATATCAATTTTCTTACTGATTTTGGTTTCACTATGATCCGAAAAAACAAAGATAAAATCGCTTTCCTTCTCTATTTTATTGCAGATATCTTTAAGGGTAATCGATTTCTGTTTGAAGGTAAATTGCTGCGAATAGCTGTTCATCGCCGAAAAAAACAGCACACAAAAGGTGAAGATTCTTATGCTTTTAATTTTTAAACTACATTTAAATTTATTGGGAGATGCTTTTTCCCCAATATATTGTTTATTCATATATTTGTACGATTTTAATTATTAATATTCCTGATAATTAATTTCACTTCGGCCGGGCGATATTTGCGGTATCTGCCCGGCTCTCTTTTTTTATAAAGGTCATTTAAACTTTCTCATAGGCATCATCGGTTTTTAATTCGGTTCGTTTATGATATATATCCTGTTTCCTTGTTTCTCATATCCGGTCGACGACAACAAGGCTACGGTTGTCATTACATAGTCAAGGTTATCCGACAGATAAATCTTCCCCGTGCACGTCCGTTTCTGCAAGTTCACATCTGCTTTGTAATCGAACGCAAGGTTATAATACCGTCCGATCTGTTTCAACACCTCAGACACAGGAGTCCTGTCCAATGTCAAATACCCGTCTTTCCAGCTGATGATGCTATTTACATCTACTGCTTGTTTGTCAAACATTCCATTCTTCTTGTAGACTGCCTGTTCATTGGGCGATAAGAACCATTCGCTGTCAGTTCCCGATCGAAGGGCTACGCTTCCTTCTACTAACGTTACAGATTGGGGAGAATCGGAATAGTGTGAAATATTAAACTTGGTACCGTACACCTTTACATGAAAATCAGACGTATGCACATAAAATGATTTTGTTTTATCAGGAGCCACTTCGGCGTATATCTCTCCGGACATCAAGTTTATTTCACGATTTTGGGCCGAAAATTCTGCCGGAAACTCCAGCACCGTACCTGAGTTCAACCAAACTTTACTACCATCAGACAAAGTTAACTGTGTTCGCTTCCCGTATGGAACAACGAGTCGATTGATCGAGGCCTTGTCCATATCAATCATCTCTTCTCTTTCATTTTCTTGCATAACGGTAATATCCCCTTTATCACTGATATTTAATTTAATATTGTTTTGGAAGGATCGCGACTCTTTGCCCGAAATAAGTTGAATGTCCTCATGGTTCAACAAATTACCGACAATCCGCTCCGTACCAAATGGCATTACCGATCTTTCTTCCGGATGAATGAACCTGAACAATTGCAATCCTGCAATGGCCAATGCGATGGCGGCACATGAAGCTACTGCATACCGTATCATACGGCGTACTTTTATCGCTCTCGAGTTTCGTTCGATAGTGGATTGTATTCTCCGAAAAAGTTGCCTGCGATCTTCTTCGTTCAATCTGTTCTTATTAAGGCCTGTTGTCTTCAAATAATGGATGGCCTGCCGAATCTCTTCATCCAGATGCGGATGTTTCTCCATAAAATCCTGCCATCGAGCATTCAGCTCTTCATCCGGCAACAATTGCCACCGGATAAACTGTTCGTCTTTCAAAAAGTCCGTATAATGTGAATAACTTGGCATATGTAACAATGTATTTGAATCCTGTTTTCTTTATAAAGACGACAGAACTTATTTTTTATCCCCTTCTTTTGAAAAATATCAAAAATTTAATGCAAAAGTTTCAGAGAAGAAGAAAAAGCATAGACTTAAATCCATACGTATCGCGTAACTTCTGCATCGCTTTGGAAAGCAGCTTCCGGCAACCATGCACGCTGATATGCAACAATTCGGCAATCTGTTCATAGTCGTATTCCTGAATATAACGCAGATAAACGATCTCTCGCTGGCGTTCGGTCAGACTACGGAGCATCTCTGTTACAGAATGTTCTATTTGCTGCTGCTCTTCTCTGTCGATGAGCGGATCTTCAATGGTTATCTGTATATCGAAGGGCATCTCTTGTGATTCGATGATGGATAGCCCGACATATTCGCGTCGAGTCTTAAAGATGTCGTACAGTCTGTTTTTTAGGGCTCTGAAAAGGTATAATTTTATATTCGATACATCGTGAAGTTTTTTTTGGTCGGCAGCTAATTTGCAGAACACATCGTGAATGGCATCCATGATTGTCTCTTTATCGAAGCCCAAATAAAGGGCATACGTATACAGATGGTCTACATAGAGATTATAGAGAGAGGCGATGTCATTTATCTTTTTCATTTCATCCGTGACTTCCTATCAGAGACGCGAGTGCAAAAATAAATGAAAAAGTTTAAGTCGAACGTTTATTTTTATTTTTAAAGGGAGTCTGAAAGCCATTTCAGCGGTTAAATGATAAATCGTATAGGGATGCTCTAAACTTCAATCGGCTGACAATCAATGATTATGGATGATTCTTCGATGCTTTTTGGATTGAAGTCTCTGCTTTTTGATTAAACTGGCGTATATTCCAAAGATTTTATGTATGTTTGCCGCAATTCAAGACAAGAATCGATCATGATGAGATACAAACGGATTTTACTGAAATTAAGTGGCGAGTCGTTGATGGGTAGCACAGGATACGGTATTGACGAGGTGCGCCTCACAGAATATGCAACCCAGATCAAAGAGGTTGCCGATATGGGGATTCAGATCGCGATCGTCATCGGCGGGGGGAACATTTTCCGCGGACTGAGCGGTACAACGAAGGGCTTCGATCGCGTCAAAGGCGATCAAATGGGGATGCTGGCCACAGTCATCAACAGTTTGGCACTAAGCTCGGCACTTCAGGGCGTGGGGATCAAGGCTTACGTTATGACCGCCATTCGCATGGAACCGATCGGCGAATATTACAGCAAGACACGGGCAGTCGAACGTCTCGAAGCCGGACAGGTCGTGATTATCGCCGGCGGCACGGGCAATCCGTTCTTCACTACCGACACGGCCTCCTCGCTGCGCAGCATCGAAGTGGAAGCCGACGTGATGCTCAAGGGTACACGTGTAGACGGAATCTATACGGCCGACCCGGAGAAAGACCCGTCGGCCGTCAAATTCGACGAAATTACGTTCGACGAAATTTATCGTCGCAACCTGAAGGTGATGGACCTGACGGCCACGACGATGTGCAAAGAAAACGGCCTTCCGCTCATCGTATTCGATATGGATACCGTCGGAAACCTGAAGAAAGTGATGCTCGGTGAACCGATCGGCACCCGTGTACACGACTGACGGCCGAGCTGAAAGGTCTTCTCAATCCTATATGCCGGATGATCGGCAGGAAGCAGTATGCTTTCCCTCCTCCTGACAAGATGTAAAAAAAATAGATATTTCGTACCCCTTCCTTTCACCCCATTTCTCAATTTTATTTCATACCTTTGTGCGATAATTACGAACATATAAATAAAGATTTACTATGGAAATTTCGCACATTGAGCATCTTGGCATTGCCGTTAACAGCATTGAGGAACATCGTCCCTACTATGAACAGGTATTAGGACTTACATGCTACAGCATTGAAGAAGTGCCCGACCAAAAAGTGAAAACAGCGTTTTTCAAAGTCGGACAGACGAAAATCGAATTACTGGAGCCTACCAGCCCGGACAGTACCATCGCAAAATTTATCGAAAAGCGAGGTGAAGGGATTCATCACATCGCATTTGCCGTTCCCGACGTACAGCAGTCGCTTGATGAAGTTGCCTCGAAGGGCATACAGCTCATCGACAAAGCCCCACGTCCCGGTGCCGAAGGACTTCAGATTGCTTTCCTGCACCCCAAATCGACACGAGGCGTACTCACCGAGCTGTGCATGAAATAATTATGCTGCAAATATTAACTACTAACATCAAAAATAATGAGTAATCAACTTGAGAAGATAAAAGAACTGATTGCCCTGCGTGAGAAAGCACGCTTGGGCGGCGGTGAAAAAGCGATCGAGAAACAGCACGAAAGAGGGAAATATACAGCTCGTGAACGTATTAACATGCTGCTGGATGAAGGGAGCTTTGAAGAAATGGATATGTTTGTCGAACACCGCTGTGTGAACTTCGGACAAGATAAGAAGAAAATTCTCGGCGACGGGGTGGTGACCGGATGCGGTACGATCGGCGGACGGCTTGTCTACGTTTTTGCACAGGATTTCACCGTGTTCGGTGGCTCTCTGTCGGAAACGATGTCGCAAAAAATATGCAAAGTCATGGATATGGCCATGAAGATGGGAGCCCCCTGTATCGGGATCAATGACTCGGGAGGCGCCCGTATTCAAGAAGGTATCAACGCCTTGGCCGGCTATTCGGAAATCTTCCAGCGTAATATTCTCGCATCGGGTGTGATCCCGCAAATTTCGGGAATCTTCGGACCGTGTGCCGGCGGAGCGGTTTACTCGCCGGCATTGACCGACTTCACCCTGATGACCGAAGGCACATCGTACATGTTCCTCACCGGGCCGAAAGTGGTGAAAACCGTAACAGGGGAGGATGTGACCCAGGAAAATCTGGGTGGAGCAAGCGTTCACTCTACGAAATCGGGGGTTACCCACTTTACGGCAGCTACCGAAGAAGAAGGACTTGCCATGATTCGCCAGTTGCTCAGCTATATCCCGCAGAACAATCTGGAAGAAGCTCCCTATACGGAATGCAATGACCCGATTGACCGTCTCGACGACAACCTGAACGAGATCATCCCCGACAGCGCCAACCAGGCCTACGATATGTACGAAGTGATCCGGACCATCGTTGATAATAACGAATTCTTTGAAATACAGCCCAGCTACGCCAAAAATATCATCATTGGCTTTGCTCGATTCAACGGCCAGTCCGTCGGCATCGTAGCCAACCAGCCCAAATTTCTGGCAGGAGTACTGGATTGCAACGCATCACGCAAAGGCGCACGCTTCGTACGTTTCTGCGATGCTTTTAACATCCCGATCGTCACACTCGTCGACGTACCCGGCTTCCTTCCCGGAACAGGGCAGGAATACAATGCGGTCATCCTGCACGGAGCCAAGCTGCTTTACGCATACGGTGAAGCAACCGTACCCAAAGTTACCGTTACGTTGCGCAAATCGTATGGCGGATCGCATATTGTGATGAGCTGTAAACAGCTGCGCGGTGACATGAACTACGCATGGCCGACAGCCGAAATCGCCGTCATGGGCGGATCGGGTGCAGCCGAAGTACTGTATGCCAAAGAACTGAAAGAAGCGGCTGATCCCGCGACCTTGATGACCGAAAAAGTAGAGGAATACAATAAACTCTTCACCAACCCGTATAACGCAGCGAAATACGGCTATATCGACGATGTGATCGAACCGCGTAACACCCGTTTCCGCATCATTCGCGCATTGCAGCAACTTCATACGAAAAAGCTGACGAACCCGGCAAAGAAACACGGAAATATTCCTTTGTAATTTATTATCAGAATTTGAAAAATGAAGAAAACAGGAATATTTTTAGCCATACTGATGCTGATCGGCGGTTTCTATGCCAACGGGCAGTCAACCTCATCCATACGCCTGAACGAAGTGCTTGTCATCAATGTCGATAATTTCGTCGACGAATACGGTTCACGAAGCGGATGGATTGAATTGTACAACAACTCGCCCGGAACAGTCGACATCAGAGGATGTTACATCTCGAACGATCCGAGCGATCCCAAAAAATACATGATCCCGAAAGGAGACGTGAAAACCAAAATCCCTCCCCGTCAGCATGTGTTATTCTGGGCTGATAACAGACCGTTTCACGGAACGTTTCATTTGAACTTTGTACTCGATCCCCAAAAAGAGAACCGTCTCTTTTTCTTCGACTCGGATGGAAAGACCCTGATTGATCAGGTTACCATTCCTACCGGTCAGCAGCCCGACGTCAGTTACGGTCTGACCCTCGACGGAGTGGGCACTTGGGAAGCACTTTCGAAAGTCACTCCCGACACGAATAACAAAACGCTCGATTCGAACGAAAAAATCGAAAACTTTCAGCGTAACGACTCGTTCGGAGTCGGCATGACACTCACGGCTATGACCGTCGTATTCCTCGGCTTGCTCTTGCTCTACCTCATATTCAAACAGGTGGGACGCAGTGCGATTAAGATGAGTCGCCGCAGAGCGGAGAAAGTCAGCGGGGGACGTTCGGTAACCCACAACACCAACGAACCCGGAGCCGTATTTGCCGCCATAGCAACGGCACTCTACGAGGTGGCTGAAGATGCGCATGACTTTGAGAATACGGTACTGACGATTCACAGGGTCACACGAAATTATTCGCCATGGAGTTCTAAAATCTACGGATTACGCAGTTTGCCGGATAAAAAGTGAACGAGAAAAAAGGTCTTATTTTATACAATTACTAACAATTAAATCAATGAAACAATTTAAATATACAATCAACGGCAACCTCTATAACGTGACGGTAAACCGCGTAGAAGATGACATCGCAGAAGTGGAAGTGAATGGTACGCCGTACAAGGTAGTGATGGACAAACCGGCGAAAAAGACGGTAGCCGCCGTTAAACGCCCGGCACAAGCCCCCACGACATCAACCGGCGCACCGGTCGTAGCGCGTCCGTCAAGCGGCGGAGGAAAAGGGGCTATTAAATCACCGCTACCGGGAGTAATCCTGAGCATCGACTGCAAGGCGGGTGATACCGTTAAGAAAGGTCAGAAATTGCTCGTTCTCGAAGCGATGAAGATGGAAAATACCATTCAGGCCGACCGCGACGGAGAAGTTGCCGAAATTAAAGTAAACAAAGGCGATTCTGTACTGGAAGGTACCGATTTGATCATTCTTAAATAAGAAAAGTCATGCAGGAAAGCTTCTTATCATTTTTGGGAGAGAACATGCAGACGTTTCTCTCCTATACAGGATTCGCCAATGCAACCGGGGGACACCTGATCATGATTCTGGTCGGACTCCTGTTTATCTTCTTGGCAATCAGATATGAGTTCGAACCCATGCTGCTGATCCCGATCGGATTCGGTATCCTGATCGGAAACATTCCGTTCAAAGATGCGGGATTGCAGGTGGGCATTTACGAAGAAGGATCCGTACTCAACATCTTGTATCAGGGCGTGGTGAAAGGATGGTATCCCCCGCTTATCTTTTTAGGTATTGGCGCGATGACGGACTTCTCGGCATTGATCTCGAATCCAAAGCTGATGTTGATCGGAGCAGCTGCTCAATTCGGTATTTTCGGCGCCTATATCATTGCATTGCAAATGGGATTCGAACCGAGTCAGGCAGGAGCTATCGGCATCATCGGCGGCGCAGACGGCCCCACGGCCATCTTCCTCTCATCCAAGTTAGCCCCTAACCTGATGGGAGCCATCGCGGTGTCAGCCTATTCGTATATGGCACTCGTACCCATCATTCAACCTCCTTTTATGCGTATATTAACAACGAAAAAGGAGCGGCTGATCCGGATGAAACCTCCGCGGGCCGTATCACAGACCGAAAAGATTATCTTCCCGATCATCGGCCTCTTGCTCACGTGCTTTCTCGTTCCTTCGGGCTTACCGCTCTTGGGAATGCTCTTCTTTGGCAATTTGCTAAAAGAAAGCGGAGTAACTCGTCGTTTGGCAGAGACCGCCCGCGGGCCGCTAATCGATACGATTACGATTCTGTTGGGAGTGACAGTCGGCGCCTCTACACAAGCGACCCAATTCCTTACTTTGGACTCGATTAAGATTTTTATGCTGGGAGCCTTATCATTCGTGATTGCTACGTGTGCAGGAATCCTGTTCGTGAAGTTCTTCAATATTTTCCTGAAAGAGGGTAACAAGATTAACCCCTTGATCGGAAACTCCGGGGTATCGGCCGTACCGGACTCGGCGCGTATCTCGCAAACCGTCGGGTTGGAGTATGATCCGAGCAACTACTTGCTGATGCACGCCATGGGTCCGAATGTGGCAGGCGTTATCGGTTCGGCTGTTGCAGCCGGTATCCTGCTGGGATTCCTCGGCGGATAATCGATTGCTTGTTTCCTCATCCTAAAAAAGACCGTAGCCGATTCTGCTCGACCACGGTCTTTTATTTGAATGACAACTGCTTTTCGACATACAATGCACCACCGTTTAAATTGTTATCAACAGCGATTAGCTAAAAACAGGCTGTCCCGGAAATAATCATTTAGCCAACATGCCTCATTGATAAGAAAAAAGCCGTATTTTGGGGGACCTCGTTAATCGCTACAACATGCCCAGCCAAGCTTTTCACTTTACCTTTTTTTCTTTACTGTTTTCTCTGTTAAAATCGATCGGCAAATGCCTGCGAAACCCTTCTTTAAGTGAAATCAACGTCTCCGTACGAGCTAGTCCGAGCGGTTGGAGTCTGTCATGAATAACCTTAAGCAGATGTTCGTTATCTCGCGCATAGATTTTAATAAAAAGATCGTACTTACCTGTCGTATAATAGCACTCGACAACTTCCGGAATATCCTTTAACGCCTCAACGATCGAAGTGAATTGTCCCGGTTCCTGAAGAAAAAGCCCCATATAAGCACATGTTTTATACCCGACCATACGATAGTCAAGCATAAATTCGGAGCCTCTAATCACTCCTGTATGGATCAATTTCTGCACCCGTTGATGAATTGCAGCTCCGGAAACATTACATACCCGCGCAACCTCAAGAAACGGTTTACGTGCATCTCCTATGATAAGTTTAAGGATTTTTTCATCTAATTTGTCTAATTCGTATGATGCCATCGTTTTTTCAATATTAGAGTTTTGCATGATGCTTTAGTACAGTGCGAATCTTTTTATCGATTTAATTTTATCTCCCCATTTTTTATGTCATTCGTTTGAGAAGAAATAGGCAAAGGGCTGAAATTCTCCTTTTACAGAAGATGTTCAACCCTTTGTCGAATCACTCTCAAATATTCATGATCAATCGACTTTCTTGCGTGCCGAATAACTGATCTTGAGTGCGTATGCCTCACGAAGAGCCTGCTTCAGGTCTGTAACAAGTCCCATCTTCGTGTCATAGTCGGCTTTAATAGAAACGGTCATGAAAGGTTGATCTTCTTCCTTCATACTCGATTTCTCCTGACCAATATAACTTCCTACCTCAGAAACTTCCGCAAATGCATCGTTCAACTGAAGGCGACTTTCCGAACCCATCTTAGCCTGATATTCCGGCATCGGCTTTCCGACATAGATAAATGTCACCAACGATTTTTTCTCCAGCTTCTGAAGCTCAGTAGCCTGTGGCGCACGAAACTGAACTTTCAACGTCACCTCACGCATTGTCGTTACCATCATGATGAAAAACAGAAAGGCGAATACCAAGTCGGGCAATGACGCCGTGTTCAATTCGGGCATCTCACGTCCTCCCGATTTATTAAACTTTCCCATTATATTCCTCCTTTTTTAATTTGTTTTTTTCTCACCGTAATTCTTCGGCTCTGCCTCCGATATCTTCTGCGGATAGATGGTCTGAACAGCCTTTTGCTGCTCCGGATTCAATTCCGCAAACGTTTTATTCCACTTCTGTTTGGATATTTCGTCACGCAATTCATTGTAGGCCGCAGCCAATTCGTTCTGCACATTGATATAAGCCTGATACTGCGTACCGCGGTCATTCTTTAATGAAATAATGTGCGATTTCGTCACCATCATTTTGCCAAAGAACGGCACATCAATTTCTTCTTTTTCCGGCAAGTTTGGATCATTATTCACATTCGCGATAAACTCCTTCGCTTTTGCCCGAATCTGTTTCACATCCATGTATTCGTCTCCGCATAATACTTGATTCGTGGAACTGATCAGC
Source organism: Tannerella forsythia 92A2 (assembly GCF_000238215.1). Lineage (NCBI taxonomy): Bacteria > Pseudomonadati > Bacteroidota > Bacteroidia > Bacteroidales > Tannerellaceae > Tannerella > Tannerella forsythia. The sequence goes on along the minus strand of NC_016610.1, from coordinate 1,037,776 downwards.
ACGACAAGCATATTCCTCTTTTTGATATCAATTTCTTGATCCTGTTCCTGTTTTCAGGAGGACGGGGAAGCCTTCGCGCTAATCCCATATCGGTATCCATCGAGGTCGTCAAAAGGAAGAAGAGCAACAACATGAAAGCGATGTCGGCAGAAGAAGATCCATTAATTCCCGGAACTTTTCTTTTTTTACCCATTTTCTTTCTTGTTATGCGTTTTACTTGCTGAATACTTTTTTAACAGAGCCTCCTATGATGGCTAAAACGGACAATCCCAACAGAATGTAAATGGAATAGATCCACATGTCCGATATTTTCAGCCAACTCGCTACATTATATTGAGCTGAATCTGCATTGATGCCGGGCAGTGGAGTTACATCTCCGATTGCATAAGTAATTCCCAACATCGCCAGAAAAGCGATCAGTACCGCTAAAGAACTGACAGCTGCTTTAGGTTTTGACTTGAGCGTTGTAAGAAATTGTGCCAAACCGAACAACAATAAAAGCGCAACGGCAATGCCAAATACGACATAGCACCAATATAATAACAAGGAAGTATTGATCGGTTCGGTTTTCTCAGCAGCAGAATCAACGACTCCACCAAAGTAGAACATCGCAAAGACGATTACACTGACAATCATGACGCCCAGCAATGTCCAACTTGACATCTTTCTTATTTTAGTTACTGCCATAGCCTGATCTTATTTTTTGTATTTTACATTGTATTTGATAACCATGTCGAGCAACGTTATCGAAGCGTCTTCCATTTTATTGAGAATCCCTTCCAACTTGCTGAGCAGATAGTTATAAAACACCTGGAGGATAAGGGCTACGATCAATCCCCCCACCGTCGTGATTAAGGCCACTTTCATACCACCGGCAACAACCGTCGGGCTGATATCCCCTACGCGCTCGATTTTGTCGAACGCCATAATCATACCGATCACCGTTCCCAAGAATCCCAAAGAAGGAGCCATCGCAATAAACAAGGTAATCCACGACAAGTTCTTCTCCAACAAACCGCTTTGCACACCGCCATACGACACGATCGACTTCTCTACCACATCAATCCCCTGATCCATTCTCATCAGGCCTTGATAAGCAATCGAAGCAATCGGACCTCTGGTATCGCGTGCAATCGCTTTGGCGCCTTCAACATCTCCACGGTCAAGAGCAGCTTCAATATCGTTCAACATGCCGTTCGGATTCACGTCAGCCAGGTTCAGGTAAATGATGCGTTCCAGAACAAATGCCAAACCCAAGATCAAAGCGATCGCTACCAGACTCATGAAGCCGGCATCACCTTCGATAAACTTGGTTTTTAACGCTTGATGCATGCTCCCTTCCACAGGAGCCACAGCTTCTGCAGCTTCTTGAGCGAATGCTACTGTAGAGATTCCCAAGGCGCAAACGCCTAAGACTGCTTTTGTAAACAACTTTTTCATAGTGATGCTAATTTAAAATTAATAATTCTCTTTTTTGTTATTTTTAATTTGTTTGTTAATAAATTCTATTATTTTATAAGCGTTATACTTTTCTTCTGGCGAATTTCCCATTGGGCCTGCGGAGAAAGCGGGATTCGAACCCGCGATACGCTTTTGGCGTATACACGCTTTCCAGGCGTGCCTCTTCAACCACTCGAGCATCTCTCCAGAATCGTATGCCTTTCAAAAACGAGTGCAAAGTACGAAAAAAATATGATATGCAAACTTTTTTGTCGGCAGGAGCAGTGATCTAAAAGACGAAAGTATTCCGAAAACAATTCAGAAAAGGCTGTACTTGTGTTATTTGCCATTCAAACCGGGAATGCCGATCGGAATGTTAAACAATTCTAACGCATTCTTTTCCGTATGAACCGAAAGCTCTTCAAGATCGATTCCGAATATCTCGGCGGTCTTGCAAGCCGTCTCCCATAAATAAGCCACTTCATTCCGTTTTCCGCGGTAAGGGACCGGTGCCAAATAAGGAGCATCAGTTTCGAGCAATAACATTTCGAGAGGCGCCGTCCGAATAATTTCGGGCAAAACGGAGTTCTTAAATGTAAGCACCCCGTTGATTCCGATCTTAAAACCTTTCAGACGTTTAATCTCTTCCAAATCTTCGCATGTCCCCGAGAAACAATGAAACACCCCTTTCAAGCAATCACTTCCCACCTTATATATACTGTCAAAAACTTCTTCATACGCCTCACGAGTATGAATACTGACCGGAAGTCCCAAGTCGATGCTCCATCTCAACTGCTCTTCAAAGGCTTGTTTTTGCTCCTTCAGAAACGAACGATCCCAATACAAATCGATCCCGATTTCCCCAATACCACAGTAATCACGTCGTGTCAAAGCCTTCTCAACCGACATTAACTGCGACACATAACGAGCATCTATACTTGTCGGGTGCAACCCCATCATGGGATAAGCAAAATCCGGATATTCATCACAAACACGAAACAAAGCAGGAATACTTTGTGCATCGATATTCGGAAGCAGAGCAGCAAAAACGCCAGCCTCTTTTGCCCGTTCGATCATCTCTTTACGGTCTTCGTTAAACTCTTCTCCGTAAATATGAGTATGGGTATCGATCCATTTCATCATGCTATCCGGAAACTTATTTTTCGCGGTTCATTAATTTACGGCATACACGATGTAACTCGGACAATCGCTCCTGAGGGATTTTCAGAAGTGCTAATTCATCCATCGCAAGATTATAATAATGCTTCATCTGCTCTTGTGTCAGCTCCCTTATGTTTAATTGATCATAAATAGAAGTAATCGCCTTAATTTTTTCGTCGGCCGTATAGCATGCCGCTTTATCCGGATGCTGATAATAGACAATCTGTTCTTTTTGTTCGGGCGAGGCGCTTGCCAAAGTATGAATCAATAGAAATGTCTTCTTGTTGCACAAAATATCTCCGCCGATATTTTTCCCGAAAGTTTCCGGACTGCCATACACATCGAGCAGATCATCCTGTAACTGAAAGGCCAACCCGATATAGATGCCGAAGCGATAGAGAATATCCGCTTCATGCTCGGAAGCGCCGCCGATAAGCGCCCCTGTTTTCAGGCTGCAAGCCAGCAGTACAGCCGTTTTTAAACGAATCATTTCAAGATACTCCGCTTCTGTCACGTCCGGCCTCGATTCAAACTCCATATCATACTGTTGCCCTTCACATATCTCCAAGGCTGTCCGGGTAAACAAATCCAGTATTTTTTTTAGCAGTTCGGATGATGTCTCCCCGATAAGACGATACGCCGTGATGAGCATGGCATCTCCCGAGAGCACCGCCGTATTCCGGTTCCACTTGACATGCACCGTCGGTTGCCCCCGACGCTTTCGAGCTTCATCCATCAGATCGTCGTGCAGCAACGTAAAATTATGAAACACTTCTATTCCGAGAGCGGGTTTGATTGCCTGCTCTACTTCAGAGCTGTAAAGATTACACGCCATCAAGGTGAAAGCAGGACGAATGCGCTTACCTCCCAACGAAAGCGTATAAACAATCGGATCAAAAAGGCTCTGTGGTGGGTCATCAAACCGCAGCTCTCGAACGGCATGTTCAATGATCGGCAGCGTATCTTCAAATGATAGCATATTTTAGACATGAAAAAAAAGGCCGCTTTTTCAGAGGGCGACCTTTTTTGTGAAATGAAAAAAGAATTTTACTGCTTGTATATGTGCTTCTTACTGATTTAAACGGAAATTAATCGGAACTGTAAATTTTACACGCACCGGCTTTCCACGTTGTTTACCCGGCTTCCACTTGGGCATGGTGTTGATTACGCGGAGCGCCTCCTTATCTAGAGAAGGGTCAATACCGCGAATAACCTCCGCGTCCACGATTGATCCGTCTTTATTCACCACAAAGGAACAAGTAACACGTCCCTGAATACCATTCTCCTGCGCAACCACCGGATATTTAATCGATTTGGCAATAAAACTCATCAACGCCGCTTGCCCTCCGGGGAATTCGGGCATCTCCTCTACCACCATAAAGATCTGCTGAGAAGATTCTTCCTCTTCTTCCACCTTTACCACAGGCGGAACATACGTCTGCGTTTGCGCCTCTGCCTGATTGTCTTCTGACGACAACAGATCGGTATTTTCCACTTCAACATCGTCTTCCACCACATTCAACACCTCGGCAACTTGCTCCACAGGGGGCGGAGGCGGAGGGGGCGGAGGCGTTTCTTCTTGCCTTGTAATATCAATTTCTTCTTCTGCGATGATATCGGCTATGCCTTCGTCTTTCTGAATGGTTTTTTCCTGTGTACCCCATTCAAAACCGACAAACAGCACAGCTAAACCAACGACTATCCCCATCAGGATGCTTAATCCTTTGCCTCCTTCAAGGTCTGCTTTACGCGATTTCTTGATTTCCATAGCTATCTTCTTTAAGTAATGATTACTCTTAATTTGATTCTCGTGGAGGCAAAGATAGACAAAAAAATTACAGATTGCATGTGAAAGCGGAAAAAAAACTTGCTTTTTTGCTTTTTTTTTGATTCCCGGAAAAAAAGTTAGCCTTCAAATACCTTTTTTTGTTTTTATCCGTTATGATTATCGTGGTATGAAAAGATTACCATAGTGGTAAAATTGTGTACTTTTGCACACGCTTTTGAAAGAATGAGAAAAAGAAATATACGATTAATCGGAGGGCTACTGTGCCTCTTACCCTGGTTTCTGACGGCGCAGGAAGGTGGCGAAGTGTTTACGTTTTTACGTTTTCCGACCTCGGCACGAGCCAATGCTTTGGGAGGGCATACCGTATCACTGATCGAAGCTGACCCGTCGCTTGCTTTTCACAGTCCGGCCCTGTTAGGTGGAGAGATGGACGGCATGGTGAACCTGAATTACATGAGTTATATTGGCGATATTCATGTAGGCAGTGCGATCTATACCAAAGCCCACCGCGAGCGAGGTGCTTGGGGAATCGGAGGGTCCTTCATCAGCTATGGCAACTTTAAAGAAGTCGATGCGTCACGGATGATCAAAGGAGAATTCTCGGCTAAAGACATGAGTGTACAGGCTTTTTATTCGTACGATCTTTCGGATAAATGGAGGGGGGGGCTCTCGATGAAGATGTTATACTCTCATCTGGCTGAATATTCGTCGTTCGGGATCGGGGTTGATGCCGGGCTGAGCTATTACGACGAAGAAAAGGGTCTCTCTTTCGGGGTGGCCTTGAAAAATATCGGGGCACAACTGAAAGCATACGATTCGGAACGCAGGCAGTTGCCTTGGGACATTCAGATGGGAATTTCCAAAAGAATGGCGCATGCTCCGATCCGTGTATCCGTAACGGCCATGCATCTGAAGCAATGGAAGTTCAAATATGTAGACGAGACGCTGGCGGAAAAGAATCTCGAGGATAGTTTTGTTCAAACACTGGCCAAACATCTCGTGTTCGGCGTAGATTTTCTGCCCTCCGACAATTTTTGGGTCGGACTGGGATATAATCCGAAGGCCAACATGGACATGAAGCTGAAAGAGGGGGGAAACAGATTGGGCGGTTTTTCGATCGGCGCCGGCTTGCATGTATCCCGATTCGATATCGGTGCATCGGTGGCACGTTATCATCCGTCGGCACTTTCGCTAATGGTGAGTTTGTCGATGTCACTCTCTGAAATGAACCCTTAATATATAATGTATAGTCATCACAGAGCATATGAAAAAAATCATTGTGGCCGTTGACGGGTTCTCCTCGTGCGGTAAGAGTACAATGGCAAGAGCGCTCGCCAAGGCCGTCGGGTATACCTACATCGACACCGGCGCGATGTACAGAGCAGTGACGCTATATGCGATACGTCAAGGCTTTTTTCATGGCGACACACTAAACGAAGCGGCATTGCAACAAGCGATGGATAACGTAGATATTACCTTTTGGCCGAACCCCGAAACGGGAATGTCGGAAACATTCCTGAACGGTGAACCGGTGGAGACCGAGATTCGTAGCATGGAAGTATCGAACCGTGTCAGTCGGGTTGCGGCTTTAGGGTTTGTTCGTCATGCACTTGTCTCAAAACAACAAGCCATGGGAGAGGCAAGAGGCATCGTAATGGACGGCCGCGACATCGGGACGGTCGTTTTTCCACAGGCAGAACTAAAGATTTTCGTAATCGCGTCGGCCGAGATACGTGCACAGAGACGGGTAAAAGAAATGAATGAGAAGGGACAGCCCGTTTCGTTCGATGAAGTTCTGAAGAATGTACAGGGACGTGACAAGTTGGATATGACCCGTGCCGAAAGCCCGCTTCGCAAAGCAGACGATGCAATCGAATTAGATAACACTTACATGACCATCGCCGAACAACAAGCATGGTTGATGCGTGAGTTTCGTAAAGCAACGGAAAAATAAACCATGGTAGAAGTAACGATAGATCGCGGATCGGGCTTTTGTTTCGGTGTCGTAAAAGCCATTCAAAGTGCCGAACGCGAGCTGAAGCAAACCGATGAGCTTTACAGTTTAGGTGATCTGGTGCATAACAGCCTCGAGATGGAGCGCCTGAAGGCATTGGGACTTCACACGATCGGGCATGCGGATCTGGCACATCTGCGTAACCGTACCGTACTGCTCCGTGCACATGGTGAACCGCCTTCGACCTACGCACTTGCCCAAAAGAATCAGATTAAAATCATCGACGCCACCTGCCCGGTTGTACTCCAATTGCAAAAACGCATCCATCGCTGTTATCAGGAAACGAAAGAATACGGAACACAATTAGTGATTTACGGCAAAAAAGGACATGCCGAAGTGAATGGGCTTGTCGGACAAACAGAAGGGACAGCCATCGTGATTGAGAAGCTTGACGATATCGAAAAACTTGATTTTCATAGAGATATAATACTTTTTTCACAGACCACCAAACCTCTTGACGGCTTCGGGAAAGTAGTGGAAGGCATACGCGCGAGGATTTCGTCCGACGTAACATTCCAATATTTCGACACGATCTGCCGGCAAGTGGCCAATCGTTTGCCGAACATACGCGATTTTGCGCTGCAACATGATTGTATCTATTTCGTGGCCGGCAAGAAAAGCTCGAACGGGCAAATGCTGTTCGAACAGTGCCTTCAGGCCAATCCGCATTCGGTATTTATCACCTCGGCAGCCGATATTGCCGAGCCGCTTCCGGAGGATATCCGTAGCGTAGGTATCTGTGGCGCTACATCCACTCCCAAATGGTTGATGGAAGAAGTAGCCGAGCGCGTGAAAATGCTTAATCCATAGCTTTCTTGATTGATTCCTTTTCGGGGAGCACGTTTTTTATCTTCTGATTGATATGCTTTGGCAAGGCATGCGAAAGACGTGCTTGAAGTTTTGCTCTAATTCTTGGCTTTGAAGGGATGAATATCGGCGTATTTACTTGTCCCATTATGGGCACAAAAGCACGAAATCATTTAAACCAATTGATGGAGGGTACTGATATTTAAGAAGTTTTACTTATTCGATAAAGGCATAGACAATTCCGACGACTGCGAGCACGAGGATCACGCTTCCCACAATCTGGTTCAGGATACGGATACCGCGGATGTTAAACCAGCGCCGAAGCTTGGAGACGATATAGGTGACGAAAAACCACCAGAGGACTGCTCCTACGGCAATGCCTCCCAACCCGCTCGGTACATCCCACACGCTGGCCGAAAAGACAAAAGCAAACCGTGCAAACAGCCCGATATACAGGAGCACAATCAACACATTGCTGAATGTCAGTAGAAAAGCTGATACGAAATCCTGAACGAAAGACATCTTATGCTCCCTGTTTTTCTTCAACTGTTTCACCGGGTTACTGCGAAAAATGTAATATCCGAAGACGCCCAGCATAATGCTTCCGAAGATCCGGAGCGGCTGCTGATGAGCTTCCACGAAGTTCACAACGAGTCCCATAAACAAACCGGTAAAGGCCGCATAAAGGACATCGGACAGCGCCGCACCCAGCCCGCTGACAAACCCGTGCCATCGTCCTTTCGACAAGGTTCGCTGGATACACAGCATCCCGATAGGCCCCATCGGAGCCGAGACCAGAATACCGATAATCACACCCGTATAGAAAAGTTCAATCATCGTTCTTTACAGCCGGTGCTTTGCCAACACCGACCTTCTGCCTGTTTTATTGAATGAGCCAATTGTTTGCAAAGGTACACTTTTCTGCTTACTCTTTATACATCGCGGCGATCTGGGCTGCATAGCGACGGGCGATTACGCCGCGGCGCAGCTTAAGCGTATCGGTTAGTTCGCCCTCCTCCATCGAAAAAGGTTCGGAAAGCAAGGTAAAGCGTTTGATCTTCTCGAACGAAGCAAAATGTTTCTGGCACTCTTCGATGTTCGATTGAAAGAGACGTACGATTTCTTCTTTCCCGATCAGTTCGCGATGATCGCCGTAAGCAATTCCTTTCTTGCGGGCGTAGGCTTCGAGTGCCGGAAAAGCCGGTACGATAAGAGCGCTGACAAACTTATGTTCGTCGGCGATGACAGCGCACTGTTCGATGTAAGTATTGCCGCTCAGGCTCATTTCAATGGCCTGCGGAGCGATATATTTCCCGTTCGACGTTTTGAACAGGTCTTTGATACGTTCGAGGAAATAGAGTGTTTTGCCTTCGAGCCGGCCGGCGTCACCGGTACGAAAGAAGCCGTCGTCGGTAAAAGCCTTTTTCGTTTCCTCCGGTTTTTTGTAATACCCCGCAGTGACGGTTTTACCTCGGACGAGAATCTCGTTCGTGGCTTCATCGATCCGTACCTCGAGGCCGGGCATGATGGTGCCGATAGACCCGACAATATATCCCTTCGTCGGATAGCAACATACGGTGGCACTTGTTTCGGAGAGACCGTATCCATAGATGATTGGAATGTTTACCGACAGGAGGAACGTGGCGATATTGTCGGCCAAAGGGGCTCCGGCAACGGGAAAGAGCGTTCCGCGTTGAAGCCCGACGGCTTTTTTCAGCATGATGAAGAGTGTTTTATCGTAGAGATAATATTTCAACATCAGTCCTAATGGCGGTTTCCGGCCGCTATTCCGATAGTCGAAGGTATAACGCCGTCCCGTTTTGATCGCATCGCGAAACAGCCACTGCGTGATTTGCGGTGACTGTTCGATCTTTTCCTGTACGCCGCTATATACTTTTTCCCAGAACCGCGGAACGTTGCACATCAGGGTCGGGCGTATTTCGGGAAGTGTTTTCTGAATCTCTTTCGGATATCGGTTGATCGCCATCCGTACGCCTTTGTAGAGGCAAAAGCAAGCCCAGCCTTTTTCGAAGATATGTACGAGCGGAAGAAAGCACATCGACAAGTCGTGATCGTTGACCATCGGCAGGCGGATGTCGTGGATACGCATCATTTCGCGCAGATTGGCGTGGGTGAGGATGACGCCTTTCGGTTCGCCCGTCGTGCCGGAAGTGTAGACAATCAAGGCAATATCGCCATCGATGGCTTCGTTGCGGCGGATTTTGGTGCCGGTCTCGGCATGCGCATTATCGCCGAGACGGATGAATTCATCGAAGTAGATCGATGTCCGGTCTTCGGGATAACGTACCACATTGCGGTCGAAGATAACGAGTTTCTTCAGCGTATTGCCCATTTCTTGCTGTACCTTGAAAGCATTGTTATATTGTTGCTGTTCTCCGACGAAGAGGAGACGTATCTCGGCTTCACGGATAATGTATGCGATCTGATCGGGTGAATTTGTCGGATACATCGGCACTTCAGCCGCACGGATGCCGTAAGCGCCGAATGAGGTAAAGAAACATTCCGGCATGTTCTGCGCATAGATCCCGATATTCTCCTGTATATCGATCCCGTATTCGATCATGGCTTGTGAAGTCAAACGGACCTTGTCGGCAAGTTCTGCCCATGAAATTTTGAGCCATTTGCCACTCTTCGGCTCACGATGAAGTAATTCCGTCCGATCGTCGTATTTCTCGGCTTGACGGTATATCATTTCTGCAAAATGGTAATTCGCTGCTTTCATTATTTTATTCTTGCTTTTGAAACGGACAAATCTACACAAAAAAACGGTCTTTTCATAAAAATCGGGATGACGGTTTTCCTGCCAAGGCATCGAGAACCGTGTGTGAAGATGATGATGACCTTACTACTTATAAATCGCATTGAAAGAAAAATATTGTTTTCTGACTTAATTTTTGTTCGAAAATCGGATTGCTACAAATTTATTTATATATTTGTCCCGTGTTTTTAATCTTAACTGTTTTGTATACTGAGAGATGAAACGATGGATTACATGGGAAGATTTGATTGATGTGTATGTAAAGTTGCATCAACGGGGCATTCGTTTTCTTTTGTCCAAACTGACGTTCAACAGCACAAAGAAATCCATTAGCGCTTTCGATGCTTCGTTGGGAGGAACTTCCAATTGGTGGGAAATACCATTAATAAAAGAACGATGGAATCGAATGATAACCGGTGATTCACAAATTGATTTCAAATCGTATTTCATTAATAAATATCTTTCCGGTGCTCAATCGCCATTGCGTGTCCTGTCTTTGGGATCAGGATATTGTCAGCATGAATTGGTGTTGGCATCCTGTCCGCTCTTCAGGGAAATCGTTTGCCTTGACATCAATCAGGGCAATTTGGATGAGGCGGCTGCTCAAGCTAAGGAAAAAGGACTGCATAATCTGAGCTTTTGCTGTAAAAGTATTGAACAGTATGATTTTGCTTCCGAGCGATTCGATATGGTTATGTTCAACAATTCACTCCATCACTTTCGTGATGTCCGGACGTTATTGGGGAAAAAGATCAAGCAATGTCTGAAGCCGGAAGGAATGCTTCTGATTAACGAATATGTTGGGGCGACACGATTTCAGTTTTCTCGTATGCAAATACAAGCGATTAATAAGGCGATACGGTTGATAGACAAACCGTATCGCCGTCGTTACAAGACGTCGTTGTATAAAAAGCGTTATTACGGAACCGGTTGGCTTCGAGTTTTCTTAGCTGATCCGTCGGAAGCGGTAGATTCGGCCAATATCATGCCTGCCGTGCATGAATATTATCATACGATAGAAGAGAAGCCGTTTGGCGGCAATATCTTGGCTTTTGCGCTAAAAGACATTGCTTTTCATTTTGCAACTCCAGACAGGAGAAGTCGTGAATTGTTAGAAAGCCTTTTCCAATTCGAAGATGACTATCTGAAAGAACATCGCAGCGATTTCGTTTTCGGTCTTTACCGGTTAAAAACACACGAAACCTAAGAATGCGGCTCCGTTTTTTCCATGTTTTGCGCTTTATTTAAAAAAATCGTTTATTGAACGACTGCAATTTTCGTGACTACACTTTCAGCGCCTTGCGGAGTAGAGGCCAGGACAAGGTAGATCCCTGCGGCGACACGTCGACCGTTATGTGAACGGCCGTTCCATGTAGCTTGGCCGCCGGCCGATTTTGTCTGATAAATCAGGTTCCCGTTCAGATCGGTAATCTTGATGTTCGAGTTGGCCATCAAGCCGGTAATCGTTACACTTCCATCGAAATCAGGGCGAACAGGATTTGGAAAGGCATACACATCGGAGTAGTTAGAACGGGCTTCGGTGGCAGTGCCGAGATAGGAGATGATGCCTTTATCGGTGCCGATAAAGACTTCGCCCGTTTTATGATCGATGGCAATACTCAGGATATTATCGGAAAGGAGAGGAGAATTATCGGCCGTAAAGTGTTCGATGGTTTCCGTTCCGGTGGGGTTAATGAGAAATATCCCGGAGCTACCGGTTCCGATCCATTTACGGTTTCCGCCATCCACCGCAATCGCATTGATTTGTTCACTACTCAGGAACAGACCATTCGATCCGTCATCGTTGGGGCGTACAATCATACTCCCAAAAAAGTTTTTCGGGTCTTTGATTGCATTCTCGGGTGCAGAGCATATGATCGGCCCTTGATCTGTGCCAAGCCATATTCCACCGTTCAGGTCTTCGGCCATACAATAAATGTTATTTAGATTCAGCGCCTCTCCACGAGCGTTCTTTAATGTGCCAAAAAAGTTCGACTTATCGTCGGAAGGTTCTGTCGGCGTACCGTTATCATCGAATACAAGAATCCCTGTATTGCCGCGCGGAACATTGACCCATTTGTGCCCTTTGGAGGTAATCATGATTCGACCGATAAAAGTAGCATTACTTACGCCTTTGAAGAATAACGACTTCCAGGTCCCGTCAACAGTCCGTACAACAATACCGTTGGGGGCACTACAGTTTGTCATCCATAAATTTTTATTCTTATCGAAACAAATACCGCCAACACGCACGTAATGTTCTTGCTCCGTTTCAAGAGCTGGTCGCAACGGTGTGTTCTTATGATTATATAATTGCACAAAGGCATTATCTTTTATTTCGATGACTCCTTCGCCAAAGGATGAAACGAAGTAATGATTCGCATCGTCAGGATCGACGGCAATGTCTAAGAAATCACGAATATCGTAACCGATCGCTTTTGCTGCAGCTCCTTCGTCGAAGTTTGTCCATTTCCCGTTTTCATAAGACATCAGAGTCCCTGCTCTATACCCTCGCGCCGTAGGAGTATATGTTCCTCCGGCAATGAGCAGTTTTCCTTTTTTTATGAACATAAGATCATTATAGTTTCGTTTAGGGCCCTCGATATTCAACCCTGAAACGATTGTTTCAAACGAGTTCGCATTTTTTCGCCGGATGCCGATCAGTCCTTTCGTGCCGGATGCAATCCAGTAGGTATTCGTATTCTTAAGTGCGGATACATCTTTGACATCTCCGGGCGAAACGGTCTCGGCAGGACTTTCGAGCGAAGTGTAGATGTAAAGGTCGCCACCCGTATGAGCCAACAGACGGTCGCCCTGAATCGTCATTCCTTCGATATAAATCTGTTTCACCAACGGTATGATTTGTCCGTCGTCGTTCCGGTAGTAGAGACCGGCACCTGGAATGCAGAGGCAGAGTTTATCCTGAAAGATACCGATGCGAACGATTTTCTTTTTATCAAGGTCTGCATCATGAATAGGAAGCTGCTTCCAGTTATTGAAATCCATCAGGTTATCTTTTGTGGACGCGGTGTAAAGGCCTCGTTCGGTAGAAGCATAGATCATCTCTCCGCGCAGGCATGAGGAATACACTTTCATGCCTAACTTATAAGACTCGAAAACTTCTTTCTTTTTCATGTCAATCACCACGATGCCGAAGTGAGTCGACAGATACGCCTTTTCTCCGACGAAATTGATTTCGTTCGGGGTTTTATCCTGAATGTTCCCTGCATTCTTAAGATAAGGCAGGTTATACATCCCGTCGCGATTCATCAAGTCGATATTTCCGTTGGAATAGACTACCATCAACATATGAACATCCATGTTGTAGCGGATCAGTTTGATGTCGGAATCGCTCAATCCGTTCAACTTCGTGTACATCTTCACGCTGTTGTCGTTTTTGCCGTAGCCGTAGAGTGCACCGTCGGCCATGGCGTACACGTCGTTTTCCGCCTCGGCTACGGCTGTCGTATTGTAACTCGCCAGATACGTGCGCCATCTCTCATGCTGTTGTGAGCGGATGGAAGTGCTGATAACCAGCAGGAAAAGAATCAGATGTCGGATATTCATTGCTGTTGATTGTTTTTCGTTTGTTAAAGAGATGGGTCTTGCTCTTTCTTTCGTATAACAGGGTCTTGCCGTTTACAGCCCGCTCAAGAAACCGGTCAGTTTACGTACGGCACGCGCACGATGACTGATTCCGTTTTTGACACCCTCGTCCAGCTCGGCAAAGGTTTGTTTGTACCCGTCGGGGACGAATACGGAATCGTACCCGAAGCCATTCGTACCCCGCATGACTTGTGTGATACGTCCGTAAATCATGCCTTCAAACAGATACTCATTGCCCTCGATAATTAGTGCAATCACGGTACGAAACCGTGCATTACGGTTGGACTTCCCGGAGAGGTTCCCGAGCAGTTTGCGAATGTTGGCAATGTTGTCGCACTCCGGACCGGCATAGCGTGCCGAATAAACCCCCGGCTCACCGCACAGCGCATCGACCTCCAGCCCTGTATCGTCAGCGAAGCAATCGTATCCGAGCTTCATTTTCACGTAGCGCGCTTTCTGCATCGCATTACCTTCGAGTGAAGATGACGTTTCGGGCAACTCGTCGGAGCATTTCAGATCCGAGAGACCGAGCACCTCGATCTCCGGTGGCATCATGGCGCGCACCTCCCGGAGCTTATGTTCGTTGTTCGTAGCAAATACCAATGTTTTCACTGCTTTTTCTTCTTTTTTTTAAAACATCCGGCTTTCAACAAATGTTCACCTATCAAAAGAACGCAATCAAAATCGTAAAATTGTATGGCTATGCTTTTATGGGTTCAAAACCTTCACCGTATACTCCGCGTACGACACTTTGCGAAATAAACGCCTGGCTGTCGATTGATTTGATAAGACGGAAGATCGTTACGCTCTCGCGACGCTTGGCAATAAGCACGATCACTTTCATCGGTCTGTGTGAATAGCCGCCTTCGCCGTTGAGGATGGTACATCCCCGTCCGAGGTCTTTGATGATGCGCTCCACAATCTCGTCATATTTGCGCGAAAAGATCAGGAATTGCACCGACTGGGTATTGGCATTGAGAATGCGGTCGAGCATGTACGAGTTGATTCCCATCTCCACGAACCCAAGCACAATCTTGTCGACATTTTGGAAAATAAAATACGAACAACTCACGATCACAAGGTCTAACAAGACCATTCCCGCACCGATGGATACATGTTTGTATTTGTTGATGATTGCCGCAATGATATCGGTGCCTCCCGTACTGCCGCCGGCCGAGAACACGAGTCCCATGCCGGTACCGCAGATTAAAGCGCCGATGATGATCGACATAAAGACTTCACCGCTCTCCATGATGGGTTTACCGCCTAACAGCTGTTCGAAGAACCAGAACCAGAACGACAGAGCGACTACGCCAAAGATCGTTTTTAACAAGAATTTAAGTCCCAATACTTTGAATGCAATAGCAAGCAGAAGAAGATTGATTACGAAATAAGAAGTGGAAACCGGGATGCCCGTTGCAAAATAAATTAAGGCGCCAATACCGCTCAATCCTCCGGTAACCACCTGATTAGAGAGGATAAAACCATTGAATCCGAATCCATACATGGCGGTACCGAGACAGATCAGGAGGTAATCCTTCAAAGGATAATAAATTTTTCGAATCGAATCTTTCATAGTACGATATTTACAATTTTATGAGGTACGACAATGATCTTTCGGGGTGTTTTCCCTTCGATCCATCGTGCAGAGTTCTCATGGGTTAATGCTGCCTTCTCCACTGCTTCGCGCGACAGATCGGCCGGCAGTTCAAGACTGAACCGTGTCTTTCCGTTGAATGAAATGGCATATGTTACCGAGCTTTCGACCAGGTACTGCTCATCGTACGACGGCCATGCCGCATCACAGATGCTCGTCGTGTTGCCGAGGGCATGCCAGAGCTCTTCGGTGATATGCGGAGCAAACGGGGCGAGGACGATCAACAGCGGCTCAAGAATAGCGCGTTTGTGACATTTCAGGCTCGTCAGTTCGTTCAAACAAATCATCAATGCACTGACGGAGGTGTTGTAGGAGAAATGTTCGATGTCGTACGTTACTTTTTTGATCAGTTTATGAAGCGCTTTCCGTTCGTCAGCCGTCGATTCATCGGTGATGACCCCCCATTCGCCGGATTGGCAGTAAAAGATCCCCCACAGTCTTTTCAGGAAGCGGTGAACCCCGTCGATACCGTTCGTATCCCACGGCTTCGACTGTTCAAGAGGACCAAGGAACATTTCGTAGAGACGCAGCGTATCGGCGCCGAACTTCTCAACAATAAGGTCGGGGTTGACGACGTTAAACATCGATTTCGACATCTTCTCAATCGCCCATCCGCAAACGTACCGGCCGTCTTCGAGCACAAATTCGGCATCCTTATATTCGGGATTCCAGTTGCGGAAGGCTTCGATATCCAGAAGATCGTTGTCAACGATATTCACATCTACATGGATCGGCGTCACTTCGTAATTGTCTTTCAGATGGAGTGAAACGAATTGATTTGTACCGACAATGCGATAGACGAAGTTGGATCGTCCCTGTATCATTCCCTGATTGATCAATTTTTTATACGGTTCCTCCTCGCACGAAACGCCGAGATCGTACAGGAATTTATTCCAGAAACGGCTGTAAATAAGGTGTCCCGTAGCATGTTCCGTTCCTCCGATATAGAGGTCGACATTGCGCCAGTATTCGCCCGCTTGCCGTGAAACGAGCGCCCGGTCATTGTGCGGGTCCATATAACGGAGATAGTAGGCTGATGAGCCTGCAAACCCCGGCATGGTACACAGTTCGAGCGGAAATACGGTACGGCGGTCGATTTTCGTGTTTTCTACGACTTGCCGTTTTTCGCAATCCCAGGCCCATGTCGTCGCCCGTCCGAGCGGAGGTTCGCCCGTCTCGGTCGGCAGGAACTTATCGACATCGGGCAGTCTGAGCGGCAGACACTCTTCGGGGATCGGTTGCGGCATGCCCTCGGCATCGTAGTATATCGGGAACGGTTCACCCCAGTAACGCTGGCGGCTGAAGATCGCGTCGCGCAGACGGTAATTGGTTTTGACATAACCCCATTTTTTCTCTTCGATATACCGCTTTGCTTTTGCGATGGCATCGGGAATATCGAGTCCGTTGAGCACCAGACCATCCGGCAGCTCCTTACCCGGCATCGGCGAGTTCATCATTTTGCCTTCCTTGGCGTCGAAACTCTCTTCGGAGATATCGCAACCTTCGATCAACGGAATAATCGGGAGATCGAACTGTTTGGCAAAGGCATAGTCGCGGCTGTCGTGCGCGGGAACGGCCATAATGGCTCCGGTGCCGTATCCGGCCAGCACATAATCACTGATCCAGATGGGAATGGGTTCTTGGGTCATCGGATGGACAGCGTATGAACCGGAGAAGACGCCCGTCATGCGTCGGTCGGAGATGCGTTCGCGTTCGGTGCGTCGTTTGACGGACTCAAGGTAAGCCTCTACCTCCGGCTTCTGTTCGTCGGTCGTAAGTGCAGATACATAGTCGCTTTCGGGGGCAAGGACCATAAAGGTGACTCCGAAAACCGTATCGGCGCGTGTCGTAAAAATCTCGATCATTTTGTCACTTTCTGCAACGGGGAAATACATTTGAGCCCCTTCGCTTCGTCCGATCCAGTTGCGTTGCGTCTCTTTCAGCGATTCGGTCCAGTCGATCCGCTCCAATCCGTCGAGCAGTCGTTGTGCATAGGCTGACACGCGCAGACACCACTGACGCATCACTCTCTGCTCTACCGGATAGCCGCCGCGTATCGAGAGACCTTCGCTCACCTCATCGTTGGCCAATACGGTACCGAGCATCGGACACCAGTTGACCATCGTATCTCCAAGGTAAGCCAGGCGATAATTCATCAAGGTCTCCTGTTGTTCTTTCCGGCTCATCGCCTTCCAATCGCCGGCTGTGAACGTCAACACCTCCGTACAGGCTACATCCAGCTCTTCCGTGCCACCCGTTTCGAATGCTTTCACAAGGTCTTCGATGGGACGTGCCTGTCGGGTGCGGTTACAGTAATAGCTGTCGAACATCCGCAAAAAGGCCCATTGCGTCCAGTGGTAATAGCCGGGTTCGCAGGTACGTACTTCGCGACTCCAATCGAACGAGAACCCGATCTTGTCTAACTGTTCGCGGTAACGGCTGATGTTATTTTCCGTCGTCACCTCCGGGTGCTGACCGGTCTGAATGGCATACTGTTCGGCCGGGAGCCCGTACGCATCGTACCCCATGGGGTGAAGTACGTTAAATCCCTGAAGGCGTTTATAGCGCGCGTAAATATCCGAAGCAATGTATCCCAGCGGGTGGCCTACGTGCAATCCCGCCCCCGAAGGATAGGGGAACATATCTAATACATAATATTTGGGCTTACGGTCATTTTCCTTTACTTCGTAAGTCTTATCTGCGACCCACCGTGCCTGCCATTTCTTCTCGATTTCCCTGAATGTATAATCCATACTTTCACTGTTTGATTCGGTTAACCGTCTGCCGTATGAACTCATACGGCGCGTAACCGACCATTAAACGTTTTTTATATAATTCTTAATTTTGCTGCAAATTTATATGATTTTCTTTAAACTTCGCACAGTCGCTTTTAAAAACAAGGTGAATGGGTTAAGAGAAGTAAAGGAGGAATACAATAGTCCGACCGTGCATTAGCCCGAAAGAAAATCGGGGAAAAAATGGCGATGCGAACAGGCGATTCGAGATTTTTGCTTACTTTTGGGGTGTTAATATGTTAAAGCGTAAAAGTAAGAACATGTTTACGATCGGAAATAGGATGAAAGCAAGCAAGAGTTCAATTCTACCATTGGTGGGGGCGTTTCGGAAGTTTTTGGGGGCAGGGTGCCTATTCTTTCTCCTGTTTTCCGGGTCACATGCACAGGAAGAGGAGCGCAAACTGAATCTGAGAGCGCCGGTTCCGCCGGAGATGGAAAAAGAAAGAGAGATAAAGATGAAACTCAATCTGCCCGATCATCGGTGGGAGTATTCTCATTATCGTCTGTTAAGTACGATGAATCTATCGGACGATTTCCATGTGACTTCGTATCCCGTAGACCGGAAGCTCCGACTCTTTCTGTATAACCGCAGGGAATTGTCGCCGGGGGTGAGTGACGTATATAAGGCCGGCGGCGGCGTTCAAGCCCACATCAACGAGTCGTTTCTTCTTCAGAGCGGTTTTTACGCGATGCGATATACCCATAATTTCGGTTATCGCCCGTACTATGACGGCATAAGTTTCCTTATGACGTCGTATCAGGTAAACTCATGGTTTACCCTCGGAGCTTACGGCCGATACTCGATGGGGGCGAGCCATAATGCGCAACATGGCTCCATGTTATCTTCGCCTTTCGTTCCTCATACCGGCTATGGGGTCTCTGCTACAACGATGTTCAACGATATCTTTGGATTCTATGGTACGGTCGGCCGGGAGTTTAATCCGTTCGAGGGCAAATGGAGAACCGTTTACGACGTTTCTCCCATCATTAATCTCGGTAAACTGTTCAAGTAGCCGGCGTGTCGAGCAGTTGCAGCGCCTCGTTCTCATATCGTTCCATCACGGCGCGGGCGCCCGGCGCTTTGTCGTCGATCCCGCACAGATGCAGGACGCCGTGGATGATCACCCGATACAATTCACTGTCGTATGCCACGGCGAATTTTTCGGCATTGGTACAAACCGTGTCCAGACTGATAAAGAGGTCGCCCGATATCATGTTGTCTTCGGAATAATCGAACGTAATGATGTCGGTATAATAATCGTGCTGTAAGTACATGCGATTTACGTCGAGAATCTTCTCGTCCGAACAGAAAATATAGGCGATATCTCCTACCGTTTTGCCATGAAGAGCTGCTACGCTTTTAATCCAGGCACTTGTCTTCCGCTTGGGGAATACAGGCATTTTTACGTCTTCCGTATTATATGTAATCATACTGAAAAGAATAAATACGTCATGGCTATTGCGGTGAGCGCCCCTGCCAGATCGGCCAGCAGCGCGCACGAAATCGTATGTCGTGTGTTGCGGATGGCAACGCTGCCGTAGTACACGGCCGCCACGTAGAAGACCGTATCCGTCGAGCCTTGCGCCACGCAGGCCAGCCGTCCCACGAACGAATCGGCACCGTATGTTCCCATCGCATCCAACATCATGCCCCGTGCTCCGCTGCCGCTCAACGGTTTCATCAGCATGGTCGGCACGCCTCCTACAAACGTGGCATCCAAGCCCGCTGACGTTACACACCAGCGAAGCCCTTCGACGAGATAATCCATTGCTCCCGATGCCCGGAACACCCCGATGGCCACTAAAATCGCGACTAAGTAGGGAATGATTTTTACTGCGGTGAGGAAACCCTCCTTCGCGCCTTCGATAAAAGCGTCATAAATATTCAATTTTTTCCGTACTCCGCAAATGATGAATCCGCAGATGATGGAAAAAAGCAGCGCGTTAGCGAACAACGTCGAGTATAACGATACTTTCTCTTGCGGAAGTGAGCGGAAGAACCATACCAGACTGCCGATAAAGGTGAAAGCGCCCAGAAAGAAGAGTAATAAATTACGTTGGAAGAGGTTAATCTTTTGGACAATGCCGACAGCTATAATAGCCACGAGCGTAGAGACGAATGTCGTAAGCAAAATCGGCAGAAAGATATCCGACGGATTGGCTGCGCCGTATTGGGCACGATACATCATGATCGTAATCGGGATGACCGTCAGGCCGGAAGCGTTGATATTCAGAAACATGATCATGGCATTGCTGGCCGTATCCTTCTTCGGGTTCAGCTCCTGCAACTGCTGCATGGCACGCAGTCCGATCGGCGTGGCGGCGTTGTCAAGTCCCAACATATTGGCCGAGATATTCATAAAAATAGACCCCGCGGCCGGGTGATCTTTCGGTATCTCCGGAAACAGTTTCCCGAAAACGGGTGAGGCAATCCGGGCAAAAGCATGTATCAGGCCCGCTTTTTCACCTATCTTCATCAGTCCGAGCCAGAGAGAGAGAATGCCCGTCAATCCGATGGATACATCGAACCCCATTCGTGCCGAATCGAAAGTCGAAGAGATAATCTGTGTAAAAACATCGGTGTCCTGAAGAAAAATCAGTTTACACAAAGCAACCACGAAAGCCACTAAGATAAATCCGATCCAAATGTAGTTCAATGCCATTTTTTCTTTCTTTAGGGCACAAAATTAGTAAAACTTCATGGGATTCAACGGATGTTGCGTATTTTTGTCCGACAGTAAACCGTTTTTTTGAATGATCATGAAGAAGATATTAATTACGTATGACATGTTCCGCGAGGGGTTTGCGGAGCTGGAAAGCAGGTATGACGTGACCTTCCCGCCGAAAGGCAAAGATTTTACGTATGATGAAGTGATGGAGATGATTCCGGAGTACGATGTGCTCTGTTCCATGTTGGATTTTCCCGTCAATAAGGAATTGATCGATCGGGCAACCAACCTGAAGTTGGTGGCTAATTATGCCGTGGGATACAATAACATCGATGTTGCGTATGCGTTGGAGAAAGGGATTACGGTGACCAATACGCCGGCGCCGACAACCGAGCCGACAGCCAACCTCGCACTCGTACTCCTGCTCGATACGGCTCGCCGCATTTCCGAATGCGACCGTAAAGTGCGCCTATTCGGCGACCAAATGAAACGAGGTACGCTCGAAAACTTAGGAATGCCGGTGACGGACATGACGCTCGGCATCATCGGGATGGGACGTATCGGGAAAGCGTTGTGCAAACGTGCCAGAGCCTGCGGCATGGAGGTGATCTATCACAACCGTCGCCGGCTCGACCTCCATGAAGAAACAACGGCCGAGGCAACATACGTTACGATGGACGAATTACTTACCCAGTCGGATTTTATCTCGCTGAATGCTCCGTACACTCCCGAGACACACCATATCATCGGTGAGGCGGAATTGAAGAAGATGAAGCCTACAGCTATCCTGATCAATACGGCACGCGGCGCTATGGTGGACGAAAAGGCGTTGATCAAAGCATTGCAGAATAAAGAAATCTACGGAGCCGGGTTGGATGTCTTCGAGTTCAACGACCGTCCGTCTCCCGAGCTGCTGACTATGGATAATGTGGTGCTCACGCCGCATATCGGTACGCAGACTACGTATTCGCGCATCAAGATGGCGCGCGCCGTCAGTGATAACGTCATCGGATTCTTTGAGGACGACCGTCCCGTCAGCCGCGTATTGCATCCATGACCGCCGATTTCATCATTGCGGAATTACAGTCTGTCGGCACACCGGCCAAGGCCGTGCATCTGCAACGGTTCTTTAAGACAGGCCCCGGTCAATACGGTGAAGGTGACGTATTTATCGGGGTCGTTGTGCCGCATATCCGCAGCATTGCCAAGGCTAATCTCGGAACGCCCGTGTCGGAGCTGCACAGATTACTGCGAAGCGATTATCACGAGGCGCGTCTTTGCGCCCTGCTGATCCTGACGGAACGATTCAAAAAAGCTTCCGAAAAAGAACGCTCGGAAATCTACAAGTTCTACCTGAAGCATGCCGACCGGGCGAATAATTGGGACTTGGTAGACTTGACTTGCCCTACCATCGTAGGTCTGTATCTGCTCGATAAAGAGCGTGATATCCTGTATCGAATGGCGAAAAGCGAGTGTTTGTGGGAGCAGCGCATCGCAATCGTTTCGACAATCTCGTTTATCCGAAACAATGAATTTGCCGATACGTTCGCATTAGCCGAGAAACTCTTTTCTCATCCGCACGATTTGATACACAAAGCCGTCGGATGGATGCTGCGCGAAGTCGGCAAACGTGACCGGGAGTCTTTGACAGGCTTCCTCGAACAACATGCGCTCCGGATGCCGCGTACCGCTTTACGATATGCCATAGAACATTACCCCGAACCGCAACGACAATATTTCCTTCAGCTCAAAACCGTTTCACGTGAATAGTTGATCAGCGGTCAGATAAACCGTAAGTTTTACAAGGGCTGATACCTGTGCTGGATGAACTGAAAAAAGGACGCTCTTTTGCAAGAACGCCCTTTTTTTACGCTGCTTCAGGCAGACGGACGGATTAGTCTAACTGCGGTCCTGAAGGGATCAATGCCTTGGCGGCATCGTTGTCGCAGTACTGCTCGAAGTTCTTGATGTACATTGCGGCCAGTTTTTTGGCTTTGGCTTCCCACTCGGCAGCGTTGGCATAGGTCGTACGCGGGTCGAGGATATCGGATACCTTTTCCAGTTTAGCCGGAATGGTGAGGTTCATAATCGGAATGTGTTTTGTTTCCGCTTTCTCAATCGAGCCGTCGATGATGGCATCGATGATGGCACGGGTATCCTTCAGCGAGATCCGTTTTCCGGTACCGTTCCATCCCGTGTTCACCAAGTATGCTCTGGCGTTGTGCTTGTTCATCTTTTCCACCAGACGTTTGGCGTACATCGTGGGGTGAAGCGTGAGGAAAGCTTCGCCGAATGCGGGCGAGAAGGAAGGTTGCGGTTCGGTGATGCCGCGCTCGGTTCCGGCCAGCTTCGAGGTGAATCCGCAGAGGAAGTGATACTGCGCCTGATTGTTGTCGAGGATCGATACCGGAGGCAATACACCGAAAGCGTCGGCCGAGAGGTAGATGATCTTGTCGGCATGTCCGGCACGCGAAGGCAACACGATCTTGTTGATGTGATAGATCGGATAGGAGACACGGGTATTTTCGGTCGTCGAACCGTCGGCAAAGTCGATGTTGCCCTGGTCGTCTACGGTGACGTTTTCCAGCAGGGCGTCGCGACGGATGGCGCGCCAGATGTCCGGCTCGTTCTCTTCGCTCAGGTTGATCACCTTGGCGTAGCAGCCACCTTCGTAGTTGAACACGCCGTGGTCGTCCCAGCCGTGCTCATCATCGCCGATAAGGTAGCGTTTAGGATCGGCCGAGAGCGTCGTTTTACCCGTTCCGGAGAGGCCGAAGAATATGGCCACGTCGCCGTCTTTGCCCACGTTGGCCGAGCAGTGCATCGAGGCAATGCCACGCAACGGCAGGTAGTAGTTCATCAGCGAGAAGATTCCCTTCTTCATTTCGCCGCCGTACCAGGTACCACCGATCACCTGCATCTTTTCTGTCAGGTCGAAGAGGGTGAAGTTTTCGGAGTTCAGTCCGTGCTCCTGCCATTTATCGTTGGTTGTTTTGGAACCGTTCAGACAAACGAAATCGGGCTCACCGTAGTGTGCAAGTTCGTAGTGCGAAGGACGGATGAACATGTTGGTTACGAAGTGAGCCTGCCAGGCTACTTCCATCACAAAACGCACTTTCATGCGGGTATCTTCGTTCGTTCCGCAGAAGGTATCCACCACGTAGAGTTTTTTCGCTTTCGAGAGCTGGGCTACTACGCGGCTTCTGCAGTAATTGAATGCTTCCTTCGTGCAGGGGCGGTTGATGGTGCCGTCCCACCAGAGGGTATCTTTGGTTACGTCGTCTTTTACAAAATATTTGTCTTTGGGCGAGCGACCGGTAAATTTACCGGTATAAACCGCGGTAGCGCCGCTTTTGGTAAGTTTTGCCTTCTCGAATCCTTCGTTGGCCGGATTCATCTCATCTTGAAACAATACTTCGTACGACGGATTGTGTACAATTTCAAAATTGCCCTTGATGCCGTACTTGCTTAAATCTAAATTTGCCATTTTGCGTTTAAGAATTAATTGATTAAAATATGTAATGCTCTTTGTTTCTTTGCTTTGTTTTTGTCAGGAATGATAACCTTTTCCTTATTCAGGTTACAAAAGTACGATGATTTTTCGGAATAGACGATTCAATTAAAGAAATTTTTCTCTATTTCTGATTTGTTTTTGAAGGCACAGGTTGATTTTGCCGTATTTGTCTGTCGGAGAACTGGAGGCTGGCCTTGCGTTATTTTCTTCGTTCGCCTACGATCAGGAAGGTTTCATCTTTGATTGCGTCAGGGAGAAAGATGCCTCGCAATTGGAGACTGCGTACCCAGCCGGAGACTTCATCTTCACGCAGTGTGTAGAGGACTTCTCGAAATTCTTCCACAGCATTATCGGAATAGGCGTCCGACGGTGTACCGCGATAGCCGTCCAGCTCTTCATCGTTATAATATTCGACAGCCCGGCTGACGGCCGCCAGAAGGCTCTCCCGTTCACATAACTCATGCTGCCCGCAGCATTCTGAGGAAACTGCGACATCAGCCGACGGCTCATCGTCGTCAACATGCTCAATTTCGCCGCGCTCATATCTGCGGCGGCGCACATACCGTTCCCATTGTCCCAGTCCTGCGGCAATCAATCCCAGCACGACGATGCTTAGCAGAATATACCCTATAATCATCATTTTACTTCTTTTGTTTGTTCGGTTAAGGGTTTGTTTGGAATCCGGCGGTTTGAAGATCGTCCCAAAAGCGGGGATAGCTTTTCGACACGACTTCGGGGTTTGCGATGCTGATCCCGCCTTTTCGGCGCAGTGCGACGGGAGCAAAAGCCATGGCCATCCGGTGATCGTCATAAGTGGCGATGACCGGTTCCGGTTCGGCGTCGCATCGGTTGCCATCCCATTCAAGAACCTTGCCGTCATGCTCTGTGAGCACGACGCCGAGTTTACGCAGTTCCGTCTGTAATGCCTTCAACCGGTCGGTTTCTTTGATCCTCAGACTCTGCAACCCGCTCAACCGGAACGGGACATGCAGCATGGCACAAGTCACCGCAAGCGTTTGAGCCATATCGGGGATGCGTACACAGTCATAGTCGAAACGGTTCGGTAGGGCCATACCACGTCGCGTAAGCCTGACACGCCCTTCGGATGTAAAGTCGGTGTGTATACCGAACGATCGGAAGAGTGATGCGATGGTTGCATCGCCCTGCAAACTGTCGGGAAGCAATCCGGGCAGTTCGATTTCGACCGGCATCTGCGAGAGGGCCGCTACTTCGTACCAGTAAGAGGCAGCGCTCCAGTCTGCTTCAATCGTAAACGGTATGGGACGAACAGTCTGTGGACGGACGGTAAACGTCTGCCCTTCTTCTTCGACGATGATCCCGAATTGTCGCATGAGTGCGACAGTCAACCGAAGATACGGTTCGGAAACAAGCGTACCCGTCAGGTGCAGACATATTCCGCGCGTCATGGAGGGAGCGATCATCAGCAACGCGGAGATATATTGCGAACTGACGCCTGCGTCAAGGGTTACTTCCCCGCCAGGCAGGCGTCTTCCGGTAACCTTCAGCGGTGGGAAGCCTTCTTTTTCCATATAATCGATCTCCGCACCGAGCGTACGCAAGGCGTCGACCAGTGCGCGGACAGGCCGGTTACGCATCCGATCCGTTCCGGTGAGCGTTCGCTGACCGGGTCGGGAAGCGAAGTAGGCCGTGAGAAAGCGCATGGCAGTGCCGGCAGCCCGAAGGTCTACGGTCTCGCGGTCGGTACATAGCGCATCGAGCATCACAGCCGTATCATCACTGTCGGAAAGATTGTACAGCGGCTGCGGAACGGGAGATAAAGCATTGAGTATCGCCACACGATTACTGATGCTTTTGGAGGCCGGCAGGAAAATCGTTGCACAGATATTATTGGAGGCTTTGACTGTTAAATCCATAATCGACCGCAAAATTACACAATTCTTCGTAACGAGATCGAAAACGAAGCAGATGTTGAAGGAACGACTTGTTTAATTCATGTTAAATCCGCACTTTTAAGCCTCTAAAGAATGTGAATCCCGAGAATTTATTTTAGCTTTGCAGTCCGTATTCAGGACGCATGGGAAAAAAGATGTGACGAAATCTATAGGAAGACATATAAACAAATATACAAACTTAACAACACGCATCATGAACAAAAAGATTTTTTCGCCATTCCTTGCAATGGCCGTAATTTTTGCATTGACTTCCTGTTCGGGGAAGTTAAAGCCGTTATCCACCGATTATATCAAAGCTGACCCTCAGCCGCTCGAAGTAGTGGGTGGCCAGGTGCCTGTCACCATCAACATTGCTTATCCGGCGAAGTGGTTTAACAAAAACGCCGTGGTGACGATTACGCCGGTACTGCGTTATGCCACCGGCGAGACTTGGGGGACGGCTTATACTTATCAAGGGGAAAAGGTAAGAGCTAATAACCCGATGATACGGTACGGTACGGGAGGGAATGTGACGATGAAGTCGTCGTTCAAATACAAACCGGAGATGAAAAAGTCGGCGCTGTACCTGACATTCGATGCTAAGATTAAAAATAAGGTCGTACGTCTGCCGGACATCAAGATTGCCGACGGGATTATAGCCACATCGGCGCTTGCCAATGCGGCAACTGCTAATCCGGTAGTCGGAGCAGACAAGTTTCAACGCATCATCAAAGAAGCTCACAACGCAAATATCCTGTTCCTGATTCAACAAGCCGAACTTCGTTCGAATGAACTGAAAAAGAACGAGCTGAGTGACTGGAAAGACCGGATCAAAAGTGCCAATGACGCTCCCAACCAGAATGTATCGGTTGAAGTTTCTGCTTATGCATCGCCTGATGGCGGCTTGAAACTGAACGAAACACTGGCTGAGAAACGTGAAGCCAATACGACCCGCTACGTGAAAGGTGAATTGAAAAAACAGAAGATTGACATCCCTGTTGATGCCAATTACACGGCTCAGGACTGGGAAGGCTTCAAGGAGCTGGTATCAAAATCGAACTTGCAGGACAAGGATTTGGTCCTCCGCGTATTGTCGATGTACAAAGATCCGGAAGAACGTGAACGCGAGATCAAGAACATCTCGTCCGTATTCAAATCGCTGGCCGACGAGATCCTGCCGCAACTGCGCCGCTCACGTCTGACGGCCAATATCGAAATCATCGGTAAGTCGGACGAAGAAATCAGCCGTCTGGCTCAGGCAGACCCCAAAGCGCTGAATGTGGAAGAGCTGCTGTATGCCGCTACCCTGACGGATAACGATACGGATAAGGAAGCCATCTATACGAAAGCCAGCCAGCAATTTCCGGACGACTACCGTACATGGAACAATATCGGGATGCAGCGTTTCTATGCGGGCGACCTGAAGAAAGCAGAAGAGATGTTTAATAAATCGAACAGCGTGAAGCCGAACAGTGAGGCGAACATCAACCTCGGTCTCATCGCCCTCACGAGAGGAGAGAAGGAAAAAGCTCAGCAACTGATCGGAGGCGCTTCGGACGTAGCCGGGCTGGGCGAAGCGCTGGGCATCCTTTACCTTGAACAGGGCGACTATGCGAAGGCGGTCAGCTCATTCGGTGCAGCCAAGACGAACAACGCCGCTTTGGCTCAACTCATGACGAAGGATTATAGCAAGGCTTCGCAAACACTCAATGCGGTGACGCGCCCGGATGCCGTAACGGATTATCTGAAAGCCGTCGTAGCCGCGCGTACCAACGATACGGATGGCGTGATCAACAATCTGAAAGCCGCGATCGGTAAAAAACAGTCGCTGGCCAAAGAGGCAGCCAACGATCTCGAATTTGCGAAATACGCAACAAACTCGGCCTTTATAGACGTGATTCGATAATCGTTTTGTTTTTATACCCAAAGGGCGGCGAAATCTTGAAAAAGGATTTTACCGCCCTTTATTATTCCAAACCGTATGAAAAAGTACTTTTTATTGATCTGTACACTCTGCATGATCACAGCCTGCAACCAGAAAACGGGCAAAGCAAGGCAGGACAACGCGGCCGAGCAAGATTCGACGAGCTTGTCCGACGAAGGATTACGTTCTTTGTACACCGACTGGAAAGTCATCGACCAAAAAGATTACACCATCCGTTATCCGAAAGACTGGATGCGGAAAACCGATGTGGAAGGGTCGGAGTTTTTCATCTATTCTCCGCAAACAGATGCCGACGATCAGTTCCGGGAAAATATCTCGCTCGTTACCGAGAACCTGAAAGGCACGGGATATGACCTCGACCAGTATGTCAAGGCCGCCCTGAAGATGCTTCGGGAAAACATCATTGAGAGCAAGCGCATCCAACGTGCCGGACGCGACTGCCAAATGGTCGTCTATACCCAAAATTTTCCGGAGAAGTTCACGACCAAAAACGAACTATATATCTGGGTAAAAAATGGAAAAGCATACATGCTCGCTTTCAGCTATGTAATCGCGGACGATAATCCCGCACAATCGGCCGGAAGGGAAATTCTGCGCACTTTCGTACTCAAATAGCGGATAGAACTATATGTATCCGTAACCGGCATTTGCAAAAAAAGGCGAAGATGACCATTAAACGAGTATGTCTTATTTATTTTTTGAGGGGAAAATCGTACGCGAATGCCCACAAACGGATCATACCGGCCAAAACGCAGACATGAAAATGAGATAAACAGATCAAGTATGGCAAGAATATACGATAATATAGAAACTAAATTTGCCGAAGGGCTGCAAGGGATTATTACCAATGATAGGGTAAAGCGTGTGGATTTTTGCGTAGGCTATTTCAATCTGCGAGGCTGGAACCTTGTAGTCGACCAAGTAGATACATTGCCGGGTGATTATGTCGATGAAAACAACAAACGTATTTTTCGGAAATGTCGATTATTGATTGGTATGCATCGTCCTGCGGAAGAGCTAATAAGAGAGCTTTATACAGAGCAACCTTTACCCGATGTTAATTATGTGAATAAGTGCAAGTTAGAAATAGCTCGCAGCTTCAGACGCCAGCTTCAGCTAGGTATGCCAACGAAGCAAGATGAGTTTACGCTTCGTCGCCTTTCCGCCCAGATGAAAGACGAGGCTGCTTTTATATGAGAAAATGAAGAAACGTGGAGAAATTCAACGATGAACGAAATGTCCAAAACGTGTCCAAAAAAACATCTTATAATGGGTGTTTTGAGACCTTTTTATTGAATAATTGTCTGATATAAAGGCGTTTGGAAATGTTCAAAACGTGTCCAAAAGATACAATAAATAAACTGCACGGGTGGCGGGCTAAATGAAGAATAAAAGATATAATCATGATGGAAGCAAACATAGACGATAATATGCTCATCTACAGGTCGGCAGATGACAAGATAAAGATAGATGTCCGATTCGAGAGCGAAACGGTGTGGCTGACACAGTCGCAGATGTGCGTGCTCTTTGGTCGCGAGCGTAGTGTAATTACCAAGCATGTAAAGAACATATTCGAAGAAAAAGAGCTTGATGAGAATAGCAATGTGCAAATTTTGCACATTGCAAATTCCGATAAGCCTGTAAAGTTCTACAACCTCGACGTAATCATCTCGGTAGGTTATCGGGTGAAGTCTCAGCAAGGCACACAGTTTCGCATCTGGGCTACCCAACGATTGAAAGAATATATCATCAAAGGTTTTGCTCTAAACGATGAGCGATTCAAGACGGGGTCTTCCTACAACTATTTTAAGGAACTCTTAGGGCGTATTCGTGAGATACGCCTTTCGGAAAAGGTTTTCTATCAGCAGATAAAGGATATTTATGCCACCAGTATCGACTACGATCCTTCTGCTGAGACGACCTTGGCTTTCTTCAAAAAGGTGCAAAACAAGCTGCTTTGGGCTGTCAGTGGCAAGACTGCCGCCGAACTTATGTATTATCGTGCCAATGCCTCTCTGCCCCTGATGGGACTTACCTCTACGGAGAAGGAGGGAAAGGTTACCAAGGGCGATGCTCTGATAGGTAAGAACTACTTGAATGAGAAAGAGATTAGCCAACTAAAACTCATTGTAGAGCAGTTCCTTGCCTATGCCGAGGCTCAGGCTTTGGCAGAGAAACCGATGTATATGCGTGATTGGATTCAGAAACTCCGCCTTGTGCTTACTATGAACGAGAAGAGTATACTCGAACATGCCGGAAAAATTTCTCACGAGATGGCTGTAGCGAAAGCCACTAAGGAGTATATCGCCTACAAAGAGCAACAGCAGCAAATAGAACACTTCGAGAGTATCAAGCAGCTCGACCAAGACCTTAAACGTATAGCAGCACACACGAACAATAGAAAGAAAGGCGACGACGGAGAAGCCATAAAGAAATAATCTATGCAGATCAAAGTAGAATATCTTGGCAATCGTGAGTTGCTCGAGGCACACAAGACGGCTTTTCTCTGCTCACGAAGGGTGAGTAGTCCGGCGGTGCTGCGCTGTTACGACTGGGCGACCGAGGCGTGTCGATCCGACGGTGTGGTCGTAAGCGGCTTCCAGTCGCGAATAGAGCGAGACGTGCTTCATTTTTTGCTACAAGGTCAGAAACCTCTCATCGTGGTTATTGCTCGGCGAATGTATACCGTCCTTGCCTCCGAACTGCAATCCGCGATGGACGCGGGACGACTGCTTATCGTCAGCACCGCACCGAGAGCGACACGAGTAAGCCAATCAGCTGCCGACGAGCGAAACCGATACATTGCAGAGCTCGCCGATGAGATTGTCTTCGGATATATCGCCCCCGACAGCCGACTCAACGAACTGTATCGGCAGTATGCCTCGAAATCTGGCATATTGTTTAAGTCTCAGGATATTTCCTCCGGATGATTATATATGAATATCAGGTGTTTATTGCTTTTTGAGGAGGGGGATAGATTATCGGTTACGAATGTTGAGACTTGTTTCATTCGGGCTTTGATGTGAAACAATGATCCGCACCTCTCCTTTTTCGGGAAAATGCAAAATACGTTGTCTTTCTCCCTGATATTCCGAATTAATCCGTACCTTTGCGGCCTTATCAAGAAAGAAATCAGTTGAAAACATTTGAAGAATTAGGGATTGCCTCACCTGTTTTGAAGGCGATCCGCGAGATGGGCTACGAAGCCCCCATGCCGGTACAAGAGGAAGTGATTCCTTTTCTGCTGGGAGAAGATAACGACGTCATCGCATTGGCACAGACCGGTACGGGAAAAACCGCGGCCTACGGTCTGCCCGTGCTGCAAAAAACAGACATACACAAACAGACACCGCAGGCTCTCATCCTCTGCCCCACCCGCGAACTGTGTCTGCAAATTGCCGGCGACCTGAGCGATTACTCCAAATACATTGATGCGCTCAAGGTTCTGCCCGTTTATGGGGGATCAAGCATCGACAGTCAGATCAAAGCACTCAAAAAAGGGGTACACGTGGTTGTGGCTACGCCCGGACGCCTGCTCGACCTGATGAACCGGCGGACGGTAAACCTGCAAGAGATTAAGCACGTCATCCTCGACGAGGCCGACGAGATGCTCAACATGGGGTTTTCCGAAAGCATCAACGCCATTCTGGCCGAAGTACCCGAGGGGCGTAACATGCTGCTCTTCTCGGCCACCATGCCGCAGGAGATTGCGCGGATCACGAAAGAATACATGCGTGACCCGAAAGAAATCATCATCGGACGCAGAAACGAAGGGAATCAAAACATCCGCCACCTTTATTATATGGTGCATGCCAAAGACAAGTACCTCGCGCTTAAACGGCTCGTCGACTTCTATCCCAACATCTACGGGATCGTATTCTGCCGCACCCGCAAAGAGACGCAGGAGATCGCCGACAAACTTATTCAGGACGGCTACAATGCCGACTCGCTCCATGGCGAACTGAGTCAGGCGCAACGCGATTACGTGATGCAGAAGTTCCGCCTCCGCAACCTGCAGTTGCTTGTGGCTACCGACGTGGCGGCGCGAGGCCTCGACGTAGACAATCTTACCCATGTGATTCATTACGGCTTGCCCGACGATGTGGAATCATACACGCATCGCAGCGGACGTACCGCACGCGCCGGAAAAACGGGTATCTCTATTTCGATCTGCCATGTCCGCGAGAAAAGCAGAATACGGCAGATTGAAAAAATCGTCAACAAGCAATTCGAAAAAGGTACGCTGCCCTCGGGCAACGCCATCTGCGAAAAGCAACTCTTCTACTTCATCGACCAGCTTGAAAAAGTGAAAGTAAACGAAGATGAGATCGCCTCGCTCATGCCCTCCGTGTTCCGCAAACTCGAATGGCTCGAAAAGGAAGATATTATCAAACGCCTGATATCGCTCGAATTTAACCGGATGATCGATTATTATCGCGACGCCGGAGAGATTGAAGACGTAGACGAACCCTCGGCTCGTGGCAAAAAAGAGTCCGAACGCTCCGCTCGCCGCGCACAGAAAGCCGAGAACGGCTTCAAACGCCTTACCCTGAACTTCGGAAAGGCCGACGGTATCTTCCCGGCCCAAGTCATCGAACTCATCAACCGATGCGTGCCCGGCCGCAAGGTCGAGATCGGCCGTATAGACTTGCGCGAGAAGGTTTCCTATTTCGAGGTCGACAAAGGCGAAGCACAACGGGTAGTCGACAGCATGAATCAGTATGAAGTCGACGGACGCCCCATCTTCGTGGAGCTGACTCGTGGCAACGATTCCGCGAACGGTGGGAAAGGCCGACGAAAAGAACGGAAAACCGAACAACCCAGCAGCCGAGGCGGTGCATCACGCCGTCCGGGGCGCGAAAAGCCATGGCGACAAGCGTCCTCGCGCCGTAAGAACCGCGGACGGTCGTAAATTTCCGCCGCCTCTTCCTCATCTTCGTTCTTTTTTAACTACCTTTCCTCTAAAACGTATTTTGTTGGATTCTTTACATTCCTGCTCAATTTCCCCTTCTGTTCATAATTATTTTTATGAATTTTTTTCCTCCAAGATAGTAAAATTGTGGCTAAGAACACGCAGAGGAGGGGACAGAAAACAGAGCGTCGGCCTTGTGTTTTTATCTGCCCGGTGTAAAATCTCGAGGATTTTATCTAAATTTGCGTCCCGAAGATAAGAAAAAGATGGAAACAAAGCATTTCAAAAGAACATTGGTGACTACAGCGCTTCCCTATGCCAACGGACCGGTACACATCGGCCACATGGCAGGCGTATATCTTCCGGCCGACATTTATGCGCGTTACCTTCGCCTCAAAGGCGAGAATGTGCTCATGATCGGAGGTTCAGACGAACATGGCGTGCCCATTACGCTGCGCGCCAAGAAGGAAGGCGTCACGCCGCAGGATATTGTGGATCGCTATCACAGCCTGATCCGGAAAACGTTCGAGGACTTTGGAATATCGTTCGACATCTACTCGCGAACCACTTCCGATACGCATCGGAAAATGGCTTCCGACTTCTTCCGGACACTCTATGAGAACAACGTTTTCATCGAAAAAGAAAGCGAACAATACTACGACGAGGAAGCCGGACAGTTCCTCGCCGACCGCTACATCACCGGCACCTGCCCGCATTGCTCCAACGAACATGCCTACGGCGACCAGTGCGAGAGTTGCGGTACCTCGCTCAGCCCGACCGACCTGAAGAATCCGAAGTCGGTGATCAGCGGCCATCCGCCCGTCATGCGCAAAACGAAGCACTGGTATCTGCCGCTCGACCGTTTCGAGCCGTTCCTCCGTCAATGGATTCTCGAAGACCATAAAGAGTGGAAGCCCAACGTGTACGGGCAGTGCAAGAGCTGGCTCGACATGGGTCTGCAGCCGCGGGCCGTCAGTCGTGACCTCGATTGGGGAATCCCCGTACCCGTCGAAGGCGCCGAAGGGAAAGTACTGTATGTATGGTTCGATGCTCCCATCGGATACATCAGCAATACGAAGGAGTTGTGCGACTCCGATCCTCAAAAGTACGGCAATTGGGAAACGTGGTGGAAAGACCGCGAAACAAAGATCGTACATTTTATCGGCAAAGACAACATCGTCTTCCATTGCATCGTCTTCCCGACCATGCTCAAGGCCGAAGGCTCGTTCATCTTGCCCGAGAATGTACCGGCCAACGAGTTTCTCAATCTCGAAAACGATAAAATCTCTACCTCGCGCAACTGGGCCGTCTGGCTGCACGAATATTTGGAAGAAATGCCCGGCAAGCAGGACGTCCTGCGCTACGTCCTGACGGCGAACGCTCCTGAAACGAAAGATAATGACTTTACGTGGAAAGATTTTCAGGCACGCAACAATAACGAGTTGGTCGCCATTCTCGGCAACTTCGTCAATCGAGCCCTTATCTTAACAGAGAAATACTTCGGCGGGAAAGTGCCGGCCTGCGGCGAACTGACCGACTACGACCGCGAAACGCTCCGCGAGTTTGCCGATGTAAAAGCAACGGTCGAACGATTGCTCGATACGTACCATTTCCGCGACGCACAACGCGAAGCGATGAATTTGGCACGCATCGGTAACAAGTATCTGGCCGATACCGAGCCGTGGAAGCTCGCCGCGACGGATATGAAACGCGTCGAGACGATTATCCATATCGCGCTCCAGATCACGGCCAACCTCTCCATCGTTTTCGAACCTTTCTTACCCTTCAGCATGGAGAAGCTGAACCGGATGCTGAACATCGGCCGTTTCGATTGGGAACGCTTAGGCTCGGTCGATCTCCTCGAAGCCGGTCATCAGCTCGGCAAGTCCGCACTGCTGTTCGAGAAGCTCGAAGATACCGTTATTGACCGGCAGATACAGAAACTGCTCGATACGAAAAAAGCGAACGAAGCAGCCGCACGCCGTGCCGCCCCGATACGCGACACCATCGCGTTCGACGACTTCACCAAACTCGATATCCGCGTAGGCACAGTGCTCGAATGTACCCAAGTGCCCAAAGCGGACAAGCTCCTGCAATTCAAGATCGACGACGGATTGGGCGGGCGCACGATCGTATCGGGTATCGCCAAACATTATAAGCCCGAGGAACTGGTCGGCAAACAGGTATGCTTTATCGCCAACCTTGCCCCGCGGCAGCTCAAAGGCATCCCTTCCGAAGGGATGATTCTCTCGGCCGAAAACGCCGACGGAAGTCTGTCCGTCGTGATGCCCCAGAAAGCAGTTGAACCCGGAAGCGAAGTGAAGTGATGGAGATACAAATGGTCGATCTGAAAAGCCAGTATCGGCGGATCGAAGCTGAAATCGACGAAGCGGTAAAAGAGGTACTGAACTCCACGGCCTTTATCAATGGTCCTCAAGTGCAGACATTTTGCGGGCATCTGGCCGATTACCTGCAAGTGTCCTGCGTAATCCCGTGCGGGAATGGAACGGACGCGCTCCGTCTGGCCCTACAGGCATGGGATATACAGGCCGGAGACGAAGTCATCCTCCCTGCGTTTACTTACATTGCAGCCGCCGAGATGATCGCCGCGTTAGGTATCACGCCGATCCTCGTTGATGTGTGTCCCGACAGCTTCAACTTGAATGTGGAACGACTCGAACAAGCCATTACGCGACAAACGAAGGCCATAGTCGTCGTTCATCTCTTCGGACAGACCTGCGATATGGAGCCGGTGATGAAGCTCGCCGCGAAATACAAAATCGGCGTGATTGAAGACAATGCTCAATCGCTCGGCGCCGACTATACTTTCTCCGACGGAACGGTAAAAAAAGCCGGCACGATCGGACATATCGGTACAACATCCTTCTTCCCGACCAAACCGCTGGCGTGCTACGGCGACGGAGGTGCCGTCATCACTTCCGACGAACGATTGGCGGAACGCGTCCGGATGCTCGCCAATCATGGCCAAAGTCAAAAGTATCATCATCACATCGTCGGATGCAACTCGCGTCTCGACACGTTGCAGGCGGCTGTCTTAGACGTCAAGCTGCGCCATCTGAATAGTTTTACCGAAGCGCGTCAGACGGCGGCGCAATATTACGATAAGGAGTTGAGTTCGCTCTCCGGTGTTTGCATCCCGGTAAGGTCGCCTTTCTCGACGCATGTCTATCATCAATATACGCTGCAAGTGAAGAATGGACGGCGGGATGCCCTGCAAGCTTTCCTGAAAGAAAAAGGCATCCCCTCAATGGTTTATTACCCGATGGCTGTACAAGAGCAGGAAGCGTATAAATGGATTGCCCGCACTTCCGGCGATATGACGGAGTCGGTACGGCTAAGCCGCGAGGTATTGTCGTTGCCGATGCATACGGAACTGACGGAAGAAATGCAGGCTTACATCACAGAGCAAATCCGCGAGTTCTTTCAGGTGGTTCAGTAAGCTACGGTGCGTGTACCGTCTTCTTGTTCGGTAAGAGTCACGCAGACGGTATCGTCGGGCAGGAGCGGTTCGATCTTCTCCGGCCATTCGATGAAGCACCATGCTCCACTGTCGAAATAATCCTCCGTTCCGATGTCGAGCGCCTCACCGATTTCATTGATACGGTAAAAATCGAAATGATAAATCGACTGTCCGGATGCAGGGACAGCATACTCGTTGATAATGGCAAAGGTGGGGCTGTTAATCACATCTTTAACCCCAAGTTCTTCGCAAACGGCCTTGATGAATGTCGTTTTTCCGGCGCCCATCTTTCCGTAAAAGGCGAAGACAACGCGGCCGCATGTCTTCATATCGCCGATAAATTCTCTCGCCGCCTCACGGATGGCGCTCAGGTCTGAGATATGAAGCGTTTTCATTTCGGTTGCATCGTTATGAAAGGGATCATCATCTCTTCCATCGAAATGCCTCCGTGCTGGAATGTATTCCGATAGTAAGGAACGTAATAATTATAGTTGTTCGGATAAGCAAAGAAGAACTCGTTCGTTGCGAAGA
Source organism: Tannerella forsythia 92A2 (assembly GCF_000238215.1). Classification (NCBI taxonomy): domain Bacteria; kingdom Pseudomonadati; phylum Bacteroidota; class Bacteroidia; order Bacteroidales; family Tannerellaceae; genus Tannerella; species Tannerella forsythia. The sequence continues at coordinate 1,000,763 of NC_016610.1, read as the reverse complement.
CATACCTTGTACTCAGATGAGGAGAAGGCAGTCCGGCCTTGGCGGGATCTTTGATCTCGAAAACATACTTGGAATCGCAAGACATGTTCTTGCCGAGCTTATAACGCAAGTTCGTGCTCGTATTTTTATCTCCGGTAATTTTAATCGGCGAGTCGACCTGAATCGTTCCGTGATCGGTGGTAACAATTACTTTATACCCTTTGTCCGCCAGTTTTTTGAACAGGTCGAGCGTAGTAGAATGCTGAAACCACGAGCGTGTCAGGCTGCGGTATGCCGCCTCGCTCTGCGCCAGTTCACGAATCATCTTGCTCTCCGTACGGGCATGCGAAAGCATATCGACGAAGTTAATCACAATCACATTGAGTTGGTTGTGCATAAGTTCGTTCAAGTTGTTCAGCAATTTCTCTCCGAAATGCGAGTCATATACTTTGTGGTACGAGAACGAATATCTTTTCCGGAATCGCTCGATCTGTGTACGGATCAGCGGCTCTTCGTTGATGTTCTTCCCCTCTTCGCTCTCTTCGTCGACCCACAGTTCGGGAAACATCTCCTCGATCTGCGCCGGCATCAGGCCTGAAAAGATCGCGTTCCGCGCATATTGTGTGGCAGTCGGCAAGATACTGTAATACATCTCTTCATCGACGGTAAAGAAGCTCGACAACAGATTTTTCACCACCCGCCACTGGTCGAACCGGAAGTTATCGATCAGGATAAAAAAGACTTTCTCTTCTTCGTCCAATAACGGAAATACTTTCTTCTTAAACAAGTCCGGGCTCATCAGCGGACGCTGGTCGGGATAGCGTATCCAATCCAAATAGTTCTTTTTGATAAACTTACCGAAAGCATTGTTGGCCTCCCGTTTCTGCATGATCAACATGTCTTGCATCTGCACCTGATTCTCTTCCAGCTCCAGCTCCCAATAGACGATCTTCTTATAGATTTCCATCCAGTCGTCGGCCGTCAATGAGTCGCCGATCTGCATCCCGATACGTCCGAATTCCTGTTGGTAACTAACCGTTGTGGCGGAAGTGATGATATCGTCCTTATGCAGATTTTTCTTGATCGAAAGAAACAGTTGATTCGGGTTGACCGGCTTGATCAGATAGTCGGCGATTTTGTTCCCGATAGCCTGATTCATAATGCTTTCTTCTTCGCTCTTGGTGACCATCACGACCGGCACTGTCGGAGCGATTTCTTTAATGGTGGAGAGTGTTTCGAGGCCGGTCAGACCGGGCATATTCTCATCTAAGAAAATTATGTCGAAAGTCTGCTCCCTGCAGCTGTCGATGGCATCCTGCCCGCTGATAACAGGCGTAACCTCATAGCCTTTCTCTTCGAGGAAGAGAATATGAGGCTTCAGCAAATCTATCTCGTCGTCTGCCCAAAGTATTTTGTCTTTTCTCATATTTCCGGAATCATGTTGTAGACTGAACGTAGTCCGGCCCTGTTTTATTGTACATGTGAGGTGATGTTCTGCACATCTTTCAGCGTAAAACTTCCTGCGATCTGAATAATGACGAAATCATTTTCATCATTGACAAGCATAATCAGCTCGTTAATCAGCGCCCCTCGCTTTTTGATGTTAAACGTCACGCGCGACTTGCCGTCCTTGATTCTCATCAACTCCTCATAGTTGCGATCTTTGGCAATCATCGCGCTGAAGTCGGCGTACATCTTCTCTTTCAGCCCGCTCTTATCCGAGGTTAGAATCGTCAGGTTATCTATTTTATCGACAATACCGGTTATATCGACCTTATCGATTTTGGCATTAGAACTTTTCTTGAAGCTGCCCCCCATCATCTTAAACATCGCTTTCGAGATGTTGATGACGGTCACATCGTCCTGATCGGCATATTTGTCGAACAGGCTGTGTCGCTGAGCCGAAGCCCATCCGCTGTATACGATGCACAGGATGAACAGTAGATATTTCGTTTTCATCTCATTTCAAATTTAGTTTTTCAAGTACTTCATTCGTTTTGTCCATATTCTTTCGCGCCTTCTCGAAAGGAGACAGCCCTTTGTTCAGATGCATCGAGACAAGCGCTAAGGCTTCCGTCGCTACAAGCTCCGCTTCGTGTGGGTCGGTAAACGTATCGGCCGTAATAGGCACGGGCTGTCGATGCTCTCCGATAAAGAACAGCGTCACACAAAGCAATGCGGCGGCCGCCACACTCCCGACCGCGACATAGAGTCTCCTGATCCTGCTCGGTTGCTTCCTCGGACGATGCGGAGCTCCGATATATCGGTTGAGCACCTGTTCGAGTCGGTCGGAGAGGCCTTCCGGCAGTACGATGTCCGCGGGATCGTAGAGGGCGCGGAAGATATCGCGGTCGGCATGCCATCGTTCGGACAGGTCTGCATCGTCGAAGAATGCTTTCAGTCGCACCTCTTCCTCACGTGTTGTCGTACCCGCGTAAAAAGCGGCCAGCAATTCATTTATTTCTTTTCGGTCTCCCATCGTTCAGTTCGTTATTTTCATTCTTAATGTATTTCGTGCCCGCGAGAGCAACACCCGTACATTGGCGGAAGTCTCGCCCATGATGCGCCCGATCTCTTCCAATGAGCAGTCGGCGTATCCTCGCAATTCAAGTACGCGGCGTTGTTTTTCCGGCAGTCGTTGCATCAACATCCTGACTTTTCCCAGCATCTCTTTCTGCTCTAATGCTTCGCAGGGCGTCTGATCATCGATGATAAATGCTTCTTCCACCGCACTCTTCTGTGCCGATTTCGGCGACCGAAGCAGATCGAGGCAGAGGCGTTTTACCATCGTAACACAGAATGCTTCCGGATGATCGACCGTGCCTAATCGCTCACGGTTGTCCCAAAGTTTACAGTACGCATCCTGTAGCACATCGGCCGCATCATCTTCATTCTTCAAGATCGTGAACGCGACCCGGTACAGCCTCGGATGCAAAGAAAAGTAGCGCTGTTTAAAGCTCTCTGCCGTCATCGTATGCGAAGCTTATGGATGCTCTTTTATCAGGCTTTCAATATCTTCCGGTTTGATGTTTCCTTTGATCTGTACGAGTGCCGGATCGTTTCCGCCGGTTATAACGATAAGCTCACGAATCCGATCTTCTTTGATCTTAACCAACACTTTCGTACGCTCTCCGTCCTGACTCGTCGAGACAAGCGTCTCATACGTATCGTCTTTTAACGAGCGGATCGCTTCGTTCAGACGATCTTTTACCTCCTGATTGCACTCGCCGAACGAATAGACTTTCACGTCCGTCACTCCTTTCGTATCGGCAAATGAACGCGCAAACGCCATCATCATCCCTCCGACACCGACGCGCACAGCGCCTTTCTCATTCGCAAAATCACGGAATAGCTGTTCTACCGGACTATTCGTGTGTTCGGCTATTTCTTTCTTTCCTTTCGGCAAGCAGCCCTGACACATACAGACTACTGCCAGCATGATTAAAACATTCTTTCTCATTGTTCTTCTTTTTAATTCATTGCAATGGCAGGGCGATCCTTTCGGCCGATCGGAAGACCGCCCCGTCATGGAGAAGACGGAGCAGCGCATATTTTGTTACAACTTTTTTACCGCATCGTTTTCAGCCGTTCGGTGAGTCGCTTTACACCTTCCGAAGCGCCGTACCGGATAAATTCGATATCGCTGCGATACGCTTTCACCTCTTTCGGATCAATCAGGAAGATGGGCTGATATGCCAAATAAATTTATATCATCCGCATTATCAATCTGTTATATTGTGTTTTCGAGTGGTTAGGTAACATAATGGTTACAATTTGCGATAGGGAATTGTTTTTCTGAAAAAGTCGACAGAATCAATGCGATTATTGACTATCGACCGGCCGAGAACGCGAATCTGCAAATGCTGGTGCAACAGGCAGAGGACAAAATCCTTTGGAAAACGGGGGAGGGAGTCTGACGGTTTGAAAAGAGATGTGCCAGTAAGAAAAAATCCGTATAAAGGTATAAATCTCAATAAAAAAAACATTACTTTTGCAACGAATTTGGCACAAGCTATATTCGGACAGAATATTTAGAGGCGTTATGTCTTCTTCTTGTACGAGAAAAGCCTAGGAAACTTAACTCACGTAAGTAAGAGAATGGTGTAATGGTCTCCACACATCCGCGTGGGACTGTTAATCCACATCTGCTTACAAAGGTTTTTCCTATCATCTTCTCGTTAAGACGTGGCACATACAAGTTCCACGCTCTCTGTTTTATTATAATTGGTCTTAGGAACTGGGGTCGCATGAATACAGGTTATGTACATACAGAAAATCCTTGCCGTTTTCCGCATATTGCGGCCGCAGCAGTGGGTAAAGAACGCCTTTGTTTTTCTCCCTTTGTTTTTCAACGGCAGTCTGTTCGACATAGCGAACTTTACCGTAACGCTCTCGGTATTTCTCTCTTTTTCTTTCGCGGCAAGTTCCATCTATTGCCTTAACGACATCGTGGACATTGAGGCAGACCGTGCCCATCCCCGAAAATGCAAGCGACCTTTTGCTGCCGGCATCCTGTCAAGGAACATCGGCTGGGCTATCATGTGCTCTCTCCTGCTTTTGTCCGCAGCAATCGAACTCTTGTCCGGAGGGGCACATTCGGGTAGTGTGCTGTCAGTTATTGCCGTATATATCCTTCTCAACATCGCTTACTGTCTTTATCTTAAGAGAGTTGCCATTGCCGATGTGTTTATCGTATCCATGGGCTTCGTCCTCCGGCTTGTAGCGGGTTCTTCAGCGACTCAAACCCCGTTGTCGAACTGGATTGTGCTGATGACCTTCCTGCTGGCTCTCTTCCTTGCATTTGCCAAGCGCAGAGACGATGTGCTGATTTACAATGAGACCGGAATGAAAGTACGCAAGACGGTTTCCCGTTTCAACCTCTCCTTTCTCAATGCTGCTATCGTCATTATCGCTTCGGTGACATTGGTCTGCTATATTATGTACACCGTCAGTCCGGAGGTAATACTCCGGCTCAATTCGGAGCATTTGTATGTGACGAGTGTCTTCGTGCTTTTGGGGATACTTCGCTATCTGCAGCGGATTCTGGTAGATGGCGCGAGCGGCTCTCCGACGCGGATTCTGATGGAGGATCGTTTTATCCAATGCACCATAGCAGGTTGGATTGCGGTGTTCTGTATAATCATTTATCTGTGAGGTCATGCGGACAGTGGTAGCTTTCGATTTCGACGGGACATTGACGACGCGGGACACATTCCCTGCATTTATCCGCTTCAGCCTCGGCTTTTGGCGTTTCGCGGTGGGACTTGCCCTCTTCGCCCCGATGTTGGTGGCGATGAAAGGAGGGTTTTATCCCAACTGGAAAGCCAAGCAAAGGGTATTCTCCCATTTTTTTAAAGGGATGTCTGTCGGACGCTTCGACGCATATTGTGAGGATTTTTGCAGAGACCGGTTACCCCGAATGCTCAGAAAACAGTTGCTGCAGACCGTAAGAGAGTATACCGGCGGGAAATATGAGTTGTGCGTCGTCAGCGCATCGATAGACCGCTGGATTCGTCCGTGGGCGGAAACCGCCGGATTCACCCGGCTGCTGTGTACCGAGGTCGAAACCGAGAACGGCGTACTGACAGGACGGTTCTCTACACCGAATTGCTATGGCACAGAAAAGGTGAGGCGGCTGCAATCGGCATATCCCGACCGGAAGGAGTACCGTCTGATTGCATATGGCGACAGCCGAGGCGACAGAGAGATGCTTTCTTACGCAGATGAACACTACTTTATAAATTATAAATGAAGAAGATGAATGTGTATTGTCATCTGCTGCGGGGCGTGATTCGGGATGCGGGCTCTCGCTCATTCGTGCTGCCTACTCCGGGGGGCTTGTCAAGTCTATGCTCGGGATATTCGCCTCGCTCGGTATTCTCATTATGTACAAAGAGCAGTATATGATTGTCGACGAGGGATATGTGCTGGACATCTCCGACACAGTTGCTGATTTGGACTGGCCCCCCGCTACAACGATGAAGATATGCTGAAAGAAGCCTACAAAATGTATAAACAGAAACATATAAATAATTTATGAAATTATTTTCCTTTTGGTGGAATTTTACCAACAGACATGCCTACCTTATATTGATGTCGGTATTCATAGTATGGTGTGCCTTAGGTGTATTTCCGCTTGCATGCTATGAAACTGATAGTTTGCAGCTTATACTCGGATGCGATTATGCGTACAGTCATGGGCTGGAGTTTCCCCCTGTCATTAGTTACGCGTACTATATGCAACCGCTGACAATCATTATGGTGGTTGCGTTGAAACACCTGATGCCCATCCTGACGTGCGAGCAGATATATTGTCTTGTGACAGCTGTTTCAAGTCTTATTTTTCTAATCGGATGCGTTGAGTTTGCCCGTCACGTCACAAACGGGAGGCGGGTAAATGTGCTGATTGCCGCAATGCTCCTGCCTGAAATGTATGCCATAGCTATGTATCCTAATTCCGCCATTCCGGCCGCCGCCTGTTTTGTCTGGGCTATGATATGCCTGACAAAGGAACGGTACTGGACAGCCGGCCTGCTTATGTGTGCGGCCCCATTGCTGCGGGCGGATGTCATGATAGCCTATCCCGCCATTCTCCCCTTATTCCTGTTCGAGGGCAAGACTTCGAAAAAAAGCATAATCCTTTCGATTGTCTATGCCGCATCAGTTGTTACAGTAGATATCTTTTTCTTCCGGCTTCTTAAAGCGGACTTCTTTTCTTCTGCAAATAGTTATGAAGCATGGAATGGTATAATTACGCTGACACAGAATATGATGTCCATTTTCGGCTTCTACTCCCTTCCATATCTGCTCTTGCTTCCACTTGGAATATGCAGACTGTGCAGTCAGCGTATGTGGAGAGAGCTCTTTCTCGTTTTGCTGCCCATTCTGCTTCTGCATTTTTTCTTTCGCAAGATGGGCTGCGCTAGCAAACACTATCTCTACATCGCACCTTTTGTAATTATAGCAGGCGTCAGGGCGTTGTCATGGATTTGCCGCACATTCTCGAACCGCAGGTTATTGAGATACGCTGTGGTGGTGTGTGTGATTGGTTACTACACGGTGTCGGTAAGATTATGGGTTCCGAATCCGAATCTGTCATACACGTATGAAGATAGGAGATACAATGAAGGTCTTGTTCTTGACATTTGTTCTGTTTCGTTCTCTTCATCAGGTGCTGCGTTGTCTCTTGGCATAGGGGCCGGGCAGTATGTAGCTACCGCAGATGAACTGTGCCTTGCTTCCGGGCATATCTTCTATCCATGGTATATTCATTCCCTTAAGTCGGAATTGAAAACTGACTGTGAAAATCAAAAAAGAGCTATTGAAACCTTCCCTTCTTCTTCAAATATCATAGCATGTAGCTGGGCAACATGGGCACCAATAGCATCTATGTGTTTAACAGAGGGGCAAGATGTTTACTATGATAGTGATAAAAGGTTGTTGACAATTCAGGATAAAGATAGACGTTTGTCCGTATGGTTGGTTGATAGGGGGTGGGAAGAGCAGTGGCAGTTCGTGAATGATGTAAAGGCTTTTTGCCAAAGTCTGCCGGCAGAGGAAATGAAATATATACTGGTGCCTACCATTAGCTTTCGTCTTGAATCGTATCTCAAACAATTCGAATCGGAAAGCAGAATAGAGAAAATAACGGACGGACTTTATGAGATAAAGGAGAGTCGGACGGAGTGAGGCGGTCTGGCATTTGTGAAACGTTTTAGTTCAGAGATTTTCACTTCTTTTTCAACACTGCATCATCGGAGCGATAAAGCAGACCGTTCCGCTTGCCTGTCCAGTACGGATATGCCGGAGTGGCCGATGCTTTCCATCCCTGCGCCTTTTTTTAGTAAATACTCGTGTTGTCAATGTCGCTTCCCGAAGGGGAAGGCGCTGCAAAGTAAGACATGGGAAGCGACGCGGCAATGGCTTCGGAACAGGTGTAAAACAGAAGGGAAACAACGTAGAAAACATCCGTAAACAAGGCGATGCGGCAGGCGGAGACAGCCGGAAACACGGGACAGGGCGAAACCGGTCGCGCCGACGCCAGCGGTGTAGAATCAGGGAATTGCCGAAACAGAAACGGGATAGACGAAAAATTACCGGGTGATTACAACCGAGTTATGGATATTATTCCTATTTTTGCAGGGTAAAAGTGCGGACAACCGCAAAAACAGCCTTTACAAAGATGAGAATAGAACGCAAAAGAATCCTTCGGCGGTTGATCGGAAGCCGCAAGAACGGTCAGATAAAGATTATAACGGGCATCCGACGGTGCGGAAAGTCGTATTTGCTGGGCGTCCTCTACCGCGACTATCTCCTGCAGGAGGGCATCGCGCCGGAGCAAATTGTTATGCTCGAACTGGACAACGACATCAACGCACGTTACCGCAATCCGCTGGAACTGGGGGCATACCTCCGGCAGCTGGTCGGTGACACCGCGAAAGATTACTATGTCCTGCTCGACGAGATACAGATGGTGGAGGAGGTAGACAATCCCTATCTGCCTGGAAACTCCGGTTCCAAAATCACCTTCGTAGATGTGCTTCTGGGGCTTAAAGGTCTGTCGAACGTCGATGTCTATGTAACGGGTAGCAACTCCAAGATGCTATCTTCCGACGTGGCTACCGCTTTCCGCGACCGGGGCGAGGAGATACATATCACGCCCCTTACCTACGATGAGTTTCACGCCGCCTACCCCAAGGAGAAACGGTTCGCGTGGCGTGAGTTCGTGACCTACGGGGGAATGCCGCTTGTCATGCAGAAAAGTACCCACGGGGAGAAATCCAAGTACCTGCAAGACCTCTTCCGGCTTACCTACATCAAAGACGTTATCGAGCGCAACCGTCTGCGCGCCGATGCGGAGACCCTTGACGAGCTGCTCAATGTCGTGGCTTCCGCCGTGGGCTCGCTTACCAACCCGACTCGGCTGTCCAATACGTTCCGGTCGGTCAAGGGATTGAAGATAAAGAACGAAACCGTCTCCGCCTACCTCGACTGCTTCATCGATGCGTACATTCTGGGTAAATCGTACCGCTACGATATAAAGGGGCGTTCCTATATCGACACGCCTCTGAAATACTATTTCACGGACATAGGGTTACGCAACGCCCGCCTGAACTTCCGTCAGCAGGAAGAAAACCATATCATGGAGAACATCCTTTACAACGAACTCACGGCACGGGGGTTCAACGTGGATGTCGGCGTGGTCGAGTATAACCACACCGTCGCCGGGAAGAAGGTACGCACGCAGCTCGAAATTGATTTCGTGGTCAATCTGACGGACAAACGTTACTACATCCAGTCGGCCCTGACCGTGGCCGATGAAGAAAAACGGCGGCAGGAGGTCAATTCCCTCAACCGCACCGACGACTCCTATACCAAAATCGTCGTGGTACGCGACGATATCCTGCCATGGACAGACGACCGAGGTGTGCGGTACATCAACATCGAAGATTTCCTGCTGGAAGAAATAAACAGGCTGTAAAACAGAATAATGAGATAGTAATTTATTGCAAAGACAGGACAGCTTTCCTCGGCCGATCGGAAGACCGCCCCGTCATGGAGAAGACGGAGCAGCGCATATTTTGTTACAACTTTTTTACCGCATCGTTTTCAGCCGTTCGGTGAGTCGCTTTACACCTTCCGAAGCGCCGTACCGGATAAATTCGATATCGCCGCGATACGCTTTCACCTCTTTCGGATCAATCAGGAAGATGGGCTGCTCCTTACGGACATAGTTCAACAATCCGGCCGCAGGATAAACGTTGAGCGAGGTGCCGATCACGACGAAAATATCACAATCCTCGACGTATCGGATCGCCTCTTCAATTTTCGGCACAGGCTCACCGAACCAGACGATAAAGGGACGCAGCTGTCCGCCGTCGGGCGCTTTGTCTCCGACATGCAGATCGGGCTGCTCGGGCGAAATATCGTACGGACGATTGAGGTTCTTGACTGAACAAGACTTCATCAGCTCCCCATGCAGGTGAGTAACATGGGTACTGCCTGCCTGTTCGTGCAGGTTATCAACGTTCTGTGTAATGATATGTACCTCGAAATCTTTTTCCAAATCAGCCAGACCACGATGTCCGGCATTCGGTTGGGTGTTCAGCAATTCGCGCCGGCGATGATTGTAGAAGTCAAGTACCAACTGCGGATTTTTCATGAACCCTTCGGGCGTAGCCACGTCCTCAATCCGATAATTTTCCCATAATCCGTTCGAGTCGCGAAACGTAGAGATTCCGCTTTCGGCACTCATTCCGGCTCCTGTAAGAATAACGATTTTTTTCATGACGATTGCGTTTTAAATGAGACATAATGTTTTTCAGACTTCGAAGGTACGTCTTTTTGATCAGAAATCACAGAAAAGTCCCGAGCAATTCGTTCTGAGCAGCAAGAAGAGCGATTATCGGAATGCGCGTTGCTCCGTGACTACTCCTTAACCATCTGCTCCTCTATGCTTTTTCTTAAGGAATAGGGCATTTTTTCTCCGTACCCTACGCGTATCAGGACGGTAGGGTATTCATCGGTCATACCCAGCATTTCGGCCATCTTTCGTGAAAGTTCCGGAATCTCATTGGGTTGGTTCATATACGCATGAACAATCCCCATAGCTGTAGTTGTCAGAAGGATGCGCTCCAAGGTCCTGCCTGCGTTTACCCACTGTTCGATCGTATTGTTTCGGGTGGTAAACAGGATAAAATGAGAAGAGGAGGCGATCTTCTTCCGGTCATTTTTGTTTTGAGATTTCTCATTGATCACTTGAGAGATAATAGGCTCTGAGATAAAACGCGGCAGATTGGGCGCACCGAATACGGCATAACTCAGCCCGTCTCTTGTCGTGTTCTGATGCTTCTTGTTGTAGCGCATCCATTGCCGCAATTCGGCCAGAAAGTGCTGGTCTCGCATCTGCCGACTGTTTCCCTCATAAATCAGTTCCGAAATGGCCTCAAACTCCGAGGAGCCGTTTTGGAAGAAATGAATGCCTATACAAGGCTCCGTCGCGATGGATTTCAGGCGTCGGATGCTGTCCTCAGGGATGATCTTTCCGTTATAAATACTCCTGTTCGTTTGTCTGACGGACAGTTGAGAGAACAGCGGAGAAGGAATGTCCTCCTCTTCCCTGGAAAGGATGATGCGGATAATTCCATTTTCCTCGATAGCAACCTTTGTGCGATATCCTTTGTGCGACGCCGCGATACAAAGGTTCTCCGCGGCGCATCCGAGACTGACGAACAGTTCCCGATTATCGGGATCGACGACCGGCAACGATTTGGTAAAATCGGGACGGATCTCGATCTCTGTTTCTCCTGTCTTAAACAGCCACGGCTGCGTGTTGTGTCCCGAAGGAGCTTTCACTGCCTGCTCAATCATGAACAGAAAATCTGTGTTTTGTGCGAATATACGGTTCATTATTCCTAAAAATAAAACGATGAATACTATCTTTCTCATTGTCGTACATGTTTCATCCATAAATCAATCATCAGGTCGATTCCTTGCGCGACCTGCTCCCATCCCGTGTCGCTCTGCAAATCGATGCCGTTATACACGGCCGTCTGTTCTTCCATCAAGACCAGATAGCTGATGGATGCCGAAAGGATGCTTGCCAAAGAGGCGACCTCCGCATGGGGCGAATGGGTCAGCTCACCCACCGCTTTTACCAGCTCACAGCCGTTCCGTTCCCTTCTTTCCCTCAACAGGCGGACCGTCTGATCCGCTGTGGACAATTCCCATCGGTGCAATCGTCTCAGTGTAATATCGCCGCGCATCTGCCGGATCTGTTCACGGAACAGTCGTTTCAGACTTTCGCCGATGTCGGACGATTCCCTAAAATCGATGTTTGTGTTTACCCAGTAATCCTTTTGGAGAAGATAACTGGAAATCAGCTCGTTCAACCCTCCGAAATACCTATATATAAGCATCTTAGATACTCCTGCTTGTTGGGCTACGGCATTTATCCCTATCCCTTCGAAGCCGTCGCCCGCGATAATGCTTCCGACTGCGTCGAGAATCTTTTTCTCCGTACGTTCTCTATCTTTCATGTCTCCTTCTCAATTGTAATGTTACCGATAAGTAACCGCAAAGTTACGTTACCGATAGGTAACATGCAAGAAAAACGAGAAAAATAACGAATTCAACTCGGAATCATCACAAGCTGTTGTATTTTTGTTGCAAGTTTGAAAAAGAGATGAAAAAGATTACGGTATTATTAATGGTATGCGGATGGATGGTATCCATGCATACGGCAGCGCAAGGCGGAGGGACTTTCTCATCGCTGGGCGCAGGACTCTCGATGGGTACGACGGGGATCGATGCGGAGCTGGTCACTTCGCTGCATCCGAAATGGATGCTGCGGGGCGGCGTATCAGCGCTTGCGGTAGATTTCACCGCAAAGATGAATCTGTATGATCATGGGAAAGAATACGCCAATAGAACCGATATAAACGGCGAGGTCCGGATGGTGAACAGCAAGATATTGCTCGATTTCTATCCGACCCGTTCGGCATTTTTCGTATCGGGAGGTTTCTATCTTGGAAACAGGGCGATTGCTAAACTGAACGGAAAGTCGGACCGCGATCTGAAATGGGATGGTTACATCATTCCGGCGGAGCATGGACGAATCGAGGCAGAAGTGCGCGCGAGCGTTTTTAAGCCGTATGCGGCCATTGGCTACGGACGTGCCATTCCCGTGCGAAGAGTCGGCTTCCGGATGGAGTTGGGAGCGATGGTACAAGGTAAGCCCGATATTTATGACAGGCACGGAACGAATCTGGGCAAGGCAGACATCAACCGGCCTGAGTTTTCGCACACGTTGCAGAAATGGGTCGTCTATCCCGTTCTTTCGTTTCGTTTAACGGGGCGAATTCTGTAAACAAACGATGAGCGCTGCACAGTCATGGTAACTTCCGATCGTTTTATAACGACAATTCTTTTTTGTTTGCGTAAATTTGTTGCAGATAAAGGATCTCCATCATGAAGCAATTCCATATCCAAAAGCCTGACGAGCATATCCGTGAAGCGTTACAGGAAAAAATCGACGACCTGACGAAGCCGAAAGGCTCGCTCGGGCGTCTCGAAGAGTTGGCATTACAAGCAGGGTTGATTCAGCAGACACTCAGCCCCTCGTTGCGACGTCCCTTCAACCTTATTTTTGCGGCCGATCACGGCATTACGGAAGAGGGTGTCAGCATATCGCCCAAGGAAGTAACTTGGCAGCAATGCATTCACTTCATAAAAAGTAGCGGAGGAGGCGTCAATTTCCTCTGTCGTCAGCACGGCTTCATGCTGAAAGTGATCGATGCGGGAGTAGATTATGATTTTCCGCCCGGACTGGGTATCATCGATCGGAAAGTGCGCAAAGGCACACGTAACTACCTGCATGAAGCGGCAATGACGCGTGAGGAGATGGAACTGTGCGTGGAGTGTGGAGCTGCCGTGGTACGCGACGTGCATGCTACAGGATGTAACGTCGTCAGCTTCGGTGAGATGGGAATCGGTAATAGCTCGTCGTCATCGCTATGGATGACCTGCCTGACGGATATTCCCTTACAGCAATGCGTCGGCGCCGGTTCAGGGCTGGACAGCGCCGGCATCCGGCACAAGTACGACGTGCTCCGCCGGGCATTGGAGCAGGCTCGCGGCGAACGTTCGACGGAAGAGGTGATGAGCCGGTTCGGAGGGTATGAGATGGTGATGGCCGTGGGTGGGATGTTGCAGGCAGCGGAGGCCAAGATGCTGATTCTGGTAGACGGGTTCATCATGACGAACTGCATGCTGGCCGCGGCGCGTCTGTACCCTGATGTCTTGTCGTATGCCGTCTTCGGGCACTGTGGTGGCGAAGCGGGGCATCGTCTGGTGCTGCAGGCGTTGGGAGCGCGTCCCCTGCTCGACCTCGGGATGCGTCTGGGCGAAGGTACGGGCGCAATTTGCGCTTATCCGCTGATTGAGTCAGCCGTACGGATGATCAACGAGATGGACTCGTTCGGGAAAGGCAGAATCACGAAATACTTCTGAAGATGATCGACGATATCTTTGCCGCGCTGATGTTCTTCACCCGGCTGCCGTGGTGGAAGCTCCGGCGTGTGCCGGCAGACAGTTTCAAACGCATCGTCGGCTACTGGCCCGTCGCCGGCTGGGTGACAGGCGGCGTGATGACGGCTATCTACGGAATAGCGTTATTCTTTCATCTGCCTGTTGTTTTAGCTATCCTGTTGGTTTTCACCGGACGGTTATTGCTGACGGGCGCCTTGCATGAAGACGGGCTGGCGGATTTTTTCGACGGATTCGGCGGAGGACGGTCGCGGGAACAGGTGCTTACCATCATGAAAGATTCGCATATCGGAACGTATGGCGTGCTAGCGCTTGTCGTCTACGTAGCTCTTTGGGTGACCTCGACGGTTTCCCTCGCGCAACGTTCGGCCAACCTGCCGATCGTTCTGCTCCTTTTCGCCGATGTATGGTCTAAGTGGTCTGCTTCACAAATTGTCAATCTCCTTCCCTATGCCCGTAACGAAGAAGATTGCAAGATTAAAAAGGTCTACGACCGGATGTCGGCCCGAACTTTTACCGTGGGACTGCTGTTCGCCCTCGTACCGATGCTCGGATGCGTCCTTTTCCTGAAAGAAACGCCTTACATGGCTCTATGGATATGTGTGACCGCCTCTGTCCCGAACAGCGTCATGGTGTGGCTCGTGCAGTACATGAGACGCCGCATCGGCGGATACACGGGCGACTGCTGCGGCGCGACTTTCCTTCTTTGCGAATTATCTTACTTCATCACCTTAAACACGATATGGATATTTATCTGATACGGCACACGTCGGTCGATGTGCCCGCCGGCACATGCTACGGACAAACGGATGTGCCGCTGAAACCCTCGTTCGAAGCGGAAGCCGCGACAGTCAAAAAAGAGCTTGACCGCTATGCGTTTGACGCCGTCTATACCAGTCCGCTAAGCCGTTGCACGAGGCTGGCTGCCTACTGCGGATACCCGGAGGCGCTCCGTGACGACCGCCTCAAAGAGATACACATGGGCGACTGGGAGATGCAGCGTTTCGACGCGATTACCGATCCGCGTATGCAGGAATGGTATGACGATTACCTCCATGTCGCCACGACGAACGGCGAGTCATATCAAGAACTCTTCGGCCGTGTCGCGTCGTTTCTCGACGAGGTCCGCCGTTTGCCTTTCGAGCGGATTGCCGTCTTTACGCATGGCGGCGTGTTGATGTCTGCCCGGATTTACGCAGAAGCCCTCCCTCCCGAAGAAGCCCTCCGTAACCTGACACCCTATGGCGGAATCGTGCGAATAAAATTATGATCCCCGAAAAACAACAATGAATCAACTGCTATGCTACGAGTCTGTCATATCCTATTTTAAGAGATAGGTGCTTAACATCTTATCGAGCTCTTCCCACACACGTTCAGTCGTCAATAATCCGAAACGTTCTTCTTTCGTCATTGTTCCGTCGTCCGGAAGAATATCATCCGGACTTATCCCCTGAAAACGCACATGATGTCCCGGAAGCCAAAGCGTTTTACTTATCCCGGGAGGATAAACGGCAAAAGAAGGTACATCCAAGGCCTGTGCAATATGTCGAAGGCCTCCTTCGTTTCCAAAAAAGAAATCGCAAAGCGAAGTAAGCGCACGTAATTCTCGAAGCGAGTTCGCTTCTATATTCATAAAAATATGAGAATTTTTGCCCAAGTCTTCATATAACCGATAACAAATCCGTTTCTCACGTTCGCCGACATAATTAAAAATGATCTGCGGATGATAGGCTTCGATCGTTTTTTCAATAATGACTTTCATACGTTCCATATCCCAGCCTTTCCCTTCAATACGGGTAGTAACGGCCATAAGGACTACAGTTCGCTTAAAATCAATCCCTTGATACTCCATATACGAACGATAAACGGCCTTCTCTTCATCGGGAACAAACAAGCAAAACGAACTGTCATATTTTACTTTGGCAACTCTTTCCAAAGGTTTCAACAACCTTAAATTAGATTGTACCATATCTAACGATGCGTCATCCCGATTAGGTACTCGGTAATTATTCAGAAAAAGACTATACGCTTTTTTCGTTCCTATACGAAAAGGAGTATGTAACGAAAAAAGACTGAAAAAAAGAGTTTTAACCGTAGCACGCATATCAATAATCACATCGTAATGCGTATCACGCATCAAACGATGGACACGTTTCAAATACTTAGGTAGGTTATAGTTTTCTTTGTCACTAAAAGTGATAATCCGATCTATATCCGGATGCCCTTCGTACAAAGAAGCGATATGGTCATTCAGAACAAAATCGACCCGAACTCCGGGAAATGTTTTTTTCAGGCTCCTGCATACCGAAACAGCCAAGACAGAGTCTCCCACTCGGCGAAAACGGATTACCAGCGCTCTTTTAATCGTAATTTGCGGTTTCATACCGAAGCTTTATTTTTTACCGTATAACACAGGATTAAGCGACGGGTCATTATACATTTTCATTTGTTTGTAGACTTTCATATACTTCCGTCCTTGACGGATATCATCTAATAGCTGATCTAACGCGGTGGAAAGGTCCTTTTTCTGTTCAAGCAATACGTTCAGTTTCCGTCGACACGCATCAAGATGACCAGCCTCGGCATCCGTACGGTCTGCCTCAGCCTTCATATGATAAATCTTCAATACCAGAATCGAAAGACGGTCTATCGCCCATGCAGGACTTTCCGTATTGATGGTCGCATCAGGTAAAACACGTACATCTTTATATTTATCGAGAAAGTAACTGTCAATTCGTTCAACCAAATCCGTGCGATCCTGATTGGATTGATCGATACGCCGTTTGATAGCCAGAGCTTCGGAAGGATCGATCTTCGGATCGCGAATAATATCTTCGAGATGCCACTGCACGGCATCGATCCAATTTTTTAAATAGAGATAACATTCAATGTTCTCTTGCGGATAAGGATTTCGAATCACGGCATCCACATCGTCTGTCAAATGGTAATCGTCGGTAGCCTGTTCAAAAATCGGATAACATAGTTCACTGAAACGTTCCATAAACATAAATCTTTAAAGTCGACAAATATACGTAACTCTTTCCGATATACCAATTCCCGGTTTTTGATTAGGGCAGGGTAGAGTCAATCAGCAAATACAATATGATGAAAATTGTCCCGGAGGTTTTTAACGGTTTTGCCTGTATTGTTTACGGATAAGTTCGAACTGAACTTAAAACATATGGTTTTACCGTGGTAATACTTTTCTTTGGGAGCGACGGCGAAGAGCATCTTCTGTTCATAAAGTGTCGCGGGTTTACCCGCCGAAACGGTGAATTATTTCAATCAGCTTGTGCAGTATAAAGAAACGGCCTTCTACAAAGATGCCTGTACATACTGCAAATACTTCGACGACTATGTGAGCCGCTAAACCGATACGGCACGATACAGGCCAGGCGGATACCGTTACTGTATCGTGCCGTCGATAAGGCCAGTGCCGGAAAGCATACGGTTATTCGTTGCGGGGGTGGACGGCCTTATGTGTCGCCACGGCCTGTCCCGCCTGAATTCATCCTTCCTTGCGAACTTGCTCTTCCGATACTATACTCAGGGCGATAGATGAGCTCAAGACAGACAATATTACCTATGAGTCCACTCTTTGAACAAGTCTTATAATTTTAATTCCGCAGAGAAAGTAAATGAGCCTCTCCTCTGGATACATTATTACAATCGGGACAATTAGATACCAATACGGACTATATTATAGATTTTGACCATGAGTTTCTTGAAGCGGAAAAGTTTGATGCCAAACGAACACACCAACATTTGTTGGAACCATCTGCCTAAGTCCTTCATGGCAGAAAACGCCGTCTTCCTGATTCTTACCGCCATGATACGAAACTTCTACAAACTTCTCATGCAGGACGAGGACATCAAGGCGTTTGGATTGAAGCATACAAGCAGGATTAAGACCTTCGTATTCAAATTCATCACAGTACCTGCTAAAAGGATAAAGACAGCAAGGCAAAATATGCTGAACATATACACAAGCCAACACGCATACGCCTCTATCTTCAAGTTTGATTTTGGATAAGCCTTCAGTTTTTGTGGGAATATCATGCGCAGCCCTCCCCTTAAACGCTTGGTGGGGTAAGGGGAAGCTATGGCGTCTGCAAATAAATGAGCGATTTATCATACAAGGAAATTGATAAAATACTATGAAATTTAATTAGTGCTTTACTATATCAAGGATTATAATAAAGTTGCGGAATTAAGGAAGAACAAAAATGCACTGTTTTATCGGAATGATGACGTTCTTTTTCTTCAGCCGATTTTCGGAGAGATTACACGGCAAGTCGGGTTTTTACAAGCTGACCTGAAGGATATACCCTTTCTTTTTCAAAGAGATGATGGAAATACTGTGATCGTCTTCAAGTATTCTTCTCAGATAGGTGATTTGAACATTCAGAGCCAATGAGTTTGCATGACTGTCATCTCCCCAGACGGTTTTGAGAATATGTTCACGTTCAACCGTCGTTCCCATATTCTGGGCTAACAGGAGAAGGATGTCGGTCTGTCTGGCGGTTAATACGTGTGAGACGCCCTGATACGAAACAGAAGAAAGATTGCTGTCGAACGATGTTTTTCCGATGATGAACTGTTTTTGAGTTTCCACCGCTCTATGTTCAAAACGCTCTTTGATTTTTGCGATAAGTTCTTCGGGATAGAAGGGTTTGGGGATGTAATCGTTCCCTTTGAGACTGAATCCTTTCAGTCTGTCATTCTTCTCTGTGCGGTCTGTCAGGAAAAAAATCAGCACTTTCTGATTCACCTCCCGTATTTTGCGGGCAAGTTCAAAGCCATTCATTTCCGGCATATTGATATCCAGCAGGATTAAATCGGGACGAACGGTTTGCAACAGTTCCCAACCTACGGCTCCATTGTTGGCGTAGGTTACACGATACTCTTCAACTTCCAGAAACTTTTTCAGAAGCATGGAATTTTTGATGTCATCGTCGACCAATAAAATGTGTATAGCGTCTGTCATTGCGGTAGTTTAATGGTGAAAACGGTGCCGGCTCCTTCTTCGCTTTCCACTTCGATCGAACCTTTATGAGCTGTCACTAACTGTTTGACATAGGCCAGCCCCAGTCCCATGCCCGGGATATTCCTGTCTGTGATGGACGGGCTGCGAAAGAACTTGTCGAAGATGTATTTGCGGTCTGATTTTGAAATGCCGAAGCCATTGTCTTGAACAGAGATTGCAATGGATTCGTGGTTATTCTCGCAGTAGCCGATTTTTATTTCCACTTTTTTCTCCGAATATTTGATCGCATTCTCCAATAGATTGCTGATGATATGGCTGAGGTGCATTTTATCGGCTGTTACCGTCAATTTTGTGTCAGAAAGGAGATGGATGGCGGCTGTTTTTCCGCTCGGGATGCTGAGCTTTTCGATACAGTCGGTTATGGTACTCCGCAAGTCGAAAGCCGACAACGTGAGCGGTATTTCCGTTACATCGTTGAAGGTGAGGTCTCGTAACTTCGAGAAATAGGACGACAGGTTATTCAGTTCATGACGGGAATCTGCAAGAACAGCCTCTTTACTTTCTTTATCTTCCATCAATTTGTCGTTACGCATAAAAGAGATACACATCTTTAAAGTCGATATGGGGCGTTTCAGTTCGTGGATCATGGTATGAATGAAGTCCTGCCGCAATTCTTCCACTTTGCGCTGTTTTTGTATCGTTGCAATCTGTGCCACAAGGCAACTGATGAGAAAAACGGAAAGAACGATCGATAAGAGTAATAAATTCATCATTTGGGATAGTACCGGAGATAATTCGACCGGTAACGTAATGTTCACCATCTCCCTTTCAAATATATCGTATGGGTATGATATGGTGATGTGCGGGTTGAACGTTGAGGTATGATTAAATCTCAGAGGCAACCAAACCATCGAATCAGCTCGTTCTATGTGGATATCTTTTGCCGTAATCCCTCTTTGACGGAGCAGAGAATCTACTCGTGCGATTTCGAACGGACTGCGAAAATCGATGATAAAGCGTTCCAATGCGTCATATTCGTTAGGATCTTTAGGATGATTGGTTATGTTGAAACGATAATGCGTGATGCCTTCTGTTTGGGCCGTTCGATACATACGGATGATGTTTTTGATGTCTTTCTCGGTGATATCCTTCCGTTCGGTTTTCTTTAAGTCAACCGCATAAATGTCGAATACGGTGCTTAAGATGCCAGCTTTTCCCGGTTCGGTCGATGCGGTTATTTTCGTATTGGTCAGGATGTTTATATCCGGTCTTTTCTTAAATTTCCTTACCTCCCGTTCTTCTTGCATCACCTCGAGAACCGTTTCATATAATTCGTTCTCGTGGGTTTCCAGTGTATATGAATAACGATGATAAAGCCAGTAGCTCTGCATCGTGCAGAATGCAAGGATGGCTCCTATCGTTAGCCCATGCAGTATTTTAATCCTCTTCTCCATACTGCAAAAATAAACTATTTCTCGTTTGGGAGAATCGATGAACAGGCAAATAGCGACTTCGGTAATAATTTAGTAATAATTGTCAATGTTGCAGTAAGGATTATTTTTCTTTCGCGAAAGAATCGCCCGTAGTTTTGCGGAAAAGTTAAATCAATAACAAAATGTATAGCGTATGAAAAAAATGGTATGGATGATGACGCTTAGCCTGAGTGTTATCGTCGCAGGTTATGCACAGAAGGTGCAGGTGATTCGCGTGGAGGGGGGGCAAATGTCGGCAAACTCCGTCGTATCGGCTGAACAAAAAGAGATTGGCAAAGCGGTTATGGAATTTATGTTCGATTACAGGTATTTGCGTGATACAACCCGGATGTCGCCGGCTGTAACAGACCGTATGATCTTGCAGGTGGGGCAGGGGTTATCCAAGTTTTCCAGTTATCGCACCATGCAGGTCGATTCATTGATTCGGATGTCTACTGCCGACCAGATACAAGCAGACCCCGGACGCTATATCGGAGGGCAGACGTATTCGATCTATAAGAACTATCCGGCAGGCAAGTTCACGACGACGGACAAGATCGCTACGGACTGGTTTCTTATTGAAGAACCGGTTCCCGTGCAAGCATGGACGATGACGGAGGAGACCAAAGAGGTGCTTGGCTACAAGTGTAAAAGTGCAAGATGCGCTTTCAGGGGCAGAGACTACATCGCTTATTATACCGATGAGATACCGGTAGCCGACGGCCCATGGAAGTTCGGCGGGCTTCCCGGCTTTATCATGGAAGTGCGAGATGCCAAGAGCCATTATTCCTTTGTTTGTGTGGGAATAAATTCCAAGTCCGATCGTCGTATCACGATGCCGGACGTACCTTATAACAAGACTTCGCGTGTGAAGTTTTATCAGACGAAATATACGTATGACATCAATCCGCTGGGGTATCTTGAAACGGTCAGCGGCATCAAGGTGAATGTAACGAATAACGGAGAAACGAGAACCGATCCGGCTAAGCCCCGCGGATTAACTTACGATTATATCGAAACAGACTGGCGGAAGGATTAAAGAATAGGCTTATGAGAATCATAACAGCGATATTTGCAGCATTCTTTAGCCTGTCTGTCGTTTATGGTCAGACGAAGGAAGTTCGTGGCGTGGTGCTCGATAAGGACGATCAATCTCCTGTTGCCGGGGTTATCGTACAGGTTAAAGACTCATCAGATCATCCATATTCATACACCATAACGAATGATCAGGGTGAATTTGGCATAAAATATCCTACGTCTGTCCCTGACTTGTCTTTAAGATTTCAATGTATGAGTTATGCTTCTCAAACCATCAGGATCGGCGTGTCATCTTCGCCTTTGACCGTATATCTCGTACCCCGGCCCATGCAACTCAAGGATGTAACCGTCACGGCGCCGGACATAGAACAGCGAAGCGATACGCTGACTTACTATATGAATAAGTATGCCACACCGGCAGATAAGAACCTTTCGGATGTCCTTAAACGCCTGCCGGGAATAAAGGTGGAAGAGAACGGGCAAATCAAATACCATGGTGAGCCGATCAATAAATTCTATATTGACGGTTCCGATTTTATGGACGGTCGTTACGGATTGGCAACCGAAAACATCTCTCCTTCGGATGTAGCGAGTGTCGACGTTCTGGAGAATCATCAACCCGTTCAGGTGCTGAAGGGACTGGAATTTTCTCAACGGGCAGGACTGAATATAAAGCTGAAGGAAGAAGCGCGCCATAAATGGATCGCCATACTTCACGGAGGGGCAGGGATGTCACCGTTTTTATACGATGCTTCCGCATTTGCCATGCGTATCGCCGGCAAGTGGCAGAATATGGAAACGGTTCGTATCAACCGTACCGGATGGAATCCGGCCTCACAAAGCCGGCGACAGATCGAAAGCAGCCTTTCGGGCAACGGGTATGCCGGTCAGCTTTGGGACGATCCTGTCACAGCAGGGCGGTTGTCTTCGCCGATCGATGAGCAGAGAACCCGTGATAACTTCTCCATGCTTGCCCATACCTCAAACTCGTGGCGTACAGGTGAAGGCAGAGATATAAAATTCAACCTGACATACGAGGGGGACAAGTTGGATTATCTGACGGCGTATGAAACGAATTATTTTGATGAAAAGGTCCCGTCATTCATCGAACGAAAGGCGATGCGGACGCAGACGCACCGTCTGGGCGGTCATTGGGCGTTGCAGGTCAATCGTCCCGCACTGTTTCTGAAAGACAATCTGTACCTCGATGCCGATTGGGATAAGGCGACTTCGACGATAGGCGGTACACGTTCTCTTCTGCAAAATGCCGAAACGCCGTCTTTCCGTGCTACGAATGATGTGCAGGTAGTAAAACGGATAAACAACCGTCTGCTCACGTTTTCGTCACGAAACAGCTATGTTTATAAACCTCAATCCTTGCATATAACGGCAGACAATTCCGCCATACAGAAGGTGACGACGGGAGATTATCGCTCCGTTACGGAGGCTCGCTACGGTTGGCTGTTCAACCGATGGAAGGTGTCCGCCCGCGGAGGAATAGATTTCAATCATCATAACATAGACGCAGATTTGCACGGAATAGCGCTTTCTTATCCCACACGGAACGAGATGGATTTCTCCTTGTTGAGTCCCTACCTCTCTCCGGACGTTTCGTATCGATCAAGCAGATGGTTGTTTACCTTATCTGTTCCTGTGAGCTATCATTTGCATCACATCAGAAATAAGCTGACTGATGAGAGTGGTACGGAACATTATGCTTCCGTGGCTCCGGCATTTTCTCTCCGCCATCAAATCAGTGCGAAGATGGATATGGCGGCACAGTTCAAGTATTCCCTGAGCCCGCCTAAGGCAGATATGCATCTCCGGAATGTCATGATGAATGATTTTAGAAATTTAACTGTACCCGAAGATGTTTCCGAATACAGAGAAGAACGTACCGCAACCTTAAACGTCAGATATCGGAATCCCATTACTTCGTTGTTTTTTCATGGGATGGGAAGACTGGATTGGAATCGTTATCCATCAATGAGGAGTCAATTATTTATGGGGGATTATATCCTTCACTCGTTCGTTCCGATAAAGAATGAGAGCCGAAATTTAGCGGTAAATGGAAGCATAAGCAAAGGATTGATGTCGGGTAAACTGACTTTAGGACTTGATGCCGGCCATGTACGGATTTGGACTACTTCCATGAAGCAGCATGTAGAAGCACCGTATGTATTGACAAAGACTTTTGTACAACCGTATCTGAAAGGCTTTTTCACCAATGGGTTGTCGATGGATTATCGTTTACTGTATACAAGGAATACGATGGATATTGAATTTTCCGGAAAGAGCGCTCATGATGTATGGAAGCAATATCTCGCTTTTACGATTATACCTGACAAAGCCTGGCAAATCGGTATAGGGGGTGAACATTACTATACCCGATTCAGTTCAGGCAACTCAACGAATCTCGTATTGCTCGATGCGTCGGTAAGGTGGACCGTGTCAAAGCGTACCGATTTCAGTTTGACGGGTATGAATCTTCTGAATCGAAGAGCATACCACTATGCGAACTATGGGTTGTTGAGCGAAACGGGTTACACGTATAACATACGTGGGCGGAGCATCATGGCAAGCGTTCAAGTCAGGCTGTAATCACTCAAGACCGTTTCCGTATCGGTGCAAACAGCTTTTTTATCCAAGCTGCCGATCAGAGCATACGGCTGGCCCGAGAGCAGTTCTCCCGTTATGGAATGCAAGAGAGATTCCGCCACAAACGGTTATTTACAATACAACACTACGGTCGTACCGTTCATTTCATAACACATCGAAGAAGTCAGCGATAAGATGTCGAGCGCGTTCCGGATACTTCCTCCGCCCAGTGTGCCGGAGAACCGGACGGCACGCAGCTCTTCGGAGGCGAACCGGATTTCGACATTGAAAACGCGCGAGAGCGTAAGGGCAATCTCGTCGAACGAACGGTTCTCAAAGTATAGATTCCCTTCTTTCCACTGGATGAAGTCGGCCGCATAGACCTTACCGGTCGATAATGTGTGGCTCGAACGATCGAAAATAATCTGTTCGTTTTCGGAAAGGATGTGTTCTTCTCCCTCTGCATTGACCCGAATACTTCCTTCCAATAGAACGGAAGAAACGTGATTGATATCGGGATATGCGTTCACGTTGAAGGACGTACCGAGTGCTTCTATCTCCATCTCACCGGCATGTACGATGAAAGGACATCGCGCGTCTTTTTGAACCTCGAAATAGGCTTCTCCTTTCAGAAAAACTCTTCGCTCCTTGTGGTTGAAGGTCCCGTCACAGGTGAGCGTTGAACCGGAGTTGATCCAGACCCGACTTCCATCCGTCAGCACCACTTCGGCTCTTTCTCCTGGAGGTGCGGTGATGGTTAGCAGATCGTTTTCGGATGAAGGGCGAGAAGTAAAGAGGTAGACTGACCACGCGGATAAGATCGGGAGCAACCATACGGCAGCCTGTCGAATCGTTTTACGCCACGAACGATTAAGGCATACCTGTTTGTTCTTAGGCAGAATGGACGTGCGTATGTGTTCGTACATCCGCATTTCCGTGTCGTGATCTACGTCACATGCCGCTTGCTCCAGCCGCTTTAGCATTAACCGGTTGATCTTTTCATTGTGCCGAATCCAGTCGAAGAGACGTTCTCTTTCTTCTTCCGTGGCTTCGTCGCGGATATATTTTTCAGATAGACGGATATAATCGTTTTTTTTCATTTTTCCTTATATGATGATATACACAGTACAATCGATGACGCCAATTCCCCGAATGCGATATCATACAATTATACTAAATTAACAGAATGAGGCCGAGAAGAAATAATCGATGGAAGTTCTTTTCAAAATGCTTACGAATGAATTTGACCGCCAGCCATAGCTGCGTTTCTACCGTACTTACGGAAATCTGCATGATTTTGGCGATTTGTTTGGTCGATAGATATTTTTTCCGGCTCAGGATAAAGATTCTTTTGCGCGACGGAGGCAACTGTTCGATTAGCTCGTCGATAAATTGTTCGAGCCATTTGGCGTCGATTTCCTTTTCCATGATGGTATCGCAGGCAGGTTCTTCATTCTGCACAAATTCTTGATACAAGTATTCCATCGTCTGTCGCTGATATTTGTTTATCAGCATGTTTTTGGCGATCACGGAAAGGAAAGAAAGAATAGATTTTTCGGGATCGATCTCACGATGCACTTCCCATAATTTGATAAAAACCGACTGCACGATCTCTTCTGCCATATAGCAGTCGCCGTGCGAGAGAGTCATGATAAAGTTGTAAAGCTTGCCCGCATACCGTTTATAAATGGCCTCGAACGCTTGATACGAGCCATTCTTTAAGGCGGTCAGTTCTTTCTCTTCGCCGGACATTCTTCACACTTTTACAGACCATCGGAGGATGTATCGGAACGAGAAGCTCCGGCACATCCTCCGAATCGTCCGAATCGATTGCTCTTACTTGTCCGTATCTAATTCGTAGCCCCACGACTTGCCTTTTTCGGTGGCCGGGAGTCCTTTTGTCATCCATACCGGAGCGGGAGCGCCTTTGAGGTAGTGGTCGAAAAACTGTTGCAGACGGATGGAGAGGTCTTTGCAGTTACGGCGTTCGCGGAGGTTGTGCGCCTCGTTGTTGTACTGGAGCATCCACACGGGTTTGCCCATACGCCGCAGTGTCATGAAATATTCGATTCCCTGATACCAGGGCACCGCGCCGTCTTTGTCGTTGTGCATAATCAGCAACGGTGTGCGCACTTTGTCGGCAAAGAACACCGGCGAGTTGGCAATATACAGATTCAATGAGTCCTGCATCGTCGCACCGATACGTGACTGTGTCTGCTCGTACTGGAACTGGCGGCTGCGTCCCGACTCCCAGCGGATGCCGCCGTATGCACTCGTCATGTTCGACACGGGCGCACCTGCACCGGCCGCCTTAAACATATCGGTGCGCGTCACTAAATAAGAGACCTGATAGCCGCCCCAGCTCTGTCCCTGAATGGCCATGTTTGCTTTGTCTATCCACACGTTCCGTGCCAGCGCTTCCGCTCCCGCGACGATGGCGTTGTAAGCGTCTTCGCCCGGATGGCCGACCGTATAGTGAATATCGGGAACAAAAACCACGTATCCCCGGCTGACGAAAAAAGGAATGTTAATAATGGAACGGCTCGGAGCGGGAGGATAGTAGCGATAAAGCTCATCGGAATGTTTCTCGTAGAAGTAGATCATGACCGGATACTTCTTCTGCGGATCGAAACCTTCGGGTTTGTAGACGAGGCCCTGCAAGGGGATGCCGGCGAAAGACGTCCACGCGAACAGTTCGGCCGTGCCCCATCTGTAATCACGCATTTGGGGATTGATGTCGGTCAGTTTGTCGGTCGATTTCCAGAAGTCCCTCGTAACGTATAGATCGGGCGATGTTTGGAAGTTGCCTTTCAGAAAAGCAAACACATCGGCTTCTTTGGCTTTCACGACCGACGGGAACGTATACGTATCGATGAGTCGCTTCTGCAGCAGGTTTCGCCGACCTGTCTTCAGCGTATAAAATCCGTTTTCTTTGCTGCGCTTGTCGAAGGCCGAGAGCAGCAGCAGATCGTTCGGTGCGAAGAAACGTTTTTCCGGGTCGGTACGCACGTAGCGCAACACGAGGGAGTTGCTCCGTCCTTTTCCGAGCGTAAAGTTTTCCGGTTTTTTGATGCCTTTCGGATCGATTTTCCAGATATCGAATGCATCGTTGAGCAGTACGTATTCGTCGTTTTCGCCCCATCCTACGAGTCCGTATGAACCGGGCAGAGAAGGCGTATTATGCTCTTCGTTCCAGAAATTCACGCCGATGTCTTTGGTCAGATTTACCGTGGTGCGGGCGTGATTGTCGAAAGCGAACCAGTGACGTTGAGCGGCGTCCCACCAGATCGTATAATTTCCTTGCGACGAGAGCGTCGGACGGCCTCCCATGGCACGTGCCACAGGTTGCAGACGGTCGGTTTCAAAGTCGTATGTCCACGCGTCGAACCGGGGCGATACATCCCACTGCGTTTCCAGCCGGTAGGGTCTGTCGGATCCGAGAAGTGCAAAGCGGCCGTTATTCTCGTTGGCGATGCTACAGAAAGGCATCTCCTCGGTTGCTACGGAAAGGAAAGCATTCGGTTTTTTCGGGTCGATGATTCCTGTGTAGGTACGGCTCTGTTCGTGTCTCAGTTCTACAAGTTGCTGCGGCTGGATGAGCGGGTCTTTCCAATGCCAGATATCGAGTTTTGCCATTTCAAAGTCGATGATTGTCGTGTCTTTGGCTGCCTGCTTCGGGGCAGCCCCGATCACAATCCGTTCGCCATTCTTACTGAAACGCGGGGTTGAAAACTCGTTGAATATCCATCCTGCGGGCAGTCCCGCAACGTTCTTTCCGGCGATCACTACTGCCGAGTCGGCGCCTTTTTTGAAATAACGCACCTCGAATGCTTTCTGTTCGATCTTTGACGTATCTTTCGTGGCGAGATAAACGAGTTGTTTTCCTTGCTCGTCGAACGCGAACGATTTGTATTCGGCCTTCTCTTTCGAGATGGTTTGGCGTACATCATTCTTCAGATCAAAGAAAAGGACCTCGGGTGTTCGGGTCGTATCTTTTTTGTCCGGCTCGGTGTTCACGGCAAAAGCGTTCCCGAATTTATTGAATAGATGGTCTTTGGCATTGCGAATCGTATCTTCGTACTGTGTAATCAGGTTGTGGAGAATCAGCAGGTCTTTCTCTTTTTTGTCTTTCTTGGCCGTATCTTTCGGCGCTGTAACGGTATAAGCAATATGACCGCTCATCTCTTCGGGCACCTTGAATGCTTTCACTCCCGCAATCTTCCGTACGGCCAATGTCCGGTTGTCTACGATAACGAGTGAATCTTTCGGCAGGTCTTCTTTCTTTTTCTTTTTAATCCGCGCCTCGCGCCGTTCGGCAAAGGGAGCTTTTACAAGTCCTACCGTAAATATTCCGTCAGGCGAGACGACATACGTTTTGACCCGCTCGATCGTGAGCGCTCGATTCTTTGATAAGTTTTTAACCCATAGGGTTGTATCACCTTCCTGCGGCTGGATCAGTGCCGTCAGGATTTTACCGTCCTTGCTGATGCGGATGTTCGAAAGACTTTTCCAGCCATCATAGACCGAATGATCAAGGGGCTTCTTTTGGGCATACGAGGCAGTTGCCAGAAGTAAAAACAGAAATGTAGAAAAAATACGTTGTTTCATAGTATACGTTGTTTTTAATGTTTGATTTTTGAGTTACAAAAGTAGGCTATTTTTCGGAATATCAAAAACACATCAGTGCAATGTATGAAGACAATAATGAATATTACCGTTTATGTATAGGGCTGTCGAGCGAACTCATCGACCTGCATTAAAGATATTTACTTCAGAATAACGTATACGGATGATACAACTTGTACATGCCGATACACGTCCGAAAAAGAGCGTAAACTTTAATCATTTATTCATAAAACCAACCATAATAATAAAAGTTAATCTTTTGTAATAAAAAAACTGTAACAAAATTATTTTATTTACGTTTGCTATCGTATAATAATCAAAGAATTTGAAATCATGAAAAAAATTTTTACTTTACGGACGACTTTAGTCGTAGTTTTGGCGATGTGTTGGATGCCTTCTTTAAAGGCACAGTTGTTTTATCAGGACAGCCATCTGTTCATCGGTCAGAAGCCGAATAACTGGAATAGTGTCGGCAGTGCCCCCGGAGTATACATCGGTCCCAATTGGGGCATGGAATTCTCCGAAGGCGGATTAAATATCTGGCGACCACATGGATCTTCAAATTGGGGAAATTACAAACTGTTTATTGATCAAACCGGCAAAATCGGTATCGGGCGGAAGCCGACCACGTATGCCCTCGAAGTGAACGGACAAGTTTGGACCACACAAGGGTTGTTGATTACTTCGGATGAGAGACTCAAAAGGAACATTATCAATATCAACAGTTCATATCTGAGTAGACTCAAACGCCTCCACGGTAAATTTTACGAGAAACAGATTGCATCCGAAGCAGACCGACGCAAGGAGGTGGAAACCATGATTGCACAGGGTAAAATCAGTAAGGAAAATGCCCAAAGCGCATTGGCAGAACCATTCAATCTGTCGGGGAGCAAAGCATATAAGAAAGAATTCGGTTTTATTGCCCAAGAAGTGAAAGAGCTTTTCCCGGAATTGGTAGAGCAGGATGCCGAGGGTATCTATGCGGTAAATTATACCGGACTGATACCGGTACTTGTAGAAGCGATCAAAGAACTTCAGGCCAGAGTGGAAACGTTAGAGAATCAGGGACAGATATCTTTCAAGAGCGGTGAAGCGACGACAACCAATGAAAAAATCCTCGATACGGAGGAGTATCTGTCGCAGAATGTGCCCAATCCGGTAAACGGTAACGCCCGAATCGATTACACCTTGCCCGAAGGAACAACAAGCGCAGCTATCACGTTCTATTCGATCAACGGAACACAAGTAAAAAACATACCGCTCGACGTACATGGCAGAAAAGGCTCGATAACCGTTTCTTCAGCCGATTTCGCCTCCGGACTGCATATCTACAAACTGATCGCCAATGGTGTCGTAGTGGGAACAAAAAAATTGGTGAATAAATAAAATATAGGGATGAGACTCAACAGTTTCTTTTTCATTCTTCTTTTATGCTTCTTTTTCCCTCGTTGCGAAGAAGAAGAAGCATTCGAACTGCCGGAATTTTCGACTTCCGGCAAAAATACGTTCGGTTGCTATGTAGACAAAGAATTGTTTGTATATACCCGTGGCAGCGGCGTGTTGGGACACAGTCCTATCAGCGGCTACTACAGTGAAGGAGGAAAATATATGGATTTTTATTCATACGCTAATAAGGATCGCTTCATCGGTATTACAGACAGTATTGTAAAAGTCGGATTTAAGCATAAAGTATCCGACGCATTGTATAAAGACAATAATGGATATTTCGATTTATGCAAAGACCTGCCGAGCGAATACTGTTTGTTGAAATTCGACAAAGAGAATGGTATTATAAGCGGGACTTTTTCTTTCAGTGTAAAGCATACGAAAACCGGCGAAATCAAAACGATTACGGACGGACGGTTCGATATCAAAATTAATATTCATGACTAAGAAAAATAGGATGAAAAGAACAAGAAACAGGGTACGTGCCATAATAATGGCAATAAGCCCAATTTTCCTGGTTACGCAGGAGGAAATTGATGAACAAATGAAAACACGGCAACTATGAAAAACTACTGTTTCTTTTTTATGCTTCTTTTAGGATTCTTTTTCCCTCGTTGCGAAGAAGAAGAAGCATTCGAACTGCCGGAATTTTCGACTTCCGGCAAAAATACGTTCGGTTGCTATGTAGACAAAGAATTGTTTGTATATACCCGTGGCAGCGGCGTGTTGGGACACAGTCCTATCAGCGGCTACTACAGTGAAGGAGGAAAATATTTAGGTTTTTATTCATACGCTAATAAGGATCGCTTTATCAGCATTACGGACAGCATCGTAAAAGTCGGATTTAAGCATAAAATATCCAGTGCAATGTATGAAGATAATAATAGGTATTACCGTTTATGCAAAGACCTGCCGAGCGAATATTGTTTGTTGAAATTCGACAAAGAGAATGGTATTATAAGCGGGACTTTTTCTTTCAGTGTAAAGAATCCAGAAACCGGTGAAATCAAAATGATTACGGACGGACGGTTCGATATCAAAATTAATATTCATGACTAAGAAAAATAGGATGAAAAGAATAAGAAACAGGGTACGTACCATAATAATAATGGCAATAAGCCCAATTTATATCCTGATTGCGCAGGAGGTTGCCGAATATAATGCTAAAATAAGCAAGGTGTTTCAGCATGTCGACAAAAGCAGAGTAACCACGGGGTTACTGTATGATTACGGACTGCATCTTATAGACCCGGTATATTATGATGGGGTGGCATTGACCGACGAAAACTATATCGATATGGAAATATGGAACGCTCTTTACGGGGGGATGTACAGCTCGAAAGTAAACGGCAATATCTCTTTGCCGACTCCGGACCAAATGAATGCCCGAATTTCAAGTGAGGGAGCCACATCACTTGCAGTTATACATCTTAGATATGATATGTATCGTAAGGATGCCATCGGTTCCGGTTCGGTAAAAGTTGTCAATGAACAGATTTATGACGTCAATGGCAAGAATCCATACGAATAGAAGATGCTCTTCGCCGTCGCTCCCAAAGAAAAGTATTACCACGGTAAAACCATACGTTTTAAATTCAGTTCGAATTTATTCGTAAACAATACGGGCAGAGTCGTTAAAAACCTCCAGGTCAACTTCAACAACGAGGGAGGATATCGAACGGCGTCGTGGAACAACGACATTACCCATACATTTTCATCGACCGGCATTAAAGATATTTACTTCAGAATAACGTATACAGATAATACGACATATACATGCCGAACGAAAATATCCATAGGGGAAGAGCCGCCCGTCACATTAAAATCAGCCGACCTGACATCGGATATACCCGCTTCTTCCCGACATTCCGGAGGGAAGATACAGATAAAATATGCGGAAGGCAACACCTCGCAGAAAATAAGAAAACCGTTGATTATAGCCGAAGGATTTGACCCGAGCCATGTGCTGGGAACAACGAATATGGATATAACCAACCTAAGTATTAGAAAAAAAGGTATTGGAACTTTAAATATTGGCAATCCTAATATATGGGAAAACATAAGTTCTTTCGATATCATTTATTTGGATTATAATGACGGATTGGATGATATCAGAAGAAACGCAGTTCTTTTTCAGGAAGTAATCGACTATGTCAATAGAAATAAGGAAGGAGCCTCTCCCAATGTCGTTATGGGAATCAGCATGGGAGGACTTGTGGCGAGATATGCTTTGAGAAAGATGGAATTGGAAAACAGAAAACATGATACATGGAAATTTATCAGTGTCGATTCTCCTCATAAAGGAGCCAATGTTCCGATCGGCATGCAGGCAATGCTTCGTCATCTTGCCGACGTAAAATTCTCGGTAGCCTTCATCAAGATTTTTCAGGCAAAGAATATCGATATGATTAAAAAAGGGCTCGAAATATTAGACAGCAAAGCAGCCAAACAGATGCTGGTTTATCATGTAGACAGTCGTTTGCAAATTGACGGTAACGAACATAATGCATTTCAAACAGAGTATGATAATGTAGGATTTCCCCTGCAATGCGAAAATGTGGCGATAACTAACGGTACCGGAAACGGAACGAAAGTGATGGAGCCAGGTACGATGTTGGTTGACCATCGGGAAACATATAAATTTTCCATCTGGATGCATTTATTGACTTATTATTATGGAAAGTTTTTTCTTCTGACGAATTTTCCGAAGCTGTTTGTTTTGAAAATACCAGGAAGTGCAGATGTCGTCAGTGATGTAAAAATCCATGCGGCACCAAACAGAAATACATCGAATGTTTATTGGGGCAGGATACGGATACATAAAAAAATTCTATTTTTAATAAATATAAAATTGGATATTTCAGAAAAAAGCATGGACAGCAATGCTTTCGTATATCCATTAGATGGTGCCCCGGCTGGGATTTACAACGTCAGCAACGTTGCAGGCAAAATTCCCGACGGACTGTTGTTGAAGAATTACTTTTCTTTTGTTCCAACAGTAAGTGCGTTAGCATTATCAGACTGGCAAAGTCAATTGAACAGCAGGCTAACCGGTCAGAATCTTCATCAAGCAGGTAAAACAAAATTTATGAGGTCTTATATGCCGGCATCGAATCAAGAACATACGCATTTCCAAGCAGCAGCATCTTTCCTGGTTCGGGAAATAAACAGTGTTCCGACAGACGTCGTCATTACCGGTACGGTAAACATCCATTCGGACAGGCAATACGATCGAGATATCATCGTAAAAAGCGGAGCGACATTACGTATCACCAATGGAGCTACGTTAGATGTTTCGGCTAAAAAAATCACAGTTGAGCCCGGTGGTAAATTAATCATTGATAGTCGATCTAAATTATATTGCAAAAATCTTGATATAGCTTCGGGAGGGCATTTCTCTTTTGCTCCCGATGCCATGTATGGTTCTCGGTAAAATAATAGGGGTAGAAATTTTCTTTTTTCCGTATATATCGACTTTCGAAAAAAATGAACTGTTCAATAGTATAATCATGAAGAAAAGTATCTTTTTATCATTTTCGCTGATGCTGTTGGTATCGGCAGGAGTTTGGCCGCAAGAAAACGCTTTCGGCGGCAAGTATGTGAATGCCTTTAAGGCAGATTCCGTGGTTTGGAAATGTTATAACGAAAACACCCATAAATTTTGTGAAACAATTTTGCATGGAGATACCGTAGTAGATGGGAAAAAGTGGAAGATTCTGCAATCCAATTGCCTGATCGTTCTGAAAGGATTGATTCGTACCGAAGGAGATAAAGTACTCTTCACTCCATATCCCGGATATGAAAACACAGTACATCAGGATTATCGAAAACAAAAAGAAACCGTTATCTACGATTTCTCGCTGAAGGTAGGAGAAAGTATCCCTTCGGCCGGTCTTGTTCCGTCGGGAAAAATTACGAAAATCGATTCCGTCATGTTCGAAGACGGCCATAAACACAAGCGGATACACGTCGGGGAACATTACAGCTATATCGAAGGGTTGGGTAATGACCAGTTAGGCTTGTCCTTTATTCTTGTTCCGGGAATACCGACAATGGAAGGGGTACTTTCTACTTTCATGTGTTGCCATGTAGACAACCGATTGCTGTACCGGAATCCGGCGTTTAAAGATTGCAACGGCAATAAGGTATCCAACGTAATCATCACAGGCGGCTTATCGGAGGCTAAAGTATGGTTTGCGGAGGGGCAGCTGACCGTATCGCTCGAAGACGGCCGCATGTTCGATGTGGCTGTCTTCAACGCGCAGGGAATGCTTGTGGCGCAACAGCAACAGAATCGTTACGAAACCCGGATTCCTTTCGGCAACGAAGCAAAGGGTGTTTACTTCGTCCGGATTCAAGCGGGACAGGCCGTGGCGACACATAAGGTCGTCCACGCCCGCAACGAATAACTGTATGCTTTCCGGCACCGACCTTATCGACGGCACGATACAGTAACGGTATCCGCCCGGTCTGTATCGTGCCGTATCGGTTTAGCGGCTCACATAGGGATATTCCTAAAATAACAACATAAAACCAGCTGAATCATCAAAATGATTACGGACGGCCAGCTCGATATAAAAATCAATATACGCGATTATTAGAGAGCGGTAAGTCGATGGGTGTGACAATTTATTTATATGAATGTCCGTATATATGCCTAAAATTAATTATATATTGCTAATCTACAGAAATTTATTTCTTACTCCAATCCATGCATCCAAATTATTGTTATTAAATAGTTTAATGGAGTTTTTAGGTACAAACACGGATATTCATTTTTATTTAAATACGATTCCTCCATACGAGACGGAAATATTGACGGAAGCGTTCGGGTTATTGCTTTTACCCGCCGTACCGACGATACATCCTTTCTTCTTCAACGATACGTTGTGGAATGTAAGGTTGCCGGTGTCGATATTTCCGTAGTTCGTATAAAGAGCGGCTTTGAAGGCATGCTCTTCGGTCAGTCCGAGTTTTACATTACTGTATGCCGCGTCGACCCGGATTTCCGAAAAATCTTTCGCTACTTCGGAGATTTTCAACCCTCCGTATCTCAACCGATCGGCCGTCAGGCGTTTGTTCAACTTGCCGATTCGCACATCGGTGTAGCCGGTTTCGATTTCGAAGTCGCTCACTGATTCGATCCGGTAGTTATCGTATTTCGAATCGGCTACAACTTGCCCGGCTTCGTCGATTTTGATCCCGGAGTATTTGCTCTCGATGGAAAGATTTTTGCATTTGTTCATCGTCACTTTGCCATAACTGATGTCGATCGTCGCTTTATTGAGGGCGTTTGCGAAAAGATCTCCGTATTTTAATTCGACGGTGAGCGGCTGCACGAAGTTATCGAGGTAAATATTCCCGTATTTGTTCTCCAGCAGAGGAATGACGCTCTTAGGAGCGGTAACGATATAATGTACCGAACGCCCGCAGTTGTTGCAGTTGAGCGGTTCAAACTTGGTCCGGGCCAAAACCTGATTGCCGCTGTGGGAAAAATCGACCGATACGCTCTCGGCATATTTTCGGGCGGCCTCCTCGGTGCGTCCTTCGCCTCTGATCTCGATCTTGAACGTAATTTTGCGGTTCGTTCCTTCGATGATCCGAATGTTGCCGTATTTGTTTTCGATGGAAAGAATGGGATTGTCGCCGACGGTAAACTCCTTGACGATTTCTCTTTTATACTCTTTCCGCGCGGCGAAAGCTTCGGTTGCCAGCAAGGTGATGGCCAAAATAAACAGAATTTTCTTCATGA
Organism: Tannerella forsythia 92A2; assembly: GCF_000238215.1. Taxonomy (NCBI): domain Bacteria; kingdom Pseudomonadati; phylum Bacteroidota; class Bacteroidia; order Bacteroidales; family Tannerellaceae; genus Tannerella; species Tannerella forsythia. Next base: position 964,819 of record NC_016610.1, on the reverse strand, counting down.
TGTTTCTATTTGAGAGGTTATTAAATTCATTTGTATTTGCTGCAAAGCACTAATTCTGGACGAATAGATGCTGACGATCAATGTAATCTTATTTTCATCGGGCATCTGGACTTCCGGTACCGGCTCCGTTTTCATCGTCTCTAACTCTTGGAGTACTTTAGAGCGTTCGCTTCCGTTCATTAAGGTAAGCATTTGTTTCGTTGTTTCCAATTCGTTTTCAAACAGCATGGCATAATGGTTTTGCACATCGGCCGGCGAGTCTTCCGGTGAGATCGGTTCGGTCATCTCCGGTCGTGAAGTGAACAGCCAGAAGGCGGTCATCACGGCGGCAGCCGTTGTGAGGGCTCCGATAAGGACACGCAAGACGCGATTCCGTCCGTTGTTCGCTTTCGCTTCGTGCGTTACGTATATATCCGTCTCGACTTCCGATATCGTTTCGGCATGCAACGCTTCGAGTCGTCGGGCAAAGCGTTCGCGGTGTCCGTCTTTCGGTTCGCCACTGGCAAAAATTTCGTGCGAATGCGTTTTGATCGTATGTTCTAATATGTTATTCTTCTTGTTCATATCCGTTGGGGCTGATTCAATAAGTTTCGTAACCGGGACAATCCCCGCGTGTACTGCACACGCACGGTGGATGGATTAAGTTGTAGCCTTGCGGCGATATCGGCGAAGTTCATATCGCCGAACAGACGCAGGCTGAGGATGCTTCGGTAACCGACAGGTAAGCGTCCGATGCCGGTACGTATTTCATCGATGTCGGGCTGCTCATCGGCCGGCTCGTCTTCGTCGGCCGGTTCCGACACCTGCTCTTCGTTGATTGAAGTGTAAAAGTTCTTCTGCTTTCGTACGGTGTCGATGGCCGCATTTGTTGCGATCCGTCGCAGGATGCGTTCCATCGCCTGCGGATCGTCGTTGAGCAGTTCGGGACGGACGAAGATCTTCAGCAAAGTGTCCTGCATGATCTCTTCGGCTTCGTCGCGATTGCCGACAACAGCTGCGGCACTCTGATAAACCGGACGGAAGAAGCGGTCGTAGAAAGCCATCTGCGCCTGTTGCTCGCATCTTCGCACGCCATCGACGAGGTTCTTATATTCGTTATCCATTCGTTTGACTGTTCATCCCTATAACGAGGCAAAGGGCGATTTGCTACAACGAAGGTAGAAAAAATACGGTATTTCGCATTTGACTGTATCGTGTTTCGTCCTGCAAAGAGCGGCAGGACATGCCAATATGGGCAAACCGATTTGCCGTACCGGGATTTGGCAAATCTTACCATGTTTCATATTTTTGTGTTTCGGTAGATAAAATAAACGACAGGGACAATGATAGAACAAGATTACATCCTGAAGATCTTACAGGAGTTCTTCGAGGCCATCGCCAAAGTGGTGCGGCGCAGTGATGAGGATGACGAGGCTGCTACGGCTGACATGCAGGCGCGTTATAATGCCATCTACGAGCATTTTTTCCGTTGTCCGGCACATCATTTCTATGAAATCGAAAAAGAAGACCTGCTTAACGACCTGTGGACGGAAAACAGTGAACAGAAAGCGTTAGCCAAAATGCGCATGCTCTCGGAATTGCTCTATCGTGACGCACTGATCAAAAAAGAGGGTTCCCTGCGCTACGACCTGTTGGAGAAAGCATTGCTTCTGCTCGAATTTTTGCAACAGAACAGCAAAACCTATTCGTGGGATCAGGAGAACAAAATGGCTTATATTCGTACTCTACTCGAAGAATACGGATAGTTTCCGACCTTATGTGAGATATTCTTTTCGTGATTAGCCGTTCATCGACAAGAGTTCTTCCAATATGTCCCGGCTGTTGCTCAGGCAAGGTACTTTGTGCTGTCCTCCCAATTTGCCGCGTTTCTTGAGCCAGTCGTAAAACAAATGTTCGCGGGCGGGAATTACTTCGAGGGGTTGCAGGGAGATTTCCTTGTAACGTTTCGCGGCATAGTCGGAATTAAGTGTCTGCAAAGCATCGTCCAACACGGTGGCGAATGTTTCGATGGAGGGCGGCGGTGTCTCAAACTCAACCACCCACTGATGGCGTCCTTTTGCCTTGTCGAGCAGGAACAAGGGGGCGGCTGTATACGCCCTCACTAAGGCGCCTGTTTTTTCGCAAGCTTTTCGGATGCCTTTCTCGGTATTGTCCGCCATCAACTCTTCGCCGAAAGCATTGATAAAAAAACGGGTACGTCCCGTGATCACGAATTTGTGCGGGAAGGTAGACGTGAAGCGCACCGTGTCGCCGATGCGGTAGCGCCACAGTCCGCCGGCTGTGGTGATGATCATCGCATAATTCACGCCGGTCTCGACCGCTTCGAGCGGGATAGCGATCCCATCGTCCGGACGCCCGGATTCGCCCGTGGGGATAAATTCGTAGAACACCCCGTAGTCGAGCATCAGGAGCATGCTTTTGTCCGACGGGTCGTCCTGTAACCCGAAGAATCCTTCCGAAGCGTTGTACGTCTCCATATAGTGCATTCGGTCCGACGGTATCAGTCGTTCGTACTGTGTGCGGTACGGTTCGAACCCGACCCCGCCGTGGAAAAAGACTTCGAGGTTCGGCCATACTTCGGGCAGTGTCTGTTTGCCTGCTCGCTGCAAAACGGCTTTGATCAGCACAAGCATCCATGACGGAATGCCGGAAAGACTGACTACATCCTTCTTCCATGTATTTTCCACAATCGCCTCGATCTTTCTTTCCCATTCGTCCATTAGAATGATCTCTTTGCGCGGCACACGTATCAGGTTGACGAGCGGATTCAGTTTTTGCAGCAGCACGGCCGAGAGGTCGCCGCAATGTGCCCGCCTGTTCAGGGGCGACGGGCTGTGACTGCCGCCAAGGATCAACCCTTTCTTCGAAAAGAAACGCGTGTCGGGGCAATTATGCAGGTAAAGCGCAACGGTGTCGAAGCCTCCCGCATAATGGCAGCGGCGCAGGATGTCGGACGTGACGGGGATGTATTTACTGCGGTCGTTCGTTGTGCCGCTGCTTTGGGCGTACCATCGCACGGTCGAGGGCCACAGCACGTCTTTCTCTCCGTTAATCATCCGTTCGATGAACGGGTGCAAGTCTTCGTAACTCTGAAGCGGGATACGTTCGCGAAAGGTGTCGTATCCCGAGATCTCCGCGAAAGCATAACGCTTCCCCCAAGTGGTGTTGCGTGCCTTGCCGAGCAGGTAACGCAACTGCTGCCGCTGGATGTCGACAGTCCGCTTTCCGAACGATTCGATTGCGTGTTGTCGTCGTGCAAAAAAGGGAGAGATGATTTTTGTCCGTATGTCCATGTCCGTTTGCGTCGGGAAACCGTGCCGCAAAAATAATCCTTTTTTTTCAGATTATACTTCCCGTTCGCTTTGGGATCACCAGGCTACTTCGATCGCAACGGGATAGAGCCGGTGAGGATCGAAGAATCGGGCACAACTGTTTATTAAATGTTTCAGGTCGGGTGTGGCGGTACCTTTGAATACTTGCTCGCCGTTTGCCGTTACGGTTATTTCACGGTTCAGGTCGACCAGCTCGTTGCACAGATAGAGTATCAGTCTCCCGTTACGCGAAGGGGTATAATGTTTCTTGAACTTCATTTCGATGCCCCAGTGCGGATCGGTCTCAACTGTCTCATAGGTTACATCGTCGATTTGCAGGGTGATCGTGTTGTTCGTAATATTCATCTCGTAACGTTTCCGTCCGGCATTATCTGCCCGTTCGGGAAGGTAAAGGTTGTAAAAGCCCGGACGGTGCCGGCCGTCCATCTCATAGTCTTCCCACGTCACATGCTTCGGATGCGGGTTTCGTACATGCTGTTTTAGCCACGGAGTCGTAGGACGGTAGTCGATGCTGTGTCCTTTGCCGGGAATCAGTTCGATGCGATGCATGAAATGTTCAGGGTCTTGCGTATGGAGTTGTCGGAAAGCCTCTTGCACATACGATGTCAGCGTATTCCGGTAGAAACCCTTGTCGTCCGCGCCTGTGAGTAAGGAAAATGCTATGTTACGGCAGTTCTCGGGCGGAGCGTTTTTGAGCGGTTCTCCTCCCGCCATCGGTCCGGCGCCGGCCAGATAGTCGGCGTAGAACGATGCGAGCCGCTGACTGCCGTATCCCCCTTCGGAGATACCGAAGATATACATCCGGTCGGGATCGATCTGCCCCGATACGAGTGACTGTCGCAGCAGCTTCTCCCATGCGAACTGCTTGGCCTTTTGCCACCAGCGATAATATTCGCCTTCATTCGGTATCTGAGGGATGAAATAGGCCGAAGGAGCATCGTCGAACCGGGTGCAAAGGGTCAGCCCTGTTGCCCATTCCTGATGCTTATCGCCCGAACCGTGCAGATACAGGTAGAGCGGAAAACCGTCCTTGGGCTTATTGTTTCCTTTTGTTCCCCAATAGTAGGGCATGACGGCATCACGTTCCAGGTTTTCGGGTAATACCCAGCGCCCCAACGACGTTTCCGACAAAGGCTTCAAGTCGATTAGTTTTTCTTCGGCAAAGGCTTCGTTGGCTGCTTTCCATATCTCCCACACCCATTGGCGCTGCTGCTCGACCTCCCATAGGTTCATAGTTTTCTCTCCTGCGAAAGTGGCTGTTTTACCTGCCAGACGGTCGGCAAAGAAAGCGGATATCGCCTCTTCGGAGACCCTGTTCGTATCATGCTCATCCGGCGCTGTTGCTGCAGAACAGGAGCACCATGCAATGCTTAACAACAGACCGCCTGCCCGTATCAATCTCATCTTTATTCTTGTATTTAAATTCCGGATGCAAAAATAAACGATTCAACGGAAATAACCGCATGCGGTACCTCGGTGTTTTTGGGTGGAACCGGGTTCCTGTTGCTCCATAACGGAGAAGACATGTATGACAAAAGTACAAGAGTATGTCGGATAGCACTTTGTTTATGAATGAGTTTCTGTCCAAGTCATCCTATTTCAAGGGTCAGTTGCGTGAGGCATGTGTGCAGGTCAATTTTTATCCCGAACTCACGTAATAATATCCATTCTCTTGTAAAGAGGTTTACGACGTAACTTTATTCCGGATAAAGGCAGCTTGTGTTTGTGTTAATTAAAACAGCAGTCAAGGGTAAATATACCGTTTATTAGGAAAAATGCTACCGTTCGTTAGAAAAGTGGATTAATATTTTGGAGAAGGATGTTAGGGCAACTATTTTTGTTCCCTGTATTTACTTAAATTTTACAACAATGAGAAATTTGAAAAAAAATTAGGCTGAATCAAATCAGCATGAGTGAATTAGACCAACGAAGGTTGGATTTGTTAAGAGGGGGATCCTCATGTGCTTGTATTGGTTGTTATTGTGCTGGAAGTAGTAGTGGCGTAAATACTGCAAGCGGCCCACAGCAATCAAATGCGGTGCATTCGTCTGATGGCGGAAGCTATACTCTATAATATAATATTGCATTTTACTTATATGTAATAGTTATGTCTATCAGTGGTTTTGCCCATCGCCGTCTGACTATGAAATAAATATTGGTCGTAGTAATCTTTGTCACATAAAAAAATAAGATAATGAAAAAAACAAATGTATTTCTAACGGTCATATTGTTTGTGCTATTGGTGGCGTGTGAAGGAAACAAACAATCAAACGAAGATTTAATTATCGTTGATGTTTCGAGAAGCTACCCTAAAAAAGAACTCGTTCTTCAGGATTTTATGAGTGTAGAGTATATTCCCTTGGAAACAACCGACGAGTTTGTTACTCAAGGTTTGGTACAAGATGTAGGGAAAGAATACTTGCTGTTAAAAAACAAGAATAGTGATGGGAATATTTTTGTTTTTGACAGAAAAACCGGTAAAGGATTAAGGAAGATAAACCGACAGGGGCAAGGTCCCGAAGAATATACAAGGATTAATGAGATTGTTCTTGATGAAAGCAATGGCGAAATATTTGTAAAGTCGCAAGGAAATAAAATTGTCGTATACGACCTTTACGGAACATTTATAAGATATTTGGATCTTGATCGGGACGTTTCGTCCGTTTTTGATTATGACAAATATAATTTGATTTGTTATGATATGTCGGACTATCATAGTAAAGGAAAAGATAGAGGCGGATCATACCATATGATTATATCAAAACAGAATGGAAGCATTACCCGGGAAATTTTTATTCCTTTTAAAACAATTAACACACCGGTCGTTATTCATGGAGAGGGATTTGTTGCAAATTATTCTTATCAAATACGCCTAAGCAACGGCAGATGGATACTTGATTGAATCTAATTAACAATGCCGAATTAACTTGTGATTTTTCGTTTAAGTTCTTCTTTTCCAAGATTAACAATCTCATAAAAATTATGCATTGCTTTATTTTTATGATTCATCGAATGAAACATACCATTTTTGTCACGTGGATGAGACAAATGAAACATACAATTTTTACTTCGATAAATTTTAAAGTTAAATTCTACCCAACGACAGTACCTCTCCCCATCCTCTAATCCCCAACCATAAAAATCTTCATTTTCCATCCCTGAAGTTACATAGTCTTCTGTTTTTAATAAGACTGCACCACCAACTGCCCCCCTCCCATTATTTGCATAAAGAGGGGTCATCTTATCTTTATGTTTTTTTAAAAACTGAATATCTCTATATTTCCAATAATGATTTCTTAAAATATCCGAGGTATCTAAACAATCTCCATTATAAGGATAAGCCACATTGTAACTGTTTTCACGTAATTGCAACACAGAGTCTTGTATTTGTTCAGCTTCCAAGATAATATCGCTATCCCATATTGAAATAATCTCTGTTTTTACTTTTTCTGTCATTTTATTTAAATATTTGGTTCTATGAAAAATGGGGTCTTTATCTTCTATGAACCAATAAGTGATATTCTTACATAGAGATGGTATTATATCATTTCTATATGATGATGCTTCCAAAATAATAATATTAGTATTAAAAAAACTTTGAATACAATCAACTGTAAGTATTAGATTCTCCAAACGAATAATAGAGTCTAAACGTATCGGAATTATAAATGTTGTATCGTTTAAATCAGTTTTCATATGCCTCGTTTTTGAATATGTGAAAGGACTAATTGTACTCCTGGGAAGCCCTCTAATAGTCCTTGATGAGCCTCAAAAAAGTTATTTTGTGCGAACAGCGATTCCCAAGCTTCAGAAGAAATAATTTTATCTTGAAAATCTTGAGGGTTGTAACATATTTTGTATTTTGGGTGATAATTTTCCAAATAATAAAGCAGTAAATATATTAAAGGCAATCCATTTCCGACAAATATATGTTTGTTGTTTATTTCTTTGTTGAAAATAACTTGCAAATTTATTTCTCTATGGAGTAGTTGCGCATGTAGTTCCCATTTTGGATTTTTCATATAAGGAACAAGTGGAAGTATTCCACAAAGCATGAATAACCGATTAGCATGTAGTATTGGTATTTTAGATAAGATAGAGTACTCAAACTCTTCCAAAATTTTGTAAATGCGATTATTATAGAAATTTAGCTTCAATAAACATGATAAGATGTAAGTGAATAAAGGCAAGTGAAAATTGTATACTGAAAAAGAAAATCCTTCATTGAAAAAATTGTCACTTAATTTATCAGTAAAAATGTTGATGGTTTTAATAATAAGTTCTTGATATATATAAATATCATTTTTCTCTTTTTGGTCACGTAACCTTACGGATAAATAATAAATAAGATGCAACAACTCTTCTCTTTGGAAAGACAAATTAGATTGAGTAAAGGCTAAATGTTTAAAAATAACATTATCGATATTCTCCAACAATTCATTTAAATCTCCTTTTACAAAGCCTTTTTTTATCAAATATATAATACCCAAACTTATTCCAGCAAGACCATTTTCAACAGAAATAGATGAATCCAATGATATGCTAACTAATGAATTATCTAATAGTTGGTCCGCAATCACTTTATAATTCTCATTCTTTTCTATTCGAAATAAATGGTAGAAATAGATACTTATTCCTATTTGACCTTGAGCCAAACCAACAGGATAATACTCATCTATTGATTGCAAAAGTCTTTTATTTAGTTCTTCTACATATGCCTTCATTTATAATAGAGTTAATGTAAATTAGATTTGTTATATATCGCGTATGCGTGTATCTTTGTCGCATGGCTTACAACGAACATAGAGATAATCCCATGAGTTTCCGTGTGCTCACCGGCTTGAGCCATGTTCAGTTCTCTCGTCTTCTTTCTTACTTTGAGGCTGCTCATTATGACTATCTGTCTGAATATGATATGACTGATAAACTCCACACCAACCGTTGCAGTTTCTGTATTTACAAGAACAGTCCTTTGCCGGATGTTACCGAACGTCTTTTCTTTATCCTTGTCTATCTGAAGAATAACCCTATGCAAGAGTACCATACGGCTTGTTTCGGGATGGGTTAGAAGCATTGCAATACTTTCGTGCATTGCTTGACGCATATTCTTCGTTCCGGCCATAAAACAATGGGCCTTATCCCCGCACAGACCGACAAGGAACTTTCCGAACGCTTGTCGGACTTTCCTAAGAGGAAATTCAGCCCATATTGCTTCATGACGGGACAGAAAGGGAGATTCCTCATCCAGTAGACTACCGATGAACAGAAAAAGCAATACAGTGGGAAAAAGAAGCGGCATACGATAAAGAATGCAGTCATCATCACTGTATCCTGCAGATTCTCTTTGTCAGTCGGAGCGTTTCCGGAAAGACACATGACAAGAAGATGGCCGATACTATGTACTCCTTTCCGGTTCCGTGCACTTTGTATCAGGACACCAGATATCAGGGATATACTTTCCAAGGGGGCACAATTATACAACCTGTCAAGAAAAGCAGGGGAAAGGCGCTTTCTGATGACCCGAAAGCGTTCAATAGAGAGATTTCCCGTATCAGGGTACGGGTGGAACATGTCATCGGCAGAGCCAAGTTCATGAGGATTGTCAAAGATGAATGCAGGCTCAGAACAAACTCTTTCGTTGAACGGTTTTTTGCTACATGTGCTGTGTTGCATAATCTGAGGATGAAAATCGAACCGTGGACATACAGAAACTAATTTACGTAAACTCTAATAATATAAGCTTACTCACTTTTTATGACTTTTGCAGGATTACTGCCGGCTGCTTTTAGCACTTGTCCTAACACTGTAAATAATACGAGCGTAATACTACCCGTAAACACCATTACCGGTAACCACCATGGAATATTCGTGTGATAAGCATATCCATGCAGCCAGCGGTACATAACATAATGAGCGATCGGGAGAGCTACTGCGGCTGCAAAAACAACCAATAGAGAATATTCGCAAACAAACATGCGAACAACATTTTGTATATCAGCTCCAAATATCTTGCGAATCGCTATTTCTTTGCGACGCTTTTGAGTCGTTGATCTTGCTATGGCATAAATTCCGAACAAAGAGATTGAAAGACAAACGATCGCCAATATGAAAAATAATTTTAAACCGATCTGTTCCGAATAATCTAACCGGTCGTATACTTCATCAAGCAAAGTCAGACGAGTATCCGTCAAACGGATATCTATATCTGTCAGTATCGAAGATATTCGCTGCATCACTTCCTGCTCTTGTCCGGGCACGACACGGATATACCAGATGTTTTCTAAACCGGTTCTAATAATCGTCGGATGAATACGACTTCGAAGAGAATGAGAGTGAAAATCGTTTACCACACCTATCACTTCATATTCTTCCATGGGAGCAACGCCATCATTAGTAATCAAAAAAGGATTCATTCGAATAATGGAACCTATCGGTTCACTAAGCCCCATAACCTTGACCGCTTCTTCGTTAAGAACGACTTTATGATTTTCGTTTTGACCTTCTTCCCACCATCGACCCGCAATCAGTTTTAATCGGAAAGTCTTAGCAAAATTAGCATCGGCAAAGAGCCATTGGAAAACAGGTTTTTTGTGCAACTGTTTTCCCGGCCATTCTACCTCGGTTGTCACGGTCGCATTTTTATCGGGAGAATAGTCCGTAGCAGAAATGTTCATAATTTGAGGGATTGCTTCAAGGCGTTGTTTTATGGTAGCTTTATGTTCATCCAGCTTCATGTTTTCGCTATATAATTGAATGATTCCCCCCCGGTCGAATCCCAAATCTTTTTGATTGATGAAACGCATTTGCATCATTGTGACCGAAGCGGCAATAATAAAAACGATGCTGACTGCGAGTTGAAAAGATATCGCGATTCGCTGTAACATAGGTTGATTAGACGCTTTTCTTTCTGCCATATTTCTTGTAATCAGCTGATTCATCCTCCAACAGGGGATCAGGCTGAAAAGCAATACGAACAGCATTATGCCCAGACCGGAAAGCAGAGAAAAATAAATCAATTGCGGTGTAGGCATGACTATTCCTAATAGATTGGATGCGACAGGTCGAGTAAGGAAAATGAAGAAAGTTCCAATCAGTAATGCCGACAATACAACACAAGTTAACTCGAACATCATTTGCGTGATAATTTGTCGGCTTGTAGCTCCATGAATCATGCGTTGACGGAACTCATTGATACGTTGACGGAAAAGGCCAAGATACAAATTTAAGAAATTGAAGAGTGCGCTGAGCATTAACAAGATGCTTGAAATCACCAGCAATCGTATGAAGTTCAAGGTAAAAAGCTGGTCGCTGTTTAGTTTGTGACGAACATCGCTAATCGGAAGCATCCTTAGCTCAATATCGGTATTCTTGTTTGTTCTTGAAGTGAAATTACGAAGCTGTTGTTCAAACCCTTTGCTATTTGCTTGAGGATAAAACTTCACGTATAGATTGTTATTGTAATATTGCCATTGTTCGGAAGTGCTCATGATCATAGATGCATCTTGTAAGGCGGGAAAATTAAAAATGGCATCGAATGGCAGATTCGTATTTGCCGGCGAATCTTGAACGACGGCCGTTACTGTACAAGGACCGAAAATTCTGGATAAAGAATGCTCCAGTTTTTGTCCAATCGCCTTTTCTGCAGTGCCAAATAAACGCGAAGCCACAGTTTCGGTTAAAACGATATTTCCCGCCATCTGTAACGCTTGCTTCATGTCTCCGTAAACACACGGCTGTTGAAAAACGTTTAGAAAGGCGCTGTCAACACATAGTGTCTTTAACTGGATATAATCGTTTTCTTCTGTCTGGTAATCTAATTGTTCCGTGACAAAACCGGCAGTAGCCTCCAATATAGGAAAGTATTTGAGTAACTCGTTGCCTAAAAGCCCGGGTACCTGTTCATTCACTTTACCGGAGCCTTTTTCGACAGCATATATGCGGTATATTTCCTTTGCATCCGAATAAAAACGATCGTAGGTCGTTTCGTAATGTAGCCAATAAACAGTCGGGATAAAACATACCAAGCTAAAGGCGAGTCCCAAAATCGCGATAGATAATTGTATTTTATATTTCAAAAAAACACGAAAACCTGTTTTTAAATACTGTCTTAATAGATTCATGTTCATATCAATAAAAAATTTAGTTTGCAATGTAACTCTTTTATTGCTACTTTTTTATAAGTTCTCATTGTGTTGAGAAAATATGCTATCTTGCCGAAAAGTCCATCGAAGCATAAAAGATGTAAATGCAATTTTTTCACCTCCAAAGTTATAAAACTTTTTCTTATCAGAGCTTCCATTTTTTTTGATTTTTTATTTTATTGTGTTTTTTTTATAAATATGGTATTGGTTAGGCAGGAGGAAAACGAAGCAGTTTTCTTTTCACGTTCGTTTTCCGACCTCTCACATCACCGTACATATGGTTTCACATACAGTGGTTTCTATTTGGAGTACCATTCAAGATATAAGCTCAGTAATGACGCATAGCCTGTCCTGTGTAAGATTTTTGTTGGGAAAGTTGAGGCAAACATCTCTCGAAAATCAAAAGTTGATAGTCTCGGAGCTATTCCACTCCCGGACTAAGAACTCGCATACCTCCCCCCCAAAAAATAAGGATACTATTGGTTGCGGATATGTTTTTCAAAAAGTAAGTATCTTTTAGTCAAATAGTTGCGTATCAGGTGACACATCTCTTACTCCTTCAAGCATTTTTGCCCAATCTTTTTCGGGATTTTCAAGGAATGTAACAGTTCACATAATACATCAGCATAATCCTCACCATTGTCGCCAGTTCGGAGAAGCCCCATGTGCGTTTGATACGCTTTTGTATGACCATCAGCAGAAGATTTGCTATAAGGGTAACCCATATCCGTATCTTGATGGCATGGGCACTTTCGCCGTAGAAGTACCGTAGAGAAAAACTCTGCTGCAATTGTTTGAAAAGAAATAAAAGACAGTTACTTGACAATTTCTTTCTTTGAGAAGAAACCCTCCATAAACCTCTATCAGGAGATTATGGATAACTCAAGATTGATGACCGCTTAGATCGAACTCACGTTAAAATCAGTAATAGTGCAAATGTACGACAGCAATGATTCTTTATTAACATGTACGATTTGTGTAATGCTCAATAGGTAAAATATTCTTTAAGGAATTGGAACTTTGCCATATCATCCGGGGTATCGATATCCATAATCACTTCCATGTTTGGATATATTTGCGAAGTTCTTCGGTACTCATCCGGCATACTTTTATCAGTTCATTCACGTTATTTCGATCTCTCTCATCGTATCCGAAGGTCGAATTGATCCCTCTCGGATGGTATAGATGAAACAGAGGACCGGAGCCCCGTTTCACAGGTTCCTCCAGAATCTCCATGCGTTTGACACGTTCGGCATCTTCAGGCCCCCATCCGTAAATGTTTTCATTCTCACCGCCGGCTTGCAGGTAACGCTGTTTATTTATGATAAATACTCCTCCGACAGAGGGACGGCCCAATAGAGGTATTAAGCTCTCTTCTTCACAGTTATTGATATAACGATATAGATTCTTTCGGGCGTTTATGCTATCCTCCGGAGATAAATAAAATGCCCGTCCGTCGTATGGTATACACATCGTAACCCCTTTCTTCACCCACTCAATCCCTGCCTTTAGCTGAGATACTGTCAGAAAAACATCCGCATCCCAAATCGCAACGATATTCGTCTCCGATCGTATAAGTAATTCATTTCTGTACCGGGTATAATGAAAAATGACATCCGTATCTTTTTGGAAATAATATTTTATTCTCTTATCTGTGTTCTTCAGAAAAAACTTCTGCTCTTCATCTACTTCCATAACCAAGATTGTTGCATAGGTATAGGAAATAAGATAAGGCAGGATTGCTCTCAAGTTTTCTTCCCGTTCCTTACTATCCATACGTACGGGAATGACAATCGTAAGTTCCGAGGTTATATCCATGACTTTAAAATTTTCAGTGATTCTATTCCCAATAATTCATACGGATCGGATATGCGACAGTTAAAATCAATCAGCTTCCGAAGACAAAGCCCCATCATCCGCTCTATCTTGTGGTTAAATACATCCAACCGATGCAATCGGCACAACAGGAAATAGGCATCGTTATAGTCATCTTCCTCTTTCGTTTTCAGCAATAACTCTTCTATCCAATCGATCAGATAAATCAGGTATTCTTTGAATTTAAGTGTTAGCATGCTTTCGTCATTGTCCGGTTTGTTCTTCAGTCGCCGGTATAAATAATATCCCACACCGCAAACGCCGTCTTGCAAAGGGAGGGATTCTATCGGTCTTCTGTCGACGATATTTCGTGCGACAATATCTATCTCCGCAAGAATTTCATCACTGTCTCCTTCGATGAATCCGTGTTCGATCATATATTCGATACCGCATCCGATCCCCAACAATCCGTCACCGTAAAAGAAAGAGGTTCGTTCGGCCAGTTGTTCGTAAACCGTATCCATAAATTCATCTGCCTGACGTTCGTAATTCTCCTCTCCCGTTATCCGGGCAAGATGCAGCAGATAAACGGCAATCCCCATTTTACCGTCCCAAAGGCCGATATTGGGGAAACATTTTCCTTTCTCTATCAGACGATCGGTATAATTCTTTAAGAACTCACGTTGTTTTTCCATGTTATTGTTGATTTTTTAATAATTTCTTTATCGGCATAAGGAGGCGTTCGATTAACCGCAAATCTTCGGTAATAATATCCGCACTTCCCAACATCTGGCGGGTGATGGGCAGCGTCTTTCCGTAATTCGTATCCATTCCTTTCGGAAAATCTATTTCCACCACATAAAACCCCTCTGCCGTAGGGACATTTGAAACACTCTCCACTCTCCCGATAAGATAACCGAACTCCTGGTCGGGAAAATTGTTGATGCGCACATTGACCCGTTGACCGACTTTTACTTTCCCTGCTCCCTGAACGGGTAGCAACGCTTTACCTTTGGGTTGGTCTTGTCGTGCGGGAATAACCGTGAAAACGGTTTCTCCCGTATTTACGTTCTGGTTGTTGCTCCACACGCCCATTTGATTAACCGTACCTGCAATGGGGCTTACCAACAAATAATTCTGCTCCCACGTTTTGATTTGCGCACTCAATGCTTCTACGGCATTTTGGAGCGATAGCCGGTATTTCCGTTCCAACTCGGTTGCCTGTTGCTGCAAATCGAGCAAATTCTCTTCTCCCTTCATCAATTGAACTTCCGACTGTTTCAATGAAGCGCTGAAGGAGAGATAAGACTGTTTGTTCTGCAGGAAACTGTTTTTGGAGATGTCATATTCATTCTCCGAAATAACGTTTTTAGACAAAAGAATAGAATCCCTGTCAAAGATATTCCTTGATGTCCGAAACTGTTCGCTCATGACAGGCGCCTGTTTGAGAATGCGATTATAATATTCTCTTTGAGTAACCAACTGCTCTTTTTGGGATGCGATCTTTTGAGGATAATAGTTCAGCGTTTTGTAGTTTCGATAATCATTTAAACTGCTTAAAAAAGAGGCGTAAGCAGCCTGAATATTCCCTAATGACAAGGAGGGGCCGTTAAAGAATCTTCGCACGGTTTCTTCCGAATATCCGTAGATATTCCATGCTTTCATCCTACTTATCAGTTCCAGCATGTCTTCGGTTTTTGCCGGATTTTGGATCACTGCCAATATCGCCTGACATTCAACCGCCTCATTGTTTTTGATAAAGATATCATCTATTTTCCCCGAAGAGCGGGCAATAATGCTGACGGGCGGGTCGGACGAGGTTACCGTTATTTCTGCTTTTATGGTGTCGGGGTATTTGAAAAACCAACTGCCGGTCAACAGAGCCATCACGATAACAAAAAGTGTGGTAATCCCCCATCGGAGAATCCACGGTGGAATTTCGCCCATAACTTCCTGCACCTCCTCGCTACGAAGCTCGATCTCTTTGTATTTCTTCTCTTCCTTTTCCATACTCCATTCGTTATCTCCCCAGCTCCAACTGATTTCTCACCAATTCATAATACTTCCCTTTCAATGCCGTCAATGTTTCGTGTGTACCTTCTTCAGCTACTTTACCTTGATCAAGCACCACGATCTTATCCGCATCTTTTACGGTACTTAATCGATGCGCAACCACCACAACCGTCTTACCCCTGTAAAACTCGTGCAGGTGTTTCATGATTTCTTTTTCATTATTGGCATCCAACGCGTTGGTGGCTTCATCGAGAAAGATAAATTCGGGGTTCTTATACACGGCGCGGGCGATCAGGATACGTTGACGCTGTCCTTGACTGATGCCGTTTCCTTCCATCCCGATTTTAGTGTTGTATCCCAACGGCAGAGAGTCGATAAAGTCCCGGATATTGGCTACGGTAACCGCATGACGCAGTTTCTCAATATCCACATAATCGTCGCCCACACCGATATTCTGTGCGATGGTGTCGGAGAATATAAATCCGTCCTGCATCACCGAGCCCGATTTACTGCGCCAGAGGTGCGGATTGATAACGGTCAGCGGGGTCTCACCGATTTTAATGCTCCCTTTATTGGGTTCATAGAAACCCAGCAAGAGCTTAATGAGGGTCGTTTTCCCGCTGCCGCTGGCCCCCACAATAGCCGTAACTTTGTTCTGTGGAATATGCAGACTGATGTCGTCCAATACATAATCACGGTCGGCACCGTCGTAACTGAACGACACGTTTTCCAATGTAATATCGCGTCTGTCCGGCAAAATCGTCAGTTTATTTTCAATAGTTTCCTCCTCATCTTCTTTTCCATGTACCTCATTCAACCGCTCTAAACTGATTTGAGCATCCTGGAATGAACGGGCAAAGCCGATAAACTGTTCCACCGGAGAGGATAACTGGCCGATAATGTAAGTGAGCGACATCATCATACCGAGTGTCATCTGTCCATCCACAACAGCTTTGGCTGCAATAAACGAAATAATGATATTCGTGGTTTGAGTAAAGAAGACTGAGCCGACTTGTTGCATTTGTCCCAAAGCTAACCCTTTAACACCTATCTTAAACAGCTTTACCTGGATTCGTTCCCATTGCCATCGTTTCTGCTTCTCACAATTATTCAGCTTGATTTCCTGCATGCCGGTGATTAGCTGTATGATATTACTCTGTTCTCCGGCGGATTGGGCAAAACGTCTGTGATCCAACTCGCGGCGATACCTCATAAAAGAGAGTATCCATACCACATACAAGGCATTACCGACAAGAAAAATACCAAGAACAACTAAATTATAATAAGCCAATACAAAAGCGAACACAAAGAAATTGACAAATGAAAAAAGCGTACTGATGGAATTGCCCGTAAGAAACGATTCGATACGTCCGTGATCACCGATACGCTGCATGATATCACCTGTCATTTTTGTGTCGAAATAGCGAAGAGGCAATTTCATCAATTTGGCTAAAAAATCCGAAATCAAGGCGATGTTTATCCGTGTATTCATATGCAGCAATATCCAGCTGCGGATAAACTCCACGGAAAGGCGGGCGATAAAAATAATGAGTTGAGCAATCAGAATCAGCGTGATAAAACTCATGTTACCGTCACGGATACCGATATCCACTAAGGACTGAGTGAGAAATGGAAAAATCAGTTGCAGAAGACTCACCACAACCATTCCCAGTATTAGTTGAACAAGCTCACTCTTATAAGGTGTCAAGTATCGTAGGAAATACCGGAGACTGCGATTACGGTTTTCTTTTTCATCCTCGCGATCGTAAAACTCCGGCCCGGGTTGCAGAAGCAGAGCAGCTCCTTTATCTTCGTTCTCTTTCTTTGTACTCAGCCAGCATTTTTTAAATTCCGCTTCATGATATGTAACTGATCCCAACGCGGGGTCTGCAACACGGATACGATATCCTTTTTTATTTCTTTTAACATCGTAGACCGTCACAAAATGGTTCTGATTCCAGTGTACGATGCAGGGCAACGGGGCTTCTTCCACCAATTGTTCGAATGAAATCATTACTCCCGATGTGCGAAACCCGATATATTCCGCAGCATCGCTTATACCCAACATGGAAACTCCTTCACGTGTAATAAACGAATGTTGACGGAGCGTTTCCAGACTATAATGCTTCCCGTAATGCTTGGCTATCATGCGCAAACAGGTAGGACCGCAGTCCATGGAATCAAGTTGAATGAATGTCGGAAAAGAGCTCATTCTTTTTCTTTTTTTAGTTTATGTGAATGTATGTTATTGATTAGGGTTCACTGAATTATACTCTATAAAGAGTTGTAAAAAATTCATTTCTGTCAACCCGGAGTTCTTTGTTTTCATATTCCTCATGTATACCGTCTCCAAAAATAACGGTCAGCATCCTTTGGATAAGAGAATGAAGAAACTTTCTTAGAAACTTCATCACGTTTTTCGTAAAATAGCATGCTGCAGTCCACGATGCTTCCGTATCAGGCATTTTGCCCTGTTATTGTTTGCCCTGTAAACCCGCTTACTCGTGCCAAAGGTGGTTTCTATCTTGTTGCGCTCCCCAACATTTTTAGCCATTTGTTCTTGATGTGCTGCAGTTTATTGTTCCTTTGGCGGCCATCTGAGAGGTTTGTCGCTTATCTTTATTTTCAACAGCTTCAATATCACCTGGTTCCTTCGGTTGAAGTAAATCTTGTCCGCTTCCACTTTCTTGGGCAGTAAACCGAAACGCCTCTTGTAATTCTTCAGGTGTATCATCAGATCCTCACATTCGTTGTAGACTTCGCGGCTGTGACAGTCGATGAAGGTATAACCTTTCATGATGCTTGCACCAATCTTTGCCCCGAACTTCACCTTGGCCTCGCCTCTGACTATAGGTCTTATGCGGTTGAAAGATGCTGACGATCTGCTCCGGACACCGGTGCTCGTCGTAGTAGAACATCTCCTTTTGTTGGTGATACATCTTCAGCACAGTGGTGAACAGTTTTCTATCTTGTGGCTTCAGCCCCTTAGAGTCTCGGCGGTCGAAGTCTCGACGATCAGGTTCAGGTATTCCTGATGATTGCGGTGGAGCCATGTCAAAAGATACTCCATGTACCCATGTATCTTGTTGCTATTAATATTGGAAAAACGCTTATTTCGGCTGAATGTTATCATTTAAACTAATTTTGTTAAGTAGTTCGTAAGAAATAATTTATACTAAGCCACATGGGCAAAATTGATATTGAGTTCATCCCCGATAGCCGCCAAGGCTCGGTTGGTTGCATAAAGCAGGGAGTCTGTGGAGAGATAATCCACAGCCTGAGCCATTTGCCCCCCCCCCGAGAATACGCCAAAGAGTCTGAGCAATATTAAGATGTGGGCTATAAGAAGGGAGAAAGAAAAGGAACAGCCCGCGTTTCTCCCATATGGGGTGAAGTTTTCGCATAAGCCTGCATCTGTGTACGCTTGCGTTGTCAAGGACTACAAACGTGTTTTTGCGGATACGGAGCGACATACGGTCAAGAAAGTCAGCAACCTTATCGGCAGTCATATTCTTAGTCATAGTGAATCCCTCATATCTATTTTTGCTGTCTATCATCCTGAATATGTTGAGCCAGAGACCTCTTTCGGAGGGGATGTAAACATCTTCACCGCGGAACTGCCATCCATATGACACATATCCCTCGGTACAGATATGGCTTTCATCTCCATAATAAAGGCCGATGAGACCCTCTTTCTCCTGTTGTACGAGTTCCTGCAGCTTCTCGGTCTTATACGCATAGAGTTGCGGCGAGGGTTTCCCCTTGGGACGTTTCCTTATGCGTCTATATCTCGCGCCAAGGCGGATAAAAAAGCCCTGAAGGTACTTTCGCTTGCTTCCTTGCCCGAAGCCTGTTGCCATGCCTCTTTCGCTTTCCTCACGCTCTGCTTGTCGTTCTCGATGGCTTTGCGTACAGCGTCCTCGTCCGAACAGTCCATTATCGGCTTTTGACCTCGTCCGGGACGTGTCTCCAACCCCTTGATACCCTCGGTCTCGAACCGCTTGACCCAGGAATTCACGGATATATGTGTCATTTCGGTCTGCTCCCCAACTTTTTTGGATGTCAGACCGTCGGCTTTCAAGAGTATGGCGCGGCAGCGCATACAGAATGCGTGGCTCTTGCCTTTGTGAAAGCCTTCCTCCAATTGCAGACGTTGGTTGTCTGTCAGTTCTATAACTTTGATCTTTGCGATAGTGGTGTTTCTTTATGTGTTTATGCATAGATACGCAAAAATTCTGATATAAATTAATATGATTATCCGCACTTATACCTAAACTCATTTCTATAGCTTACACAAGCTACGAGCAATCTTCCAAAGAGAGCTTCTCCCAAATATCGGCGATTAAACTTGTAACAGAATTCATCTAAGTAATTTTGTAAGAATTCGGGTTTGATGTCATGGAACGTATTTATCAACTGTCTCTTGGCATTGCTGA
This sequence comes from Tannerella forsythia 92A2, assembly GCF_000238215.1. Lineage (NCBI taxonomy): Bacteria > Pseudomonadati > Bacteroidota > Bacteroidia > Bacteroidales > Tannerellaceae > Tannerella > Tannerella forsythia. Next base: position 945,082 of record NC_016610.1, on the reverse strand, counting down.
TGGCGATATGGACCCAGGGCAAGACCTCGCCCACTTTCTCTTTGGGGATAACCTGAGAGCGGTGTCTTTAGGTACAAAATCTTTCAATTCCACATAAGAGGTAGAATGATCCGTGTCAACTTCCCGCACATCTGAGGCTAATTCCTTAACCGCCTTATTGATCGTTTCTTTCTTCAAGTCATCGATTACTTTCATTTTCAAATAGCCGACTCTTCGTGGTTTTTGACCGGTTTTCGGAAATTCAACCATTTCACTTTCTGCCATTACTAAAACTTTGCTTTTCTTTTGACTGCCACGTCCACGCTTCAAGGGCTTATCTTTTTCCTCTTGACTCATCTCTGTGGAAAAATAACCCTCATCCAATTCTATACAACCCGCAAGGACATATTCATCATCTCTTTTACCCATGGCCTCGCGAAGTTTGTGAACCATATGCCAAATAGGATGATAACGATTATGTCCCAATTGACGTTGGATTTCTTTGGCCGAAAATGTCTTTTTCGTTGACGTGAGCAGATGCATGGCTATAAACCAATAACGAAATGGAAGTTTCGATTTATGCATTACCGTTCCGCTTTTTAGCGTGGTGCGCGTTTTGCAGTGTTTGCATTCATATTGCTCCTTGTCTTTTTTCCAATAATGATCCGTGCCTCCGCATTTGGAACAAACAACTCCTACTTGGTCGCGATATGCCTTAAACTTTTGCTTGCAACTTTCTTCGTCCGGAAAGTGAGATAAAAAATCGATCAGTGTCATTGCCTTATTTTTTTGCAAAGATAATTATTTCTGGGCAAATATACGGATATTCATATAAATTAATTTTCAACATCTACTTAAACCATTCAATCTATTATGGTTGAGGTTTAATATGACAGAGGTTTGAGCGACCAAGGATTATTTCAAAAGTAGATGGAGAGGGACAAAGCCATTGATATATGCACCTATTACAAGGGGCTTGATCTCGGATACGAAACCAAGATTTTCCTTCATCCATTTCCTTTTGTACTATCTCGTAAATGCTGTGTGAAAAAATATTACCTAACATAGGCTGATTCACATTCGCATAGGCATCGCCATTTGGCATAATAGTAATTTTACCAAAATCATAAATGTTCATTGATTGGCGGATGAAAAAATCTTTAATAGATATAGTTGAAGATAAAATATCCTCTTCGCAAAGAAACACGTTTTTTTCAAAAAAAACAATATTATTCCCATTGTAAATTGGAGTTAACTTATATTTTTTTATTTGGTGTTTTTCTATTAATTCTTCAGTAATTAAACAATCTTCATCAGAAGAAACTTCAAACACATATTCATATGACAAATGTTGATTGAGTAATATTTCTTTTGTGTTTTTCCATTTTTTTGCATCTATTGGAAATCGGACTACTATTTTATATGCGAATGTGTTTTCTAAAACAAGTTGGATAGGTACGATATCTTTGTATGAACAGAATATATATTTGTTTGCAGATAGATGCCCTAAAGATGACAACAGTTCACGATGTTTTATAATATCCTTAATCTTTCCAACAAGATTAAAAACCGCCATATTAGGAATTGATCGTATAAGAGAAATAAGTTGCATTGTTTTTGTTGAAGAGTCAAAATGCAAACTGATTTCAAACAAATTTTCTAATATATTTTTGTTTTCACTAGAATAGATACTTTTCAATGTGACTTTTTTATCCAAATAATTATAATAGGGGAATAGCTGAACAGGTTTGCCTTTAGATAAATTTATATCTATAATATCACCCATAAACTTATCACGAAGTTGATTTATAAATAGATTAATATCCTTTTGATTGTACCTCTCATTGGTTAACAAAACAACACCGCAATTATCTTTTTGAAAGGTTTCACATAATAATTTTATTACTTCTGTTTTATCAGATTTTAAAATGGACCCATCTAATGTGTTGTACAACAATGCCTTGTTTTCGTGAAAGCCGACAAATACATAAGGTTCTATTGTAAACCAATAATTAATGGAAGAGTCTTTTAGCTCCATAAATCAATCATTTATATAGTTGTGTCTTTATTAAGATTTCCTACACTTTCTAATATATGGAAAAAATCATTTGGGTTTTGTTCAAAAAAAGAAAATTTACGACGCAGACATTCCCCAAAACTCTGCTGATCTTGAAAATAAGCACAAATCAAATCCTCTGTTTCCAATTTATCTAAATTATCAAAATGAAATACACAAGCTCCACAAAATTTGTAATTATAGCAATCTTGACAAATCTTTATGGAATGATCAAAATAATTGTTGTACTTTTTTGTTATTTCTTGAATGTTTAGTTGTATGTTTTTGTCGATACTTCCTAATGCATATTTAAAATTTATTTTTTCGCATGGTAATAACTTGTTTTGAGTGGTTAAAAAGATTTTGAGAGAGAACGGTAGACAGGTTCCAGTAGGAAAGAACTTTTCATCATGATTAAATAATGATACCTTATTTGAGATGTAGTGATTAATATTAAAATATTTTACAAACTCTATTAATTCGCGAAAAAAAGAGGTTTCATATCGCGTTGCAGGTATTTTAGATATAGTTTCATTTTGATACTTGTTTTCACTTTCCCGCTTGCTGCAAAACATTTTGTTGAATCTCTCTTTTTTGTTAGGCTTAATGTCTGTTGTGTTTAATTCTATGATTGCAGGGATTTTTTGATAATATGTGTGAATGTATTCGTAAATTTCTTTTACAGAGTTCCTGTCGTGTAGAACGGATATAAAATTTACATATTTTTCAAAGTAAATAGGATGATTTTGTTGTATGTAATTTATGTTTTTAATCACTTCTTTAAAGGAGTTTCTTTTGCTTCCGGCCCAACTCCGATAGCTATGATTGGTTTCATTACCGTCTATACTAATCACCAAATGTACTTTATTAGATACTAAAAAGTCAATATTTCTGTTTATTAAAGTTCCATTAGTGGTCATCGAATATTCAATATCAAGGTTCTTTTTTAAATTCAATTGGTTTACTTCTTTTACGATATGCTTTATAAAATCAATATTTAAAAGAGGTTCACCCCCATAAAAACCTATCATTAGTTTATTTTTATTGCTTTTAATTTTGAGATCAAAAATGTATTTGAGTAATTTTATTGCATTATCTACATCTATCTTGTTATGATTTCTTTTATCAGTTACTTGGTATAAATCGCCATACCCGCAATACTCACATTTTAAATTACATACATCCGTCACTTCAAATACAATCTGAGTGGTTTGTATGATGCTTTCCATTACGTTAGCCTCTTTTAGTCTTTCAAAATGAGGATGCTTAGCCTTATTAAAGAAGCCATGTTCTTTTAAATATGCGTATTTTTTTGAGTAATATAAGCAAACATCAACTTCTCCCATATGTGCTTTTTGTAATTCTGGGTGTATTAACATTGATAATCTGCTTTGATCATCATAAATATAGAAATTGTTATTCTCTGTAGAATGAATAAATGTTTGTATCATGATATGAATGTTATAAAATTATCGCCAATCGACAATTTCTATTACCAATTGACGATAATAATTACCCGTTTAAATCTTAAAGTGGATACTCATGAAGGCGTGCTGCATAAAATTACTTGCTTGCAGGTACTGCTTTGCACCAATACTCACGCGCTCCTCCTCCACCCATACAACTGCATTTTCCACCTTTTAGCATATTCATAATACGCCTATCCATTTCATTGTTACCGAGCTGATTCAGTTTAATCTTGCTCAAAATCTTCTTTTTCCCCATATTAATACAACAATTTATTGGTTAGTAAAAATCTTTTTGCAAAAATACTCTTTTAATGCATATATCTTCAATATATAAATATGTTATACAACATATGTAGGGCTTTTGTATGGCAAAAACGCTCTTATTAATTTGTCTGTCAATAAAATAACCCTGTTTTGCATCGATAAATAACAAAGAAAAAATACTGCCTAAGTGACTAAAACGTCCAAATCCTAAGATTAAGCAGCATAGCAGGTGCATACAAGCCATTCAGAGGCTTGTATAAAACAGAGATACTTTCCTCTTCGGAGACCCTGTTCGTATCATGCTCATCCGGCGCTGTTGCTGCAGAACAGGAGCACCATGCAATGCTTAACAACAGACCGCCTGCCCGTATCAATCTCATCTTTATTCTTGTATTTAAATTCCGGATGCAAAAATAAACGATTCAACGGAAATAACCGCATGCGGTACATAAACAAAAGAAAAAACAATTTTCGGCCATGCACAATGTACAATAGCGCGAGCCTTGTCCCACACTTGTGATCGTAGCGAGAATAGATTCGGAAATCGTATCTTTGTTCCGTGGTGGGAGACAATGGTACATTCGTGAAGGAAGGTAACGATAAGAAAGAAACACGACGCGCCGCGTTGTATGCAAGTCTTTTGGTCGCTGTACCCTGTGTGGTACATATCGTCAATGCGTGCTTCTCGCTGCGGCTGCAACGTTTTGGGCTGGCCCCGCATGATCTTCGAGGATTGTCCGGCATTCTTACGATGCCGTTGCTGCATGCGGGATGGGATCATCTGCTCTCCAACATGCCGCCGCTATGGGTGCTCACTTTCGGACTCATTTTGTTCTATCGTGAAAAAAGCCGGACGATTTTTGCTTACCTCTATTTGATGAGCGGATTGTTCACGTGGAGTATTGCTTCGGCCGGTTCCGTCCATATCGGAGCCAGTGGAGTGATCTATGCTTTGGCGGCGTTCCATTTCGTGACCGGCATGATCCGGCGAGTACCCCGGCAGATGGCTTTCGCCCTGTTAGTCGCTTTTCTGTACGGTGGATTCGTATGGGCATTCTTTCCTTCGCTTTACAGGCATACAACCATCTCGTGGGAAGGACATTTCTCCGGCTTGGTCTCGGGTATTGTTCTGGCGATCTATGTACGTCGTTGGGGCCCGCCGCCTCCACCCGATCCTTTTGAAGGCGAAGACGAAGAACCGGATGAAGATATGGAAGCTTACTGGAAGATACCCGACGAAGAACAGTCTTCCTCATCGGTTCCCGATGCTTGGGAAGGCGTCGGATTGTCAGAAACGGCTTCATTGGGCATATATCCGTAATGAGGCACGTATTTTTGCATACGAGAAACTTATTTTCACATCTTCGCAGCGGATCATTTTTTTTTCTTACATTTGTGGTCATACAATCATCCCGTTATGTTGAATAAAAGTTTAGTATCGATTGATCAATGTACGAAAGAAGATATTCTGCGTATTCTTGAGAACGCCCGGAAGTTTGAAGAAAATCCCGACCGCCGCCTGCTTGAAGGTAAGATCGCGGCCACACTCTTTTTCGAACCCTCGACACGTACACGTCTGAGTTTCGAGACGTCGGTGAATCGTTTGGGAGGACGTGTTATCGGTTTTCAGGACGCCTCGACCACCAGCTCGTCGAAAGGGGAGACCCTTAAAGACACGATTCTGATGGTCAGCAATTATGCTGATGTGATCATCATGCGCCACCATCTTGAAGGGGCTGCCCGTTATGCTTCCGAAGTGACGAAGGTACCTATCATCAATGCCGGTGACGGCGCCAATCAACACCCTTCGCAGACGCTGCTCGACCTCTATTCGATCAAAAAGACGCAAGGGACACTTGATAACCTGACCATCACGATGGTAGGCGACCTGAAATACGGACGTACGATTCATTCGCTGATTGTCGGCATGTCGCACTTCCATCCGACATTCCATTTTATCGCTCCGGAGGAATTGAAGATGCCGGAAGAACAGAAGCATTTCTGTCGTACACACGACATCGGGTTTCATGAACATACCGTCTTTTCGGAAGATATTATCAACCAGACGGATATTCTTTATATGACGCGTGTACAACGGGAACGTTTTACAGATCTTGTTGAATACGAACGGGTCAAAAATGTTTATGTTCTGCATAACAGGATGCTCGAACATTCGCGTCCGAATCTGCGCGTATTACATCCGCTGCCGCGCGTGTACGAGATCGCTTACGATGTGGATGGTAATCCGAAGGCGTATTACATCCAGCAGGCGCGGAACGGTCTTTTTACCCGCGAGGCGATTATCTGCGATGTGCTGGGCATTGATATAAAGACGAAAATCGACAATTAATCAGAGATAAAGATGTCAAACAAAGGTAAACGAAAAGAATTGCAGGTGGCCGCACTTGAAAACGGTACGGCGATAGACCATATCCCCCCGGCTCAATTGTTTAAGGTGGCCGAATTGCTTGGACTTGATAAGATGGACAACCGCATTACGATCGGTAACAACTTTGAAAGTAAGAAGATGGGATGCAAGGGCATGATTAAGATTGCGGATAAGTTTTTTGAGGAAGACGAGATCAACCGAATCGCACTTGTTGCACCGAATGTTGTGCTCAACATCATCCGAGATTATGAAGTCGTAGAAAAGAAATGTGTTCGTCTGCCCGATGAACTGATTGATATCATCCGATGCAACAACCCTAAATGTATCACGAACAATGAACCGATGAAATCACATTTCTATGTGACAGATAAAGAGACAGGCGCCGTCAAATGCCGTTATTGTGAACGTAAAACGAATCAGGAAGAAATTACAATTAAATAGTAAGTCGATGCCGGCTTGCGAGGAAATTTTGCTGTAAAACAAACGATTATGAAACAGGACTGGAAACCGGGAACTATGATTTATCCGCTACCGGCGGTGATGATTTCGTGCGGAAGTGATCCGTCGGAATATAATATTTTGACTGTAAGCTGGGTGGGAACAATCTGCTCGAACCCGCCGATGTGCTACATCTCGGTGCGTCCCGAACGCTTTTCATATCCCATTCTGAAAAAGAATATGGAATACGTGATTAACCTGACGACTCGTGATATGGCATTTGCAACAGACTGGTGCGGCGTTGTTTCGGGGAAGGACCATTGTAAATTCGAGGAGATGAAACTTACTCCCGGACGGGCTTCTATCGTTCGGGCTCCGTTGATCGAGGAATCGCCGCTTTGCATCGAATGCCGGGTCAAAGAAGTGATGAGACTTGGCTCGCACGACATGTTTATCTCTGAGGTAGTCAATGTGAAGGCCGATGAGAAATACCTTCATCCCGAGACCGGTGCTTTCGATATGCAGAAGGCAGATTTACTGACGTATGTGCATGGTAAATACTATGGAATGGGAGACTTGCTCGGCTTCTTCGGTTGGTCGGTAAAAAAGAAAAAATAAGCACATGAAGGTGTTTATCCTGTTGATCTTGAGTGTGATGTATTGTGTTTCGGCACTGGCGCAGTCACTTATCAAGCCGGATCATAAGGTGGTGAATATGGGAGTAAAGGTCGGGTTGCGGGCTTTACAGTCGGATATTTCATCGATTGACATGGATGAGGTCAGGCTCGAAGATATCCACCTCAAACACAATGTAGGTTATATGGCCGGTTTTCTGATACGGGTCAATGTCGACCGTTTTTTTATTCAGCCGTCTGCCTTCTGGAATTATTCGAGCGGAGACATACGGTTCGATGTGATTCGTCCCGCATCGGAGCAGACAAACGAATCAGCCGTGGAATTTCCCCAGTCGATGACGATGCAAATCAAATCGTTTGAAGTGCCTGTGGTGGTAGGCTATCATTTGATTAAACAACATCCGTATGTATTCAGCCTCATGGGGGGAGTCAAGTTAAAATATAACTACGACATACAGTTTACGGCGAACGGTCCGCATACTTCTTTTTCATATCGCGGAGACACCTCTCCTTATCATTGGGCGGCTTACACGGCGATGGAAGTACTGATTGGCAAACTGACTTTCGATATCGGCTATGAATGTGGCCTGAATCGCTTGCATTCTGATTTCGATCCGTTTTCATATCATTCGGGGGGAAGGGAGAAAGCCTCAGCGATGCGTATCAGCAAATACCTGAACGGGCTGAGCATGTCGGTAGGGATTCTGTTCTAAAAGAGAGCAGAAGGCTTGTTTACTTAAAACGTATTTGCGGTATGCTTTTTTCGTCTCCGGAAAATCTCCGGCAGCGTAGAGAAATCTTTGCGAAACATCAGCCCCACCCCCTGCCGGGTCGGTGACTTCATATTATACCGATAATACATGTCGTTGGCATGGCTGTACGCTTTCAGACGTATTTCGCCGGAAGGAGTCAGTTTATATTCCAGATCAAATTCTCCGACAAAAGCATTATTTTGAATGTAATTGTCGCGATAACCGAGATTCCCGTTAAACAACAACCGGTTGTTCAATAACTGACTTGAAAGAAGCATTTCCACTTCGGTGTCGGTAATACCATCCTGACGAGAGCGGATGTTCGTTCCGATCTGCACCTTATCGGTCAGACTGTTCAGGATGCCGGAGAGCTGCGACGACAAAGCCGAAGACGCCATGGCGCTGAACTCATTTGACCGATACGCATTTTTCGAGTAGTCCGGAGTGTAAAATTTGTTGAGCACAAGCAGGTAGACGATCTGCCGCGTCATCATATCTTCCGTACCGATGAAGGAACGTACTTGCCTCGCCAGCTCATGGCTTGAGTTCGGAAACTCCATATCGAACGAGATCGTCGGGTTTTGTAGTCGTCCGTTCAGTTTCAGCAGACAATTTACAGGGATGTTGCGTTGAGTGCCGCTTTCCAGTGCCAATCGTTCATCCAAATCCTGGATATTGGCTTTCACGTGATAGCTTGCATCCAGATTGAGCAGTGCATTCAGCGGGTCGCCACGAAAATCGATCCGGCTCCCTTCCCGAATCTTAAAGTCCTTGCGGATTAACTGTTGCAAGCTGAAATTGTAGTTTCCTTCGTGGATCGTATATCCTCCATACATGGTCAAATTACTGCTTGTTCCGTATTGGATTTGCAGATTTCCGTTTCCGTCGCCTTTTATTTTGTCACCGCTGACAGGGTCCATTATCAGTTCCAATTTGGCATCCGGGGTTATGTCGGCAACGATGTTGATGCGTATTTCCGTTCCTTCATTGTCACCTTCATTGGCAGACGGTGCAATGGCTCCCGTAAGGACGCTGTCTTTTACGGCCGGATTATCCTTAAAGCGGATAAAATCGTACTCTTCGGCAGAGGACCCATTGGCAAAGTTGAAGCCGACCTTCGTATTGCGGTCGCTTCGCATATTGGCGTTGATATGGATAAGTCGTTCGTTGCCTCGAAGACTGGCATTTCCCGTTCCGTATAAGACTCCGTAAATGTTGGGGTTTATTCTTTCCGAAGCATCGTATAACAACAGGTTGTTTGCTTTGATGTCGGCTGAAAAACCGAAATCCCGAAGGTGATGGTGTTGTACGGTAAAGTCGACAGCTCCCTTATTTCCATGTTTATCGTGAATAACAATATTTCGGCCTTCGATGGTGGTCGGAGTCAGAAATATCGAATCGGAAAAAGAATATGCCGTTTGAAGAAAATCGACTCCAATACGGCCATTCCGGATCAACGCCTTTCCTTTGAAGGAGAGGTCGGAGAAAGGTCCATATAGATGGAGGTTCCCATAGCAACTGCCTTCAAAGGTTTGGGTGAAAGAGCTGAGGTATGGACGTAACAGACCGATATCTAAATCTTTTGCATCGAAATAAAGAGAAAGTCCCTCTTTTTCGCCGACAGGGTAAATGTATCCGTTCACATCCGTCCATGTAGACCGGTCTTTGTAGATGGTGCCCAGCAGCAGGATGCCGTTCTGGTCGTTATCCCATTCGCTGAAAAGATTCAGGCGCCCCTGCACGACCCGGTTAAACGAAAAATCGTGCACTTCAAGATTGGTATTGATGATGCGGCTTCCGTAAAGATCATTCAGGCGGAAAGTTCCGGTAGCCCGTCCGCCGAATTGCAGAGCGGGAATGTTGACAATGTCGAAAATATAGCTTAACTCAATGTCGTTCAAATCGAGTGTGAGGGTTTCCTGAGGGCTGAAAGAAGAGATTGTCCCGTTGATTCGGAGGTACTGATCGCCTTTAGATAGATGAATGTTGTCTACGAATATCTTTTCTTTATCAATGGTGATGGAGGCCGGCCGGATATCCCAGGTGGAATCTTTGACGATGATTCTGTTTGGTTCGATAGAAATTTTCGAAAGCAGCCTTTGGCTTCCGTCTTCTTCCGTTATGGAAAATTGCGTGGAAGAAGAGAGGGCTATTTTAACTCCGTCTTTCCGGTTGTTTTCCAGTGTAAAAGAAGTCCTCAATCGGTCGTTGGCGGCATCGGCCTTGATGTGGATTTGATTCCGAGAGCCTTTCTGTTGCAGTTGAGTCGTTCGTATTTCTGCCTCCATAGCCCCATTCGGATTGTTTAACACGACTGAGCCGTTTTCGAAGATCGATTGGGAAATCTTAAGCCGAGGCAATGAAGCATCAAGATAAAACCGACCATTTGGGCTATCGCAGCGCCCGCAGATGTGCGACGGAGCTAACAAGGCGACCGGGAGTTTCAGCGCTTTAGAGAGTTGCTCGGTATTCTCAATGTTCATCGTAAAGGAATAGCTGTCTACTCTGGTAGGAGCGCTTGGTGGGAAGGCCGTGCTCAGCGAAGGAAGATAAGGACGAACAAGATTCGCTATGGAAGGAAGAAGGTGAGTAAAAGAATAGGACCCGGTGATTTCTCCTTCCAAAAGGTCCGAAGAGACCGTCAGTTTCCGTTCGGAGGATACTCCTGAGGCCTGAATGCGTGCCGTATTCAGCAGAAAAGTATCGGAACGTGTCAGGAACGTCAGACTGTCGATGGTGATCTGTCCTTGGAAGTTATCGATATGGTTGCCGATGATGTTGCTGTTTACTCGAAACGAAAGTTCGGGCGAGTCATATTTTTCGATGAGGTGCAGTTTGTCCGGACGGAAATGTTCCAACGTGGCGGAGAAATTGAATTCTGACTGTTCTCCGTTGCTTTTGAAGAGCCCTTCGGCATGAAGTTTTCCGTTCGGGTCATCGATGCGGATGGTACCGTTGAACTCTTTCGGACGGAAGCCCCCGGAAAGTGAGATATTTGCGTACGTATACTTCTCGTATTCAAACCGGTCGATTTTGGCCTGAACGGTGCCGGAAAATGCACCGTTGGCCGGCTTGGAGGCATCCAACTCCGCATTGAATTGAACTTTTCCATAGGGACTATTTTCGTTGAACAGAGGTGCGATATCCAATTCGGAAGATGCGATTTTACCTTTCAGATACGTCGCAGATCGGTGTTCCTTCTGCTGTCCGACGAGCAGATCCATTTCAAGCGATCCGATGTTGGAAGACAGCTTCCCGAAAGCCACTAACTGATCGATAAATCCGGAAATTTCTCCGGTAAAACGGATCATCCCGAGCCGGTTGATGGGGGCAGGAAGCGAGACGGGCGTTTCTTGAAAGTTATGGATGAGCCGTCCTAAGTTTTCTGACGCCAGTTGTAAGCTGCTTACCTTTCCGAATAAATAGCTTTTTTTCGGATGCCGGATATTTTTCAGGTTCATCTGTGCTTTCAGCGATAGGGTACGGCCCTGCGTTACTGTTAAGTTGTTAATTGTCAGATTGTCGACTGTTCCCGATGCGGAAGCCGACAGCCGGAAAGGCTCCGAAGCATGTTGAAAGGCCGGCACAAATGCGGACAAATCTCTGAGACTGATTTGAGAAGGTTCGATTTGTATCGCTAAGGGGGCTTCTGTCTGTCCTTTCAGCAGTCGGTCGATGCTGCTTCGGACGGAAGCGCCGGCAATATGCAATTGTGTCTGTGGCAAGAGTATCTTTAACTGACGAACAGTAACACTGTCCTGGTTACCGGTTACGAAAGCGGATAACTTATTCAACCGGAATCCCGATCGTTCTTTCATACTGAGTTTATGAATCTCTACCGAAAAGGTCGGAGCGTGCAAGGTCGGCAATACTATTTTTCCGTTGATGTCGTCTAAATGAATATGTCCGGTACTAAATCGATTATCCGGAAAGGGTACATTAAGCACATCATATCTCAGTCGCCCCCGACGAATCATAATTGAATTGATTTTTAGGTTTATACTCGTTTTGGAGAGCGTATCTTTTGATGCAAAGGCATCCATAACAAATTGAAGGTTTAAAGGACTGTCGGGCGTCTCCCGTTCGATGTTCAGCGAGAAACCAAACAGGCGGACAGTCGTGAAAACCCATTGTCCGTGGAGTAACGGCCAGATTTTGAATCCGGCCGAGATATGATCAGCTTCAAACATCTTCTGTCCGTTTTGATCGTCGATTGAAACATCTCCCAACACGAGACGGTTTAACCATTCGATATCGGCTCTGCCTACGGTAACGGGCGCGTGGAGCAGGGCGGAGAGTTCTTTCTCCGCCTCCGATGCAATCCTCTCCTGTACCATCGGGATATGCAGTAGCAATGCGGGAAACGCATAGCCTATCCACCCGATGATGAGTGCTGATATAACGATGTATTTTAAAGCTTTAATATTGCGATCTGTTTATATGAACGGCCTGAAAATCAAATTTAACTCACAAAACTAATCATTATCGCCGTAGATTTTGTTATTTTGTACCCTAATTTTCGTTAAGCGAAACCGAAGACTTTAGTATGACAAATAATAATGTAACGATATTGGGGATTGAATCTTCGTGCGACGATACATCATGCGCCGTGATACGTGACGGGGTGCTGCTTTCGAATGTGATTGCAGGTCAGGCAGTACATGAGGCGTATGGCGGTGTTGTGCCGGAGCTTGCGTCGCGGGCGCATCAGCAAAATATTGTACCGGTCGTTTCGGAAGCGATCAAACGGGCGGGCATTGACAAATCGGAATTGAGCGCCATTGCTTTCACGCGCGGGCCGGGCTTGTTAGGCTCGTTATTAGTAGGCACTTCTTTTGCCAAAGGACTGGCTTTGTCGCTGGGGATTCCAATGATTGAGGTCAATCATTTGCAAGCTCATGTGTTGGCACATTTTATCAAGCAGTCTCCCGAAGATCACGATCACCCGTCATTTCCTTTTATCTGTCTGTTGGTGTCCGGAGGAAATTCGCAGATTATCAAGGTGGATGCCTACGACCGGATGGAAGTGGTGGGCCAAACGATCGACGATGCTGCCGGAGAGGCGTTCGACAAATGTGCCAAAGTGATGGGGCTGGGTTATCCGGGCGGGCCGGTCGTCAATCGGCTGGCGAATGAGGGCGACCCGAAAGCGTTTGTTTTCAGCAAGCCGCATATTCCCGGATACGATTACAGTTTCAGCGGATTGAAAACATCGTTTCTCTATACGTTACGTGATGAGTTGAAGACGAATCCCGATTTTATCAAACAACGGAAAGCCGACCTCTGCGCTTCGCTTCAGGCTACGGTCATCGACATCCTGATGAACAAATTGCGGAAGGCTGTCGATGATTTCGGCATTTATGAGGTTGCTGTGGCCGGAGGGGTTTCGGCCAACTCGGGTCTGCGCGATGCGTTTCATGACCATGCCCGTCGGTTTGGCTGGAAGATTTACTTGCCGCCGAACGCTTTTACGACCGATAATGCGGCGATGGTGGCCATGACCGGATATTTTAAATATTGGGATCGGATCTTTTGTCCGATGGATGCTACGCCATTCGCGCGGGTGGAATTGTAGTCGGGGAAGCGAAATCTTAATTGTACAAAGAAATGACTGTAGAGATTATAACGATCGGAGATGAACTGCTTATCGGACAGGTGGTAGACACGAATTCGGCATGGATGGGTTCGCTATTGAATGATAACGGATTCGAGGTGGTACATAAGACGGTTACAGGCGATAAGGCAGAGAATATCGTATCAGCCGTCAATGCGGCAGGATGTCGTGCCGATGTGATTTTGATTACCGGAGGATTAGGGCCAACCTCGGACGACTTGACATTGCACGCTCTATGCGACTGTTTCGGCGCATCGTTACGTTTTTCGGAAGAGGTGTATGTCCATATTGAAAAGATTTTCTCACGTCGGAATTTGACGATGAACGAACTGACCCGGAATCAGGCTCTGGTGCCCGACAAAGCGACTGTGATTCGGAACGAAGCAGGGACAGCTCCCTGCACATGGTTCGAGCGCGACGGCAAAGTCTTTGTTTCGATGCCCGGTGTTCCGGCCGAGATGAAGTGGTTGATGACGCATGAAGTTATTCCCCGTCTGAAAAAAAGATTCCGTCAAGATTTGTATATCAAGCATGATACATGTTGGGTGACGGGGTATACCGAGTCGGCTTTGGCAATTGAATTGGCCGATTTTGAGAAGCGTCTGCCTTCGTTTGTAAAACTCGCTTATTTGCCGCAGGCCGGTATCATCCGTCTGCGACTGTCGGCATATAGCCGGACGTCGGAAGAAGCGGAAACAACGCTTGCGGCTTTGCGGAAAGAGCTTGAACAGAGATTGCACGGACAGATCAATCCGGAAGGAGACAAGGATATCGAAGTCCTGGTCGGTGAGCGTCTGCGTGCGCGAGGACAGACGGTCGGAACGGCTGAGAGTTGTACCGGCGGTGCCATTGCCGCGGCGCTGACATCTGTAGCCGGAAGTTCGGACTATTATGTGGGCGGTGTGGTGTCATACTCGAATGCATTGAAACATAAACTTCTGAATGTCTCCGAAACGGATCTGGAGCGGTACGGGGCTGTCAGCCGGCCGGTGGTCGAGCAGATGGCACGCGGAGCCTTGCGGGTTTTGGGCTGCGATTATGCGGTGGCCACTTCTGGTCTTGCGGGGCCGGGAGGCGGTACGGCGGAGAAGCCCGTTGGAACGGTATGGATCGCTGTCGCTCACGGAGACGATGTCGTTTCCAACGAATTTCGTTTCTCGAACGTTCGTGATCAAAATATTCGCCGGACAGTGAACATGTCTCTGCTTATGCTGTTGAACGAGATGAGAGATCGTCAACCATAGCGTCAATGGACTCTGCCGATATAACCGTTTATATAATTCATTCAATATTTTATGCCGTTAAACTTACCTCCTAACTTACCGGCCATTGAGCTGTTGAAGAGAGAACGGATATTCGTGATGGATTCGTTACGGGCAACGAAGCAGGATATTCGTCCGTTGCGTGTGATCGTGCTCAATCTGATGCCGTTGAAGGTTACAACGGAAACCGATCTCGTACGATTGCTCAGCAATTCGCCTTTGCAGATCGAGTTGGAGCTTATGAAGATCAAGGGACATACCCCGAAACATACTCCGATCGAGCATATGCGTGAGTTCTACAAAGACTTTGATGAGATGCGCGAGTGTTTTTATGACGGGATGATTATCACCGGCGCTCCTGTCGAGCAGATGCCTTTCGAGGCGGTTACCTACTGGAATGAGTTGACGCAGATTCTCGAATGGGCTCGGACACATGTTACTTCTACCTTATATATATGCTGGGCGGCACAAGCGGCCTTGTATCATTTCTACGGAGTACCGAAGCATGACTTGCCCGCGAAGCAATTCGGTATTTTCCGTCACACCCTGAATGATCCGTTTCTCTCCATTTTCCGGGGCTTTGACGATGAGTTCTACGTCCCCCACAGTCGCCACACGGAGGTGCGACGCGAAGATATCATGCAAGTTCGTGAGTTGAAAATCCTTTCCGAGAGTGAGGAAGCCGGTGTTTACATGATGATGGCACGCGGAGGACGCGAGTTCTTCATTACCGGTCACTCGGAGTATGCGCCCGATACGCTCGACGGCGAATATAAGCGCGATGTGGCCAAAGGATTACCTATTGAAAAGCCTGTCGGTTATTATACGGACGACGATCCGTCGAAGCCCCCCTTGGTGCGTTGGCGCGGGCATGCGAACTTGCTGTTTGCCAACTGGCTGAACTACTATGTCTATCAGGAGACTCCTTTTTGCGCTGCCGACATCGGCCGGCTCGGAGATTTGTCGTGCCCTAATGCCTGAATGATGATCGCTCAACCGATAGAATTACTTGCGCCGGCCAAAGACCTGCACTGTGGGAAGGAGGCTGTGCTTCACGGGGCCGATGCCGTATATATCGGTGCGCCGAAGTTCGGCGCGCGTGCGGCGGCCGGTAATTCGCTCGACGACATCCGTGCGCTGTGTGACTTTGCTCATATATATAATGTAAAGATTTACGTTGCTCTGAATACGATCCTTAGAGACGGGGAGTTGACGGATGCGGAACGGATGATCCATCGGCTTTATGATGCCGGTGCAGATGCTTTGATTGTGCAGGATATGGGGATTACACGTCTCGATATCCCGCCGATTCCGTTGCATGCGAGTACGCAGATGGATAACTGTACTCCTGAAAAAGTGGCGTTTCTCGGCCGTATAGGCTTCGAGCAGGTGGTGTTGGCGCGTGAGTTGACGCTCGAAGAGATACGGGAGATTGCCGCGCATGCCCCGAACGTGACGCTCGAAGCGTTTGTGCACGGTGCATTATGCGTCAGTTACAGTGGTCGCTGTTACCTGAGTCAGGCGCTTACGGGGCGCAGCGCCAATCGTGGTGCCTGCGCACAATGTTGTCGCCTGCCTTATACGATGGTTGATGCGGATGGCAAGACGATCGCATCCGGTAAGCACTTGCTTTCACTGCGCGATATGAACCGCTCGGACGATCTCGAAGCGATGCTGCATGCCGGCATTACGTCGTTCAAGATCGAGGGACGCCTGAAAGATATGTCGTATGTTAAGAACATCACGGCATTTTACCGTCGCCGCTTAGATGTCATCATGGCCAAGTATCCGATGTTCTTCCGCGCTTCTGCCGGACGTTCGTCTTTCACGTTTGAACCATGTCCGGAGAAGAGTTTCAACCGGAGCTTTACGGGATATTTTCTGCACGGTCGGGAGGCGGAGATCACGTCGTTTGATACGCCTAAATCGATCGGTGAACCGGTCGGAACGGTGAAAGAGGTGCAGGGACGTTCGTTGACCGTATCGGGATTGAAGCCTTTACATAACGGCGACGGCCTTGTCTTCCTCAATGCACGGGGCGAGCTGGAAGGATTTCGCGTGAACCGAACGGAAGCTCATCGCATCTTTCCCGCTCAGATGCCGTCCGTAAGATCGAAGACGGTTCTATACCGCAATTTCGATCATGATTTCGAGGCGGTGCTGGCGAAGCCGTCGGCCGAACGTAAGATCAAGGTCACGATGGAATGGAGCGATTGTCCCGCAGGGTTTGCTTTGACGATAACGGACGAGACGGATGCTTGCGTAACCGTCGTTCGGCCGTTTGCGCATGAGTCGGCACGGAAGCCGCAGTCCGACAATATCCGCATGCAGTTATCGAAACTCGGAGAGACACCGTTCGAGGCCGAAGATATTACGGTGACGATGCGCGAAAACTATTTCGTGCCTTCATCGTTTTTGGGCGAGATGCGTCGCGAGGCGGTAGAAAAACTGCTCGCCGTGCGTCGGATTCGCTATCCCCGTCGGTATGCCAAGCGTCCGGTGTGCAATGAAACCGTTGCATTCCCTTCCACGACGCTCGATTATACGGCGAACATTTATAACGCACAAGCCGAAGCGTTTTATCGCCGGCACGGCGTGCAGCGGCTTGAGCGTGCATACGAAGAAAGACCGCTTGACGGCGTTCCGCTGATGTACACCAAACATTGCCTGCGTTACAGCATGGGTTGGTGTCCGGTGCATCACAAACGGAAATCGCCGTATAGAGAACCTTTCTACCTCAAATATAAAGACACCTCTTTAAGGCTTGAGTTCGATTGTCGGCGTTGTGAGATGCGGATCGTAAAGTAAGCGGGACGGAGAAGGATTGGGTTTTTCCGTTTCCTTCATTCCGTTACTTTCCCCAGAAATTTCCTGATATGTTCGACTGTCTCACCCCGGCGAGCCGTATAATCTGTCAGCTGGTCCTCTCCGATGCGACCGATCATGAAGTAACGAGATTCGGGATGTGCAAAATAGAAGCCTGCCACGGACGACGTGGGTGAGAGCGCTCCGTTCTCGGTGATGGCGATCCCGATGCGGTCGACTCCGATCAATCGGTCTAAACTGAATATCAATCCCTGATCGGGAAGGGAAGGGTATCCCACAGCCGGCCGGATGCCTCGATAATGGGCGCGAAACATCTCGTCGACGGAAAGCTCTTCGTCCGGTACATATCCCCAATATTCACGACGCACTTTCGTATGCAGATATTCGGCGGATGCTTCGGCCAGCCGGTCGGAGAGAGTCTGGAGCAACATCAGGTGATAACTGTCTTCTTCCTGTTCATACCGTGCACGCAACTCTTCCATGCAATCACCAGCCGTTACCGCAAATACACCGACATAATCGTTCCGTCCTTCCGAAGCCGGCATGACATAATCGGCTAATGAGAGGCACTGTCCTTTGTCGTTCGGCAACTGTTGGCGCAAGACAGGGATGACTGTGTCGGCAATGCGGATATTGTCGCCTTCGCTTGCCGATGGAAAAATCTCATAAAGAGCCTTACAGCAAGCGTTTCCTGCTATCAGCCGCTTCAAGAGAGCCTGTGCATCGTTATAGAGTTTAAGCGCTTCTTTCGCCTTGGCACGTTCCGCCTCCGGACGTTTTTCGAGCCACGCAGCACGGCATGCCGGGCAGTCATGCAGTTGCATCAGATCGTCGTAACGGCCGGTTATCCGCCATGCCGTAAAGAGGAATACCCAGTTGATGTACGGCACAATTTCGGCCACAGGGATGGCGAGCAGCTGTAAGCCTTTCTTCTTCGGTTCGGCAGGCGTATAGTTCGCCCAATCCGTCTGTAACTTGAGCTTCTGTGCCTCGGCATACGGCAAGAGGGGTTTTACCTCCTCGTTCGATTTGGCTTGACGCAGACGCTCGTATTCATCCGTCAGTTCACTCACATATGCATCATGCGTGGCGGGGTTGAGCAGCTTGGCGGCAATCAGTGGATTTTGCGAGGCATCAACGACATGAATCACGGGATGGTCGTAATGCGGTGCTATTTTCAGTGCGGTATGCAGCTTCGAGGTGGTGGCGCCACCAATCATAATCGGGGTAGAGAAGCCGGCCTTCTGCATCTCGTCGGTTACGTGTACCATCTCTTCGAGCGACGGGGTAATCAGTCCCGACAGGCAGAGCAGGTCGGGCTTTTCGTTACGTACCGTTTCGATGATTTTTTCCGCCGGCACCATCACGCCGAGGTCGATCACTTCGTAATTATTACATGTCAGTACAATAGAGACGATGTTTTTGCCGATGTCGTGCACATCGCCTTTAACGGTGGCAAAGACGACCTTGCCGGCTTTGGCCGCACCGGACGATGTTTTTTGCGCTTCGATGGCCGGCTGAAGGATGGCGACGGCTTTCTTCATCGTACGTGCCGTTTTCACGACTTGCGGCAGGAACATTTTTCCCGCACCGAACAATTTGCCGACGCGGTTCATCCCGTTCATCAGCGGCCCGTCGATAATGGCAACGGCTTGTCCGTACCGTTGCAGAGCTTCCTTCAGGTCTGTTTCAAGGAAATCGCCGATTCCTTTCAGCAACGCGTAT
Source organism: Tannerella forsythia 92A2 (assembly GCF_000238215.1). NCBI lineage: Bacteria > Pseudomonadati > Bacteroidota > Bacteroidia > Bacteroidales > Tannerellaceae > Tannerella > Tannerella forsythia. The sequence goes on along the minus strand of NC_016610.1, from coordinate 925,673 downwards.
TCGAGTCGTTCGTCGAGCGACCGGTCGCGCCATGCGTCATGTGTCTTTTCCTGCTCGCCGGAGGCCTGCTCGATATGACTCTGTGCATAGGCAATCAGTTCTTCGGCCGCCTCGGGACGACGTGCCAAGATCACATCTTCGAGGAGGTTCCGGAACGATGGTTCAATATCTTCGTACGTGACCGATGCCGACGGGTTCACGATCCCCATATCCATACCTTCGCGAATGGCGTGATAGAGAAAGACGGAGTGCATGGCTTCGCGCACATAGTTGTTTCCGCGGAATGAGAACGAGAGGTTACTTACGCCGCCACTTACCTTCGCTCCGGGCAGATGTTTTTTGATCCATTCTACAGAGCGGATAAAGTCGAGACCGTAGCCGTTATGCTCGGGCATACCGGTCGCGATAGCCAGCACGTTCGGGTCGAAGATGATGTCCTGTGGAGGAAACCCGATTTTTTCGGTCAGCAGACGGTAAGCGCGTTCACAGACTTCGATTTTGCGTTCGAAAACGTCTGCCTGTCCCTGCTCGTCGAACGCCATCACAACGGTTGCCGCCCCTAATTGCCGTATCCTCGCGGCACGTATCAGAAACTCTTCTTCTCCTTCTTTTAGACTGATGGAGTTGACGATGCTTTTACCCTGCACACACATGAGCCCTTCTTCGATGACTTGCCATTTAGATGAGTCGATCATCACGGGCACACGTGAGATGTCGGGCTCGGAGGCGATCAGGTTGAGGAATGTTTTCATCTCTTCTACGGCATCGAGCAGTCCGTCGTCCATGTTGATGTCGAGCACTTGCGCGCCGTCTTCAACCTGTTTGCGGGCGATGGTCAGCGCCTCTTCGTAATTCTTCTCCTTGATCAGGCGGAGGAACTTGCGTGAACCGGCCACGTTACAGCGTTCGCCGATATTCAGGAAGTTGTTTTCCGGCTTGACTTCCAACAGTTCGAGCCCGGAGAGCCAAAGCGCATCCGGTGGAGGTACGGGCATGTGCGGACGTGCATGGAGGATGAGTTCGGAATATTGGGCAATGTGCTCGGGGGTTGTCCCGCAACATCCCCCGACGATATTTACCAGTCCCTCGTCGATGAAGTCTTTGATTTGCGCAGCCATCTTCTCCGGGGTCTCGTCGTATCGTCCGAACTGGTTAGGTAGACCGGCGTTCGGATAAGCGCTGATAAAGTATGGGGCAATGTCGCCCAGCTCTTTGAGGTACGGTTTCATATCGGCTGCTCCGAATGAGCAGTTCAGCCCGATGCTCATCAGTGGAATATGCTGGACGGAGGCCAGAAAAGCAGCGAGTGTTTGACCGGAGAATGTACGTCCTCCCTGTCCGGACAAAGTCAGGGAAAGCATAATGGGACGTTCCCGGTTTGGGGTGCGCATCACGTCCAATGCAGCTTCGAGGCCGGCTTTTACGTTCAGCGTATCGAACGTTGTTTCAAAGAGGATCAGGTCTACGCCACCGTCGATCAGCGCCTCTACTTGTTCATGGTAAGCTCGGAACAAATCCATGTATGAGACGGCTCGGAAAGCCGGATCACTCACATCGGGGCTCATCGAGGCGGTTTTATTTGTCGGTCCGAGCGATCCGGCCACGAAAATGGAACGTTCGGGATGTTCGTTCATGTAGTCGTCGGCCAGTTGGCGTGTGAGTCGTCCGGCTGCAAGATTCATCTCACGCACGAGAGAGGCCATGCCATAGTCATCCATCGAAATGGCGTTGGCATTAAACGTATTGGTAGTGAAGATATCGACACCCGCGTCGAGATATTGCCGATGTATCGAACGGATGACTTCGGGGCGCGTGATGTTGAGCAGGTCGTTATTGCCTTTGAGCGCTCCGGTGAAATTGGCAAACTGTTCGCCACGGTAATCCGCTTCGGTCAGTTTAAAGCCTTGTATCATCGTCCCCATCCCTCCGTCGAGGATCAGGATGCGCTCGTCAAGTAATTGTTGTATCGTTTTTTTCGTCATGAATATGCTGTATTCTGAAGTATGCAAAAGTACGGAATTTGGAAATTATCGTGTACATTTGTCCTAAAATAGCATCCGTCGATGAAAAAAGGAGCGAAAAGTTTCACGTTTTATGCGTTGATGATTTTGGTTTTCGGGTCGTTGATGTATGTCGTCATCCGCGAAGGCGAAAGCCATCAGAGGGTGACGGAGGCAGTTGTGCAGGCGGATGCGCCGAGGAATCTGGCTGAGGGGTTTACCGTTTTTCTGCAACTGGTGTCTGAGCATGTTCACTCTTCGTTCGGATTGTTGTTGCTGCAAATCATTGTCATTCTGATTACATGCCGCATTGTCGGAGTGCTTTTCAAGAAGATCGGACAGCCGATGGTGATCGGTGAGATTTTGGCGGGAATCATTCTGGGGCCGTCTGTGCTCGGGCATTTCACACCGGAGTTTTCACAGTTCCTGTTTCCCAAAGAATCGTTATCGAACATCAACCTGTTCAGTCAGTTCGGACTGATGCTTTTCATGTACACCATCGGGATGGAATTAGACATGGGAGTGGTACGCAAGAAATTGCGGGAGACGATGATGATCAGTTATACGTGCATGTTGATGTCGTTCTTCCTCGGCATGCTGGCCGCCTATCTTGTCTATGACCGGTATGCCGATCAGCATACGCCTTTTCTGCCTTTTGCCCTGTTCATCGGCATCACGATGAGTATTACGGCTTTCCCAGTGCTGGCACGCATCATTCAGGAGCATCGTCTGACGCGTACCCATCTGGGCACGGTGGCGCTGGCCAGCGCAGCCAATGGCGATGTTACGGCGTGGTGTCTGCTGGCTATCGTGGTGGCAGTGGCACAGGCCGGTACGATGCTGAGCGCAGTTTATAATATCGTTTCCGCAGCCGTGTACATCCTGATGATGTTTACTGTTGTACGTCCGCTGTTGCGGATGGTCGGCAACTTGTATCATAACAAGGAAGTGGTGAGTAAACCGCTCGTGATGCTGATGTTCCTGCTCTTGCTGATGTCTTCTTATCTAACCGAAATCTTGGGTTTGCATGCGCTGTTCGGCGCCTTTGTCACAGGATTGGTAATGCCGGAGAATTTGCGTTTCCGGAAAATTATGACGGAAAAGGTCGAAGATATATCACTTGTGCTGTTCCTTCCGCTGTTTTTCGCATCGACAGGGTTGCGTACCGAAATCGGGCTGATTGATTCGCCCGACATGTGGCTGACCTGCCTGCTCTTCATCGCTTTTTCGACTGTTGGCAAGTTCGGTGGCGCGTTGCTCTCGGCACGATTCGAGCACGAAAGCTGGAAAAACAGCTTCTCGCTCGGAGCGTTGATGAACACGCATGGACTGATGGAGCTGATTGCGCTTACCATCGGATATGAGATGAAAATCCTCCCGCCACCCATCTTCGTGATGTTAATTTTGATGACGCTTGTCACCACGTTTATGACGACTCCGCTCCTGAAGTTCATCCATCTTTGCTTCCGCACGGGTGAGAAGATCAAACAGCAACGGATGGAGCAGTTTAAAGAAGGACGGTTTAAGGTGCTGCTCTCTTTCGGGCGGGCAGGCAACGGACAGATTATGCTTGATGTGGCGCATCAGATGTTCTCGCAGGGTAAGGACAAACTTGATCTGACGGCATTGCACCTGACGGTCGGGTCGGATATCAACCCGCTGCATACCGATAATTTTGAGCGTGTCAGTTTCGGTCCCATCCTCTACGAGGCGCGCAAACTGAATATGCAGATACATACGCGTTATGAAGTGGCGGATCATGCGAGCGAATCCATCGTCCGTATCGTCAATGACGAGCCGTTCGACTTCCTGCTTGTGGGCGCCGGTATCTCGATGAGCAACCTCTCGTCCGATATGGATGCACGGAGTATCCAAAAGTCGTTCTTCGGAATCTTCAAGAAACTCAAGGTGCAAGACCTGTTCTCGCCCGGATCGCTGATTCACGATAAAACGAAGGAATTCATTGAGCGGAGTCACTCGTCGGTGGGGGTCTTCATCAACCGAGGGTTCGTACAGGCGAACCATATCCTAATCCTTATCAATTCGTCGGACGATCTGATCCTGCTCGACTACGTGCGCGTGCTGTTGCGGTCGACGCATGGCACGGTCAGCCTTCTGAACCGGACGAATTTCGTCTCCGACCCAAGCGACCACATCGTCCGTACCCTGACTGATTTCACGAACGAGACGGAGAATGCGCACATACTGCCCGAAAAGAACGTGATGAGCGAATCGTTCAGCGATCATGATTTTATGCTCGTCAGCTATACGGCGTGGAACATTATTTCGGAAGAATGCAAAGACGCCCTTCAGGATATGCCCTCCACACTGATCATCCACCATCGGGAAAAGGTGTAAATCGTTTTGCGTTCTTTGCGGTAAAGAATAAATCGCAAGGATTGTAAGGTTTCAGTCAGCGTTCAGCCGTCAGCATTCAGCCCCCTCTGCGCTCGGATTCCGTGTACCCGGCATAACAATTAACCATTGACCATTAACCATTAATTTGTCATTCAGAGCGTCAGCGAAGAATCTCTTCCCTTTCCCCTGCGAGATTCCTCACGGTGTTCGGAATGACAAACACAGTTATTTGCGTTGATTTGCGCCCATTTACGAAATTCGCGTTCGGATATTGCCGACACCACACAAAAAAAGGGCGAACACTGAGGTTCGCCCCTACACGGCATACCACACGCTGTTTGCTGATGGCTGACCGCACCGCATTCCCCCTTTGAAGGGATAACATCCCCCCTTCGCTTTCGCTCTTTCCCCCCTTTGAAGGGGGGAGGGGGGATGTTCCTCTGCGTTCGGATTCCGTGTACCCGGCATAACAATTAACCATTGACAATTAACAATTGAATTACGTCAGGCTTTCAGCCCTCCGCTGAGGGGGTCGCTCTTTCCCCAACACTTCGCTGCGCTCCACATTGGGCTGAATTAACGCGCCCTTTCAGGGCTCTTCTCTAATGGTTAATTGTCAATGGTTATGCGTGGTACATATTGTAGAGACGCAAACCTTGGCAACACGGCGGTTAGAACAGGTCGGCATGGCTGCCGGTTCTGACGAGATTGAGGATGTGCAGTTCACCGGAATCCTCCTTTTCGTATACCAGAAGCCAGTCCGGATGGATGTGACACTCTCGCAACCCTGCAAATTCACCGCTGAGCGCATGGTCGCACCTTTCCGGTGGTAAGGCTCTATCCTCAGCCAGCGACAGAATGACCTCGTTAAGGTCTTCCTCCGACAATCTGCGTTTACGGGCACGCTTCAAGTCGCGCTTGTATTGCCCTGTATAGACAATCTGTCGCATTATTTGACGCTGTCGAGATACTCATTGAAATCCTTGCAGTGCGTTACTTTGCCTTGGCGCAGTTCACGCATTGCCCGGCGGGTAGCCTCGATGCCGTCATCTACGGAGTCGGGGGCGATAAGTCCCAACTCACGAAGATAATTGACCAGACTGCGGCCTTCCTGCGTCTGCTCATTGATATGGATAGTATAAGTTGCCATTCTCTTGCCTCCTGATTACTTTTCTCTTGTTTCAGTGCAAACTTACAACTTTTCCATCAATCGTCCAAGCGTAAGACGTATTTTCCCTTTCCGTCGTGTGTCAATAAGTCAAAGAGTGTTTGAGGTTTTTCTCGTCCCCAATGCTTTATTCAGTTGCCAGCAGTCAGCCCTGCAAATTCCCCCTTGGAAGGGGTAACATCCCCCTTCGCTTCGCTCTTCCCCCTTGGAAGGGGGGGATGGGGGATGTATATGTCGGCGTTATGACGGGCGAACACAAGGTTCGCCCCTACAAATTAATTTGTCAATGGTTATTTTCTAAATACATGATTCGGCGTGTACCACGCATAACCATTAACCATTAACCATTGACAATTAACCATTAATTTGTCATTCAGAGCACTCTTTTCTGTTACTTTTGGCTTGACCCAAAAGTAACCAAAAGGTCAAGGCTTCGTGCGCTTCACACGCCCTCGCGACGCTCGCAGGTCGGAAAATCAGGTAACTCGCTTCGCTTCGGACAGCCTGATTTTCTTTCGCCCTGCTCGCTGCTTCGTCGGCTCACCGCCCGAGGCCGAAGGGACGAACGCCGAGGGCGTTCGAGGCGAGATTCCTCACGATGTTCGGAATGACAAAGGGTGGCGTTCGGATTCCGTGTACCACGCATAACAATTAACCATTGACAATTAACAATTAATTTGTCATTCAGAGCGTCAGCGAAGAATCTCTTTCTGTTACTTTTGGCTTGACCCAAAAGTAACCAAAAGGTCAAGGCTTCGTGCGCTTCACACGCCTTCGCGACGCTTGCAGGTCGGAAAATCAGGTAACTTGCTTCGCTTCGGACAGCCTGATTTTCTTTCGCCCTGCTCGCTGCTCCGTCGGCTCACCGCCCGAGGCCGAAGGGACGAACGCCGAGGGCGTTCGAGGCGAGATTCCTCACTACGTTCGGAATGACAAAGGGTGGGGCAGAATGACAAACACAGTTATTAACACGGCGATAATATAACGTTATTTTTATTTTGACAAAAATATATTAGTCAGACATTTAATAGTTTCAAAAATCACAAAATAGTCCCGTCGGGTTAATATTTGCGTCCATTCGCGCCTATTTGCGAAATTTGCGTTCGGATAAACCCGACGCCACACAAAAAAAGGGCGAACACAAGGTTCGCCCCTACATTGACAACATTAATTACTGTTGACTACTCTTCACTTTTCACTCTTCACTTTTCACTCTTCGTTTTTCGTTTTTCACTCTTCACTTTTCGTTTTTCACTCTTCACTTTATAAGAATTTTGGTTACCCGTTCTCCTACGCGCACCACATACATGCCCGAGGACAGCGGAAGAACATGATCGCCGGCGGAGGCGTTCATCGTGCGAACGAGCGAACCTACTACATTATATATATGTACCGTCTCGGCCTTGGGCAGGGTGAGGTGCAGCGCGCCGTCGGCGGCGTAGACGCGCAGGCCGTCGATCGTTTGATTGGCCACGGTGTGAGTGAACGTGAACGGCACCGTGATGTTTTGCAGCGCGTATCCTGCCGTAGGCGTGAACGTGAGGTTACGCAGCGCAGCTTTGTAGCTGCCTTTCGACGTGCCGGGCGCGGCCGTGCAGGCGAACGTCAGCAGGTTGCGTTTCTCCATCGTGCTGCCTGAGCGCAGACCGTTGGGTTTCATCTCCACGCGTTTGCCGGTCACGGTGACGGCATAGCCGGCAGCCAGCGACGCATCGGGCGCGGTCTTCTTGGCGTCGAGGGCAAAGCCTTCGGGCAGATCGACGTCGAACGAGAGCGTAAAGTCGGCATCGGAGGGTGCCACTAAGGCCAATCGTAACGTGTTATCGCCTCCCGACGTGACGGAAACCATCTGTTCGGCCGGTACGACGCGCACGCGGCAGGCCGTCTGCTGTCCGCCGACGTTGGCCACGACGGTAATATCGGCCCGTCCGGGCGCGAGGGCGGTGACGGTACCGTCTCTGCTCACGGTCGCGATGTCATTGTTCGAGGAATACCATTTCACGTCGCGATGGATATCCGCGTCTTTGGGATAGGCCGTTACGACGAGGCGTTGCGAGGCGCCTGCGGGCAGCGTAAGTTCCGTATAATCGAGCGCGACGAAGGCGGGCCCGGGTTTGGGGTTTTGCGTGACGGTAACCGTTTCTTTCAGCGCGCCGGAGACGAAGAAGATATTAGCCGTGCGGGGCTGCTCGTCTTCGTAGGCCGGGGCGGTGACGGTGATTGTGCCGTTGCCTGTGCCCGAAGTGGCCGAGAGGGTGATCCACGACGCGTCGCATTGGGCGGTCCACGGCCGATTAGCCGTAACGGTCAGCGCCTTATCTTCGCCGTCAAAGGTAAACGTGAGTGTGGCGGGCGTTACCGAGAGCGTGGGAGAAAAAGCTACCTGCGTCACCGCGACCGTAACCGGCGTGGCGGGGCCGCTGCCGTCTTCAAACACGAAATCGAGCGTGGCCGTGCGTGCCGCGGTAATGCCGTTCGCATTTTTGGCCTTCACCGTCAGCGTCGTGTCCGGGCTTTCGGAGACGATCGTTATGCCGTCGCCGCCTGCAAACTCGAGCCACGTCTGCGCTGCGGCGGGGATGGTAGCCTTCCACTTCTTATTGCCCTGCACCTTGATCTGCTTCGTGCTGCCGGCAGTCCAGGCCATCGGCGCGGCGTCGGTCAGGGCGGCGGACAAGGTGGGCGGCGTCTCCTGAATATCGAAATCCTTCCACACGTTCTTCGCTTTGTAGGTATCGACCATGCCCTCGGGCACGTACAGCGTAACGTCCGAGAGTGTGACGTCGTCAAAGACATTCGCTTGGATGTTGGGGATCGATCCGGCATCCTTCCACGCTACGGTGACGTCCGTCAGCTTGTGGCAATTTATAAAGGCATACTCTCCGATCGTGGCGACGCTCTTCGGGAGGGTGATGCTTGGCAGCACCTGGAAACCCGCGAAGGCATTCTTCCCGATCTTGGTGACGCCCTCTGCAAGGGTTAGGGTTCGCGCCTTATTCATGAAAGCATTCCAAGGCCGATCATTCGGGTAGTTATAGTCCGGTATCTCGCCCGCACCGGTGATGGAGAGCGTCTTGGTTTCGTCGTCGTACGCCCAGTGCAGCCCCGTGCTGAGGTCACCCCCTGCAGTCTTTCCAGCCATGATGAAGAACTTTTTCCACACATCCTTCGCGCGGTACATCTCCGCGGTACCGGCGGGCACGTGCAGCACTTTAGACTGGTGATCAGAGGGGGAGAAAAAGACATACTCTAACTCTGAGATGGCAGGGATGAATCTGGCCTCCGTCCACCCCACGGTGACACCCCCCAGCGCTTGGCAATAGAGAAAGGCTCGCTCTTTGATCGTGGTGACGCTCTTCGGGATGGTGATGCTTAGCAGCTTCTCGCAACCCATAAAAGCTTTCTCCCCGATTGTTTCAAGGCCGCTCTCCGGGAGCGTGACGCTTGTCATCGCCTCGCAACCCGTAAAGGCCTTATTTCCGATGCTGGTCACACCGGCTTCGATCACTACGGTTTTGATTTTCTTCTCCCGGAGATCCTTCCAAGGCTGATCGTTAAAGTCGGCAAAGTCCGGCATCGACTTGGGCGTCCCGGGGTTGGGATTGGAGATGGTGAGGGTGCGGGTGGCGTCGTCGTACTCCCAGTGCAGGCCGGTGCTGAGGTCGCCCCACGGCTGCTCCACGATGGTGAATTCTTTCCATACGTCCTTCCCTTGGTAAGCCTCCCCCGTGCCAGCGGGCACATGCAGCTTGATATTCCCCGGATTGAGATAATCAAAGACATTCGACTGGATGACGGGGATGGAGGTCGCGTCTGGCCAGGACGCGGTCACGTCCTTCAGCGCTACGCAGTAGGCAAAGGCCAGCTCTCCGATCGTGTTCACACTCTTCGGGATCGTGAGGCTGGCGAGCTTCTCGCACCCATAAAAGGCGTTCTCTCCGATCGTGCCGAGCTGCGCGTCAGCGGGCAGCGTGACGCTTGCCAGCTTCCAGCAATTAGTAAAGGCGCCATCTCCGATCGTGGTTACGCTCTTAGGGATCGTGACGTGCGTCAGCGCAAGGCATTCCCCAAAGGCGTTCCGTTCGATCGTTTGGAGCCCCTCGGGCAGCGTGATGCTGGCCAGCGCCCCGCATTCCCCAAAGGCGCCATCTCCGAGCCTTTCGAGGCCGGCGGGCAGCGTGATGTTTGTCAGCTTCTCGCAAGCGTGAAAGGCATTATCCCCAATCGTTTGGACACCCGCCGGGAGGGTAACGCTTGTCAGCACGGCGCAATTCCTAAAGGCGTGCGCCCCGACGCTCGTCACGCCGGCCTCGATCACGATTTTCTCTATCGGGTTCGTGGTCTTCTCCCAAGGCGGCCGCGTCGTGAGCGTGAAGTCCGGCATGGCGCCCGTTCCGGTGATGGAAAGGGTTTTGGTACCGGCATCGTAGTTCCAGTTCAGCGGTCCGGTGGTTCCGCTGTTTTGCGCCGCAGCGCCCAGGGTCGTCAACAATAAGAAGAGACCCGTCATCCATAAAGTAAACATTTTCTTTTTCATTGTTTTCTACAATTTGATATTAATAAACATTTTTCGTTAGTCACTATTCGTTATTCGTTTCTTTTGTTGTTCAGAGCGTTCTTTCCGTTACTTTTGGCTTGACCCAAAAGTTACCCAAAGGTCAAGGCTTCGTGCGCTTCGCTTCGCTCTTCCCCCCTTTGAAGGGATAACATCCCCCCTTCGCTTCGCTCTTTCTCCCCTTTGAAGGGGGGGGAGGGGGGGATGTCCCTCTGCGTTCGGATTCCGTGTACCCGGCATAACAATTAACCATTGACAATTGACAATTACTTTTGTCATTCAGAGCGTAAGCGAAGAATCTCTTTCCTCTTCCTCGCGAGATTCCTCACTGCGTTCGGAATGACAAAGGGGGCATCCAAATCCATATTTATTCAGGCTTTCAGCCCTCCGCCGAGGGGGTCGCCCTTTTTTCCCAACGCTTCGCTTTGCTGCACATTGGGCTGAATTAATACGCCCTTTCAGGGCTGTTTTTCAATTGTTATGCGTGGTACACGCCAAATCATGTATCCGGCATAACCATTAACCATTGACAATTAACAATTACTTTGTCATTCAGAGCGTAAGCGAAGAATCTCTTTCCTCTTCCTCGCGAGATTCCTCACTGCGTTCGGAATGACAGAGGCGGTTATTTGCGTTGATTCGCGCCATTTGCGAAATTCGCGTTCGGTCTTTTGTCATTCAGAGCGCTCTTTCCGTTACTTTTGGCTTGACCCAAAAGTAACCAAAAAGTCAAGGCTTCGTGCGCTTCACACGCCTTCGCTACGCTCGCGGGTCGGAAAATCAGGTAACTCGCTTCGCTCGGACAGCCTGATTTTCTTTCGCCCTGCTCGCTGCTTCGTCGGCTCACCGCCCGAGGCCCATCGACGAAATTAATTGACAATTAACCATTAATTTGTCATTCAGAGCGTAAGCGACGAATCTCTTTCCTTTTCTCCGCGAGATTCCTCACGGTGTTCGGAATGACAAAGGCGGTTATTTGCGTTGATTCGCGCCATTTGCGAAATTCGCGTTCGGTCTTTTGTCATTCAGAGCGTAAGCGACGAATCTCTTTCCTTTTCTCCGCGAGATTCCTCACGGTGTTCGGAATGACAAAGGGTGGCGTTCGGATAACCACGCATAACAATTAACCATTGACAATTAACAATTAAATTACGTCAGGCTTTCAGCCCTCCGCCGAGGGGGTCGCCCTGTTTTCCCAACGCTTCGCTTCGCTACGCATTGGGCTGAATTATTACGCCCTTTCAGGGCTCTTACAGCTGTCAGCAATCAGCCCCCTTGCATTCCCCTTTTGAAGGGAGAACATCCCATAAGCGCTAACTTAAGGGTTGAACCATCTGAAGAATGCGACGCCTCGGTGCCTCGTTAAGACGATGCCTCGCGTTCTTCAATTGCGTTTTGTAGGCTGTCAGGGATACTGTCCCACGAATGGCCACCTGTAAGCTCCAGATGACCATTTTTGTTATTCTCCACAACGAGTTAGTTCTTCTTTTCGGATCCGGCACTTCTGGGGGGGAAATCCAGCGATGGCTGGATTATGTCGTCAATTAAAAATGCGGCGAGTAGATTAGCAAATATCCACGCTTTCGCGAGTTCAGGTTCCTTTGCACGCAAAGCATCCAGGTGCAGCAAACTTTTGAGCCGCTTAAAAGCCAGTTCAATTTGCCATCGCAGACGGTAACAATCAGCCACTTGCTCTGCTGAATATTCATCTTCCGGTAATGATGTTAGCAATAGCACATGGCCCGCTGCTTCCAGCGTTTCCGCCTGAACTACTCGTCCTTTTCGACGATTCTCGCTGAGCAGTCGGGTTTTACTGATTAATGCTTTTTCGGGAGGAAGTGATACGGCAATGAGACGTGCCGGAAAGGGAGCTCCGGCTTTTTTATTACCTGAATTGCCTATCATTACAGTGGTTTCACCGTTCTTACCGCAATCCAGCCCGCGCAGAAAACCCATCATGTCAAAGCGCATTCCTTCTGCAGTTAACCAGCGCAATCCTCGCCAGTGAACCCGGACGATATAATCAGCTTCTCCAAAAGCAAGTGAGCGGATACATTCGGGACGCGAACCGAATCCCCGGTCAGCAATGCGTATCTCGTCTGCCGTTTGCGCAAATCGGTCCAGCCGTTCAGCGTCTCTGCTGTCGGTTAGCTCAAAATCAGTGAACTGACAGGTATGAGGATCATATCCCATATGTAGTCGCCATTCAGCGCTGCCGCCCCCGGGCGCACTGATTGCTGTTCCATCGACAAGACGCAATCTCTTTCCGCTTGTACAACCCGTAACTGCGGCGCGTACAGCAAGTGTTTGTGCGGCAAGTATGCCAAACCAGTCGGCGGCATTCCGCAGCCGCTTCAGGAGAGCCACGTCAGATAATGTTGCAACGTCATGGAGCTGAGCCCATGCAGTGACTTCACGTAATGACATCCCCCCGGGGCCGTAAGCCAGCCCCAGACGTAGCAGAGTTGCAGCATCACGAATTTCGCGGCGGCGGGTTAGAGCCCCGGCATTACGTGCCGAAGTATCCAGTTCTTCGGGCTTACCAATATGGGCCAGAATTGCTGACCAGTTATCGTGAGAGTAATTCATCGGCACGTTAAATCATATCAGGCGTAATACCACAACCCTTAAGTTAGCGCTTATGGGAGAACATCCCCGCTTTGCTTCCGCATTCCCCCCTTTGAAGGGGGGCTGGGGGGGATGTTTCTCTGCGTTCTGACATTTGTCATTCAGAGCGTAAGCGAAGAATCTCTTTCTTTTTCTCCGCGAGATTCCTCACGGTGTTCGGAATGACAAAGGGTGGCGTTCGGATTCCGTGTACCACGCATAACAATTAACCATTGACAATTAACAACTGAATTACGTCAGGCTTTCAGCCCTCCGCCGAGGGGGTCGCCCTTTTTTCCCAACGCTTCGCATTGGGCTGAATTAATACGCCCTTTCAGGGCTCTTACAGCTGTCAGCAATCAGCCAACAACTCAACGCCTCAACAACTCAACAACTCAACACCCCGAAGGGGTTAGCTCGCATGGGCACAAGGGCTGAAAGCCCGGTATATTTCAGCCCCATCCCGCAAGGGTGGGGTATCGATTCCCATACCCCGCTTTGAGGGCTGCAAGCCTGACATAATTTGACAGGTACGTATGCGCCGCCCTAATACGTGCTTATTAGACGCCCTAATATGCCGGACTGATTATTTAACCGTTAATGTCTTCTCGAACACGCTTGTTCGAGGTTCTTTCAACCATTGCTTCCCCATCGAATACTGCGTCGTTACTTCCAACTGGTACGTCCCGGCGGGGAGGGCGGGGATGATGATCATCAGCTCCGAGGGGTTGTTGACCACGATGTCGCCTTCGTCGACTTTGGTGGCGGCCGAATGACAGATGTCGGCCGCGAGAAAAACTGTCTTTTTCATAATCGCTTTGTTTTTATGATGAAAAGATACGCAACGTCCGTTGCTCCGCATGTGACATACGGAGACATAAGGAGTTATTATGTAGGTGTTAATAAATGTAAATAGGGGGGGGTAAATTGAGGCGTTATCGTTCGGGTGTCAGGGTGCGAGACACGGTTCGTCGCGGCGTGCGCGTCCGTCCGTAGCGTTATCGATAGTGTCTGTCTGCCTCTGCCTTTCATTGACCGTTCCTGTTTATTTGTTCTTTACGGTGCAAAGATATAACAATTTTTTTTTTAAATGAAAAGAGGGATATTTTTTCCGTTACTTTTGGCTTGACCCAAAAAGTAACCCAAAGGTCAAGGCTTCGCACGCCTTCGCGACGCTTGCAGGTCGGAAAATCAGGTAACTCGCTTGGCTCGGACAGCCTGATTTTCTTTCGCCCTGCTCGCTGCTTCGTCGGCTCACCGCCCGAGGCCCATGGACGAAATAAATTGTCAATGGTTATTTTCTAAATACATGATTCGGCGTGTACCCGGCATAACAATTAACCATTGACAATTAACAATTAATTTGTCATTCAGAGCGTAAGCGAAGAATCTCTTTCTTTTACTCCGCGGGATTCCTCACGGTGTTCGGAATGACAAAGGCGGTTATTCGCGCCATTTGCGAAATTTGCGTTCGGATAACCCAACCCCAAAGGGCGAACACAGGGGTTCGCCCCTACATTAACCACCTTTTCCTGTCATATCATAAAACAGGCGATTGTATCGCTTGTCGCCGAAATTCGGCACAAACGACGGCAGCGGCGACAGCCACATTCAATGATTCCGCACATTCGTGTCCTTCGGGGAAGTTGGGGATAAAAAGTCGTTCGTTAATCTGCATTTCGACAGCCGGTCGGATGCCGTTCCCTTCATTACCCATCACGAGAATGCCGTTAGGCGACAATTTCTTCCGATACAGGTTCTCACCGTCGAGGAACGTGCCGTAACACGGTGTCCGGTATTGTTTAAGGTATTCGACGAGATCGGTATAGTGGATCTGCACATGAGCCAATGCTCCCATCGTAGCCTGTACGGCCTTCGGGCCGAAAGCGTCGGCCGTATCCGTACTGCAAACGACGTGTGCGATACCGAACCAGTCGGCCAGCCGGATGATTGTGCCCAGATTGCCGGGGTCTTGAATACCGTCGAGGGCAAGGATGAGTTGTGAGTTTGGATCAGCTTCGTCGAGCCGGTATGTGGGTCGGCTGAAAACGGCCAGTACCTCCTGAGGTGTCTTTAGCAGACTGATCTTACGCATTTCGTCGTCACGGACTTCGATTACTTCGCCGGTACGTAAGTCAGGTTGCACCTCGACCCACGACGAGCGGGCTGCCAGCCATTTGCATTCGAAAGCCTTCATCAAGTCCGTCACCAATTTGTTACCCTCTGCCACAAACAATTGTTGCGCATCCCGGTACTTCTTCATCTCCAGCGCACGTACCTGTTTCATTTTTGATTTACTCAACATGCCGCATCATTTTTAGGAACTCAAAAATACGTCAAATAATTTATTTCGCGTACATTTGTGCAGCTAAAAGACGATATGAGCCGATATGTCTACCTGATTCTGTGTATAAGCCTTGTTGCATGTTGCTGGTCATGCAGCACAACAAAGTATGTGGGAGATGATGAATATTTATTGGATAAAGTAGACCTTTCGGTCGATGACCGTCGCATTAAAGCGGACGACCTCCGGTCGTATCTCCGTCAACAGCCCAACTATAAAGTGTTCGGTATCTTGAAATGGCCGCTGTATGTCTATAGTTGGTCGGGACGAAACGAGAAGCGATGGTTCAACAAACTGTTGCGTCGCATCGGAGAGCCTCCTGAGATTCTTGACACAACCCTTGTCGGGCCGTCGCGTGACGAACTTCACCGGTACATGATCAACAAAGGATTCATACGTGCCGATGTTCATTACGCCATTGATACGTCTAAATATAAAAAAGCAACCGTGCATTATACGATCACTGCCGGCGAACCTTACCGAATCCGGGAATACCGCACGAGGGTGAACGACGCACGTATCGACAGTATCCTTCACTTGAAAGTTTCGAAGGTATCGTGGTTGAAAGGGCTGTTCCGTCCAGCTTCCGAAGAATACACGCCATTGGTACAGCCCGGCAATCTTTTCGATCGCGACGTGCTCGATCAGGAACGGCAACGTATCACCATGTTGCTGCGCCGACGCGGGTACTATGCTTTTAATCGCGATTATATTTATTTCCGGGCAGACAGTCTACAAAATCAACAACTCGTCGACCTTGACTTGCATCTCAAACCCTTCCGTTCGGTTATGCCCTCCGATTCGACCAAAGAACGTCCTCACCGGCGTTATTACCTGAATAAGGTGAGCGTTGTGACAGGCTATGACCCCTTATCACAGGAATATACGCACATCGTACCGGTCGACTCCGTATGGAAACGCAACGTATGGATTTACCACAGTACCCGAAAGCATCGCCTACGGCCCAGGGTCCTTGCGCGCTGCTGCTACCTTTTGCCCGGACAGCTGTACAGCGACCGCAATATGGAACTGACCTACTCCGCGTTTGCCAATCTGGGAGCCATGCGCCATGTCAATATCCGCTACGATGAACGCGAGGAAAACGACACACTCAAACTCGACTGTACCATCCTTACCGCTCCGGCCCAAACACAAGGTTTCGGCATCGAAATAGAAGGAACCAACTCGAGTGGGGATCTGGGCTTCGCATCGAGCCTGAACTATCAGCATCGTAATCTGTTCGGTGGTTCGGAGCTCTTTACGGCTAAAGTACGGGGAGCTTATGAAGCGCTATCGGGCGGGAACAGTCAGGCCGGATGGGGGAGCTATTGGGAATTTGCCGGCGAAGCATCCATGCTTTTTCCTACATTCGTTTTCCCGTTTACAAGTTACGACTTCCGCCGAAAAGTACGTGCCACAACCGAATTTAAATTCAGCTACGACCAGCAGCACCGACCGGAATACCGGCGTGCCATCCTTTCCGGTGGCTGGAACTATATCTGGCAGAACCGGACGAATAATCTGGCCCGTCATACGTTTAAATTGCTCGATGTAGACTATATCTATATGCTTCATGTCGATACGGCATTTCGCAATACCTTGCCGGAAATCACGGCCAAATACAACTATTCCGACCTGTTCATCGTCAGCTCAGGCTATACATACTCGTTTAATAACTACGACCCGATGAAACGCGGGCGAAGTACTTACTCGCTGCGTTTGTCTGTCGAACTGGCAGGGAATATTCTGTACGGATTATCGAACTTGTTGAATAAAAAAGATGCCGACGGCCGTTACAAACTCTTCGGCACACATTATTCGCAATTCGTCAAAGGTGATATCGATTTTGCACGAAGCCTGACGATCGACAATCGCAACTCTTTCGCCTTCCACCTCGGTGCCGGCATCGGTTATCCTTATGGAAACAGCAAGGAACTGCCCTTCACCCGTCGGTATTTTGCCGGTGGCGCGAACAGCAACCGCGGCTGGTCGGTACGTTCGCTGGGACCCGGAAGCATGCCTGTCACCGATGCTACGACGTTCGTCAACCAGGTAGGCGACCTCCGCCTTGATGCGAATCTGGAATATCGTACTAAACTGTTTTGGAAAATCGAGTTAGCCGCCTATATTGATGCCGGCAATATCTGGACTATCCGAAAATACGACTATCAACCTCAAGGGAATTTTGATCTTACCCGCTTTTATAAAGAAATCGCTCTTTCGTACGGATTAGGAGTGAGACTTGACTTCGATTATTTTCTGATTCGTCTTGACACGGGAATGAAAGCCTACAACCCGCAGGAAATCGGCCATCGCAAATGGGCCATTACTCGCCCCAACCTGACCGATCGGTTTGCATGGCATTTTGCCGTCGGATATCCGTTCTGATTCCTTAAATAAAAAGAAAAAAACAAGCATTTATTCTTTAAGTTCCTAAGTGTATTGTTTTTTTATTATTTTTGCATCGTATAAAAACAAAAATATGAGCATATACCACTTACAGAATGCATGGAAAAGTTTCCGGGTTTTCTTCCTGTTCGTTGGCATGGCAGGATGTGAAGTGCACACTTCCGACCTGATTGAGATCGATGAACACGGGAACAGAATCAATAATAACGGAATTCATATCGAGACGTCGCTGCTTAGCGTCGGTATGAAAGCGTATGCGCTCGATTCCGTTTACACCGAATTGATGCTGGAACAACAGAAAACAGGGAGAGTAAAGATCGTGGGATTTCGCAAGGGAATGATCGGTGAAGACCGAAAGCACATCTCGTGGGATAAGAAACATCCGCGAATCCGGTATGGATACGATTATACGTACTACGATAAAGCATATGAGTATAAAATCCTGTCGCTCGAAGATCACGGATTCGTTGAAGATATGGAAGTCTGGAAAGACAGCAATCTGTATGTTCAGTTAAGATATCATTATGATCAGGGCGGATATTTATCGAGAGTCGAGATTTTGAATAAACGGTCTGTCATTCACTTTCGGTATGATTATCTGAATGCCCGGAAACGTTCGAACAGCATTACGATCATTGAAGAGCCGGAAGGGCGTTATTATACCGTCCAGCTTTCGTCCCGAAAGATCGAGAATAAAGGTTATGTCTGCAATGTGCTGCGCTATGCCGGGTCGCCGTTGACGAATGAAGTGATCATCAATCCGGATTTGTATTATCTGGGTATTTACGGTACTCCTGTCAAGTATCTTCCGGATGTTCCGATCGAGAGCGGTTCATACAGGGATACCAAAGGAGACATTCAAGGGGTGTACTCCCGTGTGGGGCGTTACCGGTATTTCTACGAAGACCAAGATAAAAAGCGTTAAAAAATGCGATCTTTCCGAAGGTCATTCAAGTTTTATTCTTTTGGCAGAAAAAAAACCTTTCCTATCTTTGCAACCGCAAAAAACAGGGTTCCGTAGCTCAGCTGGATAGAGCAACAGCCTTCTAAGCTGTGGGTCGTGCGTTCGAATCGCACCGGAATCACTTCCCTGAGTAAAGGTGACTTTCCTAACGGGCGGGCTTTTTTTCTGTTCGCGCGTCATGCCGTTGGCGTGCCACAAGGCACGCGCGCCGGCCATGCGGCGTCCCTGCATAGAGGTGGCGCTGTTCGGTTTTTCATTCATGCCTCTTCTGCGATGTATCGGGTTATCCATTTGCCTACCTCACTTGTGGTGTAGGCTTTTCCGCCGTCGGCAAGGTCTTCGGTTACGATGCCCGCATTGATGGAGTCGTTTACCGCGCGACGGATCAGCGTGCCCTCCTCCATCCGGTCGAAACCGTATTCGAACATGAGTGCGGCCGAGAGAATCATGGCCAGCGGATTGGCGATGTTCTTGCCTGCCGCCTGCGGATACGACCCGTGAATCGGTTCGAAGAGCGACGTGTGCAGTCCGATCGAGGCCGAAGGCAGCAGTCCGATCGATCCGGTGATGACCGAGGCCTCATCGGTGAGGATATCGCCGAAAAGGTTTTCGGTAACGAGCACGTCGAAACTCTTCGGCCACTGGATGATGCGCATGGCGGCATTGTCCACGAAGAGGTAATCGGTTTCGATGTCGGGGTACTGCGGCGCGATCTCCTGCGCGATTTGCCGCCACAAGCGTGAGGTAGCGATCACGTTCGCCTTATCCACCACGGTTACTTTTTTGCGCCGCTGCGCGGCAAACTTGTAAGCCAGATGCAGGATGCGTTCTACCTCTTCGCGGGTGTAAACGCAGGTGTCATAGGCCGTATTGCCGTCTTCGCTCCGTCCCTGCGGACGACCGAAGTACATGCCGCCGGTAAGCTCGCGGATGCATACGAAATCGGCTCCGGAGACGAGGTCGGCACGGAGCGGCGATTTGTGGACCAGCGAAGGAAAAGTCATCACGGGGCGGATGTTTCCGTACAGTCCCAATTGCTTGCGCATACGAAGCAAACCCTGCTCGGGGCGCACCTTGGCTTTGGGATCGTTGTCGAATTTGGGATGGCCGATTGCGCCAAAAAGCACCGCGTCGGACTGCATGCACAGAGCGTGCGTTTCCGGCGGATAGGGATCGCCCACGGCATCGATAGCACACGCGCCCACCATGGCCTCTTCGTACGATAATTCATGTCCGAACCGATCGCAAACGGCCTGCGTTACGTGCAACGCCTGCGCCATGATTTCGGGGCCTATGCCGTCACCGGCTAATACTGCTATATTGATTTTCATTGTTGTATAAAATTGCTGATATCTGATTTTTTACTTCTTATTATTTCTGATTTTTTTCCCTTACGGCAACTGCATATGGTTGATGACGGGGATATTTCCTTTCTCAATCATGTTGAGCATCTTCATGGTCGCTTTGATGGCGGCAGCCGTCTGATCGACATCCAGTCCCCTCGTTTTGAAAACTTTTCCGTCGAACTTCCAGGTGATAATCGTTTGCACGTAAGCGTTCGTTTTTCCGCCCGGAGGGATGACCACCACGTAATCGAGCAATTCGGGGGTCGGCTTGTCGAGGCTTTTGTAAATCTTGTACATCGCTTTTGAAAACGCGTGGTACTGTCCTTCGCCCGCAGCCGACTGTTCGTAAACCTGCCCTCCGATAGAGAGTTTCACGGTAGCCGTAGGACGCATCCCCTCAGTAAGCATCAGCGAATAGTTGAGTATCTTGATACTCTGGTTCTCAATACCGTTTTTCAGGATGTCGGAGACGATGTAGGGAAGTTCGTCGGGGCTGACCAGCTCTTTCTTATCACCCAATTCGATAATGTGGGCGGTTATTTTTTTCGCCGCCTCGTCGTCCACCTCGATGCCCAAGGCTTCGAGGTTTTTGAGGATATTGGCTTTGCCCGAATTTTTCCCCAGCGCATATTCGCGCGAGCGGCCGAAACGCTCCGGTGCCAGATCGTTGAAATAGAGGTTCTTCTTTTTATCGCCGTCAGCATGTACACCGGCAACCTGCGTGAAGACGTTATCGCCGATGACCGGTTTGTTGTTGGGAATACGCACGCCGGAATAGCTCTCCACCACTTTGCTCATGCTGTAGAGTTTGTCTTCGGCAATGTTCGTTTTGAACTTCAACTGGTCGTGGATCAGCGCCGTTACACTGGTAATCGGCGCATTTCCGGCACGTTCGCCCAAACCGTTGACGGTTACATGCACGCCGTGCACACCGGCTTTTACCGCTTCGAAGACGTTGGCCACCGCCAGATCGTAATCGTTGTGGGCATGAAAATCGAAGTGCAGATCGGGATAGCGGTTCACCATCGTTTCACAGAACTCTTTTGTCTCCGAAGGATTTAAGACGCCCAAGGTGTCGGGCAACATATAGCGGGCGATGGGCTGGTGCCGGAGCTCGTCCATCATTTCAAAGACGTACGCCTGCGAGTCTCGCATCCCGTTCGACCAGTCTTCAAGGTAGATGTTTACGGTCATTCCGCGGCTTTTGGCATCGGCAATGACCGACCGGATATCGGCCAGATGTTCGTTCACCGTCTTCCGGAGCTGATGCGTGCAGTGATTCTCAGAGCCTTTGCAAAGCAGATTCACCACGTTGCATCCGGTGGCGGCAATCCAGTCGAGCGACGCTTTTCCGTCCACAAATCCCAGAATTTCAATCCGGTCGATGTGTCCGTTTTTCTTTGCCCACTGGGCTATTTTTTGTACCGAAGCGAATTCCCCCTCCGATACGCGTGCCGAGGCGATCTCTACCCGGTCGACGTGCAGCTCTTCGAGGAGCAGACGAACGATGCTCACCTTCTCTTCGGCCGCGAACGAGACGCCCGAGGTCTGCTCGCCGTCGCGCAGTGTGGTGTCCATGATTTCGATTTTCCTCGGCGAGGACTCGAACGGTTGTGAATGATTCATTGTTGTCATTGTTTTTATGCTTATTCGTGAAGATCACGCATGTTTCAATATTCAATCGTTTATTAAGCGTTGCAACAAACCCGCAGGCAGGTTGTCAGAACCGGTTTGCCCTGCTCTCCCACGCCTCCGTCAGCGATTGGTTGCTTAACAGGAAATCGATGTCGTCGAGTCCTTTCAGGAGACACTCCTTCTTATAGGAGTTGATCTCGAACGATTCCGACGTGCCGGTCTCGTTGTTCCGGATAGTCTGCTCCTCCAGATTAACCGTAACCGTCGCTTTCGGATTGTTGTGGATCGACGCGAAGAGTTCGCTCAAGCAGCCTTCGCTCGTTACCACGGGCAGAATACCGTTGTTGAGAGCGTTGTTGCGGAAAATATCGGCAAAGAAGCTCGATACGACTACCTTGAATCCGTAACCTGCAATAGCCCATGCGGCATGTTCGCGGCTGCTGCCGCTTCCGAAGTTTTTGCCTGCCACCAGCACCTGACCGGAATAGGTGGGATTGTTGAGTACGAAGTCGGACTTCGGGCTACCGTCTTTGTGGTAACGCCAGTCGGCGAAAAGGTTGTTTCCGAAACCTTCGCGCGTGGTCGCTTTCAGGAAGCGCGCCGGGATAATCTGGTCTGTGTCCACGTTCTCGATGGGTAGCGGAACACAGGTGGATGTAAGTGTTTGAAATTTGTCCATGAGTCTTATTTGAACGCAAATTGCACAAAAAACGCAAATTCACGCAAGTCCTTTTTTGTATTATAAAATTTTCTCTGATTTGAATATACTTTCTTTTTGAAAGTGGATTTCCTGCCGAAATTCAGCAAATAGCCAACTTCTATTTCTGTTGCCTTCAGATAATTGATTAATTGAGCTTCGTGTGCCGGATCAATGTTCTCGCACGTTTTTAGTTCGAGTATGATGCAGCCTTCAACCAATAGATCGGCAAAATAATCTCCTACTACACGTCCGTCATGGTACACTGTTATGTTTTTCTCTACTTCGCATTTCAGTCCTGAATCGGTCAATGCAAAATACATCGCATTCTTATAGACTTTCTCAAGAAAGCCGTATCCTAAGTCGTTGTAAACGCGATAGAATTGTGTAATAATAATGTCTACGAGTTCTTTAGGAACCGAAGCAGGAGCGTTCTCTTGTGTTACCATATTGCGGAAATTTGTGTTATTCGCGTAATTTGCGTTCTTTTTACGGGTTGGTTATTTTTCCTGTAACTGCCGCAGCAGCCGCTACCAGCGGGCCGGCCAGAATGGTACGCGCTCCGGGGCCCTGACGTCCTTCGAAGTTCCGGTTCGAGGTCGATACCGCGTATTTGCCGGCGGGCACTTTGTCGTCGTTCATTGCCAAGCAGGCCGAACAGCCGGGCTGACGAAGTTCGAATCCGGCCTCTTCCAGAATCCGGTCCAGCCCTTCGGCTTCGATCTGTTTGTGCACCTGCCAGCTTCCGGGCACGAGCCATGCCGTTACGTGGTCGGCCTTGCGTTTCCCTTTCACATAATGGGCGAATACGCGAAAATCTTCGATCCGGCCGTTGGTGCAACTGCCCAGAAACACGTAATCGATGCTTTTCCCCTCCAGCTTTTCGCCGGGAACAAAACCCATATATTCGAGCGACTTTGCGAACGATATTTTTCCCGCCTCATCGATCTCCTCCATTTGCGGGATGGCACCGTCGACAGGCATGCCCATGCCGGGATTGGTTCCGTAGGTGATCATCGGGCCGACGTTCGACACGTCGAAAGAGACCTCTTTGTCGAATACCGCGTCGGTATCGGTTTTCAGCGTCTTCCAATAAGCCACCGCCTGTTCCCACTTCTCGCCCTTGGGAGCGAACTCACGCCCTTTCAGATAGGAGAAGGTTGTTTCGTCCGGAGCAATCAGCCCGCCCCGGGCGCCCATCTCGATGCTCAGGTTGCAGAGTGTCATCCGCTCCTCCATGGTGAGGTTGCGGACGGCCTCGCCGGCGTATTCCACGAAGTAGCCGGTCGCGCCACTCGTGGTGAGCTGCGAAATCATATAGAGCGCCATATCTTTCGCCCCCACGTTTTTACCCAGTTTGCCCTCGAAATTCACACGCATCGTCTTCGGGCGCGTTTGCAAGATGCATTGCGAGGCCAGCACCATCTCCACCTCGCTCGTGCCGATACCGAAAGCAATAGTGCCGAAAGCACCGTGCGTAGAGGTGTGGCTGTCGCCGCAGACAATCGTCATGCCCGGTTGGGTGTAGCCGTTTTCGGGTCCTACCACGTGCACGATGCCGTTCTTCGGATTATTCAGTCCGTAATAGGTGAGCCCGAATTCCTGTGCGTTCTTGGCAAGCGTTTCGACTTGAAAACGGGATATCTGATCGCGAATGGGTTGGTCCTGTCCCACGGTAGGGATGTTGTGGTCAGCCGTCAGGGTCGTCTGTTCGGGACGGAATACTTTCAGTCCGCGCGAACGAAGTCCGGCAAAAGCTTGCGGACTGGTTACCTCGTGGCATAAGTGACGGTCTATGTAGAGTTGGGTAGGCCCCTCTTTTACCGTGGTAACGACGTGAGCGTCCCATATTTTATCGAACAGGGTCGCCCCCTTCTGTCCGGTCGAGGGCTTCGAACTGTTTGTCTGTGATGTATGATTTGTCATTTTCTGTTTTTGTCGTTGTTATCTTTTTCGGAGAGCTATTCCACGAACTTGTTCACCGCATCGATAAAAGCTTCGACTGATGCCGAAACGATGTCGGTATTGGCCGAAAAGCCGTAGTACAACATGCCGTTGTGTGCTACCTGCATGTGCACTTTTCCTACATCATCGCTTCCGCGGTTGATGGCTTGAATGAGGAACTCCTGAATCACCATTTCGCGGCTGATAATCTTTTTAACCGCTTTGATGGCCGCATCGACCGGCCCGTTTCCGGTGGCGGAGGCTTCGAAGTGCTCGCCGGCGATGTTCAACCCGATGCTCGCCACATGGCGCAGCCCTACGCCGCAAGTAACTTGCAGGTAATCGATCTTGATCCGGTTTAGCCGCGACTCGATGCCGGCCAACGCCAGCACGTCGTCGTCTTTGATGTCTTTTTTCCGGTCGGCCAGCGCGAGAAACTTCTGGTACACGTCGTCGAGTTTGCCGTTATCGAGGTCGACTCCCAGCAGGCTCAGGCGGTTTTTCAACGCCGCACGGCCGCTTCTTGCCGTCAGGACGATGGCGTTATCGTCGATGCCCACCTCTTTGGGGTCGATAATTTCGTAGGTATCCGTATTCTTGAGCACGCCGTCCTGATGGATGCCCGACGAGTGTGCGAAAGCGTTCCGCCCCACAATCGCTTTGTTGGGCTGTACCGGCATGTTCATCAGCGCTGAAACAAGTCGGCTCGTCGAGTGAATCTTGGTTGTGTTGATGTTCGTCTCGAGTCCCAGTTCCCTATGGCTTTTGAGCGCCATCACCACCTCTTCGAGCGAGGTGTTTCCGGCACGTTCGCCGATTCCGTTCACGGTTACTTCCACCTGCCGCGCGCCGTTGAGCACCCCTGTAAGGGTGTTGGCCGTAGCCATGCCCAGGTCCTGATGGCAGTGGGTGGAGAGGATGGCCTCTTTCAAATCGACGTGATCAATGAGGTACTTTATTTTGGCGCCGTACTGGTGCGGGAAACAGTAGCCCGTGGTGTCGGGGATGTTGATTACGGTTGCCCCCGCGTTCACCACCGCCTGTACCACCCGCGCAAGGTATTCGTTGTCGGTGCGGCCGGCGTCCTCGGCGTAGAACTCCACGTCGTCCACAAAACGGCGGGCAAATTTCACCGCTTTCACTGCACGTTCGATGATCTCTTCGCGGTTGGAGTTGAACTTGTGTTTGATGTGCATGTCCGATGTGCCGATACCGGTATGGATCCGTTTGCGTTTGGCGTGTTTCAATGATTCGGCAGCCATTTCGATGTCTTTTTTCACCGCACGTGTGAGCGCACATATAACAGGCCAGGTGACGGCTTTGGAGATCTCAACCACCGAGTTGAAGTCGCCGGGACTGGACACCGGGAATCCGGCCTCAATCACATCTACCCCCAGCAGCTCCAGGGCTTTGGCCACCTGGATTTTCTCGATGGTGTTTAGTTGACATCCGGGAACCTGTTCCCCGTCGCGTAAGGTCGTGTCGAAAACATAAATTTGTTCCATAAGTTAAATATAGCTCTTTGTGTTTTGTAACAAAAAAAGCCTTTCCCACCCAATGAGTGAGAAAGGCTATTTCTTTATGCTGCTTGTATCTTTTTCAGTTACCGATATTCCAATCCCACCCTCCGGATTCTTCCAGAAGTCGAATAGAAATAATAAGAATACCGATGTTATTATTATACATAATTCTTGTTTAAATCTTGATAACGGTTGCAAAGTAAAAGAAAAAAGATGTAATTGCAAAATATTTGTGCGAATTATTGCCGAAAAAATATCAAAAACAAAAAAATGGGAGATGTCAATTCCTGTTCTTCTTGCGTGATTTGAAACGGTTACTTCGAGCATAGAAATATTGAAAGAATTTTCTGCTTTTATCGCTCCAACAGCAACATCGATTCTCCAAAAGCAAAGAAGAATGAACCTAAAAAAGTTCATCTCACATCTATATTTAAAAAACATAGTCGCTTTGAGTTTTATTTTTATCGGCCTGTGGGTGAATTGAAATTTATCTTGTAGCTTTGCATCGGTTGCGAAAATGGGCTGTACATACGGCAAAAAACCGTAAAGCATGGGTTTAAGATAAGATGCTTCGTTGCTGATATGGTCTCTGGAATAAACATAAATAAGAACGGAAGATGGAAAAATTGACTCTAATTCAGAATGATCCTTGGCTGAAACCTTATTCGGACGCTATCGAAGGACGTTATCACCGTACGATAGAAAAAGAGAAAACATTAACCTGTGGCGGGAAACAAACCCTTGCCGAATTCGCATCGGGTTATCTGTATTTCGGATTGCACCGGACGGAGGATGGATGGGTGTTCCGCGAATGGGCGCCGCATGCCACAGCTATCTATCTGATAGGGACGTTCAACGGCTGGGAAAAGAACGAGAGTTATCGTCTGAAACCTCTCGACAACGGCAACTGGGAGATCGTTTTGCCGGCTGCTGCCCTCCATCACGAAGATTTATACAAGTTACTCATCGAATGGGAAGGGGGCTGCGGAGAGCGTATCCCTGCATGGTGCCGTCGGGTGGTGCAGGACGAGCAGACCAAAATCTTCTCCGCGCAAGTCTGGGCGCCTGAAAATCCGTATCAGTTTGAAGTAAAGACATTCCGGCCGGATACGTCGCCACTGCTGATTTACGAGTGCCATATCGGTATGGCTTCAGAAGAGGAGAAGACAGGTACGTATGAGGAATTCCGTACACACGTTCTGCCGCGTATCGTGAAGGACGGCTATAATGCCATACAGATCATGGCGATACAGGAGCATCCGTATTACGGTTCATTCGGGTATCATGTGAGCAGTTTTTTTGCGCCCTCATCACGCTTCGGCACGCCCGACGAGTTGAAGTGTCTCATCGACGATGCCCATCGAATGGGGCTGACGGTGATCATGGATATTGTGCACAGTCATGCCGTGAAAAATGAAACAGAGGGGCTCGGACGTTTCGACGGTTCGTATCATCAGTATTTCCATACCGGTACCCGGCGTGAACATCAGGCATGGGACTCTCTCTGCTTCGATTACGGAAAGGACGAGGTGTTGCATTTTCTGCTGTCGAACTGCAAATACTGGCTGGATGAGTATCGCTTCGACGGTTTTCGTTTCGATGGTGTCACCTCGATGCTTTATTACAGCCATGGACTGGGCGAAGATTTCTTAAGCTACGGTGACTATTACAACGGTCATCAGGACGATGACGCGATAACATACCTGACGCTGGCTAACAAACTGATACACGAGGTTAATCCGCATGCCGTGACGATTGCGGAGGAAGTCAGCGGTATGCCGGGGCTGGCGGTTAAAGTAGCCGATGGTGGCTATGGGTTCGATTACCGCATGGCGATGAATATCCCGGATTTCTGGATCAAAATACTGAAAGAGAAGAAAGATGAAGACTGGCATCCTTCGGCCATCTGGTGGGAGACAACGAATCGGCGGGCCGATGAGAAGACCATCAGCTATGCCGAGAGTCACGATCAGGCGTTGGTAGGAGATAAAACGATCATCTTCCGTCTTATCGATGCCGATATGTACTGGCACATGCAGGCGGACGACCGACACTTTATGGTAGAGCGCGGACTGGCGCTTCATAAAATGATCCGGCTCGTGACGGCCACGACGATCAACGGCGGTTATCTGAATTTTATGGGGAACGAGTTCGGACATCCCGAATGGATCGATTTCCCGCGCGAAGGCAACGGCTGGTCGTACAAGTATGCTCGCCGACAGTGGAGTCTGGTCGATGCTCCGAACCTGAAATATCGCTTTCTGGGCGATTTTGACCGTGAGATGCTTGCGTTGATCCGCAGCGTAAAAGATTTTCAAGCGCTACCCGTGCAGAAGGTGTGGGATAACGACGGCGACCAGGTGCTGGCCTACATGCGTGGAGAATATGTGTTCGTCTTTAATTTCAGTCCTGCGCAGTCGTTTACCGATTATGGTCTCCTGACTCCTCCGGGCACTTACCGTACAGTACTAAATACGGATGACCCGCGTTTCGGAGGGAACGGATTAACCGACGATGCCATCGAGCATCTGACGCAATACGATCCGCTTTACGAAAAAGAATATAAAGGCTGGCTGAAACTGTATCTCCCGGCGCGCACGGCTATGGTATTGAAACGGCTACCTGAAGTTCGTTCATTATCGGTCGAACAAGGAGAGATGGAGAAAAGACGGGTACGGAAAAAACGATGCCACGCAAAAGGAAAGAATAACGTCATGTAAAAAGAGATGAATCATCTACTTAAACATGTACGATCAATGAAAACAAACAAAGCAGAACAAACAGTCAAACAACAAATAAAATAATGTATCCATATTTATTTCAACCGATTTTAAAGGAAATCATCTGGGGAGGGACGGATATCCGTCCGTTTAAGGGCATGACTCCTACACAGGAAAAGATAGGAGAGAGCTGGGAACTGTCGCATGTAGACGGCGATTTTTCCGTTGTAGCGTATGGTGCCGATAAAGGAAAAACGATCGACGAATTGATTCGCGAGTACGGTGAAAGTCTGCTGGGCAGTGAGGTGATGAAGCGGTTCGGAACACGCTTTCCGTTACTCATCAAGTTTATCGATGCCTGGGACGATCTTTCCATTCAGGTACACCCCGACGATGTGCTGGCCGAGAAACGTCATCACTCATTCGGAAAAACGGAGATGTGGTACGTAATCAAGGCTACCCCCGACGCTGCGTTGTATTGCGGCTTTTCGCAGCCCATCGATGCGGATGAATACGTGCGACGAGTCGAAGACAACAGTATTATGGAGGTGCTTAAGCGTTACGACGTGACAGCGGGCGACGTTTTCTTCCTGCCTGCCGGACGAGTGCATGCCATCGGCGCGGGATGCTTCATCGCCGAGATACAGCAGACCAGCAATATCACGTACCGCATCTACGACTATAACCGCAAAGGTGCCGACGGCAAGGGACGCGAGTTGCATACCGAACTGGCCAAAGACGCGATCGACTATACGTTTCAGAGCGACTATCGGACGCATTATACGCCACAACCGGGCGCCGCCGTCGAGCTGGTGCAATGCCCGTACTTCACCACTCGCTTGCTGGAGACGGAAACACCTATGATGCGCGATTATGCCACGCTCGATTCGTTTGTTGTTTATATCTGCATGGCCGGCTCCGTTGAGTTACGTGATGATAACGGCAACGAACTGACTGTTTCGCAGGGACAGACCGTGCTCTTTCCTGCAACAACACAGTCGGTTACCCTAAAGCCTGCACCACAGACCAAATTGTTGGAAACTTATATCGCGTAAGCAAGAGTGACCGGCGCTTAAGCAAAGAGAGGCTTTGTACATAAGGAAAGCACCCTCTACAGGTAAGGGAAAGGCGAGGGTGCTTTCCGAGACAATAAGATAAGTGAAAACAGCGTTATAGGAAACGATAACCGGTAAAGACAGATGAACAACATATCGATACGTTCGCTAAACAAACGCTATCCGAACGGCAACCATGCCCTGAAAGACGTCAACATGGAGATACCGACGGGCATGTTCGGTCTGCTGGGGCCTAACGGGGCCGGCAAATCGACGCTGATGCGTATCCTCGTGGCGCTGATGGAGCCTACGTCCGGCGAGGTGAATGTGTTCGGCTACGACTTGCGTAAGCAGCGTCGGGAAGTACGCCGGATACTCGGTTATCTGCCGCAGGACTTCCGTTTCTTTGCGAAATACAAGACGCATGAGTTCCTTGACTATGCAGCTCGTCTATCGGGGATGAACAACCGGCGGGAGCGTCGGCAAGCCGTCGATGCCATGCTGGAGAGCGTCGGGCTGTTCGATGTCAGGGAGCGTTATGCCAATAAGCTGTCCGGCGGTATGAAACGTCGGCTGGGCATTGCACAGGCATTGATACATCGCCCCAGACTGATCATCGTCGATGAGCCGACCACGGGGTTAGATCCCGAAGAACGCATTCGTTTCCGTAATCTGTTGGCCGAAGTGGGCAAGCAGGATGTGACGATCATCCTGTCGACCCATATCGTCGGCGACATATCGAGCACATGCAACTGTATGGCGTTGATGAACAAAGGCGAAGTGGCGTTTTTCGGATCGCCCCGGGAGATGCTGCAAGAGGCCGAAGGGAAGGTGTGGCGGATGCATATCAGCAGTGACGAGATGCCCGTTATCGACGCGAAATACCCTGTGATATCGACCATCCCCTCCGGTACGGGGTGGGAAGTACAAGTGGTAGCCGACAAGATCGAAGGATATGACGCCGAACCGTATCCCCCCAATCTGGAGCACGCCTATGTATATTACATGGAGTATAAGTTGAACCGGTGGATGAACGATTGATCCAATTACAGAAGACAAACCAATATGTCGGTATGGAATAATATACGGTCTGTCGCCAAGTATGAACGCAAGCTATTGCTCCGTACATGGTTCTACCGCGTCTTTCTGGTACTTTCCGTGTTGATTCTGGCATTGTTTAATTTTGCAGCTTTACTTAGCGACGACGGCTACTGGCTGATGAAATCGCTGCCCTCCAATATCCCGTATGTAAATCTGCTGCTGCTTAATACCGGGCAGGCGGTGATCGCCGTTTTTTTGTCGTCCGAATTTCTGAAGTCGGACAAAAAGCTCGATACGTCCGAGGTGTTTTATGTTCATCCGCTCAGCAATGCCGAATACGTAGCGGGTAAGATATGGGGGATTTTAAGCGTGTTCTTCCGCCTCGACCTGATGATTCTTGCGATGGTCCTGATTTTTAACCTCGCGTCGGGCGTGTCGATCGACTGGACGGCCTATCTCACGTATTTCTTCCTGATATGCATCCCTACGCTCTTCTATATCCTTGGACTGTCTATCTGCCTGATGCTTATCTTGAAAAATCAGGCTGTGACCTTCGTACTGCTGCTGGGGTATATCGGACTGACTCTGTTTTATGTTGGCGATCGGTTTTACTATCTCTTCGATTACATGACCTACAACCTGCCTTTGGTGAAATCGTCTGTCGTCGGCTTTACGAACGTGCAGGCGCTGATGATACATCGTGCGATTTATCTGCTGATTGGATTAGGCTTTGTCTGCCTCGCCGTGTTTTTGTTCCGTCGGTTGCCGAACACGAAGTACGGACGCTATCGATGGCTGGCACTCGGCTGTTGCTTCTTTCTCGGAGGTATCGCGGCAGCTTATCGTCATGTAGATTCCGTCAGGAAAAAAGGGGAGCTGCGACAGCATTATATCGCGTTGAATAATGAGTATGTGCACGCACCGAAGATGCTTGTCGACCGTTACGACATCATCCTCACCCAACAGCCGTCGACGATTATTGCTGAGGTGTCCATGAACGGAGTGGCTGCCACTCGCGGTTCCGTGTTTACATTCTGCCTCAATCCCGGCTTGACCGTGCACGAGGTCGAAGCCGGTGGTCGTCCGTTAGCGTTCGAGCGCAGGAGCCAGATCATCCTTGTTGATCTCGGACATGAACTCGCCGAAGGAGACTCCCTTTCGATCGTCATGAAGTACGAAGGACGCATCGACGACCGCTTTTGCTACCTTGATATTCCTGCCGACATCCTGCAGCAGGAGTATGCGAACGATCTGTTCCGAATGGATAAGAAATACAGCTTTCAGGAACGCGACTATCTGCTTTTTACACCCGAAGCGTATTGGTATCCGCGTCCCGGCACTTCCTACAGCAGCCTCAGCACCGATGGGCAGCAAACGTATTTCAGTCGTTTCCGGCTGACGGTGCGTACGACAGACGGCCTGATGGCTCTCTCACAGGGTACACGGCAGCAACCTTTCCCAACGACGCTGGACACCGCTGCATTCTCTTTGGATAAGGAACAAGAACGGGTGTTTATCTACGAAACGGATTTTCCGTCACCTTCTCTCTCGCTTATCGTGGGGGACTACGAGCAGAAAAGCCTCGTGGTAGACAGTACGGAGTACAGTATTTGGCATCTGCGGGGGCATGGTGATTTTACGGCTCCGTTCGATTCGATTACGGATACCATTCCATCGCAGATCAGAGAGTTTCGCCAGTCGATCGAACACGATTATTCGCTCGATTATTCGTTCCGCCGATTCTCCGTAGTCGAAGTGCCTGTGCAGTTTTACAGCTATCCCAGAGTATGGACGCAGGCACAGGAGAAAGTACAGCCCGAGATGATTTTCTTTCCCGAAAAAGGTTGCCTGTTCAACGAGGCTGATGTTGCGAGAAGGGTCGAACGTGAAAAGAAATGGGCGCGTTGGGAAGGACGTGAGATTACCGATAAGGAAGCTGCCATCCGTACGTTCAATAGCTTTATGCATCTCTTCCGTCGTACAGAGAGCGATTTCAACTGGTCGTTCGATCGCGGAACGGAGAATGTCTCTGCCGAGGTCAATCCTTATTTGCTTTTTCCTCAACTGTATAATTTCAGATACAATGTATTTTCGTCGGAATGGTCTGTCGCCAACCGCATGATCGAACTCTACCTGCAGGACAAGTCCGAAGAGAACGGCTGGATCAGGGAGATGAACGGTATCAGCAATAAGGAAAAGGCAAATCTGCTGATGGAGCAGCGGCCGTTGAAGGAGCTGCTCTCCGATACGGAACTGCGTAATCCGGTCGACGATGTGCTGTCGCTGAAGGCAAGCAGCCTCTTCGCTCCTGCCGAAATTGATATGGGATACCGTGCGTTTCGTGACTCGCTGCGTGCCATCCTGCAACGGAACAAGTTTACAAACCTGCGCTTCGAGTACCTGCTCGATACACTCGGCACGATGACCGGCAAAGACCTCCGGGTGTCTCTCGGCGCATGGCTACGTCCTACGCCGCTGCCTGTATATATTGTCGGAACGCCCCGTATCGTACACGTCACGAACCGCGATAAGGAGACGTATGTCGTGGCTTTGCAGATCACCAATACCTCCGATTACGAGGGTGCGATCCGTCTGGAAACCGATGCGGGAGGACGTAACGACTTGTATGATCCGCGAACGAAACGCACCTTCTCTTTCGCTCCGCATCAGACGAAACGCATCGTGACGCATTGGGACGAAGCGCCGCGGAAACTCCGTGTTCATACACTTATATCGGCAAACCTGCCGGCGCAGATCGATTTACCCGTCGGAAATATCCTGCGTGAACAGAACCGGACGATCGAAGAGGAAGGCGACTTCGTACTGCCGCTTCTGTCGGATGATACGTCCGGAGAGGTGATCGTAGATAATGAAGACTCTTTGCTGTTCGCCTTGTCGAAACCCGAAGTGTTCGGTCTTCTGCCACGGTGGCTCGATAAGGAGAACGATCAATCGTTCCGTTATTCGGGCGTGTCCCAATGGCGTGCTCCGCTGCAATGGACATTGACGACAAACGATAAGTATTACGGTGCGCATATCCGTTCGGCTTACGTGATCAAGGGCGGAAGCGGAAATCAGACGGCTACATGGAGTATCCCGGTTCCGCATGCCGGACAATATGACCTCTACTATTACGTGTATAAACCTCAGGAACTTCGTGAAGGAGGACGTGGCGGAGGAAGGGCAAGTCATACGGAATATCGGTTTAAGGTCTGTTATGATCACGAGGAAGAAGAAGCGTATATCGACCTTGCACGTTCGGAAGACGGATGGGGTCTGCTGGGCACATATTATTTCA
Source organism: Tannerella forsythia 92A2 (assembly GCF_000238215.1). Taxonomy (NCBI): domain Bacteria; kingdom Pseudomonadati; phylum Bacteroidota; class Bacteroidia; order Bacteroidales; family Tannerellaceae; genus Tannerella; species Tannerella forsythia. The sequence goes on along the minus strand of NC_016610.1, from coordinate 892,012 downwards.
ACGGTGATACGGTACATGTCGTATTGACGAATGATACGAAGTTAAGAACCGTCACAGCCGATGCCGTGAAAATCGTCAGAAAATAAGCGAATGAACTCAAAGAAGCAGCATAGAAAAGAAACATGATGATGAACAAACAATTCCTAAGGATTTACGTGAGTGGGATGATGTGGCTTGCGGGAATGTGGGGCGTGCCTTCAGAAGCGTATGCGCAACGGTCGGTGACCATAGAGCAGGCACTCGACATCGCCGAAGAGCACAATCCTACCCTGATCAACTCGAAGCTCAATCTGGAGCGATATCAGCTTCAGCTCGTTGCGCAGCGGGCATCGTTAAAATCCCGGTTCTCTCTGAACCTCGATCCGATTGATTATACGAAGACGCGTCGTTTCGACAACCGGCTTTCGCAATGGTACACGAACGAGTCGTTGACTTCAAGCGGGACGTTCCGTGTTACGCAGCCTATCTTGTGGACGGATGGAGAGCTCTCGCTCATTAACCGGTTCGGGTGGCAAAATAACACATCGGTGGTCGAAGGGCATGAAAACCGCAACAGAGCATTCAGCAACAATCTTTATCTTCAGTTCACTCAGCCGGTGTTTACGTATAACCGTCGGAAGATGGAGTTGAAACAGATTGAGTTCGATTATGAAAATGCAGGGATCGATTATGCTCTTCAGCGCCTGAATACGGAGCGAGACATCACGAATCGGTTCTATACGGTTTACATGGCGCAAAGTAACCTGGAGACTAGCAGGGAGGAGTTGGAAAATGCCCGGCAGAGCTTCGAAATTATCAAAAACAAGGTCGAAGCCGATTTGTCGGCCAAAGAGGAGCTGTATCAGGCGGAGTTGAATTTGGCCACGGCACAGTCTTCGGTCGAGGAACGTGTGGTTGCGCTCGCCAACGCGGAAGACGAGTTGAAGCAGGCACTGGGCTTGCCTCTTCACGAACGGATTCGTGTCATGGCCGATATCGGGATCAGTCCGATAGCCGTCAGTCTTGAGGAGGCTGTCCGCAACGGACTCGATTCGCGGATGGAGCTTCGGCAGCGTGAGATCGATATCGAGTTGGCGGAACTGCAAATGATCCGCACGAAGAGCCTGAATGAATTTAAAGGAGATATCTCCTTATCGGTCGGCATTACCGGTGACAATGAGCGATTGGGAAGCGTCTACGATAATCCGACGCAAAATCCTCGTGTCGCCATCAGCTTTACCGTTCCGATCTTCGATTGGGGAGAGAAGAAAGCGCGTGTGAAGGCGCAACGGACAGCACAGACAATCGCGAAGCTCCGGCAGGAAAATGAAAAGCTCGACATCGAGCTGAATATCCGTCAGGTGTGGCGCCGGCTCGAAAATCTCCGCACACAGATTACCATTGCCGAAAAGAATGTCAGGAACGCGCAGCTGACGTATGACCTGAACTTGACCAGATATCGTGAAGGAGACCTCACCGGTATGCAGATCAGTCAGTTTCAGACCCAGCTGTCCAATAAGAAGATCGCTTATTCGCAAACGTTGATCAATTATAAAATCGAGTTGCTGAATCTGAAAATTCTTTCGCTGTACGATTTTGAGAAAAACGCTCCGGTAATTCCTGTCCGGACATTGGGCGATGCCCGTCATAGAGATAAATAAATTCATTCCCGTATACGAGTAAAAAATAAAATGATATACCTCATGATGAAATACCAAACAATCTTCGCCGTAGCCGCGCTGGCCGCGCTTACGGCATGCGGTTCCAAACCTCAATCCGATCAGAACGATGTGGAGACTCCCGTATCTGTGCAGGAACTTCGGAAAGGATCGATCAGCAAGCTCATTCATACCACGGGAACGGCACAGGCCGCTGGTGCGGCCGAACTTGTCTCCGAGATGAGCGGGATGTACGGCCTTCAGCGTAATCCGGCGACGGGCAAACCGTATAAGTTGGGTGATGGGGTCAGGAAAGGTCAACTGATCATACGCCTCGAAAATAAAGAATATGAGAATGGCATTGCGTTGGAATCGAAAACGTTGAATCTTGAAATTGCCCGGCAGGAGCAAAGCAAGCAGAAGGCGTTATACGAGAAAGGAGGAGTGACCCTCAGTGAGATGCGTAATACGGATGTGAAAGCAGCCAATGCCCGGTACGAACTGGAGAATGCCAATATCAGTCTGGAAAAGATGAATATCAAGGCGCCTTTTGACGGAGTGATCGTCTCTCTGCCTCATTATACATCGGACAGTCGGGTGGAGCAGGGGAAACCGATGGTCGGTATCATGTCGTATACGAGTATGTACATGGATGTGAACTTGCCCGAAAGTACGATTCCGTATATCAGGGTCGATCAGCCGGTCCATGTGACGCACTACACCTTGCCCGAAGATACGCTGAAAGGTGTGATCAGCGAACTTTCTCCGGCTATCAGTACCGAGACACGCACCTTCACCGGACGGATACGGATAGACAATGCCGGGCAGAAACTGCGTCCCGGTATGTTCATCAAAGTCGATATCGTTGTGGAGCAGGCCGACAGTGCCATTATTATTCCGAAGCATGCTGTTCTCTCAGCACGAGACCGCAAATATGTATATGTGGTGGAAAAGAATACGGCTGTTGCGCGTCAGATACGGACAGGTCTTGAAGACGATGAGTCTATTCAGGTTACGGAAGGGTTGAACGAGCATGATCATCTTATCGTCAAAGGGTTTGAGACCTTGCGTGAAAACAGTCGGGTAAAGGTGCTGAAGTAACGCGATGCAGTGAAACGGTAATACAGGTATAGTTTAAGATTACGCAATGACATGAAAAAAATCATCCGGTTTGCGGTAAACAATCCCGTTACCATGGCGATGGTGGTGCTGGCAATCGTGTTGCTCGGCAATATCTCGTACAATCGTCTGAATGTGGATTTACTGCCCGACATGAATGCTCCGCGTCTGTTCGTAGAAATCAAGGCGGGTGAACGTCCGCCCGAAGAGATGGAGAAGATGTTCGTAGAGAATATGGAGTCGATGGCCATACGTCAGAGCGACGTCACGCAGGTCGCCTCGGTGATTCGTTCCGGCTCGGCACGCATCACGGTCACGTACGTCCAGCATAAAGATATGGACGAGGCCTTTTTAGACTTGCAGAAAGCCATGGCGCCTTTTTCGCGTAACACGGATATTGAGTCTCTCAACATCACTCAGCATGATCCGAATACCGATCCGGTGATGTTGATTGCCATGTCGCATCGTTCCATCACCGATATGGCCGAGCTGCGTAAGATGGCCGGGAATTACGTGCGCAACGAACTGGTGCGTATAGAAGGGGTAGGGGAAGTATTACTCTCCGGCGAAGAGCGCTCTGTCCTGACCTTACGAACCGATCCCTATAAGTTAAAGGCGTTCGGCTTGACGATGGAAGACATCGCCTCCGGAATCGAGGCGAATAATCAAACCGTATCGGGCGGAAGGGTCAGTGAACTCGGACTGCAGTATTTGGTGAAAAGTTCGTCGTTCTTTACTTCCGAAGCCGATTTTGAGAATCTGATTGTGAGCTATCGCCCGACTGTCGCATCGACGGAAGCATCTCATGCAAATGGCGGAACGGAGAACCGTGCACCGATATATCTGTGCGAAGTGGCTACAGCCCGGTTTGAAAATGCCCGTCCCGAAAACATCGTGCGTATCAACGGCGAACGTTGCATCGGCCTCTCTGTTTATAAGGAGATGCAGCATAATACGGTTCGGGTGGTCGATCGAATCGATCGACAGTTGAAAGCCATGGAACAGGCTTTGCCCGGCTATCGTTTTCAGGTGATCCGCAATCAGGGTACTTTTATCAGTCAAGCGATCGGTGAAGTGAAAAGTACGGCTTTGCTGGGGATGCTGTTGGCCGTGTTAGTGCTGTTTGTCTTCCTTCGTCGTATCGGGACGACGCTGATCGTCAGTCTGTCGATCCCTATTTCGATCGTGGCAACATTTAACCTGATGTATTTTAACGGACTGACATTAAACGTCATGACACTGGGAGGTCTCGCGCTTGGCGGAGGGATGCTCGTCGATAATGCCATTGTGGTGATAGAAAGCATCTTCCGAAATCATGAGCGGGGGCTGAGCCGTGCAGACGCTATTGTCACCGGAACATCGGAGGTAGCCGGCGCAGTGATTGCTTCTACACTGACGACCATTGTCGTTTTTCTTCCAATCGTCTACCTGCACGGAGCATCGGGCGAACTGTTCAAGGAGCAGGCGTGGACGGTGGCTTTCTCGCTGCTGTCCTCTTTATTTGTTGCCTTGCTGATTATTCCCATGCTATACGACCGACTATCGGGGAGGAAGCAGATACAGCGGCAAGCGAAAACCGTTCGGTTCGAGCGGTATGGCATGCTGCTCACCTCGTTTCTCCGACGCCGTTGGTGGGTGATCGGTCTGTCGGTAGGATTGCTGGTCGTTACGTTCCTGCTTACTCCATTCGTCGGGACGGAGTTTTTACCCCGCTCCGCCGGACGTGCGTTCTCCGTCTCACTGAGACTGCCGGAAGGCACACGTCTCGAACGCACGGATGCCGTAGTGCATAATCTGGAATATCTGCTGCACTCCATCAGTGGCGACAGCCTGCTTACCGTGTACAGCCATATCGGAGAAGGAGCATCGGAGCATGAGGTATTTGAGGGAGAGTCGACGGCAACGCTGACGGTCTTGCTTTCGGAGGCGTCGCCTTTGTCGACCGATAAAGTCATATCGCGTTTTGTGGAAGCAACGAAAGAGATCGAAGGGTTGGAACTTACGTTCAAACAGGAGGATTACTCGCTGGGCTCGCTGTTCGGAGATGAAGAGGCTCCGATTGTCGTGGAAGTGAAAGGAGAAGAATCGGAAGAGATCGCGGCTCTCACAGACGAGGTGATGGCACGGATGGCATCGGTCGAAGGGATTTATAACCTCAAGTCGTCGATGGCCGACGGAGCGCCCGAGCTGCTGATCACCCTCGACCGTACGATGGCCGGTATTCATCAGATTACGGCCTCGACCGTGCTTGCCCAGTTAAAGCAACAGTTGCAGGGGCGGGACGTGGGCAAGATGGAATATAAGGGAGAGATGCGTGATATTGTCATCAAAATACCCGATATTACGGCAGAGGAATTGAAACGCCTTGTCATCCGTAGCGGGAATCGGGAATTTCTGCTGCACGAGATCGCGACGATTACCCCGACACAGGCCCCGAAGGAGATATTTCGTCGGAATCAGAGCCGTATCAACAAGATTCTTGCCGACAAAGACGAAGCTCGCTCGCTCGATAAGGTGGCGCGAGACATACGCCGGGCAGTGGAGGACGTGGAGTTGCCCTCACGTTATTCGATTCATGTGACGGGCGAGGAGGAGCAGCGTCGGGAATCGATGAACAGCCTGATGCTTGCGCTGTTATTGTCGGTCGTACTTGTATACATGGTGCTGGCATCGCAGTTCGAATCGTTGCTGCATCCTTTTACCATCCTGTTGACTGTTCCGCTGGCACTGGTGGGAGCCGTGCTGATCTTCTGGATCACCGGAATAACGCTCAATATCATGGGAGTGATCGGGATGATTATGCTTGCCGGGATTGCGGTGAACAACTCGATTCTTTTAGTCGGACGCATCAACCAGTTGAAGAAGACGATGGAGCTTACGGAGGCCATTGTCGAGGCCGGCCGGCAGCGAATCCGTCCGATCATGATGACTACGCTTACGACGATTCTGGCCTTGCTGCCCATGTCGCTCCATATCGGCGAAGGAGCGGCCTTGCGCTCCGCCATGGCGGTGGCTGTCATCGGCGGACTTATTACGTCTACTTTGATGAGTCTTGTCGTGATTCCGTGTGTTTACTATGTGTTCGAACAACTGAAAAGTAAGGTAAGACGCGAAGGATGAACATTCTTTTAAACAGAAGGGTAACCATCAGCATGTTGTTTATTGCGCTTACCTTATTGGGGTATGTGTCCTACAAACAGCTGCCTGTGGAGTTGTTGCCCAATGCGGAATTGCCCGTGCTGTTCGTCTCCGTCCAGTCTCAGCAGGAGATGGATCCGGCGTATGTCGAGACCGAAGTCATCATTCCGATCGAGGGAGCTATCAGCACCGTCGGAGGGGTAGATAAGATACGCTCCGAGATCAACCGCCGCCAGTCGTCCATACAGGTCGATTTCAAGGCCGATATCAATTTCAAGACGACGTATCTCAGGCTCGAAGAGAAGATGAAAGAAGTCTCCTCATCGCTGCCGAAAGGCTTTACCGTGCAAGTGCAGAAAGTTGATCTGGCGATGATGGCGAACCGTTTTATGACATTGCAGGTGCGAGGTTCGGGAGGAGTGGATCGCGTGCGTAATGTCGTGGAAGAAGAGGTTCGGCGCGACCTTGAACATATCGATGGAGTGGCGGCCGTCGATGTGTATGGCGGACAGGAGCGAACCATTGAGATCCGTTTACATAAGGAAGTGTGTGAAGCGTTGAACCTGACGGCCTCGAAGATCGGTGAGTTGCTGAATCGTCAGACGCAGGAGAAAATGTTTGCAGGGAATGTTACGGAAGCTGATTCGCGTTATTTCGTTCATGTGCATTCGGCGTACACGCAGGTTTCCGAGCTGGAGTATCTTGTCGTAGCCGAAGGCCCCGTGTTCCTGAAAGACGTGGCAACCGTCAGCTTCGACCTGAAAGAAGAAACCTCGTTCAGCCGCGTGAACGGCAAGGACGCGATCTCCGTCGCGCTCATGAACGAAGCCCAGACGAACCTCATCGACCTGTCGCATCGTACACGGGCGGTGATCGACCGGCTCAATGAACGTTTGCAGGAACAGGATGTGGAGATCGTGATCGAGTCGGATACGGCTGAAACGATGGAGAAGAATATCGATCAGATCATTCGTCTGGCGCTGACAGGGGGCTTGTTGGCTATCTTAGTGCTCTGGTTTTTCCTGAAGAATATCCGTCTCGTGTTCTTCATCGCCTTGTCTATCCCCTTGTCCGTATATACGGCTTTTAACTTCTTCTATGCGGCAGGCATCTCGATCAACAGCCTGACTCTCGTCGGCATGGCGCTTGCTATCGGGATGCTGCTCGATAACAGCGTCGTCGTGCTCGAAAATGTGTATCGGCGGTCGGCGGCGGGAGAATCGCCCGAGCAGTCCGTAACGAAAGGGACAAAAGAGGTCTGGCGTTCGATTATAGCCGCTACGCTCACAACCATCACCGTATTCCTGCCTTTCGTCTTCTCCGATAATTTCATGATCAAACTGATCGGCAACCATATCGGTGTCTCAATTATTTCCACCCTGCTGGTGTCGATGGGGGTGGCCCTGCTGTTTATTCCGATGGCGACCTACGGCATCTTGCGACGAAAAGGTGAGAGCGTATTTTACGAAAAGATTTCTCTGCTGCAACGGCCTGTGCAGATTTACCTCGTATTTCTCAAAACGTGCATGCGTCATCCCGGTGCTACCTTGTTGAGCGCCGTCGTACTGCTTTTCCTGACGCTGATTCTGTCGCTGACGATGAACGTCCGTCAGAACAGGGAAGTTGAGTCCGACCGCTTCGATATCTATGTCACGATGCATACGGGCAGCACGCTGGAGCATACGGATAAGATCGTGAAGGTGATCGAAGAACGTCTTAATGAGATCCCGGAGAAGCAGGATGTCGTCAGCTGTGTTCAGGAGGAGCAAGCCGTGCTGACCGTGATTCTTCGGAAAGATTACGAGACGACGGGTAGGCGTAAGATCGCTGAGATCAAGGCCGACGCACAAACGCGGATGCCGGCTGTGGGAGGTGCCGAGATATCGTTCTCCGAAGCTATGAGCGGAACCGGTGGGGGTGACGGCGCAGGAACGGCCATGGCTTTTATGACGCTGCTGGGCATTGGGGATAATCAGGAGCGGGTGGTTATCAAAGGATCGGACTACGACATGATGCAGGTGGTGGCCGAAGATATACGGTATTACCTCGACGCACAGGAGTTTGTCGGACATGCGTGGATGCCGTCGACCCGTCGTCAACCCGAAGTGCGGTTGCATTTCGATCCGTTACTGCTCGCTTCGTACAGCATCACCCGAAGTCATATCGCAACAGGACTGGCGCAGCTGACGCCCGAATATGCTACGGGAACAACCTTCAAAGTGGGTAACAAGACTTACGACATCGTGATTCGTGAAGATTTGCCGGACAAGACGTCCGAGCGGGAAAAGAAACAGCAAACCGTTGATGACTTGAAAGAGGTACGCATTGCCGACGGGCAGGGAGGAATGCACCGCCTTCACGAGCTGGCTACCCTTCACAAGAGCAACGGACGCTCACGTATCATACGTGTGAATCAGGACAAGCAACTTGAAGTACGCTACCGGTTCGCCCGCAGTGTCGAAGAGTCGAAGACACTGCTCGAAGGGTATCGTGCCGACATCGACCGGTATATCGCGAATTATAATCTGCCCGCCGGGGTAGCCATTGAAGTCGTTCATGAAGAAGATCTGTTCGCCGATTTTAAATTCCTCCTGCTTGCCGCCTTCGTGCTGATCTTTATGATTCTCTCGTGCGTATTCGAATCGATATCGACTCCGTTCGTACTGCTCTTTTCCATTCCTCTGGCGGCTATCGGATCACTGCTGGCTCTGCTTATGACCGGTAACAGCCTGCTGAATGCGAATACGTTGACGGGCTTTCTGATCCTCCTTGGAGTAGTTGTGAACAACGGCATCATCCTTATCGACTATGCTCGTATTCTCCGCAAGCAAGGCTTCCGACGCGAACGTGCGCTGATGACGGCCGGGCTGTCCCGTATCCGTCCGATTCTGATCACGAGCATCACCACGATTATCGCCATGTTCCCGCTGGCCATGGGCGATACGGAATATGCCGGAGCTATCGGAGCGCCTTTTGCGATTACTGTGATCGGTGGACTGACTTTTTCGTCGTTGCTGACGCTGGTCATCCTTCCCACGGCTTACATGGGGCTGGAGAATACGTTACAATGGTACCGTGCGCTCTCGCGCAGGGTGCAATGGCTTCATCTCGGGCTTATGCTTGCCGGGCTGCTTGCCGTCTATGTCTATATCGACAGTTGGCTGTGGCAGGCCGTATCGGTTGTGACGCTGGTCATCCTCATTCCCGGAGTCACAGCCTTTGTAAAGGCCAGTTTGCGCCGGGCAAGAGCCGATGTGATTCATCCTGAGCAGGAGATCCGGATCGTCATCCGTAACCTTGTGAAGGTATACGACCGTGCGGGACGTTTCGCCCGCCAGTGGAACAGCGGACAGGAACGGCGCAAGCGTCTGGGGATTCAGCAGGAGTATCGTTCGTTCAAAGACTTCCTGAATATCGGCTGGTTGTTTGGACTCTTCGCGTTTGTCGTCTGTTTCACCTACGGCTATCTGGAGCATTCGTTCTGGATCTTTGTCTTTTCATTTATCGTATATGCGTTGACCCTGTACCTGTGGCGTAAAATACGGATGTACCTCTTCTTCCGTTTCGGCGACGGAAGAGGCCTCCGTTACCTCAACCGACTCCTGTTCTGGGGAGTGCCTGTCGTACTGCTTGTCGTTTTGTCGGGCAAGATCAGTCAACCGTCTCTGATGGTGCTTACCGCTCTCTTGTGGGGATGCGGGTTGATTGTTTATGTCACGTCGCAATATCTGTATGAAAGGGAAGTGAACATCGAGCGTGTAGGCGGTCGCTTTGCGGGGCTGAAACGTATGTTCTTCCGTCTGGTCAAGAGTGTGCCGTGGCTCGGCAAGCGTCGTCGTCCGTTCAAAGCGTTGCGCGGCGTATCGTTCGAGATCAAGACGGGGGTGTTCGGTCTGCTGGGCCCTAACGGAGCCGGTAAATCAACACTGATGCGGATCGTTACGGGTATTTTGGAGCAGAGTTACGGATGTATTCGGGTGAATGGGCTGGACACCCGTGTCTACCGTGAGGAGTTGCAGGGGCTGATCGGCTTCCTGCCGCAGGAGTTCGGCACATACGAGCAGATGTCGTCGTGGGAGTTTCTGGACTATCAGGCTATCCTGAAAGGACTGACCGACGACCGTTTGCGCAACGAACGGATCGAATACGTGTTGCGAGCCGTAAATATGTATGAACGAAGAGACGAGAAGATCGGTTCCTTCTCCGGCGGCATGAAGCAGCGGATCGGCATCGCCCTAATTCTCCTTCATCTGCCTCGTATCCTCGTGGTCGATGAGCCTACGGCGGGACTTGACCCGCGCGAGCGGATCCGTTTTCGTAACCTGCTGGTCGAACTGAGTAAGGAACGTATCGTCATCTTCTCGACGCATATCATCGAGGATATTTCGAGTTCGTGCAATCAGGTGGCTGTCATCGACAGGGGACAGTTGAAATACTTCGGACAGCCCGAAGGCATGGTTTATATGGCCGAAGGCAAGATATGGCAGTTCTCCATCGATGGGGAGTCGTTCGACGAGCTCGATAAGTCGTTCGTCGTACATCATATTCAGGATGGCGATCGCATACAGGTGCGTTATCTCTCGGCCGTGCAGCCCCGTCCTGATGCCGTGCAGGCAGAGGCCAATCTCGAAGATGCTTATTTGTGCTTATTAAAAAACATGTAGAAGATGAAAAAATATATCATACTGGCCGGGCGGATGGTGCGCTATAACTTGAAGATTATCTTTGCCGGCAAGTTTGTTTGGTTTCTGTTGGCTGCCTTCGTGTTCTTTGCCTTCTTTATGTTTCAGATGGCATGGGACAGGGTGGAAATCAACGAAGAAAGTATTTATTATTTGCTGTTCTTCCCGTGTATGCTGTTGATCTTCTACCCCGTGGTCTTTGGGATTCAGAACGATGAGGATAGCCGCATGCTCGAGATCATCTTCAGCATCCCCGACTACCGTTATAAGGTCTGGGGTGCACGTATGCTGATGGTCTACGTGGCCGATTATGTCATCCTGCTGCTTTTTGCTTTGCTCGCCCGATGGCTGCTCTATCCCGTACCCGTCTTCGAGATGGCCGCACAACTGCTATTCCCCATGCTGTTTTTCGGTAACCTCGCATTTCTCTTCTCCACCTTGACGCGTAGCGGGAACGCTACGGCCGTGATCATGATTGTGCTGGGACTGCTGTTCTTTATCTTTATGAATGCTGTCGACCTGATCAGCCGTTCGTTCTGGAACGTTTTTCTCAATCCATTCTCGCGGCCTCGTGAGATGCACCCCCTCGTCTGGCAGAGTACGATCCTTAAAAGCCGTCTTTTCCTGACGGTCGGAGGCATCGTTTTTCTTCTGGCCGGACTTCTGAACCTCCGCCGCAGAGAGAAGTTTATCTAAAGAGTATGCAGCGGTCAGCATTCAGCCAACAGTCCAACCAATCAACAATCAAATGCCCGAAGGGCTTCACTTTTCGTTTTTCACTATTCTGAAAGATAATACGCCCCATTTGTTGTCACGCTTGATCCGAGCTCTCCCCTCGCGGAAAAATCCGGCTGCCTCATATAGAGGTGGGATGATTTGCCGTACTTCGTATGTTGTTTTGTACATCACCGTATCTTGCGGAACGTTTTTCGCTTCGGGGATTTGCGCATACGCGCTTTTACCGGCGGAGAGCATCGTCAGCCCCGCCACGATCAATGTATATGTCATCTTTTTCATTGCTTTATTTTTTAAAATATGATTATCCGCACTTATACCTAATCATTTTAACTTTTATGATTATGCGCGTTTGATTTTATTTGTAAGTGTTTGATCTGTAAACTTGTATTCTGATGCGTGATGTCTGTGTCTTGTTCTTTTTCTTTTTCTGCCGGGGTATTTGCTGTTTTATGTAAATTATGTTTTTTAATGTGTTTCTTTAGATTGGTATCCAATCTTTTTGAGGGGATTTCTGTCCGATGCCGACAGGAAGTACGGTTATCGCTCCATTCTCTGCTTATTGCTTTTCCGTCAGGTATTGCCAGAAGCGGACGGGCATATCCTGACGCTGTTTCCGCAGGTTGATGCGTTCTTTGATGGACATCGCCTTGAAGTAGCCGCGCCACAAGTCTTGAAACAGTTGCTCGTCTTCGGCCATCAGCGATTCGTCGAGCCGGCCGCCCAACAGCCGGTCGTCGTCCGTAAACGTGATTTCGCGTGCCGTTTGCAGGTCGTAATAGTAACCGTACTTGCGTCTCAGGTCGTAGATTACCCAAGGCTGGTCGGCAAAGCGGTCGGTGAAATGGTCGATGGTCAGGGGTAACGCGTTATATATCGGTCGGACGGGGGCGAAGAACAGATCGTCGGCAGCTTTCTGAAAGCGCACGAACTGTTTGAGATAAAGCGCTTCATGGCCTACTTTACGGGCAATCTTACCAACTTCCAACACATCGGCATCGCCGAAGTTCAGGGAGATGTCGTGCTTTGTGTCGAATGTTTTGCGGATATAACGGAGCAGCAGTTCGTCGCTTCCGGGCAGTTCCGACAGCCAGACACGCATCAGCATGTTACAGGCTTCTTTTTTCAACTTGCGCTCCAGCGCCTTCCACACGCGTTCGGCCGATGTTTTTTGGGTCCACACCGTATAGACTTCATCCGTAAACAGAGGAGGCGTTTCGCCTGTTTTCATCAGGCGTTGCGGAAATGTTTTCCGGTTATATGCGTCGAAAACGGCAGTCAGCAGCCCTTCGAAGGTTTTGTCGTAGAAGAAAATCACCATACGTCTTCTCCTATTCCGGCCATGGGATGGTCAGCTGGCGTTCATCGGTCGCCAATTTGCGTTTCTTTGGTTCGGTCAGGATGCGGCGCACGTATTCGGGCGTCACCTCATGCACCGTATTCACCGGTAACTCACGGCAGGTGATGAAGTATTGCGCTTTCTTCATCACGATGCCGATCTTTTTCAGTTGTGCCGATGTGAGCCGGCCATAGCGGCGTGCGGCTACGATCAGCTTAGCTGACTTCACGCCGATGCCCGGCACCCGCAGAATCATCGAATAGTCTGCCGTGTTCACATCTACCGGGAAATGTTCGGGATGCCGTAAGGCCCATGCCAGCTTCGGATCGATCTCCGGATCGAGGTTCGGGAAACGGTCGTCGACAATCTCGTCCGCCCTGAACTCATAAAAGCGCATGAGCCAGTCGGCCTGATAGAGTCGGTTCTCACGTATCAAAGGAGCTTGCCTCAGGGCAGGCAGGCGTTTATCGTATGTATTCACCGGTATGTATCCCGAATAATAGACGCGTTTCATACTTGGTCGGCGGTACAAGGCGGACGAGATGGAGAGGATTTCCTTATCAGTCTCGGAGGTAGCGCCCACGATCATCTGCGTGCTTTGTCCGGCGGGAACAAAACGCGGAGCATGCCGGAACTTGCGCCGGTCTTCGAGGCTTTGCAACATGCCCTGCTGAATGTAGCGCATCGGTGTGAAGACGCTTTGAAAATCTTTCTCCGGCGCGAGGAGTTTCAGGTTTTGTTCTGTCGGGATTTCGAGGTTGACACTCATACGGTCGGCATAAAGCCCTCCTTCGTTGACCAGTTCCCGACTGCATCCGGGGATGCTCTTCAAGTGAATATACCCGTTGAAACAATGCACCGTGCGAAGGTCTCTGACGACACGCACCATGCGTTCCATCGTATAGTCGGGGCTGCGCATGACGCCGGAGCTGAGAAACAGCCCCTCGATATAGTTGCGACGGTAAAACTCGATGGTCAGTTCTACCAGTTCGCTGACCGAGAATGTGGCTCGCGGATGATCGTTGCTGCGACGGTTGATGCAGTAAGCACAGTCGTACATGCAATGGTTCGTGAGCATGATTTTGAGGAGAGACACGCAACGTCCGTCGTCCGTGAAGCTATGGCAGATGCCCATCCCGCCGACGGTATTGCCTAATCCGCCGGACGTATTTCTGCGCACCGTGCCGCTCGAAGCGCACGAGACATCGTATTTGGCCGACTCGGCCAGTATCTTCAGTTTCTCTAAAATCCCCTCGTTCATTACCTCGCAAAGGAAGACATTCCGGGCGAAACAAGAAAAAACTTTAGCCCCGAAAATCTTCCTTTGTTGAAAAAAACTTTGGTATGGCTATGGAGGTGTGCCGAAGATTTATTTGACCATCCCGATGTAGCTTCCGTACCCTTCGGCTTCCATCTTTTCTTTCGGAATGAACCGCAGTGAGGCGCTGTTGATGCAGTAACGCAGCCCTCCTTTGTCTTTCGGGCCGTCGTCGAAGACGTGTCCCAGATGGGCATCGCCCGTCGAGCTGCGCACTTCTTTGCGGATCATTCCGTGCGAGGTGTCTTTTTTCTCTACCACTGACTTGCGGTCGATCGGTTTCGAGAAACTGGGCCATCCGCATCCGGAGTCGAACTTATCGGTCGAGACGAACAACGGTTCGCCCGTGGTAATATCGACGTAAATGCCCGGACGGTGTTCGTTCCAGTAAGCATTCCGGAAAGGGCGTTCGGTCGCATTCTCCTGAGTTACGGCATACTGTTCGGGCGTAAGCTGTTCGCGCAGGACGCTGTCGTCCGGCTTGACGTAGGATCGGGGTTTCTCCATCCGTGCGTTGCGTGCCAATTTGAACAGCGACGGATCGATGTGGCAATAACCGCCGGGATTCTTGTCGAGGTAATCCTGATGGTAATCTTCGGCCGCATAGAAGTTGACCAACGGCTTTATCTCTACGGCTAACGGACGTTTATACGCCGATGCCAACCGGTTAACGGTTTGCTGAATGACCGGCAGGTCGGCCGGATCGGTGTAATAAATCCCCGTCCGGTATTGCGTGCCCCGGTCATTTCCCTGTCTGTTGAGGCTCGTAGGATCGATCGTTTTAAAGAACAGCTCGATAAGGAAAGGCAACTCTGCCGTGGCAGGGTTGTATTCCACCTTTACCGTCTCCGCAAAATCGGTCGTACCCGTACATACTTCCTGATAGGTCGGATTCTTTTTGTTGCCGTTAGCATATCCGGCCTGCGTTGTTTTTACACCTTCGATCTGCTTCAGAAAATGTTCCGTTCCCCAGAAACATCCTCCGGCCAGATAGATTTCTTTCTCTTGTTGCTTATCTTTGGGGTTGGTCTGCGGATTCTCTCCGCCCGACAGTCCCATCATACATGTTGCCATCATGATTATCCAGTTCGTTATCATTTTTTACAGGTTTTAGTGTAATTGATTTTCGTTTTCTTTTGAAGAACGGACTGCCGCTTTGTTTTATTGTGTCGCCGGTTTTGCAGGAATATCATTGTCCGATGTGTTGTGATTAAATAATCTGTTCCAGATCTTGGGTTGATTTCTTCAGTTCCTCGTCGGGAAGTTCGTAGTTGGTCAGGTCGCCGGCCAGATACAGGTCATAGGCAGCCATATCGATCAGTCCGTGGCCCGAAAGGTTGAAGAGGATCGTGCGTGCTTTGCCTTCCTCCTTCGCCTCCTTCGCTTCCCGGATCGTAGCGGCGATAGCGTGAGCCGACTCGGGTGCGGGGATGATACCCTCCGTCTTGGCGAAGAGTCGGGCGGCGTCGAACGTCTCAAGCTGCGGGATGTCGACGGCGTTCATCAGCCCCTCCTTCTTCAGTTGACTGACAATGGCTCCGGCACCGTGGTAACGCAGTCCGCCGGCGTGGATATGTGCCGGGGAGAACGTGTGGCCGAGCGTATACATAGGAATGAGCGGTGTGTGACCCGCTTCGTCGCCGAAGTCGTATTGGAAGCGGCCACGCGTCAGCTTCGGGCATGATGCCGGTTCGGCCGCCACGACACGTAGCGTGCGACCCTCGGTCAGCTTATGCCTTAGGAAGGGGAACGACAGGCCGGAGAAATTGGACCCTCCGCCGAAGCACGCGATCACCACATCCGGATATTCGCCCGCCATCTCCATCTGCTTCTCCGCCTCCAGACCGATCACCGTCTGGTGGAGCGCCACATGGTTGAGCACACTGCCCAACACGTACTTGCAGTTAGGTGTCTGCATGGCCAGCTCCACGGCTTCGGAAATCGCCGTGCCGAGGCTGCCCTGATACGTCGGGTGATCCGTCAATATCTTCCTTCCCGACTTCGTACTCATGCTCGGCGAAGCGATGACCTGTGCCCCGAATGTCTGCATCATCGAACGACGGTAGGGCTTCTGATTATAACTGATCTTGACCATATAGACGGCCAACTCCAACCCGAAAGCCTTGGCCGCATACGACATTGCCGCGCCCCATTGTCCAGCGCCCGTCTCGGTGGTGATGTTCGTCACCCCATCTTTCCGGCAGAAATAAGCTTGTGCGAGCGCCGAGTTGAGCTTGTGCGAACCGATGGGGCTGACACTCTCATTCTTGAAATAAATATGTGCCGGAGTATCCAATGCGCGCTCCAGACCGTAGGCCCGGACGAGCGGCGTGGGGCGCCAGTTCTTGTAGAGGTCGCACACCTCCTCGGGGATTTCGATCCATGTGTCCGTCACGTTCAACTCCTGTTGTGCCAACCCGGTGGCGAAGAGCGGGTAGAGATCCTCGGCCGTCATCGGCTGCCGAGTAGCCGGATTGAGCATGGGCATCGGCTTTGTCTTCATATCGGCTACGATATTATACCATGCAGTGGGAATATCTTTCTCTTGTAATAAAAACTTCTTCGGATTCATAGGATTCTGTTTCTGATTTGTTTTGAGATGACAAAGGAACAAAAAAAGGTTGATATATTCAAATCTTCGTCGATTTCGGGGCGTAATCCGTCGGCCGGTTCGTACGGGGCTGTCGCTCCTGTATCGTGAATACGGAATACATCGCACGGATCGGATTTTTCGGTAAAGAGCATTATCAGGTCAAACTGAAAAACGGAACACCATTAAAAGTAATTCTAAGCGGTTATAAAGTATTAAAGAGATAGTTATAATAGATATGTGCGGCTATTACCCCTTATACAAGCGTAAACATTTTTTATATTTTGCGTTCGCTTTTGTTATGATTATTTAACTTATTTGTTCTTGACAAATAAGAGGTATGACTGTATCTTTGCATCGTGGTTTTTTCATAATAGTATTAGATTTAAGGTTAACAAAGTGGGTTAGAGGCTGTCGTGAGATAGCCTTTAATTTTTTTATATCTGTTTCATTTTTCTGCCCGAGGAGAAGAGAGCACCTTATCGGATAAGCTTTTAATCTGTTTCCATTCTTTATTCAGATTGTCGAAGAATGTATTCGATGCCATGGTTCGGCGATGTTTTTGTCGAATCTCGTGGGTCATATCAAGCACTGATTCGTAGGGTATTTGGCCGACGATTCGCGGACGGGGCGCGAATTGCGCGGAAAAAATACTCCGGCGCGTGTCGTATCCTTCATACCGCAATCCTCCCAAATCCGAAAGGCTGTACAATACATCCACGGTTGAATAGGGACGCTTCGTATCGAAGACAAGATCGCTTCTCCGTTGCTTGTAATCGTCCGACATCCATAGGATAAACGGTATTTCACACATGTAAGAGGAAATTTTTTCGTAAGCATGACCGGCAAATTCGCGCAAATCATATACTTCTTCGCCATGATCGGAGAAATAGAGCATGGCCGATCTTTTCTTTTCACTCTTTATCATGTCAATTATTGAGGCGAGCAAATAGTCATTATAGCGCACGGAATTATCGTACCGGTCGATCACCGTCTTGGCATCAGCGGTGAGCTGTATGTCTCGACGCCCGATGGGATGATGCAAATGGTTGAAATGCTCGAAATTTTCGGGATAGCGGTATTTGTACGCGATATGGCTTCCCATCAGATGCAACACGATAAGTTGGGGCTTGTTCGTTTGTTCCTGCAACGCCTGCCTGAGTGATTTGAGCATCACGCCATCCGGCTCGTTCAGCCGTGAGAGGTCGGTCGTATGTTGGGCCAACCTCAGCAATGATTCGTAGCTGGAGGATGAGTTTTCGAAAGGCTGGTTACTGATCAGATACGTTTCGTATCCTGCACGGTTGAATAACTCGAAGAGTGACGGCTGTTCGGTCAGTTTCTCGGGATGCTCATGATCTGCAAAGGTGAGTGCGGCTCGCAAGACGGGAATGGTATGTACTTGCGGCGAAACCACATCACGATAAACGTTCAATCTGCTTTTCTGTGCCGACAGCAACGGGTTTGTATCCCTGCCATAGCCATAGAGCGACATGTGATGCCGGGTATGTGATTCGCCGATCACAACGACCAACGTCTGCGGTGCTTTTTCGGGAAGCATGCTTACGTCGAAGGGAAGAGTCTGGCGTTCTGCGATCTCTTTTTCTTCACGTAACCTCTGCCGTTTATAATCGGCAAAAACGCGATAGAAGTCGACGAAGTAAATGCGCTGTGCCACAGGCTCGATAGCCAGAAACAACAACAACAGCAGTACGCAGGCAAAAAAGGCGTTTTTATGCTTTCCTACGCGGTGAAAAACGACTTGTTTCATTTTACAGATCATCACGATGGGAAGCAGGACATATAAAGCGACCCCCATGACGATCCAGGGGTTTACATAGGTGATAAATTCCTTCGCCTCATCCGTATTCGTCTCGAAAAGTGAAGTAATCGTCCCACCCGAAAGCAACACATTTGCAATCAGTAGGTAACTGAGCAAAATCGTACTTGGTATGATGGTAATCGCCAATAGAATGGAATAGAATATACGGATCCCTTTCGTCGTCATAAATGAAGAGAGGATGAAGACTACGGACAGCAGTCCGAAACTCACGAGGAAACCGGAGATAAGCGTTTTGGCCGGTATGTTTTGAGCAATCAGGCTCATGGACGGAACGAGCAGCAGGATATACATTAAGAAGAATATCTGCAGTTTCCGTTCCTTTATTGTCTGATAGAACTTTTTCATCTGTTTTTAATCGGTTAATTTATACATTCCTCCCGGCAGAGCGATGATATGTCCGGCAAGCTCGAGTTCGAAAAGTATCGGAGTCACTTGATGTACGGGCAGGTTTATTGCCATCGCCAAGTCATTGATTTGCATCTCACCTCTGTCGGCCAGTATTTTTACGATCGGATGATCGGGTTTCTCAAGTTTCAGCTTCAACTGTCCTTTGACGCTCAGGCCCGTTGTGTCAGTATCCCAGCAAAGGGCGCGGATCAGGTCTTGTCCCGAAGTGATCAGGCCGGCTTTGTTCGTTTGAATCATCCGGTTACATCCGGCCGAACACTCGTCGGTCGTTCGTCCCGGAAAGGCATAAACATCGCGTCCGTATGAGCACGCGATATCAGCCGTGACAAGCGCTCCGCCACGTTCTGCCGATTCGACGACGACCGTAGTATCGGAGAGTCCGGCAATCAGTCGGTTACGCTTCAAGAAGTTCTCGCGGTCAGGATTCGTCTCACTGGAAAAATCGGTCAACAGCCCCCCTTGTTCAAGCATTTCGGCTGCCGTATTTCGATGTTCGGCAGGATAAATCCGGTCTAACCCGTGTGCCAAGACACCGACAGTGGATAAGCCATTCTTTAAAGCGCTGCGATGCGAACAGATATCGATACCGTACGCCAATCCGCTGACGATAAGCAGAGCGGGATATGCTTCGGCCAGTTCTCTGACTAACCGTTCGGTCAGCATCCGCCCGTAATCCGTTGCACGTCTCGTCCCAACGATACTGATGATCTTCGTTGCGTTCAGGTTGGCCTTACCTTTGTAATAGAAAACGACGGGAGCATCCTGACATTCGCGCAGGCGCTTCGGATAGTCATGCTCCGTGATGGCATACAACCGTACGTTTTTTTTCTCGATAAAAGAAACTTCTTTTTCTGCCCGTTTTAAGGCCTCGTTTTTTCCTTCATCGATCCGTCGGGCCGTATATTCGCCGATGCCCGGTATCTTTTCCAAGACTCGCCGATGCGAAGTAAAGACCTCCTCAGCCGTTCCGAAATATTGCAACAGCGCACGCGCTAACACATCGCCGACACCTTGAAGCATCGTCAGAGCAATCAGTGCAGTGGGATCGGCCGTCATATGGAAAAAGGACAAACAGAATTTAAGGAATCAGACGGTCGAAGTACTCGCCGCGAGTCAGTTTCCCATCTTGTACCATCACGGTCTCCACTCGCCCCGATGCAGCCAGAATCCCATCGGACTTCCGGTAAATATCCTGTTCGAATACGAGTTTGATACCTTCGCGTTTGAGATTTACGCACGACACGAAATGGTCGCCGCTTCGCAAAGAATGTTTGTATTTGATCTCTACTTTCGCCACGAACGCATCCAGTCCCTTCTCGTGTATCTCTCCGAAGTTTTCGCCGAGCGACTCCAGATATTCATGACGCGTATGTTCCATATAGTGCTGGTAATTGGCATTGTTCACCACGCCCTGCAAGTCGCATTCGTAGTCGCGCACCTTCATCTCCAGCTTGAAAATATATTCCTTCATATCCTGAGTTATTATCTTACGGACGGGCAAAGGTAGGCATATTATGCGAACATGCAAATGTCTATCGTTTGACTTTAACCATTTTATACAATTAATTATTGCCTTGCAAGTGACGGGTTTCTCGGTGGTAAACTCCGGTGTTTGGATGAAAGCGATTTCTCGTGATCTCTTCGACGATCCAACCTTTTTATGAACGAATGTATGTCATTATACGACAGTATCTTCTCATCGTTTTTTTATCTATTCAAAAAAAAATTGCTTTGCGGCAACGTTTCACCTGTTTTTTCCGTCTATATATAAAGATAAAAGTTTTTTTACGGAGATAAATAAAAAGAGAGGATTTTTCTGCCCATTGGTGTGGAGTCTGTTGTTTTATATAAATGAGAATAAATAAAAAAAATCTTAATGAAGAAACTGTTCTGTTTTGTTTGTCTGGCTGTATTGGTGGTGGGTGCGCGAGCGCAAGATGATTTACCGGATAGGAGACGATCTACCTTCCATCCGCGGCGTGAGGTTTCCTTCGGTTGGGGATGGGTCGAACTATCTTCTCCATCGTGGTGGGAGAGTCATGACTATCCGAATTGGTGGCGGACACCACTCGATCGGTATAATCAGGGACGATATACGTATGACGAGCGCCATTACACACAAGCGCTTTCGTTCTCCTACACACAGGAGATGAAACGATGGCTCGCTGTGGGTCTTAATGTTTCCTATTCAGGGGCTTTTCAAAACCGCAGAATCAGTGAATCGTTTTTGATAGATGATACTTACCGCAAACACTGTTTTGCATTTTATCCGACGATACGTTTCATCTATTTCAATCGTCCTGTCGTACGTCTCTATTCGGGGTTCGGATTAGGATTTGGCATGGAAAGCGAGAGAGAATTCGGCATGCGTGAATACTCTCATCGAACGTTTGTAACCGGACAGCTCACTTTCTTCGGGGTATCCTTCGGACGTAACCTTTTCGGATCTTGGGAAATCGGATACGGAACGATGGGCTTCCTGAAGGCCGGTGCAGGTTATCGTTTCTGAAAAAAACAATGGTTAAATATTCAAATATACTTACACGACTATGAAAATGAAACAGTTCCTTTTAAGTCTGACTCTACTGAGCATGACGTGCAGTTGCGTATATTACGATGAAAGCCGGCGCAGAACTCATCCTGGCCGTGTAGCGTTCGACTATACGTATAATGTGTTGGAAAAATACGCGACCATGCTCGAATATGCCTATCGTTTCAACGAATACTATTCGCAGACGGACCTCGCCAAACGCGACTCGGTCGACAAGCTCTACTTCAACAACGTAAAAATACTTCGTGGCGAAGAAGAAAATACGTGGACGCTTCGGCACCTTTCTGAAGATAAAATGCACATGTCCGTCCGAACGAACGGACACAATCTCAATGCTCCCGGAACATGGACGGTGCGTGACTTATCTTCTTCGTCGGTAAAGCAACGGATCATCTACGAATTCGAGATTAAAAACGAAGACAGAAATACATGGAGCGTTGCCCGTCATAACAACCGGGACAGGGAATTCGAGTATTCCTGCTCGTGGAAGATTCACTTCGGAAAAGGCGCGTCGCGCAAAATCGAAGGAGAAGGCACGCTGTTGAGCATCCAATCGCCCAAGCTCCAACTCGATTATACGATCGAGGTACCCTTGCGTATTGAGAAAATACGTGGTGAGGCCGGTTTTATGGATGGAATCATCAAAATACTGGCTACCGATGTAAGGGAAAAAAGAACGGAAGAAACAAAAGCCTGTATCACTTCACACGATAATGTCGAGATTCGTTACCTCAACTCCCGTGAGCACTGGATATACAACGGTCGATTGAGATTTTAACGGAAACGAAACGAATGGTATCGCAAAGACGGAAGACAAAGGCACGCGAGAGATTTAACACACGACATGCCTGAATGTTTTCCGGGGCAGACCGGGGCGGAAAAAGACAATGCCCCATGTGCACGCATCGATACTGACTGTGGCGGACGGAAAGGCACAAGCCGTTCGCCACGCTTCGTTTGCCTCCGGCGAAGCGTCGATTCCCCGGACGATCAGCAGGGTATCTTCATGGATATAGCCGGCACAGCATCGGAGCAGAGCGGATAATGCGCCTGTTATCTCATCAAGCACGATACAATCGGGATGTCCGAATTCAGCAAGCGCCTTGGGTAACGAAACCTCGTATGTCTCATAACGGACTTCGACAGGCGATGTGGCCCGCTCACGCAGCAAGCTCCGCGCCACATTGGCCATCACGGCATCCTGCTCTAAGGCAATGCCGTGCAGCCCTCCCGAAGCATAGCTCGTCAGGCTGAGCGGAATCAGTCCCGCTCCGCTCCCGACCATGATAATGCGACATGGTTTGAAACGATTCGCCAGCCGGAAAAGCCACTCGCATTCATGTCGGGAAAGGCTTTGCCGTTTGACTGCATTTTTCATCTTTGCAGCATCTTGCAGCATCAGACGGGCAGCTTTCAGTTCGGTATAGGCATAGTACCCGTGTCGTTCTTCGAGCACGTTGGTAATCAAATCGAAGACGAATGGCGAATGAACTCCGTAACCTTTACGGCAGAAGAGATACCGATACAGACGCTTCAAAAAACGTTTCATGCTTTCCCGAAAAACTCACCGATGGTATAATTCAGAAAATGGTTGAACGGCTGTAGCAGTTTGAAATCCTCGACGGTGCGATCTATCCAGTCATCGGCACAGAAGAACGCCTCCGTTTTGACGCTCGACACGACGAAGCTCTTATATTTCAAGATCTCACCGTGTTTAGTCTCGGTGGGAAAACCTTGCGGCATCCGGCTGAGTTTGTCGCCTTCTAATTCACCGAATACTTTTCTGAGCTTCGGGTCTTCGTAAATTTGGAGAAACTCGTCCATATTATCGAACAGGTCTTTTCGTAGTTGCTTAAGCATAGCCGGAGCAGGACACCATACGCCTCCCGAGAGAAACGGTTTACCCGGCTCAAGATGGATGTAATAGCCGCCGTAGGGACTGGTACGTCCTCCGAAACCGGTCATATACGCTCCGAAATGAGTTTTGTAAGGCGTTTTATCCTGCGAAAAACGCAGATCCCGATAGATGCGATACACGCAACTCCGGGCATCCAGCCCGCCAATCTCGGGATCGAACGTGGCGATACGGTCGATCAGTTGCCTCACATGGTCGACGAAAGTGGCATGCAAAGCATCATACCGTTTCTTGTTGGCCTGAAACCATTCCCTGTTATTGTTTTCCTGAAGTTCCCGGAGGAACTCAAACAATGCTCTATTCATCTGTCTGTCGTTTATCTGTCCGACAAAAATAGTGCAAAAATCCGGAACGTCTGTCCGAGTGTATTACTCTTTTTCGGGGAGTTGCCGAATCACGGTCTGCAACTGCTCCTCCGTGCAGACGCCTTTTTTACCGTCGGGGGCGAGCGTCGGCAACTGTTTCACGCTACGGAAAAACATTTCTTCCTGAAACTGCGAAAGCAGCGAACGGAGGTAAACCAGATGATCTTTCCTGCGCTCCGGCCTTTTCAGATATTCGGTCGCGAAAAGCATGTTGATGAAGAGGGCACGCCGGCGATAGTCGTCAGACTGTTCCGCCATCTTAGAGGTTCGGTATCGCTGCCAGATGCATCCCAGCATATCGAACCGCTGACTCTCGGTCCAGAGTTGGTAATAGAGCACGTTCGCCTTGTCATGCTGGTTGTCACGATCAAGGGTTTCGGCCCGGAACCGTATCAACATATCGACTAAGGCAGGTGAGGGTTGCATGAGCGCTTCGGCCTTGTCGAACAATTTGAACGCTCGTTTACGGTCGAAGGTACGTCCCAATGACGAACCGAGCAACAGGCAGACCTCGACGGATGTCGTATCTTTTTGGTAAGCATTCTCGAGTGGCTCGATCGCCCTCATGTATTGACCGGCATAATATTGGGCCGACCCTCCGTACTTTAACGTATTGTAGGAACTGTCGGCCTGTGCCATAAGCATGGAATAGACCGTATCGGCCTGTGCGTATTTCTGCATGGTAAACAGTGCAAGTCCTT
Organism: Tannerella forsythia 92A2; assembly: GCF_000238215.1. Taxonomy (NCBI): domain Bacteria; kingdom Pseudomonadati; phylum Bacteroidota; class Bacteroidia; order Bacteroidales; family Tannerellaceae; genus Tannerella; species Tannerella forsythia. The sequence goes on along the minus strand of NC_016610.1, from coordinate 867,671 downwards.
TGCTCTGAAGCAGCAAACGGCTTTGGGGATGATATCGTAAAGACGTGTCACAGACGGCCACTGCCTCTTCCGGCTCTTGAAGCAACAGCAACAGATTAGACAGCGAGGCTGCCAACGACGCGTTTTCCGGCTCCCTTCGAAAAGCGTTCAGATAGTATCGAAAAGCCGAAACGGTGTAGTCCATCCGGTTGTAACAATCACCGATAAGGCGCATCAGTACCGAGTTTTCGGGGTCTTGTCGCAGGAGAAACTCATACCGTCCGATAGCTTTCGGATATTCTCCCTGCTGGGCATAGAGTCGAGCCAATTGATAGTTGGCGTAAAAGTCGGTCGTATCACGTGCGCGCAGTTGTTGCAGATACGTTTCCGCCTCCGCGGTTTTACCCAGATTCGCAGCCATGCGTGAAGCCGTTGCCAGCAGATCCGTCCGGGTCGAGTCGATGGCCAGACAGCGCCGATAATAACGGTAGGCATCGCGGTATTTGAGCATCCCCTCGCAAGCCTGGCCGATGGCATACATCGTGGCATAATCGGCCGTGTCGGCCGGTTGCAGGGTGGCCGCATACGCCATGACTTCGGCATATCGCCGCTTATCGACAAGTTCCTGTAAAGCGACATGCTGCGCTATTCCTTTGCAGACAGTGAGGACAGGTAGCAAAACGATGAATAATCCTGTTTTCATGATGGGTACGTTTTTTTGACCACAAACGTACGAAAAACTTACTTGAAATCAATCATAAAAGAAACAAGGTTGACTTCTTCGGGCAAGTTCAGCTTCTTGCGCAGGCGATAGCGTGCGGCCTCGGCTCCTCGAATCGTCAGGTTCAGCATGTTCGCGATCTCTTTCGAGGAATAGTTAAGGCGGAGCAGGGCACAGAGCTTAAGGTCGGTCGGGGTCAGTACCGGATACTGCTCCTGCAGCCGGCGGAAGAAATTTTCGTGAATCAAATCGAAATTTTCCTGAAACAGTACCCAATCGTCTTCGTCCGAGAGGTTGCTGTCGATAAGTGCGAGGAGTTTGTGACCTTCGTTCTTATTCATCTTCTCCCGGAGAATTACCGCTTGTATCTCGTGTTTTAACTTATTGAGAAACTCTTTTTGGTTGATGATGTTCATCGTGGCGCCTGCCAGTTCTTTGCCCTTGTGAGTCAGATCGGCTTCGAGCCGTTCGTTGCGCAAGGCTGTAATCAGTTTCTCCTGCCGGTCGAGCTGTGCTATCCGTTCCTTCTCCTGCTGTTCGAATAACGCGCTGCGTTTGCGCATTACACGACGTGTGTACAGCCTGATAAAAAAGAACATCAGCAGTATCCCGAGAAACAGATAGCCGACGCCGGCCGTGAACGTCCGATACCACGGTTTTTGGATACGGAACGAGTAGGAAAGAACCGAAAGTTCCTCTCCAAGATCGTTGAGCACACGCGCCCGCAATGTATATTCACCGGCAGGCAGGTAGGCATATTCGATACGACGGTGATCATCGGTAGCTATCCATCGTGTGTCGTATGGCTCCAGCAGGCACTCTATCCGGAAAGCCTTCCGCGAGAAATCGGGATACTGAAAAGCAAACGTCAGATGATTGAACGCATAATCGATCGGAGCCGGAGGTACATCGACCGGCAGATGCTGACGTTGGTCGTTCCTGCGATTGTAGGTCGACACGGCATGCAGGCGTAACGTTTTCGGAGGATAAGGGATACCCGATTGCGGCAAGTACCGTGCGATGCCACCGTCGAGGCAAAGATACGATACCCCATCGTTCGTTACATGTACGTTACCGCGTCCGCTGTTGGGCGGATGATTCAAAATGGCAAACGGAATTTTTTCGCGCAGACGATAGATATTGTTGTGCAGCCCGACAAGCACATAAGCGCCGTCGCACACGAACCAGTACAGACTGTCGTTGATGGCGGTCATGCGGTTGACGTCTTCCAGTCCGCAGAGTTGTGTGTTGAGTTGCTCATAGAGCACGATCCGTCGGTCAATGTCGTCATAAGTATAAAAATGTCGGCCGTCGGAGAAGACGATACGCCCGCGCAGTTTCATCACGCGGATGTGTGCCGGGGTGCTGTCGGCAGGATGTAAATGGGGGAAATAAGTTGTCTCGACAACGGTGCTCAACGAATCGTTCAGTCGCAGCCGATACACTCCTTTATACATGTGTCCGGCCCAGATATTTCCGGTATGGTCTGTCTCAAGGTGATGGATCAGGTCATAGAACCCGTCAATCTGTCGGGCGAACATCCAGCGGCCGGCCTCGTTCCGGCGATAGACGGACAGGTAAGTGTATGTCGACTCGATCAGCACGTCCTGCTCATGCAGCCGCGCCTGACGGATATCCATTCCACCCGTGCTCGTTTCAAGGGGGAGATTCCGGTCGTTCCGGATGAATGATGTGCCGCGGTTATTACCTGTAATCATCTGTCCGTCGAAGCAACGGATAAACCACGATTGCGTATCGAAGCCCGGCAACCGATCCATCTGTCCGTCTATTCTGGATGATTTGTAAACCCCTTGATTGGTGGCAAGATAGAGCTTGCCGTCGTAAAAAAGCATCTCTTCTACCAGGCCCAACTGAATGCCGTCCGGTTGAAAGAACGACAATTCCGATCGCGTATGAACAAGGGAAATACCATTATCTAACGCAGCCCATACATGATGATCGCGATCGACGAACAGACCGAGTACCGTGTTGTTGTTCAGTCCGTTTTGCCGATGTAGAAGCCATCGCCGCGTCCCGTCTCGACCGACGGCGAACAATCCTTTATTCAACGTACCGACAATATAAATCGAATCGTGTGTACAAACCGCACGGTTGACGGCCGCTGTGCGCAGTTCGGAGTCGATATCCGTCGGCCAAGGGCGTATGGCATGCGTTGCCGGGTCGAAGATAAAGAACCCGTGTTGTGACGAGACGAGCAGCCACTCTCTGCCAAAAGGCAGTACCGAAACGATATCGTCATCGCCTACCTGCTTGCGCTCGAAGAGCCGTTCCGCCTTGCCATTCTCATTGAATCGATAAAAGTCGTCATTGATCAGTTGCGAGACCAGCTCTCCACCGGCCTCGAAAAAATAAAGCGGCGCAGGGTATGGGCGAGCATGGCGGATGAGACCGTCGGTGGGACGATAAGCGAAATAAGAGGAGAAAGATTGAAAGTAAATGACCGTCCCGACCTTATGAATCGTCCAGATTTCGTCGTTGCGGAAAAGATAATCCTTTACAAGTGGTTTGAGCGAATGATACGTGAGGCGGTGAGCGGCGTCGGCAGTAAAATATCCGAACTCTTCGAACGACCCGACATAAATTCGTTCGGGCCTCGCAGTCGTATCGACAAAAAGTGATTTGACGGACAAGTGATTAGGTAGTCGATGCAACTCCCAGTTGACCCCGTCGAAACACAGCAGGCCGTTGTTGTTGCCGATATACATCACACCGTTGGCACCCTGCGCCACGGCCCAATTCTGGTTACCCCCTCCATACATGGCCGTTGTGTAGTTGTAAACCGGAGGTACAAAAGGAATGTCGTGTGCATGAACATCGAGTCCGATGAGCACACATACCGCCCATCCCAAGAAAGGTATTCGTACGATACGTACCGAACGTTCCCACAGGGTCGAAAGCTGGCATCGACCGACCGATAAATCATCTCGTCTGTTCACGGGCATGCAAATGCAATGTCTCATGACAACTCCAGCATGCGCCGAATCGGTTTGACGGCTCGAAGACGAATGGTCTCGTCTACGAGTATTTCAGGTGTTTCATCTCGCAGACAACGATACAGTTTTTCCATCGTATTCAAACGCATAAAGTTGCATTCGTTGCAGGGGGACGTGCTGTCGTTCGGAGGAGCGGGAATAAACGTCTTGTGAGGATTACGTTTACGCATCTCATGGATGATACCGCTCTCGGTCGATACGATAAACACCGTTTTCGGCGATTGTACGGCATGATGCAGCAGTGCGGCCGTCGAGCCGATAAAATCGGCCATTTGCAAGATAGATTGTTTGCATTCGGGATGTGCAATGATTTCCGCTTCGGGGTGTGTCTTCTTCAAAGCAAGGATTTTCCCTGGTGAAAATTGTTCATGTACATGACATGCGCCCTCCCATAAAAGCATGTTGCGCCCGGTAATACGATTGATATAATTACCCAGATTCCGGTCCGGCCCGAAAATCAGTGAAGCATCTTGAGGGAACGACGCAACAATCTTGTGTGCGTTCGTCGATGTGACTACAACATCAGTCAACGCTTTGACGGCTGCCGAAGTGTTCACATACGAGATTACCCGATGATCCGGATGTGCTTTGACAAACTTCTCAAATTCATCGGCCGGACAGCTGTCTGCCAGCGAACAGCCCGCTTCCATATCAGGAATGAGTACCCTTTTTTCCGGACAGAGAATTTTGGCTGTCTCCCCCATGAAATGTACGCCGCAGAGCACGAGGATATCAGCCGTTGTCTTAGCCGCCCATTGAGCTAATGCAAGACTGTCGCCCACCTTGTCGGCAATATCTTGAATCTCTCCTGTCTGGTAATAATGTGCCAGAATAAACGCATTTTTCTCTTTTCGCAGGCGGTTTATTTCTGTTGCATAATCAATCTTTTCCATCATGAATATCATCCTTTACTTCAAAGTACAAAAATAAGATATTTTTTTCGATAAAATCATTTTGCGTATCAACTCGAACCGATGTCGGAAGAACCGAACGAATCCCTTTCTCTTATCCTGCTCGTCACGTTTTTACAGGAAGTAAAGATTTTGTTTTCCGCTTCTCATTCGTCTTTTTATACCAACGATTGAAAAGTGCGAACAAAAAAATTTTTTTTCATGAACAATCTCTAATTTCTCTTTGTTATAAAAACACAAACCGTTTTTTAGGCACATTGCCACGAAACGAAAAAAAGACGGAGAGGGAATGAAAAAAGAAACAGAAACAGAGAGGGAAATAAACAGATGAAGAAATTGGTTTTAAGTATGTTGGCTGCTGTCGTTATGTTGACAGCGTGTGGTAAAACGGGTGATGAGTTAACGATATCCGGTCTGAACAAGGAGCATTTCGTATCGGAGGTAGAAGGTCATCCGACTGCCTTATATGTTCTTACCAATGATAGAGGGATGGAAGTTTGCATTACGAACTATGGCGGACGCATTGTCTCTGTGATGGTACCCGATAAAAACGGGAAGATGACAGACGTCGTGCTCGGATATGATAAAATTTCCGATTATCTGGCGTCGGACGGAAACTTCGGGGCGATTATCGGGCGGTATGGAAACCGGATCGCAAATGCTTCGTTTAGCTTAGACTCCGTGACCTATACATTGCCGAAAAACGATGAGACGAACTGCCTCCACGGAGGTCCGGAGGGTTTTCATACCAAGGTTTGGACAGCGGAACAGCCGGATGAAAAGACGTTGAAACTGACGTATCTTTCACCCGATGGGGAAGCCGGATTCCCCGGGAACCTGCATGTTGCGGTTACATATCTCCTGACCGAAGAAAATGAGATCGATATACGTTATGCTGCAACAACCGACAAACCGACCGTAGTGAACTTAACGAATCACAGTTATTTCAACCTCTCCGGTGTGCCCGGCTCGCAGGTGCTCGATCATCTGATAATGATCAATGCTGACTATTATACGCCGGTTGATAGCATGCTGATTCCCGATTCGATCGCACCGGTCGAAGGAACTCCAATGGACTTGCGTGATCCGGTAGCGTTGAATTTGCATATCGATAGCTCATCGGAACAAATCGTAAGAGGTCGTGGATTCGACCATAATTGGGTCTTGAATACGAATGGCGATGTGACTAAACTCGCGGCAAAAGCGATCAGTCCCGTGAGTGGAATCGTACTCGAAGTATATACGAAGGAACCGGGGATACAATTTTATTCCGGTAACTTCATGAGCGGAAAGGATATTGGAAAACAGGGAGTAACTTATCCTTATCGGGGGGCACTCTGCTTGGAAACACAGCATTTCCCCGACAGTCCGAATCATCCGGAGTTCCCGACAACGGAACTTCGGCCCGAAAATAGCTATGAAAGTCGGTGTATCTACCGATTTACCATAGATAAATAGTTGTTTGTTTTAGTTGATTTGGAAAAAGGTCAGACTGTGAAGTTTGACCTTTTTTGTTAAGTACTGTAGAATGATGAATAACAGAGGCTCGCTAAATGTGCGTTTTTTTCTATAATCAATCATTTATTGAACTTGCAAAAGTCGAATAAAATCTTTTTCATGTGGGTAAATAAATTTCTTGTGTTGGCAACTAATATATAGTTTCGCGAGGTCTTCCAACATATGTTACGTGTAACTGGAATTTGGAGGGAGGGGGAGCGTTTGCCTTGTCTTTAGAGACCTGTGTATGGAAGATTACGAATGTAAATGAGGGCTCATTAACCGGAGAGCTTGAAGACGCCAAACTGATAAAGCAGAATCAATCCGATACCTGCCGGTGCGATGTATTGCACAAGGAAACGATAGGTTCGGAAGAAATGGAACGGCACGCTGCCTTCGTTCGTCAGTTCGGCTTTCAGGATTTTTCGGTCGATGCGATGCCCGACAAAGATGCAGGTGAGCATACCTCCGAGAGGCAGCATGATTTTAGCGGTCAGAAAATCGAGGCATTCAAAGAATGTCATCCCGATAAGCGTACAGTCTTTCATCAGTCCGAACGAGAGCGAGCTGAATCCGGCCAGAATACAGGTGCCGAGCGATACGTAGACGGTTGCCCGCTTGCGTTTGATGCCATGTTCTTCGTGAATGTAGGCCGTGGCTACTTCGTGCAGCGAGATGGTAGACGTCAGCGCCGCTACGCCCAAAAGGAGGTAGAAGCTGAAAGCCCATACGTTTCCGAAAGGCATCCGGGCGAAGATGTTGGGCAGCGTAATAAATACGAGGGCGACTTTCTCGGTCGGTTCGACACCGAAATGAAAGACGGCCGGAAAAATCATCACTCCGGCCAGCAGCGCCACGACCGTATCGAGTACCACCACCTCGATTGCAGTACGTTGCAAGTTGGTTTTTTTATGAAAATACGAACTGTACGTAATCAGGCATCCCATGCCGATGCTGAGCGAAAAGAATGCCTGCCCCATGGCGCTGAACACGACGGACGAGTTGATTTTCCCGAAATCGGGTTTGAAGAGAAACTCCAACCCTTCGCGAGCGCCCGAAAACATCAGGCTGCGTATGCACAGTATGAGCATGATGACGAAGAGTAGCGGCATCAGGAATTTCGAGGCCCGCTCGATGCCGTTCTTCACACCTACCGTCACGATGAAATGCGTAAGCCCGATGAAGAGTATGGTCCAGAAGACCGGGCGGAAAACCTCGGAAGAGAAGGTGAAAAATTCCGCTTCGAAGTCGGCCGTCGTTTTACCGGTTAACGGCTCGGTCACGGATTGAAAAAGATATTCAAAAGTCCATCCGGCAATGACGAAATAGAAGCCGAGAATAAGGAACGCGATCAGAACTCCGTTGTAACCGATTAGCCCCCATGCCGTACCGGGCGCTATGGCTTTGAAGGCTCCGGCCGCGTTGCGTTGCGTGTGTCGGCCGATGAAGAACTCGGCGATGACGGCCGGCAGTCCGAGAAGCAACACGCAGAGGATATAAATCAGCAGAAACGCGCCGCCCCCATTGGTGCCCAGCATATAAGGGAAACGCCAGATATTGCCTAACCCTACGGCGCTCCCGATGGTGGCGAGCACCACGCCCAATCGGCCGAAAGTGGTCCGTGTGGCCGTACTCATATCTGTCCGTCTTTCATGTGAATGATACGGTCGGCTTGCGTCGCCAGCTGCTCATCGTGTGTGACGATAACGAAGGTCTGTCCCATTTCGTTCCGCAGGTCGAAGAACAGCGCATGCAGCTCTTCCTTGTTCTGCGTGTCCAGACTGCCCGAAGGCTCGTCGGCCAGAATCACGGAAGGCCGGTTGACGAGCGCGCGTGCCACAGCGACCCGTTGTTTTTCGCCGCCCGACAGTTCGGCGGGCTTGTGCGTCATCCGGTCGGAAAGTTTGAGAAAATCCAGCAGTTCTTTCGCCCTTTTTTCGGCGGCAGAGGTGGGTTGGCGGGCAATCAGCGCGGGGATCATCACGTTTTCGAGCGCGGTAAACTCCGGCAGCAACTGATGAAACTGAAAGACGAAACCGATATGGCGGTTGCGGAAATCAGCCATCTGTTTTTCGTTGAGCCGGAAAGGTTCGATGCCTTCGATCAGGAGTGTGCCGCTGTCGGGCTTGTCTAACGTTCCGATAATTTGCAGCAGGGTCGTTTTTCCGGCACCGCTCGGCCCGACGATGGCTACGATTTCTCCGGCGTCGATCGTCAAATCAATACCTTTCAGAATCTCCAGCTTGTCGAAGCGTTTTCTTATTCCTCGCGCTTGTATCATTGTTCAAATAACCTGTCGTTTGGATGAAGTTGCGAAAGTAGATAAAATTCCGGCATCGGACAAGAAAAAGAGAAAAAATGCGTCGGATGATCTGAATGCCTGCCGTTTTGTTCGCGCGATCCGTTAGAAAACGTTATCTTTGCCGCGTATTATCAATATCGCCGTTGCAGCAAACAACACGAAAATTTTATACGTTTATGTTCGAATTTTTAGAGATTTATCCTTGGTTAACACCGATGATTATTTTCTTTGGTCGTATCTGCGATGTGACCTTGGGAACCTTGCGCATCATCTTTGTCTCGAAAGGAGAAAAAAAGAAAGCGCCGGTTGTCGGCTTCTTTGAGGTGTTTATCTGGGTGATTGTGATTTCGCAAATATTTTCTAACGCCAACGATATCGTAGCTTATCTCTCATACGCCGGTGGTTATGCGGCCGGTAATTTCGTGGGGATTATGGTGGAGAACAAGATTGCCATCGGCTTTCTGTTGTTCCGCATTTATACGAAGAAAGACGGTGCCGAGCTGACCCGTCTCCTCAACGATAACGGATTCGGCTCTACGTGCCTTAAGGGCGAAGGAGCGATCTCCGAGGTCTCGGTTATCGAGACCGTCGTAAGTCGTAAGTCGGAGAAGAAAGTCGTTCGTCTGGTGAACTTGTTCGATCCGGATGCTTTTTATCTGGTCGAAGATGTTCGCTCCAAGCAGCGAGGCATTTTTTCGGCTGCCGGCGCGCCCCGTTTGGGGAAATAATATCTACTTTATTTCTTCATATTCACAAATTGCGCGATTAAAACGTGATTGAATATCTTCGAAGGAATAAAGTCCTTCATTATTCGCCTGTAAACCTTCCAGTTTTAACGGATAGACCATCGGAGGATGTTCGAGCGTGAGCATCTGTAGCTCGCGTAATTGCCGGGTACTTTGATAAACGAGGTTCACGGCAATATAGGTCTTACCTTCATGGTTCTCCCATTTTTCGAACACGAGTTTACAGCCTATCGGTGTTTTCTTTTCGATAGAATGAGGAAGTTCGTAATCTTCTATTCCGAGTGCAGCATTGACACTGGCAATATTCGAGTCGTGTCCGCAGAGAAATGTGAACTTACGCGCGGATGCATTCAGCTCGTCCTGCAAATACACAAGTAACGGATGAGCTACATTGACAGCCACAATCGGCGCCGCAAAGAGTACATCACCATACACATCCTTGACCTTTGCAATCTTTTCCCAATCACTCTTCGTGATCGAATGGCAGAAAGCGGCCTTGACCGTGTCAGGCTCTTCGTAATATTGAAGAATAAATGCGTCGGATGCGGAGTTTGCCAACTTTAACGATCCCGTCATATTGGGTTCTTGACCTTTGACAAGTGAGATCTGTGTGTTGTAATCATCGAATGCACATGTCTCTCCCGCTTTGCAGGATGGAGAATATTTTAGATCAAGCACTTTAGCGATTACTTTATATGAATCTTCCAGCTTCTCATTGATCCCGACAATTCCTTTTTTGCCTCCCATAGCTGCAATCTCTTTCAGCGCCTGTGTCTGAAAAGCGTCGCTCACTTTGGTCAGGCGAGGGAAGAAGACGGGATCCATCTTGCTCGGAGAAAAGCGATGGTTGACTCTGATATTTGCCACCGGCATAAATCCGGATGAAAAGTACTGTGCCGTAGCAATAGTACGTTGCATGCTGTTGGCGTAAAAATTCAGCTCATCTGCTGTCGGTACATGATTTTCCTCAAAAAGACCTTCCTCAATAAGCCATTTGCGAAAAAACTGCCCCATCATTGTTTCAAGTATTCCTCCGCGCAGTGTCAGTTCGCTCGGAGCTGACGACCACTCCGTCCATTTGTGGGGTGTCAGGCGACTAAGTGCGCTGCCGTTCGAAGACAGTGGTGAGCGAATATTATGGCGACTGAGAATAACCACTTCTTTCAATTTATATTCGCTTCTGAATTCCTGCGAACGTTCCAGTTGTGCCATCATTACAGCCGGACACAACAGAAGCAGAAGAATCCGGAATGTTTTTTTTCTTTTTATCATGTTTTGAAATGATTAAATTGAAATGATTGTGTTGTTTTTCTGACGGATTCAAAACTTCACCTGAAAACGCGTCTCGATAAGACTCAGATTGGTATCGTCATAGCCGGCTCTGTCGGTTGCTTTTGTCAGCGAACCTCTGACACGCCAGATCATGTATTTGTTCGGATAATAGTTGAAGGTGAGCGACCAGTCGTTCACCCGCCCTCCGAGTATCCGGGCTTTATGATCGGACAGATCGGTGTAGTTGTATCCTAATACAAGCTCCATCGAACCCGGAGCAGGTGTACGGATACCGCTGTCTCCATCAGAGTAAACGTAGCCATTACCTTTTACAAGTCCTCTTAAAAGGGCATACGCACCGCTTGCCTGATAACGGGGTAAATCCTTTTCACGATTTACCGTCACGAAAAAATACTGCGATTCGATAGCCAAACGACCGATAGCCGCCATTACTTCGGGCGTAAACTTGTAAAGCATCTTCGCCTCGGTGATGTCGGCCTGCTGAGCTGCCACGCGCGCGATACGGGTCGGAAATTCCGACTTCAACGCATACGAGCGATGATTATCTTCGGGTTTGGCACTGTATCGAGGCGATTCGAAAGCACCTGAAAGACCGATATGAAGGATATTACCCGGATCGCGCAGGGGGCGGTAGACGAGTCGGCTCATCATACCGTAGCCTTCATTGCCGAGTTTATCCGTACTTTGTTTCATCGCTTCGCTTTCGGCAAAGAGGCTCAGTGTACCGAAAAACTTCCCTTTATTATGAAGAAACATCAGACCGACCAGACGGGAGTTGAAAAAGGCCTGATTGCTGGCCGGTTCCTCCATTGTGATCTTGAAGGAAGAACTTGTTGCGCTCTGCAGCCCGAACTGATGGACGAAATATCCTCCGCGAAGCAGATTCTCCTTATTGAAGACGTATTCCATAAAGATGTCTTTCAGCGAGATTTTTGCATAAGCAAATCCCACATCGACCTTACTCTTCCATTTGCCGTACTGCGCTCCAAACCCGATGCGTACATCGGGGATGGCAACTCCATCATTGAATTTGTCGTTGTAATGGTCGGCATGGAACGCTCCCGCATCCATCAGGATACGCCCCGAAGGTTTCACCGTTAATTTCTCCTCGTCCTGACTATGGGCTGTCCCCATCAACATCAGACCGAGAAGTATGAGAATAAACTGTTTCATCATACGTCCACCCGTTTCAGTTTACCTGTGTCTCGCTTTTCTTTACTTTGCCTTCCTTAACGAGTTTGGCAAACTCCTGCTTGGCCTTGCCGAGCTGCACCATAAAATTCTCATTGGCATGCAGACGGGCAACAACAGCGCTGGCCACCAAACGCGCGGCATCGACATCACTCTGGAAATGATACCCGCAGATAACACGGCTCTGCCCCATCTCATATCCTCTTTTAAGGATTTCGTTCTGACGATCCACATTGATCTCAGCCAGTACGAGTGCCGTAGCCCAACCGATGGCGGTATGTCCCGAGGGATAAGAACCGTTGGTCGAAAGTTCCTGCTGTTGCTTAGGATTACACGTTTCTTCCTGATAAAAAGCAAACGGACGCATGCGCATGTAATGCTCCTTGGCGCCGCGTGTGGCCAGATCACCCGCGTCTTCGCGCATATTCAAGACCAACTTGTGAATTTCGGGGGTTGTCTCCTTCGAGATACGGACTCCGAAAGCTTCTGAAAAGGCTTGCGGCACACCATCCCCATCTACGTTGGCATCCGAAAAAGCCTGCTCGCCGCGTGGCGTGTTTCGCTGCATCTTTCCCCATTGATACTGCGCTTGATCATGAAGAAAAAGAATGCTGCCCGGTTGCGGAGGAGGAGCCAGAAGGTCGAGGCTTCTTGCTACGTCTTCGATCTGTAAGAAATAAAGCGTAGGATTCGTCCGCACGTCTTTGATCTTTTCCTGTCCGAATACAGCAACCGAAATAATGCTCAGTACGACTGCAATAAAAGTTTTCTTTTTCATACCATATAAAGTTTAAATGTTATAAAAATAATTCAGTGATTTGATGTGTACCCTTTGATTTTTAGAGAAATCTTTTCTTTCGGTCTTGCTGTCGATATTTGTGTTTGAGAGAAATGAATCTTTTCGGATCAAATGAATGCAATCAATTTTAAGCATAAACAAAATTGCAGCAAAATGGTTCACAAAACTGTTATTTCAAGATAATAATTTTAATACTTATATTTGTGCAATCAATAGGATACAGAAATGAATACTAAGAGTTTGATATATTTATTTTTATTTAGTATATTGGCAGCAGGTTGCCGCCGCGAACGCAACCATCCGGTCGACTTTTATTACTGGAAAGCCGATGTACATATCGGTGAGACGGAAAAAAATTATTTCGACTCGCTGGCTTGTGAGAGGCTTTTTATCCGACTTTTCGATATCGATCTCCAAGAAGGAAAGCCGGTGCCCGTAGCTAAAATCAAACGTTTCGATGCAGCGGTCCTGCCGGCGGAATATGTACCGGTCGTGTTCATTACGAACCGTACGTTTCTCGATATGACGGACGAAAAGATCGACGAACTCGCCGAACATACCTTAAAACTGATTCGGGACATCGCCACCGTCAACCGTTTTCCGGAAATACGCGAAATTAAGATCGACTGTGACTGGACGACACGTACCCGAAACGCGTACTTCCGTTTCCTCGAAGTGCTGAAAAAACATTCAGCGAAGAACATATCGTGTACGTTACGCCTGCATCAGATCAAGGACAGGAAACAGACGGGCGTGCCGCCGGCCGACAAGGGTTACCTGATGTGCTACGCGACCTCCGATCCCACCGGAGACGATTCGGCCAACTCGATCCTCGACCTCTCGCTACTCAAGGCTTATACCCGAAATATGAACGATTATCCGTTAACGTTCGATGTAGCGCTTCCGCTTTACTCGTGGGGGATCGTCACCAATCATTTAGGCTGGAAGAAGCTCGTCAATGGGCTTTCGGTCGAGGATATGCAGCCGCCTCTCTTTCGTCAAATCGGCGAACATACATTTGAAGTAGAGCAGGATTGTTTTCTGCATGGGTTGTATATCACTAAAGGTTTTACGGTGAAACTCGAAGAAATTACGCCCGGGTTGCTGGCTGAAGCCAGAGACTATTTACACCGGAAGATAGACCGTGATTTCCGCATTGTCTATTTTCACCTGAGCCAGGGCTTTTTAAAACGATTTACCATTCAAGAACTGAAATGACTCTCCAGTTTTTCTTAAAAGTAAATATGGTGTCCGCATAATTCTCTGAAAAGTTGCATATTTTCGGTCGTAAGAAGCAAAGGATTTCTCAACCGTTTACGATGTTCCTGCTATATCGTCGCGGACGAAGATACCGTCAAGTATATTATCACAGTCCGGAGGGCTTTCGCTTTTCATTCCTTTTTGTGTGATTCCGTTTTCACCGAGGGTGATGAGTTGTTGCTTGTAAAGGGATCCGATGGCTTTTTTAAAGCTTTTCTTACTGCATCCCAAAAGGGCATAGATTTCGTCGGCTTCGCTTTTATCGTGCAGCGGCAAGGTACCGTTGTTTTGCTCCAATGCCCGGAGAATCTGTTGGGCGATACCTTCTACCTTATCGTAGCCAAGAGGCTGAAGACTCACGTCGATCTTGTCGTCTTCACGCACTTCTTTGATATAGCCTTTTGTTTTCTCACCTTTGCGAAGGGTACGGAAGACCTCGTTGCGGTAGAGTAGTCCCCAGTGTAGGTGATTGATGATAACCTTGTAGCCAAGCTCGGTCTCGTCGGCCACGATGAGATCAACCTCCTGATTATATTCGTAGCGTGGCGGCAGATTATCGAGGAACTTGTCGATACGCGCCGAGGCCACTACACGTTGGGTAATGAAATCGAGGTAGACGTAGACCAGATACCACCGTCCGGCGATCATCTCGGTTTTCTGCTCCCGATAGGGCACGAGGAGTTCTTTCATCAGCCCCCATTCGAGGAAAGCACCGGCATTTGTCACCTGATTCACCTTCATCCACTGAAATTCGCCAACGGTGGCCAGCGGACGCTGCGTGGTAGCAATCAGACGCCCTTCGTTATCGTGGTAAATGAATACTTCGATCTCGTCGTCGATGTCCAACCCTTCGGGCACAAAACGCTTCGGCAGGAGGATTTCATGTTGATCACCTCCGTCCAGATATACGCCGAACGCCACTTTCTTTACGACACGTAACGTGTTATATCTTCCTATCTTCACGGTTATTCCTGTTTTCGTCCGACAAAGTTAGAGATTAAATTTGGTATACGAAAGAGCTTTATCCGTCGCAGCAGGGAGGGTATTTATATCTTAAAATCAAACGGCCCTGACGGGCGGGCTATCTTTGTGATCGTAAATGGAAAGAATGACGGTGCACGGGGAATAGCGTCTGTTGTTCAATGTTTGAATCGGATGCTGATCAGTACTTCCGACGGGCGGAGACGTTCGGTGTACATGACAGTATTGATCGTACTGTATCGAGTGGTGATATGCTCTTTGCGGTTCAGCAAGTTCGTCCAGTCTAAGCCGATAGTCAGATATTTGAAGGCATAGAGAATACCTAAATCGGCAAATAGCAGATTCGAGGACGATGCACCGGGGGCTTTGTTATAAAAGTGTTGTAAGTTGAGCGTGAAAGAAAGTTTGTCGGTAGCTCCAAAAAACGTGTAGAGCCGATGCTCGACGAGAGGAATATAGGTAGGGACAGGTTGACGATTCACACTGATCCCGGAAAGAGAGGCGTCCATTGTATAATCGAAATTTAGTTTTGGGCTTGCGTTCCATCTCAACGAAGGCTCGATACCCAATGAATGGTTGATATAATCATAATTCGTTCCTTGCTGTTCGATGGATGAGCCGGATCGGTTGTACGATAGGCTGAGACCCGCGATAAGCGATATGCCTGTAAACAGCTTGTTTACCGAGAGACGGTTTGTCCAAGAAGAAAACGTTTTGTTACGCACTTCCTGACCGTAGAACGCATACATATCACGGATGAAACTTACGGGTATCAGGTTATCATTGTATTGTGAATAAATTATATTGTAATTCAATGTCATAAACTGTGAGAACGTTTTGTATGTTGCGTCAACGTCGATCGTTTGTGTGGCTTTGCGTTGCAGTTGATCGATGCCGCGCGAAAAAGTGTTATAGCGTGTCATCATGTAGCCTGTTTCCATCCCGTCAAGATTTCCGTAGCGGACGTTGCGTGAATAGCCCGCACTGAGTTTCAGGCCGCTCTTTGAATCAAATATGACACGCATGTGCGGGTTGATGTACGTGTGTCGGTTTCGTCGACCCGAATAATCCGTGTGCAGAGAATTGACAGCGAAAGAAGTACGGATGTTCCATTTACCGTAGATGAATCGGTACGAGGGTTGGGCGTAGAATCTACCCGAGCGCCATTGTAAGTCGTTCGTGTAATGGCCTGCCACTTCGGGATACGGTGTCAGTTGACTTCGTATACGTTGCCATGTAAGGATGCCACCCATTGTAAGATCGAACGTATGATGGCGTCGCTTATATCCTGCCGTCGCGTATGTATGGCTGAAGGCTTCGTCGAATGTTACCGACTGCTTTACCGCCTGTACACCGAAGAGCGGTAACGTATCTGTTGACTCAATGGTAAGTTGTTGTGGCATACGTGTATATTCTGTCTCGTTTTCCACACCCAGCGATACGTTGCCGATGAGACGGGAAAACGATGTCTTGTTTCTTAGATGTATGCGCGGCAACGTCATTTGCTGTGTCATCTGATGACGAGGAGCCTTGATGTCTGCTGCAATATCTTTCCAATGTACGTTCGCCGTCAGTTTTTCTTCGAGGTAATAGGTCGACTTATTGGCCTGGAAGGTCAGTTCGCTTTCTGTCTTGTGCCAGTTCGCTGCCTGCGATGTGTAATCGCGCAAAATGACGGGAGGGTGTTTTTTGAAGTGATACGCCGTTTCTATGCTTCGCTCACGTTCTTCGCGCTCGTATCCGTAGTTTATGTTCAGTCGTAGATCCGTATCTGCAGCTGTGCGCCGCAAGTGATTGAGGGAGACAATAGAACTTGTATTGAAGCGTGCGCGGTCGCGTACAAACAGATCAGCAGACGACCGGATGGGCCAAAAACGGTCTGAAGGCCCCTCATCTTGGCCTAAAACGAATACCTTGCCTCTTGCACCAAGCGAATGAAGCTTCAACTCCTGAAAAATATCTGTTCCCGTATTGTCGATTTTTCCTACGATGAGCGTCTGATTCTTTTGGGCAAAGCGTGCCGACGTTGCCGTAGCGTTATAGAGTGGTGGCCATGCACCCAGACCAAAATCAATCGCGTATAACCATCGGGCGCGCGCTCCTTCTTTGAGTTTGATATTTAACGCTGCTTGCTCCGGGTCGCTTCGTCCGCGCATCATCTTGATCGGTTCGTGATTCTCGTAGACTTGTACGGTGGCGATATCGGAAGGTGAAAGATTCTTCGTGGCCAGCGAATAGCGACGTTCTAGGAGATTCATGTCCTCGATATAAAAGCGATTGATGGGTTTGCCGCCGTACTTTACTTGGCCGTCTTTTCGCACCTCAATGCCCGGCATGCGTGCCAGCACATCGGCCAGCGAACGATCCTGCGGACGGATGAAGTTGGCCATGTAATAGTTGATCGTATCGCCTTGCCGACGAATAGGAGACGAAGTGATCTTAACCTCCCGCAAGGGAATGACGGACTCTTTGAGGGCGATATCGAATACTTGCAAACGGGAGGAAATTTTCTGTTTGAACGTTTCGTAGCCTACGCACGAGGTAGAGATAAGGAAAGTTTGTCGCTTCTCGTCGGGATAATCAATGGTGTAGAACCCATTTTCGGTCGAAAAAGCATAGGCCAAGATATTAGCCCCATCCTCACTCATAAGCATGACGTACACATTCGGTACCGGTTGATCCGTTCGGACGTCCTTAATTTGCCCCGTGAGTGACTGTTGCGCTACAGCCATCGTCGTAATGCACCAAGCGAAAAACCATATGAAGTATCGTCTTACATGATTCATCGTATACCTCTCTGTTTGGATGTATCGTACCGAACACCTTGTGCGGAGTATGAAAGTATTCGGTCGGATTGTATGCCGCTGAGAGACTCTGCTTTATTGAAATGATAAAATTTTACTTTCGAGGTCAAACGTTTTGTCTTTTGGATGAAATGAGCTATAAACAGGGTGTCTCTGATTATTTATCTCTTATTTTTCCAGCGGAATATAGTCTTTCTTTATTTTATGGGTGACAGGGCTTCCATCCTGGCTCATATGGATATTACGCCCGAATTCGATACGTGAAAAAGCGGCGAAGTCTTCGTTGAATGTTTTTTCGTATTGTTGGTACGTTTTCTTGGTAATATGCTTGTATGCTTCGCCTGCATACGCCCCTTTTCCTATATCGAACTTATGATGGACATAAATAATAGGCGTGGACGATGATTGTTTTTCAAAATTATTCAGTTCGTAGCGAAAATATCTGTCTTTATCTTCGGCTCTTACAATCAATCCCGGAAGTCCCCATAATTTCCAGGGGCCTTTATTTATCGGGATATCTGTCGTGAAATAGACTTCCCATTCGCGCCCCAGATACCGGGTCGTTGCGCGTCGGCAAGAATAGCCAACAAAGGTCATTGTGTCGTCGAGTATCGTCCATTTCGGCATTACAAGCGGTTCTTCATACATATATCCATAAAGAACGTATTCCGTAGTAACACGTACTTTCTTTATATCTTGCAATATATAATATATATGAGGCGTACCTCGTTGATAACCTCTTGCCGCCTCTACGGCTACTTCGGGAGATGAATTCTTCATCATTGCCGCATGGCGGATAGAGTCTCTCACCTCCTGGTTACGGCTGTAAAACTTGGACGCTTTCTTACCCATATCAAGATACATTAAATCACTCTTGGCATACTCGGTTTGATCCGGGCGAGTCTTATACGAAAACGTATAGACCGCCCGAAACACGGCATC
This sequence comes from Tannerella forsythia 92A2, assembly GCF_000238215.1. NCBI lineage: Bacteria > Pseudomonadati > Bacteroidota > Bacteroidia > Bacteroidales > Tannerellaceae > Tannerella > Tannerella forsythia. The sequence goes on along the minus strand of NC_016610.1, from coordinate 849,231 downwards.
GTCAAGTTTTTCCTGCGACAGTGCATTACAAAATGAAACTGCCGCAAAAAGAAAAATAAACATCAGCCTTTTCATCATTCTCTTCTTTAAGGACTACCTTGTTTTCTTACTCTTCATCATCGCAAAAAGACTCCATCATGTCAAGATAATCCGCGGCAACATCAGGATTAGAGAAGGCCGGATCGCAAACGGTAATACCTTGACAAAAACTGATAATACAATCTTGGTCGACGTGTGCTTGCGTTGCAGGACTACTGTTAACTGATACTGCTCCGGTTACCGCCACTAAGCCTAAGGCCAAAATAAACTTTTTCATTTTATAACTGTTTTATATGTTAATGTATGCAAAGTTTGAAAAAAAGAGAAGATATGTGCAAATATTTTTATATGTTGTACAGCATATAAATCTTTTTTAATATATTATTATTTTTGATACTCCGCCCCCCCCTTCCGGTCGGTGATTACAGATGGTCTACTTGCGTTCTTTTCAGGAAGGCGACCGTCTTATGTATCTCTTTATACATCACGATATCGTCCTTGACGAACGGCACTTCCTTGCGATAGGCGTGCATGAACCGTTCCAGGATGGGGGAGCTTTTCAGCGGCCGGCGGAACTCCATGCCCTGCGCCGCATTCATCAGCTCGATGGCCAGAATCAGCTCCAGATTGTTCATCACCCGGTAGAGCTTCGTGGCGGCGTTTGCGCCCATGCTCACGTGGTCTTCCTGTCCGTTGGACGAGACGATCGAGTCGCTCGAAGCAGCGTGGCAGTACATCTTGTTCTGGTTCACCATAGCGGCTGCGGCGTATTGCGGAATCATAAAGCCGGAGTTAAGTCCCGGATTGGCGACGAGGAATTCTGGCAGTCCGCGGAAGCCCATAATCAGCTGCGCCACGCGTCGCTCGGAGATGTTGCCCAGCTCGGCCAGCGCAATAGCCAGAAAATCGAACGAGATAGCCAGCGGCTGACCGTGGAAGTTCCCGCCCGAAATAATCAGGTCTTCGTCGGGGAAGATGGTCGGGTTGTCCGTTACGGAGTTGATCTCGGTCAGCAATACAGAGGCCACGTAACGAATGGCATCTTTCGTTGCACCGTGCACCTGCGGGATGCAGCGGAACGAGTACGGATCCTGCACGTGCGCTTTAGGCTGAGCGATGATTTCGCTGCCTTCGAGGAAATGGCGGAATGCTTCGCCGGTTTCGATCTGTCCCTTGTGCGGACGAATCTGATGGAGGCAATCCATGAACGGCTCGATGCGTCCGTCGAAGGCTTCGAGCGAGAGGGAGGCAATCAGGTCGGCCATTTTCGAGAGACGGCGCGCTTTCAGAATCGCGAATACGCCGTTGGCGCTCATGAATTGAGTACCGTTGAGCAACGCCAGTCCTTCCTTGCTCATCAGCCGTACAGGCTCCCAGCCGAACTCGTCGAGCACGCTGATGGCCTCGCACTTTTTCCCTTTGTAATAGACGTCGCCCACGCCGATGAGTGGCAGGAAGAGGTTGGCCAACGGCGCAAGGTCGCCCGATGCACCCAGCGAGCCGCGGTCGTACACGATCGGCATCACATCGTTGTTGAAGAAGTCGAGGATGCGCTGTACGGTGATTACCTGCACGCCGCTGTGCCCCAACGAGAGGGCGTAGGCCTTGAGCAGCATCATCAGCTTGATCACGACAGGCGGTATCTCTTCGCCTACGCTGCACGCATGGCTCTTGATGAGGTTCTCCTGAAGCGTCCCCAGCTCGTCCATCGAGATGTTTTTGTTACACAGCGACCCGAATCCGGTGGTGATGCCGTATAACGGTTCGGACGAGGCTGCTATTTTGGCATCGAGATAGTCGCGGCACGTCTGGATGCGCCGACGGGCTTCGGGCGCCAGTTCGAGTTTGAGGTTCTCACTGATGATCTGTTCGATAATGTCGAAGGTCAGTTCGCCGGAACCGATTTGATATACGTTCTTCATAGTGTAGTCTGTATTTATTGGAAAACCGTTTTAACGTATTCGAGCACCTGCTGTTCGGCGGCGAGCGTCTCCCGCTCGAGCCGCTCGGCCTCGGCACTCATCTCTTTCACAAACGCCTCGTCGGTAATCGACGTCAGGTTAATGCGCACGTTCAGCAGTGCTCCCAGCACGGCCGTGCGGGCGCACATCATGGCTACGCAGGCATCCGTCACCGCGTTGCTGTTGCCTTTGCGCGCTACCGTATCGATAAGCGGCAACATGGCGTGAGCCGTACGGGCTACTTCCATCGGCACCTGTGCGGCGTACTTCGTCTCACGCTGGATGGCTTCCGTGCGAACGGCCTTCTCTTCGTCCGTCTCTTTGGGCAACTTGAAGGCGGCAAAGACGCGGTCGTATGCTTCGGCGTCGCGGTCTACGTCGTTTAATAATTGAGCGGATAAGCCCGTCAGACGCGCCGACAGCTCCTCCATCTCGTCATTGACCTCGGCGTACTTCTTACGCCCCACGGTCAGATTGGCCACCATGGCCGCTAACGAAGCTGCCAGCGAACCGTTCAATGCGGAAACGCTTCCGCCTCCCGGCACAGGATCGTTGCCGGTTACTTTGTCAATAAATTCTTTGACTGTTAAATCTTGTAAGTTCATATTCTTCTAAATTATTTAGTGAAAAACGAAAAACGAAAAACTAAAAGTGAAAAACGAATAACTAAAAGTTGGGGGATCGTTCTTTTTCTTTCAGGCTTTTTTTGGATGTCTTTACGGTCGATACGAGCAATGAAATGATTTCTTCGCAATCCTTTTTTAAGGAAACGGAAAGACTCTCTTCCATATAGCCGGTATCAAAAATCAAAGACAACCAGTAATGCGTTTCGTTAGCTTCTTTTAGCGCAATACTCATTTTATGAACGAAATCGGCTTTACTCTGACCGAACTCCGCTTCTCGAACCAAGGCACCTATGGATGTTCCGCTTCTCAAAATCTGACGGCTTAAGACAAGCTCCATCCTGTCGCTCTGAAGCATTTGAGCAAGTCGCACGATCCTTATCGCAAAATGATAACTCTTCGTTTTCAAAATGGAGTCAGCCATAATTTTTCACTCTTCACTTTTCACTTTTCACTCTTCACTCTTCACTTTTCACTCTTCACTCTTCACTTTTCACTCTTCACTTTTCACTTTTCACTTTTAGTTATCTAATCACTCTTCCTCCCTTAATTACTTTTTCCACGATATTCATCCCTACATGGTAGGGCAGGAACTTGTACGACGGGAATTGCAGCAGCACCAAATCGCCCTGCTTGCCCACATCGATGCTGCCGATCTTGTCGGCACGACGAAGGGCTGCCGCGCTGTTGATCGTCAACGCCGTTACAGCTTCTTCGGGCGAGAGCTTCATATAAATACAGGCGATGGCGAACAGCAACGGTACGGAGGCGCTGAACGAACTGCCGGGGTTCAGATCGGTCGCCAGCGCTACGACGCATCCGGCATCGATCATCTCACGTCCTCGCGCATATTCTTCGCGCAGCGAGAAGGCGGTGAGCGGCAGCAGAGTAGCTACCACGCCCGCTTCGGCCATGGCGCGGATGCCCTCGTCGGAGGCTTGCAGCAGGTGATCGGCCGAAGTACATTTCAATTCGGCGGACAGCTCGGCTCCTCCGAAACGGACAATCTCGTCGGCATGAATCTTCAATTCGAAGCCGTGCTCGCGGGCCGCTTGCAGGTAGCGGCGCGACTGCTCAATCGTAAAGACATTCTTCTCGCAGAAGACATCGGCGAACTCGGCCAGTTGCTCCTGCGCCACAAGAGGAAGCATCTCACGGATGTTGAAGTCGATAAACTCGTCTTCGCGTCCTTTCCATTCGGCCGGCGTCGCATGAGGTCCCATAAACGTGGGAACGACGTCCATCGGATGTTCGCTGTTGAGGCGACGCATCACACGGAGCTGCTTCAATTCGGTCTCCCTGTCGAGCCCGTAGCCGCTCTTTCCTTCGACGGTCGTGATGCCGAGGCGTATCATCGCGTCGAGCCGTTGGCAGCCTGCTTCGAACAGCTTCTCCTCCGACGCTTCGCGCGTAGCCCGTGTGGTGTTGACGATACCTCCTCCGCGATTCATGATGTCCATGTAGCTGTCGCCGCGCATGCGCCACGAGAATTCCTCCTCACGATAGCCGCCGAACACAAAGTGGGTATGCGGATCGACAAAACCGGGCAACAGCGCTTTGCCCGTGCCGTCGAGGATTTCATACTCCGCCTCGTTGACGGGAACCGGTTCGCCCGGTTTCAGCACGTGCGAAATGATCCCGTCCGTCACAACGACCGTCCCATGCTCGATGACATGCAGTTCCGACATTTCCTTTCCGCGTTTCGGGACAAATCCGCTGCATGTAACGACTTGCGACGCGTTTTTTACAATCAGGTTGTTCATTGGATCCGTTTAAAATATGTTTACCATCAATCTGAACAAGTACTATCGTTCGAAGCGTTTACTCCATGATGCGCGATTCGAGCACCTGATCCATTGAGAATTTTTCGATTCCCAGATAATATTCGGCACAGTCGATCAGCGCCTGCATCGGTACGAGTCCGATCACTTCGGCACCTACGACGCTCACGCCGTAACGTTGCGCTTCCATACGCACCATTTCGTGTGCGCGGTAGATAGCCGTCTTCGTGAAGTCGGTCAGGTTCATCGATACCTGCACGATGCCGCGATCGGTCAGTTCCACGCCCATGGCCTTGCAGAAGCGGAGGCCGCCGCCGAGGAAACGCACTTTCTTGGCGATGGCATCGGCAATGGAGAGATTGCCGGTATTGAGGTTCACGTTGTAAGCCACCAGCGGCATCCGTGCTCCGATGGCTACCGTTCCTGCCGTGGCATGACGCTCGGCCGGACCGAAATCGGGACGCCATTCGGGTTGTTTGATCTTCTCGGCCATCCCTTCGAACTCTCCTTTGCGTACGGCGGCCAGATTCTCGCGGTGAGGCGCCGAAGCCGACTTCTCATAGAGGAATACGGGCAGGGCATACCGTTGAGCCACCTGCTCGGCCACCTCTTTCGAGAGGGCAATGGCTTCGTCCATCGTCGTGTTCTTGATCGGGATAAACGGCACCACATCTACCGCTCCCATGCGGGGATGCTGGCCGCTGTGCTTGTTCAGGTCGATCAGTTTCACAGCTACGCCGATCGCCTCGATCACGGCATCCCGTAACGGGGCAGGCTCGCCCACGACGGTAACGACTAAGCGGTTATGGTCTTCGTCGTTGCTGTAGTCCAAGAGTTTTACATTGTCTTTTCCGCGGAAACACTCCACGATTTTCTCGATTTTTTCTTTGTCGCGCCCTTCGCTAAAGTTGGGAACGCATTCGATGATTTTGTTCATGATTGATTTACTATATTATGATATTAAAAAATAAATTCTGTAATGATAGATTGTTGTAGCAGCGGCTAATGATTATTCTGCAATTCGTTGTCACAACTTGTAGCAATCGAATATTTTTGCATTTATCTTTATATGTTCTGTTTTATTCCTTCAAAAAGCTCCCGACGTCAATCACCTCTTTCTGATCGACTAACCGAACAACACTCTCCTGCCTTCTCTGTGCTGGTGTACCGTAATCAGTAAAGAACTCAATGCGTAGACTTACGGGGAAGAGTTGTTTCTGCGATCTTGTACTGAAATAATTGACTTTGACATTGTAGCTGCCTTTTATAGCTCTCTTCAGCATAAACTCTTCCGGTCCATAACCTTGAGTAATGTCGTTGGAGATTTTTCCGCCCAGATACGTCAATACGTTGCTATAGTAGCATTTTTCTTCTTTCGGGTCAATCACCCACAAGTCCATATCGGAATTATCCGTGTCCCATGTAAGTACGACGCGTATGTCGACCGGTTCATTCTTAAGCAGTCTTTTCTCGACGAACGAGACATCTACATTCTTGTTTGCGTTAGCTATGGCGTTAATTTCGTTCATCGCTATCAACTGGATGCCCCTGAAACGATTGTCCCAACGATGCGTTACTACCTCATAGAGCATTTTCACAGCCTCGTCGAACTGCTTGTGTTGCGCCAGTGCCAGTCCCAAATCGCGATACGTCTGTGGCTCTTCTTTACGGATCGTCAATATCTTACGGTATATGGATACGCACTGCTCCGTAAAGCCGTATTGGAGCAGTTTTTGCCCCAGCATACGCAATATCTGTGCTTCGGCCAGATTCAGTTCGGCCAGATTCGAGATCACCAGTAAGGCGGTATCTTTTTTGTCGTTTTTGAAGAAATAGTCGGCAGCGTCTACGTAAAATGCGGGTATTTCGCCATATTCAATTTTCATTTTCAGGTATGTCTCGTACGATTTTTCGACATCAGCATACTCCAGTACTTTTAGATAAGGCGTTTCAGGATTCCATTCGTTCAGTTGTATCTTCGGAGACGAAACGTGCGGCGCACGTTCTGTTACTACGACTGCTTGCAAATCAGATTCTATCTTCGCCACCTCTTCACTCGCGACAGCCTCATTGAGCACCCCGTGGCTGGCTGCGCGTCTGGTGGCATACGCAACCACAATCTCTTCTTCTACTAATTCGGAAGAATCATTGGATGAGTGGGCTGTTTTTTTCGAATCCGGCTTTTCGGTTTTTACTGGGAAATCGGTTTTCCACCAATCGGTCTGCGCATTCGATAGGGCAATTACCTCTTCGATCATTTGTTTCTTTTCCGCTTTTTTTTCGACAGCAGCCTTTTTTTCTTCGGTTTCTTCCTCTTTCAGGATCGAATAATATAGTTCCTGCAACTCGGCCGGCGGTATGATTTTATAATGTACATAGTCTGCAATATTCTCTAAAACAATTAGTGAGGTGCCTTCCGTTACGATGCTGTACTCCTTTCCGATCGCATCGATTTCGGTTTGCGGCCGGCCTTCTATCTGTCGTTGTACGATGTTCTTTTCGGCCCAAATGCGACGGAGCAGAGTGAACCGTTTCGTGTCGGTACCTGTTTCTTTTTTTATGTCGATCGTTTGTTTTTGTACCACTTTATTACCGTATCCGAACGAGAGTTCGAGTGTCGCCGTTTCGCTGAACATTTCACCCGACAGGGTGAAATGCCGTTGAGTAACCACCGCTTTCGCTTTCGGGTAAATATCCGAAACCTGGCCTGAAAGTACTTTCACTTCGATCAGTCGATAAGGTATTTGCATCATTTCGCGTGCCAATTGTTCCACCTCATTGCGTGTCAGATCAATATAACGGGCGCCGGTCGCGAAGGCCAGATAGTTGAGTTTTTCGGGGTGGGCCGTCCTGTTTGAGTTGATGACATAGACAGGCTTCCGTACCCGTTGAACCAACTCTGCGAAATCGGTATCGGTGTCGAAGTTGAAAATACCGTCAGTAAAAAGGAGGTACTCATCGGCGTCAGGGACGAACGACAGTGCTTTCAGGCTAGTGGCTCCGTCATAAGTGATTTTTTCGAGTGCTGATTTTAATGCGTTCCAAGCGCCGTTTCGAAGAGTGAACTGTTCGGGTTTGCCGGCTTGAATATGGAATGTATTCAGCTCGATATCTGCTTCTTGTACCTGCCTGAAATAAGCCTCTAATAGCTGAAACTCTTTAGTAAAATTGCGTTTACGACTCGAATTGGAGGCATCCCACAGGATGACTATTTTTTTCGGGAGCGTTTTCTGCTCGTCGGCTCTCTCCGGCTGCATTAAACTGCCATAGAAGTATGTTTTTTTGCCCTCTGATGCTACGATGACTTGCGGCTTTTCTACTTTCGGGAAGAGGAGGGAGATATCGTCTGAAAGTGTGTAGTCTGTCTTGCAGACTTCGGTGAGATAGGAGTTGCGCGAATGGGTGAACGAGAGTCCCAGCGAATTTTCGGTGTCGACTTCTACAAAACGCGAAACGATTTCGGCCTTGAGCGTGAAATTCTTCAAGGTTATCGGGCTCTTGATCGGCAGGAAATAAGCATCCTTCCCCTTACGATCATGTAATTCTTGTTCAAAAGCGATCAGTACGCGGCGGGTACCTTTGGCCGGCATCGGATAGATGCGGGCTTTGAAATTGTTGCCTTCCGTTTTTTCGAGTAAACCGGGGTCGACATTGCGTCTGACGACACTCTCGAACGCTTCTCGTCCTCGTGCCTTATCTACCACGACTCCTTCGCGCATGCGACCGTCTATATCGAGCGCAAACCGCGATACCTGCTGGCCGTCTGCGAGCGGAAACTCGAACTCGCCCTCCATCACGCGACCATTCGGATTATAAAACACCATCTCCATCGTAGTAACGGCTGTTTGTCCTACCACATAAATGTCGATATGCATATCTTGTAAGACAATTGGGGTAACGTTCGATTCACGTACGATGCTCATTTTCGGGATCACGTTCTGAGCCGAAATTGCCAAGGAAATGACAGATAACGAAGATGCAATGATTTTTTTCAGATTCTTCATGATGTTATTGTTTAAATTTAGATCGTGATTCAGCTAATCAGTTGTTTCTCAATTTTTTCATAAATCAATTGCTTTGAGTTATCCATATATGGATACTGACGTATCAATGGATGAAAAACAGCCTTGTGTGCGGGCAGGTCAATCGAATGATTCCGAGTATCAAGCATTGTAAATTTCAGGTTGAAATGGTTGCCGGCATACTCGAACGGGATTCCATCGGCCATACCTAATATCAGCTCCATATCACTTTGTGCATTCAACCGGTCGGTAGGCACCGATCCGAAGGCGAAGCACTTGTTTTTATGATAATGGCAATATAAACTTACAATTTGCATAAGGTGGGGCTGAAAAAAGAATTCTTACACATTCATTTTACCAACCATTTATTTCATCTTCGATCGTCGGTAATACGTCCAAATTTTGGGCAGATCTTTTTGATATTGGACCAAGTCCCATTTCTGTCCCATCCCTTCGAGATATTCGGCGAGCGGTCCCATGCCCATCGCGGCACGTCGTTCGTCTACATGTTCGACGTCTTCGATGGGAACGACGAAAAAGAACGAACGTCCATCCTCCTCTTTTATTTTATAAGTCTGCGTTCCATAGACTTGCTCGCGTCCTTCATGCATACGGATACGGTCTACCAGATAAGCATAGTACATCGGAACTGTGCGCTTTTCATCAACAGCCGCCTTCAGCATCGGCAAGTAGCGGACAGCTACTTCCGGCCGTTGGTCAGCATGCTGGATGCATAGCCAAAGCGTCTGATCGGCCGATGCTCCTAACACATCCGCTCCCGGCCACTTGCCGAAAGCATCGAGAATCTGTGCTGCACGTCGGGTATTTCGCTCGTCTACACGCCGCATTTCATTCCGAACTTGTGCCTTAGTGGTGTCAGCTGTCTCTTTCGGCAGATTGATCCACAATACCCTGATTCCTTGATCTTCGCGTTGGATACGCCATATTTCGTCGCGGATGTCGGCATAAGGTACGGACTTTACGGAGTCGAGCCATCTTTCATACTTCTCCCAGCCCGACAGTGACCGGAAGAAGGGATGATATTCCGTATTCGAGAGGTAATAATACGCTAAAGCGTCTAATTCGGGGGCGGCTGTCAAGCTCTCCAAGTAGGATTGAACGGCCTGTCGATCACCTTGATGAATGGCACTGTCTAAATAAATTTTCGAAGCCTCCGCCGCATATCGCATAAAAATATCCGGATAGACCTTCCTGAAAGCGATACTGTCACTTGCTTCCAGAAAAGTAATGCATCGACCGATTAAATCTTCCGATGATTGGGCTTTACCCTCTCCCCAAAAGAAGATGCAAACGAAAAGCATCGTTAGACGAGTACAAATCAGGGAAGCGATTCGCTTATTACGTAATCTTGACATCTTATTACTCCTGTTTGAGTATGCGCTTTATCAACTCCTCATTCACCAGATACGGTTCCGTGATATGATACCCGTCGGCATGCGACCGGTTAAATTCGGCGACGGTGCTCATGGCGTTCGCGTTGCGTGCCCACGAGCGGCGGGCTACACCTCCCATCACGTCCCAGAGCATGGACGAACGCAGAATCTGATCGACGCGTTCGCTGCCGTCGCACACCATGCCGAAGCCTCCGTTGATGGCTTTGCCGATGCCCACGCCTCCTCCGTTATGCAGCGCTACGAGGCTCATCCCGCGGGCGCAGTTGCCGGCGAAGCACTGTACGGCCATGTCGGCCATTACGTTGCTTCCGTCCTTAATGTTCGAGGTCTCGCGGAAGGGTGAGTCGGTGCCGCTCACGTCGTGATGGTCGCGGCCGAGCATAACGGGGCCGATCTCGCCCTTGCGTACCATCTCGTTAAACTTCAGTGCGATGGTCATCCGTCCTACGGCATCCTGATAGAGGATACGCGCTTGTGTGCCTACCACTAACCGGTTCTTCTCGGCGTCGCGAATCCAAATCCAGTTGTCCATATCCTGTCCGCGGCGGTGAGGATCGATGCACTCCATGGCGGCACAGTCGGTCTTGATCAGGTCTTCGTGTTTGCCGCTGAGGCAGACCCAGCGGAAGGGGCCGTAGCCGTAGTCGAACAGTTCGGGCCCCATGATGTCTTCGACGTATGACGGCCAGATGAACCCGTCTTTGTCGTCGATGCCGTTTTTCGAGATCTCTTTCACGCCGCTGTCGTAGATGGCTTTCATAAATGAGTTGCCATAGTCGAAGAAGTAGGTGCCGCGGGCTACAAGCTCTTTCACGACGTTGAAATGGCGTCGGAGCGAGGCGTCGACGAGCGTATGGAATTTCTCACGGTCTTCTTTGAGCAACCGTGTGCGTTCTTCGAACGAGATGCCGGCCGGACAATATCCTCCGGTGTAGGGTTCGTGGCAGGATGTCTGGTCGCTCAGCAGTTCGATATGGATGTTCTTCTCCACCGCATATTCGAGCAGGTCGACCACGTTTCCGTGATAAGCGATGGAGAGTGGTTCGCGGCGTTTCATGGCATCGTGCGCCCATTCGAACGCTTCGCCGGCATGGGGTGTGATGCGTTGCACCCATCCTTGCGAGTGGCGCGTTTCGATACGCGAATAATCAACTTCGGCTACGATCGATGCGGCACCGGCAATGTCGGCGGCTTTCGGCTGTGCGCCGCTCATGCCGCCCAATCCGGACGAGACGAAGAGATGTCCGCGCAGGTCACCGTCCTGCGGTACGCCCAGCTTCATGCGTCCGGCGTTAAGCAGGGTGTTGAACGTGCCGTGCACAATCCCTTGCGGACCGATGTACATCCATCCGCCGGCCGTCATCTGACCGTAGTTGGCGACACCCATCTGTGCGGCGATCTCCCAGTCGGCGAGGTTATCGAACTGTCCGATCATCATCGAGTTGGTAATGATCACGCGCGGTGCGTCGGGCTTGGAGCGGAATAAGCCGAGCGGATGCCCGCTCTCGATTACGAGTGTTTGGTCTTGCGTAAGCTCTTCCAGATACTTCATGATCAGACGGTACTGCATCCAGTTCTGGCATACCTGTCCCGTTTCGCCGTATGTAACCAGCTCGTATGGGTAGAGGGCGATATCGAAACAGAGGTTGTTATTGATCATCACCTGAAAAGCTTTGCCTTCGATGCACTTTCCTCGGTATGCGTCGATGGGCTTGGCTTTCAGGTCGCCCTCGGGGCGGTAGCGGTAACCGTAGATTTTTCCACGCGTTTTCAGCTCGTCTAAAAATTCGGGAGCAAGTGTCTCATGCAGTTCGCACGGAATATAGCGCAGGGCGTTTTTTAGCGCGGTTTCGGTTTGTGCCGGAGAGAGGCGGAAACCGCGATCAGGGGCACGGCGTATGCCTTCCCGAAACTTCGGATACGAAGGCAACGTGCTTTCAAGGGAGATTTTCATATTCGATTATCTATTATTGTTTCATCTTCTTCTATTGTTGGGGGCGCAAGTTAGAAAGAAAAAAGGAGAAACATGATTTTATTTCTTTTTTTCGGATATCGGATACGCCCCGACCGGTTTATAAGGCAAAAGCCGGTTGGCGATGAATCCACTGCCCGCGTGTGAAGTCGGGGAAGTCTACCACCGCTCCTCCACGTGCAATCGACATTTCCGACAGCCCCGAAATGGCGCTCCATGCGGCCGCGTCGTAGCAGTCCATCGGCGTCGGTTTCTTGTTGCGGATCGCATCGATAAAGTCATGCATCATGATGTAGTCCATCCCGCCGTGACCGGCTTCTTTGGCCTTCAATTCGAGGGTGCTCCACAGCTTGTGGTCGTATTTCTTAAACCAGTCATCCGACGCATCCCAGCGATGAGGCTTCGACTGTCCTTCGACATAGACATGGTTGCCGTCGTTCATCCACAGCCCTCGCGTGCCCTGAATGCGGAAGCCAAGCGAATAGGGGCGGGGCAGGTTGGTGTCGTGCGTGACGATGACGGTCTGCCCGTTGGCGCATTTAATCATCGAGGTGACGATATCGCCGAGGTTAAAGTGAATCTTCGCATACGGGTGGTTTGCTCCGCCTTTGTCTACGACGAAGTTGTGTAACCCGCGCGACTGGGTGGCCATCGAAGTGAGTGACAGGAAGCGGTTGCCCCGGTTTATGTTCAGGCAGTTGGCTACCGGTCCGATGCCGTGTGTGGGATAGATGTCGCCGTTACGGGTGACGGAGTGCTGTGTGCGCCATTGCGCTTCGGCGTAGGCCGTGGGACCCATCCGCAGCTCGCCGCCTTCCTGATAGGTGTAATGTATGCCGTCGTTGAACTTGACATCGCGCAGATCGTGCTGATAGCCGCATGTGCCGTGTATCATCTCGCCGAACAGACCCTCGCGCACCATCCGTAGCGCGGCCATCACGTCGCGGCGATAGCATACGTTTTCGAGGATATTCAGGTGTGAGCCCGTCGCTTCAGAAACATTGACGAGGTCCCAGCATTCTTCGACCGTATTGGCGGCCGATACTTCGACACCGACGTATGGCACACCGGCCTTCATCGCCGCGACAGCCATCGGCACGTGCCATTCCCACGGACTGGCAATGATCACGCAGTCGAACTCCTCATTATTCAGCATCTTCTCAAACTCGCGCTCGCCGCCGGTGTACACCTTCGGCTCGGGTACGTTGAACTTGGCGATATGCTTCAACGTCTTCTCCAACGGTCCTTTTTGTATGTCGCAGATGGCTACGATCTTGTTGCCCTGTATGCCTAACACATTGTTGATGTGTTCCTGGCAGCGCGAACCGGTACCGATAAAGCCGAAGCGTAGCATGCCGTCCGACTTGCCTGCCGGTTTCTTCTTTTGCTGTGCCGCTTCGCCCGGCTGATTTACTGCGGCCATGGCCTGATCGGTCACAGCCAGTCCTGCGGCACCGATACCGGCAGCCGTTACTTTCTTCAAAAAATTGCGTCGAGTATTTTCCATATCGAAATTGTTTAGTGATTATAATGTTCTATTTTGTCGCCAAAGGTACGATATATTTTTGGCAAAGCTGCTGTCTGCCCTATGCTTCTTTTTGCGGCCGAGACTACGTGTGAATTTAGCATAACCGTCATGTTCCTTTGATTGTTATACGGTTCTGTAAAAGGGCGAACAGGGCTTGTTTTTTCGGATGGCAGATAAGATCATGATTTTTTTTGTATGTTTGCCATTGATTCGCATTATTCGCAGAACGAGTTATACATACAAACGGAAACATCATGAGACATCCCGCAAAACCGGCTTTTTGGATTTCCGGATCACTGCTTTTAGTCGCAGGCCAAACAGCTACGGCGCAAAACATAAAATATCCGATGGATAGGCCGAATGTCGTTTTTATCATTGCTGATGATTTAGGGTACGGCGATTTGAGTTGTTACGGACAGGAAAAGTTCCGGACACCCGAGATCGACCGTGTGGCGCTGCATGGTATGCGTTTCACACAATGTTATTCCGGCACAACGGTCAGCGCCCCTTCACGTGCCAGTCTGCTCACCGGCCTTCATACGGGACATACGTGTGTGAGAGGGAACAAGGAAGTAAAGCCTGAAGGGCAATTTCCGTTGCCACATGGCACGAATACTTTCTTTAAACTGTTCAAGGAGGCCGGCTATACAACCGGAGCCTTTGGGAAATGGGGCTTAGGATCGCCCGGGTCGGAGGGGGATCCGAACCGACAATACGTCGATGAGTTCTGGGGATACAACTGCCAACTGCTGGCGCATAATTATTATCCCGATCATATCTGGCACAATGGCCGGCGCATCGAATCTCCCGACAACGAGAACGGTGCGTTCGGTACGTATGCGCAAGACCTGATTCACGAGAAATGCCTTGCTTTTCTCGACGAACATCACCGTACGCCGTTTTTCCTTTTCGTGCCTTGTGTGCTGCCTCATGCCGAGCTGCTTGTACCCGAAGACAGTATCCTCCGTACGTTCCGCGGAATGTATCCGGAGAAGCCTTATCGCGGCATCGACGACGGGCCGACATTCCGTAAGGGCGGTTACTGCTCGCAGGCTTATCCGCGCGCCACTTTCGCCGCCATGGTCTGCCGTTTCGATAGATATGTCGGGCAGATTGTGCAAAAACTGAAAGAGCTGGGAGTGTATGATAACACGTTGATCATCATCACCAGCGATAACGGGCCGCATCAGGAGGGAGGCGCCGATCCGGACTTCTTCAACAGTAACGGCATCTTTCGAGGCTATAAACGCGACCTCTACGAAGGAGGTATTCGTGTGCCGATGATCGTTGCATGGAAAGGACATGTGGCTGAGGGAACGAGTAACGACCTCGTATGTGCTTTCTGGGACTGGATGCCTACCTTTGCCGAACTGACGGGAACTCGAAACGTGCAGACCGACGGTATCAGCATACTGCCTGCAATCACCGGTAAAGGAAAGCAAACAAACCGCGATTATCTGTATTTCGAATTTCTGGAACTGGGCGGACGGCAAGCTGTTCGTAAAGGTGATTGGAAGCTGATCCGGCAGAATATCCGCAAAGACGGAGGCGTTTACGAATTATACAATATCTCCTCCGATCCGTCGGAAAATCAAAATGTTATTACTGACTATCCGCAAAAAGCCGATGAGTTACGGGTGCTTATGGAACAGTCGCATGTTGACGATCCGAACTGGTCGCTTTTCAACTGACGGAAAAAAGAGAAGGGCCGTTTATTGAGTGTAACTTTTTTTCGAGACGTACGTCAAAAGGGTAAACAAATTACTTACCATTTAAAATTTTAACAATATGTCAGAATTAGTACCTATTTTTGTTGTATGGATCGTATTTTATTATACGTATAAGTTGATCGGATTGTATGCCCGGCGGAAAGAACGGTTGTTGATGATTGAGAAAATGAATGCCGTGGGAGATGTGGGAATTGATGACAAAGAGTTATTTGCACATTCATTTACGGCATTACGTGTCGGTTGTCTGTTGATCGGAGTCGGAATAGGGTTGTTGATCGGAGTCATAATCCAGACGATGCTTGTCAGCGCCGGATACGATATGAACCAGTGGGCTGATCGTAAACTGTTTGAAATATCGCTCACGGCATGCGTACTGCTCTTCGGAGGACTCGGGTTGCTGGTTTCCTACCCTCTCGAACGCAAGTTTTTCCCTCCCCAAAAGGACTAAAAAAGTGTTTCAGGTACGGATGCTTAACTCTTTGTGATTCATCTGTAACACATCTGCTTAAACGTAGTCTGATCTATCCGAAATTATGGATGTTCGCTAAAACTTTTTGAAGGATAAAAATTAAGGCTGGATTCCTCGCTTGGAATTCAGCCCTTTTAGTTATCTTTCCTCTATAAAACCGAAAAGAGAATCCCGCTCATACAGCTAAAAAGTGCAATTACAGATTATTGATCGACGCTGTGAGTTATCCGCCAAACTTCAAATCAAAAATTTACAATAGGAAGAATTGCGGAGAATCATTTTTAGCTAAATACCAAGAAGCCTTCGTGTACGCTCGTTACGCCTGCCGAAAGCTATACCGTTTCCATTCCCAAAGGCGTCTGCGAAGAACTTCAAAACAAATTGTTATGACCGTATCCGAAACGATGCCTTCCTTTTCAGAAACATAAGAAATATGCCGCAGAGGATAAACGGGAGACTGAGCATTTGTCCCATATCAAACGGCAACCCTTCTTCGAACGAGACTTGATGTTCCTTCAGAAATTCGATCAAGAAGCGAGCCGTAAACAGGAGAACAAGCATCAGTCCAAATAAAAAGCCTTCAGCCTTAATATTTTTCCCTCTATACAATCCGTAGACGAAAGCGAAAATAAAGAGGTAGGCAATGGCCTCGTATAGTTGTGCCGGATGCCTCGGTATCACATCAACACGCTGGAAAACGAAAGCCCACGGCACTGTTGTTGGATAGCCGATGATTTCGGAGTTCATCAAATTTCCCAGACGAATAAATGCTCCTGCTAAAGGGGCAACTACAGCTATTTTATCCAAGACTGCCCAAATTTTTTCCTTATATTTTCTCGCGTAAGCCATAATGGCCATCCATACCCCGATAGCACCGCCGTGACTAGCTAATCCGTGGTAACCGGTAAAGCGAAGAGAACCGTTGATCCACTGGACGGGCAATAGCATCTCTAAGGGATGAGACAAATAATAGCCCGGTTCATAGAATAAGCAATGGCCTAATCTCGCACCCACTACCGTCCCAACAAATATATACATGGCCAAATGCCATAAATGCTCTGAGGAGAGTTTTTCTCTTTTATACATCCCTTGAACAATCCGGTAACAGAACATTAACCCCGAGACGAACAACAGACTGTAATACCGGATGGAAATCATTCCGAAAAGATTCACAATTTCGGGATCTACATCCCACTGAACAAATATGTACATACCCATCACATTCCTAACAATAGAGTGCAAACTTACATAAAAAACCATTACTGACCGACAAAAGTTTAGAATAAAAATAAGGGGCTCCACCGAAGCATTGCCCCCAAAGTTGTAAATTTGTATTGCAACGCAAATTCTCAACTATGGGCAAAGATAATATAAAGAAATTAGTCGGTCAGCCGATTTTCAAACAAATCGTAAAAATACTTCCGCGTGAGCAGTTTGACATCTTGGTACGACAATGCGGCAGCGACCGTTATTATAAGACATTTTTTTCGTGGGATCAACTTATCGTGATGTTGTTCGGGATATTTTCCCGCTGCGATTCTATGGGCGAAGTCTGCGACGGTATGCGGGCATTGGAAGGCAAGCTGAACTACCTGAACATGGATTGTGCGCCGGCGAAGAGTACGGCGGGTGACGCCTTGCGCGAGAGGAGTGAAGAGCTTTTCAGGTTGTATTACTTTGCTTTGATAGCCTATTTCCGTCCGCTTTTGTCGGTCAGCCGGAAAAAGGACGTGGGTTTCGAGGAGTTTTACGCCTTTGACTCCACTACGGTGACCTTGTTTTCGGACATCATGAAAGGTGTGGGGCGCAACCCCAAGGACGACGGGAAGAAGAAAGGCGGGCTGAAAGTCCACATGCTGACCGACGTACACGCCGACACGGTCGTTTTTGCCACCATCAGCGAGGCGAAAATGCACGACAAGAAGTTTCTGTCCCACCTGAATCCGTCGAAAGGCAGCATGCCGGTCTTCGACAAGGCGTACAATTTCTATTGTCTGTTTTCCGACCGGACAAAAGAGGGGGTCAACTTTGTCTGCCGGTTGAAAGACAATGCCAAATCTCAATTACAGGAAGTCTTGTTCGAGAAGGAACTCAAAAAAGAAGAATCCGGTGTTTACAAAATAGAACATATCCACCTGGATTATAAACACGGGGAAAGAAAAAAGAGACTCTTTGTCTGCGTTTGGTTTATTACAAGGACGAGAAAGGCAGGAAATACAAGTTTATCACCAACAACTGGGAGATAAGGCCCGAAGAAGTCGCTTTGATTTACAAATATAGGTGGACTATAGAGCTGACATTCAAAAAAACTGAAACAAAACTTTCAACCGCACTTCTTCTACTCGGAAACGGAAAACGGGATAAAGACACAGGTCTGGTGCACGCTGATTGCCCATTTGCTGTTAAACGTAGTGCGAGTCTTGTCCGGGGAGCAAAAAGGCGTTTTCAACCATCGCGGCATTGGTGCGGATACACTTGATTAGTCACTTGGATTTAACCCAGATTACGCAATAGGAATTTTTTGGTTCAGATTTATGGGGTAATCCCATAGTCCGATGAACCATTTTCGTCGTTTTTTAGTAAGTGCTATTTTTAGTTTGAGCGTATCGCCGGTCCTTTCAAAATATGCCCCTATAGCAAAGGTTCTGTAACGCAGTGTAGATAGTGTTTTTTGCGTTTTTTCTTGAAGAACAAATAGACGGAACAGAGACATTAAATTGTAGGCTGTCATCGAAAAAATCAAGGCAGCTTCGGTTGCATAAAAGTCTTTTAGATTAAAACTTTCAGCCCCAAAATCCTGCTTCAACTCTTTTATTCTGTTCTCAGCATCTCCCCGCATACGGTAGGTTCTCCAAACATCGACCATTGAGCAGGTTTGATTCGTAAAATAGGCAGAGTATCGGTAGTTACGATGGATTTCATCTTCGGGGAAAAGGCTCAACTGTTTTCCGCCCGCTTGAGGTCTTTTCTCTATTTTTTGCCTTACAATAACGATTCTTCTTGGTTTTTGCCAAGATTGTGCCTGATAGGTTTTGTCGCAAATCTCTATACCGTCATCTACTTTTACCCAAAAATCCTGTTTGTCTATCAGGTGTTGAATGGGGTGTGTAAATCGGGCTGCAACAATGTAAGGTAAAGATTTTTCCTCCAAACAGTCAAATATATTTCCCTGGCAAAAACCGCTGTCAAGTCGTACCAAGCCGACTTTTTTGTTGCCAAACATGGCTAAAGTCTCTTCCAAAAAACCAATGAAATTATGGGAAGCATTCGTGTTTCCGCTACGAAGCCAAAAATTGGCAACCATTTTTATATCGTTGACAAATGCAATGAGGGGATGATGACTTTTTCTGCCCTTTTTCTTAGGATTATAGCCTTTTGTAGCGCCATCCTGTTCCCCATAACGAGTAATTACCGAAGAGTCAATATCGAGTGTAAAAAAGTTAATATTCAAACTCTTGAAAAACCAACTAAAGAAATGACGAGCAACTTCCAAATTGGTTTTGGCATTGAATTTGGAAAAATATCGCTTGTAAACGTCTTGTGCAGGGGTATGTTTCCAACCGAAGATGTGTCCCAATGCCTTATCTGCCCGAGTAACCTCGGTATGCAAAAAGCGGTTGGCACCACACCAAATACTGGTTATAAAAGACTCTAAAATTACGTCCACATCATAAGCACGATTAGAGTTTTGGGTAGGTAAAGAATGGCAAGAAAACACCTGTTCTTTAAACCCGATTTTGTCTAACATTTGCTTCAAAAATACCATTCCGCCCCAAGGCGTAATCTCTTTATTGGTAAAGGATAACTCAAACTTCATACCGGCTTTGTGTCTATCGCTACGCATTAGAAATTATAAAATGCAAAGATAAGATTTTTTCTATCGCGGAATCTGGGTTTAATTTGGGTGGTGACAGAAGGACGTAAAGCCTACTCCAAACGTACTAAAAGTAAAAATAAAAGCCCTTCGAATGTTCAATTATCTTTATTTTAGAGGGAGGTAGCTTTTGAAAATAGAAAAACAAAACAATAAACACCTATATATCAATTATTTAAAAATAAAAGCCGATGGATTTTGATTTTAGTCGGTTAATAGTGATTTAAAAAATATCTTTTGTGAGAACAGTCAGCGGTCTCGACGTCCACAAAGATAGCATTTTTATGTGCATTTTGGACGAACAAGGCAAAAAAAGAGAAGAAAAATTTGGCGTGACGACCCGTGAAATAAAGCGGCTGTCATCCGTAATGCACACTCATTACGTGAGTGAGGTATGTATGGAAAGTACCGGGATTTATTGGATACCGATTCTCATTCCTGAAAACCCTGCTTTATCAAATAACGTTATTGTTTTTTTACTGTTTCCGACTTTCTACCTCCCCATTGTTTCGCGGTAGAAGTCGAGCGATTCG
Organism: Tannerella forsythia 92A2; assembly: GCF_000238215.1. Taxonomy (NCBI): domain Bacteria; kingdom Pseudomonadati; phylum Bacteroidota; class Bacteroidia; order Bacteroidales; family Tannerellaceae; genus Tannerella; species Tannerella forsythia. The sequence goes on along the minus strand of NC_016610.1, from coordinate 829,284 downwards.
AAAACATGCTTCTTATCTACCTCCTGATCGATACGGATATCGCCGACCCCTTCCAGCAACGCAAAGCGGATACGTCCTCCTTCGTTCTTCTTATCGTGGGTCATCCGCTCGTATAAGGCTTCGTAATCGTGGCAGTCGAAAGCGAGCGAGGGGTATCCGCTACGGATCAGATTCACCGTCCGCCGCAAGACCTCGACAGGCATGGCGCACTGTTTATGCGACAGATACAATTCGCAAACCATCCCGGCGGCTACCGCATGACCATGGAGGATCGGGTGATGCTTTGCAAAGAACAAACTCTCGAGTGCATGGCCGACGGTATGGCCGAAATTAAGCGCTTTACGGATTCCCTGTTCTTTGGGGTCTTCACTGACAATGCGTTCTTTAACGGCTACCGAAGTCTCAACCAACGCGTGCAGCGGTTCTATGTCGATCTGTCTCCCCTCGATCTCGAACGCGAGAAGGCTGTTCAGATGGTTCTCATCGCTGATCAGTCCGTGCTTAAGCATCTCGGCAAAGCCGGAGAGGATATTGTCACGGTCGAGCGAACGCAGGAAGGCCGTATCGATCAGCACCGCATCAGGCGGGTAGAATGCTCCGATCTCGTTCTTCAGTCCGTTGTAGTTAATGCCCGTTTTTCCGCCCACAGCCGCATCGACGGCGGCCATAAGCGTCGTAGGGATATTGAGCGTATGCAGTCCGCGTTTGAACGTCGCCCCCGCGAACCCGCCGAGGTCGGTCACCATCCCACCGCCGAGGTTTATCAGCAGAGAATGGCGGGATGCTCCGCTTTGCGAGAGGATCGTCCAAATTCGGGCAACCTGTTCGATGTCTTTATGCGTATCTCCGGCTTCGATCGTGATGACCTCCGCCTGCCTGAGTGCCTGCACGGGCTGCAGAAGCGGCAGACAAGCATTACGCGTATTCGTATCGGTCAGGATATACGTCCGGTCGTGTTTATGCGACGCAAGATACGATGTCAGTTCCCCGGCAATATCTTTTGTGATAAGCACCATCGTTTATTTCAAACCGGCTTCTTCAAGGATGGTTTCTACGGCTGCGTTCAAACCGTCTTTCTTTTTGCCGCCGGCCGTGGCGAAATGCGGCTGTCCGCCCCCGCCGCCCTGAATGTGTTTGGCGCCGCTTTTAACGAGTCGTGAAGCATCCCATCCGTCGGCCACGAGCGCATCGCTGAGTGCGACAATCAGTCCGCACTTATCATGGTCTTCAATGCCCGCGATGAAACATGCCCGTTCGTCCTTAGGATTTTCTCCTTTGATCTGGAATGCAATGTCTTTAAAGATGTCGAGGTTCCCTTCGCCGTTGAAGACAAACAGCTTGACGCCATTCCGCTCGATAGCATGCGAAAGGATTCGTTGCTTGATCGAAGCCGCCTTTTCTTTCATATATTCGCCCAGCTGCTTCTTCAGTTCGCTGTTCTCCTCGATCGACTTGCGGATGGTCACGGCAAGGTTCGGCACATTATTGAACATGGCACGCAACTCGCGGATGGCATCCTGCGCAAGATAGAACTGCGTCTCGGCACTCTCGGCCGTCACCGCTTCGATACGGCGTACTCCGGCTGCGATCGAACTCTCGTTCACGATGTACATCGAACCGATCATCCCGGTCTTCGGTATATGCGTACCGCCACACAATTCAACGGACGATCCGTAACGGACTACACGCACTTCGTCGCCATATTTCTCGCCGAAGAGCGCCATTGCGCCCATCGCTTTAGCCTCCGCGATCGGGATATCGCGATATTCCTGCAGCGGCAAATCTTCACGTATCTTCCGGTTGACCACCCTTTCGACCTTGCGGATTTCCTCATCTGTCAGTTTCTGGAAGTGGGAGAAATCGAAACGCAACGATTCGGGCGACACGTATGATCCTTTCTGTTCGACGTGCGTACCCAGCACCTCGCGCAACGCTTCGTGCAGCAGATGCGTAGCCGAATGGTTGCATTCGCAACGGATACGCATCTCCTTGTTGATTTGAGCAGTGAACGTACCGGACACCTCGTTCGGCAACTTCCGAGCCAGATGTACGGGTAAGTTGTTTTCGCGTTTGGTATCGATAATCTCCGTTTTTTCGCCATCCGGAGCAATCAGCCAGCCGCAGTCGCCTACCTGTCCTCCCATCTCCGCATAGAAAGGGGTTTTGTCGAGTACGATCTGATACAGTTCCTTATTTTTTTGTTTTACTTTCCGGTAGCGCAGAATCTCCGCATCGCATCCGAAATGATCATACCCCACGAAATCGGTTTCACCATCGCGGAGCACGATCCAATCGCCGGTTTCGATTGCAGCGGCATTGCGCGCCCGCTCTTTTTGTTTCTGCATCTCCGCATCAAAAGCCGCGGTATCGACGGTCATCCGATGTTCGCGCAAGATCAGTTCGGTGAGGTCAAGCGGGAAGCCGTAGGTATCGTAAAGCACAAACGCATGAGCGCCGTTCAGCATGTTTTGTCCGGCTGCTTTTGCTTCTTCTATTTTTTTGTCGAGCATTCTGATACCGGTTTCGAGTGTACGCAGGAATGCGTTTTCTTCTTCCCGGATCACTTTGCCGATCAGTTCCTGCTGAGCAATGAGTTCGGGGTATGCCGTCCCCATGGTGTCGATCAGTGCCGGAAGGAGCTTGTACATGAATGCTTCGCGCCGGTCGAGGAACGTATATCCGTAACGCACGGCACGCCGGAGTATACGGCGGATGACATAGCCGGCTTTGGCATTCGACGGCAGCTGCCCGTCGGTAATTGAGAAGGCGATGGTGCGGATATGGTCGGCGATGACACGCATCGCTACGTCTTTTTCCTTATCGGTTCCATAAGGTGTCGACGTCATATCGGCAATAGCTCGGATGATGGGCTGGAAGACGTCGGTGTCGTAGTTCGAGGTCTTTCCCTGCAAGGCCATGCAAAGCCGCTCAAAGCCCATACCCGTGTCGATCACATGGTTCGGGAGCGATTCGAGCGTGCCGTCGGCTTTGCGGTTATATTGCATGAATACGAGGTTCCATATCTCGATGACGAGCGGATGGTCTCGGTTGACGAGTGCAGCTCCGGGCGTTGCCCGGCGCTCGGCCTCGGGGCGCAGGTCGACATGGATTTCGGAGCAGGGGCCACACGGACCGGTATCGCCCATTTCCCAGAAGTTGTCGTGTTTGTTTCCTTCCAAGATATGATCCTGTGGCAAAAACCGTTCCCAGTATTGTGCCGCTTCATTGTCGCGGTCGATGTTTTCGGACGGACTGCCTTCAAAGATCGTCACGTAGAGCCGTTCCGGATCGAGGTGCAAACAATCTACAAGATATTCCCATGCCCAAGCGATGATTTCTTTCTTGAAATAATCGCCGAACGACCAGTTTCCGAGCATCTCGAACATGGTATGATGATAGGTATCATGTCCCACCTCTTCCAAGTCGTTATGTTTCCCGCTGACGCGCAAACATTTTTGCGAATCCGCCACACGGGGATATTTAATCGGTACATTGCCGAGAATGATATCTTTGAATTGATTCATCCCGGCATTGGTAAACATCAGGGTCGGGTCGCCTTTGACCACCATAGGAGCCGAGGGTACGATGTGATGTCTTTTTGACGCAAAAAAAGACAGAAACGATTCGCGAATTTCCTTTGCTGTTAGCATATTAATCGAACAGGTGTGCTTGTAAAACCTTTAAAATATTTTGCAAAAATAGAGTAAAATCTTATATTTGCAACCTGATTCAAAGGAAGACTTTAAGAATGGGACTGTTTAAGTCGAAGAAAATATATTATTTGTACAATCCGGATACGTTAAACTATGAACGCGTATATCCTACGGCCAGGCAACGTTTTTTTTCCGTTGTCAGGCATTTGAGTATCGGGCTTTTCTTTGGCTTTGTCGTTTTCTTTATTTTCATCAGCACGTTCTCATCGCCCATGGAGTCTTTGTTGCAGAAGGAAAACAAACTGTTGCAAACACAATATGAGGTACTCGATCTGCAACTCACCGAAGCGTTGAAGGTGCTGGATGACATTCAACAACGGGACGAAAATTTGTACCGTGCCATTTTTCAGGCACACTCGATTCCCGAATCGGTTCGTAAATCGGGGTTCGGTGGCACGAACCGGTACGAATATCTGACCAGTCTTTCCAACTCCGAGCTGGTAATTGAAACGACGACGAAGTTGGATATGCTAAAGAAACAACTTTATATCGAGTCCAATTCATTGGAAGAATTGATTGCCATGGGGAAAAAACTGGAAGAACGCAGTAGTTGCGTTCCGGCCATCCAGCCCGTATCGAATAAAGACCTCAAACGAACGGCCTCGGGCTACGGCATGCGCATCGATCCGATTTACCGTACGCTCCGCTTTCATTCCGGCATGGATTTTTCTGCACCTACCGGTACCGACATCTATGCTACCGGCAATGGTCAAGTCTCTTTTGTAGGCTGGCGACAGGGGTACGGCAATTGTGTGATCATCGACCACGGATACGGCTACAAAACGTTGTATGGTCATATGGAAAAATACTTTGTGCGTGTAGGGCAGAAAGTAACTCGCGGCGAGACGATCGGTACCGTGGGGAGTACCGGAAAATCGACTGGCCCTCATCTGCATTATGAGGTCCTGGTGAATAACAAGCCCGACAATCCTGCCAAATATTATTTCCAGGATCTGAGTCCCGAAGAATATGATCATATGCTTCAAATATCGGAGAATCACGGTCAGGTAATGGATTAACACTTCCATGGTTCCGAAACAGCAGAAAGTTGAAAAGTTCTATTTCTCGATCGGAGAAGTAGCACAATTATTTGGATTGAATGAATCGACCCTGCGATTTTGGGAAAAAGAATTTGATGAGATCTCTCCCCGGAAAACGAAAAAAGGAACACGTTACTATCGTCAGGAGGACATCGAGCAAATCCGGTTGATTTATCATCTGGTAAAAGAACGCGGCATGACGTTATCCGGAGCACGCCGCAAGCTGAAAGAGAACAGAGAAACGACGGTTCGCATCTTAGAAATATCGGACAGGCTTCACGGGGTACGTGCGGCTTTGGTTTCAATGATCGAAGCGCTGAACAAAGCAGAAAAAGCACAAAAAGAATAAGCAAATGATAAACAATGGCGTCTTGGCAGTAGGAATGGTTATTGCCGGTTTGATTTTAATTTTAATCGGGGCCAACGCTTTGACGGACGGAGCAGCCGCTGTGGCAAAGCGGTTTCGCATCTCGAATTTAGTGATCGGCCTGACGATTGTGGCTTTCGGCACTTCGGCGCCGGAGCTGGCCGTAAGCGTTGTTTCCGCCCTGAAGGGAAGTCCTGATCTGGCTATGGGCAATGTAGTAGGCAGTAATATTTTCAACACGCTCCTGATTGTAGGACTTACAGCAGCGATCGTTCCATTGGGCGTGCTTAAAAGCACGATTACGAAAGAGGTACCCTTATGTATTTTAGCATCAGTCGTACTGATGGTATCTGCCAATGACCTCTTGATCGATGGATCGACCGAAAATACCCTCAGCCGTTCCGACGGTGTGATTTTGCTCGGTTTCTTTCTGATATTTTTCGGATATACCTTTGCCATTGCCCGTAGTCATGCAGAAGGAGACGAGACGGAGGCGGTAAAGGAAATGCCGATTGGGAAATCTGCGCTATTTATCGTTGCCGGACTGGCGGGGTTAATTTATGGCGGTCAGTTTTTTGTCGATGGCTCATCGCAGATTGCACGCAGCCTGGGTGTAAGCGAGTCGGTCATCGGACTGACATTGGTAGCCGGAGGCACCTCCTTACCGGAGTTAGCCACCTCGGTTGTAGCGGCATGGAAAAAGAATCCCCAGATGGCGATCGGGAATGTGGTCGGTTCGAACCTGTTCAATATCTTTCTGGTACTGGGTGTCAGCTCTTCGATTTACCCGCTGCGTGTACAAGGCATTACCTTTCTTGACTATGCCGTTATGCTCGGTTCGTGTATCATGTTGTTCATCTTCGGCCGGTTCTTTAAAAAGCAGATGATTACACGTTGGGAAGGCATCGTCATGGTGCTCTGTTTCCTCGTCTATATGACGTATTTGGTGATGAATGCTCTGGCAACGGAAGGCCCCACCATGTAAGGCTCTCTCTCCCCTTTTCGGCAGGCAAACGTGAGGGAGAGGGAGAGAAGGGCGCGCTTCCCGATCGGGCCTTTGCACATCATACGGGAGGCTGCCGAAATGGTGCATATCACCTCCGGAATGATACGGAATACCTTTATGATATTATATATCACCTCTGAGGCTAAACGGAACACCCCCGGAGATGAAACGAAACCTTAAAAACAAGAAACGGAACGTCAAAAAGGTGATACGGAACACCTCCTTAGGTGAAACGGATCACGAAACCGGTTAAACGGAACACCAAAAAGGAGAAACGGAACACGAATCCGGCTAAACGGAATGCCTCTGAGGCTAAACGGAACACCTCCGGAGGTGAAACGAAACCTTAAAAACAAGAAACGGAACGTCAAAAAGGTGATACGGAACACCTCCGGAGGCTAAACGGATCACGAATCCGGTTAAACGTATAACCCGTGCGGTTAAACGGAACATTAAACCCGGATTCCGCAATAGAAGAAATAAAAATGAATTTAATTCAGGCCTTCAGCCCTCCGCCGGGATATAAACATCGATACCCCACCCTTGCGGGATGGGGCTGAAATATGTCGGGCTTTCAGCCCTTGGGCCTCGGGCGAGCTAACCCCTTCGGGGCGTTGAGGTGTTGAGGTGTTGAGATGTTTAATTGTTGAGCTGTTGAGGTGTTGAGTTGTTGAATTGTTGAGGTGTTTAGCTGCCCGCTGTAAAAGCCCTGAAAGGGCGCGTTAATTCAGCCCAATGTGCAGCGAAGCGAAGCGTTGGGAAAAAAGGCGTCCCTCCCCCTCGGCGGAGGGCTGAAAGCCTGACGTAATTCAATTGTCAATGGTCAATGGTTATGCCGGGTACACGGTATCCGAACGCAAATTTCGCAAATGGCGCAAATCAACGCAAATAACCGCGTTTGTTGTCATTCCGAACACCTCCTCTTGTCATTCCGAACGCAGTGAGGAATCTCACCCCGGAAAAGAAAGGAGATTCTTCGCTTACGCTCTGAATGACAAAGGATCGAACGCAGAGGAACATCCCCCCCCAGTTTTTTATCCTTGTATTAATCCGCAATCCGAGTGATCGATTTGACATTCTTGACTTTCGAAAGGGTCACACACAGTTTCTGAATATCCTCCACATTGTGTACCATCATCTTGATTTTCCCTTCGAAGACCCCGTCTTTGGCTTCGATGGATAATTTCTGAATATACACATTGAAATCGTTCGAAATGGTTTTCGTAATCGTGTTCAGAACTCCGATAGAGTCAATTCCTTTGACTTCGAGGGTTGCTTCGAACGAGGTATTGATATGGTTGCTCCATACCGTGGAGAGAATCCGTTCGCCGAAACTGCTTTTCAGTCGTGTCGCAATCGGGCATGATATTTTGTGTACGACCACGCTCCCGTCATCATTGATAAATCCCAATGCTTCATCTCCGGGAATCGGTTTACAACAACTGGCTACGACATAGTTCCGATCGAATTTGTTTTCGCTGAGCACATACGCCTTTTTTCGGTCGTACTGCGCGATTTTTTTCTTACTGCTTTCGGGTTGAATCGGAAACTGTATTTCCTTCTTCTTCCCTACCCGAAGCGCCTGTTTCAGGTATTTGAAGAGTACATTGTCCGTCTTCTCCTGAATCAGTTTTTTGAGGTTGTCTGAAAGAGGCATATCATCTTTCTCAATCGCGTAGCAAAAATCTTCACGTGACGAAAATCCGTAATAGATCGCCACCTTGTCCATCCGTGAGGCGGTAGGCTCAATACCGGATTTTTTAAACGCTTCCAGCAGTTTACGTTCACCTTCTCTGACAGCTTCCCGACGTACGCGTTTGAGATAAGCTTCGATTTTTGTTCGCGCCTTGGCCGTCACGACATAGTTCAGCCATTCGGGAGCCGGCTTCTGCGAACGGGATGTCAGAATTTCCACTTGATCTCCGCTCGATAGCGGATGGCTCAATGGCACAAGCCGGTGATTCACCTTCGCTCCGATGCAACTATTTCCAATATTGGTATGCAGGGTATATGCAAAATCAAGCGCTGTCGATCCCTGAGGAAGGGTTTTGATATCTCCTTTCGGAGTAAAAACAAAAATTTCGGATGAAAAAAGATTCATCTTGACTGTATCCAGGAAGTCGAGCGAATTGGGATTCGGACTTTCCAGAATTTCGGTAATTGTAGCCAGCCATTTATCCAGCTCTGTATCTTCTTCGATGTGCTTTTCCTTGTACTTCCAGTGAGCCGCAAAGCCTTTCTCCGCAATGTCATCCATTCGGCGACTGCGAATCTGTATTTCGATCCATTGTCCGTCAGGCCCCATCACCGTTACATGAAGCGCCTGATAGCCATTTGATTTTGGTCTGCTTACCCAATCGCGGAGTCGGTCGGGACGAATCCGGTAAATATCCGTAATGGCCGAATAAATATCCCAGCAAAGATTCTTCTCATCCACTCCCTCTTTAGGCTCAAAAATAATACGAACGGCAAAGAGATCGTAAATATCTTCGAAAGGGATATTCTTCGAGACCATCTTGTTCCAGATCGAATAGGCTGACTTGACACGGGCACGCATCTCGTACGTCAGCCCCATAGCCTGCAACTTCTGATCTACCGGTTTGGCAAATTTCTCGAACAGACGCTGACGAGCCGCTTCGGTAGCTTTGAGCTTCTGATTGATGGTTTCGTATTCCTGAGGATGTTCATATTTGAAACTAAGATCCTCGAATTCGGTTTTGATCGCGAACAGTCCCAGCCGATGTGCTAATGGAGCATATAAAAACAGGGTTTCCCCGGCAATCTTATACTGCTTAGCCGGGAGCATGGAGCTAAGTGTTCGCATGTTGTGCAGGCGGTCGGCCATCTTGATCAGGATCACGCGGATGTCGCTGCTCATCGTGAGCAGCAATTTACGGAAGTTCTCGGCTTGAGCCGATGCTTGCTCATCGAAGATGACCCCGCTGATCTTGGTCAGACCATCCACGATCTGCGCAATTTTATCATCGAACATATTGCGAATGTCTTCGACCGTATATTCCGTATCTTCAACCACATCATGCAACAAGGCGGAACAAATCGAAGTAGAGCCAAGCCCCATTTCATTGCATACGATGCGAGCTACCGCCAGAGGGTGCATGATATAAGGTTCGCCCGAACGGCGTCTTACGCCCTTGTGTGCCTGATGGGCAAAATTAAAAGCTTTGGTGATACGTTCAATCTTCCGCCGGTGATTCGTATGAAAATAATCGTCGAGCAAGCGGTTGAATTCTTCTTGCACCATTTGCTCCTCCGCAACGAGCAGCTCTTCTTGTGTATTCATGTTTTTTCTTTTATCACCCTACCGGTATTTTTAAGATCTGACCGGCATGAATTGTTGAGTTTTTCAATCGGTTCGCTGATTGGATTTGTGTAACCGTGACTCCCGGATATTTCCGGGCAATCTTCATAAGAGAATCCCCGGACCTTACCTTATACGACACATATCCTTTCTGACTCTTCATTGACCTTTTCTGCGTTTGAGGCTTGGCGGTTGATGATGACGAAGCGGTCGTCTGAGAGCCCGTCGATACGGTTGCCGCCAAATTGCTGATTTCCTGCTGTGTTTCGGCTCCATAACGGACCCCTCCGTTATCAACGTGAATGACCAGCCGTTTTCCGTGTGGCACCCGATTAGATTTCAACCGATTCCATTTACGAATGTTTTGGGCGGTGACCCCATACCGATTCGCAATAATATAAAGATTTTCACCAGACTCTACGGTATGTTTGATGATTTCCTGCGTTGAATTAACCACTTCGTTTGCCGCAGCAGACGGTTCACCTCCCGACAAGTTATTTCCCAAAAGCTCTTCCGCTCGATGAAGATTGATCGTATCCTGGTGATCAAGATAAGCATACGTGGCCTGCACCGGTAGTTTCAGTACGGAAGGCCTGATGTTGCCCGGAATGATCTCGCGTTTATACTGCGGGTTAAAAGTCTTCAGAAGTTCCATGTCTACTTTCAGAAGATCGGAGACCTGCTGCAGGTGTAGCATTTTTCGAACCATGACCGTGTCTGAAGCAACAGATAGGCTCGTCTGCATCGGACAGAGGTTATGCTCGCAATGATACGTCATAATATACGTTGCAGCAATAAAAAGAGGCACGTAGGAGCGTGTTTCTTTCGGCAAATAAGGAAAGATATCCCAAAAATTCGTTCGTCCCCCGGCACGCCGGATCGCTTTGTTTACGTTACCGGGGCCACAATTATAGGAAGCGAGCACCAAATGCCAGTCGCCGAAAGTTGCATACATATCTTTAAAGTAGCGACAAGCCGCATGTGTGGAAGCATAGGGGTCTAACCGCTCGTCAATCAAACTGTTGATTTCCAATCCATAAAGTTTCCCGGTGGGAAGCATAAACTGCCAGAGACCGGCGGCTCCGACCCTCGACAAAGCCCGTGGATTGAGTGCGCTCTCGACAACAGCCAGATATTTCAATTCGAGCGGTAAATGGTACTGATCTAAGATTTGTTCAAAAATCGGGAAATACAAATCCGCCATCCCCATCATGTATCGTACCAGATCGCGACGACGATCGGCATACAAGCTGATGCAGTTACGCACCACCGGATTATAATCGAGTGGAATGATACTGGGAATACGGGCTAAGCGGTCACGGTAAGTTTCATCGGCGAAATAAACGTTTTCATTGTCATCCAGACAATGCCTCTCCGTCTGTGAAAAATACTGGGCATGCCAGCTCTGAAGCAAGGTTTTCACATTTTCGTCCATTACTTCAGGTATCAGTCCGATAGCTTCATACGCCGAGTCAGTCGATAAAACGGAATAGCTTGTCATATCCGGACGGATACCGTTACGGTCGTCTTGGGCTGAAATAGCCGGCACCGCCAAACTGCCTATCCACAGAGCAAAAAAAATCTTCTTCATATCATTAAAATTTTATACTACAATTGAGTCCGTACAGTTGCGGACTGTAATTTGTACACGGTACCACAACAGGTTCGAGATGCAAAGACAGATCGCTCGATATATCGAAGTCGAACAATTGAGCATCAACATAAGAATCTGCAATACAAAGAAAATACCACGCAACAGTAAGAATAATACTCAAATCGCGATAACGACGGTAATAGTCTTTTCCGCTTTTCAGATTACTTCTGAAGTTCGCATTTGAGATATAATCTTTCGAATCTCTACCTGCCGGCACAAAATTCTGCCAGCTCGAATGCCACGTATCGGGTTTCGCCGGATTATCCGTGACGATATGCAGATAGGCTTCCGAATAGTCCCGATAGTTTTTGTTATTCCACGTCACGGCATAAATGAATCCCATGAATCCTCCATACACAAGAGGTAATTTCCAGTATTTCCGGTTATAAATCTGCCCCAATCCGGGGAAGATAGCCGAATAAACAACTGCTTTTTTCGGATTGGGTTTAAACGAAGCAGGTGTATGGCTCATGCTCACAGTGTCTGTCCCTATCCACGGCTTTATGGCTACGTTTGCCGGTATACGGATCGTATCTTCTGCTGCCGTGATCACTTCCTGCGCTTTTCCTTCCGCAGAAAAGCCTGTCCAACCCACGACACACAACCAAATACCGATCATTTTCCTACACCGATCCTTCATGAGAAGCCTTCCTCTTTGATTTATCTTTCTTTCATGCGGTCTAAAAGTCTCATGATATCTTCCAGTTCTCCTTCCGACTGGAACGGTATCGTGATCTTTCCTTTCCCATTTTCTTCGTTGTAGGTCAGCTTTACTTTCGTTTGAAAGAACGATGAAAGATGCTCCTTGAGGATTTTAAATTCTTCCGGCAAAATTTTGCGGGAAGGTTGTGGTGAGGTTGCTTCCTGAAGCTTCACGTCTTCTCCGGTCGAAGCATTTCGCGCCAGCTCTTCTACATTTCTGACCGATAATCCTTGTGTGATGATCTGTTCATAGAGCGCCAGCTGGACTTCGGGATCATCGATTGAAATCATGGCGCGTGCATGTCCCATATCAATGCGTTTATCTTTCAACCCGACTTGTATCTCTGCCGGAAGTTTCAAGAGGCGCAGGTAATTGGCAATCGTTGTTCGTTTTTTTCCGACACGTTCGCTCAGCTCTGCCTGTGTGAAGCCGTTCGAATCGATCAGTTTCTGATAAGCCAGTGCCGTTTCGATCGCATTTAAGTCTTCACGTTGTATGTTCTCGATCAGGGCGATTTCCGCGATATTTTCATCGGCTGCGGTTTTAATGTACGCCGGTATTTTTTCGAGTCCTGCCTTAACGGCTGCGCGATAACGGCGTTCACCGGCAATGATCAGGTATTTACCCGAGCCGGTATCTTTCAGAATAATCGGCTGAATGACGCCATAAGTACGGATAGACTGAGCAAGTTCGTTCAGCGTATCCTCCTCGAAGATCGAACGGGGTTGATCCGGATTCGGTTCAATCTGGGTCAGTTCAATTTCGCTGATCGATGAAGAGCCGCTCGTTGTCACTTCATCCGGTGGAGTAAGAAGGGCCTCCAGTCCGCGTCCCAATCTGTTTTTATTCGGTTTGGCCATCTGTTATTTGTTTTTTTCAATGATTTCCTGTGCCAGTTGCATATGATTGGTCGTCCCTTTCGAGTCCGCATCATAAAGCAAAATAGGACTTCCGAAGCTCGACGCTTCCACCAATTTCACATTCCTCTGAATGACCGTTTTGAATACCAAATCCTGGAACGGGCGTTTCACCTCTTCATAAATCTGGTTAGCCACCCTCAGGCGCGAGTCGTACATGGTAATCAGAAAACCTTCGATTTCCAACGCCGGATTTAGTTTCGACTTGATAATCTTAATCGTGTTCAGCAATTTGCTGATCCCTTCCAGCGCAAAATATTCACACTGAACGGGGATAATCACCGAGTCGGCAGCCGTAAGTGCATTCACCGTAATCAGCCCCAATGACGGAGAACAGTCGATCAAAATATAGTCGTATGCACTTTTTAATGGCTCGATGATCCGCTTTAAGATTTGCTCTCGCTGCTCCATATTCAGCATTTCGATTTCTGCCCCGACCAGATCGATATGTGACGGAAACACGTCCAATCCTTCCAATTCGGTCTTTACGATTGCCTTTTGCGGTTCTTCACCATTGATAAGACATTCGTAAAGAGAACAGTCCAGATTTTTGATATCAATACCTAATCCTGAAGAAGCGTTAGCCTGCGGGTCGGCATCGACTACCAGCACTTTCTTCTCTAAAGCCGCTAATGATGCAGACAGATTAATCGTCGTGGTGGTCTTCCCAACACCGCCTTTCTGATTTGCTAATGCGATAATTTTTCCCATAGTGTTTTTTTGTTTTTATTACAATCGCGCATATTTTATTATCGTTTTTATCCCTGCTATTGTAACTTGCAAAGGTATGGATTTTTTTTTATTTTCACTTTGCCGTTGTTTTGTCTTCTCGGGCCAGTCCGGTAAAATTCCTTTCAGATAATTAAAAAACAGGATATTGTAGGTTATGGTGGCGCCCTATGCCCTTCCTTGTCAGGATTACACGGAAGGCCATTCCAGAAAGCATCCAGACCCGGGGGCATACAACAGCCACACACAAAGGAGGATTTATAAACGACTCAATTCTTCTCTGTCTTTGAACCAATGTAACGAATGGCTTCTTCGATGATGGTATCTTTCCCTTTCTCCATATCTTCCTTTTTCATATCCACTTTGATGTCCGGATCGATGCCGTTTTCGGTATGTTGTTTGTCGGCATCGAGTATCGGAGAGGCTGAAAAGCGTACCGTCCATCCGTTAGGAAGTTCGGAGTGAAAGGGGAGTCCGCTTCCTCCTCCTGTCCGGTCTCCCATAATAGTCACCTGATCAAGGAGTCGCATTTTGTTCACGAAGTCGTTCGTCGCACTGTAGCTGTGCCGGTTTGTAAGCACCACGACCGGGCGCATCCAGCGAAGGTGGTTCGAGGGCTTCAGTTCGATCGGGTACGGTTCGGAAAAAGCGTCATGTGCAGGTCCCGTCTTATGGAGGATGTATCCCGCTACGATTTTCTTTTTCAGAAAGCGGGATGCAATGCGGTCGGAATTAGTCAGTGAGCCGCCACCGTTATCACGTACATCAATGATCAATCCTTTACATTTTCGGAAAGCAAAGAACACTTCGTCCAGATTCTTCTCTCCGACACTGTTCGAGAAACTTCCGTAGTATATATAGCCGATTTTCGTTTCCGGTAATTCCAGGTATTTCATCCCTCCGGCAATAGAATAACGGGTACCAAGGTAATTCTTTTGTATTTCCCGATTAAAGTTGGCCGGATAATCTTCGTACCAAGACCAGTAACGAGCGATATTAAACGGCGATACAAGGTTCGTATGTCCGTCTTTCAGTTCGGACAGCATGTTCCCCAACAAATCGAACAATTGGTATCGATCTATCGTATCCGTTACCTGAGGACTATACTTTCGATATACCTTTTTCCAATCTACATCTTTATATTCGAAAAAACAATAATGCTCGTCCATAATGGTCCAGAGCGCTTCGAAGTTGGTACGCGCATCCATCGTATAATTATCAGCCTTCTCACAAGATGAAAACAGGATTACCACGAAGAATAAGAGACCTTTCAAATAATATTTCATCTCTCAATAATATGCGCTTTGATACAACTGCGTTTTTCGAAGACGCTTACCGCCCAACGAAATCCATTCCTTCACCATCCCAACCATGAAACTGTGTGACCCGTAATCTACTCGAATACCATTCACTTTCGTCTGATAAAGATCATTCAGATAGCCAAGACGAACCGTCCAGTTTCCGACAGGCAGATCGACGGTCAGGTAGTTGCGGAAGGCCCACTTATTGTGCAAAGAAAAGCATTGAATAACGCCATCCGAATTGCCGACACCGAATATCTCGTAATACGACTGTCCGTAATGCGGCGAGAAAAGCGCCCCTGCTATCGGGAGCGCCGTCTGGTAACGTACCGTCAACGGGTAATGGTGCAGACGGAAGGTATAAATGACTGCAGCGGAGAGACGCATATCCAGATCGACGTGTAATGCTGCCGGGTTGTTGCCGTTTTGCATATTATAAACAAAACCGAGCATGGCACCGGCCGCGCCTCCCGCCAGAATTTTCAGATCGGGAGTCGCACGGAAATGATAATGCAATCCGTAAGCATAATCGATGAACCCCGCATAAGTGCGGCTTGTTCCTGCAGGATGACTCACCGTCAACCCATCGAGGTGAAGTGTTTGCTGTCGAGAGATACGCGGACGTATCAGCTTCATCCGTTCGTTCAACACGTTTATCCCCCACCCATTATACTTAACGGCCGAGAGGTAGGTATTCTTGATCTTATATCCTCCGCAACCGATCAGTGTCGCCTCATTCACAGAGCGATGCGGCTCGTTAGCCTGTGCATGCAGTGCAAGGGTGAATACCGAAAAACAAAAAAAACAAACAGTCTTCTTCATACATTTATCGTTCTGTTTTTCTATACATCAAAGAGGTTCATCTGTTGTTCCTCACGTTCTTCCGGTTCTTCATCGTGCACGCTCACCGGTCTGTTGTCTTCCTCTTCAGGAGCAAAATGCATCGGTTCCAGTTCATTGACCGTCTCTATCTGATAGGTGCTGATACGTTTCCCTCTCGCCTTGACACTCTTGACGCCGATAAACGATTCGGCATCGACTGTCAGCGGTTCACGGAAGCTGTCGTGCCCGCCGAAAAGCACTTCGATGCGGGGATACGCTTCGTCGGTAAGTAAATAGAGGCGGTGCTCCGGGTTCTCTCCCATCAAGTTTTGTCGCTTCCCGCCGGCATCAAGCTGAAAACGCTTGAGATAAACGTATTTCTGGTCGGCATCATAGAGCACGGCCGTCCATATCTTACGGCTGTCGTATCGTTCGATTAAAAGAACATTTTCTTCATAATGATTGCTCAGATCGAAGTCGGTCGTATAAAACTCACCGCTGCGGAGCACGACCAGAATCTGGTCATCGCTCTGAAATTCTCCTAGCTCTTCGCCACGCCCATCGTAATTGAGACGTAACACATCACGATCAAACCATACTTGACGGCCGCCAAGGGTAGAGCTACCTTTTTGCTTTAAGGTAATTTTATGGATCTCGGCTTTCGTCAAAAGATTTCCCATCGAGGCACGGCCTTTGATCAAAATCTCACTGAAATCTTTCTCAAAAACGAGGGTCTTCTGACGTAATTTGGGTTTAAGGACAATCTTTACCGTCTCGGCTTCTCCGTTTGGGTTGGCACTGAAATAAAGGATACGTGATCCTTCCACGCCCCTCGTTACCGTATATTCTTTATCGCGCGTGATGCCTGTAACGGCAAATCGTTTAATGAAGTTGCGCCCCATCTTTCCGTCACGGTAGATGACGTTGTAAATCGTACGGTTATCGTTCCGTTTAAAGACATTGACATAAATAACGCCTTTGCCGACAAAGATTTTGTCACTTACGCGTATGACCTTGTACGTGCCGTCTCGATAAAACAGAATGAGATCGTCGATGTCGGAACAATTGCAAACAAATTCGTCCTTTTTCAAGCTTGTACCGATAAATCCTTCATTGCGGTCAATATACAGCTTCTCATTGGCTTCAACGACTTTCGTCGCCTCGATTGTATCGAAGCTGCGGATTTCCGTACGTCGCGGATAGGCAGATCCGTATTTTTCCTTCAGTAACGAGAACCACGCGACGGTATGACCGACCATATTGGCCAGATGCTGCTCAACTTGCGCAAGGTCCTTCTTCAGCTGGGCGATTAGTTTTTCGTTTTTGTCAGCATTAAACTTCAGGATGCGTCCCATTTTGATCTCCATCAGTCGAAGGATATCGTCGGGCGTGACGTCACGGATCAGATCGGGCTTGAAAGGCTCCAGCCGTCGGTCGATATGTGCCACGGCCTTATCCATATCTTTTGCATTCTCAAACTCCGAATCTTTATAGATGCGTTCTTCGATAAAAATCTGTTCCAGCGAAGCGTAAAAGAGCGACTCAAGCAGTTCGCTTTTCTGAATTTCCAGTTCGCGGCGCAACAGGCTTAACGTCTGATCCGCCGAGTGGCGCAGCACTTCGCTGACCGACATGAAGCGCGGCTTGTTGTCTTCGACAACGCAACAGTTCAGATAAATGCTTTTTTCGCAGTCGGTAAAGGCATAAAGCGCATCGATCGTCTTGTCGGACGATACGCCCGGTGCTAAATGAATCAGAATCTCAACATCTTTGGCGGTATTGTCATCCACCTTGCGAATTTTGATTTTGCCCTTATCATTCGCCTTGATGACCGAATCAATTAGCGACCCGGTCGTGTGACCAAACGGAATTTCCGTAATCACGAGCGTTTTGTTATCGATCTTACCGATCTTCGCACGTACTTTGACCATGCCTCCTCGACTTCCGTCGTTATATTTCGAGACATCGATCAGCCCACCCGTCTGAAAGTCGGGATAGAGTTTGAACTCCTCCCCTCGCAAATGCGCAATCGAAGCGTCGATCAACTCATTAAAATTATGCGGTAGAATTTTAGACGAAAGTCCGACAGCAATGCCTTCGGCTCCCTGTGCAAGCAACAACGGGAATTTGATCGGTAAGCTAACCGGCTCTTTGTTACGACCGTCGTACGAGAGCTTCCAAAGAGTTGTTTTAGGGTTGAACACCGTCTCGAGAGCAAATTTGGAGAGACGTGCTTCGATATATCGCGGTGCGGCGGCGCTGTCGCCCGTCAGGATATTTCCCCAGTTCCCTTGACAATCGATCAATAAATCTTTTTGTCCCAGCTGCACCAAAGCATCTCCGATCGACGCATCGCCATGCGGGTGAAATTGCATCGTTTGCCCTACGACATTGGCCACTTTGTTGTAACGGCCGTCATCGATCCGTTTCATCGCATGCAGGATACGCCGTTGAACAGGCTTCAATCCATCGTTAATATGCGGTACGGCACGTTCAAGAATCACATATGAGGCATAGTCGAGAAACCAGCTCTGATACATCCCCGGCAGATGATGGACCGCATCACTTCCTCCCGGCACAGTATAGCCGGAGCGCGAAGGTAATACATCCCCTTCTTCTGCGATCTCTTCCGCCTCCGATGTTTCAGATATTTCATCGTCGGAATACGCATTTCCATTTGTCCGGACTTTTTCCCCGAACAGCATTTCTTCGTCTCGTTCTTGTTCAGTCTGATTTTCTCGTGCCATGTGCTCAAGCCTATTATGATTCGCGCCGTGCAAATGTACATGAAAAAGTTGGAACCGCAAATAAAGCCTTCTGCTCGTGTAGTTTCAACAAATAGAAATGCTTACTCCCGTTAAAGCTATCAAAGGGCAATGTGAAGAGCTAAAACAAAGAGACAAAGCCTTTAATGCCCTCTTCTCTACGGCTGTTTCAAAAGTTGGACAACCTATTGGGGCTTTCTTCAATTGGCTGAACGAAAAAACAAATATTCAAAGAGCGATGAAAGTAATATCTATCAACGGGCTGTTAGTTCACATCTACGGAAAGTTGGCGATCGCTTTCTTGTACCTTATCTTTTAACGCTGGATTCGCATAATTAACAAATAAGTGCGTATGGCACGTTGTTCTCATGTAGAGATTTGATTGTGAGCTCAACTTTTTTATTAGACTGGTGTATAATCCAATGATTTTTTTGTAAGTTTGCAGCAGTGAATTTTTATTTAGTTTTCTTATGTAATTAATACCATATCTTTAGACTTATGCATGTGAATATAGACTCAACCTATCCTAACGAATATATCGATATTTATGATATTGATTTAAAGAAAAATAGCTTTCTTTATGGTGTTATTTCTACCCTTCGAAACACTTCATCTTCTGAGTCTTCCATTTGTTACATTTGGAATCCGTTGAAACAACGAATTATTTGGCTATCTAAAGGATGCATGGCGCTCTTATCTCAGAATCAGACAGCAGCATTAGAGAATCAGACAGCAGCATTAGATGATCTACTATGCCTGTATCCGAAAGAAGATCTTTTAAGAATCAAGAGATATGAAGAGTCTGCATTTAGATTTATCTTGAGTAATTACGGAAACCGGTTCTTCGACTTCAATTGTAGAAGTAATATTCAAGTATTCTTTAATGGCTTTTGGCGATGCTGCGAACGAATAGTTTCTATACTCTCAATTCAGGAAGGTCAAGTGCACACCGTATTGTGTCGACTATTACCGTCATCCCATAAATTGAGTGGAATCCCCCGCATTATAAACTGCTATACAGGAATATATTACCGCCTGCATCCTAATCTTCGATATTGGATTCAGAAAGTTCCGATAGCACTGAACAATAGGGAGCAGCAAATTCTAATTCTTTCGTCTCAAGGACTGACGGAGCATGAAATATCAGATCGATTATACATCTCTTCCTCTAGAATAAAAACGATTAAAGCAAATATAATGAGAAAATTAAAAGTTAAAAATATACATCATGCCATATACCGAGCATATATATACGGTCTTATTATGGCGGTTAATGACAAGAAATATCTATAACGTATCTTTAAAAATACTTTAGTATATAGCAGAAAGAGACTAAAGAATACTGTCTATAAGATTGATTTTGCTCTATCTTTGCAACAAAGTTCTATGTCATTGTGGTTATCTCATTGATGTTGCGAATTGAATGTTTAGCTAAATTATTTTAAGCTATGTTACAATTAGATCAAAATCTAAGTTTTGTTAGGGTTTCTCATGAAGATGCTGTTAGTGTTGCAGACTTGAATGTAACTGCAGATGATGTTGGCTCAGAAGTCGCTCCTGGTTGCTGTGGAACCTTTGGGACCTTTGGAACAGCGGGAGGGTGTTGCGGAACTTTCGGCACATATGGATGTGCGGGAGGAGCTGAGATAACACAACTGTGAACCAGGTCTTAACGTCTGTACCGAATGGGATTGGTTAAATCAGCCGCCTATTCGGTACACACTACAAAAAGTAAAATTATGAAAGCAATAATTCGCATTATAACAATAGTGCTTGCACTCTTATACTGGACATCATCATCTTTAGCAGAAGATATGTCTGAGATTGTCAGTAAGCATGTTGCAGCTCTCGGGAAGCATGCCAATCGCCTACATTCTATACAGATCGAACAGAAACTACTTTCGAATGGAGTAGAATCTATTCAAACAACAATATTGGTGCCTAAGCATTTCTTCTACCAACAGATGATCCTCCAAGGTGGGCAAGTCCTCACCTATGTAAGAGACAGCTTGGGCTGGAGCTTAAATAGCTTTGTATCATCTAAGGTCAGGATGATGTCTCCTCAAGAATGTGCGACTTTCTTGCTACTGAATACTCAGATGCTGGGGCCTATTTATGAGTACGGTACTGACTCTATCAATGGGCCTGTCCAGACCATCACGTTGGAAGGTGATGATAAGATCGAGGAGGAGCCTTGTCATCGAATGAAAGTAGTCTACAAGGGAGGCATAGGAGAGACAGATGTCTATATCTCGAAAAAGAGTTATTTGATTAAGATGACAGTTAATGTACTTGGTAAGACGTTCTTCTCAAACTATTGATCGGTACATGGCATTGTATTCCCCCACAGGATTGAAATTATCAATGCGTATGGTAAAGCCGTAGGAGATGTTTTATCTATAAAGCAAAATCCTTCTATAGACTTTGATAGACTTAAGATTACCCCATAGTATTGTGTTTTATGTATGCCCGCATATTTACACTATACATGCTTTCTCTATGGTTAGCAAATGATGGGATTACTTTCGCCCAGAACAGTAAGAGTGTTGGGAAAGACACACTCTCCATGAGCTACTTACTCTCGGAAGTAGTAGTGACAGCTTCCAAGGTGAAGTATAGGTATCAAGACAATACGCTTATATATAAAGTTGTTGATGATGAAGGGGCTAAATTCGCTATATCAACTGTTGATATCCTACGTAGGACTCCCCTGGTAACAATTGGTGCTAATAATACGCCTATGATTCAGGGGAATTCCAAGATTAAGGTACTCATCGATGGCAAAGAGCTCTATGGGATTCCTTCCAGCCAAGTGCTGTCACTCGTTGCTCCTACAGATATTCAGAGAATAGAAGTTTCTACAATGCCTAGTGCTATGTATGCTGCAGAGAGCATTGGTGGAGTAATAAATATTATTACATCTCGCCAGCATATGGGCTCTTTCTCTGGGGCAGGAAATATTGGTATAGGGAGTAAGGGAAGCCATATCTCTATGACATTGCTCTCTCCCCTCAGTAAGAATTGGAGTATAAATACCAATCTATACGGTCTCATCGGCTATTCTCATATCTCAACTAGTAGAAGCTGGATAAGTACTGGTCGTTTTCCGATCACTTGGCGAAGCGAAGCCACAGGGAATAGCCTTGCACAGCTCTATAATGGAAGTATCACTCTTAGCTATCACCGAAATCCCTCTAAGTTTGATGTTGGTGTTCGTTTTTTTGCACAATACTCTACCCTCAAAGAGCGGGATAAGGGAAAACTGACCCAACTAACAAGTGGAAATGATGTTTATAACTTGTTGAGCAGTTACGAATATAAACTTAATCCAGTTGGGAGCATCAAGGCGTACACCTCACTGCTCTATACTCCTATCTCCAATCGCTTAGAGATAAATGGCCAGGACATTAGGGATAAACAATCTCTCATGCTATGGCTCAATGATATTAGCCTGAATCTTCCGATAGGGGGGCGAACCCAGATGGTTGCTGGTGGTCGGTGGGCCAAAAGCCAGATTTTTCATGGAAGTCGTCTATCAGAGCTCATCAATCAACAATCTATCCTATCGACCTATCTGGAGTTTACCCATAGATGGTCTCCTCGACTAAGCGCTATTTTAGGGTTACGATATGAGAGATGGGAGAGACAATGCGAGCAGCAATCTTCCGGGTGGTTTCTTAATTCGTCTCTTACCTATGACCTGGACATTAGAACTAAGCTATCTGTAGGGGTGGGGCAACGCATTAGTCGTCCCTCTCTATCTGAGCAGATCACAGGAAGGAAATATGTTTCGGAAGTCCTGTATGTCACAGGAAATCCCAACGTGGAGTCTGCCAAACCGATCAAAATGGAGATCAATCTGTCTAGGTTTTTAGGGGCTAATTTTCTGAAATTCTCACTCTTCCATGAGCATAGCAAAAGATCAGTGGCTTTCTACATGAGGCCGGAAAATGAAGAATTGGTTATGTCTCCAGTGAATCTATCCAAGCATATATCCTATGGTGCAAATGCTTGGGGCAATCTTTCACTGTTTAGGGGCGATTTATCGTTCTCTTCTGGACTTAACGTCCAGCATGTAGATATTAGATACAGTGATATCTTCAACAAGGGCTGGATGTGGGATTTTAGTGTTAACATTCATTGCCGTTTGGGAAAATATTATGCGATCAATTTTTTTGGTTCACTTCAGAGTAAAAAGATACACTTACAGGGATATAGCCTCCCATACACGTATAGTAACCTGTCTATAGAGAGATTCTTTGGGGGTGAGGGGACATCTGCACTTGCATTGTCTGTAGATAATCCATTTACTCGAGCTATCAAAGAGCAGAAAGAATACCATACCTATAATGATCTGTATAGCGATCGGGTTGAATACTTTAACCGAGGCATACGACTTATCTTCAAGTATCGCTTTGGGAAAAAGAATATAGAAGACAAAGATATCCAACCAAGAAATATATTAAATGACTCATTATGAATTTATTATTGAGAGAAAAATTGCCTGTTATTCTTCAAGAATTCTTTTGGGATGTAAATGTAAAGTTTCCTCAAGCCCCGAAGCTTGTTGAAGGAATTAGGGTTTATGTTGCTCCCAATGGCTTGGAAATTCAGTTTCGAGGGAGTTCTGAGAGAGTCGCGATCAAAGGTAAGAGATCTATTGTATTATGGGAATGGTTATCCCGTTTACTTAATGGAGAATATACCCTTGATGATATCTTTCATTATGCTATGGAAGAGTCCTCATACCAAGACATTGTGCCTAAACACTTCTGAAGAAACCTATCTACCAATAGAAACAGTATTTCTTACAGCCTTAAAAAGGGATTCTTCTACATTATTTACAAATCCGATATCATCAGGGCTATCATTCTATACAAACAAGGAGGTCGCTTCAATCAAAGGAATATTTGAGGTTATTGAGAGAGATGCTCTAATGTATTGGTGGCATACAAACCTACAGAGTGCAACAGAGATAAATATATACAACTCTGTTAATAAGGGGATTATAGATCGAATATGTAGGATTCTTGAGGTTGGATTAAGAATTAGGCTCTTGAATATATCTAGATTTCCCGAAATTCCAGTCGTATTGTGTGTTATTTCTGGAAAGTCATATCCATATGCAGGATTTGGGATTTCATGCAACGCAAGCATGATAAGTGCAATTTGTAAATCAATTGATGAGTCTGTTTCTATTCGAACAATGTCTCATTGGGCTAGATCCTCTGAGAAAGTTGATTGTAATAACTTTGATTGGGTTCAAGAGTTACCAGATCATATGCATTTGTATGCAAATTGGAAAGATTCTCCTATTGTAGAGAAGCTAATGCAAACAGACTTTCCCAAGGTCGATGCTGTATACTATACAAAATCATTCTCAGAGGAGCCATGTCTATTCTTAAAACAACTAGTTGGGTATCTGGATACTCATGGCTACAAAGTATACTGGAAAGATTTGACCCTTCCCGAAGTACGGCATTTAGGAGTTGTCTCAAAGATTATTATCCCCAAAATGATTCCTCTTTCTCAATCACAAAATATCCGATGGCTAGGAAACCTTCATCCTAATCCAACGAAAGCAATTGTTAATCAATATCCACATCCATTTGCATAGCTTATGTTTAAATCAATTCTACCATTAGATATTGAATATCATATCTCTTCCAGAAATAATAAAGCCTTGTTTTCTTCTAAGGCTGATCATCTGAGGCACTATAATGAGCATATCGTAAATCTTCAGCACAATGTGGGGCTTTCTATATATCGGTCAATTCTCCTGGTCAGACTCCCTCCTCCAATAAAGATTGCGGATTCTTTTCAAGATGTTGTGGAAAAACGTTGCAGTCGTAGGGATTTTCATGCTCATAATATCCAACTAGATGAACTATCTACTCTCCTGTCTTTAGCAGCTGGATATAAGCAATCTGACCCTTATCTTATACAACAACAACCTACTTCGGAGTATGGCAGAGGAAAAAAGTAATAAATTAGCAGAAGTTCTATCCATATATATAGACCCAAAGTATTTAGTTTTAGGCAAGATTTTGGGAATGAGTATTGCATCATTGTTACAGGTTGCGATATGGATTATAGCTTATGCAGGATACTTCTTGGTTCTGATTTGGTATGATGCAAACTATATTGGGCACTATGATTCTAGTGTGTCCCCAATCGATACACTTATGTCTTTTATTCAGATAAACATCCATAACACTGTTGGCATTGAATTCCCTCTCTTTTTCTTTTTGGGTATTCTTTTAAATGGAGCTATATTCTCTATTATCGCAACTTTGTCAAGTAGCAAAGCAGGTAGATTTTTGACTCCATTAGGAAATATGCTAATTATCTTGACTATTTATTTTGGGATGTATGTTGCAGGCAACCCTGATACTGAAATGACTCAAATATTATCCTACCTTCCAATCTCAAGTTATATCGCAATTCCAGTACTATCTGTATATGGGATACCAAAGATGAGAATATTTATATCACTCTTTGTTCTATCTGTTGGGGTTACCTTAGGGCTGTTGTTGTCTATAACATTGTACAAAAAAAGCTTGAGATGTTAGATATGATAGTACATCAGTACATACGATCATGTGGCAAGTCCTGAGAAACTCTACGCGCGTGTCAGCTTACGCTGGATAACCATCAAAAGGAGGTTGGCAACCAGTGTGGTCCAAATCTGAATCTGTATGGCATTGGCGCCCTCTCCATAGAAGATCTTCAATGGAAAGTTCAGCTTGATCTACTTGAAGAGCAGCTCTATGAGCCAACGTTTGCGATAGATTTCAATGATCTCCCTTGGATCCGCTTTTGAGACAGTCTCAGACAATTTGGAGAGGCTATATGGTAGCCATACATTCTCTCCCATGCCTGATGTCTGTTTAATTGTCATCAATTGTTGTGGGAAAGTGAAAAACAGATTTGCGGGTTTCGATTAAAACCCTTACCTTTGCTCACGATTTTTGAACATCGTTTCCAAGAATCGGTCCCATAGCTCAGTTGGTTAGAGCACCTGACTCATAATCAGGGAGTCCTTGGTTCAAGCCCAAGTGGGACCACGTTTTGCTTTTTTTTAGAGAATGTATAAAGATGGAAAAAACCGTTACGTATCAATCGGAGAAAGGTTTTTCAATACACGACGTGGAGAGGTTGCTGCTGGGGCAAAGTCATCTAAAACTATCCGCAGAGTCGTTACAAAAAGTAGAACGTTGCTTTACTTTTTTACGTCAATTTTCGACGGACAAAGTGATTTATGGCATCAATACCGGTTTTGGCCCGATGGCACAATACCGTATAGACGACAGTTGCCTGAAACAACTTCAATATAATATCATCCGTAGCCACTCGACGGGAGCCGGAGAGCCGTTGGCTCCGATCTACGTAAAAGCGGCCATGATCGCAAGACTGTCGACTTTCTTACAGGGTTATTCCGGCGTACATACGGATCTGGTCCGACTGCTGACCGAGTTTATCAATCGTGATATCTGCCCGTTCATTCCTGAACATGGGAGTGTAGGAGCAAGTGGCGACCTTGTGCAGCTGGCGCATATTGCCTTGACCCTGATTGGCGAAGGCGAAGTCTTTTACAAGGGAAAGCGCACGCCGGCAGCCGAAGTGATGCAGAAAGAAAAACTTGCTCCTCTCGATATCCACATTCGCGAAGGGTTGTCGGCCACGAACGGCACCTCGGTCATGACGGGGATCGGACTGGTGAACCTGATTTACGCCAAGAGGCTGCTACATTGGTCGATCGCCGCTTCGGTGATGATGAATGAGATCGCATCATCATACGATGACCTGATGTCGCCCGGACTGAATGCGACGAAGCGACACGAGGGGCAGCAGGAGATAGCACGTGAAATGTGCCGGTGGGCGGCCGGGAGCAAAGCGATGCGTAAACGCGAGATCGAAATGTTTCAACGGCATACCGAGAAAGTATTCGGACACAAGGTACAGGCTTACTATTCGCTTCGTTGCGTGCCGCAAATATTAGGTCCGATATGGGATACGATGGCCTACGCAGAGAAGGTGCTCGTCGATGAACTGAACTCAGCTTGTGACAACCCGATCGTAGATCCGGAGGCGCAATACGTCTATCACGGAGGCAACTTCCACGGCGATTATATTTCGTTCGAAATGGATAAGTTAAAAATTGCCGTGACAAAAATGACGATGCTGGCGGAGCGACAACTCAACTACCTGTTTCATAATCGAATTAACGACGATATTTTGCCGCCGTTCGTGAATCTCGGCGTACTGGGACTCAACTACGGCCTGCAAGCTGCACAATTCACGGCCACCTCGACAACGGCCGAGTGCCAGACGCTCTCGAACCCGATGTACATCCACAGCATCCCGAACAACAACGATAATCAAGACATTGTAAGCATGGGTGCCAATGCAGCCTTGATGGCTAAAACGGTTATTGAGAACGGCTATCAGGTAATGGCCATCCATTTTATGGCGCTTGTGCAAGCCGTCGACTACCTGAAACTGCAACCGCGGATGGCGGAGAAGACACGCGCTGTCTACGACGAAATCCGTGCGTTCTTTCCGGTCTTTACGGACGACACGCCGAAATACCGGGAGATCGAAACAATGATTACTTATTTAAAATCTTCAGGAAAAAGAATATAAGCCATGAAAGTTCCCGAAAAATATTACGACGAAATCTTCGAATTTAATGGGCTGTGGGACGTCGTGTCGAAATGCGGTCTTAAAATCATAGATAAAGGAGGGAAAAAGACGGTCATTGTCACTGAACTGTATCAGGATAATCCCGGCACTTCGGTTACGTATGCAGGATATGCATTAGCCCGTCAAATCTGTGAACGCAAGAACTTAGAAATAAACAATATTCGCTATTTGGAATGTAATCCCGATACGCAATCTAAACTCTCGTTTTACGATGAGGAGTATTTTGAAGTGACTTTTCCCAAAGCAACGGGAGAAAGTAACCGGGCAACTTACCGTCAACTGTCGAAAGACGAAGTCATGGCTCTATTTGTATAACTTGTCGCACGCATGAACATCACTCCCGGCATAGAAACGCAACCGGCCGCAACCATCAAACAGTTTCAGGAAGCCAAACTGGCGGTTGCTTTAGCTTATCTGTCCGATTATTCGACTTTTTATCAGCGGATGTTCAATCAATATCGTATCGACATAAAGAAAATCAGAACCCTGAAAGACCTGACTGCGATTCCATTTACCGAAAAATCCGACCTTCAGACGTATAACAAAGACTTTATCTGCGTGCCGCAGCATAAAATCATCGACTACATCACCACGTCGGGGACGCTTGGCGACCCTGTGACGTTTGCCATGACGGATGCCGACCTCGAGCGATTGGCTTACAACGAGCAAATCTCCTTTCAATGTGCCGGTGCCAAGCCGGGCGACATCTTCCAGCTGATGACAACCATCGACAAGCGATTTATGGCCGGACTGGCATACTTCCTCGGCATACGCAAGCTGGGCGCGGGTATCGTTCGTGTCGGGAACGGTATCCCCGAACTGCAATGGGACACGATCCGGCGTATCTGCCCTGACACGATCATCGTCGTGCCGTCGTTCATCCTGCGTATCATCGAATATGCTGAGAAGCACGGCATCGATTATCGCCGTTCGAGCGTGCGGAAAGCCGTCTGCATCGGCGAAAATCTGCGCGAACAGGACTTCTCGTTCAACTTGTTAGGAGAGAGCATCCGTAAGAAATGGGACATCGAACTGTATTCTACTTACGCTTCTACCGAGATGGCCACCACTTTCACCGAGTGTCATTGCGGATGCGGCGGACATCATCATCCCGAACTGATCATCTGTGAACTGGTCGACGAAAAAGGAACACCCGTCGAAGAAGGCGAAGAAGGCGAATTAGTGGTGACGACACTGGGCGTGGAAGGAATGCCGTTATTGCGTTTTAAGACGGGGGATCTGGCACGCTTCCACTGCGAGCCGTGCCGCTGTGGACGGACAACCATGCGTATAAGCCCTATCATCGGACGGCGTAACCATATGGTGAAGTACAAAGGCACAACACTCTACCCGCCCGCCATCTTCGACGTGCTGGATCAGACGCCCTACGTCGAGAACTATGTGATGGAAGTCAGCGATAACGAGTACGGTAACGACCGTATTGTCGTCCGGATCGGACTGCGCGGACAACCGTCGTTCGACGTGACGAAAGAGTTGAAAGACCGCTTTCGTGCTCGCATACGGGTAGCTCCGGAGATCGAGATCGCCGAAGCCGGCGAGATACGACGGATCAATTATCCGGACATGAGCCGCAAACCTGTGAAATTCATTGATAAACGCAAACATACGGCGAGCCATGCATCATAAATTCAACGATATCCGTCCTTTCTGTACTTCGGAAATACCGGAAGCGATGCAAGTCATTGCCGAAAGCGAACACTTCGAACTGCTGGCACGTTATATCTTTCCGGACAGAGACGTCGAAGAAGTGCGGGAGATGATACGAACTATCCGGACAACGGACGAGTTTCAACTCAACGTGATGTATTACGTGAACGAACAAATCGTTCGCCGCTCGATCACCCGGTTGACTCAAAACAGTTTCGCTCACCTTGACCCCCGAAAGCCATACCTTTTTGTCTCCAACCACCGCGACATCATGCTTGACTCGTCATTGCTCCAATATATTCTGCATATCAATGGCTTTCGTACGACGGAGATCACTTTCGGCAGCAACCTGATGCAGGAAGCATTAGTCACAAACATCGGGCGTGCCAACAAAATGTTTAAAGTGATACGCAGCAGCAACCTCCATGATTTTCTGAAGAATTCGATGCTCCTCTCGGAATACATCCGCCACACTCTCACGCAAAAAGGCGAATCAGTCTGGATCGCACAGCGTAACGGACGTACGAAGGACGGTCATGACGCAACGGACCAAGGGATGATCAAAATGTTCTGCATGAGTGACAAATCCGACTTACCTCGCTCTGTCGGTGAATTGAATATTGTCCCTATGGCGATTTCGTATCAAATAGAACCGTGCGATATCCTCAAGACACGTGAACTGTATCTCTCGCAAGGCGGCGAAAAATATGTCAAACAACCGGATGAAGACCTGAACAGCATCCTCACCGGCATCATGCAACCTAAGGGAAGGGTACATCTCAGCCTCGGCAATCCGATCACGTACGAACAGCTCCCATCCGGCCAACGCCATGCCAACGAGTTCTATAAAGGAGTCGCCTCGTTGATCGATAAGCAAATCTACGCGCATTACAAACTCTACGATAACAATTACATCGCTCATGACATGCGCAGCGGTACATCGACCTACGCTGACCGCTACACCCTTGAAGCAAAGAAGATTTTCGAAGAGCGCTGCAACGCAATGCTACAACAACTCGAAGGAGATCGCAGCACGTTGCTCAATATTTTTCTTGGCATTTACGCGAATCCGGTTGACAATGCACCGAAATGATCGTAATTTCGCTTTTGTACGGGTTTATGCATAACGGAACAATAAACCGAAAAGAAATCAGTTATTTTACAGACAGGATAGACAGCGACAGAAAACGTGAGAAGATATTACGATATTTTTTTATGGGTAGGGACGGCACTGCTTTTACTGGGAGCGTGCAGTACGAAGAAGAACACGGTGGCCAGCCGCCGGTGGCATGCTTTTACTGCCCGATACAACACGTATTTCAACGGTAAGACCTCATTTGACGAACAGTTGGCCGACATGTACAACAACTACAAGGAAAATTATACCGAACGAATCTTCCTGTACCCCATCAGTGCGAAACCGAAGGACAAAAACGAGACGGGCGGCCCGTTCGATCGGGCGATAGAGAAAGGGAATAAGGCAATCAAACAACATTCTATCCGAAAAAAGCCGGCACGCAGGGAAGGATGGCGTAACGATCCGAAACAACTGGCGTTGCAAAACAAAGAGGAATACAATCCATTCCTGAAGCATTGCTGGATGCTCATCGCACAGGGACAGTTTTACAATGCTGACTTTTTGCAAGCCTCGGCTACATTCTCCTACATCGCCCGTCACTATGAAACGGACAAAGAAATGGTCGCTGCGGCACGGATATGGCAGGCACGCTGCTATGCCGAGTTGGGATGGCTCTATGAGACGGAAACAGCCTTGGCGCGTCTGAAAGAAAACGGCTTTCCTGCATCGAACCAAGGGGAATATGACCGCGTTTATGCCGATTACCTCGTGAAAAGCGGACGGTTTGAAGAAGCTGTACCGGAATTGCAGAAAGGAATAGGGAAAGAAAAAAATCGTCGCCAACGTACTCGCATGCGCTATCTGCTCGGACAGTTGCAGGCGGAACTGGGGCAAAACGAGGCTGCTTATCAGACTTTCGGGAAGGTAGCCTCTTCGAACGCCCCGTACGAGATGGTGTTTGCAGCGCGTATCCGGCAAGCCGAAGTGCTTCCACCCGGCCGTTACCCGCAAGTGCTGAAGATCCTGAATCGCATGGCCCGGAGCGATAAAAACAAGGATTTTCTCGATCAGGTCTATACCGCTATCGGAAATGCCTATATGAGTCGCAGCGATACGGCCAACGCGATCACGAACTACGCTCTCGGTATCGAAAAGAGTATGCAGGGCGGACTTGATCTCGCGATCTGCCAAATCAAACTGGGCGATATCTATTTCGCCCAAAAAGAGTATGTAAAGGCACAGCCTTGTTTCAGCGGTGCGCTGAGCGGCATCCGGAAAGAATATAAGGACTATGATCGTGTGGCACTGTTGTCGGCAGCGTTGGACGAACTAGTGGTACATGTCGAAGCGGTGCATCTGCAAGACAGTTTGCAGGCGTTGGCCAAACTGCCGGAGTCGGAACGGTTGGCGATGATCGATAAAATCATAGAGGAAGTCAAAGAAAAAGAAAAGAAGGAAGCTGAAGATGCGCGACGAGAACGCTATCTCGCCGAGCAGGAGGGGAGAGGCAACGATTTCGGCCAACGTCCGAATATGCAAGCCAACCTTCAATCGCTCTCCGTTAATTCGGGGGGGGGCGCATTCTATTTTTACAATGACCAAACCGTGGCACAGGGTAAGACACAGTTCCAGAATAAATGGGGCAAACGCGTGAATCAGGATGACTGGCGTCGCCGCGATAAAGTCATGAACATGGCTTCACCGCTTGAAAACCGACGCGTAGACGAAGAGAACCGGATGCAGTTCGATGAGGAAGGCAATCCGATCGAGGCGCCTGTCGATTCGATGCAAATGGTGATGGATTCGCTATCGTCCGACCCGAAATCGCGCGAGTATTATCTGCAACAGATTCCTTTCTCGGAAGAAGACTTGGAGGCCTCGAACATCATCATTGCCGACGGATTGTTCAACATGGGCATGATCTACAAGGACAAGTTAGAGAACAAACAACTCTCGGTCGAGACATTCAGGGAACTGGAGCGTCGTTTTCCGGAAAACAAATACCGGATGGATTATTA
Organism: Tannerella forsythia 92A2; assembly: GCF_000238215.1. Taxonomy (NCBI): domain Bacteria; kingdom Pseudomonadati; phylum Bacteroidota; class Bacteroidia; order Bacteroidales; family Tannerellaceae; genus Tannerella; species Tannerella forsythia. The sequence goes on along the minus strand of NC_016610.1, from coordinate 797,478 downwards.
CTTCCAGTCATATCTGATGGGGCTTCGGTACAAAGACCAACCGTTGGAAACGGAATACAAGAACAAACTGATACAAGTCTTCCCTGAGAGTGACTATGCCAAAGCCGTGGCCGACCCCAACTACGAATACAACATCCGCATGATGGACCGGGTACAGGATTCACTCTACGAAACGACCTACAATCACTACCTGGCGAACGACACTTTGTTTGTACGACGCAGCTACCGTCATTTCAGCGAGACATATCCGCTGGCCACGCTGATGCCTAAATTCATGTTTGTCGAGGCGCTCACCTACGTGCAGTCCGGCGACGCAGCAGGTTTCAAAGATGCTTTGCAGAAACTGGTCGAGAAATATCCGTCGGCCGATGTGACGGAGCTGGCCAACGAGATGCTCAAAGGTATCCTGCGCGGTCGCCAATTAGTGCAGGGCAATATGACGGGCATGAAGTGGAACCTGCGCTTCGGGCTTGACGAGTACGGACAGCTGTCGGCAGCCGACTCGGCGCGGCAGTTCGTCGACTATCCGCAGTCGCCACACCGCATGGTCTTACTCTACCCGACCGGAGCCGTCGACCGCAACCAGTTGCTCTACGCCGTAGCTGCATACAACTTTGCCCATTTCGAAGTTAAGAGCTTCGACTTGATCATGGAAGAGGCCGGATCGTTCAGCATGCTAATCATAAGCGGATTCAATAGCTTGGAAGAGACGCTTAGTTATTACGCGATGATCTATGCACCTGAAGGATATGCCTCGGCAATCGATCGTGCCGTATCGTTCTTCCCGTTCTCCGACGAGAATTACGAAACCCTGTTGCACGGTAAGACGCTCGAAGAATACATGGCATTCTTTGCCGAGAAATACGGAGCGCAGGCGCCTGAGCTCGTAGCCCGCTGGCGGATGCAGGTGGCGGCCGATGAAAAAGAAACTGCACACGAAGACATCGCTGTGGAACAGGCGGCCGAGGTCGATACCGAGAACCTTGAAACGTCTGAGACAAAGAAGTTCCCTCAAAAGGAAACGAAAGAGGAAATTTCGGAAGAGATTCACCTCTCGCAACAAGAAACAGTACGGGAAATGCAAGAGCCATTCATCAAAAAAGAACAGGAACAACCTGTTGAAGAAGTAACAGAAGAAGTCGAACCCGAAGAAAAGAACGTCCGCGAAGTCGAGGAGCAGGCTGTATCGACAGAAGAACAACAGACCGTCTCTCCGGATACAACGCAGACATCGCAAGATACCGTTCTCGTCAAACCGAAAGAGATCACACTCGAATATTTACAGAAGCGTCGTATGCAAACGGAAAAGAAAGAACGCCTTGAGCAGGAGGAAAAGGAAAAATCCCTTGAAGAAAAGCGTAAAGAAGCAGCAAAGCAAAAGAAGCAACTTCTGAAAGAACGCGAAACGCTTCGTCGTCAGAAAGCCAAAGAAGCCAGGGACCGCCTGAAGCAGAAAGAAAAAGAGCGGAAAGAGAAGGAAAAAGCCAACCGTCAGCGACAGAGAGAAAAAAAAGCGGCACGCAATACAGCGCAAAAAGAAAAAGCTGCCGCCCGCAAAGTCCGAACACGGAAGTGAGCAGACAGCTCCCATACCGATTGATCCGTCCGATGGACTGAGACTTTATCAAATATCACCAATGATTTCCTCCATGTGTGAATTGTGAATAATGTTAAATAATGATAATAGTGGCGAATCTCTGAATATTTCACTATAAAATAATTACCTTTGCATCATAATAAATCATAAAATCATCAAGTCGTTTGATCATTGACGTCAACATGCTCATATCAATTAATAAATAACATTATGAAGAGAAAGAAACTTTTATTTCTGTTTATGTGCTTATGCGTTTTAACCGGCCTCCGATCGCAAGATACCGAATTCTGGTTTGTAGCGCCACAATCCGGAATTCAAACTTTAAATAACGGAGGTTTCGTGTTTACGAATACCTCAACTAATAGTCCGGCAAGGGTTACGATCACCTATTACAAATCGGGACTTTCGGAAACTATCAACATTGGTCCCGGTCAAGGGGCACGTCGCATTATTGACCGGACTTTCTCCACTGCGAATGTGGAAAATATGATGATCAATGCGGGAAACGTGGTACCCTGTGGCATTCATATCGAATCGACGGAGAAACTGGTTGCATATTATATGTTTGATGCAAGTGCGACAAAAGATATCTTTACCTTGAAAGGAAAAGCAGCATTGGGAACGGAATTCTTTGTGCCCCAAACCACCGATGGTTTTTATATCAATGGTGATCCCGGAACAGGCAACAACTATCCGAACGCTTTCGACCAGATAGACATTGTGGCCACAGAAGATAATACAACGGTTACAGTTACCTTGACACGAGACTGTGTCAAGGAATACAATACTGCTACCGGCAATGGAACGGCTGATATTTCAGCCGGTACATATACCGTAACGCTTCCACATAAGGGCGATGTGATTAAATACTTGGAGAAAGGGCATGGCCCCGCGAATGCATTCAATACACTGGGTGGAACAAAAATTGTATCAGATAAACCGATTGCCGTGTCTTCGACCGAAGAGGTAACGAATCACGATATGGTTGCCGATCAGATTGTTCCGGTCGACAAAACCGGCACGCTTTATCCTATTGTGAAGGCCTATTCCGATTCCACGTTAGGCAGTTGGGGTACCCAATACTCGAGAGATCGCGTATATATTATGGCTACCGAAGACGGCACAGATGTATTCGTCAATCTTCCGGACGGAAGCCAGCGACAGATCGGCGCAGGATTACAGGCCGGCAAAGCAGCTGCCTTTAACATGGGCGAATTGCATAAGCCTCCTTATGCCGTCAGCATCAAAACGAACAAACGCGCTTATTGTTTGCAGACGACTTCGCAAAGCTATCATCCCGGAGGCGCCGTGCTTCCCAGCATCTACAGCGTAGCAGCCAGCAAATTGTCTTTCTATCAGTTCCCGGCGCCGCTTGCCAATGAAAAAAACGCCATCTTTCTGGCTTATCGGGATACATGCGAGAAATATTTCGAAATCGAATATGGCGGAGTAACGTATAATCTGATGACGCTGGCCGGTATTCCCAGCACAGGTGCTACCGCCGACCAGATGGGACAGATCCCCGGTATTGCCGGATGGAGCTATATGCGTGTCACCCTCCCGGTTGCAGCGGACAATCAGGTCGTCACCATCTCCAACTCGGAGTCGGTATTCTCATTGGGCTATTTCTCCGGAAGCTTAACGCAACATTATGCTACCCTCGGATATCTATCGGCATTCGGCGATTGGAAATTCGATCCGGATACGATCTATCGTTGTGCGGCGAGTGCTAGACCTGTTAATCTGTTGGGAGGGTATGCAGCTAACTATAAATGGACCTTGCCGGACGGCAGTATTCGACAAGGAGCCGACCTGAGTATATTAAAAGCACGCGTACCGGGTATGTATATTCTGGAAATGGACCAGGAATTTCAAACATTGACCGATACGTGTTGGGTCCTTGACCTGGAATGGAATGCCTCCATCAAGCGCCAACCGAACAAACCGGCCAAGATCGGGGTTCCGCAACAGTTCAGCATCAAGATGAATCAGTCGATGCTCAACATGCCTACCCTACGCATCAAGTGGACTTTCGAGGGCGGAACCCCGTCTACATCGGTAGCGGCCAGTCCGAAGGTAGTTTGGAACTCGACCGGACAGAAAAAGGTCACGCTTCATCTCTCGGCCACAGCCGGTACGGGGGCTTACGAAGTGACGTGCGACACGACCCTCGTGATGGATTTGATGCTTCACGAAAAGCACCTCGGATACTTTGTCGACCGGAACGTACGTGGCGGACGCCGTGACGGAACGAACTGGCCGAATGCTTTCCCGACGATCGATGAGGCGCTTGGCCTGGCTTCTCAGGGCGACTGTATCTGGGTGGCCGAAGGGAACTACATGCCTCCGCAAGGCCAGTCGTATGTGATCGATTACGACAGTGTCGAAATCTACGGCGGCTTCGGTGCATGGGAAACGGATTTGAACGAACGGAACTACACCTTGCATAAGACGATCATGAACGGTAACGGAAGCAACGTCGTCGTCTTCGACGGATCGACGAATTATACGAACAACGCTTGCGGAGTCAGTCGCGATGCCCGTGTCGACGGATTCATCATCCGTGGCGGAGAGGCCTCGGAAGGAGCGGGTATTCTCTTCAAGAACGGGGCTTCGGGGACCGTAGCCAACTCGATCATTACATCCAATACGGCGACGAACTTGGGAGGCGGCATCCATATCAGCGGCGGATATAACGGCGGCTGCATGGGACGTACGGGCGACGCGCTGATCTACAACACCGAAATCAGTCACAACCGGGCCACCACAGCGGGTGGCGGTATCTATAATAGCGGAAGTGCGTTCCTCTCGGTCAATAACACCGTGAGCGGAAATATAGCCCCGACGGCAGGAGGCCTCTATAACAACGGCGGTGATCCCCATCTGCGCAACAGCATCCTCTGGGGGAACCTTACGGGTGGGGCACTCGGGTCCGACGTGATGAACGAAGGCGGAACGCCCGTATGGAGCCATTGTAATGTAGGCGGATGGAGTGCAACGCTCGGAAAAGATGGCGGACGAAACATCGATCGCAACCCCGTATTCCGTCGCAAAGGATACGACGACGATCTGACGCCTCGCAGCGACGGCAACTACCGCCTCTCGAGCACCAGTCCTTCGGTGAACAGCGGCTATAACCCGTTCGTGCTGTCGGGATTCCGCAACCGAACCTCGACCGTGCTGCTCCATCCGGCCAAGGCAGGGTATACCGAAGCTCTCGGTCTCGATCTGGGCAGTCTGGCCAGGATTTATGACGATATCGTAGATATGGGAGCATACGAATATCATCCGAATACGATACACCCCAACGTTGTACATGAGATTGTGATCGGTACGTATCCGAACGTAACGACGGTTCCCGGCGCAGGTATTCATTATATCGAAAGCCAGAAAAACTTTACGATGAGGCTCACCCCGGCCGAAGGCTATAGCCTGAAATACATACAGGTGAAGACGGACTCGAAGACACGCGATGAACAACAAGGTGGTATCCGCATCACCCATAACGAAGACGGAACGGTGACGCTCGTCTTTCCCAAAGTGGTCGAGCCGCTGACGATTCAACTCACGGGTGTGAGTCCCGTCTCGAACGTCTCGATCGATCGCGGTTACGCCCTCCGTACGGAAGAGGGTGCGCTTCATATCCGTACCGCAAAAGCAACGGACGCACAGATTTACTCGGTCACCGGACAGCTCGTTCATCGGACACAGATCGCCCGGGGAGAAACCTCGATTCCGTTAGCGAAAGGCGTATACATCGTTACCCTCGACGGACAAATCAGACAGAAGGTGGTGATACGGTAAAAAGAGAAACGTGCCGTTCTTTTTCGGCATGCTTGAATAAAGTTTTTTTCATAGTATTGGAGTTTTAGAATTTTAAGATTCTACACCAAGAAAAAGCGGATGTCGGGAGGATATCCGCTTTTTTTCGGTTATCCGAGAGTAATATCTTAAGGCAGCCTTTGCCGGCATGAAAGGTATACACGGACAGTTTGGGCAAACGAAAAGAGTCTTGTACCTTTGTCGGAGTAAAGAAAAAGAAACAGAACATGAGAGGAATGAAACGAGGCATCGGGATGCTGCTCATCGCATGGCTATGTGTGGCATGCCGGCACGAGGTCAGTGACCGGCTGATGGGTAAATGGCAATTGCAAACCGTCGAGGCACAAGGGAGCATCGCACAGGTCGATACCGTATGGTATAACTTCCAGTCCGAATCGCTGTTTATGTATCAGATATACCGTCCTCTGTCAAACGATTACTTCTACACCTACGGGTATAAGGTACAACCCGAAGAGCATACGTTAAAATTAGAGCTGACGAATTATACGATTCTGGTCAAGGATTTCCTTCCGCATACCGACTGGCCTAACGCCCGGCGTACTTTTACTGTCGATTACATCGACGGCCGTCGGCTGATACTGCATGCCGGCGACACGACGTATACATTTCGCCGATACTGACACTCGCTTCCGATTCAGCTCCTCCTATCCGGAACTAAAAAAGGAGGATGGTCCTCCCGACAGTCCTCCTCCTCAATCACATTAAAAAAACACACGAGAAATACTTCTCGTCGCTTACAGTTCCATTCCCACGCCTTTGCTTTTCTCTTTTTCGAGAATCGTCTTCATTTCACCGACGATTTCAGGCTTTTCCTTCGCTATGTTGTCGTATTCGCCGCGGTCGGTCACGATATGGTAGAGCTGCTCTTCGGGATGATTGCCCAGCTCAGTATTTGTCAGCACATTGTAGGGTGATGCCTGACTTGGCTCGATGTATTTCCATTCGGGCGTCAACACCGTCAGCGACGAGCCGGCACCGATCACATATTCCCGTCCTTTCAGGTCTTTGCCTAACCATGCGGGAAGCTGGTCGCGGCTGTCGGCAGGAATATCCGCGATGTTTTTCGCCCCGACAAGACGGGCCAGCGTGGCCGTCATATCGATTTGCGAAACCAGCGCGGGTGACGTGGCGGCTTTCACTCGTCCGGGCCAGTGTACGATAAACGGCACACGCGTTCCGGCTTCAAACGTACTGTATTTTCCGCCGCGAAACGGGCCCCATGGCTTGTGATTCTTGAGACGCGCAACGGCCTCATCGGCATAACCGTCGTCTACTACCGGGCCGTTATCGCTTGAAAGGATGATCAGCGTACGCTCAAAGATACCCGCCTCTTTCAATGCCCGCACGACCTCGCCCACCGACCAGTCGAACTGCACGATGGCATCGCCGCGATGTCCCATATCGGTCTTTCCGCGGAAACGAGGGTGCGGGAAACGCGGCACATGCACATCGTTCGTCCCGAAATAGAGGAAGAACGGACGGTCTTTGTTCTTCTCGATGAAGCGCACGGCGTGCACCGTGATGCTGTCGGCAATATTCTCGTCTTCCCACAGCGCCGCCTTTCCGCCTTTCATGTAGCCTATACGCGAAATACCGTTCACAATGCTCTGGTTGTGACCGTGATCAGGGCTGGGCTTCAATTTCGTCAGCAGCTCGGGATTTTCTTTTCCGGTAGGCTCGCCCTCGAAGTTCTGCGTATAGCTGACGGAGATCGGATCGTTGGGATCGAGGTTGACGGCACGCTGATTCTCCATGTAGACACACGGCACACGATCGCCCGTAGCCGCCATGATGTACGAGTAATCGAACCCTACCTCGGCCGGTCCGGGAGCTACGCGCTCATTCCAGTTCTGTTTGCCGTTCTCGGCGCCCATCCCCAGATGCCATTTGCCTACGGCTCCGGTGGTGTATCCGGCCTGACGGAGTATTTTGGGCAGCGTCAGCCGGTCGGGACGGATGATCAGCGCGGCATCGCCCGCGGCAATCCCCGTGCCTTTTCTGCGCCACGGGTATTCTCCGGTAAAGAGACCGTAGCGCGAAGGAGTGCTGGTGGCGGCAGCCGAGTGCGCATTGGTGAATCGCACGCCGTTGTCTGCGAGCGCATCGGTATGAGGTGTTTGAACGCAGGTAGCGCCGTAGCATGAAAAGTCGCCGAACCCGATATCGTCGGCATAAATCAATACGATATTCGGCCGTTCGTTCTCTTGCGCCTGCAACGAGGCCAGCGTAAGGGCCGAAGCGGTCAACAGACCGGCTTTCGGAAGAAGATGTTTATTCATATATTTATGTTTTATTATTGATCAATTCAAAAAAGCGTGTTCCGAAGAAAACGACTTTGCCGGAGCGTAATGTTCCGGCAAAGTTAGTCAATTTACCTGTTCCATGCAGCCATTTAGCGCAAATTCGGGTTGATGTCCTGCTCCGCCTGCGGAATTGGCCATTTGTAGTCCTGCGGCGAACGGAAGTTTCTTGTGTTCACAAACCATCGACCGTGCGGATCGGGCTGGTCACCCGGCTTTACACGCGTCCGCTTCGCTCCGGGGAAAGGCGCTCCGTAAACGTCTTTGGTCAACACTTCGTCCCCGATCTTCCAACGTAGAATATCCCAATAACGGATACCTTCGCAAGCCAGTTCCACCCGACGTTCGTTTCGCAGCACAGGACGAAGCGAAGCGACATCGGTCAGCGTAATTTTCGGCATATTGACCGAGACACGTCCTCTGACACGGTTAATCGTCTGATCAAGCAGAGCCTGAGAGATAGCATCGCCTGCTTCCATCTTGGCTTCGAGGTAGCCGAGCAACACTTCGGCATAACGAATTACCGGCAGGTTTCCGCCATATTCCTGCAAATTCCCTTTATATGTTTCATCAAAATACTTACGCATCATAAAGCCCGTCTGGGTAGTCTGTCCGCCCATCACACGGTCGGGGCTGGAAGCCGAGTCCGGATGACTGACGTAAGATTTCCCCATAAACATTGCACCATTATAGAGAATGGTGTAGCGAAGACGCGGGTCGCGATTCTTGCCCAAGTCTTTCGGATCGTATAACGGACTGTCGTAAGAAAAGCTCGTACCATCGGTAAACTCATAAGCTTCGAACAACGAGGCCGGCACATTGATGATGCACCATCCTCCGTCTTTAGCGGGTAAAGCATGTTGAGGCATCGACTGTCCGGCCAGACTTTCAATATACTGCATCGAGAAGATATTTTCACGGCTGTTCTCTCCCTTCGGTATGAAAAGTGACGAATAGTCGGCCGCCAGTTCATTGTCACCATAGTCGATAATCTCTTTATAAACCGCAGCCGCTTCATTCCATTTATTTTCTGCGAGATAGGTGCGTCCGAGAAAAGCCAATGCCGCTTGTTTGCTGGCACGGCCGACCTGCTCGACCGACAGATCTTTGAAACGAGGCAAATCGATTACGGCGGCTTTTAACTCATCGATTACAAATTTCGTGATTTCCTTGCTACCGTTCTTCTCCACCGTATTAGCCTCATCCCGTGTCAGCACCTTGGTCACTAACGGCACTTCTTGAAAATACTGCGAGAGATAGAAATATTGACAGGCGCGGATGAAGCGGGCTTCAGCCGCATAACGCCTCGTCACGTCGGTCTCGGGCAGGCTGCGGATATTCTCCAGAAAACGGTTGCACTGGGTAATGCGTTTATACGTATTCTTCCAGTAACGTGCCACAAACGGATTATTGGCGACAAGCTGTCCGTTGGACAGACGGAAGAAATTCGAGGCATTATTACGTCGGTCATACAAATTATCGGAGGCAAACTCCAGAAAAACGAGCCCGCCGTAGCTCCACCAGTCGGAAGGCTGATATTCCGGAGCGTTAAACAGGATATCACCGCGATACAAACCGGTCAAGGCTACTTTCGCATTCTCTTCGCTCGACCAGATGGTAGAGTCTGAGAACCGGTTCAGAGGATTGCGTTCCAAGTCGCAAGCTGCCCATGTCCCGATCAGCAGAGCGGGAAGGCATATATATTTCACTATTTTCGTATACATAGTTGTTATCAGAATTTAATGTTTAAACCCAATGTATAAGTTTGCTGAATCGGATAATACCGGCCATTGGTGTTGATTTCCGGGTCCCATCCGCGGGGATATCCGCTTAAGGTAAGCAGATTTTCGCCCGATACATATATTCTCACACCCGAAATGTGTAACGCATGCAGCCACTGTTTCGGCAATGTGTATCCCAACTGCACGTTGCGCACACGCAGATACGAGGCATCGCGTACCCAGAAGTCGGAGACCTCGGTATTCGGACTTCCTCCGCCCGAAACCGTTTCGAGACGCGGGTACGACGGATAACGCTCTGGGATATCGGAACGAAAACGTCCGTCAGCCTGCCAACGCTGCACATTCCCTTCCTGCCACATGGCGAATCCCGCCACACCGCTCAACATCCCTTTCACTCCGGCTACCCCCTGCATCTGAACCGCAGCATCGAACTCTTTATACGATGTTTGGATGCCCAAGCCAAACGTATATTTAGGAATACGTGTACCCAGCACTACCCGGTCGTAATTCGGATCGACTTTCCCGTCAGGCACCCCATCAGGACCGTTGATATCCTTGTAACGAATATCGCCCACCTGCGCCTTAGGTGTGACTTTCGTCTGATCAGCCCACGTCTTCACATCGTCGGCATCCAGAAATACTCCGTCAGTTTGATAGCCATAATAAACCTGCATCGGATGACCGATGTATAATCCACCGCTTCCAACAAGTCCATTCAATTGCTTTACATCGCCTACGCCGAGGGTTTCTATTTCGTTCTGGACAATGTTGAAATTACCCTGCACATCGAGAGTAAAGTCACCGCTACTCAGGTGATGACCGACCTCTAACTCCAGCCCCCGGTTTGTCAGCGATCCGGTATTGATGGGCGAGATGTTCAGTCCCAGCACAGACGAAACACTTCCCGATGGAGCATACAGAATATCGTAAGTATACCGGTTAAAGTAAGCCACGTTAAAAGAAAGCAATCCGTTCCATAACGAACTTTCAAAGCCCATATCCCACGTGCGCGTGCTCTCCCAGCGCAGATTGGGATCGGTAAGGGTCGTGATTGAAGCCCCCGAGGAGAACGTATTGCCGAACGGATAGTTACGTCCCAGATCATATAGCGTCTGATAAGGATAAATACCGATGTTCTGATTCCCGAGCACACCCCACGAAGCTTTTAATTTCAAGTTGGTCAGCCAGCTCATTTTTTCATTCTTACGTATAAAAGTTTCTTCGCTTAGTCGCCATCCTAAAGCAACCGAAGGGAAGAATCCGTATTTCTTCGATTTCGGGAAACGTGACGAACCGTCGTAACGCATCGTCGTTTCCAGCAAATAACGCTCTGCATAATTATAGTTCAACCGTCCGAAGAGCGACTGCAAAGCCCATTCTTGCCCGGCACCATCAGCCTTCTGATTGTCCGGCGCACCAACATCGAGATATGGCAGATCGTTCGATGCAAAATTATCCCGAAACCCTTTCAGCCAACGATCGGAATAATCCTCGAAAGAATATCCCGCAAGAAGCGAGAAATTGTGCTGTCCTATTTTCCGACCGTAATTTACCGTAGCCTGAAACGTCTTATACAGACTGCGCTGCATCCGGTTTTCTAAGAAAGAAGGTCCTAAGACGCGTCCGCCTTCAATCTTCAACGTAGAACGGAAACGTTTTTCCTCATAATTCCCGTAAGTAATCCCTCCCATCGCTGTCAGTTCGAGCAATTCGAGTGGCTGATACGTCAACGATACATTGGCCGTGGTCTTATACTGCGGCAACGAGTAGAACGAAGGACTTTCGATCCATGCCGGAGGCGTTCCGTGCACTTCCTGTCCTTTTCCATACGTTCCGTCGCTGAGTTTGACCGGTGTCACTCCCGGAAAGCGAAGAGCCTTGATGATGATACCTTCCATATCGTCAGCATCGTCGCCGGCCGGAATAGCCGGTTCATTACGCTCCGACATCACGCCGTTGATGCGTGTCGTAAGTTTAAGATTGGGCAACAACTCGGTTGTCAGGTTCACGCGCGCATTGTAACGTGTATAGTCGTTCTTGGCGATCAGACCGTTTTGTTTCAGATAACCGAAAGTAAGCAGATAACGGGTCGTTTTTCCTCCGCCGTTGATGTTGAGATCGTGGCTTGTCTGCAATCCGTCACGATCGAATACGCGTTTCAAATAATTCTCATTAGCATAATGATCCGGATCGGAACCATCCTTGAATTTTGCGATCTGCTCGTCGGTATACACGGTCGAATTCGAAGCTTCGTTAAGCAGTTGAGCATATTCCCACGTAGGTACCAGATCAGGGAACGCTGTCGGCCGGTTGAACCCGACATAGCCATTGTACGAAACCTGTACTTTCCCTTCTTTTCCGCTTTTGGTAGTGATCAGAATCACACCGTTCGCAGCACGTGCCCCGTAAATCGCCGCCGTAGAAGCATCTTTCAAGACTGAAATACTTTCTATTTCGGCAGGATTAATATCGGCAAGCGAACCGGGAATCCCATCAACCAGTACCAAGGCCGTAGGGCTGGCACCGAACGAACCGACTCCACGTATCTGCACGCTGTTCGACGGATTGCCCGGAGCACCGGAACCTTGAATAATCGTAACGCCCGACATCATACCGGTTAACGCATTCGTGATATTGGCATTCGTGCGCTGACTGATTTTCTCTCCGTCTACCTGTGCGATAGAACCGATGATATTCACTTTCTTCTGTACGCCATAACCTACCACAACCACTTCGTCCAGTTGCTTCGTGTCTTCGTGCATCACGATATCGAACGATGTCTTTCCGGCCGTTGGGATTTCCTGATCGCGATAACCGATATACGAAATGCGCAATACGGCATCCGACTGTACGTCGATCGTAAAATGACCGTCCACATCGGTAATCGTTCCGTTCGAAGGATTAGCCTTCTCTACAATCGTAACACCGGTCACAGGTTCGCCCGAGGCATCCGCAACACGTCCTTTAACCGGCCTCTTGCGGCTCTGTGCCGGAGACTTTTGCTGCCCTTCCGACGCATTCTTTTCGACTAACGCGATAATGTTCTTCTCACCCTTCCGGTATTCGATACTTGTGCCCGAAAGCAAGAACTTCATGGCTTCGTCAATGCCGGCATTGGTAACTTGCAGAGAAACGATTTTCTCTAAGTCGGGCAGCGATTCGTTGTAAAAGAATTTGTAATCACTTACCTTCTCAATCTCTTTTAATGTCTCTCGCAAAGGCCTGTTTTGCAGATTCACGGTAATTTGTGCAAAAGCAGTGCTCGTCGTCATAAACAAAAACAGTAGAAAGATTACCGGTTTTGTTAATGAACATCGTTTAAAAAAATGTTTTTGCTCCATAAAAAAATAGTTTAACAATTGTTTTTCATTTTCTATCCGAGACATCGTGCTTCCCAGAGTCTTTTTTCCTCTTTATCCACCCATTAAAAAAAAGAAAGAAGACCGTCTTTTACGAAACATATCGAGTCTCACGGTTGATAAGAGTACAAAAGAACAAAAGAAAACCTCTAATCCATCCTTTGCAATTATGTTTTTTTAAGTGATTCAAGATATCTTGGAACGATATCGCTCAGCCTTTCATCCCCCAAAATTATGAATGCGTTAAAGATGGTTATGCTCTCCACTCATCAGAGAAAAATAGCTTGAAATCATTTCCGTTTTTGATTGGAGGAAAAAGATACACCACGAATTTTCAGAAGCATAGATCATGATAAATTAATGTTTTCTCCCGGTTATCCTGTAATGAAACGTTTTTCAAACATACACACCACATTTTTTTTGTAGATTTGTCAGCCGAAAAAATAAATGAACTGAACTTTCTAATCATACAATTTATCTATGGGAACAAACAGACGGAATTTTCTGAAGACTCTGGGTGGTGCGGCACTTTTCACTATCGTGCCCCGCAACGTGTTGGGGAAAGGATTTATTGCGCCGAGCGACCAGTTGACCAAAGGGATTATCGGTACCGGAAGCATGGGGCGCGGACATCTCAGTTATGCAGGCACACGCCTTGTGGCGGTCTGCGATGTAGACAAAAATCACTTGGAGCTGGGAAAAGCTCTGGTGACCGACAAGATCGCGGCGTATCATGATTTTCGCGAACTGATTACCGACCCGAATGTAGACATCGTGCATATTGCCACCCCTCCGCATTGGCATGGCATCATGGCCGTCGAAGCAGCGAAGGCCGGTAAAGACATCTGGTGTGAGAAGCCGATGACACGTACCATCGGCGAAGGGAAGCGCGTGATGGAGGCGGTGAAACAATACGGCCGGATTTTCCGCCTGAACACCTGGTTCCGTTTTTCCGATCCGTTCTACGGTCTCGGCACGCCGGTGAAGCCGTTGAAGAAACTGATCGCAAGCGGCATGCTCGGATGGCCGTTGAAAGTAACGATCAGCAAATATACCGGCTTCGACTGGAAATTCTATTGGGTGGGCAAGGAAGCATTGGAACCGCAGCCCGTACCGTCGGAGCTCGATTACGATTTCTGGCTCGGCCCGGCTCCTTATAAACCGTACAATGCGCACCGCGTGCATCAGACGTTCCGCGGATACTGGGACTACGATGGAGGAGGACTCGGTGATATGGGACAGCATTACATCGATCCCGTGCAATATTTCCTGATGAAAGACGACACCAGCCCCGTCAAAGTTGAAGTGGATGCACCGCAGCAACACCACGACGCCGTCGGTACATGGCGATCGATCACCTATACTTACGAAGACGGCTGCCAGATCGTGCTCTGGGGAGGCAACTACGGCAACCCCGATACGCCTTACATCGCCGGACCGAACGGCAACGTATATAAGAATTTCGTATGTGATATCCCGAACTGGGAGAAGAAACTGGCCGATTATCCCGAACCGGCTCCGCAACAGACCGATTTCATCGAGTGTGTGAAGACGCGTCAGCCGTTCGCGCTGAACGAACGCAACGGTTTCCGCTCGTCGACGATCGTCAATCTGGGCGCCGTAGCGCTCCGGTTAAACCGGACCCTGCACTTCGACCCCGCAAAACTTGAGTTTATCAACGACGAAGAGGCCAACCGGTTACTTGACCAGCCGATGCGGGCGCCATGGAACATCTAACAGAGAAAGTTGGGCGCATGCAGACATCCATCCTTCCGGATGCGAACGGCTGCGTTCCTTTCATGAATTTAAATAATCATCAACTATGAAATCAATGAGAAAGTACTTTATTATATTGAGCAGTGCACTGGCGTTATATGCAGGAAGCCTGACGGCACAGACCCCGGCCAACCGGGCGACGCAAACGGTCATCGCCGATGTGCTGGCGCAGATGCCCGCACACCAACAAACCGACTACAACCGGCTGATGCACGAACTGACCGCCACCGGTGAAGAAGGCGTATTAAGCCTGCTGAAAAGGTTCGATCCTTCGGGCAAAGGCAATAACATCGCTGTGGAATATGCCCTGGACGGATGGGCCAATTATGTGATGGGCCCCGATCAGGCCGCTGCCCGTACCGCGATGGAACATGCGTGTCTGAAGGCGCTGGATCAGACGAACGACCGCGAAACGAGAGCTTTTACGATCCGTTTGCTGGAACATATCGGTTCGGACGCCTGTGTCGATAAGTTGTCAAGCTATCTGACCGACGACGCGTTGAGCGCGCCGGCCGCACAGGCGCTTGCTGCCATCGGCAGCGAATCGGCCGCACAGGCTCTGCAGGCAGCCTTGAAGAGCCGCAGCGCGCGGTCGCAGGAAGCCGAACGGAACATCATTCAGGCATTGGGACGTGTCCCCGCAGCCGGTACGGAACCGCTGTTGAAGGCCTTGCTGAATACGAATCAGCCGGAGACCCTGAAGGTACTCTTTGAAACACTGAGCAAAGTAGGGACAAAAGCCTCGCTGCCCGAGCTGGCCGCGGCAGCCCGGAAAGCCGGCTATACGATGGAGAAGACCGGCGCCGGCGAAGCGTATATCCGCCTTATAAACCGCGTCATTGCGCAGGGCGATGTCAAAGAAGGGGTGAAAGCGGCGGCCGATCTCCTCAAGAAATCGACGAATGCCGGACAGACCGGTATCCATATCGCTGCGATGCAGGCCATCATGCGGGCGGCCGACTACAAAGGCGGCCTCAGGATGCTGAACGACGCGCTGAAAGACCCGTCGAGGGAATACCGTTGCGAGGCGTTGCGAGCCTCCTCGCGCTTTGCAGACAAAGCATTATACACCCATCTCATCAAGGCGCTGCCCAAAATGAAACCGGAATTACAGACCGATATCCTGAACTGGATGCGTTGCGAAGCACAAACCTCCGCCACGAAGCGCGACATGCTCAATACGGTTGAAACGGGTATCGAGACAACCGGCATTCAAACGCTTCAGAAGTTGTTGAACAGTCCCGTATTCCCGGTAAAAGAAGCGGCCGCGATGGTCTTGGTCGAGCTGGGCAACTCGCAATCGATCGCCCCGTTAGCCTCGCTTTTAGCAAGCAACGACACGAATCTGATCAAGCTCGGGCAACAGGCGTTGCGCTCGTTTCAGGCCATGCCCCCTCATGGCGATATCGCGCCGGCAGTAGTCAAAACAATACCGTCGGCCTCGGACAGAGGCAAAATCGCCGCCCTCGAGCTGCTGTCCACACGTAAAGCCACCGCTTTCCTGAACAATGTGTTGAAGCTGACCCAATCGCCCTCACCCGAAGTAAAAACGGCCGCATTCGCCGCACTCAGGGATGTCGTGGGCGAAAAAGATATCACGAACCTGTGCGGCATGCTCGAAACGGTCGAACCCTCGGGGGTAGAAAACGTACAGCAGGCGCTCATCTCGGCGTTATCGTCGCAGACGGCCTCGCAACAGTTTGAAACGCTATCGCGCCGACTGCTCAATGCCGGAGCAGGCAAGAGCCACCTCTACTATACACCGCTGGCAGCTGCCGGCGACAAACGCGCGCTGGACATGATCGTGAAAGGATTCGGCGAAAACATCGGCGCAGCCAAAGAAGCCGCTTTCGATGCGCTGCTTCACTGGAACGACATCGAGGCCGCCACTCCGCTGATAGACATCTGTCGTGACGCTTCGGCCTCGGATTATTTCACCCGAGCGCTGGCCGGTTATGTGAAACTGGCCTCGAACCCCGCCATGACGGGCGAGAACCGTATGATATATCTGCGCAAGGCGCTGGAGTTGGCAAAGACCGACGCCGAGAAACGCCGGATTATCTCGTTGATGGGCAAAACGGGCACGTACTTCGCGCTCCTTTGCGCCGGTGAGTATATGAATGAACCCGCCTTGAAAGAAACTTCGGCCATAGCCGTTATGAATATCGCGCTCGACCATCCGGAATATACGGGCGAGGTGGTGGAAAATCTGCTCAGGCAGGCCGCCGCATCATTGAGTAACCCCGACGCCGACTATCAGCGTCAATCCATCCGCAAGCATCTTGACGAGATGCCGAAAACACAGAGCTTCGTTCCGCTCTTCAACGGCAAAGACCTGACCGGATGGAAAGGACTCGTGGGAAATCCGGTCAGCCGCGCAAAGATGAAACCGGCCGAGCTGGCTAAACAACAAGCCAAAGCCGATGAGGCCATGCGTCGCGACTGGAAAGTGGAAAACGGCCTGCTCGTCTTCGACGGAACGGGTTACGACAATATCTGTACCGAGAAACCATACGGCGACTTCGAGATGTACGTGGACTGGATGCTCGACCCCGACGGCAAGGAACCCGATGCCGGCATCTATCTGCGCGGCACGCCGCAAGTACAGATGTGGGATACGTCGCGTGTCGACGTCGGTGCGCAAGTCGGATCGGGCGGACTGTATAACAACCAGACGCATCCGAGCAAACCACTCACTGTGGCAGACAACAAGCTGGGCGAATGGAACACGATGTACATTAAAATGGTGGGCGACCGCGTGACTGTCAGACTGAACGGTATCCTCGTCGTCGATAATATCGTGATGGAAAACTACTGGGATCGCTCGCAGCCCGTCCCCGCGCTCGAACAGATCGAATTGCAGGCGCACGGCAGCAAAGTATACTACCGTAACATCTACGTAAAGGAACTGCATCGTCCGGAGCCGTTCCGCCTTTCGGCCGAAGAAGAAAAGGAAGGCTTTCAGATCCTTTTCGACGGAACGAACATGCACGAGTGGACAGGCAATCTGGTCGATTATACGATTGAAGACGGCTGCATCTCCGTAGCCGGCGATACGAAATTCGGCGGTAACCTGTACACGAAAAAAGAATATGCGAACTTCGTCTATCGTTTCGAATTTCAGCTGACGCCGGCGGCCAACAACGGCGTCGGCATCCGCACACCCATGGAAGGCGACGCCGCTTATGTCGGCATGGAG
Organism: Tannerella forsythia 92A2; assembly: GCF_000238215.1. Lineage (NCBI taxonomy): Bacteria > Pseudomonadati > Bacteroidota > Bacteroidia > Bacteroidales > Tannerellaceae > Tannerella > Tannerella forsythia. The sequence continues at coordinate 779,662 of NC_016610.1, read as the reverse complement.
ATTCAGGTACTCGACAGTGAACATCCGGTCTATCGCGACCTGCACGAATATCAGTATCACGGATCGGTGTACGGCGTCATCCCCGCGCGCCGAGGGTTCCTCAAGCCCACGGGCGAATGGAACACCGAAGAGATCGTGGCAGACGGCAACCGCATCAAAGTCACCCTCAACGGCGAAGTCATCGTGGATGGCGACCTGAAAGAGGCTGCAAAGAACGGCACGATGGACGGCAAAGCCCATCCGGGACTGTTCAACAAATCCGGCCATATCGGCTTTTTGGGACACGGATCGCCCGTGAAATTCCGGAATATCCGCATCCGCGAACTGAAATAAAAAGCAGCATGTAAAACCGGAGTACGAATTTATTTATATCTTTGCAACATCAATTTTACCATAAACCGATATGAAAAAGTTAGGATTGTTAAGCATGGTTCTTTGCGTGGTGACGATGTGTTGTGTCTCCTGCAAATCGAAACAAAGCGCATACAAAGCTGCTTACGAGCAGGCTAAAGAGCGTGAGATGACGAACTCGGAGCCGGTCGAAGAGCAGATTACACCGGTGACGAAAGCAAAAACCTCGACGGCTACCCGTCAGGAGAAGATTACTCCGATATCCGGCGAGAATCCCGAAGGAATCAAACTCTACAGCGTCGTAATCGGCAGCTTCAAGAATAAGACGAATGCTTACTCGTTGAAAGAGCGGATGCAAAACGAAGGATATATGCCGGTTTTGGGCGAAAACGAACAGGGCATGCTGCGGGTCATTCTGACCAGCCACGAGACACGCAAGGAAGCGGAGAAGAGCCGCGACGCCATACGGGCGAAGTTCTTCCCCAACTTTCAAGACGCGTGGCTGCTGGAACGCACCTATTGATCGATCACCCCCTTTGAATAATGTAGTAAAGGATGCTTCTTCCGTATGGTGAAGGGCATCCTTTCTTTTGTATCCCCCCGTTGCCTGTGCGATCGAACAATCAGCCTGACGGATGAAACGGCGAAAAAGTACACGGAAAACGGTTCGGAACTTTCCGAACACTTCACCCCGACGTGTATCCTCAAGGCAAACGGTCGGAGAAAAAGGCTTTCGGCAAGGGCCGGCAATTATACCGCATAGCCATCACTTCGCCGTATGCTCCCGCCGAACGGAACGCGATCAGGTCGTTACGATGCACTTCGTTCAATTCAACCTCTTTGCCGAACACATCGGACGATTCGCAAACCGGACCGACTACATCGTAACGGTCCGTCTCCCCGTTGCTCGTGATATTCTCGATACGATGGTATGCATCGTAAAAAGCCGGTCGAAGCAACTCGGTGAAACCGGCATCCAGTACGGCAAACTTCTTCGTCTCACCTTCTTTCACATACAACACCCTCGAAATCAGCGAGCCGCACTGTCCGACAACCGACCGCCCCAGCTCGAAATGAATCTGTTGTCCGGGACGATGGCGAACGAGTTTGTGAAACACCGCGAAATAACTTTCAAAATCGGGCACATCGAGATGATTCGGATGATGATAGTCGATACCGAGACCGCCGCCGAAGTTCACATTGCCGACGGCAATACCCTGCGCTTCCAGCTCGTCTTGCAAATCGTTACTGCGGATGCACATGTCGCGAAACGCCGACATGTCCGTGATCTGCGAACCGATATGAAAATGCAGCCCTGTGAAACGAACATGTTTCATGCCGCGCATCCCGGCGAAGACACGGGGCAGCAGGCTCAGGTTGATGCCGAACTTGTTCTCCTGCAAACCGGTTGTGATTTTGGCATGCGTATGGGCGTCGATATCGGGATTGACCCGCAAGGCCACCCTCGCCGTCTGCTTCCGTTCGGCCGCCAGCCCGTCGATGACCCTCAGTTCGGCCAACGATTCGACGTTGAAGCATGCGATGTCGTGTTCCAGCCCCAGCCGGATCTCCCAGTCGGCCTTTCCCACACCGGCAAAGACAATTTTCGACGCCGGGAAGCCGCACGCCAGCGCCGCTTCGATCTCTCCGCCGCTCACGCAGTCGGCACCGAACCCGCGCGCCGCGATAGCCGACAAGATGTGCGGGTTGGCATTGGCCTTGACGGCATAATGCTGATGATATCCGTACTTCTCGATCTCTGCCGTCAGCGCGTCGAGCGTCTTCCGGAGCAAAGCCATATCGTAATAATAAAACGGTGTGTCCTGCTGCCGGAACTGCTCTACCGGGAAAACTCCTTTGATCATGCTACGCCTCTCCTCCTCTGCCGGGAAATCACGCCTCCGATGCGTTTTCGTTGAACAGTTGATCGCTCAGCGCCTGCAACGCCCGTTGCTTGTCCGAGGCCTTGATGATCAGCGAGACGTTATAGTTGCTTCCGCCATACGAAATCATCCGGATGGGGATATCCTTGAGGGCATGGATGATCCGCGCCTCGAACCCGACATTGTCCCACTCCAGATCGCCGACTACACAAACGATGACAAGGTCTCGATCGACCGTTACGGTACCATACTTTTTCAGATCGTCTACGATCTCTTCCAGATGTTTCGTACTGTCGATCGTTACGGACACCCCGACCTCCGAGGTCGTTACCACGTCGATGGGCGTGCGGTGATTCTCGAACGTCTCGAACACTTTACGCATGAAACCGGTGGCCAGCAGCATCCGACCGCTTTTGATCTTGATGGCGGTGATATGGTCTTTGGCGGCGACGGCCTTGATTTTGCCTTTCTCCGTCACGTTCGAGATCGTCGTACCCGGTGCGTCGGGCTGCATCGTGTTGAGCAGTCGTACGGGAATGTTATTCTGCTTGGCCGGCAAAATACATGTAGGATGCAGAATCTTGGCGCCGAAGTACGCCAATTCGGCCGCCTCGTCAAAGTGTAACTGATGTACGGGCGCCGTATGTTCCACCATGCGCGGGTCGTTGTTATGCATCCCGTCGATATCCGTCCATATCTGAATCTCATCGGCATGAATAGCTGCCCCCACAAGCGACGCAGTGTAATCGCTGCCGCCCCGTTGCAGGTTGTCAATCTCACCATAGGCATTGCGGCAGATGTATCCCTGCGTAATAAACAAGTTTACGTCGGGAGATTGTTCCAGCAAGCCGTTCAGTTTCTCACGGATATAAATTGGGTCGGGGTCTGCGTTCTTATCCGTACGCATGTAATCGAGCGCCGGAAGTAAGATGGATTTGACACCCTGCTCTTCAAGGTAAAGGTTCATCATTCCGGTCGACATTAACTCGCCCTGGGCTAGAATCACCTTCTCCTCAAACATGGTAAATAGGTCTTTGATCAACGAGCGAATCTCGTCGAAACGCAATGCTACAAGCGCTTTCGCCCGCTGCCTGTAGGGCTCGGTACGATACAGTTCGTCGATGACTGCGGCATATTTGAGCGAAAGGGTATTGATGACTTCGTTGGCACCGTCGGGGTTCTTTTTATAGAGATAATCCGCGATCTCGACCAGCGAATCGGTCGTACCCGACATGGCCGACAGAACGACGATCTTGGGAGTCTCGTCACAAATTAATCGGGCAACGTCCTTGATCCGTTGCGCCGAACCGACGGAGGTGCCGCCGAATTTTAAAACGTTCATTTGCGTCGTGTTTTTTTGCTGTTATTGTTGATATAATTCATTTATGAATGATGGTGCTCTTGCGGACTTGCAACGTCGTGCAACTTTGCTTGCTCACATTTGACGACCCGCGCAGGGAAACGCTCCACGAGGTTGTAATTATGGGTCGTCATAATCACCGCTGTGCCCCGCTTACAGATGTCGTGTAGGAGCTGTACGATCTGTCCGCTCGTTTCGGGGTCGAGGTTGCCCGTTGGTTCGTCGGCCAGAATAATCTCCGGCGTATTCAGCAATGCCCGGGCAATCGCTACGCGTTGCTGCTCTCCTCCCGATAACTCATGAGGCATCTTGTATCCTTTGTTCGGAATGCCGACCTGCTCCAAGACCTCCTGAATACGTTTGGCAATTTCTTCTTTTCTGCGCCAGCCCGTAACTTTTAACACGAACTCCAGATTCTTGAACACCGAGCGATCGGTCAGTAACTGAAAATCCTGAAAGACAATGCCTAGCTTGCGACGCAAATAAGGGATGTCGCGCCGTCGCATGTTGCACATGTCGTACCCCATGACTGTCGCTTCACCTTCCGAGACGCGAATCTCGCTGTACAAAGCCTTCAGCAGACTGCTCTTCCCCGAACCGACTTTACCGATGACATAAACAAATTCACCGTTGTGTAGCGTCAACGATACGTTGCGCAAGACGATATTCTCTTCCATGCACAACGTCACGTCCTCCAAGTAGACTAATGCTTTATCTTCCATATTCCTTGCCTCTTTTTCCGTATCGGCCGCCACTGTACTCCATGCGTTCTATTTCGTAATAATGAAATTTCTCTTATCCGATTTGTTGTCAGTCGGCAAAAGTAATAAAAACTCCCAGAAAACGAAATCTTTCGGCCGAAAGATTGATGCAACGTTCTTACTTCCTCCTCGAGAGAGTCGGCCGAAAAATCCATGCCCTATATTATTGCGTTTTTTTCGTAAAGTAGATGCTTTTATAGCGAAAGAATATAAAATTGAGTGAAATGAAAATTCGACATGCCGAACTGCATGATTGCGAAAGTAGCGAGACCCGGGATTGAACCGGGGACCTCATGATTATGAATCATGCGCTCTAACCAGCTGAGCTATCTCGCCTTTTTGTGAAAAAACGGTGCAAAGATAGTAAAAAAACGATTATCCGCAATCGAACGGTGTTTTTTTTCGGGGATTGATTTTTTTCCCTCTTTGAGTTTTATTGCAAAAGCCAAGGAACAAAAAGGGCTGAACTCCGAGCAAGGCATTCATTAATCAGAAAATCCTTCTTTTTGATGAAATTTGTTGCATCATGGTGTGTTTTTTCTTTCTGCCGATCGAAGATTGCTGCATTCAATGCAAAATGGTAATTTTATAATGTGTATATATCTGAATATCATCACAAAAAAATTATCAATTACTTACAATAGAGTATTAATGCCTGCCCACTTATATTATTTATTGATTTTTTTGGTTTTTATACGAATTTCTCTTACCTTTGCCGTAGATTAAAAATAATGATTATGAATTTTTTGGCATTGACAAAGGCTCGTTTTTCCGTGCGGAAATACGAGCCGACCCGGCAGCTTGAAAAAACGAAGTTGGATTATGTGATGGAATGTGCCCGAATGGCACCTTCGGCTGTGAATTACCAGTCGTGGCGTTTTCATATCATTACGGAGAAAGACGAACTGGAGAAAGTCTACGCCTGTTACGATCGCGATTGGATTCGCACGGCGCCGTGCGTGATTTTGGCCTGTGTCGACCATACGCTTTCCTGGCGTCGGAAGAATTTCGACAATAAGGATCATGGCGATGTGGATATCGCCATTGCAGTGGAACATCTGTGTCTGGCAGCCGCAGAGCAAGGCTTGGGGACTTGTTGGGTTTGCAATTTCGATACGGCGCTTTGCAAAAAATCGTTTAATCTCCCCCAAGATTGGGAACCGGTGGTCTTGATACCGATCGGATATGGAACGGATCCTTATCGGGAGAAAAACAGAAAAGAGATGCATGAGATTCTTTTTTGAATACGATCCCTTTCAAAAATATCTTTAAAGCAGATTGATCATCAAATTCATTTATCTTATGAGAAAAGATTTATTTTCAGTAGTTATTGGCATGATATCGTTGGTCTTTGCCGGTTGTTCGCAAAGTCAGCAAATACAAGTATCTAACTTAAAGCTCGAGCAAATGGTAAAACCGCTCGGCGTTAACGTGACGCAGCCGCGTTTTTCGTGGCAGATTGCTTCGAGCGCTCCCGACTTGGTGCAGACGACTTATCAGATTCAGGTGGCAGCAGATCCGGAAGAACTGAAGGCAGGCAAGAACTTGCTGTGGGATTCCGGTGTCGTAACTTCGGATGCTTCTATCTGGGTGTCTTACGGTGGGAAGGCTCTGGAGCCCGGAAAGTATTACTACTGGCGTGTTAAGATCGGCACGAACCAAGGAGCGACAGGCTGGACGGAAATCGAACGCTGGTCGATGGCTCCCGATCCGGCTTCTTTGAAAGCCCTCTGGATCGGTGAAGATACGTTGTCGAATACAGGCGAAAATTTCGGCACAAAAGAGAATAACAAAACCAGAATCGCAGCTCGATACTTAAGAAAAGAGTTCGATTCGGATAAAAAAGATGTGGAAAGGGCGATGTTATACGTATCCGGACTCGGTTCGTCCGAGACTTATCTGAACGGAGAAAAAGTCAGCGAAGATATTTTCGCTCCTATGGTTTCTCAGTATGACAAACGAGTTTACTTCAACACCTACGATGTGACCGGTATGATCGCCGCGGGCAAAAATACCATCGGCGTGGTTTTAGGTGCCGGCCGCTTCTTTAATCTCCGTAATCCCGGACATACGATGTTCGGTTTGCCGAGATTGTTCGCTCAATTGGAAATCGAGTATATCGACGGGACGACTTCCCGGGTCGTCAGCGACACTTCGTGGAAAGTCACCTCAAAAGGGCCTATCATCGCCAATAATGAGTTCGACGGCGAGGAATACGATGCCCGTCTCGAGATGCCCGATTGGAACAGGAACGGCTATGATGACTCCGCTTGGCAGCAAGCCGACCGGATGGAAAGCCCTGCAGGGAAGTTGACGGCACAGCAGAATCCGAATTTGCAGATTCAGGATCGGTTGAAACCCGTCGCCGTCTTCCGGAATCACGAGGGGAACTATATACTCGATATGGGGCAGAACATGGTGGGGTGGCTATCGATCGATCTGAACGGAAAGAAGGATCAACCTGTTCATCTTCGTTTTGCCGAAACGTTGAACCCGGACAGCACACTGTATGTAGCCAACCTTCGTACCGCCCGTGCGGAAGATATTTACATCCCTGCGGCCGACGGCAGGTTCCATTGGCATCCTTCGTTCGTCTATCACGGTTTCCGGTTCGTAGAAGTTTCCGGGCTCGACTATCAGCCCGATCCGGCGGATTTTACCGGAGATTGCATCTACGATAAGATGGAGACTACCGGTACCTTCGAGACCTCCGACAAATTGGTCACTCAGATATTTAAGAATGCGTACTGGGGAGTTCGCGACAACTATCGCGGTATGCCCACGGACTGCCCGCAGCGCGATGAACGCTTAGGCTGGATGGGAGACCGGGTGACCGGCACGTACGGAGAAGCTTATTTCCTGGATAACTCGCGCATGTATAACAAGTGGTTGCAGGACATAGAAGATGCCATGAGCCCGGAAGGCAGCATCTCGGTGGTATCGCCGAGCTACTGGACCATTTATAACGATGATGTCACTTGGCCTGCGGCATTTTTCACCGTCGCCGATATGCTGTATCATCAGTACGGCGACGATCAGGCCATTCGTCTGCACTATCCGGCAATGAAGAAATGGATGCGGCACATGGAATCGACCGCAATGAAGGATAATATCATCACCAAAGATACGTACGGCGACTGGTGCATGCCGCCCGAATCGCCCGAGTTGATTCATTCGGTCGATCCGTCACGGATTACAAACGGCAGTTTGATGAGTACTGCGCTCTATTACGATTTACTCCGTTTGATGACCGAGTTTGCTAATATCTGTGGACAGGACACCGATATACCTCATTACAAAGAGCTCTCAGCTAAGATGAAAGAGGCTTACAATGCCAAGTTCTTCGACCCGGCCACCGCGCAATACGACAATAATACGGTGACGGCCAATATCCTCTCGCTCCGTTTGGGGCTCGTGCCGAAAGGCTATGAGCGGAAGGTATTCCAAAACATTGTAGATAAGACGGAGAAGGAGTTCGACAGTCATGTGAGCTGCGGCGTGCTCGGCATGCAGCATCTGATGCGCGGCCTATCTGAAAACGGCCGGACTGACCTCGCATACCGGATTCTGACGAATACCGACTATCCGAGCTTCGGGTATATGATTCGGAACGGCGCTACCACCATCTGGGAACTTTGGAACGGAAATACGGCGAACCCCGCCATGAATTCGGGCAACCATGTCATGCTGTTGGGCGATTTGATCATCTGGTATTACGAAGATCTGGCAGGCATCCGATGTTACCCGGGCACGGTCGGGTACAAGAAGCTGTGGATGGCTCCGGTATTCCCCGACGGCTTGGATGAAATCGATGCTTCGTACAAATCCGTTTACGGCGAAATCAGAAGCGCTTGGAGCCGGAAGGACGGACGCTTCGAATGGGATATTACCATCCCCGGCAATACAAGTGCCGTCGTCCGTATACCGAAGGCTTTTGGAGTGACTGTCGCTAAGGTGGCCGGTATTCACGCCATCACGGAGGGTGAGGACTATACGGAAGTCGAAATCGGTTCCGGACATTATCATTTCGGAAAATAACTTGTGACTACTTTAATTTTTTAGAACTCACCTAAAATAATCGTATCTTTGTCGTACGATTGGAAAAAACAATCGACAAATCCTCATAAAAACAAAAAGATATGCATTCAAAAAATAAAAAAAGTCGATCGTTGCGCACCGGTTTCCATGCCCTCAGGGCAGGTGTGATGGCCCTCCTGTTAGGGGGATTTGTGCAGCAAACCCTCGGATGTATTGGCGATTATGCGCCCGATGCGGAATATTGCAACGTCTTTTCGCAGGAATTGATCAAAGACCCACGTTATGCTTCTTTCCTGCTAAGCTACGACAGTCCTTTCTACGAAAGCGTCGATCCGCAATGGAAGGTGCGCAATGCCAATATCGAGGAATGGCAGAAATACCTCGGACTGGACTATGATCAGGCGTATTGCTTAGTAATGAAAACTACCCGCACCGATATACAGGCGCTGACGAAAGGCGGCCAAACGACTGATCCGAAGCTGGCCTTCCTCACTCCCGACTTCATGCAGCGCCATAAGCAAGCATTGCTCTATCTGGCTTATGCCAAATACTTAGAGCCTTATATGCATATCATCCGCCAGTCTGAAAGCTGGAACTACTATTCCGAATACAGCGACCTCAAAGAGGTATCCGAATTAGATGAGCGGAAAGTGGTCAACGTTCTGATCCGCAGTTGGAATGCCGAAACGGATAAGGAATTGAAACTGCGCTACGGCTATCAGCTCGTGCGGTTCGCACATTACAATCGGAAATATGATGATGCCCTAACGTTGTTCGACAAATACGTCGAAACACTCGATTATAAGCCTGAAATATATTACTACGCACTCAGTCAGAAGGCCGGCGCACTCTACGGACTTGGGCGGGCACAAGAAGCTATTTCCGAGTTTATCAAAGTATTTACGTATTCTGCCGACCTGAAAGAATCGGCCTATGCCTCCGTCTTTCTGATTCATAACAATGACTATAACGAAAGATCGCAAACCGATTGGGACACGGAGCGTCTGTTGTCGTCCGTTCAGACGGACGCGGAACGCAGGTCACTTTACTTTATGCTCGGATACAAGGCTTTCAATAACCCCCTGAATGAATTGGAAAAGATCGTCGCATCCGATCCCGATGCTATCGAGGCGAAAGTGCTGATGGTACGCGCCGTCAACGCCATCGAACGGGAGGTGCTGGCCGACCGGTATTCCTATTCGTTGAAAACGGCTGACAAACGATATCCCTTACTCTCAGAAAAAGAAAGCGCAAATTTTCTGGAAGCGTCGTACAAGATGTCTTCCGGGATAGTCCGTTTGGCACACGAAAAAGACTTTTGGAATTTGACGACGGCCTATCTCTGCTTCCTGCGTAAAGATTTTGCACAAGCCCGCAAACACCTCGCACAGGTGACGGCTGCCGATGCGACTTACGCACGTCAGAAAGACATCGTCGCGGCCCATCTTTACATTGCCGAACAGACGCAGATCAGCCCGGAGACTGAACGCACTCTTCATGCTCAATACGCGCAGTGGCTCGACCGCAACAATCCGTCGAACCGGACGTTCCTCAATATCCTTGCCAACCGTTACTATCTGCAAAAGGAATATGCCAAGGCTTTCCTGATCGGCAATACGCTCACATCGGTGCGAAACAACCTCCAGAAACCGCTGCTCGACGAGCTTTCCGCATTTCACAGCAAGAAGAATAAAAACGAATTGGAGACGTGGCTCGATGAAAACCTTCGGGACGATTCGTTCAACCTCCTCTACGGAACCTTTTTTCTGAGGGAGGGTAACCTTGAAGCTGCCCATCGATATTTCCAGGCCGAGAAGCAAGCCCGAATACACGTCTCCGCACGTATCTTCGGATATAATATCCGGGAGTGGTACAGCGGCGTCGAGAAAGACGTGATGCGCAGTGATTATCTGGCAGACTTCCCCTTCATCAAAGAACGGATGAGCGAAAAAGATGTGACCGATGCATTGCTGAAGCTACGGAAAGCCGGTGAAAAGAACGATAACGAAGCGGCCAAAGCCAATTTTTTGATCGGAAACTTCTTCTATAACGTTACGACAACAGGGTATTTTCGCCACTACCTGCGCTTCGATACCGATAACAGCTATTTCTCGGAGAAATATTCGGATTATAACGAAGAGAAAGCCGGAAATAGCTATATGGACAATCCCGAACAGACCTTTTATGTGATTTACGGCGATGCGTATTACCGCAATACGACCGACCTGGCCGGACAGTACCTGCAAAAGGCGCTCCGGCAGGTGAAAGACGACGAACTGAAAGCGCAGATCCTTTTTGCACTGGCCAAGAACGAACTCGAACGTTCTTATAAAAAACAGGATTATTTCGCGGGCGTAAAAGATTTACCTGTCGAAACGGTAAATTATTTCAATCAGCTTGTGCAGTATAAAGAAACGGCCTTCTATAAAGATGCCTGTACATACTGCAAATACTTTGACGACTATGCTATCTTGAAGCTGCATTGATTCGGGCAGATAAACACGATGCGAAGCCGTGATGTTTAAAAAAAATCGTACCTTTGTCGACTGAATGATAGAGACAAAAAAACAAATCAAATTCAAAAAAACAATGAATAAAAAAGCGATATTAATCATTTGTGACGGCTGGGGAATCGGCGACAAGAAGAAAGACGATGTAATTTCATGTACTCCTACGCCATATTGGGATTACCTGTTGGAAACGTATCCGAATTCGCAGCTTCAAGCTTCGGGCGAAAATGTGGGGTTGCCCGACGGCCAGATGGGAAACTCCGAAGTGGGACACCTCAATATCGGTGCCGGACGCGTAGTGTATCAAGACCTCGTGAAGATCAACAAGGCTTGCCGCGATAACAGCATCCTGAAAAATCCGGAAATCATCCGCGCCTACGAATATGCGCGTACGACGGGTAAAAATCTTCACCTGCTCGGATTGACCTCGGACGGCGGTGTACACAGTTCGCTCGACCATCTCTATAAGTTGCTTGACATTGCCCATACGTACGGGCTTCAAAACACATTCGTGCATTGCTTTATGGATGGGCGCGACACCGACCCGAAAAGCGGCAAAGGATTTATCGAACAACTGACCGAGTATTGTGCGAAGAAAACGGGCACGGTGGCCGGCATCATCGGACGTTATTATGCCATGGACCGTGACAAGCGTTGGGATCGCATCAAAATAGCATACGACTTGCTGGTGGAAGGCAAAGGCAAACCGGTGACGGATATGGTGCAGGCCGTACAGGACTGCTACGACTCGGATTCGGAAACGCATAAAAATACGGATGAATTTATGGAGCCGCTCGTCAACAGCGCCGTCGACGGACGCATCAAAGAAGGCGATGTGGTCATCTTCTTTAATTTCCGTAACGACCGTGCCAAGGAACTGACCATTGTGCTGACACAGCAGGATATGCCCGAACAGGGAATGAAAATAATTCCGAACTTGCAATATTTCTGCATGACACCTTACGATGCAACATTTAAGAATATGCACGTGCTTTTCGATAAGGATAATGTGGAAAATACGATGGGTGAATATGTATCGTCCAAATCATTGAAACAATTGCATATAGCCGAAACGGAGAAATACGCGCATGTGACGTTCTTCTTCAACGGAGGCCGTGAGAAGCCGTTCGAAGGCGAAGACCGGATTCTCGTACCGTCGCCCAAGGTGGCTACATATGATCTGAAACCGGAGATGAGCGCTTACGAAATCACAGACAAACTCGTAGAAGCCATCCGTACCAACCGGTACGATTTCATCGTCTGCAACTATGCCAATGGCGATATGGTCGGGCATACGGGCGTGTACGAGGCGATTGAAAAAGCCGTCGTAGCCGTTGACGCCTGCCTGAAAGACACGATCGAAGCGGCAAAAGCAGCCGGTTATGAAGTGATTGTGATTGCCGACCACGGAAATGCCGATCATGCGTTGAATGAAGACGGCACGCCCAATACGGCACACTCACTCAACCCCGTGCCGTTCGTCTATGTGACCGAGAACAAGACGGTCAAGGTGGCTGACGGTATCTTGGCCGACGTGGCTCCGTCACTGCTTCATATCATGGGATTGGAACAGCCGAAAGAGATGACGGGTAAAAACCTGATTCAGGATTAACGTGCCCCCGTAAACGATCCTCAACACAAAAACAGAAAAGGGTGTGTACATAGAGCCGGCCGGAAGACCTGCTTGTGAACATACCCTTTATCGAATCTCCGATGATACAAATCGACGATACATTAGTCAGCCTCGACTTGATTGAACGCCAATTCTTCTGCGACCTTGCCAAATGCAAAGGCGAATGTTGCATCGAAGGCGACGCAGGGGCACCGATCGAAAAGGAGGAGTTTGACATCCTCCGCCAGATTCTGCCTGAAGTATGGGACGATCTCTCACCGGAGGCGCAGGAAGTCATCAACCGCCAGGGAGTCGCCTATATCGATGCGGACAGCGACATGGTCACATCGATCGTCGACGGCAAGGATTGTGTCTTCACGTATTACGACGCCGACGGCACGTGCAAATGCGCCATCGAAAAAGCGTATCGCGAAGGACGTATAGGTTTTATGAAGCCAATCTCTTGCCACCTCTACCCCGTACGTATCACACAGCACAAACATTTCCGTGCCGTCAACTACCATCGCTGGAAAATCTGTCGTGTAGCCGAAGTGCTGGGCAAATACAAGCGTATGCCCGTATATCGTTTCCTCCGTGAACCGCTGATCCGCTGTTTCGGAAGCGAATGGTACGAAGCGCTTGACGCCTGCGCCAAAGAACTCGGCCGGAAAGGATATTTCCCCTCCACCGAGTAAAAACCCCCTTTTTCATGCGATCGGCAATCATCCGTGCGTAAGCAATCGCTTCTTATAGGAGGAAAGGACCGGACAACGCTCTCTTTACTCCGCTATGACGAAATCAAGCTGTTTGCGTTCAAGGTTGGCCTGTGCAATTTTCACAGTCAGCGGGTCACCGAGACGATATGTGCGTTTGCGCCTCCGGCCTACGAGCGCATAGTTTTCTTCGTCGAACGTATAGAAATCGTCGTCTAAGTCGCGGATGGGCACTAACCCTTCGCATTTGTTTTCGTTCAGTTCAACATACAGCCCCCATTCCGTCACGCCCGAGATGACACCGTCGTAGACCCGGCCGATCTTATCGCTCATAAACTCTACCTGTTTGTATTTGACGGATGCACGCTCGGCGTTGGCCGCAATCTGTTCCATCTGCGAGCAATGGTCGCAATACTCCTCGTAGCGGTCTTTTTCCACACTTCTCCCGCCCGTAGCATAGCGTTCTAACAGACGGTGTGCCATCATATCCGGATATCGCCGGATGGGCGAGGTGAAATGCGAATAATATGGGAACGCCAACCCATAATGACCGATATTTTCGGTCGAGTAACGGGCTTTTTGCATGGAGCGGATAGCCAGCGTCTCGATCAGATTCTCTTCGGGCTTCCCTTGCGCTTTATCGAGCAGGTTATTGATGCCTTTCGTCAATTCGCTCTTGCTCCCGTCCGTTTTCAATTTATAGCCGAAGCGACGGATAAACCCTGCAAAATTCTTCATCTTCTCCGGATCAGGCTGTTCGTGAACACGGTAGACAAACGTCTTCTTGGTCTTCCCTTTGGGTTGTTTACCCATCGATTCGGCCACGGCACGGTTTGCAATCAACATAAACTCCTCAATGAGTTTGTTCGCCTCCTTCGACTCTTTAAAGTAAACGTTGAGCGGCTTTCCTTTTTCATCGATCTCGAACTTCACTTCGTATCGGTCGAAGTCGATCGAGCCGCTTGCAAAACGGATATTTCGCAACTGTTGCGCAAGATGATGGAGCGTCAGGACCTCGTCTTTGTAATCGCCCTGACCCGTTTCGATCACGTTCTGTGCCTCCTCATACGTAAAGCGGCGATCGCTTTCGATGATCGTACGTCCGATGCGCGAAGCCAGAATCTCGGCCTCATCGTTCATCTCGAAGATGACCGAAAAAGTCAGTTTCTCCTCATTCGGACGAAGCGAGCAAAGGTTGTTGCAAAGCGATTCGGGGAGCATGGGAATCGTGCGGTCGACAAGATAAACGGACGTTGCACGTTCGTAAGCCTCTTTGTCGATGATACTGCCGGGTTTTACATAGTGCGTCACGTCGGCAATATGTACGCCGACTTCCCAAAGGCCGTTCTCCAGCTTGCGCAACGACAGCGCATCATCAAAGTCCTTCGCATCTTTCGGATCGATGGTGAAGGTAACAACGCCGCGAAAATCTTCGCGCCCGGCACGGTCCTCGTCGGTGATCTCGGTCGGAATGCGGTTGGCCGCTTCTTCCACCTTTTCCGGATACGTGTAGGGCAGGCCGAACTCGGCCAGAATGGCGTGCATCTCCGTATTGTTATCGCCGGCTTTGCCGAGAATATCGATGACTTCGCCCAACGGATTCTTGGCACCTTCGGGCCACTCGATGATGCGTACCAAAGCCTTGTCGTTGTTCCGTCCGCCGTGCAAATGTTCACGCGGGATAAAGATATCGTTCGACAAAGTCTTGTCTTCCGTCACTAAGAACGCATAGTCCTTGGCAATCTGCAATCGTCCGACGAACGTACGTTTCTTATTCTCGAGCACCTCCATCACTTCGGCTTCCGGTTCGGCTCCTCTGCGACGTGCAAAAAGCTGCACACGCACCTTGTCGCCGTCCATCGCATGGTGCGAGTTACGTTCGGCTACGCGGATCGGTTCGCCCCCGTCTTCGGGCAGGAACGCGTTGCGGCCGTTGCTCCGTCGCTGGAAGATGCCTACGGCTACCGTACCGAGGCTGTTGAGGCGGAAACGTCCCGGCTCTACCTCGGCCAAAATACCGTCGTACGTCAGGTCATAGAGCAGATCGGCAACGTAAAGCTTCTGCACCTGTGCTTCGATGCCGATGGATTTACTGAGTTGTTTATAGTTGTAAATCGCCTTCGGATTCAGTTGAAAGGTGTTCAGGACGGCCTGTACAATGGCTTCTTTCTTCATTCGCTTGATGTGCGAAGCTTTCTGCTGTTTTTTGTCGTTTTTTCGATTCGGCTTTGTGGCCGTCAGGTCTTTCTTTTTTTTAATCTTCATTGTTTTCCTTCTTTAATTCCTGCCCAAAATAGTTCGGAGGCAAACCGACAGCCCCCGGTTTGCAGGCAAATATGCAGCCGCTCAGAGGATAGGCGGCCAATTCTTCGTCGGTCAACCCTTCGCGGGCTGTGGTAATGTAAAGCGTGTCCATGTTCCGACCGCCAAATGTACAGGAGGTCACGTTGGGTGCAGGAACATCCACTTTGGTGATCAATTCGCCGGTGTAGGCATTGTAGCAATAAACGCCGAAGCCTCCCCATTGCGCCACCCAGAGATTATCGTTCCGGTCGATAGCCATTCCGTCGGGCATCCCGCTGCCCTGCGGGATGTTGACTGCGATACCGTTGGCGATGATATCGCCCGAACGCGCGTCGTAACGGTAACGTTTGATTTTGCCTGTCGGCGTATCGTTATAGTAAATGTATTTTCTGTTTCTCGACCAAACGATACCGTTCGAGATGCTCACTCCTTTTACCATCGCATCCACGCGCCCGTCGGGACGGACACAGTACAGGGTCGCTTTTCCTTTTTCTCCGTCGTTGCTCATCGTGCCGACCCACAGCCATCCGTTGGGCGAACATTTGCCGTCGTTGCAGCGCAGACTGCCACCTCTTGTCTCGATCGGTGCAATTTCTTCCTTTGCCTTGCTTTTCAGATTCAGACGGATAATGCCGTTCTCAAGTGCTACCACCATCGTCTCTTCATTTTCAGGTACCACTGTGGTGACCTTCCGGTCGAACTTCCACGAACGGCATTTCTTCTTCCGCGGCAAAAACTCATACAGCGTCTTGCTTTCGATATCGACCCAGAACAGCGACTGCCGGTCGGGATGCCAGATTGCACCTTCGCCTAATTGAGCTTCGGTCTGATAGACGACTTCGGCATTGATATGCTCAACCTGCGAGCATGATACCGCCATACCCGTCAGCATGACGGCACACAGCAGAATAATTCCTATCTTTCCGAAGCCACGCATTATTTCACCTGAATGATCCGTTTGATTTCGCTTAACTTATTCAACGCTTCCAAAGGCGTTAAATTGTTCACATCTAAATTTTTTATTTCGTCACGCACCTGACCGAGCACCGGATCGTCAAGTTGGAAGAAGCTCAACTGATACCCTTCGCCGCCCGAAGCAAAGCCGCGAACGGGCTTCGCTGAGGCACCGTTCTGACCGTTACTCGCCTCCATCTGCTTCAGGATTTCATTCGAGCGTTTGACAATGCTTTTCGGCATGCCGGCCATCTTCGCGACATGAATCCCGAAGCTATGTTCACTCCCGCCCGGCGTCAGCTTGCGCAGGAAGATGACCTTCTTACCCGACTCCTTGACCGATACGTTGAAATTCCGAATGCGTTTGAACGAGCGTTCCATCTCGTTTAACTCGTGGTAATGCGTGGCGAAGAGGGTCCGTGCAGCCGCCTGAGGCTGTTCGTGGATATACTCGACGATGGCCCATGCGATGGAGATACCGTCGTAGGTGCTCGTGCCGCGTCCCAACTCATCGAAGAGCACAAGGCTGCGAGGCGAGAGGTTGTTGAGGATATTGGCCGCCTCGTTCATCTCGACCATAAACGTCGATTCGCCCACCGAGATATTATCCGACGCCCCGACGCGGGTAAAAATCTTATCTACGCGGCCGATCCGTACACTGTCGGCCGAAACGAAGCTGCCGATCTGCGCCATCAGCGTGATCAGCGCCGTTTGCCGCAACAATGCCGATTTACCAGCCATATTCGGGCCGGTGATCATCAGAATTTGCTGCTGTTTCTTATCCAAATACACGTCATTGGCCACGTACGGTTCGCCCGCCGGGAGCTGTTGCTCGATGACGGGGTGACGTCCGCCTTTGATGTCGATCACGTCCGAATCGTCGACCACCGGACGTATGTACCGGTTGCTCTGCGCCGTCTGCGCGAACGAGAGCAGGCAGTCGAGCTGTGCGATGACGTGAGCATCCTGCTGAATGGGACGGATATAGTTCGTCAGTTCGGCCACGAGCTCATTGAAGAGCTGCATCTCGAGTGAGAGGATTTTCTCCTCGGCGCCGAGTATCTTTTCTTCGTACTCTTTAAGCTCTTCGGTGATATAACGCTCCGCATTGACTAAGGTCTGCTTGCGGATCCATTCGGGCGGGACCTTGTCTTTATGTGTGTTGCGCACCTCGATGTAATAACCAAACACGTTGTTGAACGCGATCTTCAGGCTGGGAATGCCGGTACGCTCGCTTTCACGCTGCTGCACCCTCATCAGGTAGTCTTTGCCGGAGTAGGAGAGTTGACGCAACTCATCCAGTTCGCTGCTTACGCCGTGCGCCATGATCCCCCCTTTGTTGACGAGCGCCGGTGGGTCGTTGCAAATTTCTTTCGCGATACGCTCGCTGATGGCGGCGCACGGGTCTAACTGCTCGCCGAATGCCTGCAACGACGGCTCGTTGCCGTTCAGGCAGATCTCCCGTATCGGAGCGATGGCCTGCAATGCCGTTTTCAGCTGTACGACTTCGCGCGGCGAGACACGCCCGACGGCTACTTTCGAGATGATCCGCTCCAAGTCGCCGATTTCGCCGAGCAACCGGCACAGCTCGTCTTTGTCGTCCGGATGACGGAAGAAATATTCTACCGTATCTTGCCGGCGGCGGATGGCGTCGAGGTCTTTCAGCGGAAAGAGCAGCCAGCGCCTGAGCAGGCGTGCGCCCATGGGCGAAGTGGTGCGGTCGAGGATGTCGAGCAGCGAGATGCCGCCTTCGTTCATCGTCTGCACCAGCTCGAGGCTGTGAACGGTAAACTTATCGAGCCGCACATACCGGTCTTCTTCGATGCGCGACAGCGTGCTGATATGCGCAACCTGCGTATGTTTCGTCTGATCGAGGTAAATGAGGATAGCTCCTGCCGCAACAATACCCTGCGACAAATCGGCCACGCCGAAGCCTTTCAGACTCACGGTCTCGAAATGTTTGAGCAAACGCTCGTCGGCGGTGGAGGAAGTGAAGACCCAGTCGTCCTGCTCAAAGAGGCAGTAGCGCGATCCGAAAGTCTCGGCGAAGCGGCTGCGAAGGCCACGTTTGACAAGTACTTCCTTGGGAGCGAAATTGGTCAGCAGTTTATCGATCGTTTCGGGCGTACCCTCGGCCGTCAGAAACTCGCCGGTCGAGATATCCAGAAACGCAACGCCGCAGAGGCTTTTTCCGAAATGCACGGCGGCAAGGAAATTATTTTCGCGATGGTCTAAGACGTTGTCATTGATCGAGACACCGGGTGTGACTAACTCTGTGACACCGCGTTTGACGAGCTTCTTCGTCAGCTTCGGATCTTCCAGCTGATCGCAGATGGCCACCCTGCGTCCGGCGCGTACGAGTTTGGGCAGGTATGTGTCGAGCGCATGATGCGGAAAACCGGCCATCTCGACGTACTGTGCCGCACCGTTGGCACGCTTCGTCTGCACAATGCCGAGGATATCGGCACCGGCCACCGCATCTTCGCCGTACATCTCGTAGAAGTCGCCGACACGAAACAGCAGGATCGCATCGGGGTGCTTCGACTTGATGTCGAAGTACTGCTTCATCAATGGGGTTTCGACTATTTTAGACACAATCGGTTTTTACGTTTATTTTGTCTGAACAAAGATAACGCAAATTTTGCCGGCAAACCGTAATTTTCATGTTTAATTTTGTTAGCAGGCTTATTATTTGTCTGTTGTGAAAGGATTATGAGCGTTAACCGATGGTTGTTCAGCGGTCAGTATGCCGTGTAGGGGCGAACCTCGGTGTTCGTCCTTATCTTTTGGGTCATCGGGTTATCCGATCGCAAAGGTTACGCAACGCACGTGCGTTTGTTTAAGCAAAACATCTTAACCATTAAACAATTCAACATTTTATATCAGGCTTACAGCCCTCTGCAGAAGTGGGTATTCTTTTTTCCCCAACGCTTCGCTTCGCTACACATTGGGCTGAATTAACACACTCCTAATTATTGTTAATTGTCAGTTGTTAATTGTCATGTAGGGTACATGATTTGGTCTGTACCACGCATAACCATTGACTATTAACCATTGACCATTGTTCAAACGCCCCAAGGGCATACAAGGGCTGTAAGCCCGTTTTATTTCAGCCCCATCCCGCAAGGGTGGGGTAATTTGATTTCCTCCCTTGTTTTTTGAGGGCTGTAAGCCTGAATTAATTTATTAGCAATCAGTTTTCAGCAGTCAGCCAACAATTAAACAACTCAACGCCCGAAGGGCATCACTTTTCACTTTTAGTTTTTCACTTTTCTCATTTTTTAATCAACTTCTGTGTATACGTCTGTCCGTCTTTGACCACGCGCACGAAGTACAGTCCTGCCGGCAGTCCGGCCATCGAGATTTGGAACGTCGGCTCATTCGTCCGGAACGAGCGCAGCATCGTCATACCGCTCCATAGCTGGATTTCGTAGGGGATTCTCTCGGTCGAGAGTACGCTTAATCCGCTGACTTCGTCCGTCTCCGTCAGCTGCAAGGTCACTTCGTCCGTGGCCGGGTTGGGGGAGAGGGTGAAGGCACACATCGTTCTACTACAGGAAACCGCCGGTATTTGGACTTCTTTCCATGCTCCCCAACCACATTCACTACGTGCACGCACTGAAACTGTCGGACTTCCGGGCAATGGACTTAATGGAATAACTGAAACAATGAAGTTGTCAGCATATATACCATTATCGCCCGGATGATGAGTGATTTGCCAACCGTTACTGATTCTCCATTCATATTCGCGTATGTATCCAAAACGATTACCTCCCGGATGATCGGCCATTATGGCATTGGGATTATCGGTACATAAAGTACCGTTAGAATTCAAACTCTCGACAGTCAATGTAATATCTTGTGAAATAGGAGTGCCAAGACATATTTTTAGTGGAGTTAATATAACAGATGAATTGTTAATGGTTGCTCGAACTTCGCATATGCCGTTTCCTCCGCAAGTAAGTACTCCGCTCGAACTGTTTATAGTTGCAATATTTGAATTTGATACACTCCACTGCACCGTTGCTCCCGGCGGCAGATTTTCTACCGTATAGGTTGCTTGATCGCAGACGGACAAAGGGCCGGAGATACGATATTGATATCTATCTCCAACTCCAACAGCATACCAAGCATTGGTGACTTGTGCAACTTCGTAGGAATTGTTCCCAAATATATTGGAAGCGGCAGTAATTGTGGCCTCTCTAAATTGTGCAAAACTAATTTCTTGTTCAACACTTGATTGCAAAATCACGCTTTGTGTCCGATACACAATTCTTGCGGCATTGTTCATACCGATAGCCCCTACCCAAAAAGAGTTTCCGATATCATTGGTACCCGTTCCTCCTTCTGAAAGCAAAAAGAACCAATGGTTAATTACTCCGCTATTACGATGGACGCCGCAGTAATCATTCTCTGATATAGGTGTACAATTGTTTGTATTAATCCAGTACGTACCCAGATAGGTGTCGGGATCATTGAATTGGTTGGGATTCCTCATTGAACGTATGGCTCCGATATCTTCTCCCATCAACCAACGTTGTTTTTCCGGAGCTGATCGGGCTTCAATACAAGCTGCCCAAATATCGCTTAATGCCTCGTTGATAGCACCCGATTCTTTCCGATAAGCCAGGCGGGCAGTATGTCCGGTTACACCGTGAGCAATTTCATGGGCGCAAAAATCAAGCGTAGTAAATGGATCAAAATTCGTTCCTCGTCCGTATGTCATTCTGTTTCCATCCCAAAATGCGTTATCGTTATGTGTGTATCTCGGACTAATCATAGTTAAGTTTGCATTAACATAACTTAGCAGAGGGGCACCTCCATTGTCGTAACTGTTTCTACCATGTACCTGACGGAAATAATCGTAAGTCATTTCGGCTCCCCAATGGGCGTCCAGAGCTGCGTTGTCTCTATTCTCATTGTCGTGTTCAATCCAGTTGTTATCATTATCAACAAAATCGGTTTGGGAATATGTGCCGGTATTATTCATATTGTAGGTTTCAATCCGTACGCCGTTCCGTACTTCACGCAAGCGAAAACCTCCACCGAACGAATCCGTGATAATATTTCTGGTACCGCTGTATCGGGTTGTTGCCGTTCCCTGACTGTTGGTATGGTGTATCCTCGAATCCTTATCCAAAATTCTCCCGTCGATGGCATCCACATATACCATATATCGGCTTAACGGCTTATGGGCATAGATATCGAATTTATAAGCCAACCGGTATTGATTGCTACCCTGAAGAATATCTTTTACAATCACCATCTCTCCTTGGGGATAATACGTATCGTTCAAATATTCTTTTATCCAACGCTCTTCTTCCGGAATTTGCCATTTATACAGCTCTGCTCCGATATGTTTTATCGCGTGCTGCAACGCTTCGGACTCCGACAATTGGTCGGTGGTATTTACTTGGTCAATTTTTTGGAAATTACCGATGGCCGATTCCAATTGCCCTCTGTCGTTACCATGCAAAGCATACGTGCCATAGGCAACCCGGATACCTTTATAATATTGTAGATAATACTGATGCTTTGTCTCTTGTTTATCTACACTGGACTTTTCCAAGCGCCATTCATCAGCGGCCTGCATTTTGTTTATTGAGTTCAGTATCTCTTTTGCTTTGTTCATGGCAACAGGTACGGTGTCTGTCCGAAACCTCAGAGAGGTTACGATTCCGTCACGCTCTGTCTGTTTTTGTAAAACAATCTGAGCATTAATTGTATACAAAGCAATAAACCATACGCTTATTACGGATAAAATTTTGTTTTTCATATCGTTTTATTTTGATAAAGTTAAAAGATTAGTTTACTTTTTTGTAAACGGTGCTAAAGCCTCCTTTTCCTATATAATAAGAAAAAATTAAAGTGTTACCATCTTCATTTAAAGAGATTTCTTTTTTACCAACTAAGTACTGCAAATCCTCTGTTCCCTCTTTCGGGGTTATGGTTATATAAAATTTATCTTTTTCTTTACAGAGGACATAACTTCCATCCAAGATCACTTTTTTATTATCGGTAATCACCGGTTTATTGTCGATAATTTCCTTGTTATGGGTAGCCAATACCCGATCATCGATAAATGTTATTTCTCGCTTCTCTCCGGGAATAGGTTTAACTTCCCATAAAATTCCCGGTTGATAGGAAACAGTCCATTCCCATGTACCGATTATTTGCTGTTTCATAAGCTCGGTATCCGATAATTCTTTCTCACATCCCGCTTCTCCTATCAGCAAAAGCAAGGCACCTATCCATAAAATGATTTTTGTCTTCATATCTTCTTTTTTTTAAGGTTTATAATTACTTTCCGCGTTCCGGATATTTCTTTTACGCTGCGCCTCCGGTGCGGTCTGTGAGGCGCATCGAATTGTCGGGTGGAGTGTCGGTCGTTTTTCCATAGCCTTGCGTTTTTTGATGATACTACAAAGTTAGAAACATTTTTTGAGAATATGCAAATATTATGACTGTTTTTTTGCGTCGTTCTTTGCGTCCTTTGTGGTAAGATCACCGCAAGGATCGCAAAGGTTACGCAACGCACGCACGTTACACAAAGCATTCAGCGTTCAGTCGTCAGCATTCAGCCAGGCAATCAAAACAACTCAACCATTAAACAACTCAACATTTTATGCCAGGCTTACAGCCCTCCACAGGGAGATTGCTTTTTCTTCTTTTTTTTCAACTGTTTGTTGAACAGATCGTGCTATGATCGTGCGCCTTTTCTTCAAAGCCCAGTTCCAAGAAACGTGAGAAGGAGACTGAGTCATTGGGGATTCTTGCGTGGTACGGTTTTCGCATATCCACAGGAAAGGCAGGAGGTATCAACAACAGGATTAAGGTCATGAAGAGAAACGTATACGGATTTAGAGACGAGAGTACTTTATCCTACGACTATATGCGCTACATGATTGCCGTATCCCGCAAATTGTCGGATGGACCTTATTGGGTCGATGCTTTATCTTGATCTTGTTTTTATAAATACGTATTTGATTTTCAGTCTGTTGTATGTGTATGTGATTAAGATATCGTCGTTTTTAAGCCGAATGATGGCAGGATAGCTGAATTCTCCTTTTTCGTGTTTTTCAAGTATCAGGATGTCATTCCACGTTAATCCGTCCACACTTTCGGCAACGGTCAGGCGACTGCGGCCGTCCCACCAGTTTTCACCTTTAATGGCTGGATTATACACCAACAGTTTTACGCCGTTTGATAAACCCACGGCATCAATTCCCGAATTGGGATGCAAAATACCTGTTCCGGTTATCGGTGTCCAGCTTTGGCCGTTGTCGTTGGACCAACTTTGCAAAATTTCGTTGCTGTCGCTGCGTAAAAGCGCCTGAATACGATTTTCTCCGTAGCACAACAGCGTCGGTTGAATTACTTTGTATGAAGATGCCGTGTCGATAGGGACGCTTTTCCATTGCGTGAGATTCCTGTCAGAAAGTTCAATAAACGATTTCCAACGCGTATTTCCTGCCGTTTCGGTGCTGGATGGGTGCAGTACGGTTTTCCCTATGCGGATGGCTTTGTTTTTTATTGGCCCAAGGATTCCGTCGGGAAGTTTCGCGACTTTACTCCACGTTTTTCCGTCGTCAGTTGAAACTTTGTATTCACCCCACCACGTCGAAGGCGACGTACCCACTTTGTAGAAAAGGAAGAGCTTCGTTTTGTCGCGGTAGAGTACCGGATTCCAGCATGCATACCGAGTGGTATCATTCTGTATGCCGTCGGCAACGAGGGTGGGGGATGTCCAAGTTCCGCTGCTTAGCTCGGATAACCAGATGCTTACATCGTTGCTTCCTTCATGCTTTCCGCCAAACCATGCACACAGTACGTTTCCGTTTTCCATTTCCACCACGGTAGATGAATGGCACGATTGAAACGGTGGATTTTCGAAAACAAATCCTGAATCAATCACAAAATAAGGTGTTTGCGATGCAGCCAACCAAGTACAGCCGAAGAAAATAAGAAAAAAAATGCTTTTTGCAGACATAAAAAAATGATAAATCAATATACAAAACTCTCTTTCAGCCGGATATCGTTTGATGCGGCGCCAATCATTACCGTAAATTCGCCCGGCTCCACCACACGTTTTAAATCGGTGTTGAAAAAAGCAAGTTGTTCGGGGGTGAGAACGAAATTCACGCGGGCGGATTCGCCTTTTTTTAACGATATTTTAGCAAAATCTTTCAGTAAAACAGGTGGCACGGAAACCGAAGCCACGTGGTCGCGCAAATACAGCTGTACTACCTCGTCTCCATCGGTATTTCCGGTATTGGTTACGGTACACGAAACCGTGATGTTGCCGCCTTCGCGCGAGATTGTCAGGTTACCGTATTCAAATGCGGTATAGCTCAGTCCATAACCAAAGGCGTACAATGGTGTGGAGGTTCCTTCCACGTAATCGTTTGATTTTCCCAGCGAATAATACACCGGTAATTGCCCTGTCGAACGTGGCACGGAAATCGGCAATCGCCCTGACGGGTTTACATCGCCGAAAATAACATTGGCAACAGCATTCCCGCCTTCTTCGCCCGGATACCACGCCGTGAGCAGTGCGGAGGCTTTTTTGTCAGCCAAATTCATATTGAGCGGACGACCTTGTATATACACCATGATCAACGGTTTTCCGGTTGCGGCTATGGATTCGATAAGTTTTTCCTGATGGCCGAGCAGTGTCAAGGATTTTCTATCGTATCCTTCGCCCGATTCCATATCCGGAATCAGTTCATTTTCTCTGCTCGATACGGTTGCCGCGCCTGTCTCGATGTATTTGGTATGGAAATCGCGCGCGCTGGAACCGCCTACAACCAAAACAACGGCGTTGGACGCATTGGCTGCGCGAACGGCCTCATCGATGTTGCTTTGCGTGGTATCCCGAACGGCGCATCCTTTGACGTAACGAATCACGGTAGTGGGCGAAACGGCGTTTCTGATGCCTTCGAGTATGGTTACGATGTGTTCTTCGGGCTGGGGTGCGGTGTAATCGCCCAGTTGATTATAGAGATTATCGGCATTGGGCCCGATAACGGCAATACTGCCGATGTTTTTTGAAAGAGGCAGCAGATTGGCGTTATTTTTCAGTAGCACGATGCTCTCTTCTGCTACTTTTCGTGCCAACCGGTTGTGCTCTTTGCTTCGGATGATCTCCGTCGTGCGAGAAGGTTGAACATACGGACTTTCAAACAATCCCATTTCAAATTTCAGGCGCAAAATACGGCTTACGGCATCATCTATCTCGCTCATCGAAATCAGGCTATCGGTGTGCGCCTGTTCCATATTGCGGGTATAGGCCACGCCACCCAAATCCATTTCCACCCCGGCATTGAGCGCCATAGCGGCGGCGTGTTTGATGTCGGGGGCTACGCGGTGCGTAGTGGCAATGCCTTCGATGCTTCCCAAATCCGAAACCACAAAACCGTTGAAATCCCATTCGCCCCGAAGAATCTTTTTCAGAATATACGTGTTTGATGTGCACGGAACGCCGTCGACGGCGTTGTACGATGTCATCACGCTTTGCGCACCTGCTTTCACGGCCATTTCAAACGGCAGAAGATGTTCGGCGATCAATTCGCGCGCACCGATTTGCGCCTGCCTTCCGTTGTGCCCACCCACCGGAATGCCATACGCCGCCAAATGTTTGAGCGTGGAATAGGTGTGGCGGCCATCGGCGAAATCCTTGCCCTGCAATCCGCGCACAAACGCGCTGCCGAGAATGCCTGACAGCACAGGGTCTTCGCCAAAAGTTTCTTCTACGCGCGACCAGCGGGGCTCACGCGCCAAATCGAGCACAGGACCGTAAGCAATATGTGCTCCCTGCGAGCGGGTTTCGTGTGCGATGGCAGCACCCATTTTCTCAATCAATGTACGGTTCCAGGTGCTTGCCTGCCCAATGGACGTGGGAAAAACCGTGGTACCGATAGCCATGTGGCCGTGCATACACTCTTCGGCGAAGAAAATGGGAATACCCAACCGTGTGTTTTCCATGGCGTATTTCTGCAACGCATTGAGAGCCTCTGCCGAAAGCCGGGGATTTAATCCGGTTTCAAGTGTTTTTCGTGTCCACGGGTCGGCACGAAGCGTTGCCCAAAATGCACCGATGGGCATTTCGTCCATCTGCGAGAGGAATTTTTGAGACGGCCTCACGGTTTGATTATCCACTTTCTCGTACATTTCCCAACCGAGAAGGCAAGAGAGTTGGCCTATTTTTTCCTGCAAAGTCATCCGCGACAACAAATCCGCGACTCGCTCTTCGGTGGAAGCATTGTGGTTTTTGTAAATCGGCTGCGCCGATAATTGAAAGATATAGAAAACCGAAAAAATAAAAAAGAACATTTTTTTTATTTTAATTCACATTAAATGATCATACCGGCAATTCTTGTTTGCAGGGTTTCGGGGAAGTGCATACAATTAGCGAAAGTAAATCCTCTTTTTGAAATATTCTTGGTACGGATTTGTCCCGCAAAGTCATATAATCCGCCAAAGAGATAAGCGTATATTTGTTGCAGACACTTTAAACTCCCAGGCTTTGCCGTTTTCAAGAGACCACTCTCAAAGAGTTGGCAGGCTTTCTTCTTGCTCTGTCCGTCAATGGTGTTGTCGCTATAGATAAACCAATCGAGAAATGACATTGCTTTGCTGTTAGGTATTGCCTTTGCCAATAAGACTACGCCCTCGCTATCCAACATATCTGTCAGGCGCTGTTTCCCATCCGGGGCTTGCATTTTGAACCGGTTAGTACCACTAACCGGTTCGTTGTTCTCCTTTTTTTACTTTGTTTTAAGATACTTCCAATAGTTTTTTGTCTTCTGATAATCCTCTTGCTCGTTGATTGCTGCAATGATATCAAGTACCGAGAACCACCACTTATTGTGTTCATCGTCCCATACCGCCCTTACTTCACGGTCGTTGAAGAAACGAATAGATTTTTTATGTTGCTCTTTATGTTCTGCCATAATGAAAATCGTTATTCATCGTGAGTGTTAATCAAATCCTTAGGATTGACTTGTAAAATCTTGGCTATTTGGAATAGCAATTCAAGGCTTGGCTGGCCACGATTGCAAACGTATGAGTTCACTATCGTAAAACTCTTGCCAAGCTTCTCGGCAAGCCATGTTTGCTTGATTCCTTTCTCCTCAAGCACTTCTTTTATTCGATTCATGGGTCTATCCATTGTTTCCCATAAGCTGTTTGATAGCGCAAAGATATGAAATAGCATAGAAAAAGGGAAAGGATTTATTTCTCTTTCCCTGATGATACAAAAAAAGAGGGTGAAATCACTTTGTGATATACCCTCTTCTCTTCGTAACTTATACGTTTATAGCTTTGTATAGTACACCTTCTTTTTATGATGTGTGAGGTCGGACTACTTCACCTTCCAAACAAATCTGTGCTGATTTACAGCAGATTGTAATTACATGGTACAAATATGATTACTGAAATTGATTGCAAACAATCGGTTATATTGCCTTTATTGCTCTGCTTTTCAAGTTCTATCCGAGCTGTGAGTTCTTCTTGGTATGTGGTCATAAACTTGTTTAAGTCCATAAAAGCACACCCCACTAAACAATAGAACAGATTCTTGTATTCTATCTTTTCTGTTGCAGTGAATAGAGTTTTATCTCCTTCCATCGGTTCGAATGTTGCCTGCCACTCTCCTGCAAACATTTTACTATCCATCTCAAAACTGTAGAAAGAATGCGGTCTTTTCTCAAGTGTCTTGAATCGGATAGTTACGCCATTGGCTGTTTCTTCCCATTCTTCAAGATCCCCTTGGGTACAGATGATCTCCAAATCATCCAAAGAACTTCTGTAATGCCATTCTTGATTGTTGGTCACGATAGCAAAAACGACATCAACAGGGGCATTCAAAATGCACTGTTTTGTCTCTGTTCTGGTTCTTCCTATGAGCACGACAATCAATACAAGCAATAAAAGCATGCCCAATATTATGTACAACACATTCTTCACGTTCTATTTGATTATTATCCACTTTCCAGCCTTTGTAGAGCCTTCGTGCTTGATGACACCTTGCTTGGTCATATTCTTAATATGATATTTAATGCCATCAATAGTAATGCCGATAGATTGAGCTAATTCCTTTTGAGTAATTTCTGGCTTTGCCTGAATAGCTGCTAAAATCCTTTCTTGGGTAGTCTCTTGGGTAGTCTCTTGGATATTTCTTGGATGTTTCTCCCCCAAAGCCTTCTTCAAGATATTTTTGAGAAACGTTCTCAACCACCCGAAAAGCTGTAATCAATGAAAAATCAAAAGAGGCTTGCCCGTTACCGTTTTCTTCCAACTCCTTCTGAACTCGGTAGACTCCACGGCTGAATCGGTTTACATAGCCCAAGACTTTCATTGCTTCGGCAATAAAGGGATTCCGATAATCGCTAACATTGGGGAAATTGTCGGGACTGACCTTACCGTATAAGCCGCCAAGGTTTTGAATCTCGATGCGGTCGTCGTACTCATAAAACTGAATAGGAGCGTTACCCTCGTAATCCCTGTGCATAATGGCATTCATCAACAACTCTCGAGTAGCCCAATATGGGTACTTAGAAACTGTTTCTTCCCGGAGTACACTTACGGGAATGGGACGTTTTTGAGAGATACTTGTCTCGACAAAAACATCAATCTTAGGCAATACCCTACAAAGATTTCCGCTAAACTTATGTTCGTTGAGAATATCACCCGCACGATCCTTACCCTTGAAGCGAACATATTGAATATACGCCCCATGTACGTGCCGCTCAGGATTCTTTCCAAATAGGACAATAGCCCCATTAGTCGGACAGTTATAACGCAAATCATATAAGCCAAGGGAGGCGAGTTGATCCGTAATATCTCGTTTGTCTTCACCGAGAATATCCTCTGCCACAGCCTTGGGCAAAAATTCCTTACGAATGAGAGATACATCCAAGTCGTCAATGCTCGTTCCCAAACAAGGCATAGCATCAAAAGTATGAACGTTGGAGAGTCGTCTTTCGGTAAGTATCTTTTCTTCTGCCTCTGTTACAGTGTATTTTATTGGTGCAAAGTTCGAATTATCTATCAACTCATCAAATGCTAATGCTTCATAAAAGAACATTTTGTTTATTTCTAGCTCAAAGAATATGATTGTTAACCATATGAATCGTGCATTATAGCATTTCTCTAATGAATTCGTACAAAAAAGCACCACTAGCAAAACAACAAGTCTTATGATGACTATCTTCTTTTTTTACATCTGCAAAATCCGACACAGCTTTAATCCATAGAGCCTTTTTATCAAGAGTATGAGCTGTTGCATAAAGAGCAAAGCCCTCCATATCGAGTGCTTGCAATTTACGTTCGTCTTCTTGTAGTTTTTCGACAACTCCAGAAGAAGCAATAACAAAAGGACCACACACAGTTTTGGCTATACAAGCAGATACATTACTTTTCTCTTCTTTTAGGTTGGCATCATGAATAGAATCATTTATTATTCTCAAATGTTCAGGGTTAGATATAAAATCAGTCACCAATGCAATTAAATTACGATTTGCAGGTATTTGATTCATTTCTTTCAAAAACCTAATGTCTCCTGATACTTCCTCTTTGAGTTTCCCAGAAGCATAGTCGTGTATAGCATCTGCAATTATGATGTCATCTAATGCAACATCGCCATTATTTATACCAGCAGTGATGCCAGTCATAAAAATTGTATCAACGCCAAAACGATTATACATGGCAGAAGCGAGAATTGACGTTGCACAAATACCTGGTTTATTTGCACATGCGGCTATAATGCTATAATCTTTCATATGACTACTAGTGACCTTAGTTGTCTTAAATACATACGGAAGTCCCTCTATTTGTATAGATTCCCATTTGCAATTAACGAATGCCTTTTGCATCATTACAAATTCTTCATTCAATGCACAAATGATTCCTAAGTGAAATTTATTGCAGTTTTTAATAGACTTCTCTATGCCTTTCTTCATTTGCTCTAATTGACACACTTTATCCTTAAGCTGTGTTTTCCACTCATTATTCTTACGTGAGTAAAATAACAAATACCACAACTTGTCCTTAAATTCTTTCTGTTGTTCAGAAAACTCTTCCTCAAATTCTGTTAGACCAATTATTTGGATTGGTTTCTTTATACTTTGGTTAATGTATATTTCTTCCAACAACTCAACTCCTCCACGCCTATTCATCTCTCTCTCTTGATCCTCCCTATGCTCAGGAAGCACCATGTCAAGGATGAGCATATCGTATGTTTTTGTCTGAAGCTTTTCTCGCCCATCTACTAGACAGCAAGCTTCTTCTATTAAAATTTCACCCTGAGGAAATAATGGCAAAATAACGGATTTAAGAGCCTCTCTCTTATCATTACTGTCATCTAATAATAAAATCTGTATCATGATAGGATTTCTTTTATTTGTCTTTTTAAATGATTTTTCCAATCATTTTTTTGCGAAGAATAATAGACATATGATTTGTAATTTTGAGGATAGTCTTTTTTAAGATCACCATCGAAAACTGCCAACTGTTTACGACCAAATACGTTATACATAGTAACGACAATAACTGGAGTCATAATTTCTCGAAGAAACATACCTTCAAGAATATATTGCCCGGCAGATGGTTCTGGGAGTCCACCACTTGCATCTGTTGACAAGTCATAGGTTGACATAGACATGTCCAACAATATCAGCGAATAATCACTTCCATGTTCAAATATCTCTTCTTGTGCAGAGTTATACGATGTACATTGCTTAACCTCACAATCAGGAAATTCCTGTTTTAAGAAGGCCAGTATATTATTCGCCTTCTCTTCATAGTCCTCAACTAGCAATATTCTTTTCACTGGCTAACATATCTTTAATGTTGAATAATATACCGACAATGCATTTTCCGTCAGTAGCTCTAATGGTAAAAGTATTATTGGTATTGCCAAAATCGTACTTTACTATAGTCATGGCCTTTACTAAACCACTGCCACCTTCTTGCTGTAACTTTGCTACATCGTTCATTTTTTCGTCAAAAGTATGATTTAATTCCTCCTCTTGAACTCCATCTCGAAGATCATTAACCAACAATATTTCTATCTTAGCCTCATCAATCATTTGAGAACTTATATGGAAGATTCTAGAATCTGTATTCTTACTATATCTTAGCATGTTTGTCAAGAAGATAAAGAATAAATCAAACATAGAAGAACTATATTCAGCACGTATTTGAGCAGGCAAAGGCTCCATTTTCATATCCATTTCGACATGGATATCTTGATAATATCTTGCTGCTTGTTCCATAGTCATACGAATATGACTTTCGATATCAAAATCTTCAAATTTGGTTTCCTGCCTATAAAACCAATTCTCAACCTTGGTTAGTTTCTTTGTTAGTGCAGCTCTAGCATTATTGACAGCAGTTTTCAAATCTGTGCACAAAGTGTTATGGCCTGAAAGAGAGTCAAAACATTGCTCCAAGGTTTGCAGATGTTTGAATATTCCTGGTTTTAATTCTTTAGATATCCTTGCCCTAACAATCTCCAGACGCGCCTCTGTTATCTCCCAAAGATAATCAATTACACCTTTACAAAATGATTCCCGATTATGAGTTTTAGACTCGATTTCCATCAGGCGATCACATAATTCTTTTGTGTCTATCGTATAATCAAACTCTCCTTTTTTTTCGTTATCTTCATCGACGCAAATTTGAATAACAGAATCTTTGAATGATGAAATTAGATTGTCAATATTATCTGAGAATTTTGCTTGTGCATCATACAAGTTTTTACATATTCCCGAATCTAAAGAATACTCTACTCGCCAATAATCAGAAGGCATATATCGTTGTCCTGACTGGCTAAGAATAAGATTTAATCTCTCAAAATCAGACCTTAACTCTCCCTCAAATACGCCATGCCTTATTCGTGTACTCAAATAGGTTCCCAAGCCAAATCTACTTTTCAAGAATGCAAATCTTATTAGATTGAAAATTTGTAGTGCAACTTCTTCTATTGCATTAGTTGAATATGTTGCAATATCATCTATCAAATCAGCTGCATTATTATGTGAAAAATCAGTTCCATTAACTAGAACAAATACTCTATTACTACGAACCAAGGCTGCTTGTTTTTTAAATCTATCATACAGATCATCAATTTTGCTTAGTTCATACTTCATTATTGCATCTTCATTCACAAAGATTTTACTATCATCGAGTTTTTTCATTCCTCTATATGCAACTATTTCGTGCATTAATTCTGTACACATATTAGCATAAAGACAATTATCTGGGAAGGAGCTCTTCAGATAACTGGTAATCTTTATTTTTTCATCAAGCACCTCAAGTGTACTTTTCAATTTGTAATGATGGTATAGTAAATCATCCGTAACAAGCAGATATAGGAATAATTCCACCATCTTTTGGTCTTTTCTTCTGAGTTTTGCCAATAAATCAGATGGATATACTACATTTTCATATTTACAGTAACTTTCTAGTACGAACTGTTTTTGTGGATAATTCTCTGCGTTTAAGAAAACAAAGATCAAAAAATCAATATCATTTCTGAGCCCCTCATATCTTGAATTCTTAATATCTATCATAAATTGCTTTGTATCTACCTTAGATACAAAAGCCTTGTTGGCTATATACTTATCTACATAAAAACGGACGGCTTTCTGTCTATAAGATATACCCATACTTATGTATGACATAAAAGTATATTCTACCGCTGTTTGAACAGTAGGTGTATATTCTGTGTTCTTGTCAATTATAGAAGTCCATAAATCTATAGCTTTTTCGTATTCTCTGTTTTCAAAAGTGATTTTTGCATTATCAACCTCGCGTATATAACCAACAACGTTTGATTCTTCTGTCGTTAATTTCTCCACTCTCCTTTTTTGGTATGGTATAACGACTGAACCATTATCATGTTTCAGACCCCAATCTAAATACGCTAATTTTTCTTCATTATCCTCAAATGCCGTAGTAAATAATGGGTCAAAACATGTCATGGATGATAAATGAAGCCATGAGTCCTTCAACCACTTTTTTTCTTCTTTTATATAATAATCCAGCCCACTAGAGAAAGTTAGCCCATGCAAATTTTTGCTGCGTTGATATAATGAATCGATACTTCCCGCATTATCCTGTTCTGTCATCACTGAATGAACTAGTCTTGCCACCTCATTCAAAACAGAGTCTGTGTTATTTATTATTGGTCTAAAGCCATTGTTTTTAAAAAGAAGAGCTCTACAATACAACTTTAGAACATCAAAATGATATGGTTTTTCTGCTAAAAATTCTTTGCATTCTGCGATCACATTATCGTATTGTCCAGTATAGTATCTATCCAATATAGATATGAAATTTCTATCATAATATTCTTCGGGAAATTTCTTATAAGGTTTAAGCAAGAGATATGGAATCCAGCAACGATCAGATGTTATTTGATAAAGTAATTTTGCATAATTACCTACTATATCTTTGCTTTCATCATCCCCAATTACATAAGACCTAAGAATATAATTAATTAATATATACCTATCTACTACAGAATTCAAACTTTCCATTATCAAGCAAACAGAAAGATCATCAATATTATAATTCTGATAGTAATTTAAGCGGAATAAATAGTAATTGTAGCGATCATTCTGAAATTCAGTTCTGTTTTTCTTATATCTTGAGTAAAGACTTGCATCATATTCATAAGGTGGAACAGAGCGCTGACTTCTTGATAATATATTTGATAATACTATTGGAACAAATCCACGTCTTAAATCCTTGTGTATTGCATTAAATCGACTAACAATTTCAATACCTTTCGACAAGTTATTTTGAAGACCTGCTATTGTTAATCGCATTTCATAATACCAAACTGTATATCCAATACTTTTTAAAGATTGTTCCAATAACAACTCCGCCTGTGAATAATCTCCAAGAAGAATATTTTTTTCCACGTTGTCGCGCAAAGACACAAAATTCCTTAAAATACTCTTATGTTTTTTAAAACATTGTAGTACCCAATTTATTTCGATATCTAGCGATTGAGGCTTAAAAAAATAGCGATTCCAACCTGTGCCTAGATCCTCTATTCTTCTTGGTAAAATATTACCCCATATTACACTGCTTAATAAAGTATGCGAATTAAATGGGCTGCTTAAAGTTTGATTTATTAATTCATTATTACCAGTATATTTCAGTGTATATGCGATTTCCGACGATCTCCTTTTATCGCCTTTCATGGCGAGGAAAGCCTGTAAAACTTGATAATCCTTCCAATCTGCCTTGATTTCAGGTACTATTACTTGAGGTATAAATCGTTTGTTTGCCATACTGTTTTTCTTTACACTACACAAATACAAATGATGAAGTTAGAAATCTTATATCTGATACTCGATATCATCGCAATCCTTCTTGACAACTAAATCCTACAATCGATCCAAGTTCACGCTCCCCTCCTCTGGCACCAAGGAGTCTTTTGGCTGTATGGTGTCACTAACCAGTTGGTTATTCTCCCTCTTCAGCTTGATTTTCAGAAATTTCCAATGGTTTCTTGTCTTTTGATAATCGTCTTGCTCGTTGATTGCTGTAATGATATCGAGTACCGAGAGCCACCACTTATTGTTTTCATCGTCCCATACAGCCCTCACTTCTCTGTCATTAAAGAAGCGAATTGACTTCTTATGCTGTTCCTTATACTCTGCCATAATGAAAATCGTTACTCATCTAGGTTGTTAATCAATTCCTTAGGGTTAACCTGTAATATCTCTGCAATCTGGAAGAGGATTTCGAGGCTTGGTTGGCGTCTGTTACAGACATAGGCATTGACAATGCTGAAACTCTTGCCGAATTTTTCGGCAAGCCATGTTTGCTTAATTCCTTTCTCCACAAGCACTTCTTTGATTCGATTCATGGGTTTATCCATCGCGTTCAATGTTCTTTTGATAGCGCAAAGATATGAAATGAAATAGCATAGAAAAAGGGAATGAGGTTTTATTTTCTCATTCCCTTAAATCATTTTAATTGGTGCAGGAAAGAAGCTTTATTTCCGTTGTTTTATAGATTCAGCCTGCTTCCGAAGTTCATTTGCTTGAGATGTGTTCAGGCGGGCTCGTTCTGTTTTTTCAGCTTGCTCTTTAACTAATCGTTCGTAAGTTTCCACTTGTTCTCGGATAAGTGTAATTTGCTCTTCGTCTCTCTCATAGGTAAAGAGCGTTTCCAAATCCATTAGCTTTTCCTGATTAACTTCTCCATACATTTTGATGTAGCGATACTTCAAATCATTATCCGATAGTTGACCGTTTTGTCGCATTTGCCAAAAGTTCCCAACCAGAGAAAACAAAAGAACAAGTCCCATACTGCAAAGAGTGATAACCGTTTTACTGTTCTTAAAGTCAAGACTAAGAATATGTTCTTTACGGATGACAGTACGACTCTCCTTACCCATCTCATCAATTTTTGCCTCGATGGCTTGTAAAGTCTCTTTTTTCTCTAAATCCCATCCATCTAGCTTCTCAAAGGCTATTTCCAGTCCTGCCACTACACTCTTGGTAAGTATTTCTTCCAAAACTCTGATTTGTTCGGGAGAAAACACCTCTTGCTTTGAAAGTGTATTCATCTTCCCAAAAAGTTCCTCGATTTTACTCAAATCGATTGTTTGTTGTTCAGATCTTCCTTTTAACGAGGCAGTCATTTCAGTAAGACTCTGCTTCAATTCCTCGAATAGACCATATACGGCCGAAGTATCCATTCTATCTGTATTCATATACTTTTTCTTTTATGATTAAACATTAGTGCAGTACCCTGCGTATTCTGATTTTACTTTTAGCCGCCAACTTTCGGGCTTTCAGAGCCTGAATGTATTCGGCAAGCGTTGCATCGTAATGAGGACTATTAAAAAGCGAGAAAATGCTTAGTTGCCCGATAAGAGAATCAAGAGCATCCATCACACCTCCTGTTTCTGATGTTTTGAACTCCTGTTTTTCTGCCACTTGCAGTGCTTGATAGGCATTATCTTTAATCTGCCTGTCAATCTTTGAGAAGCTACATTCTCTATCTACATGGGAGCCTGAAATCCGATTACCGTCTTTCTCAAAGATGATGCCCTGAATCTTATCTGTATTGCCATTCATTTTAAATTCCAAGCCTATACCTGATTGCTTTAGGGTTGCTTGCAACTGCTCCCACGTCAAACTTTGAGGGATAGCTTTTTTGAGAGCGTCGTAAATCTCATATTTGGTTTTGTCGTTCCCTTTCAGCCGTTCACGCTTGACATTCTCTTTTCCTGAAGCAATATATAATCCGTATTTCTTGGTCAGTTCCATGCAGACCTTTGTGCTACGTAGTTTTTCATTTTGATCCGAAATTCTTCGACCATCATTATCAATACGATTGATTACCATGTGTATGTGTGGATGGTCTGTATCGTGATGGCGAGCAATAAGATACTGTGTATTGGAGTAGCCCATTTTCTGTAAATATTCCTGTGCCACCTTGACCATAAAAGCATCCGTTAAATGCACCTTATCTTGGGCTGAGAAATCCAAAGAGATGTGGGCTACAGGTTTCGTAATCTTGGGATTAAGTTTATTTTGAGTAACAAAGCTTCGGATTATAGCTTCTCTATCTTTCAGACGAATGCCTTCTGCCTGCAAGAGCTGAGCACGCTCTTTCCCTAAAACATAGTTTATCACCCCTCGAAATCCTCTCCCCTGAACAATCTTAGCAATCATCTTCGATTCGTTTTATGATATTGTCCAATCTCTCAGTCATCACAAGGTTGTCTTGATAGACTCGTGCGTATCCCATAGCATTGGCTTTGTGGGCAATCTGATTGACATTATTGGCCATTCCACTTAGCTGACGAAGGTGACTCATCAATTCGGAAGATAGTCTTTGCCTGACTATACTGGCAGCAATACAACGACGGATGTATTCACTTCGGGTAATCCCAGCAAGACGTGCTTTAGCTTTCAGAGAGTAGAACTCCTCGGTTGCCATTTTCAGAGTAATCTTATATTTCTTCTTTTTTACTGGTCGTTTGGGTGGGCGACCATTCGTATTGCGATTTTCTATTGTTTTTATTGCTGTACTTGTTTTGATTTATAAATAGACCAACGGGATGAGTCAATCCTCGAAGAGCAAGGTTTTGGTCTGACCAAAACACAAACTTGCTCCCCTAATAATCAAAGGACTTGACTCCATGCCCATTCATCGTTTGAGTCCCCGACATTTCATTCTCGGAGGAGAAATGAGTTTTTGATTTTTTCGACAGAGAAAATCATTCAAGTCTTTATGCTCCCCATAGAGGCTGGAGCAATCATTAACGGGAAGATTCATTCTCCAAAGCACTTCAAGCGTTTTCTTTCCTGCTGCATCGTTATCGAGATAAGCGTTAACAATGGCATATTTCGAGAGCAAAGAATGAGCCTTTTGGAGATTGTTTACAGAGTTCAATACAACTGCAGATTCAGTATTTCTGTCAGGATAAAGGGTGCAAAAACTCAAGTAATCCATAAATCCTTCAAAGAGATTTACAGTATCCGTATTTCGATCAAAGGAGGAGACACTGGAAGGAGGTAAACAGCCTTTGAAATAGAGATTACGAATGGCATAACCTCCCAAGTCGTTAGGCATTCCGATAGCGTAATAAGTACGTCCTTTTACTTGATAGTGAACCTCACGGCAATATTGTTTCGCCACAGAACAATCAATCTTACGATCTTGCAGATATCTCAGCAAATTAGGATGATGCAAAGAGACGGCTTCGATTATTTTCATCTCTTCGCGCCTCTCTACCTGTCGTTCAAAGTCGTTCTGCGTAAGAGGGCTAATCTCTACACGGCTTTCTAACAGTCCAAATGCTTGAGACAGCGTGCAGCCATGTAGTTTCATTACCAAATCAATTATGCTACCACCCTCTCCGCTTCCAAAATCATACCAAAGGTTTACTCTATAATCGACCTTGAAACTGGGACTACTCTCTTCCCGAAAAGGACTTCTATACATTCCATAAGTCGTATACTCCTTCACGGGGTAATGGCCTTTATTTGCCAAATAATCCTTCAGAGATAAGGATTTTATATGTTCAATATTCATCATGTTTTTCTAAGTTTTGGAGATTTTCCTTACTACATGAATATGGATGGATAACTCCTTCACAGTGAAAAGAAAAAGAGTCGTAACCTGTTTTCTTGTAGTAGTATCATCGGTGCGAGTAGTAACTCTGTTGTAAGACAGATTATAAAACCATACTACACGCTCAATCTTTTTTCTTTCACTGGATTAGTATCTCTTGTAGTAAGTAGTAACTGTAATTTATCAATAGGTCAAAAGGAACTGATAAATGGATTCGGGAAGACTTTCCTGATATGATAAACATACATAGGGTTACCTCCTATCCGTCGGGACTTTCGTTCAAATCCTGCTTTGCGCAGAGCTTCTCCCATTCGTTTTTCAGAGAGGTTCAGCGTAGTGTATCCACGCAAATAATTCAGGACTTCCGAAGTGGTCATATAAGACTCTTCCTTAGGACTTGGTTTCTCAAAGCCTTTGAGCAACATTTCGTATTCGACTGTCTGCACATGAAAGCCTTCGCTCTCTCGGTGCAACTCTGCAATTTCCGCATCATCAAACCAGTACCGATATCCACTTTTCCAATACCACCAAGCCTCCGAATAAACCTTATTGATATCAACCTGTTTAGCAGCTTCTATGTCAATAGCTTCTACCTCAAAAGGAAGAAATCGGCGGCTACCCGTCGGATCTGTAAGGAAGTCATTGCCATTTACCGAA
This sequence comes from Tannerella forsythia 92A2, assembly GCF_000238215.1. Lineage (NCBI taxonomy): Bacteria > Pseudomonadati > Bacteroidota > Bacteroidia > Bacteroidales > Tannerellaceae > Tannerella > Tannerella forsythia. The sequence continues at coordinate 740,409 of NC_016610.1, read as the reverse complement.
GCCATAAAACTGGCTAAGTGAGGATACTCTTCGATGTACGTATCGTATGGTCTGCGATACTTAACCCGTGGAGTAGTGATGAGATTCTTTAACTCATTTTCGTCTCTCTTGTTGAGGGCTTTGAGTTGGTCGTCGATATTGATAAATAGGTATTCGGCTATAAGGGTCTGCGTATCCTTGTTTTGAGGGTCAATAGTACCCGTAAACAAATATGCTTTCAGCTCTATGGGACAAAGTAAGTCTAAGAAAGTTGTCTTGAACTTACCCTGCTCTCCAGTCAAAACCAGACAGGTGTGATTGCGACAGAATAAATCATCCATCGCATTCGCCACCACTGCAATAAGCCATTTGGTCAGATAAGTTTGCCACTTCTCAGGATTCCGAACCGTTACGCACGAGGCCAAGTGAATAATCTCCGAATCCTCTCCCTCGTTCCACTTCGATAGTTTTTGGAAATACTTCTGTACAGGATTGATACGTGGGCAGAAATCACTTTCCAATATCGCTCGTATATTCTCTGCCGAGGTACTGATACCTTGTGAAGAATCCAATAGCCGTCGCATGGAGTTGATGTCGAATTTACCGAGTGGGTAGAAAGGTTCATCTTTATTCGAGCCTCGAAACTCCGTGCGACTTTTTACGGTATTGAATCGAAAGTCATAGTGCTCCCTTAGAAAAGACTCTATCCGTTCATTCTTGGATTGCTTCCCTTCTGGTCGTTCATCCATTTCTTCTTTCATCGTTGAATAGATATTTAGAAATGAGAGCGCTTGGCCTTCTTTTCAGAGATAAAGAGCTTTGAGTCTTCGGCAAGTTCTCGCACAGTTTTTCTACGACCATTGGCTATCCATTCGAGCAACTCATCCTCGAAGAAGTAGAGTTGCTTTCCATTCTTGTAGCAAGGGAGTAAACGCTTGCGCATAAGTGTATAAATTGTAGGTTTGGCCTTCCCGATGATTTTACACGCTTCATCTATCCCGATAGGAATACGTTTTGGAGAAAGAACTGCATCTTGCCCTTTCTCGACCAATGCTTTGATCTCAGCTACTTCGTTCACTAAGTGAGCTACCGCCTTAGGTAGATTCTCAAAAGAAATTTCGTTGTTGTCCATGTCTATACTATTTTGAGTTTAACATGGCACAAATGAATAAAGTGTTTTCTCTGTGATTCAAAACACGGAGAAAACACTACAAAAACACAGTGGAAAATACCTCGAAAGTTGTTAGCTATCTCCTTTCTTACTCAATAATAATAAATACAATATTTTTGGCTGTTATGCGGAAAGATAGTATGTTTGCAAATGTAATTTTATTGTGGAATATGTACCGACTTGGCTAATATGCATAATAAAATTGCGCATATTATAGTGTTGTAGGCAATGCGTGGGCTACACAGCATAAAATTAAAGAAAAGAAAAATGAGTAGATTACAAACTATAGAAAAAGCTCTTACAAGTATAAATGAAACTGTTTTTCAGGAATTATGTGATAGCTTTTTAATTCTTAAAAACGAGAATTACCGAACTTTTTCGAGAGTCGGAAGTCAAAGCGGAAAACAAAAAACAACAAAAGGAACACCTGACACTTTTTACTTATTGCCTAATGGTAAATATGTATTTGTAGAATATTCAACCAATATTACAAAAGGTGTACCAAAACTGCAAGAAGATATAAAAAAATGTCTTGACACAACAAAGACAAAAATTCCGATAAATCAAATTGCAGAAATAATACTTTGTATAAATTTCAACTTAAGTACAGAAGAATTTCAATCTTTGAAGAATCTTCTGGGCAAAGCAGAACTCACATTAACCATTTATACGCTTGATTGTCTATCATTAGAATTGCATTTACAACATAGAGATTTAGTTCATAAATATTTGGGGTTACCTTTAGATACAGGCCAAATTGTTTCTATTAACACTTTTATTGAGGAATACAATAAAGCGTCTAAGGGTATTGCGACACCTTTGAATAATACTTTTCTGCACAGAGAGGAGGAATTAGAAAATATCAAACAAATTATTAAGCAAAATGATTTCTTAATAATCACTGGTGTTGCAGGCGTTGGGAAAACAAAAATTGCAATAGAAGCAATTAATAGTTTTCTTACCGAAAATTTATCATACAATGCGTTTTGCCTTTCATATAAAAATTGTGACTTGTTAAGTGATTTATATCAGTATTTTGATGATGAAAAAGACTATATCTTTTTCGTTGACGATGCCAATAGAATAGACGCTTTTAGTCAAATCACAGGTTTTTACAAGTCGCAACGAACAGGAAATTTGAAAATTATTCTTACTGCAAGAGATTATGCTTTGCCAATAGTTGAAAGTTTTTGCTTTGGATTTGCACCCAAGCAATGTGTTTTAAAAAAGTTCTCTGATGAACAAATTACTGATATTATTAAAGCGGAACCTTTTAATATTTCAAATTGGCAATTTCATAAAGAAATTGTTCGTATCGCAGACGGAAATCCTCGGCTTGCAATTATGACGGCGTTGCTTGCAAAACAAGAGCAAAATATTTATGCTTTGGCAGATGTATCCGATTTGTTTGAGAAATATTTCTCAACATTTATAAATGATGATGGAGAATTTTCCAATCAGTTCAATATTAAATGTTTGGGGATAATTGCTTTTTTCAATGTCATACCCTATAAAGACAAAAACATAACCGAACCTGTTTTACAAAATTTTGGTATTGACTATTCATTATTCATTGATGCAATAGAAAAATTAGATAGATTGGAGTTAGTGGAAATACGATATGATTATGTGAAAATTCCCGAACAAAATTTAGCAACTTTCTTTTTCTATAAAGCATTTATTAAAGATAATCTGCTCGCATTTGAAACACTTTTAAAAAGTTATTTTAATGAAAATAAAAATCGATTTAAAGATTGTGTTATTCCTGCAAACAATACTTTTGGTTTTGAAAATGTGATGCAGAAACTTCAACCTATTCTTCAAAACTATTTAAAATCAATTGAAAACGAAGAAGAAAGAACGTTTGCATTCTTGGAAATATTTTGGTTCTATCTGCAAGAAGAAACATTGCTGTATATTTACAATAGAATAAATCAACTGCCTTTACCTCATAATGTTAATTACGAAGTTAAATATGAAACAAATGATTTTGCTTATAGCCGAAATGAAGTTATTGAACTGCTTAGTAATTTTTTACGTTTTCAAAACAAGCTCAAAGATGCGATTGAATTAATTTTTGAGTTTATCAGAAAGAAACCAGAACACTTGCCCGAACTAATACACAAAATCAGAGAAATCCTGATATTTGACTGGACTGATGAACGCTTTGGTTTTGAAAGGCAAAATATACTTTTTCAAATTTTAATTGAAGGATTAGCAAAAAAAGATATTTTGTATTCAATAGCATTCTATGAATTGTCAAAAACATTTCTTGCTTTTAAATACCAACAAACAAAAAGTGAAAGGCACTATGCAATATCTATTTATCAGTATCCTATTCCCAATAATCAATTTATTAGAGTGTTTCGAAAAAACATTTGGGATAATGTAAATGACTACTTTGATATTTATCCTGAGAAATCCCTCGAATTATTACAAAGTTATGCAAATGTTAGTCCAGATGTAACAAAAGAAATAATGGAATATGATATTCAATTCTTAATACCCATTATTGAAAAACATTTAACACCTAACTCATTTGAACATTGTCGTTACGTTCAAGAACAGATTAGATGGTGTAGAAGAAACGAAATAGAACTTCCTGAATTTGTTTCTTTATCTCAAAAATTCACAAACACAACTTATGAGAAGTATCTAATTTTAGATTGGGATAGATTTAGAGACAAGGAAAGCTATGATTTTGAGAATTACCAAGAATACGAAAAACTGAAAGAAGAAGAAATAAGGAAATCTTTTGTTTTCAACAACATTAAAGATATTAAATCATTTTATGACACTTTTGTCTACTTAAAAAGCATTGCAAAAAATGATTGGAGCTATAATAACTCGTTTGATTTGATAGTTGATGAAAATTGTTCTAAAAATTTTGGGTTAGGTTGTCAGTTTTTAAATGAAGTAATAATTACAAACAATCAAATTGGTTATATCCCAACAACAGTCTTCAAAAATCAGCTAACAACACAAGAAAAATCACAATATATTTGGGATATTTTGCAGAACAATAATTTTGACAATAGATATTCTTGGGAGTTGTCTTTTTATGATAATTTGGCAGACAATCTAATAAATGAGAAGTATATTGAGAAAATTAAAGAGACTGTAAAAAATTTACCGAATAGAGCTTCAATATGGCTTGGAGGATTAAAGCGATATTTAAGTATTGAACCAAATTTGTTCCAAGAATTATTCCAAATCATTATTGACAAAAACGAAAAAAAAGACGAAACGATTTTTGTGCAATTTAATATCATAGAAGACTGCTTTGAGGAATTAGGGAATGACATTAATTTGATAAAGAAACTATACTTGCAACAAAATTTAATAGACAGTCATTTTGACTTAACTCGAAGAGGCTTTGCAAAGATTATTCAGCGAGATGAAAACTTTCTTATAGAGTATATTGATAATTTATATTCAAAAAATCAACATTATTTGGACGAAGACAGATATTTGAATGTCATTTGGGAATCTAATAGAATTGAACCTATACTGAAGACCGTTTTTGATTTGATTGATAAAAAAGAAGTCTATTTAGGAATTGGAGAACATTTTTGCAATTCTTTCTTTTGGAATTTGCCACAAGAAGCGAGCATACGAGCTAAAAATTTCCTGTTAAATTATTGCAAAGAAAATTATGGAAGTTATAAAAAAATGAATTTTATTGTGGATATAGCAAGACACTCAATGAAAGAAATATTTGAAGATGTGTTATTACTGTTTATATCCTTAACACAAGATGTTGATTTGTTTTCTAAAATATGGTGGAGAGGAAATGGCGGAACAGTTGTTTGTGGAGATGTTAATTTGGGCGATTTAGAAGCTTCTGATTGGCAAAATATACTTTCTATTGTGAAAAAATCAGATTTAGGAATAAAATTAATACCGATAAAAAAATATCTTAATACACAAATTGAAAATGGATTAATATATGCAGATTGGGAGAGAAAGAGAAAATTCATTGAGAGTAATTGAAAACAAACACATTAGCAATGAATGCACAGCTTACAACAAGCGGTTTGGTGCAAGTGGCGGTTTGGCTAGCAGAAAGTGTGTGCAGAGTTTGAGAGTTTATCGCCCGTACAAACATTCATGAGCCGCCACCTTCGCCAAGCAGCCGATCGTAAGTGGTAATTAAGAAAATATAGCAACCTAGATAATAAGTTGAGAATATGAAAACGTACGATGATTTTATTGAAATTAACCAAAGTAGTTGGAACCAAAGAACACAAGAGCATTTTGAATCAGATTTCTACAACGTAAAAAGTTTTTTGGAAGGAAAATCTTCTTTAAACTCACTTGAAATAGGTTTGCTTGGGGATGTGAAAGATAAGAAGATATTACATTTACAATGCCACTTTGGAATGGATACAATATCATTTGCTCGTATGGGTGCAAAAGTTACAGGAGTTGATTTATCAGATAAATCAATAGAGAAAGCAAAGTATTTAGCAGATGTAACTAATTGTGAGGCTGATTTTATCTGTTGTAATATTTTCGACTTACCAAACCATTTGAAGACTACATTCGATATTGTTTTTACGAGTTATGGTGTAATAAATTGGTATCCAGATCTTAATAAATGGGGAGAAATCGTAAATCATTATTTAAATGAATACGGTAAATTTGTGATGGTTGAATTTCATCTTGTATTATGGATGTTTGATACAAATTTTGAAAAAATAGAATCGGCTTATTCTCGAAATGATCCCTTTATTACAATTTCTGAGACTTATACAAATTCTAATAAAAAAGGAAGTTATAAAGAAATAACTTGGAATCATGGATTATCAAAAATATTTCAAGGGCTGCTGTGCAACGATTTACAGATAACTAATTTCGAGGAATATGATTACTCACCATTTAATTTGTTTGGTAATATGACAGAGGCGAATGGCAAATTTAGAATAGCCAATATGGAACATTTATTACCTATTTTGTTTTCAATAGAAGCGAAAAAGAATAATTATCGCTAACACGGTATTTGAATCAGGTAAACTGGAGAGCAACGATGAAGTCCAGTAGTTGGTATAAGCGGTTATATCAAATGGAATTTGCGCTTTCGTATAAATCTGTTGGAACAAAAACAGTTTAGTACTTATTTGTCGATTACAACTTTTCCTGAATCAAAATAATGCCTTTTCTAGGGTCGTCTTTCAAATGACTTTTGATGCTGTCTGGCTCCACATCTTTTAGATCATGGGAAAAAACTTTTTTAAGGAATAGGGCTATGTCCTCTTGTTTGCTCACACTTAGGTATTTCCAGATATTCCAGCCAAAATGAAATAAATCCAAAGAGGATAGGGTTTTTACCCGGATTGACTGAATGTCGTTCAATGGAAGTTGGTCGGCATACAGTTGCACGTACTGGCAAAGCCGTTCTAAATCCGCATCCGATGTGTAGGGTGCAAATTCCTTTTGGGTGTACTCTACAGCATAGTCACGTTTTGCGCGCTTTTTATCGTCCATTTGTCGCTGTTGCTTGGCGCGGATTTCCTTCAAACTTTCGGTTTGAATGGGTGTAGTTTCCGTGATTTTGAGCTGTGCCTTTTTGCGAAAAAACTTCAATAGCGTAGACGAAAAAAGTCCTTCGATAAGTAAAGTCAGTACGGCGTACACAATCACGCCCAATGCCGTAACTGCCCAAAAGACGGTAGTTGCCGTAAATTCATCCACACCTGCACTTACGACAATCATTCTCGCCAGCAACCCAATCAATACACAAACTACCAAGACGGAGAGGTAAACAACAATATGTTCAAGATATTTTGGATTCATTCTTTCTCTGATTTTGTATTAATTATAGATTTAAGTTGTATTGCTTGTGCCGCCTTGTTTTTCTTTTCATCGACCACCTTTGCATAGATTTGCGTTGTCTTCACATTCGTATGTCCCAGCATCTTGCTTACGGTATAAATGTCTGTACCGCTAGCAAGTTGTAGAGTCGCGTAGGAGTGGCGGAAGCAATGAAAGCTTATGGACTTTTTGATGCCTGCAGCCTCTATCCAACGCTTTAGAGGTTTAGAAATCCATGACGGATTAGGCAGATCTTCAAAAACCAATTGTTCTGGCAATCTTCGTTCTCCACATAGTTGTAAGGCTTGTTCCGAAATAGGCATATACTCCACTCCCTTGGTCTTCTTTTGAGTGAAATGTAACCTCGGCTGTTCTCCATCCATGTTGATCTCTTTCCACTTTAGTTTCTGAATATCACAGTGGCGTAATCCTGTCAGAGCAGAGAAAAGGGCTGCCCGTTTCATCACCTCACGATCACAAGGGGTTGAAGCAAGCGTATTTAACTCCTCTACGGTAAGGTATTCACGGCGAGCCTCCTGTTCCTGAATACCTTTTATTTTGGTGGATATATCAACGGTTAGATAACCATCTATAAATGCCTGTTTAAGAGCTGCCTTGAAAATAGAAAAATAAGTCGATGCCGTATTGTGAGAAATAGTACCACATTTATTCCCTCCACGAGGGGCTGTCAAAAGGAAACGTTTGTACTCTTCGGCAAAAGCATTGTCGATTTTGAAAAATGGCAAATTTTCTCCCGCATACATTTTAAGAAAGTCCATAGCTCTCTTCCAATTGACAAGAATAGAAGTGGAGCTATTTTTGTGTCGTTTATACATCGCCTCCCGAAAATAGCCAATGAAGTTTTGTTGCAAACGTTCCTTTTGCTCTGCTTGTGCAGTATCTGCATCACTGTACAAATCTGCATTATCGTATTCTCTTTGACGGAGCTTTCGCACCTCATCGGCATAGATACAAGCTTCTTGATCTACCTCGCTTTTGCACTGTATCACTCCATTCAAATCTCGCTTGGGTTTGTACGATTTGCTCGAAGATGTCGTCCGTGCAGTCCGAGTTTTATCCCAGACTACCGTAGTTACTATGCGGTTGAGATACTCACGGACACGTTGTGGCTCGGATTTGCCCGCAGTATAGACAGGATAACTCTCAATGTAGAGATACCACTCATTTCTATATGCACTCTTGCGAAGTCGCACAGTTACTTTCGTGTTATGTAATTCTTTTCTCATATGTATCTAAGGTTATTTGTACAGTTGGTCTATCTCTGATTTTGGGGCATAGACATAGTTGCCAATCTGCCTTATGGGGATGGAAAATTTTCTGATATGCTTATATACCGTGCCTTCTGTAACACCAAACTTGGTTGTTATTTCACCGATCGTGTAACAATGCTCTGGCTCAAGGTTGTAAAGTTTAGCCTCACTTCTTGTTCTCGGCTTTTGCTCATCAACAGGTCTCAGATTAAAGTTGCGTTCTAAATCTTCTTTACAGATGCGAGTCATCCTTTTTCCCAAGTTATAACTTCGGAGAGCCTTACTTCTAACAAGTCGGTATAGCGTATCTCTGCAAACGTCGTATAGGGCAATAGCATCGGAGATAGAAAGGTAGGGTTGATCCTTGGAAACCTTTGCGGCCTTCTCTCGCCTAAGCTCTTCCAACTTTTCCTCTCGCTTCTTTTGTGAATACGCAGACCTTGAGCATTGTATAGAACAATATCTTGATGTGATTGTCTTGGCAAGAAAGGTCTCCCCACACAATTCGCACTTTCGCTCAATCTGAAATTTTGCAGCTGGCATACGCTTTTCTTATCTATCTGATAATCAATTTTTATTTTTATTTAAGTCGCACTTTATACACTAATAGGTCGCGGCACAAATATGGTACAAATACACGACTAAAATCGATAGAAAACGAAGAAGTACGAGAAACTATAGAAAATAAAAATAGCAGTAAGATAGTAACTTACTGCTATTTACTATTCGATTAATGCTCGTTTGTGAGCGTGATTACTTCACCTCTTCAAAGTCTACATCCGTTACGTTGCCGTCTGAAGCGTCTCCTTTATTGTCTCCGGTCGGGGCGTTTTCGGTCGACGGACCGCCTGTTTGCGCATTTTGTGCGTTGTACAGGTCCTGACTGGCTGCCTGGAATACGTTGTTCAGCTCGGCCGTAGCGGTGTCAATCGCTGCGAGGTCTTGTGCCTTATGCGCTTCTTTCAGCTTATTCAGGGCTGCTTCGATTTGTGACTTTTTGTCGGCTGGCAGTTTGTCGCCCAAGTCTTTCAACTGTTTTTCCGTCTGGAAGATCATGCTGTCTGCCTGATTGATCTTATCGATGCGTTCGCGTTCTTTCTTGTCGGCTTCGGCATTGGCGGCTGCTTCGTCTTTCATTCGTTTGATTTCATCTTCGCTCAGGCCGCTGGAGGCTTCGATGCGTATGCTCTGCACTTTGCCCGTTCCTTTGTCTTTGGCTGATACATTGAGGATGCCGTTGGCATCGATGTCGAACGTTACTTCGATCTGCGGAACGCCGCGTGGTGCGGGTGGGATTCCGTCGAGGTGGAAGCGTCCGATCGATTTGTTATCCTTAGCCATGGAGCGTTCGCCCTGCAACACATGAATTTCGACCGAAGGCTGATTGTCGACTGCCGTCGTAAAGACTTCCGATTTTTTGGTCGGAATGGTCGTATTCGCATCAATCAGACGGGTCATGACGCTACCCATCGTTTCGATGCCGAGGGACAGCGGCGTAACGTCGAGCAATACGACGTCTTTGACATCGCCGGAGAGGACACCACCCTGGATGGCTGCGCCCACTGCAACGACTTCGTCCGGGTTCACCCCTTTGGAAGGAGCTTTGCCGAAGAATTGTTCAACGAGTTGCTGTACGGCCGGAATACGTGTCGATCCGCCGACAAGAATCACTTCGTTAATGTCCGAGGTGGTCAGACCGGCATCGGCCAATGCACGTTTACACGGTTCGAGACATGCCTGAATCAGGCTGTCGGCCAATTGTTCGAATTTGGCGCGGGTCAACGTACGTACGAGGTGTTTGGGAATCCCGTCCACCGGCATGATATAGGGCAGGTTGATCTCCGTGCTTGTTGAGCTCGACAGTTCGATTTTCGCTTTTTCAGCTGCTTCTTTCAGCCGTTGAAGGGCCATCGGGTCTTTTCGCAGGTCGATATTTTCGTCCTTCAGAAACTCTTCGGCCAGCCAGTCGATGATCACATGGTCGAAATCATCTCCTCCGAGGTGCGTGTCACCGTTCGTCGACTTTACTTCGAATACGCCCCCGCCCAGCTCGAGAATAGAGATATCGAACGTTCCTCCACCGAGGTCGAACACCGCGATTTTCATGTCTTTGTTTGATTTGTCGAGGCCATAGGCCAACGAGGCGGCTGTCGGTTCGTTGACGATACGGCGAACTTTCAACCCTGCAATTTCGCCTGCTTCTTTCGTCGCCTGACGTTGTGCGTCGTTAAAGTAGGCCGGCACGGTGATCACGGCTTCCGTCACTTCCTGTCCGAGATAATCTTCGGCTGTCTTTTTCATCTTCTGAAGGATCATCGCCGAGATTTCCTGCGGAGTATAGAGGCGTCCGTCAATATCGACGCGCGGCGTATTGTTATCGCCTCGTACCACCTTGTAAGGGATACGATTGATCTCTTTTTGTACTTGATCGAACGTTTCACCCATAAAACGCTTGATCGAGAAGACCGTCTTTTGGGGATTTGTGATTGCTTGACGTTTGGCCGGATCGCCTACTTTACGTTCGCCCCCTTCCACAAAGGCGACGATCGAAGGCGTTGTACGTTTACCTTCACTATTCGTAATAACCACTGGTTCGTTACCCTCAAGGACGGCAACGCACGAGTTGGTTGTTCCTAAGTCGATTCCAATAATTTTTCCCATATTTATTCTATATTAATGTTTTATTTGCTTCAATATCCTCTATGTGTTAAACACGTTGATTGACAAGCAGCAAATAGTGTGCCAAAAATGATGAAAGCGAAGACTGTCATAATTTCTGACATTTTGGCGTTTTTTTTAAGATGTTGATCTCATCTCGAGTGACATTCCGCCATAAAAAAGGAGAGTCGGAAAGACGCGATCAGAGGCTGTTCAGCAGCTCTGTTTTGCCTTCCTTTATTAATTTAAGGATCAACTCTCCGAAGAGTGTGTTTTGCCAGGCGAACCATTCACGTGTAAAATTCGACGGGTCATCCTTGTGGAACGATTCGTGCATGAAGCCTGTTTCGTTGTCCGTATCCATGAGCATGCGGATGCAGGTCTTGATTTCTATATCGTCTCGGCTGGTAAATGCTTTCATCATGATGGACATCGGCCAAACCATGTCGTAGCCGATATGCGGTCCACCGATTCCTTCGCCGGCTTTACCCTTAAAGAAGTACGGGTTATCTTCGCTCCATACGAAACGGCGCGTATTCTGATAAATCGGGTCGTTGATATCTACGTCGCCGAGGTATGCCATGGCCAGCAGGCTCGGTACGTTGGCATCGTCCATCATCAGTTGGTTTCCGAAGCCGTCTACTTCGAATGCATAGATTTTCCCGTATTTCGGATGATCGTTTACGGCATATTGTTTCAGAGCTGTTTCGACTTCGGAAGCCAGCTCCGTACATTCTTTGGCAAGGTCGTTATTTTGGTTCACTTTGTCCAGAATTTCGGCCGCTTTACGCAGTGAGCTTACGGCGAAAAAGTTCGACGGGATGAGGAATTGCAGGATCGTGGCGTCGTCTGACGGACGGAATGCGGAGGCAATCAGTCCGACCGGTTTTATGGGGTTTCCCCATCCGTAGTTGGGCTGCGTATCTGTCGATACCGCTGTGACACGTTGGAACTTGTACGGTCCGAGGTCGTTCTTGCGTTGTTGTTCTTTAAATGTACGCAAGATGCTTCGTACCGTTTCGAGCCATTGTTCGTTCGTGAAAATGCTTTTATCTCCGGTCACTTTCCAATATTCGTATGCCAGGCGAAGCGGGTAACAGAGCGAGTCGATCTCCCATTTGCGCTCGTGCAGTTCGGGAATCATTTTTGTCAGGTCTTTCTGCCATTCGCCGCCGACAGGTCCATCGTTGAATGCGTTGGCGTAGGGGTCGAGCAGGATGCATTTGAACTGACGGAGGATCACCCCACGAATCATTCGGCGCAGCTCTTCGTCTTTCTTTGCGAACGATACGTAGGGCCATACCTGAGCGCCCGAATCACGCAGCCACATAGCGTGAATATCTCCTGTATAAACGAATGTATCGTCGTCGCCGTCGATGGCGCGGTAATGGACGGTGGTATCGAGCGTGTTCGGGAAGCAGTTTTCGAACATCCATGCCAGCTTCGGGTTAGTCAGCAGTTTTTTGATACGGACAATCTCTTTTTCGATTGCTTTCGACGAGAATAGTCGTTCGGGCACGGGCGGGCGATTCGTTTGGGTATAGTCGGCCGCTACACGTACGGTCGTGTTGTCACGTTCCATGACGAGGTTGGCAGCTTTCGCTTGTGGACAACACAGAAAGAATGCAGTCGCAACAGTCGCTGCCCCCGCGATTTTCAAAGTCTTCTTCATACAGTTATCATTTAAAATAGAGGGGCAAAGATAGGGGTTTTGCTCTGCTTGTGCAATAGATGGCCCGGAGGTTGCCTGACGAAGAGCGTGGGCCTATTTCGAAAAAAAATGAGATGTAGATGTCGTAAGAGAACATCTCCGGACTTAAAAGACCACTATAGTAAGTGTCGTCATGCATTAAAATTTCAATACGTTAACCATAGGAGGGCAGCCTCGTTTGGGAGCATATGATTTTTCACGTACCTTTGTGCGCTTTTTATAAAAGATGAGAGGAACAGAAAGAAATTATTTCGGGCGAATGCTGGCTATCCTGTTGATAACGATGGCGTGTTGTCTTGGATTGTATTGGTTGCCGGATGAACCGTTTGGCATTCCGATCAAGAAAGTGGACATGCTCTCCGACCTGCGCCGTGAGGACGAAGCCCTTTGGGCCGACTCAACGGATGCGATACTGCCAGGGGCACTGATCATCGATTCGCTGTCGTTTTCCGACACGGTAACGATCCGGGGCTTCAACTTTCGGGAGATTACCCGACGAAATGTCACCTATCAAGCGCTTACATCAAGCAGGCTGGAAGATACGACAAGCGTCCGTATCGAAGATTATTCGGCGGGGCATACGGGCTTGTACCGATTTTTTACGTCGTTGAATCGCCTCCGTTCCCTGAATCGTCCCGTACGGATTGCTTTTCTGGGGGATTCGTTTATTGAGGGCGATATCATTGTAGCCGATTTTCGTGCGAAGATGCAGGAGCGTTTCGGAGGACGAGGCGTAGGATTTGTTCCGGTGGCTTCGAAAGTGGAGCAGTACCGCCCAACGGTTCATCAGCGGTCGAAAGGATGGGTCACGCGCTCGATACTTACCGACCGTAACCATAAGTATGTACTTCCGGGCCTGCTCTTCGATGCCGATTCGGAGGCCGGGATAGCCTCGATTTCGTTCAAGACGGTCGATGCGTACCCGCATCTGGACGCGGTTTCGTCACTCAAGTTCATTTATTCGCGCAACATGCAGTCGGAGATACGCTGGATATGCAACCAGTCGAAAGATACGATTGTCAATATGCTGCCGACCACCGATTCGATTGTACAGTATGAGGTGAAGGGTCGGTTTACGGACGGCCAACTGCGCTTCCATAAATCGCATGGACTCCGGGCGCTGGGGATTGCACTCGAAGATAATACCGGGGTAGTGGTCGACAATTTTTCCCTGCGCGGCAATTCGGGAATGACATTATGCGAATTGGATGAGTCGAGTTGCATGGCTTTTCGAAATGTGCGTCCTTATGATTTGATTGTCCTGCAATACGGGTTGAACGTGGTTACGGAAAAAACGAAGGAGTATGGTTGGTATCGCAAGCGGATGGTAGACGCCATCCGTCATTTGCAGTGTTGTTTTCCGGAAGCCGATGTGTTGCTGCTCAGCGTCTCCGATCGCAGCCATTACCGTGACGGCGTTTACCGCACGATGCCGTCGATACGGGCCTTGCTGCGCGCTCAGCGCGAAGCGGCGGTCGAGGCTCGAGTGCCGTTTTGGAGCGTTTTTTCGGCGATGGGAGGTGAAGGAAGCATGGTGCACTACGTGGAGCGGCGCTGGGCGAGTAAGGATTATACGCATCTAAGCTTTCGCGGCGGGCGTGAGCTGGCCGCTTCGTTGTTTGATGCGCTGATTTTAGAAAAAGAGTTTTATGATGAAATGGATAAGAAAACATATTGAATTGAAATGGGGTGTGCTCTTCGTATTCGTGGTTACGCTGACGGTCGGGTTAATCAGCGCTCGAATGAAGTCGGAATCGGAAGAGAACGAACTGACGCCGGTTTTTTTGCACGAAACGGAAGAAGAGGTATGGATGCCGCGCGCTCCACTGACGGACGATGTTCGTTCGAGTCTCTCGTTTGTCATCGATTCGCTTTGCCGGATTACAGATCCTGCACACTCGCTCGATTCTTTTTTGGAAGAGCTGCACCGATTGGCGTCAGGAAGAGACACGACGATCCAGATCGTTCATTTGGGCGATTCGCATGTGCAGGCCGGTTTCTACAGCGGCGAGGCGATGCGTTTGTTGCAACGAACTTTCGGCAATGCCGGGCGTGGTTGGATTGCACCGTATAAGCTGGCACGGGATAACGAGCCGACAGATTATTTTATCACCTCGTCGAAAGTGAGAAACTGGTCCGTGGGACGTTGTACTCGCCGCACATCGGACTGTGCATGGGGACCCGGAGGGATCGGCATTCAGGCCGATGTGTCGGGTGTCGATTTTACGATCAGCATTGCACCGAATAACGGAGCGGGTTACGAGTTCAATCAAGTGATTCTTTATCGCAATGAAGGGACTCTGCCGATGCTTCCTGTCGGGGAGGATGAACGGGTAGAGACTGTCTGGGCAAAGGCGCCTTATTCGCCGGGAGTGATGGTCGATACGTTCAAGCTGCCCACCAAGTCGGGGGAACTGCAGCTTTATACGGCCGCGCAGGGGCGACTGACACCTGCAAGTCTTTCGTCAATAAGGAATTGTTATTACGGTTTTGTGCTCACAAACGGTCAGCCGGGGATTTTGTATCATTCCATCGGGCAGAACGGCGCCATGTTTGTGAACTATACGAATGAGGAGTATATCCGGCAGTTGTCGTTGCTTGATCCCTCGCTGCTGATTGTTACGTTAGGCACGAATGAGACCTTCGGCGCCAACTTCTCGACTTCCGAATTTTTGTTGCAGGTCGACCGCTTTGTGCGTTTGGTCAAGGCGTACCTGCCTTTCACCGCTTTGGTGCTGAGTACGCCGGCCGAGAGTTACCGTTCGGTGCGTGGGCGACGTGGAAAGCGGAGTTACAAACGTAACGAAAATATCGATCTGGCGGCACGTGCTATCAAAGAATATGCCTGGCGCGAGGGAGTTGCCTGCTTCGACTTGTACGGGATGACTGGAGGAGCGAATTCGTGCGAACAGTGGCTGGCTTCGGATCATTTGGGGCGCGACCGTATTCATTTCAATGTGGCCGGTTATCAGGAACAGGGCAAATTGCTTTATAAGGCGCTTCTCCGTAGTGAATTGGATTATCGAAAACGGATGTCTTTATGAGTCTTTTGTCGTTTCTTTCAGAGACGATCTCTTCGGGAATAAAAACCGGTATGCTGTGGGAGCGTATCGGTTCGCTGTTGCGCTATCAGCCGGATGCGCCGATGCTCTTCAGTACGGGACTGTTCTTTTTTCTTTTTATCGTCTTCTTTGCGGTTTACTGGTCGTTGCGTCGGTCTACGACGACCCGTATCGTTTACGTCGCGCTTTTTTCCCTGTACTTTTATTATAAGAGTAGCGGTCTGTGGTTTGTCCTGCTGATTTTTACGGCCACGTCCGACTTTCTGATTGCCCGCGCGATTGCGCAAACTTCGCACAAGGGCCTGCGCAAAACGTGGGTGGTGCTGAGTATATGTATCAACATCGGAATGCTGGCCTACTTCAAGTACACGAATTTCCTTTACGATGTGGGCGTGATGCTGCTGAGCAGTATGGGGCAATGGATGGGCATCCGTGAACTGGCACAGTTGAATTATACTCCGTTAGATATTTTCCTGCCGGTCGGTATCTCGTTCTTTACGTTTCAGTCGCTCAGCTATACGATTGATGTATACCGCAAACGTCTCGATCCGTTGAGGCGTTGGATCGACTATCTGTTTTACGTTTCGTTCTTCCCGGGCTTGGTTGCCGGGCCGATTGTGCGGGCACGCGATTTCATCCCGCAGATGTTTCGCAGTCCGAGGCTGTCAAAGGAGCATTTGGGCGAGGGGCTTTACCTGATCCTCTGCGGTCTGTTCAAGAAATGTGTGATCTCCGACTACATCAGCATCAACTTTGTAGATCGTATTTTCGATGCGCCTACGCTCTATACCGGTCTCGAAAATTTGTTCGGGGTATACGGATATGCTCTTCAGATTTACTGCGATTTTTCAGGCTATTCCGATATGGCCATCGGCATAGCGTTGCTGATGGGAATTCGTTTCAACGTCAATTTCGATTCACCTTATCAGTCGGCCACCATCACTGAATTCTGGAGGCGCTGGCATATCTCATTATCGAGCTGGTTGAAAGATTACCTGTATATCTCGATGGGCGGAAACCGTAAGGGAAAGTTTCGCACCTATGTACATCTGGTTGTGACGATGTTGTTGGGCGGTTTGTGGCACGGCGCTTCGATGCGTTTTATTTTGTGGGGTGCCCTGCATGGTGTTTCGCTGGCTGTGCATAAGTTTGTGATGGGGCATTTCAGCAGCTTCAAGCCGATGGGAGAAGAGATGTCTTTGTTTCGTCGAATGCTCGGTATGATTTTGACGTTTCATTTGGTATGTCTGGGCTGGGTCTTTTTTCGGGCCGATACGGTACAAATCGGGAGGGATGTGCTGATGCGGATCTTCACTGATTTTCATCCGGAGGTTTTCACACAGTTCATCGTCGGCTATCCGGGTGTTTCGATCCTCATGGCTACAGGCTACCTGCTTCATTTCATACCCAAGCACATTGATTGGAAGATGCAACGTGTAGTGACGGACTCCCCCATGCTGTTTCAGGCCTTGTACCTGCTTCTGGCGATCTTTGTGGTCATACAGGTGAAAAGTTCCGGCGTGGTTCCGTTTATTTATTTTCAATTCTGAACGTTTGTTGTCGATATGTGATTCTTCTTTTATAAAACAAATACTTAAAAATGAAAAGAATATTTTCTTTTGTTTGGAGAAGGGCGGTGATGGATATCGGACGGAGGGGATACAACCATCGGAGGAGGTGAACTATTTCTGCCCTAAAAATGTTGAAAGGATACGATGACAGTTCACGTTCCGAAAGTAAAACAAGCTTCGTCCGTTCCGGTATCGACGGAAGTTCATGAATATATACTGGACAATGGTTTGACGGTCTGGCTGAACGAAGATCACAGTCAGCCGAAAGTTTTTGGAGCCGTAGTAGTCAAGGCCGGTTCGAAGGATTCGCCGAATACGGGTATTCCTCATTACTTCGAGCATATGATGTTTAAAGGGACGGATAAGATCGGGACGATGGATTATGCAGCGGAGAAAGTATTGCTTGACGCCATTGCCGGAAAATATGACGAATTGGCGTGCACGAAAGATGTGAAGGCACGCGCTATCATTCAGCAGTCAATCAACGATTTGAGCGTGCGGGCTGCCGAATACGTGATTCCCAACGAATTTGACAAACTGATTACCAAATATGGAGGCTCGAAGTTGAATGCGGGCACGTCGTACGATTATACCGTATATCACAATCTTTTTTTGCCACAATATACGGAACAGTGGGCGGAACTGAACAGCGAACGTTTGTTGAACCCCGTATTTCGTATGTTTCAGAGCGAATTGGAGACGGTTTACGAGGAGAAAAACCGGCGAGACGACATGATTCTCAACCAGGCCATCGAGAAGTTGATGGAGACTTATTTTCGTCCGCATCCCTACGCCTATCCGATTATCGGGAGTGCGGAGAACCTGAAAAACCCGCGCCTGTCGGAGATGCGCAAGTTCTTCGAAGCTTATTATGTATCGTCGAACATGGGGTTGATTCTGAGTGGCGATTTCGATACGGAACGGGTGCTTCCCATCTTGGAGCGAACGTTCTCACGCATCCCGCGCGGTGTCGTTGAACCGGTATCGTCGGTGAAGATTCGCCCGTTTCGCGGTCGGGAAAAGACGACGGTGAAGGTTCCGCTTCCTTTGCTAAAGGCGGTGGCGCTCGGTTTTCGCGGTGTTCCGGCCAACCATCCCGATCAGACTGCGTTCGACGTGGCAGTCGGCATCCTTAATAACTCGAACGGTACGGGGTATCTGGACAAACTGATGGTGGACCGCCGGGTGATGGGTGCGATGGTAGGCGGAGAGTCGTTTAACGAGGCCGGATTTATCGGGATTGTGGTGGTGCCGAGGTTGTCGCACACGTGCCGCTCGGCCGAAAAAATGATCTGGCGCGAGTTGGAGCGTGTGAAAAAGGGTGATTTCACGGATGAGATGTTCAACAGCCTCAAACGTGAGCAGCTACGTCGTCATCTGACGGAGCTGGAGGATATCGACTCACGCAGTCAGGTGCTGGTGCGTCTGTTTTCGCAGGGCAAGACGTGGGCGGATTATCAGGAAGAGTTAGACCGTGCCGAGACACTGACGAAAGACGACGTGGTGAAGGTGGCCAACCGTTATTTCGGCGATAATTATCTCTATGTCCGCAAAAAGACGGGGCGTTATACCAAGACGCACTTGGCTAAGCCCGATTTCGCCCCCATCGTTCCGCGGCATGCCGATGCCTCGTCAGCATATAGTAAGCAATTAGACGCAATTCCCGTACAGGAAGTCCGGCCGCGTTATGTGGACTTCGACCGGGATGTGCAGACGCTTCATTTGACGCCGCGCACGACCTTGTATGTGACGCCCAACCGGGTGAATCATATTTTTACGCTTAAGCTCTCTTATGGGATCGGGCTGATCGAGGAGCCGAAGCTCAAACTGCTGGCCGGGTATATCCCGCTGTTGGGCACAAAGTCGCAATCGTTCGAAGCCTTGCGTATGCGGTTGCAGACGCTGGGAAGCACGCTCGATCTGGATGCGGACAAACACAGTTTGACGTTCAAAATTACGGGCTTTGACAAAGCTTTTGATGAGACGCTGCAGGTGGCCGGTGATTTTCTGGCGAATGTATCTCCCGATGACCGGAAATTGAAAACCCTCGTCGACGATGCGAAGGTGGCCGAAAAGGCATTCTTCAAGTCGAACAACGAGGTGGCCGAAGCGTTGTTCGAGTACGTACAGTATGGCAGCCTGTCACAATACCTGACCAAACCTTCGTTCAAGGAAGTCAAGCATATCCGGGGAAGTGAGCTGGTCGATCTCTTTTACCGTGCCACGCAGGTGGCCTGCACGATGCACTATTGCGGGACGCTGGAGGCCGAAAAGGTGGCGGAGCATATCTCCCGTTTGCTCCCGCTGGGGAAGATGATCCGTCCGTCGCTCTCGCCCGTCTGGCGCGATTTTGTGACGTACGAGAAGCCATTCGTTTTCTTCTATCACATGCCTGATGTGTTTCAAAACATCATCTACGCTTATATGGCGTGCAAGCCGCTCGATACGCTGAAGAAGAGGCACGAGGCAGACCTGTTTTCGCGTTATTTCGGCGAAGGCATGTCGTCACTCATGTTTCAGGAAATCCGCGAGTTTCGTTCGCTGGCGTATTATACCTCAGGCGCTTATCGTCTGCCGCCTTATTGTCTCTCCGACAAACCTTCCCGTTTCGTAGCCTATCTCTCTACGCAATGCGACAAGACGATTGATGCCTTGAACGTGCTCAACACGCTGATACAGGAGATGCCCGAACGCCCCGAACGCATCGAGGCGCTGATCCGAGCAAGCATTAACTTCACGAACAACGAATACCCGGCCTTCCGCGACATCTCCACCAAAATTGCCGATTACCGCCGCGACGGGTATACGGAAGACCCGAACCGATTGCTGCTCGACGATATCGGCCGTATGAGTATGGACGACATTGCACGTTTCTACCGTTCTCATGTGCAGGGACGCACGCTCGTCTATGTCATCGTCGGCAACTCGCGCAAAATCGACATGCGGCGTCTTGCCGCGTTCGGAAACGTCATCCGAATAAAAAAGAAAGATTTCTATCGCTGACCGTACACGTTCTTTTCGAAGTATTTGTGTAACTTAATGCATATAAAACAATAGCAATAATTAAGCCAATTGTCCCCCCCCATGACTTGCAAGCCCTCTATATCCAAAACTAAGTTCTCCAAGTGCTCACCTGACTCTGTTGTTTGTATCCATGGCGCAGGGAAGGGCTTTATAGAAATCGTTGATCTTCTTCACGGCCGAGCAGGGGGTATACGCGTCGTGGCAGTAGACGACGATCTGCCCGTTGGAGGACGCTTTGTCGAGCAGGTGCACTTTGGCGTAGTAGGTTTCTAACGGACGAACATCGTACGCAGAAATCCATGTCGGAGAGAGGTGGGCGGAGGTAGGAATAACATCACCGGCAAAGATGACGGTGTGAGAGTCTGTCTCCACATCAATTACGATCTGTCCGGACGTATGTCCGTCGAACAGACGCAACCTGACCTCCGGCGTAAGAAACGTCTCGTCTTTGATTAGATGTAATTTGCCTGACTCGCGAATGGCCTCCATATTCTCCGGGAAAAAAGAGTCACGTTCGAGAGCGTTGGGATGAAACGCTTCGTGCCATTGCGCTTCGCTCACCCAGCACGTCGCATTCGGATAGGCCGGGATGATTTGTCCGTCTTCGCCGTATCGGGTCGTACCTCCGCAATGATCGAAATGCAGGTGGGTCAGCACGACGTCGGTCACGTCATCGGGACGGATGCCGTATTGTCGGAGCGCCTTATCGAGATCCGTCAGTTCGTGAAAGCGATAGAACGAGGCTTTCAGTTGGTCGGTATGCTTGTTGCCGATGCCGTTATCGATCAGGATCACTCGTCCGCAGCGGGTGGTTACGAGCCCGACGTGCATGGCGAGCCGGCAACGGTTTTGCGCATCAGCCTTGTAGCGACGCTTCCACGCCGATTGCGGGGTGGCGCCGAACATGCAGCCCCCGTCGGCATAAAAATAGCCCGTATGGATGAGTCGGACGGATGTTTTCATCGTTTATCGTATTGTTTCTTCGGCAAAAGTACGATTAAATTGCTTGTTTGCAATTGACATTTGTCCGGAAGTTGCTACTTTTGTACCCGCTATGATAGTGGCTCAACAGAAAAGAAAGGAAAATATGGTCGAATATCTGCTTTACATGTGGCAGGTGGAGGACCTGATCCGTGCCAACGGATTGGATATCGACAAGATTCGGGAGACCCTTATCGAACAGTATGACCAGCCGGCGACGGTAAAGGCCGAAATAGTTCGCTGGTATGAGGAGTTGATAGACATGATGCGTAACGAAGGAGTGACGGAACGCGGGCATTTGCAGATCAACCGGAATGTGATTCTTTCGCTGACGGAGTTACATCAGTCACTGCTCACAGATCCGCGTGAAACGACGTATGGCGCCTTGTACTACAAAACCTTGCCATCGATCGTGCAGTTGCGTGCCAAGGCGGGAGGCGCCGAGATGCCGGAGATCGAGACCTGCTTCACCGCCCTCTACGGTTATCTGCTGCTGCGGATGCAGGGCAGGCCCGTCAGTGCCGAGACACAGGAAGCGATGAAACAGATTCATACGTTTCTCTCTTTTCTGGCTGCCAAATACAAGGAATCGGAAACGGTATCCTGACAAAAAAAACGAGAACAGGATGAAATCAATTTTGGTAACGGGTGCGAACGGACAATTGGGAAGCGCCCTGCAGCAACGGGCGAATCATCACCCGGAATGGACGTTTTATTTTACCGATGTCGATGCACTCGACATTTGCGACAAAGCGCAGTTGACGGAATACGTACATGCCAACGGCATCGGGTATATCTTGAACTGTGCGGCTTATACGGCCGTTGACAAGGCTGAGGACGATGCCGAACGGTGCATGCGGATCAATCGTGATGCGGTGCGCAACATCAGCGAGGTAGCGTCTGAGCACGGTGCGCATGTCATTCATATCTCGACCGATTATGTGTTCGACGGACGGGGACAACGCCCTTATCGCGAAGACGACCCGACGGCGCCCACGTCGGTTTATGGCCGTACCAAACTGGCAGGCGAACAGGCCTTGCAGGAAGTCCTTCCCGATGCGGTCATTATCCGCACGGCATGGCTCTATTCGGAGGTCGGGCAGAACTTCGTTAAGACGATGCTGCGTCTCGGCGCTGAGCGGAGCGAGGTGAGCGTCGTAGCCGATCAGGTGGGAACGCCCACGTATGCCGGCGATCTGGCCGATGCCATGCTGAAGATACTGGCGCATCCGGTATGGGCGCCCGGCATCTATCACTTTTCGAACGAGGGCGTATGCAGTTGGTACGACTTTGCCCGGAAGATTATGGAGATGGGCGGTCGCAGATGCACGCTTCACCCGATCACGACGGACCAATACCCCACGCGGGCGACCAGACCGGCCTACAGCGTACTCGACAAGACGAAGATCAAACAAGTGTTCGGCCTCCGGATACCGGCGTGGGAAGAGAGCTTGGCCGGATGCGTCCACACCTTGACGGCAAATATTTAATCACAGAAAAAATGACTTTGACAGACGAAATACATCGGCGCAGAACATTTGCGATCATCAGTCACCCCGACGCGGGGAAAACGACGCTTACCGAGAAGCTCCTCCTTTTCGGAGGCGCCATTCACGTGGCCGGCGCCGTCAAATCGAACAAGATACGCCGCACGGCAACTTCCGATTGGATGGAGATCGAGAAGCAGCGCGGCATCTCGGTGGCAACTTCGGTGATGGCTTTCGATTACGAGGGATATAAGATCAATATCCTCGACACCCCCGGTCATCAGGATTTTGCGGAAGATACGTTCCGCACGTTGACGGCGGTCGACAGTGTGATCATCGTTGTCGATGCGGCCAAGGGTGTGGAAGCGCAGACCCGTAAGCTAATGGAAGTCTGTCGGATGAGAAAGACTCCCGTGATTGTTTTTGTCAATAAGATGGACCGCGAAGGGAAGTCGCCGTTCGATCTGCTCGACGAGATTGAGAGCGAACTGAAAATCAGCGTTCGCCCGTTAAGCTGGCCGATCGAGATGGGCGTGCGTTTCAAAGGCGTCTATAACCTTTACGAACAGAAACTCGATCTGTATATGCCGAGTAAGCAGACGGTGACGGAAAGTATCGAGTTTAAAGATATCGACAGCCCTGAGCTGGAAAAGCATATCGATGCTTCGCTGGCTGAGAAGTTGCGGGCTGATGTGGAACTGATCAATGGGGTCTATCCCGAATTCGACAAGGCGACGTACCTGAAAGGCGATGTGGCTCCGGTCTTTTTCGGCTCGGCCTTGAATAATTTCGGTGTGCGCGAGTTGCTGAACTGCTTTGTACGTATCGCCCCGCCGCCTTCCCCGGTGCAGGCTGTCGAGCGGATCGTTCGTCCGGACGAAGAGGCGTTCTCCGGATTTGTCTTTAAGATTCATGCCAATATGGATCCGAATCATCGCAGTTGCATCGCGTTCGTGAAGATTTGCTCGGGACGGTTCGAGCGGAACGCGAACTATAAGCACGTGCGTTTCGGGAAGATGATGCGTTTCAGCAGTCCGACGGCGTTTATGGCGCAGCGTAAAGAAGTCGTAGATGAAGCGTTTGCCGGCGATATCGTCGGGCTGCCCGATACGGGAAACTTCAAGATCGGTGATAGTCTGACCGGAGGTGAAGAGCTGCATTTCAAGGGACTTCCGAGCTTCTCGCCCGAGATGTTCAAATACATCGAGAATGCCGATCCGATGAAAGCCAAGCAGCTTAACAAAGGCATCGATCAGTTGATGGACGAAGGAGTAGCCCAGCTGTTTACGAATCAGTTTAATGGTCGTAAGATTATCGGTACGGTCGGGCAGTTACAATTTGAAGTCATTCAGTACCGCCTGCTCCACGAGTACGGAGCGCAATGCCGCTGGGAACCGATCAACCTTTACAAGGCATGCTGGATAGAAAGTGACGATAAAGCAATGCTCGACAGTTTCAAGAAGCGTAAGGCGCAGTATATGGCTGTCGACCATGAAGGGAGGGATGTGTATCTGGCCGACTCGGCGTATGTGCTGACGATGGCGCAGCAAGATTTTCCGGAGATACAATTCCACTTTACATCCGAATTTTAACAGACCTGTCACAGGAATCCGCAGGGCGGGAAGTGTAACATTTCTGCGTTTTTTACGTCTTATCATTGAATTATGAAAATAAATATCATGATGAGGACAATTTTATTATCGGTCATTGCGCTTGTGGCGACAATGAGTTGTGTTGCGCAAGGGCGCATTAAAGGAGACGGGCAGACAGTCGAACGTCAACGAAGTGTAGGGCGCTACAAGGCGCTTAGCGTAGGAAGCGGACTGGATGTTGAAATTTCCGGCGATCTGACGAGTGGTATTGTCGTGGTTGCCGATGAAAACCTTCAGGAATACGTGGAAACAAAAGTGGAAGACGGTACGTTAAAGATTAAAATGAAGCAAGGGTATGGGTATCGCTTCAATGGGAAAAGCCCGAAAGTTATCGTGCCGAATACGGGACAACTCACTGCGATTTCGGCCAGTGGCGGCAGCGATGTGTATACGAAAAATACGACCTTACAGGGAGATGCACTTTCAGTAACCTGTTCGGGAGGAAGTGATTTCAAAGGGGACATCAATGTGAAGACGCTGGACGTGGCATGTAGCGGCGGCAGCGATTTCAACGCTTCGGTAGAGACTGAACGGTGTGATTTAGCGATCTCGGGCGGTAGTGACGGAGATCTGTCAGGTCATGCCAACGTTTGCAGCGTGTCCATTTCGGGCGGTAGCGATTTCAATGCCCACCGATTCGTGATAAAAGACTGTGACCTATCCGTTTCGGGTGGAAGCGATGCCGAGATCCACTGCACGGAACGGCTATCGGCCAAAGTAGGAGGCGGATCGGATGTCATGTACACAGGCGATTGTACCGTAACCATGTCGGTCGACAAATCATCGAGCTTAAAGCAGAAGTAATCCGTTTATTCCTCTGTTGGCTAACATTATAGAAAGTAAATTCACAATGAAAAGAATTTTTTTATTGTTCCTCTCTGTATCAATATCAAGTGCTGTTAATTTGAAAGCGCAGGATGCTTCGAAAGACTTTACTGATGGACAAAAAGCATATGTCTTGTCAAAATTTTGCACGGAGGTGAAATATAATTATGTATTTTACAACAATTTGACATTCGATTGGGACAGTCTCTGTTTAGCGACTCTCCCCAAACTTTTGGCAACAAAATCAAAAGAAGAGTATGTACGGGAATTACAACGTTTATCGATCGAATTACAAGATGGCCACACTTACGTATATGAAGCCAATTCGGATAACAGCTTGGATTGGATAAAACCTTTTCCATTCAAAACAAAACGGATAGACGACCGAGTTTTTGTAACAAACGTGTTAAGTAGCGATTTTCAAAAACAAGGTGTTGAAATAGGAAGTGAAATCGTAAAAATTGATGGATTGGATGTGATAGAGTATGTAAATCTCTATAAACGTCCATTGGTATCATATTCAACATCACAATGGTTGGATTATTCCCCTTATGCAGGTTTTGAATTGACAAAGGAGAAAGGTTCAAGAGTATCAAAAATTTTATTTAAAAATCGGGATGGTAAAACCTTTACAATCGAAAGTCATCGAAACATAAACTGGGATATAGCCAATAATACATTTGATTACAAAATATTAAACGGCAATGTGGGGTTATTGAAAATAAATACCTTTATGGGCAATGACTTTAAAAAGGAATTTGATGTTCTGTATCAAAACATCAAAAAGACAGATGCTCTGATTATAGATTTGAGGGACAATATGGGGGGAAACTCTGGAAATGCCGACTATATTATTCGTCATTTGTCCGGCAAGCCTGTAAAGATGGGTAATTGGAGCAGTCGTATGTACATTGCCGCACATGGTTCATGGGGATATCCGCAAGAGTGGTATATGGAAACCCCGGATGATTTAATTCCTGTGAATGAAGAGAATGTATATACCAAGCCGGTAATGTTATTGGTAAATGCGGTGACATTTTCATCTGCCGAAAATTTTTGTGTGGCTTTTCGTAGTACTAGAAAAGGGAAAATCATTGGTATGCCCACAGGAGGGAGCACAGGCAATCCTATACATATAGAACTTGGCTACGGGATTAATGCTCAAATTTGTACTAAAAATGAATGGGATACTGACGGGAACAAATTTATTGGAATCGGAATAAAACCAGATGTAGAAGTAAAGGAGAATGTGGATATGTTTATGAAAGGAAAAGATATGGTAATAGAGGAAGCCTTGAAACAGATTCGAAGAGATAAAAATAACGTCGGCTAATATTGTGCTGGCAATAGGCGAGCTGAATGGTTTCGTATCAACGGATGTACAAAATTCAACTTTCATTCCTTGATTAAAGTTCAGTACTAAAAAAACGCCCATCGCCAATACGCAGCCTGCTTAAAGGCTCTGTTCGGAATAGAAAGCTACTGGAAATATCCAAAATGAACATTTTCGATGACTTTTTCGTCAATAAATAACATTTTAGTATTCATATCTTTGTACCTAATTTATGAATGAGGATTAAAAAATATGGAGAAAAAGATAACAGGATATATTTCTCAGATCATCGGTCCGGTAATCGATATCAGTTTCGAGAAAGATGATTCCGATACCATCATTCAGCTACCGTCTATTCATGATGCCGTTTCGATCAAACGGCCCGATGGGCGGGTGCTCATAGCTGAGATACAGCAGCATATTGGCGAGAACAGTGTACGCTCGGTGGCGATGGACTCGACCGATGGTCTGCGACGGGGTATGGAGGCCGTGTCGGACTATGCACCGATCCGTGTGCCTGTCGGTGAACAGACGAAGGGACGTGTACTCAATGTTATCGGTGAGGCCATTGATGGTATGACCGCTTTGGACGAAGCCGGAGCTATGCCGATACATCGTGAGCCTCCTAAGTTCGAAGACCTTTCGACATCGCAAGAGGTCTTGTTTACCGGGATCAAGGTGATCGATTTGCTGGAGCCTTATCTGAAGGGTGGAAAAATCGGTCTGTTCGGCGGAGCCGGTGTGGGTAAGACAGTGTTGATTAAGGAGCTGATTAATAATATAGCCAAGCGGCATAACGGGTTCTCTGTTTTTGCCGGAGTAGGTGAACGTACGCGTGAAGGGAACGATCTTTTGCGTGAGATGATTGAGTCTGGTGTCATTCGTTACGGGAAAGCGTTTGAGGAAGCGATGGAACGAGGAGAATGGGACTTATCGAAGATTGATTACGAAGAGTTGAAAAAATCTCAGGCTACGCTGATCTTCGGTCAGATGAATGAGCCGCCCGGAGCACGTGCATCAGTAGCCTTATCGGGTCTGACTGTTGCTGAGTCGTTTCGTGATACGGGGGGAGGTTCGAGAGATATTTTGTTCTTTATCGACAATATCTTTCGCTTTACTCAGGCAGGCAGTGAGGTGTCGGCTTTGCTCGGGCGTATGCCTTCAGCGGTCGGGTATCAGCCTACCTTGGCTACTGAGATGGGAAATATGCAAGAGCGTATCGCTTCGACTAAAAGCGGCTCCATCACATCGGTACAAGCGGTGTATGTTCCCGCTGATGACCTAACGGACCCTGCGCCGGCAACAACATTCTCGTATCTTGATGCGACGACGGTATTAAGTCGTAAAATTACAGAATTAGGTATTTATCCGGCCGTTGACCCGCTCGAGTCTACCTCTCGCATCCTCGATCCGAATATCGTCGGAGAAGAACATTATCGTACGGCGCAACGCGTGAAACAGATTCTGCAACGCAACAAAGAGTTGCAGGATATTATTTCGATTCTCGGCATGGAAGAATTGTCGGACGAAGATCGGCTGACCGTCAATCGTGCTCGCCGCGTGCAGCGCTTTTTGTCGCAACCGTTTTCTGTGGCAGAACAGTTTACCGGGGTTCCCGGTGTGATGGTTTCAATCGAAGATAATATAAGAGGCTTCAAAATGATTCTTGACGGCGAAGTAGACGATTTGCCCGAGCAAGCCTTCCTGAATGTCGGAACGATTGAAAATGCAAAAGAAAAGGCTGCGAAAATCAAAGATCAGGTAGATAAAAAATAAGGAGATGTTGAAAATAAGGATGATTTCTCCTTCCGGAACCGTATATCAAGGAGAATGCTCACGTATTGTATTTCCAGGTGAAGTAGGGCGATTCGAAGTCTTGCCGAAGCATGCACCGATCATCTCGTCATTAGTCGAAGGAGAAATCGAATGTTATGTTGCTTCGGGTGGAGAAGCCCGTCGCATAGCTATACGAAGCGGATTTGTAGAAGTGAAAGCGGACCGGATAACGGCCTGTGTAGAGATATAAAACATGTATTGTGATCAGAATAAGAAAAATGAGTAGTGCATATTCACATAAAACGGTCAATACATTTGTGCTCGGAAGTATCTTGGTGTTTGGAATCATTGAACTGGCGGTTGTCTACCGGTTTTTTCCGAAAAGCTATACGTCGTATATGCTCCTGAATCCCTTGTATTTCTTTTTGTTAGGTCTGACGGTACTGTTGGCGGTGTCTCGTATCGAGAGCAAACGTTTGCATCCCGGACGTGCTGTTGCGCGGCTGATGTTGTTAAACACTTCGCAGTTTATTCTCTCGGCCTGCCTTTTGTTTTATTACGTTTACCGGATCCATGTACAATGTAGAGCGTTTTTACTTACCTTCGGGCTGTTTTATATTTGGTTTATGTGCATCAAATTGTTTGTGCTGTACAATATCGATTCTCAACACAAGCATCATAAAAGAACGAGGACCCCAAAAGATGAGAAGAAAGTATAGTGGTATAAAAATCAGAGTGCTGATGGGTATGATCGGTCTCCTGACCGTCATGTCGTCTTCTTCTGTGTATGCCCAAGACCATAAGCCTGAAATCAATGCGGTAGAGATTATCTTTGATCATGTACAGGACAGTTATTGGTGGCATATTACAACGATCAACGATCGGCACCTGTCAATTTACTTGCCGGTGATTGTTTATTCTTCGACGACGGGATGGCACGTGTTTTCATCTTCTCGTCTTACACACGATGTATCATATAAAGGCTTTTACATTGCGTCCAGAGGGGATCATGCCGGAAAGATTGTCGAACGTGATGTCGGTGGCGCGGAAGTACGCCCATTGGATATTTCTTTGACAAAAAATGCGCTGGCGTTGATCATCAATTCGATTATCATGCTGGTCATCTTTCTGTCTGTTGCGAGATGGTATAAATGCCATCCCAAGTATGCCGTTCCGGGTGGATTCGTGGGAGCTGTTGAAATGTTTGTAATGAATATCGAAGATGAGGTGATACGAAAAAATATCGGAAAAGATTATGCACGATATTCTCCGTATCTCCTGACGGCATTTTTCTTTATCTTTATTAACAACCTGATGGGGTTAATTCCGATTTTTCCGGGAGGAGCCAATACGACCGGAAACATTGCAATTACATTCACACTTGCTATTTGCACGATGGTTGCCGTTAATGTGTTTGGGAATAAGGCATATTGGAAAGATATCTTTTGGCCGGATGTACCGATGTGGATGAAAGTGCCGATTCCTCTGATGCCTATCATCGAGCTGTTTGGGCTGATCTCGAAACCGTTTGCTTTGATGATTCGTCTTTTCGCGAATATAATGGCAGGGCATTCTATTGTCATCGCACTTACTTGTCTTGTATTTATCACGGCTAAGATGGGGGCTGCAATGCATGCCGGTATGACAGTCTTTTCCGTTTTATTATCGGTGTTTATGAACTGTCTCGAACTGCTTGTCGCTTATATTCAGGCGTATGTGTTTACGATGCTTTCGGCCGTGTTTATCGGGCTTTCGAGACCGGAGCATCAACGTGAAAAAGTAACGAAATGAAATAATAAAACAAAAAATAATAATTTCAAATTAAAGGATTATGACACTGTTAAACATGATGTTGCAAGCAACAACAAACTTGGGTGCATTTGCCGCACCGTTGGGAGCCGCTATTGCTGTTATTGGAGCCGGTCTCGGTATTGGAAAAATCGGTTCAAGCGCGATGGAAGCGATCGGACGTCAGCCCGAAGCAGCCAGTGATGTACGCATGTCGATGATTATTGTTGCGGCATTAATTGAAGGTGCGGCGTTATTTGCAATCGTTGTTTGTCTGATGGCTGTGAACAGTTAACAAAAAAGATTTAGAGCATGTCATTGTTAACACCCGATTTTGGACTGTTATTCTGGATGTTGCTGTCTTTTCTGATTGTTTTCGGACTATTGACAAAGTTCGGCTTCCCCGTCATCACCCGAATGGTCAATGAACGCCGGGAATATATTCAGCAATCGCTTGCGGCAGCCGATGAGGCAAATCGCAGGTTGGCAGAGATCAGGATGGAGTCGGAGGGCATTCTGAACGAAGCCCGTGTGCGTCAAAGTGAGCTGATCCGGCAGGCTACTGCTGAGAGTGACAAGATGATACTGGATGCCAAGGAGAAAGCCGCTGCAGAGGCACAGAAGCAACTGGATGAAGCGATGCGTCAGATAGATGCTCAGAAACAGCAGGCTGTGAGTGATATTCGTGGGCAGGTTGCACGCTTATCCGTTGATATTGCAGAGAAAGTGCTTCGTCGGCAGTTGGATGATCCTGCGCGGCAGGAGATTTTCATTGCCCACTTGCTGGACGAGATAGAAAAGAATTAGATCGTAAGGAAATTCAACCTGTTCTCAGCCTCTCTCTGGCGGGGTTGTGAACGGATGATAATGAAGAATGATGAATGCAGGATTGATTTCTATACGATATGCGAAAGCATTGTATGAGTATGCTTTGGGACGAAACGAGGAGCAGGCGCTTTATCAACGCATGCAAACACTCTCGTCGATGCTCCGCGGCATTCCGAAACTGCGCGATACGCTTTCCAGCCCCGTAGTTCCCGTCAAATACAAAAAGGAAATACTGAGAGAAGCTGCCGGTCCCGAACCCGAACAGTCCTATCTTGATTTTGTCAGGTTGATCCTGAAGAATAACCGGGAGGGTATGTTGTATGATATTGTGCTAAGTTACCAGACATATTATCGCAGGAGAAAGAATATCAGCATCGTTCACCTCACATCGGCTCGGCCGATGAGTGAAGAAATGCTCACGCGTATCCGTCGGCAGGTGGAAAAACGGACTCGGGGAGATGTTGAATTTTCGGCACATACCGATCCGACAGTGGGGGGAGGTTTTATCTTTCAACTGAACGATATGCGATTAGATGCTTCCGTCAGAGGACAGCTTGCGCGACTGAGGCGGCTGTTGCTTGCTTCATCCGGTATAGGTATGCGTGAAACCGAACATGTGCGATAAAACATATTTAATCATATTTATTCATGGATAAAATGTCTGACAATATAAAATTAAGTGAAGTCTCCGAAGTGCTCAAGATGCAACTTGAGGGGATAGACATGAAACTCGAATTCGATGAGGTCGGTACGGTCTTACAAGTCAGCGATGGCGTGGCCCGTATATACGGACTGCATAATGCCGAGGCCAATGAACTGCTGGAGTTTGAAAACGGCGTGATGGGTGTGGTGATGAATCTTGAAGAAGATAATGTGGGAGCCGTTCTACTCGGTGCGACCGACAAGATTAAAGAAGGGTTTTCTGTCAAGCGTACGAAAGAAATCGCGTCGGTCGATGTGGGCGAAGGGATGCTCGGACGAGTCATCGATCCGTTGGGTACACCGCTTGACGGTAAGGGCGAGATTCAGGGGGTGCGTTGCCGGATGCCATTGGAGCGTAAGGCTCCGGGAGTCATCTTCCGCCAACCAGTCAGTCAGCCGTTACAAACGGGATTGAAGGCAATTGACGCGATGATCCCTATCGGTCGCGGGCAGCGCGAACTGATCATTGGCGACCGGCAGACGGGAAAGACCGCCATCGCCATCGATACCATTCTCAATCAACGTGCGAATTTTAAGGAGGGCCAGCCTGTTTATTGTATCTACGTGGCTATCGGGCAAAAAGGATCGACGGTGGCTTCAGTGGTTCAGACGTTGCGAGAAAAAGGGGCGTTGGACTATACGATTGTCGTGGCGGCCAATGCGTCGGATTCTGCGGCTATGCAATACTTCGCACCTTTTGCGGGAGCAGCGATCGGTGAATATTTCCGTGATACGGGACGGCACGTTCTTGTTGTGTACGACGATCTTTCCAAACAAGCCGTCGCTTATCGTGAAATTTCGTTGATTTTACGTCGTCCGTCGGGGCGTGAGGCTTATCCCGGAGATATCTTTTATCTGCATTCGAGACTGTTGGAACGTGCAGCTAAGATCATCAGTCAGCAGGATGTGGCGGAACAAATGAACGATTTGCCGGAGAGCCTCGTAGGGAAAGTGAAGGGCGGTGGATCACTAACGGCTCTGCCGATTATTGAGACACAGGCGGGTGATGTTTCCGCATATATTCCGACGAATGTCATTTCTATTACGGACGGACAGATTTTTCTTGAAAACGATCTGTTCAATCAGGGTGTCCGTCCGGCAGTCAATGTGGGAATCTCCGTGTCGCGTGTCGGAGGAAGTGCACAGATAAAAGCAATGAAGAAAGTGGCTGGTACGCTGAAGATTGATCAGGCGCAATTTCGCGAGTTGGAATCGTTCACCAAGTTCGGAGGCGATCTGGATTCCGTAACGGCTTTTGCCATTGATAAAGGGAAGAAGAACACGGAGTTGCTTGTTCAGCCACAGTATGCTCCGATGCCAGTCGAAGAACAGATCGCGATTCTTTATTGTGGAACAAACGGTTTGCTTAAAGATATTCCTGTAGAGCAAGTGCGTGAATTCGAGCGGACCTTTTTGCAGATACTTCGAAATAATCATCAGGACGATGTGTTGAAACCGCTCCGTAATGGACAATTCGATATGGAGGTGGCGACGATTATCGAAAAAGTGGCCGGCAGTATCCGTTTGGAATCGTCGTCTAGAACGTAGATAAATGTATAGGGTCGTGTATTAAACAATGGCACTGAAAGAAATAAAAGAACGCATCCGGTCAATCAGAAGTACCCGAAAGATCACTTCGGCAATGAAGATGGTTTCGTCTGCAAAGCTTCACAAGGCACAGCATGCGATCGAAAACATGCTTCCCTATTCTGCATCGTTGCATCATGTGATGAATTCATTACTGTCGGGCGAATATGCGAATTCGCTTTGTGATGATCGCGAAGTGAAGCGGGTTGCGATTGTTGCCTTTTCTTCCGATGGATCGTTGTGCGGAGCGTTCAACACCAACATTATACGCGCAACGCTGAAAACGATCGAAGAATATGATCGGTTGTCTGCTGAAGACATTCGTCTGTATACTGTCGGAAGAAAAGTTTTCGACGCGATTCGCGAGAGTGGGTACATCGTGGAAAAAAACTTCGAAGGACTTGCGGAGAAACCCGATTATACAACGATTGCAGAATTTGCAGGCTCTTTAATCCGGGAGTTCGAAGCGAAGAGACTCGATAGGGTGGAATTGATTTATTATCATTTTGAAAGTGCTGGTAAGCAGATGTTAAAGCGTGAAACAATATTGCCACTCGTGCTTTCCAAACTGCAAGAAGAGAAAACGTGGTCTGTGGCAGAGTATATTGTTGAACCTTCGCGCGAAGCCTTGCTTCGTGTATTGATTCCGAAGAGTGTCAAGTTGAAACTGTATACCGCTTTGCTTGATTCAAGTGCATCGGAACATGCCGTGCGTATGATTTCCATGCAGGCGGCTACAGAGAATGCTGATAATCTAATCAGCACTCTTACCGTCGAATACAACAAGTCTCGTCAGCAAGCTATTACGAATGAACTGCTCGATATCATTGGCGGAGCTTTCGGATGGTAGATCATTGGTGTGGAAAGCCGGACCTTATGGCTTTTTAACGGGTCGAAAGGTCAATCCGACCGGGCCGAGCAGTCCGGAAGGAAGCAACGGAGCGTCTTTCGTGAACTTGCGGACGTTCGTGCGGGTAAACCGTTCCTCTTCGGGCAACTGAAGATCGCCGATCAGGCGATTGGGCCAAAGGTTGACAACCTTCACCTCGAGGGTATTCACACCGCTTTTAACAAATTCGCTCACGTCTTTCTCGAAAGGAGCATTCCACCAGATGCCGGCAGAGCGACCGTTGATCGTCACTTCGGCAACATGATATACTTCGCCGAGCGTAAGGATCACCCGGTTTCTTCTTCGCTGTTGCGGCGTCAGTGTAAAACGATTCTCATACACGGCGGCGCCGGAGTAGTAACGGATGCCTTTGTCGGGATGATGCGCCCATGAGATCAGTCGTTCGAACGTCGTCTTTTCAGGACCTCCCCAAGCCGGATCGAAGGATACGTTCCACGGAGTACGGATCACCATCGTCTCCGTTTCGTAGTTGTAGAGCGTGATTTTTCGTCCCGTATGCTTCTTCAACTCGTACTTTTTGCCCGACAGGAAATAGAACGAACCGTCCGGCAGGGTGACGACCGGAGCGCTGGAGAACGTATGTGCCGGCAGACGGGGAAAGAGTGAGACGCCATTGCGTGAAAGTTCGGTAAAATAAGTGCCCGTTACCGGTTTGCGAAACACGACGAACCGTGAGCCGTACGGTTCGAGAAATACGGGCAGGGTGATGCGGCTGTCTTTCTCGACGGTAAAGATGCGTTGCGTCGTATGAGACCCATCGACAGGATCCCATACTTCGGGCTGCATTTTCTTCACCCGGAAGGTGAGGGTTACCCATTCGGGCTGCTCTCTACGGTTGACCACGTAGTAAATCTCCGCGTCCTGCCTTGTGCGATGGATGTAATCAATGTACGTTCCGTAACGCCGGCTTTTATATTCCAGATCGGGAGCGACGCCTGCCTCCTGCAGAACGGTACGCAAGGGTTTGCCCCAGATCACCCGTCCTTTTCCGAAGTGATGCCGTCCGGTGAACGATTTGCCCCATACCGAATCTGCATCCTCCTGTATCTGCTTTACGACAGCCGGATAGTTACGCAAACCGACGGATGTTCGCGGCTTCGGCCCGACGACAGTCGCACCGGCTCTTACTAACTCCTTGATCTTCGTGAGCACTTCGGCTTTGATCCCTTTGCGGTCGGGTAGCATAAGTACCTGATAACTCACCCCGTCGGGTAAGACAATCCGTCCGTTTCGCACGCTCATGCGGTTCAGGATGACTTCGGTGTTGGTGATATCGTAGTCGTAGCCTTCGCCCAGTCCGGGGATGAGGTGTTTGAGATAAGCCTGATTCGGGGTGTTGTCGCCATAATAAATGCAGACATCGCTGACGGGTTTGCCTTGCGCGAGCATCATCGAGTTACGGGCAGTCCATGTCAGAAAAGCTTTCGACTGCTTCCACCACGTCACGTTCGTATTGAAGCAGGTGCCGGTGAAGTAAGCGTTGCCGGGCTTTCCCGCCGACGCGGGTGAGTGCGTAAAACAATGAAGCATGACGCGGTTCATACCTTCGCAGTACGCACGGTCGAGCGCCGGTTTCATGTAACGGAAATCTTCTTCCCACATCGGGCCGATGCTCATCGGGCCTTGAGCCGCAACGAACCGGCGGTTGTAGATATGGGCGGCCGAAGCGGCCTGCTTGATAAAAAAACGCTCTTCGGGCCGGATGCGATGAGTCGTCGCGCGAAGCCAGAATTCCCCCATCGGGACATCGTTTTGACCGAGGTTTTGCAGGGCGTCGATCGGTGCCGGATGAGGCCCTCCGCTTTCGGGATGGATGCTCAGACGATATTGACGCGCCAGCGCCTTGAAACGTCCGTAGTGATTCTTGCAGATCAGATCGCTGATGGTACGCCGGAAGTCGTACAGAAAACGATTGGACACGTCGCGGTTTTCGACAATCAGTCCGGTGATGACGGGCAAGTATTTGGTGATGTCGTAGCCGTTGGTTTTCTTGAATTCCCGGGGTAGCGACTCCGTCCAGTTTGCGGCGTCCGGTTCCCAACAGTTGTCCTGAAGGTATTTCCAACTGTCGCAATGTTTGCCCTGCATGTCTTTGAGCAAAACCGTTGCGCTATGGTCGAAGTGGACGTCCATCGCTTCGGCGCTCATAAAATCCACGGTTAACCCTTCTGTGCCGGACGACGAAACCTGAAGCCCCGTTCCGGTATAAACAAAGCGGAAGATACGAAAACGTCCTTCGGGCGCCTCCCACGAGAGATTGCCTTCCGCATCCGTCTTGTAGCTGATGTCGTAAATATCGCTCAGGCGCGTGTTGAAATCGTCATCGTAAGACTCTTCTTCTTTTATAAAGGCCTCCCAGTGATAGCCCAGCCCGCTGATTTCGGGAATATCGTGAATGGTGTGCAGGGCCTTGATCTTAAAACGTTCGAGTGGAGCGGTGTACATGTTATCCTCGTCGAGGCGGACGGCCAGTACCGCCACCGGTACATAGTAGAGTTCGTCCGAGCCGGGGCGTGTGAGCAGACCCTCCGGAAGATTCAGCTTCGTTTGGATGCGTCTGCCTCCGTCTATATCGATCTGACTCCAGACTAATTTTTTCGACGACAGTTCCGGGGTGATCCATGGTCCTCCGTTATGCCATCGGCTGCCGAGGTTCAGGCTGATTTCCATATCGAGGCTGTCTGCTACCTCGCAGGCGTACCGGAACAGGTCACGCCATGCCTGACTCATAAAGCCGGGTCCCGGCTTGGTACGTTCTACCTGATCATACGATGATGAATCGGTATCGTAGATGACCGCACCGCGGATACCGACTTTCTTCATCTCCGTCAAGTCATTCCGGATACCTTCTTTCGAGATGTTTCCTTCGAGCCATCTCCAGCAGATGCGCGGCTGTGCATAGGCGGGCGGATTAAGAAAATCGCTTTCGAGGTCGTCGCTGTCGTTGAATCGGGTGACGTCGTTCGTGCGCTTTTCGCCGCCGAGCCTTACCTGCGCCGGTTCCGTCGGCGCGGGAGCGGCCGCCTCCTTTTGTTTGCAGGTGATACAGCAAAAACACAGGGCTACCCCGATGATCAGACCGATCACCCGGGAGAAGAAGAGCGCCCGGAGGAGCGATCTCCTGTAACAAGCCATGCTTTTCATGCTGTCTCTGCTTTTCATGCGAGCAAAATTAGCGAAAAAGCCGGAGATTCTGTGGAGAGTACGTCTCGAAATTTTGCATGGAAAGAACGCTGCTATAATATGACAGAAGGTAATTCGGTTGTTTTCAGATGAAGCTCACCTCTTTGAAGGCATAGCGGGAGAATGATCCGTCACGCCGTTCGAGCACGTAGTGTCCGTCCGGCTCGATATCGACGATCCGTGCTTCGAAGGCTCCGCAAGCATCCCGGTAGCGATGAAAGCCGTCGCGCCGATAGAGCGAACGGAGATATTCGACATGAAGGGCTGCGGCATCTCCCGTTTCGAGCAGTCGGCGCAACCTCCGGAATTCCGTATGCCATGCTTCGAGTATCGCCATTCGATCGTAGGTCTTCCCGGTGATTTGCGAGAGTGAAACCGGGTTGGGGGCATCGCTGTGAAAAATCTGTTGGTTGATGTTGAGGCCGATGCCGAGAATGGAATGAGCGATAAACTTACCGAAAAGAAAGTTCTCGATCAGGATACCGCAGATTTTTTGCTCTTTCCGGTACACATCGTTCGGCCATTTGACGGTTATGTCCCGAACATAACGCTCGAGTGTACGTTTTACGCTCAGCGCGGCGATCTGTGCGATCCGGAACGATTCGTTCGCCGGCAGCGATGCCGGATGATAGAGCAGGCTGAACGTAAGATTTTGTCCGGCTTCCGACTCCCACGTGTTGCCGGTCTGTCCGCGGCCAGCTGTCTGGAAATCCGTGACCACGATCGTCTCATCGGCCGGTATATGTCCCGTTTGCAATTGTTCCTGCAAATACCGGTTCGTCGAGTGCGTTTCCCGCAGACGGATGATGGCAGGTGTTTCAGAGACCATACGTTTCGCGGATTCGTTTAGGCAGTTTTCGGAGCACCTCCTCGTAGGAGTGACGTATCCAGCGGCGGATTTCGTCGTCGGGCATATCCCGTTCCAGATAGATGCCGTTCCAATATTTCTTATGAAGATGATAGGCCGGTTCGACGGCCGTATAATGTGCCCGCAGCTCTTCGGCCTGCTCGGGGTCGCACTTGACGGCGATATGCGGCTCTGCCGCATCCAGCGCTATCAGCAGATACATCTTGTTCTCGACCTTGAAGACGAGCGTCACCTCATCAAACGGGAGCGACTCCGTCGTATGCTTCAGGGTCAGGCAATAGTCGCGTACTTCTTCTATATTCATTGCGTTTCGGAAAATGGGTTAGCGTTTCAGGGGAGCGTAGAACGCGTCTTCGATATGTTCCACCTCGTAGCGATGGCCGTTTTTGATCAGACAAACAATGTCGAAACGAACGGGCAGAGTAATTTGAAAGTGTCGCACGTAGGCGTCGGCTGCTGCGACGATCCGACGGATTTTTTTCATGTCGACGGCTTCTTCGGGCGAGAGCAGGTAGCCTTTCGAACGGGTCTTGACCTCGACCACGACCAGCTCCGTCTGTGTACGGGCGATAAGATCGAGTTCGTATCGATGAAATCGCCAGTTGGTATGCAAAACCGTCAGGCCATGCCGCTCCAGATAGGAGCGTGCGATGTGTTCGCCCGTCTTTCCCGTTTCGTTTTTCTCGGCCATGCTTCTTTTTCTCGCTTTTTCAGGACAAATGTACGGGATAATTTTCAATTCCGGCAAGTTGAGCTTTTGGCATTTCCGGGTCTTAGCGCGAACGATCGGCAGGCGTTGGAGTAGAAGCCGGACATGTCGCGGACGCGGAGGATATTTTACGTACAATGAGGTGAAAAAGTTTCGCCGCTAAAAAACACGCAATCAGTACGACGATGATAAATGCGCCGGAAGGTATCTGGAGGATGTAGGAGAGATACAGTCCGGTGACGCACGAAGCAAAGCCTAAGCCGATGCTTCCGAAGATGATTTTGCGAAAGTCGGAGGTGAAGAGATTGACCGTCATCTG
The DNA here is from genome assembly GCF_000238215.1 of Tannerella forsythia 92A2. NCBI lineage: Bacteria > Pseudomonadati > Bacteroidota > Bacteroidia > Bacteroidales > Tannerellaceae > Tannerella > Tannerella forsythia. The sequence goes on along the minus strand of NC_016610.1, from coordinate 701,200 downwards.
CGGGACGGTGAGCAAGCTCATCAGTAGCATAATGCCTACGAGCCGGATGGACAGTACGATGGTCACGGAAATAAAAAGTGTCATCACGTATTCGATGGCTTTGACCGGAAGCCCCTGCGTCCGGGCAAAGTCGCGATCGAAGGCCGAATACAGGACTGCCCGGTAGTATAAGGTAAAAAACAGGCTTAGGGCCGCTGCGAATCCGCCGGTCCAGTAAATATCGGTACGCGAGATGGTCAGGATATTACCGAACAGATAGGAGGAGAGGTTAGGGGCGTAACCGGGAGTCAGCACGATAAAGATCGCGCCGATAGCCATGCCTAACGACCAGATGGCGGCGATGGCCGAATCTTCGCGCACCCGCCGTGAACGACTCATCCATTCGACACCGAAAGCCGACAGCACGGCAAATCCGAGTGCCGTCAGAAACGGGTTAACCCCCAAGTAAAAGCCTAACCCCAGTCCGCCGAACGAGGCGTGCGTGACGCCTCCGCTGATAAATACCAGCCGGCGCGAAACGACGTATGTCCCCACGATACCGCAGGCAATGGCCGTAAACAAACCGCCCCAGAGGGCATTCTGAAAAAACGTATAACGCAAGATTTCCATCAGACAATCCTTTCTTTTTCTTTTTTTTCGACGGTTTCGGACATACGCTTTGTAAGATGCTTTGTCCGTTGTTATTCCGGTTCTCCGAAATAGCGGACGAAGATAAATAAAAGAATTGAAACGGCACACGGCCACGGGCCGTAAATTCGAGCGATATAAATGTAAAAAAGGAGGGATATGACAATTTACGTCGCGTTAAATAAGTTTAAACACGGTATTATGTATTGCATAGGTTATTTGCAATGCATACTTTTGTACCAAAACATAGAACAGTATGAATGCAGAAAATGTAAAATCGCAGATGAGGAAGGGGATCTTGGAATATTGTATCCTCCTGCTCTTAAAAAAGGAGCCGTCGTACACTTCGGATCTGATTCAGAAGTTGAAAGAAGCACGGTTGATTGTTGTGGAAGGTACATTGTATCCATTGCTTACGCGTTTGAAAAACAGCGGGCTGTTAAGTTACCAATGGATCGAGTCGACGCAGGGACCGCCCCGGAAATATTACCGGTTGACGGAAGCGGGAGAAGCGTTTCTGAAGGAACTGGAGCTTTCGTGGCAAGAGCTGAACGATACGATTAATCATATTAGAAATAACGAATAAAATAATAAGACAATGAAAAAAACATTCACCGTAAATTTAAACGGAACCGTCTTTCATATCGACGAGGATGCATATCAATTATTGGAGAACTATCTGTCCAATCTGCGCATTCATTTCAGCCGTGAAGAAGGCTCGGACGAGATTATGAGTGATTTCGAAGCGCGTATTTCCGAATTGCTCAACGAGCGGATACGCCTTGGCTTTAGCGTGATCACGATAGAACATGTGGAAGAGGTGATTCAGCGCATGGGTAAGCCCGAAGAATTGTTTGCCGGAGAAGAAAAAAATGCCGGAAGCGAATTTTCTGCCGCTACGGAAACGACAAGTGGCGCTTCCGACAGGAAGTTCCGCAAGCGACTGATGCGAGACCCGGACGATAAGATGCTCGGAGGAGTAGCCAGCGGACTGGCCGCTTACTTCGGACTCGATACGACGTTGCTGCGACTGGTCATGATCTTGCTCCTGATTGTGTCGATGACGGTTCCCGTCACGATCATATACATCGTACTGTGGCTCGTACTGCCGCTTGCGCGAACGGCTACCGACCGGCTCGTGATGCGTGGCGAACCGGTCAATCTCGAAAATATCGGGCGGACGGTGACGGACGGGTTCGAGAAAGTATCGGACGATATGCGGGCTTATATCCGTACAAACGCGCCGCGCACACCGTTGCAGAAGATCGCCGATTTTATCGTCTCGTTCTTTGCCGCCGTGCTCAAAGTAGGAGCCGTGCTGTTGGGTATCCTGCTGATACCCGTGTGTATCTTTGTGTTGTTTATTCTGCTGATCGTTGTCTTCGCACTGATTGTCGGAGGGTGGAGCGCCGTATTCAGCTACTTGCCGTGGATCGATTCGGATATGTACTTCGTATCCGAGATGCCCAACTATATGGCCGTATGGGGAAGCATCTCCGGAATCTTACTGCTCGGGATTCCTTTGATGGCGTTGTTGTACCGGCTTTTCAGACGATCGTTGAACTTAGGACCGATGGCCGGAGCCGTGAAATGGATTCTGCTTCTCGTCTGGCTCGCCTCGTTGGTAGGCGTTTGCGCGGTCGGCGTTTGGGCCGTGAAAGAACACAGCGGATTCTATTTCGAGACAATCAGTCAGACGCTCCCGGCCCTTTCGTCATGGGTCGGAAAGGCATGATGGCAGAAGAAGTCGCTTGTAAAATAACTTAAATTTCGCAAAAGACGTAAGATCATAGACCGCATACGGCAACCCAACCGTTGCCGAAAAAAAGAGAAGAAAAGTGATGCTAATTTTCCCGATCTTACGATCTCTTCCCACAGGCGTTCCGTTTCGGCGGGGCGCCTGTGTGGGTTTATGGAATGGCCGGAAATGAAGAGAGGGCGGGAGGAAAGTCGTAAAATGAAGGTTGTCGGCATTTCAGGTATGTTCCGAGGGGTATTTAATACTGTTCGGAAATAGATTATGACCGGTTCGGAACCTGATTTCGGGTGGTTCGGAGGGGTATTTCGATACGTTAGGAGCTACCCGTCGGGTAGCAATGGAACTACCTGCCGACAAGTTTCGAACTACCCGTTAAGTATTTCCGAACTACTCGCCGACAAGCTCGGAACTACTCACCGATGACCTTGCAAATACTTTTGGAATATATTATCAGACAGTTAGCAGTCAGCGTAAATTCATTGTCAATGGTCAATAGTTATTCGGCAGTCAGCATTCAGCCCTGCAAATTCCCCCTTTTGAAGGAATAACATCCCCCTTTGCTTCGCTCTTCCCCCCTTTGAAGGGGGAAAAAGGGGGATGTTCCTCTGCGTTCGGATACCGTGTACCACGCATAACCATTAACAACTAATTTGTCATTCAGAGCGGAGCGATGAATCTCTTTTCCTTTTCCCTCGCGAGATTCCTCACTGTGTTCGGAATGACAAACACAGTTATTTGTGTTGATTCGCGACATTTGCGAAATTTGCATTCGGATAACCCGGCATAACCATTAACCATTAATTTATCATTCAGAGCGAAGCGATGAATCTCTTTTCCGTTACTTTTGGCTTGACCCAAAAGTAACCCAAAGGTCAAGGCTTCGTGCGCTTCACACGCCTTCGCGACGCTTGCAGGTCGGAAAATCAGGTAACTCGCTTCGCTTCGGACAGCCTGATTTTCTTTCGCCCCGCTCGCTGCTCCGTCGGCTCACCGCCCGAGGCCCAAGGACGAACGCCGAGGGCATTCCTAATCCGTCATTCTTTGCTACCTTAACTACTCTGACTACTTTTTTCTCCTATCCGAAAAGTTTTTTTTCAAAAAGTTTGTGGGGAATAAAAAATCATCTATCTTTGCAGCGTCTTTCAGAGGAAGACAAAACTTTTTTCACGGTTTATTCGGGCGCTTAGCTCAGCTGGTTCAGAGCATCTGCCTTACAAGCAGAGGGTCGGGGGTTCGAATCCCTCAGCGCCCACGAAGAAAAAATACAAGCATAAGTGTTTTCATGGGATTACCCATAAAAGTAAATTACGCCTGCCGATCGATGATGATTCGCGGGCTTTTTTGTGCCCGAATCATACGCATCATACTCGGTCTCGGTGCTGTCTTTGTCGTTTAATAAAAGTAGTCCCGAAGTTCCTGTCACCTTTTTATCGTTTGATATAAGAGGATGCTTGAAGAAAGTTAGAACTTGGAAGAGGGGGGCTGCATCAGGTCGGAAAATTTTTTCATTCCTCTCAGGTAAAAATTTAGCAGAAGCGACTGTTTCATCATTTCAGGGACGGGGTAGGCATGTGTTTTTTCCAGATTCTCTTTTCGGATGGCTGCGTATTCATGTTTCCACTGTCCGAATACGTTTCGCGCACGGACGATGGCCCATGCATTCTTCGGGTGACCGGTAAGGACGAACCTGATGGCTGCCAGATAGTCGAGCATGAATCGCCAACGCATGACCCGCCGCAGGTCTTGATCGGGGAGGTTCTTATAAATCATCAGCAGGTTGTTGCGGAAGTTCAGGAACGTTTTGTGCGGACTCTCTACATGCAGCGTACCTCCGCCTACGTGATAAACAACCGACCGGGGGGTGCATAACAGCCGGTATCCGCGTGAGCGCAATCGCCAGCACAGGTCGATTTCTTCCTGATGAGCAAAAAAACGGCTGTCTAACCCGCCTTCTTTCTTGTAGACGTCCGTACGGACGAAGAGACAGGCACCGCTGGCCCAAAACACATCGGCTGTCGTGTCATACTGTCCTTGGTCTTCTTCTACGACCCCCAATACGCGTCCGCGGCAGAACGGATACCCGTAGCGGTCTATCCATCCGCCGGAGGCTCCGGCGTATTCGAAGAATGATCGGTTGCGTTCCGAGAGAATTTTGGGTTGCACACCGGCGATCCGGGTGTCTCTATCCATCGCATCGAGCGGTGCGTCCAACCAGTGAGGTGTAACTTCCACATCGCTGTTGAGCAGTACCGTATAGTCTGAATCTACCTGCTCGATCGCACGGTTATACCCTTCGGCAAAGCCGTAGTTCCGGTCTAAGACAATCACCCGCACAGACGGAAACCGCTCTTGGAGCATCTTTACCGAACCGTCTGTGGAACAGTTGTCTGCAACGATAATTTCGGCCGTTTCGCACGGCGTATGTTTCAGTAGCGACGGCAAGAACTTCTCCATCAGTTTTTTTCCGTTCCAGTTTAATATAATGACTGCTACTTTCATTATTCAGTATTCAGTTTTCAGCATTCAGTTTTCAGTGTCCTGTCCTGAGAAAAGTTGACAGTTGTTTTTTTGTCTAACGTTCAATTCAACAACTCAACAACTCAACAATTCAACAATTCAACAACTCAACAATTCAACAACCCAACAACTCAACGCCCGAAGGGTTTTATTTCTCACTCTTCACTTTTCACTCTTCGTTTTTCACTTTTCACTCTCCGTTTTTCACTCTCTTATATTTCCATCGCTTGTGTGTCCAGAGCCAGTTCGCCGGATCACGCAGGATGGTCTGCTCCATGCGGCGCGTATAGTCTTCGGTGATCCGATTTTCCGGCATTTCTCTCGGCCGGTCGGTGATCAACTGAAAATCGACCGTGTAATGCCCGCGCTTCTCCTGCCTGACGTCGGCATAGATCACCGGAGCATTCAGTTTGACGGCCAGACGCTCCGGACCCGTCAGCATGGCTGACTCCTGATTCAGAAACGTCGTCCAGTAATGCAGATTGGCACGACTGGGGGTCTGATCGGCAATAAAGACGAAGAGGCTCGGCTGTTTCTCGCGGGTGAGGCGGACTATTTCGCGTATCACGTCTTTCTTCCTGAGGCCGATAGCCCCGAAGCGTGTGCGCAGAAAAATGAACAGTTTATCGAATGCCTTGTTATTGAGCGGACGATATATTTGATAGACCTTCAGGCCGCCGTCGAAGCACGACGGGAATCCGGTGAACCATTCCCAGTTGCCGTAATGCCCCATCATAAGGATCAGGCTCGTATGACCTTGTGCCCGAAGCGGCCGGACTGATTCGGGATTGAGCAGGTGCGATCGACGGAGCAGTTCCTCATGCGAGATACCTGCGAGCTTGATCGTCTCGACGATGTAGTCGGCGAAATGCCGGTAAAACCGTCGTTCCAACTCCTGCCGCTCCCGTTCCGTTTTGTTGGGGAAGGCATGACGCAGGTTGCGCCGCACGACCTTCAGCCGATACCGTACGACACGGTAAATGAAAAATGACAGCACATCGGAAAACACATATAACACAGCCATCGGGAGCCGTGCGCAGGCTTTTACCCAGACGTAAAGCAATGCATATAGCAGTCGGTTACCCATGATGTTCAATCGATGAGGGTGGCCGTTAATGCCGTGCCGTCCGGGTTTTGTCTCTCCAACCTGACGGGAGTGATACGATTGACCCGCTTTGCGTCGTAGGGTACTTCCGTTTTGATGTAGTTTGCCGTAAAGCCGTACATGCGGTTGCCTTTACGCGTATGTTCGAAGAGTACGTCGGCCGTCGTTCCGATATGTGCCTCGTAGAATTCGCTGAGCTTGCGGTCGGATAAATCGAGCAGCTGTTTGCTGCGCGCATGTTTCACCTCGGGCGACACGACCGGCGTGATTTTCAGCGCCTGCGTTCCGGCACGCTCCGAGTAGCTGAATACGTGCAGTTGCGAAACAGGTAATGACTCCAGAAATTCCCGACACGCTTGGAAATAAGCATCAGTCTCACCCCGCGTCCCTACGATCACGTCTACCCCGATAAAGGCATGCGGCATCAATGACCTGATACGTTCCACCCGCTGGCGGAACAGCGCCGTGTCGTAACGACGGCGCATCAACTTCAGCACTTCGTCGCTCCCGCTTTGCAGCGGAAGATGAAAATGAGGCATAAAACGTTTGCTGGCAGCGGCGAACTCAATGATCTCGTCCGTAATCAGGTTCGGCTCAATAGACGAAATGCGGTAACGTGCAATACCCTCCACCTTGTCGAGTGCGCGAACCAACTCGGAAAAAGTTTCGTTCGTGCTCTTCCCGAAATCGCCGATATTTACTCCGGTCAGTACGATCTCTTTCCCGCCTTCGCATGCTACCTGTTCGGCCTGCGCGACAAGGTCGGCGATCTTGCCATTCCGGCTGCGTCCGCGCGCAAACGGAATCGTGCAAAAAGAGCAGAAATAGTCGCATCCGTCCTGTACTTTCAGAAAATGACGCGTGCGGTCACCGGACGAACATGAGGGCGTAAACGCGCGGATGTTCTTCGTCTCTGACGTGACCACCTTCTTCTTTTCCGTCCATTCGTTTAGATGGCGGACTACGTTGCCCTTCTGTTCGGCTCCCAAAACCATATCCACATGGCCTATCTGCGATACTTCTTCGGGCTTCAATTGTGCATAACATCCGGTAACTACCACAAAGGCATCGGGGTGCTGTTTGTGTACCTGCCGAATCAACCGGCGGCATTTCTTATCGGCCAGCTCCGTCACCGAGCAGGTATTGATGATGCATATATCGGCCTGCTCCCCGTTACGGACCTTCCGAATCCCGTATGCAGCCAGCTCCTTCCCGATCGTCGATGTTTCCGCAAAATTGAGCTTGCAACCTAACGTATAGTAGGCCGCTTTCTTGTTCTCAAAAACCGCTTCGTCAATCATCTCCCCTTATTACTCTGTCTGTATGAAACCGCAAAGGTAGAAGAATTTCCAAGAACGGCAAAAGCGCCCGAACGCTCTTTTCAGATGCTTCGCTCCACATGGGTTTCTGCATAATTTTGTTTACCTTTGCAGACATGGATAAAAATAAATGGGAACGTGATGATTAAGGAGAATTTTATTAAACTGTACGAAACAAGCTTTCGCGAGAATTGGGACTTGCCGTCGGTATCCGACTATGGGACCGATCAGGTGTTTTTCTTTTGCGATGTGGCCGAAGAGGTCGCCCGCTTGCATATCGTGCTGGAACAGTGTGGAGTAAAAAAAGGAGATAAAGTGGCACTTGTCGGAAAGGATTGTGCTCGCTGGTGCATTGCTTATATGGCCACAATTACTTACGGCGCCGTCATTGTCCCAATTTTGCAGGACTTCAATCCGAACGATATTCATCATATTATCAATCATTCCGAGTCTGTCGTCCTGTTTGTCTCCGACCGCATCTGGGACACGCTCGAAGAGGAAAAAATTCCGGATGTGCAAGTCGCTTTTTCATTGACCGATTTCCACTGTATCTTGCGTCGTGAAGGCATGTCCTCACGATTGCGACATGAAGATGTGGATGTGTTGATGGCCCAAAAATACCCTGGAGGCTTTACGAAAGAAGATATTCGATATCTCGAGGTGGGTAACGAGCAGCCGATCGAAATTAATTATACGTCCGGAACGACGGGTTTCAGTAAAGGAGTCGTGCTGACGGGAAATAATCTGGCGGGGAATGTGACGTACGCCCAAACGCTCGATCTGATGTTTCGGGGAGATGATGAACTTTGTTTTCTTCCTTTGGCTCACGCGTATAGCTGTGCGTTCAACCTGCTCACCCCCATGGCTGTCGGCGCTCACGTGCATATACTTGGCAAATTGCCTTCGCCGAAAGTGCTTCTCAAGGCTTTTCAAGACGTAAGGCCGAATCTGATTATTACCGTTCCGCTCATTCTCGAGAAGATATATAAAAACGTCATCTTGCCTCAGCTCAGCAAACGTTCCATGAAGATGGCGCTAAGTATTCCGTTGCTTGCGAACCGGATTTATTCGCAGATCAATAAGCGGCTGACTGATACGCTCGGAGGACAATTCTGTGAAGTCATTGTCGGAGGGGCGGCGATGAGTCAGGAAGTAACCGATTTCCTTTGCAAAATCAAATTTCCGGTAACCGTCGGTTACGGAATGACGGAGTGTGGCCCGCTGATCAGCTATTCGAATCATCGGGTCTTCGAACCAACTTCGTGCGGACATATCCTGAAAGACATTATGGAGGTGCGTATTGATTCTCCCGATCCGTATCTTGAGGTCGGAGAAATACAAGTACGCGGCGAAAATGTCATGTTAGGTTACTTTAAAAACGATGAGGCGACCGCCAATACTTTTACCGAAGATGGCTGGTTGCGCACCGGTGATATGGGAACGATTGATGCGGAAAAGCGTATTTTTATCAGAGGACGAAGTAAGACGATGATATTAAGCTCAAATGGACAGAATATCTATCCCGAAGAGTTGGAGTCGAAGCTAAATAATATGCCTTTCGTGATGGAGAGTCTGGTACTTGAGCAGGACGGCAAAATTGTAGCACTCGTCTATCCTGATTACGATTCGGTCGACACTACGGTGGTGCAACACAGCGATCTTCCGGCTATCATGGAGCAAAATCGGATCGAAGTCAATAAGCTTTTGGCTCCTTATGAACGTATCTCCCGAATCGAACTTTTTCCGACGGAATTTGAGAAAACACCGAAAAAAAGCATCAAGCGTTTTCTCTACCAAACTTTATCAGGCTCCCAATCATAATAACGGTATGTATTCCTATTTATTAATGGTGAATTGTCAATGGTTAATTGTCATGCCGGGTACATGATTCGGCGTGTAACACGCATAACCATTACCCGAAAGGGCTGCAAGCCCGATATAATCGTTAGCGGTCAGTATTCAGTAATCAGCCAACAAATCAACATGTCAACAAATCAACAACTCACCGCCTCTGCGAGGTTTATAAGGGCTGAAGGCCTGAATTAAATTCATTCTTATTGGTTCTATTGCGGAATCTGGGTTGAAAGGCAGATCGAATATTACGATAAAGTTCGCTCTTATAAGTCGGGTAAGAGAGAATATCTGCTTTGTTATCTAATGTGCGCGATACATTATTTTATATCCAGAGGAATGTAGCGCTGTAAAGTTTTTGTTTACTTATAAATAGTTGTTTCTTAACAATTTGCGCTTTTTCTTCAAAAAAAGGTCATAAAATATTTGTAGGGAAAGAAGATATTCCGTACTTTTGCACCCGCTTTCGAGAGGGGAGCCCGCTGCAAAGCGTGATAAGAAAGGATTTGTTTTTGGGTTTTTCTTTTTTCGGATTTTCCATATTGTTTGATATGAGGGTTTGAGAAAAAAGATTCAAAAAAGATTCGAAAAGATTTGGTTCGAATAAAAATTTGTTTTTATCTTTGCAGCCCGTTACCGGTTCGGTAATCGGATAAAAAAAGAAAGAGTGTTATTCTTTGAAAGTGTTCGAGGGGTACACAAAAATAAAAAGCGATCTTTGTAAGATTTACATGTAAAACAAGATGTAGTACAAGAAAAAAAAGTACCGTCAATTTACGAAAATAAAGGAAAAGGATATATTTTGGATTCTGAGCGCGATAGGATAAAAAAACAATTTGAACAACGGAGAGTTTGATCCTGGCTCAGGATGAACGCTAGCGATAGGCTTAACACATGCAAGTCGAGGGGCATCGAGGGTAGCAATACCTGTCGGCGACCGGCGCACGGGTGAGTAACGCGTATGTAACCTGCCCGCAACAGAGGGATAACCCGGCGAAAGTCGGACTAATACCTCATAAAACAGGGGTTCCGCATGGGGCTATTTGTTAAAGATTTATTGGTTGCGGATGGGCATGCGTACCATTAGGTAGTTGGTGAGGTAACGGCTCACCAAGCCATCGATGGTTAGGGGTTCTGAGAGGAAGGTCCCCCACACTGGTACTGAGACACGGACCAGACTCCTACGGGAGGCAGCAGTGAGGAATATTGGTCAATGGGCGAGAGCCTGAACCAGCCAAGTCGCGTGAAGGATGACTGCCCTATGGGTTGTAAACTTCTTTTACAGGGGAATAAAATGAGATACGTGTATTTTATTGCATGTACCTTGTGAATAAGCATCGGCTAACTCCGTGCCAGCAGCCGCGGTAATACGGAGGATGCGAGCGTTATCCGGATTTATTGGGTTTAAAGGGTGCGTAGGTGGGCTGTTAAGTCCGCGGTGAAAGTTTGTCGCTTAACGATAAAATTGCCGTTGAAACTGGTAGTCTTGAGTATAGATGAAGTAGGCGGAATGCGTGGTGTAGCGGTGAAATGCATAGAGATCACGCAGAACTCCGATTGCGAAGGCAGCTTACTAAGGTATAACTGACACTGAAGCACGAAAGCGTGGGTATCAAACAGGATTAGATACCCTGGTAGTCCACGCAGTAAACGATGATTACTAGGAGTTTGCGATATAGTGTAAGCTCTACAGCGAAAGCGTTAAGTAATCCACCTGGGGAGTACGCCGGCAACGGTGAAACTCAAAGGAATTGACGGGGGCCCGCACAAGCGGAGGAACATGTGGTTTAATTCGATGATACGCGAGGAACCTTACCCGGGATTGAAATGTAGACGACGGAGAGTGAGAGCTTTCTTCCCTTCGGGGCGTCTATGTAGGTGCTGCATGGTTGTCGTCAGCTCGTGCCGTGAGGTGTCGGCTTAAGTGCCATAACGAGCGCAACCCTGACTGTCAGTTGCTAACAGGTAAAGCTGAGGACTCTGGCGGGACTGCCGGCGTAAGCTGTGAGGAAGGTTGGGATGACGTCAAATCAGCACGGCCCTTACATCCGGGGCGACACACGTGTTACAATGGCAGGGACAAAGGGCAGCTACCGGGCGACCGGATGCCAATCTCCAAACCCTGTCTCAGTTCGGATCGGAGTCTGCAACTCGACTCCGTGAAGCTGGATTCGCTAGTAATCGCGCATCAGCCATGGCGCGGTGAATACGTTCCCGGGCCTTGTACACACCGCCCGTCAAGCCATGGGAGCCGGGGGTACCTGAAGTCCGTAACCGCGAGGATCGGCCTAGGGTAAAACTGGTGACTGGGGCTAAGTCGTAACAAGGTAGCCGTACCGGAAGGTGCGGCTGGAACACCTCCTTTCTGGAGCAGTCTTGGAATCTGTTTGAAAGATTCTTTTCCTTAGGTACTTTTATGGGTACTGCATTCTTGTTTTCATGTTTACTATAAAAAAGGGAAAAGAGAAAAAGGAAGCTGGGATGTCTCGGTTTCTTTGTCGAAAAAAAAAAGCCTGAAACGGGCTGCTTATTCGACTTGGAGAGCAAGAGACGATTCGTCTTATCCCGGCGGCAGTTGACGAGACAGTCCTATAGCTCAGTTGGTTAGAGCGCTACACTGATAATGTAGAGGTCGGCAGTTCAACTCTGCCTGGGACTACAGGAAAGTGAACAATGAAAAGTGAATAATGAAGAATGGCATCATTTTTAATTGTTAACTATTCATTATCCACTCAAAAGACGGGGGATTAGCTCAGCTGGCTAGAGCACCTGCTTTGCAAGCAGGGGGTCAACGGTTCGAATCCGTTATTCTCCACGAGTTTCGCAGTCTGCCCGAAGCGTTTATGAAAGAGGAGTTCTCTTGAACGACGAAGAAGGCGGAAACAAAAAAAAGCGAAAAGAAGAGTTCTTTGACATGATGGACAAAACAGAGAAAAGATTTCGTATGTCGAATGATGTATGCAAATAGATCAATTGCACATATGAATGAAACTTGAAGCGAATTTTAAGAAAAGCGTAGAAAGAGCTAAAGATAAAGAAGCCCACAGTATCATGTAAAGATTGTATAATTGTATATGAAAACTGTGAGGTAAGGATAAAAAAGTAAAAGAAGGGCAGACGGTGGATGCCTAGGCTCTCGGAGGCGAAGAAGGACGTGATAAGCTGCGAAAAGCTCGGGGGAGGTGCAAATAACCTTTGATCCCGAGATATCCGAATGGGGTAACCCGGCTGGTTGAAGGCCAGTCACACCGCAAGGTGAGCGAACGTGGGGAACTGAAACATCTAAGTACCCACAGGAAGAGAAAATAAGAATGATTGCGTAAGTAGTGGCGAGCGAACGCGCAAGAGCCCAAACCATGGTTGTTTCGGCATCCCATGGGGTTGTAGGACCGCGACGTAGCAAGAAAAGATGAAAGTGGAACCCGCTGGAAAGAGGGCCATAGAGGGTGAAAGTCCCGTACACGAAATCATTTTGAAGCTTAGCGGTATCCTGAGTAGGTCGGGACACGTGAAATCCTGTCTGAAACTGCGGGGCCCATCCCGTAAGGCTAAATACTTCCGAGAGACCGATAGCGAACCAGTACCGTGAGGGAAAGGTGAAAAGAACCTCGAACAGAGGAGTGAAATAGACCCTGAACCCGTCTGCCTACAAGCGGTCGGAGCACTGTATAAGTGTGACGGCGTGCCTTTTGCATAATGAACCTACGAGTTACTTTTTTTGGCAAGGTTAAGTGTCAAGTAGGCATGTAGCCGAAGCGAAAGCGAGTCTGAACAGGGCGGATAGTCAAAAGGAGTAGACGCGAAACCAAGTGATCTACCCATGATCAGGTTGAAGGTTAGGTAACACTAACTGGAGGACCGAATGGATATACGTTGAAAAGTGTTCCAATGAATTGTGGGTAGGGGTGAAAGGCTAATCAAACTTGGAGATAGCTCGTACTCCCCGAAATGCATTTAGGTGCAGCCTCGGGTGTTTTTGATGAGAGGTAGAGCGACTGATTGGATGCGAGGGCTTCACCGCCTATCAAGTCCAGACAAACTCCGAATGCTCATCATATGGATCCCGGGAGTGAGGGCATGGGTGCTAAGGTCCATGTCCGAAAGGAGAAGAATCCAGACCATCAGCTAAGGTCCCGAAATAGCCGCTCAGTTGCATTTAACGAAGTCAGACCGCATAGACAGCTAGGATGTTGGCTTGGAAGCAGCCATTCATTTAAAGAGTGCGTAACAGCTCACTAGTCGAGGGGTCTGGCATGGATAATAATCGGGCATAAGCGGTTTACCGAAGCTATGGATATCGCAAGATATGGTAGGGGAGCATTCCATACTCTGCGTTGAAGATAAGGGGTGACCTTTGTTGGAGCGTATGGAAAAGCAAATGTAGGTATGAGTAACGATAAAGGAGGTGAAAAACCTCCTCGCCGAAAGACCAAGGATTCCTGATCAACGCTAATCGGATCAGGGTTAGTCGGGGCCTAAGGATAAGCCGAAGGGCGATTCCGATGGAAGAGCCGGTTAATATTCCGGCACTGCTATATTGAGCGATGTGGGGACGGAGAAGTGACAGCACTGCCAACGGATGGAATAGTTGGTTGAAGGGTGTAGACGTTGATTGCGGCAGGCAAATCCGCCGCAAGAGTCGAACCTGACAGTATGCAGCGTACTTGTACAATGTAATATGTGCGTAAACAGGCTCCCAAGAAAATCCGCTAAGCATATTGATATAGCACTCGTACTGTAAACGGACACACGTGGTCGGGTAGAAAATACTAAGGCGCTCGAGAGATTCACGGTTAAGGAACTAGGCAAAATGGTCCTGTAACTTCGGGATAAAGGACGCCACTGGTGACAGTGGCCGCAGAGAATCGGCCCAGGCGACTGTTTAACAAAAACACATGACTATGCTAAATCGAAAGATGATGTATATGGTCTGACACCTGCCCGGTGCTGGAAGGTTAAGAGGAGAACTCATTCGAAAGGAGAAGGTTTGAATTGAAGCCCCAGTAAACGGCGGCCGTAACTATAACGGTCCTAAGGTAGCGAAATTCCTTGTCGGGTAAGTTCCGACCTGCACGAATGGTGTAACGATCTGGGCACTGTCTCAACTGTGAGCTCGGTGAAATTGTAGTATCGGTGAAGATGCCGATTACCCGCGATGGGACGAAAAGACCCCGTGAACCTTTACTATAGCTTTACATTGACGTTGGGCATCGGATGTGTAGGATAGGCCGGAGACTGTGAAGCTGTGACGCCAGTCATGGTGGAGTCGTTGTTGAAATACGGCCCTTTTGGTGTTTGACTTCTAACTCCTGTTCAATGGGAGGACACTGTATGGTGGGTAGTTTGACTGGGGTGGTCGCCTCCAAAAGTGTAACGGAGGCTTCTAAAGGTACCCTCAGACCGATTGGTAACCGGTCGCAGAGTGTAATGGCATAAGGGTGCTTGACTGAGAGACCTACAAGTCGACCAGGTAGGAAACTAGAGCATAGTGATCCGGTGGTTCCGCATGGAAGGGCCATCGCTCAAAGGATAAAAGGTACTCCGGGGATAACAGGCTGATCGCCGCCAAGAGCTCATATCGACGCGGCGGTTTGGCACCTCGATGTCGGCTCGTCACATCCTGGGGCTGGAGAAGGTCCCAAGGGTTGGGCTGTTCGCCCATTAAAGTGGCACGCGAGCTGGGTTCAGAACGTCGTGAGACAGTTCGGTCTCTATCTATCGTGGGCGTAAGATATTTGCGGGGATCCTGACACTAGTACGAGAGGACCGTGTTGGACAGACCGCTGGTTTACCGGTTGTTTCGCCAGGAGCACAGCCGGGTAGTTAAGTCTGGAAAGGATAAGTGCTGAAAGCATCTAAGTACGAAGCCTTCCTCAAGATGAGATATCTATTATAAGGGTCGTTGTAGACTACGACGTTGATAGGCTGCAGGTGTAAAGGTGGTAACATCCAAGCCGAGCAGTACTAATTGCCCGAAACTTTTTTATCGGGGTATAACCGCATTGGTTTGATTTATGTTTGGCTTGCGAACAGGCGAGATGCTGTTTGCTACGTTTTATCGCTTCTTTAAGCGAGCGAAAGAAAAGAGTTTCAAGCTCCTCTTTGTTTTGTCCTGACCGTCAAGGTAATTTTTTTTTGAAAGAGATTAAGGTGGTTATAGCACGAGGGATCCACCTCTTCCCATTCCGAACAGAGAAGTTAAGCCTCGTCACGCCGATGGTACTGCTATATTGTGGGAGAGTAGGTAGCCGCCGTTTTTTAGGTATTATTTTTTTTGAGAAGGAGCATTTTCTGAGAAGAAAATGCTCTTTTTTTTTGTATATATACCGCCCCATGTCGTAGCCTAAAAGCCGGGCGAAAAAGCTGCAAAAACACTTGCATCCGTATGCGGCAAAATTTATATACGGGAGAAAATAAATTTATATCCGTATGTAACTAATCACTGAGAATGAAGAAGTATAGGAGTTGGCGCAAACTAACTGATAATGAGAAGGAAATACATAAATCAGCATAATACTGCTCTGTTTGTAAAGGGCAGGAATATGCAGATTTAGGCAGAAGTTCAGTTACCAGAGTGTTACCTTTTTTGATGTTGGTAACGATGGAGAAGAAATAGGTAACTGAATTATTTTCGCTCGTGTGGCTGTTGCTTCGGTCGGCAGTTTTCTGCGTAAGTGAGGAACGCTTTAATTCGGGTAATTTTGCCCACAAATATTAAAGCGTATGAAAACAGAGAAAATGAAGGTGCTGCTCTACCTTAAAAAGAGCGGTTTGGACAAGTCGGGGAAAGCTCCGATTATGGGGCGTATTACCATTGGACGCTCCATTGCCCAGTTTAGTTGTAAACTCTCCTGCAATCCCGGCTTATGGAATTCACGTGAGAGCAGGATGGACGGCAAAAGCCGTGAGGCGGTGGAGATTAACGGAAGGTTGGAGAACTTGTTGCTTTCCATTCAATCTACCTATCAGTCGCTAATTGCCAAAGGACAGCCATTTGATGCAACTGATGTAAAGGAACTGTTTCAAGGCAGCGTACAGGCAAGATGCAGGCTCATCGAAAGGTTGGATATGCTCATCAAGGAGAAAGAAAGCCATATCGGTATAGACATCAAGGAAGAGTCTATGTCCGCCTATCATTCCACTCGGAAACGATTACAGGAGTTCATTCAGAAGAAATACCATGTTTCGGACTTGGCTTTCTCACTGTTGACAGAAAACTTCATCTACGAATTGCAGACGTTCTGTCTTGGTGAACTCGGTCATCAGCAAAGCACATTTTTCAGAGTTGCAGCAGATTTGAAGACCGTCTGTAGGCTGGCTTATCGTGAGGGGCTGGCTGATACGCTTCTGTTTGATAAAGTACATATAGAACGGGGAAACAAGAAAGCACCCAAGGCACTTGACCAAGAAGCATTGGACAAATTGAAGGCAATCAGCTTTGATGAGTTGGAAGAGGAAATGGAAACAGCTCGTGATGTGTTTCTTTTTGCTTGTTATACCGGAGTTGCCTATTGTGATTTGATGGAACTAAGCAAGAAGCATCTTGTCCGTGATGATGCAGGCAGTTTGTGGTTGAAGTTCAACCGACAGAAGACTGGCGTGCTTTGTCGTATCAAGTTATTGCCGGAAGCTGTTCGGTTAATTGAGAAAATGCACAGCGATGAAAGGGAAACTCTGCTCCCTTTCATCAAATATCCCACTTATCAGTCCTGTCTCAAAGCCTTGCGATTACGGGCCGGTGTTTCTTTTCCCTTTACCACGCATACTGCAAGACATACCTTTGCCACACTTATCACATTGGAGCAGGGTGTTCCTATTGAAACGGTCAGCAAGATGCTCGGACATATGAACGTAAGTATGACCGAACGTTATGCAAAGGTTACGCCGCAGAAACTCTTTGAGGAGTTTAACCGTTTCCTTTCTTTCACTGAAGATTTGCGTTTAACCATTTAACCAAGATTTTTTATGAGAAGTACATTCAAAATATTGTTTTACATCAACAGACAGAAAATAAAGGCAGACGGCAAGACCGCCATTCTCTGCCGTATCACCATAGACGGAAAAAGCACCGCCATTACCACAGGCGAGCAGTGCAAATCCTCCGAGTGGAACAGCAAACAAGGACTGACAACCGACAAGAAGACCAATCAAAGAATCGGCGAGTTTAAGGAACTTGTAGAGAAGACCTATCAGGATATTCTGATAAATGACGGGGTGGTAAGTGTGGAACTGCTTAAAAACCGTTTGCAGGGAATAGCCGCTACGCCGACAACGCTTCTTGCCATAAGCAAGGCAGAACTGCAATCCGTTAAAGAGTGCGTGGGCAAGTCAAGAGCAGAAAGCACTTATCAGAATCTTCTCTATTCAGACAAGTTACTTACAGAGTTTGTAAAGGATAAGGGAATGATGGATATAGCCATAGCCACTATAACGGAGGACTTGTTTGAAGAATACCGTTTCTATCTGAAAAAACGAGGCTTGGCAACAGCAACCATGAATCGCTATCTTTGTTGGCTGAGTAGGCTGATGTATCGTGCGGTCAGTCAAAGGCTCATTCGCTGTAATCCTTTTGAGAAAGCCAAGTATGAGAAAGCGGAACAGAAGATACGCTTTCTGCAAAAGAGCGATGTTGCCAAACTCATGGCATTGAGAGTAATTGATAAGGAAGCAGAACAAGCAAGACGGATGTTTATCTTCTCATGCTTTACGGGCTTGGCTATTGCTGATATGGAACATTTGCAATTTGGACACATTCAAACGGCAGCCGACGGACAGAAATATATCCGTAAAGAAAGGCAGAAGACAAAGGTGGAGTTTATTGTGCCCCTGCACCCGATAGCGGAGACCATCATCAATCAATACAAGAAAGAACAACCGAGCATGAAAGAAATGCAGACGGTGAAAGAAAAAGGTGACGACTTTATCTTTCACTGTGCTTGTAGCCGTAGCGTGATGAGTGCAAAGCTAAGCATCGTGGGCAAGGCTTGCGGTATCAGGGAACAGTTGTCCTATCATATGGCAAGGCACACTTTCGGTACAATGAGTTTAAGTGCAGGGATACCTATCGAAAGCATTGCCAAGATGATGGGGCACGCCTCTATATCCAGTACTCAAATCTACGCACAGGTTACCGACAATAAGATTTCGGAGGATATGGACAGATTGATAAGGAAACATCAAAAAGAAGAAATAAGGGAGGAAGCCGTATGAATGTCAATCACCATCAAACAAAAAGAGAGCGCAGCTATTTCGAGTGGGGCGACAAGATGCAAATCATTCATAAAGGCAAAGGTGATATAGCCATGACCGAGAGTGAGCTCGTTGACTTCTTCGGTGTAACATGGAAGAAACTCAACTATCGTCTGCAGCAACTACTAAAAGTATCTTCCCTACGTCCCGATGAAAGGGATACAGGGGAATTGGAAGTATTCGTAAATGGGCTGTTAAAAGGTTATGCCCCACTTTATCCGCTTTCAATCATCATCGCTTTGTCTTATCAATTGGACAGCACGGAAGTACACTTGTTCAGGAAATACATCTGTCGAGAACTGCAACGCCCTGAACCTGTGATGGAGCAGATATACCTACACTGCAGTGACAGTATCAATTGATATGCTTTTCTCTTTCACCGATATTATCTTACTACATAACTACAGGGAGGATAATATGGTGAAAGAAAAAGGGTTGCGCGTAGTCAGAAGCTGAAGTATCTATTACTACGGACTGACTACATTCTTTTTAATGTGTCTTCTTGTCGCTTCGGTCGTTTTCGTTTCAGATGCCTCACAAAGGTAGGGAAGAACTAATGCAAGGTCTTTGAGGAAAAACGCAATTGGAATGAACACAGCGGAGCGCAAAGGTGCCAATTTTCTCCAAAACCAGAGGTTATGGCATTGTAGCAGAATCAATTTTCTGAATTACCTTTGCGCCTGAATGGGAACGGTTAATGGATGTGATGCGGTAAAGAGTCTGATTCGGATAAGAAGTAAAAATCTGATTGTATCAGACAGATAGATGTGGAAAGTCGTAATAAAGCGGGCGTGTAAAAGCCGCCCGCGACAAGCGATGTGACTTTTAAACTGCTTTCAAGAAAAGAAAATATAGAAAAAGAAATATACTAAAAAAAATGTCTTGTAGAATTCCATCCCCAAGAACTATGAATAGACACCATAGCAATGTGGTAGAAAGCAGGTTTGCTGATTTTTTATAGACTGACCCCAATATCTTTTCGCTGTCGATCATGCTAAAAGTAAGAATGATTTGTGCCTGATAGCAAAAGTTTATGAAAGCAGAGGGTGTAACTTGTTTTTGTCAAAGAAAAGGAGAATTCCAGAAGGAAATTAACTCTCAGAAATTATATTGAAAAGTTTGTCCTGCCAAAGAAAAAAACAATTGTTTTCTTTGGCAGGACAGCATATTTTACCTATCTTTGCATTGAAAACAAAAGTTGTTTGAAACGTTAGTAAATCAGTGGAATTCATTTGAATACTGATTAAATCATAACCCTTTTAATTGTATAAGTGCTTATAATCAAGGAGTTATAAAGAGTTGGTTCTTTTTTAAAAGTCATTGAAATGCTTACATTTATAGATCTATTTGCAGGTGCAGGAGGATTGTCCGAAGGTTTTATTCGGGCAGGTTATACCCCTTTAGCACATATCGAAATGGACAAATATGCTTGTGACACACTGAAAACCCGTGCTGCTTTTCATTGGCTAAAAGCCAACAATCAATTACAAAAATACAAAGATTATCTTTATAATAAACAGGAAAAAACCGATGGAAGTAAACTTTGGGCGCAAGTTCTGCAGGAAATAACTGACAGCGTTATTCACGAAACTATTGACGAAGGTACCATAGAAAGTATTTTTGCAAAGGTAGATAAACTCAAAGGCGATAAGCAGGTTGATATTATCATTGGTGGCCCGCCTTGTCAGGCTTATTCTGTGGCAGGTAGGGCAAGAATGGGCAAAGCCGTGGAAGAAGACCCTCGCAATGAACTCTATAAGTATTATGTAAAGTTTCTTGAAAACTATCAACCTAAGATGTTTGTATTTGAAAATGTTTTAGGTATCCGAACTGCCAAGAAAGGGCAACTTTTTGAAGATTTGAAACGGCTTGTAGATAAAGCCGGGTATATGATGGAAGACCATATACAAATAGCTTCACAACATGGTGTTTTACAAAATAGGCAAAGGGTAATTATTGTGGGCTGGAGAAAGGGCACGAAATTTCATTACCCTGAACTGAAAATAGAACACAATAATTACGAAGTACTAAAAGATTTATTTTCCGATTTACCTGAACGCAAGCATGGAGAGGGTCAGTTATGCAAACCAATTCTATACACAAAGCCCCTTTCAAAAATGAAATATCTGAAAAAATCAAGTATCCGCAGTAGTGATTTTGATTTTACAACACAGCATATTGCCAGACCAAACAATGCAAACGACCGCGAAATATACAAAATGGCAGTTGACATGTGGCTGAACGAAAAGAAACGTATTGATTATTCGAAAATTCCAGCTCACCTTCAACACCACAAGAATAAGGAAACATTTCTCAATCGTTTTCAGGTTGTTGACCCTTATGGATGTTGCCATACAGTTGTTGCCCATATTGCTATGGATGGACATTATTACATTTATCCGACACTTTCCCCAACAATAGAAAATGTTCGTTCAATAACCGTTCGCGAAGCCGCCAGACTACAATCTTTTCCAGATGATTATTTTTTTGAAGGTAGCAGAAGTGCAGCATTTAAGCAAATAGGTAACGCTGTTCCTGTGGTTTTGGCTCATAAAATTGCGGAAGAAATAAAAAAACAGCTACTTCTATGAATACAATTCAATTTCAATATTTTCCAAAAAACAATCAAATACCAGAATATTTACAAAATATTGTGAATGTATTTAATACAAACAGTTCTTCTATTTGCTCGCTTCACAACGAGTTAGATAGTAATACCGTTCTTAGAATAGTATCGAATGGATTGATTAGTTTAGGCTTTGAAATCGAAAGAAGCAAAAAGCGAGAAGACAAAATCCAAGTTCCTGTTTTATTTGGGAAAAATGGGAAAATGGAGCAATCTTTTGATGCAGACGGATATCATAAAGAAAAAAAAATCGTCATTGAGGTTGAAGCAGGGCGTGCTGTAACCAACTACCAATTTCTCAAAGACCTATTCCAAGCTTGTGTGATGAGTGATGTCGATTATTTGGTTATAGCCGTAAGGAATATTTATCGAAAAAATCAAGATTTCGAGAAAGTAATATCTTTTTTCAATACTCTTTATGCCTCGGGAAGACTGATTTTGCCATTAAAAGGCATATTAATAATTGGATACTGAAATATCATGAATTACAATATAATACGAAAAGCACAAGCTATTCCTGAAGCCGCCTCAATGATAGAAACATTTCGGGCAATCGGCTACAACCTTGAAACTGCTATAGCGGATATTATCGATAATTCCATTTCTGCCAATGCTCGCAATATCTATATAAATCGTATATGGAGAGGCGGTCAGTCTATTATTACAATAAAAGACGATGGAGATGGTATGAATAGTAATGAGATAATCCAAGCGATGCGACCAGGTGCGAAAAACCCATTATCTGACCGCTCTGAAAATGATTTGGGTCGTTTTGGATTAGGATTGAAGACTGCTTCATTTTCTCAATGCTGCAAACTTTCTGTACTAAGCAAACGAAAAGATTATGCTTCCGCCTTTTGGTCGTGGGATTTGGATTATGTTGCTCAAAGTGATAAATGGGAACTGTTGCAATGGATGCCAGAAGAGCTTAAAGGAGAACTAGATAGCTTATTGTCTGGAACACTTGTAGTATGGTCAGATTTAGATAGGGTTTTGCCAACAAATACTCTTGAAACCGACGAAAATGCGAAACGCCGATTTTCTGATGCTTTGGATAAAGTAAAAAAGCATATTGCGATGACCTTCCATCGCTTTATCGAGGATAAAACAATCAAAATATATTGGGGCGAACATGAAATCGAAGCTTGGAATCCGTTTTGCCCGAACGAAAATAAAACACAAGAACAACCTAGCGAGAATATTAACGGTGGGGCCAAAATGAAAGGATATGTTTTGCCACACAAAAATAATTTCTCGTCAGAGCAAGAATACAAAAGAGCTGAGGGAATAAACGGATATCCAGCACAACAAGGTTTTTATGTTTATCGCGGCAAACGCTTACTTTTGGCAGGCGATTGGCTGGGGCTATTCCGCAAAGAAGAACATTACAAGTTAGTCCGCATACAAATTGATTTGCCAAATAAACTTGATACCGAATGGCAAATTGACATTAAAAAATCAAAAGCATATCCGCCTGCAGTTTGTCGTGAACAATTGCTCTCTTACGCAAAAACCATACGTGCCATTGGTTCAGAGGTTTATCGACACAGAGGTAAAATTGTGAAGCAGCGAGCTGGACAAAATTTTCAACCGCTTTGGCTGGAGAAGAAAAAAGATAATAAATGGTCATTTGTGGTTAATCGTGAACATTTAATGATTCAGGATTTGAAAGATTTGGCAAAGGAAAAACCAGAACAGGCGATTGAAAAACTGCTGAAGTTTTTAGAGGAAGCAATCCCTACAAAAACAATATATATTAACGAAGCACAAGGTGAAGAAAAACAGAAAACACCATTTTCCGATGTTAATACAAATCTGATAAAAGAGGTACTTTCTTTAATGTACAATAATCAAATTGGCCAGGGTAAAACGCCTGCACAAGCAAAGGCTCTGTTGAAAATACAGGAGCCGTTTAACAATTACGAAGATTTAATCGAGCAACTATAAATGAATGATAATTACCAAGTAGCGATAGAGATATGCCAGAGTATAATTGGCAGAAAAGCAAGTGTTACTGACAGCGAGATAAATGAAGCGGCCATTAAGGCAAAAATGATTTATCCAGACGTTGATGCTGCAAAGTTGAAAAACGATTTACTTTCAATGTATAGCGTTAAGATTGATGCATTCCAAATTTTGGAAGGCAGAGAACGCCGTGATCCTTGGTTGAAAGATTTTCGGGCAAACAAGATGTCAAAGTGGGAGTTTTGGATGCGCTATGCAGAATATTTGGAAAAGCATAAAAAGTTTGCGCCAAGTGTAATTTTGCAATTGGATGAGCTGACCGACAGGGTCTTGGACAAACTTTTTAACCCTCAACGCAATGAAATTCAAATCTCGAAAAAAGGACTTGTTGTAGGACAAGTTCAATCAGGTAAAACGGCTAATTATACAGGGCTTATTTGTAAAGCTGCTGATGCTGGGTTTAATCTTATCATCGTTTTGGCAGGTATTCACAATAATCTGAGAAGCCAAACCCAGAACCGCATAGACGAAGGTTTTTTAGGCTTTGATACGCAATACGAAAGAGCTTACACAATGAATAATACAACAAAAATCGGAGTTGGACTTATTCCTGGTTTTGATAATGCTATAGCCAATTCATATACGACAAGTCTGGAAAAAGGTGATTTCACAAGTAGAGCAGCCAATACGGCAGGCTTCAATTTCAATGTACCACAGCCAATTCTATTGGTTGTAAAGAAAAATGCTTCTGTTTTAAACCGTTTGTACAAGTGGTTGCAAACCCAGACCATAAATGAAAAAATCACAAACAAATCTCTGCTTATTATTGACGATGAAGCAGACAACGCCTCTATCAATACAAATCGTAAAGAATTAGACCCTACAACCATAAATAGAAATATTTGCAGCATAATTTCTCTATTCAATCGTTCTGCTTATGTTGGCTATACAGCAACGCCATTTGCCAACATTTTTATTCCACAGAACGAGGACGATTTGTTTCCACGTGACTTTATCATTAATATTCCTGCCCCAACAAATTATATTGGTCCCGAAAAGGTTTTCGGTACTTCTATAATTCCAGATGACACAAACAGCGATTTGCTGCCAATAATCTATCCTATAAAAGATTATGATTTCTTTGTGCCACAAGGACACAAAAAAGATGATGACAAACCAAAATTCGAAGATATTCCTGAATCTCTGAGAATAGCAGTAAAATGTTTTATCGTTACTTGCGCTATCCGAATAGCCAGGGGGCAGGGTACAAGACACAATTCAATGCTCATTCATGTTTCTCGTTTTCAAATGTGGCAAAACCACATAAAAGAGTTAGTCGAAAATCTTTTCAATTATTACAAACACGAGATTGAAGCGAGCGACACTGCTATTTATGAAGAATTTCGTAAGATTTTGGAAGATGACACAGCAAATTACAAATCATACAAAACTATAACTAACGAAATAAAAGAGTCAAAATTTAGCGATATTGACAAAAATTTATCTGTACACTCGTGGGAAGAAATCAAACCACAGCTTTTTAAGGCAGTACAGAAGATAGAAGTAAAATCAATTAACGGAACTTCGGGCGACTGTTTGACTTACTACGAAAACGAAAAGAACGGAATTTCAGTAATCGCTATCGGTGGGGATAAACTTTCACGAGGTTTGACCTTGGAAGGACTCTCGGTAAGTTACTTCTTGCGTGCCTCAAAAATGTACGATACACTTATGCAAATGGGGCGTTGGTTTGGATACCGCCCCGGATATGTTGATTTGTGTCGCTTATTCACAAGCGAAGAGCTGAATGAATGGTTCAGACACATAACTATTGCAAGCGAGGAGTTGCGAGGCGAATTTAACTATTTGGCTGAATCGGGAGGAACACCGGAAAATTATGCTTTAAAAGTCCGCACCCACCCTGGCAGCCTGCAAATTACCTCTGTTTCAAAAATGCGCTATGCAAAACAGATTTCCGTTTCATGGGCGGGCAGATTGATAGAAAGCTATCAACTGCCAATGGATAAAGGCATTAAGAAAAGAAATTTGATTGCAACTGACAATTTTATTTCAGCACAAGGAATGCCGGAAAAGAAAGGCAACAATTATTTGTGGCGTAATGTTTCGCCCGATGATGTTTGTGATTATCTCTCAAAATTCAAAGTTGCCAACAGTCTAAAAAAAGTTGATTTGGATATGATTAGTAATTACATTCAGGAACTCGTAAAAAAGGGCGAATTAACTTCATGGAGTGTAGTTGTAATGAATAAAAATCAACCTGCAGTACAGTATACATTTTCAAACAGCATACAAGCAGGCTGTTTTGACCGTAACCGCGCCGAAGATACAAATTGGAACACTTACTATATTCGTAAAAATCACATTGTTGGAAATCAAACCGATGAATTTATTGATTTGGACGAAGATTTGATAAACGCAGCATTGGAACGGACACGGCAGCGAAAGGCAGAGCTAAACAGAGGTTGGGACAAAGAATATCCTGCACCTGAAATTGTTCGACAGGAATTCCGCCCGCGTACAAATCCGCTTTTGCTGATTTATCCGCTTAATCCTGAATGTGCAAATGTTAAGGATAAACATGGAAATATACAAAGTGGCACGATTTCGTACAGCAAAACAGATGATCCATTTATTGGTTTTGTAATATCGTTTCCAAGCAGCAGTACCAACATTGCAATTTCATACGCAGTAAATCAGGCTGCAGAATTTGCAAAAACAGAAACTTTATTTGACAACGAAAACGATAATGTTTATGACGAATAGTAATCACATATCCAAATTGTGGAAAACGTTGGAGGAAGAGAAGAATACCGGATTGGTTAAACGCCTATATTCAAGCAATATACCTTTTTACATTTATGCTACATTTCAGTACCCTGAAATGTATTATGGCATAGCATTTACTTTCAGTAACAATATACACATGGATATTTCTTCATTCGTCAATTTGAGAGAATTGAAAGTTATGTTATTAGCCGATACCACTTTCCCAAATTCTCGTCTATTGATAATCCAATTGTTACACCCTAACAACCGAGATGTTTTCGCTATTTTGTGTAAAAACCTGATACAGTCGGTTATTACTCTGAATACCGAAGAGAAAATAAGTCGGACTATTGTCAATCAGCTGGAAAAATGGAAAATGCTTTTTGATAAAAACAGTTCGACAGGTTTAACACCTGATGAGCAACAAGGACTTTTCGGTGAATTACATTTTTTGAGAAAATTTTTAGCACAATTCAATAATAGACCCAATAGTGTGCTTAACACTTGGGTTGGTGTTGATAAGGCATTACGCGATTTTCAGGACAATAGCTGGGCAGTGGAAGTCAAAACTACCTCAACCAATAATCCGCAGACAGTAACCATTAACGGAGAAAGGCAGTTAGACGAAACCTTGCTCGACAATCTATTTTTATTTCATCTTTCAGTCGAGATTTCAAACGGTAAGGGGCAAACACTTTACCAAAAAATTTCCGAAATTCGTAAATTTCTCGAAAACGACATACCTGCTTTGTCACTTTTTAATGCCAAACTGTTTGAAGCTGGATATCTGGATATACATGAACCATTTTATCAGGACAGGTTTTACCAAATCCGCAGCGAGAATTTTTACAAAGTTGAAAATAATTTTCCTCGCATTAGAGAAAATGAACTTCGCAGTGGTGTAAGCGATGTAAGATACGCTATCATTCTTGCAATGTGCGACGAGTATTTAGTTTCTGAAATTCAACTATTCAACACACTTAGACAATCATGAATGAAATAAATAAATTCTATCAGTCATTATTGTCGGATATCGTTTCGTTGCAGGCAGGTAGCGAAGAAGGCGATATACAAGAACAGATATTTACACGCCTTGCCATTGAAATGCTTGCAGAGGCAGGCGAAACCGAAAATGCCGCCATTGCCTATGATGAAAAAGCACTAGGCACACGCAATCAGCATAAAATAAATGCCTACGCAATATCGGACAATTACGAAACAGTCGATTTATTTATCTCTATTTTTGACAATTCCGAGACGATAAAAAACATTTCAAAAGCCGATATAGAGACAGCCACAAAGCGAATCACAAATTTTTTCCGTAAAGCCATCTACAACGACTACGCAAATGAAGTTGCTGAATCGTCGCCAATTTTTGAATTTGCCAATACATTAGCTAATTTTCAAGAGCTAAAAGACAATCTTGTTCGGGTAAATGTTATAATCCTTACTAACGGCGAATACAAAGGCGATTTTCCGCAGAGTGCAACTATTTGCGGATACCATATGTTTTACAGGGTAACTGATACAAATTATCTGTATAAAATTTCAGAACAGTCTCGTGTGCCAATTGAACTTGATTTTGAGGATTTTGAAGGTGAAAAATTTGAAATTCCCTGTTTGTCTGCTCCAACTGATAACCCCGATTATAAATCGTACATAGCAATCATCCCTGGTACTTGTTTGGCAAAACTTTATGAAAAATATGGGGCACGGTTGTTAGAACAAAATGTACGCTCATTTCTGCAATTCACAGGTAAAATAAACAAGGGCATACGTGATACTATTAAAACAGAACCACATATGTTCTTCGCATTCAACAATGGTATTGCCGCTACTGCCGACCATCTGGTGCTTGACAAAACCAATCGTTATATACGAAAAATCAGTAATCTACAAATTGTAAACGGAGGACAGACAACTGCCTCAATATACAACACCGCAAAGAAAGATAAAGCGGATATTTCAAACATTTTTGTACAAGTAAAATTTTCAATTATTGAAAAACCTGACCAATACAGTGAAATTGTGTCTCGCATTTCTCGTTATGCCAACACTCAAAACAAAGTTAATGATGCTGACTTTTCGGCGAATAATCCCGCTTTGGTTGCTTTTGAAAAACTATCTCGTCACATATTGTCGCCAATAACAAGTGATAGCAATATGCAGACATGCTGGTTTTTCGAACGTGCACGTGGACAGTACAAAACTTTGCGAAGCAGAGAAGGGTTTACCAAATCACGCCAAAAAGCATTCGACCTGAAATACCCAAAAAATCAGATGTTCTCCAAGGTAGAACTTGCAAAATATATAAATGCATACCAAGAAATATACGATGGCAGGAAATTAGTAATTAGTCCAAATATTGTAGTGCGAGGAAACGAAAAAAACTATGCAAGGTTTATCAATAATAATATTCCAGATAATATTAAGAAAATCAATAATGTGTATTTTGAAGATGCAATTGCAAAATGCATTTTGTTTAAAACTGCAGAAAAACGTTATGGAACAAAGCTAAACGATTACAACATTGGTGAATTGCGACAAGTAGTCGTACCTTATACGCTGTCGTTATTAAATATTTTAACAAACGATAAATTAGACTTGTTTAAAATATGGAAAAATCAGAAAATATCGCAAGCATTGTCCGATTGTATTTATGATTTGATGAAACAAGTAAATCAGTTCATTTTGGATAATTCTCCCGTAACACACTACATTGAATGGGCTAAAAAAGAGGAGTGTTGGGAGCAAGTCAAAAAATATTCTTGGACTTTCAATGCCAATGATATAAAAACCGAACTGATAGACGAAACCAATCCACCAAAACGAAATACAGTAGCTGATAATGAAAATAAAGAGAAGACAGCTCAACACGAAGAGGGTATTATTCGCTCAATTCCATTTGCTTTGTGGAAAAAGATTGAAAAGTGGGGACGTGATTCTGGCTTTTTGTCGATTAATCAACAGACGACAGCAAGCGACGCGGCATACAAAGTCAAGAATAACAGAAATTTTAATGATTCTGACCGCAGTAGAGCAATGGCAGTTTTTGAGAAAGTTTGCCAGCACAATATAGAGTTATTAGAAGAAGCTGACAGATTAGTAGTACAAGAAGAATCAATTACAGAGACTATCCATAGTAAAAACGATAATACAGCTTCAACCGAAATTACTTTGGAATTAATTCGAAAAATGGTTGATTGGGACAGACGTAAACGTATTTTGGAAGATTGGAAGTGGAAAGTGATGAATGATGTTTTACAAGGACGAAAAACATTGGATGACCGTAAAAGATATACGTTCTACCTGAATTTAGAAAAATTGAAAAAACACGGGTTTACAGAAAATTGAAGTGTAATGAGAAGTTTTGGGATAGTAGAAGACAAAATAAAAGAAACAGACTTTTTCTTATCTAAATTAGAGGAATCAACACGCAATCAAGATGTTTTTTTGGCGCAAGATTTTATTTAAGTGCTTTTACAAGTGCCTCGCGAAGTATAACTTTTTCATTGCAAGCTGCAATGAAGGGTATTCCTGATTTCAAAAATTGGTATGAACAACACCAAAACATATTAAAACAAAATGATTTAGCCAAGTATTTTGTAGAAGTCCGAAATCTATCTCAAAAAGTTGGGTGTTATCCACTAAGTAGTGGAAGAATATTTCGTGATGAAGAGAATCAAATGCAAGTACAATATTTTTTTGACTATTTTTTAGACGAAAAAATTGATGGTCTAATTCCCAAAGATGATGTTATTACTGCTTGTAAAAAATATTTTGTTTTATTACTATAGCTTATTAGTGATTGCTTTAAAACCTTTGGCCACATCATTGATCCTGTAGAATATTTTGTATATATCATCACAGCAGGCGGGAAATCATTCGATGATATTGAAGAAGAATTAGGTTTCCCTAGAAAATGGACTGATATCGGAGGAATACCCTATGAAGAAAGAGTAAAAATGCTACGTCATTATTTTGAAAAAGATGTAACTATAGATTATGTTTTTGAAAAGTACTTGGGAACTAATAGATTTGGCGATAAGATTATTTGAATTAGTCTTTTAAAGACTTATATTCAACGAGTTTTTCAGCAATAATTAGATTT
The DNA here is from genome assembly GCF_000238215.1 of Tannerella forsythia 92A2. NCBI lineage: Bacteria > Pseudomonadati > Bacteroidota > Bacteroidia > Bacteroidales > Tannerellaceae > Tannerella > Tannerella forsythia. The sequence goes on along the minus strand of NC_016610.1, from coordinate 671,284 downwards.
CGTTTGCGCGTTCTTGATAAAACTTCATAGAAATTTTCTTCGTCATGTTTACGAGTATTTCCGCCTCAACTCTATCAATTAATGGCGTAAGGTTCTGTTTGTGAGTATGTCTTATTTCACACTCCCAAACCGCTAATACATTCCAACCCAAAGCCGTAAGTTTTTCGGCATTAACCTTGTCCCTTTCAGCATTTGAGGTGATTTTATCAATCCAGAATTTTGTATTTGTTTTCGGAATGTAGGCATATTTACAATCCTCGTGTCCATGCCAAAAACAGCCATGTATAAAGATTACCGTTTTATATTTTGGTAAAACAATATCAGGCTTCCCTAGTAGTTTTTTATCGTTTACACGATACCGAAATCCTCTTGCAAAGAGAGCCTTGCGCAATGCCAATTCCGGTTTTGTATTCTTTGACCGAATTCTTGACATGCATTCTGACCTCTTTTCCTTATTCCAAATATCCATTAGGGAGTATCTTTCCTGCAAAGATATGTTTATAATTTATTTCCCGGAAAGAAACCTATAAAATTATCCAACACATAGTTTTTATAATGTATTTTAGAGCTTATAGTTTTCTTTCAAAAGCTTCTCCAAGTCAGAAGCCTTATAGAGTATTCTCCCTGCAAACTGCGTATAGGGAATAACCTTCCTATCGCGGTAGTCCTGCAAGGTGCGGGGACTGATATACAGTCGCTCGCACACTTCCTTGCCCGTGAGGAAAAGTTCGCCTGCAAAGAGTGGCTTGTGTGTCTGTGCCACTTCCACAATCCGTTTCCCTACACCTCTCAATGCCGAGACGACCAACTGCATCTCGTACGTCTCCATGTTCAAATCTCTTGCTGTTTCCATCATATCTGTCTATTTTTAGGTTTGTTCGACTTCGTAAGAAGCAATGCTTCCACATCCTCGCGCTTGTAATAGCACTTGTGTCCGATTTGTGTAAACGGCAGCACACCCGTATCCCGATAATGCTGCAAGGTGCGCTTGCTGATGTTCAGCAGCCGGCACACATCACCGTTGTGCAGCCAGTCCGTGTGTTTACTCTTCTCTCCGAATGCCTTGTGGCAGCATTCTGCAAGGCTCAAGATTTCATCCCGAAGCTTTGCCCAATTGGTTTCCGTAATGACGTAATAGTTCATAATCAAATTTTGTTATTGTTTGTTATTTCAGTTCTGTCCTGTTTCCATCGGCAAAGGTAATGGAGTGCGTGCGCCTCTCAAAGCCGTGGGGAACAGCAGGGAAGTATCGGGAAGAATAAGGAAAGGGGCAATCCGCATCATCGGTTCGCATTTGCGTTTTCCTGCCCCGTCTTTTTTCTTTTGTTGCAAAGACAATGCAAGCGAGTGCAGAGGAAAGTTCACTTATTCTTTGCCGAGCGCAGCTTGTCTTATGCAAAATTAATATCGGGCATTTCTTATTCCATCACTTTCCATTCAAGTGGCAGCTTGTGGCGTCGTAGTGGAATAGGTTGGCACAGTAATCCGAGATAAAATATGCTCCAATCAATAGTTTGTAGATGGTTGGAGCAAAAGACTGCATCTGGAAGCAAACAACGACAATCGTATTTCATCTAACCTTTCTTTCCTGTCATCCGTTTTTTGCTTAATGAGACGATAAATGCTCTTTTTGTCAGCCTGTTTCCCTAAGAATTTTACAGCAGACAGATGCAACATTATGCAAGAAGGCTCTGAATGCTTGGAAGTTACGCATGCTCACCCTAACTTCACTCTTGGAAACCAATCCAAGGGAATAATGAAAAAGAACGCAGATGCAGGCAATACAGGCAGCAGGAGAAATCCTCATCGCAGGGGTAGTTCATCCAAGAACGCAGAGATAGAAAACTATCTCTCCACACACTACGAATTCAGATACAATACCGTGCTGGGCAGAACTGAATATCGTAGTAAAGGTAATAGCGATTTTGTAAAAGTCGGTCGCTATGAAATCAATACGCTCCGCAGGGAACTCGATTGTGATGAAGATATAATGACTTCCTCTGATAATCTCTACTCCATCATCGAGAGCAGCTTCTCTCCCCGTATCAATCCCGTGCAGGAGTATTTCAAAGAGTTGCCCTTGATAGATATAGGCGATGGTAGTAGCAATGGTGGTAGTTACAGTGGTAGTAGTGTTCCTACTTTCTTTTCATTGAAAGCGATTCCCGATTTGGCAAGCTGCGTGGTTGTCCGCAACTCCGAAAAGTGGTTGCCGTATCTTACCAAATGGCTTGTGGCGGTGGTTGCCAATGCAATGGACGACCGTGAGTGCCTTAACCATACCTGCCTCGTACTGACAGGCGAGCAGGGAAAGTTCAAAACCACGTTCTTGGATTTGCTCTGTCCGCCGGCACTGCGCGGTTACAGCTATACGGGCAAGATGTATCCGCAGGAGAAGGACACGCTTACCTATATCGGACAAAATCTCATCGTGAACATCGACGACCAGCTCAAAGCACTCAACAAGCGTGACGAGAATGAACTGAAGAACCTCATCACTTGCCCGATGGTCAAGTACCGCATGCCCTATGACAAATATGTCGAGGAACATCCCCACTTGGCAAGTTTCGTGGCATCAGTGAACGGCAACGACTTTCTGACAGACCCGACAGGAAGCAGACGCTTCCTGCCCTTTGAAGTGCTTTCCATAGATATTCAGAGAGCAAAGGCTATCTCGATGGACAATGTCTATGCGGAAGCTAAAGCCTTGTTGAACATGGGCTTCCGCTATTGGTTTGATGATGATGAGATTGCCGAACTATACAGAGAGAGTGAGGACTTTCAAGTACAGACTGCAGAGATGGAACTTTTGTTGCGTTGTTTTGAAAAGCCAACGGAGGATGAAAGTTATTCGTTAATGACCACTACGGAGATACTCACTTATTTGGGTATTTATACTCACCAACCACTTGTTGCCAAGCGTATGGGCGAAGCCTTGAAGAAAGCAGGATACATAAAGGTGAGCAAACGAAGAAACGGTGGTAGTCCCATCTATGTCTACAAGATTAGGAAAATCTTGCCATGCCCGCTCCTTCAAACTTGTAGTAGCCAAATGTAGTAGAATGTGTAGTATTGTCTTATACTACAAAGTAATACTGATTATCAATCACTTATCACAAAATAGTATGTAGTAAGAAGAAAGATGAAAAAGTTTGGAGGGGAAAACTTTGGAAAAGGTAAAACCATAAAAACAGACAAACATAAATAATTATCATTCAACCCATTAAAGTATCAAAACAATGAAAGAAGAAGATTTATCACGTATCAAGCGATACCCCATCATGGAGTATCTTGAAAGGAAAGGCATCAAGCTTGTACGCAAAACACCGACCTATGCCATATACCGTTCACCACTCAGGGAGGAAACGCAGCCGAGTTTTAAGGTGGACACAGAGAAGAATTTTTGGATAGATTATGGCGAAGGTAGGGGCGGATGTATCATTGACCTCTGTATGTGTATGGAGGGCTGCACGCTATCGGAAGCCATCCGCCGTTTTGGGCAGAACGCTCCCGATAATGGCACATATAGTTCTCTTAATGACTTCGTACCAAATAATCCCCAACCTGTGATGGCTGCAAATGGAGCAAGGAGACTGATAGAAATATCAGACACCCTGCCGCCATATTTTCAAGAATACCTTACAAAGGTGCGTTGCATCAACTTGGAAAAGGCTATGCCTTTCCTCAAATGTATCAGTTATGAGGTAAGAGGCAGGCGCTATCAAGCCATCGGCTTTGCCAATCTCACTGGCGGCTATGAGCTTCGGGACGACAAGACGTTCAAGGGAACGATAGCCCCGAAGGACATTACTCCGATATTTGAGGACATGGAACAACTTGTCTGTTTGTTTGAAGGCTTCATGGACTTCCTCTCCTTCCTTTCAATGAAAGAAGAGATTACCAACCACTGCCTTGTGATGAACTCCGTGAGCAACGTAGCAAGGACTATCCGCTATTTGAATGACCGACACTTGACCCATATCCGCACCTTCCTTGACAATGATGAAGCAGGATGGAGGGCTGTTCAAGATTTCATAAAGGCAGGCTTCCATGTTGAGGACATGGACATATATTACAAAGACTTCAAGGTTCTCAACGAATATCATGTCAGCCGTGTCCGTGAGCAGCAGAAACGGAAAGCGCAGGAACAGACACACATATCAATTACAGGACAAAACAAGAAATCAAAACAGGTCAAACTTAAAATGAAATAGAAATGGAAAAGGAAACTATGATGAGCGACAAAGACCTTTCATGGTTCTTGGGTGTGGAAGATGAAACAGAGAACGAATCTACTTCACAAGAAACGACTGCGGTTCCTGAAAGAGACAGACCAACAAGCAAGCAGGACACAGAGAATACTATGCACTCCGAGCCTGCACGGAATGCTGAGAACGTAATCGTTCAGAAACGCATCAGTGCCAAGATGAGAAAGAAAACACTTGAAGCCTACAAGCAAGCCTATCTTGTGCCGACCAAGTTAAACAATCGTAAGGCTGTCTATCTGAGTAGGGAGACACAGGAACGTGTCGACTTCATTGTGCGTAGATTAGGCGACAGGGGTAGCAATCTTTCAAGCTTTGTTGAGAACATCGTGCGTCAGCATCTGGAGGAATATGGTGAAGACATAGAGAAATGGAGAAGACTGTAAGCCGCAAGAAAAGGTAGACGGTTTTCTGGAAAAAGGTCTACCCTTTCTTCAAAATAGGTCTACCTTTTTTTCTTCAGCTTAGTTCTCTGTGAGAATGCCACGAACGCAGTTAGTCATAGAATGCACGGCATTCGTTTTTAGGCTATAAAACGTTTTAAGCGTATATAATTTGTTCGGTAGCATTGCAAGACGTCAGTTTGTACCCACAAACTGCGCCCAGCTCCCCTCGTTAGATTGTCGGGGAGATAAGACCGTAATCACTCCGTTCTCATCGGTCAGTATTCAAGAATTAAGAGACAATGAATCATCTATAATGATTAACTTTCAAAGAAGCTTATATGAACAGATATAATAAAAAGACTGTCAAATGGCAGCAACAGAATAAGGAAGAGCAGAAGATGAAATGAATAAGACAGAGTTCATCAAAGTTAGATGTACCTCAGAGGAAAAGCAACGTATCAAGTCAAAGGCGGAAAGTGCGGGGCGTAAGTTCTCCGATTACTGCCGTGAGATACTCTTAAATGGAGAGGTGGCAGCCGTTCCCAAGATGACCGACAATGAAAGGGAAGCCATTGCCATACTTCAGCATACAGGACGGTTCTATGAGCAGGTTTCCAACCTCATTAAGGTCAAGGACGAAAGGTGGGTACATATCACAAAGAACCTATCACTATGTGCCAAAGAGGCATTTAAGCGATTCTACAACCCTCATTTTCGTGTGAACGATGAGATATATAAGGTCTTAAATATGAAGAGAGATGATAGGTAAATGCAAGGCAATAGCGCATGGTAGCACGGCTTTGGACTATATATTCAGGGAAGGCAAGCTCGGTAGTCGACTTGCTTTCCATAATCTTTGCAGCAGAGATCCAAAGGCTATCTACGAAGAAATGAAGATGGTCAGCGATTACAACACACGGTGCAAGAATAAGTTCCTCCGCATTGAAATCGGTATCGCACCACAAGACGAGAAAAGATTGCCTGTATCCGAGCTTATGGGAATAACCCGTTTGTTTGCCAAGCGAATGGGACTTGACAACCACCAATGGGTGGCGGTAACACATAAGGACACCGACAACAGACACATTCACATCATTGCCAACCGCATCAGTCTGTATGGAGAAGTCTATGACACTACTTTTGTGAGCAATAGGGCAGCAAAAGTGGCAGAGGAAATAAGCAGAGAGAAAGGCTTGACCATCGCAAAAGAGGTCAAGGTGGAAAGGAAGCATCAGAAAGCAAAAGCCAATCCTACGAGAGAGCAAACAAAGAAAGAAGTACAGCAAATCTGTTATGCCTTGTTGGATAAATATAAAGGCGGTGGCATATCAGGGCATTCCATGTTTCTCTACGAATTGAATAAGAACAACATTATCATAGAGCGCATGAAGAACAAACAGGGAAAAGTCTATGGTTTGAAGTTCTCCTACTGTGACCAGACATTCAAAGCTTCTGAAATCGGCAGGGAGTTCGGCTACCATTCCTTGCAGAAAAACTTTGAAGTAGCCAATAAAGCCGAAACAAAGGAGACAATAATAAAAGCTCACACAATAGCAGACAAGGCTACAAAGAATAAAGTTCAATCAGACACAGGCTATCAACTTGTCCCTCCCAGTCATTCATACATACCGCCTACAAAAGCAAACGAAAGTTTATCTATTGCACAAGCCGTAGGAAATGTAGCAAGCACCGCCTTGAATGCAGCCGAAGAAATGATTTCAGGGGCAGGTGGACTTATCAACCCACAGACACACGGTGATGATTATGCAGAGATGGCATGGCAACGAAAACTCAGAAACCAAGCCAAGAAAAAGAAGAAAAGAGGAAGAGGTATATAATAGCTATCTCTTCTCTATTTTTAATCACCAAAAAACTCAATAATGACGCAAATGAATGAAATTCTTATCAAAAACGCTTGTTATTCAAAGCAAATGATTATCTTTGCAATATAGAATAACAAGCGTTCTTTGTTGATGTAGAAACATGCGACAGAAAGCACTTCGCTCGTTTCCAAATCGTTACCCGTTTAGTTTGTATAGCGAGGTAACTTCCTTATTCTCAATTAGATACATTTTAAGAATTATCTTCGTATGTAAGTTTTCGCGCGTCCGTATGTAGCGAAATTTATATACGGGAGAAAATTTACGCGCATCGCAACGTACGTAAAATCCGAGCGGAACAGCCGGCGATATCCACACCTCCCAAATTTTTACTCGGATAGACGGGAAACAGAGCGAATTGCAAAGAAGAGAAAAAGTGCATCTTTGGGAGGATGTTCCTTTGAAGAAAGGCATTTGCTTTTCTGTTAGGGAGATTGAAAATTATCATGTACATTTGCCGGATAAAAGAAACGAAAAGAAATGATTCAATCTATGACCGGATTCGGCAAGGTTACCGCCGAAATGACCGATAAAAAGGTGACTATCGAAATCAAGTCCTTAAACAGTAAGCAACTCGATTTATTTACACGTATTCCGTCTGCTTATCGGGAAAAGGAAATGCAGATCCGCAACGAGCTATCGCAAAAGTTGGAGCGAGGGAAGATTGACTTTATTTTACATGTTGAATACATTGGAAAAGATACTTCGACGAAGATTAATGCGGCGGTGGTAGAAGGGTATTACGAGCAGATTCGAGACTTGGCCGGGAGGCTGTCGGTGAGTTTGCCGGACGATTGGTTTCCCACCTTGCTGCGTCTTCCGGATGTGATCAAAAACGAGACGGTAGAAGTCGATGAAGCGGAATGGCAAAAGGTTCATCAGGCAATTGCCGACGCGCTTGCTCATCTGATTGAATTCAGACAGCAAGAAGGGAGGATGCTTCAGAAACTCTTTGAACAGAAAATTGCGACGATCGGAGAGCTGCTCAAAGAAGTAGAACCGTATGAGCAGGATCGGATTGATAAGATTAAAGGGCGTCTGCTCGAGAACTTGCAAAAGGTGCCCGAGGTGGAATATGATAAGAATCGCTTTGAGCAGGAGTTAATTTATTATCTTGAGAAGTTGGATATCAACGAAGAAAAAGACCGCTTGAGGAATCATCTGCACTATTTTATCGATACGATGAACAACGGGAGCGGGCAAGGGAAGAAGCTCGGATTTATTGTGCAGGAGATAGGTCGTGAGATTAATACGCTCGGTTCGAAAAGCAACCATGCCGAGATGCAGCAAATCGTGGTGCAGATGAAAGATGTTTTGGAGCAGATCAAAGAACAGATTTTGAATGTATTGTAATGAAGGGTAAACTGATTATTTTTTCGGCTCCGTCGGGGTCAGGTAAATCTACGATTATTCGTTATTTATTGGATAAAGGCTTGCCTCTTCGCTTCTCGATCTCCGCTACGAGCCGTGCTCCGCGAGGCGAAGAGCAGGATGGCAGAGAATATTATTTTTTGACACCGGACACATTCAGGCAGAAAATCGCGGCAGGGGAATTTCTCGAATACGAAGAAGTCTACCGAGATCAATTCTATGGTACACTCCGGTCGGAAATAGAGCGTATTCAAGCGAGCGGTAATACTGTCGTACTCGATGTCGATGTGGTGGGAGGCTGCCGTATCAAAGAGCAATATGGAGCTGAAGCCCTGTCTGTTTTTATCCGCCCTCCGTCGATCGACGCATTGCGTACCCGGCTCGAAAAGAGAGGCACGGATGCTCCCGAAGTCATTGAACGTCGGCTGGAAAAAGCAACGTATGAGCTCTCGTTTGCTTCCCGATTCGACCGAATCATTGTGAATGATGATTTGGAGCAGGCACAGCGGGAAGCGTTGAAAACGGTGACCGATTTTATTCACTCCTGAGGAGGGGGCGGTAGGATATCGTTTTAGCTTTCTTTTTCAATGAAGACGGTCGGCATTTTTTCGGGTTCATTCAATCCCATACATATCGGACATTTGGCTTTGGCTAACTGGATTTGCGAGTATGAGCCGTTAGACGAGCTATGGTTTCTTGTGACGCCACATAATCCCCTGAAAGCGGAGAATACGTTGATGAACGATCATTTTCGACTGTCGTTGGTCGAAGTCTCTATTAAAGATTATGGAAAGTTCAGAGCCAGCGACTTTGAGTTTTCGTTGCCTCGTCCGTCTTATACGATTCACACATTACGTGCTCTACGTAAGGCTTATCCGGAGGTCTTATTTGTACTTATCGTAGGTTCGGACAGCTGGAGTAATCTGAGTAGATGGAAAGAATCCGAAGCGCTGATCCGTGAGTTCCCGATATGGATTTATCCGCGTCAGGGCTATGAGGTCGCCATTCCTCCCGATCTTCCTGCGGTGCGTTGTCTTAATGCACCCATTATTGAAATATCTTCTACCTTTATTCGTCAGGCTATTAGAGAAGAAAAGGATGTTCGTTTTTTCCTGTCTGAAGCCGTTTGGGAATATATTCCGGAAATACGAAAAAGTCTGGAGCGTAATGAGAAAAAATACTCTTTCGGATAGAGGCGAAACACAAAATATCATTACTTTTGTAGGCCTGTACGGAAGAAACCCCTACAGTTACAGAATAAGATGTTGATTCAATGACAAAGAAGGAAACAAAACAATACGAGACGGATAAACGTTATTTGCAGATGGCCGCGATTTGGGCGGAAAATTCCTATTGCCAACGTCGAAAAGTAGGCGCTTTACTTGTCAAAGACCAGATGATCATCTCCGACGGATATAATGGTACACCTTCGGGCTTCGAAAATATCTGTGAAGACGAAAATAATGTAACAAAACCGTATGTGCTCCATGCCGAAGCCAATGCGATTACGAAAGTCGCCGCCTCGTCGAATAACAGTCGTGGAGCGACCATCTATATTACATCGTCACCCTGTATCGAATGTGCCAAACTCATCATACAGGCCGGTATCGTACGTGTGGTATATTCCGACGAATACCATACGGATGAAGGTTGTAAGCTGCTTAAACGTGCGGGTATTATCGTCGATTTTATCCACCTGAACCAAGAAGAAAAATGAATCATTCCCGTCGATACATCCTGTGGATGTTTGTAGCGATTATCATAAGTTTGGGCATCGGTCTCTGGCTCGGAGCTTATTTATATTCCCGTTCGCCCCGCATGCGTGAAGTGAATGCAGGGAAAAACAAAATCAATACGATTTTGAATATTATCGATACGCAATACGTTGATACGGTCAACATGAATGACCTGGTGAATAAAACGGCAGCCAGTCTTATCAGCGAGTTAGATCCTCACTCCGTGTTGATCCCCGCCGAAAACGTACAAGCCGTTAATGATGATCTGGAAGGTTCGTTTAGCGGGATAGGCGTATCGTTTAATGTGATCAACGACACGATCCTCATCATCACGGTGATGCCCGGAGGACCGGCCGAAAAAGCTGGTCTCCAACCGTTCGACCGCATCATCTCCATCAACGACTCGACGTATGCGGGACAGAAATACAGTCAGGCGGAAATCATGCGTAATTTGCGCGGTCCCAGGGACAGCAAGGTAAAATTAGGGATTCAGCGTGACCGCTCGTCGGAGCTTGCTTTCTTCGAGGTGACACGTGGAGAGGTGCCCAACCATTCCATCGAAGTATCGTATAAGATCGGACGTAAGATCGGTTATATCAAGATCCGGAGCTTTGCACGCACCACATACAACGAATTTATCACGGCGATCGCCAAACTTAAAGAGGAGGGCTGTACCGACTTTATCATTGATCTGCGCGATAATGCCGGAGGAATGTTAGATGCCGCCGTGCGTATGCTGAACGAGTTCATTCCTCGCGGAAGACCGATCGTCTATATGGAAGGCAAGGCCTATCGCCGCCAAGACTTCCATGCTGACGGGTCCGGTTCATGTCAGGAGGTGCCGATCATCGTGTTGACAGACGAGCTGTCCGGTTCGGCCAGTGAAATCTTTGCCGGCGCCATTCAGGATAATGACCGCGGATTGATCATCGGACGTCGTTCGTTCGGAAAAGGGCTTGTGCAGGCACCGATTCCTTTGAGCGACGGATCGGAGCTGCGCTTGACGATTGCCCGCTATTACACTCCTTCCGGCCGATGCATCCAGAAAATGTATCAATTGGGCAAATCAGACGAATACGAGCAAGACTTGTATCAACGGTTTATTCACGGAGAGTTCGACTCGGCTGACAGCATCAAAATGGATCAATCGTCCGTTTATAAAACGTTGGGAGGACGAACGGTGTACGGAGGTGGAGGAATTATGCCCGATATCTTTATTCCGCGTGACACGTCTCACATCACGTCTTATTATAACAGCGTGATGAATAAAGGGCTGCTTTACCAGTTTACGATCGAATATGCCGCTCGGAACTATAAAAGTCTCTCGGCATTCAAGACATATCAGGATTTATATGCGTATTTGCAACAACTTCCTGTTTTAAATGAGTTTACGGATTACGCCGAACATAAGGGAGTTAAAAAGCGCCCAATGTTGATTAACATCTCCAGAAATCTGATTGAAAAGTCTATACAATCGTATATTGTTCGTCATTTCTTCGATTATGCCGGTTTTTATCCTGTTTTTCAAAAAGACGATGTTACGCTACGTCGGGCGGTTCAGGTTCTTGAAGAAGGGCGGTGGCGTCCGGAAATTCCTGCAGAAGAAAAAGGCAAGCCATGACTCTTAGGGAAGAGAAGCAAGCCTTGCGCAAAGAAATTGCCGCGTTGAAGCGCGGATATTCGGTACAGGCGCTTCAAACATATTCACAGAAAGCGTTGCGACATCTCGAGGAAGATGAACTGTTTCGCAAAGCCGGATGTGTCGCATTGTACTATGCGCTTCCCGGCGAGGTGCAAACAGCCGATTTTATTGAGAAATGGTACAAGGTAAAACAGATCCTTCTGCCTGTAGTCGTAGGTGACGATCTTTCATTGCAACGTTATATCGGTAAAGATCATCTTCGGAAGGGGGCGTTCGATATTTTGGAGCCTGAAACGACTCCCATCTTACCTGAAACGTCTTATCCGGAATTACTTATCGTTCCCGGAATTGCTTTTGACCGCCAGTTAAACCGCTTAGGAAGGGGAAAAGGATATTATGACAGATTACTTTCTCAGCCTGACACTCCTGCAATCGGAGTTGCTTTCAGCTTTCAATTGCGCGATCGGATACCGACTGAACCACACGATCGGAAAATGACACGCATCATTACCGACAGTGAAATTGTCGGGTAAGCTACGTCTTACCGGACAACGATCTCCCGAATCACTGCCGCGCCGGCACATTCATTCAGTTTTTCAACTAAATGAGCACGGTTTAACATTAATTCGTTTCGCAGCACCGATGAATCTACCGAGACATACAAAATGCCTTGTCGAACATACAAACTGCGCGTAGCTTTCGATACGGAGAGTCCTAATACTTCCCCCCATGCACGAACGACACGCACTTCGAGTATTTTCTGCCGAAGCTCGGGATGCTCGTTGTAAAATTCCTGTAGCAGCTCGCCAAGAGGTTGCGCATGTGTCCGTTTCATACTTCTCCCTCCATGGGCAATACTTGCCCTGCTTCTACTTTAAATACCGTATGGGGCTGTTGGATGGCTTTCAGCATTTGATCTAAGTATTTCCGGTTCGTATCCGTGATAAAGATCTGCCCGAACGGATCGCCGCCCACTAATTGAATAATCTGCTCTACCCGCTCCGCATCGAGTTTGTCGAAAATGTCATCGAGCAGCAAAATCGGCATTGTGCTGCTTTGGGTGGCAAGAAATGAGAACTGCGCCAGTTTCATCGCGATTAAGTATGTCTTGTTTTGCCCTTGCGAACCGATATGCCGGATCAGTGAATCGTTTAAGGTCATTTCAAGATCATCTTTGTGAATCCCTGTGAGTGTGTATCCTACCGTGCGTTCACGTTCGCGATCCTCGGCCAGTTTTTCTTCCAGATGGACGGAGCGGAGTTGCGAAATGTATTGAAGCCCGACATGCTCGGACGATTGGCAAATGATCTGATAATATTCGTTGAAGAACGGGAGAAAGACATCGACAAGTCGTGCCCGTTTTTGAAAAATCACCTCTCCATGTTGCACCAACTGCATCTCTAACACTTCGTACAGCGACTGGTCACGGCTTTGGTCGCGAAGCAGCCGATTGCGCTGCATCAGCGCTTTGTTATAATGTATCAGAGCATGCATATACGTTTTATCATATTGTGAGATGATCACATCCAACCACCGTCGCCGTTCGTCGCTGCCCCCGCGAATCAACTCCGAATCGAATGGTGAGACCATCACCAGAGGTAACAGGCCGATATGTTCCGACAGTTTCTGATAGGCTTTCTGGTTGCGTTTAAACAACTTTCGCTGCCCGCGGCCGATCGAGCAGAGAATGGCTTCCGTTCGATCTTCATACGCATATTCGCCTTGTAATACGCATAGTGCTTCGTCGCGATGAATCAGTTGACTTTCCGCTGTGTGCACATGACTTTTACAAAACGACAGATAATAGACCGCATCGAGCAGGTTTGTTTTTCCCATGCCGTTCCTGCCGAAAAAACAATTCATTTTCGACGAACAGGCAATCTCTGCCTGCCGGATATTTTTATAGTTTAAAACAGACAGTTTGTTAAGTATCATAATGTTAATCCTTATATGCGATAAATGTCATCAAAGATTTCAGGACAAAAATAAAAAATATAGTCTGTGCATGAGGTTTATTCCCATAAAAAAGCTAATTTTGCACCCTGAATTTCAAAAAGAATAAAACAAAAACAATTGTTATCGTTATGGCGAAAAAGACAGCAAACGAGGAAAAAGAGATAGAAGTCGGGGCTATCGTTTCCCGGTCGGAAGAGTTTATTGAAAAAAATAAAAAGAGCATCATTGCAGTCATTGCAGGGATTGCTGCGGTAGTAGGTCTTATTCTGGTTTATCATTATATGTATGCCAAACCGCAAGCCGAAAAAGCCCAACTTGCCATTTTCAGGGGGGAACAGTACCTGGCACAAGACTCTTTCGCTTTGGCATTAAACGGGAACGGTATCGATTATGACGGTTTTGAAGCGATTATCGATCAATACGGACGTACTCCGTCGGGCAATTTGGCCAAAGCGTATGCCGGTATTTGTCACTATCGCTTAGGGAATCCTCAGGAAGCGATCAAACATCTCAAATCGTATAGCGGTAACGATTCACAGATCGCCCCTACCATGATCGGTTTAATTGGCGACTGCTATATTTCAACCGGTCAGACCAAAGAAGGGATTGACTATTTTGAAAAAGCAGCTTCGAAAGCCGATAACGATTTGATTAGCCCGATTTATCTGAAAAAGGCGGGTCTTGCTTACGAATCTTTGCAGCAGTACGAAAAGGCTCTTAAGGTCTATAAGACCATCAAAGAGAAATATCATCAGTCGATGGAAGCAATGACGATCGACAAATACATTACTCGTGCCGAGATTTTGGCTCAAAAGAAATAAAGATGGCAACGGTCTACCAGAATCTTTCCGAATATGATTTCAACAAAGTGCCGGACGCTTCGTCCATGCGTTTTGGAATTGTTGCATCGGAGTGGAATCAGAGCATCACGGAAAAATTACTTGAGGGAGCTTGTAATACCTTGGAGCGTCATGGCGCATCGGAAAAAAATATCTGTGTAGAGCGAGTACCCGGCAGTTTTGAATTGACGTACGGAGCAAGAAAAATGGCAGAGAACAAAGAGGTCGATGCTATTATTGTCATTGGGTGCGTTGTGCGTGGTGATACTCCCCATTTTGATTATGTATGTTCCGCCGTTACCCAAGGGGTCACCGAGCTGAATCTTCAATACGGAATCCCGTTCATCTTCGGCATGTTGACAACGGAAAATATTCAGCAAGCTGAAGACCGTTCCGGCGGACGGTACGGGAATAAGGGAGATGAAGCAGCCGTGACTGCCATAAAGATGATCGATTTTTCTCGTAGAGTTTGCACGAAAAAAAAATAAAACGTATCTTTGCAGCGCATTTTAACGGGGCAGTTACCAGAGTGGCCAAATGGGGCAGACTGTAAATCTGCTGGCTTACGCCTTCGGTGGTTCGAATCCATCACTGCCCACTTCCCCGAGTTTGAGGATCTAAAGTATCAGTACAATAAGATCGAATCAGAGATGTGAATTGCGGAAGTAGCTCAGTTGATAGAGCATTAGCCTTCCAAGCTGAGGGTCGCGGGTTTGAGTCCCGTCTTCCGCTCTAAACTTAAACAAATGGAAATCAAAGGTTTTACGAGTAATCGTAGAACCTTTGTTCGTTTTCAGAGGGTAGCAAAAACAAACGAAAACCATGATATGTTTGCAGAAAAACGTACAAAAATGGGTTGTACGCAGCGGTATGTGTCAAAAATATTGAGAGGAAAAGAAAATCTCTCATTAGAGACACTCTGTAAAATAGAGAGAGCTCTTGGAATTCAACTGGCAATACTTCATCAAACAGAGAAAGCACAACGAACAAAAATTATATGAGACGTTTGCTGTGGAAGTCGAATGTTTTGGTTTGACAAAGAGAATTCATTGACAATGTTTGTTGATATTCGAGATGAGAAGCATAAGCTATGTGATGGGAGAAGTTTAAATATTCATCCTGATATAGTGGTGGATTTCACGAATATTCCTTTTTCTGACGAGTCCTTTAAATTAGTCGTATTTGATCCTCCGCATCTTCTGAAAGCTGGTGAAAATAGTTGGTTGGCCAAACTCTTTTTCTTTAAAAAAGAGTTTAAACAATCAATACTATCCCTAACGTATTAGCCCCTTTCAGGGGAGAGCGAAAGTGTGAACAAGTTTTTCAATTCAATCAAGATTGAACAGTAAAACCCATTCGTCCTAATTCGATACAAACATATCTCCGATCTTCATAATAACGACTGGTAAGCATCCATTCCGGATATGCTTATTGTCTCTGATATTCTAATCTGAGAAAAGATTGAATTTAATATGGCATAAATGCAATTTTATATAGATTTTATATGGATAATATTTGATATATCGGATATTATATTTATATTTGCGGTGAAATAAATAATATCATGTATGGGAAACGGGAGTATAATGGAGAGCGGTGAGGAGCCGGACAATATAGAAAATATAAATTCATCAAAAAAAATGAAATCATGTGGAGAGAAATGAGTAATCCTGCTATTCTTGTTGAGATAGGAAAACGATTAAAGGAATATCGAATTCGTAATGATATGACACAAAAAGATGTCGCGGAGCATGCTGGGGTTGGCATTGATACAGTCCTTCGAGTAGAAAGGGGAGATAATATTTCAACTCTAAAATTAATTGCAATATTAAGAAGTCTTGACATGCTTGAGAATCTGGATGAATTTATCCCGAAGCCGCCTGTCAGCCCTATTTTATATAAGAAACTAATGGGAAAACAACGATATAGAGTTAGAAAAAGATGATTGTTAATGTGAATTTTTTTGATAAGAATGTCGGGTTGTTGATGTGGGATACTGAAAAAGGAGTTGCTCTTTTTCAATATAACAAAGAATTCCTTCGATCAAATATTGATATCGCACCGGTGATGATGCCACTGAATAAAAGTGGTGAAAATCGTGTATATCAGTTTCTTGGGAATAGGAATGGCTGTTTCTGTGGGTTGCCGGGATTGATTGCAGATTCACTTCCGGATAAATTCGGTACAGAGATTATCAATGCCTGGTTCTCGTCGAAAGGTATGCCGGTCGATTATATCTCTCCTCTTGATCGACTATGTTATATCGGGAAAAGGGGGATGGGGGCATTGGAATTTGAACCGAATCGAACAATTAAGGGGTTAGATTCTTCATCAAAAATCCGTATTGATATGTTGACGAGTTTATCTGATGCTGTTTTTAGGGATAGAGCTAATTTTATGGATTTATTAATACAAGAAGATCGGACTATCCTTGACATTTTGAAAATAGGTACCTCGGCCGGAGGTGCAAAACCGAAAGCAATTATCGCATATAATGACATTACAAAAGAAGTGCGATCCGGACAGGTTAAAGCTCCGGATGGATTTACCTATTGGTTGCTTAAATTTGACGGAACAACCTATTCAGAACATGGGAATATTTCTAATAATCCTCGTGGTATAGGGAATATAGAATACGCGTATTACCGCATGGCATTAGATTCAGGTATTCAAATGATGGAATCCCGCTTATTAACAGAAGGAGACTTTTGTCATTTCATGACAAAACGATTTGACAGAACAGATTCAGGTGAAAAAATACATGTACAATCATTAGCTGGAATTGCCCATTTAGACAGAGACATACCGCATTCGTATGAAGAGGCTTTCAGCATCATGCGAAAAATGAATCTTCCGTATGGGCAACAGGAAGAATTCTTTCGGAGAATGGTGTTTAATGTCGTTGCTCGTAATCATGATGATCATACTAAGAACCATAGTTTCCTTATGGATAAAGAGGGGAAGTGGTCATTAGCTCCTGCCTATGACCTTTGTTATGCTTATTCTCCAGGTGGAAGATGGACACAAGTACATCAAATGTCGATCAATGGCAAACGAGATGAATTTACTTTTAATGATCTGGAAAAGACTGGCCAGGCAATGGGAATTAACCACCCGCAATTAATTATTGAGAGTGTGGTTGATGTGGTTTCTCAATGGAGAACGTATGCGAAAGAAAGTGGTGTAAAATATGATCACATGAAGCAGATAGAGAACAACCTCATTTTACCTTCGCAAAAAAAAATCTAAAGGAGCCAATATCTCTAATAGTGGATATAAAATAAGAAGATAAGATAATAAGCATTTTCAATCCATTGTTCCACAACGGATTCGTCTGAGAGATTACGAAGGTGCTTTAGAATCAGCAAGCCACACATCAAACGAATCGGCTTACTCGGGCGACCGTTGTTTTGACAATACAAAGGCTGGAAAGCCGTATCGAATTGCTCCCAATCTATTTTGTCGGCCAATTTGTAGAGTGGGTGCGATTAGTTTAGCATGTCTGATAGACAGCTGAATAATGAAGGGGTATGATGAGACTTCTTTATCATAAAAATCTGCAAGTTTCTTGCTGTAAAGATAAGAAAACTCGTAGATTTATCAAAGGGTTTTACATGCTAATTTTATGAATATTAGATATTAAAAGGATATTTAAGGGGCGACTATATACGAAGGAGGATGAGTAAGGCGGTTCATGTGAACCGAATTGGAGTTATCCGACGACGGAGGTCAACTCTCGAATAAAAATCTCCTCGGCAGACAGTAGCCATTTTCTGAATGCATCGTGGTCGAATGTTCTCGATGTGTTCATAAAGTCGATCAGCTGGTTCAGGTCGAAGCTCTCGCCCACGACGGCACCGCGGAGCGATGCCGCATCGGCCGCATTGATCTCTTGTTCGATATGTGCAGGGATAAGCATCACGGGTTTATTCAGATAAAACGCCTCACAGACCGACTCGAATCCGGCCGTAGTGATGTATCCGCGACAGCCTGCCATATAATGCAGGAACTTTTCGTCGTCGATGCGATGGAGGGTGAAGTGTTCGTCTACGACGAGGTCGGCCGGCGCGTCGCGTTTATCCCAAAAGAAGTGCAACTTCGTTTCGGGATGTGCGTTATGCCATTCACGCACTTCATTCTCGAAGCCTTGATTGAGCATGTAACCAAGGATATAATCGCCTTCGGAAGGTTGTAGCTCAAGCACCTCTCGGCGCAGGAGCGGCGGCACGACGACGATCTTCTCGCGTGGAAAATCTTTCATTGGGTAAAATGAGAGCGCCAGCGTCTTCGAGGCTCCGATCCCGGTGAGCAGCGTGTGCAGGCGCAGCACCATCAGGCTTTGTGCGTCTCCTTTGCCATGCCCGTAATCGGGATGGCGCAGCAGATACTGATGGCCGATATTCACGAATGGTATATCGATGCGGAAGCGTAACTGCGCAAGCGCAGGCAGTAGTTCGTAGAAATTGACGACAACGTCGGGACGTACTTTTTTGATACGCCGGTAAATCGTCTCGATGCTTTCGCCATAGTGTTTCAGTTTGCGCGGACTGCCGTTGTAAAGTACGGTTTTGAATTTGTTGAGACGCTTGCGGTCTTTCTTGAAGATGAATGACGGGGCGTCGTAAGACCGTACCGGGGTACCGATCTTGGTTCGGAAGAAATCGGGTACCTCGCGGGCCTGGCTTTTTCCGACGAGCGTTTCGGCCACCTCATGCCCGTGCCGCTGTAACATGGCAGCCAACGAGATGGCCTGTGTCAGATGTCCTCGCCCTTCACCCTGTACGATAAACATGAACCGTAACTTCTTTTGCATGTGGCTCGATTGTACGTTTCTTTCACTCCGAGTCTGTTTCGGCAAATTCCATCAGGTAAGCCTTGATGAATTCATCGATCTTGCCATCCATGACCCCGTTCACGTCGGAAGTCTGGTAGTTCGTACGGTGATCTTTCACCCGGCGGTCATCAAATACGTAGCTGCGGATTTGCGATCCCCATTCGATTTTTTTCTTACCGGCTTCCACTTTCACTCTTTCGGCCATACGTCGTTGCATCTCCTTGTCGTAAAGGATGGAGCGGAGTTGTCTCATCGCGTTTTCGCGGTTCTTCGGCTGGTCGCGTGTCTCGGTGTTTTCGATCAGAATCTCCTCCTCTTCGCCGGTGTGCGGGTCTTTGTACCGGTAGCGCAGGCGTACACCCGATTCTACCTTATTCACATTCTGCCCGCCGGCGCCGCCCGAACGGAACGTATCCCACGAGATGCAGGAAGGATCAATCTGCACTTCGATCGTATCGTCGACGAGAGGAGTCACAAAGACGGAAGCAAACGAAGTCATCCGCTTGCCCTGTGCGTTGTAGGGCGATACGCGCACGAGTCGGTGCACTCCGTTTTCGCCTTTCAGATAGCCGTAGGCGTAATCGCCCTCGATGGTCATCGTCACGGTCTTGATGCCGGCCTCATCGCCATCCTGCAAGTTGCTGATGGTAACCTTGTAGTCGTTCGACTCGCCCCAGCGCATATACATACGCATCAGCATCGACGCCCAGTCCTGACTTTCGGTACCGCCCGCACCCGAGTTGATCTTGAGCACGCAGCACATCTGGTCGGCTTCTTCGCGAAGCATGTTGCGGAACTCAAGGCTTTCGATCAGCTCCTTCGTCCGGGTGTAAGCCGCATCGACCTCTTCTTCGGACGTGATGCCTTCTTTTACATACTCGAAAGCGAGAGACAGTTCTTCGGCCGCATCGTGTACTTCACGATACAGCTCGATCCATTTCTTAAGGTCTTTGACGATCTTCATCTGCGCTTCGGCGCGTTGAGCATCTTCCCAGAATGCAGGGTCTTGTGTGCGCAGCTCTTCTTCTTCTAACTGAACGATCTTTGCATCGACGTCAAAGATACCTCCTCAACGCTTGCTCGCGTTCCAACATATCTTTCAGTTGGTCTGTCGTTATCATTTTTTGTTTACGGTTCGTTAATGATTTATTATTCGAAGCTGCGGTAACTAAGACTCTCCGCAGCCTTTTCGGGGGACAAAGGTACGCAAATTTATCGTTTCTCCGCGTCTTGGCTGTTTTGAAGTGTGTCGGCGGCACGGGCCAATGCCTCGTGGATGTCGCCGCAAATATTCTCGCGTCCGATGCGTTCGTCCATCCGGCTTTTCATGATCATGGCACGTACCTGATCGTTGACACCGGAAAGAATGATATGGATGTGCTCTCGTTGCGAGAGACGGCAGAGGCTTTCGAGGTTATGCAGCCCTGTAGAGTCGATAAAGGGCACTTTGCGCATGCGAATGATACGTATGCGAGGCTTCGTGGAGAGCTGTTTCATGCACTCGTCGAACTTGTTGGCTACCCCGAAGAAAAATGGTCCGTCGATTTCGTAGACCTCGACGCCGGAGGGGATTTTGAGTACTTCGTCGTCGTGACGTATTTCACTGTCGGCCGAAAGATCGAGACGGTCGGTCGAGACGGAGACTTGGGTTGTTTCCATCATCCGTCGCATAAAGAGTACCATGGCCAGCAGCAGACCGATCTCGATGGCGATGGTGAGGTCGAAAATCACGGTCAGGAAGAAGGTGACGAGCAGAACCATGACATCGTGTGCGGGATTTTTGAGCAAGGAGCGGAAGGTGCGCCATTCACTCATGTTGTAGGACACGACGACGAGTACGCCGGCCAGACAGGCCATCGGGATATGTTTCGTCAGGGGGCCGAGAAAGAGCAGAATAAGCAAGAGTACGGCGGCATGGATAAGCCCGGCCACAGGCGTGCTTCCGCCGTTGTTGATATTCGTCATCGTGCGGGCGATAGCGCCGGTGACGGGTATCCCTCCGAAGACGGGGACGATGATGTTGGCAGTGCCCTGTGCGATCAGTTCGGTGTTGGAGCGATGCCTGTCGCCCGTTACTCCGTCGGCCACCGTGGCCGAGAGAAGTGACTCGATGGCACCGAGCATCGCGATGGTAAAAGCTGAAGGCAGCAGCAAATGAACAGTCTCCAAATTGAGCGATATGCGAGCCGGAGCCGGCAGTGCCGCATTGATTTCGAAGCGGTCGCCAATCGTTTCGAGATTTGTGATGCCGGCGTATTCACGGAGAAGATAGGCCGCGACGGTCATCACAACGATGGCAACAAGCGACCCCGGTATTTTTTTTGAAACGCGTGGCGTCAGCACGATGAGTGCGATGCTCAGCAGCCCGACGAGAAGCGAAATCCACGATACGCTACCGAGATGTTGGGCGTACACGACCCATTTGCTCAGGAAGTCGCCCGGCATCTTGTCGATCGTCATACCGAAAAGGTCTTTCACTTGTGTCGTAAAGATGGTTAGCGCGATGCCACTCGTAAACCCGACGATGATCGGGTAGGGGATAAACTTGATAACCGTGCCGAGGCGCAGTACGCCCATCAGCACTAAAAAAATACCGGCCAGCAGCGTGGCGACTGTCAACCCTTCGATGCCGAAGTTCTGAATAATCCCGTAGACGATTACGATAAACGCACCGGTAGGACCGCCGATCTGCACCGAACTGCCACCGAGAAACGACACGACAAACCCGCCGATAATCGCCGTAATGATTCCTTTTTCGGGACTCACGCCCGAAGCGATACCAAAGGCAATGGCCAGCGGCAATGCCACAATGCCGACGATGATGCCGGACATCAGGTCGCCGAAGAATTTCTCTTTTGTATAGGTTTTTATCGAGTCCCACAATTTGGGCTTGAATTCGGGCGCAAGACGTATCTTTCCTTTCATTATGTCAACGTTTATCAGTGCTATACGTGTAAAAAATTGCTTCCGATACCATGTCACATCGGAAGCGCAAAGTTAGGGAAAATATGCTATTTTTGCTTATTCTCTTTCTCAAAAGAGTCGGAAAGAGAGCTATAGGGCCCTGTAGATTTATGGGCGTCTGCTAAATATTTAAACGGTATTGTTAAATTTATATAGTACTATTATCTTTGCTGAAAAAAAAATTATGGATTGTCCAAGATGTGGAAGCATAAATCATCGTAAAGATGGCATTGTCGGTGGTCGTCAGCGCCATTATTGTAAAGATTGTCATTATCGTTATACTGTTCAACAGAAATCTAATACAAAATCAGCTGTTACTCGTAGATTAGCTTTGGAGATGTACTTGGAGGGCTTAGGTTTTAGAGCAATCGGACGCATATTGAAAATAAGTCATACAATTGTTTACTATTGGGTAAAAGAATGGGGTGAAAGGGTGGCTTTACCACAAAAAGAGGAACCTGTTTCAGTTGTTGAATTAGATGAGATGCACACATATATAGGTTCAAAAAAAACTACTGTTGGGTATGGATTGCTGTTGATCGATTTGGAAAACGATTTATCTCTTTTGTCTGTGGGGACAGAAGCACAGATACAGGGATGAAGCTTGGGAAGAAGATAAAAAACATTCCTGCATCTGTGTATTATTCTGACTATTGGAAGAGCTATAAGGAATTTCTTCCTAATGTAAAACACATTCAAACGAAGGCAGAAACTTATACAGTCGAAGGTTATAATAGCAGAATAAGGCATTATTTAGCAAGGTTCAAACGAAAAGGGAAGTGTTATAGTAAGGCAAAACATATGATAGAAAAATCCCTAAAATTACTTTTTCTAAAACTAAACAACGAACTGGCTATATGTGTTTAACAATACCTATTCGTTGATTATTGCCTTTGCCTGCTTGATCACGACGGAGGCAGGTGTTGTGCTGAGTGTCCTTTCATCGAAAAGCTTCAATGCTTTTTCTATTCTTCTCAATCCAGTACGATTGTTCGTGCGCGTATATTCCTCTTTCAGAATCCTGATTTTTTCAAAAGCCTGAATGCCTGCTATCAGATGCTCAAAGCGAAGTGAGCTTCGTGCTCCCGGATAGATAAAATAGGTGTCTCCTGCAGCCCAAGTATAAAAGCGGCTATCTAATAATGGTTCTCTGACCCAACTGTTATAAGCCCAGCGCAGATATCCGTCCAGTCCTTCTTTGGCTGCGTACCAGCCGAGCCATTCACTCTCTGCCGGTGAGCTGAATGTGAATGTGTTGGGGTAAGGCTCTTCGCAACTGGTGTAGAAGGTAGTGACTTTGCCTTCAGCTTTTCGTCGGGCTTTCATCTCTTCCGGATATTTCATGCGCAGAGCCACGCAATAATTATGCAAGTCGTCCGATAATTCATGGTGTAATGCACCGGCCAGAGAGACTTTAAAGTCGGGGTCTGCCTTGCGGATGACTTTCAGCGTTTCTTTCATTACCTCCATGGGGCGTTCGTCCATGGATAAGTGAGTGATGGAAAACCACCCTTTTTCCTTTAGGTGGGCAGAGAATGATTTTAGCATGGCCAGCCATATCTCTTCGTATGCAGGCTCACCCGGCCTGGTCTGTATCTCCCGCAAACTGTTGCTGGCCTGATCGAAGTACTGAAAAGACAGTCGCCAGGGTACCATGGAGTAGCAGTTTATTTCTTTTGTAATGCCCAACCCCATCATGAATTCCACCCAACGGTCGAATACGGTATAGTCGAAGCTCCATGAACCGTCGGCTTTCTTTATCCATGTCACCATTGTTTCAAAGTAATCGTAAGTCTGTCCGTTCCACGGCTTGTGCATGATTGATGTGGTAATCACTTTTCCACCGGCATCTCTGTAACGTTCCATGTAAGGGCGCATGCACTCCAGATGCTCGTGGCTCCAGAAGGGTACTTGGTGATAGCGGGCAATGGCAAATGGGTTTTGCCAAAGATTCAGATGGAATTTCCAGTCGGAAGGCTGTGGTAATACGCGCGCCTTTACGTTGACTCTTAAATTCAGTATGCCAACTTTCCCGCTGGCGTCTTTGACGGTTACGGTCCCGTGGTAAATGCCGGGAATGGCATCTTGAGGAATCTGGATGGACAACCAACCGCATTGGGTGGTATATTTTTTTATATCAAGTTTTTGGGATAAGTGATCTATCGGATCAGCTACCAATATAGAGTCAAAAGCTGCGGCGTCTGGACGGGCACCGCAGCCGCCGTTACCGTCTTTGTTCAGTTCGTCTGTCATGACATATCGGACAAATCCGGGCAGGATGCACTCATTTTTTATATAATCTTTCTTGTGGGTATGGATTAAATTTCCTATTGAAAGGGAAAGACCGGATAACGGGCGGTCTGCCCAGACAACCCATTGAGCGGAAATGTGCTCTCCCCTCCATGCGGTAAGTTCCAGTTTTTTCCGAAGTTTGGTGATGGGGGCAGGTTCTTCTTTCTTATAACGGATATGAGTCTCTCCCCAACTAAGGTTTATTCCTTTTACTTCACTCCATGCTATTGGATTGATTGGTGTGGGATTGGGTAATTCTTTGTAAGAGAATAAAGGATAAGGAGGTTGTCCGGTAAGCTGTCCGGAATGCGTAATACCTGATATGTTTTGAGTGAACCCGCTGATAGAGAATACGACTCCATATAGAAAGATAAAAAAAATTTTTTTCATACTGAGCATAATTGGGTATTATAGAATGGATAATAAAATGGTCACAATCATACATAAAATAGAATTTGCGACCATTTTACTGTTATTTACCAATCTCCGTTTTGAGTACAGAGTAGGTTCGTTTGTATTTCTTTTGCTGGAATAGGCAGATAGTAATACCGTTTCTGGAAGTTTGCGAAGCGTACCGGATCTTGAGCTTGCAACTCTTTCTCCAATAACCCCCAACGTCGCAAGTCGTAAAAACGCTCGCCTTCTTTGAAAAACTCGATCGCACGTTGACGGATTAGCTCTTCTTTTACTACAGAGGCTTCTATACTCCCTGAATATGGCAATAAATTATTGCCGCGAGTACGAATCTGGTCGATGTAGTTAATTGCGGCAGGTATGTTCCTCAAATTCAATTCACATTCGGCCAATAACAAGATGACATCTGCAAAACGCATTGCACGCTCATTTATATAAGAAGGAATGGTTTCTACCTCTTGTTCGCGAGTAGCAGAATTCTGATACTTCAATATCCAGTAAGAGTCTAATGCTTCTTTATTGTTCTTAAAGATTTCCTGAAAAGGCTTCATATAATACATACATCCCGGATAGTTCCATGCAACAGATGTTCGGGCGCGATAATCATAATTTCCATCCGCAGCCTTTTCTTGCATGAAAATATCCATCATTTTCTTGGTCGGTTTTGCCTCAAACCAACCACCGACTTCATTTGCTGCGTATTCTACCGCAATGGTAGTAGATTGTGCGGAATTGGCGGTTTCACCATTGTCCCATTGGTCTGAACCGCCTACGGGTTCATAAAGAATTTCAAAAATACTTTCCGAATTATTCTCATGAGCTTCATCGAAATTCCATGTGAAGTCTTCAACCAATTTATATATATAGGGGGATTTTGTCAATGGTTCCAATACACTTTTGGCCTCTTCCCACTTTTCTTGGTATACATATAATTTGCCCAAATAAGCAAATGAAGTTCCCCGGGTAGGCTTTCCCTTGGCATTTTTCAATGGCAGTAGTTCGGCCGATGCTATAAAATCTTTTTCGGCTTGAGCATATATTTCCTGTTGGCTGGATTTTTTCAGTTGAAAGGTAGCCGGGTCCTGTGATGCTTCCATGCGCAAGGGCACATCTCCGAACTCTTTAGCCAATTGAAAATAATACATACCACGAATGAATGTAGCTTCGCCGCGTATTGTTTTTACAAAATCTTCGGAAAATTCCTTACCTTCTATTTCTTTCAAAATAGAGTTAGCACGATATATGGCATTATAAAATTGGTAGAAGATGTTTTGGGCTACCGAGTTGTTCGGGTCGTTTGTAAAGCGGTGCATTGAATAAATGGGTTGAATGTCATTACGAAATTCTATATCGTCTGCACGGCTGATGCGAACCATTAGGCCACGGGTTCCATAGTAACCTCCATTCCAGTTTTTGAGAGGAGTATAACAAGAAGTGATTGCTTTTTTGAAATCAGTTTCCGTTTTCCAGAAAGTGTTATCTGTAGGCTGGTTGGGATTGGTTATATCCAATTGTCCCTCACAACCACTCAGCATGAAAGCGGCAAAAGCGCATGTAATATATTTATATGTATTCATTGTGATTTGTTTTTTTAGAATGTTAGATTTGCTCCTATCATAAGTACTCGGTTTATGGGATAGATAAAGTTATCGAAACCACGGGATGTAGCACTTTGAGAGTTATTGATGTCCGGTGTATATCCACTGTAGCCTGTTATCGTAAATAAATTTTCCGCATTGACGTAGGTACGGAGTTTTTGGATTTTATTTCGGAACCAGTGGCTTGGGAAAGTATACCCGACTTGTATGTTGCGCATGCGGAAGAAGGAGCCGTTTTCAAGGAAACGGTCGCTGGACGGACGCGTATTTTGGTTGGGATCATCCCAAACCAACCGTGGATGAGAGGCTCCGGGATTATCCGGGGTCCAGTAGTCCAAAGTAGTACTCAAAAAATTAGTTCCTTTATTCACACCTTCCAACTCCAAACGTGTGCCGTTATAAATCTTGTTACCAAATACTCCCTGGAATCCTAACAATACGTCGAAACCTTTCCATGCTGCATTAAGATTTAGCCCCATGGTTACTGTCGGGAATGGACTGCCGCAATATACACGGTCGCTGTCTGTGATTTTCCCGTCATTATTGGTGTCCTTAAAATGTATATCACCCGGTTTGGCATTAGGCTGAATCAACTTTCCGTCTTTGGTATAGGCTGATACTTCCGCTTCGTTTTGGAATAATCCATCGGTAGGAATCAGCCAGAAACCGCCAATAGGATAGCCGGCCAATGTACGGGTTGTAGGTACATTGGTGCGATTCTTTCCACCTTCGATTACTTGATTGGCATCACCCATTGCCACAACTTCGTTTGTCATGGCATTACCGGTTAATGTCGCTCCATAAGAGAAGTCTTTGTTGAGAAGGTCATTCCAGCTGATAGTCCATTCGACTCCTGTATTCTTTATTTTTCCGGCATTACGCACCGGATCATTTGCTCCACCGGTCGAAACAGGAATGGGCACAGTCAGAAGAATGTCTTTTGTGTCTTTCCGATACCAATCTCCGGTCAGCATTAAGCGGGAGTTAAAGAAAGCGAGGTCCACTCCAATATTTCTCATAGCGGTTGATTCCCATTGAATGGCTGGATTGGCGAAATCCTTTGGAAAGGCGCCGCTGTATAGTCCTCCGTTTCCGTCCGGATAATTGATATTGGAAGTGATGACACTTGTATACATGTAGTTTTCTATTTCTTGATTACCCAAGATACCCAATCCACCTCTGATTTTAAATTGGTCTAGCCAGTTTCGTGTATTTTTCATGAAACGCTCTTCGGCTACATTCCAGCCAACCGATACGGAAGGAAAATGCCCGTAGCGATTGTTCTTGGCAAATTTTGAAGAACCGTCTCGGCGGTAGGTCGCAGTAATCAAATAACGGTTATCATATGAGTAGAATATGCGTGAGATAACAGAAGTCAGCGCACTCTCATTCTTTGAAGTATTGTTCATGCGGTCTTGAGTGGCTGCTCCTACTTCGTGGATACCATCAGGTAAACCTTTGCCGGAGGCCATGATATAACGAGTACAATATCGCTGGTAGGAGTAACCTAATAAGGCGCTGAGTTTATGTTTTTCAAAATTCCGGTCGAATGACAAAAGATGCTCAATAAGGAAGTTGTTGTGATTATAGCGATACTCCTGCATATTGGAAACCATATTGTTACGCAGACCGAAGTCAAAAACATTCTCGTAGGCCGTACTCCTTTCAAAAGAGAGGTCCGGTGTAGCGTTCAGGCGGTATTTCAGTCCGAACGGTAATTTCATTTCGGCATATAGATTAATATAAGCACTATAGGTATTTGAAGTACGACAGGTTAAATTTTCATCTAAAATACCCAATGGGTTAGGGATGTCGGTAGCGTCGCCAAATACCTTGCCATAGCCTCCCTTATCATTTTCTGGGTCAAATTTCCGTAAGGAAGGAATGGATTGAAGAATGATTCCAAGGAAACCTCCACGTGCAAAACCGTATAAAGGGTTGTTTTGATGGGCACTGAATACAACGTTGTTGCCGAATATGAAAAGTCCTCGTTTATACTCGGACTTGAATTGTATATTGTATCGTTCATAGTTTGTTCCTTTTATGGTACCATCCTGATTCATAGATCCTAATCCGGCATAATAAGTGAAGTGCTTCGTTCCTCCACGAATGGTGACATTATAATTCTGCATTAATGCGGTTCTCATCATGACATCTTGCCAATCATTGTCTTCTTTGATATTCTGGCTCATCTCCAGTGGGGAAGCGCCGATTGTTTGGCGAGAAATAGTTGTCAGACGCGACCACTCATTGGCATTCAACAGGTCCAGATACTTGGATGGAGTTTGTATTCCGATATTTGCGGAAACATCGATAATGGGCTTACCCTCCGTGTTTGAGCCGGATTGGGTAGTCACAATAATCACGCCATTGGCTGCGCGTGAACCGTAAATCGCAGCGGAGGAAGCATCTTTCAGAATGTCAATGTTTGCAATGTCATTCGGATTCAAATGATCTATGCTGTTCATATACATTCCGTCAACGATATAAAGAGGGGTGGCGTTATTCAAAGTACCGATGCCGCGAATCATAATACGCATACCTGCTCCCGGAGCACCACCTTGCGACACAATATCCACTCCGGCTATTTTGCCTTGCAGTGCCTGTCCGATATTTGTGTTACTTTGGGTCGTCAGTTTTTCGCTGTTGATGTTGGCTACAGCGCCTGTCAAGTCAGCTTTCTTTTGTACACCATATCCTATCACGACTACTTCATCAAGATTTTTCGTATCTTCCTTTAGCAGAATTTGGATGTTCTTTTGATTGCCTATCGTTACTTCCTGCGTAAGATAACCTATGTAGGAAATCTCTATAATGGATTGAGATTGAATATCTATGGTGAAATTGCCTTCTACATCCGTGATCGTACCGTTCGCTGGGTTTGCTTTCTCGACCACATTAGCTCCGATAATCGGTTCGCCCTGTAGGTCCGATACTTTTCCCGTGATGTGTTTTGTCAGTTGTGGCGTTGTAACCGCATCGGAAGAAGGTGTGTTGGCCTTGTACAATACGATGTGTTTGTCGTTAATTGTATAATTCACGTTTTGTCCGGCAAACATCTCATCAAGCACATCGGTTATCAGACGATTCTTGACTTTGACAGAAATTTTTCTTGCCGCCTCGATCTGCGTCGAGTTATATGTGAAGTAAAAATCACTTTTCTGCTCGATGACCGACAGGATTTCTCGCACGGTCGCATCTTTCATTTCGAACGACAACCGTACTGACTGCGAATACGAAAGATTCGCCATGACCTGTAACGTGCCGAGTAGCCAAAAAAGTACGATACATCTCATGATCATCAGACTCTTTCGGGGCCATGAAGTTGTTTTTTGTTCATTACCCGTATTGTTTTTCGTGTAAAAGTTCATACATTTGTAATTGATTAATGAATAATATTTTGCTTGTCAACAATGTTATTTAATGAATCGGAACCGGAGATGTTGCCGCATTTCCGGTTTTTTTATGCTTCCGTTTTTCTCATAGGCACATCATTTTTTTATGGTTATTATTTCGATGATTCCGTCGTTCAGTTTCCTGTAATCCAGTTGCCGTGTTTCTTTTAGCAGAAACAGTACTTGCTCCAGCGAATCCGTCTCACGGAAATGACAGGTGTATGTATCATTGGTCGACAGCGGATTACGTATTTGTATCCGTACACCGAAACGACGTTCCAGACTCTTCGTGATCTCCGAAAGCGGTTGTTCCACGAAGTACAGTTCGCCGCGTATCCACGACCGGGTCTGTTCGGTATCTACATTTTCAGTCAGCACCCATCCTTCTTGTTCGGAATACGAGATTTGCTCGTTTGGCTTCAACATCGCCCGATAGCCCGCGTCTATCGACGAGACTTGTACGCTTCCTTCCGCCAGAGTGACTACGACCTTCTCTTCGGGATAAGTTTTCATGCAGAATTTCGTACCTTTCACTTCAACGTACATCCGGTCGGACTGTACCACAAAGGGCTTGTCGGTATCATGGGCTACCTCGAAGAACGCTTCTCCGATGAGAGAAACCAGTCGGTTTTTTTCTCCAAAGGCCGACGGGTAGGACAATGTGCTTCCCGCATTCAACCAGACTTTCGTCCCATCCGAAAGAAGTAGTGAAGCGCGCTGCCCGACGGGTACTTCGATGGTATTCATGGCGAGGGGAGGCGTCTTGCTCCGTAACAAATAATATCCGTTTACGGCCAACCATCCCGCAAACAGGATCGCAGCTGCGTACCTCAAAAAAACGGGAATCTTCCGTTGTTTATCTTGGGTATCGGGTAACGAGCGACGGCTAATCCTCGACAGGAACCGGCGATACGATCGTTTAATCTCCTGTTCATCCGAAAAACGCAATTCATCTTTCAGACTCCACAAGTGTTCCATTTCATACAGCCAATCGGCATGAGCAGGATCAGCCGCCGCCCACCGGTCAATGCTCTTTAGCTCTTCGGCCGAGCATTGCTTCATCAAAAACCGTATCAGCAGTTGTTCGTTCATCATTTGTTTTCTACGCTTGTAAAAAGAAGACAACCGAACGGCTCCGGACTACGTGCCCGAAAACGAGAAAAAAATCAAAACATGTTGTAAAACATAAACAGCATGGTCGGCACGTGCCGCAGTTTGTTGCGGAGAAAAGTCAGTGCTGCATGGATATGGCCTTCGACTGTGCGTGGCGAGATTTGCATCCTTGCGGCCACCTCCTTATGGCTCATATTCCGGTAATAACATAGTCGAAAAGCTTCGGCGCATTTTGGAGGTAGTTGGTTCACCGATTGCTCAATCGTTTCGAGTAAATCTTTGTCTATCAACTGACGCAACTGGTCACTCATCTCCAATTGACGATCCCAGTAGGTCTTACGCGCTTCGGCCAGGCGCATCCGTTCTTCGTATGCTTCGACGACGGTCTGATGACGCAGCCGGTTCAGGCAGTCGTTTTGCAACCATTTGAAAAGAAACGAATAAATGTTGTCCGCTTGTATCAAATGCTTTCGCTCCCAGTACGAAGTGAATACATCCTGTGTCACGTCTTCGGCCGTCTCCTCGTCGACAAAGCGGCATGCCAGCGCTTTGAGTTTCGGGTAGAGAAAGGCAAAAAAGTCGCGGAAGGCATCGGGATCTCCCTGCTTCACTTTCTCGAGATCGATTTTCGGTTTTTGCATTTTCATGGTATATCATCAAAGGCTGTCTTCCGACCTATGGCTTGGGAGGGTAGTCGATATTATAATGCAACCCTCGGCTCTCTTTGCGTTCCATCGCCTGACGCATAATAAGATATCCCACATTAATCATGTTTCGCAGTTCGCAGATGTCGCGTGAAGCAACGGAGCGTTTGAAAAGACTCTCCGTCTCTTCGTAAAGAATATCCAACCGTGTCCATGCTCTCTTCAAGCGCAGGTTGGAACGGACAATCCCTACGTAGGTCGACATAATCTGCCCTACTTCCTTCAGACTCTGGGTAATCAAGACCATCTCTTCAGGCGAGCGGACGCCTTCGTCATTCCAGGCCGGGATATTTTTCTGATGATCGAGCGATGCAATCAGACCGACGGAATGCTTGGCCGCCGCATCGGCATAGACTACAGCTTCGATCAATGAGTTGGATGCTAACCGATTGCCTCCGTGAAGGCCGGTGCAGGCGCATTCTCCTACCGCATACAGGCGCGCGATGGAAGAGCAGGCATGTTGATCTACCTCAATACCGCCGCAGAGGTAATGGGCTGCCGGAGCCACCGGAATATATTCTTTGGTGATGTCGATACCCAATCCTTTACAATGCTCGTAGATGTTCGGGAAGTGCTTTTTCGTGGCCTCCGCATCCTTGTGGGTAACATCAAGGTAGACATGCTCGTCGCCACGGTTTTTCATCTCGTTGTCAATCGCCCGCGCGACGATGTCGCGTGGGGCGAGCGACTGACGAGGGTCGTAGCGTTCCATGAATTCTTTCCCGTCGAGGGTACGCAGGACGGCCCCGTAGCCGCGCATGGCTTCCGTGATCAGAAATGACGGGCGATCCCCCGGATGATAGAAGGCCGTCGGATGGAACTGAACGAACTCCATGTCCTTGACGGTGCCTTTCGCACGGTAGACCATCGCAATGCCGTCGCCCGTGGCCACGAGCGGATTGGTCGTGGTTTGATACACCGCACCGATGCCTCCCGTAGCCATCAGCGTCACTTTCGACAGGAAAGTGCCGATCCGTCCCGTAACCATATCCATGATATAGGCGCCGTAGCAGGCGATGTCCGGTGTCTGGCGTGTCACCGTCACGCCCAAATGGTGCTGTGTCAGGAGCTCAATCGCAAAATGGTGTTCGTAGACCGTAATGTTCGGATGACGTTTTACCGCACGGATCAAGCTGGCTTGAATCTCCGCTCCGGTACTGTCTTTATGGTGCAGGATCCGCGATTCCGAATGGCCGCCCTCCTTGTGCAGGTCGAAATTCCCTTTTTCGTCTTTGTCGAAATCTACGCCCCAGCTGATCAGCTCTTCAATTTGAGCGGGTGCTTCACGCACCACCTTTTCGACGGCCGAACGGTCGCTCATGAAATCGCCTGCAATCATCGTATCTTCGATGTGTTTTTCAAAGTTATCGACCAACAGGTTCGTCACCGATGCCACCCCGCCTTGCGCAAAAAACGTGTTCGTCTCTTCTAATCCGGACTTACATACGATGGCCACCTTGCCTCTCGGAGCTACTTTCAGCGCAAAGCTCATGCCGGCTATCCCTGCACCAATCACTAAAAAATCATATTTCTTTACCATCTTATATACGGTTTTCGACCGACAAAGATAAGAAACTGTTTCTATTTTTTACCGGTTGTTTTTCCATCATTATTACTACCTTTGTCCGCACAAAAACCGGAGGAAAGAAGTGAGAGCAGATGGAGAACGAACTTTTTGAAGGATATGTCGGAGTCGGATTCGATTATAGCCGACATATTCACGACATCCTGTTTATGATGATGCTGGGGCTTATTGTGATCTTCTCGGCCATTTTTCGCATATTCTATCCGCTTATCCGGAAGATGATCCGAAGTCTGTTGTCTATCAGAGAGCGCCAGAACCTGTTCGAAACATCCATGAGGAAAAATCTCTTTTTCAAGGCTTTCATGAAGTTCCAGATGTTGTTTCTGTGTACGGGCTTCTTCTATTTGCTCGTCTTGGAGGGTGGATATGTGCGAGTCGATCATCTCGGGGCGGCCCTCCTGCTGATGGGAGCTCTGCTCGTGGCGATCTATGTCTACTACCTGATTAAACAGGGTCTCTATGCGCTCTATGGACAGGCATTTAGCCAAGACGATAAGTATAGCCTCTGGCGGAATGGCTATCACTCCCTGTCCTACATATGGGGTGCTTTACTCTATTTTCCAACATTCTGGCTGCTCTTTGACCGACAACATATTCTCTGTATTCTGATACTTTATCTTGTGCTTTACATCCTCTATCGTATTGCTTTTGCTTACACAACTATTCGTATCTTTTATAATAAAAATACAGGGTTTTTGTTTTTAAGTTCGTACCTTTGCGCCCAAGAAATTATACCCTTGTTATTCATATACGAAGGTTTGAATTATTTGCATAACAATATTGATACAAGTACTTTATGGCATTGAGTATTAAGAAGCTTCTGGTCTCGCAACCTAAACCCACGTCGGAGAAATCGCCTTACTTCGACATTGCTGAAAAATATGGAGTCGACATTGATTTTCGTCCGTTTATCAAAGTAGAGCCATTGACAGCAAAAGAATTCAGACAGCAACGAGTCGCCATACTCGATTACAGCGCAGTGATTTTTACGGCACGTACGGCCATTGATCATTTTTTTCGCTTGTGCAAAGAAATGAGAATCACGGTTCCGGAAACGATGAAATATTTCTGTATGACCGAAACGATTGCGGTCTATCTGCAAAAATATATTATCTATCGCAAACGCAAGGTTTTTTACGGACAAAGCGGCAAGATGGGAGATTTGATTACCCTCATCGGCAAGCACTCCAAAGAAAAATATTTGTTGCCGGTGTCCGATATTCATAAAGAGGATTTGACGACCGTGCTTGACACGAAAAAGATCGTCTATAAAACGGCGGTGATGTATCGGACCGTGAGTAACGACTTCAATAAAGATGAAAAATTTGATTACGATATGCTCTTGTTTTTCAGTCCTTCGGGTATTACGTCACTGATGAAGAACTTCCCGAAGTTCAAACAGAAGGATATTCGTATCGGGTGTTTTGGGCCGACGACGGCCAAGGCCGCTGTCGAGGCCGGGCTTCGGCTCGATGTTGAAGCGCCCACCCCCGAAGCGCCTTCCATGACAGCGGCCCTCGAACAATATCTGAAGAAAGAGCTGGGTAACGGCAAAAAGAATGCAAATCGCTGAAAAAAAGCGATTCCTCAAGCGTGAGCGTCTGACGTTGCAAAACGATATCGAGCAGCTTTTTGAAAAAGGACAGGCTTTTATGGCATACCCCCTGAGGGTCGTCTACGTGTCTGGCGCAGCGCAGAATAAGGTCGTGCCGGGCTTGTCTGTTTTAGTGGGCGCACCTAAAAAACGAATCAGGCAGGCTGCGTCGCGTAACCGAGTCAAGCGCCTTATACGTGAAGCGTATCGCCTGAATAAAGGAGCGCTCTTTGAGGCTTGCAGGCAATCCGGGAAATACATACACATTGCTTTTATGTACGTAAGTAACGACATTCGTACGTATACGGAGATGGAAAAGGCAGTCAGAAAAGCCTTGGATAGGATCCGGAAAAAAGAGATATGCTCCGACGTTTGCTGACGAATCTGCTGCTTATTCCGGTCTACTTTTACCGGTATTGCGTTTCGCCTCTGACGCCGGGCAGTTGCCGCTACACACCTACCTGTTCCGAGTATGCCGTGCAGGCGCTTAAGAAACACGGTCCCTTCAAGGGCTTATGGCTTACCCTGAAGCGGATCTTCCGTTGTCACCCTTGGGGGGGGGGCGGATACGATCCGGTCCCTTAACCCTCCTGATCTTCTCGTGATGAAGTATTATGATATCCATACGCATCAAATTTCTCAAGAGCAGAACGAGAACGCTGTCTTCAGCCTCGATTTACGGGCGCCGTTCAAACTCCATCCTGACCGGCTCTACGCGGCCGGTATCCACCCCTGGTATGCCGATGACAAGCAGTGGGAAGTCTTGAAGAAATGGATATCGCATCCCCGGATCGTTCTCGTTGGCGAAGCCGGATTGGATCGGTTGGCACTCACGCCTCCCAATATTCAGGAAGAACTTTTCATCCGGCAGATAGAGCTCTCGGAAGAAGCAGGCAAGCCTCTCATCATTCATTGTGTCAAGGCATGGGATGAGCTGCTCCGCATCCGTCGCATCACACATCCTGTTATGCCATGGATTATTCATGGGTTTCGCGGTAAAAAACAATTAGCCGAACAACTCTTGGGAAGAGGTTTTTATCTTTCTTTCGGAGCACGCTACCATCCCGAGGCACTCCAAGCCGCATGGACGGCAGGCCGTCTTCTGCTCGAAACCGACGACAATCCCATCCATATCGGCTGCCTCTACCGAGAAGTGGCCGAAGAACTTCAAATTACGGAAGCACTTCTTTCTCAAACGGTAGGAAGTATTTTCATTCCCTTGATTACTTCTCCGGTACCATAGAGTTTGCTGGGCTCATCAGCATCTCCTGCGCATTTGAACGGTTTTCTTGAGAGATGAGACAGCCATGTTATGCCAGTGTGTACTTATTGGCCTCCAAAGCATATAAAATTTTTTTTGTAAGTTTGCACGAAATATTTATATCGAAGATGGCCAAGCGAATCAAGGTGATAAAATGCCCGCAATGCGGCAGTACGAAGGCAAAAGAGTTACGCACCGATCATTATCAATGTAAGAGCTGTTATACGGAGTTCTTTATTGACAGTGATGATATCAATATTCTGCATAAGTATGACAGTCCTTTAGGTGATTTAAATAAAGTAAATACCAAACGCATACTCGCAGGCATAGCTATTGTGGTCTCTATTTTTATTTTCTTTGGAGTCTTCTCCAATCTCTTTTTACAGAAATCATCCTTTGATTATGCTCCTCCGAGTCTTCCGGTCAAAATAGAAGAAAAAGAAGTTGTTTTCTGGGACAGGATTCACAAATTCAAGGGATTTGCCAATGCAACGGACGAAGGTACAATACTTGTTATCGGCACCAGAGAAACCAAAAAGGGATATTCCGTATCCGATAAAAAACAATCGTATTACGGTATTTATCAGGCTGTCGACGGGAAAGAAATCTTAGTTCAGCCGATAAGAAGCCTGGAAGAAACCGAAATATCCAATACGGATGTAAAATTGTTTGAAAACGGAGATATTTATGCCATTATCAACAAAAAGAAACTTTTTAAATTGAATCGCGCGACGTATGAACTTGAAGAGATCATTTTTGAAGCACTGAATTTTCCCGACCTTGCCAAAGGGGTTTACGAAATTAAATTTGCATACGACGGCGATGGTTTCAAGGTGGTGAATGAGTTGGGCAAAGAATTGTATTATTACCCCATAATCAATAAAGTTTTCGGGGAAGACATGCTTTATAAGATGCTTCCCAGAAAAACGCCCGAAGCCCGGAAAAAAGTCGCATTTCAGTTCACATGCAACTCCGACTTCTTTCCCGACGAGAAAATACAATTGATCCGGTATGATTATTGGCAACAAATCGGATATCCTACCGATATACCTCATTTTGCATGGACGAAAGACTTCGGAGGATCGGGGATTTTTACCGAAAGTTCTCCCTATCGGAAGGTACTCGTATTACCTTATATCGCAGAAATGTCACGATTGATCTCATACCGTGACTTTACTCCCGACCGCGATTATATCTCGGGAACGGTTTGGGCTTATGATGACAGCCAAGTGCTGATTTCGTTCAAACCGAGCCTCTCTGGGAACAGTATTATACAGCTGCTTGATGCTGAAACGGCAGCCATTAAATGGACAAAGCCGGCAGATATGGACTATCTGCTCAGTGAAGATGTCGTTAAGGTGAAAGGAGGGTATCTGTTTACAGCGAATAAAGAATCCTGGTTATTCAATACGCAAAACAAAGAGGGCGTATATATCAAGTGGGAATTCGATAATTAATCCGATAATATCAATGATGCAGATTGTAAAAAAAAAATAGATATGAGCTTTTTAAAGATTTTCAACAATCAACTTTCAAAAGTCATCCGGTGGGAAAATTCGAATCCCGGAATTCTTTGGTATAAATATCCGCATAAACGGGATGAGATCATCAATGCGAGCAAACTTATCGTAGCCCCCGGGCAGGGCTGTTTACTGGTGTATGAAGGGCAATTGGCCGATATCATCGAGAACGAAGGGATATTCAATCTCGAAACGGACAACCATCCTTTCATTACAACCCTCTCGAAACTCCGGCAAAATTTCGAAAGCGAACATAAGCTGGCGATTTATTTTTATCGCAAAGCTCAAATACTCAACCAGCCATGGGGAACGTCCTCTCCGATTAAATTTATCGACAACGAGTATAAAATCCCGGTGGAATTGGGTTTAAACGGTAATTTTTCGTACCGGATAACGAATCCGAAATTCTTTTTCACGGAGATAACAGGCAGTCGCGACGAACTTCAAACCGGGGAAATGAGCAGGATCATTACGGAACGCATTCTGCAACTCATTGCGAACGTCATTCACGAGAAAAAATATTCATATATCGAAATCGATGGGCATATCGATGATATGGCAAACGAAGTAGCCGGGAAAATCAACGATGAATACAGTCTTCTCGGACTGCAACTTACCGATTTTCGGATTGAAGGCACCCAATTTGACGAACAGACGCAGGCGAGAATCGCCCGTATGGCAGACATCTCGGCCGATGTGAAAGCTGCCGAACAGGCAGGATTGAGCTATGTCGAACTTGAAAAATTGCGTGCTTTGCGGGATGCCGCCCGCAACGAAGGGGGATTAGCCGGTGCCGGGCTGCAGCTTGGTGTCGGTATGGAAATAGGAAAAAAAATCAACGAACAAACCGACAGCTTTCTGTCGGCCGGCAACACCGCCGTAACCGAAAAACTACGTAAACTCAAAATCCTGTTAGACGAAAAAATTATCACACAGGAAGATTATGATGCAAAAAAGCGGGAACTGTTAAACCAATGGTGAAATAAATAAATTATCAAAGAATGAAATATATTATCGGAACGATTGCTGTAGCATTAATCCTTTGTACCGCAGCCTTTTTTACCTTAGATCTTTGGGGTATTGAAAATCCCGTTACTCTTGCTCAACTCCAAAAAGGGTTGAAAACGGTAATAATTATCGGGATAACATCGATCTTATTGCTTATCGTCATCCCTTTCTTTTTCAAAAACAACGGGAGAGGGTATGATCGAACGAAGGGGAATGTAGCCAAACCTAAAATAGGGCAGGGAAAACAATAGTGCTTCGTACTCATCTGCGTGTCTCATTGCCAATGATATCGGTTATGAGTTCTGCTCTGAAACAGAATCAGGGCAGGTAATCCCCCTTTACCCCCTCTTTTTGTATGCCTTCCCTCATCCGTAAAAACACGTCACTCTCCAATCCGGCAAAGCCGTGAAAATATCCTTTTCTTTGTTTTTCTCGGAATCGACCTGAAATGAAAAATCATATATTTATATGATTTTATATGTAAAAAAATATTTCATGTTTAGATCAAAAGCACTTGTTTTTCTCCTGTTTTTTTAGAAATATTTTGCAATATATTAATTTAAAGCATTATATAGATTTGAAACGGGTTATTTTTTTGTGATATGTTTTGTTTTTTTTACAGCATAGAAATCATATATTTATATGATTGACACGTGTTGTTTACTTTTTTAATTTTGCCAGCGATGGTATGTATTAACAAGGTAAAAAACCAGATTATGAAGAAAGCAAAATGGATTTCGTTCGGTTGTCTGTTAGGGATCATATTGGCGACCGGATCATGCAAAGAGACGCTTCAAAATGCGCTCGGTAAAGACATTTCCGTCAAGAACCGCGAAATAGTGTTCGATGTACAACCTTCGGCGCTCTCTCAGACCGATGTCGATGGACAAGACGTTCCGGAGTTACTCTCAGGTGCGACGGAAGAGGTGCTCTACGACGGCATACTGAATGTGAACGTAGCCGCCGAACTGGAAAAAAACGGACTTTCGTTCGAGAACCTCAAGTCGTTTATTATCACGCAGGGAACTCTCGAACTCGTTACCCCGCAAGGGTTTGATCTGAATACGTTCCGGACGGCCAAACTCTATTTCGATAATCGAACGGCCCTGGTCGCTAAGGCCGACGTGGTAGACACTGCCGCGCGAAAGGTACGATTTACCATTATCAACGGTGAACTCCTCGACAAGCTCAAAGATGACAAGTTGCACGTGATCCTCACCGGTATCCGGCCCAACGTCGTTGTACGTCTCAAGCTCGTCATGGACTACAAAGCCAAGGTGAGTTTGATTAAATAAAAGTCCCAAGGGCGTTTGCATGTTGAGTTGTTTGATTATTCGCTGAATGCATATTAGAATGACGAATTATGAATGCCTCCTCTTTGTCATTCCGAACGCAGTGAGGAATCTCGTGAGGAGAAGGAAAAAGATTCTTCGCTTCGCTCTGAATGACAGGGGAAGTGAAAAGTGAGAAACGAATAGTGAAAAGTGAAGAGAATTGTTGAGGTATTGAGTTGTTGTGGGGGGCGGTTGGGCGCATTCCCATTTCGGTACGCCGCGTAGGGGCGAACCTCTGTGTTCGCCCGTCATGACGTTGATATGAACATCCCCCCAGCCCCCCCTTCAAGGGGGGAATGCAGATCTGAAGACTGACTGCTGTAAGAGCCCTGAAAGGGCGTGTTAATTCAGCCCAATGCGCAGCGTTGGGGAAACAGGGCAATCCCTCAGCGGAGGGCTGGAAGCCTGAATGAAACCTTGCGAACCCCTTTGCGAACCTTGCGGTTTATTCTTTACCGCAAAGAACGCAAGGGTAAACGCAAAGAACACCAATAACCGCGTTTGTCATTCCGAACACCGTGAGGAATCTCACTTGGAGAAGGAAAAAGATTCATCGCTTTGCTCTGAATGACAAAAGAAGGAAATAAAATAGTAAAGAATGACAATTAATAAAAGAATAACAATTAATAAATGATTATGACACGAATTAAACAGATTTCCATTTGGCTCATTGCTCTCATAGGGCTGATTACGGCCCTCGGCGCTGCGGCGCAAAACAGCGGCAACACCGGACCGCTCCGATGGGAATACAATGCCGGTACCAATACCCTTTCCATCACCGGAACAGGCGCCATGCCGAACTATGCATCTACAAACGATCAGCCTTGGAAAGCTTTCCAAAGCGGAATCAAAACCGTAATTATCGGGGATAACGTTACCACAATCGGAGAGCGTGCCTTTGCCGCTTGCAATGCACTGCAAAACGTAACGCTCGGAAGCCGTGTGCAGACAATCGAAGTCTCTGCCTTTGGTACTTGCCAGGCGCTGCAAAGCATCTCCTTTCCGGCCAGCGTTACCACAATTGGAAAGCGTGCCTTTCTCAATTGCAGGGTGCTGCAAAACGTCTCCTTTTCCGACGGACTTACCACAATCGGAGAGGGAGCCTTTTCCAATTGCGTGGTGCTGCAAAG
Source organism: Tannerella forsythia 92A2 (assembly GCF_000238215.1). Lineage (NCBI taxonomy): Bacteria > Pseudomonadati > Bacteroidota > Bacteroidia > Bacteroidales > Tannerellaceae > Tannerella > Tannerella forsythia. The sequence continues at coordinate 630,463 of NC_016610.1, read as the reverse complement.
CATCACCCTTCCGGCCAGCGTTACCACAATCGGAGAGTATGCCTTTGCCTTTTGCAAAGCACTTCAGCAAGTAACCGTAGCATGGGATACACCGCTTGCCGTGCCGGACAAGACCTTCTGGGGTGTCAATACCGCCAACGTGCCACTAAAGGTTCCCAAAGGCAAAGAGGCAGAGTATCAGGCGGCCCCTGTCTGGAAAAGCTTTAAGATCAACAGCCCCCCCGTGCCGGGCAACGGCGGAAAGCTGACCGTTACAGACGTCACCAGCAATGGCTTTACCGTCAGCTGGGAGAAGGCTACCGACTCCGAAACGCCGCAGGAAAAACTTATATACAAGGTGTATTGCAAAGGGGGAGGCGGTTTACTCTTATTTAAACCGACAGATTTGAAAGCTACGCTTACGGACAAAGCCTCGTATACGATAACGGGCCTCGGCGGTGGCATAACCATTATCAATCCAGCTTTGGATAAAGGATACGATGTCAACGTTGAAGTGGAAGACGAAGCCGGCAGCAGCGCCTGGTATAATGAGGAAAACGTAAAACTTGCTTCGGCCACGGTTGCTGTCACGGGTGTTACGGTCGCTCCGGCCGCGCTGACGCTGGAAGTGGGACAGACCGGCGCGCTGACGGCTACGGTCGCTCCGGCCACGGCTACGAACAAAGCGGTAACATGGACAAGCAGCGCCCCCGCCATCGCTACGGTCGATGCCTCGGGAACGGTCAAGGGCATAGCCCCCGGCACCGCCACCATCACCGTCAAAACGGCCGACGGCGGCAAGACGGCCACCTGCGCCGTAACGGTCAAGGCGGCTGCAGCACCGGCCGTCAAAGTAACGGGTATCACGCTTAACTATAGCTCGATCACCGTCAACGGCGATCTGGAACGGGTGCAGCTTATCGCTACGGTCGCTCCCGCCACGGCTACGGACCAATCGCTCACGTGGACGAGCAGCGACGCGTCGGTAGCTTCGGTCGACGGAGCCGGATTAGTGACGATTCGCAAGAAAGGCAAAGCGACGGTCACCGCCAAGGCCAACGACGGCAGCGGCGTCTCGGCCTCGTGCCTCTTCGACGTGATCCGCACCGTAGCCAACGAAACGATCGACGGCCTGCGCATCTATGCTGCCGACGGCGCGCTGCGCCTCGCCCTGCCCGCACCCGAGACGGTACATATATATAATGTAGAAGGTTCCCTCGTGAAAACGCTCATCCTCCCCGCCGGCGACCATGTACAGCCGCTGCCCTCCGGCGTGTATGTGGTGCGCGTAGGAGAACGGGTAACCAAGGTGATGGTGAAGTGAAAAGTGAAAAACGAAAAGTGAAAAGTAGTCAGCGTTCAGCAGAATGACAAATTACGAATTACGAACGCCTCCTCTTTGTCATTCCGAATGCTTCCTCTTTGTCATTCCGAACGCAGTGAGGAATCTCGTGAGGAAAAGGAAAAAGATTCTTCGCTTACGCTCTGAATGACAAGGGAAGTGAAAAGTGAGAAACGAATAGTGAAAAGTGAAGAGAATTGTTGAGGTATTGAGTTGTTGTGGGGGGCGGTTGGGCGCATTCCCATTTCGGTACGCCGCGTAGGGGCGAACCTCTGTGTTCGCCCGTCATGACGTTGATATGAACATCCCCCCAGCCCCCCCTTCAAAGGGGGGAAGAGCGCAGTGAAGGAGGATGTAGAGCTGACGGCTGAATGCTGAATGCTGTAAGAGCCCTGAAAGGGCGTGTTAATTCAGCCCAATGCGCAGCATTGGGAAAACAAGGCAACCCCTCAGCGGAGGGCTGGAAGCCTGAATGAAACCTTGCGAACCCCTTTGCGAACCTTGCGGTTTATTCTTTACCGCAAAGAACGCAAGGGTAAACGCAAAGAACACCAATAACCGCGTTTGTCATTCCGAACACCGTGAGGAATCTCACTTGGAGAAGGAAAAAGATTCATCACTTCGCTCTGAATGACAAAAGAAGGAAATAAAATAGTAAAGAATGACAATTAATAAAAGAATAACAATTAATAAACGATTATGATACGGACAAAACAAATTTCCATTTGGCTCATTGCCCTCATGGGGCTGATGATTGCCACCAGTGCCGTACAGGCGGAAGATTACGATTTCAAGCACAACGGGCTGTACTATAAAAGAATCAAGAAAATCAATGACGTTACTTATGAAGTCAAGGTCATGTCTGAATTATCTACGTCAATAAACTACTCCCCCAGATACTCCCCCGGCAATATACCTACGGGAAACATTACCATCCCGATAAGTTTTACCCGGACAATGGGAGTTTCTACTCACACTTACATCGTTACGGAGATCGGAGACTACGCTTTCACCGGATGTGACGGTATAACGAGTGTTTCGATCCCCGGCAACGTAACAACAATCGGAGAGTGGGCTTTCTACAAATGCAAGGGCATAACGAGTGTTACGATCCCAAACAGTGTAACAGCAATTGGAGAAGTGGCTTTTGCCTACTGCAAAGGCATAACGAGTGTCTCTATTCCCAGCAGTGTAACAACAATTGAACAGAGGACTTTTGAGGGGTGCTCCGCCCTGAAAAGCATTACCCTACCTAACAGCATACAAGAGATCGGAAATGGGGTTTTTTATTGTTGCTACGACCTGTCGGAAATCGATATTCCCAGCAGCGTAACAACAATTGGAAAGAAGATTCTTTGGGAGTGCATATCCCTGAAAACGGTCACTGTCCATTGGGATACGCCGCTTGCTGTGCCGGACAATGCCTTCGATGGAATCAATACCGCCAACGTGACGCTAAAGGTACCCGCCGGCAAAGAAGATGCGTATCGGGCGGCCGCCGTCTGGAAAGACTTTAAGATCACTGATCCCGCTCCCGACGTAACCCCTCCCGTGCCGGGCGACGGCGGAAAACTGTCTGTCTACATTACCCATAAAGAGTTCGACCCGACATGGAAGGCGGCTACCGATAATGTAACACCTAAAGAAAAACTCGAGTACACGCTCTTCTGGAAAAAAACATCGGAAGACGTCTGGAATCAAAGGAATGTGGCGTGGAATTCCGTCTTCCATACCGTAGAAGCCGACGCCAACACCGAATATGAGGTGTATGTGCGTGTGAAGGACGAAGCCGGCAACTATGCCGACTATAACAAGGAGACGTTCAAAACCCTCTCCTCCCCACCCCCCGTGCCGGGCAACGGCGGAAAGCTGACCATCAGCAATATCACCAGCAATGGCTTTACCGTCAACTGGGAGAAGGCTACCGATGTTGAAACACCACAGAAAAATCTGATATACAAGGTGTATTGCAAAAAGAGAAAGTTCCTCGTCCCCCAGTTTATGTCGGCAGATTTGAAGGCTACGCTTACGGACAAAGCCTCGTATACGATAACAGGCCTCGGCGGAGGCTTTATCTCTCCGACGAACGATGGGTATGATGTCAACGTTGAAGTGGAAGACGAAGACGGCAGCAGCGCCTGGTATAAATCGGAAAACGTAAAACTTGCTCCGGCCACGGTTGCTGTCACGGGTGTTACGGTCGCTCCGGCCACGCTGACGCTGGAAGTGGGACAGACCGGCGCGCTGACGGCTACGGTCGCTCCCGCCACGGCTACGAACAAAGCGGTAACGTGGACAAGCAGCGCCCCCGCCATCGCTACGGTCGATGCCTCGGGAACGGTCAAGGGCATAGCCCCCGGCACCGCCACCATCACCGTCAAAACGGCCGACGGCGGCAAAACGGCCACCTGCGCCGTAACGGTCAAGGCGGCTGTGATACCTGTAACCGGCGTGACGCTTGCGCCCGGCGCGCTGACGCTGGAAGTGGGACAGACCGGCGCGCTGACGGCTACGGTCACCCCCACCACGGCTACGAACAAAGCGGTGACGTGGACAAGCAGCGCCCCCGCCATCGCTACGGTCGATGCCTCGGGGACGGTCAAGGGCATAGCCCCCGGCACCGCCACCATCACCGTCAAAACAGCCGACGGCGGCAAAACGGCCACCTGCGCCGTAACGGTCAAAGAGGCCGCAGCACCGCCCGTCAAAGTAACGGGTATCACGCTTAACTATAGCTCGATCACCGTCAACGGCGATCTGGAACGGGTGCAGCTTATCGCTACGGTCGCTCCCGCCACGGCTACGGACCAATCGCTCACGTGGACGAGCAGCGACGCGTCGGTAGCTTCGGTCGACGGAGCCGGATTAGTGACGATTCGCAAGAAAGGCAAAGCGACGGTCACCGCCAAGGCCAACGACGGTAGCGGCGTCTCGGCCTCGTGCCTCTTCGACGTGATCCGCACCGTAGCCAACGAAACGATCGACGGCCTGCGTATCTATGCTGCCGACGGCGCGCTGCGCCTCGCCCTGCCCGCACCCGAGACGGTACATATATATAATGTAGAAGGTTCCCTCGTGAAAACGCTCATCCTCCCCGCCGGCGACCATGTACAGCCGCTGCCCTCAGGCGTGTACGTAGTGCGCGTGGGAGAACGGGTAACCAAGGTGATGGTGAAGTGAAAAGTGAAAAGTGAAAAGTGAAAAACGAAAAGTGAAGAGTGAAAAGTGAAAAGTAGTCAGCGTTTAGCAGAATGACAAATTACGAATTACGAACGCCTCCTCTTTGTCATTCCGAATGCTTCCTCTTTGTCATTCCGAACGTCTCCTCTTTGTCATTCCGAACGCAGTGAGGAATCTCGTGAGGAAAAGGAAAAAGATTCTTCGCTTACGCTCTGAATGACAAAAGACCGAACGCAGAGGAACATCCCCCCCTCCCCCCTTCAAAGGGGGGAAGAGCGCAGTGAAGGAGGATGTAGAGCTGACGGCTGAATGCTGACTGCTGTAAGAGCCCTGAAAGGGCGTGTTAATTCAGCCCAATGCGCAGCGTTGGGGAAATAGGGCAATCCCTCAGCGGAGGGCTGGAAGCCTGAATGAATGATTGATTTGGATGTCCCTTTGTCATTCCGAACGCAGTGAGGAATCCCGCCCCGAAAAGGAAAAGATTCATCGCTTCGCTCTGAATGACAAGGGAAGTGAAAAGTGAGAAACGAATAGTGAAAAGTGAAGAGAATTGTTGAGGTCTTGAGTTGTTGTGGGGGGCGGTTGGGCGCATTCCCATTTCGGTACGCCGCGTAGGGGCGAACCTCTGTGTTCGCCCGTCATGACGTTGATATGAACATCCCCCCAGCCCCCCCTTCAAAGGGGGAATGCGGAGCTGACGGTTGAATGCTGGCGGCTGTAAGAGCCCTGAAAGGGCGTGTTAATTCAGCCCAATGCGCAGCGAAGCGAAGCGTTGGGAAACAGGCGAACGCAGAGGCGTTCGTCAATGGGCCTCGGGCGGTGAGCCGACGGAGCAGCGAGCAGGGCGAAAGAAAATCAGGCTGTCTGAAGCGAAGCGAGTTACCTGATTTTCCGACCTGCAAGCGTCGCGAGGGCGTGTGAAGCGCACGAAGCCTTGACCTTTGGGTTACTTTTGGGTCAAGCCAAAAGTGACAAAAAAAGACTCTTCGTTGACGCTCTGAATGACAAGGGAAGTGAAAAGTGAAAAACGAAAAGTGAAGAGTGAGAAACGAATAGTGAAAAGTGAAGCCCTTCGGGGTGTGAGATGTTTGTTTGTTTAATTATTGATTGGTTAAGTTGGGGGTAGGGGTGAACCTGTGTGTTCGCCCCTACACGGCATCCGAATGCCGAATGACCATTAACCATTAAATGACGCTGAACGCTGATTAGAATGACGAAATATGTTTTAACTAAATAATATACGATGAAAATAAATACTTATATGAAAATGATGTTTGCTACGCTCCTGTGCCTGCCTATGGTCGGTGCGTTGCAGGCGCAGGAGTTGTCCGACCTGAAGCATGTCAAGCCTTTCGACATCAGCGGGAGCATCGGATTAAACTCCTCTTTCTACTCCGTCTCCGGCATCCCGGAGCGGCAGGCCCCGTTTGCTTACGGGATCAATGCCAATGCCACGCTGACGGTCTACGGCATCTCGATGCCATTCTCGTTCACGTGGTACGACAACGACAAGAAGGGAAACTTCAGTCAGCCGTTCAATCAGTTCGGCATCAGCCCGACCTACAAATGGCTGACGTTGCATCTGGGCTACCGTAACCTCTCCTTCTCGGAGTTTACGCTCAACGGATACACCTTCCTCGGAGCCGCTGTCGAAGCGCGTCCGGGCAAGTTCAGGTTAGGCGCGGTGTACGGTAAGTTCAATCAGAACTCGACGTACGACCTGGCCATGGCCGACTCGATGCCCAAGATGACCCGCACCGGCTGGGCCGCCAAGGTGGGCTACGGAACGGAGAACCGCTTTGTCGACTTTTCGGTTGTACGTATCGGCGACAGCACGAAAGACTTTGACTCGCTCACCATTGTCAAGCCCGGCATGCCGACGCCCGAGCAGAATATCGCTTTCGGGCTGACTTCGCGCTTTGCCATTACCCCGCAGCTGATGTTCACCTTCGACGGGTCTTACAGTTTCTACACCAAAGACCGGATAGCCCCCGCGCTCGACTCCATCAGCGACGGCTGGCTCCGACTGGCTAACGGCCTGATCACGGTCAACGGAACGACATCGTACTTCAAGGCTTTCAAAACGAGCCTCAATTATCAATTCACCCCGTCGATCGTCACCGGCATCGAATACCGGCGCGTCGACCCCGGGTTCCACTCGATGGGAAGCTATTTCTTCAACAACGATGTGCAGCACATCACCTTTAACCAGACGGTGGGGTTGATGGACAACAAGCTGAGCCTGCGCGGCTCGCTCGGGATTCAGAACGACAACCTCGACGGGTCGAAGGCCAACACTGCCCATCGCGTCATCGGCTCGCTCTCGGGTAACTATACGATCAATGAAAACTGGGCGGTCGACGCTTCATTCAATAACTATTCCACGAACCAGCGCGCTTATAAGACAGCCGGGAGCGATTCGCTGCAGATCTACCAGGTGAATCGCACCTTCATGCTGATGCCTCGTTTTACGAAATCCACGGCCACGGCCTCGCACATGGTGATGCTCAACCTGAACTATACGACGCTCGACGACCGGAACAAAAAAACATCCGACATGACCGATACCGATACGTATATGGCCATGCTGATGTATAACTTCGGGCTTCCGGCACTTCGACTCAACCTCTCGGCCGGCGCCAATTATACCCGGATGACGAATAAGAACTTTGAAAACGCCATGCTGGGGGGGAACCTGAATGTATCGAAAACGCTCCTCGACGACAAACTGTCGCTGAACTGGAGCAACAACGTCATGAGTAACAAGATCAACGACGACAGCGGACTGACCCTTAACTCGGCGCTTAACGCCGCTTACCGGTTTCATCCCAAGCATGCGGTATCCATGAATTTTAATTTTATCAATAACCGGTTTGCCAACGAGGCGGCCGTTCCATCGTATCACGAAATCAGAGGAGATATAAGTTATGTGTTCACATTCTAAAAAACAATCGATTTTACGAAGACTCCTATTCGCCGTCTTCACTGCAATTGCCGCGCTGAGTAATCTAAATGCGCAGAATTATCAGATTAAACAAACTGTGCAGGTACTGCCGCCCTATACCGACAAACTGTCCGACTATTTCGCTTCGCCCGGTAAGATCGTCAGCATCATCACCACAACCGGCATATCCATGACGGATGACTATCTATATTATTTGCATGGGTATATCGAGAACACGGACAATGCCGGCATATGGATCGGCACGGATCCGGGAATTACCCCTCATCCTGTGTACATGCAAAAAACGCCCGGAGTCGGCTTTGCTCCCTACACGTTGACGTATAGCGAGCTTCAACAGATTTTTAGCGAACAGACTTTGAAGTATCAAGGTATTACACGTGAACAAGTTCAACAAAACGGCCTGCCCGCAGGATCGTATCGTATTTGCTTCAGGCTGTTTATCAAAACCGGATGGATGAACCAGTTTGAAGAGGCCAGTCGATCGTGCAGTGCCCCCTTCCGGATCGAAAAGAAAGCAGCCATCGTCGATCAGACGGTGCAGGTGCTTCCGCCCTACACGAACAAGTTGTCCGACTACTTCGAGTCGCCGGGCAAGATACAGAGCGTGATCTTTGTTACACAGTATCCCGACAATCAGGCGCTCTTCAACGTGAGGGGTATGCTTGAGCAGGTGGATGGCAACGTGCGTATCGGCAGCGGGCAGTTTAAGACATCCGTGCGGATTGACGGCACACCCTCGGGCAACAATGTCTCCTTCCCGCCTTACACCCTGACCCATACGAATTACCGTGAGATGTTCAGGGAACCGATGGTGTATCAGGGCATCACCCGCGATCAGGTGCAGCGCGACGGCCTGCCCGAAGGCAATTACCGCATTTGCTTCGTGCTGAGCAATGCCCGAACGGACGAAGAGATCGGGTTGTTTTGTAGTGCCCCCTTCCGTATTCAGAAGAAAGAAGCCATCGTCAATCAGACAGTGCAGGTACTTCCGCCTTACACGAACAAGCTGTCCGACTACCTTGAGTCGCCGGGCAAAATACAGAGCGTGATTACCGTCACGCAGTACCCCGACAATCAGGCGGATTTGGATATGACGGGTACGCTTGAGCAGGTGGACGGCAACATACGCATCGGCAGCGGGCAAAACATGGCTTCCGTACGCATCACAGGTACGCCGTCGGGAAACAACGTCATCTTCCCGCCCTACACGGTCACCCACAACGACTATCGCAACGTGTTCAGAGAGCCGATGGTTTATCAGGGCATCACCCGCGAGCAAGTGTTGCGCGACGGCCTGCCCGAAGGGACATATCGCCTCTGCTTCCGGCTGCGCAAATCTCATTCCACCATCGTGATCGGGACCTATTGCAGTGCACCGTTCCAAATCCGTAAGAAGAACGCGATTGTCAATCAGGCGGTGATGGTCATACCGCCATACACGAATAAGCTGTCCGACTACTTCGAGTCGCCGGGCAAGATCCGGAACGTGATCACCATCGCGCAATACCCCGACAACGACGCCTTGTTGCGCGTACAGGGTACGCTCGAAAGCATAGACGGAAAAATCGTCATCGGCAGCGCACAACACGCGGCTTCGGTACAGATCAAAGGAACGCCCTCCGGCAACCAGACGATCTTTACCCCCTATACGTTAACATACAACGAGCTGCGCGACATCTTCAAAGAACCGATGAATTATCAGGGTATCACGCGCGAGCAGGTGCTGCGCGACGGTCTGCCCGACGGCAGCTACCGTCTCTGCTTCAAACTCTACAACGCGCAGCGGAATCAGCTGCTCAGTCAGGCATGCAGTCCGCCGTTTATGGTGGCTCCGCCCATGCAGAGCGCGCTTGAGCCGCCGCAGCTCATCCAACCCTACGACGGCAGCGAACTGCCGCCCGAGCAGAAGCAAACCGTGCAGTTTACGTGGACGATGCCTCCGGGCGCGCCCGCTACAACGCAATACATGATCAAGATCATCGAATTGAACGACCGTTACGCCAACTACCGCGACATGTTGCGCAACAGCTCCTATCCGGCGTTCTTCGAGACGACGGTTCGCAGCGTGCCGACGTATCTCTATACCCCGGCCAATCCCGCGTTTAAGGAAGGCAAAACGTACGCGTGGGTAGTCCGAGCCATCGGAAACAACGTCAACACGCCGGCAGCGATTGTCCCGAGCGTCACGTTCAAGAACGACGGCTACAGTGAACCGGCTGTGTTCACCTTCAAGAAAAGTAAAGAGGTGAAAGTGGAACCGCCGAAAAAAGAAACGCCGCCGATCGTGAGCGAAGAGGGTCTGAAAATCTTCGTACCCGAATGCCGTAACTGCAACGAGAACTTCGAAGGACTGACAAACAATGTTCCCGAAGGCGGATCGACGTACTATCTGCAGGGTCATACCCTGAATCCGAACCTGCTGAGCGGCCCGAATGCCGGCGCCGACCCGAAAGGCCGGAAACCGGCAAATAGCGACGCGAAGACTGACCTCGGCGGTACATCCCTTGCCTCCGGCTCGGGAACGAAGATCGAGATACCGGCCGATGCCATTGCGGTGAACAATGCCCGCAACTTCTACCTGCGCTGGGAAGATAAGAGCAGCCTGCTGGCCAAACGGCAGCCCAAGCCCGGCGAAGGCATTATCTACCGGCTGCAAATCCGCGAGGCCGCCTCTGAACACCTCGTATGGGAGAAAGACGTGTGGGAACGCAATTCGTATGAGCAGACCAAAAAAGGCCTGCCGTTTGTCGACGGACAAAAGTACGTGCTGTATATCGCCGCCATGCGGGGCGTAGTGACCCCCAACGGGTTCTCTGCCGTCATCGACGCGAAGGGGAAGCCCGATGTGCTTGCCTCGTCGTGCCAGTGCGAGTTTACCTATATGGAACTCGACGATGTGTCGGATCTGGTGGAATATACGGTGAAAGGGAAGCTCCTGTACAAGTTCGAGCATCATCCCGAAAAATATCCGCTGACTACGACGACCGCTACGCTGACGCGATACACGCGCCTGATCGATGCGAAAACGGGAAAGCCTTCGCCGATATGCCCCAAGATGCCCACGCCGAACGACGACCGCCACAGCGTACCCGTCAAAATCAACGACGACGGTACGTTCGAAGCGACGATCTACGCCCGTCCCGATGGAGGACTTATAGAAAAAGATCAAGAGATAGCAGGAATAGCAGGGCCCGGTGCGCGCGGTGATCTGTACGAGTTTTTCAACCTCGAACTTAACTCGCCCTACTATACGCTTGGAAAAAAGGAGGAACGTCTTTCAAAAACCGAGGTCAATCTCTCCGACAAAACCGTCGATCTGGGCGAAATCACCTATAATGTATGGAGTTATACCCTCGAAGTGGAAGTATCGAAAGGGTATAAAGGATCCGACAATAAGGTGAAAGGGACGTATCGCGAACTGAATCCGCCTAACGTCAACGGTCAGGTCAAACGTGTGATGTTCGGACTCGAAGGATACGAGGATATGCCCTATTACGAAGGCGATATACTCCCCTCTCAGCCCAAGGGACCATACGGCAAAAACCTGATTACGGAAGGAAAAGTAGAAATCCGCGAAGGTAGCGACGGCAAGGAGCATACCTACGTCACGTTCGACCGGTTGATCTGCAACTTCCAGTATAACGATCATTATCATGTTTTTATCGAGCAGAAGCTGGAAGAAAACGGAAAAAAGAAAATATACTATACGAACGAGTTTTCACGTACCGAAAAATATCTGGACTTCAAATATGTTCCTACGGGAACAGAGCAGATGCAAGCGGAGAAAGACGATCACTCCAACTTCTTCGTCAAGCGGCAAGCCGTGCTGCTCGACGACCGGCCGCCACGCTCCACCGTCAAAGGACGACTCGTCTTTGCCGACCCGTGTGTGGACGAAAGCCAGAGAAAGCCCATGGCCAATACCGATATCGCCCTGGTGGTAACCTATCTGGTGAAAGACAAAAAGGGAAATGAGGTCGTAATGAATTGTGAAGAGATTGCTGAAAGCTGTACAAACAATAAAAGTGGAGAAAACTCTCCGGTATGGTCACACCACGGGAGACCCGATGAAGGGAAGATGGGTGAGGTGCTGGATAAATTGAAAGACCGGAACAAGATATTGGCGGTTACCCGTACCGATGCCGACGGCAATTTCGAATTCAAGGACTTTGCCCGTATCGATTCCGCATTCACTCAGGAGGGCTACAAAGATCAGGCATATGGAAGTGATGTAACAACTGGGATGAATGTCGAAGGTACGCTTCGGGCTACGGTGCGTGTGGTAGTAAACAACGCCATGAAGCACCGGTGGCTTAACCCGTCGAAAGATATCGAGATCCAGCCCAACAGCACGATGGACGTGGGCGAGCTGAAGGCCTATGTCGATTCGTATATCCTGAGGGTAAAACCTATCGGCGATCCCACTAGAAATGATATCGGCATGCAAGGTCTGACGTTAAGGGGCGCCTGGGTGGAGATTGCGCGCTATAAGATATACGACTCCGAAGCCGCGGGCCGAGATGTCGTTGAAAGGAAGCGTGTGGAGCTGAAGGAAGGGGTAGACTTCAGTGTGCCTCGCCATACGACGAATAGAAATGATCTAATATACTTCGATCTTCCCAATGATTTGCATATTATGACTTTCACCAGCGACAGCACCGGTGAGCATGCATTTAAAACGGATAAAATCTTCTATCCGGGCGAGTATTACAAAAGAGAATATGAGTTAAGAAGAGTTAAGGAGCAGAGAGCAGCAGTACGTTGCTCAGATACCTATCACCGCTATTCAGGTGAGTTTCATTTTACCAGCAGTTTCAAAAGGACGGTCTGTGAAGTACCCATCGCTATGGCTCCCAAAAACCCCATCGTTTCCGGACGCCTGCTCGACTCCGAAAATCTCGGCAGAGGAGTAGATGGAACGGTGTTTTTAGAAAAGATGCAGTGGAATAGTGATGGAACCTTGCTTGAAAACTTACATGCTCCTATAGGCAAGCAAAGTACATCCGCTAAAAATCACGGCTACTTTATATTTGATAATCTAGCGGTTCAAGAAAAAGTAATACGTCTTGTTCCACCTGATAAAAATAGCCCTGAATTCAAAGCTCGTCAGGAAAGAAAGAAACAAATCGAAGAAAGAATGAAAGAAATGAAAAAAGACGATCCAGAGTACAGGGCATTAGCTGAAGAACTTATGACTTTAATCCTTGAGGATAGGCTTAAAAGATACGAAGATGATAGAGATGTGAACTACCTTCTTGATATTGATGCACCCGGTTACTCGTTGCGTAGAGCCAGAGAACAGAAAGGGCTGAAGGATACGGCGGATGTCGAACTCAATCATCGCAGTAGTTGGTTCCCTGCTACCGGTTTTACGCTGAAGATGGGGCAGCAGATGCACTTCCCGCAGATCCTGATGGAGCCCAACGGCAAGATCACGGGGTATGTGGTAGCCGAAGAAGGGCTTGATGGGACCCCGGAGCAGCCCCAAAAGGCGGACGTGCGCTCCACCCGCAGCCGGTTGATCGAGACGAAACAGAAAGACTCCAAAGAAGAATTTACGGTACGCGTGCCGACCCTCCAGGCTAAAAATGCGGATACGCTTTTCATTCTCCCGAGAGATCTGAATTATTTTCCCGATACCGTTCCGCTGCCCGGTTTAACGGATCAAAGCAATACGCACGATCTGGGTAAGAGAGTCGTCAAAGAGCGGAGACACCGGATTCGGATCAAGGTAGGCAAGTTAAGCGAGAAAGACCTCGAAGCATTGCGTAAAAAAACAGGGATATCAGGTTTTGCCGGCCGCATCATGGGCGATATGGTCGAACGGATGAGCGGTATACCGGGCATTACCGTCAAAATCAAAGCTCCGGATGTGGAGCCGGTTGTAACGAACGACCAGGGCATTGCCGAATTCAAATTTACAAACGCGGGTAAGAACTTCAGCTACGAACTGATCCCGCCCGAAAACTCGGAATACATCGCTTCCTCGGGCGAGCTGACCAATCACGAGAGCAAGGAGATGACTACGTACTATTTCCGGATGCGCAAAGGCGCTACGGTAAGCGGTCGCGTCACTTCAAACGGTGAGCCGGTGCCCGGCGCGAAAGTCTGGGTGATGAACGGCGACAATAAGCGGCAAGTGACGGCCGACGACGACGGACGCTATACGCTGCGCGGCATCAAGGCGATCGGCGATTCGGACAACAACAGTTCGGCACAGAAGCTAAGCAGCTCGAAGAACGTCCGAAAGACGCAGAACGAAAGCAGACTGCCGTCCGGAGGGAAGTATTACGCCACGATCCATTGCGGAGCGCCGGACGATAACGAGGAGTATGCCAACCTGCTCGGCAAAGACACGGAGACCGCCTTCGACGCCTTCGACGGCCGGGCCACCGTCGACTTCGACCTCGACATCTTCTACAAAGCCAATATCAGCACGCTGCACGGCTTTAAAGTGACCGTGACCGACGTGCAGGAAGACGGCGGCGATAACTACCGGATCACCGGCACCATCCAGTTAGACAAGACGCCTGGACAGTTCGGAAAGAAAGACGGGATAAGTCAGAATCCGGAGTTTAAAGATTTGAAGGTAAGGGTCAACAACTCCGAAAAAGACGCCAAGGGACGCCCGTACTTTGAAGTGCCGGGCGAAGCCTTCAGCATCGGTATGAAACTGATGAACGTTGAGCTGAAAAGGGACAAACATACCTACCACGTGCAACTGGTCAATGCCGGCGATGCCTTCCTGAATATCGCCAAAGACGGCCTGACGGGCGGCTTGATCCGCTCCAAAGCGCGGATCGAACCGGAGTCGTTCAGCTTCTCCGGCACGAACTTCACTTTCAAGAATGATCAGTTCTACCTCAGCGAAGCGGGGGACGGACAGCCGAACGGACTGGTGACCTCGTTCAAGAGCTACGTGAGCGAAGAGAAGATGAACGCGTGGAAAGCGGAAGCGGAAAGCGAACAGGAATACAGGCTGCACAATGCCGACCGGAAGCCGCTGAGGTTCGAATTCGTTACGTTCAACGCCACCTCGCCCATCAACCGGAGCCTCCTCGGAACCGACGGCGTGATCCGTCTCAAACCCGATGTGTGGTTGATCAATCCGCTGTTCAAACCGTTCAATCGGAACGATACGATCCGGATCGATCTGCCCGAAGTGGCCATCACCCCCGGCAAGATAGAAGACGATGTGATTCTCGATAAGATCGACGTGAAGTTCGAAAACTGGACCATCGAAGCGCAAAATTGTGTGGTGGATGCCTCGAAAGGAGGAATCTCCTCGAACAAAGCCGTCATCCGGACCGGTACGCTCGACCTTTGGGCAACGACGTTCGTACTCAACAAGGATGTCTTCAAACTCGAAGGATTCGATCCGAAACATATTCCGCTCGGCAAGAACAAGAATGTGTCGCAGATCGACATTACGCCCGGCGTGGAATTCCAGCTCGTCGCCGATAAGAAATGCGGCAGCGACATGAGTGCTCACTTGAAACTGAGTCTGATTGGCAACCCGGCCGGCAGCATCAAAAACCTGCCGTGTTTCGACCGTCCGCTCGGATTCCAAACGATCAGCCTCCTGAGCAACGGCGAGAGCATTATCAGCTTCGCTCACGATTGCAAGGCACTGCGCCTCTACGATGTGGTGGACTTCCATCCGCTGACCATCAACTCGTACGACGACGGTTTCAACCTCGACGGTACGATCGACTTCGGCATCCCGGAATTCCCCACCAGCGTCAATTATAAATTGATGTTCACGAAGCAGTCCAGGGGCAAGGAGCTCGAACTCAATATATTGCCAAGCAACTTGCAATTCGTAAACGTCGGTACATTCAAATCGCTGATGGAACGTAAAGACGAACAGATCATCAAAAAGGGACTGGTTAAGCTGCACGGTACCATCGAAGAAGAGGGCGCGCTCGCCCCGATCCGTGTCGTAGTCTGGAAAAAGCGGACCCCATCCGGCAACTACCGGATCTGGATGGATCTGGAAGACCGGGACAAGCCGAAACAGTCGATCTGTCTCGGCGGAGGCAGCCCCGGGTCGGGCGATGCCGAGTTCCGCATCGAAAAAGCCGGTATGATCGTTGACTCCCAAAAAAACAAATGGGATTTCTTGAGCCTCAAGCTCGTTCCGGCAGAAGGCTACGGCGATAAGAGCGGATTCGGTACCGATCCTCTCTACTTCGTATTGAGCGGTGCGCTGCGAACAGAGACGGATATCGACCGCGAAGAACGTCTTATCCGAATCAAGACCGATGATCCGGATAAAGAAGGCGATGCATGGCGAACGACTACGGATATCGACTTCAAAAAGCAGCAGATCAAAATGGCGGGTACCGATCGTGATCCGCAGCAAGAAGGCGTTCAGCAAGACGGCTTTATGGATTTTACATTCATTTATGACCATCCGCGGCAGGAGCTGACCGGTAAAATGCATATTCAGGAGAAGAATGTGGGCGGAACCAAGTTCTCCGGCGATCTTACCATGGCTGTCGGCCGTTACGGATTCTACTTTGCCGGAGGTGGCGAATTTCAGGCCTCGCCGTTCGGAAAAGTGGCCTGCGGAATGATTTTCGGCAGCTACGACCGGCCCGTTCCCTCGCAGGTTTGGGAACAGGTACTGTCACGCTCGAAGCAGAAAGAATTGCCGTGCGACTTTACCGGGGATAAGCTCCGTGGATTCTACGCCATGGGGGCTATGAATGTTCCGCTCACCACTTTCGATTATGAATTCAATCTGAAAATTGCAAGTGGCGGAGTGAAATTTAATGCAGGCGTGGAAGGCGCCGTATGGGGCAGCTTCCTCCCGGGCAATGAGAAGATTGGCGTTTCGGCCATGCTCTATCTCGATGCGGAAGCATACCTGAACTCTTATACGTGTACCAGCGTCAACGCACGCCTTACGGCAACGGTGAAGGGCGAAGCCACAATGGCGTTCCGGGCGCCTTATACGGCGCAATTGAATGTCGGCAGCAACTTGGATTTCTCCTTTTGTGTGAAACAAGAACTGCCCGTTTATGCAGGAGTTTTCCCCATCCTTGTCGGATGCATCGATCCTTCCCCCATTCCGCATAAAGTTTCTTTTAACGAGGTCATACATGCCGGTTTTTCGGCTGCCATCGATTTGAAAGATCCGCTGCACAGCCTGCGCATCAAGAACGCCTCCTTCGGGCTGGGAAGGTGCCAAAGCCCCGGCTCATGCACGCCTGTAAAATCGGAGAAGAGGGGATCGTCGTGCGATTGAATGTAGCATGAGGTGTAGAGACGCCCGTTTAAGGGCGTCTCTACCTTGCACTCCGAAGCCGCAGCGGCGGCCGGAAAGCACATTTCTCGGACAGACATCTCCCCCTGGGCGGTGTGTGATAACGGGCAAACTACTGATTGCCAACGATTATATCAGGCTTTCAGCCCTCCAAACGGGGTATGGGAATCGATACCCCACCCTTGCGGGATGGGGCTGAAATATATCGGGCTTGCAGCCCTTGTGCCCCGTGCGAGCGGTGATAATGGTTAATGGTCAATTGTTATGCGTGGTACACGTCGAATCATGTACCCGGCAAATAACCATTAACAACTAACAATTGGAAAACAGCCCTGAAAGGGCGTGTTAATTCAGCCCAATGCAAAGCGTTGGGAAACAAGGCAACCCCCTCAGCGGAGGGCTGAAAGCCTGAATGAATAATGGTTATGTACAGGGTACACGGGTTTCCGAACGCGGATGCCCCACCTTGTCATTCCGAACATAGTGAGGAATCTCACTTGGAGAAGGAAAAGAAGGAGATTCATCGCTTCGCTCTGAATGACAGAAGAAACGCTCTGAATGACAAAGGAAGTGCTCTGCAATGATCCACCTTGTCATTCCGAACATGGTGAGGAATCTCACTCGGAGAAGGACAAGAAAGAGATTCATCGCTTCGCTCTGAATGACAGAAGAAACGCTCTGAATGACAAAGGAAGTGCTCTGCAATGATCCACCTTGTCATTCCGAACATGGTGAGGAATCTCACTCGGAGAAGGACAAGAAAGAGATTCATCGCTTCGCTCTGAATGACAGAAGAAACGCTCTGAATGACAAAGGAAGTGCTCTGCAATGATCCACCTTGTCATTCCGAACATGGTGAGGAATCTCACTCGGAGAAGGACAAGAAAGAGATTCATCGCTTCGCTCTGAATGACAGAAGAAACGCTCTGAATGACAAAGGAAGTGCTCTGAATGACCCTTCCTGTCATTCCGAACATAGTGAGGAATCTCACTTGGAGAAGGACAAGAAAGAGATTCATCGCTTCGCTCTGAATGACAGAAGAAACGCTCTGAATGACAAAGAAAGTGCTCTGAATGACCCTTCCTGTCATTCCGAACATGGTGAGGAATCTCACTCGGAGAAGGACAAGAAAGAGATTCATCGCTTCGCTCTGAATGACAAAGGAAACGATCTGAATGAAAAAAAGAAATACAATAAAAATATGAGACCATCAGGTACACATAACTATTACGTTTACATTCTTACTAATAAGAACAAGAAAGTGTTATATACAGGTGTAACTAATGATTTAAAGAACCGATTATATTTTCATTGTAATCCGAAACCATTTAGTAAGGCTTTCACTGCGAGATATAAATGCGTTTACTTGGTTTATTATGAGCGATATTCTGATATTTATCATGCTATATCAAGGGAGAAACAGATAAAAGGATTAAGTAGAGAAAAAAAAGAGAAAATGATAACTGAATTTAATAAGCAATGGAGTTTCTTAAACGATGAGATATGAGGCAAACGTACAGATTCATCCCTGACGCTCTGAATGACAAAGGAAGTGCTCTGAATGACCCTCCCTGTCATTCCGAACATGGTGAGGAATCTCACTCGGAGAAGGAAAAGAAGGAGATTCATCCCTGACGCTCTGAATGACAAAGGAAGTGCTCTGAATGACCCTTCCTGTCATTCCGAACATGGTGAGGAATCTCACTCGGAGAAGGAAAGAAAAAGAAAAGATAACAAACAGATAAAGAAATAATTTAAAAACAGAAAGACATGAAAAAGATGAAGAAAATAATGCTCCTATTCGTCGTCGTACTGTGCGGTGCGACCTCGATGGCAGGACAGGAACAATACCCTAACGCCGTAGCCGGTCCGGAGGGAATCTATGTGAATTGCGGCAATCGCATCCCGCGCGACTTCGCCTATCAGGTGTTTCGTCGCGCCAAAGGCAGCAAAACGTGGGATGAGATGGCCACGATAGCATGCGAAAATCATTTCGACGCCTTCTTTAACAAGGTGGTGCTGGCCAACGTGCATAACCCGGTGTACCGGCTCCCTAGCGACAGTACCAAGGGGTTTATCTGGAGATTCGTGCAGCGGGCGGTGTTTACGGACTCCATCCCGCTCTTCGGCACCCTGCCGATGTATCGCGAGGCCCTGGGCGTCACCTGGTACGACGGCACGGCCGAGAAAGGCCAGAAGTACGAGTATAAAGTAGTCACCCTGCAGGCCGGCCGTCAGCCGGAAGAGAAGATAACGGCCGCCGTTTCCTATCCGTTGACCCCGCGAAGCGATTACGGAATCAAGGTGGGCAAACACGAAGTGAAAGGAGACCGGATCGACCTGAGCTTCACGATCGGCAACAAGCAGGATATGTATGCCGCCAAACTCATGCGCGGCTATTACCTGCAATCGGACCTCGTCCCGCTGTCCATCCGCGTAGGTTTCCGGAGCGAAAACGATGTGAGCAAAGCCATCGTAACCGACACGACAGCCATGCGCCGCGGCATCATCCTCTACTGCCTGCAACCGTATGACATCTACGGCAATCTGGGACGCCCGTCGGATACGCTACGGATCACCAACCTGACCGACCTCGACGAAACGAACTATGCGGGCTTGAAAGCGCGACCGGATAAAGAGGGCATCCGCCTGAC
The DNA here is from genome assembly GCF_000238215.1 of Tannerella forsythia 92A2. Taxonomy (NCBI): domain Bacteria; kingdom Pseudomonadati; phylum Bacteroidota; class Bacteroidia; order Bacteroidales; family Tannerellaceae; genus Tannerella; species Tannerella forsythia. The sequence goes on along the minus strand of NC_016610.1, from coordinate 611,071 downwards.
GTGGAACTTCCCCAAACCGGAGTTCCTGCGCAGTATCGACATCTATAAGGCAGTCGGCTTCCGCGACAGCATCGACTATCGTTATCTGCTCAGCGTCTCGCCCGAGGATACGTGTTATCTGGATAAAGACGTCGTTTCAGCCGAGATCTATTCGTACAAAGTCGTGATCAATAACGCCTACGGCGAAAGTCCGCTCAGCATGAGTGCGATAGGCTGGTACTACGGCGACGATCCGGCGACGGCGCCGCACGACTTGCGCGCCGAAGTGCGCATGGGCGTGGTGGAACTCAAATGGACTCGCCCGGACAAAGATACGAAGGCTTACTACATCATGCGTGCCGTCGGGCGCGACACGACCCTGCGACAGATCGGCAACGCGATTCTTTCCGACAGTGTGCTCGTGACGTATATCGACTCGGTGGACAACGTCAACAGTACGATGCTCACCTATGCCGTATGCTCCAAAAACGCAAGCCGCAACCTTAGTCCGCTCTCCGAGCGGGTCTATGTGACCCCGATGCGTAACGTCCGCCTGACCATACCGCCGAATCTTGCGACCCGGTACTCGGACAGACGGGTGCTGGTATCGTGGGACACGGTCGAGGAGTTCGATCAGAACGTCATGGGCTACCGGCTGGAACGACGCATCGCCCCGGCCAACGAGGCGGATACGACACAACGCTTCGAGACGGTCCACACCGAGAATGCGTTGATGAACTACTACGAAGATGCCGATGTGAAAGAAGGTGTAACGTACGAGTACCGGCTGTTCTCGCAGGGAGCTCACGGTATCGAAAGTGATCCGTCGGTCGTATCGAGCTGTCTTGTTCCGGCCGTCAAGCCGCTTTCCATCTCTTCGCTGCAAGTGCAGAAAACAACGGGAGGCTATCGTCTGGCATGGGAAGAGACGGAGCAGGAAAACATCGAGAGTTATAAGGTCTATCGGGTGCAGGAAAACCAGCCGCCTCAACTGCTGGCCACGATGAAGAAGAACGAAACGTCGTACTTCGATACGGTCAAGGAAGACAAGGTGATTTATCTCTACACTGTCACCTGTACAGGAACAAACGGCGTCGAAAGCGAAGTCGTCCAATGGATGGGTGCGAATTGATGAAGTAAAGACCGTTAATGTAGGGGCGAACCTCTGTGTTCGCCCTTTTTTTGTGTGGTGTCGGGTTTGTCCGAACGCAAATTTCGCAAATGGGCGCGAATCAACGCAAATAACAGTCTTTGTCATTCCGAACACCTCCTCTTGTCATTCCGAACGCCGTGAGGAATCCCGCCCCAAAAAAGAAAAGATTCATCGCTTCGCTCTGAATGACAAATTAATGGTCGATTGTCAATGGTTAATTGTTATGCCGGGTTGTCTGAACGCGAATTTCGCAAATGACGCGAATGGACGCAAATAACAGTCTTTGTCATTCCGAACACTTCCTCTTGTCATTCCGAACGCAGTGAGGAATCTCGCGGGGTAAAAGAAAAGAGATTCATCGCTCACGCTCTGAATGACATATTAATTGTTAATGGTTAATTGTTAATTGTTATGCGTGGTACACGGTATCCGAGCGCAGAGGGACATCCCCCCCTCCCCCCCCTTCAAAGGGGGGAAGAGCGAAGCGAAGGGGGGATGTTACCCCTTCAAAGGGGGGAATGCAGTGCGGTAAGCCGTCAGCAAACAGCGTTCGGTGTGCCGTGTAGGGGCGAACCTCTGTGTTCGCCCTTTTTTTGTGTGGTGCAGGGTTATCCGAACGCAAATTTCGCAAATGGGCGCGAATCAACGCAAATAACAGTCTTTGTCATTCCGAACACCTCCTCTTGTCATTCCGAACACTTCCTCTTGTCATTCCGAACGCAGTGAGGAATCTCGCGGGGTAAAGGAAAAGAGATTCTTCGCTTACGCTCTGAATGACAAATTAATGGTTAATTGTTAATTGTTATGCGTGGTACACGCCGAATCATGTATTTAGAAAATAACCATTAACCATTGACCATTCATTTCGGCGTTCGTCCCTTGGGCCTCGGGCGGTGAGCCGACGGAGCAGCGAGCAGGGCGAAAGAAAATCAGGCTGTTCGAAGCGAAGCGAGTTATCTGATTTTCCGACCTGCAAGCGTCGCGAAGGCGTGTGAAGCGCACGAAGCCTTGACCTTTTGGTTACTTTTGGGTCAAGCCAAAAGTGACAAAAAGAGATTCATCGCTGACGCTCTGAATGACAAATTAATGGTTAATGGTCAATTGTTAATTGTTATGCCGGGTTGTCTGAACGCGAATTTCGCAAATGTTGTTCCGGCGGGCGAACACAAGGTTCGCCTCTACGCGGCATTTCGTCCGGTAGCCTAATGTCGATCCGTTCGGGTATTGTCCTAAAAAGGGTGTAATTTTCGTTCCTTTTTTAGGACAGTATCGAACGCTGGCGGCTGAATACTGTGACTGCTGACCGCTCAAGCTATCGAAAGCCGCATCTTGCGGGGGGAGCGGCTATACCAGTCTTTCTTTAATCGCTTTGATGACGGCTTCCGATTTGGAGTTTACTGCCAGTTTGTTATAGATGCTGTGAATATGTGAACAGACCGTGCCGACGGAGATGTTACAGTTTTGCGCAATCATCTTATAGCTGTCTCCTGCGATAAGCCGTTTGAGTACGTCGAACTCACGTAGGGAGAGGTCGTAGGTGTTTTTATTCTTCTTATCGGGATGGGCGAAAAATTCGAGTACTTTGCGGGCAATCTCGCTCGACATGGGCGATCCGCCGTTAGCTAATTCGATGATCGATTCGATGATTTGTACGGCCGACATTTTTTTGAGCAGATAGCCGGTCGCTCCTGCACACAGCGCATCGAAAATCTTTTCCCGGTCTTCAAACACGGTGAGCATCATAACATTGATTTCGGGATAGGCGTCCTTTACCAATCGTGTCGCCTCGATGCCTGAGAGGTAAGGCATGTCAATATCCATGATGATGATATCAGGACGTTCGTTCTCACAGTTTTTGAGGATATCAAGACAATCGCCCCATGCTCCTGCAAACTGCATCATTTCAGAACCTTTTATCAGGTATGTCAGACCTTCTCGCAATGCGTAGTTGTCTTCGTATACGGCTACTTTTATCTGCTTTTCCATCGTTTTTGGGGATTATGATATACTTCTGCAATATTACATCATTTCGGGCCGTTTGTCAATCATATAAATATATGATTTTTGCTTTTTTAACGGTTTGTTCTTGAAGGGTGTGAAACCTTTCTGTTGATTCTTTATCTTGTTGATTTGTAAACATGTTTGGTGTATTTTATGATATTTGATTAGTCGGACGGAATTTATTGGGAGAGCGTCACGTTATTTTTACCGTGAGTTTGATGCTCGTTCCTTTTCCTGCTTCGGAGCGGATGCTCAATTTCCCTCCGATCTTCTCGGCACGAAACTTCATATTGGGCAGACCGCTCCGGTCATATTTTTTTGAGGGGTCGAAGCCTTTACCATTGTCGCTGATGACTAAGCGGAGAACGGAACGGGAAAAGGCAAATTCGATCAAGGCTTCGGTGCATTCGGAATATTTCATGAGGTTGTTCACAGCCTCTTTGGCAATCAGGAAAATATTGCGTCGTTTATCCATGACGATCGTTTGTGAATACAGGGCTTCGGGTGCCGTAATGCTGAAACGGATGTCTTTCGATTCGAAGAGTGGGATGGCATATTCGCGAAGACGAAGGATGAGGGTTCGAAATTCGTCGTTTGCGGGGAGGACGGACCAGATAATATCGTCCATGGACTCAAGCATATTTTGTGCGTTCGTCCCGATTTCGTGGAGCATGTCTCTGGTATAGGAACAGCTGTCATCTTCGGGGTGCTGTGCCTGCAGCAGAGAACTCATGATGGAGATGCTGCTGAGGGTGGAGCCTATGTCGTCGTGCAGGTCGGAGGCGATTTTAAGCCGGATTCTTCTTTGTTTTTCCAGATGGCGGCGCCGGTTCAGGTAGATGGCTGCGATAATCGTTGCTACGGCGAGGAGTAGCATGGCGATAAACCACGGTGTTTCCCAAAAGGCCTGACGTATCTCGAAACGGACCGTTCGGTTGTATCCGAGCCAGTTGCCTTTGTATGCCACGTCGACGATGAAGCGGTACTTCCCGGGAGGCAGGTTGGTGTAGCGCGCTTCGAGATTCTTCGTCGGCGGATTCCACTCCGACTCCAGCCCCTCGAGGCGATAGCGGTAACGTACTTGCTCGTATTCATTGAAGCAGACGGCGGTATAGCGGAAGGTGAGATTGTGCTGGTCGTCCATCGAAGAGAGGCGGAGCGGCACCTCGTCCTCCATTTTCCAGTCGAACGATTCACCGTTGACTAAGACATGTTCGATAAGCAGATTCACCACGTTCGACCGAGCCAGACTCTGCGCCTCCTTCGTCCATCCGGTGCCAACCTGATTGCCGGCAAAGACGTTGCCATAACCATCGATGTTAATCCGGTCGTCGCCTCCGAGGTTTTCGATCAATCCGTTTTGGGTGTCGGTCAACATAAACGATTCGTCATAGGGGTTGAAATAGAGTAATCCGTTGTTTACGATCCACAAGTTGCCTTCCCTGTCCTTGGTCATGTACCTTACGGAGAGGTCTTTTAGCCCGTCGTCAGTCTGGTACGTTCTGAACCGGAAGGTACCTTGTTGATTTTCTCTGATTCGGACCAAGCCTTGTCCTACGATGGTCATCCACATCGTGCCGGTGGTGTCTGTTACAATCGAGTAGGTCTCACCGGGTTTGATACCGGTCGCATACAGCTTGCAAGGAATCTCTTGCGAAAATGTTCCGGTTGGGGGGTCGAACGTGCAAAATCCCCGATGGTTTCCGATCCAGATGCGCCCGTATGAGTCTTCGGCAATCGCCCTGAAGTGCGTGCCGTCTATCAGCGAAGTCGAATCGCCCGGCACATGAAGGAAGCTACGTAGGTTGTTGCGCTGTGCATTGATACATGCGATCCCTCTTCTTCCAGTCCCTATCCATAGATTGTGCCGGCTATCCTCGAAAATCTTGTATATCGTCCGGCCGATAGCTTCCGGTTGCTTGCCGTCGGGCAACAGAAAACGTTTCAGTTGCCGGCTTTCCTGATCTACATACCACAAACCCCGCCGATACGTCCCAACCCAGAGGACTCCGCGATGGTCCTTAAAAATATCGTAAGTACTTAATTCCTCCCGCCGGTCGGTTTCCGTTTGCAGAAAATGCCACGAGTGAGTCCGGGCGCTCCAGTCAGCTATTCCGTAGCTTTGATGGACCATCCCGAAATAGTAATTCTCGGTTGTTTTGTCATGCCATACAGGCATGATCCACGAATAGCTGTATGGCATGTTCACACGGCGAAAGCGATTTTTTTTGCGGTTCTGTCTCCACAGGCCATCGTAGTTGGCTAACCACAGGGTGCTGTCGCGTTGCATGAATATGCTCATGCGGGGGTTCTTGAGAGCCTCACAATTCGATCTGCCTTCAAGCGGTTTCAGTTGTTGTTCGTTTTTGTCGAAAATAAAAAGCCCGCGATCCCAGTCGCATATCCAGAGCTCGTTTGCGTTTTTCTCCATAAAATCACTTACCGCCCATACGTTCGAGGTGGTTTCGAGGCGGTCGCCCGGTTTAGGATATGCCAGATTTTCCCATTGCTCAGTGGCCATGTCGAAACGGGGCATTCCGGATATCCAGCTCAATACCCAGAGGTAATTTCCTTCTTTTACAAATTTGTATACTCCCGGTTGCGAGTGCCGGGAGGTGGCTTGTGTATTGGGGTGGAGTTGGTGAAAGGCGCTCTTCTTTTTGTCGAAGCTGACCAGTCCGGCAACGGTCGCCAGCATCAGCCGGTTGCTGTCCATCGTATGAGAAACGATATCGTAAACCCGGTTGCCAAAGAGTGACTTTTCTTTCGTCACAGGGGGAAGAGGGTGATGGACGATGCCCGACAAATCCGGTCTTATATGGTATAATCCTTCCAGCCCTCCCATCCACAGGGTTCCCGCATCGTCCCGATAAAAACAACTGACATAGCCGACCGGATTGCCCTCCGTGTCGTCCGGCAGGTTGGTGATGCGATCTGTCCGGGTATCGATCAGTGAGACGCCGTGGGTAGTCCCTACACACAGCAAGGTGTCGCCCAGCATGTAAAGCGACCAGAGCTCGGTGTCGACAATCGATTTGTCATCGCCGGGCGTATGGCGGAAGATTTTGAAATCGTGTCCGTCGTACCTGAACAGGCCGTGTTTACCGGCCAGCCAGATAAAGCCTTGACGATCTTCCTGCAGGGCAATCACGTCGCGAATAGGAGTACCGCCCGGCAATTTTACCTCTTCGAAGAAATATTCCTCGGTTTTGGGATTCAGGGGTAAGGGAACAGGTTGGGCAGAAGCCGGGGAAACGAAGAATGACAAGAACCATAAAACGGTATACATGCAAAGAACGAGACGGAAACGGATTCCGTCGATAACAAACGCGCAGATGTGCAGAAGATATCGCATGTGCTCAATTCTTAGCTTGCCCGAAAAACAGCGCCTTACCCGATAAATGGAGAGTCTGACAGTTTCTCCGGCGTATTTGTTCTATTTGTGGCAAAGATAAGCTATTTTTTGTTTTCTGTTTTGTTTTGCAGGGATTTATTGAGATATACACATTTATAAATGCTCTTTTTTACGTTTTTCGTTTCCGTAAACCATTAAGGATTTAAAAGAAAAATGTTATTTTTGTACCCGGAACATACAATAAATAAATGAATCACAAGATTTATGGATGCTAAAATTCAGGAACTGACCGACAAAATTTATCGGGAAGGCGTGGAAAAAGGGAATGAAGAGGCCGGTCGTATTATTGCGCAAGCAAAGGCAGAAGAACAGAACATACTGCAGAGTGCTCGCGAAGAGGCGGAAGAGATCGTGGCCCAAGCCCGCAAAGAGGCGGCCGAATGGAAGAAAAATACGGTATCGGAGCTGAAAATGTTTGCATCGCAGGCTGTGGAAGCGTTGAAGAGCGAAGTCACGAATCTGATCACCGGTAAAGTGGCTTCCGAGAATGTGAAAGCTGCATCGACGGATGCGGACTTTATGAAAAAGATGATGCTCGAAATAGCACGGGAATGGGCCAAGAACGGGGCGATCTCGATTCAGACATCCGATGCGAAAGCACTGACATCGTACTTCCAAGCCAATGCCGTTGACCTGCTGAATCAAGGTGTCACCATCGAAGAAGTGAACGGACGGAAGACGTCCTTCTCCATTGCTCCGGCTGACGGTTCGTATAAGATCAGCTTTGGAGAAGAAGAATTTATCACCTATTTCAAGGAGTTTTTGCGCCCTCAACTCATTGACATCCTGTTCTGATGAGCAAATACTACTACTTAATCGCCGGACTGCCCGATATCGCGCTCGATGATGGTAAGCGTACGTATACGGTAGCTGATTTCAAGCGCGAAGTCATGCCGATGTTGTCGGCAGGCGACCAAAAACGATTTGCTTACTTTTTTCTCCGATATGATGACCGGAATGTGTTGTCGTTTCTTCAGAAGAAAGAAATACCGTGGGACGAACGGGGAAATATCCCGTACGAGGCCATTGAGCAGCTTTATCAGGCCTTGAGAGAAGATGAAACGCCACCTCGGCATGCCGCTGTTCCTGCATACATCCGGGATTTTATAAAGGAATATATAGTGGCGATGGAGAAAGGCGAAACGTCCGATATCCCCTGGGAAGACAGATTGTCGGCCCGTTATTACCGGTATGCCATGGAGGTAAAAAACGATTTTATGGCAGCATGGTTCGAGTTGAACCTGAATATCGGCAATATCTTGGCCGCGATCAACTGTCGTAAATACGACCTGGACAGGAAATGGTTTCTCGTCGGCGACAATGAAGCAGCCGAGACACTACGTACTTCCAATGCCCGCGACTTCGGGTTGAGTGAGACGCTCGACTATCTTCCGGAGTTGCTTCGCATAGCCGAAGAAACGGATTTGCTTATGCGTGAGAGAAAAATTGACCTTCTGAAATGGAATTGGCTCGAAGAACATACATTTTTTAAGACGTTCGATTTCGAGAGCGTCTTCGCTTACCTGTTGCGGATCGAGATGATCGAACGCTGGACGGCACTCGATAAGGCGTCCGGCGAGAAGACCTTCCGACAAACGGTGGAAACCATGAAAAAAGAGAGTGCCGAGGTATTGGACGAATTTAAAAGAAATAATACAAAATAAGATATGACGACGAAAGGTAGTGTAAGGGGAATCGTTTCGAACTTAGTGACTGTGGAGGTTGAAGGGGTTGTTTCCCAGAATGAAATCTGTTATATCACCGTCGGAGGTGTGAAGTTGATGTCCGAGGTTATTAAGGTCATCGGAAGAAATGCATATGTGCAAGTGTTTGAAAGTACGCGCGGTATGAAGGTCGGCGATGAGGCCGAGTTTATGGGGCATATGCTCGAGGTAACGCTGGGGCCGGGTATGCTCTCGCGTAACTATGACGGATTGCAGAACGACCTCGACAAGATGACCGGGGTGTTCCTCAAACGAGGTGAATATACGTATCCGCTGAATGACGAGCGGCTTTGGGATTTTAAACCGTTGGCACATACGGGTGATACGGTAGAGGCCGGCTCGTGGCTCGGCGAAGTGGATGAAAACTCGCAGCCGCACCGTATCATGGTGCCCTTCACTTTCGAAGGAAAATATAAAGTGAAATCGGTAGTTCCCGAAGGACAATATCGGGTAACGCATACGATCGCTGTCGTGACCGATGAGGCGGGGCAAGATCATGACGTTACGATGATACAGAAATGGCCGGTGAAGAAGCCGATCGTGTGCTATAAGGAAAAGCCGCGCCCCTATAAGCTGCTTGAGACAGGCGTGCGTATCATCGATACGGTGAATCCGATCGTAGAAGGGGGTACGGGCTTTATTCCCGGCCCGTTCGGTACGGGAAAAACCGTGTTGCAGCACGCCATATCGAAGCAGGCCGAAGCCGATATCGTGATTATTGCAGCCTGTGGCGAACGTGCCAACGAGGTGGTGGAAATCTTCGTCGAATTTCCGGAGCTGATCGACCCGCATACGGGACGCAAGTTAATGGAGCGTACGATTATTATCGCGAATACGTCGAACATGCCTGTCGCCGCACGTGAAGCATCCGTTTACACGGCTATGACGATCGCCGAATATTACCGTTGCATGGGACTGAAAGTGTTGCTTATGGCAGACTCTACGTCGCGATGGGCACAGGCGTTACGTGAGATGTCGAACCGGTTGGAAGAACTTCCCGGACCCGATGCTTTCCCGATGGACTTGTCAGCCATCGTAGCCAACTTCTACGCTCGTGCCGGGATGGTGGTGCTGAATAATCACCAAACCGGCTCCGTAACCTTTATCGGAACCGTATCGCCTGCCGGAGGAAACCTGAAAGAGCCGGTAACGGAAAATACGAAGAAAGTAGCCCGTTGCTTTTACGCCCTTGAGCAGGCGCGTGCCGACCGTAAACGTTATCCGGCCGTCAACCCGATCGACAGTTACTCGAAATATCTCGAATATCCCGAGTTCGGCGAATATATCTCGAAGCATATTTCTGACGACTGGATCGGCATGGTTCATGAAGTAAAAACGCGTATGTTGCGCGGGAAAGAAATCTCGGAGCAGATTGATATTCTCGGCGATGACGGTGTGCCGGTCGATTATCATGTGATATTTTGGAAGTCGGAACTGATCGACTTCGTCATCCTGCAACAGGATGCTTTCGATGTGATAGACTCCGTCTGTCCGCTCGAACGGCAGCAGTACATGTTGAAAAAAGTGATCGACATCTGTCGCACCGACTTTGTTTTTGAGGACTTCCTGCAAGTCTCCGAATATTTCAAACGGATGATTAACCTCTTTAAGCAGATGAATTATGCGGAGTACAAGAGCGATAAGTTTTTTGAATACGACAGACAAATAGAGGCATTGGTCGATGAAAAAAATAAAAAATAATCCATTATGGCAACAAAAGCATTTCAAAAAATATTTACGAAAATCACACAGATAACCAAGGCCACCTGCTCTCTGAAAGCCACAGGCGTAGGATATGACGAACTGGCTACGGTCGACGGGAAATTGGCGCAAGTCGTAAAGATTGTCGACGATGAAGTGACCCTGCAAGTGTTTTCCGGTACCGAGGGTATCCGTACCAATGCGGAGGTCGTATTTATGGGCAAAGCTCCTTCGCTGAAGGTAGGTGATCAGTTGGCCGGACGCTTTTTTAATGCCTACGGTGATCCGGTAGACGGTGGTCCCGTTCCCGAAGGTCGTGAGGTTGAAATCGGTGGCCCTTCGGTGAACCCTGTACGACGTAAACAGCCGTCGGAACTGATCGCTACGGGGATTGCCGGTATTGACCTGAACAATACGCTCGTAACCGGACAGAAGATTCCGTTCTTTGCCGATCCTGACCAGCCCTTTAATCAGGTGATGGCGATGGTTGCCTTGCGTGCTCAGTCCGATAAAATCGTATTGGGAGGTATGGGAATGACCAACGACGACTATTTGTTCTTTAAAAATACGTTTAGCAATGCCGGAGCACTCGACCGCATCGTCAGCTTTATCAACACGACGGAAGACCCTTCGGTAGAACGTATTCTGGTGCCCGATATGGCACTGACGGCGGCCGAATATTTCGCAGTCGAAAAGAACGAGAAAGTCTTGGTGCTGCTCACCGACATGACGAACTATGCCGATGCGCTTTCTATCGTATCGAACCGTATGGACCAGATTCCGTCGAAAGACTCCATGCCGGGATCGCTCTACTCCGATCTGGCGAAAATTTACGAAAAGGCGGTGCAGTTTCCCGAAGGCGGATCTATTACGATCATTGCCGTAACAACCCTTTCCGGAGGCGATATCACTCACGCTGTGCCGGACAATACGGGATACATCACCGAAGGACAGCTTTACTTGCGTCGTGACAGTGATGTGGGTAAGGTTATCGTCGATCCGTTCCGTTCACTGTCGCGTCTGAAACAGCTCGTTACCGGTAAAAAGACACGCGAGGATCATCCGCAGGTGATGAATGCCGCTGTACGTCTCTATGCCGATGCTGCTGATGCCAAGACGAAAATGGAGAACGGGTTCGATCTGACCGATTACGACGAACGTGCGCTGGCTTTCGCCAAAGATTATTCGGAGAGATTGCTGGCGATAGACGTGAATCTCGACACGACGGAAATGTTGGATGTGGCATGGACGCTGTTTGCGAAACACTTCAAACAGACGGAAGTCAACATTAAGCAGGAGTTGGTAGATGCGTATTGGCGCGATGCCCGTTGAGGCCTTGTGCAGGAGATGAACGGAAAACGATATGGCGATTAAATTTCAATATAACAAGACTTCGCTTCACACGCTCAATAAACAGTTGAAAGTGCGTGAACGTGCGCTCCCTACCATAAAAAGTAAGGAGAGTGCTTTGCGTATGGAGGTGAAGCGGACGAAGGATGAAATTGCGATGCAGGAAGACCGGCTGGAAAAGGAAATCCGTACATACGATTTCATGATGGCGCTCTGGAACGAGTTCAGACCGGAACTGATTTCGGTGAAGAACGTCGGACTCTCTTCCAAGAAAATCGCCGGTGTATTGGTGCCGGTGCTGGACGGGATTGAGTTCGAAACGGCACAATACAGCCTGTTTAACATGCCATCGTGGTTTGCCGACGGGATCGAATTATTAAAGACACTGGCTACAACCGGTATCGAGGTGGAGTTTACTTACCTCAAACTGAATATGCTCGAACGTGCCCGACGTAAGACGACGCAGAAACTCAACTTGTTCGAAAAGGTACAGATCCCCGGCTATAAAGATGCCATCCGGAAGGTCAAACGGTTTATGGAAGACGAGGAAAGTCTCTCTAAATCATCGCAGAAAATCATGCGTAACAATCAGGAAAAGCGGAATGCGCAGAAAGAAAAGGAGGTAGAAGCATGATCGTAAAAATGAGCAAATACGCCTTTATGGTGTATCATAAGGAATACGACGAATTTCTTGAGCGATTGCGTGGTATGGGCGTGGTGCATATTCAGGAAAAACGTTCGGAGAAAGAGGATGAAGGTTTGCAACAGTTGCTGGCCGAACGAAAACGCTTGCAGAATGAACTGCGTTATCTGAAGCGAGTGCAGGAGGATTGGCTCAAAGAACTCAAGGATGAGGCCAAGAGCACGAAAAGCAAGCTGAAACCGGAGTTGGAGATCGCGCCCGAGCGGCCCGTAACCGTGGAGGAAGGACGTATGTTGCTAAACCGTATTGAAGACTTGCGCAACCGTATCGAAAAGGCACAGGCTGCTGAACAAGCGGTGGAAAAAGATATGGCTGCCATGGCGGTTTGGGGCGAGTTTGACTATGCCAATCTCGATCGATTACGCGATGCAGGCTATGAGGTAACATTCTTTTCATGTCCGGCATCTCGCTACGATGAAGCTTGGAGAGAGGCCTATAACGCTGTTCCGATCAGCGTGGTACAGTCGGTAGCGTATTTTGTCACGATTACACCTGTTGGAACGGTGTTGGAGATCGACGCTGAGCGAGTGAAGATGCCGGAAAAAGGGTTGAAAGACTTGCAGGCTGATCTTCTGGCACAACGACAGGAAAAGGCGGAACTGAACGAGGAGATGCTCCAAATCGCCACCAAGGACTACAAGACATTGGAGGCATACGACCGTTTGCTGTCGAACGAATATGCATGGGGCAATGCCAAGGTGCAGACAAACCGTGAGGCCGACGATCGACTGATGCTTCTCGAAGGGTGGATACCGGCAGCGCAGGAGCAGAGCCTTGAGGCCGAACTGGATCGAAATAACTACTATTTCCGGAAATTGGATATCACTCCTGAGGACAATATTCCGATAGATCTGGAAAATAATTGGTTCAGTCGGTTGTTTGAATTGATAAGCCGACTCTATATGCTGCCTAAATATAATGAGTTGGATTTGACCCCTTTCTTCGCTCCTTTTTTTATGATCTTTTTCGGGCTTTGTCTGGGCGATTCCGGGTACGGATTGTTTCTTCTTGTTATAGCAACTGCTGTAAAGATGATGAAAAGGAAAACATTGAAACCGTCCATGAAGGGAATCTTATCATTAGTACAGTTGTTGGGGATGGCTACATTCCTCTGCGGACTGCTGACAGGAACTTTCTTCGGAGCCAATTTGTACGACTGGGGCATTCCTCTTTTTGATACCTTAAAAGAGAAGATTTATTTTGATAATAATAAGATGTTCTCTTTATCCTTGATATTGGGGGTTATCCAGATTATTTTCGGGATGTGTCTTAAGGCGGTGAACAAAGCCAAACAGTTTGGGTTTGTCTACAGTTTATCTACCGTTGGATGGATTATCCTGCTGGTCAGCATGGGAATTGCCTTTTTATGGCCGCAGGTGATGCCGATGTTCGGGACGAATCACTTGATTGTTATGGGCTTGTCCGGGCTCCTGATCTTTTTTGTTAATTCGCCCGGAAAGAATCTTCTGCTCAACGCGGGCCTTGGATTGTGGGATACATACAATATGGCTACCGGCCTGCTCGGAGATGTGCTTTCTTATGTACGTTTGTTTGCATTGGGATTGTCGGGAGGTATTTTAGCGGGTGTATTCAATAGCCTGGCTGTCGGGATGAGCCCGGATCATGTTGTATTCGGTCCGGTAGTAATGGTGCTGATATTCGTTATCGGACATGCGATCAATATTTTTATGAACGTGTTAGGCGCACTTGTCCATCCCATGCGTCTTACCTTTGTGGAGTTTTTCAAAAATTCGGGTTATGAAGGAGGGGGACTGGAGTATAAGCCATTCAAAAAATGAGGAACGAATAAACAAAAACGAATTCTTTAAAATAACTAATTCTTTAAATGTAATGGAAGCAAATTTATTGTTAGCTTATGTAGGCATCGCAGTAATGCTTATCTTGTCGGGAATCGGGAGTGCCTATGGGGTAACCATTGCCGGGAATGCGGCTGTGGGCGCATTGAAAAAAAATGACGGGGCCTTCGGAAACTTTATCGTGTTGACGGCTCTTCCCGGTACACAAGGATTGTACGGGTTTGCCGGATATTTCATGTTTCAGACCATCTTTGGGGTGTTGACGCCTCAGATCACGGCTTTCCAGGCTGCTGCCATATTCGGGGCCAGTTTATCGTTGGGATTTGTCGCGTTATTCTCGGCGTTGCGCCAGGGAGGCGTATGTGCCAATGGGATTGCCGCAATCGGACAGGGACATAACGTGTTTACGAATACGCTGATCTTAGCGGTATTCCCCGAATTATATGCGATTGTGGCCTTGGCCGGTGTATATCTGATGGGGAGTGCAATCGTTTAACATTGGGTAGAAAGTAGAGCAAAAAAGATGAAAGAGTATGTTCTCTTATTTTTGTTCTGCTTGTAGTCCCTCTTTTAAACAATGTGAATGAGATGTGCTATAGGATTTTTGATGTATGGTACATCTCATTCTGATTTATTTCTTTTGATATTTTACATGGTTTCTTTTTCTAATCTTAAGCGTAGGCATAAACCAATCTTTTATGATTCTATAGGGGCTCTAAATATGAAAAGAAATCGGATGAATAAAACCTGAAACATCTGTTGAATAAACTTTATGTTGTATCTTTGTGCCCTTGTTAAGAAGAATAGCTATGAATTATAAAGTTTTATTGATGTTGATCCTGGTAGCGATGCTGGGGGCGTGCAGTACACCTCGGAATGTCGCATACTTTCAGGGAATAGATGAATTGACGGCGAAGCAGCGGGAGCTGATGACGCAGACGTATAATCCGAAAATCTGTGCGGATGATCTGCTGACGATTAATGTGTCATCCAAAGATCCTTCGGTCGCAGCTCCTTATAATCCGCCCGCATATAGCTATTACATGCAGGGAGAACAGCAGGTTAATGCTGCCACCGTACAAAACGTATATACCTATCTGGTCGATAAGGAGGGGTATATCATCTTTCCGGAGTTGGGGCGTGTCCATTTGGCCGGTTTGACACTTCACGAAGCAAACGAGAAGTTGCAGGAGATGATTAAGGAAGGACTGCCGGAAGCGTTAGTCAATGTGCAGATTGTAAATTTCAAGGTAGCGATCATGGGAGAAGTCAATCGAACGAATGTTTATACGATCAAGAATAACCGGGTTTCGATACTGGACCTGATTGCCATGGCCGGCGATTTAACGATTAATGCCCGACGTGAGAACATTCTCCTGATTCGGGATAATGACGGTAAAAAAGAGATTATACGTTTGAATATTGCCGACCCGAATATTTTTGCTTCGCCTTATTTTTATCTGCAACAAAACGATGTTGTTTACGTAGAGCCGAATAAAGCAAAGAAGCGGAATGCCAATTTCAGCTCGGCACAACAATATACGTTGACGATGTTTTCTACCATACTTACCGCAGTATCGGTTATTACCACCATTGTAGTTGCTCTTAGAAGAAAATGAATGAACTTATGGAAAATAACGATGAAGTAATCGGATTGAAAGGAATTATTGTACGTTATCTGCGTCATTGGAAATTATTCCTGATTGTCTTTATTCTTTCTTTTATTCCGGCGATATTGTATTTGGTTTTTTATCCTCGTACCTATGAATTTAAAACACGCATTCAAATACAGGAAGAACAATCGTTGGGCGGAGCGAGTCTGGCGATGGGTGAAGCGGCCGGATTGATGAAGTCGTTCGGCATCGGCGGAGGATCAGCCGGGAGTATCAGTATTGATGATGAGATGTCGATTCTTTCGTCTAATCAGCTTTTCTGTAAGATGATTCTCGACATGGGGCTATATGCGGAATATACGAAGCCGTACTCTTTCTATAAGATGTATCAAGATGCACCGCTCGTCCTTACTCCAGACTCTGCAACGTTGGCCGCTTTGGACGATGAATACCGTTTCTCGGTGTCGGTCAACCCCGGGAAGATTAAGGTGAAAGTTGCGAACAGCGCGGATAGCCGGAAGTTTACGTTCACATCGCTACCGGCCGAGATAACGATCGGGAGAAGCCATTTTGTGCTCGATTACAATAAGAATGCGAAAGAAAAAAATGAGTCCTTCGGTTTGAAAATACGTTGTATGCCACCCAGCTGGCTTGCCGAAGAAATGATCGACGGATTCCTTGTGGAAGATTATTCGAAGACTTCGAACATTATTGAGGTTACTTGTCGGGATCATGAAAAAGAACGTGGAAAAGACATGTTGACGACCCTGATTCGTGAATACAATAAGGATGCCGGATCATTCAGGCGAACGGAAAACATGAAACTTCTGACGTTTATCGATGGTCGGATTCACCATATCATGGCCGAACTGCAACAGGTCGAAGCCAATATCGAAGGGTATAAGACGAAAAACAGAATGACGCTTTTGGAGTCTGATGTGATGTTTTATGCCGAGCAGATGAAGGAATTACAGGTAAAGATCATCGAAGTCGAGGCTGAGTCGCAAGTGATAAAGATGATGGACGATTATATTAAAAATCCGAATAATAAGTATAATGTGATTCCTTCACTGCTGTCTGCCGATGGTGAAAAAGGAGGAGCGATTTCCGTTTATAATGAAGCCATCGTGGAGCGTAATCGTCTCTTGAAGAATTCGAATGAAAAGAACCCCGCCTTTCGGAGCGTGAGCGATCAGGTAGATAAACTGCGTGAAGGGGTGTATCAAATGATTGACAACTCGAAAAAAGGCTATCAGATCGTCTTGCAGGACTTGAAGGGAAAAGAGAAGCAATTGCTTGATAAAATGCGCAGTGTACCGGCTCTGGAGCGTGAATATGTGGATTTTAAGCGTCAACAGGAAATCCTTCAGGGGGTATATCTGATCCTTTTGCAAAAGCGCGAGGAGATAGAATTGGCTATCGGACAACAAACAGAGCGTGCCCGTGTAGTGGATAAGGCGTATATGCTGCAGAAGTCAGTAGGACCCCGTAAGTTGTACGCTGCGATTGCGATACTGGTCTTGACCTTGATCATCCCCGTAACATGGATAGAGTGCCGCGACATATATGCTTCCATAAAGGAAGAATATCGGCGTGGAGACAAGACGGATCAATGATGGTGTGAGCAATGAAGCAAAGAGGTGGGCTCGTAGGGCTTTTATTTGCTGCCTTTCTTCTGAATAGTTGTCATACGACGTATGTCGATATGGAGCAATCGATGGCGCATATTGCCGTGATTTCTCATGCGGGAGGTCCGTATGGGCCGCCGAACAGTCTGAAAGCCATTGAAGGTTCGATGAGGGCCGGGGTGGATGCGATAGAAATAGATATTCAAATGTCGAAAGATGGAGCATTAGTCGTTTTTCATGATGAATCAATCGACCGTTTGACCGATGGTTCGGGAAAGATCAAAGACTTGACATTGGATGAGCTCCAACAACATTCATTACGAAACTCAGACCGTTCTTTATCAACGGAGAGAATTCCGACTTTAGCAGCAGTGGTCGACCATGTAAATAAAAGGGTTCCGTTGATATTGGAAGTCAAAGATTATGAAAATACAAAGTTGCCATTCAAATTGGCAGAGTTGATCCGAGAAAAGGATTTGTATAAACATGTGGTGGTTATCTCATTCGGCTATAATTGTCTTAAGGCTATTCATGAAATTGACTCGACTATTACTTGCCAATACTTGTTGAACAGGAGAGAGCAGTTGGACGATTTGCTGGAAAATAAATTTATTTCGACCATCTTGATCGACTATAATTCGTTTGATGCAGAAATAGTTCGTAAGATACATCAAAAGAGAAAGAAGGTGATCACCTATACATTGAACTCACAGAAAACTATTCCGGCCGGTTTATATTCTATTGTGGATGGCATTATTACGGATGATCCCGAATTATGGATGGGGATCCGAATGAGAAATATGTTATATTACAAAACATCGGAATGAGTTTGTTAAGAGACTTTTTCAAATCATCAAGTCTTTATTTTTTAGGCAATGTGTTGACAAAGCTGATCGGTTTCCTTATGTTACCGATTTTTACCGAATACCTTAATACTAACGAATACGGATATTATGATGTAGCAAATACGTATCTCAATTTGGTTATTTCATTTTTATTTCTCGATATCTACGTGGGTATTATGCGCTTTATCTACGATCAGAAGGAAACGGAAACAGCCTATAGACCCATATTTAACGGCCTTCTGATTTTTATGGTATCGCTGGTTCTATATTCCATAATTTCTTGGGGGATATGGTTCTTCAATGACATTCCATATTTTATATATATCTACGGATATGGTATATGTTTGGTATTTAATAATTTATATGGGTATATGGCGCGTGCTTTTAAGAAGAATCTCTTATTTGCCGGATCAGGTATTGTAGCTACGCTGATTACGGCAATCATTAATTTTATAGGGTTGAAATATTTTCATGCGAACATAGAGATTTTGTATATTGCTGCGATGTTGGGGCTGCTTTCTCAGATTATTGTGATAGAGTGTCATGTGCCGGTACTCCGGAAACTTTCATTTTCTCTTTATGACCGGAAATTGTTCTTCAGTTTGTATAAATTTTCGTTGCCGTTATGCCTGAATTCTTTGGCTTTCTGGCTTCTTACCGGATATGGAAATGTAATGATTTCAAGGTTGTTAGGGTTGGAGCAGAATGGTGTTTATTCAATTGCGGTCAAATTTGCACTTGTCATTAACCTGGTTGCCATGTGTTTTAATATGGCTTGGCAGGAAGTTTCTTTCGAAAGAGGAAATGAAGACCGTACCTCTCTGGGCCTTTTCTACAGCAGAGCGATCAACCTGCTGATTTCTTTTTTATGTATCGGAATGTTGTGTCTGATTCATTTTTCTTATATCGTGTTTCCCTATATGATCGATAGTCAGTATGCCGAGGCTTTTTCGATTATCCCGTTGGCGATTCTTTCGGCCGGCATTGCGGTAGTAAGTAGCTTTATGGGACAAATCTATGCTGCGCTGAAAAAAACGAATGTGATTATGTATTCAACTGTTACGGCAGCCATTGTAAATATGATTTGTATGCCTTTGTTTATCTCTCGATGGGGAATTCACGGGGCAATTCTGTCATTGATCCTTAGTTATTTGCTCAATGTGGTTATGCGATTTTTCTGGATACGAAGTATGGTGCATATACGGCTCAATTATCTATTTCTTGCTATCTTTGCCGTTGCATTGGTCGTTTCGGGATATATCTATTATCAGGGAGAGATGATGTTCAATATCTTGGGAATCGTTTTCTTTTTCTGTCTCGGAGTGATCTGTCAACGGGATTTTCTGTATACGTTGTATCGAAAGATATGTGGCCATACCCAATGAAAGAAAGAGCATGGATATTTCAGAGATAAATGCTGAAGGAACGCAACTCAGGAAGCATCAGCTTAAAATGTTGGAGATGCTGAAATATGTAGATGAACTGTGTCGGAAGCATGATATTCCCTATTATCTATCGGGGGGGACCTTATTGGGAGCCGTGAGGCATCAGGGCTTTATTCCGTGGGACGATGATCTGGATATCATCTTGATGAAAAAAGATTTTCGACGCTTACTGAATGTGCTACGCAATGAGCCTTCTGTTGACTATGTGCTCCAGTGTCATCAAACAGACCCGTATTATATTGCTCCATATGCCAAACTTCGGATGAAGAATACACAGATTCGGGAATGGAATGAGAATGATATATATTATCGATACAGGGGAATATATATAGATATATTCTTTTTGGAACCGGCCGTACCGTTTTTCCATTATATTGCCAATCATTTGCAGAATATATTGATTCGTTTTGCCGGATTGAATCCGACAAGAAGAATAAAACCGATATTGACCGGGTCATTTTATATGTTACTCTATCGGTTTTTATTTCCCGTATTCAATATGTTTTCTCTTTTACTGAGAAGAGACAGGTTAAGTTATCCGTTAGGATCATTTTTTAATACACAGTTTGAAAAAGAATCGTATATTTGTTCCTCGACGAAGCATTTTGAGGATCGACTATTTCCGGTGCCTCTTAAATGGGATACTGTCTTAAGGGCTCAATACGGGGAATATCATATTCTTCCTGATTTGGATAAGATAGAGCCTCATATTCAATCAATCAGCTTTTGAATAAATAAATGAAAAAGAATTTGTTAATTATACAGCATGTTTATCCGTTAGGACAAAATACAGGGGATAAAATACGAACGATGAATATGATTAAATCTTTAAATAATATAGGATTTAATGTTTATTTCATTGCGTTTTTTACCAGGGGATTGCGGCGTATATTCAAAGAAAAAGTAAGCTATCATGCTGCTTCTCGAAAAGTTTTCTATATTTACTCTCTGCCCAATCGGTTGTATTTGAATAAGCTGGCTGCATGGTTGCGTTCGCTGGCTGTTTGGATGGTGTGTAGATATTATAAAATAGATGTTATTCAGGCAGAATTAACGCACTCCGTTTCTTCTACAAAATTGGTGCCTGAAATACCGCTTGTCACAGATTTTCACGCAGATTTTGTTCCGGAGCTTGAGATGAGAAGTTTTTCAAATTATAATATCAACTGTGCCAAACAAGATAATATGTATGCCTTGAAGCGATCGGTACGAACGATTACCGTTTCTCAAAATCTGTATCGGAATCTATCGGTATATTGTGATTCTAATGCAGTCAATTATGTATTGCCCTGTAACTTTGATGCACAGCCATTTAGAGAGTTGCCATCCGATATTCGACAACGTATGAGACGTAAATATATGTTGGAGGATAGAATTGTTCTTTGTTATTCGGGAGGTTTGCATGTTTGGCAATGTATCGAGGAGACGATCACGATCATTTTACAATTGTACAGAAAAAATTCCCGTTATTTCTTCTGTTTATATACTTGTGATGATACCACGGAGGTAGAGTATAAATTGAGATCGATGAAAGGAAATTATATGATAAAAAAGTTGTCTAGATCGGAAGTTCCGGCGTATCTTTCACTGATTGATGCAGGTTTTGTTTTGCGTAAAGACAGTCCGGTGAATACGAATGCATCACCCACGAAGAGTGCTGAATACTTTGCTGCGGGAGCCATGGTGATTGCTTCACGATATGCGGGCGATGTACCGGATATGATACGTGACGCCGGACAGGGAATTATCTTGCCTTGTTTGTCATTGACGGATAAGGATATCGATCAATTGGATAAGGCGGTGACAACTTATTGCAGGGACTATGATTTCAATTCCAAGATCGTGAAAGATTATGTTTTTCAAAACCGGATATGGACATATAATGAAGAGAAATTAAGATCGTTATATCAGGATATCGGTCTCCTACCGGTGTGAGAGCGGGTATTCCGATAGCATTAAATATACATTATACGTTTGCCAGGCAATATGCTCCCAATTATAGGAGGTTAAATCATACGTGTGAGAGACAGGATTCTCTAATTTCTTTTCAATAGCTTCACTTAGCGCGAGGATGCCGTTTTTACTATAATGAAAATAGCAATCGGAAGGGAGATTGACAGCCTTATTAGCCGGTATGTCACTCACTAATACCGGGATCTGATAACTCATGGCTTCTAACAGCGTAAAAGGCAGTCCCTCATGTGATGAGGGAAGTACAAATAATGCGGCATGCGCATATAGCTGTTGTAAAGGATTGCCTTTAATCATGCCTGTCAGAATAACATGGTGTTTCTTTGCAATGGCCTTCAAAGATTTTGAATAATGGTTTTCGTGATCGGCATCTCCGGCAATTACCAACCGATAATCAGAAGCGTACGTCGTTTTTGCGTATGCAAGAATGAGTTTGTCGAAATTCTTTTCCTCGACAAAACGCCCGACCGCTAAAAGGTATTTTCTCGGTTTTAAGCCCAACTGACGAATGTAATCGGTTTCATTGATAGGAGTGGACGGTGGATTAACTCCATTGTATATGAGATGAGTATTCTCTCTGTGATACTTCGTTTTGAGGAGGTTTTGAATGACTGTTGAAATGACAATTACTTCATCGGCCCATCGGGCGACACAAAACTCTCCAAACCGTAAAACGAACTTGGCCAATCGTCCCCATTTCCGACGATCGTAATCGGGGCCGTGGTGGGTTGCAACGACCTTGAGCCCGAGTAATTTGGCAAAAGGAATGGCAATAGAAGGTCCAATTGCTTGAAAATGGATGATATCGGCTTTCGTCCGAAAGGCATACCAGACGCTTCTGAACGTATGAACGGCAGCCTCCAACCCTTGTCTTTTAGGCGTATTCAAATCTTTGAATTTTACGCCTTCATAAACGGTAAGGGGAGAAGCCTCTCTGACGAAAGGCTTCCGTCTGGCAACCGTCATGTCACATCCCAGTTTGACTAACCGGGGACATAACTCTTCGCAATGGGTTTCGACTCCTCCCTGTATGCGGGGAAACCCTCTCAGTCCGGTGACAACAATCTTCATAATCTCAGATCGCCTTGTGTTGGGTCCTGCCCCACATCATACCATTTACGCTCCAGACAAAGAGGCTGGTGAAGAAGACTCCGTACTTTATTCTTCAGCATCCATTTAAGCGGATGACGAATGTACTTTTTCATCACAGGGGAAGCAGTGCCAACCATCCAGCAGTTTTTTGGACAGCTGCGTACTTGAGCTCTTACTTTTTCTGCTTGCTCACTCTCCCAGATCTCTTTGAAGGAAGAGGCTTGCCGGATATTTCCCATGCTCTCCATCCAATACCGTTCTTCCAGGCCGTTGCATGGATAAACTTCGCCATACGGGTCTACAAAGAAATTAACCAGACCGGCCTCACAAGGCAACATTCTTCGGTTCCCTTCAATATAGTTTATCAACCCATTATTGAAAAAGGCGCGTGCCCATGATTTCGGATGATTTTCTTTTAATTGCATGGCAATCAGCTCTTCGAAGTCGGCAATTACTTTGTCCTTATTCGTGATCCGGTTATCGTATTTATGAAAATAGTAAGAGTTGTGAAACGCTGCCGTAGCAAATTCCATGCCCAGACTTTTCGACAAACGATAGAGAGAAAGCATATCGGTCGAATTGTTGTTGCTGACCGTACAACCGAACCCGATGTCTTTCACTCCCATTTCTTTTAATAAAAGTAACGTACGCAGTCCACGGTCAAATCCTCCTGATTTTCCACGTAATTCGTCATTCTTCTGAGACAGTCCTTCAATACTGACCCTGATTCCGATGCGGGGATGTTTTTTTGCCAGATCGATGATTCGGTCTTCAAACCAGCCGGATGTAGAGATAACAACCCGTGGCGACTTCGTGAATAAAACCTTGACAATGGCTTCGAGGTCTTGCCTGACAAATGGCTCTCCTCCGGTGATATTTACAAATTTTACATGGGGCAGAATTTCCAATTCCTCCGGTTGAATCTCTTTTTTTACTTCGGTCGGATTATTCCAGATGTCGCACATCTTACATCGCATCGGACAACGATACGTCGTAATAATGCACATATCTGTAGGAGGATATATCTTAATAGCCATAAATTTTCATTAGTTTTACATAAAACGTTTCGGAAGAAAATTTATTTTGTGCGTCAATCGCTATTTTTTCAAAAGGGTAATCTTCCGTAAAATGCTCGAAGCAGTCAAGAATTTTGGCACGCAGCTCTTTGATACCTCCGGGGGGAAATAAATCCCCGTTTATTCCGACCTTAATCAACTCCGGTATGCCGCCTATTGTAGCGCCTAATACAGGTGTTCCCAAGCAAAGCGATTCAATCGCTCCATACGGATTATTTTCGTAGCAAAGCGATGGGATCACCGAGAAGCGAGCTTGTTGAATGAGCGGGAACAACTTCTCCTGTGGAAGGTATCCTAAAAACTCAATATGATCCGAGGGATATGTTTTACGGAAATCTTCCAATAATGGTCCTCCCCCGATCACTTTTAACGGATAGGGCAGCTCTTTTGCTGCTTCGAGCAGGATGCTTACACCTTTTTCCGTTGAGAGACGGCCCGCATAACAATAGTAGTCTTCTTTATCATAACAAGAAGTTACTTGTTTATACATGAAATTGTGCAGCACTTCTATTTGCTTGTCCTGATAACCTGCGGCAACCATTTTCTCCTTTAAAAAAGAGCTGGGACTGATAAATCGATCCGTGATGCGTTCCAACTTGGTGCGGTTCCAATATACGGCCTCCATCCATGCCAACAAGCTGGCTGCACGACTGTTTTTCATACATCGAACTCTAAAGACGTGGGCTTTGTTCTTGAAGCAAAGTTCGCAAGGCTTGTTCTCTCGTAAGCATAGATACGTAGGACAAATTAATTTATAATCGTGCATCGTCCAGACCACGCGAATACCTCTTTGATGGGCTGTCTGTGCAATGACCGGAGATAGATATGAGTGAATATTATGCAGGTGCACGATATCGGGTTGGAAGTCGGAAAGAAGCCGGTTGAATTTTTTGACCACCTGAGTGTCTGAAAATACCCGCTTGAGGGCTTTGACCTTTTGTGTAAGGCCGGCTTGGGAAAAACTGACTTCTTCAGGGAAATACTCTTCCCACGCTGTCGGGAGATTTTCGGCATAACGCATACTGAATACGGCCACTTTGTGCCCGTGTTTCTTTAATAACTCTTCTGTAGTGAGTACGGCCGTGCAGTCTCCACCCCTGAAATAGTAGAATTTATTGACTAAAAGTATCCGTGCCATATGTTTTTACTTTTTCAAGGGGCGTCGTATTCAATTTATACTTGATATCTGAAAAGATTAATCCCAACAACATCATCATAAAGAAACCTCTATTGTGGGTTAACGTGGCATCTGAGATGGACTCGATTAAAAAGAATGCGATAATGATGATGGCAATGACCGCTTCTTTCTGACATCCTTTACGAAAGGAAATAATGGCTTTATGCGTTAAATAATACCAGAACAGAAAGAAAAGAAACAGTCCGACAAGCCCGAACTGAGCTAATGCCGGATAATAGGTGTCGGCAATAAAACTGGGGTCAGCCTCATTTAGCCCATGCATACGCTCCATGCTGTATTTTGCGTATATCGGAGAATAATATTCTCCTGAAGCGTATGTCCCGTAAGAGGCAAAGCCTGAACCGAAAGGTATATAGTCTCTGAAGATACGTACAGAAAAATAATAAAGCGCCATGCGGGCATATAAATCTTCTACACCTCGTCCACCGCCGAAGCCTCCTGTAATAAAATACAGTTCAATTTTATCTTTGGCTACGACAGCGGTTACTATGATTGCAAAGAGTAAGAAAAGCGTGTTCTTTATATTGAATTTCATCTCAAACGATTTGTTGATATACAGCATTATAAGCGTACAGAGCGCCAAAAAACCGAAGAGTTTGGAACGTCCGGAGAATAAACCGATGGATAAGAGTAAGATAAAAATGAGTTTGTCTCTTTTCGTATAATCACTGAAATAGAGATACAAGAGGGCTAAAATGGATGTTGCAGTAGCGAAGCGGGAAGTGTGAGACAGAATGTTTAACATCAAGTCTTTTATAAACAAGTCTCCTGTTCCGATCAATAACAGGTACAGGCTGAATAAAATCGCCAACTGCCGTAGAATCTTCTTCTGATTCGCATTCAAGACAGGCCGCATGGAATACACACAGAAGAAAGCCAAATAAGGCTTGATCTGTATAACGAAATCCATCAGGATGGCTCGAGGACTATTGGAACCAATATACAGGGAGTAGACCAGATAGAACAGAAATATTCCCAAGATAAGCAGGAATATTTTATCAAATGCCCAATTCTTGGATCGAAGGACATTTATTCCGAATAAAATAAATAAAAGAAATGCACAGATTTCATCAATATAGCTGAATCCGGCCATATTGAAAAGATCGTAGAAGATCACCCCCAAGACGAGCGTGAACATCATTAACCTGAAAAAGTTTTTATTTATAAAGTCTTGTTGCATACGGTAATTTTCTATGTCGCTTTATCGGGATATTTTACTGAGGATGTTGTTCCCGTTTCTATGCAGTCTTCCCACAGAGGCTCTTTGGAGAGAAGTTCGTCGGGGATCGTCTGTATTCTTTTCGTGAGGCATTCATTCTGCCTCGGATTACCTGCCAATAGGCCGAAAAACATCATCATAAAATATCCTTTATGACTGGTGAGTAACGAGTCGGAAATGTTTCCGATGAATAGGGTGCAAGCCAGAATCAGGACGATTACAAAGTACTGAAGATTCCCTTGCCGTTTATATTTCCATAAAGAAGCGCAGACGATATATGTCCAGAAAAGCAGGTACAGGACGATGCCTGTAAGGCCGAACTGCACAAGCGACGGGTAATACGTATCACAAACGGAGTGCCAGTCTTGCGGGGCAAGTCCCGATACGGTATGAAGTCCGTATTCGGCATAGAGGGGAGAGTAATACAATCCGGAAGCATAGGTCGCGAAACTTGCCAATCCGCTACCGAATAGGGGAAAGTCTCGCCATACCTTCAGCGATGATTGGTATATGATGGCTTGTGGAGCTAAGGCCGAGAGACCGTTACCCTGTGCGTCTGATGGCAAAAGACAGCTTGTGAGCTGTATGTAGAAGATATACGTCGCAATCAAGATGATAACGCCTGTTGCAATTCCCGTCTTTATCCAAGACTTCAAAATACTGCGGCGGTTGAAGTAGAGAACAATACCGCATATCAGGAGGAAAAGAGCGATGAATCGCGGGGAGGCCAGCAGGCAGGCCGAGAGCATGAGCAGGAATGTCCGCCGTGCTGTTGTCGAGAAGTCGCTGCAATACAGATAAACGAGCGAGAGGGAGGCGACGGCTGCCACGAAGTTTTCAGGCCGATTCATAACAGACCGGTACACATCGGGCAGGAATAATCCATAGGCTCCGATAGGGAGGAAGAGCAACCAAAGCAGCAGGCATAACCGTGCCATTTGTTGTTTTTGCATGTCTGAAAGGGATGGCGCCAATTGCGAAACGATGAAGAAGGTGATGTAGGGCTTGAGTTGTATCAGAAAATCGAGCAAAATGGCTTGCGGTTTGTTGTGTGAGAGATAGAAGGAGTAACCCAGATAAAGCAGCAGAACGGTCAATATGATGATGGCGGCGGGATGGAAATTCCGCTGTTTCGTAAGGTAAAGAAAGAGGCCGTAAAAGATCAGTAACAAGATACCGGACAACTCGACCGTGAATCCCAATGCTGCCGTATGATACAGCGACACTCCGAAAAATAACGTAAACGCAAACAGGTAGAAAAAATAATGATGCGCGATATTTCGTATAATACGTCTAACCTCCATGCCGATCCTTATTGGGTCGCAAAAATACGATGTTTTTTTCTAAATACTGAAAAAAGCAGCATCAAAAAAGGGGCAGTCCCGAAAAAAAACACTACTTTTACGCCCGTTTGAAAAAAATGAAAAAAGCATGAAGATTGCGATCGTTGGTACGGGATATGTCGGTCTGGTGACTGGTACCTGTTTTGCAGAGATGGGCATGGAGGTCTATTGTGTGGACATCGATCGCCGTAAGATTGAGAACCTGAAAAACGGGATCATCCCGATCTATGAGCCCGGGTTGGAGGAACTGGTCGTCCGTAATCACGAAGTAGGACGTTTGCATTTTACAACGGAATTGAGGGAGGTGCTCGACGAGGTCGAAATCGTGTTCAGCGCCGTCGGTACGCCGCCTGATGAAGACGGGAGCGCCGATCTGAAGTATGTGCTCGATGTGGCGCGTACCATCGGGCAGACCATGACGAAATACCTGTTGGTGGTAACAAAAAGTACCGTGCCCGTCGGAACGGCGCAGAAGATCAAGCAAACGATTCTCGACGAACAGGTTAAGCGTGGCGTATCGATTAACTTTGATATAGCTTCCAATCCGGAATTTCTAAAAGAAGGGGCTGCTGTTAAAGATTTTATGCACCCGGACCGTATCGTTGTAGGAGTAGAGTCAGACTGTGCGAAAAATCTGATGGAAAAGCTGTATCATCCTTTTATGTTGAACAACTTCCGCATCATTTATATGGATGTCCCTTCGGCCGAAATGACGAAATACGCGGCCAATGCCATGTTGGCCACACGCATCAGTTTTATGAACGATATGGCTAACCTCTGCGAGATTATCGGCGCCGATGTAAATATGGTGCGCAAAGGGATCGGCGCCGATACGCGTATCGGCAGCAGCTTCCTTTATGCCGGCTGTGGTTATGGCGGGTCGTGCTTTCCGAAAGATGTAAAGGCCTTGATTCGCACGGCCGACGAGCAGGGCTATCCGATGCGTATCCTGCAGGCGGTTGAGGCCGTGAACGAATATCAGAAAACGGTATTATACCGGAAGTTAGAGCAATACTATCAAGGGAATCTGTCAGGTAAGAAGGTGGCTATGTGGGGGCTGGCTTTTAAGCCGGAGACGGACGATATGCGTGAAGCGCCCTCGCTTGTGCTGATTGATCTGTTGCTGAAGGCCGGATGCCGTGTGACGGCTTACGATCCCGTAGCTGTCCCGGAGGCTAAACGCCGTATCGGTGACCGGATTCATTATGCGAAAGATATTTATGAGGCGGTGACCGATGCCGATGTGTTGATGATTGTGACGGAATGGAAAGAATTTCGTTTGCCGTCGTGGCTTAGAATCAAACAACAGATGAAGATGCCGTTGATCTTGGACGGACGTAATATTTACAATATGCATGAGATCGAAGAAGCAGGGTTTACGTACCACTGCATCGGTCGATAAAGGCTGACCGAAGAGCCCATGGGACGAATCATTGAAATATGCGCAAATTCGGCGCAGAGCTGTGTGGAGGCTGAAGCCGGAGGAGCACGGCGTGTGGAGTTGTGCGCTGCTATTCCTGAAGGCGGTACCACCCCCAGCTATGGAGAGATACGGGCAGCGCAGGCGCTGACTTCGCAGATCGATATCAACGTCATTATTCGGCCGCGAGGGGGCGATTTCCTCTATACTCCGGCCGAGGTGCAGGCCATGCTTTATGACATTGAGATGGCCAAACAGCTGAACATACACGGGGTTGTTTTTGGCTGTCTGACCAAAGACGGTGACATGGATATCGCCTTGATGCAACGTTTGATTGAGGCTGCTAAGCCGCTCTCCGTCACATGTCATCGGGCATTCGACGTATGCCGTGAGCCGTTTGTGGCGCTTGAGCAACTCATTGCACTGGGATGTGACCGCATCCTGACGTCCGGCCAACAGCCTGACGCGGTGAGCGGCATCCCGATGCTCCGCAAGCTGGTGCAACGTGCCGCCGGACGCATCATCATCATGCCCGGCTGTGGGGTGCGTGAACATAACATTGCCCGGATCGAGGCCGAAACGGGAGCAATGGAGTTTCATACTTCGGCGCGCAGCACGGTATACAGTGCCATGAAGTATCGTAAAGAAAGAGTGCCCATGAGCAGCACCGCTGTTACATCCGAATTTGAAACGGTGCAAACAGATCGCCGTAGGGTAGCGTTGTATATCTGACTTTGTTTATCGTGCAGGAATATTTCTGCCGCTACTACGCTATAAACTGATGTTGCTTTTTGCAAGATGCGACACAACTCTTTGACGAGAATCTCTTTTGGGAGTTAAAAAATTTCGCTGTCAGTAGACAATCACTTTGGCCTTACTTTCTCCATTAAGCGAAATGAGGTAAATGCCGTTGGGGAGATTTACGATTTTTGTACCCTGCTTCTCGTCGTTATATTGCCGGATCAGTTGGCCTTCAACCGTATAAATTCGGATCGTGGCCGGACGGTCGAGCTGAATCGTTACCTGACCGTGCGATGCCCATATCCGATAATCCTCCTCTATTATGCCTGCGTCTTTGGGGTTATATCCCTGATATTCATACGCGCCAAGATCAATACTCTTGCCATATACACGTGGATTACCGGCCAAATCCGTTTCGAATGAGGGATGAATATTTTTTCCCTGATCGATAAACGGACTGTTTTGATTCAAACGGTAATCCCCTTCTGTAGTCGGGGCGAAGCCGGGCGCTACATGACTTACGAAGCCATGTGCAATGTGTGTGAAATCGTTTGTTTTAATCTTATTCATAAAGGGAGACGGCTCTCCTTCGATATAGCTTTCATGTATGGTGGGCATGCTTCCCGTAGCGCCGTTGTTGTACAAGTTGGGATAGCCGTGTGGCGCCTGGTTATCCCAGATAATCGTGTTCGAGAACACGGGTAAAGATATCCCGATTTTCGTCCAGTCTCTCCCGGCTGAGCACGCGATACCTCCTCCTTCGGCCGTAGCCCTGTTGCCGCAGATGGTTACATTCGTCAGAGAAGGAGCGACGTTTCCTGCATACGAATAACAGAACATTCCTCCCCCGTTACGAGCAGCATTTCCGGCAACCAGCACATTCGTCAGATGAGGCGCCGATACAAGGTCCTCGCAAAGGCAGTAGAATCCCCCTCCTTCGTGTTGGGCTTGGTTGCCGACGATACTCACGTTGACCAATCGGGGCGAAGCGACTCTCTTCCCGCTGTTGAAAATGCCGCCTCCTGATCCTCCGGCCTGATTCTTTCGGATCGTGGAATGCCGGATAGTTACACTGGCTTCGTTATTTCTCGAGTAAATGAATATACCGCCGCCGTTCTTGGCTGCCGTATTTCCTTCGATGATGAGGTTCGACAGTTGAGGCGATAAGTTTTTGTATGCCGTATAGGCATAAATGCCGCCGCCAAATTCGGAAAATACCGACGTTTCGCCGATCAACACGCCGTTTTCTTCGTTGGCATGACCGCCGGTGATGGTAAAGCCGTCTATCTCCGCGGATGACTCGACATCAAGCAGAACGAGCACATGGTAAGCGTTCTCGCTCATATTTGAGAAGTCGCCCCCGTCGTCGCCGTTAAAGTCGCCGCTCAGAATGGTACGGTGCATCTTCCAGTCGCGATCTTTTATCGTCGTGTGGTCCGTAGCATCGGCCGGAAAACCTCCGTATAAACGGATACGGCCGCGAACCATAAACGAACGATGACGGTCGGTTGTCTTTTGTTTGGGATTGTGAGCCAGTGTTTCTCCGATTCGCCGGGTAGGATGATAGGTGCCGGCCGCAACGTACACGGCATCGCCCGGCTGTGCCTTATCCAATGCTGTCTGGAGCGTAGCCAACGCTTTCGACCATGATTTGCCGTCATGAGCATCGTTTCCTTTTGTCGCATGGACATGATAAACCGTCTGCGACATGACAGGTATGGCACACAGCAAAGCACATATAATCAGTGTATTTTTATATTTCATAAGTTCCTTGTAACTTAATTAAGGTGCATGTGAAAGAACAAAGGACTGTATTATTTCAGAAAGATGCAATAATATTATGGGATATTGTACAAAACCCCGCCCTTGAACGACAAAATTTTGCATGGCCGGAACAGAGGGAGATCGGCCGTTTTTTTTTCAACTCTGTGTCGGCCGTTTTTTTTGCGGGGTTTTTGTATCTTTGTTTTTTTTATTGTACGAAAAATCATGGATTTTGAACTTGTTTCGTCATATAAGCCGACGGGCGACCAGCCTGAGGCCATCGAGGCGCTTGCCCAAGGCATCCGTGAAGGGGTGCCGTATCAGACCTTACTGGGTGTGACGGGGTCCGGAAAGACTTTTACCGTGGCCAATGTCATCGAACGAGTACGTAAGCCCGCACTGATCCTGAGCCATAACAAAACGCTGGCCGCACAGTTGTACAGCGAATTCAAATCGTTTTTTCCGCATAACGCTGTCGAATATTTTGTATCGTACTACGATTACTATCAGCCGGAGGCTTATTTGCCCACGACCGATACATACATTGAGAAAGATATGGCGATCAACGAAGAAATCGATAAATTACGTCTGCGTGCTACGGCCTCGCTGCTCTCCGGACGTCGCGATGTGATCGTCGTCTCGTCCGTCTCGTGTCTTTACGGCATGGCCGATCCGCGTGCTTTTGAAGAGCAGGTCGTCTATCTGGAGAAAGGGATGAGGATTGCCCGCGACAAGATGCTTCGCCTGTTTGTCGATGCGCTTTATGTGAATAATAAAGTGGAGTTTACGAGCGGCAGTTTTCGCGTGAACGGCGATACGGTCGATATTTTCCCGGCCATCGAAAGCTACGACGGACTGGCTTACCGTATCGAGTTCTGGGGGGACGAGATTGAGCGTATCGCATCGTTTAACCCGGTCGACGGGCATGAATACGACGAGCAGGATACGCTGAACATCTATCCGACGAATCTGTTCGTTACAACGCAGGAGCGTATCCGTACAGCCATCGGGCAGATACACGTCGATCTCGGTGAGCAGGTTCGGTTCTTGCAGGATATCGGCAAGCCGCTCGAAGCCAAACGTCTCGAAGAACGCGTGACGTATGACCTCGAAATGATACAGGAGCTGGGGCATTGTGCCGGCATCGAGAATTATTCCCGCTATCTTGACGGTCGTCAGCCCGGAGAGCGTCCGTTCTGCCTGTTAGACTATTTTCCGAAAGATTTTTTGCTGGTCATTGATGAGAGCCATGTAACGGTGCCCCAGATACGCGCCATGTACGGCGGAGACCGTTCGCGCAAACAAACGCTCGTTGAATACGGTTTCCGTCTTCCGGCTGCGTTGGATAACCGTCCGCAGACCTTCGAGGAGTTCGAATCGTTGACGCCGAGCGCGATCTATGTGAGTGCTACCCCTGCCGATTATGAGCTGATGAAGAGTGAGGGAGTAGTCGTTGAGCAGCTTATCCGGCCTACGGGACTTCTCGACCCGATCATCGAAGTGCGTCCCAGCCTCAACCAGATCGACGACCTGATGGAAGAAATCGCGCAGCGTGCCACAGCCGACGAGCGCGTGCTGGTGACTACACTCACCAAACGCATGGCCGAAGAGCTGACGGATTACCTGAAGCGGATGGAGGTGCGCTGTAACTATATTCACAGCGATGTCGATACGCTCGAACGGGTGAAGATCATGGACGATTTGCGCAAGGGGCTCTTCGATGTGCTGATTGGCGTCAATCTGCTGCGCGAAGGGCTGGACTTGCCCGAGGTTTCGCTTGTAGCTGTGCTCGATGCCGACAAGGAAGGATTTTTGCGTTCTCACCGTTCGCTCACTCAGACAGCCGGACGTGCTGCGCGTAACATCAACGGAAAAGTAATCTTTTATGCCGACAAAATCACCGAAAGCATGCAGCAAACGATCGACGAAACGAATCGCCGGCGCGAAAAACAACTGGCTTATAACGAACGGCACGGCATCACACCGAAGCAGATCGTGAAAAACACCGTGTCGGTGCTGGGTGGTGGACGTCTGCAAACAGCTACCGAAACGTATGCTTACGTTGAGCCGGAACCGTCGCTGGTGGCCGATCCCGTAGTGCAGTATATGACGCGGCCGCAATTGGAGAAAGCCATTGCGCAGGCGCGGAAACAGATGACCGAGGCGGCGAAGAAACTCGATTTCCTCGAGGCAGCGCAATATCGTGACGAAATGTTGAAATTACAAGATATGTTGGATCAAAAAACAGAAACAAAATGAAAAAATGGATGGTATTTGTGTGGAGTACGCTCGTGTGTATGGCTTGCTCAGCTCAGGAAAAAGCCGACTATACTCCGGAAGACCGGGCGATTTTTGATACGTATGTGCAGGCTATGCAAGGGAAAGAGCATTTGCCGTTAGGCGACCTCCTTGTCGAGACGGCGAAGTTCTTCAAGGATCGGCCTTACGTGGCTTCGACACTTGAGAAAGAGCCGGAAAGGCTCGTGATCAACTTGCGTGAGCTCGACTGTACGACGCTCGTCGAGTCTGTCCTCGCATTGGCACGCACGGTGAAAGCCGGTAATCCTTCGTTCGAAGCGTATGCCGGGCAACTGAAACAACTGCGCTATCGTCAAGGCGAGATACACGATTACACGGATCGCTTGCATTATTTCTCCGACTGGATTCATGAGAATCGGCGGAAAGGGATTGTTCGAGACGTAACGTCCGCGATCGGAGGTGAGCCGTATCGCCTGAAAATGTCGTTCATGTCTGCGCATCCCGATAAATACAGGCAGTTAAAGGCGCATTCGGAATGGGTAAAGGTGATGCGTGAGAAGGAGCAAGAAATTTCATCGCGTGAGACGTATGCCTGTATCCCCGAAAAAGAAATCGAACGTTGCGGCTCCGGCATGCGAAACGGAGATATCGTTTGTTTCGTGACGAATATCGAAGGGCTGGATATCTCGCACGTCGGATTCATTGACCGCGAAGGCGAGATGCTGACGTTTATCCACGCCTCGTCTTCGGCCGGGAAGGTGATCGTTAATCCGGAGTCGCTACAGACGTATGTGACGGACGGTAAACGGACAACGGGCGTGATGATTGTCCGTCCGCAGGAACCGTAAAACGGCGCAACTTCTTCTTTCCGCTTTTCTGCTCTTTCACGAAAAGAAGTATCTTTGCTCGTAAATTATCATTATACGTGTCATGCTGGACAAATCAACCATCTGTGCCGTATCGACTGCCCCCGGTGTGGGCGGTATTGCGGTGATACGCGTATCGGGTCCCGAAGCGTTGCCTGTCGCGCTTCGGCTCTTTCGATACGGAGGGGAAACACCTGTCGCCGAGTCTGTCAAACCTCGATATGCGTATTATGGCGAAGTGATAGCTGGAGATGAATTAATCGATGAAGTCGTCCTGACTTATTTCCGGGCTCCGCATTCGTTTACAGGCGAAGATACGGTAGAAATCTCCTGCCATGGTTCTGTCTATATCAGGCGCAGACTGTTAGAGAGCCTCGTAGGAGAAGGCTGTCAGATGGCACAACCGGGCGAATTTACTCGCCGTGCCTACCTCAATGGGCGTATGGACCTGAGTAGTGCCGAGGCGGTGGCGGACATCATCGCCAGCGAAAGCAAGGCACAGCACCAAATGGCGATGAAGCAACTCAAAGGAGGGTATAGCGAGGAACTGAATGCTCTGCGTGAGGAATTGCTTCGCCTAACGGGGTTGATGGAGTTGGAATTGGATTTCCCCGAAGAAGATGTGGAGTTCGCCGATCGTACGGAGCTACTCGCCCTCTGCGACCAAATCGAGCTAAAGCTCAAGAAGCTCATCGACAGCTATCGCCTCGGCAATGCTGTCAAGCGTGGAATTCCTGTGGCGATTGTCGGCACGACTAACGTGGGCAAGAGTACCCTGCTCAATACCTTGCTGGGCGAGGAGCGTGCCATCGTGAGCGATATTCACGGCACCACGCGCGACACCATCGAGGACACGATGCACATCGGAGGCTACCTTTTCCGCTTCGTCGATACGGCAGGACTGCGAGAGACCGAAGACACCATCGAGAGTCTTGGCATTGAGCGTAGCCGAAGCAAAATCAAAGAGGCGGATATTATCCTTGCCGTGGTGGACGGCACGCGCACCAGCGAGGCCAATCAGCTGGACTATATCAAAAGCATTTGGGATGAAAGGGAGGAGCGAACGGTCATTCTGCTGGTCAATAAAAGCGAAAGCCTCACCGAGGCCGAACGGAACCATCTCGATAAGGTGCTGTGCGATTCCCTTGGTTGCTCCGAAAAACCGCTGTTTATCTCGGCTCGCTCAGGCGAAGGAATGGATCAGCTTAAGGAAGAATTGGTCAAGATCATGGACTGTGCTCAGGCGAACGAAGCCGATCTCATTGTGAGCAATGCCCGCCATCATCAGCTCCTGCGTGAGGCTTACGACGCGCTTCAGCGGATGCGTTCAGGCTTCGATATGGGACTCTCGACGGACTTGCTAACGCTCGACCTCCGGCACGCCATCAGCTCCATCGGCGAAATCACCGGCCGCGAAATCACCAGCGACGACACCCTCCACTACATCTTCGCCCACTTCTGCATCGGAAAGTAAAATAACATTCATCATTCAACTAAAATGCGTAGGCTAAATTCAGGACAGGACATCTCCCAAAACTCTCTTCTTCTTGTCCCAATCTGTGTTTAACTGTGCTTATCTATCTGAGAGATATTGATCTAATCAACTCGATGTATTGTTCTTGCATCTCCTTCGGTAGGAAGCTCTGGCGGATGCAGGCTTCCCATTCGGGGAGGATGTGTTGGAAGCGAGCGAAAATATTGTCACACACCTTCTCATATAGTCCTGAGGCTGTCATCGCTTCGAGGAAGTGTTGTCGGGTGAGTTTGCGCTTTTTGCCACAGAGGGTCAATGCAAGTTCTTCCGTGTCCTCTGGAATAACGAGTGCCGTAGAAAGCAGATCATAGGCTGGAGTGAGTTGATATTCGTTCCCCTCTGGCGCATAGAGCGAGTAATTCTTGAGATGCATATCGGCATTACCTATCAGCCACGAAAAGAGTACTTGCTCCCAGTACTTGACAAGATCAAGTTTAGGCACAGAGCTATACTTGGAGATCAGCTTGGCTATCTGCTCATGCGAACCTTTGTATTTATACTCGGTCAGACGCTCTGAAAGTTGACACATATCTTCCATTGGAAGCTTCTCCCCCTGCTCTGTTCGGTCTATGCGACGAGTGATATAGCATAGTTCGCCATCGCTGAATCGCATCAGTCCATGAGGAACTGTTTCAATCTTGGCAATCTCTGCAAGGTGCATCGACACATCCTCTAACTCGGGGAGATGTGGATAACGCTCTGTTTGAGGTTTAAGAATAAACCGTCCCCACAAGCCCACTATGGTAAATCGCTTGGGCAAATTGCTCATCTGATCAAAGTCGAGAGACAGCTTGGGTTGTACTCCTGTCACTGTGGTTTGCGAACGAACAACCTCGTCAGCCAACACTCGTACTTCACTACTCGTATAAGGCAATATTGGTGCTTGGCTCGTTCCAAACAATTTGCGACAACACTTGGCATGGTAATCCACCTCTCCATCAACCAAAGGTTCGTAGCAGTATAGGCATCTATTCTTCATCTTCAGTCGCATTTAGAGGTTCGATACTTACCGCTCCAATGCAGTCACGGCAACAAGCCAACAGCAAAGCCATTCGATCCCTTGCGTCTATCTTCCAATTCTTCTGAGCAATAGCTAACAACCATCCCTCAGGGATAAGTCCATCAAAGAATGGATGAAGCGTATTACTTTGGAAAGGTTCTTCTTGCAAAGGCATTGTCAGGCTTATGCCTTGAGCTTCGGGCATAGTCAAATAGTCCTTGTCGTAAGCAAAGGAATAGCCCTCATCGCTTTCTGTGAGAATCCCAGCCTTAAATGTCTTCCAATAAACAACGGCTTGTTTCATGCGTTATCTCCTTCTCGTTTGATCGGCACGGGACCACACTCCGAACCGAAGAGTTCGAACACCTTATTGACCTTGTCAAGGCGAAGCGTGGTCTTGCCTTGCTCCAGTTCACGCACGAAACGTAGCCCCACTCCTGCTTTCTCGGAGAGGTCTACTTGTGTCAGTTTATATTTCTTACGCATCTCTTTTACGTACTGCGCTATGATTGTCCTCGCTACCATCATTTATATCAATTACTTGAAGTACCACATTCCGAATATGTACCCAAAATGCCGTTTTCGGGTACACGTCTCAAGGATATGTACCCATTTTGTCTCTTTTGGGTACATATTCAAGGTATATCACTATGCACGACTCACTCCGCCAAAGTCATTATATACCTTATCAGTGGCAAATATAAGGAATAGGAATCAATTATACCCCTTTTCGGGGGTATTTATTTTGCACAATGACTTGCTGAAAGTTTCCAGCGATCAGTGAAGACGGCTATTTCTCTCTTGGATACTCCCAGTTGAGCAGCCAAAGGGTGCCAATCTTTCAGGGCATCGCATACCTCTGAGATGATATTACTAGCAGCTTCTTTGCTCAGCATATAATCCTCAGCAGCATCTCTGAGAAGCGAGAGATCCGCCACATTAGAAGTAGCCGTAAGCAACAAACTTTGATATTTACTTAGTGTCGGGTTTATATCATAAGCAGGAGAAAGTGTCCAACCTTTGGGAGTAAGCAGGAATCCATGGTTTCGGAAATGATCGTCACTATTGCCAATGCAGATGTTGAAAGCAACACGACGATATAGTTCTCTGAGGTTATGTTCTACATCCGCACAATGACGAACGATAAAATCAACAATATCCAAGTAACCATAACCATTCATGGCATTATCACCATCATGCAATCCAAGGAGCGTCATAGCCGAGGCAAAGTGAATACGTCTTCCCTGCTCTGTTCTATCAAAACGTCGGGAGATTAGCGTATGATAGGTCTCTGAAGTTTGTAGTACCCTTGTGTCGGCAACAGTAATCCCAGCCCTCTTTGCCAGCAAATGACAGAAATGTTCCCACAACTCTGCATCATAATCATCCTTACGAGAAGGGAACTTAGCAATACATAGAGAACCATCAGTGTCTGCCACACTTGCTTTGGGGCGCGCTCCACCAAGAGAAGTGCCAGGTTGAATCAGCTGTGCAATCCATCTTTTGTCAGGGAGTTCATTCCGTTCCTCACTTTGTTCTATCTCCTTGCTCGCAGCTTCCAATTCCCGAATATCCGTCAGGGGTGGAATCCTTAGCGATGGTGTACTATTGATGAATTCTGTATCTGCACTTTCTTTGAAGCGAAAGCCTCCCATTCGGGAATAATCATCAATTCCTAAGAGGTAATCAAAGGAAGTAAGACGACGAAGAGGGCGTTTCTCCTCTTGTGCTAAAATCTGCTCCCTTCGATTGAGCAATGTTCGCCCCCATCTGTCGGGCAACGCATCTGAAAAGCATCCAAAAATATCACTTCCACCTGTTGTATATTGTACGCCCGAGTAATTATTAAGGTCTGCACTTAGAAACAGACTACCCTGTGTCCGTAGCCATTCTTCATCGAATCGGAAGCCATAGCTGTCAGTGCCTCGCAAAGACTCGTAGCTCAACTCTCCAACAAGCATCGGCTCTTTCAGCCAATCAAAATCAGCATATACAAGTAGTTTCCGCATAGTTTATTCTTTCTTGGAGGCACGACGGCGATTGATGAGAGAGAGGTCTTGGAGGCGACGCCCCAGTTCATCGTCTTTGGCGATGAGAAGGATGTCGTCTTCGAGTTGCAGGGCATAGAGTACTCGCAAGTAGATCCCGATAGACACAGTAGGAGATCCTTTCTCAATACGAGAGACGGTCAAAGGGGAACAAGTGGCACGCTCTGCAATCTGTGCCACACTAAGATTACGACGTAGTCGAGCCAACTTGATTTGCTCTCCCACAATCTGCATCTTCTGCTCTAACTTTCGGGGCAACTTAGTCCCCATTGTATTCTTTGCCATATCTTCAATATATCATATAGTGCGCAAATATACGCTTTTAATCTCACTATTATAATTGTTGGAGGATAAAATAAGTATGTCGAGTATTTTCCTTGCATCATTTTGCTTTGATATGCTCCGAAATGGGTACTTTTGTAGTGAGCAAGCGTGCTAAAAACAAATGGGAGGTATTGTAATTAGATGATTAATAGATAATACCACTAAAAAGAAGATTGAAAGACTGAGAACTAAGCCATGCGGTACAAGTGTGTAACCACCTATAAAACAGTTAGATAAAACTGTTTTTTTATTTGTTTTAGGGTGCCTTGTACCGATTAAATGGCTAATCGCCTAAGTGATAGAGGGGTAATGATGCTGTATTGGCAAGTAGATTTAGTTATTTAGTCGCTCCTTAACAATTGATTTTCTTGAATAAAAAGGAATAAAAGTATATTTTTTCCTTTGGCAGAAACCCGTAAAAAATAGAACGCAAAAGATTTTCCTTAATCTTTTCCAGCATTTTCTTTAGATTCCAAGCTGTTGCTGCCATGTAGGCATTAATATGTATCCCTTTTTCGCCCCACAGATAGTTCTGTTCCATACGGAAGTCTTTTTTCAGATGTCCGAAGATAGGTTCAATACCTGCTCTGGTTCTAAATTTCTTGCGTTTCTGCATTTTCTGATATTCACTGTCAGATTTTTTAGGTTTGTTGGGAGTAATGATTTTTACTCCTTTTATTTCTCTGCGACCTCTCCCTCCCCTGTCGTACGCAAGTTCTTGAGGTAATTTCAAATCATTGTCTTCCATCTGTCTAAGAAGCGGTTCTATGGTGTCTCCATCATAAGGGTTGTCTAAGAATGTCTGTACGGCTGTAATGATTTTTCTGCCTTTCTTGCCTGTAGTAATGAGTCCGACTTTGTTCCCAAACTCATACTGTTTGTGTGCCTTACCTTTAGCTATGCAGCGGGTAAAGGGTTTGTGCAGACTGTAAATTTTATCCTTGTCATTTCGTTTTTGATTTACAGCTTGTTTAAGAAGCGAGAACTCGTTTTCGTACAGTCTCTTCTGTTCTTCGTTCATTTTGCGGTCAAGCTCACGCAACAAGGCATTGGCAATTGTTTTCAACCGCCTTTTGGCTTTATTGGCTTTTTTGACACGCTTGGGATGTTTTCCGTTGTAAGCGTCGCGAAGCAATTGTTTGCTTTCCCGGGTGTACCGCTGACGCTGGATGATTCCTTCTTTCTTAGCAATCTTATTGCATTTATCAATTACTTTCTTGCACAGCTTGGCATCCGTAGGAAAAGTAATGTTGTTTTCCTGCACGGTGGTGTCCGATAGGACAAACTTGGATTCTTTAGGCACTTCTTTGCCGTGCAGACGGACACTGTAAGCAAAAATCTTTCCTATCCCTTCTTCACCCACACGGGTACGGAAATGAACGAAATCACTCGGATCGAAAGGAAACTCATGCTCAAAAAATTCACCTCCGCAGAAATACTGAAAGTAAACATCTCGAACCCAAAATTCCGGTAGACGCTCATCTCCAAGATTGTATAGATGTTTTAACATTAAGCAACCAACCATCAGGCGGATGGGTACGCTCGGAGCTCCTCTCTCGGAATAAAGTGGAGCAAACTCCTTTTCAAAATAGGACCAGTCTATTTTGTCTGCAAGAACGGCAAGTTCGTGCTTCATGTCAATAAAATCTTTCAGCATGGGGCGGAACAAATCCCGCTGCCCTTTTTCCGGTAATTTTCCTAACATAATTCGCAGGGTTTTATTCTGTAAAGATACAAATTCCTGCAAATATATGCAACTGTTTTCAATATTATTTTGTTGAATCACAAAATATTAAGCAAATATTAAGGAGCGACTATTTATATAAAAACAATATGAATATCCGTATAATTACCCAAGAATGATTGTCTTTGTAAAAAAATCAAGTTATATGACGTTCATCGATTTTATATCCCAATTTCCTGATGAAGAAAGCTGTAAGCAAAAATTCAAGGAGTATCGCGGCTAAGTAGGTGTTGTTTGTTCCAAATGCGGCGGCACGGATCATTATTGGGAAAAAGAGACCATTAATGCAGCGGCGGTTCAGCAGTTAGCCTCCGGAGCTAATCAAATCGACACGGATGATTCTACTTCTTACGTGGAGTTAGAAAACTTTGTACCACGACACCACTCTCAGGTTATCCCAAAAGAAAAAGTGGGAGAATGACTCCCTTGGGTTCATATCGCCATCAGCAATGCCAAGCGACAATTACTAAATACATTTCATGACATTAAGCTGGAGTTTTTACAAAACTATCTGGACGAGTTCTGTTTTTATACGTTCATGAAAACTCTCTTCGCTATCATTGCCACTCGTCATCCAATCTACGCGAGTTGCATATATTTCTGCTATACGAATTTGCCGATAAGCCTCCTTCATTGCATTATTGTTGACATGTTGATTTGTTGACTGATTGCTGAATACTGACCGCTAACGATTATGTCAGGCTTACAGCCCTCTAACCAAGGTATTGGCATGGATACCCCACCCTTGCGGGATAGGGCTGAAATAAAGCAGGCTTTCAGCCCTATCGGGTAATGGTTATGTACAAGGTACACGGTGTCCGAACACAAATTTCACAAATGGACGCAAATGAACGCAGTACGCACCGTAGAGACGCAATGATTTGTGTCTCTACAACATGTACCCCTGTCATTCCGAGCGCAGTGAGGAATCCCGCGAGGAAGAGGAAAAGAGATTCATCGCTGACGTTCTGGATGACAAGGGAAGTGCTCTGAACGCCCCTCCTTGTCATTCCGAACACCGTGAGGAATCTCACTTGGAGAAGGAAGGAGATTCATCGCTTCGCTCTGAATGACAGGGTAGAGGAAAGGGCAGTTCATGTAGGGGCGAACCTCTGTGTTCACCCGTCATAACGCCGATATGAACATCCCCCTTCCCCCCTTCCAAGGAGGAATGCGGAACTGACGGCTGACTGCTGTAAGAGCCCTGAAAGGGCGTGTTAATTCAGCCCAATGCGAAGCGTTGGGGAAAAAGGTATCGCGTCTCGGCGGAGGGCTGTAAGCCTGACGCAACCTTTGTCGTACATTCGCACGTCCATTATTAATGGTAAACGCCGAACAGTGTATCGCGTAATTTGGGTTTATCTGACAGAAGAAAAGATTCCGCGCCATCATGGATAGGCGTTATACGAATTTACCTCATCAACTCAACAACATTTTCCGGCAACATCGCATTCCCGACATCATCTTTCGGTGCATTTTTAAGAAATAGGACCGGGAAAATCGTGTAATTCTTGGCAAATGGCAGCAGATTGGTTTTACGGAGAAGTTCGGCTGTAAGTTGTCTACCATTCTCTGGATTTGTCCATTTGCACTCACCTACTAAGAGATACTTTTTATCAAGTGATTCTGCCATTACATCAATCTCTATTTGTTCTGGCTTTTTATCCTCGTTGAGAACCGGTCCCCACCAGCGTTTTGCTTTGCCGTAAACAACTCCGTTAACCTGATTTCCCGTTACAGCATCCCTGCATAGTTTTTCCCAATGCATACTCACATACTCCGAGAAATGGGCTGCCAAAGCTCGTTCTAATGGCAAACGACGACCAATCTCGATGAACGAACGGTTAGGTACAACAAACTGATAGTAGAATGCCATAAATGGGTCGGCTATTTTATATAGGCTCTTTTTTGCATTCTTTTCGTCAATTCCGAACGGAACATCTTTCTCCAAAAATCCGAGGTCAATCAGCTTCTTCAATGGACGTGACAGATTAGTTGCCGGCTCATTACATCTGGCAGCAATCTCAGAAAGACGATTTGCGCCGGAGCCGATATAAGACATGACTGTAGAAGTCTTGACAATATCCTTTACATCATCCTGAAACAGTTTTACTGGCTCTTCGTAAAAAGTGCCATTTACAGAGAGGATATTGTGCCACAACGCATCGTCAAGTGAGTTTCTGTTTTCTCTTAGTTCCCAATAACGAGGTACACCACCCCATACAGCATACTCTTCAATGGCACTCACCGCGTCAAGGTGCAAAGCCTCCTGAATATACGGTAAGCGTATCGGCGTAAGTCTCATTATCTCATCAGCACGGCCATATAAAGGTGCTGTAGAATCAAGAAAGAGTCCATACATCATATTTTGGGATGAACCACAAAGTACGAGATTATACTTCAACTGCTTTTCATCAACCAATTTCTGTAACACTGACGGCAGTTCCGGGGATTGTTCCACCAGATACGGGAATTCATCCAAGAACAGAGCGAAACGATTGTCTGTTCGATAATTAACGGCACGAAATATAGACTCCCAATCTGGATAAGTTAACTTATCGAAATCAGGAAATACTTGTGCTACCACCTTTGCAAACAAAGTCCTCTGATGTTGCCCTTCTGAACGGTCGGCAAGGAAATATACATCACTGTCCGACAACACCCTTTTGATAAGCGTTGACTTACCTAACCGTCTGCGACCGTACATTACGACCAACGAAGACTTCTCTCTTGAAAGAGTGTCCTTCAGTCGTGCCGTTTCTTCTATTCTATCAACGAATTTCATATTCTATATCTATTATGTATTGCAAACATAATGTTTTT
Source organism: Tannerella forsythia 92A2 (assembly GCF_000238215.1). Taxonomy (NCBI): domain Bacteria; kingdom Pseudomonadati; phylum Bacteroidota; class Bacteroidia; order Bacteroidales; family Tannerellaceae; genus Tannerella; species Tannerella forsythia. The sequence continues at coordinate 567,275 of NC_016610.1, read as the reverse complement.
ATAGCATAATATAAAATTTCAAGCCAAGTATTTTTCTAATAACTTGTTGTAAATACTATTTTCTCTCAAAAAGCATAGTTTACAGAATATTTTTGCATATGTCCACAGATTTCTGCCACGAAAACGCATATTGTTTCTTAAAAATAAGCATCTGAAAAGAAACGTAAATAGAATATCATCATCCGGCTGACTGCAAAAAAATCCGATACATCGCCTTTTTTATCAAAGTCTTTTCATTTGTTTTCTTGTACCGGAAAAACGCATGATCTTTGCAAAAGTTCAGCGCAGAAAAAAAAGCAAAATCAGACATTTCTATCATTTGATTTTCAAACCATTGTAGTCAATTGGTCTAATATGCCGTATCGGCAAGTAAATGGGGATTACCAACGATTAGCATATCTCATCGACGAAAAAACACTGCAAAGGTTTCGGTGAGAATATATTTACGGTTTAATCTCGATCGGGGTTCCTATCGGTACGGCTTGATAGAGCTCTTCCACCTCTTCGTTTGTCAAGGCGATGCAGCCGGCTGTCCAGTCTTTGAGCAGGTGTATTTTTCCGATCCAGCCCCAGCCGTTCTTCAGTCCGTGTATTTTGATATGTCCGCCGGGAGCTTTCCCGATTTCTTTCGCATGTGCGATGTCCCGTTTGTTGGGGTAGGAGATTCCCAGATTCTTGTAATAGCCGCTGTGAGGGTTTTTATCATGAATCACATACTTTCCTTCGGGCGTACGCTGATCTCCTTCAAATGCTTTATGTCCGAGAGGATACTTTCCGAGTGAGATCGGATACGTCTTCAACAAAGTCTCACCGGAGTAGAGACTCAGTCGCCGTTTGCTTTTCTCGACGACAATCTTATTGACCGTGAGCGATGGGGCGAGCGGTTTATCATGCATTCCCAAGAGCCACAGCCCCGCCATCCCTGCGACGATCGTTACTCCTATTATCCATCCGCACTTCATATTCAATGTCTTATAGAACCGACAGAAAACACCCTACCCAGCCTATATCTGCACCGGGTATTGGCAATTAATCTCTGCAAAGATATGCAATGAAAACGAATCGTTGCTTCAGACACGTTGCTTTCAGTCTTTATCGGTGCCGAGAGAATGGTTTTTGCGTAGCTCTTATATTAAAAATAGTTGAATTGGGCAAATAAAAGAGGTATTTTGCAGAGGTCTCGCCTTTTGTTTCCAACTGACGGTTGGATAGATTTGCATCATTGAAAAATATTATTTTACTTTGCGCTTTCAACTTTGCAGGAAGATTGTGATAACAGGTGCAAAAGGAAGATATGTCATCGCGACGTTGCTGCTGGCTGCGTTGCTACCCGTCTTTGTGGTGAAAGCATTTCACCGTCACGAGGCGTGTGGGTATGATATGTGTTGCACGCACGGAGAGAATCCGCAAACCACCTCGTCGGATGACGATTGCTTCATCTGCCTCTTCAATCTCCTGCCTTTCACACAAAGTGAAATATTCCGGATTCGTCTCTTTACCCTTCTCACCGCTGAGCGTAAACCGGTGGCAGCTGTTTGTGAAACCATCCGTCCGCTTCTTTACGCTTACGCTCTGCGTGCCCCACCGTACATTTAATTATTAATGGTCAGTTGTCAATTGTTATGCGTGATACACGATATAATAATTGTAAATAGATGATTGTTAGTTGGCTATGCATAATGCATGCCAAGTCATGTACCCGGAAGATAACTCTTGACCGTTAACAATTAACCATTAAACTAAATCGGGCTTTCAGCCTTTTGAGTATTAGATGCCTGCCCTTTGGGCATTTGAATGTTGAGTTGTTTAATTGTTGAAATGTTTCGATTGTTGACTGAAAGCTGAATGCTAACTGATAAATTGCATCAGGCTTACAGCCCTCAAAAACAAGACAGGGGAATCGATACCCTACCCTTTATGGGATGGGGCTGAAATAGAACGGACTTTCAGCCCATGTATGCCCCTGGGGCGTTTAATCTTCGCAGGTGGAAATAATTTCGATGGTTAACTGTTAATGTTTAATCGTCAATGGTTATGCGTGGTACAGCCCCAATCATGTACCCTGCATGACAATTAACAATTAATAAATAGAGGTGTGTTAATTCAGCTCAATGCGAAGCGTTGGGAGAAAAAGGGTACACATCTCGGCGCAGGGTTGTAAGCCGATGTAATGATTGTTTTGGATGTTGATTTGTTTGGCTGATAGACTAAAAACAGAAAAACGAAGAATGACGAATGCTGACCGCTGAATGAAAACTTGTGGTAAAATGAAAAAAAGTAACAAGGTCGTCAAGGTAGTAAAGAATAACCATTAACCATTAAATGAGTGAAACTTACGGTTTATCCGATCGCTAACGTAATAATTTTGTATGAATATCAGATATAGTTTGCTGCTGCTGATTCTTTTTGCGGTATGCTCGGTCGACGCCCAGAGCGAAGCGCCCGACAGCATGAAGCACGTGTCCTTGTCCGAAGTTGTAGTCTCGGAATCGTATCATCGGCAACAGCAGAAGATGACCGCTCTCACGATCGACGTGGTGCGGAAAGACTTTCTTAACCGTCATTTCACGGGAAACCTCGTGCAAACGATGGAGAAGATTCCCGGCGTCCGTTCGATGGATATCGGTGCAGGCTTCTCCAAGCCCGCCATTCGTGGCCTCGGCTTCAATCGTATTGTCGTGTCCGAGAACGGGATCAAGCAGGAAGGGCAGCAATGGGGCAGCGACCACGGATTAGAGATCGATGCTTTTAATGTCGAAGAAATCAGGGTGCGCAAAGGTCCGTCGTCGCTCATCTTCGGCAGTGATGCCATGGGAGGCGTCATCGAAATTCTGCCGGCCACGTGGCCGGCAGTGGATCAGCTTTTCGGTGAGGCCGTGATACTCAGCAAATCGCTCAACGGCACGCTGGGAGGATCGCTGATGCTTGGCCTGCGCAAAGGCGCGTGGCTCGTTAGGGCACGCTTCTCCGAACAGCGCTACGGCGACTATCGTATACCTGCCGACACAATTGTCTACCTCACACGCAAAATCCCCGTCTATGGTCGAAGGCTCAAGAATACGGCCGGCATGGAACGTAACGCTTCTTTCTTCGGGGGATACCGAAGAAACCGTTATCGGATGAATGTGACGGTCAGCAACGCTTTTCAGAAGATGGGCTTTTTTCCTGGTGCACACGGTGCCCCGGACCTCTCACGTTTGCAGGACGACGGCAACAGCCGTGACATTGCGTTGCCCTACAGCCTCGTCAATCACTTCAAAGTGATGACACATCAACAATACACGCCCGACGATCTCATCCTCTCGGCCGACTTTGGCTATCAGTATAATCATCGCGAAGAATGGAGTGCCTTTCACACCCATTACGATGCGCAACTTCCGCCTGCGCAAGACCCCGATAAGGAGCTGGAATTTCGTCTGCATACATTCAGTGGTGCACTCAAAGCGCGTCTGTTGCATCATCTGTCGTGGGAGCATACGGCCGGGCTCGATGTGCAGGCGCAAAAGAACGATATCGCCGGATACGCCTTTCTGTTGCCCGAGTATACGCGTTTTGCCGCGGGCGGATACTGGCTGTCGACTTACCGTCCCACCCATGAATTTGCGCTCAACGGCGGTGCGCGTTATGACTTCGGGAAGATAGATATCGCTCCCTCCGACGATCCTTTTCTGGGCGAATATCTGCGTCGCCAAGGGTATATTAATGAACAGGTAAAACGATATAAACAAAGAAGTTATGATGTAAACCGTATTTTCGGTGATTATTCTTTCTCGGCCGGCATCGTGTGGAATCCGTCGCCGCTTCATCTGTTCAAGGCGAACATCGGGCGCAGCTTTCGCCTGCCCGGCGCCAACGAACTGGCCTCGAACGGTGTCCATCACGGTACCTTCCGTCACGAGCAGGGCGATGTGACCCTCCGCTCCGAGCGCGGCTGGCAATTCGATGCCTCCTACAGCCTTACTCGGCCAGGGCTTGAACTGACCGTGTCGCCCTTCGTCAGCCTCTTCGACTGTTACATCTATCTTCAGCCCACGGGCGAGTGGTCAGCGCTACCTCATGCCGGGCAGGTTTACCGTTATACCCCCGCGCGGGCATTGTTTGCGGGTGGAGAAATTGCGTTCGATCTCGATCTGTCGCGCGGGTTACACTACCGTTTCGCCGGTGAGTATGTTTATACCCGCAATCGTGATACGCATACGGCACTCAACTTTTCGCCGCCGCTCTCCATACGTCAAACACTGAGTTGGGGCTTCAAACGCTTCCGCTCGTATGTCGAGTGGCAGAACATTGTTGCTCAGCACCGCATCGCCCGCAATGAAGACGCGACACCGGGCGCTCAGCTGCTCCATGCCGGAGCGAGCATGGACTTTGCTGTAGCAGGCATGATGGTTGAGCTGTCGCTAAGCATTCGCAATCTATTCGATGCGAAATATTTTAATCATTTAAGTTTTTATCGGAAGGTTGAAATCCCCGAACCGGGACGAAACTTCCAATTATATATTAAAGTACCATTTAACCAACTATTAAAATGAGAAAAAAGTTTTATTTTTCAGCAGTCTGTCTATTGGCAGCCAGTTCATTCATGCTCGTGTCTTGCGACAAAGACGAGAAAGCGGATGTAACGAAACCGGAGATCAAGTTGAATGCTCCCAAAGAGGGTGCGGTGTTAAAAATCGGCGATAAGCACGGTGTGCATTTCGACATGGATTTGTCGGACGATGTGATGCTGAAGTCGTATCTGATCGAAATACATAGTAATTTCGACAATCATACCCATACTAAATCGGGTGATGGCACGGTGGCGTTTTCCTTTAAGAAAAGCTATGATGTGTCGGGGAAGAAAAACGCACATATCCATCATCACGATATCCAAATTCCGGAGAACGCCACACCGGGGAAATATCACCTGATGGTGTATTGTACCGATGCTGCCGGAAACGAACAGCGGATTCCCGAACGTAATATTGTACTGAGCAAAGACGCGCCCGATCATGACGGTCATCATCATGAACATTAATCGGGCGTAACAGTCAATAAACGTAGCGATAGTAGCTGTTATGGGGGCTTCCGCCTTCGGAAGATTCTGTGACAACTTCAAAAAGAGGAGGGGGATCAAAACAAAATGTTTGGCCCCCTTTTTTACACATTGCCACTTTGGGTTTATCGCTTCCAGAAGCCGGGTAGGAGAATCGTCAAGACGGTAAAAATTTCCAGACGTCCGATCATCATCAGGAACGAGAGGATCCATTTGGGGAAAGCCGACAGGGCGGAGAAATTGCCATCGGTATATTGCCCGAGGGCAGGCCCTACATTGCCCACTGCACTGACGGATATGCCGAGTGCCTCTTCAAAGTTCAGCCCGTCGAGGACCAATACGACTCCTCCGAGCAGAATCAAGCCCATATAGACGAATGCAAAGGTTGAAACCCGCTGTACGATATGGGATGGGATGATTTGACCACTCATTCGGATCGGAAGCACGGCATTCGGATGCGTTTGCTTCTTAAACTCGTTGAGCATGTTCTTGATCAGGATGACAAAACGTCCCATCTTCAGTCCGCCGCTGGTTGATCCGGCGCATCCGGCCACGACCGAAATAAAGAGCATGATGAAGGTAAAGAAAGCGCCCCAGGTTGAATAGTCGGCCGTCAGATAGCCGGTTGTCGAGATCAGCGAGGCTACTTGAAAGAGTGATTGACGAAATGCTTTTTCGATACTCGTTTCGTGCTGGTGAACCAACAACCAAATCGTTACAATGACAGTGGCCGTAGCGATCACACCATAAAACCAGTGGAGTTCTTCATCGCGCACGAGCTTATGCCAGTGTCTGCGTAACGAGAAATAAAGCAGCGTGATGTTTGTTGCGCCGAGGCACATCCCGAAACAGATGATGTACTCGGTATACGCCGATTGCCAATACGCAACACCTTCATTTTTAGTTGAATATCCTCCTGTCGAAACGGTGGTCAGTGCGTGATTGATCGCATCGTAGGCATTCATCGGGCCGATCCAGAGCAACCCGAAGACAACGCCTGTGATCAACAGATAAATTCCGAAAAGGCGTTTGGCTACCTGCGTGATGCGTGGCAGGAAGCGCTCGTGTGTGATGCTCGGGGTCTCAGCATCGAACAGCTGCGAGGCGGTACCGCCAAAAATCGGCATCAGGGCAACGGTAAACACGATGATCCCGATACCACCTTGCCATTGGGTCAGGCTGCGCCAGAACAGCAGTCCTTTCGGCAGGGCCTCGATGTCGGTCAGGATGGTTGCTCCGGTAGTAGTGAAGCCGGACATCGTTTCGAAGAAGGCATCCGTGACGTTGTCAATATAGCCGCTTATCAGGTAAGGCAGCATGCCGAGAAAGGAAAACATCGTCCACATAAATGACACGCTGAGCATCCCTTCCCGGCGTCCGGAACGATAATCATTTCCTTTCCGCCCGATCAGATACAAGAGGAGCCCGGTGCCGGACATGATCCCCGTCGAGATGAGTAACGGGTAGAAATCGCATCCGCCATATCCGAAGGCGACTCCGGTTGCGGCCAGCATAAAAAAACTTTCAAGGAGATGAGTCATCCCCAGTAGCTTGACAATATACCGGACATTCAGTTTAAACATCGTTTCTCAGTTGAAATAGTCTTTGAGTTTACGCATGGCCGATTCGAAACAGAAGACCATCACACGGTCGTTGGCCTGAATCTGTGTACTGCCTTCCACCATCATCGGGACGCCGCTGCGGATCAATCCTCCGAGCGTCATGTCTTTGGGCAGATGCAGGTTTTTCACCGGCTTTCTTGTGATACGCGAGCCGGGCTTGGCTACCAACTCCGCCACATCGGTATTTGCGAAAGCGAGACATTTGACATTCGAGACGTCGGCGTCGAGAAGAAACTGATAGATATGGCTGGCTGCGATCAGTTTTTTGTTGATGACTGAACCGATATCCATCTTCGAAGCCAACGGAACATAATCGAGGTTCTCGACTTGTGCGATGGTTTTATAAACCCCAAATCGTTTGGCTGCCAGACAAGCCAGAATATTCGTGCTCGAATTTTCCGTCAGGGCGATAAACGCCTGTGTATTGAGGATGCCCTCTTGTCGCAGTAGGTCGGTATCGCGACCGTCGCCATGGATAATCAGCACGTTCTTAGGTACTTTTTCCGATATCTGCACACACTTTTCCCGGTCGGTTTCGATGATCTTGATGTGGATGTTATCCGGCATATATTGGCTGGCCCGGATGGCAATGCGTCCTCCTCCCATGATGATGATATTCTTTACTTCCGGATTTTGTTTGCCGGTCTTTATCCGTACTTCTTCGATCCATTCACGTGTTGTCGTGACAAAAATAAGATCGCCCGATTCGATATGGTCTCCTCCGCCGGGAATGATCATCTCGTGTCCTCGCTGAATCGCGACGATATGATAAAGCTTCCGGTTGTTCGATAGCAGTTGTATGAGGGTTTGGTTGATGATCGGTGCGTCGTCACGTACCTTGATGCCGAGCAGGATCAGATTCCCTCCGAACAACTCCCAATACTGACGTGTCCACGGGCGTTTGATGGCCTCCACAATCTCTTTGGCTGCCAGCATCTCCGGGTAAATCATGGAATCGACGCCGATTTTCTGAAACAGTTCTTTGTTCTTGGGCAAGAGATATTCATAGTTGTTGATTCGGGCAAATGTCCTTTCGGCGCCCAAGTTGTGCCCTAACATACAGGCTGTGATGTTTGCGGTTTCCTCCGGTGTCACGCTGACAAACAAGTTGGCCTTGTCTACACCGGCTTCTTCGAGGTCGTGAAGAGATGTCGGGTTTCCTGTAAACGGCAGGATTTCCATTCCTGAGCGAGCAAAAGCCAGTTTTTGTTCGTCCGTATCCATGAGGGTGATGTCATGCCTTTCTCTCGACAACATCTTGGCCAGATGAGTGCCGACCTCTCCTGCACCTGCAATAAGGACTCTCATGGTTCTTCCGTAATTGGTTCGTTTCGTTTCCGACTCTGACGGATTGCCTTGAGAATGCTCTCGGCATCCATACCACATTGCTGAAACAGTTCCGGAATACTTCCATGTTCGATGAATGCGTCTGGAATGCCGATGCGTTTGATGCGCGGCGTATAGCCGTGTTCACACATAAATTCGGCAACGGCTGTACCCAATCCACCGATAACGGTCCCATTCTCGACGGTGATGATGTGCGCAAATCGTTTTCCGATGTTGTGCAGGAGCGTTTCGTCAAGTGGTTTGAGAAAAATCATATCATAATGAGCGACCGATATGCCTTCTTTCTCGGCCGTCTTGACCGCTTTGATCACTTCGTTGCCGATTGAACCGATCGAAAGCACGGCTATATCGCTTCCTTCGTGCAGTTGTCTGCCTTTTCCGACGGGAAGTAATTCCATCGTATTTTGCCAGTTCTCCAGTTCGCCTTTGCCGCGCGGATAGCGGATAACGAAAGGCCTGTCCGAGGTTTGATACGCCGTGTACATCAAGTTGCGCAAGTCGATTTCGTTCAGTGGCGAAGCGATGACAAGGTTGGGTATCGGACGCAGATAAGCCAGATCGAAGGCGCCGTGATGTGTCATGCCGTCTTCGCCCACTAATCCCGCCCGATCGAGGCAAAAGATGACATGCAATTTCAGGATGGCTACGTCGTGAATCACTTCATCGTATCCGCGTTGCATAAACGAAGAATAGATATTGCAGAAGGGAATCATTCCTTCCTTGGCTAATCCTGCGGAGAATGTCACAGCATGTCCTTCGGCGATGCCGACGTCAAAGGCGCGGTCGGGGAAAGCTTTCATCATGAAGCCCATTGAGCAACCTGTTGGCATGGCAGGAGTGATTCCTACGATGCGTTTGTCTTTTTCAGCCAGTTCTACTAACGTATGTCCGAACACATCCTGATAGAGTTGCGGTTGGTTCAGCCGTGCGGGAATGATGCGTTTTCCCGTTTCCTTGTCGAAACAACCGGGTGCGTGCCACTCGATTGCAGACTGTTCGGCCGGCTCAAAGCCTTTCCCTTTCCTGGTCTTGAGATGCAATAGCTTTGGCCCCTGCATATCTTTGATGTCTTTGAGTTTTTGCACCAGATTGTTTACGTCATGTCCGTCGACCGGGCCGAAATAGCGGATACTGAATCCTTCGAACAGGTTATGCTGCCGATTGATCAATGCTTTCAGACTGTTGTTGAAACGCAGGATATTTTCCCGCCGGTCTTCGGAGACTAAATTAAGCTTTCGGAGTTTACGGTATACATCGTAGCGAATCTTGTTGTATGTTTGGCTTGTCGTGATGTCGACGAGATAGCGGCTCAGTCCGCCGACGCTGTTATCGATGGACATGTCGTTATCGTTCAGAATGATCAGCAGATTGTTGGGATTGGCCGATGCGTTGTTCAATCCTTCGAAGGCCAATCCTCCTGTCATGGCGCCATCCCCGATGACTGCTACGACGTGACGGCCGGGTTCGTTGTTTATCTCAAAAGCGGTTGCCATACCGAGCGCCGCCGAGATGGAATTGGAGGCATGTCCTGCGATAAAGGCGTCGTACTCGCTTTCCTTCGGATTGGGGAAGCCACTGATTCCTTTATACTGGCGCAAGGTTCGGAATGCATCGCGTCGTCCGGTCAATATCTTATGTCCGTAAGCCTGGTGTCCTACGTCCCACACGATCCGATCATGAGGGGTGTCGAATACGTAATGCAATGCTACGGCCAGTTCGACAGTACCCAGGTTCGCTCCTAAATGTCCGGGAGTTTTGGATAACACGTCGATGATATACCGTCGCAGCTCTGCACATACGTCTTCCAATCGGTCAGCCGAGAGATTACGCAGGTCGGAGGGAAAGTGAATCTGTTCCAATAAGCTTTCTTGCTTGTTTGTAGTCATCCTTTCTTTCTTTTTTTTTGCAAATTTACGGAATTTAGCGTAGATAAAGATGACAAATCGTTTTGAAAATCGTATGAAGAGAGATCGAAAAAGGCAGATTATGCCTTAAGATCAATCTGTTATGTTTTGTAAATGAGCTTGATCGGACTTATATCACGACCTTCTTCACTTGGTCTTTTCAAATTCTTTCGGTATTTTGCAGAGATATTTTCTTTCTTTTTATCTTTTCGGAGCAAATTCAATACGGAAAAATTTCTTTATTCAAAAATCAAACCGTACTTTTGTAGCGTTCTGAACATTTTACTAACATAAAAATAAACAAGACTATGGGATTCTTAACGAACGAAAAATTGACGATTGTCGGTGCCGGCGGGATGATCGGTTCCAATATGGCACAGACGGCTGCGATGATGAAACTGACTCCGAACATTTGTTTGCAGGATGTGTATGAGCCGGCTCTGGAGGGAGTCTATGAAGAGATGCGTCACTGCGGATTGGAGGGGATGAATTTCACGTATACGACGTCTCCGGCCGAGGCGTTGAAGGGTGCGAAATATGTCATTTCGTCGGGTGGTGCTGCACGTAAAGCCGGCATGACACGTGAAGATTTGCTTAAAGGCAACGCCGAGGTGGCCGAACAATTGGGTAAGGACATTAAAGAATACTGTCCGGATTGCAAGCATGTGGTCGTGATCTTTAATCCGGCAGATATTACGGGGCTGATCACGCTCATATACTCAGGCTTGAAACCTTCGCAGGTGACAACGCTTGCTGGGCTTGATTCGACACGTCTGCAAAGCGAGTTGGCGAAGTACTTCAAGCTGCCGCAGAGTACTGTGACGGGATGCTGTACGTTTGGCGGACACGGCGAACAGATGGCTGTTTTTGCTTCGACGGCAAAAATCAACGGCACGCCGCTGGTCGACCTGATCGGAACAGACAAATTACCGGCCGAAGCATGGGCTGCATTGCAACAGCGTGTGACCAAGGGCGGTGCGAATATTATCAACTTGCGTGGACGTTCTTCGTTCCAAAGTCCTGCTTACGTATCGGTCGAGATGATACGTGCTGCCATGGGGGGAGAGGCGTTCCGGTGGCCGGCCGGCACTTACGTGTCGTCAGGCGGATTCGACCATATTATGATGGCGATGCCTGTTGAAATCACGAAAGACGGATGTACGTACAAAGATGTACAAGGTACGTCTTCCGAGATGGCTGATCTGAAAAAGAGCTACGAACATCTTTGCGCAATGCGTGACGAAGTGATCGGACTTGGCGTCTTACCTCCGGTTGCAGAATGGAATAAAGTGAATGCTCATTTATAAAAGATTGATTGTTCCCGGAAAGAGATGTTTATCGGCTTTCGGGAGAAGGCAGAACTACAAGGGGGGGGGCAGTTGATCTCGGCCGTTGAGTGTTTTTGTAGGCTAATGAAAATCCCTGTCTCTATGGGAAACCTGTGAGATAGGGATTTGTTCTGTCCTGCCGGTTCGTAACCGAGCAAGAGAGGGTGTTTTTTTCGGAATATGAGAGGAGCCGGTTCTTTTTCGTGTAGACTGGCCATAACGAAAAAAGGCCACCTTTTTTTGAGAAAGGCTGCCTTTTTTTCGATAGTCAAAAAATAGACATTTATTTCGCTACAGCTTTCTGAGCTGCTTCTGTCAGTTTCTTAGCAGCATCTTGGAATTTCTGAGACTGTTCCGGAGTCAGGTTAGCCATTTCTTTCTGCAGGTCAGCAGCCAAGTCCTGCACTTTCTGCCCGAGCTCAGCCATTTTCTGTGTTGCTTCAGCATCGCCGGCAGCTACTTTTTCGTACAGAGGTACCATTTCGTCGACAAGGCTCAGGTATTGATCCAAAGCACTTCCTTCGGCAGGAGCAACTTCGGTAGCAGGAGTTTCCGTTGCTACGGGTTCTGTCATTTCACCTTCGGTTGTTTCAGCTTTCTTACCACCGCAAGCAACCATCATAACCATGGCCAAAGCCATCATAAACATTGAAATCTTTTTCATCTCTTTAAAAATTTAAAATCCTGATTGATGTTTTTTATTTGCGCGACAAAGGTAAAAAGAAAAAAATGTTTTACAGCATAAAAAAAATATTTTTTCTTTTTCTACCTAAAAAAAAAGGATATTTGTCCGTCTCTTTTTTCTTACTAAAATTTTTCAACGAGCAAATCGCCGTCGAGCAAATCGGTAATGGCATCGGCAAAAGCTTTGAAATGTTCGGACGAAGCATGGGTCTCGAATGCCGCCGCATCTTTATATGCTTCGTAAAAGATAAAAGTGGTAGGCTGTTCGGGCGACTGATAAAGGGTATAGCTGACATTCCCCTCTTCGGCGCGAGTGGCTTCGACCAGTTTCTTTGCGATCTCGAGAAATGCTTTTTCTTTTCCGCTTTTTACGGTAGCCCGAGCCACGATGATTTTCGTTTCTCTCACGGGCTGAGCCGCACGGATCGAGTCACAGGCAGCCTGTACGGCAGCCGCTACTTTTTCTGCACACAACGTATCGGTGTCCACACTTTTTCCTCCATTGCACGACATCGTTCCAATCAGTGCAATAACCATCAATAATAATCCAATCTTTTTCATCTTTTATTTATGTTTTAAAATGAATAACCGTCGTAAGAATAAAAATTCTTTCTTTCTTCATCAACGTTTATCGGTAGGATTTGAATCCGATGATGCGACGTACTTCATCAAGAGTAACCGCTGCGCTGGCCGACGCTTTCTCGGCGCCTTCGGCAGCAATGGTATCGAGATAAGTATCATGGGTGACGATGTTCTTGATGCGTTCGCGAATCGGTGCACAAAACATGTTGATATCGTCGGCCAATTGCTTTTTCATGTCTCCATAGCGGATTTCGCAGTTGTTATATTTCTCGTTGAAATAGTCATACGTCTCCTGAGCAGATACGATCTCCATCATGGTAAAGAGGTTCTGAATCACTTCCGGCTTCTCGCTGTTAGGCGTTGCAGGGCCGGAGTCCGTGACAGCTTTCATCACTTTCTTATGGATCGTTTTTTCGTCGTCCGTCAGATAGATCGCATTACCTTCGCTTTTCCCCATCTTGCCCGATCCGTCAAGTCCGGGAACTTTTACGGCCTTGTCTGAGAGGTGAAACGATGCCGGTTCGGGGAAGAAGTCGACTTCGTAAATCATATTGAATCGTCGGGCGCATTTGCGTGCCATTTCCATGTTTTGTTCCTGGTCTTTCCCTACGGGTACTTTGACTGCACGATGAATCAGGATATCGGAAGCCATGAGCGTAGGGTAGGTCAGGAGGCCGGCATTCACGTTGTTGGGTTGGGTGCGTACCTTCTCCTTGAAGGTTGTCACGCGCTCCAATTCGCCCAGATAGGCATTCATATTGAGGTAGAGATATAATTCGAGTACTTCATGCACATCGCTTTGCACATAGATCGTGGCCTTTTGCGGGTCGAGTCCACAAGCCAGATATTCGGCGAGGATGGTTTTCACGCTTTGGCGGATATGTTCGGGGCGCGGATGGGTGGTGAGTGAGTGCCAGTCGGCAATAAAGAAAAAACACCGGTACTCATCCTGCATGCGCAGAAAACTTTTGACCGCCCCGAAGTAATTGCCCAAGTGTAAGTTGCCTGTGGGTCGGATGCCGCTTACTACTGTTTCCATATGTTGTTTCATTTTTTTATTTCACCCAATATAATAAGGCTACGATACCGATGATCAGAAGGCTGATGGCCGTGAGCACAAGCACGGTGAGCAGCATGCGTTTATGGGGAGACATGGTTTTGCCCAAATGTATGCGCTGATCGAAATGGCTGTAGATATCTTTTTTATTTTTATCCCGGTAGCTTCCGGAGAAGTCGACAAATCGTCTTTTGTTTTTGTTGCGTGCTTCATAGCCGCAAGTGCCGGCAATGGTATTCTCGTACCAGGCCTGTTCATCTTTGTCAAAGCCGGCGATAGCTCGTTGCAAGCTTTTTTCGAAATCGTCAAGGTCCGTGTAGCAAGTACTTACTTCGTACAAATCGACGTAGATTTTCATGTCGGTGAAGTCGGAGATTTGCAGGAAGTAAATCCAGTCGTCGAACAAGGGCAGGCACGAGGTGTAATATTTTTCGATGTAGTTTCGCCGTCCCGTAGCTTTTGCAAGGGCTTTCAGTTTATCGAGCGCCATGCTTGTATCGTCGGGCATCGTATGGGAGGCCTGTTTGATTTTTTCGCTGTAGTGTCGTATATCGTCATCGCCTACAAGCATGAGCCAAAAGAAAGGCAAGGGATTCCCTCCTTCGAAGAGAGGAACTTCCTGACCGTCTCGTTGTTTGGCAAAAACGCATGCCTTTCTACTTTCCATTGCAGTACGGATTGTTTTTTGAGAAATCGGGTTATTGGTTGAGTTGCATCAGCTTTTGTACGGCGCCGTCGTTACGCTCTTTGAGCAGGTCGATGGTTTTGCCTCCGTCGTAAGCCATGTAATAAGCCATATTGAGCAGGCGTTTTTTTACCAGGATGCAGTTGGCTGCGCTGATAACGGTCGATTCCTGACCGTTTTCCTGCCGGTATTTCATCAGGACGATCATCGTCAGTACGTCGGAGCAAGGGCTGTATTTCTCGATGATGGCAGGCTGTCCGATCATCAAGGTGTTATATACGTCTTCGACTTGCCGGCCCAGTTCCTGCCAGTTGGTGCCTACGAGGCTTTGTTCGAGCTGTTGTTGCATGAGGGGCAGGTCGGTGGCCGTGGCTTCGTAGTTTTCGCGATTGTAGTCGCCGTAGAGCATGAAATAATTATCGAACGAAAACGTTCCCAGACTGTCGATTCGTTGATATGTTTTGTCGTTCAGATAGTATCCGAGCAGAGGGCCGCTTTCGCGATATTTCTGCGTGAAGGCCTGTACACGAGGGTGAAGGCGACATTCTTTCATCCCGTCGATGGTGGGGAGGCAGATGTTTACGTATCCGTACCATTCCGAATGGTTACAGGCATCGTTTTTTCTGTTCCCCGACAAGGAGCAGCCGATAAGCAGTACCAATGAAAGCGCTCCGATGATCTTTTTCATTTTTTCTTTGTTCTGTTTATGCGCGCAAAGATACATAAAAAAGTTAAATCAGGAGGTTCTTATCTGCCGATTAATTTCGTCGATATAATGGAGGATTTCTTCGCGTCCGTCCCTGTTTTCGGATGAGGAGGTAAGGATATTCGGCAGTTCTTCCCAGGTCTCGAGCATTTTTTGACGATAGGCGTCAAGGTTTTCCTGCAGCCGTCCTTTGCTGATTTTGTCGGTTTTGGTGAAGATGATGGCAAAGGGTACTTCGTTTTCGCCGAGCCATTCCATAAATTCGAGGTCGATTTTCTGCGGTGCGTGCCGGCAGTCGAGCAACACGAAGAGGCAGGTCAGTTGGGGGCGGCGCAGGATATACGATTCGATGATGCGTCGCAGATTTTCGCGGTTTGCTTTGCCGTGCTGTGCATAGCCGTAGCCGGGCAGATCGACTATGTACCAGTCGCCGTTGATGATGAAGTGATTGATCAGTTGCGTCTTGCCTGGCTTCTGTGAGGTCATGGCCAATCGTTTGCGTGCGGTGAGCATATTGATCAACGACGACTTGCCGACGTTCGACCGTCCGATAAAGGCATATTCGGGACGTGTGCCGTCAGGGCATTGCTGCACGTCGGTATTGCTGATGACAAATTCCGCACTTTTGATTTCCATCATGACTTTCTTTGTTTATTTATAAATGGGTTTAATTCCTCGACTTTTGGGTCGAAAAACAAATCTGTTTGCTTATCTTCTCCATGAATTGGATGTGTTCTTTTTTTCAGCCGTTTACTTTTTTGTAGTCGGCAAGGAAGGTGGCCAGTCCGCTATCTGTCAACGGGTGTTTCAGGAGTCCTTTGATGGCGCTTAGGGGACAGGTGGCCACATCGGCACCGGCCTCGATACATTGTATGATGTGTTGTGTGTGTCGGATGGAGGCAGCCAGCACTTGTGTCTCGAACTCGTAGTACGCGTACATGTCTACGATTTTCGATACGAGCTCGATACCGTCGCTCGAAATATCGTCGAGACGTCCCACGAACGGAGAGACGTACGTGGCTCCCGCCTTGGCCGCCAGCAATGCCTGCCCGGGCGAGAACACGAGCGTGCAGTTGGTGCGGATACCTTTCGTGCCGAAGTGTTTGATGGCCTTAATGCCGTCGGCCGTACAGGGTACTTTCACAACGATGTTGGGATGCAGCGCGGCCAGCACCTCACCCTCGGCAATCATCCCTTTGTAATCGGTGGCAATCACCTCGGCGCTCACGTCGCCCTCCACGATCCGGCAGATTTCTACATAATGACGGTGAATCGCTTCCTCTCCCTTGATGCCTTCTTTGGCCATCAGCGAAGGGTTCGTGGTCACGCCGTCCAATACTCCCATGTCGTTAGCCTCACGGATTTGGTCCAGATTGGCCGTGTCGATAAAAAATTTCATACAATATTTGTTTTATTTAATGATACTTGTCTCCGTTATGCGTCTTCAAAGTTACAACAAAAAACGTGAGCAGCCCAGCGTTTTTTTAGTCGATTGCTTATGAGACGGTTTTTATGTCTCGGCCTCCCTTCCTCCTCCTTCAAACCTGCGTTTCGTTTTTTTCTTTTGAAGGGGGAGGAGAGAGGCGATGGGAAATAAAATTTGTTACTTCACGATAACCTTATGTCCCGTGCCACCGAGTGTGATGATGTAGAAGCCTGCGGGCAGTGGGATGCGGGTCGTTCCTGCACCGATGCGTCGACGTTCGATCTGCTGTCCACCGAACGTATAAACAGCTACATCTACGATCTGTTCCGTTTCCACCACAGCGGCGTCTTCGGTGCCGTAGACTCGTCCCGAAGCCTTCCCGACCTTGATATTACTGTACGGATTGCCGTCTTCTCCATACGTGTATTTCAAGATAAGGAGTCCTTTTTGAGGCATGTTTTTATTGACATTGTGATCAGTTTTTGGCTTTTGCTCCGATTTTCTTCAATTCTCCGACAATTACTTTGGGGTTGGCACGCTGCTTATAGTCGGCTTCTACAAAAGCATAACGGATAATACCTTTTTGGTCGATTATATAAGTAGCGGGCATAGGCAGCTCGGCAGAATGATTGCCATTGTATGCCGAGAGTTGAAATCCTTGTTCGTAACGTGTTGCCGTGGTTTCGTCCAGTTTGAATACCAAGCCGTATGTACGTGCCACCTCGTTGTTGAGGTCGGAGAGAACTTCGAACTGCAATTGATGCTTTTCCTTAGTAGACAGGCTGCTGTCGGGCAATTCGGGTGTAAGGGCTACCAAGAGTGCTCCCTGTGCTTTTATCTCGGGCAAGGCATCTTGCAGCTGTTTTAGAGCCAAGTTGCAATAAGGGCACCAACCACCTCTGTACCAAGTGAGTACTACATTGCTCTTCTCTAACAGAGAGTACAATCTTACAGGTTTGCCCTGTGCGTTTTTCAGAGTAAAATCTTTGGCTTTGTCGCCTACTTTCAGTGCCTTCGAAGCATCTTGTGCATAAAGGGTAGCCGCAGATAAAAAAGATGCTGCCAATACTAATTTCAATATCTTCATCGTTTAATAAATTTGTTTGTTAGGGGAACCAAAGGTAAGAAAAAATCTTATACCTACATTTCGCAAAACTCTGATTTAATTATTTTTATAATGTTCTAAACAACTTTTTATTGCTCATTGATGCCGAATGGTAATGCCAATGTGCTTTTTAACCAGTAAGACACATTAGAACGTATCTTCTCCCGTCTTGCTTGAAGAACGCCATGTCCATATCAAAAGGGCAAGAACGGACTGTGGCTCCTGCTCAAGAGAAATTGTCAGTACATGATTGAATTCTACAATCAGCGAGGGAGCAAGGAATGCATCTTCGATGACCTCAACAACGGGCTTGGATGGAAACATCTGCCTAAATTAAATCCTTTATGGCAGAGCATACCGTGTTCCTGATCCTCACAGCCCTCATAAGAAACTTCTATAAACTGCTGATGCAGGATGGAGGAATAAAGGTCTTTGGGCAGAAGCCTACAAGCAGGGTCAAGGCTTTCGTCTTCAGACTCATCGCCGTTCCTGCAAAATGGATTATCCTGGATTCCGCAATAAAACAAATAAGCATGAATTTAATTCAGGCCTTCAGCCCTCCGAACAAGGTCCGGATGTCGATCCCCCACCCTTATGGGATGGGGCTGAAATAATTCGGGCTTTCAGCCCTTTCGGGTAATGGTTATGCGTGTTACACGCCGAATCATGTACCCGGCATGACAATTAACCATTAATAAATAGGGGGCGAGATCATTCAGCCCAATGCGAAGCGTTGGGGAAAAAGACATCGCATCTCGGCGGAGGGCTGTAAGCCTGACGTAACCCTTGTCATATATTCGTACATCCATTATTAATGGTAAACGCCAAACAGTGTATCGCGTAATTTGGGTTAAACAAACTAAGGTTTTATTCTGTGTTGCGGGTTTAAGGTGGATTTCAAAAAACGGCTGTTATGTCTCGGCCGCTCTTCCTCCCCTTTCAAGCTTTCGTTTCATTTTTTCTTGAAGGGGGAGGAGAGAGGCAATGGAATATAAATCGATTATTTCACGATAACTTTATGTCCCGTGCCGTTGAGCGTGATAAGGTAGAAGCCTACGGGCAAGGGGATGCGGGTCGTTCCGGCGCCGATACGTTGGCGTTTAACCGGTTGTCCGCCGAATGTATAAACAGCTGCTTCTACGGTCTGTTCCGTTTCCACCACAGCGCCGCCTACGGTGCCGTAGACTCGTCCCGAAGCCTTCCCGATCCGGATATTGCTGTGAGGATTGCCGTCTTTGTAGAAGTAGAAATACCCTTCTATGTCCCACATCTTCCACTCTTTGGAGTCCTTCGGGCGGATACTGAATCTTTTTTTGGTTTGAAGGCCTTTTTTATTAAAGAGATAGTCGTGTTTATACCATCGGTCGGGGGTGATTTGGTCGCGTATCAGTTCTTTTCCCCCACGTTTGAACGAGAGGGAAGTATAGCTGCTGTCGGTATACGAATAATATGTATCGCCGATGCGATAGCGTTTACCGTCATCGCCGGTAACGTATGTCTCTTCGGTATGTTGATCTTTTATTTTCCAGACCGTAACGCGTCCTTTCTTATCAAGCAGGATTTCTACTTTGTGTTTTGCGATAGAATCCTTTTCGGTGTCGATATTCAGCCTCTCGGTGACGTTGAGTACGTACCCGCTGTCAGTCATCGTATATTGATAATCGACGATTCATACAGTTTGCCTTTCGTCGGTGGGTTTGTTAGCCTGTCGTAATGTTCCTCTTTGAGGAGCCTGCCGTCTTTTCCATAGGTATATTTCACAACGTGAAACTCCTTTTCGGGAGAAACGTTGCCATCCGTATCGACTCTTTTCGGGACGTATGTCGATCGGTAGAGCAGGTGCCCGTCGGGGGAATACTTTTGGATGGTTTGACTAAGAAGCCCGCATTGATGAGTCGTTGTATCCGTTAGCCAGTCTTTGCCGTATCGGTGGATGAAAGAACAAAACGGATACATGATGTTCGTACCACCTCCACTGAGATAGGTCTCACATGTTGTTGAGTCTGCTATACTCCTCTTGGTTTTCATGTTCAGCGGGTGCTTGGGACCCGTGATGGTCTGCGCCGAAAGCATCCCGGTCATTATCCATAGCAGGGCGGTTGTTGTAATTAATTTTTTTTTCATGACGTAGAATAGATGTTTTATTGCTCAAAATTGATTTTGGTTGTCAATTTTTTTATTTGTTATTGCTTATCGACCGATTGGCTTCAAAGTTATAGATTATTTTTCAAATGTGTCCAAGGAAAAATAAAAAAAAGTTTTTGGGGATGAGGTTCTTCTCTGATTCGAGTTGTACGTATAAAGCTTTGTTTTCTGCTTGTATGATAGTAAAAGTGGTAGAAATATTTAAATTTTAAATTTTTGAGGCTGTTTTGATAAAAAAAATAAACTTTCGGGCAGGGTGTTTGGGGAAATGTACGTCAAGTAGATAAAAGTGAAAAAATGTTCGATGCGTTTTTTCTGTCTTATTTTCGGATAGCGGAAGTTTGAGGGCGATGCGTGCGTCCGATGTACGGTCACCATAAAGGCAATGCATTAAATAAACTGTCATAAATACAATGTAACGATAGAAGGAAAGAAAAACAGACAGGAAAAGGCGGTAAAAGGTGCTTATATACAATTAGATAAACAGTTGAAAATATGGATGATTCAATGAAAAAGGCACTTGGGGAATGTGTCGTATTCCGTAAAATCCCCCGTTTGATCAGGGGCATGTCGCTCTTGTTATGTCTGTTGGCCATTTCGTTGCCGGAGGTGCAGGCCGATCCCTGGAAACAGAAGAGATTGATGGAGACGGAGAACACGGCCCTCGGAGAAAAAAGCGTGCTTTCGTCCATGAATATGCATGGAACGGCAAGGTCGGTAGCGAAAGAGATTCAGCAACAGAAAACCGTCAGCGGCCGGATTGTCGACGAGCAGGGTGATCCGGTGATCGGCGCCAATGTCGTTGAAAAGGGAACGACAAACGGTACGGTGACGGATGCCGACGGTCGTTTTTCACTGTCTGTGGCGTCGAACTGTGTATTGCATGTGTCGTATATCGGGTATTTAGACGAAGAGGTTCAGATCTCCGGAAGAACTTCCGTGAATATCACCTTGCGGGAAGACACGAAATCGCTGGAAGAGGTGGTAGTGGTTGCGTATGGTACGAGTAAGAGGTCGGTATTCACCGGTTCAGCGGCGAGTGTAGACCATACCAAACTGCAGAATCTCAATGCTTCGTTCGATAAATCGTTACAAGGACAGGTAGCCGGATTGCAGGTGATGTCTGCTTCCGGACAGCCGGGTTCTACCTCGTCGTTTCGTATTCGTGGCTCGGGCTCGTTGAATGCTTCGAATGAACCGTTGTATGTTGTGGACGGAGTACCGATCTCGGCCAACACAAAATACAGTAAATTAGCCGAGGATAACAGCAACTCATCCAGTATTCTGGCTACGTTGAACCCGCAAGATATCGAGTCTGTTACGGTCTTGAAGGATGCTTCGGCCGCCTCTTTATACGGTTCGCGTGCGGCCAATGGCGTGGTATTGATAACCACGAAAAACGGAAAGCTGGGCAAGGCTTCCGTTTCGTTTCATACCCAATTCGGATTGGCGTCTGTTCCCAAAGCTTACGATATGATGAGTTCGGCCGAATTCTATCGGATGAAATGGCTTTCGCATTATGAACAGAAACGTGAAGCCGGTGAGAGTCCTGAAAAAGCAGCCGTTTCTGCCAATGCGTTTGCTCAAGGGGCCATCACGTTTAATCCGTATAATGTGGATCAGCCGATCGATGCCAACGGGAATTTGGTAAACGGCGCGCGGATCATTGTCGATACAGACTGGCAGGATGAGATCTTTAAAACGGCGTTGACGCAAGATTACAATGTAAATGTTCATGGAGGGAATGAGAAGACGAATTATTTTTTCTCGGCCGGTTATTACGACCAGGAGGGAGTGACGCCTTCGGCCTTGTACAAACGATATTCCGGAAAAGGAACGATATCGACGGATGTTGCCTCGTGGTTGAAAGCCGGAATGAACATCACGTTTTCTCATTCAATACAGCATTCCGAAGTAGGAGGAGGTGCCGGTGCGAGTCCGCTGTACAACGCTTTACTGTTCCCCAACGGAGTGCCGGTCTATCTGACAGACAGAGACGGAAATCCGATCCTCGATTCATCCGGGAACAAACAATATAATTTCACGAATCCGACCTCGTTGGATTTCAATCCGATAGCTATACCCCAGATGGATTTGAATCGCAGTAAAAACTATCGTTTTCTGGCCTCTGCGTTTCTTGATTTCAAACTGTATGAGGGCTTAAACTTCAAGACTGTGTTTGCTCCCGACTATATTCATTACTCGGAGTCGAGATATTGGAATAAAGAACATGGTAACGGGCCTGCTTATAACGGACGTGCAGACCGTTATCATACGACCGATCTGGTGTACACGTTTACCAATACGCTGAACTATACGAATCGTTTCGCGGAACGGCATCTTCTTAATGCAATGGCGGGTTTCGAGTATTGGCAGAGTGATTATGAGAGAGTAGAGGCAGGGGCAACCACGTTCCCTCTGAATAATATGTATGAGTTAAGCTCCGGGGCTTCAGCACTGAGTCCTCAGTCCAAATCGACGAAAGAGACCCTGATCTCTTATTTCGGACGTGTTGAATATACGTATAGCGACCGTTATAATTTCTCGGTCAGTCTGCGTAGCGACGGTTCATCGATTTTTGGTGTTGATAACAAATGGGGAACGTTCTGGAGCGCGGGAGCATCCTGGAGAATCGAACAGGAAGACCTGATGAAGTCTTTTGAATGGCTCGATCAGCTCAAGCTACGCTTAAGTTACGGTACCTCCGGAAATAATCAGGGGCTGGATCGTTATCAATCTTTAGGTTTGTGGGATAGCAGCTCCGACTACATCTACGGGACGTCGTCCGGTACGGGACATACGCAACTGGCGAATCCGCATTTGAAATGGGAAAAGCAGGCTATGTTTAACGTCGGTGTCGACTTTCGTTTCCTGAATCGTTTCTACGGATCGGCCGAATATTTCTATAAAAGCTCGAAAGATTTGCTTTATAAATATCCGCTTGCTGCATCGAATGGTTTTGAATCGATCATGATGAATATGGCGAAGGTCGCCAATTACGGTGTGGAATTGACCTTAGGAGCCCATGTTTTGCGTGACTCCCCCCTTAAGTGGAATATCGATTTTAATTTGTCGGCTATACGTGATGAGATTAAAGACCTTGTGGGAGACGATCAAATCATTTCGAACACAAAGAAGATATGGTCGAAAGGATATAGTCAGTATGAATTCTACATGCCGACTTGGGCCGGGGTCAATCCGGTTAACGGAGACCCGCAGTGGGTAAAAATCGATGCTTCAGGGAATCGTGGTACGACAAATGTTTACAGTCAGGCCACTTATGAGAAACAGGGACGTGCTACCCCGGATTTCTATGGGGGCTTGAGTACGAATCTCTCTTACCGGGGATTTGACTTGTCCGTATTGTTTGCTTACAGCTGGGGAGGCCTGGTCTATGATGCGTTATACGCGCAGATTATGCATGACGGTAATCAGGCCGGTGCACAGATGCATAAAGATGAACTGATGGCTTGGACATCGTCGAACACGAATACGAATGTACCGAAATATGTCAATAACAACACGAATGCTTCGGATGGTATCTCCACTCGTTTTCTTTACGATGCGACCAATATCAAGCTCAAGAACGTCACCTTGTCTTATACGCTTCCATCCGGCCTGAAACCGGTATCGGATGTGTTGAAAGGAGCGAGAATATTTGTCAGTGCCGACAATCTGTTTACTTGGTTTAAGGACGACTGGAAAGGGTATTCCGATATCGATATTTTCGGGATCGGAGGATACAATACTTTAACGGCAATCCCTGTGCCCACGACATTGACGATGGGTTTTAATCTGACTTTTTGATCATATAAACATTTAAATTCAAACGAGATGAAAATAAAATATCTGTTACTTTTCCTGGCTCTCCCGATATGCTTTTCCTGTTCGGACGATCTGTTGAATCAGAAACCGTCGACCTCCGTCTCCGACGAACAAATCATGACGGAGGTGGTTGCTGCAAGGACAGCTCTTATGGGAGCGTATGCCCAATTAGGAGATTTTCGTTATCATACATTGGCAACGATTACTTCCGATGTGATGGGGCAAGATTTGACCATGACCAGTGGAGCCTATGGTTTTTCCACGTATAACTGGCTCGTCTTTTCGTATCAGTATGCCCAAACACCTGTGATAAGTCCGTGGTGGACGGGGTATGCCAATTATATCTGGCGTTATGCGTATAAGTCCATTGACCAGGCTAATACGATTATCGTCAATGCCAAGGCGCTAAAGCCCGAAGGCGCTGAAAAGGAAGATTTGATTGCACAGGCTTATGGACTGCGAGCCTATAACTTTTTGCTTTTAACGCAGCTCTTTGCGAGGGCTTATACCGATCAGCCGGATTCGAAAGGTATCTTGTTGCGCCTCGAACCGGGTTCGAACGACGAATCTCGTAATGTGCCCCGAACATCCGTACGCGAAGCTTACAAACAAATCCTCTCCGATCTGATGTATGCTTACGAGCATTGTTCGGGAGAAGATGCACAGTTTGTGAACCGGCGGGGAGCCGCGTTGTTGCTTGCGCGTACTTATTTGAATATGGGAGATTATGCCAATGCCGTTAAATATGCGACGGATGCTGTCGGCTTGTATGATGGAAGCAATCTCATGACAAAGGACGAATACCGTGCCGGTTTCAAAGACCGAAACAAAGAATGGCTCTGGTTCTTTAACTTTACTCCCAACACATGTAATCTGTATGCTTCGATTCCTTCATTCTATTGGTATTGCTCTTCATTCGAAGGCTATCCGTATGGAGCGAAAATAGCCTCACAAGATATCGAGGGTAAGGCTAAGAATATTCTTAAAGGATACAGTACGGTGCGTGCCAGTGCTTCGTTCCGTGACATGTTTGAAGATTCGGATTGCCGTAAACTCTTCCCCGGTTATGCCTATGAAGAAGACGGTTTCTTCATCAGCAAATTCGGACATCGTAAAAACATCGGCGATGCCGAATCGCCATTCTGCCGTATAGCCGAAGGTTATCTGATCAAGGCGGAGGCTGAGCTTGGGTTGGGTAACGCCGCCGAAGCGAAGAAAGTGTTGAATATATTGCAGAAAGCCCGTGGAGCAACTCCTACGGAAGCAACCGTGGAGTTGATTTGGAAAGAGAGACGGAAGGAACTTTATGGCGAAGGGTTTGCCCTAAATGATATCAAACGTTTGAGCATGTCACTGAAACGAACCGGTAAAGATCAATGGGCAGGGGTGAAAGAATTGCCGGCAAACAGTCCGCGGTTCATGCTGCCGATACCGGAGACTGAGATGCTTTATAATAAACAGTTGACCGCTGAAGATCAGAATGAATACTGGAGAAATTAGCAAAGAAACGAAAAGATGAAAACAAAACGATGGATTATCATGATGCTGACGATGGTCTGCGTGGCCTCGTCAGCTCAACACAAAAGGTCTGATCTGCTCCTGAAATTTCAGGAACGCCAGGTCGATATAGCTCCGTTCTTCGAGGATTTCCCTTATTCGCAATTCTCTCTCAGTGAGGACGGGGAGAAGTTATTCTTCTTTAAGACTTCCGAACAGAATAAATTGCAATGGCTTGATCTTACGAAAGAAAAAGATTTCTTGAAGGCTACCGATGCGGTTGATCTCGACTTTTCGAAACGTAATTGCTGGCAACCCATGTACAATGAGAAAGATGGTTACGTGTATTGGATCGGAGACGAAAGGAACGAGGAGATTATCAACATTTACCGTTGCAATCTTCTCGCACCTGGAGTCGAAAAACTTACCGATGTGCCTTATATTTATGCTTGGGATTTCAGTCCCGACAGAACACGCATTGCTTATGTAGCTCGATTGGCTCAAAACGAAAAACGGTTGGATGAGTTGCGGATGCTTGATCTGCGAACCGGAAGAGACACGCTGGTCTGTCAGGATAAACCGGATTTCCGTTACACTTGGGGCGATATCACTTGGCAACCTCAAGGTAAAGGGTTAATGTTGTTGGCGCTGAAAGATGCCGACCGTACGTATGCAAACATTATCTATGTTGATACTGAAACGAAGCAGACTACGGTGCTTACTGATCCCTCCAAACCGGGTAGTTATGCCGGAACTTCGGTCATGGAGCGATGGTTTTCGGATGACGTATGTTTCTTTTTCTCCGATCAGGACGGGTATAAGAACCTCTATCGTTTCGACCGTCGGACGATGAAAACGGAACAGGTAACACGTTTCACATCGGATATAGACGATGCACGTTTCGTGACGGTGGGTAAGAAGAAATATCTGTTTCTTCTGCAAAGCAATCCCGTAGAAACGTCATTGATGCTGATGGATATCGCAACCGGAAAAATCCTGTATAAACATTCCTCGGATTTGTCATTATCCATCGGTGCCGTACAGGGTGACCGCGTACGTTTGCTTGCGAATGCGGCATCTGTGGTCTTTCGGATTATTGATGCTCGGGTCGGTCAAAAGGAAATGGTGCTTTCTGAAGTGCTCGAGCTTTCAGACGAACTGAATGCCAAACTAATTCATTCGGATGTGGAGCGACTTTCCATTCCGACATTTGATGTTGATCCGAGCACGGGCAAAACACGCACGCTGCATGCTTATCTTTATAAACCGAAGCACCCGCTTCCTGAGGGAAAGGAGTTGCTGATGATCGAATCCTTTTATGGTGGTGACAATCGATACAATGCAGAGTATCAAATTTTCAATGCGGCAGGTATTACCGTGCTCAGTCCTTCGCCGAGAGGAAGCACAGGCTTTGGACGCGATTTTGCAGCAATGAATGACAAAGATCTCGGAGGCAATGAGATTCTTGACATTATTTATTGTGCGTCGTATAT
Organism: Tannerella forsythia 92A2; assembly: GCF_000238215.1. Lineage (NCBI taxonomy): Bacteria > Pseudomonadati > Bacteroidota > Bacteroidia > Bacteroidales > Tannerellaceae > Tannerella > Tannerella forsythia. The sequence goes on along the minus strand of NC_016610.1, from coordinate 540,834 downwards.
ATCCGAAAAAAGGAATATTCCGTCTGAACGTATCGGGGTCTTTGGGATGAGTCATGGAGGTTATGCGACGATGCGCCTGTTGACATTCCCCGGTGAAGTAAACGGACATAAGGGGGCTTTTCGTTTTGGTTTCGGGATCGAAACGGCCGGGTTCTGTGACATTATCTATCAGCATACACATTCTAATATTCCGGACTGGACCAGGCTTGAGGCCGGCGACCCGCAGAAGGAGGCTGCACGGCTCATCGAGCGCTCTCCTCTGTATCATGCTGCGAACCTCACGGGACCTCTATTGCTGCTGCATGGCAATCATGATAACCGAGTCCATGTGGAAGGTTCACGCTTGATGCATCGTATGCTTACACATCTGAAACGGCCACACCGTTATGTCGAATTTGAAGGGCTGGGGCACGGCATTAAAGGGATAGATAATAACCGCCGGTTTTATCGTGAGTGTTTTCGTTTTCTCGATGATGTGATCGGACGGGACACTTCTTTATACCGATGGGACACCGTTCGATAAATGCTTGATTCCGTATTTGCTTTTTATCAGACTTAACGGTAAGAAGGCGAAGGCAATTCGGAAATGCTGAAATGTAAACGATTTCTAAGGAGATGTTTAAAAAAACAAATTTATCATAGGGTGTTTGCCGGATCAAGCGTCAAGTAGGTAAAAAGTAGAAAATGAAAGAATCGGTCAACATAGACGAATTGTATATATTGATGTATCTCAAAGGAAAATTGCCGGACGAGGAGCGGCAGATGTTCGAGCAGCAGATGAACCTCTCAGCGGATTTGCGACAAACGGTTGCTGACCTGAGTCGGCTGTGGCGCTTGTCCGGTCTGCGGAGTGAACAGCGGAATATCGATACGCCTGCGGCGTGGCGAATCGTGTCGCGCAAGGTCACTCGTTCTTTGTTTCTTGGCAAGGCGTGGAACGTCACTCGCACGGCTGCCGCTGTTTTACTGCCTTTGTGGTTGATTTATCAATACGTGTGGATTCCGTGGCAGGAGCGTTCGCAGCCCGAAGCAACATTGACCGTCACGGCGTCGCCCGGCATGGTGGTACAGACGACCCTCCCCGACGGTAGTCAGGTGTGGCTCAATGCCGGCAGCTCACTTTCATACCCGAGCCGTTTTACCCGTCGGGGGGGGCGGAAAGTCAGGTTGACCGGAGAGGCATATTTCAAGGTAACATCAGACCGGAAGAATCACTTTGATGTGCTTATTCCCGGACAGATGAAGGTGAGTGCATACGGGACGGAGTTTAATGTTTGTGCTCATCCTGGGGATTCGTGTTATGAAGTGACTTTGGCACGCGGGAATGTAGACGTATCGTCTGTTGAAACGCCGGGCATGCTGACGCTGGATGCGGGACAGAAAGCATTGTTCCACCCTGAAAGCGGGACGATGTCGAAACAGCCGGCCGATACGTATGCCGATACGGCATGGAAAGACGGGAAGATGGTATTCCGCCGTCGGCATCTCGATCATATTGCCGAGAAACTCTCGCGCAAGTTTGGGGTGACGATCCGGCTCGAAGACGACAAGTTGAAAGACTATGTGTACACGGCTACGTTTACGGACGAATCGCTCGAAGACATCCTCGATCTGCTCAAACGCTCGACGCCTCTGACCTATACGATATCCGGACAGCGACAACTCGGTAATCATACGTACACTCGACGTACGGTTACCATAAAGACAATGCATTAAACCAACCGTCATAAACAATCAATGTAACGATAGGAGGAAAGGGAAACAGGAACAAGTAGAAGGAGGATTTTTCGTGCAGGGCTGCCGGCGTGAAAAATAGATCGGGAAAGGCGGCAAAAAGTACTTACATACAATCTAATAAGCGTGTAAAATATGGATGATTTATTGAAAAAGGCACTTGGGGAACGTGCCGTATTGCGTAAACTTCCCCGTCTGCTCAGGGACATGCTGCTTGTGGTATGTCTGCTGTCTCTTTCATTGTTGAAAGCGCAGGCTGATCCTCAGAAACAGAAGATATCGGTAGACATGAGCGATGCCACGGTCGAAGAAGTTTTGCAGTCTATCGAGGAGAAGTCGGATTATTATTTTTTGTATAACAGTCGGCTGATCAATGTGGAGCGCCGGGTGAACGTGCAGGCGAAAAACAAGCCGGTAGCTGCGATTCTGGACGATTTATTCACTTCGGGAGACGTGGATTATCAAGTTAAGGGTACACAAATCGTGCTCTCGCCCAAGAGTATGCGTGCTTCAGTAAGGCCGGGAGTGAAAGAGACTCAGCAACAGAAAACCGTCAGCGGCCGGATCGTCGATGAGCAGGGCGAGCCGGTGATCGGCGCCAATGTCGTTGAAAAAGGAACGACAAACGGTACGGTAACGGATGCTGACGGACGTTTCTCATTGTCTGTGGCACCGGACGGCGTATTGCATGTGTCGTATATCGGGTATTTAGACGAAGAGGTTCAGGTTTCCGGAAGAACCTCCGTGAATATCACCTTACGGGAAGATACGCAAGCTTTGGATGAGGTGGTGGTGGTCGCCTATGGCACGGTAAAGAAGAAGGACTTGACGGGATCGATTACTTCTATTGACCGTACCTTGGTTGCTAAACAGTCTAATTCCTCCGTCTCACGAGCTTTGGAAGGGGCGGCTCCGGGTATACAGGTTGCTTCTATCGACGGGCAACCCGGTCTGGACATGGGAATCCGTATTCGAGGAGTCGGTTCAACGAGCCAAAATAATTCCAGTGCTCTTGTTGTCATCGATGGTGTACCCTCACAAACGGACAATACCTTGTCTTCCATTAATCCCAAAGATATTGAGAATATCACTATTCTTAAAGACGCCGCTTCTACTGCTTTATATGGTTCGAGAGGTGCGAATGGTGTGGTGCTGGTCACGACCAAGAAAGGGGCGAAGGGAAAAGCACGAATATCTTTTGAAGGACGTTTTGGAGTAAACCAAATGGGACCGTTCGAATATCAAAAAATATCAAAACCAAAAGATATTTACGAATATGCATGGTCTGCAATCTACAATGCCGTGAGGTATAAAAGTGATCAGAAATATACGACTCATGTGGCGAATCCCAATATGTCTCATGACGAAGCGGCCTTGTTTGCCAGTCGGCACTTGTTCGACTATGTGGGGTCAACCACTGATTTTAAAAAGAATGCTTTAGGTAATTATATGTTATATAATGTTCCCGGAGCAGTCTATACCCCTACGGGTGAAGGAGCTGATGCAAGTTCTACTATGAGCGGTGCGTATCTGGTCAATCCTGACGGAAGGTTGAATCCGAATGCGGAATTGTTGTATGAGGATAATTACGATAATTTCTTTTTTGAAAATAAGTTGCGTCAAGAATACAACATAAGCGCAAGCGGCGGAGGAGATAAAGTGGATTATTTCTATTCTTTGGGTTATCTGGAAGATCCGTCATACATACGTGGTTCCGAATTTGAACGATACAATGCACGTGCCAACATGAATGCCCGGTTGCTCGATTGGTTGAAAGTGGGACCAATGTAGCGTATGCGAACCGGAGAACACAGTCTCCGGCCACTCGCTATGGGCGAAATCCCGGCTCTGCAGTCGCCAATGTTTTCCGATGGGCAAACGGACAAAATCAATTGACGCCCCTCTTTGCGCATGACAAAAACGGTGATTTTATCTACAACGAAGACGGTTCTAAAAAGGTGAATGACGGTCCGGATAAAACGTATTCTCCTCTGGGACCTACCAACGGTCCATTGACGAATGCCAATCTGATCGATATTCTCAATAAAGATAAGGATGAGACTGTATCTAATGACCTTAACATGCGTGGATATGCGGAGCTTAAATTCTTGAAGGATTTTACGCTGACCCTGAATCTTTCGTACGACCGTTTTTCACATATCAGAACGCGGTATTGGAATAAAGAAACAGGACAAGCCAAGAGTACTTCGGGTGCGTTGGGCAAAATATATCAGAATTTTGCCGTACTGAATACGCAGCAACTGCTTAATTACAATAAAACGTTGGATAAGCATCAGATTGATTTCTTGGCCGGGCATGAATTCAATAAGTTCAATTCAGACGGATTATACTATCGCTCTGCTTATTCGCTGATTCCTGATTTTATCAGTTATACCAACTTTACAGGCCGGTATGTGGGAGGTACCTTCTTAAATCCCGGTGGCTCATTGGATAAGACGGCTATGGAAAGTTATTTCGGAAGATTGAACTATTCGTATAACGACAAGTACTACGCTGAATTATCATTAAGAACGGATGGTTCTTCCAAATTCAAATACAGCAAAAACCGATGGGGGACGTTCTGGTCTGTCGGAGGAGGATGGAGAATGACCGGCGAACGGTTTATGGAATCCACGAAAGACTGGTTAAATAACCTGAAGATTAGAGCCAGTTATGGCGTTATTGGGAATCAGAGTGGTATTGCCAATTATTCGGGCTATCAAACTTGGTCTTATGGTGCGAATTATACTTCTACCACCGGAGGAACAGGGACGCCGGCCGATTATCGCTTGTCTAAAGGAAACTTTGTAAATGACGCTCTTACGTGGGAGAATGTACATACGTTGGATGCCGGTGCAGACCTTTCTTTATGGAATCGTGTACACCTTTCTGTCGATTATTTTGTTAAAAACACGGTCAATGCTTTTTGGAATCAACCTATTCCCTATTCTTTGGGGCAGTCGTCTCTTGAGAAAAATACGGCAAAATTGAAAAATAGAGGCGTTGAAGTGGATGTGAGTGTGGATATTCTTAAAAAGAAAGAACTCTATTGGAGCATTTCATTGAACGGAATGCATTACAGAACGATTCTGACAAGTGTGCCGCAAGGTGTAGGCACGGCCGAGCTCAACGGAAACTGGACGGCGGGTATCGATGGCTGGGGGGCTATTGGTGGTGCCGCTACCAACCAGATATCTTACCTGAGAGGAGTCGGAAAAGATTATTATAATCTCTATTTTTTTAAATACGGAGGTGTGGATCAGAATACGGGATTACCGTTGTTTTATGCCAGGGTAACCGAACAAGATCACAAAAAAGGTTTCTTTAAAGATTATAAAGTGGGTGAAGATGTCACGACAACAAATTATTCTTTGGCTGACCGATATGAGATGGGAAGCGCTATCCCAAAATGGATTGGAGGCTTTTCGACAACCTTGAATTATAAGAATTTTGATTTTTCGTCGAGTTTGGCTTATCAGATCGGAGGAAAATTCTTTAGCGTTGAATATGGATGGAACCTTTATTCGAGTGAGAATATAGGGTCGGCATTATCGGCCGAATTGCTCGGTAATACCTGGACGCCCGAAAGAACAGATGCATATTTCCCCATGGTCATGTATGGCAATACGTATGGTAACGGGGCGAACATCGGCAGCTGGATGTATAGTGATATGGCATTGTTTGATGCCTCTTATTTGAATGTGAAAAACATAACATTCGGTTATACATTGCCCGAACATCTTTCGAAAAAGGTAAATATATCCGGACTTCGGATATTTGCCACAGCCGACAATGTGTTTATGTTTAAGAAGCATGCCGGATTTGACCCGCGTATGTCGTTGGTTAGCGGAATGGAAGTCGGTGCTTATGCTTTTCCATATATGAGAACTCTCTCGTTGGGAATTGATTTGAATTTTTAATCATTAAAAAACGTATAACGATGAAAAAAAATATATTAACGATTTTAGTATGTTCGTTTGTGCTGTTTGGATGTGCGGATCAGCTGGAAATAACGCCTCCAAACAAGATTACCGACGAACAGATCATGCAATTGCTGGAATCGGGAAACAGCGAATCGATTAAAATTGTGCTGGGAAGTATGGCCAATGAACTGCCTCTCTTGTTCAAAAGCTCCGGGATACAAGGGCAAGGAAGCGCTGATGGGCGTTATTATACCTGTCAGGGACTTGATGTCATGAGGAATCTTCTCGGTAATGACATTGTTTTCGGTACGAAAGCTACGACGAATGCATTCGGAGCCGATGAATACAATTTTCGGAATTTTACGGCAAGTTCCGTCGATAAAAATATTCCTTATTGGTATTATGCCTGGAAATGTATTTTTACAGCCAATAAACTGTTGAATTACATCACTGACGATCAGTTGGTCAACAGTAATGATAATCTGAAAGATTATAAAGCCAGAGCATTGGTCGTTCGTGCTTTTGCATATAATTATCTGATGGAAAATTATCAGGATGCCTATCTACAGGGTGGGAAGGATAAATTGGGAATTATGCTGTACGATAAATATTCGCCTACTCAAGAATTGAAACCTCGTTCTACTTCGAAAGAGACTTATGACTTCATAAAGAAAGATTTGTCTGAAGCGATCTCTTTGTTTAAAGCGGCCAAGATAGAATATACTCAATCTACCACCGATATTGATTTAGGTGTGGCAAACTTTATTCTGGCTAGAGTAGCACTTTGGACAGGCGATTGGGCTACGGTGATTTCGAGTTGTAACGATATTTTAGCTCAGTATCCTGTGTTGATGGATCAGAAGATGTATGGCGGTAAGAATACGGGCGACAGCAAGAATCCGGTCTTTTTACCTGAAACGAATGGATTCCTGAACAATACCATTAATCCCGAAGTGTTACTGGGCTGGCCGGTCGGGGAAGCCTTGACGGCGCATAATGCATGGATGAATCCTTTCGGTACGAGCTACGGAGGAGCAGCCGGAGAATATCAACGTATTGACAATCGGTTGTATGAGAAGATAGATGATAACGATTATCGTAAGGACGTTTTTCTCAAAACCGATTTTGGAAGTTATCATTATCCTCCCAACAATGTAGAAGGGTATATTCCGGCTTATACAAGTATGAAATTTGCAGCGACACATGGCATCGGAAGTCCGGTTACGGATAGAACTAAGGTCGGTACCGTCACCGATTATTATATGAGAACTTCCGAGGTTTTATTGATGAAAGCCGAGGCTTTGGCTCAATCGAATAAAGAGGCCGAAGCAAAGGAAACATTGAATGTATTGCTGAAAGCTCGTACAAAAGAAGGCACCCCGTCTTTGACTTGCGATAATTATCCGTCGATGCAAGGCCTTTCGGTACTTCAGATGGTACAGTTGCAAACGCGCATCGAACTGTGGGGCGAAGGCGGTCGAGAGTTTTACAATAATAAAAGATGGAATATTCCGGTTGATAGAAGTTCTTCGTCTAATCATCTCAATAAACTTACGTATCCGGTGAAGGATATGACACTTCAGATTCCGGACGATGAGATATTCTATAATCCGTTGTGCGAACAAAATTAACGATGGGTGAGCTTTCGTAAAGGGTGATGAATCATAATGGGTGAGCGGCTTCGTTGCTTACCCATTCTTACACACCTGAAGAGGGTGTGCCCAAACATAGCGTTTTGACACATCCTCTTTTCCTGTAGTGCAAATCGTCTCTTCACAGTAGTGTGAAATGATTGGCAGTTGAAAAGTTGAAAAGATGGGACATTTGATTAAAAAGATGAAGATAAAAATAATTTGGTTTATTTCTGTCTTTTGGATGACGAATGCGTATGCGGATAATTTGAAAGAATTGCATAGCGGTTTCCTCTCTCCTCCGATAGACGGGCATGCTCAAACTTGGTGGCATTGGACAAGTCCGTTTGTGACGAAAAAAGGTATCACTGCCGATCTTGCATCGATGAAAGCGATCGGATACAGTGGGGCGCATCTGTTTGTCACCGGTTCGAGTCCTTATCCCGAAGGGCATTATCCGGAAATGTTAAGTCAGGAATGGTTAGCGCTTTTGGAACATGCCGGGAAAGAGGCGAAACGTCTTGGGTTAAAGCTGGGAATTCATAATTGTCCGGGATGGTCATTATCCGGTGGGCCCTGGATTAAACCGGAAGATGCAATGCAAATGATCGTTTCTTCTGAAGTGAATGTCTCGGCTGACACTTTACAGAAGATCGTATTGCCTCAACCGGAGACGCGTTACAATTTTTATCGGGATATTGCCGTGCTGGCTTTTCCTGATATAAATACGCATGAAAAACCACAATTAGAAGCAGATTTTTCAATAAATGATCCGGATAAAATACTGGATCATGACCAAGCGACTTTCATACGGTTACCGATCAAAGAAAAGGATACCGAGGCAGTCATAACGTTGAAATATAAACAGCCGTTCGAGGCGCGTTTTATAGAGTTGTCTTTCGGAGAAGTTCATTTATTTGTCAAAGGGAAAGTAGAAGCTTCTATGGACGGAATTCATTTCCGAGAAGTTGCTGCTTTCGATTATAAAATCCGTACGGATTTGCAGTCGCCGAAGTGTATTCGTCTGAAAGAAAATACCGAAAGTTTCCGGTATTTCAGAATTACGTTTATGCATCGCCCTTACCGGGTATGGATGACTCCTGTCGACATCAGATTGAATGATATCAGGCTCTTGACTTCATCTATGATCCCTGATGTTGATAGTAGAAATTCGGCCATGGAAGACAGTTATTCCTTTAAACCCTTTGTGTCGGATTATATTTCCGATGGTATTGATCCCACTAAAATGCTGGATTTGTCCGGTAAAATGCTTCCTGACGGGACACTGCGGTGGAATCCTCCCGGAGGAAACTGGACGATTTTGCGTATAGGCTATACGACAACCGGAAAATGCAATGCTCCGGCAACATTAAGCGGATTAGAATGCGATAAATTGAGTAAAAACGGATTAGATGCACATTGGAAGGGAATGATGTCGAAAATAATAGAACGAATAGGTTATCTGAATGTGTTGAAATATTGCATTATAGATAGTTATGAAGCAGGGGGACAGAATTGGACGCCAGAATTCGAAACGGAATTTCTAAAACGTCGCGGGTATTCTTTGCGACCTTATCTGCCGACCGTCGTCGGTTATGTGGTCGGGAAACCTTCTGAAAGTGCTCGTTTTCTATATGATTTTCAAAGAACGGTCGCTGAACTGTTTGCCGAAAACTATTATGATTATTTCACGGAATTATGTCACAAAAACGGATTGCTCTCTATCACGGAATCTTATTTCGGATCATTCGATTATTTACGTTGCGCCCGAAAGGCAGATATTCCCTCCGGCGAGTTCTGGATCGGTTCTAAAACGCCAATATCGTGTTTGTATCGTTCTGCCGGACATTTTCACGGGAAAAAATATGTGGCGGCAGAAGCGTTTACGACTGATGAAAAACAAGGTCGCTGGCTTCAAGACCCTCAACAGTTGAAGGAATATGGTGACAGAGCATGGGCGCAAGGTATTTCCAAACTGATTTCACATTCATTTGTTCATCAACCGTACCTGAATGTCCGTCCGGGGTTTACATTAGGTCGCCATGGAGCCCATTTGTCGCGTACAAATACATGGTGGAAATACGGTAACGGGTGGATCGATTATATAAATCGTGCTCAATTTCTTTTGCAGTCGGGAGAACCGGTCGTTCATATCCTTATCCTTTCCGGTGAATCAGATCCTAATAAATATACCCGGATACCTGAATTATCATGGGCCGGATATGGTTATGATTATTGTTGTGTGGACGATTTGTATGATTATATTACCGTTCGGAAACACCGCATTACTTCTCCTTCGGGAGTTACTTATTCCTGTTTATCTTTGGGAGAAGAGAAATATCTTACGAAGAAAACACTGGAAAGCGTATATCATTTGCTTCGCTCCGGCGCTGTTATCTTGGGTCGTCGTCCTTTGGGCTCCCCGTCGTTGTCGGATAAAGCAGATGAATATAATGAATTAGTCGAAAAAATATGGGGGGCGTCGAAACAGGGAGAAATTCGTAAGATCGGTAAAGGAAAATTGATTAACAGTACTGATTATTTATCTGTCATGAATCATATAGGAATTCTTCCCGATGTAAAAGCTCCGGCAGGAATCAGTACGCTTCATCGGCGGCAAGGGGATATCGACATATTTTTTCTTTATAACGATAGCTGTAGAACGGTTTCGCAAGATATAAAATTCAGGATTTGCGGAAATAAAATACCGGAATACTGGAATGCGGATAAAGCTAAGATAGATACGGTAGCTTTGTGGAAACGAGAAGGAGACTATATTACCATTCCTGTAACGATGTTGCCTCAGGAATCTCGTTTTGTGATTTTTCATCCGGGATCTGTTCCTCATTTGTTCATGATAGGAGAAGAAAAAACGCGTAAGAAAAATCCGTCCGGCGTGTCAGCGCACATTGTCGGAAATAAGGTTCGTTTGTTTTTTACAAGGCCGGATACGGTAGTTGTGACGGATAATAATTGGAAGAATGAAAAAATAGGTGTCAGTCATGTACATGCTCCTGTGGATATAAGCGATGATTGGCAGGTAAGTTTCCCGCCTGCTTCCGGTGCACCGGATACAGTACATTTGAGTAAATTGGAATCTCTTAGTGAAAATTCGTCGGATAGTATTCGATACTTTGCCGGTACGGCAACTTATCGACATCCGTTCGTAGTCACTGAAGAAATGAAAGGTCGCTCTTTAAGAATTTTATTGCAACTGGGAAAAGTTCGGAATATAGCTGAAATTTTCGTGAACGGAAAAAAAGCTGCACTTCTTTGGAAAGAACCTTTTTCAATAGATATTACAGATATGGTCTGCCTTGGAAATAATATGTTGGAAATAGCTGTAACGACTCTATGGGTGAATCGTTTGATTGGGGACTTGAGGAATGAGACCGTTGTTCCGGAGACGAATGGTTGGCCGGATTGGGTGCTTGCCGATAAACCTGATTCTGGAGTTGGGCAATACTCCTTTTCTACATGGAAAGGGTGGAAAAAAGAAGAAGATTTACAGGAATCCGGATTGATCGGTCCCGTAAGGTTGGAGTTCGTAGAAGTCCGATGAAAATTATTACAGAATGAAACGAATACAATAAAAATGATGAATCGAAGACTGTTTATAAAGCATAGTACACTGTTTTCTGCCTCCATATTGACTGGAGGAGCATATTCTACCGTAAAGGCAGGGGCGAAAACCATAGAGCGTCTTCAAACGTCGTCCGGACTGTTTGCTTTATTTCAACATCCCGCTTCACGTTATGCGCCGTTTGTGCGTTGGTGGTGGAACGGCAATAAGGTTGAGGCGTCGGAGATTGTCCGGGAGCTTCGTCTGCTGAAAGATGCCGGCGTAGGCGGCGTAGAGATCAACCCGATCGCTTTTCCTTCGTCGGGCGACGATTTGGGCAAGAAGTCGCTTACGTGGCTGGGCGATGAATGGATTGACATGTTGCAAGTCGCTTTCGATGAGGCCAAACGTCTCGGAATGACATGCGATTTGATTGTCGGGTCGGGGTGGCCGTTTGGTGCTGAGACATTACAGGGTGCCGAGCGGGCACAGGTGGTGCTCGTTTATGCCGAGAAACTCGAAGGTCCGATGATGTATGAAGCGTCACGTTTTCACCTTTTCAAGGCGGTTGATCCCGGTGTGACCGTACCTGATCCGTCACGTACGTTCGAACTCCTTTCTCTGCAGGTTGTTCCCGATCCGATGAGCGGGCTGGAACAAGTCGTCGACTTCTCCGACCGGTGCAGGGACGAGGTTGTCCGTATCGAAATCCCCGAAGGCAGACATGTGCTTTATGCACTGGTGAAGGTCGATTCCTTTGCATCCGTCATCAATGGCGCTCCGGGTGCAGCAGGACATATTCTCAATCATATGAATCGGGAGGCCGTGCGCAGTTACCTCGACCGCATGTCCGACACGATACGGAAAAAAAACGGTGCGCTCTCAAAACATCTGCGTGCGTTCTTCTGTGATTCGATGGAGCTGGAAGGATGTAACTGGACTGACGATTTGGCGGAAACTTTTCGGCAACGTCGTGGCTACGATCTGATGCCTTACCTTCCGTTTATCCTGTTCAAGGTCGGACGGTTGGGGGCGGTCGTGGATGATACATATGGGGCGGAGAAAACACCCGGGTTTGCAGACATCCTGAATCGTGTGCGGTTCGATTTCGAACTGACCAAAGCTGAGTTGCTGCGGGAGCGATTTACCGAAACATATCTGCAATGGTGCAGGGAGCAGGGCGTGCAATCGAGGGCGCAGGCTTACGGACGCGGCTTCTTTCCGCTCGAAAGCAGCCTGAAATTCGACATTCCCGAGGGTGAATCGTGGACAACGAATTGGCTCAAACATCGGCCGGGCGAAGAGATGCCGGACGAAGATTATCGCCGAGGACGAGCTTACACGATGATCAATAAATTCGTCTCTTCGGCCGCTCACCTCACCGGTAAGCGAGTGGTGAGCTGCGAAGAGATGACAAATACTTACGATGTTTTTAACGCCACATTGGAACTGTTGAAGATCGGCTCCGATCACAGCATCATGTCGGGTGTGACTCATTCCGTTTGGCACGGTTTTAATTATTCCCCGCCCGACGCACCTTTTCCCGGCTGGGTGCAATACGGTACATATCATAACGAAAACAACAACTGGTGGCCTTACGTCAAGTATCTGAACCGTTATAAAGCGCGTCTCTCGTCGGTACTCATGAACGCCGATATGTACACCGATATCGCCATCCTCCCGGCTACGTACGATTTATGGAGCGAAATGGGCGTGCAGACCGATCCGTTCCCTGAAAAGCTGAATGTTCCCTACACCTCGCTTGTATGGGAGGCCATTCATAAGAACGGCGGCGGGGCGGATTACACCTCGGAGATTGTCCTCCGCGAATCAACGGTCAGGAACGGAAAGCTCTGCTACGGTTCCAAGGCTTACGGTACACTTTTCTTAGTCGAGGTGAGCGGAATCAATCCGGAAGTATTGGCCAAATTAGATGATTTTGTAGCTGATGGCGGACGGATTTTCTGCATAGAGAAATACCCGGAAAAATCGCTTGGCTTGCAGGATTTTCACGAAAGAGACCGGCTGGTGAAGCAATGGGTGGAGAAGCTGAAACAACATCCCGATCGCTTTGTCCTGCTTCGCAAGCCTGAAGACGATCGTTTCCTTGAATGGTATCGTGAGGTGATGCAACAATACCGAATCCCTCATTATCTTGATATTGAATATCCTGACCGTTTTGTGACGCAAAACCGCTATCGCAGCGATGCACACGATGAACTGTTCTTCTTTGCGAATACGCACCGTAATCAGTCCTATACGACGAATATCACTTTTGCCGCCGAAATAACTGCCCGGCGATTCCCGTGGGTGTGGGATACCGAAACGGGTGAACGTTATCGCATACATCCTGAAGGAAATACCATTACCCTCGAATTGGGGCCGGCGGAAACATGCCTGATCGTATGGAGCCGCGAGAAACACGGCAAGCCGTGGCACCCCCTTCCGACAAGCGGAAAGGAAGAACGTACGCTTGATGGCGTCTGGGAGGTCGAGCTACGCCACAGTCGCGAAGGATGGGTGAAAACTTACCCGATGGAGACCCTGAAAGACCTCAAAGAAACCGAGTGGGTCAATTTCACGGGAACAGCTGTATATCGTCGGACATTTGAGGCGGACGGCCGAAAGGACGTGTGCCTGAATCTCGGTAAGGTGCATGGTGTCTGTGAAGTGTTTCTCAACGGACAATCGTGCGGAGTGAAGTGGTACGGTCGGCGGATTTACGCCCTCGGTCCCTTCCTGAAAAAAGGTATCAACCGACTCGAAGTACATGTCGTTACTACGATGGGGAATTATATGAAAACGCTCAAGGAAAACCTTACGGCGCAAAAATTTACCGTTCTTAAATCGAAAGATCAGCCGATTCGGTCGATGGGACTAGTAGGGCCGGTTACCATGTATATCCATTCATAAATTTTTAAAATATACTTCCAATGAAAATTCTGAAATCAATTATTTTCTGTTTCTCGGCTGTGCTGTGCAATCAACTCGTCGCAAAAGATTACAACGCTTCACTGTTCGGTATCCGGTCCGACGGAGCAACGCTCAACACGCGCTCCATTCAAAAGGCCATCGACCATATCCACGACAAGGGAGGCGGCAGGCTTGTTTTCTCTGTCGGACGTTACCTTACGGGAACGATTTATCTGAAATCGAACGTTACGCTTCACCTGAAAGAAGGGGCCGTACTGCTGGGCTCTACCAATCCGCTCGATTACGACATCGGTGAGAACTGGAACTGGACGGCGCTTGTGGTAGCGCACGAGCAGCACCATATCGGCATTACAGGTCAAGGCGTGATTGACGGAAGGGGGTACGAGGTGGCCAACAATCTGATTTCGCTGATCAATAACGGCATCTTTGAAGATGCGTTGTTGCTCGATCGTCCTCGCGAATTTCGCCGTCCGCAGAATATTTATTTTAAGAGATGCCGGGATATTCATATACAAGGCATTCTGCTGAAAGATCCGGCAAGCTGGAATCAACAGTACGAACAGTGTCGAAACATGCTTGTCGAAGAAATTACGACCGACAGCAAAGCGTATTGGAACAACGACGGAATCGATATTGTGGATTGCGATAGCGTGATTATCCGAAATTCTTACTTCGATGCGGCTGACGACGGTATCTGCCTGAAGTCGCATAGTGCCGACCACGAATGCAGCAATATTTACATTTACAACAATACGGTGCGCACAAGTGCCAGCGGCATCAAATTCGGCACTGTTTCGGCAGGAGGGTTTCGCAATATCCGTATCGTCAAAAACACGGTCTTCAATACATATCGTTCAGCCATCACCTTTGCCTCCGTCGATGGAGCGGTAATAGACAATGTGACGGTGGATAGTCTTGTTTCGATCAACACGGGTAATGTGATTTTTCTTCGTACAGGAACTCGCACGGTGCGTAACAGGCCTTGTCTGCGAAATATCAGGATATCGAATGTCTATGCCGAAGTGCCGGCCACCAAGCCCGATGCCGGTTATCGTTACGAAGGCCCGATCGAAGATTTGCCACGTAATGTCTCTCCCTGTATCATTGCCGGTATTCCGTCTATCCCCATCGAAAATGTGACGTTGGAAAATATCGAAATTCGGTATCCCGGAGGGGGCAATGCACTGTATGCCAAAGTAGGATTGGAGGAGTTGGACAGTGTTCCCGAGATGGAGAATAAGTATCCGGAATTTTCGATGTTTAAGGAGCTCCCGGCATGGGGCTTTTATATCCGGCATGCTAAGGACATCCGGTTTAATAATGTGACGTTTGTCGCCCAAAAAGCGGACTATCGCCCGGCCGTCGTGCTCGACGATGTACACAATGCCGTCTTTAAAAATATGAAGATTTCCATTCCGGAGTCGGTACATAAAGACGAGATCGTACGTCACCGCTCGTCGGAGATACATGTTGAACCATGATTATGAAGAAGAAAAAATACGCAGTATGAACATACATATAAAAATCGGAATCGTGATCGGTTATCTGGCAGTCACTGCAACATTTAACGCATCGGCGGGCAATTTGCTGCCATACGTTAACCCGATGGTAGGAACAAAAAGCATGGGACATACGTTCCCCGGAGCCTGCGCTCCGTTCGGTCTGGTGCAGTTAAGTCCTGATACGGAAATGGTTCCGCATAACATCGGCGGAATCTATCAACCCGATGCCTATCGGTATTGCACAGGTTATCAGTACGACGATAAAACGATTGTCGGGTTCAGTCATACCCATTTCAACGGCACGGGGCATTCCGATTTGGGTGATATTTTAGTCATGCCTGCAACAGGTGAGGTAAAACTCGACAAAGGTACGGCAGAACATCCCGAAAGCGGCTATCGTTCACGCTTCAGCCATGAGCATGAAAAGGCCGAAGCCGGATATTACTCTGTGCTGCTCGAAGATTACGGCATCCGTGCCGAAATGACTGCTACGGAACGGGTTGGTGTGCATCGTTACACCTTTCCGAAAGGTACTCAAACAGGGCACATCGTACTCGACCTCAATTACGGCATTTACCACTACGACGGTAAGGTGTTGATGGCCAATGTTCGTGTGGAGGATTCGTGTACGCTTACCGGCTACCGTATCACCCGCGGCTGGTCTCGGATGAATTACACTCATTTCGCCGTGAAGTTCTCGAAGCCGATTACCACTTACGGTTGTCGCAATAACGAAGAGGTGCTTTATAAAGGATTTTGGCGCAGGTTCGACATGACGAAGAATTTCCCGGAGATGTTCGGCAAACACCTTACGGCTTATTTTGAATTTGATTTCTCCGATGGCCGTCCGCTCGAGGTGCAGGTCGCTTTCTCGCCGGTCGATTGTCTGGGCGCACGGAAGAATCTGGAGGCCGAAACGGGAGGGAAGTCATTCGATGAAGTTCGGAAGGCTACGCAGGCGAAGTGGGAGAAGGAGTTGGGCTGTATCCGTATAGAAGCTGACGACGATACGAAAGCCGTATTCTACACGGCCTTGTATCATACGATGATCAATCCTTCCGTATATCAGGACGTAGACGGGCGCTATCGCGGCGTTGACCACAATATCCATCAGGCGGCCGAAGGGCAAACCAACTATACGGTCTTTTCTGTTTGGGATACGTTTCGAGCCCAGCATCCGCTGATGAACCTGATTAAGCCGTCGCGCAGCGTGCAGTTCGTTCATTCCATGCTCAATCATTACCGGCAGAGTGTACATCACGCCTTGCCGGTTTGGTCGCACATGGGCAACGAGAACTGGTGTATGATCGGGTATCACTCCGTTTCGGTCGTGGCCGATGCCCTCGCAAAAGGATTGGTGGTGGATAAAAAGCTTGCACTGGATGCTTGTATAAACAGTTCGAATCTGGATTACTACGATGGTATTGCCGAATATAAGAAGCTGGGTTATGTACCGCTCGAACGCAGTGGTTCGGCAGCTTCGGTCACGCTCGAATACAGTTACGACGATTGGGCGATCAGTGAGCTGGCTAAGCGGATGAAGGTTCTGGATGTAGAGAAAGAATATGCGAAACGTGCATGCAGTTATCGCAATATTTTTGATCCGTTGCTGGGTTTTGCCCGCCCGAAACATCAGGACGGGACGTTCAAAAAAGATTTTGACTTGCTCGATACCCACGGACAGGGCTTTATCGAAGGCAATTCGTGGAACTATTCGTTCTTCGTACCGCACGATGTCAACGGATTGATGCGTCTGATGGGCGGAGAGAAACGGTTCGTGCGTCGTCTCGACTCGCTTTTTACGATGCGTCTGCCCGCAAAATATTTCGAAAATACGGAAGATATTAACGAAGAAGGATTGATCGGCAACTATGTGCACGGTAACGAGCCGAGCCATCACGTGCCTTATCTGTATAAATGGACGGACGAACCTTGGAAATCGGAAGCACGTCTTCACGAGATTATGCGCAGGATGTATCG
The DNA here is from genome assembly GCF_000238215.1 of Tannerella forsythia 92A2. Classification (NCBI taxonomy): domain Bacteria; kingdom Pseudomonadati; phylum Bacteroidota; class Bacteroidia; order Bacteroidales; family Tannerellaceae; genus Tannerella; species Tannerella forsythia. The sequence continues at coordinate 523,568 of NC_016610.1, read as the reverse complement.
CAACCGGATCGATGGATTGTCGGGTAACGACGATTGCGGACAGATGTCGGCATGGTACATCTTTTCGGCGCTCGGATTTTATCCCGTCTGCCCGGGAACGGACCAGTACGTTATCGGCTCGCCTTTGGTGAAAGAGGCGATTGTGCAACTTGAAAATGGTAAGAATTTTATTGTCAGGACAAAACATGCTTCGGCCGAAAATGTCTATGTCAAATCCATTCGACTCAACGGGCTGCCTTATCGAAAAGCCTACATCACCCATGCCGATATTCTCGGTGGGGGGGAGATCGAATTCGAGATGTGCACTCGTCCGAATAAGAAATCGGCGGCCTACGAAAAACCGTATTCGATGACGAAAAGAGAATAATGAATGAAATAAGACAAGTCTGTTCTTTCGGAGTTTATGGTTTTGTAAGATGGTTATAATTTGATTGTTACTGAAAAATATAAGGAATCATTCTTTTTCTATACAAAAAACATATACCTTTGCATCGTTTTTTTTTGGAGATTATAGGCTTTGGGTAAATTCGGCGCATATTGGGTTGATTTGAGAAATATGAATCCGGAAGAAGTTCGTAGGTACGAATACTTTTTGGATAATCAGTTTTTTACGGATATTGACGGTGCCGAAGTTCAGCGCGGTAAAGTAAATGTTTCGTTGAAAGTGGAGCGTAAAGTGTCTACATTTGAGATGACGTTTCATTTATCCGGTATGGTGATCGTATCGTGCGACCGGTGTCTGGACGACATGGAACAAGCGATTGCTTCGGATAATCGCTTGATGGTGAAGTTTGGCAAAGAATATGCCGAGGAAAGCGATGAGATATTGGTCATCTCGGAAGATGAAGGTCGTGTAAATCTGGCATGGTTCCTTTACGAGTTTGTCGCATTGAACATTCCGATGAAGCATGTGCACGCGCCGGGAAAGTGTAACAAGGCGATGTCGGCCCGATTACGCAAACACTCTGCGCATCGCTCTGATGAAAGCGATAATGCGGAGGATGAGGTGGATGACGACGATAACATACTGTCGGATGAGTATGAGGATACTGCGACAGACCCTCGTTGGGATGCTCTGAAAAAACTGAAGAATGAAGAATGAATTTAAAATAAAAATAAGATTATGGCACATCCTAAAAGAAGACAAGGAAGCGCGAGAACTGCCAAGAGAAGATCACATGATCATGCAGTGACTCCGACAATGGCCATCTGCCCGAATTGCGGTGCATGGCATGTGTATCACACCGTTTGTAACGAATGCGGATATTATCGAGGTAAGCTTGCCATCGAAAAGGAAGCAGCCCTTTAATAGAAACATTTCGGACCAAATTTGATGTAAAAACGAAAAAAGATAGCCCTGAATCTTTAAGGGCTATTTTTTTAAAGAACCGCGATGATGGACAAGATAAATGCAGTGATTACGGGAGTCGACGGATATGTTCCGGACGATGTGTTGACAAATGCCGATTTGTCAAAGATGGTGGATACAACCGATGAATGGATTATGACACGGGTCGGAATCAAGGAGAGACGTATCTTGAAAGACCCTCAATTAGGCACTGCTTATATGGGGGTCCAAGCTGTCGGCCGGCTCGTCCGCAAGAAGGGAATCGATCCGGAAACGATAGACGGGATTATATGTTCGACCTCTACGGCCGACTATCATTTTCCGAGTACAGCCTCTATGATTGCGTATGAAGCAGGTTGCAAGAACGCATTTGCCTTTGATATACAGGCTGCCTGCGCAGGATTTATTTATGCATTGGAAACTGCGTCTAATTTTATTCGTTCGGGACGTTATAAGCGGATGCTCGTTGTCTCGAGTGAGAAAATGTCGGCGATCACCGACTATCAGGATCGGTCGACGTGTCCCCTTTTCGGCGATGGCTGCGGGGTTGCTCTTTTAGAGCCAACCTGTGAAGATTATGGGGTTATGGACACGATTCTTCGTGCTGAAGGTACCGGAAAATCTCATTTAATCATGAAGGCCGGCGGGGCTGTTCGAATGCCTTCGTACGAGACGATTGATAAGCGTGAGCATTTTGTGTATCAGGAGGGACAGGCCGTATTCAAACGAGCCGTCATTGATATGGCCGATGCAGCAGAAGAGATCGTGCGACGCAACGGACTGACAAAAGATGAAATCGACTGGATTGTTCCGCATCAGGCCAATCTTCGCATCATTGATGCGGCGGCTCGCCGTTTGGGAGTCGACGACTCGAAGGTGATGGTGAACATTCGGAAATATGGAAATACCAGTTCGGCAACGATCCCGTTATGCCTCTGGGAATGGGAGAAGAAACTGAAAAAGGGGGACAACATCGTCATGGCTGCTTTTGGAGCCGGTTGGACATGGGGCGCCAACTATGTGAAGTGGGCCTATGACGGATCGGAAGCATAAGTCCGGCTTTGTCAATATCATCGGAAATCCGAATGTTGGCAAATCCACCCTGATGAATCAGTTGGTGGGTGAACGCATATCGATCATCACATCGAAGGCGCAAACAACGCGTCATCGTATTTTGGGGATCGTCAATACCGATAATATGCAGATTGTCTATTCGGATACACCCGGAGTATTGCGTCCTAACTATAAATTGCAGGAGACGATGCGGGAATCGTCGGAATCAGCCTTGGGCGATGCGGATGTTTTGCTTTATGTGACTGATGTAATCGAGAAGACAGATAAGAACGACGATTTCCTGCAACGGGTACGACAGGCGAAATGTCCTGTCCTGCTCCTGATTAATAAAATTGATTTGGCCGACCAGCCGAAGCTGGAGACCTTGGTGGAGGAATGGCATGCGTTATTGCCCGAGGCGGAGATTATCCCGATATCGGCTACGTCGAAATTCAATATCGAGCCATTGAAGAAGCGTATCCGGGAGTTGATTCCCGACTCGCCGCCTTATTTTGAGAAAGATGCGTTGACCGACCGTCCGGCGCGTTTTTTTGTCACGGAGATTATTCGTGAAAAGATCTTGCTTTACTATCAGAAAGAGATTCCGTATGCTACGGAGGTCGTTGTAGAGCAGTTTATCGAAGAGCCGACGTGCGTGCATATCAAGGCGCTGATCATTGTCGAGCGTGAAACGCAGAAAGGCATCATCATCGGACATGGCGGGCAGGCGTTGAAGAAGGTCGGTATGATGGCGCGCAAGGATATGGAGCGATTTTTCGAGAAGAAGATTTTTCTCGAGTTGTTTGTCAAGGTGGTATCGGACTGGCGCAACCGCGACAATTTGCTGAAATCATTTGGCTATAAGCTGGATTAACTTTTTATGAGGCGCAGCAGATGCGTTCCTTTGTTTCTTCCGGTTCGTAAGATGAAACATGTAAATCAAAAAAGGATATGGGAAATGTGGTAGCAATCGTCGGACGGCCGAATGTCGGCAAGTCCACCCTGTTTAACCGCTTGACGCAGTCGCGTCAGGCCATCGTCAATGAAGAGGCGGGAACGACACGTGACCGTCAGTACGGGAAAGTAGAATGGACAGGGCGCGAATTTTCGATTATCGACACGGGGGGCTGGGTTGTCAATTCCGAAGACGTCTTTGAAGGAGAGATTAACAAGCAGGTGCAGATCGCGATCGAAGAGGCGGATGTGATTCTTTTCGTGGTCGATGTGCAAAACGGCGTGACCGATCTCGACGATGAGGTCGCTCATATCCTGCGTCGCAGCAAGAAGCCGGTGGTGCTTGTGCCCAATAAGGCCGACACTTACGACTGGCATGCGGTGGCAGCCGAGTTTTACCGTTTCGGACTGGGCGACCCGTATTGTATTTCGGCGATGAACGGCTCGTACACGGGCGATTTGTTGGATCGTATCATTGAGCTGCTACCGTCTGAAGCTCCGGAGATACTCGAGGAGGCGTTGCCTCGAATTGCCGTCGTGGGACGTCCGAATGCGGGAAAATCATCGCTGATCAATGCGTTTATCGGCGAGGAGCGTCATATCGTCACCGATATAGCGGGCACGACACGCGATTCGATTTATACGCGATACAATAAGTTTGGCCTCGACTTCTATCTGGTCGATACGGCCGGTATCCGTAAGAGAGGAAAAGTGAATGAAGACCTTGAATATTATTCGGTGATTCGTTCCATCCGTGCCATCGAAAATTCCGACGTCTGTGTTTTAATGCTTGATGCGACACGCGGTGTCGAGAGTCAGGACCTGAATATTTTCTCCATTATCCAGAAGAATAAGAAAGGGTTGATTGTTTGTGTAAACAAGTGGGATCTTGTGGAGGATAAGAGTACGGCTGTCATCAAGACGTATGAACGTGCGATTCGCGAGCGGATGGCGCCGTTTACCGATTTTCCCATTCTGTTTATTTCTGCGCTGACGAAACAACGTATCTTGAAAGTGCTCGAGACAGCTAAGGCGGTGTATGACAATCGTCGTCGGCGTGTACCGACCCGCAAGCTGAACGAGACGATGCTTCCGATTATTGAAAAGACTCCTCCTCCCGCGTGGAAAGGGAAATACATCAAAATTAAATATGTTACCCAACTGCCGGCAGGCAGTGTCCCGTCGTTTGCGTTTTTCTGCAATCTGCCGCAGTGGGTAAAAGAGCCTTACAAGCGTTTTCTCGAAAATAAACTACGCGAGCACTGGGATTTTCTGGGTACACCGATTCAGGTATTTATCCGGGAGAAATAAGCTTAGCATCTGTTCAGCGTTTCCCTGCATTTCTTAATCGAGCTGCCGGATCGGTTTTTCATGGCTTCATTCCAAGTATGAACCTAAAAAATAACTACCTTTGCACGACTAAAAAATATACAATAGTTATAAAACGATGGATTTTATTGAAGAACTGAAATGGCGGGGTATGGTGCATGACATGATGCCCGGAACGGAAGAGTGTTTGCAGCAGGGGATGACGTCCGCGTATGTAGGAATAGACCCGACAGCCGATTCGCTGCATATTGGGCATCTGGTCGGTGTAATGATGCTTCGGCATTTCCAGCGTGCGGGACATCGTCCGATTGCGTTAGTGGGTGGTGCGACGGGCATGATCGGCGACCCCTCGATGAAATCGGCCGAACGAAACCTGCTCGACGAGGATACGCTCCGGCACAATCAGGAAGGTATCCAAAAACAGTTGGCCAAATTCCTCGATTTCGATTCCGACGCTCCGAATGCGGCCAAGCTCGTGAACAATTACGACTGGATGAAGGACTATACGTTCCTGAACTTTATCCGTGACATCGGCAAACATATTACGGTCAACTATATGATGGCCAAAGATTCGGTCAAGAAACGCCTGAGTGCCGATTCGAATGTGGGGATGTCGTTCACCGAGTTTTCCTACCAGCTCTTGCAGGGCTACGATTTTATGTATCTCTATCAGCACGAGAACTGCAAACTTCAGATGGGAGGAAGCGATCAGTGGGGCAATATCACGACGGGCACCGAGTTGATCCGTCGCGAGCTGAACGGAGAGGCCTATGCGCTTACGTGTCCGCTCATCACGAAGGCCGACGGTGGGAAGTTCGGCAAGACGGAGACGGGCAACGTATGGCTGGCACCGAATTACACTTCGCCGTATAAATTCTATCAGTTCTGGCTCAACGTAAGCGATGCCGATGCTGCCAAATACATCAAGATTTTCACGGCGCTGAGCCGCGAAGAAATCGGCGCACTCGAACAGGAACAGGCGGCCGCTCCTCATCTGCGTCCCTTGCAGAAACGTCTGGCACAGGAGATCACTACCATGGTACATTCGGCCGAAGACTACGAAATGGCTGTCGAAGCCTCTCATATTCTGTTCGGTCAAGCCACTTCCGAGACGCTTAAAAAGATCGATGAGGCAACGCTGCTCTCCGTGTTTGAAGGCGTACCGCAGTTTGAAATTTCGCGCGACGAGCTGGCTGCCGGCATCAAAGCCGTTGATCTCTGCACCGAGAAAGCTGCCGTATTCCCTTCAAAAGGCGAGATGCGCAAGATGGTGCAGAACGGTGGTGTAAGCATCAACAAAGAGAAACTGGACGAATTTGATGCGACGATCGATGCCGGTGCGTTGCTGAACGGAAAGTACTTACTCGTGCAGCGCGGCAAGAAGAATTACTTTTTGCTGATCGCAAAATAGTTTTTCGGGCAAAAAGTTGCAAATACGGGAGATTTCGTATACTTTTGCAGCGTTTTTACCGAATGTTTCGTTTGTCTCATGGTGTAATGGTAGCACAACAGGTTTTGGTTCTGTTTGTCCAAGTTCGAATCTTGGTGAGACAACAATCCTTTTAAAAAGAGTTCCTCTTTCTTATTTTATTTTTACCGGGATACCGCTGATCATCAGAATCACTTCGTCGGCACGGGCTGCGATGTACTGGTTTGTCCATCCTTCGAGGTCGGTAAATCGACGTTGCAGGGTGTTCTCGGAAACGCCGCCTAACCCGATTTCGTTGGTGACGAAGAGGAACGTGGCGTCTTGTGTTGTAAACCGGTCGAATTCGTCTTTGACGGCTTGCAAGGATTGCTGTACGTCGGCATTGAGGTCGAAGAAGAAGTTCGTACACCACAGCGTAACGCAGTCGATCACTACGACGCGTCCTGTCACATCATGCCGGCTCAGTGTTTTTTCTTCTTCGATATTTGTCCATTGCATGCCTCGCGAAGCCTGATGCCGTTCGACACGTTGACGGAACTCATCGTCCCATACACGGGCAGTAGCCATATAAACAGGGTTGGCCGACCATGACAGCGCCATCTGCTCGGCGTAGCTGCTTTTGCCCGAACGCTGACCGCCGGTGATAAGGACGATTCGTTTCATTGCATGGAGGGGGACTTGTTTTGTAGTTATTTCTTGTCTTTCGGAATAGCTCCTAAGGTTTCGAGGCTTTGTTTAAGTTCGATGCCGTTGTCTGTTTTCAGAACAATCGTTCCGTTCTTATCAAGCACGAAGCAACGGGGAAGCGAGCTGATGTTGTAGGCTTCCAACAGATGGATGGCCTGTCCGGCCGAGTCGGTACAGATGTTCCAGCGTATCGTCTGGCTTTTGATAAAACTGCGTACCTTCTGCAGGTCTTCGTCGAGGCTGACAAGCATGATTTCGAGTTCTTCCGGGCGGGCAACCTCCGCAATTTGATTCAGCATCATCTTTTCGATTTGACACATATCGCACCATGTAGCCGTGAAAGCGAGTACACAATACTTGCCGGCAAGCGAATGTTGCGTATAGGTGGTGCCGTAGATGTTTGTTATCTCGAAATCGGGAGCCTTTGTTCCGACCATGGTTTGCTTCGCTTTTTGACAATAAGCTTTCAGGTTTTTAACGATATACGAATCGTCAAGTTTTGGATCCAGCGTGTTTATCAGCGTCTCGGCGGGAAGCGGATTTTCAGGATCGAGGAAGTATTCCTGTATCAGGACGGCCGAAGCTTCATCATGGGGATGCTTGCGGATAAAATGTTCGGCCAGCGTGGTCAACTCATGATCGATATTGGCCAGACGAGGCGTATGTTCCGACCCGACATATTGGGAAGTATCAATCGCTCCGGACAGCTCGGTCTTTTCCTTCAATAATGATGCCGCTTTCTTTCGGAAATCAGACAACAGTTCGTTCGTGTGCGTACCTTTAACTTGGACAAGTAACGGATAGAGTGCATCTCCGCTGACCGTAATCTTCTTATACGGTTCGAGGTAAACGGTGATCCAATCCTTATGATTCTCAAAATAAATAGTGAGTGTCGTATATTCACCTTCTTTCCGTATGATCGAGAACTTTTTGGACGGTTGGCAGGCAATCGTATCCACGTGCTTGCCATCGAATGTTTCGAATACGGCGTAAATGTGCTGCGCCTCCAGATTGGAAAGCTTTACATCTACCTGATAGGCCGCATTTTTTGTACATGCCGCGAACAGACAGGAGATATACCCGATGAATAATAGTTTTTTCAGCACCATTTTTCTTGAAAATTTCGTGTCAAAGGTAGTTGTTTTTTTTGAAATTATAAAAGAAAAGCAACAAAAAATAACAGAAATAATTTTGTGTACTTATGCAGATCCTTTTCAAACAAGCTTGGGGAAGGTACTTAGCCACGACAAAAAAATGTTTACTTTTGCGCGGGAATTCCGGAAGAGATAATGCGGCATCGGTATTTTGCCGGCAGCTTGGAGCCATTAAAACGGAAAAGCGGATGGGAAAGTCGAAACAGAAATATTATGTAGTATGGCGGGGTGTTTGTCCCGGGATTTATGAGGATTGGACTGAGTGTAAACTACAGATCGAAGGGTTTGAAGGTGCGCTCTACAAGTCGTTCGCTTCGCGTGCCGAGGCTGAAGCAGCCCTGCGTGAATCGCCTTACGAATACATCGGGAAGCATGCTGCATCGTCTTTCAGGTTGCTCCGTCGGGAGGGGCCTCCCCCGTATATTGTGCAGAGCCTTGCGGTCGATGCGGCTTGCAGCGGCAACCCCGGCGATATGGAATATCGGGGTGTGTACGTCGAGACGGGACAGGAGATTTTCCGGGTCGGGCCTATGGCGCAGGGGACAAATAATATCGGCGAGTTTCTGGCGCTGGTACACGGGCTGGCGCTGTTCAAGAAAAGCAACTGTGCGATGCCGATCTATTCCGACAGTCGCAATGCGATGCAATGGGTGCGACTCAAAAAATGCCGGACGAAATTAGAACAGAACGCCGCTAATGCCCCGATTTTCGAACTGATCCGCCGGGCGGAGAAATGGTTGCGTGAAAATACCTACACGACGCAAATCCTGAAATGGGATACGGCTGCGTGGGGCGAAATACCTGCCGACTTCGGACGGAAATAGTCGTTATGGAACGGAAGGATAAAGTGTCTTCTCGTATACATTATATAAATTCCGGAACAGTGGCTCATCGTCGAAACGACGGGCATGCATCAGTCCTTCGTCAATCATTCGGCGGCGTAAATGCGGATCATCCAATACCCGCTCAAGGGCTTGTGCCAGCTCGTCCGGATCGTTCGGGTCGACGTAAAGAGACCCCGGCCCTCCTGCTTCTTCCAGACATGAGCCTTTGGCCGCGATTACCGGAGTGCCGCAACATAGCGCCTCCAGAATGGGAATACCGAACCCTTCGAAAAAAGAAGGGTAAACAAATACCGTGGCCAGTCGATAAAATGCCGGTAATTCATGGGTGCTGATGCCGGTCAGTAACGTCACGCTGCTTTCCATCTGATGCGCTCTGATGTACTGCTCTACTTGCTGCGTGTATGCCGTCCGTTTTCCGATAGCTACCAATTTGACCGGCCGGCTGAGCCGTCGCAACGCGCGTACGGCGAGAAGCAGATTCTTGCGTTCTTCAATGCTTCCTACGTATAAGAAGAACTGCTGCGGCAACTTATACGTCTGCCGAACACTCCGGAGCAGTTCCTCCGATACGGGACGTTTAAAATCGTCGGCGCATCCTTGATAAACGACATCGATCTTATCCGACGGAATACCCCAATAGTCGATGATGTCTTTTTTCGTACAGTGACTGACGGCGATGATACGGTCGGCATTCCGACAGGCTTTTCGGAATTTATAACGATAGATCATCCGGTCGAAGAAACGGTAATAACGCGGATAACGCATGAAAATCAGGTCGTGGATGGTTACGATGCTTCGTGTGTGCTTCGCCTGACGAATATTCAGGGGAAGCTCGTTACTGAGACCGTGAAACAGATCGATGCGTTCCTGAGCGATGGTCTTCGTCACTCCCCAAATACGCCATAAGGATGGGCATCTTCTCCAGAAACCGGTGTGAGGATAGCACACATTCGTATGATCTGCGACTTGGTTTAAGAGATTGGTGCGCCGCGAGGAGGGAGTATAGAGGTAGTACCTGTTTTGCGGGTTGTATTTAGCCAGCAGGGAAATGATGAATCGGCTGTAATTTCCTAATCCGGTATTGTTTCGCGCAGCACGTTTGGCGTCGAAACCTATTTTGAAGGGGGATGACTGTTTCATAAAAAGAAAGCATAAAGGTTTTTATTCACCCGGTCGTCAGGCGATAGAAGTATCGGATATTTGAAAGAACAATGCATGTATAGTACAGGAATAGTGCGAACGGTTCAGGGGGGGATGGTAAAATTCATCGATCCTTCGGCTTGTCGATTAATGGTTTCGTATGATGATCTTGCTGCCGTTTTCGTAAACGGAGTATTTTTTTAATTGAGATTTACTGACTCCTTTGATGGGGATACCCGGTACGGTTGCAGCACTGATGTCATAAACGGTCTTGCATTTCGGACAAGTGGCCGTAGTACGATCCTGATCGACGGAAATAAGAACTCCGCGGTCGTTTTCGTGCGGACAGGCCAAATCAAAGGCATAACATTCTCCATCCAGCGCGCGTACCGCTAATATCCCCCCATACCCGGTCGCTCTTATGGCGAAGGGTCTTTCCCGCATATCTTCGATTGTATAAGTCCGGTATCCGAGAATGTTTCCTCTGCGGATATTTTTGTCACTATGTTGGGTGTCTAATGATAAGTCTACCGGATAATTGAGTATGGGATGTTCTTCCGTACAAGCCAACCATCCGAACAGTACGAATAAGATCAGATAGATTTTTTTTCTCATGCCAGTAATCCTTTTTCTGCCCGGTCGACCTTCTCGAACTGAAAACCTTCGATCGTCTGTTGCATCAGCTGTTCGATCTTCTCATTGCAAAGATTTCCCATGCTCCCTTCGTGCGTATGACGGACGGTCTGATCGGCTGTAAACGTTCCGGCTTCAATGTCCATACCTACTTTTTTATACGCATCCCGAAAAGGCACGCCGTCCATAACCAGGCGGTTTACTTCTTCAACGCTGAAAAGCAGCGAATATTTTGGATCGTCCAGGATATGTTCGTTGATTTTTATTTCGCGCATCATCAGGGTGACCATTCGCAGGCAATCATTCAATTCATCGAAGGACGGAAGAAAAAGCTCTTTGATGATTTGCAGATCGCGGAAATATCCCGAGGGCAGATTGTTACAGATGAGTGCGATTTGTTGGGGCATCCCCTGAAGCGTATTGCATTTGGCACGCGTCAGCTCGAATACGTCCGGGTTCTTTTTATGAGGCATGATGCTGGAGCCGGTCGTGAACGAGTCAGGTAATTGGATGAATCCGAAGTTCTGACTGTTAAAGAGACAGGCATCCATCGCTAATTTCGAGAGAGTAGCCGCTATTCCCGCCATGGCATAAGCGACCGTCCGTTCCATTTTTCCCCGCCCCATTTGAGCGTAAACGACGTTATAATTCATCGAGTCGAACCCTAACAGCTCTGTCGTCATGGAGCGGTTCAGCGGGAACGAAGAGCCGTAGCCCGCCGCAGAACCTAACGGGTTGCGGTTGCATATCTTATATGCCGCCTGCATCAGCAGAAGATCGTCGGCCAAACTCTCGGCATAGGCTGCGAACCAAAGTCCGAAAGAAGAAGGCATCGCGATTTGCAGATGGGTATAGCCCGGCATCAGGATGTCTTTGTAGCGATTGCTCTGGTCGATCAACACCTCGAATAAATCGCGGGTCAGTCTGACCAGCTCACGGATTCGGGCGCGTGTAAACAGTTTCAGATCGAGCAATACCTGATCGTTGCGGGAGCGTCCGCTGTGGATTTTTTTCCCGATGTCGCCCAGCTTACGTGTGAGCATAAGCTCTACTTGTGAATGTACATCCTCCACACCTTCTTCGATCACAAAATTACCATGCTCGGCTTCGGCGTACATGTTTTTTAGCTCCGCATGCAGGCTTTGCAGCTCGTCTTTCGTCAGCAATCCGATCGATTCGAGCATGGTGATGTGCGCCATCGACCCGAGCATATCGTAAGGAGCCAGATAAAGGTCCAGTTCACGATCTTTCCCGACCGTGAACCGTTCCACTTCCTTATCGACCTGTATATTTTTCTCCCAAAGTTTCCGGGACATAAGCGTTAAGCGTTTTCGTTCGTTGACGGTTCGTACGGCAGTGAAGCAATCACTTCCGATATCTTATCGACAGCCTCCTGCATCACCTTCGATACCATGGCTTTGATAAAAGGGTTCAACTCGGCGCGTACGGTCATCTTCATCTTCGTGTCTTTTTCCGCCACCTGCTTGAGTTGAATCCACATGGACAAAGGCACCGGAGACTGAACGGTTTCGAATTTGATCGTTTTGTTCGGTTCGCGGTCGACGATTTGGAACTCAACCTGACCTACCGGATCTATTTCGATACAACAACGGTCGTTCGAGAAAGAGAAACGTTTGATTTTATCTTCCGGAATCCGGGCTTTGACACGCTCCAGATTGGAGAGATCCGATAACATCGAGAAGATGCGTTCGTCGTTATGCGGGATTGTTCTGATTTGACTGGTAAATTCTGTCATTCGTTTATGTGTATGATGTTAAGCATCCGGGTCCCAGTTCGCAGGATCCTTGCGCCATTCCTGAAGGATGGCTACCTCTGTTTCGTCGATGTAATTGATCTTAACCGCTTCTTCGATGACAGCGTCATAGTTCGAGAGTGTCGTCAGCGATACTTTGGCCTCCTTGAACTGCTGTTCGGCTATCGGGAAACCGTGTGTGAAGATCGCGACCATCCCGATGACCTGACATCCGAAATTGCGTATGGCATTCACGGCTTTCAGGCTGCTTCCGCCGGTAGAGACGAGGTCTTCGACAACGATAACCTTCGAGCCCGGTTTCAATTCACCCTCAATCAAATTTTCCAGTCCGTGATCTTTCGGTGCCGAACGGATGTATACGAATGGCAATCCGAGGAGATCCGCCACTAAAGCTCCTTGGGCAATAGCCCCTGTGGCTACGCCGGCAATGGCATCGACCTCCTCGTATTTCTCAGAAATGATCCGTGCCAGTTCCAACTTGATAAAAGTACGTATAGCCGGATAGGAAAGTGTTTTCCTGTTGTCGCAATAAATAGGAGATTTCCAACCGGATGCCCATGTGAACGGATTGGCCGGCTGTAACTTTACGGCCTTGATCTTTAGTAATTTTTCTGCTACGATTCGTTCTAATGCTTTCATAATATATCTAAATTCGAAAGGACAAAAGTAAAAAAAGAGAATGAATGTACATAATTTACGGAGTATTTATTTTGAACCGATAGCTGAATGAGATCGTCTAAATAGTCGGATACACCGTATTGCCTTCTTTTTTTTGTAACGAAAAAATCTTTTTTGCTTGCATGTGTACAAAGAATAGCATATATTTGCAATTTTAAAAACTTTAATTATTATTATAGAAAATAGAAGTGGGTAAATTTGTGTTTTTATTTGGAGTTCTGCTTGTTTTTGCTTCTTGATAAGCAAGATAAAACTAAACAGAGTATGGAAGTATAAATGATTTTAATTTTAAATAGAAAGAATCCATGAAACAATTTCTTGCACTTGCCGTTATTGCAATCGTCGCAGGCTTGTCCTGCATGTCCTGCAAAAGAAATCGGGATATTGTGCCTTCGTCTGAATATGCTCCTTATGTAAGTGCATATACAGGCGGGGTCATCTCGTCCGATGCGTCTATTTTTATCGAATTAACTGAAGAACAGCAAATCGTGGAGATAGGTGCCGAAGTAAAGGAGAAACTTTTTCGTTTCTCTCCGTCGCTGAAGGGAAAAACTTTTTGGGTCAACAACAAAATGCTTCAGTTTATCCCCGATTCCGGTGCGTTGAAACCCGGAGAACTCTACAATGCAACCTTTGCGCTGGGTAAAGTGATGAAGGTGGAGAAGAAACTGGAAGAATTTGAATTTTCGTTTCGCGTGGAAGAGCGAAGTTTTGTGATGGAATTTACGTCGCTTGATGTGGTGGAATCAGCGATGAGTCAGGTTGCTGTTCAGGGAGAGATCCGTTTCAGCGAAGCTCCGCCCGCTACGATTGTACAAGACATGATAACGGCCATGAGGGAAAACGAGTCGTTCTCGGCTGTTGTGACCCCGACCGACAATCCGCGTACGTTCCATTTCGTTATTCCGAACATCGCCAAAAAAGAAGCCGAAACGACCCTCGAGGTTACGGTCGACGGAAAGGCTTTTAATTCCGATAAAAGGATCAAGCAGGAGATGGACATACCGGCACTGACGCCCCCATTTGAATTGCTGTCGGCCAAAGTTATTGAAGCACCTGAACATGGCGTGTGTCTGACTTTTTCTTCACCGGTTTCCAATACGCAGGATTTGAACGGGTTGATTACGCTGGAACCGATCTCTGCCTATACGTTTCAGGTGGAAGATAATAAAGTTAAAATCTTTTTCGAGCGAAAGAGTGAAAATACGTCTCTCTATATTAATGTTGATCAGGGATTAAAAAATGTATCCGACGAATCGTTACCCAGGTCTTCGTCTGTTACCCTGCAAATGAATTCACTGAGTCCACAAGTGGAATTTTTGTCGTCGGGAACGATTATGCCTGATTCTAAAGAACTGGTTCTGCCGTTTAGGGCAGTTAATTTGTATGCCGTCGATCTGAAAGTGATCCGGATTTTTGAGAGCAACGTGCTGATGTTCTTACAGGATAATTCGTTATCTGCATCTTCTTCTTCGGAATTGAGACGTTCCGGCCGACTGATATATAAAAAGATGCTTCGTCTCGATAGTGATCCGACCAAGAATATACACGACTGGGATAACTATTTTATCGACCTCAGTGGAGTGATGAAACAGGAGCCGGGGGCTATTTATCGGGTAGAGCTTTCATTTAAGCAGGACTATTCGGCTTATCCGTGCGGAAACGAGCCGGCCGCACGTAATCTGCAAGCATCGAATGCTTTGACACGTATTGAGGCCGGTGAGATGACGGAAGAGGACGAGGCCGTATGGGATCAACCCCAAACGTATTATTATGATAATTCGAACATAGACTGGGATATATACGAATGGGACGAACGGGATAACCCGTGCCATCCGAGTTATTATATGGTTTCGGAGCGTAAGGCAACGACGAATGTGATGGCTTCGAACATGGGAGTGATTGTGAAAGGCAACACGAACAATACGTTATGGGTCACTGTGTCAAATCTGTTGGATACAAAGCCGATGTCGAATGTTGAAGTAACAGCATATAACTTCCAGTTGCAACCGATAGGGAAGGCTCGGACAGACGGAGACGGATTTGCACTGATCAAGGCTAAAAACAAACCGTTTGTACTCGTTGCCTCGTCGGAAGATAAGCAGAAGACCTACCTGCGTCTCGTCGATGGAGAGGATAATCTGCTGAGTCGGTTCGATGTCGGCGGCAAGGAGATCAAAAAAGGTTTGAGAGGCTTTGTGTACGGTGAGCGTGGCGTGTGGCGTCCGGGAGATACATTGCATCTTTCATTTATGCTGGAAGACCGTGAGAAGCGGATTCCGGTCAATCATCCGGTGTCGATAGAAGTGTATAATCCCCGTGGACAATTCTATCAAAAGCAAGTTTCTTCCAAAGGACTGAACGGATTGTACACATTTACGGTTCCGACTAAGGCCGACGATCCTACGGGGCTTTGGAATGCCTATGTGAAAGTGGGCGGTACGTCGTTTCATAAATCGTTACGTATCGAGACCGTGAAGCCCAATCGCTTGAAAATTAACTTGACGATCCCCGGAAAACAGTTGAAGGCTTCGGCATCGCCGGTTCAGACAACTCTCGAATCGGCCTGGTTGACCGGTGCGGTGGCGCAGCATCTCAAGACCAAAGTGGAGTTGTTGTTATCTGAAACGACAACCCAGTTTAAAGGGTATGAAAAATACATCTTTCATAATCCGGCCGCAGACTTTACGTCGAGTACGATTGATCTATACTCCGGAGTGTTGGATGGAGAGGGGAAGTCAGTCTTCCGTATGTCGCTTCCGGCGGCCAAAAATGCACCGGGCATGTTGCGTGCCAACATCACCTGCCGGGTGTTTGAACCGGGAGGGGATGCGAGTATCTATACGCAGACGATTCCTTTCTCTCCTTTCGATTCGTATGTGGGAATCCGTTTCGGAGAGAAGGACAAGACCGATTTCCTCGAGACGGATGTTGACCATCAGTTCGAAGTTGTGACGCTCAGTCCGGACGGTCAACCGACAAATCGTTCCGGCCTGGAATATAAGATTTACAAGATCGGTTGGAGCTGGTGGTGGGAGCATGATGACGAATCGTTCGTGTCGTACCTGAATAACTCTTCGATCTCGCCCGTGGCATCGGGCACGCTGAGCACTTCGGGCGGCAAGGCGCGGATCGGCTTCCGGGTCGATTATCCGCAGTGGGGACGTTATCTGGTCTACGTCAAGGATCGTGAAAGCGGTCATGCGACAGGCGGGGTTATTTATATCGACTGGCCTTCGTGGCGAGGACGTTCGAATAAATCGGATCCGAACGGGATTAAGATGTTAGCATTCTCGTTAGATAAATCTTCGTACGAAGCCGGCCAGAATGCGACGGTGATTATTCCTTCGTCGGCCGGAGGCAGAGCGCTGGTTTCTATTGAGAACGGATCGGAAGTCATAAGCCGCGAGTGGGTCGATATGGCTTCGTCCGGCGATACGAAATATACGTTTAAGATTACGGAACAGATGGCGCCGAACGTCTATGTGCATGTCAGTCTGTTGCAACCGCACGCGCAAACCGTCAATGATTTGCCTATCCGGATGTACGGAGTAGTACCGGTTTTCGTCACGAATAAAGGTTCCGAGCTTACACCGCAAATTACGATGCCCGACGTGTTACGTCCCGAGACGGAATTCACGGTGAAAGTGAAAGAAACATCGGGCAAAGCCATGACGTACACGCTGGCTGTGGTAGATGACGGATTACTTGACCTGACGAATTTCAAGACGCCTGACCCGTGGAATGTCTTTTATGCACGCGAAGCGTTGGGGATACGTACCTGGGACATGTATGACTTTGTGATGGGTGCCTACGCAGGGAAGTATGGTTCACTATTCAGTATCGGAGGGGATGAAGATATGAAGCCTGCTAACTCGAAAGCCAACCGTTTCAAACCGGTTGTGAAATTTATCGGTCCGTTCGCGTTGAAAAAAGGGGAGGAACAGAGTCATAAGTTGAAGCTCCCGCCGTATATCGGATCGGTACGTGTGATGGTTGTTGCCGGGCAGGATGGCGCTTACGGCAAGGCGGAAAAGACCGTACCGGTGCGTACACCGTTGATGATCTTGTCGTCATTGCCTCGTGTAGTCAGCACGGACGAAGAAATTTATTTGCCGGTCAATGTGTTTGCAATGGAGAATACGGTGAAGAACGTATCGATCAAGGTTGAGACGACAGGTAAGTTAAAAATTGCGAACGGAGGCAGCCAGTCCTTGACGTTTGCTGCTCCCGGCGATAAGATGGTATACTTTGCCCTGAAATCGGGCTCCTCGACGGGAATAGAACGAGTGACGGTAACCGCCACTGGCAATGGGCATACTTCGAAAGAGACGATTGAAATCGATGTCCGGAATCCTAATCCCCCGATTATTCGTACCGACAATAAACTGCTCAATGCAGGAGAGTCGGCTGATTTTACGTACACCTTAGACGGCGATTTCGACGGGAACTGGGTGAAATTAGAAGTTTCCCGTATTCCTTCGGTCGATATCAGTCGACGGTTCGATTATCTGTATGACTATCCGCATTATTGTTCCGAGCAGCTTACTTCAAGGGCTTTGCCTCTGTTGTTTATCGCTCAGTTTAAGGACATGGAGGAGAAAGAGACGGAATCCGTGAAAAAGAATGTGCGCGAAGCCATTTTGAATCTGTACGGTCGTCAACTGTCCAATGGTGGGATTACCTATTGGCCGGGCGACGGGTACGAGAACGAATGGGTGACATCATACGCCGGAAGTTTCCTGGTTTTGGCCAAAGAAAAAGGATATGACGTCAATTCGGGCGTGCTGAGTCGATGGAAAAACTACCAGCGGAGTGCCGCTCAGAACTGGCGGGCGAATGCACGGGGAAGTCGTCGATATGCATATTATCAGTCGGACTTTTCGCAGGCTTACCGTCTTTATACGCTGGCGTTGTCCGGCGCTCCCGAACTCGGGGCAATGAACCGGATGAAAGAGTTGAAAGACTTGTCGATGCAGGCGCGCTGGTGTCTGGCGGCAGCTTATGCCTTGTCCGGTAAGACGAAGGCGGCGAGCGAGCTTGTCTTTAACGCCTCGACGGAGGTAGCTCCCTATGCATTAAATAACTCGACGTTTGGCTCGT
The DNA here is from genome assembly GCF_000238215.1 of Tannerella forsythia 92A2. NCBI lineage: Bacteria > Pseudomonadati > Bacteroidota > Bacteroidia > Bacteroidales > Tannerellaceae > Tannerella > Tannerella forsythia. The sequence goes on along the minus strand of NC_016610.1, from coordinate 505,441 downwards.
CCGAGCGGGATATGGCGATGATTCTTGAGGCCATGGTGCTGATGGGCAAGGAAAAGGAAACCTTCGAACAGGCACGGAAAGTATCGGCCAACCTTTCACGTGAACAATCGTTTACCACGCAGTCTACCGCTTATTCGTTGGTGGCTATGGGACGTCTGGCGGAGAAGGTGTCCGGTTCGTTGCAGTTCGATTGGACGTTGAACGGCAAGGCTCAATCCAAGGTGAATTCGGCCCGTGCCGTTTTCCAGAAAGACCTCCCGACACGTCCGACGAACGGTGCGGCAACTGTTAAAAACAATGGAAACGGGTTGCTGTACGTGAGTCTTGTCTCGAAGACGAAACCTCTCCGCGACTCGCTTCCGTCCATTGAGCAAAATTTGCGTATGACAGTCACGTATACCGATCTGAAAGGCACGCTGGTCGATGTGCAACGGCTGAAGCAGGGCACGGACTTTATGGCGGTGATTCGGGTGTCGAATATCAGTGGAATCAATGACTATACGGATGTTGCCCTGACACAACTTATTCCGTCCGGATGGGAAGTATACAACGAGCGCATGCTCAATCCGGACGATCCGGATACGGAAAAAGCGGCGTCCTACATTTATCGTGACATCCGGGATGATGGGGTAATGACGTATTTCGATCTGAAGATGGGTGAAACGAAAGAGTTTAAGGTGTGTTTGCAAGCGTCTTATGCCGGTACGTTCGTATTGCCTGCCGTACATTGCGGAGCGATGTACGATGCGGGAGCACAGGCGCGGACACGTGCCGGACGTGTCACGGTAGAACGATGATTAACCGGAGCATAAAAGATTCGTTATTTCGCAAAAGGGCTATCCGATACGGGATAGCTCTTTTGCTTGTTTGCTATTTATTCTGCCTTCCCCGTACCTTGTTTCATACTCCCTACGCCACCGTGGTGACTGATCGCCACGGCGAGTTGCTCGGTGCCCGGATCGCAGCCGACGGACAGTGGCGTTTTCCGGTGAGCGATACGATACCGGAGAAGTTCGCAAAGTGCCTGATTGCTTTTGAAGACCGTTATTATTACCGGCACTGGGGTGTTAACCCGCTGGCGACGGGGAGAGCGCTGGTGCAGAATATCAAGGCTCGACGAGTGGTGAGTGGGGGAAGCACGCTGACGATGCAAACGATTCGCCTCTCGCGTGGAGAACGCAGAACGATCGGAGAAAAGCTGATTGAGATGATACTGGCAACGCGTCTCGAATGTCGATACTCGAAAGCGAAAATCCTTGCCCTTTATGCTTCGCATGCCCCTTTCGGGGGAAATGTAGTGGGGCTTGATGCCGCATCGTGGCGTTATTTCGGACATTCTTCCGCACAACTCTCCTGGGCTGAGGCTGCAACACTGGCTGTGCTGCCTAATGCTCCTTCGATGATTCATCTGGCCAAAAATCGTTCGGCGCTGATCAAAAAGCGAAACAAGCTATTGGAACAACTCTATCGCCAAGGGGTGATTGACGAAATCGACTATGAACTGGCCTTGAGCGAAGCGCTTCCGCCGGAACCGTTGCCGTTGCCGCAGATAGCCCCGCATCTGGTAGCGTATGTTTATGGAAACCGTCAGGGGCAGCAGGTGACTTCAACGATCGACAAAGGGCTGCAGTTGCAGCTTGAAAGGCTATTGGCACGCTGGCATGCCGAATTCGTCCGGCACGATATCCGCAATATGGCCGCGATGGTGATCGATGTACGTACTAACCGGGTGTTGGCTTATTGCGGCAATGTGAACTTTCAAGACACGAAGTCCGGCAATCAGGTCGATGTGATCCGGTCGCCGCGCAGTACGGGAAGTATCCTCAAGCCTTTGCTGTATTATGCGGCCTTGCAGGACGGCGATATTCTTCCGCATACTTTGCTGCCCGATGTGCCGCTGAATGTAAACGGTTTTGCTCCGCAAAATTTCAACATGCAGTTCGATGGGGCTGTTCCGGCGTCCGAAGTCATTGCCCGGTCGCTAAATATCCCTTCGGTGATGCTGCTGCGCCGCTACGGCGTGCCCAAGTTTTACGATTTCCTGAAAAAAGCCGGGTTGACGACCTTGACCCGCCCGTCGTCGCATTACGGTCTTTCGCTTATTCTGGGCGGCGCCGAAGCTACCCTTTGGGATATCACTACGGTCTATGCTAATATGGCACGGGCATTGGAAGGAAAGGAGCGCACAGCCTGTCGCATGCTCTCCGACGGAGAAACAACGCCCTCCCTGCCCGAAGTCTTTCAGCCCGGAGCCGTATGGCAGACGTTCGATGCCATCAAAGAAGTGAACCGTCCGGAAGATATCGACTGGCGGACAATCCCCTCGATGCAGTCCGTCGCTTGGAAAACGGGTACGAGCTATGGCTTTCGCGACGCGTGGGCCGTCGGCGTGACTCCACGCTATGCCGTGGGCGTATGGGTAGGCAATGCCTCGGGTGAGGGTAAACCCGAGCTGGTCGGGGCGCGTACGGCCGGGCCGGTGATGTTCGATATTTTCAATATCCTGCCTTCGTCCGAATGGTTCGTTCGTCCCGAAGGCGTATTTGTGGAGGCCGAAGTGTGCCGTCTGTCGGGACATTTAAAAGGACGTTTTTGCGACGAGACGGAAACGGCTCCGATTTGTCCGAACGGACAGCGAACCGTGGCGTGTCCTTACCATATCCGTGTAAATCTGAGCGCCGACAGGCGTTATCGCGTCTATGAGCATTGTCTGAATAACGGGACGACGATTCCGGAGAACTGGTTTGTTTTGCCACCTGCATGGGAATGGTATTACAGGCGTCGTCATCCCGAATATAAGCCGCTTCCGCCTTTTTGGGCCGGATGCGGAGGCGACTCCGAGCAACCGATGCAATTTATCTATCCGCAAAGTTATCATACCCGAGTGACCTTACCGAAGCAGCTTGACGGAACTCCGGGCGTCGTTACGTTCGAGCTGGCACACAGTAACAGCGAGGCGACCGTTTTCTGGCATTTAGACGGAGAATACCTCACGGCCACCCGCGATTTTCATAAAGTCTCCGTCTCTCCTCAGCCCGGACAACATACGATGACCGTCGTCGATGAGCAGGGACATACCCTCTCCGCAACCATTCGGGTCGAAGAGTAAGATTCCAGTTTTTAACAGGGATTATACTGAATATGGCTGTTTTAGATAATTGACACTCTCCGCTCTAAGAGTGTTTCTGGTTTGGTCCTGTTTCATGGAAAAATGGTTTGAGGAGACAAAACCCCCTCCCAAATGAGTTATGTAGGTTGTCCTTATATTTTTATGGATGCCGATATAACCCCGGATTCCGCAATAGAAGAAATAAGAATGAATTTAATTCAGGCTTTCAGCCCTTTCGGGTAATGGTTATGCGTGTTACACGCCGAATCATGTACCCGGCATGACAATTAACCATTAATAAACAGCCCTGAATCGACATTAGGCTGTCGAACGGATCGACATTAGGCTACCGGATGAAATGCCGCGTAGGGGCGAACCTTGTGCTCGCTTTTCTCTCAATGCTTCGCTTCCGCATTCCCCCCTTTGAAGGGGGGGGGAGGGGGGGATGTTCCTCTGCGGTCGGATACCATGTACCCGGCATAACAATTAACAATTGACAATTAACCATTAATTTGTCATTCAGAGCGAAGCGAAGAATCTCTTCCCTTTACCGGGGCGGGATTCCTCACTACGTTCGGAATGACAAAGACGGCATCTAAATCCATATTCATTCAGGCTTTCAGCCCTCCGCTGAGGGGTTGCCTGTTTTCCCAATGCTTCGCTTCCGCATTCCCCCCCTTTGAAGGGATAACATCCCCCCTTCGCTTCGCTCTTCCCCCCTTTGAAGGGGGGGGGAGGGGGGGATGTTCCTCTGCGGTCGGATACCATGTACCCGGCATAACAATTAACAATTGACAATTAACCATTAATTTGTCATTCAGAGCGAAGCGAAGAATCTCTTCCCTTTACCGGGGTGGGATTCCTCACTGTGTTCGGAATGACAAAGGCGTTTGCAAACATAAAAATATACCAATAACCCCTATTTTTTATACCGTTGCAACAAAGTCGTTGAAAACAATTACTGTACCGAATTACTTTTTTCCTCTTTTTGTCCTAATTTTTTTTGTCAACTTTTCTCAGGACAGGACATATCCTTATTATCAGTATGATCATATAGAGACATTTCACAAGGAAAAGCGTTTCTTGAAAAAAAAGGGGAATATATGTATGATGATATCAAGTCCATTCAACAAAAGCCACAGGTTAGAATATATTCAGGAGCTAATGAAATACATAAAGGTCGATTCTTACGGTAAAATATTTAATAATAAGAAACTTGAAAATGATACTGGTCAGAAATCGAAATTGGAATTGTATCGTAATTATAAATTTGTGATAGCCTTTGAGAATTCGATAGAAATCGACTATGTGACTGAAAAATTTTTTGATCCTCTTTCCGTTTGTTCTGTACCGATATATTATGGCGCTCCTAATATAAAAGAATTTATGCCAGGAGAGAATTGCTTTATTAATGTTCGTGATTTTAACAATCCTTATGAACTCTCTTTATACCTCAACGACTGTTGTAATGACGAGAATCTTTATCAAACGTTTTTTTATTGGAAAGATAAGCCTTTATGTCAATCGTATATACAAAAAGCAGCACTGCAGTACGAGAATCCTTTCATTAGGCTTTGTAAATTTTTATCCTCGCGTTAGTTTGAAAATTATCTTTATATGCTGTTCCGTTTTTTACGAGTCAGATATCCGGTTTTTTTGAATGCAATATTAGGGTCAAAATTAAAAGACGAATGAATAAAATAAAAGTTCTACGAGCATTATATTTTTCTTGCATTGAGAGGCAGTAAATTCTTTTTAGATAGATGGTTGTCGTTTGTCCGGTTTATATTTTATCTCGTAGAAAGTCGAAAAAGACGGATTATAGCTTTCTTTTGCAGAAAAAATACACAATGAAAACATTGCTCTTTTTATTTGTTCTTGTTTTTCTTTCATTCAGTGCCGGAGCGCAGAAGATTGTGCGGGTTGAGCCGCTGAGCTGGTGGGTGGGGATGCATACGCCGCTTACCCTGATGTTTTACGGAGAGAATTTGCGTGACTGTTCGGTCGAGGTCGATCAGCAAGGGATGTCCGTGCGCAAGGTGCGTAACGCGGAAAGTCCGAATTATCTGTTTGTCGATATGGATATTGCTCCCGATGCACGGGCGGGCGAGTATACCTTGTTGTTACGTAAAGGGAAGAAGAAGTTTACCTGTACATACAAGTTGGAAGGCAGGCGGGAGAAATCGGCAGGGCGAGAGGGTTTCTCGTCGGCCGATATGATTTATCTGCTCATGCCCGACCGTTTTGCAAACGGTGATCCGAAAAACGATGCTACATACGACACGGCCGAGAAGCCTGACCGGAACGATTATTTCGGACGTCACGGAGGTGATTTGCAGGGTATGATCGATCGGCTTGATTACATCGCCTCGGTCGGCGCTACGGCTGTCTGGTCTACTCCGCTGCTACTCGATAACGAGCCGAAGTCGTCGTATCACGGTTACGCCTGTGCCGATTACTATCGTATCGATCCGCGTTTTGGCGATAATGCGCTTTACCGGACATTTGTCACCGCGTGTCACCGGCGGGGGCTGAAGGTGATTATGGACGTGGTGACGAACCACTGCGGGGCGGCACATTGGTGGATGCGTGATTTACCCTATCAAGACTGGGTGCATCAGTTTGATCGCTATACATCATCTAACCATCTGTCTTCCGTGAATATGGATCCGAATGCATCGACGCATGACCGGATGGTGCACGAGAGCGGCTGGTTCGATACAAGCATGCCGGATATGAATCTGAATCATCCCGACCTGTTGCAGTATTTCAAGCAATGGGCAGTCTGGTGGATGGAATATGCCGATTTGGACGGCCTGCGCGTCGATACGTATTTCTACAACGAGAAAGAGCCGATGTCCGAATGGTGTAAGGCTGTTCGTACCGAATATCCGGCTGTGAATATTGTCGGAGAGTGTTGGACGACTTCGCCGGCTCAACTTGCCTACTGGGAAGCCGGCACGAAGAATAAGGACGGTTTCTGTTCTTACCTCCCTTCGGTAATGGATTTCCCGCTTCAAAGCGTGTTATGCAAGGCGCTGACAGACGACGATACAAGTTGGGACAGCGGGATGAAGCTGATTTATCGTTCGCTCTCGCACGATTTTTTGTTCGATGATCCGTGTCGTCTGTTGATTATGGCGGCAAATCATGACACCGAGCGTGTGGCCGATGAGGTCGGGAAGAATCCTGAAAAGGCAAAGCTTGTGGCTACGTTATTGGCCACTTTACGCGGTGTTCCGCAGATCTTCAGCGGTGATGAACTGATGTTTGCCTCAAAAGATCTTACGCAGGGGCACGGTGGCCTGCGGGTCGATTTTCCCGGAGGATGGCCGGGCGATACGCTCAATCTTTTCGATGCTTCGCAACGTTCGACTGTTCAGCAGGATGTGTTCGATCATTACAGCAGGCTTTTTAACTGGCGCAAAACGGAGAGCGTTATTCATCATGGGCGAACGATGCATTTCGCCGTCGAGGATAATATGTACGCTTATTTCCGGTATGACGATAACGGGGCGGTGTTTGTCTGTGTGAATGCTGCGAGCCAACCATGCACGATTAATTGGGAGCGCTATGATGAAGTATTACGCAACTACAAGCCGGAAGGAAAAGACGTCTTGTCGGGTCGCTCCGTCACCGTCGGACATCTGTTGTATGTTGCTCCGCTGAGTTCGCTGATCGTGAAATTTGAACGATGAGAGACGGTGCAGACTCTTTCTCGCTTCTGTTTTTTGTTTCCGATAACCAGAAAAACAAATCGGCGGGATAAAATTTTATGCCATCTTACCTTTGCATGAAAAAACATTCGTATATTGTTCCCGTTTTTCCGGCAGATTAAAAGGGTGATACCAAATCAACATCCATTGATTGAACCGGTCTGACTAAAAGGAAACAACGTCGTAGAACCGAGGTGTTCCTGCGAGTAGGTGCAGTCCATAACAGTATGGGAAGCGAGGGGATAAATATTGAAAAACAGCTTGAAGAATGTGCCTTGTGCAGCATGTATGAGGTTTAGAACAGAAGAAAACGAACGCTATCTTGTAACAAAAAGAAAAGAGTTGCGTCTAACAGAAAAGAAATAGAATCGAAATAGACTGAAAAACGATGATGATTCGACTGAAAGGGATTCATAAGACTTATTATAACGGTGCCCCGTTGCATGTGCTCAAGGGGATCGATTTGGATATCGAACGGGGCGAGATGGTCTCCATCATGGGAGCATCGGGTTCGGGGAAAAGTACATTGTTGAATATCCTTGGCATACTGGATACATACGATACGGGTGAGTATTACCTCGATAACCAGCTGATCCGTAACCTCAGCGAGAGCCGCGCGGCCGAACTGCGCAACCGGATGATCGGCTTCGTGTTTCAGTCGTTTAATCTGATCTCGTTCAAGAATGCCATGGAGAATGTGGCACTGCCGCTGTACTATCAAGGCGTCTCGCGAAAGAAGAGAAACGCTTTGGCGCTTGAATATTTAGACCGTGTCGGGCTGAAAGACTGGGCGGAACACATGCCCAATGAGATGTCGGGCGGGCAGAAGCAGCGAGTAGCCATTGCCCGCGCTCTGATTGCGCAACCGCAAGTGATTCTGGCCGACGAACCGACGGGAGCGCTCGATAGCAAGACGACGGTCGAGGTCATGGAGCTGTTGCGCGAAGTCAACCGAACCGGGATGACAATGATCATCGTGACGCATGAGCGCTCCGTTTCCGAAGTGACCGACCGGATTGTGCATGTGAAGGACGGACTCATAGAACAAAGGCCATGTTAGATTTTGATAACCTGCGAGAGATCTGGAGCACGATGCGGAAGAACAAGCTCCGTACCTTCCTGACCGGCTTTTCGGTTGCGTGGGGAATTTTTATGCTGGTCATCCTGTTGGGAGCCGGCAACGGACTCCACAATGGCGTAATGTATAACTTTCGCGATTTCTCGGCTAACCGTATCGAAGTCTGGCCACGCTATACTACCAAACCGTGGAAGGGTAACCGTGAAAACCGGAGACTGCAATTGAAAAACGATGATCTTGCTCATCTGAAAACCGACTTCCCGGAGGTCGACCTTTATACGGGAACCGTCTCGCATAGTGACACGCTCGTCTACGGCGAAGAGTTCCTGAACGGCGAAATGATGGGAGTGGCACCGGATCTTGCGAAGATCGATTTTATCCGGATCGATCCCGGAAAAGGACGTTTTGTCAATGATATCGATATGCGTGAGCGTCGCAAAGTGATTGTGCTTAGCCTACGCATGGCCGAAGTGCTTTTTCATGAGGCTGATCCGTTGGGGCAATATGTCCGCATCGGGCAGATGATGTTTCAGGTGATCGGTATATATCACGAGAAGGATATGAGCAATAACATGCCGGCCTATCTCCCGTTCACCACGGCTCAACAGTTATATAACGGAGGCGAAGGGTTAAATTCACTGCTCTTTACGGTGAAAGGGGTTACGACACAGGCCGAGAATGAAGCGTTTGAAGAGCGTTTTCTCAGGAAGATGGCACGCCGTCATCAGTTCGATCCGACGGACAAAGGGGCTTTGGGGATATGGAATATGGGAGAGAACATCCGGATGTTCACCATGATGATGAACGGGATTCTCGTCTTCATCTGGATTGTAGGCATCGGTACGCTGATGGCGGGGATTGTCGGGGTGAGTAACATCATGCTGGTGACGGTGCGTGAGCGCACGCGCGAATTTGGCATTCGGAAAGCGATTGGCGCCAAGCCGTCGTCGATCCTCCGGCTCATCATCATCGAATCCATCCTGATCACGGCCGCTTTCGGCTATGTCGGGATGGTAACGGGCATCGGACTGACGGAGGGTATCGATTATATCATGACGATGACGGGTGCCAACAGCGCGCATGCGGGTGGCGGTCCGGGTGAAAATCTTACGCTTTTCCGCCATCCGACCGTAGACTTAGGTGTCGCTGTTTCGGCGACGGTTTTACTGATTATCGCAGGGGTGATCGCCGGTTATTTCCCGGCACGTAAAGCGGTCAAGATCCCTGCGGTCGAAGCCATGAGGGTAGAATGATGAAAAGGTGGATGATGTTTGATACGGATCGATGGGTGGAGATATGGGTGACCATTACCCGCAACAAGACCCGCAGTTTGCTGACCTGCTTCGGGGTGTTCTGGGGTATTCTGATGCTTGTCATCCTGTTAGGTTCCGGAGCGGGGCTGAAGAATGCCATGTATGAGGGAACCAAAGGCTTTGCGACCAACTCGGTGTTCTTCATTGCCGAACGCACGGGCAAGCCGTATCGCGGCTTCAACAAAGGGAGGCAATGGAACATGCGTAACCGTGACTTGGAAACGATACAGCGTGAGGTGGAAGGCCTCGAAGCCATATCGCCCGTGCTTTGGGGATCCCGTCAAGAGAAGAATGTGGTGTATGGCCAACTCACAGGGACATATAATGTGAAAGGTGTTCATCCTTCTTATTTTAAGATCGAGAGGCAGCAGTTACATTTCGGCCGTCTGTTGAACGAGATCGACTCCCGCGAGAAGCGCAAGGTGTGTCTGATCGGCACGCGGATCAATGAGGTACTGTTTAAGAACGAAAACCCTTGTGGGAAATATGTACGTGTCAACGGACTGTATTATCAGGTCGTGGGTGTGGTGAAGGGACGCTCTGCGAACATTAACATCGGAGGACGTTCGGAAGAGACGGTCTTCTTGCCCTATACCACCATGCAGCAGGCATTGAATCAGGGAGACATTATGCACTTCCTCTGTGTGAGCGCTTACCCCAAGCAACCGATTCAGAAAGTCATCGACGACATCACCGGGATTCTGAAACGCCAGAACGGTATCGCGCCGGACGACAAACAGGCCGTGCTCGTCATCAATCTGGCCGCTCAGTTCCGGATGTTCGACATGTTGTTCGGAGGGATCGACGCATTGGTCTGGCTGGTCGGTCTGGGAACCCTGCTGGCCGGTGTGATCGGTATCAGTAACATCATGATGGTGACGGTGAAAGAACGTACACGTGAGATCGGCGTGCGTCGCGCCATCGGGGCAAAGCCGTGGAACATTGTTTCGCAGGTGATGAGCGAGAGCCTTGTGTTGACGGCTCTTGCCGGATTGCTGGGGTTGAGTTTCGGCGTATTCCTGCTCGATCTGGTAGACCGTATCCTCTCGGCTCAGCCCGGCGATAGCCCGGCGATACTTCATCCGGGCGTACATATCGGGACGGCTGTCGTTGCGACGATCGTACTGCTCGTGTGCGGTATGTTGGCGGGGCTCATTCCTGCCTGGCGGGCGATGCAGATCAAAGCGATCGATGCGATTAGAGACGAATAAATAAAGTATAAAGACAGAAAGATGAAAAACAGATTGGTAAAGAAGATTATGAGGATCGTCCTGCTTTCGTTTGTGGGGCTGCTGGTATTGAGCACGTTTATTTTCCTGTGGAAGAAGGCGCAACCGGTAGTGACGGTATACGAGATTGTCACGCCCGCGACGGGAACAGTGGAGACCAAGACCGTCGCAACGGGCCATGTGGAACCTCGTTACGAGGTATTGATTAAGCCGCAGATATCGGGTATCATCTCCGAGCTGATGAAGGAAGCCGGGCAAAAAGTGACGGCCGGCGAGATTATTGCCCGTGTCAAAGTGATACCGGAGATGGTGCAGTTGAACAGCGCCGAGTCGCGTGTCAATGTGGCCGATATCAGCCTGAAGCAGATCGAGAGCACGTTTAAACGTGACGAGCAGCTGTTCAAGCAGGGGATTATGACGGCTGAAGAGTATGACGTATCGAAGGCCAACTACATGAAAGCGAAGGAAGAATATGCCAATGCGCAGAACGCGCTCGAAATTGTGCGCGACGGGATTGCGAAGAACTCGAAAGTAAGCAGTACGACGCAGATTCGCAGTACCATCACGGGAATGATTCTCCATGTGCCGGTGAAGGTCGGCAATTCAGTGATCCAAAGCAATAACTTCAACGAAGGTACGACGATAGCCTCCGTCGCCGATATGAACGATATGATCTTCAGAGGCAATGTAGATGAGACGGAGATCGGGAAGATCAACGAAGGCATGCCGATTAAACTGACGATCGGTGCGCTGGAAAGTCAGACGTTTCACGCCGTATTGGAATATGTTTCGCCTAAGGGCGAGGAGAAGAACGGGGCGATTCAGTTTGAGATCAAGGCAGCCGTGTCTTTGCCCGACACCGCCTTTGTGCGTGCCGGCTACAGTGCAAATGCGGAGATTGTGCTGAAACGTGCCGAGAACGTTCTCACGATTCCGGAAAGCACGGTCGAGTTTCGTGGCGACTCGGCCTTTGTGCAGCTGGTGAAGCAGGAGAAACCGACGCAGGTTTTTGAGAGGCATCCGATCAAAACCGGACTGAGCGACGGCATCAAGATTGAGGTAAAAGAGGGGCTGACATCTTCGGACAAGATACGCGGTGCGGCTGTCAATAAAGAAAACTGATTGCAGGGAAATGTCAGGTATGTGGAACGGACAAAACGGAAGATACGAAATGATGAAACGAACGAAGATGATAGGACTTTCGCTCTTATTGTTTGCCGGTATGCTCCCGGCGCAGGAGCATGCGAATGTGAAGAAATGGTCGTTGCAGGAATGTATCGACTATGCCAAAGAGCATAACCTTGAGGTGCGGATGCAGCAAATGAATGTGCAGCAGCAGGAGGTGACGCTGAGCACGGTCAGGAGCAAGCGTCTGCCGGACCTCTCAGCGAGCGCTTCGCAGGGATGGAACTTCGGACGCTCTCCTTCGGGCTATGATAATACCTATAAAGATCAAAACTCCCGTTCAACCAACTGGTCTCTCTCTACCAGCGTTCCGGTTTTCACGGGCTTTCGGATTACGAATGAGGAGGCGGTAGCCCGGCTGAACTTGCAGGCGATAGCCGCAGAGTTGGAGAAGGTGAAGGAGAATATGGAGATTACCGTCACTTCGGCTTATTTGCAGGTGCTCTACCAGAAAGAGCTGTTAGGCGTATCGAACGAGCAGCTTGCGCTCAGCCGTGAACAGCTTGAGCGCATCAGGAGCATGCACGCGGCAGGACGTGCCTCGGAAGCGCAGATTTATGAAGTCGAAGCGCAGGTGGCCAATGATGAGTTATCGGTCGTACAGGCAGAATCCGATTTGCAAATCGCTTTGCTGGGGTTGACCCAACTGCTCGAACTGCCCGGCCCCGAAGGATTTGCCGTTGAAGAGCCGGCGGGAGAGGTGGAATTTCTTCTGGCGCGCAAGCCGGAGGATATCTACCGTACGGCATTGACGACACGGGCGTCGGTACGTGCTGAAGAATTGCGCCTGAAAAGCAGCGAGAAGAATATCGGGATGGCTCGGAGCGTTTATTATCCGACCCTCTCGTTCAGGGCCGGATATAGCAATAACTACTATTTCGCCGATGGTATGGATAATCTTTCGTTCTCCGAACAGTTGAAGAAGAACCGGAATCAGTATTTGGGCTTCAACCTGAGTGTGCCCATCTTCAACCGTTGGGCTACGCGTAACGGAGTGCGCAGCGCCAAACTCGACAAACGCAGACAGGAATTACAGTTGGAGAATACGAAGAAGGCCTTGTATAAAGATATTCAGCAGGCTTACTACAATGCAGTCGCCGCCGGAGAGAAGTACAAGGCTTCGGAGGCGGCTTACGTCTCGGCGCGCAAATCGTTCGGTTATATGAATGAGAAGTTTGCCAACGGACGCGCTACGGTCTATGAGTATAATCAATCCAGAACAGGCATGACGAAAGCCATGTCGAACCGAACGCAGGCCAAGTACGAATATCTGCTGCGTAAAAAGATTATGGAGTATTACGAAGGCATCAACTGACCGGCTGCTCTGCCCTGCACTGCCTGACTGTTCTTCAGCATTCGGTCATACGTTCTTGGGATATCGTTCGTCATAATTCTCTGCCGCAACGAGAGAGATAATGACGGATTTATGCTACCTTTGTCAAAAATAACAGGACAAGAAAACAGGAACATGGAAATAAAAGAACAGAAAAACTTTATATTGGTAATCTTCGGAGCATCCGGAGATTTGACATGGCGCAAGCTGATCCCCGCGCTCTACGATATGTATTATCAGGGACTGATGCCCGAACAGTTCGGGATACTCGGGGTGGGACGCGCATCGCTGACCGACGGCGAGTTTCGTGACAAAATGGCCGGCGGAGTGAAACAGTTTGCTCCGGCTTCGTTCGTCGACGACGAATCGGTGGAACGTTTTGCCGCGAGCTTGCACTATCATGCGATGGACACGAACAATCCGGCCGATTACGAGGGGTTGAAAACACGCCTCGAGTCGCTCTCGCAAACGGTTGTATGCAATGCCAATTATCTTTATTACTTTGCCATACCCCCGTTTATGTATGCTTCCGTGGCAGAGTCGCTGCATCACGCGGGGTTGGCCTGTCAGACGGGAGGATGGAAGCGCCTTGTCATCGAAAAACCTTTCGGACACGATTACGCGAGCGCGGTGCAGCTGAACCGCGAACTGCTCCGGTATTTCGACGAGGAGCAAATCTACCGTATCGATCATTATCTGGGTAAGGAGACGGTTCAAAATATGCTGGTAACACGTTTCTCGAACAGCATCTTCGAGCCGCTGTGGAACCGGAACTACATTGAATACGTTGAAATCACCTCGTCCGAGGCGCTGGGGGTCGGGTCGCGTGCGGGTTATTACGAAACGGCCGGCGCTCTGCGCGATATGCTTCAGAATCATTTGCTCCAGTTGCTGGCCATCGCCGCGATGGAGCCGCCTGTGTCGTCCGACGCCAATGCCATCCGTAACGAGATGCTGAAAGTCTTCCTCTCCCTGCGGCGGATGACAGCGGAGCAGGTGCCCGAATACGTGGTGCGCGGACAGTACACCTCGTCGACGATTCGGGGCGTCGCACAAAAGGCTTACCGCGACGAGAAAGGGGTCGATCCGGCTTCGAAGACGGAAACGTTCGTGGCGATGAAATGTTTCATCGACAACTGGCGATGGAGTGGGGTGCCGTTCTACATCCGTACCGGCAAATGCCTGCCTACGCGCGTCACGGAAGTTGTCGTGCATTTCCGTCCCAATCCGCACCGGATTTTCGCCCGTAAGAACGGCATCGAGAACATCGGGAATCAGCTCGTCATACGTATCCAGCCCGACGAAGGTATTCTGCTCAAGTTCGGGATGAAAGTGCCCGGAGCCGGTTTCCACGTCGATCAGGTCGGCATGGATTTCCGTTACTCGTCACTCAACGAACGGCACATCCCCGACGCTTACGAACGGCTGCTGTCCGACTGCATGACAGGCGATGCAACCCTCTATCAGCGTGGCGATGCGGTAGAAGCTACGTGGCAGTTTGTGCAGCCCATCCTCGAGGCTTGGCATGAAAATCCGGCCATCCCGGTGTATGGCTATCCTGCCGGCTCGTGGGGCCCCGAACAGGCCGATGCGTTGCTCGCTGCCGACGGCTACGAATGGCGCTACCCCTGCAAAAATCTGACATCCGATAACTCTTATTGCGAACTCTGATGACACTGAACAGATATCATTCGGCAGAAGAGGCTTGTCTGCATCTGGCCGGATTGCTGTCACGTATGGCCGAAAAAGGAGCCAACGTCGCACTGTCCGGCGGCTCTACCCCGAAACTGCTTTTTCATACCATCGCAGAGAAGTACACGCAAACCGACTGGTCGAAGATACGTTTCTTCTGGGTAGACGAGCGGATGGTGCCGCAAACCGACAACGAGAGTAACTTCGGCGTCTTCCATCGTATCCTGATCGCTTCGGGCATCGTGCCCGAAACATCGGTTTTTCCCGTCCGGTACGAACGTGACGAGCATCGTTCCCTGGCCGCATACGACCAAAGCATACGCGAACAAGTTCCCTTTGCCGACGGTTTTCCGCAATTCGACTTGATCATCCTCGGCATCGGCGAAGACGGTCATACGGCCTCTATCTTCCCCGATAACTTGTCGCTTTTCGATACGGAAGATATCGTGGCTTTGGCTACTCATCCGCAGAACGGACAGCGGCGCATTACCCTTACCGGCGGTGTGATTAATCGCGCCAAAGAAGTGGTCTTCCTCTGCACCGGAGCGGGCAAGCAGGAGATTCTCGACGAGGTGATACGCAAGAAGAACCTCACGTTGCCGGCTACGCGCGTCGCACCGGCCGGAAACCTCGTTTACTGTCTCGACGAAGCCGCAGCCGGAAAGCTGTAACACACCAAAGAAAAACTAATCAATATGTCTAATCAATAAATTACAACACAATGGAACTGGGAAAATTAAACCCAGATTCGGCAATAGAACAAATAAGGATGAATTTAATTCAGGCCTTCAGCCCTTCGAACAAGGTCCGGATGTCGATCCCCCACCCTTACGGGATGGGGCTGAAATAATTCGGGCTTTCAGCCCTTTCGGGTAATGGTTATGCGTGTTACACGCTGAATCATGTACCCGGCATGACAATTAACCATTAATAAATAGGGGGGGGGAGATCATTCAGCCCAATGCGAAGCGTTGGGGGAAAAAAAGCATCGTATCTCGGCGGAGGGCTGTAAGCCTGACGTAACCATTGTCGTACATTCATACGTCCATTATTAATGGAAAACGCCCAACAGTATATCGCGTGATTTGGGTTAAAATGCGCATGGAGGGGGCTTGATCAGCGTATGCAACAACAGGAAGGATTACAGTCGGCAATTATACGGAAAATATTGCTCGACCAATCGGACAAAGCATCCAACAAAATGATCGGTTATTCTGTCGTAGGACTGGTGATCATGATGATCGGTATTCCTATTCTTCTATGGGGACAAGGTCGGGCACGCAGTTTTGTAGAAGTGCTTAATATGATGGTGTTAATCTATCTTTTGTGTGCTATTGTGACAACCATGATGCTAATTCTGAAAATCCATAGAGCCGATTTCTCGGAATCTGTTTGTGCGAAAATCAGAAAGGTAGAACGTGCCTATCGATTCTACCGACGTATGGCAATAGTGAGCTATGTGATCGGTTTTTTGCTGTTTATTACGGTGGTTATCTATTTACTTACATTGGAAGCAACATTTCCTTTGTGGTTCTGGGGGATGCTGTTCGCCCTTTTCGCTGGAGGCGGTGTCGGCGCTGTGTTTGAATACAAGCGGATTTTCTCTCGCAGTTTTAAGATCATGCTGCAAAATCTGAAAGAATTGGAAGAGTTGGAGGAAGTGAAGCCATGACCGGTGTCCTTCCCCGATTTTTATGTGATGGCGCATAAATCAGACTTCGAACGCCTCCCGTACGTCTAAAAAAACTATCTTTGCCGGAAAACAGATTCAAACAAGGTGAGGACATGAAGAAGACGGAGCAGCCCATCGGGAAAGTCGGGACGTATGCGTACCAAACAGAGGTGTATTCGCTCGATTTTAGGGGTAGGCTGACCATTCCGACCTTGGGCGACTATCTGTTACATGCGGCTACATGCCATGCGGCTGAGCGCGGCTACGGTTACGAAGATATGGAGGCTCGGAATACGGCATGGGTGCTTTCGCGGTTAGCCATCGAAATCTCTGATGAGATACGTCTGTCCGAACCGATACGGATCATGACATGGGTCGAACGAGTGGAGCGAATTTTTACGTATCGATGTTTCGAAATTACGACATCGGCTGGTGAGACGCTCGGTTATGCGCGCTCGGTATGGGCAGCGATCGATAAAACGACGCGCCGCCCCGTATCACTTGTCGAAACAGGATTGTCGGACTATCTGACGTTGCGGCCGTGTCCCGTCTCGTTATCAGGCAAGCCGGCGGCAGCTGAACAGTCGCCCGATGCCGAGGCCATGAGCTATACCGTAAAATACAGTGATCTCGATATCAACGGACATCTCAACAGTATCAAATATATGGAGGTGATGCTCGACCTGTTCGATATCGAAACGTATCGTACGCGGTCGATCGCACGGTTTGAAATCGCTTTTCTGGCCGAGGGACGCTATGGCATGAGGCTTGACCTGTATCGAAGAAGCCTCGGAGACGCACGTTATGCCACCGCCATCTGTCACGAGGGCAAAGCGGTCTGCCGTGCTGAAGTGGAATTTCGTTAATTTAATAAGTTACATAAAAATCAAAACATCATGAGAAAAATATTCGGATTATTATTGTTGCCGTTGCTACTCTCTTTTTCGGAGAAGCCGGCCGAGTTGTATGTGATGACGTTCAATATTCGTTACGATCATGCGGGAGACGGCGAAAACGCCTGGCCCCATCGCAAGGAAGTGGCGGCTGAGGTGATTCGTGCGCGTGGGGTCGATCTGCTCGGTATGCAGGAAGTCCTCGCGCATCAGTTGAATGATTTGAAGGAACGGCTGCCGGAATACCGGGCGATCGGTGCCGGACGCGAAGACGGAAAGGAAAAAGGGGAATACAGCGCGATTATGTACCGTGCCGACCGGTTCGAAGCCATCGACTCCGGGTGGTTCTGGCTGAGCGAAACGCCTGAGGTGGCCGGTTCGAAAGGTTGGGACGGCGCCTGCGAGCGCATGGCTACGTGGGCGATATTGAAGGAGAAAAAGACGGGGCGCGAGCTCTTTTTTATCAATACGCATCTCGACCATGTCGGGAAAGTAGCCCGTAGCGAAGGCGTTGCGCTGCTGCTCCGCCGCACCGAGACCTTGAGGCGCGGTCTGCCGGTGATCCTTACGGGCGACTTCAACGCCACGCCCGACACAGATGTGTTTACCCATGTGACCCGGACTTTGCGCGACAGCCGTTCCATCGCACAAAACGTGACCGGCCTTCGGGGTACGTTTCATAACTTTGGGAAGATTGTCGAAACAGAACGCCCGCTGATCGATTACGTTTTTTTGACCGGCGACTTCACCGTACAGACCTATGAAACGCTACCCGAAAAAAAAGACGGTATCTATCTTTCGGATCATGCTCCTGTAGTCGCTAAACTTGTATGGAAATAAAACGTTTTTGTCATGAGAAAGTTGTTCTTCTTCCTTGTGCTCTTATGCGTGTATGCTTGGGCATTGCCAGCGAAAGAGTCCGCTGTTACGCTCCGTTTCGATGAGGCGGGGCGCTTCCGTATCGCACAGTTTACAGACCTGCACTGGAGCCATCGCTCTCCGAACTGTGCAACGACCGTCGCGACCATCAAGCATATACTCGATACCGAAAAGCCTCATCTGGCCATTCTTACCGGCGATGTCGTGACCGATGCGCCGGCACGTGAGGCCTGGCAGGCTATCGCCGCCATTTTTGCAGAGACGAAGATCCCTTTTGCCGTCACAATGGGAAATCACGATGCTGAAGCCGGAATATCACGGAAAGAGATTTTCGCTCTGTTAAAGGATCGCCCGTATTTCGTCGGGGAGGAGGGACCGGCAGATATTTACGGCACAGGAAACTATGTATTACCCGTTATGCGTGCGCAATCGGCCGATGTTGCCGCGCTGCTCTACTGCTTCGATTCGAACGACTATCCCGCACAAACGAAATACGGGCATTACGACTGGATTCGTTTCGATCAGATCGAATGGTACAGGAAGATGAGCCGGCGTTATACGCAAGGGAACGGAGGCGTGCCGTTGCCTGCGCTCTCCTTCTTTCATATCCCACTGCCGGAGTACGATCACGTGGAGGGACGCCATACGACGCTCGGGACGAAAGGAGAAGGGAATGCTTCTCCCAAAATCAACTCGGGACTTTTTGCCTCGCTGGTTGAGATGGGAGACGTCATGGGGGTGTTTGCCGGGCATGATCATGACAACGATTTTATCGGGATCGAGTACGACATCGCTTTGGCTTTCGGACGGGTCACGGGGACGGATGCGTACGGCAAACTCGAACGCGGTGCGCGGATCATCGAGTTGTATCAGGACAAGTTCCGGTTCGATACGTGGATTCGTACCCCATCGGGGAAAGAGCAGCTTTATTACTTCCCTTCGGGACTTTCGGCAGCCGACGAAACGGGTATGCAGTACCTGCCTGCGCTCGAGGGTGCTCCTTCCAAACAGGGCGTGAGCTATATATACTATGAAGGCGATTTCCAATCGACGCGCCAGATGACGCAGAGTGAACCGGCCGGGAAAGGAACGATGCCTGCGCTCTCGATTCGTGAAGCCCCGCGCGAAGATCACTTCGGCTACGAGTTCCGGACATGGATTAACATTCCTGAACGAGGCGTCTATCGTTTTTATACGTTCTCCGACGACGGTTCGCGCCTGCTGATCGACGGACATGAGGTAGTCGATAACGACGGTTCCGGCAGCCCGCGGCGGAAGGACGGCAAGATCGCACTGGAGGCGGGATGGCATGAACTGAAAGTGCTCTATTTCGAAAGTTATATGGGGCAGGTGCTGGAAGTCGGCTTTTCGAGCAAAGAGATCCGGGAAACGACTTTATCCGAAAACATGCTTTTTGTGCCTTGATAATTAAGAAATAGGGGGATCAAATCCCCCCCCCCCTATTTCTTAGAATAGACTGAAAATCTATTCTATCAAAGAATAAATATTCAATAGGATTTCAAAGAAGTCCTACCATTCTCCCCATTCTCTTACCGCTAGAATTATTTTAAATGCAACTGTAGTCGAGTGGTAGATAAACGACTATAGCCCGTCTTTAATCTTTTTTTTCATTTTGTTAAAAAAGTTTTTATTAAATATTACCAACTACATCAGTATGTGAATATGCTGAAGGTTGGATTTAGTCGCAAAGATATAAAAAAAAATAATATAATCAAAATTATTGGATAAAACATTATATGTATCAAGGAATGCAATCCGGCATATTATTCCTAAAGTATTTCATATCTTCGACAACTATGGATTGTTTGGATTAACATCTGTTTAGGAGTGAAATCCGGGGGTATGTTACGGAAATTGAAGATTATCGTGTAAATTTGCGCCCTTATTTTTTGGAAAGGAATGGAGATAGAAACAAAAAGACATACGGGCGATCGCCGGTTATATATTGAAACATACGGATGCCAGATGAATGTGGCGGATAGCGAGGTCGTGGCTTCGGTCATGCAGACTGACGGATACGAACTGACGAACGATATCCGTGAGGCAGACGCGATCTTCGTCAATACCTGTTCGGTGCGCGACAATGCCGAACAGCGTGTCGTCGGGCGATTGCAATACTTTCAGTCGTTGCGCAAGCAAAAGAAACATCTGATTATCGGGGTACTCGGTTGTATGGCCGAGCGCGTCAAAGAGGAACTGGTGAATCGGCACGGCGCCGATCTGGTGGCCGGCCCCGACTCGTACATGGATTTGCCGAACCTTGTCGGAGCCGTAGAGCGGGGCGAGAAGGCGATCCATGTCGAATTGTCGACGCAGGAAACATATCGCGACGTGATCCCGCTCAAGATGGCGGGTGTGCACGTGACCGGCTTCGTCTCCATCATGCGCGGCTGCAATAACTTCTGCTCCTACTGTATCGTGCCTTACACGCGCGGACGGGAGAGAAGCCGCGACATCGACAGCATTCTGAACGAGATACGCGACATGCGGCAGAAAGGTTACAAAGATGTGACGCTGCTCGGGCAAAATGTTAACTCGTACCGTTACGAGACACCCGACGGTAAAATCATCGGTTTCCCTCAGCTTCTCGACCGGGTGGCGGAGGCTGTGCCCGAGATGCGCATCCGTTTTATGACCTCGCACCCGAAAGATATGAGCGACGAGATGCTCTACGTCATGGCCGCACACAAAAACATCTGCAAATTTATTCATCTGCCGGCACAGTCGGGCAGTTCGCGTATGCTGGCCGTGATGAATCGTAAATACACACGCGAGTGGTACCTCGACCGCATCGCCGCCATACGCCGCATCCTGCCGGAGTGCGCCATCTCGACCGATCTCTTTTGCGGCTATCATTCCGAAACGGAGGAAGATTACGAAGAAACCTTGTCGCTGATGCGCGAAGTGGGCTATGACGCAGCTTTTATGTTCAAATATTCCGAGCGACCGGGCACATATGCCGCCAAACATCTCCCCGACGATGTGTCGGAGGAGGTGAAGGTCAGACGATTGCAGGGAATGATCGAATTGCAGAATCAGCTCTCGGAAGCAAGCAACCGCCGCGACATCGGGAAAACATTCGAGGTGCTTGTGGAAGGGTTCTCCAAACGGTCGCGCGACCGCCTGTTCGGACATACGGAACACAACAAAGTTGTGATTTTCGATAAGGGCAATCACCGCATCGGCCGGTATGTGAACGTGCGTATCGAAGATGCTACTTCGGCGACGCTCTTGGGACAAGCTGTCGACGACTGACGACTCTCTCTCTGTCCCAACATCTGACACACTACATCAGAAGATAAAAATGTCCCGGGGCCGTATGGGGCAGCGGCTCCGGGACAAATGATCATGTCTGAAAAGCGTTGTCTCGTTAATCCTGCTTCTTCACGGGTGATGATCCGCTTTTGTTTCCGTACGTCATCCGGCTTTTTGCCTGCACTTCCGATGCACTGCTGACAGGAACAAAGGTGAATCCCCACCGGTAATTGCGATTGGCCGGTAAAGAATGTTCCGGCAACGGACGGTCTCCCCAGCTATCGTAGCCGGCTACACCTTGCTGCTTGAGGTCGATGCACACCTCAACGAAATCGCGGGGCGTGATGTCGTTGATATGATGCTGCCGGCGAAGGCGATTCTTAGCTTTCGCCTCATCGTGATCGGCGATCATTTCAGGAGTAAAGTTGTTCCACTGGCGTGGGAGATGGGTTTTCTCTTCGTCGTCAAAATCTTCGATCGCATTACGTAAAGCATTGAACTCAATCAGGCTGTCTGCCACGATGAGCAGTCCGCCCCCGTTTCCGGCAGTGAGGGAGAGCCAGCGCGTATCGCAGTGATGTCCGTTTTCTTGCGGTCTGACGTACGGGAAATACAGCTGATCGGCCGTCGATTGGTAGAGCCCGACAGGCGTACCCGCTTTCCGGTCCCAGTAGTTCTCTTCCGGTCCACGCCCGAAATACCGCACCGTATTCATCGATGCGGGCAGACGGAAACGTACGCCGATACGTGGCACGTTCAGTTGGGAAGCCTCTTTGCGGGCTGCCTCTTTGCCGGGAGTGAACGTTGCCGTGCGGGTTGCTTCGGACGCTTCTGCCTCGGCGGCGCTCAGCTCGGTCGATGTGAAACGTGCCGATACGTTCATTACGCCACTCGGAGAAATGGTATAATCTACGATATACAGGTTTCCGGCAGGCAACAGGAACGTCGTGCCGACAATCGCCTGATTCCCTTCGATACGAGCCGTTGCGTCGGTGACGTGAAAATGACGGCTGCTCTGCTTCCAGATTTGTTCGCGTTCGGGGGCGCCGTTGCCGTAGTCGTTATCGGTCGGGGCACGCCAGAAGTTGGGCCGGAGGCCGAAGCCGTCATGAAAATATTCCTTGCCGCCGACCTTGTAGGAGGTGACGATGCCGTTCTTTTTGTCGAAGACGAATTGCACCTTCGGCGACGAAACGACGATCCGGTCACCTTCATTCACAATCTGCGGTTTAGCTCCACCGGCTTTATATTGCGGGCGATTCGTCTGTTCCGAAAGACGGAACTGATCGTGAGCAATCACATGTCCCGCAGGGATTACGCCGTCTTTCTCTTTCGTTACGACAGACAGATTGACGAAACATTCCGACGATCCTTTGGGCACAAACGTACGGACGGTTGTCGATTCCTGCGGTTTCAGGGTTACAGGCAGCACCTTTTCCTGCAAGGTTTTTCCGTCAGCCATGAGCCGGCAGATGATGTTATAGCGGTTGTCGATAGAGGTGAAGTAGAAACGGTTGGTGATACGCACTTCGCCTGTTTGAGTATCGACCGGTTCGAAGCCTACGTTTTGATGAGCGTATTTCACTTCGGCCATCGCCGGGTGCGGGGTACGGTCGGGACTGACGATGCCGTTACAGAGGAAATTGCCGTCGCTCGGTGCGTTGACGCCGTAATCGCCTCCGTAAGCCCAGTAGGTACGTCCGTTTTTATCCGTCTCGCGAATGCCCTGATCGACCCAGTCCCAGATGAATCCGCCTTGCAAGTTCGGATATCGGTAAATTGCCTGCCACTGCTTCCAAAGATTTCCGTTCGAGTTTCCCATGGCATGCGAATATTCCGACGGCACGACAGGACGGTCACTCCCTTCGCGACCGATTTTCTCTAACCAGTCGGCACTCGGATATTGCGGCACATACATGTCCGTGTTCCATTCCCACAACGCACGCTCATAGTTCACGGGGCGGTCTGCTCCGTCCTTCTCCTTATTTTTTATGTATAGATATGTCTGATAAAAATTGTATCCGTTACCGGCCTCGTTGCCGAGTGACCAGAGTGTGATGCTCGGAAAATTCTTGTGACGCTCGTACATATTCATCGTCCGATCCATATGCGGGACAAGCCATTCGGGATTATTGCCGAGCGTACCTCCTTTGCGCAGATCGTAATACATTCCGTGCGACTCGATGTTGGCCTCGTCATACACATAAAGCCCGTATTCGTCGCACAATTCGTAGAAGCGGCGGCTTTGCGGATAATGACACAGGCGCACGGCATTCAGGTTATGAAGTTTCATCAGTTCAAAATCGCGACGCATCAACGCTTCGGTCACGTAATGCCCCGTCTCGGGATTATGCTCGTGGATGTTTACTCCTTTAAACTTAATCGGCTGACCATTGAAAAGCATGACGGTGTAGGGCTTTCCGTTAGCTGCAAGCGCTTCGGTTTGCTTCATTTCGAAACGGCGGAAGCCGACACGATAAGGCACGGCCTCACACGCGTTGCCGTTTGCTTCGACCGTCATAACGATACGGTACAGGTGGGGCTGTTCGGCACTCCACCGCGCCACTTTCTCCAACAGGTTTCCGAACGAGAAGGTCTGCGTTGTGCCGGCTTCTACCGATAACGTACGGTTGCCTGTCGCAACTTCAGCCCTGTGCTCATCGATCAATCGATATGAGACCGTTACGTTTTCGGCTTTCGACGAATGATTTTTTACATCGACGGCAAGGCGAAAAATGCCATTCAGGTACGAATCGTCGAGTGTTGAAACGATACGGAAATCGTTCACGGCGATTTTAGGTTGTGACCAAAGGTAGACGTCACGCTCGATACCACTGATGCGCCAAAAATCCTGACATTCGAGGTACGACCCGGTGCTCCACCGGAATATTTTCAGGGTCACGATATTCTTTCCCTGCTTCAAATACGGATTGATCAGGAACTCGGCCGGATTTTTGGAATCCTCGCTGTATCCAACCTCCCGGCCGTTGATGTAGACGTACAGCCCCGATTTGGCTCCATTGATATGCAGATACACGTCGCGTCCGTCCCAACCTGCGGGAATTTCGAAGTCACGACGATAGATGCCCACCGGATTGTTTTCGGGCAATGCGGGAGGTTGCGGATTGCGCGGCTTGAACTCGTAGCCGTGATTCGTGTAAATAGCCGTGCCGAAGCCTTGCATTTCCCAGTTGCCAGGCACTTGGATGTCGTTCCATGATGCGGTATGTACATCGGCTGACGTGGCATCGGCCGGAAGCTTTTTATAGCTGTCGACATACAGAAATTTCCATGTGCCGTTAAGCGACAGATAATACTTGCTCTGTTCAAAAGGCGTACTCCCTGCCGTTCGGGCATCGTCGTAACTCATAAATTCGGTACGCGGTTTTTCTTTGTTCACCGCTACGGTTTGTATGTCCTGCCAATACGGCAGACCGGACGATTGCGCGCACAAAGATCCGGTAAGAGAAAGGCAGAACATGCCCGTCAAGAAATAGTTCTTCATAGAAAATAAAATAGGAATGTTAAATTAATTAGCTGCAAAATAAGTCAGTTTCTCTACGGCTTGACGGAATGCCAAGGTTCCGGCACGGCTTAGCTCGACGTTCATTTCTCTGCCGTCGGGTAGGTACATCACCACTTCATCACACTTCTCGGTAAAGCGGAAGAGCCGGTGCGACTGATCGCCGCTCACCACGCTCCATGTACGGTCAGCCTTGTCGAACACAAGGTCGATGCCTTCAGTTCCACCTTCTTTCCGGATGTGGTAGCCATTGGGTTGGGTGCGAATGGTGTACTGTCCGTTTTCGGATTCGACAGTTTGCGTTTCGGGCATCGAGGAAATCGGGTTGTCTCCGCTCCAAAATTCGATGGTGTTCAATACCAGTGTATCGGCAAGAATGGAGACCCCATATACCGGGACGATGCAGAAAGCAACGAAAACAAGTTCGTTTACCAATTTATTGTCGAGGCTGCGGTTCCAGCTCAACAGTCCGTTCGTCAGCTTAAAGGAGCCGATACACGAAGAGAATAAGAGGCTCCCGGCCAACCATGCTGCGACGGTCATGCTTACGTTTTTTCTGTTCATAATGTTTCTCTGTTTTTTTGTTTGGGCAAAGATAAGCGAACTGTGGCAGAATGCCAAACGAAGAGAAGGCATTCCGCCTCCCGACACGAACAACCGTGGAACGTCCTGACCATACATTGAAGATTTCTCTTTCCGCGGCTCCGTATTTTTTCTTTTTCTTGTTACCTTTGTAGCCATGAACGTAAAAAACATCTACCTATGTCAATCAATCGACGTGAGTTCATCAAAGCGGGAGGATGGGCGATGCTGAGTTCAATGGCCGCCTCTTCCATGGTAACCGGTTGTGACCTGAACGCATCGACGGCCAAAGGCTCGAGTCCCTTGTCGTTCGTCATGCAACTCTTCGGCGTTACGGAGAGCCAGCTCCGGCAGGTCCTTGCGGCAGCTCTGGAGAAAGGAGGCGATTATGCCGATCTGTTTTTCGAACATTCGTATTCCAATAACATCGGTCTCCAAGACGGCGTCGTCAACCGTGCATCCTCGAACATTGACTTCGGGATGGGCGTGCGCGTACTGTCAGGCGATCAGACCGGTTATGCCTACGTAGAGCAGATCACCCTTGACGAGATGCTCAAAGCCGCCCGCACGGCTGCGCGCATTGCCGAAAGCGCCACCCCGAAAGCGCCCGCAGGTTTGACGGACGTCTCACTCAAATACAATTATTATGCGGTGGAGAAGTCGTGGGATGAGATGATCGTCAAGGATAAGATGCCCTACATTCAAAAGCTCAACGATCGCATCTTCGCGCTCGATTCGCGCGTCACGAAGGTATCGGCCGGACTGGGTGATACGACTTCACACATCCTGTTCTGCAACTCGGAAGGACAGATGTATTACGACTATCGCCCGATGGTCAGTCTCTCGGCATTGTGCATCATGCAGGAAGGCGACAAGATCGAAAGCAATTACACCTCGCGGTCGTTCCGCATGGGCGCCGAGTTTCTGACGGACAATATCGTCGAGACACTTGCGAAAGAAGCCATCGAGCGTACCTCGATCCTGTTTCAGGCCATCAAACCCAAAGGGGGCGAGATGCCGGTCGTGATGGGAGCTGGAGGTTCGGGCATTCTGTTGCACGAGGCTATCGGCCATACGTTCGAGGCCGATTTCAACCGTAAGAAGACATCGATCTTCTCCGATAAACTGAATCAAAAGGTTTGTAACGAGAACATCAATATTGTAGACGACGGCACACTGCCGTTTAACCGCGGGGCCGTCAACATCGACGACGAGGGGACGGAAGGACAGAAAACATACATTGTGCGCAACGGCGTACTGACAAGCTACCTGCACGACCGCATCAGCGCGAAACATTATCAGGTAACCCCGACGGGCAACGGGCGGCGTGAATCGTTCCGTAACGTTCCGCTTCCGCGCATGCGCTCCACTTACATGGAGGCGGGCAGCCATAGCGAAAAAGAAATCATTGCAGCCGTGAAGAAGGGCGTGTACGTGTCGAACTTCACGAACGGACAGGTACAGATCGGTGCCGGCGATTTCACGTTCTTCGTCAAGAGCGGCTACCTGATCGAAGACGGAAAACTGACACAGCCGATTAAAGACATCAACATCATCGGCAACGGCCCCCAGGCGCTGGCCGATATCACGATGGTAGGGTCTAACTTCAAGACGGACGACAGCACGTGGACGTGTGGCAAGGACGGGCAGTCGTGCCCTGTGACGGTCGGGATGCCGTCGGCATTGGTAAGTAAATTAACGGTAGGAGGAGAGAGTTGATATGATTACGAACCCTCAGAAAGAACTGGCGCGATGGGTGATGGAGTACGCATTGAAGAACGGCTGTCAGGCTGCCCGCGTTGCGCTTTACAACAATTCCAATACTTCGTTCGATATTCGCGACATGAAAATCGACCGGCTACAACAGGCATCGGAAAACGGCATGTCGATCCATCTTTTCACAGACGGCCGCTACGGATCGTTCTCAACCAACCGTTTAGACCGGAAAGAGTTGGAATCATTCATTCGTAACGGCATCGATTCGACACGCTATCTGGCCGAAGACAAAGCGCGCACCTTGCCCGATCCAGCCCTGTATTATAAGGGCGGCGGAGCAGACCTGCAACTCTACGATGCAGCGTTCGAATCCGTACATCCGGACGACAAGGTAGGGCTGGCCATGAAGGTCTGCGACGAAATCATGGGAAAGGATGAACGCATCATCTCCGCCGGCTCGTCGTATAACGACGGAGATAACTTCCGCTATATGGTAGCCAGCAACGACTTCGAGGGCGAAGCGTCGAATTCCTTCTTCTCGCTCGTCGGTACGGTCAGCATCAGAGGCGAAGGCGATGCGCGTCCGGAATCGTACTGGTTCGACTCATCGCTCTACTACGGCACCCTGATAAAGGAAGGCATCGGTACGAAGGCGCTCGAACGCGTGCGCCGCAAACTCGGACAACGCAAAATCGCTTCGGCACGCATGCCGATGGTCGTGGATTTTTTAAGCTCCGCCCGACTGCTTTCGCCGGTCATCAATGCACTCTACGGATCATCCATCCAACAGAAAAATTCGTTCTTGTTAGACAAACTTAACCAAAAGACGCTCGGCGAAAAGATGACGCTCACGGATGAGCCGCACCTGCTGCGATCTTCCGGCGCACGTTACTTCGACAACGAAGGTATCGCCACGCAGCAACGGAAAGTCTTCGATCAGGGAATCCTGCAAACGTACTACATCGATACGTACTATGCCAATAAGCTGGGTACACAGCCCACCGTCAGCTCTCCCTCGATCCTGACCATGCCGCTCGGCACAAAGGATATGAACGGGCTCGTCGCATCGGTCGACAAAGGCGTGCTCGTTACCGGTTTCAACGGTGGCAACTGCAACACGACAACGGGCGACTTCTCGTACGGCATCGAAGGGTTTCTGATCGAGAAGGGGCAGCTCACGCAGCCGGTCAACGAGATGAACATCACGGGCAACATGCTCACGCTCTGGTCAAGTCTGGCCGAAACAGGCAACGACCCGCGTTTCTCGTCAAGCTGGCGTATCCCCTCGCTGCTCTTCGACGGGGTGGACTTCAGCGGAATCTGACCTTCAGGTAAAATAAACTGCCTCGGGCTGCGTATGCTTGAGGCAGTTTGTTTTTTTCAGACACATTGTAAAACGGCAACACCTTTTCAACAGCCGCTTTAAAATCATTTGTGGCTATTTTGCATTTATTCGTATAACAAAAAAACGTTCCGGCAGTTATTAATAACGGAAAACGACGCCGGACGAAAGCACTCGCATGCTCTCGTCCGGCCATCTGAAAACAGATATATGATGATAGTAGATTCTTTACAGAACTCGAAACATGTCGAGTCTTTACACCCTTTGTTCAAAAAAGCCTTCGATTATCTTAAAGAGACGGATTTCTCGCAGATAGAAGACGGTAAAATCGAAACGGACGATCCGCGCCTGTTTTTCTCCGTCTCCACGCTTCGCGGCAAAGACCCGCAGGATGCCGTAATGGAAACGCATGAGAAATACATCGATATCCAGACCCCCATCATCGGGGTGGAAAGCATCGGATGGAAAGCCGGCGACGAGCTGATGATCATCTCCCAGCCCTACGATGCCGAAAAAGACCTCACGCTCTATTACGATTTCCCGACTACCTACACCAAACTGTATCCCGGACAGTTCGCCGTCTATTTTCCCGAAGACGGGCACGCGCCGGGCATCGGACAGGGGAACATCCGCAAGGTCGTGGCCAAAGTAGCGGTCGAGTAAGGGAGTAATCCGTCCGTCGGCACTTATCTTCCTCAATGAGGAGTGTTTATGTGGTTTTGTGTGATGCTTGCAACGGCTACACAAGAACCAAACAGTTTTGTGTGATGGCAGAAACGCACGTTTTTTATGCTACCTTTGCCGGTCGAATGGAACGACTGAAAATTATTGCCGACGATAAAATCCCTTTCCTCAAAGGGGTGATGGAACCTTATGCCGACATCGTTTACCTGCCCGGGACAGCCATCACAGCTTCCGACGTGAAAGATGCCGACGCCCTGTTTACCCGCACGCGCACCTTGTGCAACGAAACGCTGCTGAAGGGCAGCCGTGTCCGGCTGATTGCCACGGCAACCATCGGGTACGATCATATCGACACGGACTATTGCGATGCGGCAGGCATCCGATGGATCAATGCACCGGGGTGTAACGCTTCGTCCGTACAGCAATATATTGCGGCGGCATGCGTCATGCTGGCGCATGAACGGGCATTGCGACTGGCCGACACGACGATCGGAGTGATCGGCGTGGGAAACGTCGGTCGCAGAGTGGCGGCAGCCGCCGAAGCGCTCGGCATGCGTGTCCTCCTGAATGACCCGCCGCGCGCCGAACGCGAAGGAGATGCGGCTTTTGTTCCGTTGGAACATTTGTTGAATGAAAGCGATATCGTTACGTGTCATACGCCGCTGACGTGCGAAGGGGCGTACCCGACATACCATCTGGCTTCGGACGATTTCTTCGGCCGGATGAAAGGCGGCGCGGTATTTATCAACTCGTCGCGAGGAGCGGTGGCCGACTCCGGCGCGCTTAAAAGGGCTTCGCGAGGAAAACTGTCTGCCTTCATCCTCGATACGTGGGAAAACGAACCGGCCATCGACCTCGATCTGCTGCGCGACGCTTTCATCGGCACTCCTCACATTGCCGGGTATTCGTCGGACGGAAAAGCGAACGGAACGGCCGCCTGCGTGCATGAATTTTGTCGCTTCTTCGGCCTCGACGCCCTGCGCGACTGGTATCCCGCCGATATTCCGCCTCCTCCCATGTCTGCAACGCTCGCCATCGACGGCGCCGGTAAAACAGCCGAGGCGGTTTTTTACGAAGCCGTGACGCATACCTATCCTATCGTGCAGGACAGCGAACGGCTGAAACAGTCGCCCGCCATGTTCGAGAAACTGCGCGGAGACTATTGGATACGGCGCGAATGTAAGCACTTCAGCCTGCACCTTACCCGCGTCGCCGAAGAAACACGAAACGGACTGGCCGGGTTGGGGTTTACTCTACGATGAGAGGAAGATGGCTCTGAAATACACCGATACCGACCGTCATATTCTTCGTCTGGCCGTTCCGAATGTTATTTCCAACATTTCCGTGCCGCTGCTCGGTATGGCTGATACGGCCATTGCCGGCCGGTTGGGCGACGACGCGAATATCGCGGCCTTGTCGATCGGGACTACCATTTTCAACTTTATCTACTGGAACTGCGCCTTTCTGCGCATGGGTACGAGCGGCATCACGGCGCAAGCCTGTGGCGCGGGACGCCACGCCGAATGTGCCAACATGCTCGTGCGAGCCGTTTGGTTAGCCTTGGTCCTTGCGGTGCTGATCCTCGTCTTCCAACAGCCGATAGGGAAGTATTCGCTGGCGCTCATGCAGGGCAGCGACAAAGTGCAGGCGCTGGCTGCCGAATATATTTTCGCGCGTATCCGGGCTGTGCCCGCGTCGGTTCTTCTCTTCGCCATTCAAGGCTGGTACATCGGGATGCAGGACGCACGCACGCCGATGTACATCGCCATCCTCTCGAACGTAGCCAACATCGTGTTCAGTGTCGGATTCGTTTTCGGTCTGGGGATGGGCATTTCGGGGGTAGCTTGGGGCACCGTCGTGGCACAATATGCGGGGCTGATCATGGCGGTGGTGTTCTGGCTTGTGAAGTATCGTCCGTACAGCGCTTATTTCAGCCTCCGTGATTCGCTCAGGCTGGCTCCCCTCGTTCGTTTCCTGCATATCAACAAAGATATCTTTCTGCGTACATTCTGCATCGTTATTGCCTACACGTTTTTTACGGCCGCTTCGGCACGCTTCGGCGACGTGATACTGACGACGAATACCTTGCTGATGCAGCTCTTCACCCTCTTCTCCTATCTGGCCGACGGATTCGCCTACTCGGCCGAAGCGCTTTCCGGCCGTTTCGTGGGCGAACGCAACACTGAGACCCTACACCGGTTTATCCGCCGGCTGATGGGCTGGTCATTCCTCATCGCCGTGCTGTTTGTCGGCTTATACCTCGTCGGATGGAAAGAAATCTTAGGGGTTTTTTCCCCTTCGGACGAGATCATTGCCTGTGCCGGACAATACATCGGGTGGGTTATTGCCGTGCCGCTCATCGGGGCTGTACCGTTTATGATCGATGGCATCATGATTGGAGCCACACGGACAAAGATTTTACGCAACACCGTTTTCCTCTCCACCGTCCTCTATCTGGCAAGTTTTTATGCTTTGTCGCCGTGGCTCGGTAATACGGCGCTCTGGATCGCTTTTTTGATTTTCCTCTCCGCACGCGGACTGTTGCTCTATTTTGCTTCCGACCGGCTGAACGTCGAAAAAATAATCCACGACCGCTTTTGATATTCCAACTGTTTTTCACTACTTTTGCAGATACCTCGTAAAGAGAGACATCGTGAAAAACGGTCTCGAACAGAAAACAATCAGACCTTTTCACTTGGAATGTAATAAGAATAACAAACGATTAAACTGACATGAATCGATTAGCAGATATCGGACTGATAGGTCTCGCCGTGATGGGCGAAAACCTCGTACTCAATATGGAGAGTAAAGGCTTTACGGTAGCCGTTTTCAACCGTACAGTGGCGAAGGTCGACAAATTCGTTGACGGACGCGGCAAGGGCAAGAATTTCATTGCGGCACATTCGATCGAAGAACTTTGCCGATCGCTCAAACGTCCGCGCAAGGTGATGCTCCTCGTCAAAGCGGGGCAGGCGGTCGACGACTTTATCGAACAACTGATCCCCTTCCTTGAACCGGGCGATGTGATTATCGACGGGGGGAACACGCATTTCCCCGATACCGTTCGCCGCATGAAATACGTCGAAAGCAAAGGACTGCTATATATCGGTACCGGAGTCTCGGGGGGCGAAGAGGGCGCGCTGAACGGCCCGTCGATGATGCCCGGAGGGTCGAAAGCCGCCTGGGAACTTGTCAAACCGATCTTCCAATCCGTCTGTGCGCAGGCCGACGGAATGCCTTGCTGCGACTGGGTAGGCGAAGACGGTGCCGGACATTTCGTCAAGATGGTACACAACGGCATCGAGTATGGCGACATGCAGCTTATTGGCGAAACATATCAGATGATGAAAGAGTTACTTGGCCTGTCGAACCTCGAGATGCACGACGTTTTCAAGGAATGGAACAAGGGCGAGCTGGACAGTTACCTGATTGAGATTACCCGCGACATCCTTGCCTGTCGCAACGAGGCAGGCGAGTTTGTCATCGACCGGATACTCGACACTGCCGGTCAGAAAGGCACCGGCAAATGGACGGCCGTCGTAGCTCTCGACGAGGGGGTGCCTCTGACCCTGATTGCCGAGGCCGTATTCGCCCGTTGTTTGTCTGCACAAAAAGACGAGCGTGTGGCAGCCTCGCACGAATTGTGTTGCCCCGCACCCTCTTTCTCCGGAGATAAAAAAGCGTTTATCGAAGATCTTCGGCAAGCCCTGTATGCCTCCAAGATCGTATCGTATGCTCAAGGCTATGCCTTGATGCGCGAAGCTGCCCAAACATACGGATGGGAGTTGAACAATGGCGGCATCGCCCTGATGTGGCGCGGCGGATGCATCATCCGCTCGGCTTTCCTCGGAAAAATCAAAGAAGCGTTCGACAGGAATCCCGACCTCACCAACCTGCTGCTCGATCCGTTCTTCAAAGAAAAGGTACTGGCGGCGCAGGCAAGCTGGCGACGCGTCGTAGCCGCCGCTGCAATGAACGGCATCCCCATACCGTCGATGAGCGCCGCGCTCAACTACTTCGACGGATATCGTACCGAACGTTTGCCGGCCAATCTGCTGCAAGCGCAACGCGACTATTTCGGCGCACATACCTACGAACGTACCGACCGGCCGCGCGGCGAATTTTTCCATACGAACTGGACCGGTAAGGGAGGAGATACATCCGCATCGACGTATACGGCGTAAAATCTCTATTCTTCACATATGAATATAAACAACATGAAAAAGATGCTTTTTTTTTGCATGGTGGCGCTATTGGCAGCCTCATGCAGTACCGTGCCGTTGACGGGTAGAAGGCAGATGCTGCTAGTCTCCGATTCGGAGTTGCTGACAGCCAGTCTGACTCAGTATGACCAATATATGAAGACGGCAAAGAAATCGACCGATAAAGACAAGACAGCTACCGTAGTGCGTGTCGGCAAAAAAATTGCCGAAGCGACCGAAACTTATCTGAAGCAAAACGGTCTGGAAAATGAACTGAAGCATTTCAGATGGGAGTTTAATCTGATTAATGACAATCAAGTGAATGCTTTCTGCATGCCCGGAGGCAAAATCGTGGTCTACGAAGGATTGCTCCGGTTGACAGCTTCGGACGACGAGTTGGCGGTCGTTGTCGGTCATGAAGTGGCGCACGCCGTGGCCAAGCATAGCAATGAACGTATGAGTCAAGGGTTAATGACCCAATTTGGGGCTTCTATTGTCAATGCCGCACTCAGTGAAAGATCGATGGCCATGCGACAGTTGGGGGCAACCGTTTTCGGACTGGGTGCACAGCTGGGTGTCATTCTTCCCTACTCCCGCAAACATGAATCCGAGGCCGACTATATGGGTTTGGTGTTTATGACCATGGCCGGATATAATCCGGAGGTGGCTGTTACGTTCTGGCAAAAAATGTCGACAGCCGGAAACGGGGGGACTCCCGAAGTGCTGAGCACACACCCCAGCGATGCAACACGCATCGCCGCCATCAAAAGGTATCTGCCTGAGATGGGAAAATATAAAATGAAGAATTAATCTAACTCCGTTCCCTTAGGTAACTTATTTTTATTTTTTACGCAAAAACGGCAGCCGTTTTCGATACTGAAAAGGGCTGCCGTTTTTGAATAATTTACGCTTCACCAAGAGGATCAACTCTCCGGATTACCGAAGAATCACCTTATAGCTTCGATCGGCGATACGAACAAGATAGATGCCTTGCGGAAGAGCAATGGATGTCTCACCGGCATTGACCTTGCGGGCATCGACCAACCGGCCTTCGAGATCGTAGATACGAACGTCCGTAGAGGCTTTCACGCTCAACAGCACATGATCTTTGTACGACCATACTTTTTCGCCCGTAACGACCGCCGATGAGTTAGCATGCGGGTCTACGGTCAACGTGATACCTTCGGTCACTTTAATCAGTTTAACCGTCACCGAACCGTCTTCGTTCTCCGTCATCTCAATGCCGTCTTTGTCGCGAATCGGATCACCCGTCGTAATTTTAAGACGTTCTATCAAACGTTTCTTTTCTCCGGCCTTCAGCGCGCTTCCGGACTCTTCTTCTTTCACGCTGAACGTAAAGTCATCTCCCGTATTCACATAATGGATACCCGGAGTCGGTTGGAAGGTCAACCCTTTGACCGTCGGAATCACAATCTCGCGGGAAACCTTCGGGAAGGTTATATCAGGTGCATATTCATAGGCGCCGATATCTACACGGTCTTCGATGATGCGATTCATCCCTGACAGATCATACGGGAAGCCACTGTGATATTCGCTTTCATTTAACGTAGGAAGGTGTGCATCACGGGTCTTCTCTACATAGACATAACGATTCAACCCCTGATTTTCTGCAGCGCTATTGGCTCCTAAACGGTAGTCGCCTTCACGCATAGCACCACTCTCATCAAAGCCTCTCTTTCTGAATACGGGGCTGCCGTCTATATTACCGCCTTGATCCGAGCCCAGCGCAACATCCCAGCCGGCACGGTCTTTTTCGATCAAGCTGAAGCTGAACATCGGCGTACTTCCCGTATTCGACACATTCGGGAATTTGGCGGCACGGTTCCCCCAGAGAATCGTATTACGAACATCCGGATTCGATCCGTCGTTGTAGAGACCACCGCCCTGGTTCGATGCGAGGTTCCCGCTAATCGTTACATTGGTCAAACGCGGATGAGCGGAATGGTTATACATCCCGGCGCCATCGGTAGCCGTATTGCCGCTAATCTCCGTATTGAAGATGACTGCATCGCCACCATTGCCGTTATATATTCCACCGCCCTGATCGGCGCGATTGTTCCGGATGATACAGTTGGCTATCGTTACCTGACCGTTCTTGTTCAGGATACCGCCACCTTGTGTCGCTTGTCCTTGTTCAATCGTAAAGCCATCCCAGCGCATGCCTTTGCTTCCTTCAATCACAATCACCGAAGAACCGTTGTCGCTGCGTCGAACAATCGTCTGGTTCGAGGCGAACACCCGTTCATGCAGATAGCTTTCCCACGCGCCGAAACCGCCGTACACCTCTACACTGTCGTATTTCATTTCATATGACTTACCGGTCGGCGGAGTATAGACACCACGTGCTACCCATACGCAGTCGCCGGCGCGCGCCTTATCAAGAGCCTGCTCTATGCGACGGTAAGCATTGGCCCACGACGAACCGTCTTCACGGCCACCCTGTACATGCTGGTCGACAAAGAAGCCGTTATACTTCTCGCTGATAACAATCGAAGCAGAGAGTACTTTCTTACATATCAGACCGCTCGGAAGCGTAACCGTTATTTCTACGCCGACTTCTTTCTTTCCTGAAGTTCGGAACACAACATACAAAGAGTCTCCCTTCATCGAATGAGTCGTATCGCCTTCCGTCAAGGACCATTTGTAACTTACGTTACGGCCTACCGTATCCATTTTAACATAAAACTCCTGCTTTCTTCCGATCTTGGCCGGAATATGCTTATTGTTTTTGAGTTCCTGCTTTCCTTCGAATGCAAACAGTACTTTGAAGGTGTCTTGGACATTTACCGTACCATAGTCGGTCGTCAAAACATACGTACCCGATTTCTCAGCATCAAAGTGCTGAGCATTCCCTACTTCTTTCTTTTCCGTAGCCGACACAAGATATTCCCATTTATAGCTCTTCGCACCGGGCATGCCTTTGAGTCTAAGCGGACCTTCGCAGGTTACCGTATCAACCACAATCTTTTGGTGCCAATGAGCGTAGAACGTCAGCGAATCCTGGGTATAGTGTCCGGCAGCATCCTTCAGCGGAATATCTACCGTCATCTGGGTCGTCGGTGCAAAACGATCGTTGGTCCAGCCAACAAAGGTATAACCGGCTTTCGTCGGTGCATGCTGAACTTTCTCCGGCAACGTTTCGATGGTATAGTGCGTCGGATTAGGAGTTGCTGGAGGATTACCGCCATCTAATTCATAACCGATACCGAAGCGTTTGGGAGTCCATTGAGCTGTAGCTTTCAAATCGCCTTGCGTACCCTCAGGGATAATATTATTATCACTTACCTGAGTCCCATCTGCAGTCTTCGTTACCAGCCATTTATTAAACACATAGCCTATACGGGTGGGAGCGTTAAGCGGGATACCTCCGGACGGAATCTCGCTCGTAATATAGCCGGTCGGATTAGCTACAGTCGGAGGGGTGGCAAGAGGCATCGTCTGACCTTTGGGAGAAGATGCCTTATCATTATAATCGTAGGTAATTGCATAGCCTTGCAACACCATCTCGGCCGTAAAGGTCACATCGCCTTTCACATCTACCGTAGTATACCAGTTGGCATCCCCCTCCGGCCCCGATGCTGCGGGAGCAGCCGCTTCACCGTCTTTCAGCGAAGTAAACCCGCCATGTTTCCAGCCTTTAAACTTATACGAAGCACCCGATGGGGTTACCGTCACGCCTGCGGCCGGTTTCGTACCATAATCAATCACTTGATCGTTTCCGTTGGTCAATGCGCCTCCGGCTGCAGGGTCGACGGTGAATTTAACCGTACAAACGGCGCGCTGATGATACGTAGTATCGGTTTGTGAAGTATATTCTTGCGACTCTTCACGCCTCAGACTTAACTGACCGCTTGCAGGTTCCGGTATATCTACTGTCCATTGAGTGGTTACTTTGGCGGTATTTTTCATGATGTTCTGATAATACGCCTGAATCAACGGGGTTTTCAGCTTCGCTTTAAATGTTACGACTTTATTCACTCCTCTGGGAACATTTTCCAACGTCCATTTAATCATACCGCTATTCTCAACTCCGCCTTCGGTAATAGAGCCGGGAACCACTTCAAGTCCTTCGGGAAGCTTATCCTCAATGATCAGAGTGGAAAGAGGTTCACCCTGTGCCCGTAATCCCATACGGGCGGAAGACATCGCTTGACCTCCTCCCTCTTCCTGTGGGGCCGCATTAACCGCTTCGATTTTATATTCGATGATATCTCCAAGAAGCACTTTCACAGGCGCAGCTAATGTCCCATTATTGACCCCACCATCATTCACCGAAGCACTTTTCGTACTTTCAAAGCCGAAACGGACCTCTGTGTAATCACTACATGTTGTAGGTGCAACAGCTCTTGTTTGAGCAGATATGCTACCCGGCATAGGGGAGACTTCCGGCGTGATATAGTCACATACCCAAATACCTAATTCACCGCCTTTATACCCATTGCTGAACTTGTACTGTATACTTCTTAAAAAAGTTTGCGCATCGGAGGCCGATACGCCGGATTCATTTTCAATAAAATACTCATTGGAAGAGTACCCTTGTGGTCTCAACCGCCATCCGGCAGGAAGTACATAGGTGGCAGTAGCCTGTCTAATATTAAGTCGCACAGACTTGATTAGAAGTCCGTCACTTGCAACAACACTTAAGTTTGGGAAAGTGTAATACACTCCCGAGCCGTCTTTATGCTTGACGGCATTACCTAAGTTTACATTGATAAAACTTTGCGCATGCGACAGCATCACAAAGCCTATCAAAAACAAAAAAATAACAGATAATTTACTTCTCATAATTAAAGATATTTATGTTAATACTCGCAAAGATAGACTTATTAAATGACTTAGATAAATTTAATGAGTTAAAAAAACATAAATATATAGTTAAAATATGTTTCTCTTTTATTTTATTCAACACTGTCGTTGGCCGTTTCCTTTACAGATACAGAGGCGCACATGGATCAAGGGTCTCACTCTACCATCATATCATCGTGTTACGATATAAGTAGTCATGTATAAATGCGAATTAGATTTTCGATTTACGAGAAATCTCTACTATTGCAGAATTTGGGTTGATGCCCCTTTTTCGGCCGGAAGATCAATGGGTTTGTTCTTCTTCACCTTGAGATGGTCAAAACCTTCTCCATAAACCCCGATCACAGCACTCTGTGATATGAAAGCACGAGGATCAATATCGTTGATGATACGGAATATAGTCGTCGATTGGCGTTTTTTGGCCAGCACGAACATCATCTTTTGCGGCTGTCCGGTGTACATCCCGACGGTATCGATCACCGTCACCCCACGGTGCATGGCATTGATCGCGCGGCCAATTTCTTCGTATCGTTTG
The DNA here is from genome assembly GCF_000238215.1 of Tannerella forsythia 92A2. Taxonomy (NCBI): domain Bacteria; kingdom Pseudomonadati; phylum Bacteroidota; class Bacteroidia; order Bacteroidales; family Tannerellaceae; genus Tannerella; species Tannerella forsythia. The sequence goes on along the minus strand of NC_016610.1, from coordinate 466,655 downwards.
GATATGATAAAAAACTGCACTGACTGACGAGCACTGTTGACGATCTGATCAAGCATAAAGCTGCATACATATAACGTCACGAAGCCGTAAACCACCTTTTCCCAGTCTTTGAGTACCATGTAACTGGATGTGATGATGATCGTGTCGCAGATCATCATCACCCGCCCCAGCGTAATATCTCTGTATTTGTTGATGATGGCGGCTACGATATCCGTTCCTCCCGCACTGCCGTTGGCCGAGAAAGCAATACCTAACCCGCATCCACAGAACGAAGCTCCCAATACACAGGCCATAAAAGGCTGATTCTGTAACAGTCTCATGCCCTGAGTCACTTCCTGTATGACGGTCAAAGCAGACGTCAGCATAAAAACGCCGTAAACCGTCTTGATACTGAACTTCCATCCCAGGATTTTAATTGAAAGCAACAATAAAAAAATGTTTACCCCGAAATACACATACTGTACTTTCAGTCCGGTAGCGAAATAAACAATGGAGGCAATACCGGGCACACCGCCTGTCATAATATCATTTGGGAGGAGAAACACCGTCCATCCGATACTGTAAAGCACCATTCCCAAAGCAATCATCAGATAGTCTCGCACTTCTCGGGCTATCGCCTGATTCGACGTTATTGACCAAATAGGATTCATGTGGATGTTTTTCTTTTTTTATTCCCACTCAATGGTTGCGGGCGGTTTGGAACTGATGTCATAGACTACTCGGTTCACACCTTTCACCTTGTTGATGATTTCGTTCGACACTTTCGCCAGAAACTCGTAAGGTAGCTGTGCCCAGTCGGCCGTCATAGCGTCGGTCGAAGTCACCGCGCGCAGAGCGATCGTGTTTTCGTATGTGCGTTCGTCGCCCATCACGCCCACCGACCGTATGGGTAGCAGAATGGCACCGGCCTGCCATACCTTATCATACAGTCCCCATTCGCGCAGCAAGGAGATATACACGTGGTCGGCTTCTTGCAAGATGTGCACTTTTTCGGGAGTGATGTCTTCAAGGATGCGTATGCCCAAGCCGGGACCCGGGAACGGATGGCGTTTGAGCAGGTGCGGCATCATGCCTAATTCGGTGCCGACACTGCGCACTTCGTCTTTAAAGAGCAGGCGCAGCGGCTCAACGAGTTTCAGTCGCATCTTTTCGGGAAGCCCGCCCACATTGTGATGGCTCTTGATGACCGTTCCGGTGATGGAGAGCGATTCGATCACGTCGGGATAAATCGTTCCCTGACCGAGCCATCGAATGCCTTCGAGTTTATGCGCTTCTTCATCGAACACCTCGATAAAATTCTTACCGATAATCTTCCGCTTCTTTTCCGGATCGCTCACACCGGCCAGTTCTCTGTAGAACTTTTCTTTGGCGTCGATCCCGATCACGTTCAGTCCCAGGTGTTCGTAATCTTTCAATACGGTCTCGAACTCATTTTTGCGAAGCAGGCCGTGATCGACGAAAATACACGTCAGGTTTTTGCCGATAGCTTTGTGAAGCAGCACGGCCGTTACGGACGAGTCTACGCCGCCCGAAAGAGCCAGGATTACTTTATCGTTGCCGAGTTTCTCTTTTAATTCATTGATGGTCAATTCGATAAATGAGGCCGGCGTCCAGTCTTTTTTACATCCGCAGATGTTCAGGAAGTTATCCAGCAGCTTCGTGCCGTCGGTCGAATGAAACACCTCGGGATGGAACTGTACGCCCCATGTCTGTTCGCCCTCAATGTGAAAAGCAGCAACTTCCACATCGTCCGTACCGGCAATCACTCGAAACGTTTCCGGCAGGTGAGTGATCGTGTCGCCATGCGACATCCAAACTTGTGTTCCCGCAGTGATGCCTGTCAGCAATGGATCGTTGGTATCGAGTGACGAAAGATGCGCCCGACCGTATTCGCGCGAACCGGCCGATTCGACCTGCCCTCCGCTTGTAGCCGAGAGCAGTTGCGCTCCGTAACAGATTCCCAACAAAGGGTATTGACCGCGAATAGCGCTCAGGTCGGCCTTGAACGCTTCGGGACTATTCACCGAATAGGGACTTCCGGAAAGAATCACCCCTTTGACCCCCGAAGCATCGGACGGAAACTTATTATAAGACACGATTTCGCAATACGTGTTAAGTTCTCTGACTCGACGACCGATAAGTTGCGTAGTCTGCGAACCGAAATCCAGAATGATAATTTTTTCGTACATAATCGTCTAAAGCTGATTTCAGGGCGCAAAGGTAAGAAAAATTGTCATTGACCAATGGTTAATGGCCGAACTTTCTTATCTTTGTCCCCCGAATAGATTGTTTTACGTATGAACTCGGAAGAAAAAGAAATCAGGAAAAAAACATTCTTGATCATGGCCATTGTCATCGTGCTGCTGGCACTCGTCGCCGTGGGTTATGTCATTTACCACCAGCGGCAGCAGATGGCAGACATGGCTGAAATGTTTGCACTCGAAAAAGAAGAACTTTCCGACGAATATGCCGAACTCTCCCTTCAATACGAAGGATATAAATTCAGTGTAGGCAACGACTCACTCGTAGCGCTGCTGACCACCGAACAGATGAAGGTGCAACGGCTGATGGAGGAGCTTCGTACGGTCAAAGCCACGAATACGCGACGCATTACGGAGTTGAAAAAAGAACTGGAAACGCTCCGAAAGATCATGCGCAATTATGTGATACAAATCGATTCGCTGAATGCTGAAAACGGACGCTTGCGCAACGAAAATGAACGAGTGACCCAGCAATACCGGCAGGCCACGTCGGCAGCAGCACAACTGACGCGCGAAAAAGAAAAACTGACGGAACGCGTCACATTAGCCAGCCGCATGGACGCCACGGCCATACAGGTACGCCCCGTGACCTCGCGAGGTAAGGACGCGAAGAAGATCGACAAAATCGCACAACTCGTGCTTACATTCCACTTGGCTAAAAACATCACTGCTCCGGTGGGCGAGAAAAATATCTATGTGCGTATCATGCGCCCGGACGACGATATTCTGACTAAACCCAACTCCGGCGTATTTGCGTTCGAAAACAGGAATATTTCTTACTCGATGATGAAAACGATCGAATACGAAGGCGAAGAGTTACCCGTAACGATGTATTGGGATGTAGCCGAATACCTCTCTCCCGGAACTTATCGTGTCGATATCTTTGCCGACGGCCACCTGATCGGTCGCAAATCGTTCTCCCTGCAAAATTAAACAACCCATCGCTTTTTGGGGACAATGCTATGCGTGATGTCAGGATTATCTGCTATCTTTGCAAAAAATATTCGTCAAACTTTAAATTATAATTCGTGATGCAAAACAGACGTGACTTTATCAAACGAGCTTCATTATTGCTCGCAAGCGGCATGGTGATGCCGAATTTCTTGTACTCCCGTAACAACGGTATCAATCTTCAGACCGGATCATCCAAATATATCGGTTTGCAGCTCTACTCGTTGCGTGACATGGTCAAAGATGCCGGAATCCGCAAAACACTCGAAACCGTCGCACAAATGGGCTATAACAATCTGGAAACAGCGGCGTATAACGACGGAAAAATTTACGGATTGGAACCGGCTGAGTTTAAGAAGATGGTCGATGATTTGGGAATGAAAGCAACAAGCGCACACCTCGGACACGAACTGAGCGGCGACTACGAAGCCGATATGGCTTGGTGGAGCAAAGCGATCGACACGCACAACACAGCAGGATTCAAATACATGATCATGCCGTGGGCTCCGCTCAAAGGCGAACGGGCTACGCTCGACAATATCAAACGCTACGCCGATTATTTCAGCGAGATCGGACTTAAAACGGCTGCTTCGAGCATCCGGTTCGGTTATCATAACCATGACTTTGAATTCAAAGGCAAGATCGATGGAACGCCCCTGTACGACCTGCTTATGGAGCATACGAGCGCTGACCATGTGTGCTTTGAGCTCGATGTATATTGGGCACAAAAAGGAGGATACGACCCGGTAGAATACATGAAGAAATACCCAAAGCGTATCCAACTGCTCCATATTAAGGACGAAACAGCGATCGGCGTACAGAATGTCGTAGACTACAAAGCCGTATTCGAGCAGGCTTATGCCGCAGGGGTCATTAAAGATTGGTATGCCGAAATAGAACGTTATGACGGCACACCCGAAGAAGATGTTAAGAAAAGCTATGACTTTCTTGCCGCTGCCGACTTTGTGAAGTAAGTAAAAACGAGTTCCGTTTTCAGCCTTGCGGTTATGGGAGTATTGAAATTCGGTCATTGCGTTCCGATATTGCTTTTCCGATAAACAGAATAGGGGATGTGTCAAAAACAAACGAGTGTTTGAGGCACATCCCCTACCTATTTTTTTGTCTCCATTGACTCGTCGTGTAGGGCTGTTACGATGCAATTGTAGGATCGGTACAAAAAATAATATGAGGATGATGAGAAAAATGATTGTCGCGCTGATGGCCGGATGCTGTTTGTCGGTCATGGCGCAAAGCTGGCTTCCCTTCAAAGAACGGGCAGCCGGACAAGCCGAATGGAAAAAACATGAGGCTGTCGCATTGCTCGACAGCACCGGAGTCGTCGTAGCCGATAACGGATCGGGAAGCTTCACGATTCGCCAAGTGGTGCAAGTGAAAAACAAAGCGGGAGCGCTGAAGTACCGGGTGATCAAATACGATTACGATCCGCTGACGGCCTTTGCCGAGTTTAGCCGTGCCACAGTGTACAAGGCCGATGGCTCGCAACGCACCATCGATGTCGCTCAGGCTTGTGACTATGCGGCGCCGGCCCGTGCCATCTATTGGGGAGCACGGCAGATCATGCTGGAAATCGGCGCGCTCGATGCCGGGGATATCATTGATTACGAGATCAGCAAGAAAGGTTTTACCTATGCCCTGCTGGCAGCCGATGACGAGGAGCGTTTTGTTCCTCCCATGCGCGGGCAGTTTTACGATATCGTGCCGTTTTGGGTGGCCGTCCCGACTGTTTCGAAAATCTACACCGTAGACATGCCTCGTACGAAAGAAGTACAGTACGAGTTTTATCAGGGCGAATGCCGGTCGTCTGTTCGGCTCTCAGGCGATCGTAAAGTGTTAAGCTTTGCCGTCTCCGACGTACGTCCTTTCGTGAAAGAACCGAATATGGTCGATCTCTTCGATGTGGCGCCCAAGCTGATGATGTCTTCTACGCCCGAATGGAAAGACAAATCGCTTTGGTTCAGCAAGGTAAATGAAGACTACAACAGTTTCGCCGCTGATCCTGCAGCCCAAAAGAAGGTGGACGAACTGTTACGCGGCAAGAAAAACGAAATGGAAAAGATCGCCGCGCTGACCCACTGGGTGGCCGACAACATGCGCTATTCGGGCATCTCGATGGGGAAAGGCGAAGGCTATACGTTGCATACGACGAAGATGAACTTTACCGATCGTTGCGGTGTCTGTAAGGACAAGGCGGCCCTGTTGATCTCGATGTTGCGAATGGCTGGTTTCGAGGCTTATCCGGCCATGACGATGGCAGGGTCACGCATCGAAGCGATTCCGGCTGATCACTTCAACCATTGCGTGACGGTTGTGAAGTTATCGAGCGGACAGTATATCCCTCTCGATCCGACATGGGTACCGTTCTTGCGCGAACTGTGGTCGAGTGCCGAACAACAGCAGCACTACCTGCCGGGTATTCCCGAAGGATCGGGCTTGCTGGAAACGCCGGTATCGCCTCCCGAAAATCATTATTTCAAGCTCTCAGCACGTACTTCGGTCGATGCCGATGGAACGCTACGTGGCGAATTTACGGTTACCGCCGAAGGACAGTCGGACGGTAGCGTGCGCCGCCCTTTCACGCGAGGTTTTATGACCGGTTGGCGGCAAGCCATGGAGAACGAGCTGCTGCAAGTGTCGCCGCAAGCTCGCATGTTGAGCGTCGATTACGGTACGAATCCGAAAGACTACACCGCTGGACCAATACACATCACAATGAAATTCGAAATCCCCGATTACGCGCTTACGGGCGACGGGGTGCTGATGCTCCGCCCTGTCTGCGGACAATTGTATCGGAGCGCACGCACTTACCTGCGCATCAATACGGAGCGGGACGATCGTCGTTATGCGTTCAAAGACGCCTGCTCGCGTCTGGTCGAACTGAAAGAGACGATGACCGTGCCGGCAGGATATACCATGCGGAGCGAAGCAAGGGAACAGCGAAAAACAAGTGCTGTCGCCGATTTCATCGGTTCGCTGAGTCAGCGAAACAACAAGGTGAATATCAGTCATCAACTGACGTTGCGTAAGCGTGTGTATGACGCGGCAGACTGGAACGGCTTTCGTACAGCGGTCAAAGCGCATAAAGACTTCGCCGACGAATGGTTGATCTTTGAAAGAAAATAAATGTAAATACGATACAGGATGAAAAAATATAATCTGCTGATCATTAGTTTATTCGTTGTTCTTGCAGTCACGGCACAGCCGGAGGCGGTTTTTGACAAAATCGTCAAACAATATACATGGAACAGGGACGGGAGCATGACTTTCCGATACCGGAAAGAATTGAAACTGAACACGCATTTCGCGTTCAATAATTTATACGGTGAAACATTTATCGTTTATAATCCGGAATTCCAGATCCTGAAAATGAACGAGTCTTACACGAAGCAGGCCGACGGAACAGTGATCCGCACACCGGACAATGCTTTCAATGAGGTACTGCCGTCTTTCGCGGCTGACGCTCCGGCATATAATCATCTGCGGGAAATGGTCGTTACCCATACGGGGCTGGAAATCGGCGCCACAATCTGCCTTGATTATACGCTCACTACCCATGTCGGATTCTATCCCTTTCTCGATGTAGCCGAACAGCTGCAGGAGCATTCGCCCGTGAAGGACTATCAAATAGAAATCACGCTGCCTGAGGAAGAGAAACTTACCTACGGACTGAATGCGTTAAAGGGTGAACCGATTGTTCGCCGGCATCATAGCATGACAACGTATGCATGGCACTTCCAAAATATTCCGGCTTTCCCGATGGAATCATATACCGCCGGAAAGGCATCGCCCATGCTTTTCGCTTCGAATGCGGAAGGAGAAAACGGTGTGGCATGGCTCTCGGCAATGAAAGTCGATCCCGAAGCATGTACATCGCTTGTTGCTAAATTGTTGGAAGGCAGGCAGAAGACCGATGAGAAGCGCTCGGAGATTCTGCGTTACGTGATCGATGAGATCGCCACCTCTCAACTTCCAATCCTCTTGTCGGCCAAAATTCGTCCGCCTGCCGAGGTCTTGCAATCGGCCTACGGTACACCGGCAGAAAAGGCGACTCTGTTGGCCTCCATGTTGATGGCTGCGGGATTAGATGCCGAGATTATGATGAGTTTCCCGTCTTTCGCTACGCCGATAGCCGTCCGTGCCATTTCGGATATTCGAGTGAAATCCGGTGATCATTATCTGTCTCCTTTGCGCAAAGATGCACCCGATCCGGCGCTACGTGCCCGACTCGACCAATTCTGGCAGACGGGAGAAAACGGCGTGGGGCTGATTCAGTTGGATGAAAAACAGATGACCTTAGACTATCAAGCGCACATTGCACTGAATGATACGATGGCTAGTGTGAACGGTACCTTGATAAACAGCGAAGATGCGACAGCCCAGGCCGACTTTAGTCGCCAACAAGCACTCCGGCCGAACAACGGTTATGCATTATATACTTTACCGGCTATCGATAAAGGAATTGACACATGGCGGCTACGACTCAACAGTACGCGTACTCAACCGATGGAACTGCCTTGCCGAATCAAAGAGGCGTGCAGCTATACGCTGACGGTTGATGGCTGGGACGTTGAAACACGCCCCTTTCGGAAAGAAATCAGCAATCCGGTCGGAAAAATCAGTTTGACGATGCATCGGGAAGACAACCGACTGATCATTCGTCGCGAGATTGAACTCCAAAAATCGATTATCGAACCGAACGAATATCATGCGTTCCGCTCACTGGTGCTGCTTTGGAAGAACGATGCGTTCCGCACGTTGATCCTGAAGAAAAAATAAAACACCGGAAAGCCTATATTTCAAGAGACTGCGCCATTGGTTGGAGGGGCGTAGTCTCTTTGTTTTTCTGACTGTCAAAATGGCCGATGCGAAGTGTTAAAATGAAGCGAAATCCCTCTTTTTATCGTTAAACGCGGTTAAGTGCCGAATGTAGCCGTTAAAAGTGTTAAAAAATCACCTTCAAAAGGAATAATTGCATCATTTTTGAGTTTCTTTTGTTGTATGAAAGTGTTAAATTTAAACGTTCAACTAAAATATAAGAAGTATGAAAACAATGTGGAAAAAAGGACTGGTCATTGTTTTTGTGGCTGTAGTAAGCTTTGTTACAGCCATTGGCGCAGTGACTTATATGGTGAAGCACAATGCGACAGTACGGGCAGCCTTGGTCGATGACGGTGAAGGAACATTCAAACAACCGTTCCGACTGACAGGCTATCATGCCAATGCGGCAGAAAATACGGATTTCACGTATGCTGCCGATATGGCTGTTCATGCAGTGGTACATATCCGGTCAACAGTCAATGAGCGATCGTCCGGTCGCGGAGAATATTTCGATCCTTTTGAGTTCTTTTTCGGGAACGGACGGGGTTTTCAGGAACGCACGCCGCGTCCTCGCTCGGGCTCGGGGTCAGGAGTCATTATCTCGACCGATGGATATATCGTGACAAACAATCACGTAATCGAAAATGCGGACGAACTCGAAGTAACGCTGAATGACAACCGGAAATTTCCGGCTAAGATTATCGGTACGGACCCCAATACGGACATCGCACTCATCAAGATTGAAGCGAAAGATTTAAAAACCCTGTCGTTTGGCGATTCCGAACAACTCAAAGTCGGCGAGTGGGTGTTAGCCGTGGGGAACCCGTTTAACCTGACCTCGACCGTGACAGCCGGTATTGTCAGTGCCAAGGGACGCGCCATCATGTCGGGCAGCACGAACCTGAATAAAATCGAGTCGTTTATTCAAACCGATGCAGCTGTCAATGCAGGAAACAGTGGGGGGGCATTAGTGAATACGAAAGGAGAATTGATCGGAATCAATACGGCCATCTATTCGGAAACCGGTAATTTTGCGGGTTATTCTTTTGCGGTGCCCATCAGCATCGCTGGCAAAGTCGTCGCCGACCTGAAGCAGTACGGCACCGTACAGCGTGCCATCCTTGGTGTTGTCATACAAAACGCTCAGGCAGCAAGCCAAAATGACAAAAAGGTGAAAGAATTGGAAGGTGCTTATGTGGCAGAATTTGCTCAGCGCAGCTCGGCGAAGGAGGCCGGTGTCGAAGTAGGCGATGTGATTACATCGGTCAACGGTGTGCGTATCCGCTCCAATAATGCTCTGCAGGAGCAGATCAGTAAATATCGTCCGGGCGATAAAGTCAAACTCGAAGTAAACCGTTACGGATCAATCAAAAATTTTACGGTGGAACTGCGGAATTCACAAGGTGGAACAGAGGTTGTAAAGAAAAATGGCGATGCAGCCGAAATGCTGGGAGCTGCTTTCCGCGAACTGAGTGATGCACAGAAGAAAGAATACGGGGTAAGCTACGGCATTGAAGTCAACGGTATCGGCAAAGGGAAGGTACAGGATGCCGGTATTCGGAAAGGATTTATCATTATGGTCGTGAACGATCAGAAGGTTTCGACCCCTGAAGATTTATACCGGATCGTAGAACGCGTACAAAAAGGCTCATCCGAAGAGCAAGGCTTGTTTATCAAAGGATTTTATCCGAACGGCCGGACACAGTTTTACGCGATCAATCTCTCCGAATAAACTCATCGGTCGGTGAGATTGTTATAGCGTTATAAAATGATAAAAACATAGGGGCTGACATATCATACGCAAAAAAACAGTATCTTTGCACCCCCATGTTTTTCAACTATTCATTGAATGAGACAGTTAAAAATTACAAAATCCATTACCAATCGCGAAAGCGCTTCGCTGGATAAGTATCTTCAAGAGATTGGTCGAGAAGATCTGATCACCGTCGAAGAGGAAGTAGAGTTGGCACAAGCCATCAGGAAAGGTGATCGGAGAGCGTTGGAAAAGTTGACTCGGGCGAATCTGCGTTTTGTGGTATCTGTTGCAAAGCAATATCAGAATCAAGGACTTAGCCTACCCGACTTGATCAACGAAGGCAATCTGGGACTGATCAAGGCTGCAGAAAAATTTGACGAGACGAGAGGATTCAAATTCATCTCGTACGCCGTATGGTGGATTCGTCAATCGATCTTGCAAGCATTGGCCGAGCAGTCACGTATCGTACGTTTGCCGCTCAATCAGGTAGGTTCGCTGAATAAAATAGGCAAAGCCTTTTCCCGATTCGAGCAAGAGAACGAACGGAAGCCTTCTCCCGAAGAACTTGCCCAGGAACTGGATATCCCGGTGGATAAAATTTCGGATACGCTCAAAGTGTCCGGACGTCATATCTCCGTGGATGCACCGTTTGTTGAGGGTGAAGACAACAGCCTTTTGGATGTATTGGTGAACGATGATGCTCCGAATGCGGATGGAACGTTGATGAACGAATCGCTCTCAAGAGAAATCGACAGGGCGCTTGCTACGCTGACCGAACGGGAAAGTGACATCATTAAGATGTTTTTCGGTATCGGATGCCAGGAGGTAACATTAGAAGAGATCGGCGATAAATTCGGATTGACCCGTGAACGTGTCCGCCAGATCAAGGAAAAAGCAATTAGAAGGTTACGGCAAGGAACGCGCAGCAGGCTACTGAAAACGTATTTAGGTTAAGGAAAAGAGAGGGCTTGCATCGATTAGAGCAATTACTTTCTTCTGAAAAAGTCTCGGACGTGCAGTGCATTTCCGGGATTTCTTTTTTTGAGAGGATAAGACGACGATATGAATCATAAAACAAAACAATCGTCAGATAGAGCATTGTCACCCCTTGATAATTTGCCGACACAACAGAAGCAGGAGGAGGAATAGTGCGGCGAACAAGAAGCCGTTTTTCTTCGAACGGAGAAAGCCAATGATCAGAAATAGCATACCATAGGCTCCGAGAAGCGCAACCCCATCAAAACGCAGTGTAAACGTAGCTCCCGGTATCTGACAGAAACGATTCACCATCCGCATCATGCCATGCGTCAACTGTTCGATCCATGATTGCAGCACGGTTGTTCCGGGAACGGAGACAGGGAGCAGTATCCAGATCAGACATAAAGGGATCAGCAAGGTGGCGATGAGCGACAAAAATAAGTTAGTAAACAGGAAAACGGTCGAGCTCTGCCCAAAGTAATGGCAACAAAGCGGGAAGGTCCCGATTTGAGCCGCAACGGTAACAGTCAATATTCCCCAAGGAACGGTGATCAATGGGTTTCGGATTGGAAGCAGGCGGAATAAAGGAGGTTGAACATACAGAATGAAGAAAACGGCTGTGAAGCTTAACTGAAAACCTGCATTGAACAGATAGAACGGATCATAAACCAACATCAGCAGTGCGGCTGCCGCAAGCGTGTTATATTTGTCCGGTGACCGAAGAAGCACCTGTCCGGTCACGAAGATCGTTAACATCAGGGTGGCACGTACCGCCGGAGGAGAAAATCCCGATATCGCAGCAAATGCCCACATCAAGATCATCATCAGCACATACCGAAGCCATCGAAAGAATGATCGGTCAGGGAAAAAGGAAAAACAGACCCCTAAGAACCCACATACGATGGCCACATGAAATCCGCTGACCGAAAGCAAATGAGCAACGCCTGTGATCGAGAAGCGATTGCGTACTTCGCGTGTCATCGCCTGCCGGTAGTTGACCGTCATCGTTGCCAGTACTGCTTTTTCGCTGTCCGACAGTTGCAGCCGGTTTATTTTCTCTACTACTCGAAGTTGTATTTTCTGTGCTTTCTCTTGCAATCGGGAGGTATGCGGAGTTTCTGATAACCGATGCTCGGCCAAAGCGGTCGCCTGAATGGCCAGAAAAACGAAGCAACAGGCAATCAGTGCACCTCCGATCCAGCGAGCATCATATAAATATGGGGAATTTCTTCGCTTGGCAAAAAAAGAAAGAAATACAGACAGAAGAATCGGAAACAATAGCACCAACGACCAACGTTCGAGCGGAAAACAAATTTCTATCCATATTCCTGTGATCCAGAAGAAAAGCGGCCTCACAAAAGGTCGCCTCTGTATCTCTTCCATCATAAAAAAGGAGACATAAGATCAGATTAGATAGCCTTTAACTCGCGAATGGTCTCAATCGGATTCGAAGACTTGAAGATAGAACTTCCTGCCACCAGCACATCGGCGCCGGCATCGAGTAACGGACGGGCTGTTTCCTTATTCACCCCACCATCGACCTCGATGAGCGTCGGTAATCCTCGAGCTGTAATCATCTGTTTGAGCTTGGCTACCTTGAGCACCGAATGTTGGATGAATGACTGAGCGGCATAGCCGGGATTAACCGACATGAGCAACACCATATCCACATCCTGGATAATATCTTCGAGCAGCCCTGTCGGCGTATGCGGATTCAGCGTCACACCGGCTTTCATGCCGGCATCTTTGATTGCATGAATCGTACGGTGCAGATGGGTACATGCCTCATAGTGTACATTCATCATGTATGCACCTGCCGCTGCCACTTCGCGGATAAACTTCTGGGGCTCTATAATCATCAAGTGCACATCCATCGGCTTCGTACATACTCCTTTCAGGGCATCCAATACAGAGAAACCAAACGAAATGTTCGGTACGAATACTCCGTCCATCACATCCAGATGAAGCCAGTCGGCCTCGCTCCGGTTAATCATTTCGATATCGCGCTGCAAATTCAGAAAATCGGCAGATAATAAGGAGGGGGCAATCTTATGACTCATGACTGATTCGTTATTTTTTGCAAAGATAGCAAAAACGAAGGAATTGTAACAGAAAAACACAGTCGGTTAACATTTAACCGACTGTGTTTTCTAAAACGAGTGATAAAGGGATTCAATTCATAACAAACGAACCTAAGCTGTCCGTTCCTAATTGGGGCTCATAGGCATAAACCCTTGCAAACTGGCGTATCCACTCCAAAGTGCTCTGACGCGGCCCGGAATTTTCACCCTTCCTCTCCTTTACTTTCATATCCCGGTTCTCGTTTGCAACATACGGTGTAATCATTTTCATAGGCATTCTTCTTTTTATCGTACTGTAAAAAGAACGAAACCTAAGATGAAATATTGTTTCCCGCCCGTTTGTTTTCTGCAAACGTATGGAAGCCACAAGAAAGTTATGCGATCGAAAGTTCGATCCGGTTTTCTTCCGCCATCCGACGCATGTTCAGAATTGCATAGCGCATCCGTCCCAACGCCGTATTGATGCTTACTCCCGTACGATCTGCGATTTCTTTGAAACTCATGTTTTGATAGTAGCGCATCTCCAGCACTTCACGTTGATTGTCCGGCAGATATTCCACCATTTTTTTTACATCGGAGAATACCTGAGTCTCCACCATAGCATCTTCAACCGTCTTCTCGCAGAGACGCATATCGTTGAACAGATCAACCTCCACCTCATCGTTGGAGATCGTATTTTCATTCCGTTCCTGACGGAAATGGTCGATAATCAGGTTGTGTGCGATGCGAGTGATCCAGGCCTTAAACTTACCGTTTTCCGTATAACGGCCCTGTTTGATCGTTAGGATCACTTTCACAAATGTTTCCTGAAAAATGTCTTCCGTCAAATCGCGATCACGTACGATATAGTAGATATACGAGTGCACACTGCTTTTGTAACGGTTCAACAATACATCAAATGCAATATTATTTCCTTTTGCATACATCACGACCAACTCTTCGTCGGCCATCGATTTTAAATTTTTCATTACGTCCTAAAGATTGATTTCAGAGTAATGTCTATGCAATAGGCAATTCGAATTTTTTAGAATGATACGTTTTATTTTTTTTACGGGGGCAAAGGAAAGAAGAAATACGGAAGTGACCAAATTTTTATCTTAAAATATTCCCCGTTTCGTATCTTTTTGTACAAAACGGGGAATCAGGGGGATGAAATCATCTTTTCGGACGATTCCTTGTTCCTCAAAACTTATAACCGAGGGTCAATGCCAATCTTGTCGTATTGGCTGTTACTTTGGCAGGCTCGGCATTCACCGGCTTGATATGATATCTGGCATCTTTGATAAAAACGTTAGAGAACGGATACAGATCTTCTTGTTGTGTCCGGTAGATACATGCCAAATCCATGTAGAAATTCGGTGTGAAGCGATATCCTAATCCTGCCGTATAATAATGGGTCTGCCCGGCGATCGTATAATGCGTTACCGTACCGGCAGTAAATACTTCCTGCTTCCCCAGCGTTAATGTTTCTTGCATGGGAGACGGTTGCCATACATAACCGCCTCGTATTGCAAACTGAGGAGTAACCCGGTATTCCGCCCCGACTTTAAGTGTCTGACCTATCTTGAAATCCCGTTTTACCTGCATTGTAATATCGTCGTAGTATTCTGTCGCATCTTCATTGCCCAAACGCATCGCTTTGTAATTGGTCAATTCATAATCGACGCTGATAAGTGCCGATGTGCCGATAATTCCTGCCATACTGAAAATCCACCGGTCGGGCGAACGATACGAATAATGGAATGTTCCGGTAGGAGTTTTTCCTTCCATTTTAGGCTTGTCTGTATAAGCCTTGATATAACTCTCGCCCCGGGCATATGCAAAATCCGTCATTTTATACCATTTGGGCGAATTGTATGCGACACCAAAGCGGAAAGCCTGTGCCGGACGAACAATGACTCCCGTATTCAGCGAATAACCTGTTCCATTCGTTTCCAAAGCGTTTTCCATAAACAAATAATCGCCCCCACCGAAGTCCTCATCATGTTTCGAGTATAATCGGTAGTTGATATCGGAAAGTCCCAATGTCGCTCCTAAAAAAACGTAATCGGAGATGTTCAGCGAAGCCGAAAAATTATACTCACTGATCCAGCCGCTTTCCCGGATATTCATCATCGCTTCTTTCGGTGAAGCAGGGTTCCAGATGCCGCTTCCGTCATATTCACCGAAACCGCTGTGATATACGTCATTCCACTTGTACTTGGTGCCGAAGAAACCGGATTGGTATCCCAGAATAGACAGCCAGTGAGCGCTTAGTTTCGAATTCTGATAAGGATCATTGGCCTTCAAGTCTCTTTCCGGAATTCCGCCATCTTTGCGTGCATTCGTTGCCATCGCTGCCGTATAGTCCGCTAATGAATGTTTCGGATTGCCGAC
This sequence comes from Tannerella forsythia 92A2, assembly GCF_000238215.1. Classification (NCBI taxonomy): domain Bacteria; kingdom Pseudomonadati; phylum Bacteroidota; class Bacteroidia; order Bacteroidales; family Tannerellaceae; genus Tannerella; species Tannerella forsythia. Next base: position 451,416 of record NC_016610.1, on the reverse strand, counting down.
GGCCTGATAAGTACGGTAAAAATTCTTCACCCGGTGGTATGAAACACCGAAGTTCCACCCTTTTATTCCCGTATCGTATCCTGTGGGAAAATATCCGACATACGACAAATTGTCGAAATTGAATCGCGTGCGGTTTTGTGATCGATTGATCCCGGTCCAGTTTGACGACATATTGGCCATCGACAGGTTCAAGGTGGCTTGCACCTCCGAACTGCGATATACACCGAGTCCTGCGGGGTTATGAGACATGACGGACATGTCTCCACCCAAAGCGCCGAAGGCTCCGCCCATACTCATCGATCGCGCCGTGCCGTTTAGTTCCGTCTGCGAAAAGCGATAGGCGTCCATCTCACCCTGTGCAAACAGCCATCCGCTGCTTAAAACCATTATGCCTATATACCATCCTTTTTTGTTCATCGTTTTCCTTTTTTTTGTTCGAATATGGATTAAGGGTGCAAGATGCACCCTTAAGATTCTATCTGTCTCGTATGTATTTTTCTGAAATGGCGTGTTTTATCGCCGGCCGCCGCCCGACCCCGAACGGTTACTGCTGTTTCCGCCGCCACCGCCATAGCTTCCGCCGCCATAGCTTCCGCCACTCGAACGACTGCTGCTTCCGCCAAAACTGCTACCGCTGTTATAACTTCCGCTCGAACGTGTACTGCTACCGCCGCTATAGCTGCTCGAACGACTGCTTCCGCCCGAATAGCTGCCACCTGCCGAGCGACTGCTCCCGAAGCTGCCGGAGCGACTGCTGCCCGAATAACTCCCCCCCGTGTTGCCGCGCATGCTCGAGCCTCGATCGCCCGAGTAAGCATCGGAACTGCGAGTGGTACGTGTGGTACGCATACTGCTGCTGCGGTTTGAGCTGCCCGAATACGGATCATAACCCGAGCGGCTGCTGCCCGATGAACGGCTACTGCCGTAACTGCCCGAGCGGCTGCTGCCTGCATACCCATCCTCCGAGCGTCCGGAACGACTTGAACGACTCAGCGAGCTCGAATTCCGGCCCGACCGGTCGCTGCTACGCATCGATGAACTTCGGTCGGAAGAGTACCTGTCTCCGTATGACGAAGAACGCGATGAGGCGATCCCGTCACGTGAGGAAGAAGAGGTACGGTAGCTGGTTGAGCGATTGCTGCCTACCGTCATCCGGCCATGCCCATAGCTTGGCCCCCCCCAACTGTAATAGCTGTCTGTGTAATACGGATAGTAAGGGTAATGATAGCAGCTCCAACAGCCACCGTAATACCCTCCGTACCACGGATCATACCACGGATCGTACCAGCCGGCATAAAAACCGCCCCAACCCCAACCGAAGCTCCAGCCCCAATAAGGACGTCTCCATCGCCACGAATAAGGCGAGTAGTAAGACCACGGATCATACCACGAATACCAGCTATCCCATCCGTTGCCGATGTTCACATGGATATTCACATTGGATTCCCCGTCGGAATAATCGGTGTCGTATCCGTAGGAATAATAGCCGTCACTCAGATTCAGTTCCACATTATCTGCTCCGGCAATGGTGATTTTGCTGGGCGAATGATAACGAACAATACGTTCCGAATATTCATTGTCCGAACGGCGTTCCTGCACTTGAATCGTATCGTCTGTCATGTCATCATAAGCTTCGTCCGCTCTTTCGTTGTACCGGCGATTATATGCATCTACATCCATCTCTGTGATCGATCGCTGCCTTGCAGTTGTCCTTGAATCGGAAGATGCATAGGCGGATGACGTATTCTGACGACTCGTTTTCTCCTTTTTCTTTGTCTTCCCGGAAGAGAAATACACGTCATCGTAAAACTCTTCCTGCGCCATTGCACCGAATGCTAACGTAAGCATTACCATGATGGAAGTTAATTTCATTGTTTTCATATTCGTTTCTCCTCTTATGTTTAGTTTATATATTTATGTCTGTTGTTACTTGATGATTAGACCTGATTTTACCGCTAAAGTTTAATGTCTGTCTGTCTTTATTACGATATAAAACGCATTTTTTGAAAGCAAACATACGGTTTTTCCGTATTCCAAGCAAATGAATTAGAATATTTAACATAATCCATTGAGATACGGTTTTATAAGTATGATGCAAAAGAGGAATAAATGTGGCGGTAACAGATCGCTTTTTATGTTTATTTAAGAATGATGGTGCCAAGTCAGAGAAAGAAAATTTCTCTCTTTTCTTGGTGAAATTATTAATAAAACATAAATTTCAGCCTTTTTCGAAGAGAATGATTTTTTACCGGATAGGGGTAAAAAAACTTCTTTTTTTTAGCCAATCCGTAAAATCGGTAAAAAACATACACGAAAATCCATGTATCCGTAATGATTTCTTATTTTCATATCGTATGCATATCTATTCTCAAAATTTGGAATGCAAGGTCTTTGTATTACTTTTGTTCTTTTATTTGCAAAAATGTATCTATTTTGAATTATCATGATAAAAATAAAAACAACTCTTCTCTTCCTCTTTCTTCTTTTTTTATCCTTGCCTGTTGGGGCGCAGACGCAGACCGGCTTGTTGGTGGGAGGAGGTTCGGGCAGTTTCAGTTACGGCGGTATCAAGGCAAGATATGAGAATATGACCCTTAGAGACGTCGATTACAAACTGAACGGATTCGTAGGTTATCGCTTTCGTTTGCATCCGTTTACTTCGTGTAAGGCATTTGTCGATCTGGATGCTTCCGTCGGGGTAAAATCATGGGATTACCTGTATCGCCCGATTCTAAAGCAGCAACCGTCCGACAACCCGCAGGTCGGTGGAATCTATTTTCTATCATCGTCCGCCTATGCCTGTTTCGCTTCATTGGGAGGAACTATCAACTATCCTGTTTATAAAGGATTGAGTGTGGGGGCAGGTGTGGAGCCGGTCTACTATTTCGCAGGTTATGAAAAGGAGGATATGAAGCATCCGTTCGATGTGCCGTTTGTCGGAAAAATAGCATATAACTTAAAATTCATGGAGTTAGGGATCAGCTATAAACACGGTCTTTCGAATGTCATCGAGACGAAAGACTTCACCTCCGGGAAATTCCGTGACTGGCAGGTGTCCGTATGGATTCCCTTCTAAGTCACCACACCGATTCATTGCATAAAATAAAAATGAGAGAGAACCTTTTTTGGGGCCTGATCGGACTGTTTGTGAGCGCCTGTTCGGTGAATTACGATATACCGCCGTCGTCGGTGACGGAGGCGGAGCGTATCATTGTAAACAGCTATCTGAATCCGTCGGACTCGATTCGGGTGAGGCTGCACAAATTAACGTATTCGGAGAAAGGCTATGCCATACACGCTTTGACGGGAGCGCATATCGTTTTGCAAGAAAACGATGCGCTACTGTTCGATGCCGTCTGTACGGATTCCGTGTTGCTGTTGCCCAGGCATCCGCGGGCGGGAGCAACTTATTCGATCCGGGTAGCTTATGCCGGTCTGCCGGAGGTCCGGGCGCATACCCGTGTGCCGGCTTCAATCCGCTGTACGGCCGCATATTCGTCCGGAGGTTACAGACAACTTGTCCGCTTGACCTCTTTCGATATCTCCCGGTGCGAAGACGAGAGTCTTTGGATAACCGCCTACCGGCAACGGCAGGATACGGTCGTCGATCAATACTCCGATTTATATGCCAATAACGGATTGATCGACATGGTGAACCGTCAGGTCGGTACGGGCATGATCAACGAGCAAGTGGGCGCGATGTATCATATCGGCTTTCTGCGAGTCAAGCATAAGAATCTGTCGGCTCTGACCGAGCTTGTCTTTGCTCCGGTCTATGCGTCGAGCGGAAGGGATACCGTCCGGAGGCCCGAACCGGACAGAATACGGGTCAAGTTGATCACGGCAACTCCCGAATACGACCGGTATAACAAAACGCTGTATGAACAAAAAACGATGATCGTTACGGAGGACGATATCTCATCGATTTTTTACAAGCCTCAGCCCGTATACGGCAATGTGGAACAGGGGCTTGGTATATTTGCGGGCATGAACGAAGAGAATTACGTATTTGATTTGCCTAAGAGGGAAACGATATGGCCATGAAAAGAATCGGTTTGTTTTTTCTTCATAGTATCGTGTCCGGTTTTGTCTCGGCGCAACAACCTGTCGTTCCGACCGACAGCACGGCGGCGTCAGAAATCAGAAGGCAGGTCTTGCTCGATGAGGTAGTCGTGGAAGCGCGAAGCAGGAACATCGACAGTCGGGGACTGGGCAATATGCGAATCAATACGAATCTGCTGAAGGTTGCTCCGCTTTTTCTCGGCGAGCGCGACGTGATCAAGACATTGCAATTTCTTCCCGGCGTGTCGGCGGGTATGGAGGGCTCTTCCCAACTGAACATCCGCGGAGGCACGAACGATCAGACGCTCTACCTGACAGACGATGTGCCGATATATAATCAGAATCATACGTTTGGCCTCTTTTCCATCTTCAATGCGGATGCCATCCGTACGGCAGAAATCTATAAGGGAGGCATTCCGGCACATTATGGCGATAAGTTGTCGGGGGTGGTTTCGGTCGATGCGAAAGAAGGAGACTTCGGGAAGTACCGGCATTCGGTATCGTTGGGGCTTCTTGCCGGTACGGCAGCCTCCGAAGGTCCGATCGTCAAAGACCGGTTGAGTTATCTGATTGCGGGCCGACGTTCTTTTCTCGATTTGCTGCTTAACGGTTTGATGTCGGTCATCGATCAACGTCAAGCCGGCTATCCGATGGTTTCTTTTGCCGACTTGAACGGTAAACTTACCTGGAAACTCAACGACAGCCATCAACTATCGTGGCTCTTTTATTACGGTTACGATGATATGGGAGGAACGAATAAGGAACATAAAAAATATTCGGAAGAGAGTTCTTGGGAGAAGTTCGGCTATGGCTGGAAGACGCTCACCACATCGCTCCGTTATCAGGCGCGGCTCAAACAAGGTCTGTCATTATCCGGTCACACCTATTACACCGGACTGAACAACTTCAATTATTACAGGAACAAACAAGAATCTCCGGAATCGAAACAGGAGCTGAAAAATGAAAATGCTTCACGTATGAACGAATTGGGGGTGAGGTTCTTGTTAAAGCATGAGATCGCGGACCATCACACGTTTTTTTACGGATGGGAAGGGGCTTATCAACGATATATGCCGGATTACGTATATAAATCGCTCAACAAGCACAAATCCGTATATCATAGCGATCATCTGACACTTTTTAAAACATCGGCCTATGTGTACGATGAGTTCAAGTACCGGAAATGGCTTTTCAGCGCAGGGCTTCGCGCCTCGTTGTATCGCAGCGAAAACATCAGTCGGTTTGCTTGGGAGCCGAGGTTGAAAATAAACACATTTATCGGCGAGAAGGACAAACTGATGCTGGCTTACGACCGAATGTATCAGCCCGTACATACGATCAATGAGATCGATTATAATGCAAAGACGGACTACTGGGTGCCATTTCGCGAAAATATTTTGCCGCAATCCGACCAAATATCCGTCGGCTGGAAAAATTATACGAACGAGCATCTGACGCTCTCGATTGAGGCTTACTACAAAAGCATGCGGAATCTTCTGTTGATCAGAAACTTGGAATATTATTTGGACGCTCATTCGGATTATGCACAGGGAAAAGGCGTTTCGATGGGGGTAGAGTTTATGGCCGAATATGGCCGAGGGGCATTTACCGGATGGGTGTCGTATACCTTGTCACAATCGCGACGCACGTTTGGAGGCCGTTCGTATCCGTTTAAATACGATGCGCCTCACGACTTGTCGGCTTTTGCCGGATACGTAGTACGCAGGAAGCCCACGAATACCCATACGCTATCCCTGCAAATGCAGTTTAAAAGCGGCTATCCCTATTATGTTCCCGAAGTATCTTACCCGGGTATGGGCTTACCTACGTTCCCGAACGGATACATCGAAACGAATGGAGATTTGTTTGAAGTTCATCATGTTCCGCCTTATCCGAATATCCGGCTGAAAAACTATTTCAGGGCCGATATCAATTACACGGTCGAAAGGAAATTGAAACACGGCGGGCTGACGTGGCAGTTTTCGTTGTTGAACGTAACGAACCGCGCTAATCCGTATGCCGTCTATAAAAAGGACGGGAGGTATAAGGCTTTCGTGTTGATACCTGTCCTCCCGTCCATATCAGTCAAAAGAAGCTTTTGAATTTTTATGGGGTTCCGATAGGTTTTTCGTATTGCGTTTTTCTATTGCCGGAATAGCGTCCATACATACCCTCGGATGCCAAGCCGAGACTTGTACCGTGAGCATGCAGATCGTTTATATCGTCTGTATAGCCGGAAGAAAAGCAGCGTCTTCTAAAAACGAAAAACCTCGCTACGATAAAACGGCTTCGCGAGATGATAAAGAAAGACGTAGGATACTGTTGGGAAAAGCGTGATGTAATCGCCGAGAGCGGTCATTTATTTCGGCTTGTTAAGGCAGGATTTATACGGGAACACGAATTTTTGATTATCGGAAAAGAGAAAAAAATTTTGCAGGTTGCGAATTCTTTGTACCTTTGCAGCCGAAAAAAAAAACGGGATGTAGCACAGTTGGCTAGCGCGCCACGTTCGGGACGTGGAGGTCGGACGTTCGAGTCGTCTCATCCCGACTATTTAAGGGGCTGTTTCAAAATGAGGCAGCTTTTTTTTTATGATGAAGATAGTTCTCGTTATGGTTTCCGGACGATCGTCTGCTTTTGATTGTAAATGGTATTTACGATGTTCGATTAGTCGTATGCAAGTCTGTTCAAATGGAGCCGAGCAGCCTGAAACCGGCGGGAGAGTCGACCGTTAAAAAAGATGATCACGTACCTTTGGCCGGTAAAAAAATCAAACGATAATAGTTATATATGAGAAGAATACAATCGGTTATATTCGATCTTGACGGTACATTGCTGAATACGGTTGCAGACCTTGCATACAGTACGAATTATGCTCTTCGGCAGAGGGGGTTCCCGACACACCCAGTTGAAGCCTACAAATCTTTTGTGGGGAATGGCATCAACAAACTGTTTGAGCGTGCACTGCCCGAAGGGGAAAAGACGCAGGACAATATTCTGCGTGTCCGCGAAGTTTTTCTCCCTTATTACGATGAACACAATGCGGACTATACGTCTCCTTACGATGGCATCTCATACCTGCTTAAGGCTTTGCAGGAGCAAGGCATCATACTGTCGGTCGCATCGAACAAGTATCAGCGTGCAACGGAAAAGCTTGTACGTACTTATTTCCCGGACATCCGTTTTGCAACCGTTTTCGGTCAACGTCAAGGGGTGCCGGTCAAGCCCGACCCGACGATTGTGCACGATATTTTGAAAATCACCGGCCGGTCGGCAGCCGAGACGCTTTATGTGGGGGATTCGGGGGTGGATATGCAAACAGCAGCAAACGCCGGGGTGACGTCCGTGGGCGTGACATGGGGATTCCGTCCTCTTAGCGAGTTGAATGCGTGTGGCGCACAGCATGTGGCAGACACGGTAGAAGAAATCCTCCGGATCATTGCCCCGGTCTGATATTATTGCTATCTTTGCCCCCATAAGAACATTAACCCATAAATAATAAAGAAGAATATCATGTCATTTAAATTCATCACGGCCGAAGAGGCTGCCTCGTATGTAAACAACGACGATAACGTCGGATTCAGCGGATTTACGCCTGCAGGCTGTCCGAAAGTTATTCCGGAAGCCATTGCCCAAAGAGCGGAAGAAGAGCATCGTAAAGGAAATCCTTTTCAGATCGGTATGTTTACCGGTGCATCGACCGGCGACCACCTTGACGGAGCCTTGGCACGTGCCCGCGCCGTTAAGTTCCGTACCCCTTACCAGTCGAATAAGGATATGCGCGCTCTGCTTAATGCCGGCGGCGCTCACTATTTCGACATGCATCTTTCCGAGTTGGCGCAGTCGCTGCGTTACGGGTTCTTAGGCAAAGTGGACGTGGCGATTGTAGAGGCTGCCGAAGTGACCGAAGATGGTGAAATCATCCCCACCGAAGGGGTCGGGATTGTCCCGACCGTCTGCCGTCTGGCCGATAAGATTTTGATTGAGTTGAACCGGTTTCATCCGAAAGAAATCCGTGGGATGCATGACATTTATGAGCCGGCTGACCCGCCGATGCGCCGCGAGATTCCGATCTATCAACCCTCCGACCGTATCGGCAAACCGTATGTTAAGGTTGACCCGAAAAAGATTGTCGGGATTGTCGAGACGAAGAACGAGCCGGACGGAAGTACTTTTGCCCCGCTGGATGACGTGACATTAGCCATCGGACGTAACGTGTCGAACTTTTTAGTGAACGAAATGAAAGCCGGACGTATCCCGGCATCGTTCCTGCCCCTGCAGAGTGGGGTCGGCAATGTAGCGAATGCCGTACTCGGATGCATGGGAGAGAATAAGGAAATTCCCGCATTTAATATTTATACGGAGGTGATTCAGGATGCCGTAATCAAGTTGATGGAGGAAGGACGTGTCATGTTTGCAAGCGGCTGTTCGTTGAGTGTCAGCAAGGAAGCTTTGAAAGAAATCTATTCGCGCCTTGACTTCTTCAAGGATAAGCTTCTGCTCCGTCCCGAGGAGATTTCAAACAATCCGGAGCTCGTGCGCCGTATGGGATTGATCACGATCAATACCGCACTCGAAGCCGATATCTTCGGAAATATTAATTCGACCCACGTACTGGGTACGAAGATGATGAACGGGATTGGCGGGTCGGGAGACTTCACGCGCTCGGCATACCTTTCGATCTTTACTACGCCTTCGACGGCGAAGGATGGAAAAATCAGTGCTTTTGTGCCGATGGTTTCGCACCTCGATCATAGTGAACACTCTGTGAAAATTATGATTTCCGAATACGGGGTGGCCGACCTGCGCGGCAAGTCGCCGATACAGCGTGCACACGAAATCATCGACAACTGTGTACATCCCGACTATCGCCCGCTGCTGAACGATTATCTCAACATGGGCATAAAAGGACATACGCCGCAGAATCTCGACTGTTGCTTTGCATTCCATAAAGAGTTTGCAAAAAGCGGAGACATGCGTAACGTGAAGTGGACATCGTATATCTGATAAAAATAACCTATCTTTGCCATGCAGTTCTTCATAACGAATCGACCAAAGAATCATGAACGAAATTAAAAACATGAATCGTGCGGCAGACAACATCCGTATTCTTGCCGCTTCGATGGTAGAAAAAGCAAAGTCCGGACATCCCGGCGGCGCAATGGGCGGAGCCGATTTTATAAACGTACTCTTCGCCGAGTTTCTCAATTATCATCCGGATCAGCCGGACTATCCCTATCGTGACCGATTTTTTCTCGATCCCGGGCATATGTCTCCCATGTTGTATGGAGTTCTGGCACTGGCGGGACTGATGCCTGCCGCAGAACTGGAGAATTTTCGCCAGTGGGGGAGTCAGACTCCCGGTCATCCCGAAGTAGATGTGCTTCACGGGATTGAGAACACCTCCGGACCGCTCGGTCAAGGCCATGCGATGGCGCTCGGCGCGGCGATTGCCGAACGTTTTATGACAGCACGCTTCGGTGAGTGGATGGCGCATAAGACCTACGTTTATATTTCCGATGGAGGGATTCAGGAAGAAGTGTCGCAGGGGGTAGGGCGAGTAGCCGGACATCTCGGACTGCATCATTTCATCATGTATTATGACGCAAACAATATCCAGCTTTCGACCAAAGTCGAGGAGGTGACTTCGGAGGATATTGCCGCCAAGTATCGCGCATGGAATTGGAATGTTCTCTCTATCGACGGTAGTTCGGTCGAAGAAATCCGCAAAGCATTGCAAGCGGCGAATGCCGAAAAAGAACGTCCGACGCTGATTATCGGTCATACGGTAATGGGTAAAGGGGCTGTCGATGCTAAGGGAGCAAGCTATGAAGATAAAGTATCGACTCACGGTCAGCCGCTCTCGGCTGCCGGCGCCGACATCGATGCGACGATCAGAAATCTTGGAGGGAATCCTGCGAAGCCGTTTGCGATCTTTCCCGAAGTGCAAAAAATCTATGCCCATCGCAAGGAAGAACTCCGCACATGGTTTTTGGCACGTCAGAAGAAGGAAGAAAAATTTCGCAAAGGCCATCCGGAATTATCGGCTAAATTAGACCTTTTCCTTAGCGGAAAGCTTCCGAAGATCAACTATTCATCGATCAAGATGAAAGAACATATTGCGACGCGTGCCGCATCTTCTACGATGCTCGGGCTCTATGCACAGCAGATTGGAAATATGGTCGTTGCATCGGCCGATCTGAGTAATTCGGACAAGACCGACGGGTTTCTGAAGCATACGCATGCTTTCCGGAAAGGGGATTTCTCCGGACAGTTTTTACAAATGGGAGTCAGTGAGTTGACCATGGCCTGCATCATGAACGGTATGGCGCTGCATGGCGGAATCATCCCCGTTTGTGGCACTTTCTTTGTCTTTTCCGACTATATGAAGCCCGCCGTCCGGTTGGCTGCACTGATGCAACTGCATGTTATTTATGTCTGGACGCATGACTCGTTTCGTGTTGGCGAAGACGGACCTACTCATCAGCCGGTTGAGCACGAAGCGCAACTACGCCTGCTGGAGCATCTGCACAATCACAAGGGAAAACGCGCTATGGTTGTTTTGCGTCCGGCCGACGCCGAAGAAACGATTTATGCATGGAAAATTGCCCTCGAAGAGAATCGCCCGACGGCGCTCATTCTCTCTCGTCAGGGTATCGTCAACCTGCCTGCCGCAAGCGGTGATCGCCGTAAAGAAGCGCGCCGGATCGTGAAAGGCGGATATATTGTCAGCGACTGTGAAGGCCAGCCTGACGTGGTGATGCTGGCCAGCGGATCGGAAGTAGCTACCCTCGTGGAAGGGGCGGCTAAACTGGCGAAAGCAGGTATTAAGACGCGTGTCGTGTCGGTACCGTCCGAAGGACTGTTCCGCGATCAGAAAGCCGATTACAGGGAGCATGTGTTACCTAAAGGTGTTCGGCGGTTCGGCCTCACTTCGGGATTGCCTGTTACATTACAAGGGCTGGTTGGTGATAACGGGGTTGTTCACGGGCTGTCCGAATTCGGTTACTCGGCGCCTTACAAGGTGCTCGACAGGAAACTGGGCTATACGGGTGAGAATGTATGCCGGCTGGTGAAAAAGATGCTGAACAGGTAACGTCGTAAGGATGGAGATAAAGACGATCGGATTTGCAAGCGACCATGCGGGATTTGCCCTTAAAAACACACTGTTGAATTACATGGTAGCTAAAGGATATGTATGTCATGACTTCGGAACTTATTCGGAAGAGAGTTGTGACTATCCCGATTATGCGCATTTGCTGGCCAGAGCGGTCGAGGGGGCGCAGGTAGACCGCGGGATAGCCCTTTGCGGTACGGGGAACGGGATTGCCATGGCACTGAACAAGCATCAGGGGATTCGCGCTGCCATTAGCTGGAACGAAGAGATGGCACGGCTGGTCCGGGCACACAACGATGCTAACATTCTGGTGCTGCCGGCACGCTTCATCACCTCCGACGAAGCTAAAACCATGGTCGATATCTTTTTCTCGACCTCATTCGACGGCGGACGACATCAACGACGTATCGATAAAATTCCGGAACCGTTTTAAGACAAACATAAGAGAACGGGGAGCTCTTGCCCCCAAACAACTGATGACATAAACGTCACAGAGGTGCTTATTGTCTTGGAAACAATAGTGGCAGGGGGGGGGACCGTACCGTCCTTAATCCATATCCGAAGTCGAATCATCTTGCCGGGCCTTGCGGTGGGTCATTTCCTTCAGATACGTTTCAATATGGCGTTTTTTCTTTTCTTCCAGAATCTCGTCGGTGGCAATTAGGATTCCCGTTTCCTCAACATTGCCGAATTCACGGTTGATGGCTGTGCCGAACGTACGCATCTTGGGCGAAAGGCTCATATATGCACTTATCAGGGGAGGAACATTGATGCCGTATTTCCTCACCTCTTGATTTAACACTCTGAGGTTGTCTTTAAAGTGATCGTGGCAGAAGAGCTGTTTCATCTTTTCTTCGTCCATTCCCGTCTGCAGCGGGGCAATCGGCTCAACCAGCTTGTCGGGGTCCGGGAAATGCAGGCGGAGGAAGTATAGAATCATATCCCGTGCTTCCACGTTGTAAGTCGTATACATCGTGACTTTTCCGTAGAAGTATTTCATGGCCGGATCGATGACTGTCAGCGCTCCTAATCCGTCCCACAAGTTATCAAGTACAAAAATGCCTTTGCTTCGTCCGAGCGTTGCCTGATAATCGAGCGAAACGAACGAGCGTCCTAACTCGACCGTATATGGCAGGTAATCGTTCAGAAAGTGTTTCGAAAAATGAAACAGATGTGCCGTAGCCAGTATGGGCCTTCCCTGCGTATCGTATTGTACATCCGACCCGATGAGAAAACGATAGCCTCCCAGTATTTGCTCGTCTTCCGGACTCCAGACAATCAGTTGACGGTAACCGCGCTCCATGGTGTCAAACTCGTCGATGTCGATAGCTCTTCCGGTACCTCCGCCGTAATGACGAAAAGCGATCTCTCGTTGACGCCCGATTTCGCGCATGACGTTCGGAGAGTCATGCGCCGTCACAATATAGATTTCGTTGTCCGATTTATTCGTTCGCCGCAATCGTTTTTCCGGTGTCAGTTCTTTTTTCAGTAAGGCCGTTTCGACCGGCCGGATAATTTTTTGCATACGTTTATTTTTCGCTCAACTGATATACTTTCTGTTTGACCCATTCAGCCCATTTTGCGGGTTTCCTCCCCCCGTCGAAAGTTTTCCAGGAAATAGGTTTTCCTATATAAACATGAAATGTTTTATGTTTGTTTCGAAACATCTCGTCGGGTAAATAAAGCATCTCGATATTTAATTTGATGCCCAGCCGCTTGCGGATATGTGCCAGCCGATAGAAGAAGTCGGAGTTACGTCCTTCGAAGAAGACGGGCACCACATCTCGATGGTATTTGACGGCATTTCGCACAAACGATTTTTTCCATTCCGTGTCTTCGATATGCCCGTTTTGTTTGCGTGAACAGAGGCCGGCAGGGAAAGTGAGCACCTGACAATCGGAAGCAAAGACCTCATCAAGCCGTACGGCCGCTTCTTTCGTTTGGGCTCCGTGCTTGTTGATCGGGATAAAAATGGAGCGCAGATTCGGGATAAACAGGAGCAGGTCGTTGACGAGACAACGGACTTGTTCTCCATATCGTTGGCCTATCAGTGCCGTCAGACAAATCCCGTCCAGCCCGCCTAACGGATGGTTCGACACGAACAGGTAGCGTCCCTCCGGGGACGGCAGATGTTCTTCGCCGGTGAGGCGTAGGGTCAGATCGAATTCGCGGATCAGTGCTTCCATGAATGCGACACCGTCGAGGGCGGCGTGGCATTGGAGGATACGGTTCAGTTCGTCCTGATGAATCGTGCGAATCAGATAATTCACGATACATGCAGGAATCTTTTTCGATATTCGGGGCGCTTTCTCACGTAAGACTTTGCGCACATCGATGATTGGTGTTTGTGCTTCCATCGGTCCACAAAGATAAGCAGAAGCCGTTTATAAATACGTTTTTTCGCGATTTTTTTGTGTCTTTTTTGGGGATGAGAAAGTAAAGTCCGCAGGGAAAGGCGTTAAAATCTGTGCGACGACGTCATACGACGAAACCATTTGCCGGAGAAAAACGGGGGTGTTGAAAACTTTCCTTCTCAAACGGTTAGCAAATTCTTGAGAATGTGTACTTTTACGCCTTGTTAAGCATGCTTGCAAAGCGATTGTTGACGGAAAGATATTGAGAATGAATAAAAAAGAAGGCGTTTATCATATTCCGGCTTTGTTGGATGAAAGTCTGGACGGATTAGCCGTCCGGCTCTCGGGTATTTACGTCGATGTCACCTTGGGTGGCGGCGGGCACAGCCTCGGTATTTTGAACCGTTTGGGGGATGAGGGGAGACTCTACGGGTTTGATCAGGATGCCGATGCGGAAGCAAATATTCCGGACGATCACCGTTTTGTCTTTATTCGCAGTAACTTCCGTTATTTATCCAACTTTCTTCGTTATCACAGCATATTGCAGGTTGATGGGATTTTGGCCGACCTTGGCGTATCGTCACATCACTTCGACAACGAGGCGCGAGGGTTTTCTTTTCGCTTCGACCGGACATTGGATATGCGGATGAACAATCGTGCGGGACAAACGGCTTTTGATATTCTCAATACGTATCCGGAAGAGAAACTAAGCGATCTGCTGCATCACTACGGTGAGTTGAAGGAGGCGCGAAAAATAGCGTCACTCATTGTGCGGTCGCGTGATGTGCAACCGATTTTGTCGAGTGGGACGTTGATCGAGCTGCTGCAACCGTTCGTTCGTAAAGGGAAAGAAAATAAGTTTTTAGCGCAGTTTTTTCAAGCCTTACGTATTGAGGTGAACGATGAAATGAATGCTTTGCGGGAGATGTTGCAGCAGGCGTTAGAGGTTCTGAAACCGGGCGGGCGACTGGTCATCATCACGTATCATTCGCTTGAAGACCGGTTAGTGAAACATTTTATGCGTAGCGGAAATTTTGAGGGAGAGAGCCAACAAGACTTTTTCGGTAACAGACTTAGCCCTTTTCTCTTGATAAATAATAAAGTGATCACTCCCTCGAAGACAGAGATCGACAAAAATCCTCGCGTCCGGAGTGCGAAATTACGGATTGCAGAAAAAAAATAAACACCGCATGCGCATGAATGAAACAAACAAAATACGACAGAAAAAGAAACGGCACTTATCTCCGCTCTATATTCTGGGAGGAGGTATTCTGAAAGAAGATTTTATTGTCCGGCATACGAAATTGATTGTACTAATCGTCGGTTTGATGCTTATGTTTATCAGCAATCGCTATACGTGTTTGTTGAAACTGCGCGAAATCGATAAGTTGCAACAGGAACTGAAAGATGTGAAATATGAGTCACTGGCCGTTTCGGGGCAACTGATCGGGAATAATCGCCTGTCACAGATTGAACTGTTGGTGAGAGAAAAAGGGCTGGACCTGGAAAGTCCTCAGACACCTCCTTATATCATACAGAAATAACACCGTATGGCGAGTTTTGAGAAAGAAGAAATGGAAGAAAAAGAATCGGGCGACGGACATGTTTTGGCACGTTACCTGATGGTGATGTTACTGCTTCTACCGGTCGTCATCGGGATTCTTTTCTTTACTTTCAAAATTGCTTTTGCCGAAAAAGACCAATGGAACAAGGTGGCCGAGAGCCAGAAAAAACCCAATCGGTTGGTGAACCCTAACCGCGGAAATATTTATTCGGCCGACGGAAAACTGTTAGCAACCAGTGTGCCCCGATATTACCTGTACATGGATTTTCAGGCCAGCGGGTTTCAAAAAGGAACCGGAAAATCGAAAGCCTCCATCGATACGTTCATGCATTCGTCGCGCAACGGAATCGATTCCCTTGCTTACCGTCTTTCACGCAAACTTAAAAACCGATCGGCAGCAGGTTATAAAGCCCATTTGCTGCGTGGACTCAAGTCGAAAAGCCGTCAATATCCGGTGTACGAAGGACGTGTTTCATATACTGATCTAAAGGAAATTCGCCAATATCCCTTTTTCCGGCTCGGCCGGAATGTGAGCGGACTTTACGAAAAAGAGATGGTACAACGACAGAAGTTGTTCGGTACGTTAGCTTCGCGTACTATCGGCGACATCTACAACGAGATAGAGACGGGGGGACTCTCAAAAGGTAAAAATGGTCTTGAACTCGAATACGATACGCTGCTGCACGGTCAGGTGGGTTATAACTCCGTGATGCGCGTGGGTGGCCGGTGGACCAATGTGATTGCTCAGGAGCCGGTCGATGGGTTGGATATCCAAACAACCATCGACACGCATATACAAGACTTGACCGAGAAGGCCCTGGTGAATAAGCTGAAAGAATTGGATGCGGCTTCCGGCATCGCTGTGGTCATGGAGGTGCAGACCGGTGAAATCAAGGCGATATCCAATATGGAGCGCGTACGTCCCGGTGTCTATACCGAAACGAAAAACCATGCCGTGGCCGACGAAATCGAACCCGGCTCGACCTTCAAGGTTGCCGCCATGATGGTAGCCGTTGAAGACGAGATATGTACTCCCGGAACGCCGATTGATGTCGGAAGCGGAACCTACACCATCAACGGACGCACCATCAGAGATCATAACGCTCATCGAGGAGGATACGGAACGATCACGGCGGCTCAAAGTATCTGGTACTCTTCCAATGTGGGAATTGCTAAAGTGGTGTTGAAAGGTTACGGAAGCCACCCGAAAAAATTCACGGATGGCCTCAAACGAACGGGAATAGACGCCGATCTCCGTTTGGAAATACCGGGAGCGGGACGTGCCAAGATACGTACACCGGAGAGCCCGAACTGGTCGAAACTGACCTTGCCGTGGATGTCGTTCGGCTACGAAGTGCAAATCCCCCCGATCAACACCCTGACTTTTTTCAACGCCATAGCGAACAACGGTAAGATGGTACGCCCCATGTTTGTGAAGAGTGTCACGCACAACGGTAAAGAAGTCCAATCTTTCTCGACCGAAGTCATCCGTCCGTCTATCTGTTCTCCCCGTACCCTGAAAATAATACAGGAGATGCTTTACAATGTTGTGAATTACAAAGACCCTGACGGGCGTCGTGACGGTACGGGCAAACCGGCCGGATCGGACGTCGTAACCATAGCCGGAAAAACAGGTACGGCACAGATTGCCGCGTCGAGCACGGCGCATAATGTGTCGTTTTGCGGATACTTCCCTTACGAAAACCCGAAGTATTCGTGTATTGTCGTTGTCTCGAGACCGCGTAACGGATCGCCTTCGGGCGGGTTGATGGCCGGCACGATCTTCAAAGAGATTGCGGAAAAAACATACTCGTATCAGATCACATTGAACCTTCGTGCCATGACGAAAGAGGCAGGCTGTGTGGCGGTACCTGCCGTGAAGAACGGCGATGCACGCGCCGCAAAGTATGTGATAGAGGAACTGGATATTCACGCATCGTCGAAGCGAATCGCTTCCGAATATGCCATTTACGGATGTAGTGCCGGAAAAGATACGCTTCGGGTAAGAGAACTGACAGTCCGCAAGGGATTGGTGCCGTATGTCGTGGGTATGGGAGCCAGAGATGCCGTATATGCATTGGAGAAATCAGGGCTTCGTGTCAGTCTTTCGGGCAGAGGACAGGTCGTTTCGCAGTCTGTTGCGCCCGGTCAGCGAGTCGTGAAAGGACAAACGGTCGAAATCGTATTAAAAGATTAAAGAAACAGAACAATGAAATTAAAAACATTAATAAAGCACTTACCTATAAAGCGCATTCAGGGCGATGACGTTTGCGAAATATCGGGTATTCATTCCGACTCGCGCCAAATAAGTAAAGGTATGCTCTTTGTCGCTGTCAGCGGAACGACTGTTGACGGACATGATTATATCGGAAAGGCCATAGAAAAAGGGGCGGGGGCGATTGTATGCGAGAAAATACCGGAACAGCTCGGGACATGCGACGTGCCGTTCGTTGTCGTTCCCGATACGGCGCAAGCCCTCGGCATGCTGTTGGATACATGGTATGACCATCCGTCGTCGAAGCTGACATTGATCGGGGTAACCGGAACAAATGGAAAAACAACCGTCGCAACGTTGCTCTATCATTTATTCGACCGCTTGGGATACAAGTGCGGACTGATTTCTACGGTATGCAACTATATAGGCCAAGAAGCGATACCGACAACTCATACCACTCCCGATGCCGTGACGCTGCATGCACTCGTGGCACAGATGGCCGAAGCCGGATGCTCCTATGTGTTCATGGAAGTCAGTTCGCATGCGATCGACCAGCAACGTATCAGTGGACTGACATACCGGGGAGGTGTTTTTACAAACCTCTCCCGCGATCATTTGGACTATCATAAAACGGTTGAACATTACCTGGAAGCGAAAAAAAAGTTTTTCGACGATCTGCCGGCCTCCGCATTTGCCTTAACGAATGTTGACGAGAAATCCGGGATGGTGATGCTGCAAAATACGGCCGCAACGAAACGAACGTATTCATTGCAGACCGTCGCCGATTTCAAAGGGAAAATACTGGAGACACATTTCGAAGGGACAGAGCTTTTGATTAACGATAGAGAGGTTGCCGTTCATTTTGTCGGCCGTTTTAATGCCTCGAACCTGCTGGCCGTTTACGGTACGGCCGTTAGTTTAGGACAAGATCCGGAGACGGTGCTCGTGGTACTGAGTGATCTGCGCCCCGTCACCGGACGTTTCGAGACGCTCTCTTCCCCCCTCGGATATACGGCGATTGTCGACTATGCACACACACCGGATGCTTTGACCAATGTATTGAACAGTATTCACGATGTACTACGCGGTAACGGACGCGTTATAACGGTCGTTGGCGCCGGAGGAAACCGGGACAAAGGCAAGCGTCCGCTGATGGCCAAAGAAGCCGCAAAACTTAGCGACCGACTGATTCTTACCTCCGATAATCCGCGTTTCGAAGATCCGGATGCTATCATAGAAGAGATGCTGGCAGGATTGTCACCTGTCGATTCGGAGCATACGCTTTGCATTACCGATCGTAAGCAGGCTATCAAAACCGCCGTTTGTTTAGCGAAGAAAGGCGATGTGATTCTGGTAGCCGGCAAAGGTCATGAAGACTATCAGGAAATCAACGGGATAAAACATCACTTCGACGATCGCGAGATTTTACGAACTATTTTTGCAACTCAACATCTATAATATCCCCATGCTTTACGAACTGTTTAACTATCTCGATCAACTTGATATTCCCGGAGCCGGCGTATTCAAATACGTCTCGTTCCGCTCCGTGATGGCGTTTATTTTGGCCTTGTTTATCTCGACAACTATCGGACGCCGGATCATCGACAAACTACAAAAATTGCAAATCGGAGAGGTCGTTCGCAATCTCGGTCTTGAAGGGCAGATGAGTAAGAAAGGTACTCCGACGATGGGAGGAATTATTATCATCATTGCGATCATTATCCCGATCCTGCTGTTTGCACGGCTTAATAATATCTATCTCATTATTATGCTGATCACGACCGTGTGGCTGGGGGCTTTAGGCTTTGCCGACGATTACATCAAAGTCTTCAAAAAAGATAAGGAAGGGTTGCACGGGCGGTTTAAGATCGTTGCGCAGGTCGGTCTGGGGTTGATCGTCGGGCTGACGCTTTATTTCAGTCCGGACGCGGTGATCCGGGAAAATATGGAGATACGCAGTGCTTCGGAAAACACTCTCGAAGAAGTACGGTTTCACCCCGATATGATCAAATCGACCAAGACGACGATTCCGTTTGTCAAAAACAATAATTTCGATTATGCTGTTTTGGCAGAGTGGGCCGGAGATTACAAAACGGAAGTGACATGGATCATTTTTATCCTGATTACCATCTTTGTCGTAACGGCTGTTTCGAATGGTACGAATCTGACTGACGGTCTTGATGGTCTGGCGGCCGGCAGCTCCGCCATCATCGGGGTGGCGCTTGGTATATTGGCATATACCTCTTCGCATTTCGAGTTTGCCTCGTTCCTGAATATCATGTTTATCCCCGGAGCGGAGGAATTGGTGATCTTTGCTTCGGCATTTATCGGAGCGACAATCGGTTTCCTTTGGTACAATGCTTACCCTGCTCAGGTATTTATGGGAGATACGGGAAGCTTGACTTTGGGGGGAATCATCGCGGTCTTTGCCATCATCATCCATAAGGAGTTGCTTATCCCGATCCTTTGCGGCGTGTTCTTCGCCGAAACGCTTTCGGTCATGATTCAGGTAGCCTATTTCAAGTATACGAAAAAGCGATACGGCGAAGGAAGACGAGTATTTAAAATGACTCCCTTGCATCATCATTTCCAGAAACCGGGAAAGAGTGGCATACAAGCGCTGATACAAAAGCCGTATAATGTTATTCCCGAGTCTAAAATCGTTGTCCGGTTCTGGCTCATCGGAATTATTTTGGCAGCTGTCGCTATCATTACGTTAAAAGTGCGGTAATCATGAAAAAGCGAATGGTTATATTGGGAGCGGGAGAAAGCGGAGCGGGAGCTTCGGTGCTGGCTAAGGCGAAAGGTTTCGATGTGTTTGTTTCGGACTACGGAAGCATCTTGCCGAAATATAAACAGATCATGGATGAACGTGGGATTCTCTGGGAAGAGGGCGGACACACTGAGTCGGCCATCCTTAACGCGGACGAGATCATTAAGAGCCCCGGTATTCCGGATAAGGCACCTGTCGTGAGGAAAGCAATGGAGAGAGGTATCCCGATCATTTCCGAAATTGAATTTGCCGGGCGTTATACCGATGCGACGATGATCTGTATCACCGGAAGCAACGGCAAGACAACAACGACCTTACTTACCTACCATATCCTCAAAGAAGCCGGGCTGGACGTAGGGTTAGCAGGGAATGTCGGGAACAGTCTGGCGTTTCAGGTGGCTGAATCGCCGCATGCGTATTATGTAATAGAATTGAGCAGTTTTCAGTTGGACAACATGTATGAGTTCAAGGCCGATATTGCCGTATTGCTGAACATCACGCCCGACCATTTAGATCGCTATCAGCATTGTATGCAGAACTACATCGATGCCAAATTTCGTATTCTCCGTAATCAGACAGAGAAAGATGCGTTTATTTATTGGAACGATGACCCCATCATCCGAAAGGAAATGGAACGGCATCGTCCGAAAGCAACAACGTATCCGTTCTCCGATACGTTTCATCCGGAGTTGAAAGGCTATATCAAAGAAAAACAAATGATAATCCAAACGTTAAACGGAACATTCACTATGGATCAAGAAGCAATCGCCCTCAGAGGCACACATAATCTTTATAATACGATGGCTGCCGGCATAGCCGCGAAGATTCTGGACATCCGCGACGAGAAGATCAGAGCGTCTTTGAGCGGTTTCCCCGGTGTGGCGCATCGTCTGGAGATGGTTGCACGTATACGAGGCGTCGATTACATCAACGACTCGAAAGCGACCAACGTCAATTCGTGCTGGTATGCCTTGCAGAGCATCAATACCAGGATGGTGCTTATTTTGGGAGGTACGGATAAAGGCAACGATTATTCCGAGATTGAAGCGCTTGTATTAAGAAAAGTGCGTGCATTGATTTTTCTGGGAGTAGACAATCGGAAACTGCACGCCTTCTTCGATGGAAAGATCGCCCGGATAGAGGATGCCGGCTCGATGGAAGAGGCTGTTAACAAGGCTTACCGCTTAGCCGAGAAAGGTGATACCGTACTGCTTTCGCCATGCTGTGCCAGCTTCGATTTGTTCGATAATTACGAGGATCGCGGCGATCAATTCAAGAAGTGTGTACGTAACTTGTAATTCGTCAAGCAGGATGGCGCAAACGAATCTGACTAAAAAAGTGTTTCATGGCGACACATCGGTATGGATTATTTTCCTGCTGCTCTGTTGCTTTTCGCTCGTCGAAGTATTCAGCGCGACGAGTACACTCGCATATAAAACGTCGAACATCTGGATTCCGATCGTGAGGCATGCCTCTTTTCTCTTGGCAGGCTTTTTGATGATTCTGGGCATGGTACGTATTCATTACAGGTACTATTCTCTTGCGATCCTGCTGATGCCCCTCTCTATCCTGATGCTGGTGGCTACTCCCATCATCGGAGTTAGCGCCAACGACGCTTCGCGATGGCTGGAGATCTTCGGTGTACAGTTCCAGCCGTCCGAATTCGGGAAGCTTGCCTGCATTGTCTATGTGGCTTTTCTACTTAGCAAGCGCGGAAAATTTTCCGAGAAGGCGATCTTCCAATGGATTGTTGTCGGAGTCGGTATCATTTGCTTTCTGATTCTTCTCTACAATTTTTCAACTGCTTTTCTGTTGGGCATAGTGTGTCTGCTGATGATGTTTATCGGACAGATTTCGCTTGTTAGAATCGGGAAGCTGTTGTTATATTTACTTTTGGGCGGCGTGGTGCTTATCGCGGTTGCAACCATCGCTCCGAGAACGGTGGAAAAGTTCTTACCGCGTTTGGAAACGTGGAGCAATCGTCTGATCAAACATGCCGATGAAAGAGGAGAGGCAGAGAAAGAACAGACGGATAAAACGTATGTGATCACTGACGAAAACTATCAGGTTACACATGCCAAGATCGCAATTGCACGGGGCGGTCTCTTCGGTAAGATGCCCGGACGCAGCGTGCAGCGCGATTTTCTGCCGCAGGCTTATTCCGACTTTATCTTCGCCATCATCATCGAGGAACTGGGGATTGTCGGCGGGATTGTCGTATTGCTGTTGTATATCATGCTGATGATTCGTGTCGGGATCATTGCCCGACGATGTGAAAAACTGTTCCCCAAATATTTGGTGATCGGTTGCGGGTTGCTGATCGTTATTCAGGCATTGACGAACATGGCGGTTGCCGTTAATCTGATTCCTGTTACCGGTCAGCCCCTGCCGTTAATCAGCCGTGGAGGAACGTCGACCATGCTGACATGTATCTACATAGGAATTATTCTTAGTGTAAGTCATTTTGGTGCAGGCATGGGGCCGGAAGAAGAGGATGAGGAAGAGGAAGAAGAAACGGATACGGAGGAATATGTAGAAAGCTCGTCGGAAAATCCTATATTCGCTGTCGAAACGATAGAACAAACAGGGGGACAGAGAGAGAATGAACAAATATAAAATCATCGTCAGTGGAGGAGGCACGGGAGGCCATATTTTTCCGGCCATATCGATTGCCAATACCTTGAAGCAACGTTTTCCGGAAGCGGAAATACGTTTTGTCGGGGCAGACAACCGGATGGAAATGGAGCGTGTACCGGCTGCCGGATATCCCATTGTCGGGTTACCGATTTGTGGCTTTGACAGAGCGCATTTGTGGAAGAATATAGAAGTGGTACGCAAATTGTTCAAAAGCTTCGGATGGCTAAGAAGATTATTCGTGAGTTCCGTCCCGACATTGCGATCGGCGTCGGCGGTTACGCCAGCGGACCGCTACTTTGGGCGGCAGCTTCGGCAGGTATACCGACCCTTATCCAGGAGCAGAACTCGTATGCCGGCGTCACGAATAAGCTGTTAAGCAAACGCGCCTCTAAAATATGCGTGGCCTACGAAGGCATGGAGCGTTTCTTCCCTGCGGAAAAGATTGTTTTGACCGGTAACCCGGTACGGAAAGACCTTGAACACGGTCTCGAAAAAAGAGAAGAAGCATTCGGTTTCTTCCGGTTGAATCCTGCCAAACCAACCGTCTTGATGATCGGTGGAAGCCTTGGCGCACGTACGATGAATACCGGCATGCTGTACGGTCTGGACGATCTGATCGCTTCCGGTATTCAGCCCATTTGGCAAACCGGACGATATTACTACGAAGATATTAAGCGACAATTAGTGGGGAAAGATACGCGGGGGCTGCTTTGGTATTCCGACTTTATATCGCGGATGGATTATGCTTATGCCGCTGCCGACCTCGTCGTATCACGGGCCGGCGCCGGTACGATATCCGAGCTGTGTCTGCTCAAGAAACCGGCCATTCTCATCCCTTCTCCCAACGTGGCGGAAGATCATCAGACGAAAAATGCGTTGGCCGTAGTCGATCGACAGGGAGCCGTTCTGCTTCCCGATAAAGAAGCCGGCACCCGCCTGGCCGATACGATTAAGGAACTGATGGCCGATACGCAACGTCTTCAGTCGTTCGGTGAACATATCGGGCAGCTGGCACAGCACGGAAGCGCAGAACGTATCGTCGACGAAATTGAAAAACTTATTCAAAAGCATTCATCATGAAGATAGACCAGATACAATCGATTTATTTTGTCGGTGCAGGCGGTATCGGCATGAGTTCCCTCATTCGTTATTTCCTCGCGAAAGGTTTTCGGGTGGCAGGGTATGACCGCACCCCTTCAAAACTGACGAAACATCTCTGCGACGAAGGCGCGGAGATTCATTATACGGATGATGCAGAACAAATTCCCGAGGCATTCAGGATGCCTGAGAAAACCCTCGTCGTCTATACTCCTGCTGTCCCGGACACGCATCGTGAGCTTACCTATTTCCGGTCGCACGGCTTCGAAGTCTTGAAACGTTCGCAGCTACTCGGGCTGATTACCCGCTCGGCGCGCGGAATTTGCATTGCCGGAACCCATGGAAAGACAACCGTATCGTCTATGACGGCGCATTTGTTGAAGCAGTCGCATGTCGACGGCAACGCTTTCTTGGGAGGCATCCTGAAGAATTACGACAGCAACCTGCTGCTTTCGGAACACAGTGACCTGACGGTCATCGAAGCTGATGAGTTCGACCGTTCTTTTCATCATCTGACGCCCTATATGGCCGGAATCACTTCGGCCGACCCCGACCACCTTGACATATACGGTACGCCGGAAGCCTACCGCGAAAGTTTTGAGAAGTTTACTTCGTTGATCCGTCCCGGAGGTACACTCGTCTTAAAAAAGGGAGTCGATCTCGTTCCTCGTCTCCAAAACGATGGCACTCTTTATACTTACTCCGCATCGGATGAGACGGCCGATTTTCATGCCGAACATATCCGTGTCGGAAACGGAGAAATTGTGTTCGATTTTGTGGGCCGCGACATTCGCATACCGGATATTTCGTTAGGAGTGCCGGCGCGTGTCAATATTGAAAACAGTCTTTTGGCTATTGCGCTGGCTTGGTTAAACGGAGTTCGTCCCGACGAAATTCGCGCGGCGATGCAATCATTCGCGGGGGTCGAACGGCGTTTCGATATTCGTTTGAAGAAGGAACATATCGTAGTGATCGATGACTACGCGCATCACCCGCAGGAGTTGCAGAACAGTATCGCGTCTGTCAGGGAACTGTATGCCGGGCGCAAAGTGACGGGTGTTTTTCAGCCGCACCTGTATACCCGTACACGCGATTTTGCCGATGAGTTTGCCTCAAGCCTTTCGCTCCTCGATGAGCTGATCCTGCTGGACATCTATCCGGCGCGTGAGGAACCGATTCCGGGGGTTACCTCGCAAATGATTCTCGACAAGGTGACGATCGCCGACAAACGATGCTGTACGAAAGAAGAATTGCCAGGCATCATCGCCAACGGCACATATGAGGTCCTTCTGATGCTCGGTGCCGGCGATATCGACCGGCTGGTAGAACCTGTCTGTCAAATATTGCAAAGCCGATGAAAAAAATCCTGTCCGTCATCGTAGCCGTGGTGCTCTTTTGCTACCTTGTCTTTTCCGTTATCCTTATGAACGGTAAAGAAGAAGACGGTGTGTGCCACCGGGTGACGGTCGTCGTTAAAGACAGTGCGGACAGGCATTTTATCGACAGACACGATGTCCTTTCTATCCTTAAACACACCTCGCTTTACCCGATCAATCAGCGTCTTCGAGATATCAATACCGAAACGATCGAGCGAAAAATAGCCGGCAATGAATTGATAGACCGTGTGAATGTATATAAAACGCCGTCAGCTAACATCCATATTGAAGTTACGCAAAAAACGCCTGTCTTACGCGTTTTCAGTACACAGGGGAGTTATTATGTCGATGAACGCGGACATACCATGCCCGTCAGTCCGCGTTATGCAACTTACCTTCCGATTGCCAACGGAATCATAGAAAAATCGTTTGCAACGACGGATTTATATAAATTTGCACTATTTTTGCAGAAACATGATTTTTGGAACAACCAAATCGAACAGATCTATGTTTATCCCAATAAGGAAGTAGAACTGATCCCGCGAGTAGGAGATCATCGTATCTTCCTGGGCAGTCTTGATGACTTCAGGGAAAAAATGGATCATTTGCAGCTCTTTTATGAGCAGGCAATCCCCAAAGTGGGCTGGGAGAAATACAGGATTATTAATTTGAAATACAGAAACCAGATTGTTTGTACAAAAAAATAAACTTATGGTGACAGATTATATTGTAGCGATTTACTTGGGAACTTCTCATCTGGTCGGAATAATCGGGAAGAAAAATGCTCGGGGGACATTTACGCTGGTAGCCGATGAGGTCAAAGAGTCGACCTTATGTATTCAGCGTGGGTGTATCCACAATGTAGCGGAGACAGCCATTCGTATCAAACGACTTATTCTGGAGTTGCAAAACAAACTCCCGAATTCCCGTATTGAGAAGGTGTATATCGGGATAGGAGGGCAATCTCTTCGTTCGATCGACCATTCCGAAGTGCGTACGATCAATGCCGATGCTTTCGTGACGGAAGAAGATATCCGAATCCTGAACAGCCAGTGCGGAAACTATCATCCGGATATGCTTGACGTGCTGGCTATCGCTCCTCCGGTATACTATCTCGACGACAAGCGTACAACAAACCCGGTAGGCATCCCCTGCAAACGTATTGAAGCGCGATATAAACTGATTGTGGGGCAGCCGATCATCCGCAAGTCCGTCATCAACAGCATCGAGAATCAGGCGCATATTACAGTCGCCGGCATTATCGTATCGCCTCTCGCCTTGGCCGATGCCATGCTAAGCCCCGACGAGAAAGAATTGGGATGTGCGGTGATCGACTTCGGCGCCGGTGTCACTTCCCTCGTCGTTTACAAGAACGGGGCGCTGAAACATTTGTCTGTAATCCCGCTGGGTGGCAATCTGATTACGCGCGACCTGACAAGTCTTCATCTCGTAGCCTCGGAAGCGGAGCGACTGAAAATCACGTATGGCGATGCCATGCCCGATAAGACCCAGGACGGAACAGTCTCCTTGGGAGCAGTGGAAGGAACCGGTATGCGGGAGATCGATATGAGCGAGATCAATACCGTCGTTGAGGCGCGTGCCAAGGAAATTGTCGAGAATGTCTATGCACGGCTGGAAGAAAACGATCTGAAAGACGCATTAGGCGCAGGAATTGTACTCACGGGCGGTGCCTCGTCATTGAAAAATTTACAGGAGATGGTACGCGAACGTTTCAGGCTGGATGTTCGTTATTCGGCGATTCGAAAGGGGCTGATCGAGGACGAAAACGATATGGTGGGCAATCCGCGATACATGAGTGCGATTGCTGTTCTGTTACAGGGGACGGAAAATTGTATCGAACTCCTTCACCAACAACGAACGACTGATTCCGATCTCGTGACGGAAGATGATCACGACTCGGAACAGGAGGAAGAGCCGGAGAAACCGGCTCCGAAGAAGCCTTCAAAACAGAAGAAAAGCAGCCTTTTGGGTGGATTCGGAAAATTTGCCAAAGGATTTTTCGACGAAGATTAAACAGCAAAATAAATGCATACGATTATGAGTGATACGATATTACAATTCAATCTCCCGACAGATACGCGTAAGATCATCAAAGTGGTCGGTGTCGGTGGTGGCGGCGGAAACGCTGTCACACATATGTATAAGGAGGGTATCCACGATGTTTCTTTTGTGCTTTGCAATACGGACAGTCAGGCGTTGTCGCGTTCGGAAGTGCCGGTCAAGATTGCTCTGGGACGCACGGTGACCGAAGGACTTGGCGCGGGAAATAATCCGGAGCGTGCCGAACTGGCGGCCAGAGAGAGCGAAGAAGAAATCCACACGATGCTGAACGATGGTACGAAGATGGTCTTCATCACTGCCGGGATGGGAGGCGGCACCGGGACGGGGGCGGCTCCGGTGATTGCTCAAATAGCCAAAGAGATGGGGATCCTGACGGTCGGTATCGTCACGATTCCGTTTCTTTTTGAAGGCCCGCCCAAAATCATTCAGGCCTTGAACGGCGTCGAAGCGATCAGCCGGAACGTGGATGCGCTGTTAGTCGTGAACAACGAGCGACTGAACGAAATCTATGCCGATCTGACGATGCTTAATGCCTTTAAAAAAGCGGACGATACGCTGACCATCGCAGCCAAAAGCATTGCCGAAATCATCACGCTCGACGGAGTCATCAATCTCGACTTTGCCGATGTAAAAACGACCTTGCAGAATGGGGGCGTAGCGTTGATCAGCAATGGATACGGCGAAGGGGAAGGCCGGCTGGAACAGGCTATTCAGGATGCACTCCGATCGCCGCTGCTCAATAACAACGAGATATCAAATGCCAAGAAGATTCTTTTCAATATCTCGTTCAGCAGTAACACTCAGGAGGCAGACAGCAATGAACTGCGAATGGATGAGGTACGCTATATGACGGAGTTTATGAAACAGTTCGGCGAAGACATTGAGGTGATCTGGGGAACGGCCATCGATGAATCGCTGAAAGGAAAGGTCAAATTTACCGTGCTGGCTACCGGCTTTGATCTGGAATCGATCCCTGAAATCAAAGATATTCATGACAGTCAACGTACACGCATGAGCGAAGCCGAGATCATGGAAGAGGAAGAACGTCTCCGGACGAAAGAGCGTGAGAAAGAGTTGATTGCGAAGTATTATGGCAAGAAATTGGGAAGCAAGCGCATCCCGCACAAGGTTATGAATGCAAGCATTGCCGTGTTGACGGCCAACGAACTGGATGACGATGCAATCATCACCTTGCTGGAAGAGAATCCGACATACAATCGCGACCCTAAGCTACTGCTCCGTGCCCGCAGCAAAAATGCCGGAGAGCAACAAGCGCACTCATCAAAAGCACAGACCTCACAGTCGGGTAAACCTAAAATCAGCTTTAGAATAGGATAATCATTGACACACGAACAATTTAAAATAAACAATATGAGTATATTCGATCAGGTTAGTAACGACATCAAAGCCGCCATGCTGGCGAAAGACAAAGTAAAACTGGAAGCCCTTCGTAACGCGAAGAAATACTTTCTGGAAGCCAAGACCGCTCCGGGAGCTGATGACCTGCTCGCCGACGAGGCGGCATTGAAAATCCTTCAGAAATTAGTTAAACAAGGTCGCGAATCCGCCCGCATTTATACCGAGCAGCATCGTGCCGACCTTGCCGAGGCAGAGTTGGAACAGGTGAAAGCGCTCGAAGGCTATCTGCCCAGTCAACTGTCGCCCGAAGCGCTTGAGGAAGAGGTGAAAAAAATTATTGCTCAGGTCGGTGCAACTTCACTCAAAGAAATGGGCAAAGTGATGGGGGCTGCTTCGAAAGCCTTATCCGGTAAGGCCGAAGGCGGAGCCATCTCCGAGGTTGTGAAAAGGCTGCTCGCATGATTACTTTTCTTGTTCGCGGACGAACTTTGAAGGTCTGATTTTGGCCTTCGGGCGTTGGATTGTTTCTAACGGCTGAAAACGGCTGATCGCTTTTTCAAATGTTTCAATAGCTTATCGGATACCTGTGAGAGAAAAAAGGTGTGCCCAAATATTGTATTTTGGCACACCCTCTTTTTACGGATTACGTGAACGATTCAATTCGATTTACTTCCACAGATCGTTCTGAACGAGGTAAGGCTTACCGTTTTCGTCTACTCCTTTATCTTTGATCTGAGCGTCGGGCACAAAGAAATATACCTTATCAAACGTTGTCGATGCCGAAGCAAACTTCGAGAGGTACTGTTTCTCGTACATTACGTACGCTGAAGTTTCTTTCTTCATCACTTCTTTTCCCCACCGTGCATAGTCGTACCATCGTTGTCCTTCCATGGCCAGTTCCAACTTGCGCTCGAAGCGGATGGCTGTAATACACGTATTTTTGTCCGTAAACGCGGCGTGAGTAGACGGATAGGTTTTGACTACATATTTCTGTCCCTTTCCGTCGGGGAATTGAATGATATTAGCTGCGTTACCGGCACGGGTGCGAATTTTATTCACTTGCTCCATGGCAGCCGATAATTCGCCGTCGTTGGCTAAACATTCGGCATAAAGCAGAATCATATCACGCACCGAGAGGTACTGCATGTTCAAGGCCACGGCCGGTGCCCAGCCTGCGTATCGGCTGCGCGAAGCAAGGCCTGCCTCTTCTTCGGCTTTCGTCCAGACGTGTTTCTTGGGCAGGAAGATGCCGCCGTTTCCTTTGTCGCGGATTCCGTAACCGTCTTTAAAGCAGATGCCCCAGTCTTTATACGGCACGCCCTGACGTCCTACGGCAAAGTCGAGACGCGGGTCTACGGCAATCGTGAAGTCATTTTTAAACTGGCTGCCGGCCGGTGCGCTTCCGTCGAACACCGACACGCTGGGCTTGCTTCGGTAAGAATAGTCGAGATACGGCAGTCCGTCGGCATCGACTTGATACGAGTTGACCAGATCGTATGACGGCTGGAAAAATCCGCAGCATCCGCCCGGTGCATTTTTGTTCACGTTATGCGGGAAGTTCAGCGAATAGCCCGGTAATCCGTTGTTGTTGGCGTCGAGCGAATGCTGCACGGCGAAGATCGATTCTTTACCGTTATCCTTGAAGGCGTTGAAATTGTTGTTCAGGTCGTCTTCCAGCCCGTATTTCAATCCGTTCGATGTCTGTCCGTTGGCTAACAGGTCGGCTAAGACCGGTTTGGCTTCGGCCATCTTCCCCTGTTGCATCAGCATCTTTGCTTTCAAGGCTTTGGCAGCCCATACATTGACGCGTCCTACTTCGCTCTGTTTCTCCGGCAATAACGAGATCGCCTGATCGATTTCTGCCATGATGTTCGGGTAGATATCCGTTCCGTTGTACACTTTCGGATCGTCTTCTTCATTGTCCCACGGTATCCATGCCAGTGATGCCGGTCCCATGAGTTTCACCCCTTCGAAGTAATACAGCGAACGCAGGAAGAACAGCTCGCCTTCGCGCGATTTAGCTACATCCGCGGCTATATCTTTGGCTTTCTTCAGGGCTCTCAACGCAATATTACATCGCTGTACCCCTTTATAGGTCCATTCCCATTTTTGCCGTACGTAATCGTTCGTCGTGAGCGGAGCATACGTCTCTATTTCGTTGATAACGGATTGGTCGCCGGCATCCGAGCCTTTGTTGGCATCACCGCCGATAATACTGCCGAATACCCAGTTAAAGGGCGTCGCTCCCCAGCCGTTCTCCGTCAGATTCGCATATGCGTTGGTCGTAAGCAATTCTACCCCCTGCGCGTTTTCCAACATGTCACCTGAAAAGCTGCCCTGAGGATCTTTGTAAAGAAAGTTTTCGCCGCATGAAGTCATCCCCAGAACTGCGGCTGTCAGAGTGATGGTATATATAATTCGTTTCATGATGTTATTTTTTAAGATGATACATATTTACTTCAGAATACCAGATTGACACCAAAGATAAATTTGATGCTGTTCGGAATTCCCCCTACGTCGATTCCTTTTTCCAAATCGCCACCCGAAGCCGTTTTGTCACGGTTCGTTACTTCAGGGTCGATTCCCTTATAGCCTGTGATCGTCAGTAGATTCTCCGCTTGCACGTAGAAGCGCAGGTTCTCGATCGTCGCTTTCCGGAGCCAGTTCTTCGGGAGGGTATATCCCAATGTAATATGCTTCATCCGTGCATACGTTCCATCTTCCACATAGTAGGAGTTCGCATTCGTTCCGGATTTGTTATCCTGTTTGTCAAGGATCGGCAAAATGGCATTCTTCTTGCCCGGTTCCCATGAGAGATCGCGCATACGAGACGAACGGTTCCCGTTAAACATCCAGAAGTCGGTAAAATACTTGGCTCCGTTGAAGATTTCGTTTCCGACACAGGCATACCAGAACATCGAGAAGTCAAATCCTTTATAACCCAGTCCGACATTCAACCCCGCCGTAAAATCGGGATGCGGTGAGCCAAGCACATCACGATCGTTGGTCGTAATCTTACCGTCGCCATCTACATCACGATATTTGAATTTACCGATATACGTTTTCGGGTCGAATTTCCCGGCCGTTTCACCCAGCGGAGTCAATGCCTTTACTTCTTCTTCCGACTCATAGAATCCGTCGATCTGATATCCGTAAAATTCACCGATCGGACGACCTTTCATCGTACGCGAAACCGGGCCTGAAATACGGTCGGAGTAGCCATACTTGGCCGCCTTGTCCGAAACGCCAATTTTCAAGACCTCATTTTTATAGGTAGAAACGTTCAGATTGACATTCCACGACAGATCACCGTTTCTGTCCTGATAGTTGATCATAAAGTCGACTCCCGTATTCTTCATGTCGCCGATGTTGATGTACGGTTTGTCTGCTCCTCCGGCCAGATTTGAATAAACGGCCTCAACCAGCATATCCGTACTTTTCTTATACCACCATTCTATATTGGTCGAGAATTTACCTTCGAGGAAGGTGGCATCCAAACCGATATTCGTCGTTTCTACGCGCTCCCACTTCGTATCCGGGTTGCCGAAGGTACCCATCCGGTAACCGAGCTGAGAAGATGTTTGTCTGCCAGTGAAGTCGTAATTCGTGCGACTGGGATTGGTAGAATAAGTTGAAATAAAGTTCGTAGCTCGCGGGAAGGTCGAGTTACCGGCCTGTCCGTATCCGACACGCAGTTTCAGGTCGTCGAGCCATTCGAAGTCTTTCATAAACTCTTCGGACGAGAGACGCCATGCAGCCGAGACAGACGGGAAGGTTCCGTAACGGTTCGACTTGGAGAAACGCGATACGCCGTCGCGCCGTACCGTAGCCGTCAACAGGTATTTATCGGCAAACGAATAGTTGGCGCGTCCGAAAATACCGAACGAAGCATATTCGCCTTTGTAGTCGGATTCCGCTCTACGGAAATTATTGTATTCACCCATATCCAAGGTCCAGGTTCTGACATCGTCTTCGTAAAGGTAATTCCGGCGATATCCAAGCATCTTCCGTCCTAATCCGTCGCGAACGGCTTCGGTACCCACCAGTAAGTTGAGTTTGTGCACTTCGTTGAATGTCCGATTGAATGTTAACGTATTGGTCCATACCCAGCGGAAGTTAAAGCCGGCTTCTTCGGTCAATCCGTTCGCCCCGGGCGATTCGGAGAATTCCAAATCTTTTTTCGACATGCTGTAACTGTAATTTCCAGTATAGTCGATACCGAAGCTGGTACGGAAGGTCAGGTCTTTCATGAAATCTACTTCGCCCCAGATGTTTCCGAAAATGCGGGTATTCGACCAGTAATTGTCTTTGTTTCGAATAGCATCAGCCACCGGATTGATAAAGTTTCCGGTACCGGCGATTTTCGAACCGGCAAAATGTCCCTGTATATCGTAGACGGGTACCCACGGTGAGGCGCGGTACGTCCACGAATAAGGGGTGGCTTCGTTCGATTTTTCATTCAGACCGTTATCTTTTGTCCATGCGTATGTCAGGTTTTCCCCCACGCGCAACCAGTCGCGTACATTATACGACGTATTGGCGCGGATCTGATAACGACGGAAATACTGGTGAATGACCGTTCCTTCCTGATCGTAATAATTGGCCGAGAACAGGTAAGAGCCGTGGTTCGAACCGCCTTGCAAAGAGAGTTGATGGTTCTGAATCACTCCGGTACGGCTTAATTCGTTCCACCAGTCTGTTCCTTGGGCATCCCAGGGAACCATTTGATTCGCCGGATAACTGTAATCGGCAGGGTTCAGTTGCTGCCCCTCTGCTCCTTTGGTCGAGAGATAATTGGGGATGGAAGGGGTGGCTCCGGTGCCGAATTGCTTATGCGAGGGCAGATCGTTGCTGTTTCTGATTTTGTAGCCATTGGCTTGTGCCGCCCATTCCACGTTCAGACGGTCGGTGGCATTCAGAACGTCGTACTTCTTGCCAGTCGTCGATCCGCCGATGTACGCGTCGTACGTCAATTTCGGACGCTGGGCGGTTTTCAATCCTTTTTTCGTGGTGATTAGGATGACACCGTTCGAGGCCTCTGCTCCGTAGATCGCGGCCGAAGACGCATCTTTCAACACCTGCATGCTCTCGATGTCGTTCGGGTTGATGCTGTTGAGGTTCTGGTTACGGGTTGACACTCCGTCGATCACGTAAAGCGGGCCGTTATCATTGACCGTACCGATACCGCGGATACGCACCATCGACTTCGAGCCGGGCGAACCGGTGGAACCGATCACTACGCCGGCGGCGCGTCCCTGCAACTGCTGAGTAGCCGAAGCCGAAGGTGTTTTCAACAACTCGTCTGCATTCACCACAGCTACCGAGCCGGTGATGTCCTTCTTCTGCTGGGTACCGTACCCTACGACTACAACCTCCTGTAGCTTTTGAGTGTCTTCTTTTAAAACCACTCTCGATAAATTGTTGGACGAGGGCAGTGTTTGGGAAATAAAACCGATGTAGGAGAACGTCAATTGTGCTCCTGCCGGTACTTCGAGTGTAAATTTGCCGTCAATGTCGGTGATCGTTCCCGTAGTTGTACCGGAAACGGATACGTTCACTCCCAGCAAAGGGACGCCCTGTTCATCCACTACCGTTCCTGAAACGGTTCTTGACTGCTGCGTAACGGCAACAGTCACATTCTCTGCATACGACGAAAAGGAAGGCACTCCTGTTGTAAGCAACAGGCCGAACGCCATGCCCATTCCGTGTTTCAATACTGATTGCTTGTGCATCATGGTACAAAATGAAAAGATTAATTAAAGATTGTGTTTATAATTCGTACTGTCTGCAAAAGACGACTTGTAGCTTTGCTTCCGTATGAACGTTTCAAAAAAAGAAAAACCACGACTCGTCTTTTTTGTAAGACGGTTCAAAGTAAAGGATATTTTTTTAAAAGTGGCATTTTTTTGAAAAGTAAAAACTATGTTATTAAACATGATTTTTCTCGTTTTATCTAATAAAAAATCATAATGTATTATATCTTTGCAACTTCAAACAAACAGAGAAGAGAAATAAAATGGAGTCGTTGCAATATGATGCCTCGCTGTTTTCGCTCAGGGATATCATCGAATATGCGGGAACGATCGTTTTTGCCATCAGCGGTATCCGGTTGGCGGCAGCGAAGGAGTTCGACTGGTTCGGGGCGTTTGTGGTCGGTCTTGTTACGGCCATCGGTGGCGGGACGCTGCGCGATTTGCTGCTCGGAGTCACTCCGTTTTGGATGCTCAGCCCGTCGTACATGTACTGTACCCTGCTGGGGATGGGGATTGTGTTTATCTTCAGCAAACAGCTGGTGCGGCTCGATACGCCTTTCTTTATTTTCGACGCGATTGGTCTGGCGCTTTTTGTCGTCATCGGCGTAGAGAAGACGCTGGAGCTGAATTATCCGTTCTGGGTAGCCATTACGATGGGGACGATTACAGGCATTGCAGGCGGAGTCATGCGTGATATTTTTATCAACGAAACACCGCTCGTCTTCCGGCAGGAAGTCTATGCATTGGCCTGCGTGATGGGAGGGATTGTCTTTGCTCTTTGCTATACCATGGCATACAGCAATGAGGTGTGCGAACTGTCTTCATCGGCCACGATCCTGCTGATACGCATACTTGCCGTCAAATACCATTGGAGGCTTCCCAAAATGAAACATTGAAAGTGCTTTTCATTAACTTTTCGAGGTGTTGATCGGGGGCAATAGTATGCCAGCTTTGCCATGATACCGCTACGAATGAAAGACGTATCACGTATGTTTGACTCATTATGAAATGTACTTTTCATTCCTCAGAGAGATATATGACTGCTGAGCGGAAAATGCTTAAATCATCGATCAATGCTTAAACCGTAAACTGATCAATACTTCCGATGGACGTAACTTATCTGTTTGCGTAACCGTGTTTATCGTGTTATAATCACTGATGACATGCAGTTTCCGGTTGAAGATATTGCTCCAATCAAGGCTGAGGGTAAGATGTTGAAAATCATATTGGATACCCAAGTCGGTAAATAGTAGGTTCGATGTCGATGTATAGGGAGCTTTGATGTAGAAATGCTGCAGGTTACATGTGAAGAAAAGTCGATCGGTTGCTCCGAAATAAGTATACAACCGATGGTTGATCAGAGGAATGTATGAGTCTATAGGCCTATGATTCATGCTTATTCCCGAAAAAAAAGCATTCATCGTATAATCGAAATTTAGATTGCGTTTAGCTTTCCACTTCAACGATGGTTCCACACCGAATGAGTGTTGAGTATAATTGATGCTCGATCCTTGCTGTTCCACCACGGATTTGCTTTGATTATATGACAAATTTATACTTGCTGTGAGCGAGATTTCCATAAATAATTTAGACGCTGACAGGGTATTGAGCCAAAAGGAAGACAATCGGTCTTTTTGTTCCCACCACGAGAAAGTGTAGATGTCACGAACAAAGCTTGCTGGTATAAGATTGTCTTTATAGAGGGAATAAATAGTTAGGTAGCTCATCTGAAGAAAGTGTGAAATGTTTTTACTAAAAACACCAAAGTTTATGCTTTGCGAAGCATTGAACTGTAACGCCTCGATTCCTTTTGAAAACAAATTATATCGTTCGAGCACATAGCCTGTTCCCATCTCGTTGAGATCGCCGTAGTGGGTGGTGTATGAATATCCGGCATTGAATTTGAAATCTCCGCTGGGGGCGAACATTAAACGAAGGCGAGGATGGATATAGGTATATGTTGCTTTCTTTCCCGAGTAATTTGTTCGCAGGTGATTGGCGGAGGCCGACGATGAAATCGTCCAACTCCGGTAATTCAGTCGGTACGAAGGCTCTACATAAAACCGAGACGTGTGCCACGTAAGATCGTTAACGAAGGTATCTGTCACCAGCGGCCATGGTGATAAATCTGATTCGATTTTTTGCCCGGTCCATGCGATACCACATTTCAATCCGAAGGATTGGTCGTGTTTTTTGTAGTTCAACGTAATATGCGTGTTGCTGAAACCTTCATTAAATCTGCAAGATTGACCGACATTGCCGGCTCGAAATAGCGGCAAACTGTCGGATGAGGAGAGCATCAACTTCTGTGGGAGGTGTGTGTATTCGGACTCATTCTCGATTCCGGCCGATACGTTGCCAAGAAGTCGGAGTATCGAGGTGTTATTTTTCAGGTGCACACGCGGAAGATGTATTTTCTGGCGTAGTGTATATGGACTGGAAAAGTCTTTCAGCTTGATGTTCAATGCGGCTTGTTCCGTCTGGCTACGGTCGCGAAGCATTTTTATCGGTTCGTGATTTTCATAAACTTGCACAGCAGCAATATCACTGGGTGACAAATTTTTGGTGGCAAGCGAATAGCGTTCTCCGAGCAAATTCATATCTTCGATATAAAACCGGTTGATAGGTTTTCCGTCATATTGTACGCGTCCGTCACTTTGTACATGGATTCCAGGCATACGTGCCAGTACATCGGCCAGATTTCGGTCTTGCGGGCGATGAAAGTTCGACATATAGTAACTGATCGTATCTCCTTGCCGGCGGATAGGAGAGGAAATGACTTTTACCTCACGTAGCGTTAGGGACGATTCTTTGAGCAGAATCTCCGTCTGTTGGGTCTGTGCCGGTATTTTTTGCCGGTACGGTTCGTATCCCAGACGCGAAGTCGTTAGAAGGAATTCTTGTTGAGGGTCTTGTGGGCATTCGAGTATAAAGCTACCATCCGGTTGCGAATACGAATAGGCCAGAATTCTTTTTCCATCTTCAGTCATGAGCATGATATATATATACATCGGGAATTGGTTGTCCCGACGTCGCACATTTTAGGATACCTCTTATTTTCTGCTGTGCAGAAAGAGAGAAGATGGTAGAGAGAAAAAAAACAAGAAACCGTATTTCATAAAAAGATGTTTATTCCTGCTTTTCTAAGGGGATATAGGGTGTGCCACCTTTTTCACGATGCCGTTCATTTTCTCGCTCCTGCTCGGGACTAAGAAGAATTTCTCCTTTTCCTTCCAAGATAAACAGGTTGGTGAAAGTCATAAAATCGCGATAACGAAGAGCTTCCATCTTCTGATAATCTTTTTTAGTCGTTTTTTTGTAAAGCTTTCCAAATTGTGTTTTATTTTCTATCGAAACAGGCGTTTGATCTTTCAAGGTTTCGAATCCTTGTAGTTCGAACTGAAAAAGTTGCTCAGAGTCAATCGCATAAATAATTAATCCAGGCAGTCCCCATAGCTTCCATGGACCTTTATTCAGCGGTATCTCTGGTGCAAAATAAACGGTCCATTTTCTTCCCAGATATATGGCTTGCGCTTCTTTACAGGCATAACCTGCA
This sequence comes from Tannerella forsythia 92A2, assembly GCF_000238215.1. Classification (NCBI taxonomy): domain Bacteria; kingdom Pseudomonadati; phylum Bacteroidota; class Bacteroidia; order Bacteroidales; family Tannerellaceae; genus Tannerella; species Tannerella forsythia. Next base: position 413,470 of record NC_016610.1, on the reverse strand, counting down.
ATTGTTTTCTCTCCTGCTCCAAACGTCCAAGCCGGAAGGAATCTTTTTTCATCATAATAATAGTAATCAACCAAATGTTCTATTACATGAAATTGACCAGGTTCATCCATATTATAAATCGTGGTCTTTGTACCTTTCTTAAACCGGCGATTATCCTCAACCACATCGTAAGCAGATAGCCCTTTCTTCAATCCTGCGATTTTATTTGAATCCCTGACTTGCGTATAACGGCTATAATATTTAGATGAATTATTGCCAATATCCAAATATATCAGATCGGTCTCTACAAAATCTTTTTGCAGCGGATCTGTTTTATAAGAGAATGTATAGCTTGCCCGAAATAGGAACTGGTCTGTTGTTTTCTGTGGGAAAACAGGCTGAAAAAATAGCCATAGTATAAGTATGTGTATGGATTTCATTGATTTTGTTATTGTGTTTTTTTGTTAAAAATGTGCTGGATGTGTTGTATAACATAAATATTCTGTCAACATAGGCTTGGGGTTTATTTGATGGCTTTCTTTCCTCTTATGGTCATAAGCGGCAGGAAGATCCAGAGGCCGAGGATCGACATGGCTAATCCGCCGATGGTGCCGGCAGCTAACGGAAACCAGAAGGCTTCTTTTTCCGTGCCTGCCATAAACGGGACGAAACCGAGCATCGTAGAGACGACAGTCAGGAAGATGGGGATGATTTTGGCGTTCCACGCTTTAAGATATGCGTGTATCGGAGCCAGACGTGGACGGAGTCGGCGTACACGATTGTACTCGTTCAGGATATAGATGCTGGCATTGACGGTGATACCCGAAAGCAGGATAAACGATGCGAACCCACCCTGATCGAAGTTCAGCCTAAACCAGTAAAACGTCAGAAATACCCCGATAAACGAAACAGGAATCACGAAGATGACGGCCAGCGGCTGCCTGATGGAGTTGAACAGCACTGACGAGGTGAAGAAAATGATAATAATCAGCAGCCCGAGCAGTCCGTATTGTTTCTTATCTTTATGTCCCCATCCCCATTGGGTGTCTCGCTGTTCGACGGTGTAGCCCATCGGCAGACGTTCACTGAGCGCCTTTACTTCACGTTCGAGCATCTTCCGCCCCTGTGTCCCCGAACCGATATAGTCGTACTGTAACGTGAGGCGATATTGCTGGTTTTCCTTAGCCACTTCCTGCGGTGCCTGTCCCTGCGAAATGTCGGCCAGTTCGTCCAATTTGTACATACGCCCTCCCATGCGATGTGCGACGTGTCGCAAGGCCCAGATGTCGTAATGTTTCCCCTGATGACTTGCCAGCTTGATGTCTTCGCGTTCACCTTCGATAATCAGCGAACCCGCCCACATGTCTCTTGCAAAGATGGGTTGCAGCGATGCGAACAGATCGCCCGGAAGAAAGCCGTCGGCGGCGAGGCGTTCTTTTTTCAGATCGAAAGAGAACTCGCGGTAGTCATCTTTGTACCACGAGAAGTCGGAATTGATCGTTACCTCCTTGATGCGCCGGTTGAGCAGGAGCGTGTTTTTGAGCGTATCGGCCCACGCGCCCAGCTCGTCGTAATTATATCCGTAGAATTTCACGCCATAGTTGCCCGCAAATTCCCTCACGCTGTTATCGAAGCCCTGATCCTGCAACCCGTAGACGCTCCAACTGCCTCCGCCCAGCTCCAGCGCTTTGGTGATGACATTACTTTTGAGCAGGTAAGGAAAACCGCCTCGTTCAGCTGCTTTGGTAAAAAATACCCGGATGGATGCACGGCGAGGATTGGGAATATGGGTCTGAAACTGTCGTATTTCGGAGAAACTGCTTAGATAATGCTCCATCTTCTCGACGAGCGCGTTCATCTGCGCCAGTGTGGTACCGTTTGGCATCGAAGCGGTGATGGTCAAAATCAACTCTTCGTTACGGGTGAAGTAACTGCCTTGATACACTTTGTCGACAAAAAGCCGCAACGTGCCACCCAGTACTTTGTTGACAATGGGTTTGACTTTTTCCTTATACGTGGCGTTGTCGAAAATTCGGTTGTATTGTTCTGCGAATTTCGTTTCTTTTTCAATCTTGTCGGGAATCAGGAAGACAGGCAGTCCGAAAGTCAGTACGATGGCAGTGAAAGGAATCCATTTGCGACGTGAGAGCAGGCGGATCATCGCACCGTAAAAACGGTTAAACCATACGATCAGTCGCTTGGGACGCAGAGGAAACCACCGTAGAATACGCGTGCGGGAGATGCGTTTTTTCAGGCGTATTTTCTCAGCCATGGCGGGAACGAAGAACAAGGCTACCGCGAGCGACACACACAAGTTGACCATCACTACGGCAGCGAAATCCTGCAGGTTCAGGCGTATTTTCTCGTCGAGGAAAAAGATGATCGAGAGGGCGCCTACGGTTGTCATCGTCGCCGCTAACACGGGCATGAAAACGTTACGGTTGCCGTGGTGCATGAGGTGGTCGGTCATGATGATCGTATTGTCGATGATCAGGCTTAATGAAATGGTAATCCCGGCCAGCGAATAGAGTTGAATCTCCAATCCGAGGAGATAGTAGAAAATTACGGCAATAGCCAGATTGATGGTCAGACTTACGGTGATAAGGAACAGATAGCGCACGTTTCGGGTAATCAGAAGGACGAAGAGCAGCAGGATAAGGACGGTCAGGCCGCTGCGCAGGTAGATTTTGTTCAGTTCGGCATGGATATATTCGGTGGCGTCGTAGCTGCTGTGTATCTCGTATCCGGGCGGAAGCAGGCGACGGATTTCGTCCATAGTCTCTTGAACGCGTTCACTGAGACGAAGCTGGTTGGCGCTTTCTTCGGCCGTGAGCGAGATGTAAATCGAATTCAAGCCGTTGATGCGGTAATAGCTTTGCGGTTCCTGTTCGGTATGCACTACTTCGACGAGCTGATCCAAACGAATCAGTGCGCCGTCGCAGTTTTTTACGGTGATGGCTGTGGCATCAAAAGCATCGTTTCGACTGCCCGACATCAGCATGATACGCATCCATGCCGCTGTGCCGTCGGCGCTGCGCGTCTCGGCCATACCCAGAAAGTCGGTCGTGTAGTGTTGCGAAACGGCTTCACGGATGTCGTTGACGGTCACACCGAGGGCTTGCAACCGGTCATTGTCATACATCAGTTGCCATTCCATCGGTGTGGCGCCGTGTACTTCGATCTTGTAAAGTCCGGCAATATCGTTGAGCCGGGGTTTGATATTGTTCTCGGCATATTGCTGGATGACGACAGGTACTGCGGCAGAGTTGACCGTAAAAGTCATGAAGGGGCGCGCCGCATTTTCGTCGGGGCGACGCACGGAAATGTAGGGGTACGAGACTTCGCGCGGCAGGTCGTGCCATGTTTGCCGAACGATGGTCGATGCTTCGAAGCGGGCGGCATCGATGGGCGTATGTTTGTCGAGTTCGAGGGTGACGCTTCCCCATCCGTTGCCCGATGTAGAATAGATGTTTTTGACGCCTTTGATACGTGCCAGCATCGCTTCGAGCTTCGAGGTCGCCGTCATCTCGATTACGCGGGCGGAGTTATTGGGCATCGAGAAGTAGACCGTCAGACCGGGCAACGTGTGTGAGGGCGCAAGTTTGACGGGCAACAGCGGAACAAGCGCCAGTCCCATGAGCGCCACACTCAGAAACGCTACGATAACGGTAAAAGCGGATATGGATTTCTTAGCAGACATCGGATTATCCATTCATTTTCTGATTGCGTTGAAGTCTATTTCGATGGTGCGGTTCTTTTCAAAATCGAAGAGGGTGAGTTTACGCAGCTTGAAATAGCTTTGCCAATAGTTTTTCAGGGCGGCGATATAGTTGCGCTGCGCTTCCTGCCGACGGTTCGTTGAAAGAGTGAGACTGCTGATGTCTGCTTTGCCGATAATAAACCGTTCCTGCGTCTGTTCGTAGGCGACTTTTGCCAATTCGACGGCTTCTTCGGCGCTGCGGATCATCTGTTGCTGCATGGTGAAATCGCCAACGGTCATAATGATGTCTTCCTCGAGGCGAAGCTCATCTTGCTGCGCGGTGAGTTGCACGATATTGAGGTTGCTTTTGGCCATATTGTACTGTCCCTTGCGCACGCCCCAGTCGACGAGGGGAATGGAAAGCGTAAGCTCCACAAATTCCCGCTGCGAAGGATTACGATAGACATCGCGGAAGGTATTGGCAATTTGGTTAAAGCCGATACTGGCCGAGAAGCCGGCGTTAAACAGCGCTTCCTTTCGTGTTTTGTCCAACTTTTGTTGAGATTCGAGCAGTTGGCGCTTCGATTCGAGGTAGCGGGGATTATTTTGGCGGGCGTGCATGAGTGCATCGTCTGTCGAGATGGCGAATGTTTTGGGGTAGTCGGGTAATTGCAGCGTAATTTTCGTGTTTTTGTCGAAGTTCAGGTAAGCAGCGAGCGCGAACATGGCACGTTTGAGACGAATTTCGGCATTCTGAAACGAATTCTGCGCATTTACGCGGTCGAGCTTCAACGTAAACAGTTCGGCCTGTCCGATGGACGCGATTTTGTATTTCTCTTCGCCGATACGGTACAGTTTTTCCGTATTGCTGCGATTCTCTTCGGCCAGCTCATATTCAGCTTGCGCCATCGCCAAGTCGAAAAAATAACCCGCGGCGACTTCGGCCGTTTCTTCCAACTGTGCAATCAATTCTTTCTGCGCTTTTTCAAATTTGAGGGGTGCAATTTTTCTTTCCCAGCGGAAACGATTGTAACCGATCAGCTCCTGATTATATCCGATACTGACAGGAATACTGCTAAACTGACTTTTTTCGTTCTTCCCGAAATTCTGAATATAACCTAATCCCGTATGGATGGAAAATGTTCCTCCCGTAAGGTCAAAATTTTGCTTCGCGGATAAATTACCGTAAGAAGCAAGCGTCTGTTGCCGGCGATAGATGTCGATATCCTGCTGCGAATCGTACCGGTTGGTGAAAGAATGTTTATAGCTCAGCGGAGTCATGCCGAGGCTCAGCGAAGGTAAGCGATCGGCCCGGAAAGAACGATATTCCCAATAGTTAGCCATGTACATGTTCTTGGCACGAAAGGCGGACAGGGAACTGTCGCCGGCAAGGCGCACGGTTTCTTTGAGGTTAAGGGTGACCGTGCCGGGTTGTTGCGCCGATAAACGGAAGCCGCACAGCCCGCATAGCAGAACCGCGAACGTGATAAAGCCGCACTTTTTGATTAAATCTTCGTATTTCTTTAGCGTTTTCATATCCGTTTTTTATTTTTTGATTTCGTGATACCGATGATCTGCTTTCCGATAGATTGCCCAATAAACCAACGGGATAATAAACAAACTGACGAGCACTCCGATCGTCATCGTCCCGATCATGGCGAGCGCAAGGGGCTTTTGTAATTCGGAACCCAAATCGAAGGAGAAGAGCAAGGGGACCATGGCGAAAATGGTCGTCAGTGATGTCATGATAATGGCGCGCAAACGTTTGACCCCCGCTGTATGAATGGCTTCCATCAGAGGGATGCCTTGTTTGCGCAATTCATTGATCATATCGAGCTTCAAGATACTGTCGTTGATGATGATTCCGCTGGTAACGATCAGTCCGATGGCGCTCATCAGGTTGAGCGTATGACCGGTGAGCCAGAGCAAAGCGAGTGCGAAACCGATGTCGATGGGGATTTCGGCCAGTACAATGAGCGGTTGCAGGAAACTTTCGAACTGCGAAGAAAGGATAAAGTACATGAGCAGCATAGATACGAGCAGAATCACGACCAATTCGCCCAGCATCTGTTGATTGGAGAAAAAACTTCCTCCGAAAACGGCTTCCCACGACGCGTCGCTGCGAATCACCTCGTCGGCTTTTTTAATCAAGGCTTCAGGATCTTTTACGTCGTAATAATTTATGGGAACATATTCGCCATTTTTGCCGGCAACGATGGTTTTAACGTCTTCGCCGCGACTGATGCTTACCAGTGCCTGTAATGGTATAGACATGGAGGCGCGACCGGCGGCCGGAACGGTCTGCACAAGCGTTTCACGCAAGACTTCTTCGACGGTCTGCTGCTTTCCAGCGAGCGAGATCGGGAGATATTGCTGATAGGAGCGCAGCGTGGCGATCCGATTCTCGCGAAAAGCGGTGCGCAACGTGCGATATACTTCGTTATAATCGACATCATAAAGCAGCAACTTCTCCTTATCGATGGCAACGGTGAACTGCTGTTCAAAGGGAATGCCTTCGGCTTCGACCTCGGTGACCGACTTCAGCCGCTGCTCGATATGACGGATCGCAGCGGCGTCAGGGATGTGATCGCGCTTGACAGGATAAAGCTGCGCGACGACATCGGCTTCGGAGGTGTCGAATATTTTCTCGAAGATGTTTTCGGGAGGAGAAAATGTAATGACAGCTTGTGGATAGTTCGTTTTCGTCCATTGGGCGAGGTGGCCTTTTAATTCATCGATATCCGATGCTTTGGCCGTGCGGAAGTAAAGTCGCGCTTCGGACGGGGACAAGTCGTTTTCTTTGTCGAGAAGATATTGACGGTGCCCGACATAACCGGCATGCTCGATCGTCAACGTATCGGCATACTTCATCAATTCGCAAATCCTCCGGTTATTTTCGTCTACGTGAATGTTTTCGTTCCATTCTACCATGACCATCGTTTCGGTGTGGTCGATATGAGGCATGGTAGACTTCGGCATAACGCGGAACATCAGCACGCAAAAAGGAATGGAGAGCAGTAAAAACAAAAAGGTGACGGTTTTATGACGGAAGACCCATTCAATCCCCCGGTCGTACCATCCGAATGCCCAACGGTCGATGCCTTCTTGTACGCGCACGAAGAAATTACCGGCCGACAACTTCCGAAAACGTATGCCGTAGATGATTTTATACAGCACCGGCAACAGCATAATGCCCGTAAAGTATGACACAAGCAACCCAACGCTGACGGCAAAGGCTTGCGCGAAGAAGATAGCGCCCGCGATGCCGCTCATAAATACAAGAGGCACGAATACGGCGATGGTAGTGAACGTCGAACTGAGAATGGGAGTGATTACTTCGTTCGTACCGCGTATACAAGCGTCTTCGAGGGAGGTTCCTTGCATACGGTACTGACTGATAATATCGGTCACGATAATGGAGCTGTCGATCATCATTCCCAAGGCGAGGATAAGCCCGGATAAAGAAATGATGTTGAGCGATTCTCCGAAAAGATAGAAAAAGATAAACGAAGTCACGAGCGAAGTTACCATACTGATGCCGATTACAATGGGCGACTGGGCATCGCCTAAAAAGAGCAGGGCGACGATAAACACAAGCAGGAAGCCGAGCGAAAGATTTTCCTTGAGGTTGGAAATCGTGTAGTCGAGCAATTCGGTCTGGTTGCGGTTAATCGTAAATTCTACGTCGGGATAACTGCGCTCAAGGTCGGTAATGGTTTCGCCGAGCGAGTTTTTAAGATTTTTCATCGTTTCGTCGGCTTGCTTGATGATGCCGAGTGTGACGGCGCGCTTGCCGTTAATAAGCGAAAGGCCTGTCTCGGCTTGACGCACGACGTTAATTTTAGCCAAGTCTTTGAGCTGAAAAATACGTTCGTCCTTACGCAAATAAATGTTGCGGACATCATCGGGCGTGCGCAGCAGCGATGAGAATTTAATGTTGTATTCATAATAACCGTCGCGCACAATCATGCTGCCGGGCTCGATATTGTTGGCTGCCAACGTTCTTTCAATATCGTTCAAGTTGATAGAAGCGGATTTCAACTTGTCAATATCGGGAACAATCTGTACATGACGGTGCATCAAGCCTGTCATATCGGCCATCGCGACTTCGGATAACTGCTCAATGCGGCGTTTAACGATGTTATCGGCGAACTCGGAAAGATCGAGGAACTTTTGTTCGTCGGTCACGGTATAAGGTTTGTCGTCCTTCAACGTAAGATTGAGGTAGAAGACGGGAATATCGGCGGCGCTGGCTTTGATAACGCGGGGGCGGCGGAAGTCGCGCGGAAGGTTGTTCATAGCCGCGTCGATTTTCTCGTTTACTTCGATAAAGGCGAGGTCGGTATTGGTGCCGTAGTCGAATTTTAAGCGTATGATGGCGGATCCGTCGCGGGTCTCGCTGCGAATATCGCGGAGTTTGCCGGTCTGCATGAGCTGACGGCGAACGGGTTTGACGGCGGTGTTTTCCAATTCGCGGGCGGACATGTTGTCGCCGGTTACCTGCACGGTGATTTCGGGGATGGCAATGTCGGGCAAGAGCGACACGGGCAGCGTGGCGTAGGTAATGATGCCGATAATCACACAAGCGAGGAAAACCATCAGCACAGCAACAGGACGTTGAAGAAGAAATTTGATCATAAATAAGAAGAATTAAACGTAAATTCTTTTTACCGAAGTCTCTGCTTTATTACATATCAGACTGAAATAAGGCAGGGCTTTGTTCTTTTCACGATATTTCATTCCAATGGCATAAACCTTACGCGTAAAAGTTTTATATAATGCAGCGCATGGAATGTCCGGATTTATTTTTTCATAGATAGTTTTCATCATATTGTATATTATATTCTTTTAGAAAAAGTAGATATTCTTCTTTAAATGTTAATCTTCGATGATGTTCTTCTTGTTTTAAAATATATTGCGTCGTTTTGTCGTGTAAAGAAGGACTTACGGAAAAACCTCCATACCCTCCTTGCCATGCGAAATGATGATAGTAGTTATCTTTCCCCTTTATCCATTTACTGCTTGAACTTTTTATTTTCTCAATTAATTTAGCCAAAGATATATTTTTTGACAGGGCACACAAAATATGAATATGATCTTCCATACCGTTAATCATAATGGGAATGGATTCCGCAGATTTAATAATGGAGCCAATATATGCATACAATTCGTGAGCATCCTGTTTTCGGATTGGGACACTCGTAGATTTTATATGGAAAATAATATGAATATAAAGTTTAGCTAATGATTGAGGCATATTTTTCTTTTTATGTCAGGCTTTCAGCCCTCCTGAATTACGTACTCGACATTGCCCCCAACGCTCCGCTTCGCTGCACATTGGGCTAAAATAATGCGAGGCTTTGCCCCTCGGGTATTGATGATATACTCGGCATTGCCCCCAACGCTCCGCTTCGCTGCACATTGGGCTAAAATAATACAGGGCTTTGCCCCTTGGGTATTGATGATATATTCGATATTGCCCCCAACGCTCCGCTTCGCTGCACATTGGGCTAAAATAATGCGGGGCTTTACCCCTTGGGTATTGATAATATATTTGATATTGCCCCCAACGCTCCGCTTCACTGCACATTAGGCTAAAATAATGCGGGGCTTTATCCCTTTGTTGTTGATATTGTACTTGACCTTGCTTCCAACGCTCCGCTTCGCTGCACATTGGGCTGAAATAATGCGGGGCTTTGCCCCTTTGGTATTGATAATGTACTCGATATTGCCCCCAACGCTCCGCTTCGCTGCACATTGGGCTGAAATAATACGGGGCTTTGCCCCTTTGGTATTGATAATGTACTCGGCATTGCCCCCAACGCTCCGCTTCGCTGCACATTGGGCTGAAATAATACGGGGCTTTGTCCCTTTGGTATTGATAATATATTTGATATTGCCCCCAACGCTCCGCTTCGCTACACATTGGGCTGAAATAATACGGGGCTTTACCCCTTGGGTATTGATAATATACTTGATATTGCCCCCAACGCTCCGCTTCGCTGCACATTGGGCTAAAATAATACAGGGCTTTGCCCCTTGGGTATTGATGATATATTCGATATTGCCCCCAACGCTCCGCTTCGCTGCACATTGGGCTAAAATAATGCGGGGCTTTGCCCCTTAGGTATTGATGATATACTCGGCATTGCTCCCAACGCTCTGCTTCGCTGCACATTGGGCTAAAATAATGCGAGGCTTTGCCCCTTTGTTTTTGATATTGTACTTGACCTTGTCCCCAACGCTCCGCTTCGCTGCACATTGGGCTAAAATAATACGAGGCTTTGCCCCTTTGTTTTTGATATTGTACTTGACCTTGTCCCCAACGCTCCGCTTCGCTGCACATTGGGCTAAAATAATACGAGGCTTTGCCCCTTTGGTATTGATGATATACTCGGCATTGCTCCCAACGCTCTGCTTCGCTGCACATTGGGCTAAAATAATGCGAGGCTTTGCCCCTTTGGTATTGATGATATACTCGGCATTGCCCCCAACGCTTCGCTTTGCTGCACATTGGGCTAAAATAATACAAGGCTTTGCCCCTTGGGTATTGATGATATACTCGGTATTGTTCCCAACGCTCTGCTTCGCTACATATTATGAATGTCTGTTTTTGGAGGACTGAAAGTCCGTTATATTTCAGCCCAATGGCGTAAGCCTTGGGTAGAAAGGTATCATATAAAACAGAGGGCTGAAAGCCTGATATAATCATCATATAAATCATATTCATCCTATATAAAGCGTAAAAACATATACGTAAACGTCGAAATCGTCTTAATTTTTCTTGTATTTCATCAGCATAATGACGGGATTGGATTCTTCGTTTAATGTCGAGGCGATTTCTTTTAAATGTCCTTTCAGTTCATTTTTCTGATAAGCTTCTATAAGACCGGACGCTTCTAAAGCTATGCAGGCAGCGATTTCTCGATTGTTTGTGCGCCCAGGTGCCGGTTTTAACGATACTTCTTTTTTATTGGTGAAGTCATCATTATATATGGTACATTCAAATAATGCTTTCTCTTGTCTGTCATATACGAGATCGGTTGTCGGAAATCCTTTGAAGGTGTTTAAATCAAGTTCTTTTTTCATTGTTTGCATAAAATAATACCGGTCATCTGCGGCTGTTACGAAAAGAAATACTTCCGGATCCATCGTATAAATAGAAGGTGTTCGTATTATAAACGGACGTATGTTATCATCCGAATAATTATATATTGTATCTGACGAGGTTCTCATGAGTATACAATACTCCGACAAAGGAAGAGTTTGACAGAATCCGGGTGTAATGACCATTTCTCCTTCTATAAATACAGGTGTTTTAATTGTTTTAATCGGGACGGAAAGTTCACGAACCACTTTTCCGTCTTGTTTGGAAATCAGAATATGATTTGCTTCTTCATTTTCTATTCCGGGCGAATAACCTTTATAAGCAATGAGATATTTCGTATCATAATCAGATATATCATGATAATAACTTGTATCTTCGAATGTAAAATCGCGTTTAAAATTTCCTTCCAAATCGTAAACTAATATTTTTCTGGCAGGATAATCGACTATAAACATTTCATGATGCTCTTCATCTAAAACAATGCTGTTTACCTGCGAATATTCCTCCGGTCCTTGCCCTCGACGGTTTATCTTTCTTTGTCCTTTACCCGTAGTTCTTTCATAGACGAAAATATCTCCATCCATGTTCCGATTTGTTATCAGTATAAGACTTTTTCCGATGGCTTTCACAATCCCCTGCGTTGTAAACGTATCGGTTGTTTCGAGAGGGATGTACTCTACATCCATAAGATCTTGAAGAGTAAATTCTTTTTTGGGGTAATTAGCTGTTACATCGACGATAATATAATCATCCGCTTTTTGTTTATTTCCTCCTGTGCATGCGGATATACAAATTGAGAAGAGGAATGCGGAAATAACGTTTATTCTTTTCATGACTTTGGTGTTTTATTTGTTTATATACCGGTTTATTTCGTTGTTTTACTCTTTATTTTTTTCGTCTTGAATGACTTTTACGGGCGATTCGTGGGCGAGATTGATGTTGCCGGTCACGATAACGGGATCACCCTCTTTCAGGGTTTCGCCGGTAACGGTATATTCCGTCGCGTTTTCCAGTCCTGTTTGAACGTAGTTCCAGACCGCTTTGCCATCGACTACGGTAAAAACAACTTGTTTACCGGTACGTAATACGACGGCCGTCTTGGGTACGACCCACTGCTTTCCTACGGAGCGGAAGGCGCTGACACGAACGTTCATACCTTCGACAAGTTGCGGGTGATAGCTAACGGTAGCTTTGATCTGTACCATACCGTTTTCGTTGACCCACGGATTGATCTCGGAGACGCGTCCTTTGATTTCAACGTCGGGCATGGAGTAGGGGACGACCTTTACATTGTCGCCTTTCCGGACAAAACCTAATTCATTTTCGAGTACGGTAAACACAACCTCGAGACTTTGCGTGTCGATGATGTTACAAAATACTTCGGAGGGCTTCGAAAGCGTTTTGGGCTTGGCAAAAAGGTTAGCCACGATGCCGTTGACGGGAGCTACGAGAGTAGCTTGTTTCAGGTCGTAGTCGGCCATGGAATAGTTCGTTTGCGCATTGTTGAAGCCGCTTTTGATTTTGGCTAACCGCATCACCTCGTCGGGAACGGCCGAGAGATTATCTAATTTATAGCCTTGTCCGATCAGCACGTCGTGCATTTCAAGCTTACTGCGCTCGAGCGCGTCTTTGGCCTGCTCCAGTTTATTGTTCAAGGCATAGGTTTCGAGCGCGGCAATGCGTTGTCCTTTGGTTACACGGTCGCCATTGGCTACGAAGACATCGGCAATAATCTCGGAGGTTTGAAATTTTACTTCGGCAACGGTGTGCGCCGATATTTTACCGTTGCTGACAAGCTCATGCTCGAAGTCGACTGTTTTCAGTGGGATTACGGTTACTTCGGCGGGGGCGTCGGGGAGAAGCTGACGGACGTTTTCTTCTGTTTTAGCCTGCTTGTCGGCGTTGCACGCGGCGAAAAGCGCGGTGATTCCCCATGCTGTCATGCAAACAACGGCAAGATATTGTATGTACCTCATATTTTTCATACGGTAATGTTTAATTCTTTTGTCCGAAAGTTATATAGAACCTGCATTGTATTCATATATTATGTCTGCCTGTTTTATATAAATTATTTTGCAAATATAGTTTTAATATCAATAAACTACGATATTTTCGCAGGGTTTATAATTTCTTAGCATGTGTTTGACTTTGTTTTGTATTATCCAGCAATCCTCTATTCACGCTGTATAATAATTTGTAGCATGTGTTTGACTTTGTTTTGTATTATCCCCGTTTCCACGATGTCCCATGCTGTCGCTGATGTATTTGCAGGAAACTAAAAAGGAACGTTGTTTTGTTCTAATGCGTTCTCTCTATGGGTAGTGTAAAAGTCGCATTTTTTATGTAAGTTTGCAGGCCTATTGAAGGCGTCCGACGATGAAAGAAGAGTTTGACATACATAAGGCCGGGAATACGATGCCGGAAACGGAGCGTGAATACGAAAACGCTCTGCGTCCGCTGTCGTTCGAAAGCTTCAGCGGTCAGCCTGAAGCGGTAGAGAACCTGAAGGTTTTCGTGGCGGCGGCTCGCATGCGTCAGGAGGCTTTGGATCATGTACTGTTGCACGGTCCCCCCGGGTTAGGCAAAACGACGCTATCGAATATTATCTCGAACGAGTTGGATGTCGGTTTTAAGGTGACGTCCGGCCCGGTACTCGATAAGCCCGGCGACCTGGCCGGTCTGCTCACCTCGCTCGAAAAGAACGATGTGCTTTTCATTGACGAAATACACCGGCTCAGCCCTATCGTAGAGGAATATCTTTATTCGGCGATGGAAGACTATCGAATTGATATATTGATCGACAAAGGGCCAAGTGCCCGTTCGATTCAGATCGACCTTGCTCCGTTCACGCTTATCGGAGCAACGACACGCAGCGGCCTGCTGACCGGCCCGCTTCGGGCCCGCTTTGGGATCAATCTGCACCTCGAATATTACGACACGGAGACTCTGACAAAGATTATCCTTCGCAGCGCCAACATCCTGAACATCGGTTGTGCTGTGGATGCTGCCCGAGAGATCGCAAGCCGAAGTCGCGGTACGCCCCGTATTGCCAACGCTTTGCTGCGACGTGTACGGGACTTTGCTCAGGTAAAAGGTTCCGGTAAGATTGACAAAGCCATCGCGTGTTATGCCTTGGAAGCTTTGCATATCGACCGTTACGGACTTGATCAGATCGACAATAAGATACTTACGCTCCTGATTGAGAAGTTTCATGGCGGCCCGGTCGGCTTGACTACTATCGCTACGGCACTGAGCGAAGACCCGGGTACACTCGAAGAGGTTTATGAACCATTCCTCATTCAGGAGGGATTCCTCAAACGTACACCTCGGGGGCGCGAAGTGACGGCGCTCGCCTACGAACATCTGGGAAAAGCGATAGCGGGGCGTCCCGGTGATTTATTTCAATAAGCGGTATGGCGGAAGGGATGAAGCGTTTGGCGAAGGAAACCGCCATCTACGGGCTGAGCAGCATGATCGGAAGATTTCTGAACTGGATGCTTGTGCCCATGTATACGCGAGTATTGACTGACACCGGCGAATACGGGATCATCACGAATCTTTACGGATGGACTGCCCTGCTTCTCATTCTTCTTACGGGGGGGATGGAAACAGGATTTTTCCGTTTCATCCACAAAACCGACGAACGCGAGCCCATGCGCGTCTATGCGTCGACGCTTGGCTTCGTAGGAGTCACGTCATTCTTGTTCGCCCTCAGCATGTGGGTGTTTCTTTTTCCCGTCAGTGAAGCGCTCGGATATTCCGATCACCCGGAATATATCGGTATGATGGCTGGGATTGTAGCCGTCGATGCTTTTTGTTGTATCCCGTTTGCCTACCTTCGCTACCGAAATAAAGCGATCCGGTTTGCAATGATCAAGCTCCTGAGCATCTTCCTGAACATTTTTCTGAACCTCTTCTTCCTCCTCCTCTGTCCTCTTATCGACGCCTCGTATCCCGAATGGATCGGGTGGTTCTACCGTCCCGGCTATGGGGTAGGATACGTCATCATCGCCAACGTTTTCACAACGGTTTTTACCTTTTTGATGCTGTTGCCCGATATGATGCCCGGCTTGCGTGTCAGACCGGACATGCAACGCCTAAGGAAGATGATCGGCTATTCGTTTCCGATACTTATCCTCGGCATCGCAGGAATATTTAACCAGACCGCAGATAAAATTCTGTTTCCATTTCTGTTCGACGACAAAGCATACGCCGATTCACAGCTCGGTATTTACGGGGCATGTTTCCGAATAGCGGTGGTGATGGTTATGTTTATTCAAGCGTTTCGTTATGCCTACGAACCGTTTATTTTCGCGAAACACAAAGACGCCGATAACAAAAAATCGTATGTTGAGGCAATGAAATATTTTATCATCTTTGCACTCTTTATTTTTCTCGGAGTGATGTTCTACCTTGATTTGCTGAAACATTTCGTGGATGCGAAGTACTACGACGGTCTTCGCGTCATTCCCCTCGTGATGCTCGGCGAACTTTTTTTCGGTATCTATTTCAACCTCTCGATATGGTACAAACTTACGGACCGTACGCAATGGGGAGCTTACTTCTCCGTGGCCGGCTGCACCCTGACGATCGCCATCATTGTGCTGTTCGTTCCGTCATATGGATTTATGGCCTGCGCATGGGCTTCGTTTGCCAGCAACTTATTGATGATGTTGCTTTCTTATGCTGTCGGGCAGAAATATTATCCCGTCGCTTACGACCTGCGTTCGGCATTTACGTATGGCGCTGTTGCAGCCGTGTGCTATATGGCAGCCATGCTGCCACCCATCGATTCGGTCGTATTACGTCTGTTATATCGGACGGTGTGGTTGTTGTTTTTTACGGGAATCGTCGTGAGGAAAGATTTGCCCATAACGGAAATCCCTTATCTTAGTCGATATTTTGGTCACATAAAAAAAATCAAATGATGGAAAATACCTTGTACCGACAAATCAAAACTTATCTGACTCGTCATTTCGATGTACGACAGGAAAAAGAAGATGAAATAGAAACGATCGAGTCGCTGAAAAAAGGAGTCGAGTTCCGAGGCACAAATCTATGGGTGTTGATTTTTGCCGTGTTCCTTGCCTCTTTGGGGCTAAACACCAACTCTACGGCTGTCATCATCGGAGCCATGCTTATCTCCCCCCTGATGGGGCCGATTATGGGCTTCGGATTAGGTCTGGGGATTACCGACTTTGATCTGGTCAAGCGTTCACTTCGTCACTATTTGACAGCAACAGCCTTCAGTGTGGCTACGTCAACCGCTTTTTTTCTTATCTCGCCCATCAGCGAGGCGCAAAGTGAGTTGCTGGCGCGTACATCTCCTAGCATCTACGATGTACTGATTGCATTTTTCGGAGGGCTTGCCGGCATCGTGGCCAGCTCCACAAAATCGAAAGGAAACGTGATTCCCGGGGTGGCCATTGCTACGGCATTGATGCCTCCATTGTGTACAGCCGGCTTCGGACTGGCCAGCGGAAATTTAAGTTATTTCTTCGGCGCTTTCTACCTCTATTTCATCAACACTGTTTTTATCAGTGTCGCCACCTATATAGTTGTGCGCATCTTAAAATATCCTCGCAAATCATTCATCGATAAAAAGCGGGAAAAGACGGTGCGTCGCTATATGACCATCATTGTCATTTGCACGATCGTTCCAAGCATTTACCTCAGTTACCGCGTATTTGAAGCGACACTTTTCGATCAGCAGGTTCGCAAGTTTATCAATGAAGAGTTACACTTTCCGAATACGCAGATACTAAGCCGTTCGGTTACCAATACGGGCGATAAGAAGGAAATCAAAGTGGTACTGATTGGCCAGACGATCCCCGACATCATGATCTCGACCGCACGGTTGAAGATGTCCAACTACGGGCTGAAAGACATCGATCTGATTGTGCAACAGGGTTTCGGGAACGAGGAAGTCGATATCAATGAACTGAAGACGATGCTGATGAAAGACCTCTATAAAAACAGCGAAGACCTGCTTGAGGCGCAAGCCATTCAAATAGACTCGCTGAAGCAAAGCCTTGATCGTTACAGACATGCCTCGGATATGACACGTACGCTGCTTCCCGAGATGCGGGTGCTTTATCCGTCTATCGAACAGCTTTCGTGTACGCAGACTTACCTCATGGAAACAAACAAGTCGAAACAGGATACCGTCATGCTCGTTTACTTGAAAGCTCGGCAGAACATCGGGACGGATGATCGGAAGAAGCTGGTACAATGGTTGTCGGCTCGTACCAAAGAGAAAAATATCAAACTTATAATCGATAATAAATGAAACGGACAAACAAAATTTGGGTAGCAGTCGCACTGCTACTGACAACAGTTGGACAAACATTTGCCGACGAGGGTATGTGGGTGTTAAAAGAGTTGAACAGGCAGAATTTAGCGCGTATGCAGGAACTGGGACTTACGATCCCCGTCGAAATGTTATACAGTGAAACCAATCCATGCATAGCTAACGCAGTCGTTATTTTCGGAGGCGGCTGTACGGGCATTACCGTTTCCGATCAGGGGCTGGTTTTGACCAATCATCATTGCGGATACGGAGCAATCCAAAGGTTGAGTAGCGTAGAGCACGATTATCTGAAAAACGGATTTGTCTCGCAAAACATGAGTGAAGAGCTGCCCGTCGAAGGTTTACGGATACAGTACCTCAAAGAAACCGTCGATGTCAGTGAACGCATTTTGTCACAGATCGAAGGGGTGGATGATGAGTTCAAACGCATTACCAAGGCCGATTCGATCGGTCAGGCGATCTGCGACTCGATCGGAAAAGACAATTCTTCGTTGAGCGCCAGAGTGATTCCGTTTTATAGCCGGAATAAATATTACTTAGTCGTTTATAACGTCTTCCGCGATGTGCGTTTGGTCTTTGCGCCCCCGTCTTCGCTCGGGAAGTTCGGAGGAGATACGGATAACTGGATGTGGCCGCGTCACACCTGCGATTTTTCCGCTTTCCGTGTCTATGCCGATGCCAACAACCGACCTGCCGAATACAGCGCAAGCAACCGCCCTTACCAACCGGAATACGTTGCCGAAATATCGTTGCGGGGATATGACGAAAAAGATTACGCCATGACGATCGGCTTCCCCGGGCGTACGAACCGTTACCTCTGCTCATGGGGAGTGCAGCAACGCATCGAAGACAGTAACAAACCGCGTATCGAAGTACGGGGAATCAAGCAGGACCTCTGGAAGAAAGCCATGCTGGCGAGCGATGCCGTGCGCATCAAATACGCTTCGAAATATGCCGGAAGCTCGAACTACTGGAAAAATTCGATCGGAATGAACCGCGGCCTGGCCCGGCTCAATGTCATCGACCGTAAGAAAACCGAAGAAGCAGCTTTTACGGCATGGGTCAATCAAATGCCTGCACGCAAAACACAATACGGAGATGTGCTTCATCTTTTGGAAAAAGGCTATACCTCCTCGGCGGAATATCGGAAATATGCAACGTATCTCATGGAGGCCTTTGCCGGGGGAACCGAGATTATTCGTCTGGCACGGATTATCCGCAGTGTGGATGTGAAAAACAGTACGCCCGAAGAAATCGACGAACGGATCGATGGCGATCTCCGAGCCTTCTACAAAGATTACGAACCGGCACTCGACCGACACGTGCTGGCGGCCATGATGAAAATCGTAAAAGAACGCGTACCCGCATCGTTCCTGCCCGACATTTACGGCAAGGTAGACAAGAAATACAAGGGGGATTACGAGAAATATGCCGCCGATGTTTTCGGGAACACTGTGCTTACCTCGTTCGAGAAAGTGTCAGCCCTGTTAAAGAACCCGAAACAGTATGAAAAGGTGATGAAGAAAGACCCGGCAGCCGTATTGTCCTTGTCAGCAACGCTTGCCGTATATGACATACAACAGCAAGTGGCAGCATGGGACAACGATATCGATAAAGGCGAACGCCTCTATTGGGCCGGATTGAAGGAGATGTATCCCGACCGAAGTTTCTATTCGGATGCCAACTTCACCATGCGTATGAGCTACGGCACAATCGGAGGATATCGCCCTTACGACGCCGCGTGGTATAATTTCCATACGACCGACAGGGGAATTCTCGAAAAAGAAGACCCGATGAGCAGTGAATTCCGGGTACAGCCGGAAATCCTGAATCTGGTCAAAGCGCGTGACTTCGGTCCGTACGCCAACGAACAAGGCGAGTTGCAATTGTGCTTCCTCTCGAACAACGACATCACGGGGGGCAACTCGGGAAGTCCCGTTTTCGATAAGCACGGACGTGTCATCGGCCTGGCTTTCGACGGCAACTGGGAAGCCATGAGCGGTGACATCGCTTTCGAACCCGACCTACAGCGCACCATCAGCGTCGATATCCGTTATGTGCTTTGGATGATTGAGAAATGGGGCAAATGCACCCGGTTGATCGAGGAACTGAAACGGGTTAAATAACGGACGGGCAGAAGACATGTTTTTTTCAATCATCGTTCCCATATACAACCGCCCGGACGAAGCCCGGGAACTGCTGGAAAGCCTTGCGTCACAGACGTATAACGACTTCGAACTCGTCTTGGTCGAAGACGGTTCTTCTCTTCCATGTACGGCCGAAGTCGAAGCTTTTCGCCCGAAACTCAATATTCATTACATCGTCAAAGAAAATACCGGACGAAGCGATACCCGTAACGTAGGGATGAAACATGCCCAAGGACGTTACTTGATCTTCTTCGACTCGGACTGCATCATCCCGCCCGATTACTTCGAGACGGTTCGGAAAAATCTTCACGACGATTATGCCGACTGTTTCGGTGGACCGGACAGGGAACATCCCTCGTTCACGACAACTCAGAAAGCAATCAGCTATGCCATGACTTCGTTTTGGACCACCGGTGGCATACGGGGCGGAAAAACCCATATGGAGAAATTCAAACCGCGTACGTTCAACATGGGATTTTCGAGGGAGGTTTATGAAAAGGTCGGCGGATTCAAAGATATGTATGGAGAAGATATCGACCTCAGCATACGGATACAGCAGGCTGGCTTCGTAACCAAACTGTACCGGAATGCGTTTGTGTATCACAAACGTCGCGGCAATCTGAAAAAGTTCTACAAGCAGGTGCATATCTTCGGACAGGCACGCATCAATCTCTATAAACTGTATCCCGATTCGCTCAAGCCGGTGCATGCGTTGCCGGCGCTGTGCGTTATCGGGAGTATCGTTGTTCTGCTGTCGGCCGTCTTTGTTTCACCCTGGTTCCTGCTGTTTCCGGCCGTTTACCTCTTGCTGCTATTTGCCGATGCATTGCTGAAAACGAGAAGTTTTCCTATCGCAGGACTGTCGGTTGCCGCTTCGTTGATTCAGATTTTCGGCTACGGGCTCGGATTTATCCGTTCTTTTGTCGACAAAATCATTTTCAGGCATGGACTCGAAGATTTGGAAACGTTGAAAAGGGTATACAAATAATTCTCGCTGCCCGATAAAAAAGACTCTCTTTTTTGTTTCGAGAATGGCTTTTATCGGGCAGCAATGTTTCTATTCGGCTCCGTATGTCTTTGATAATCGGATTTAAATCGTTGCGGCAAAGTCTGTAAGAAAAGAATCTTAATCGATTTTGAATTTGACTAGTTTGATTCCCTCGTCTTTTTTATCTCTCATGATTGCATAGCCGTACTTATCGTTATTTTCAATAACAACATCATACAGACCGTCGTCAAAATGCAGCATCCCGGCCGGATTTCCTTCCCAGTCGAAGACGGCAATCAGGGTACCGGAATTTTTATAGCGGCTATCGTCTCTATATTTGGCATAGATACGGGCGTCGGTACATGCCATTCCCCAAATTCCGTTTACGACGTTTTCGGCACATCGAACGAAAGGATATTTTACGTTCTTTTTCGTTACTTTGTATTCAGGCTCAAAGAAACGTTTCGTAACCGAAGGCCGGATTGTTTCCTTACAGTCGAAAATTTCGAGGATACATCCGCTCCATGTGGCATGGACGAATTTTTTGCCGTCGGGCTTTACGGCTAATCGCCCCATGTAGGAGAAATAGGCATGTTCGACCGCTATAAATTCGTCCGGTTCGTTTAAACGGGGATATTCGTTACACGTACTGACCGTATCGACAGAGGCTGTTTTGATAAACCGGTAAGAATTCCCGAAGAAACTGCTATAGGCCGTGATAAACTGACCGTTTCCGATCGAGAAGCACGTATTGCCTCTGGTGTTCTTTGCTTCGGGAGGTAACATACATTCAACCGCTTCGACGACAATCTCGCCGTTGTGGTTACGGATAGCGTATTCCACCATCTTGGTTTGCATCGCATCGTAACAATAGACTTTGTCTTCTTTCCGATCGGTCGAGTATCCCATAACAGGCCATGAGATTTCGCAGGGCCCCTGTCCGATGGTTCCGAAACTCTTTATATAGGCCCCGCTGTTTTTCGAAAACAAATGAAAGACATAGTCATTTATATCTGTCTTGCCGGAGCAGATAAGCAATGTGTCGAGTTGATCGATGCTCCCGATATCGAAAATAAACGAATCGTTCAGGCATTCGACAGTTATCTCCTTTGTTTCGGGAAATACGGGAGCAGCATAACCTTCATCTACCGATTCTGCAGATTTCTTGCACTGAACGAAGGCAAAGCAGGCAAAAAACAGAAAAAATACATGTTTCTTTTTCATATCTTATTTATATTTAGTGCGGCAAACTTACGATTTTTTCGTAATATAAACAAGAATATCGTATTAATTTTTGCCGTATTATTGAATGGATTTCATAAAACGTTTCCATCTGATTTGATGAGAATAAGGATCGACGGATTTCCAGATAAACGATGCTTTTCCGATGATCAGCTTGTCGGGGAGCAGTCCCCAGTAACGTGAATCTTGCGAGTTTTCGACCTTGTCGCCACCCATAAAGTAATAATTGTGTGTAAATGTGTAGGATGTAATGGGCGTATCGCCATTATACAGTGTATCGCGTTCGATATGTAGCGTATATCCGGTCTCCCATTCGATGATTTTTTTATAGATAAGCGTTTCCGTTCTGCCCAATCGAATGCAGTCGCCTTTGCTGGGAATATACATGGGTCCGAAATTTTTGATATTCCATCCTAATACGGAATCTCCCGGAAAAGTATTATAAATGCCTTTAGATATTTCCTCTTGTGCTATCCGACTCAGTTTTTGCTCGGCGGCAAAGTTACCATAATGCCTGATTGTATCGGAGTTCATGCGGTAGATTCCGTTTACAATACGTAAGGTATCGCCCGGCAATCCGATGCAGCGTTTGATGTAGCATTTAAACATATCCATCTCGATTTTGTCCCATCCGTGAGGGTGAGGGATATGAAAAACTACTACATCGTTATGTTTGACATGGGTGTATCCGGGAGTGCGTCTGATTTTTACTTTTTTTCTTTCGAGGGCATCGAAAAGATCGAAGAGGCGCGCTCCGTAAGCCAATTTATTGACTAAGACATAATCGCCGGGAATAATGGCAGGTGTCATCGAATCTGTGGGTATGCGGTATGATCCGAAGACAAACACGCGCAGCAACAGAAAGGCAATGATGATAATTGATATGCCGTTGAATACGTTAAGAGCAATATTCACGATTTTACAAAGCTGTGATCGTTTAGTTTTTTTAATCATCGGCTATATTTTTTCTTTCAGTATTTTTCTGACTTCGTTACGCATCTCGTCAATGGCCGTTGAGTGTACTTTGGCTTCTTTCTTTAAAACAATCGATGCAGCCCATTGCATTCTTTCGGGCGGATAACCGGCCGCAGAATCGGCATACAACTTTGTGAGCAAATAGTACGGATAAATCCTTTCGGGTATCAGATAGGTTGCATTCATATAGCATGCTTCCGCCTTGCGATAGGCTCCCATTTCGTGATAATTACGTCCTTTGACATTGTAGAACATCGGATCGCAGCTTATCTGAAGCCCACGTGATAAAATGCTGTCAGCCTGTTCGTGCCGTTTTTCAGCATTAAGCGTCATTGCATACTCGAAAACGAATTTCGGATCATGTTTCAACTGCGGATAAAGACGAATATAATCATCGATTATCTTGGAGTATGCCTTCATCGTATAAAAGGGACGTATCTTTTCCCATTCTTTACTTGCTCGATGATAAAAATACCATTGTGCTACACAAATCGATAAACTCGCGATCAGAATAAATACAGCAAAAAGGGCAAAAATAGAAAATCGGAGGTTTTTAGACGATTCGGATGAAGGAGGTTTTGTTTGGGAGGCACAAATTGTTGCAAGCAGTACCCATACCACCAAAAACTCCCACAAATAATAGGGATATGATGCGATTGCAAAAACAGACAGGCTTAGAAAACTTCCGGCAGCACCTGTTTGTTCGTTTTTTATCCCACGACGAATAATCAGACTTGTGAGGAAAAGGAACAAAATACCGCCTGCTATTCCTTGCTCGAGAAAAATACGCAGGTATTCATTAAACGCATATTCAGGGCTTCCGGCAACATGTTTTTCTATTGCGGAAGCTTCTTTTTCTTTAAAATAATTTATCTGCGATTGGGCATACGCTGCAGGAAATCCACCGAGACCAACACCTTTCAATGAGGCGTCCTGGATAGCCAAGGCCGTTATTTTCCATATAAATAATCGTCCGTTGGCAGAATCTTTTTTAAATTGATAGATGCCATAGATGACTCCGCCGGATAACAAGCAGAACAATACGATACATAAGACGGCTCTTTTCCGATATTTTTGATATAAGTCTTTCAACTTGTCTGTTATTCCGGTCTCATATATCGCAACGAGCATACAGCCGATAGCGGCCGCACCCCATGCGGTACGACTTAAGGTAGCCGGAAAAACCAACAGACAAACCATACCGATGGAGAGAAACACATATCGGAGAATCTTCTTTCTTTTCCTGAAATAAAGCCAGTAGTGGAGGGTCAATGGAAACATCAATGCAATAAATCCACCATACGGGCCGGGATTGAGAAATGTTCCGGTGGTTCTAAACAAATGATGCCCGGAAGGGAAGAATCCGTATAGCTGACCTAACCCGATGATTGCCTCGACAAAACCGACGATTAAAATACCATAGACAGCCCCTTTTGATAAAGCAGGGAAAAAGAAAAAACAAAGCCTGCATAAGCCCCATAAGATTCCCATCTGAATCATCGTCAAAAGCGATTCGGGGGCAAGAGACGAACGATAGTCGTATGTTAAAAAAATGATGACAATAAATACAAATGCAATTATATCTATTCGATTATGCTTAATCACGATCTTTTAATTTGCCTTTACTTCTCCTTTTAAGTTTATCGTTAATGGCGAAGTGTCCATATTACCGTAAATAGAAACCGTTTTGTTGATAAGCCCTGTTTTATCGGTATGATAGGTGAGATTAATTTCGGTGGTGTTACCGGAAGCAACAGGTCGCTTAATATAATCGATCTGTACGCAGCCACATGATGTTCTTGCGTCATGTATAATAAGCGGCAATTTCCCGATATTACGTATCGTAACGCAGATTTTACGGCTGTCGCCTTCTTTTAAAGAACCCAGATCGAACTCCGTTTTGTCGGCTTCTATTCGGGTTATTCCCGACGGTTGAACAGATGGATTATATTTACCGTTTGAAATGGTAGACAGATAGATATCTCTGATCTTCCGGTTATGGATGGGATTGCCAATGCAGATTACTTTATTCTCTTTGTCCAACAGGAAGCATTGATACATCTGATGAGAAGGGAAATGATTTATCTGATTTAGTCTATTTAGCTCATCAATACAGACTGGAATATTAATACTATCTTGTTTTAATAACAAAGGAATCTCACGTCGATCTTTAGGATAAAAAAAGAATAATATCGGAACTGCATCATTTGTCAAAGAATGAACTTCGGTTATAAAATCTTTCCATTTATGTAATTGTAGCTTACAGCTTGTACAGCCAACCGAATCGACATACATGATGATTTTATAATTCGAAACCGGAATGTTATACTGAACTGTGTCTTTTCCATATTTCGTGAAAATAAGTCCTTCGGGAAAGATGATTTCTTTTTCTTGCCATGATTTAACCATCTCCATAATCTCTTTATTCTTATTGTTCCTATGACAGGAAGATAGAATTATAGTGATCAAGACGATAAATATCTTCAAGATTACAAAGACATGTGTTTTCATTATGGAATAATATACATTAGTCTAATAATTCCTTTAAATCAAGATAAGCGAACTGAATGTCGTCGTCTAAAGACATGATAAGTCGCTTATTCTCTTTGTCGTAACAAAAATCAGATATATGATAGCCTGTTTCTATTGTTTTCAAATAGTAGCCTTCTAAATCAAAAATAATAAATTTAGTCGGCAGATAATCTTTGGATAAGCGATCACCACCAGAATATGAAGCTACTATTTTATTTTCACAAAAGACCACTCCCCCAAAATGATAAAGTTGATCTTGCTCTCCATTCTTCCAAGAATTTCCATATATATTACACATTAAATTACCGTTCAAATCCAAAATAGTGATCAAATCATGATTGTGATAGCATTCGATATATTTATCGTTTTCAATAGATACAGCCAATGCTATACGCTTCTTTTTAATTTTAGGATGAGTATATTTAATAGGAGTTATATTATCTGTTTGCATATTCCATTTTGCAATAAATTCGTTATAGCCAGAATTGCCTGTAGGAACGATAATTCTTGCAAAGGAAAGCGTGTCATTAACAAATTCATATTCACTTGGAAATTGAATCTTATTTATTTCTTTTTTAATATCAGGTGTATACAAAGGATTGCTAAAAATGCTGTCTATTTTATAACTGAATATTTTCAGCTTTCCATGATCAGATAGATAAAATTCTCTTTTGTCCTCATTAGTTGCAATGTACCCCATGTTAGTAATTTCACCAGGCCCTTGCCCTCTAGGCACTGCATTCATCACATGTTCAAAATTATTATCTTTATTCAAAATGCAAATTAACATATCCTGAGAGCGATAATCTGCTATAATTAAGTATTTATCTAAGAGAAATAGCCGATTAATCGCACCAATCATAGTTTTGTCTTCTGGGATTAGTATTTCTTTAACTTGGTCATGTACATCTACAATATTGTTCTTTCTATCCTGATATTTCTCGGTTTTAGAGTTGCTTGTGCAGCTTGTAAGTATTATAGCAAAATGCAAAAGTAATAAAACTATTCTGTTCTTTTCCATAAAAATACTTCTTTTTTGACGATTTTATATAATATATGGAGAGGGTTTTGTCCTCTCCATATTCATTTAATTTAAAAAACTTTGCTCAATCTTTTTCCAAAGAGAGTGAGCGTTATGAGCAATCTATTTTGCTTCTCTGTAACAAGGATACCAATCATAGCACCAACATCCATCCCCATTAGCAAAGCATCCATACTCACAATCCGCTAATTCTCCGCTTGCTAATGCCTCTACATTGCTTAATGTCATATCCGAGAGGTTGACATCATTTCGCATACTTTTACTTTTGTCCACTCCGTAGCTTACCGCTACCATCACTACGAGGGTAAATATCCCTCCTAAAATTTTTGTCTTCATTGTATTTAGTCTTTAAAATTTGTTCTGCAAACGTATAGCATGTTTTTGATACATCCAAATGTTTGTCTTGTTTTTTTACTTTTTTAACTTTTAAACCCTTGCCGTATTACTGAATGGAATAGATAAAATGTTCTTATTCGATTTCCGAAAAAGACATATAGAGGAACAATTATAGTTCGTATTCTATTAATATTCCTTCGGGGTTATAAGCAATTCCATAAATAGAATGAGTCTCTCTATTATATCTCATAGAATAAAGAGGAATATCTAGTATATATCGCTTGACAGGATTACCATTCCAATCATATATGAGCAAATTTTCACAATGATGATTTAATGCTCCGAATTTATTAAATGTCTTGCCCGAATACAATGCATAAACATACTTGTCATCACAGTCTACAGCGCAGAAGCCTACTTTGTTATTTTTTGAGAAAGCAATATTTCCTTTTAATGAATCTCCGTATATTTACCTAAAACAATTATCTTTGCAAAAAAAAATAAGGCAATGACACTGATCGATTTTCTAACTCACTTTCCGGACGAGGAAAGTTGCAAGCAAAAGTTTAAGGCCTATCGCGACCAGGTTGGCGTGGTTTGTCCCAAATGTGGCGGGAGTTCTCATTATTGGAAAAAGGATAAGGAACAATACGAGTGTAAACACTGTAAAACACGCATCACGCTTAAGAGTGGCACCGTTATGCACAAATCGAAACTTCCATTTCGTTACTGGTTTATAGCCATGCATTTGCTCACGTCAACGAAAAAGACCTTTTCGGCCAAAGAGATTCAGCGTCAATTGGGTCATAATCGCTACCATCCCATTTGGCACATGGTTCACAAACTTCGTCAGGTCATGGGTAGAAGAGACGATGAGTATGTACTGGCAGGACGCATTGAACTGGACGAAGGTTATTTTTCCACAGAGTCCCCCGAAGCGGAAAAAGATAAGCCCTTGAAACGGGGACGTGGCAGCCAAAGAAAAAGCAAAGTGCTGGTTATGGCGGAAAGTGAAATGGTTGCATCGCCCGCAAGAGGTCAAAAACCCCGCAGTGTTGGCTATTTGAAAATGAAAGTAATCGATGACTTGAAGAAAGAAACGATCAATAAGGCGGTTAAGGAGTTAGCCTCAGGTGTACAGGAAGTTGACACGGATCATTCTACCTCTTATGTGGAATTGAAAGACTTTGTACCTAGACACAACTCTCAGGTGATTCCCAAAGAGAAGGTGGGGGAAGCCTTGCCTTGGGTTCATATCGCCATCAGCAATGCCAAGAGACAGTTGATAAATACGTTCCATGACATCAAGCCCGAATTCTTACAAAATTATCTCGATGAATTCTGTTATAAGTTTAATCGAAGATACTGGGGAGAAGCCCTCTTTGGAAGATTGCTCGTAGCTTGCGTAACCTATAAAAATGAGTTTAGGTATAAATACGGATAATCATTTTCCTTTTTCTTGAATCTCAAATATAGGAGCATAATAAAGTATTTGTTTATATTCTATTATTCCATTATTATTAATATGACAAAAAGAAAGAACACCATGCTTTTGTGTAGCTGCAATCATTTTATGATTGTCAGGCGAATTAGCCATCAAAGTGCTGATGTATAATATGGAAAGTTGGGTCTTAGGAATGTCTTTTGTTTCTTCAAATATCGGAAAGTCCACGGTTGAAATGGTTTCTCCCTGTTTGTCTATATGCGCTAACCAATAATCGTTGAAAATACCTGTCGCTATATAGTTCGTATCTATGCAGTTCACCATAAACAAGCGATTCGGCGACTTAATTTTCTCTATTTCTTTTATTATTAACCGTGTAGACATGTCTGATGAAAATTGAATTTCATTGATTTTCTTTTGCGATATGTCGAAAAATACGATTTTATCGTTTTTGTATTGAAAACTGCCGGGCATCCCGACGTCATGAGGACCAGAACCTCTTTCTCCTCCTTTTATCATGCTGCGCGATAAAGGATCAACGAGGTTAAACATATTTTTTACTTGAGTGTCATAGATAAAATAATTGCTGCCGACTTGGATTGCATCGGCCGGTTTTAATATTTCGTAATCTTCTAATTGGATGATTCGAGATGGTTTAATTTTTTGCTCTTCTCTTTTGTTGAAGTGGACAATTGGGTCATTGATTTTATCAGAGCAAGATGTATAAATGTATATCAACATTAGACTTAAGATGTATTTAACCCACATTGATTGTCTCATTTTTCCAGTTAGTTGTATTAATCAAACAGCCAATGAGAATATGTAATTTTTTCACACATCCTCATTGGTTGAAATTACTATAAGTAAAATTCACTTTCTACAAATAGATCATTCGGATCGTTTTCTGTTGGAGGATAATAGCACCAGCAAAAAGAGCACGTTTCCATACAAGGAAGAAATACATCAATTTCTCCAGCCAAAGCTTCTACATTTTTCAATGCCATCTCCGAAAAATCGGTATCTTTCTGCATACTCCGGTTCACTCCGTAGCCTGCAGCTACCATCACTGCGAGGGCAAAGATCCCTCTTAGAATTTTTGTCTTCATCGTATTTTGGTTTTAAAATTTGTTTTGCAAACATATAGTATCTTTTTGATGTATCCAAAACAATGAGTTGTTTTTTGCATTATTAACAGTTTTAATACTGTTGTATCATTATTCAAAGACCGTATTCTTCTCTTATCTTAAATTTACCGTTAAAAGGCATCGTACTTGAATGAAAAAAATCACGAAGATAAATTTATTGGATCGTATTTGACTCCGTATGTCTTTGATAATCGGATTTAAATCGTTGCGGCAAAGTCTGTAAGGAAAGGATATTAATCGATTTTGAATTTGACTAGTTTGATTCCCTCGTCTTTTTTATCTCCCATGATTGCGTAGCCGTACTTATCGTTATTTTCAATAACAACATCATACAGAACGTCGTCAAAATGCAGCATCCCGGCCGGATTTCCTTCCCAATCGAAGACGGCAATTAGGGGACCGGATTTTTTATAGCGACTATCGTCCCTATATTGGGCATAGATACAAGCGTCGGTACATGCCATTCCCCAAATTCCGTTTACGACGTTTTCGGCACATTGAACGAAAGGATATTTCACGTTCTTTTTCGTTACTTTGTATTCAGGCTCAAAGAAACGTTTCGTAACCAAAGGCCGGATTGTTTCCTTACAGTCGAAAATTTCGAGGATACATCCGCTCCATGTGGCATGGACGAATTTTTTGCCGTCGGGCTTTACGGCTAATCGCCCCATGTAGGAGAAATAGGCATGTTCGACCGCTATAAATTCGTCCGGTTCGTTTAAACGGGGATATTCGTTACACGTACTGACCGTATCGACAGAGGCTGTTTTGATAAACCGGTAAGAATTCCCGAAGAAACTGCTATAGGCTATGATAAACTGACCGTTTCCGATCGAAAAACACATATTGCCTGTGGTGTTCTTTACTTCGGGAGGCAACATACATTCATTAGCTTCGACGACAATCTCGCCGTTGTGGTTACGAATAGCATATTCCACCATCTTGGTTTGCATCGCGTCGTAACAATAGACTTTGTCTTCTTTCCGATCGGTCGAGTATCCCGTAACAGGCCATGAGATTTCGCCGGGCCCTTGTCCGATGGTTCCGAAACTTTTTATATAGGCCCCGCTGTTTTTCGAAAACAAATGAAAGACATAGTCATTTATATCTGTCTTTCCGGAGCAGATAAGCAATGTGTCGAGTTGATCGATGCTCCCGATATCGAAAATAAACGAATCGTTCAGGCATTCGACAGTTATCTCCTTTGTTTCGGGAAATACGGGAGCAGCATAACCTTCATCTACCGATTCTGCAGATTTCTTGCACTGAAGAAAAAACAGGAATATGGAAAATAGAAATACGATATGCTTGTTTTTCATATGTACAAGAGTTTCTTATTTGCAACTACTAACCGGAGTACCACAAACACTACATACTCCTGAAACAGATACTAAAATATCTCCATGACCGGTACTTTGATGTAATGCCGCACATGCACAACATCTATAAAGACAATAAGTCTTCGTACCTTCTTTCGTAGTACGACAATCCCCACTAACATTACCTGCTGCTAATGCTTCAATATTTTTTATTGCCATCTCCGAAAGATCGGTATCTTTCTGCATGCTCCTGTTCACTCCGTAGCCTGTAGCTACCATCACTGCGAGGGCAAATATCCCTCCTAAAATTTTTGTCTTCATCATATTTTGGTTTTAAAATTTGTTTTGCAAACATATAGCGTCTTTTTGATGTATCCAAATAATGAGTTGTTCTTTTTGTTTTTTTTAACCATTTAAAGGGGTATTATTTTATCATCTAAGTGTGATTTTTTCTTTTAGAACTATTGTCCAATATTAAAGATGATTTTTTTGTACTCGGCAAAAAAGAAGATGTTTTTTTGAGAAAAGAAATAAATAACTCTACAAAATTGTATATTCCGCCATTTATCGTACTGATATTTTTAATCAGGACAATGCTTATAAAGGGAAAGAGATAGGATGTTGCAGATAAGGATATTTGGGGAATCTTTTCTATATTACTGAATGGATTTCATAAAACGTTCCCATCTGATTTGATGGGAATAAGGGTCGATGGATTTCCAGATAAATGATGCTTTGCCAATGATCAGCTCGTCGGGAAGCAACTCCTGTTGTGTTATCCGATTCAGTTTTTGCTCGGCGGCAAAGCCTTTTCTGCCAGAGTGAATCTTATTTTTTAACGCTGGATTCGCATTATTCGTATATTAATAAAGACCGCTCGGTTATTTTATACGAAATTGAATGCAATAATTCTGAAAAACACGGTCTTTATATTTGTTGAAATTTCAAAAAAAACAGAGTTGATTTTCTCCTAATAACGTCTTTATTACTGGCGTATATTCCTATGTGTCCAAGAAACATTATAAGTCGTTTTTAAGCTTTGCCATGACTATTATCGGATCACTATCGGCTGATATTTCGCCTAGGCCCTCAACATAAACTTTTTCATCCATATCATTAAAATAAAGATCGGGGAGAATAATATCGACTAAATAATCTTCATGCAAAACTTGGTGTACACATCCGAAAAAATAGGAACTAATATAAAGCCGATCGGGAAAGACAGAAAGATCGTTTTTTATCATCTTGGCGTGATAAACTTTTTTGCTTTTTTTGAATTTTACATATTGACGAAAATCACTTTCTTTGATCCATCGTTCTGTATCACTCTCTTTGAAGTAGTATGAAAATGCAAAGATTCTGTCATCATAGATGTTCAGTACTGGAAAAGAAGCCACATGATTCATATTCCGAATATATTCCATCTGTTCTCTCGTCGATTGAAGTCCTACAAACTCACTCATATTATATGTCCCAAAATCAATTTGGAATAAAGGAATTGCTTCCCAATCTTTTAATTGATAAAATCTATTTCCATACATGGGCGAGAAGAAAAGTTCTTCTTTGTTATTAATTGAAAAACACTCATTCGTCATAGAGAAGTAATGGCGCTCTGTTATAATCTTTTTATCAAACAAAACCTTAAAATTATTCTCGCTATCACAGATGACCAAGTCGCCATTTGTATCTTTGTCGTTTATATGATTGTCTATTTGTTGGATTGCGAAGTAGAATAATCCTTTATGTCTCTTTACTGAATTTGCACTGATGTCTGGATAGGACAAGGTTGTGTTTATATAATCAAAAGACAAATTCTTATATCGTAAGATGGATTGTTTTCCGCCTGTATAATTTACAATCTCAATATAAGACTCATCATCATCAATAAAAACAGGTCCTATACGAGAGTATTCACCTGGGCCTCGCCCTTTTTTATTCAGTTTTGTCACTAATAGACCTTCTTTATTAAAAACAAATATAACTTGTTGGCTTATATCTACAGCATAGATGTATTTTTTTTTGATGATGATTTCTCGTATCCGTCCCATTACATCTCCTGAGTCTATTTGCAGCTTGATGCATTTGATAGAATCTGCAATTTCTGATAATGGAATAAATTCATCTGCTTCCATGGGATGGATATTGATTATTTCTATCTCAGAAGAAGTCTGGCTATTTCTTATATTGCATCCGTAAAACGCATACATTAAAATGAATAATGTGATTGTTTTTTTTAATCTCATATCAATGTGGATGTTGAATTTATTTATTTTGGAATGTGTGCTGAGATTATTTATAAAAGTTATCTGTCCGAACTTTTCTTTTTAAATTTGATAATTTTCTGTTTTTGTTTTTACATGATTGGTGTATTAATGAGGGCATCAAATTTCAGTCTAAAAAACTATTTTTATGATTTTTGATGCCCCGACTCTCAAATGCTCATTC
The DNA here is from genome assembly GCF_000238215.1 of Tannerella forsythia 92A2. NCBI lineage: Bacteria > Pseudomonadati > Bacteroidota > Bacteroidia > Bacteroidales > Tannerellaceae > Tannerella > Tannerella forsythia. Next base: position 380,758 of record NC_016610.1, on the reverse strand, counting down.
ACAACTGCAAGTACCAAATGACAAATCACATTTAGGCTTTAATCCTGAAGGGCAACATGCCGTACACGATCTGCCAAAAGAGTCAGTCATAGAGCAAGTTCCTCCTGGGCAACCTATTGTATTGCCATTGCCATCGCCTCCTTCAAACCAAGCCAAGGCCTCCACATTACTTAGCGCCATCTCCGAAAGATCGGTGTCTTTCTGCATGCTCCGGTTCACTCCGTAGCCTGCAGCCACCATCACTGCGAGGGCAAAGACCCCTCTTAGAATTTTTGTTTTCATCATATTTTGATTTTAAAATGTGTTTTACAAACATACAGTGTCTTTTTGATATATCCAAACAACGGGTTGTTTTTTTGTATTATTAACAGTTTTAACACTGTTGTATCATTATTCAAAGACCGTATCCTTCTCTTAAATTTACCGTTAAGGGCATCGTACTTGAATGAAAAAATCACGAAGATAAATTTATGGGATCGTCACATGGTAGATTATTTCAAAATGGGCGACATCAATTTATGATTTTCATAAAACGTTTCCATCTGATTTGATGAGAATAAGGATCGACGGATTTCCAGATAAACGATGCTTTGCCGATGATCAGCTCGTCGGGGAGCAGTCCCCAGTAACGTGAATCTTGTGAGTTTTCAACCTTGTCGCCACCCATAAAGTAATAATTGTGCGTAAATGTGTAGGATGTAATGGGCGTGTCGCCATTATACAGTGTATCGCGTTCGATATGTAGCGTATGTCCGGTTTCCCATTCGATGATTTTTTTGTAGATAAGCGTTTCCGTTCTGCCCAATCGGAGGCAGTCGCCTTTGCTGGGAATATACACGGGACCGAAATTTTTGATATTCCATCCCAATACGGAATCTCCCGGGAAAGTATCATAAATGCCTTTAGGTATTTCCTCTTGTGCTATCCGACTTAGTTTTTGCTCGGCAGAAAAATTACCGTAATGTCTGATTGTATCGGAATTAATGCGATAGATACCGTTCACGATACGCAACGTATCGCCCGGCAATCCGATGCAGCGTTTGATGTAACATTTAAACATATCCATCTCAATTTTGTCCCATCCGTGAGGGTGAGGAATATGAAAAACCACTACATCGTTATGTTTGACATGGGTGTATCCGGGAGTGCGTCTGATTTTTACTTTTTTCCCTTCGAGGGCATCGAAAAGATCGAAGAGGCGCGCTCCGTAAGCCGGTTTATTGACTATGACATAGTCTCCGGGGATAATGGAGGGGGTCATCGAGTCGGTCGGTATGTGCTACGACCCGAAGACAAACACACGCATGAGGAGGAATCCGATGATGATCATCGAGATGCCGTTGAATACGTTCAGGGCGATATTTAGCACTCTTCCGAGCTGTTGTCGTTTAGTTTTTTTTATCATCGGTCGCATTTTTCTCTTTTAGTATTTTTTCGACTTCGTCACGCATCTCGTCAATGGCCGTTGAGTGTACTTTGGCTTCTTTCTTTAAAACAATCGATGCAGCCCATTGCATTTTTTCAGCCGGATAACCGGCAGCAGAATCGGCATACAACTTTGTGAGCAAATAGTACGGATAAATCCTTTCGGGCAGTAGACAGATCGCATTCATATAGCATGCTTCCGCCTTGCGATAGGCTCCCATTTCGTGATAATTACGTCCTTTGACATTGTAAAACATCGGGTCACAGTTTATCCGGAGCCCGCGTAACAAAATACTGTCGGCCTGTTCATACCGTTTTTCAGCATTAAGCATCATTGCATACTCGAAAACGAATTTCGGATCATGATTCAACTGCGGATACAGACGGGCATATTGGTCTATTATGTTCTTGTATGCCTTCATCGTATAAAAGGGACGTATCTTTTCCCATTCCTTACTTGCCCGATGATAAGAAAGCCATTGTATTATACAAATCGATAAGCCGGCGACCAGAATAAATACAGCAAAGGAAGTAAAAATAAAAATTTGGCGGTTTTTAGAAAACTTCGATAAAGAAAACTCTGTTTGAGAGATACAAATTGTTGCAAGCAGTACCCATACCACCAAAAACTCCCACAAATAATAGGGATATGATGCGATTGCAAAAACAGACAGGCTTAGAAAACTTCCGGCAGCTCCTGTATGTTTGTTTTTTATTCCATGATAAATAATCAGCCCTGTGAGGAAAAGAAACAAAATACCGCCTGCTATTCCTTGCTCAAGAAAAATACGCAGGTATTCATTAAACGCATATTCAGGGCTTCCGGCAACATGTTTTTCTATTGCGGAAGCTTCTCTTTCTTTAAAATAATTCATCTGCGATTGGGCATACGCTGCAGGAAATCCACCGAGACCAACACCTTTCAATGAGGTATTTTGGATAGCTAAGGCCGTTATTTTCCATATAAATAATCGTCCGTTGGCAGAATCTTTTTTAAATTGATAGATGCCATAGATGACTCCGCCGGATAACAAGCAAAACAATGCGATGCATAAGACGGCTCTTCTCCGGTATTTTTGATATAAGTCTTTCAACTTGTCTGTTATTCCGGTCTCATATATCACAACGAGCATACAGCCGATAGCGGCCGCACCCCATGCGGTACGACTTAAGGTAGCCGGAAAAACCAACAGACAAACCATGCCGACGAAGAGAAACACATATCGGAGAATCTTCTTTCTTTTCCTGAAATAAAGCCAGTAGTGGAAAGTCAAAGGAAACATCAATGCAATAAATCCACCATACGGGCCGGGATTGAGAAATGTTCCGGTAGTCTTAAACAACTGATGCCCGGAAGGGAAGAATCCGTATAGCTGACCTAACCCGATGATTGCCTCGACAAAACCGACGATTAAAATACCATAGATAGCCCCTTTTGATAAAGCAGGGAAAAAGAAAAAGCAAAGCCTGCATAAGCCCCATAAGATTCCCATCTGAATCATCGTCAAAAGCGATTCGGGGGCAAGAGACGAACGATAGTCGTATGTCAGCATTATCATCAGTATAAAGATAAAAGCTAACGTATCTACTATGGAAAATATATTATTTACTGTTGTTTTTTTTAAATCCAAAATTATAATAGACTCACTTTGTTTTTCTCAGATAATTATAATATATAAGATATGGATTTCCTTCTTTGTTTATCTCTTCCTTGAATAAATGTTCATTTTCTTTGCTTTTCTTGAATTCGAAAGGCCAGATAATACTGAGTAGTTGATTTTCAGCTTCCAAATTATAATTAAATTGAGAATATGGAGTAATTCTAAGAGGAAGTTTATTTTCTTTGTCTCTTAAGATTCCATTAAAAAGGACTTTATTGTTAGAAGACAAATCTATGATGATATATTTTCTTTTATGATCAAAAAAATATGAAAATAATATTTGATTATAAAATTTATAAAATGAGAAGACAGACGAAGGTGATTTTTCTTTGAAATAAGTATTTATAGTCTCTCTGCTATCTTTTACCGAAGGTCTGTCAACTCCAAAATTAAGATGAAGATAGGGCGATAATGAGCCATTATCATTCAGATAATAAATTGTATCATTTAATAGAAAAAGAGCAAATGTGGTATCTTGGTAACAATAGAAATAATTTGCTCCATAATCGAATCTTTGAGAATAACCCATTAGGTTTTCATTATAAGGAATATCAAAAAGAACAGGTCTTTCAGAGTCGTAGAATGTATAGCTGAAGTTTTGTTTATTTTCTTTTGGATTGGCAGAGCCAAAGCCTGAATTGATTGCAAACCTATTGTTATCCCATATTTTAATACCTGATCCTTTTAAAACCTCAATCTTTCGAATAAAAATGTCAGATATTAAATCATAAATATAAATATAACCTTTTAAACCATCATAAATAAACAGATTCTCATCTTTTATTTCAAAATCATCAATACTTATATATTCTCCTTTCGATTGTCCGAAATGAAAGTATTCTCTGATAAAATGACCTTTGTTGTCAAAGACAAATATTTTTTTTTGATCTTTGTCTAAAATATAAATATATTCCTTATACAGACCGATTTTTGTTAAATCTTTAATCAGAGAGTTTTCTTTTGTCTCTAATGTAATGATATGAGAAAGGCTAAAAAGAGAATTAAAGTCAATTAACGATATATCATCTGTCTCTGATATGGCAATGCTGCCTATTTCGTTTGTGGTACTGACTGAATATCTCCTACATGAAAATAAAATATGATTATCCGTATTTATACCTAAACTCATTTTTATAGGTTACGCAAGCTACGAGCAATCTTCCAAAGAGGGCTTCTCCCCAGTATCTTCGATTAAACTTATAACAGAATTCATCGAGATAATTTTGTAAGAATTCGGGCTTGATGTCATGGAACGTATTTATCAACTGTCTCTTGGCATTGCTGATGGCGATATGAACCCAAGGCAAGGCTTCCCCCACCTTCTCTTTGGGAATCACCTGAGAGTTGTGTCTAGGTACAAAGTCTTTCAATTCCACATAAGAGGTAGAATGATCCGTGTCGATTTGATTAGCTCCGGAAGCTAACTGCTGAACCGCTGCATTAATGGTCTCTTTTTTCAAGTCATCGATTACTTTCATTTTCAAATAGCCGACTCTTCGTGGTTTTTGACCGGTTTTCGGAAATTCAACCATTTCACTTTCTGCCATTACTAAAACTTTGCTTTTCTTTTGACTGCCACGTCCACGCTTCAAGGGTTTATCTTTTTCCTCTTGACTCATCTCTGTGGAAAAATAACCCTCATCCAATTCTATACAACCTGCAAGGACATATTCATCATCTCTTTTACCCATGGCCTCGCGAAGTTTGTGAACCATATGCCAAATAGGATGATAACGATTATGTCCCAATTGACGTTGGATTTCTTTGGCCGAAAATGTCTTTTTCGTTGACGTGAGCAGATGCATGGCTATAAACCAATAACGAAAAGGAAGTTTCGATTTATGCATTACCGTTCCACTTTTTAGCGTGGTGCGCGTTTTGCAGTGTTTGCATTCATATTGCTCCTTGTCTTTTTTCCAATAATGATCCGTGCCTCCGCATTTGGAACAAACAACTCCTACTTGGTCGCGATATGCCTTAAACTTTTGCTTGCAGCTTTCTTCGTCTGGAAAGTGAGATAAAAAATCGATCAGTGTCATTGCCTTATTTTTTTTTGCAAAGATAATTATTTCTGGGCAAATATACGGATATTCATTATTAATAATTTGTTTCTTGTATTTTTGTTTGTTGATACTTTTGCACTTCTTTTGGGTTTGCTCTTGGTGGAACAATGCTGCTGTTGCTGTAAACGGAAATCGTATTGTCTATTTGTTTGATTTATTTTCGTCTGAAAGGCAGCTTAAAACATTTGTGGTGCTTAAAAAAACGAACTTACATTATAAATGTATGGATTAGGATGCTTTCTTTTAGTACCAAATTATTTCTCCGTCTTTGTATAAGAATATTCTTTCAGCAGTATTGATTTTTTGTTTAGCCCATCGCTGATTTCTTAACATATATAAATGGTTATCTGGAACGTGTTTGAATGTTAGGAAATTGTATTTTGTATCTTGATTTCCTATTTCTTTCCATCCATTATCCCAATAATATAGTTTAAAATAACCGTTATTCTTTACTCTACTCTGAATATAGGGAGCAATTTTTATTGATGAAATATCTATAGGTTGATTAAAATAAAACTTAATATATCTATCTTTATTTATTCCTTTTATGCCAGATGCTATTATTCTGTCTGAAACGAAGAGAAGACTGTCTTCTTGATTGAATAGGATTATATTCGATTCGATAGAATCTGGAATCACAATCCTATTTTGGTTATCGTAGAATGTTATTTCCGAAACGGCTATTGTATCTGAACGAAATGTTGCCGTTATCCGGTCATACAATATATTGGAATATATAGGATATATAACAGATTTTAATGGTATTATGTCTGATAGAGTAAGAAGGTTATCGATTCGATGAGTTTTAGAAGAATAACCGTGAATTTTTAATCCTGCCAACAATTGAATATTCTTTAAATCCCAATTATAAACCGGAGCACCTTCCACATGATTAATAAAGATTGAAATTTGTTGTTTGTTTCCTTTCAAACAAGTCACTACTCCTTTTGAATCTAAAAGAAAAGGTTCTCCTGCGGGTATCAGCTTTCCATTTTCATAATATGCAGGAAGATAAATAATATCTTTCCCCATTCCTTTAAAAGAAACTTTGTTGTTTTTTATCTTACCCCACTGTACGGGATGCCATTGTTGGTATCCGAATACGCAGAGATATGCATAGTATGTTTTAGAAGGTGTCGATTTTAAGGATAGTGTTACATCAGATGTTTCAAAATATTCTGATGAGACATCTTTTATTTTGATATTTTTAAACAATGGGGGGATGTTATCCGGATTAATTCGTTTATCAGCTATGGGGCCTTCTATGTTATTCTTAAAGGTATGACGGTAAACTTTGGGTAATCTGAATTCTCCCCATAGATGATCGAATGTTTGATTATTATAAATACGCTTGTATTTCCATCTATCCTGATCCCAGAATGCTTCAAATGCGTACGATTTTCCGTCTTTGATAAGCACATTCCATGAATGATTATTATTTCGATTTCCCCAAGCTGGAACAAAATCGATCGTAACAGCCATGCCTAAGGAAGAGAACAACAATGAATTGTACCAGCATCGATGTTCGCACAAGCTATGACGAAGATACTCCAGTGTTGATGCTGTTAAAATAGGAATTTTAGTGCCCCAAAACTGAGAATGCGTAAGATGACGATATTCATAAAGCAATGAATCCACTTCTTCGAACATATCTTTATTTGGTATTGTTAAATTTATATAGTACTATTATCTTTGCTGAAAAAAAATTATGGATTGTCCAAGATGTGGAAGCATAAATCATCGTAAAGATGGCATTGTCGGTGGTCGTCAGCGCCATTATTGTAAAGATTGTCATTATCGTTATACTGTTCAACAGAAATCTAATACAAAATCAGCTGCTACTCGTAGATTAGCTTTGGAGATGTACTTGGAGGGCTTAGGTTTTAGAGCAATCGGACGCATATTGAAAATAAGTCATACAATTGTTTACTATTGGGTAAAAGAATGGGGTGAAAGGGTGGCTTTACCACAAAAAGAGGGACCTGTTTCAGTTGTTGAATTAGATGAGATGCACACATATATAGGTTCAAAAAAAACTACTGTTGGGTATGGATTGCTGTTGATCGATTTGGAAAACGATTTATCTCTTTTGTCTGTGGGGACAGAAGCACAGATACAGGGATGAAGCTTTGGAAGAAGATAAAAAACATTCCTGCATCTGTGTATTATTCTGACTATTGGAAGAGCTATAAGGAATTTCTTCCTAATGTAAAACACATTCAAACGAAGGCAGAAACTTATACGGTCGAAGGTTATAATAGCAGAATAAGGCATTATTTAGCAAGGTTCAAACGAAAAGAGAAGTGTTATAGTAAGGCAAAACATATGATAGAAAAATCCCTAAAATTACTTTTTCTAAAACTAAACAACGAGCCGGCTATATGTGTTTAACAATACCCTTTATTTAAACAGGTAAAGTCATTATTGTCCACTAAAAATCGCTAAGCGTTCTTTTAGATTATTGATATTTAGATAATTGTAGAGAAAATCCGAGAGAACGGACTTGAATTGGCAAGGAGCACAATCTTTTTTCATATCTTATGATATGTTTAAAGATAAGTATGTATTCACTCAACTTACATCCTTCTTGGATAGAAGTAAGTTTAATCGTATTGTTGCCAAGTATCAAGTCGACAAATACGTCAAGTCCTTCACCTGTTGGAATCAACTCCTCGCTATGATGTTTGGCCAGCTTTGTAATCGTGAAGGTCTTCGAGACCTCATAGTTGCATTGCAAGCACATCAAGAGAAGTGGTACCATCTTGGATTGGGTAAATCCGTTACTCGTAGCAATCTTTCGAAAGCTAATGAAAACAGAGATTACCATATCTTTGAAGACTTCGCATACTACATGGTCGAGCAAGCTAGAACAAAACGAAAGACGAATATATTCAATCTTGGTGGCAACACGTCTATGCGTTTGATTCTACAACGATAGATTTATGTCTAGATGTGTTCTGGTGGGCTAAATTCCGTAAGCATAAAGGTGGTATCAAGATACACCCCCTATACGATATAGAAACTCAGGTGCCGACATTTTTCCATATCACCAATGCCTCGGTACATGACAGCAGGGCGATGTGTGAGATTCCTTATGAATCAGGTTCTTATTACATTTTCGATAGAGGCTATAACAGCTTCAAGGATTTGTATAAGATTGATATGGCTGATGCTTCCTTTGTTGTGAGAGCGAAGAAAAGTCTTCAATTCAAGTCTATCAAATGGAAAAGGCGAATGCCTAAGAATGTCCTTTCCGACTCAGAAGGGATATTGACTGTTTATAAATCCTCAAAGGACTATCCAATCAAAATCCGTAAGGTTGAGTATTGGGATGAAGAACAGAATCGCCAATTCGTTTTCCTTACAAATGCTTTTGATTTGACCGCTCTTCAAGTTGCCCTACTTTATAAAAACAGATGGCAGGTCGAGTTATTTTTCAAATGGCTCAAGCAACATCTGAAGATAAAAAAGTTTTGGGGAACGTCAGAAAATGCAGTACGAATCCAGGTCTATTGCGCCATCATATCGTACTGTCTTGTTGCTGTCCTTCAGCACGACATGCAACTTGAAAGAAGCATATATGAGGTACTTCAGATCCTTAGCATTTCACTTACCGACAAGTCTCATTGGGTTGATCTCTTCAGTCAATCTAAATTCAATAATGTCAAAGATCAAAGTGGTCTTGATGGACTTAGTTTGTTTGATAATTTTAATTTTTAACCTGTCCGATAATTTTTAGTGGACACTAGTGGTGTTTGGTCATAAATTTTAATAATCAACAGTTTGGTTGGTAAAATGTATTATTCGGCAAACCCGAATTATCAATTAATACAAGTTGCAATTTGATTTACTTAAAAGTAAAAAATGCCAATATGGGATTATCATCTTCTTTGGTTTTCAATAACTCATTATTAATAAATGGTTCTGCCTGCACTGTTTTTCTCTCAACAATGGAAGATGCAGATACAAGAGCATAAAATTTTCCTTTGTAAACACCATCTATCAAAGAATAAAAAGGAAGTTGTTTCCTGCTGTTTCCCAAGACCCGAATACCGCTGTATAAAAGCCTTTCTGTTATTAGATCGAAAAAGACACTGACAATATAACCGTCTTTCGTAAACGTAAAATGAAGCATGCTTTCCGTGGTATAAATGTTGTCTATTCCATAGGCATAGCCGGAAGTTGGCATTTCTGTATGTTTTATTTTCTCTTCAATTTTTTCTATAGGTAAGGGATTGGGAAGGGATATTTTAAATATAGGAGTAATTCGCTCCTTAGCCAAAAGGTATACAATGTTATCAAAAGGTTTTATAAACAACAAGCTATTATCGTTATAAAAAAAAGAATTGAGATCGAAATTAAAGTCTGCAACAGCGTCATGAGGTAAGAACATTTTATCAATTTGCTTACCATTTTTAGAATATAGCAAGTAAAACATCTGCTTTTTTTGTATGTCGAACCGTCTATCTATATTTTTGAAAAAGAAGCAACCATGAATGACTCCCATTTCGGTTGGGGCCATATGCATGGTAGAGATATTTGATAGATGTTTCCCTGTATTTAAATCATAAAAAAAAAGCTTTCTTTTTTCATGATCCAATGTAACAATTCTCTCTGATTTATCATCTATTGCAAAATCTTTTATACTTAGATATTCGGTTGGACCTGCACCTTTACAGTCAATTTTAAATAAGATATCTCCTTTCATATTAAAACAAACAATCTTAGGTTGATCATCCAAAATATAGATTCGTTCTTTATAGATAAGAACTCTTTTAATCGGAGCTAAAGGGATTTTGTTTGATAGCGGGATAAATGAATTCAATATCATGATATCCGGTATTTCTTCCTTTGTAACTTCATTAATTTCAATTTCTTTTATTGATGAAATACCTTCCTTCTGTTTTGTTTGATTATTTTGACTGCAACTATATGAAAGAAAAATTATTGAGAATATCAATAAATGGCGGACTGTGCGCATGGTACTATAATAAAAAAGTTAATGAATATCCGTGTTTGTACCTAAAAACTCCATTAAACTATTTAATAACAATAATTTGGATGCATGGATTGGAGTAAGAAATAAATTTCTGTAGATTAGCAATATATAATTAATTTTAGGCATATATACGGACATTCATAAAAAAGTTAAATGAAATCCATATTCATACATTCCCCTAATCGGTTTACATTATCCTTTCTTTGTTTCTCCCCGGGGGGGGATTAGCCCCTATATCCATTGATAATCAATCGACAATCAGATGTAAATTGTTGTGACAAAGTAATAAGATGCTATTAGCCCTATGTACATGTGGATATTCATTTAAAAATATCCTCCACATTCAACAGGGGTACATGTAGAAGCACTATTAGGTGTTATATCACATACTCTACGAACACTTGCAGTAAAATATCCTCCACCTAATTCCAACTTGCAGGATTCTGTTCGGGGGACTCGTCCATAGTTGGGTATGTGACATCCATCACACCCGTCTTCCAGATATTGCCCCAAGGCCTCCACATTACTTAGCGCCATCTCCGAAAGATCGGTGTCTTTCTGCATGCTCTGGTTCACTCCGTAGCCTGCAGCTACCGTCACTGCGAGGGCAAAGACCCCTCTTAGAATTTTTGTTTTCATCATATTTTGATTTTAAAATGTGTTTTACAAACATACAGTGTCTTTTTGATATATCCAAACAACGGGTTGTTTTTTTTTTGTATTATTAACAGTTTTAACACTGTTGTATCATTATTCAAAGACCGTATCCTTCTCTTAAATTTACCGTTAAGGGCATCGTACTTGAATGAAAAAATCACGAAGATAAATTTATGGGATCGTCACATGGTAGATTATTTCAAAATGGGCGACATCAATTTATGATTTTCATAAAACGTTTCCATCTGATTTGATGAGAATAAGGATCGACGGATTTCCAGATAAACGATGCTTTGCCGATGATCAGCTCGTCGGGGAGCAGTCCCCAGTAACGTGAATCTTGTGAGTTTTCAACCTTGTCACCACCCATAAAATAATAATTGTGTGTAAATGTGTAGGATGTAATCGGGGTGTTTCCGTCGCGCAATGTATCCTTTTCGATACGTAGCGTGCGATCGGTCTCCCATTCGATGATTTTCCGATAGACAAGCGCTTCTGTTCTGCCTAATCGGATACGGTCGCCTTTGCGGGGAATGTATAGAGGACCGAAATTTTTGATATTCCATCCCAATACGGAATCTCCCGGAAAAGTATCATAAATGCCTTTGGGTATTTCCTGCCGTGTCGTCCGACTTAGTTTTTGTTCTGCGGCGAGATTACCGTAATGTCGGACCGTATCGGAGTTCATGCGGTAGAAACCGTTCACGATACGCAACGTATCGCCCGGCAATCCGATGCAGCGTTTGATGTAACATTTAAACATATCCATCTCGATTTTGTCCCATCCGTGAGGGTGGGGGATATGAAAAACAACTACATCGTTATGTTTGACATGAGTGTATCCGGGAGTGCGTCTGATTTTTACTTTTTTCCCTTCGAGGGCATCGAAAAGATCGAAGAGGCGCGCTCCGTAAGCCGGTTTATTGACTATGACATAGTCTCCGGGGATAATGGAGGGGGTCATCGAGTCGGTCGGTATGTGATACGACCCGAAGACAAACACACGCATGAGCAGAAAGCCAATGATAATGACTGATATACTATTAAATACATTTAGAACTATATTTGCTGCTTTACGAAACTGTTGTCGTTTATTTCTCATTTATTCTTTTCTGCAATAACAACCTCCCCTTTTAAGTTTATTGTTAATGGCGAAGTGTCCATATTGCCGTAGATAGAGACTGTTTTATGAATAGGCCCCTTCTTATTGGCATGATAGGTAAGATTAATTTCGGTGGTGTTACCGGAAACAACAGGTCGCTTAATATAGTCAATATGTACGCATCCGCATGATGTTCTTGCGTCATGTATAATAAGCGGTAATTTCCCGATATTACGTATCGTAACGCAGATTTTACGGCTGTCACCTTCTTTTAAAGAACCCAGATCGAACTCCGTTTTGTCGGCTTCTATTCGGGTTATTCCCGACGGTTGAACAGAGGGATTATACTTACCGTTTGAAATGGTAGACAGATAGATATCTCTGATCTTCCGGTTATGGACCGGGTTGCCGATACAGATTACTTTATTTTCTTTGTCTACCAGAAAGCATTGATACATCTGATGAGAAGGGAAGTGATTGATCCGGTTCATTCTATTCTGCTTATCGATGCAGACCGGGATATGGATGCTATCTCGTCTCAACAAGAATGAGATTTCACGCAGATCTTTAGGATAAAAAAAGAATAATACTGGAACTGCACCATTTGTTAAAGAATCAACTTCAGTAATAAATTCTTTCCATTTATGTAATTGAAGTTTACATTCCGTACAACCAACAGAATCGACATACATGATAATTTTATAATCCGAAACCGGTATGTTATACTTGACTGTGTCTTTTCCATATTTCGTAAAAATAAGTTCTTCTGGAAAAATAATTTCTTTTTCTTGCCATGATTTAACCATCTCCATAATCTCTTTTTTCTGAGTGTTTTCTTGGCAGGAGGGGAGATTCAAAATAAAGAAGGAAAAGATAAAAAGTTGAGTTATTTGAAAGATGTAGGTTCTTATTCGGATCATGGTATTCAAATTAATTATCTTTTTGTTGAATTGCTTAATCTAATAATCCATCTAAATCGAGGTATGCAAACTGAATCTCATCGTCTAACGACATGATGATCCGGTTATGGTCTTTATCGTAACACATGTCGGATATGCGATAATTTGTTTCCAATGTTTTGAGGTGGTTGCCCTCCCTGTCGAATACGATAAGTTTTGTTGGGAAATATTCGTCGGTAAGTCTGTCTCCACCTGAATATGAGGCGATAATTCTATTTTTGCATAAAATGACATTTCCATAATGTTGAAGTTCGTTTTCCTCCCGGCTTCTCCAATTATTCCCATAGATATTGAACTTCAAATTGCCGTCCAAATCTAAGACCGTTATCAAGTCGCGATTATGAAAAGCTTCTGCATAGAGATTATCCTCAATCGATACGTCTAATGTAATGCGTCTTTTCTCCACTTTGGGATGGGAATAGTTCATCGGTTTCATTTCTCCTGTCAGCATGTTCCATTTTGCAGCAAACTCATTGAAGCTGTAATCTCCCGTAGGGACGATAATCCTTGCATAGCAAAGCGTATCATTGATATATTGATAGCTGTCTGGGAATTGTGTTTTATTCATATTTAATTTAACAAACGGCATATAGTCCGGATTTTGGAAGATGCTGTCGAGATCGTATCCGAAGATTTTTTGTTTGCCGTGATCGGAAACATAAATCTTCCGATTCTTTTCATTGATACCGATATGTCCGATGTTTGCAATTTCTCCCGGTCCCTGTCCACGAAAGGCCGTACTCGTCAAGTATTTGTATGTTTGCTTGTCGAACAGTAAAACCTGTTCCATGTCAGACTTATGATCTACTATGATCAGGTATTTGTCAGAGGAATACAATCGAGTCACAGAACCGATGAGTATATCTTCTTCAGGGATGTAAATTTCTTTGACCCGATCATGTACATTTACGATATGATCACGGTAGTTGTAGTGTTTTTCAGTTGTACTGTTATAAGTACATCTAATAAAGAAAACAAAAATGATAACAGTAAAAATTAAACGATCAATTTTTTTTCTCTTTCTTTTCATCATGTCATTTTAATTTGTATTACTTTTGTAATAAATAAAATAATTCCCCCCCTTCCCCAAAAAAGCCAACCGTTGCCTGATCAAGGCAGCGGTTGGTCATCAATCAATTTTTTCCTGCTTCTTTTAAGTCTTTATGCCAAATATGGCACAAGCATCCACTTCCATTTGCTAAGCATCCATTAGGACACATAGGATTTATAGGAGGAAATGGGTCATTTTCTCCTTGTTCTCCTAGTGCCAGAGCCTCTACATTACTCAATGCCATATCTGAAAGATCGGCATCATTCTCCATACTCCGGTTCACTCCGTAGCTTGTAGCTACCATCACTGCGAAGGCAAATAGGCCTCCTAAAATTTTTTTCTTCATAAATATTATTTTTTTTATAATCTGTTCTGCAAACATATAGCCTATTTTTGATACATCCAAGTCTTTTGTTTGTTTTTTTTTCTTTTTTTAACACACTCCTTTGTTTAAGCTATTTGTTGAATGTAAAAGAAATATCATATTTTTGCTTTATCATTTGCAATTCCTTTTTTCTTGTCTTTTGTAGAAGTAAAAAGCTATAGCTTATATGGATAGAAGGCATATATACTTTAATCTAATAAGGCTTGATTGTTGTTTTATTTTTTATTTATTGTGTCGGTTTTGTGTTTAAATGATTTTTTATTACCACCATATTTGTTCACCGTTTTCAATTGTAAAAATCCGTTGTTCAACTCCTTTTGTCTTATTTTTCAATAAGAATAAGGCATTTGATGGAACTTGCTCATATAAGAGAAAGCAATGTTTTGCTTTTTGGACGCCTAATGAAATCCATGCCTGATCAAAATAATATAGTTCATATATTTGATTGTGATTAATTTCATTATCGTCTGTTCTACATGTAATCTCTATTTGATTGATAAAAGTTTTCTCGCCCATATCTATGTCAATGTAATTTTGGGGGCTGTTTATTGTGCAATAAGTTAAAATATCATCATCGGATAAATTATTTAAATATTCTATGCTTACTGAAGGGGAGTATAATTTACTTTTTAGCTTTTTCTTATTATAGAATAAATGAATACCACTAAGGTTAATCGATATGTTTTCTGCATTTTTATATCTAATGTATTGCGACGAAAAAGCTGGTAAATCGATTATTATACGAGACCCTGAAGGGACTCTTCCTGTAAATCTGTAAATCGTCTTCTTGTCTTTAAACAAAGAGTCGTTCGCGATTTCAATGGTTGCTCCAAGCATGTTCTTTTTGTACTCATAAAAGTGTTCGTATTCAGGATATTTTCGATTTAATATCACTGCTTGTCTTTGGTTACAATCCGGTTTTAATTTTTTCATCCTTCCTTCTTCATAGAGGATAAAAGGGACTTCTATAAATTCCATCCCATTGTTGTTTAGTTTGGCAATTATATATATAACCCCCTTCCCTTCATTTGTATATGAAAGCTGATAGTCTTTATAAGATTTTCCTTGTCCCATGTTATGAAAACAAATATTACCGTTCTTCTTTTTTCCATAAGACACAGGAATCCATTGGCGATTGTTAAAAGTGCACAATGCGTAAGTACTGTTAGTGTCTAAATTATTAAATGTAAGGTCACTTGTCCTTCCGTATTTATCTGTGACATCTTGATAAAGAAGATAGTTTATTTTCTTATAATTATCAGAAAAAATTGAATCTGAGGGAGTACAATGGTGGAAAAAAGCTTTTCTATATATTTTGGAGAATTTATAAAGCAGATCATTCTTTCCGGAATGAGCAATACCAATGTCTTCAAAGCAATGATCGTTATTGAGGAAAACGCACCATTCATGTCCAAGACTTCTATTCGCCCATACCGGAATAAAATCTGTTGTAGAAGGAATTCCAATACTTCTGAAAGCTAAAGTTTGATATTGTGATAAATGTTCACATGTCCCCCATTTTATCAGATCAATCTCTTCGAATGTCAAAGGATAAGGATATTTAGCCATACCTATATTATAATTAATATGAGATTTTTTTATCACTTGTATTGCTATATCTTTAGTTATATGTGATGTGTCTAATAGTATTGGTTTAAATTTTATATAAGCATTTTTTCTCCAATTACTTAAGGGTTCATTTGCAAATCTATAAGGTAGCACATACTCACAAAAAATATTAAAGTCATAATACTTAGAAATCGGTGGATTTTCCCAAACTTCAAAAGAGAGGTCGATATTCTCAATAAGAAATTCAGCTGTAATAACATTCATATCATAGACTTTTTTATAGCCGACTGGCTCTATATTTGATAATGAATCCATTAATATTCCCAAGGTTGATTTTTTCGTTGGATCCCAATTGTTTTCTTCTTTTAAAAGGGGAATATTTTCTAATGCAGTTTTGTATATGGTTGCTTTATTCGATGGAAGTATGCTGTATTTATCATCCATATTTCTGATTAAAAAATATGTAGCAGCCAATTTTAGAGAATCATTTTTATAGTGCTGAATAACTTTATAGAATTCATTTTTATTCTTGGATTTGTCAATAATAAGTTTAATATCTGAAGGAATATTGACAGTGTTATTAGATACATCACATACGATCCAATATGAGCCTATTAAGGCAATTAAAAATGAAAATGCAATTATTTTAATGTATTTAGCCATAAATTTTAATAATCAAAGGTTGGGTCAGAGAAATGTATTATTCAATAAACCCTATTTATATTTAGTACTGCAAACTTACATTTCCTTCCTAATATAAACAAAAATATCTCGCTCATTTTTGCCGTATTGCTGAATGGGTTGAATAAAATGTTCTTATTCGATTTCCGAAAAAGAGATATAGAGAAACAATTATAGTTTATACTCTACCCATATTCCTTCGGGATTACAGGCAACTCCGTAGATGAAATGATTTTTTTGTTTCTCTATATGTCTACAAACTGCTTACTGCCCGATTTTTGTCAGTATCTCGTTGATATCGTATTTGTGAAGGACTTCATCCTCAAGATCGAACGTGTAAAGCGTACGGTTGCGGAGATCAATATCGAATGTCGTGATAAAATGTTGTAATTTTAGCTCGGCTAAAGGCTTACCCTCCCAATCGAACAAATAAATGCAGGGCAATTTTTTTCTGCCGGTTTGATAGGTCTTTGCATCTTCATTGATGTACACAACTCCCCAAAAATCAGGGAAAGTGGCTATGTCGTTAAACGTATAGATTCGTTCCCATAGCTTTTTGTTCTGAATATCTTCAATATCATCCACTTTATCGCCGATACAGAGGGTTCGGGTAAACGTTCCGTCGAGCGAATACATGTTGATATAATTTAGTATGACAGGCATTTCTATGACGATGTTGCGATCCGGATTGAATTTGGTGATGGTCGACAAGATGTTGATATCTTGCATTTCTTCAAGTTTAATGCAATTCAATGAATCAAAAACAGCCGGATGCAGTTGTTTATCTCCTTCGATAAGATATCTGGTCTGCTGAGTCTGCTGATGGTTGGCTTCTTTGCAAAAATAGCGCGCGGAGTCGATGATAAAGAAGTTAAACAGAAAAGGCGGCAATGAATCCCGCATAAGACGCATGTCGAGTTTTCCGGTCTTAAGCGTTTGTGTTATATTGGCATTGAACACTCTCCCTCTTTGAAAGTCGTAGATGCCGGCATGCAATTCTTCCTGCTCGTTGAAAAAAGTAGCCGAACTTACCCAAGGAGCCTGAATAAATTCGTTCGGACCGTTTCCTTTCGTTAGCAGGCTACCCAAATAATTGTATCGGGGTAAGGAATAACAAGCCCAAAGATTCTTTTGTCCTTTTCCGGAAAAAATAATCATCGTATCGCAAATCTGAATATCCTGTATACCGATGATGTCGATATCGGGAACCGTCTCGTCCGAAAGGGTAAAAGTCTGAGGAAATTCTTTTACATAAACGATCTGATCTTTGAATCCCATAAAAGAAGTGGGAGGGGTCTCATGCGAAATTTGACAACTTGATAACATGGAAAAACCCATGATTACGAACCATAAAAATACGTTTTGTCTCATCTGTTTCAGGATTTAAGTGAATATTATGTTATTTAATCCAACAGTCCATCTAAATCGAGGTATGCGAATTGAATCTCATCGTCTAACGACATAATGATCCGGTTATGGTCTTTATCGTAACAAAACCTGACAATATGATAATCTGTTTCCAATGTTTTGAGGTGGTTCCCATTCAGATCGAAAATCAAAAATTTAGTTGGAAGATTGATCTCTCTTTTGTTTATGACGAATCGATCATCTCCTGTATAAAGGGTTATAATTTTATCTCTACAGAACCATACATTCGTGTGGTAGCCTCTGGGCCTCGGATAGTCTTTGCCCCATTCCGGTCCGTATGTATTACAAATCAAATTACCGTCGAGATCGGCAATGATCATTAAATCATGATTGGTATAACTTTCCACATAAAGATTATGTTCTTCAGATGCATCAAAATCAAATCGTTTCTTCTTGATGTCAGGATGTTCATAGGGCATAAATTTGATTTCATTTGTTTTCATGTTCCATCGAGCTACCGAAGGCTTAAAGTCAAAATTACCAATAGCTGTCATTATATCTGTTATAGAAAGTGTATCATTAATATAAACATAATTGCCAGGAGTAATGGAGTCATTTATACTTAGCCATGTTTCAGGTTTATATTTTTTGTTTTGAATAATACTGTCGAGATGATAACTGAAAATTTTCTTCTTCCCATGATCGGAAACATACAGCAAACGCTTATCCTTATTAAACACGATATGTCCGATTCGTGTAATTTCACCGGGTCCGATTCCCCTGTCTGCCGTACCGGTTATGTAACGATACGTGTTCTTATCGAAAAAAAGAAGTTGTTTTTCGTACGATTGATAATCACAAATAGTCAAATAATTATCGATAATATAAGGCCATGAATGAGTATTTATCAAAACATCTTCTTCAGGGATATGAATTTCTTTGATCCGTTCATGTACATTGACAACATGATCGCCTGCGTTGTAATGTTTTTCAGTTGTTTCACTCTGTGTACAGCAAGAAAATGTAAAGGATATTATTATACTTACAATAACAACCAATGTGTCGGATATAACTTTCATTTTCATAGTATTTTGTTTTTTTATCTGATTTTTCTACAAACGTACAAGTTATAACGAAAAGCACCAAATAGCCGACGGCAGATTTTTGTTTTTTTAATACCTTGAAATGACTTCATTTATCGCAAACATCGCTTGGACGATAAGGGTATATATTCGCTTCTTTCTCCAGCTTTTTCTTTTTTATCCGAAACGGAAAACGTCATATCTCATCTTGTCATCATCGGGAGATTCCGCGTTGGGATGGTCTTTGATAATAAAAAAGCCTTTTTCAAAAATGCCCCATCCTCCATTCAGATTATAGGTATCGTTCGATAGCGGAAATTCATCTATTACGTTAAAGTCCTGATCGAAGACTGTCAGAAATAGTTGCTTCTTAAAAAACTGCTTGTCTATCGGCATTCCGGTGGTGAAATCGATTCCGTTTACATGAAGCCTGTAATAACGCTTCCTGTACAGGTCGTAATTGACTTCGTAGAAGTGCACGTTTTCGATCAAATGCCGATACCAGTCTTCCATCGTTGCCGAATGCGTTTCCGACGCCGTATTACGCGTATAGCGGCTGTCTGCTCCGTAAGTTTTCACGATTCCGCTGTGCAGGTCGATGGTGTACACATTCGAGTTAAAAGGAAAATTGTAGATCACCAGCGGAAAATGGTAGGTGACGTTGGGATGTTGCATCCATCCGTACAGATGTCCGACGCCTTGCTCGGCGCCGGTATACGGAAGGACTATTTTTTTGTGTTTCCCCTGCCGTAAATTGGCTTCGTTGATGTAAAATATAGGTTCGTCTCCCATTTTAAGGGTGACATAATACATCGATTGGCTGTGTGCGTTGAAATATAATCTGATCGAAGCATTCGAATAATTCGATGTATTGATGATGTATTCTTCTTCGTCGACAGTCAATTCGTGTTTTTCGTGTATGATGCCGGCCGTGTCGAACAAGTAAACGGTTTTGTCCGCCAAAATCCAGATCGAATCCAACGAAGTAGCGTATAATTCGTTTATTTCGCCGGCAACCGCTTGTCTTCCTTCGCGGTAGAGCTTTATATCGCGGACAACCCCGTTTGTAAAATCAAAAACGTCTAAAGCATGCGTTTGATCGTTATAACCGATTAAATAATCGTTCGTATTCAAACTGAATGCCGCTAGGGTAGGATAGTGGGGCAATGACGTATCGTCGAGGTCGATAGACAATGTATCTTTTTCCATTCCGATGATGGTTTCCGGGCTTTTCTTTTTCTCGATCACTTTTTTCTCGTGCGAACACGCGAGTACCATCAACACGCCGGCAAGGATTAAACAGAACTGTTTCATTTCGTTTTATTTACGCGTATATGTTTTGTTGTAGGGGTTGTGCCCTGTACCGCTTACTTTCGGCGCGTCAAAGATACGTATCAAAAACGTTTTGCGTATCGCTATATTTATAATAACGGAACTGACGACCTCCAACAATGCCATCTTCACGAAGATTTATGCTTCCGCATCTTGGGCAATCCATGTTTTTTTTAGACCTCATCATTCAATCGGATTATTGTCGCCCTTCCTCATAGAATAGTCGAACCAAGTCCCGTTGTCATACTTTGAATGGTTATGCGGCGCTACTCAGTACAATCCTTCCACCGAGAGATAGCGTTCTCCTGTATCGTAATTGAAAGTCACGATGCGTTTGGTGCGCCTCAGTTCGGCGGTTTTTTGGGCTACGGCGGCCAAGGATGCTCCGGTGGAAATGCCTCCCAGAATGCCTTCTTCTTTAACCAGCCTGCGAGCGTAATTGAACGCATCTTCTCGGGTAATGCGGAAAATGCTGTCGAGTACCGTAAGATCGAGCGTCTCGGGGATAAATCCGGCGCCGATACCCTGAATGGCATGCGCACCTGAATGGCCTCCGGAAATAACCGGCGAGTCTTCGGGTTCCACCCCTATGACCAAAATGGACGGAAACACTTTCTTTAATTCTCGGCCCACACCTGAGATATGCCCTCCTGAGCCGATGCCGCTAATGAGATAGTCGATCCCTTCGGGGAAGTCGTCGATAAGTTCTTGTGCCGTGGTACGGGCATGAATGTCGGGATTAGCTTCATTGCTGAATTGTTGTGGTATCCATGAACGGGGTGTTTCGGCTTGAATCTCCTGCGCCTTTTCGATGGCTCCTTTCATCCCTTTTTCGCGCGAAGTGAGTACCAACCGGGCACCGTAGGCGGCCGTTAACCGGCGGCGTTCTACCGACATCGATTCGGGCATCACGATAATGGTTCGATAGCCTTTATAGGCTGCTACCAGTGAGAGGCCTACTCCGGTATTGCCTGAAGTGGGCTCAATAATGGTAGAACCCGGTTCCAAGAGTCCTTCTTTTTCGGCTTTCTCGATCATATTTAGCGCGACACGGTCTTTAATGCTGCCACCGGGATTTTGTTTCTCAAGCTTAATCCATACTTCCTGTTTAGGGAAGAGTTTACTCAGTCGTACATGCGGGGTTCTCCCGATTGTTTCTAAAATGTTGTTATACTTCATTATATTGTTTTTTTGATAAGACTTATATCATCGTAAGAATGCATTTTTCGTACAGAAAGAAAAGTTTTATATCACATAATCGGAGGGTTGCGGAAACGTTTTTACCGTTCGTATTTTTATGTCTACCGAATTGTAAACGAGTGAATAGGGCGCAACGCTCCGGGTAAGCCATGTTCCACCACCGATGACGGAATCGTGTCCGATAACGGTTTCTCCTCCCAATATGGTGGCATTGGCGTAAATAACCACATCATTTTGTACGGTGGGATGTCGCTTCGTTTCCGAGAGTTGTTTCTCCACATAGAGCGCACCCAACGTAACTCCCTGATATATTTTTACGTTATCTCCGATTTGACATGTTTCTCCGATCACGATCCCTGTACCGTGATCAAGGAACAGATTCTTACCGATTTGTGCGGAGGGATGTATGTCGATGCCGACTTGCGCATGGGCATATTCGGCAAACAAACGAGGAATAACAGGCACACCTAATCTATGGAGCTCATGAGCGATGCGGTGTACGCAAAGCGCGAAAAATCCGGGATAGGTTAATATAACTTCTTCTATGCTTTTGGCAGCAGGGTCATTACGAAGATAGCAATGGGCGTCTTTATAGAGACGAATCCGTATTTCGGGTAATCGTTCAAAGAAACGGTATACTACATCATCAGCGAACGACGGATTCGTCAGTTTACCAATATTATTGTCGAGTGTTATAGCACATGTCTTCAGCCGGCTACGAAAAACTGTTATATCGACTGTTTCGCAAACGGGAAACAGTAGAGAAACAAGTGTGCGGATTGCCTCTTCGAGTTGGCATTTATCTGCCGGAATGCGGATAGGCAAAGGTTCAAACTTATCGATAAGTTTAAAAGTATCGGATGTCATAAAAAAGATATTGAAGAATGAATAGAAACTTGTTATTGCTTGTGTGAAAAGTGCATAAGAGCACCGTTATCAATTTTGAGAAAAAGATTGAATCAACAACAGCAACAACAACAATAAATACGTGCTTTATTCATTTTGAACGTTTATGGGTTGCAAAGATAAGGCAAATCTCTTAATAAAAAAGAAAAAACATCGTACTTTATCGTATATACATTCGATTCTATAAGGAAAATTGTCGGTGACGTCGGGATGTTGCATCCATCCGTATGTATATCCGACTCCTTGCTCGACGCCGCTATACGGAAGGACTGTTTTTTTGTGCTCTCTCGCTTTTATCTTTAGCGCGTTGTTTTTCTATATTTCTTCTACATATCGAAAGGGTGTGCCCGAAACGTTTTTTCGGCACACCCTTCTGAAATCGATCGCTTAGTAATCTGAGAACTAATTAAACTTCTTCTTAATTTCTTCGTTTCGGGCGCGTTCGTCGGCTGTCGCGTCCAAGGTAGTGATGATAATAATTTTCGAAGCGGTTTTATCCTTATGTTCCATCTGCCGGTTCTCCGTGTTCAGTACGTGTATGTTTTCAATCTCTGCGGGAGGGATGCTTTTCATCCGTTCGGAAGAGATTTCTTTGCCGTTCAGATAGTACTTGATAGGAGCCTGCCTGCTTTGTGTCTGCCGCGCCGTGTCTTTCTGTATGGAGCATACGGCTCCTTTGGTTAAGCGGAAGTTAACCGGTACAGTATATTCGACCGATACGGGTTTGCCGCGCTGTTTTCCGGGCTTCCATCGGGGCATCTCCTCGATGAGGCGAACTGCTTCTTTGTCTAACAACGGATCGACGCCCTGAACCACCTGTACGTCGGCCGTGTTTCCGCGTTCATCGATGATGAACTGACAAACTACACGCCCTTGAATGCCATTTTCCTGCGCGATCACCGGATATTTGATATTCCGGGCGATATATTGCATCAAAGCGGCTTGTTCGCCGGGAAACTGAGGCATCTCTTCCACAACGGTAAAGATCGGTTCACCTTCGGATCCGGTCGATGGCTTGCGGTCGTTTCGCGTGGTTTTCTCGGAGGAGGTATATCCTACAACGACGATCTCATCGAGGTTTTCTTTCTTACGTTTCATCTCGATTTTCCCGACATCGCCCGAAGCCTTCGGTACAAGATGTACCGGCGCCATTCCGATATATGAGAAGTTCAACGTGTCTCCGGCCTGCATGCGAATCTGAAATCGTCCGTTCTCGTCGCTGATCGTTCCGCTGTATGTTCCACGAATAATGATGCTTACGCCTTGCAGCGCTCCCTGCCCGTCTACTACGGTACCCGATACGACGAGGGAGTCGCCTTTCTTCGTGTCGGACAGGTTTCCCGTATGTCCCTGCAACATGGGCAGAGAAGCGTCGAGCAACCCGGACATCTGCTCGGTCATCGCGCCCGCGTTATTGGCTACGAGCAGCAACAACGCCAAGGGTAGCATTAAGGTGTAGGCCACCAGTTTCACTTTGGGCGATTGCTTGGCGTTAAGCATCCGGATGCGCTTTTTCAGCGGAGAGGTGTTGAATTGATTGGCGAGCGCAGTCTGCACGGGCTGATGCGCCATGCGCAATAAATGATATTGGTAGCTGCGGGCGTCGGCGCCGTCCTTCACCACGCGATGGTCGACGAGAAATTCGAGGTTGCTGTGAATTTCTTTCTTGAGCATCCATGCCATCGGATTAAACCAGCAGACGGCACAGGACAGCTCGGCCAGCAAGATGTCGAACGAATGATGCTGACGGACATGTATCTGTTCGTGTGCCAGAATCTCTTTCAGCTCTTCTTTCCGGTGCATCTCGGGATGTATAAAAATCCAGTTGAAAAACGAGAAAGGAGTAGCCGGCCGCTGCAATCGGCTGACGCGTGCGCCCTCTATCTCTACTTGTGGACTGCGCCACCGTAACCATACGAGTTGCGTCAGACGACCCATCAACCGCAACAACAGAAATCCTGTCACCGCAAGATACAGCCATAGCGCGTAATCTCCCAATGAGTAGGTCGCGGGAGCTTCGACCGACGGCGTCACCGTCAGTTCCGGCATATATTGCGTATATGTAAACGCCGCTTCGGTCAGTGTGTGGCTACGCACAAACCATTTCGAAAAGTCGGTAAACGGATATACGACCGACAAGAATAAGATGCCTTGAAGCAAATACCGTCGCAAGGTAAAAAACGTGTCATTCCGATAACACCATCTGTATACCATATAAAACACAGCGATAGCCGCGTTCACCTTCAGTAAATAAGTCCATGTTTCCATCGTTTTCTATTTTTGTTTTTCGATAATACGGATAATCTCTTTCAAATCATCGGCCGAAATCTTCTCTTCGCGGGCGAAGAACGAGACCATTTCTTTGTATGAGTTCTGAAAATAATCGCGAATAAATCCCGACATGAATTTACGTTTGTATTCTTTCTCCGAAATCAGCGGTTTACACAAGTTCGTCGTTCCTACACGCCGCATCTTCAAATATTTCTTGCGATCCAGATTTTTAATGATGGACGCAAAGGTCGTGTAAGGCATGAGCGGCTTCCCGCTTTGTTCGTGATAGCTACGAATCGTTCCCTCTCCCTGTTGCCATACAATCAACATGGCTTCTTCTTCCTGCTGTGTTAATTTTTCCATGATTACAATTGTTTTATGTTACTAATCGAACGCAAATATACGAATATTTCGTAGTATTGGCACGAAAATGATGTTAAAAAATGTTGTTGGTTGATGTTTTTTTCGTATCGCCCGTGAAGAAGTTATGATATGGGGGGTAATGTTTCGATAAATTCGCGGAATGTTCCGAACGGTATGTTTCGTTTTCGGAAGAAACCGATCAACTTATCCAAACGTACTTCGGCATTATTTCCGGCATTGTGCGTGACCGTATATGGTAGTCCTTTGATTTGCTGTATGGGCATGAACTCCCACGGATGAAAGTAGGTGAGCAGGTAGCCGTCGTGCTTGTATGTTCGGAGTGCCAGTCGTCGGTAGAGGGCTCCGGGCAGGTGATGAAAAGACAGCCAGAAGAGCGGGAAACGTATGTTCGGAGTTGTTGAGGCGGGCAGTTGAAGCAGTCCGTTCTGCCGGAACCAGGTGCGCGGTTCGTGCCAATGATTGTATCGTCCGGGCAGGAAGGTGGGGTTGAGGGAAGAGTTGTAGGTGTATCCGGCCTCGACAAGCGCAGCGTCCGAGACGTTGGCCATGCGGGGCATGCGGAAGCCTTCGATACGTTGGCCGGTGAGCACTTCCAAAATGTCTTTCGAACGTTTCAGGTCCGCTTCTTCAAAGACGCTGTGCTCATAGCCATGCGAGGCGACTTCGTGCCCGCTCTCACTGATCTCACGGATCAGCTCGGGAGCGTTCTCCGCAAAGCGGGCGGTGCAGAAAAACGTCGCTTTTACCTCATGGCGGGAAAGGCCGCTCAAAATCTTTCGGCAACCTTCGGACGAGATGCGGATCTGTTCTTCCCATGACAGTGACAGGCCGTATTCAAACGGCAAGTCAAATTCTTCGATGTCAAAACTAAGCAGTATCATAGGCAATTAGATGGCATGTTCTCTCTCTTTGGTTATTCTTTGTGGGAGGAAGGGCTGAGCTCGGGCGTCCGGTTGTCTGCCGCGGCATAATCGCGGGTCATCATCTCATAGATCAGCTTGAACCAGATCAGCACACACGGCAAAGCTTTCAGCGCATAAGGTTGAACGTAAGGCCGGTAGAGGAATGCAGGAAAGAGGTCGGACGGTGACATGCTGGTCAGGACAAAGGCAAAGATAAGCAACGCGATGTCTCCCTTCGAACGCTTCCACGGAACGCCCCGGAACCAAACAGCTACACCTGTCAGGGCGATAATGTAACTGCTCGACTCGCTACCGGTACTGAACAGGACAACGAACAGCATGACGGAGACTAAAAACATCCGTCGGAACGTCGGAGAGGCATATTGCCCGGTGCGCAGATAGGGCAGGGCGAAAAGAATCAGTCCGGGGATGATCAGCCACATGTCGGAATAGTCAGGGTTGCCTGATATTTTCCGTACGATGCCCAACAACGAGATATTTTGGAAAAGAGAAAAATGGTTGGCAGCATTCTTGGCGATTAAGTCCGGTAACCATTCGCCGTATTGACGGAGGATGTATTCGGGAGAAGAATACAGCATGGGCAGCGCGAAAAACACGAGGCTCCATCCGATCAGGGAGAGGATCAATTTTGTTTTGCGGTGCGAGAAAAAGAAAAAGGCCAGTCCCACAATGCCGTAAATCTTAACAAACAGGCCGATGACAATCAATAAAGCCGCCCATACCTCCTTCTCTTTTTCGATACAGACGAAGATAAGTATGAGCATCGCGCCAATAACAATATTGAACTGTGCCAAACAGAGTGCCGTGTACAGTTCGTTGGCGCAAAACCACATGATGAACAGAAGCTTTTTGCGCTCGAAAGGGAGTGTGCGTATGGCTATGAACAGCAAAGCGCTCATGGCTGCAAGCCACAGCAGGTATCCGAACTTTACCGGAAAGAGGGCAAACGGTGCAACAATGAAACTGAACGACGGACCGTAATGGTTGATGTCGTGATAAATTTCCGGATATTCGGCATAGAGTGGCATTTGGTGTAAGACATGCCAAAATACGTTTCGGAAGATGATAAAATTATTGTTGGGATGTTTGAGCAGCCATGCTGCCAGCGTAGCCATGCCCCATACAACGCCAACAGTCGTGTAGCGGTTGAAAACAGGATGGCGAAAGACGTTCTTGATGTTTTCTCTCCAATTCATGAGTACTTGCCCTCTTCTTAATTTTGACAGAAAATAGTTCTTTTTGAGTATCCGTTGACTGATGCGGCAAATATAGCTGTTTTTGTATGGATGTCCGTTGTTTTTACATAAATTATATTTTGTTTGTTTTGTCGGTAAAGAGGAAGGGGGGCATGAACGCCTCCGTCTTGATTTTCATCAGGTCCTATGCAGAATTCGGCATAGGACTCTATCCTTCCCGGTACAATGCGTGCATTTCTTCGACCATGTAACGAAGCTCGCCTCGTACCCATTCGGGCGAGAGAAGTTCGACTTCGGCACCGTGCGAGAGGACTTCCTGAAAGAAGTCGTACGTCGGATAGAGCCGGTATTCGAAGACGGAATAGTCTGTATAGCGTTCCACCTCATTCTGCGAAGGGTGCAACGGCAACGAACGGAAATACTTGCGTTTATTCCCCGCCTCGGAGACTTTCAGACGGATCGTTTCCACATCCAACTCTTCGGGGACGACAATCACCCCGAAAGCATCGGCAAAATACGTTTCCGCATCAAACGTATCGGGGAAGACGAACGATTCGTCCGTCGGTTCTATCCGTTTCATCCGGTCTAAGGCGTATGTCCGTATCTTCCGGCACTCCGGCTCGAAGACCACCACATACCAGCGTTGCCGGCTCACTTTTACACAGTACGGATCGGCCAGAAAGGTTCGGGGACGCTCACAATGAAAACTTTGATACGTCATTTGCAGACGCCTGTCCGTCTGCATTGCCTCGATGATGGTCATCAGCAATTCGTTACCCGAAGGGATGCGCTCGAACAGGATGCGCGCTTTGAGCTTGCGACTCTCCTGAATGATGTTGTTGACCGCAAACGAACTCAACAGCCAGCTCTTGATATGATCTTTGCTGATGTCGTCCGTATTTTCGATACGATAGGTATAGCCGCTGCTCGCGTTGCAGATGATATTGAGGTCGAACGTCTCTTCGATAGCCCGCTTGTAATCGTCGAACGTGCGCTTGGGCAACGGCCGGCCGTCGTCGTTCAGCGAAGAGTTTTCCCACGCTTCCGCCAGCTCTTTGTACGTGATACCTCCCGTGCGGTAGAGCCGGTCGATGATCCAGATGTATTTCCGGAATTGATGCTTTGCCATAGAACGATCGTTATATCGATAAATTGCTTGTTATTGATTGTTTGTGTTGATCAGGCAGACCGCCAGCCGCACCATCAGGTCTTTCTCCTCGGCGGGACTGCATGCAATCATCAGCGTAAGCGCCACTAATGTATTGTCCGCGATGCGCTTGCTGCCATCAGTTCGGTAGAGCAGGCCGTTGTGATGCATAAACCACAGAAACAGCATCGCGGCAATACGCTTGTTGCCATCGCTGAACGAATGGTTCTTCACCACTAAATAGAGCAGCATGGCCGCCTTCTCTTCGGCTGAGGGGTAAAGCTCCCGGCCGTCGAACGTCTGATAAATCTGCCCGATAGAGCTTCGGAACGACCCATCTTTCTCGTTACCGAACAGCGGGCTACCCCCAAACCGCTCCTTCAGGCTACGGATGGCTTCCATCGCCCCCTCATACGTGGCGCGAAACCGAGGAGGACCGCTCACGGCCTCCACCTCGATTGTACGGTAGTCGTACTGATCCAGCAAATCCAACGCATAACTGTAATCCGCCACTACCTCATGCAGCATACGGCTCTCCGCAGTAACTATTTGTTCTTTTTCAGTCATCTATATTCTTTTATCTATTATATTTTGTCCTTATCGACACTGCAAAATTACGTATAAGCTACGCAGGATGGTTTGAAGATATTTTTTATTACTTAATCTTTTATATCCTCCTGATGCTTGAATTGGCTCTGATAAATTGGCCTTTTTTCTAAAGATAAATTCAGTTTCTCCATTAATTCTTCATACATTCTCTCGAAACTAAATCTAGCTGATGGACTATATCCATTTATGAGAAGTGCTTTTTTTGAGGATGAATAATATGTCCAATCTCCCACAACAGATTCAAAATCAGACAGAAAAAGCTTCTTAATAATATATCTCAGACTCTTATCTCTTCCACAACAATAGATAAAATTAGCATTATAGAGATCTAATTGTTCTTTGATATATTTTTTATATTTATTATTATCAAAAAATCGAATTATATCATTATCTTGCAATATTTTACTACAGTTTACACGGACAATTGAAATTTTATTTTCCCAATAATTTATATATTCATCTTCATCCAAATCACCGAAAGAGATATTCGATTCTTCTATGATTCTTTTGTATATACCATACACCCAAATCACCAAATTCTTAAAAAACTGATTCGTGACAGTTTTATTATTTGACTTATGATTATAACCTGTTGCCGATCTAATATCATAATTATCATTAGGATACTTAGAAAAGAGCAATATTTTTAAGGGAGAGTTATCCCATAATTCACTTTCATTTCCCGGCTCTCGATACCATTTATTACTCTCATCACGCTTGATTTCCCCTTTATACAGTAGTCCATCACAACAAAAGTTCTCTTCTTTTATTTTCATGTTCTTTTTCCATCTCTGAAAAAGCTCTTCCTCTTTTTGGAGGTACACATCAACATTTTCCATCATTAAATTTTTTATTTCAGTTTCTAATTCTTGATTCTATTTCCAATGCTCTTTGTTCAGAAATACCCAATGTATTTCTTATCTTGTTTAACAGCCTCCGCTCGCTGTCTGTAATCTCTCCCTCAGCCATACACTGCTTATATTCTTCTAAATATTCAAGTTCATCTTCTGTAAGCGTAGTATCTGAACAAACCTTTTTCTCTAATTCCGCTGCTCGATCATCAGATATCCCGAAACTCTTTCGGATTCTTTCCAAAAGTCTCACTTCCTTTGCGGAAAAATCTCCGTTATTGCTTGTATAGCACTCTTTATACTCCTCTATATATTCTTTCTCTTTCTCCGTTAGATGATCCGGCAGTTGTGCGGGTTCGCTATGGTTCATACCGTTCAATTGATTAATCGGAGCAAATGTCACATGGATTCGAAGAGAAATATTTTCTTTTTTCTTGAAAGAGCTTTCTACTTCTTTTTCTTTCTTATATTGACCTTCTATTTGTATCAATTCCATAAATTCCGCTTTCAGACTGACCAGATCGGAAGCTTTTACCATCGCACTTTCGTGATTGTTCGAGGCCATCCTTTCCACATGTTCGAGCAGGCCGCCCTGTAAACGCTGCGTAGCTAATCGTTTCCATGACGCTTCATGTTCGTACCAAACTAATCCGTCCGGCACAAACGGTTTTTGGCTCGGACTAAATTTCTGGTTAAGAGAAAGCTTATTTCTAAGCTGTTCAAATCTTGAATCTTCTCTGTTCTTTTCATAAGAGCCTTCTACAGATACTTTAATATGGCTGGGGCTAGCTTTTCCAGAATAAGACGAGCTGGTGTTTGTTTTATTATCAAAAGATTTATCTTTTTCGCTTTCAATAGTAACCTCTGTTGCTCCTAAACATTGGGCAAGCCAACAAAACTCCCTTAATCGGTCTTCGAGAAAAGTCAGATCATAATCTTCAAAAGGGATATAGCGACCTGAAATATACGGATGCGCAACATACAATTGATCCGCAATGGGATGTCCTATAGGAAACTGTAACGCTCCTGAAAAATCCATCCTCATAACAGCAATTTGTTTAGAATCCAAGCTGTTGATTTTATTAACCGGTAGTAAGAGTTTTCTCTGATTAAAATCTAATTCTGCAAAATGTTCACTATACTTTTTGTCTATATCCTGAAATTTCTGATGCCTAAAATTTTTACTTTCTTCATAAGGAGAAAACTGAATGGAGTTAAAATAGTATCTCCTTGCTTCAGCATAATTTTCCTGCTGTAGATAGATATAGCCGATGGCATTTAAGGCGCCACTTTTTTCTTCATTAAACGCTTCTGGATTATCAACCTCTTCTTCAATCGCTTGTAACAAGCGTTCTGACTCATATTGCGCTTTGGAAAAATCTTTTTGTTTCATAGCCATTTGCACCTTTTCCCATCCGAAGTAAGGCTGATATCCATACAATGCTTGATATTCATTTATAGCAGCGTATGCTTCCGAAAATTTTTCTTCTTCTATAAGCATAAAAATATTGGAGAGCATATCATCACTTGGATCTTGTGGTTCACACAAACATGCAATTTCAGTCAGAACATCTGCAAAATATTGTGCATATTCGGGATCTACATTGTTTTTCTTGAAAAAAAAGTTTATCTCCAAGGGTAAAAGATCACCATCATAATAAGAGATATAAATATTCAAGTCTTTATATTCGACCTTTAGTATATCACTCCAACCGATAGCATAAATTTCTTCCGGCGAATTATTTTCAGGAAGCAAGTGTATACCCGATGTTGTGATCACCATTCCTTGATCAGATGAAGACCAAAAAGAAGTGTCTCTAAAGAAAAGAATATCTTCGTCAAAAGATAATTGAAAGTTCTTCCGGATAGCTCCTTTTGTTTCTTCAGGGATATCGATATAAAATATATCAGAGCCATTATGATATGCGTTTTTTAAACCTTTTGCTTTACTGACAAATGTCTGTCTGATTTGTTTTTTTATGTCCATCACATTAAAATTAAATCTATTTTTTTCTTCTCTTTCTCACAACGCCGGGGCGTGTTTGCCGTGATTGCTCCCTTTAGGATGGCGGGGGCAGGGACCGATTACCATCGCAGTGATGGTGGGATACTCCTTTCCGCAATGCTTGCAGGTGTATTTTTTCTTTTCACCTCCTTCGTAAAGTTTGTGCTTCCCCCGGTTAGACCCGTCCGGATGACGCGGACAGAGTCCGTTCGTCAGTTGTTGTACGCTTGGATACCGCTTTCCGCAGTATTCGCAATAAAAATTCTGTGTTCCCATACATTATATAGATTAATCGTTTGTTATTTCATGTCGCGGATAAACGTGGAGATGGCTATATGCCAATATCCGGTTGTAAATGCGGCCGAAGGATGGGTGATGGGTAACAGTCGCACGGTATGACCGTTGCGGAGATCGTACGCCCATGTCTCGATGCTGTTCCCGTCGGGCAAGATCAAGTCGTCGAGCTGTCTGCCGCGTTTAGGAAGGTTATCATACAGCCGTTTACCCCATACCAATACGCCATCGGGTCGATAAGTCTCGAGTACTTCGAAAAAAGCCGCTTCGGAATCGGCAAATTCCTGTCGTGTCGGTTCTTTACGCGGCCCGGAGATCGGACTTTGCACGTAGTTATAAAAGAGGATCCGGTTCCACCATTGTTCTTTTTCGGCCAGCGAGAGCGGCTTTCCGGCCAGTGCCCGCTCGAACTTCGTATACGTATTCATAAACCCTTCGTGCTCGCGGTCAGGCTCGAACAACAGGCGGATGATACGGTTGGTCATGCCGGAGTCGGCATCACACGGATTGGCGCAGTAATGACTTTCGCCCAGCGCCATCATTCTTTTTCCTTCTATGCCCATCGTGTATGCGCTGCCTACCCACGGGGCGAATCGTACGTTCTTCATCATATTGTTTGTTTTGTTTTGAACTGTGACCGAAAGGCAAAAAAGAGAGGGACACGTCCCAACTTCTGCTATTCACCCGGTTCGGTTCTGGAAAACCTTGGAGTCTGAATAAGTAAAAGCACAGTCCATGCCCCTTATGCAGGGTGCATCACATGCTTCGACAAATTATTCTCAGACTCCCTTGTTGAATTTTCCAGATTTAACCGGGTCTAATAATCGGTCTGCAAGTTTTGCAAAATATTTTCAGCGTCTTATGGTCGCATCTTTATCATTTTTTTACACTCGTGCAAAGTAAATGATTTTATTCTGACGCAACAAATAAATCGGCTGTTTTTTTTTGCATGGACTGTTTTTCTTTATCTTAGCTCCGTCTTCCCGACTTTTCTCCGGGTTTTCAGTCACAGTTCATTCATCTTTGTTTACATAATAAATTCGTTATTCTTTTTATTAAAACGATGCAAAGGTAGGCGTGAGGTGCGCAGGAATACCGCAGAGGTTGATAAAAAAAGAGATTTTTTGCGTAGCCACGCAAAAAAATCACAGGGTAAAATGTCCTATCCGGATTCGGAGGTCTGTCCGTGTTTAAGTCTTTTAGAATTTGGACAATCTGAAATGAAAATAAGCTGAGAGAGCCTATGTTATTCTTCCAAGCCCGTCGTGAGGCTTGGACAAGAACCGTCCCCCATCCCGTGAGGGGCGGGGGGGATCAATCACTTGCCTGTATATTTGTTGGAAACGACAACGATCTTCATATGTTCCTGATCAATCGGGAATTTTACCCCCGAAAGCATCAGGTAATTATGGATTGCTCTTGTGTAGTAGCCCGTTACATTTCCGAATCGATCCGTTGTAGTTGCAAAGTCTCTTTCTACAGGCACGATCAGAAGGCGAAGGTCTTCATCCGGTTTTTCTTTAATGTGTATATTCAGTAAGTTGATGATGTTCGAAAAATAATACGTCCGGGTTGCCGGGTCATAGCCATACTGCGTGCTTACGCGTGTATTGTCCCTTGAGAGGAAGGTGGTTGCATTATTTTCGATGCTCCGGTTCTCAAAGAATGTCCGTAGCGAATCTTCGGGCATAAGCATCAGATAGGGAGGCGGAGACATCGCGTACTTCCAGTTCTCTTGGGGATCATATTTCAAGCTGAGCATCAAATTGTTTGTGAAACGACCTTTTATGGTCTTGGCAATTTCCCGGCTCGGAATCACTAAGCGGGGATAAATGCCGGCAGGTGTTTTAACATACGCATATTGATCGTTCGGCGTCAGCAATTTCTCCTCGTCGGTATGCAGGAATCGGCTGTGCTGTATCACTTCCTTCGTAACCTGAAACATGACGGAGTCACGTACCAGCGTGTCGTTCTTACTGCTCTTCGGGCGCCGATAATAAAAATACAATTGCGTATCGCTTACATTCAAAATATTTCCACTTCCGTAATCGGTCGTGATATATAATCCCGGGAAAAAACGGTTGAAAGCTTCTTGGGTAGCAAACGATGACGGGTTGTTGACCGTTTCGTTATAAAATCGGGTGCCCCATTCTCGCGGCAACGCGATCTTTAGTGCGTACCTTGCCTGTTTAATCTCCCTGTTCGTTTTCTGGTCTTTCCGTCCCGTTGAAACAGAATCGCTAAAGCAACCGGATGTTGTATATACTTGTGTTCCAAACACATTTTGCATATCGCAGTAATCTGCGGGATTAAGGTTGGTATAATAGTTCTTTTCGATAGGTTTGTTGACCGCATACGCTCTGGCTCGCATCAGAGCCTGCCCGTCTCCATTCCAGAAATAGAAGCGGATATTCAACTTCACCGAATCCACCTCTCCCTGGTGAGGTTTATGAGGGAACCGGTAATTTTCAGCGCAATAAAACTGACACAGATAGTCTGACTTCAAATGTCCGTATAACGGGTCATAGATTTCCCCCAGCAAGCCTCTTGTGGTTTTGGCATAGAGCGAGTCCCGCTTCACGGTGGAGGCCGTCATCCGAAACGTATCGGTATAGACCGTATTACGATCCCCCTGCGGTTGAATCGTAGAACCGACCAAGGTCAAGTCGTCGTTGCATCCGCTGAAAAGTGAAATTCCTCCTAAGAGCAGGAGGGCTGCTGCATGTTTTATCTTCATCTTATCTCTTTAAAATCGTATTATAAAATTCGTTATAGGCCTGAACATAATGTTCCGTATTCTGATAGGGAAGAAAACGTTTCTTGCTTTGTGCGATAAATTCTCCTAACCGTTTGTCTATTTTCGAACTGCCCTGTATGATTCCATCCGAAAATTGGACTGCTAATTTGGAGAGCGAGATGCAATCATTTTTTTCGAGTATTTTCAAGTCTCTTGTTGCGGCTCCGTCTTGTTTCAGTTTTTTGCTCAGGTCTTTGTTTAGGGTAGACTTAAATGATTTATCATAAATGGAGTACACCACTTTCGTACGGGCAAAACACGGGTCGTCTGAATACATTCGTTTCAGATACAGCGGAGCTAAGGCCGTGAACCAGCCGTGGCAGTGAATGATGTCGGGAATCCACCGAAGTTTTTTGATCGTTTCAAAGACCCCGCGCACATAAAAGATGGCGCGTTCGTCGTTATCCTTAAATCCGTTTCCCTTTTCGTCGGAGACCGTCGCTTTGCGTTGAAAGAAGTCTTCGTTATCAATAAAATAGACCTGCATCCGCGCTGATTGAATCGAAGCCACCTTGATGATTAACGGATGATCGGTATCGTCAATGATCAGGTTCATCCCGGATAACCGGATGACTTCGTGCAGTTGATTACGGCGTTCGTTGATGCATCCGTATTTGGGCATGAACGTTCTGATTTCGCATCCTTGTTCCTGTATCCCCTGAGGGAGATGGCGACATATATTCGCTATCTCGGACTCCGGCAGATAGGGGGAGATTTCTTGAGCGATAAACAATATTTTCTTAGCGTCCATTTTTTCGGCAAAATAAAATCGACCACAAAGGTAGTAAAAAAAACGGTTAAACGGTGCTTTCATTTTCAGAATGAATCTTAAAAGAAATGTATTTGTTGCCGAAGAGACGGTGTTATGTTCAAGTTATTTTGTTGCTTTGCAGTCGATTTTTGGAACGTAGGGTTCAGCTTTTCATAAGTAACTATAGCTATTTAGAAATGAAGATAATAAATTGTATTGCAGCATTGAGGTCCACTTTGGATGCCGAACGCAGTGCCGGCAAGCGTGTGGGATTAGTGCCTACGATGGGTGCATTGCATGCCGGTCATTTGAGTCTGGTAAACCGTTGTGTGGAGGAGAATGATGTATGTGTGGTCAGTGTGTTCGTCAATCCCACTCAGTTCAATGACAAACGTGATCTGGAGACGTATCCCCGCACCTTGGAGCAGGATTGTGCATTGCTCGAGAAAGCCGGATGCCGGTATGTCTTTGCTCCTTCGGACGAGGAGATGTATCCCGAACCGGACACCCGTGTGTTCGACCTTGGAGCAGTGGCTACGGTGATGGAAGGTGCTTTTCGTCCGGGGCACTTCAACGGAGTAGCTCAGATTGTCAGCAAGCTATTCACGATTATCGAACCGGATCGGGCGTATTTCGGAGAGAAAGACTTTCAGCAGATCGCTGTGATCCGGTCGATGACCCGTTGGTTGAAGCTGCCTGTAGAGATTGTGCCCTGTCCGATCGTACGCGAAGCAGACGGGCTGGCGCTGAGCAGCCGCAACGTACGTCTGACGTCTGAACAGCGGCGGATTGCTCCGGTAATTTCGCGTACGTTGAAAGAAAGTTGTATCTTTGCAGCCTCAAGAACGGTGGAGGAAACGAAAGCATGGGTAACGAAAACGCTGAACGAGCATCCGCCGTTGCGTGTCGAATATTTTGAGATCGTTGATGCAACGAGTTTGCAGCCGATTCGTTCATGGGACGAAACGGCCGGGGCGGTTGGATGTGCGGCTGTTTATTGCGGTGATGTGCGGCTGATTGATAATATCAAATATTAAATTAAAGGGAGAAAAAGAAGTATGCTTATCGAGGTGTTAAAATCGAAAATTCATCGGGTGACGGTCACGGATGCCAACCTGAACTACATCGGCAGCATCACGATCGACCGGTCGTTGATGGAGGCCGCCAACCTGATCGAGAACGAGAAAGTACAGATACTGAACAATAACAACGGCGAGCGTTTCGAGACCTACGTGATTGCCGGCGAGCGCGATTCGGGGATTATTTGCCTGAACGGAGCGGCCGCGCGGAGGGTACAACCCGGCGATATCGTGATCATCCTTTCGTATGCTACGATGGATTTCGAGGAGGCGAAAACTTTCAAACCGGCTGTCATTTTCCCCGACACGGCAACGAATAAACTGAAATAAAAGCGTAACGCATCGGGCGTTTAAAAGAAAAGGACAGGTCTGCCGGCACAAGACGACAGACCTTTTTTATTGATGTATACGAACAGACATATCTGGAATATAAGCTATCCGATCTTTCTCAGTTTGCTGGCGCAAAATGTGATTAACGTAACGGATACGGCCTTTTTGGGGCGTGTGGGCGAAGTGGAATTAGGCGCTTCGGCCATGGGCGGGCTGTATTATATCTGCGCCTTTACGATTGCATTCGGATTCAGTACAGGTTCTCAGATCGTGATCGGCCGCCGGAACGGCGAGCGGAATTTTCCGGCCATCGGCCCTGTGGTGATTCAGGGCATCCTGTTTCTCATGGCATTAGCGGGGGGGCTGTTTCTGGTTTCGCGGATGTGGGCAGGTAATCTGATGCGGCTGATGATCTCGTCGGGAGAGATTTGGAACGCGACGATGGAGTATCTCGACTGGCGGCTGTTCGGATTCTTCTTTTCGTTCGTCAATGTCATGTTCCGCGCCTTGTTTGTCGGAATAACGAGAACGAAGGTCTTAACGCTTAGCGCTGTGGTGATGGCGGTTGTCAATGTCCTGCTGGATTATCTGCTGATTTTCGGCCATGCCGGACTGCCGAAGATGGGTCTTCAGGGCGCGGCCATCGCGTCGGTGGCAGCCGAGGCGTTTGCCGTCGTCTTCTTCCTTGTCTACACCTTTCTGACGGTCGATCGCCGGAAGTACGGTTTGAACCGTTTCCGTTCGTTCGACCTGAAGCTGCTCCGTCAGATACTGAACATTTCGGTATTTATGATGCTGCAATATTTCGTGTCGATGAGTACCTTCTTCCTGTTTTTCATTGTCGTGGAACGGCTCGGCCAGCGTGAACTGGCTATTGCCAACATCGTCCGGAGCATCTACATCGTGATGTTCATTCCGGTCAATGCATTGTCTACAACGACGAACACGATGGTCAGCAACCTGATGGGAGCGGGTAAGTTCCCGATGGTGATTCCGCTGATTCGCCGCATTGCCGGAATCTCGATGGGCGTCATGCTCTTATTCTCGGCCATGCTCTCTTTGTTTCCGGAAACGATTCTTTCGATTTATACGAACGACGTATCGCTGATTGCATCGTCCGTACCGTCGGTTTATGTCATTGCTTTGGCCACATTGTGTTGCTCGGTGGCGAGTATCGTGTTCAGCGGGGTATCGGGTACGGGAAATACGCGTTCGGCGTTTGGGCTTGAGATGATCGTTCTGGTCGTCTACACCCTGTTTATTTATGTTTCGGGTATTTGGCTTCAACAGCCCGTGCATATCTGTTTTATTGCAGAAATCGTCTACTTTTCAGGCTTATTGATCGTCAGTGTCGCCTATTTGCGCTGGTCGGCGTGGGACAGGAAGAAAATATAGGGGCGGGTGCGCTAAAAACACCGGATATAGGCTAACGAATAGCTGTCGTACAGATTGTCGTACATTCCGTGCTTAAAGCGTATGGAGATGATGTTCTTTTTAATCTCGTATTCAAATTTGGTGCGCAAAGTAACCGGATAATCGCCGTTGTTTTTGTAGCCGTAGAATCCCGAATAATCGGCCGCGAGCGATACGTTGTATAATTTCGCGCTCATCCCGAAGCCGTAGAGCAAGGCGTCGTTCTGGCGATGCACAAGGTCGTTCGTCATCCAGCAATAGAAGCCGAGCAGGCCCTGCAAGCGCAGTGCTGCCGATCCGTCGGCATTTTGAAGCAGGTTGCGGCCTGCCGTCAGATCGAACCAGTACGAGGCCGCATCCGTATAACGTGCATCGGCCAGACGGCCTCCGCTGGCCGTTTTCAGGTTGGCGCTCACCATCAAGTCACACCAGCGATCGTTGCGAAGCACCTGATAGAACGAATGAATCAGCACGTCGCCGTAACAGCGGAAGGGAGGTTTTGTTTCCGCGGCACGACGCTCGAGCTTTACAGCCTCCGTCGTCTCGTAATTTTCCGTGACGACTCCGGCTATTTCCACCCCCGCCTTGCCATGGGCTATCGGAATAAAGAGCCGGGCGAAGAGATCGCTCGTCTTATCACCCGTACAGTAATGATACTCTCCTCTCAGTTCCAACTCCCAGCGTGTACCGATACGACCACTCCGCAGTTCTGAAATCGGGAAAGCATTTGGCCCGAAATAACGTGGGGTATAAATCAGCAATTTCATCCGTTCGCGCCAATCTTCGTCTTCGCCTTGCGCAAAGAGCAGGAAGGGGATAGCAAGCAATATGATAACAAGTCCTTTCGTTCTTGAAGAAACATTCATTCGTTTACGTTTTTGGGGTGCAAACTTACAAAAAATCTGCGGGTTCGGATCCCATAGTAAACTCCAGCACTCCGCCGGCCGTTATCGCGGCGAAGTCGATGTACGATTTATCATAGGGAGCGCCGTTCAGCGTAACCGACCGGATGTATTTATTCGCCGCGCTGTTGTTCTTGGCGACGATCCGGAACGTCTTGCCGTCGCCGACTTGCAGCGTGGCTTCGTTCACCACGGGGCTGCCGAAGAAGTAACGTCCGCCGGCAGGTTCTACCTGATACATGCCGAGCGCCGACAGGACGTACCAAGCCGACATCTGACCGACGTCTTCGTTGCCGCAAAGTCCTACAGGACGGTCGGAATAAAGGCTGTCGAGCACGAAACGCACTTTCTCGGCCGTCTTGGCGGGTTTACCGATGCACGAATAGAGGTAGAGCACGTGGTGGCCCGGCTCGTTGCCGTGCGCATACTGGCCGATCAGTCCGCTGATGTCGGGCGAGGCATCCGCACCCATATCGCCGGAGACGATGAAGAGCGAGTCGAGCTTCTGTTCAAAGGCTTCGCGACTGCCGAACAGTGCGACCAGCCCTTCCACATCGTGCGGTACGAGCCACGTGTATTGCCATGCCGTTCCCTCGGTATAATCGTTCTCGCGGTGCACGGAGTGGAACGGATCGAACGGTGTACGGAAATTCCCCTTCGAGTCTTTTCCGCGCATAAACCCGGTCGACGGGTCGAAATAATGCGTATAAGCCTTGCTCAACTTCGTGAAATAGGCGGCATCTTCTTCCTTACCCATCTGTTTGGCTACTTGCGCCACGCTCCAGTTCGCAATCGCGTACTCCATCGTTTTGGCCACCGACTCCACTTCCTTATCGAAGGGGATATAGCCGTATTCCTTTATGTAGCCCTGGCCTCTTTCATCGAGCATGGCCGAGGTCTTCATCGCCTCGAACGCCAGCTCCTTATCGAATCCGTCGAACCCTTTCAGCACGGCGTCGGCTACCACGCAGATGCCCGGATTACCGACCATGCAATCCGTTTCGTTCGCCATCAGATGCCAGACGGGCAGTTTGCCCTGCTCCTGATAAATCGCCAGCATGGTGCGGACGATATCCGACATTTTCTCGGGGTGAATCAGCGTCATCAGCGGATGTGCCGCACGGTAGGTGTCCCACAGCGAGAAGGTTGTATAGTTCGTAAATCCGGCCTGAGGGTGCACGGCCTTGTCCGTCCCGAAATAGTCCTTGTTGACATCGCAGAACTCCGACGGAGCAATCATCGTATGATAGAGCGCGGTGTAGAAGATGCGCTTCGTGCGTTCGTCGGCATCGACCACCACCTTGTTCAGCTCCTCGTTCCACGCCTTGTCGGCCTGAGCCGCTGTGCCTTCAAAGTCCCAGCCCGGCAGCTCGGCCTGCAGATTCATCTTCGCATTCTCGGCGCTCACGGGCGAAAGGGCTACTTTCACGTAAACCGTCTCGTTATCTTCCGTCTCGAAAAACGCCTGTCCGTACGCTGCCGACGCACCTTCTTTCAGCTCTCTTCGCTCCTGCCGGAAGCCTTTGAGCGGCTTCGAGAAGACGGCCGTGAAATAGATGCGCTGATCGTGAGCCCATCCCTGCGAGCAACGATAACCCGATACGGTCGTATCATTCTCCTGCATGACGACACCATCGACCGGGCGATCCCACCCGATGCCGTGCTCAAGGTCGAAAATCACTTGGGCATCGGCCGATTTCGGGAAGGTGAACTTATGAAATCCGACGCGCTTCGTAGCCGTCAGTTCCACATCGATGCCGAAGCGATCCAGCCGCACGGCGTAATAACCGGGGCGTACCTTCTCCGTCGATCGGCTGAACAGCGAATAGATGCCCGAAGCGGGATCGCTCAGGTCGCCGCGTGTCAGTTTCACCTCGCTGACGGCCGGCATCAACGAGATATCGCCGAGGTCGCCGATACCCGTCCCGCTCAGGTGCATCTGTCCAAATCCGATAATCGTCGAGTCCGTGATATGATAACCGGAGCACCAGTCCCACCCCTGACTGTAATTCGTCGGGCCCACCTGTACGAGCCCGAACGGAACGTTCGCCCCGACGAATACGTGCCCATGATCGCCCGTCCCGATGTACGGATCGACATACTGTGTCAGATTTTGTAAGGATGAAGGCTGACCGCCCTCCTCTCCGCCGCTGCGCTTGCAGGCCGTTGCCACGATGGCGAGCATCAGGAAGCTCCACGCGCCGGCCGTTTTCATTTTTGGCAGAATCTTTGTTTGTCTCATTTTACTCATTATTACGTTTAACTAATTCATCTGTCTGTTCTTTCCTCTCAAGTTTCCCATTTCTGAAAACGAAAAACGTGCTTACCATGTGCTCATTCAGGCTCGCATAAAGACCTTCCTTGTAGCATAACACTTCAATCGTATCGCCATCTTCCGTGTATAGTTCTTCCTTAAAAGGCTGACCGTACTTTTCCAAAATAAACGCTTTGCTAACTCCCAGCTTGATGTCTTCGTTCCGGAATCGGGACGAACTCCTGAAAATGGAACACCCCGACAGCATCAGGAAGAACAGCACTGTCAGAGCAAGCATTTTCATCCGGCAGATTGTGCTGGCTGTAAAATTGGCTTTCATATCGAATCATTTATAAATAAAACATTCCTGCTAATTCTATTCATTCTCCATCCTAAATTCAATCCCGATAGAGATCGTTCCACCACGAAGCGTCTCCTTTCAGCCATTTCTCGAACCACGCGAAGATCGATTCGTTCCATTTCAGGCGTTTCTCGTAATCGAGGATCTGGTGATTCTCTCCTTCAACCTGAAGGAGTTCGGCCGGCTTGCCCAGAATCTTCAAAGCGGTGTACATCTGAATGCTTTCTCCGGGCGGCACATTCGTATCGGCCGTACCATGAACGAGTAAGATCGGCGTCTTGATCTTGTCAGCATGGAACAACGGGCTCTGATCGACGTATAACTCCCGGTTATTCCACGGATAACTGCCGGCGCTGGCTGCCGTGCTGTACGAATACCCCCAATAGCCTTCGCCCCAGTAACTGCTGATGGAGCTGATACCCGCGTGCGATACGGCAGCGGCAAACATATCCGTGCGTGTCTGGAGATACATCGTCATGAAACCTCCGTATGACGCGCCCATACATCCGATCTTCGTGGAATCGACAAAAGGATGTTCGGCGATAAACTTCTTCGTCCCTTCGATGATATCGTCCGACGAACGCCGTCCCCACGTATTGACGTGCAGGGCTGAGAACCGCTGGCCGAACCCGGTGGCGCCACTCGGTTGAAGCACGTACACGACATAGCCCATCGCCGCGTAAACGTGCATCGGGTAACGGCTTTCGAAACGTCGCTCCACAGGCGAAGTACCTCCGTAATAATATACAATCATCGGATACTTTTTCGTGGTATCGAAGTCGGGGGGCAGGTAATAGTATCCTTTGATTTCGGTACGATCCGAATTCATGAAGTTCCAGTTCTTCACTTCGCCGAGCGTCAGTTGCGACAGCTGCCGCCGGTAAGGATCGGCGATCCGGGTCATTCTTCCTGTCCTTACATTATATATATAGGCACGTGTCGAGTTGGAAAGGCTCACTCCCGAATAAGCAAGCACGGGAGCATGTTCTGCGACTTCAAACCCGTTCACCACTTCTTCTTCGGATGGCAGGCGCGTATATCGTTTCGTATTCAGGTCGTATCTATACAGGCAAACACGGTCTTCATCTTCCGCCTGAAAGTAAATCGTCCGGCTGTCGGCGCTCCATTGCCCTCTCATCAGGCTCGGATTAAAATCCTTCGTGATCGGCTCGATCTTCTTTGTCGATAAATCCATCAGAAAAGCCTGCGTATCGTAACTGTTGGCAATTTGCCCCTCGGCTACATTCAGCCCGATCCCGCCGAAAGACTCGGGAGCACCCAGAATCAAGAGCAGCTTTCCGTCGGGCGAAAACTGCGCGTACGAAGCGAATCGATCTTTCCACCACAACGTATCGGCCGTCATCGTCTTGAGGTCGAGACGGAACAGGGATGATTTACGGAAAGGTCGTTCCGTGATCGTCTCTTCGGTAGTCGAGAACAGGATGTAGCGACCGTCCCGGCTCACGTCATTCAACTGCGTGTGATGTGCCCCGAAGGTCAACTGGCGGGTCAGTCCCGTCGCTAAATCGTAACGATAAATAAAGGCGTGGCGCGGTTTATGTCCGGTGCGTTCCGTCAACGTATGCATGCGAAAAATGTTTCCCGGCTTCTCGTCCGTTTCATCGGCTTTTGTGTAGAACAACGCTTTCTCGTCCGGTGAGATCAGGAACGATTCCTCCGGAATATCTTCGGCTAATATCTCTTCTTCGAGCGTTTCCGGCCGGATGGTTACGAGATGCGTCCGGTCGCCGGCTTTCGGATGGTAAACCAGACGCTCGGTTCTTGGCATCCATCGTAGACCGCGCTTTTGTCGGTCTGTATCGATCGTTACCCGTCGGCCGGTTTGGACATGGTACAGTTCTGTGGAGTAGGAGGTTCTCTTTCCATACGACTCGGTATAGGAAATCAACACATAATTTCCCTGCGGAGATATCGACGTTCCGCTCACACGTTTTCCCTTAATGATATCGTCCAGCACGATCCGGCGTTTCGAATCATGCGAGACCAACCATCCGGCCGAACTCTTTGCGTCGTTTTCGAGCATTATTTTCAAAGTCGTTCCCGCGTTTGTTGCCGACGGAGAGAATAACTTAACTACCACCCGGGCGGTCTGCGGATACGGAGCGAGCGTAGCGGATAACTCCTTCGCCTGAGCTTGTGACTCTTCGGCGGTCGTCTTTGTCGAAACCGATGTGCCATTCACAAACAGCTCGGCCAATGCAGGAGTAACGACTTTCACCTTCACTTTTCCGTATGCTTCTCCGTGCACATAGAAAGAGAAAAGTTGTACAAATGGTTTCTCCGTTCCTGAAGCGAGATGAAACAGTCCGGCCGTATCGGCTTCGTATGGCTGGGTAAAGGCCGCTTGTTCCGGCACCGTCAGATTTAGTTTCAGTAACTTCTCATGATTAAACGAGTTACCTTTCTGGTCGACCGAGTCAACGGCCAACGGTTGGTCTACTTCGAGCGGAGCGACTCCCCGCAGCGTCGTCAAAGTTGCACTCTGTGCCGAACCATGGATAAGACCCAGTACAAACAGCAGACCTGTCTGACATGTACGATTGATTTTATGTTTCATATAAGTTGTGTTTTATACAATTCATTTTCAGGAACCGTCCTTTCCGTGCGGTGACAATCAGTACGGCTACTATACCGGCTATGATATACAGATAGATAAAGAGGCCTTGGATACTGTCGTTTTGCCCGTACGAATGCATGCCGCTCAGGAAATAGTTCACCCCGAAATACGTCATTAATACCGAAGCAAAGGCTATAACCGAACACAGATTGAGCGACCAGAGGTTGTACCATTGAGGCAGTAGATGGAGATGGGTGACCATCGTATAAACGACGATCGTTATCAACGCCCACGTCTCTTTCGGATCCCATCCCCAGTAGCGTCCCCATGATTCATTGGCCCA
Organism: Tannerella forsythia 92A2; assembly: GCF_000238215.1. NCBI lineage: Bacteria > Pseudomonadati > Bacteroidota > Bacteroidia > Bacteroidales > Tannerellaceae > Tannerella > Tannerella forsythia. Next base: position 335,830 of record NC_016610.1, on the reverse strand, counting down.
TACGGCGCCCATGAAAGTACCGATCGTCATCAACATCAGCCCCGCAAGTAAAGCGATTTCATTGATGATACCCAGTTCACGGAACGACCGGGCGTGATGTTTTATCCGCTCTTTTCCGAGTATGCTCATCATCGTCAGACTCGTTATCCCGATCAGACAGGAGATACCGAAAAAACCGTAAGCCATCATGAGGACAGCTACGTGAAACATAAGCCACGGCGACTTCAAAACGGGCACTAACGGATTGATCTGCGGGTCCATCCAATTCAGCCCCGACACGAACAGGATCACGCCGGCGAACAGGGTGGCTAATGCAAAAGTCATCGGGTTGCGGCGCATAAACAAAAAGCCGGCCAAAGCGGTAGCCCATGCCATATAAACCATCGTTTCATACGAGTTACTCCATGGGGCATACCCTCCTATAAACCATCGAAATCCCATACCCAGAATATGAAACGCAAAGACTGTTCCCACCCCCAAGGACAGTACCCCGAGCATACGGCGAATCCATCGGGAATCTTTAAAGAACAAGATAAACGAAAGCAATAGCATCATCCCGCCCAAAGATAAATAACCGATCTTGCATCGACGGAACGGATCCAGTTTATTATACATCACTTCCAACCGGATGCGGTCCGCATCGATGTCGATCGTACGACTCTTTTCTTCCTGATAGTTTCTGATCCTCTGCAACGCATCGTCAGCCTTGCTCCAATCGCCCGACTTCAATGCCCGCCTCACCTCCGAGAGATATGCTGCAAAACTCTGCGAAACAAACACCGAATCGGCTCCGCCGTATGCCGATAAATCGTCTCCCGGAGCATACCAGCGGCTGTTGGTGTCCGTCTCATGCGGGAAGATGCGGAGCAGCTGTCCGTTTGCTACTTGATGAAAGATATTGATCTGTTCGTCCAGCTTGATGAGGTCTTTATCGAATCCCGACCGCTGTGTCGGTATTTTTCGGTAAGCTTCCTCAAGGCGCACCTGTAACTTATATGTTCCATCCGGATGGAACAGCTCGGCATAGGCGCATTCGCCTTTTGTCAGGTCATAATATGCTGCCAGTTCGTTATCCGGCAATGCCATGAAAGGCACATACATCCACATCTCCGGCATAGTCAACAGACTCAACAGAAAACGATCGGCGCTTAGCCCGTCGATTGTACTCTTTTTATGCAATTTGCGCAATATCTCGGACGAGAATGTATGGACCGGGATCATGCGTCCGTTCATCGATTGTACCGGAAGCGATCCGAACCGCGCGAGGTGCTCGTCTGGAATATGGATTTGCAAGACTGCTTTCTTCATTGCAGCCCGATCCGGCATGCTCCATACGCTGACAGGAAGCATGCAGGGCAGGAAAAGAAAAACGGTCGTATGATTTTTCAGTTGACTGATCAACCGGCGTAAACGACTGTTTCGTCTCACCACACATCCGATGAATCCGACCATGAGTAAAAGATAGCCTGCATACGTCACATTACGTCCCGCGACATCTTTGTTGACCGAAAGAATCGTCCCGCCTTCATCGGGATCGAATGACGCCTGAAAGAAACGGTAGCCTTTTACATCGAGCACATTATTCATAAAGACACATTCCCGATGCACCTCCCCATCATCAACATAAACGAGTAGATTGCTTTCGTACGACGAGGGGCTTGCGGAGCCGGGATAACGGGTCAAGGTAAATCGTTCCAGTTCGATCTCGAACGGTAAGGGGGCCATCCGTTGTCCGTGATTGGAGCGAATATGAATCCGGTCCTTCTTCTCTCCTTCTCTCAGATGAATCGTGCCTTCTACACCGAACAGATGCGAAATGACGGATCCTGACAGGATGACAACCCATGAGAAATGCACGAGCAACATGCTCCAACGCTTCTTTTGCAAGAACTGTCGCCGTCGTATAATGGCCGCAAAGTTGGCGATCAGTAAAAGCTGAAGGAGAAAAAATAAGGGAGAATAGTAGATCAATACTTTAGCCAATGTCGAACCATGCGCTTTCTCGATGAGCGTTGCTGCCGAGAGTCCCACGGCATACATCGTGAACAACAGCAACATCGTTCGATATGAAGACATTATTTTTTCAATCGGAGACATATGTTGTTTATAGCGGTGACAAAGCTACAAAAATATAAAGACAAAAAAAAGCCGATGGAAGAAATCCACCGGCCTTTTCGGTTATGGTCTTACGATTGATTATTTATCGTCTGTATTCATGATAACCACACGGTTCCAAGCATTTTCAGCATACGGCTGAACTGTATCACCCATCCACTCGATAGAGATGTTGTCGGAAGAGATACCGTATTTGTCGATAAGCTGTTTCGCAACCGCTCTTGCACGTCTTTCAGAAATGCCTTTGTTGTAGTCCGGGTTACCTGTCTTTCTGTCTGCATAACCAACCAACTTGATCGGCAAGCTGTGTTTCTTTGCATATTCGGCTGTATTGAAGATGCTAACTTCCTGATGTTTGTCGATTCTTGCGCTGTTCAGACGGAAGTAAACTACGTTTTGCAGATTTTCACGCGGTTCTTTCACTTCCGGGCACTTCGGACATTCCGGACAGAATTCCGGACGTTTGCTCAACTCAGCATTTTCAGCACGCAATGCGTTGATCTGAGAATTCAGGTCGTTCAGCAAATCGTAATCCATCGGCTCAAGTACTTCAAACTCTTTTCTTCCGAGGTTGAAGTTCAGACCCAACATAGCCTGTACCGGACGGTCGTAGCGAGGACGTGCGTGAGAATCCCAGTTCCAGTGCTCCCCCAGCAGGGTGTATTGTCCTTCTAAGAACAAATCCACACGTTTGCCCAGACGGAACATGAATTGAACACCCCCGTTGATCGATGCCGACTCAGCTCTCGGGAAACTGTTGTTATTCTTGTCGCTATAACCCGGGCGAAGTGCGTAACCCAGACCTACGAACGGAATGAAGCGGAACACTTTCGATTCTTTGTAAGGAGCCCAGAAATTGGTTACATCCCACATGATGTCCACATGCGGATTGATCCACCAGAAATCTTGTGCGTTATCGCTCTTATAATCTTTTACATAGCTGTAATTTTTCATCTTACCGCCATTCACTTGCAAACGGAAGGCCATGTATGGGTTGTACCATTTACCGATAGAGATCGCTCCCGACGGGGCAATACGATCGGCAAAGTCGGCATTGCCGTTCAAGTCTCCAAACAAGATGTTTCCACCTCCGGCCAACGAGATAAACATGTTATCCGTTGCCTTGTTTTTCTTAAAGTTCGTTTTCGAACCGTTCTCGGTGCTGAAGCCTACCTGCGGCTGGTATTGCTGCGCAGAAACAGACAATGCAGCTCCGAATAACATCGCTAAAAGTAATACCTTAGTCTTCATAATCTATTCATATTTTATTAAACAATAACCTAATATTATATCTATACATTTGCTAATACACATTTCGCGGCAAAGGTAATCCTTTTTTTCTTCCAAACAAATAAAATATGTATTTTGTTCTGAATTTTTTTCAATGCCTTCGCTACTCTTTCTTATGTTGATCACCAGATATCTATGAATCCGTCTTCCCGTTTCTCATACGAGTGTTTGATGGATGTTCTACAGACTGTTCTGACTTTCCATCCATAGTTTCATCAAATATTCTCCATACGGATTTTTCATCATCGGTTCTGCATTTCTTTTCAACTGATCCGTACCGATCCAACCCTGCCGGAAAGCTATTTCTTCTACACAAGCGATTTTCAGCCCCTGCCGCCGCTCAATCACCTCTACAAAAGTGGAAGCCTCGGTCAGAGAGGTGTGGGTACCGGTGTCCAACCATGCAAACCCACGCCCGAGCAGCTCGACTTTTAGTCGTCCGCGATTTAGAAATGCCTGGTTCACCGAAGTGATTTCCAGTTCTCCGCGAGCTGACGGTCGAACGTTGCGAGCTATTTCGACCACCTCGTTCGGATAGAAATAAAGTCCGACAACGGCATAGTTCGATTGCGCATGTTCTGGTTTTTCTTCAATGCTCAGTACGTTCCCTTGCTTATCGAACGTCGCTACGCCATATCGTTCGGGATCGTTTACGTAATAACCGAAGACGGTTGCATTTTGTTCTTCGCAAACGTTAAAAACTGCGGTTTTTAACATTTGTGTAAAACGTTGCCCGTAGAAAATGTTATCGCCCAATATAAGGCAAACATCTTCTTCTCCAATAAAATCCGCCCCAATAATAAACGCCTGTGCCAATCCGTCGGGCGAAGGCTGTTCGGCATATTCGAAGCGGACTCCCCAGTCCGATCCGTCGCCTAACAGACGCTGAAAACCGGGTAAGTCCCAAGGAGTAGAGATAATCAAAATATCCCGTATACCGGCCAGCATGAGTACCGATATTGGATAATATATCATCGGCTTGTCGTAGATAGGGATCATCTGTTTCGATATCCCTTTTGTGATGGGGTACAGGCGTGTCCCTGAACCTCCGGCTAAAACAATTCCTTTCATCTTGTTATCCTCTTCTGATACGTATTTGAATGGCCTTTTCGACAGGCTGCTCACTGACGAAAACGAGATAGCCTCCGCCGCCCGCACCGCTTATCTTCCATCCCAATACCTTTGATTTATATGTTTCTAAAACAGTTGACACTTCGGAGATGATCATGTTGGGGAACATAGCCACCTGCGCCTCGAAACTGTCTGACGCTGCCTTTCCCCAAGCGATTACATCTTTTGCTTTCAACGCTTGCCAACATGCCTCGGCCGCCTGACTCAGGCGCTGTGCATCGGATTCGTTGATGTGCGTGTCTGCAAGTACGTCGTATTCGGCATGACGCGGAGACAGAGGGACAAGCCACAGACGCTCTTCGATCCATCCCAACAGATCACGATCGGTTATCGATTCGATCGATTCCGGCCAGTAGTCTCCGTTATAGTAGAGCCGGTTCAATCCCGGCAGCACAATACCCAGCGAATCCTGTGAGCCACTGACGTATTTCGTTCCCGGCGGATTCTCAAAACAGAATAAAGTACGCGCCAGTTTTTCTTTATCTCCTTCCGGAATATCCGCCTGCCATAATTCGATTGCTTTTTTACGTGAGCTTGTCGACATTCCGCTACGATCGTTGAATTCGTAGTCCGGTTCGATACTTATTGTCAGAACAGCGCCGGGGCAATACTTGCTGACGGAAGGTTGATCGAGCCAACCTCCGGCCAGATCAAGCCGATAAGGAATCAGACATTCTTTCCGTAACGCCGTTGTTGAACGAACGGGCAGACCGCCGTGCGGAATCCGTTGACTGACGATGTACCGAATGCCCAATTCTTGGCATAGCCGCTCCTTAGCCGGCGTATGTCCGTCGCTGTTGACGAAAAAGATATCCGGCTGCAAGCGTTTCAGATCTTCGACGAAGTCAAGCACTCCGCTACCGCTGTTCACCCATGCCTCTTTGACACTCTTCAGGGCTCTAACCATGTAAAGACGTTCGTCTTCCGTGTGAATCGTTTTGCGTGCTTTCAGTTCATGGATGGTTTTGTCGGAGCCGATGCCGACATACAAGTCGCCGTGCGTGGCCGCTTCTTCAAAAAAAGCAACGTGCCCGCTGTGTAGCATGTCGTAACATCCGCTGACAAAAACTTTCTTTTTTCCCATTCTTCGTATTTCTTATTTTCTTATAAGTAAGTATTCAATATTCCATGCAGTAAAGCAGTAAAATGATTAAGGCGTAAAGAAGAGTGAAAAGCACAAAGTTTATACGACCTTGCCACATTACTTCTTTACTACGTTACTACGGGACAAATGTATAAATTTTCCTGTTTATGTGCCATCTTTTCAAAAAATACGACTTAAAGTACAGGTGAACGGCACAACGATATTTTTCTATACACTGCAAAAACGAAGTTTCCCGGGAGAGGCGCTACATGCGAGCGATAACCTCCGGGAAACAATTCGCTATGTGTCTTAGTGTTAAGATACTTCCCTCGAGCGAAATGTACGAAAGCCGTAGGCGGCAATCACGACAAAACAAACCAGCGGTAAAGCGAATGACAAGTTGACTGCCGGAAAGCCTCTGAGAGTGTCCAGATCAATGATGGCGGCCTGCAACGGCGGCAGCACCGATCCGCCGAGGATGGACATGATCAGTCCGGCGGCTCCGAACTTGGCATCTTCACCAAGCCCTTTGAGCGCAATACCGTAAATGGTCGGGAACATCAGTGACATACAGGCCGACACCCCCACGAGGCAGTATAGCCCCTTGATGTCACGGAAACCGATGACGCCGAGCGTCAGCAGACCACCTGCAACGGCCAGAATCATCAACAGTTTTCCGGGATTGAGATACCTCAGCAGAAATGTACAAATGAAACGGCTGCAACAGAAAATCACCATCGCAGCTATGTTGTATTGCTGACTCAACACTTCGGCATTTTTCTCGGCCATGCCCTGTTCCATAAAGATTCGTGTGCCATACTGAATGATAAACGTCCAGCACATGATCTGCACACCGACATAGAAGAACTGCGCAATCACCCCTTCACGATAGCGGGGAAGCGAAAAGATGCGTCGCAGTGTCGGGAAGAAATCGATGGCGTGCGACCGGTCGGCATTCTTCGGCATCTTCACGAAACGGATCAGGAGAAACATCGCAAGAATGACGACGCCGATGATAAGGTAAGGCGTGATCAAGACCCCCAAGTCATACTGTTTGACAACTTCGAACCGAGCATCGTCGAGCATTGAACGTTGCGCCGTATCCATCGGGTCTAACCGTGCCTGAATAAATGTCATGGCCACGAACATCCCCATCAGCGAGCCGATCGGATTGAACGACTGGGCGAAGTTAAGCCGCTGTGTGGCCGTCTCCTCCGTTCCCATCGAAAGGATATACGGATTAGCGCTCGTTTCGAGGAACGAGAGTCCGCAGGTCAGAATAAAATAAGCGATCAGAAACGGGTAATAACTTCCGGTCATCTTAGCCGGAAAGAAGAGGAATGCACCGGCGGCATACAGCGCAAGTCCCATCAGTATGCCGGCTTTGTACGAATATTTACGGATAAAAATCGCAGCTGGAAAAGCCATCGCAAAGTAACCTCCGTAGAATGCGACCTGAACGAGCGCTCCTTCGGTCACGCTGGTGCGGAATATTTTTGAGAACGCCTTGACCATCGGGTTGGTGATGTCGTTGGCAAAGCCCCACAGGGCGAAACAAAACGTAATTAAAACGAACGGGATGACATAGCTCACCCCGTCCTTATGTAAGATCGACTGTTTCTTCATGGCCTGCTCTTCGTTCAATATTTCCCGTAGAGCGGACCGTAAGAGCTGCAGGCGCGATAGTCCGCTCCTTCCTTATCCATACCGAAGGCGTTCCATGAAGCCGGCCGGAAGATATCGTCTTCTTCCACGTTGTGCATACAAACGGGGATCCGCAACATTGAGGCCATCGTGATCAGGTCGGCGCCGATATGTCCGAAGCTGATGGCTCCGTGGTTGGCTCCCCAGTTGTTCATGACCGAATAGACGTCCTTGAACGGGCCTTTGCCGGTGAGTCGCGGTGCGAACCACGTCGTCGGCCAACCCTTGTCGGTACGATCATCGAGGATTCGGAATGATTTCTCGTCGAGGTCTACCGTCCATCCTTCGGCCAGTTGCAGTACGGGGCCAAGGCCTTTGACGATGTTCAAGCGCATCATCGTGCACGGCATTCCTCCTTTGGTCAGGAATTTCGAGGAATAGCCCCCACCGCGGAAATATTCGCGATTAGCAGGCATCCAAGTCGTAGCGTCGAGGCAAGCCTGTGCTTCGTCTTTTGTGATCTCCCAGAACGGTTTCATCACCGGCTTTCCTTTCTTGTCGCTCTGCTGGCCGGAGCCGTCGAGGGTCGCCGCTCCGGAATTGATCAGGTGGATGATTCCCTGTGCCGCTTTGCCGGTCAGCTTTTTACCGGTTACACGCAGTACGGCTTCGGGACTCCAGTACGTTCTGACGTCGGCAAAGATTTGCGCCGTATTCGTCAGCAAATGGCCGAACAGCATGGCTGCTCCGTTGAGCGAGTCGTTCTCGGTGGCCAGAATGAATGGCGCGCGGATACCGCTCCAGTCGTATGACGAGTTGAGGATCGCCTCCGTAAAGTCTCCGTTCGGATAGAAGTCCGTCCATTGGCGCTGCCCTTGAAAACCTGCAACAATTGCGTGATGTCCGAGGGCTTCTTCACCGAATCCGAGCGATTTGAGTTTGGGATTACCCACCATCAGGTCGCGCACGATCAGGGTCATCTTAACAGTAAACTCCCAATCTTTTTCGTGCTCGGCTTTCGTCTTTGCCAAGTCTTTGCGGTTAATGATATCTTCGCCTTGCTTGCAATTTTTCTTTGCCCACGCCAACGCTTTTTTATATTCTTCTTTATCGTAAATATCGTTCTCCATGCGACGGATGATTTCGACCTCATCGACTCCTTCGCAACGCATACCGAGGTAATTCTCGAAGAAATTCGAATCGACGATCGAACCGGCAATTCCCATACATACGGCACCGATCGACAGGTACGATTTGCCGCGCATCAGAGCGACCGCCATCGCTGCACGTGCAAAACGCAACAGTTTGTCGCGCACATCGGCCGGGATGTCTTTCGCATCAGCATCCTGCACTTCATGTCCGTAGATGCCGAAGGCCGGCAGTCCTTTTTGCGCGTGAGCTGCCAATACGGCTGCCAGGTAAACGGCTCCCGGACGTTCGGTCCCATTAAATCCCCAGACAGCTTTCACCGTGTGCGGGTCCATGTCCATCGTTTCGCTTCCGTAGCACCAGCAGGGGGTGACGGTAATCGTCACCGCCACGTTCTCGCGTCTGAACTTTTCGGTGCATGCGGCGCTCTCGGCCACCCGTCCGATGGTTGAATCGGCGATCACACACGCAACCGGTGTGCCGTCGGGGTATTGCAGCGTCTTTGTCAGTAGTTTTACGACACTTTTCGCCATATCCATTGTCTGTTTTTCGAGTGATTCGCGCACTCCTCCCATTCGTCCGTCAATCGTCGGACGAATCCCGATCTTCGGCCATTCGCCTTGGAATCTATGTTCTCCCATGTCTGTTCAATATTTTATCATGTTTCTAATCGATTCTCCAAAAATGCCGTCAATATTACATACGTTTTCCGGATTTTGCAAATCTTTCTTTCCGATTCTATCCTTATTCCGAAAATAATGTATTATCTTTGCCTTGACAAAACAACAGAAACAGCCTGAAATGGACGAATTGAATAATGAAAATCTGCCCATTCGACGCCTTGAAGAAACAGGTTCGTACAGTAAATATTACGATGACAACCGTTTTTGGCGCAAAGTTCGACGTATCGCTCGAAAAGCCGGTACGAGTGTGCTGCGTCCCGTGCTTCTCCTTTATTATATGATGAAGAGCGAGCATGTGCCCTTACGTGACAAGGCTTACATTGTGGGGGCGTTAGGCTATTTTATTCTGCCGATCGACCTTGTTCCCGATCTTATTGCCGGACTGGGCTATACGGACGATTTGGCCGTCATCGCCATTCTGATGAAACATCTCAAAGACAATCTTACCCCTGAAATAGAATTGCGCGCTGACGCTAAGATACGCGACTTGCTGGAGTAGTCTCACGAATCGATCTCGAAGAGAGGGGAGGGAGTCGTGCGCTTGAGCGTAGTCAGGTGTACATCTTTCCCGACCCGTATCCCTTCTTCCGAAAGGCGTAAATCCACCGTTTTATAGGCCAGGTCAGGATGGTTGTTTTCGCGACTCAAATGGCAAAGCCAGATGTTTTTTAAGGTTGGCGTATAATGAGTAGCCAGAAAGTCAGCAACTTGACGATTGCTCAGATGTCCTCTCGGACCGGCTACACGCTCTTTAAGGAATTCCGGATAATTTCCATAGTGCAGCATCTCTTCGTCATAATTTGCTTCTAACACCAGATGATTAGCCATTTGTATATATTTGCTGACCGTGTCCGTGATATGTCCCACGTCGGTAGCAATTGTCAGGCGATGACTGCCGTAAGTAATCAGATAACCGACGTTATCGCTGCTGTCGTGTGGTACTTCGAAGGCTTTGATCCGGAAGTCACGGATCATAAACGATACTTCTTTCTCGATCACGCGGCGCGAATGAACCAACGTTTCCTCGACATATCGGCTGCGGGCGATGCCCTCATGCACGGCCTCGGTGGCATAGACGGGGATGTGACAACGTTCACCCAGACAGCCGATCGTCTTGATATGGTCGGCATGGTCGTGCGTCACAAGTACTCCCATAATCTTTTCAAATTCGATCCCCCGGTCTTTCAGCACTTTTTTAATGGTTCGGATGCCGATGCCGGCATCAATCAGGATGCCGTAATCGAATGTACCCACATAATAACAGTTTCCGCTGCTCCCGCTGGCCAAGCTCAAAAAAAATAGCTTCATCGTTCCCCTTGACGCAGATGTTCACATCCGCATCCCATTTTTTTGCCGCAAAAGTACGTATTATTTCCCTATGTGCGAAATCTCCGTCTTCTCATGCACCACTTGTAACAGGCTGGATTTTGGTATCGCTTCGGCAGGCTCAGCAACACAGACGAGTGTTTACAATGCGCAAAAGAGGCTCACCGCAAATGGGACGGTCAAATCAACGAGTATACCATGCAGGACGGCTATAAAGACAAAATCTTTGCCTGAATATCTTGTAATGACAGGCAGAGTAGTATCCATTGTTGTCGCACCACCGGCACAGATCGGAGCGAGAGGACCAAAGAATCGAACCCATAAAGGAGCCCCCAAAAGCGCCATCATTTCTCGAATAATATTAGTTATTAAAGCAATCGTACCCAGTTCCGCAGCCGATTGTGCGCCCAATGAAACGGATTTCAGATCAGTAATCATCACAGACGATAAAGAATAATAGGCAAAGCCACTTGCTACGGCTAAGCAATCATAAATGCTCCATTGGGAAATACAGAAAGCCGCTAAAGTCGAAAAAAGGAGAGTGCCTATTATCGTAGCGACCGGCACCAATAGTAATTGCAAACGTACCGTCTTCAGTATTTGCATGATATGTTTATCACTTCCTACTCCTAATCCAACTTGAAGCATCAAAAAATAGAGAATATAACGTGTCGGATCATCCTCGATGCGAATATCGTAAGTATCCAATATCCAACCCGTCAGACATCCAGCTACGAAAAAAGCAACAACAATAAGGCTCCCTCTCATCTGTTATCAAAAATATAAAAATCAGACTATGATTTATTTTTGAAGAAATTCCGATATACGATCCAAGCTCCCCAAACACTACCCAATGTACCGGCAAAAGCCAGCCATAAGGCTTGCCCTCCCAATGCCGGGAGATTACAAATTATCTCACGATTATTTCCTACTGAAATTCCGAGAGAAAAAAGCAACAAGTAGACAGTCCAACCCATCAGGTTGCTGAATCGCCTAATTATCAATCTCTTTCGAAACAGATACCCCAAAGCGATTCCGGTAAACATAAGCCCTATTACAACAAACATATAATTTTACGCTATTCTATCTCAGCAATTTGGTTTTTGATATTAATTCATCCTGTTCCCGTATCGGCACAATCAGAAAGCCGTAATTCTGTTTCACCGGGGTAATCGTATATTCCGGATGCGTATGCGCCCCCCACGTCGTATCACCTCCAACTCCCATTTGCCGGCTGTCAATATTAACCCATATCATGGGTTGCTTTTGAATGCTTCCGCCATGCACACGCTTGGTCCCAGAGGGGATATATTTCAGCGCTTTCATTGGAAAATTCCATGCACTGACACTGAGAGGCTCGTCGGTTGTGCGGATTAACAGTCCCACGCCTTTATCGTTTTGGAGAGCCGCCCAACGTACATCTGTCTTATTAGCGGTCTCCTGAGCTCGTACATACGGATGATATTGTTCCCAAACCGATGCACTGTACAAGTCGACCAAAGCGCTGTTTTTGCGATCCCAATAATTTTCATGAGGTCCTCGGCCAAACCAGGTCATGTTTTCAAACTCTTCTTTAAGGATCATATACATTCCCAGACGGGGCATCTCCGGAAGAGGGTATTCGCCCGGTTCAAATACAAAGTTCACCTTAATAACTCCATCTGCGTAAACAGTATATGTCACACGACATATAAACATTTGTTCCGGCATCGCATAAGAAGCAGACACCATAGCCTTCTGACGGTCACGCGAAAGCGTATATTCAAAATCCTGCAGTATCAGTCGCTCTCCGGCTTCATTCCAGATTGCGCAACGTTCTCCGGTTTTATTGGCAACATCGTTGTCCGTCATCGGACGCCAGAAGTTCGGACGCAACCCTTCGATCAGAAATTCCTTGTCTCCGGTAACATAACTGACCAGCTCGCCATTTGTCTTAGAGAAAGACAATGAAATGCCAGCCATCTGAAAGACCACCTTTTCATCCAAATCTTGACATGTCAACACCCCTTGGACTGGAGTCTCTTCCGATATCCTCGTTCCCGGTAATAGCCATTGGGCGGCAGAAACCGTATGTCTCGCAGGAATCAGTGGAGTAGCAGTTCGTGTATAAGCTGTCAGATGAAGGAAATATTCGGTGTTGGGATCCTTGTGGAATGAAGGTAACGGCAGTTTCACGTTCATACTCTGATGCGGTTTGATGGAAGGGACGTCGAGCACTCCTTCGTACAATATGCGACCATCCGCTTTAATTTTCCATTTATAATCATAGATATCTGCGTCGATAAAATCGTGGCGATTGGTGATCCGGATAAGATCGGACGAGAAAGGCACACTCTCAAAATGGATATAGCGATACACATGTTTTACTTCCCAGATATGAGGATGCAAACTGCGATCGGCTGCAACAAGTCCGTTGGCACAAAAGTTCGAATCGTTCACAATACCCACAAACCCCATATCTCCACCATAAGCCCAGATGTCACGACCATCATCGTCTTTCCGTGCAAAAGTCTGATCTACCCAATCCCAAATAAAGCCTCCCTGCAAATTATCATATTTATAAATTAAATCCCAATAATCTTGCAAGTTTCCCACGCTATTACCCATCGCATGGGTATATTCACATAAAATGAAAGGACGTTTTTGCCGTTCGTTTACCCATTGGCGCAAAGCCCAAATACGGGCATACATAGGACAATAAATATCGGACAAACCCGCCATGTGTCCTCCTTCGTACTGAACGGGACGACTCGGATCGCGTCGTTTAGCTTCATGATACAGATTTTCAAAATGCTTCCCATATCCCGATTCATTACCCAAACTCCAGGTAATGACAGATGTAAAGTTTTTGTCACGCTCCATCATACGCATCATGCGCTCCCGAAAAGGAATGTCCCAATTCTCCCAATCGGCCAGCGTCTGAACCGAGGGATGATCGGACATACCGTGCGATTCGATATTGGCTTCGTCAACCAGATAAATGCCATATTTATCGCATAACTCATACCATTGAGGATAATTAGGATAATGCGAACATCGTACCGCATTGATATTAAATAATTTCATCAAACGAATATCTTCCTCCATGCTTTCGACGGTGATTGTACGCCCCGTATACATGTTATGCTCGTGCCGATTCACGCCTTTGATAAGTACAGGTATGCCATTCAGTAATAACATGCCGTTTTTTATCTCAACGGTTCGGAAACCAAAACGATGTGCAAACGATTCCGTCACTCTTCCTTTCCGATCCAACGTTGAAACCGTGACGGTATATAAATCTGGCGTTTCGGCAGTCCAAGGTTTCACTTGTTGAAATATTTTCCGGAAAGAAAGAAGAGTATCCGATTGATTTCTTGCTTTCAAGCGAGAAGAAGCGATCATTTGTTTATTGTCGTCAAACACATTCAACTGTATTTCCGTACCACGAACCTCCCTCCGGTTGTCCAGCAACACATCGATTTCGAAGTTCCCATCTACATAACGATTCGTCAGTGACGCCTTCACTTCAAAGTCTTTGACCCGTACCGCGGGACGTGCAATCAACATAACATCGCGTTCGATTCCACTGTAACGCCAATAGTCTTGTGCCTCAAGGTAAGAACCATCACTATACCGATAAACCTCTACCGCAAGACTATTCAATCCGGGCTTCAGGTACTGATTGATCAAAAACTCAGCAGACAGACGACTATCCTCACTATAACCGACAAATTGACCATTCACCCAGCAATAAAAAGCTGATTCGACCCCACCGAAATGAAGTAGAATATCGGATCCATCAAAAGACTCCGGTATCCGAAAGCTTGTTTTATACGATCCGACAGGATTATATTCTTTGGGAACATGAGGCGGATTGGGAGGAAAAGGGTAACGCGTATCGGTATAGATCGGTACGTCGAAACCCTGCAACTCCCAACTCCCCGGAACTTGTATATCAGCCCAATCCGCCACATCGTAACGATCTTCATAAAAAAAGACAGGACGAGAAGCCGGATTTTTCGAGTAATGGAATTTCCAGGTCCCATTCAATAAATATGTTCGCAGTTGGGAGCTGTCTTGAAGCAAAGCTCCTTCTTCCGAAGCATAAGGAACGAAATGGGCATGCATAGTCTCCCGATTCAACTGATTCACAATATGATTCTCCCACTCTTTGGATTGTTGGGCAAACAAGGTCGCAGGGAGCCACAGGAAAAAAATCGCAATACTCTTCTTCATAATACGGGGATATTACTCAAAAAAACACTATCAATCTATTGCATTATTCGAATTGATTTCCTGAATCGGAATCGGATAAAAATTATGTTTGGACGGATCAAAGTTCGAGCGTCCAGCTGCATGCAATACCTCTTTCGTCTTTCCCCAACGACGAAGATCATAGAAACGCATATTTTCCAAAGGAAATTCCAGCATACGTTCATGTTCAATCTGTGCGCGCACAGCTTCACGAGTGGCCCCCTTCATCGCAGGCATACCTGCACGCTTACGCACTTCATTAACAAGAGGGATCGCTTCAGAGGTACGGCCAAGCTCATTCAAAGCTTCCGCCTTCATGAGCAAAACATTCGCATAACGCATCAAAACAATATTCGGAGCAAAATATGCAGCACTCAAACCAGCCGCATCTGCCGGCATATATTTACGGAACACCTGTTTATCAGCACCTTGAAACCATTCGTCATAAGTCTTGTCATACACACGTTTTGCAACAGTATCATTGAAATATTCATCCTTAAAAAAGAGCGTTTCATACAAACGACCGTCATAACGACCGTCTGTCGCCGTCTTACCCTCTTTTTGGTAAGCTTGTATCAGCAGATCCGTCGGGAGTACCTCATCCCACCCCTGCAATTCGGAACAGCCGATAAATCGATGAAGCTGGGTGCGGTAACGCGCTCCATTGGCCGTACTTAATGTAAGTTGTATCTCAAAAATACTCTCTTTCGAATTTTTATTTGTGCCATCGAATAAGGTACGCAACTCTTTCACCAACTCGTATCCCGTCACCCGGTTCAATGCCTCGACAGCTGCATTTAGCGACGCATCTTTCCGGCCTGTTTCCTCGTATGCTCTTGTCAGGTGTGCCCATCCGAGATAAGCGTAAGCTGCTCCCTGAGTAGCTCGTCCAACTGTTTCGGAAGTTCGGTTGGCCGGTAATGCTGTTGCTTTTTTGAAATTATCGATAATAAAATCCCATGCTTCGGTACGAGTAGACAACGGTTTATCCAGCTCGGCCACCGAAGAAATATATTTGTCTCGAATAACGATCTGTTCCCAGTTCAATAATAATTTCATATGATAATACCCCCGTAGGAAATAAACCTCGTTCTGTATCATTGCACGATCGGTGTCCGTTATTTTATCAGCCGGTATATGGGGTAGATTTTCAATGACCTGATTACAATAATTAATACCATAGTAATTATCCCGCCAATAAGCAGAGAATTGAGAATTGCCGTTCGTGTAATTAAAATTTGCCAATTCGATCCAATTCGGATAATTATATGCATCCGATCCCGGTTTGATAATATCTTCGCGATAAGCTTCTACGGGGAAAAAAACCTCAGGAAATTCCCATGTATCGGTAGAAGCTTCCAATTTCGAATATGCAGCGGCTAATCCGGCTTCCGCATCCGATTTATTTCGCCAGAACGACTCGGAGGTCAACTCGTCGGGGGAACTGACTGTCAAAAAATCATCACAGCCCGTAAGGATACCGGACAATAAAAGAACAAACGTTATATATCTAATTTGTATCATGATTATGATGTATTAAGGAGTTATTAAAATGAAAGTTGCAATCCCACAATATATGATCGCGTGAATGGATAGATATGTGTATCCACTCCGGCATTCAGGACATCCGATGTCGGATTGGCAGCACTCTTACGTGAAAATTCGGGATCGATTCCCGTATAAGGGGTAATTGTAAAGAGATTTTCTACACTGGTATAGAGGCGCAGATTTTCCACTCGTAGTTTATGCAATACGGATGGCGAGAACGTATATCCAAGTTGTAGTTGGCGCATGCGAATGTAATTGCCTGTTTCGAGAAAACGGTCTGATTCACGTGCATTCCCGTTCATATCCTGCAATACCGCACGAGGAACATCCGTTCGCTTATTCTCAGGAGTCCAGGCATTCAGTGTTGTTTCCAGGAAATTAGAGCCGGAGCTCATACCTTCGTAAAAATAACGATTCGCATTGTATAATTTACCGCCCCAGCCTCCGCCAAGCAAGAACGAACAGTCCCATCCTTTATAGTCAACACCGAATGTTAGATTTGCTTCGACTTTAGGAATAGCAGCCCCACAAAATTCTTTGTCTTCTTCATTGATCACGCCATCTCCATTTATATCGACAAAACGGATATCTCCCCCCTTCGCATTCGGCTGCAAGCGTTCTCCCTTATCGTTTTTATAGGATTCTGCCTCGGTGTCACTTTGGAATATACCTTCGGTACGATATAAATAGAACCCTGCAATCGGATACCCCGCTCTCGTTTGTGTCGGAAAATGTTCCGTTCCCCATTTCAGCCCATCACCGTAAAGAGCTTGCTTCGGGTCTGACAACTCAACAACTTTATTGGCTGTAGTCGTTAAATTGAAACTTGTATGATATTGAAGAGCCCCGACTTTATCCTGCCAACTCATCTCCAGCTCAATACCGGTATTGCGTATCTTCCCGACATTCATGACGGGATCAAATAATCCAACCGAAGGAGCAAGTTTTTTAGTAATCAGCATATCTTCCGTCCGATTGTAATAATAATTTGCTGATCCGGACAATTTTCCGTTAAACAACCCGAAGTCAAATCCTATATTTTTCGTATCTGTCGTTTCCCACTGCAGGTTACGGTTAGCCAATCCTCTCGCTGTACTGCCCGGCCAAGGTGTCGAACCTGAACCCTGTACATAACCTCCATATAAATTATTATAGGTAGAGATCAATGCCTGAAAATCGTAATACCCTAAAGCTTGCTCATTCCCAAGCCGTCCCCAACTGGCACGTAATTTAAGATTACTAAACACGCCGTCCTTCGGGAAAAAGCGCTCTTCAGAAATACGCCATCCCAATGCAACCGAAGGAAAAAATCCCCAACGGCTGTCACGACCAAATTTGGAAGAACCATCCTGACGGAATGTCAGCTGTAACATATACTTACCGGCATAAGCATAGTTCAGTCGTCCGAAAAAAGACACCCTACGATATGCATAGAGGGAACCTTCACCTGTATATGTGCCCCCTTTTCCGGCGTTAATGGTCCCGAAATAAGGATCAAGAAATCCGCCCGGTTTCTCATGAGTGACAAGTTTTCCGTCCTTCACTTCATGTACCAGCGTCTTACCTTCTACCGAGACGCTATTCCAAGTATAATCCTGCAAAGTAACAGAATTTCCGGCCATCGCATTGACCGAATGATCGCCGAATGCCTTATTCAATGTTAGGATATGATCGATTACCTGTTCTTGCCAATAGGAAGAAGATTCGGTATGTAGGGGATATTCTGTCGGTGATTTGACATCTGCGACATACGGAGGCGTATGATAGTTATACCGTTGATGATCTCCACGATAAGAATAAGCAGAACGAAAATTGAGCCACTCCGTAAAGTGAGCTGTGACCGAAGCATTTGCCGTTATATGATACCTGTTCGTGACGGCTTCCCGAAAATGATGATCAGCCAGAACATTCCGATTACTCGGTAGTCCATTCCTGTTTGTCAGTCCATATCCATAACGTTCTGATTCATCATAAACAGGCACTAAGGGTGAAATCATGTAGGCCTCTTTCAATGAATATTGCGGCTGTAAACTCCGGGTTGCACGAAGACCGATGTTGGCTTCAAGTTCGAAAATGTTTTTCCGTGCCGACAGTTTCATTCGTGCATTTTCCTGTTTGAACCGATTACCTAATAACACCCCTTTATCATCGGCATGGCTGAAGGAAACAGCATAACGAGCCTGTTCACTTCCTCCGCGCAGACCAACCATGTAATGTTGTGAGAGACCGGTACGAAACAGCTCATCCTGCCAGTTCGTATCCGAATTACCGGGATTCGTTATATACTCTGGCAATTCAATAGCTTTGCCGGGAAACTGCTGATTGTAATTCTCATACATCTGCCTGTGTACCTGCACATATCCCTTGGCATCAAGCATTGACAACCGATTGGCGACATGCACCATACTAAGCCATGTATTAAAATCGACTTTCAACTCTCCTTTTTTCCCATTCTTGGTCGTTACGATAATCACTCCATTAGCAGCGGTAGAACCGTAGATAGCGGCAGCAGCACCGTCTTTAAGCACCTCCATTGAAGCAATATCCTGCGGATTGATATTATTGATATTCCCGGGAAAACCATCGATAATATACAGAGGTTCATTATCTCCGAAAGATTTTACCCCACGAATTTTAACCGATACTCCGGCGCCCGCATTTCCTCCCGACTTACGAATATTCACACCCGAGATTTTGCCCTGCAACGCCTCTGCCGGATTTGTTGTTGCACGGCCGGCCAGTTCCTCCACATTCACCGAAGAAATTGCACCCGTAAGATCACTCTTTTTCATTGTTCCATAACCGACAACAACAACCTCTTCCAAAACCTCGGTATCTTCTTTTAGCCGAACAATGATATTTGACTGTCCATCGCAGGTTATCTCCTGTGTAGCAAAGCCAATATACGAAAAAATAAGCACATCGCCCTGTGAAGCCCTAATCTCAAATTGTCCATTCAAATCTGTTATCACTCCTTCAGTGCTTCCTTTCTTGACCACATTTACACCGATAGCCGGCACATTATGATCATCATACACCACTCCTTTAATTAAGACTTGCTGTGCTATACTCCACGAAGGTAAGAGGAGAAAACACAGTCCTACAAACATTGTTTTAAAATTTAAACCGATACCTAATCGATTCCGACTTTGCGTTACTATCATAGTATTTCAAATTAAAATTTTTGACAAGATTAGATATTTAAGGTTCATTTGTCAAGTTTTTTCAATCCTATTTTATGCCTACAAAGCCCATTAAAAGGAATTATTTATATCTACAAAAGAAAAAATAAAATGCTTTTTATCAGATATATAATCATTACAACATATGCTACATTATGATCTTTTGTATAGATTCAAAAAAACATTTATCTACACTTAAGAACATACCCAAATTGGTAATCAACTTTTACAGACGAATGAGATCATCTATATCTGCTTCATATACTCTGTGAGGCTGTCATCCGTTTCGAGATTCAAGTGTTTTCGCAACCGATAACGCGCCATATTGACCGTTTTAGGTGTCGAATGAATGATGGAGGCTATTTCTTTCGTCGACAATCCGACACGCAGCAAAGAAGACAAACGTTTCTCATTTCCGGAGAGATTAGGATGAAGCTGTGAGAGGCGTTCGATAAACTGCCGGTTTATTTCGTCGATTAAAACTCCCGTTTCCGTATCACGGGCGCTGAATTGTGATATATAGGTATAAATATTGCGTAAATGACGTTCACTTTCGGCAGGCGAAAGCTTATATCCCGCTTTTATTTTTTCCTGTATCTGTGCCAATAAATCATTCCGGCTACGAATAAAAAAAGCAAGATTGGTCAACTCTTTCCGGTGGTGCTCAAGTTCCTGCTGCACAGTCTGCGCCTCATGCTCAGACTCCTTTAATTTCAGTGCCATCAGTTCTTTTTCATGATTTTCGAGTTGCCTGGCCGCTTCAAGCAACACCAATTTCTTCTTCTGCCGATAGTGATATACCGCATAAGAGAGTGCGAGCATAAGGACAATTACAGCCAATACAGCGATAGATACCCACAAACGGAGAAAGTCGATTTGATACGCTTGCTCCCGCATAATTATCTGCTGCTCCTTATCACGGAGGTGTTTTTGTACGATATTCAATTCGATTTGTCTCATTTCATTCATCATCAATAATTCCTTTTCTGCCCCATAAAGTAGCAGCAGATAGGCATATGCGTTCTTGTAATCTTTTCGAGCTTCGTAAACCCACGACTTATAACGATAGTTATCTGCCACCAGTTCTTTTGCATTGATTTTTGTGGCATAGCTCACGGCCGTATCCAGAACAGCCAAAGCATGTTCATAATCTCGTGCATAAAAATATTGTGTGCCGAGGTTATTGTAATTTTCACCTAAAGCCCAAATCTTTTCCAAGGTCCGGTTAATCGCAATCGCCTCGTTTAACAGAGCTACTTTTTCAGTACTGTTTCCCTCATACAAACAAAGATTATTCAGGTTGGCTGCCAACGATGAGAGATTGTTCATCTTACGATTGATGCTCAAAGCCGCCTTAAAATTTTCTTCGGCGCGAACATTATCCGGTTTCTGAATATAAACTAATCCTCTTGCATTATAGCAACGGGCCAAATGAAGCGAATCATTCTGTGCCCGGTAAATATCGGCTGCTTTGTCCACGTACATAAAAGCCTTATGCAAATCTTTCAGTTTCAAGTATGCTCCGGACAAGTGAAGAAATATGCAAGCCTTCAGATGCAGACTGTCCGGCGGACAAACCTCCATTGCATGAGTCAATATTTCAAAGCCGATATTGAAATCGCCAAGACTCATATATGCTTCACCGAGGATAGCTTGCCCCATCGTACTTCCCCCCGTATCTCCTACTTTCTGCGCTTCGGTAATGGCCTGACTCGAATAATATATTGCTTTGGACGGGTCGGCATTTAACATTTCTTCAGCCCTATCAAGTAATTCCCGAATCTGAGAACGACGGTATTCGTCATGAGAGGGAACCGATAAACAGATCACCCAACAAAGCGTTACTCCAATTGACTTACGAAAGAAGCTCGTCTGTTGTTTTTTTCGAGAAAACGACATGTGTCCATATTTTGACTTGTGCTTTGAAAACATACTCCCCGGCGGGTGCTTATGTATTACGATTGCAAAGATATTGTGTTTTTTTGATATCTCAATATCTGCTTTTTATGTTCGAAACCGGTATGTTCGGTTTATCCGTGTCAAGAATAGCGATGGCTGCCATATCTTTGTTTAATACGGTGGGATTGAAAGTGCCGAGGCTTTTTGGGCTCTTGTTACTCGGATATGCATTTGCTCAATTTTTGCTCAATATCAAGGCTACGAAAAATACACGTTATTACCCCAAAAGCAAGTGTATTGACAAAAGGATTCATTCGTTTTTGAGCATAAAAAAAGCCTCAAAAGTCTCTACTATTATGACTTTTAAAGGCTTCTCCCGATGGTCGGGGTAGCGGGATTCGAACCCACGACCCCCTGCTCCCAAAGCAGGTGCGCTAACCGGACTGCGCTACACCCCGAAATCAATACAACAATCCATTATTTATTGCGGCTGCAAAAGTACAAAAAGAAATGAAAACCGGCAAAAGTAACGTCTTTAATGTTTATTGTTTAAAATTGTTGTGTTTTTATTCACAAAAACTACAATAACATAATAGTGCAAAAAAATAATACGAAATAGATTCTTTTGTTCTGATAAAAATTTAGAGACAGAAAAGATTTCATTGCGGATAAAGACGAATTTTATTACTTTTGCGGAGTGAACAAACGAATTTCGAATTAGATGAAAACAACGTATCAGGAAGCTGCGGATTATCTGGCTCCAAAGATCAAAGGAGAGCCGGAGACAGCGATTATTCTCGGTAGCGGGTTGGGAGCGCTGGCCGACAGAATTGAAGAAGCGACGGTTATCCCATATGCTGAGATTCCTCATTTCATGAACTCTACAGCCATGGGGCACAAGGGTTGTTTAATCTTCGGGATGCTGGGGGGGCGGCCGGTGATGGCCATGCAGGGACGTTTCCATTATTACGAAGGATACACGATGCAACAAGTCACTTTTCCCGTGCGTGTGATGAAGTTGCTCGGTGTGAAGAATCTGCTCGTTTCGAATGCGGCGGGAGGCATCAATCAGACGTTTCATGTAGGCGATCTGATGATCATCCGCGACCATATCAATATGCTGCCGAACCCGTTGATCGGTCCGAACAATGAGACCTTCGGGACCCGCTTCCCGGATATGACCCGCGCCTACGACCGTGAGCTTATCAAGCACGTCGAGGCGATTGCCGAAGAACATCATATTCCACTCAAAAAGGGCGTGTATGTCGGCCTTACCGGTCCTTCGTATGAGACACCGGCCGAATATGCGTTTTATGGCAAAGCAGGCGGCGATGCTATCGGCATGAGTACGGTTCCGGAAGTGATCGTTGCCCGTCATGCAGGACTGCGTGTCTTTGGCATGTCGGTCATCACAAACGAAGGATACCATTTTGCAGATGATTTTGAGAACGACGGTGACGAAGTAGTCAAAGCGGCCAACCGCGCCACAGATGTCATGACGCGGCTCTTCTCCGAGTTGATCAAACGAATCTGATGTACCTCTCTTGCAAACGATGAACGGAGACCCGCGTCTTTACGCATTGCTGGAGCAACTCGGTATCAAGTTCGAATACCTTGAACATCCGCCTGCCCCGACGATCGAGATCGCCAAACAATATTGGGCCGGGCACGATGCGAAGCACTGCAAAAACTTATTTTTCCGCAATCATAAGGGAAACTGCCATTATTTGGTCATTCTCGATTGTGATTGTGCGATGGATATACATGCCATAGAAAAACGACTTGGACAGGGAAAACTTACCTTTGCTTCCGAGAAGCGAATGGTGAAGTTTCTTGGCGTTACCCCCGGTTCGGTAACACCTTTCGGACTGATTCACGACGAAACGCACCATGTACATGTTTTTCTTGACCGTAACTTGCAGAAAGCTTCGCGATTGAGTTTTCATCCGTGCATCAATACGGCTTCGCTCATCCTCTCGAACAGCGATTTCATGCGTTTTATGGATCATGTGCAGAATACATACGAATGGATCGATTTGTATAATCTATAAAAAAGTGAAGAGTGAAGAGTGAAAACTACGAATAAATATAACGAACAAAAAAATAAATAATGAATACGATGAAGACAAGACGAGATTTTTTGAGAAACACAACATTGGCCGGATTAGGTATGTTATCCCTCCCTGAATTGGCCAAAGCAGTAGTTAACGAACAACACAGCGTTTCAGCTCCCAAAATTACGGTCAAAAACAATGCCGTGATCCTTTTTCAAGGCGATTCAATCACCGACTGCGGACGAAATCGGGAGGCCGTCGATTGTAACACGTTCGATATGATGGGGCCCGGCTATGCATTAT
This sequence comes from Tannerella forsythia 92A2, assembly GCF_000238215.1. Taxonomy (NCBI): domain Bacteria; kingdom Pseudomonadati; phylum Bacteroidota; class Bacteroidia; order Bacteroidales; family Tannerellaceae; genus Tannerella; species Tannerella forsythia. The sequence continues at coordinate 312,186 of NC_016610.1, read as the reverse complement.
TGGCAGCAACACAACTGCTCAAGACATATGCCGACAGGCAACTCAAAATTTACAATCGTGGTATCAGCGGGAATAAGGTCTATCAGTTGCGCAACCGTTGGGAAGTCGATACCTTGACGTTTATGCCCGATATCCTGAGTATTCTGATTGGTGTGAACGATTTCTGGCATACGCTTTCGAGTGGATACAAGGGAACGGCAGAAACGTATGAAAATGATCTTCGCGATCTGTTGAATTATACGAAGGAGAAGCTTCCTCATATCCAGCTTGTTTTGGGCGAACCTTTTGCTCTTCGCGGTGGCTCGGCCATCGACGAACCGAAGTGGTTTCCGATGTTCGATGCATATCGAAAGTCGCTAAAAAAGTTGGCGAATGAATTCGGAGCAGTCTTTGTGCCTTATCAGTCAGCTTTTGATGCGGCGATGAAGCTGGCTCCTGCCCGATACTGGTCTGCAGATGGCGTACATCCCGACCTGCCGGGGCGTCAACTGATGGCTGATGTGTGGTTGGAAGCAACTGGTTTGAAAAAATAATCGGCTGCAAAAACGTCTGATAAGCGGCATTTTGCCATTATTCCAACAAGCATTTCAAAAAAAATAGTGGCAGAATGCTTGCAATATAAAAAAAAGACCATATCTTTGCACCCGCTAATCATAAAAATACGTAGCGAGAATAGTGCGGAAGTAGCTCAGTTGGTAGAGCACCACCTTGCCCCGGAAAGATAAAAGGTTCCAACCTTGGCAAGGGAAAAGCGACATCGGCAGACTGCAAATGCGTAAAGAAAATAGTGCGGAAGTAGCTCAGTTGGTAGAGCACCACCTTGCCCCAAAAGATAAAAGGTTCCAACCTTGGCAAGGGAAAAGCGACATCGGCAGACTGCAAATGCGTAAAGAAAATAGTGCGGAAGTAGCTCAGTTGGTAGAGCGCCACCTTGCCCCGGAAAGATAAAAGGTTCCAACCTTGGCAAGGGAAAAGCGACATCGGCAGACTGCAAATGCGTAAAGAAAATAGTGCGGAAGTAGCTCAGTTGGTAGAGCACCACCTTGCCCCAAAAGATAAAAGGTTCCAACCTTGGCAAGGGAAAAGCGACATCGGCAGACTGCAAATGCGTAAAGAAAATAGTGCGGAAGTAGCTCAGTTGGTAGAGCGCCACCTTGCCCCGGAAAGATAAAAGGTTCCAACCTTGGCAAGGGAAAAGCGACATCGGCAGACTGCAAATGCGTAAAGAAAATAGTGCGGAAGTAGCTCAGTTGGTAGAGCACCACCTTGCCCCAAAAGATAAAAGGTTCCAACCTTGGCAAGGGAAAAGCGACATCGGCAGACTGCAAATGCGTAAAGAAAATAGTGCGGAAGTAGCTCAGTTGGTAGAGCACCACCTTGCCCCGGAAAGATAAAAGGTTCCAACCTTGGCAAGGGAAAAGCGACATCGGCAGACTGCAAATGCGTAAAGAAAATAGTGCGGAAGTAGCTCAGTTGGTAGAGCACAACCTTGCCAAGGTTGGGGTCGCGGATTCGAGTTCCGTCTTCCGCTCACGATGTAAAGGAGGCTTCTCCTCTTTTTTTGTTGCTGCAAAGCCGGGATACGGGGACTCTCCTTGACAAAGGATGTACGAAGAGCGAGAAGCGATCGCCTTGAAAAAAAAATTGAAGTAAGCCCAGGTGGCGGAATTGGTAGACGCGCACGTTTCAGGTGCGTGTGTCGAGAGGCATGCAGGTTCGAGTCCTGTTCTGGGCACCCCTTCAATATGCGCAGGTGGTGGAATTGGTAGACACGCTACTTTGAGGGGGTAGTGCCGGCAACGGTGTGTGAGTTCAAATCTCATCCTGCGTACGTAAGAAGAAGACGCGTAGCGTTTTTTCCTCCCTTACCGAGGGGATAAGAGGAGGAGGTCGCTTTTGGCGTCTTTTGTGGATAAAAACAAGAAGAAAAAAAATAAAGTAATAAAGCAATGTCTAAGATTTGTCAAATTACCGGAAAGAAAGCGATGTCGGGGAACAATGTCGCACATTCGAATGTACGGACGAAGCGTAAGTTTAATGTGAATTTGTTTACCAAGAAGTTCTATTGGGTAGAGCAAGATTGCTGGATTCGTTTGAGCATATCGGCTGCCGGCTTGCGTCTGATCAACAAGATCGGTTTGGATGCGGCCATCAAGAAAGCTGCCGATAAGGGATATTTAGGTGCATAACGTAGATAGAGGAGGAAACAAACAATGGCAAAAAAAGTAAAAGGAAACAGAGTGCAGGTCATTCTCGAATGTACGGAACATAAGGAAAGCGGTCTTCCCGGAATGTCGCGTTATATCACAACAAAGAACCGTAAAAATACGACGCAACGGTTGGAGTTGAAAAAATATAACCCGATTTTAAAGAAGATGACCTTACATAAGGAAATTAAGTAATAATTTTTTATAGGAGATTTGAACCATGGCAAAAAAAACGGTGGCAACCTTTAAGTCGGGAGAAGGCGGACGTACTTATTCCAAAGTGATTAAGATGGTAAAATCGCCCAAAACGGGTGCATATATCTTCCAAGAAGAAATGATTCCCAACGACTCGGTAAAAGATTATTTCAAGAAGTAACGACACTTCAATAATCACTGTAAGATTTATTGGACAACCCATACAATGGGTATAAGTCACAGCAAAGTCCGCTTTGTTGTGATTTTCTTTTTCTATGAGCTCTCTTCAAAAGAACAACATTACGGAACGAAATAAATTACCTACTTTTGGCGATAAAAAACTCAACTCTTTTATGACGAAAAAAATATTAGTGACAGGCGGAACCGGATACATCGGTTCGCATACGACGGTAGAGCTTCAAAACGCAGGCTATGAGGTGATCAGCATCGATAATTTATCCAATTCGGAGATCGGTGTGCTCGACGGTATTGAAAAGATTACGGGGAGGCGACCTGCTTTCGAGGCGGTTGACTGTAACGATAAGGAAGCATTAGACCGGGTGATGACCGATCATTCGGGTATTGAGGGGATCATTCACTTTGCAGCCAGCAAGGCGGTAGGCGAGTCCGTACAGGAACCGTTGAAATATTATCGCAACAACCTTGTTTCACTGATTAACTTGCTTGAACTGATGCCCAAGCATGGTGTTAAGGGGATTGTTTTTTCTTCGTCGTGCACCGTTTACGGACAGCCGGACGCCGGCCATCTGCCGGTTACTGAAGAGGCGCCTATTCAGCCGGCCTGCTCACCTTACGGCAATACGAAACAGATCAACGAGGAGATCATACGCGATACGATTCATGCCGGAGCGCCGTTTAAAAGCATCCTGCTGCGTTATTTCAACCCGATCGGTGCACATCCTTCGGCCGAAATCGGCGAGTTACCCATCGGCATTCCGCAAAACCTCGTTCCTTTCCTGACACAGACCGCAGCAGGTATACGTAAAGAACTGTGTGTCTTCGGAAACGACTATGACACTCCGGACGGCTCCTGCATACGGGACTACATTAACGTGGTAGACTTGGCCAAGGCGCATGTCATTGCCATTGACCGGATGTTGAACAATGCCTCGAGCAAGCCGCTCGAAATATATAATCTCGGCACAGGGCGCGGCGTTTCCGTACTCCAACTGATCCGCACATTCGAAGAGGCCACAGGCGTCAAGGTACCTCATAAGATTATCGGACGTCGTGAAGGAGACATCGAGAAAGTATGGGCAGACCCGAGACACGCCAACGAAACGCTGGGCTGGACAGCTCGGGAGACATTGGCCGATACGCTTAAATCGGCATGGGAATGGCAAAAGAAATTATGTAACCGTTTATAACCTCATTGCAAAACGAATGATATGAAAATGAGACTGTTTATTACAGGTCTGCTTTTGTTGTCAGGCATCCGGCTTTCCGCGCAGGAAATGACGAAGTACGGCATCAAATCGGCTGTCATCAAAAAAGAAGTGACAACCATGGGACAAAAGATGCAGAATACGCTTTATTTCGACGATTACGGAAAAAAGGAGGCGGCCGAGCTACATATCAAAGTGACGAATATGGATAAGCTCATGCGTACCATTGTCGAAGGAAAGACGAACGTAGCCATCGATTTGGAGGAGAAAAAAGCTTACCGGATGCCTGCATCTGACGAACCGAAGAACTACCGTAATCTGACGCAGGAAGACAGGACGAAATACAACATCAGGGAAGGCGGCGAAGAAGAAATAGCCGGTAAATTGTGTAAAAAATATACGCTCGACATTCCGCAGGGAGACACGAAGTTCCAGGCGACGGTCTGGATATGGGAAGGGATCATGCTGAAATTCGAGTCGGTCAACGAGGGACAAGTAGTCGTCACGGATGAAGCCAAAGAAATCAGAGAGAACGAGACGATACCGGCCGACAAGTTTACGATTCCGGAAGGGTTTACCGTTCACGAACAGAAATAAGCCGAAAAGGACATAGGACGATGGCCTTGCTTGTTTTCAGGCGAATACGTCTAAGACCATGGACGCTTGGCTCGGAGGGGCTGCCGACCAGCTTCAGGGACAGATATCGAGTGCCAAGATACCGCTAACTTCTCCGAACGCATCGAGCAGAAAAGTTCATTCCCTATAAAATGATTGCAGGAACAAACTGGCAGTGGGTATTTTACTATATCTTCAAACTCCTCCTCTTTGTCATCATAGGAGTCTTCACCGCTCCTTTCACCTGCTTGTGGGCTGTCTATAGAGTTATCAGGGCTTTTCGATAAGAGGTGGTAATTCTCCAACTAATAGTTGGAGAATTACGAATCAACATTTTATGGACAGAATGAAAAACTTATAGAAAAATTTTGGCGGATAAAAGGAAATGCTTACCTTTGCATCAGATTATCGCCCTTAGGTGGAAAAGACTAAGGCTCGCCACTTCAGAAATGGGGTGGCTTATTTTTTATATGGAAGTTATGGAAACAGAAGAAAAGCAAAGAGTTATCGTCTATATCGATGGATTCAACTTTTACTATGGACTGAAATCGACCACACGATGGCGGAAATATTATTGGCTTGACATTGTTAAATTATTTGAGAGTTTCATGCGACCCAATCAGGAATTGATTGCAGTAAAATACTTCTCTGCCAGACCTGATGATATAGAACAAAGCCGACGGCAGAATGCTTTTTTTCAGGCGAATAAAGAGAATCCGAAATTTCGTTTGATCTTGGGCAAATATCTAAAAAAAGAGATTACCTGCTTCAAGTGTGGGAATGTGATACATACTCACGAGGAAAAAGAAACAGACGTGAGAATTGCAACACAAATTGTTGCAGACGCCTATCAGAAAAACTGTGATGTGGCTATTGTCGTTTCTGCTGACAGCGACATGATTCCGGCAATTGAACTTGCGACACAGGCACGGCAGAAAGTGTTCGTGTATTTTCCTCCCAATCAGTATTCAAGCAACTTGGCTTCAATGGGTATCGGACAACCGACGCAATTGAAGCGTTACGAAAATCGGTTTCGCCAAAGTCTTTTACCTGATACCATCCATCTTGCCGTTTCTGACTATGACTTACAGATACCGGAAAAGTGGAAAGCGTATCAATAACAAGCAAAGTATAAGAACAAATTCTGCGACTATTGGTTGCAGAAAACGATGTAAAAAGGGAGACACGGAACAATTCGGTGTCCCCCTTTTGCTTTAATATGAGGATTTACCGCTTCTTAAACTTGCCGCCTTTCAGGTCGCTTTCCTTCATTCGCCTGTTCAATTCCTCCCTGAGTTCATCAAGAAAGTAGGTGCGGCTGTCGTCCTTGCGGCGCTTCATGTTCATATAGACATTGTAACAGTTCTTGACTTCCACGCTGAAGATTTCAGAAAAGGCGTCTGACAATTCCTCTACACCGATTTTACCATTGTTAATGCAGTCGCAGGTGTCAAGGGCGTAAAGGAGTTCGACCAAGTCGGTTGATTTACCTGTCCAACGGAGTTTCTGGACTGGTTTGACGGGCAACGCAGGAAGAACTCCCTGCATCCGCATCTTCAACAATTCCAGTTCCGTGTCAATGACAAAGAGTAGCTCCGATATATTTTTTCCCCATTCCGCTTGCGGAGGACGATGCTTCGTCGAGAGATTGCAGGCGGAAGCGTGTGTAATGAAGTGTACGAAACAGCGAGGGAAACGACTCTTCCACTTCACAAAGGTTGATGATTTCATCGATGAAGCCGTCCGTTACAGTACGCAATTCTGCTACAGTCAAATTGTTCGGGAACAGTATCCCGAACGAAAGGGTTTCAATAAGTCTTTTCGTTCGATTGAAGTTTGACATATATAAAAAGAGAGCGCACGGAATTCGTTTAGCCACGGTTTCCATGCGCTCTCCATATTCAATTTTGATGTTCAGAACAGATAACCCACACTTAAGAATGTATTACGCGTGTGGACAGTGCCGCCTGACACGCTGAATTTCTTTCCGTTGGCTTCCGCCAATCCAAACTCTCCACCGATGCCAAAGACTATTTTTCCGTTGTCGGCATACAAGCCGAACGCTAAGCCCGCATCGAACGGATTGAGCAGTTTGTCACTGAAAGTCTGCTTGCTGTCCGCCCCCGACACGCTGTAATTGCCCGCCACGCCGTAAGCGAAGAAAGCACCGAGACGAGGTTCGAAGTTCCATTTGCCTAAATCGATTACATAGCCGCACGTCACGGGAACCTCTATGTAGGCAGCGTGTACCGTCAGTTCACGACTACCGCCCGTCTCATCAGCGGAAAATCCTTTCATCGACATCTCAATCCCTGAATGGATACGCCAATTGGGATTAAAGGCGTAGGCAAACGTCAGACCCGCAGCACCGCCTAACACCGATTTGGTACTTTCCGACTTACCGTTGGAGGCATCGAAATCGAGCGAAGCGATGTTCAGGGCAGCTTTTACGCCCCATTGCGTACGATTTTTCCCCTCTACCTTTTCCTGCTGTTGCGCCTGCATCGTTCCGGCAACTCCAATCATGCACACTGTCATCAGCGCAATCTGCCTTGCGAATGTCATCGATAGAATCTTGTTTTTCTTTTTCATATCCATTTTTCTTTATGCTCCCTTTCCGGAAGTGGGTTATTCATTCTTTTTCTCTGTCGTTTCCCAATAAAGTACAGGGCGTTTACGCAGCGCATCCCACTGCCATGGTGCCGTGTCGTCTGTACCGAACGGGAAGCCCGGTATATACCGCTGTTCTTTCTTGTCCAACCCGTCGGGCAACCGCCACCACGATTCTTCCTGCGTGGCAGACAGGGAAACGGCGCGTTTGGGCGACAGTTTCTTTGTTTCCAGTAATTTGTCGTTTACATAGCGACGAATGGGTATCTCCTCACAGTAGTAAAATTGGAAGATGGGAGCTTCCACTCCCGTGATGCCCAATATAGCTTGCGGAAAAGGTGATGCCTGCGCAAACGCTTTGCCGTCACCCCTGGCTTCCAGTTCCTTGTTAAGGGCTACGCAGTGGTACACTACCGACGATTCTGAACGCAGAATTGAGACAAGTCCGTTGGCTGCCCCCACAACCTTTATCAATCCGCGACCCTCTTCGTCGGTTTTACCGAAAATCGAAGCCGTAGAATAACAATAGGAGATGCGCTTCGTGACTAACGGCAGATTGCCCGGAGCGGCACTCATACTCATACCTTTACTGCCCACGCTGATGCCGAAACTTCCCTTGACACCTTTCCCGTTTCCAGCGGCAATGCCTGCTGCCCGTCCCTGTGTTACACGGATGGTGCCATCGGAATAGCAGTGCGAAATGTTGCCGTAGTTGATGCCTGCGACACATCCTCCAAACTGCCCTTTCTCATAGACAAACAGGTGTTTTGTTTTCGTTTTCGCGCCGCTCTTGATGTATTCGCAGGTCAAATCGACAGATGAGACGCAACAAGTGATAAGGCCCATGTTCACACCGGCGAAGGCTCCGATATACAGAATGTCGAGCTTGTCTGTATAAGTTAATTTGCCCGTTATGCGCAGACTCTTCACCACACCTTTTTCACCTATCAGCCCGAACAGCCCGACGCATGCCGTGTTGTCCGTATCGGTGGAAAAGCCGTTGATGGTTATCGTGTGGCCATTACCATCAAGCATTCCATCGAAGGGTGTCTCGCCGCCATGATCCATCCGTCCGATGGGCACCCAGTCGTCGAGCGTTAGGTCGTTCATCAATATGTACGAACCGCTCAGAGTTTCCCTGTCCGTACCGATAGCGGCCAGCTCCTCCGCCGTGCGGATTTCCGTTTGCCCCACCGCCGAACCGGTAACGGCAACGAGCAGGGCGGTCAGTATAAATATTCTTTTCATAACCGTTTTTATTCTTGCGTTTTTTCTTTGTGTTCGATTTCCTTTTCCGCTGCAGCTAGATTGGCAACGGCATACACCAACAGCGACAGCAGCACGATAAGGGAGAGTTGGCTTATAAGATAATCGAGATAGCTGTGGGCTTCCATCATTCTCAAAGGTACCAGGAAAACGGGTGCCAGGATAACGCTGCAACCGCTTGCCGCCATCAGCACATAGTTTGCCAGCGGCAAACGCCCTTTTCTTGCCAGCAGCAATCCGCCGTAAAGGATAAAAGCAAGGAATAGCATAATATTCAATACAAATCTCATATTAATATGGAAATCGGTTATTACTGTAGTCCACCGGATTTCCAAGATGAGCAGGAGAACATACGCGGCAATTATCCATCCGCCCACCGTGCGGGAGTAGTCCCTCTTTTGCAGGAAGGCGATTCCCATGATGATGAAAGAGACGGAGACTAAAAAATTACCCAAAAGAGTCAACAGCATGTTGAGTTGATCGGTACCGGTGTACCACCGGTTACTGAATACATCGACAAGGTTCAGCAAACACATATAGATGCTGAAAACGGCGAATGCCGTTAGCCACATCAATGCCTTTTGTCGCAAATCATATTTCGGGACATTCCCCGTTGTCCCGTCGGGAGGGCTGCCGTAGCGATTGTCGCCCGCGCTGCCGTCCAGGCACATCAATAAGATGAGCCAGATGCCGCCCGCAATAGGAACGAGACTGACGAGCATCCACCAGCCGCTACGCCCTGTGTCGTGCAGCCGCCGCACCCCGACCGCCATGGCGGGAACCGTCGTCACGGCATAATAAATCGCGATCAGTTTGTACATGAATATCAGCCTGTCGCTGTCGTGATCGAAAGAATCGCCGAGCAGCCCCGTCAGCAGTCCGGCGACAAGCGCCCATGCCATTGCGAACAGCAGGTTGAACAACACAAACATCCAAAACTCTTGCCGGCTTGCCCGGCCGCTGAAATCGGCATACTGCCGAAACGCTTTAATAAACCATTTCATAATTTCTTCCTTCTATTTTATGCCCCCACTATCTGAGGTGTGTTAATACTACATTTCTCTAATGCCACACGACGTTCTTTTTATCAAAAATACCGCCCTTCACATGAATTGTGCCACGTGCACCGTCCTGTACGGCAAATTCATATCTTTCCAATCGGCCGTTAAGTCCAACGACTGCATTTGTCTGTAGCAGGTTGTTTCTCATCTTTATAGGTATGGTTACGGACTCTCCGTTTTTTATTGATGCAACCTCTGTGTTATTAAGATATATAATTGTAGGTACAAGCGCCGCTACAGGACTTGAGTCGCGAATTATTGTCAATGAGGAGGGTGTCTGCAAAGTAACATTGGCAGTAGTAGCCCAGCGTTTTTGTTCATTCGCTTCCTTTTCAATAGTTCGGTTCGCTATTCTGTCTGTTAGCCTATTCAACAGATATTTCAATATGCTGAAAATTACTGCCACTATAACAATGATGACCCATTCAGGCACAGAGGAAAAGTGAAGCTTTACTAAAGCTCCCAGCATTATTGCTGTAACCGTTATGAATAATGTGCCTACAAATGATATTTGTGACGCCCACCACGCGCCCTCGTACTTTTTCCACCAAAAGAACAACATACTTTTTCTGTTTTATGCCCCCGCTGTAACGGAAGCGATTATTACAATTTATTGTCGGTCTTGACGAAAACACCGCCATTCTTGCCCACGAGAGCTTTGCCGTCGTCCTTGACCTCAAACATCAGCAGGGCGGGTTCCTTCTGCTTGTTGTCAAGGGTGAAGTACACGGTTATCGTGTTCCCCTTCTTCTCATATTCGCCGGGAATCCGAAGCTCGCTGCTGACACGGATTGTACTCTCTGTTTTATCTGAGTCAATGGCGTAGGGAAAGAACAGTTCCACATGTCTGTCGTCCGCGAAATAGACAACACCGACGGTTTCGGTGGTACTGAAATTCATCGGATCGTGTTTGACATCGCCATTGACGAACTTGGAGCCTTTCATGCCGTTTCCGTCGCAGGAGGTCAGCATCACCGACAGGGCAAAGAATGCCGCTGCCATACAATTAAAAATTCTTCTTTTCATGTTTTCCTCTATTTATGCCTCCACTGCCGGAGGCTGATTGAACAGTCTTTTATAAAAGAAGCCGCAGGGCAGCTCACTGCATCACAGTTCATTACCCTGCGGCTTCCGGTGTTTTTGCTCATCCGAGAGGGTTGGGTACTTCTCCTCCGCCGGGCGAAGGCATCGGTGTAGGCACAACTGTTTTCTTCGCCGGAGCCTCCACACGTTCGTAAGTCACCCCCGAGAGTGTGAAATACCGTTTCGAGGGTGAGAGTTTCACCACCGGTTTGGTAATGTGCACGTTGGCGTTGAACTCTTCCTTGCCTTTTTCTACAAGTCTGCTCTGGAAAGAGGGGCGTAGTGTGCCGATGTCGCCGAAGTCCACAATGTCGCCGTTCTCTACATGCTTCTTGGCGATTTCGGCTGCGAGTCGCATCACCGCTTCTACTTCCGCACCCGTGAAGGTTGTCGCCCTGGCCACCTCTTCGCAGAATGCTCGGTGGTCGATACGTTTGCGCCCCGTGGGATTCGCCTGAATCACGGTCTTGCCGGCCAGTGCGCCGACGGTTGCCTTACGCTCGCTGAGCGTGTAGGCCAATGGTCTGTTTGCCATAATCGTTTGCTTTTAAGATGTTAATAATGTTGCTAAATGCTTTGTCTGATTTATCGGAAAACCGCCGTCTTTTTATCCTTCTTCCCAAACCCACGAGGGTTTTCCCGAAAAGGGTCGAGGTTTTTTGCCGAAACCCTCGTGGGTTTTGATGGAAAGGGCTGTACGATAATAACCATGTTAAAATGCACGAACGGCTCGGGTAGAGACGTTGCTTGATTGAGCATAAGTCTTGTTCCTTGCTATTACGGATTTCAATTGCGGTACGTAAACATATGCCGTACGGTCAGATTTTTCCGTAGATGACCAATATTGAGGCAAGACCAATGGTTTTCCTCCGGGAATGGCTTCGAGCCTTGCATTCAGTGCCGCATTTTCGAACAATAAATCGCAAAGGGTTTTCAGTTCATTGATTGCCGGAAGATACCATCCATTACCCTTTTGAGTGCACCACGAAAAGGCAGGATACCATTTCTTCCAATTATTCCATTTCTTTATTATTTCTAAATTCTTAGCACCATCATTTTCGTTCTTCGCATTCGTGAGTTTATAAACAAAGCCTGTTGCAGTAACTGGCATCCACCATCCGCCCGCATCTTTCACATCGTGTGATACAACCAGTCCATTCTGCTGTGCAGTTTTCTCACGAACCACTATTCCCATACAAGTCTTACCATTGTTCAGCTCTTTGGAGAAACTGCCGTCGCTGTAATAGTAATCGCCGATTTTCGGACTTTCTGTAACTGTTCCGCCTTCCTCTTTCCACTTCGCATACAGCGTAAAGTTCGCCGTTACGTCGCTTACGTCGTAGGGGAAATCTACCTTATTGGTAAGAGCTGCTTCCTTGTACCATCCCTCAAAGGTATGGTTCGCCTTTGTCGGCGGAGCGGGTTCTGCCAACGTGCCGCCCTTGAGCACCTGCGTAGCGTGGTTGTCGCCCTCGGCGGGCCATGCGCCGCCGTTCAGTTCCCACGCCACCTGCCAGTATTCGGCAACGGCTTCCGCCTGCCACTTGGCACGCAGGGTGAGGTCGCGCGTTACGGGTGTCTGGAAATTGTAGGCATTTGTGCCGTCGGTTGTCCACGCTACGAACACAAATCCGGTTTTCACCGGTGCGGGAGACGGAGCGACAGCCGTCTTTCCTTCTTCTACCCGCTGTGCCTCCGGCACGGGTGTTCCGCCGTCGGCGTCGAACGTTACGGTAAAGTACGTTTTCACCTCTTCCTTGTCTCCGCAGGAAGCAAGCCCCATTGCAACGATGCCCATCAGGGCGATAAACAGAATCTTTTTCATCGTCTTGTCTTTTAATATGTGTTATGTAATTCAATATACTGTTGCAAAATTACAGCCTCTTCACAAGCGTCAATACCCCACTTGTGGGAGTTTTTACCGTCGGGAGACAAAAAATGCACATGAAAGCGGGAAATCGGAGAAAAGTTTCTCGGTTACGGACGAAAAACAGTATCTTTGCAATAAAATAATCGGTTATGGACGACAGATTGCCATTATGATAGACAATAAGCATATTCTTCATTACAGCAAAAGCATCGACTTGCTTTCGGATGCCAGACAGATCATCGATGAGGCAAGAACCGTCGCATACTCTGCGATCAACCTCACTCTTGTCCAAAGGAACTGGCTTCTGGGGAAAAGAATATCCGAAGAGTCATTGAAAGGAGAGGATAGGGCTAAGTATGGTGCGGAAATCATCAAGAAGTTAGCAAAGCAGCTTACCGCCGAGTACGGCAACGGTTTTACCAAAACCAATCTATACAGTTTCATGGACTTCTACCGTGCCTTTCCTGACATTTTCCACACGCATGTGGAAAATTCCCTCCATTGGTCGCATTACAGGACGCTGCTTCAAGTGACCGACCCCGTTGCAAGGGAATGGTACATGAATGAAGCCATCCGGGAGACTTGGAGCGTGCGGACGCTCCAGAGAAATATCTCTTCGCAGTATTATCACCGCCTCCTGCAATCGCAACACAAGGAGTTGGTCGAGAAAGAGATGCTGCAAATCACCGCTCCGCTACAGAAGACCGATAAACTGGAGTTTGTCAAGAATCCGGTTGTGGCGGAGTTTCTCGGACTTGCTTCCCTGCCCGACTTTACCGAGACAGAACTTGAAACGGCTATTATCAATAACCTCCAGAAGTTTCTGATGGAACTCGGCAAGGGGTTTGCCTTTGTCGCCAGACAGCAGCACATCCATACCGGGAAAGATGACTACTACATAGACCTTGTGTTTTATAACTATATCCTTAAATGCTTCTGCCTGTTCGATTTAAAAACGACAAAAGTAAGTCATCAGGACATCGGACAGATGGATATGTATGTCAGGATGTATGACGAACTGAAAAGAAACGAGGGAGATAACCCCACGATGGGGATTATACTCTGTGCCGACACTGACGAAGACATCGCACGGTATTCCATCCTTCATGGGAACGAACAGTTGTTTGCCTCCAAGTACAAACTTTATCTGCCCTCAGAGGAGGAACTCCGTGCGGAAATAGAAACCCAGAAGCAGTTGTTCTACCTTCAGCAGGAAGAGAGGAAGAAATTTTCCGGAATAAAATAATCGGTTATGGACGAAAAATTGCAAACGCTCAGGAAATACAACCTGTGGGATTCCGCCCCGTTTGACTTCGGATACGAGCGAAGCGGATATACGGACAAAATTGCGGCTTACACGGGCAACCGCCTCATCAAAGTGCTCGTGGGACAGCGGCGTGCAGGCAAGAGCTACCTGCTGCGCCAAGTGGCGCGGCGACTCGTGAAGGACGGCGTGAAGGCGGAAAACACGCTCATCATCAACCGCGAGTTGTCGGACTTCGACTTCCTTGTCACCCATCAAGACCTTGATGAGTTGCTCAGGCTCTACAAGTCGGAGCTGAAACCGGAAGGGAAAGTCTATGTCTTCATCGACGAGGTGCAGATGATCGAGGGATGGGAGAAAACCGTAAATTCCTGTTCGCAGGACTATGCCGAGGAGTACGAGGTGTTCGTCAGCGGTTCCAACTCCCGCCTGCTCTCGGGCGAACTCGCCACGCTGCTCTCGGGTCGCTATGTCTGTTTCGAAATACTCCCTTTCAGCTTTTCGGAATACGCCGGCATCAGTGGCAAGGTGGCGGACAAGGCATGCTACACGGAATACATGAACGGCGGCGGACTACCCGAACTCTTCGCTCTGTCGCACCCCGAACTGAAACGCAACTACGTCGCTGCCGTCAAGGATACGGTGCTGCTGCGCGACATCATCCAACGCCACAGTATCCGCGACCCGAAGCTGCTCGAAGACATTTTCGTGTTCCTGGTGAACAACGCCTCGAACCTTGTATCGGTGAGCGGCATCGTGAACTATTTCAAGAGTCAGGGACGCAAGACGAGCTACGATGCCGTGTCTAACTATATCGGCTACATCGAGGACACGTTTCTGGTACATCGCTGCGACCGCTACGACATACGGGGTAAGGACACCATCGCGGGCAATGCGAAATACTATGTCAACGATCTCGCCTACCGGAACTATCTCTATCCGGGCTATGGCTACGGTTTCGGCTACCTGCTCGAAACCCTTGTTTACTTGGAGTTGCGCCGTGCCGGATACGATGTCTATACGGGCGTGGCGAAAGGGAAGGAGGTTGATTTCGTCGCCCGTAAAGCCGACAGGATCGTCTATCTGCAATGCGCCTACCTGCTTGCTGACGAGGCGACGGTGGAGCGGGAATATTCTGCGCTCGAAGCCATCGCCGACAATTTTGAGAAAGTCGTCGTTTCGCTCGACGACCTGACGCTCCCGCTGCGTGAGGGCATCCGCCATGTGCAGGCGTGGAAATTGGCGGAACTGTTATAAGGAAAACGGCAATTGTAACGCAAAACTCCCACAAGTGGGGTATTGCGTTTCGGACGAGGGACATAATTTTGCAAAACATTAAACATCAAATTCCCTGCAAGATGAAGAGAACAGCCGCCATCCTCCTGCTCGCGCTCGTCGCTCTCTCTGCTTTTGCGGAAGAGAAGAACCGCTATGCCGACTCGCTGCTGCACATCGTGCAGACGAAACGGATGACCGACCTCGAACGGGCGAAACTATATGCCGACATCACCGAGTCGTACTGTGCCCACGACATGCCCAACACCTTCAAATACGGCACGATGGGCTTGGAGGCCGCCCTGCGGTGCGATGACAAGGCACTGATATTCCGTTTCTACAACTACATCGGCTCGACCTACACCTACCGTTGCTCCTACGACACCGCCAAGGTATATCTCGACCTGCAAGTCGCCGCAGCAGAATCCTCCGGTAACAAAAAACTCGTGCAGAAAGCATGGCAGGCGGCGGGCAACTTCTACGCACGCCAAGGGCAATTCATCCTCGCCGTGGAGAGTTATCTCAACATATTGAAACATTTCGACGGCGACGAGAGCAGCCGCGACTACATCATTGCCCATGGCAATATCGGCGAGTGCTACCGCCGTATGGGCAATCCCAAGCGGGCATTGCACTATTTAGAACGGGAACGCGTACTGGCGGAGCAATACGGTGAACCGACCGGCATCGGACAGTCGTACCGCGAACTGGGCTATGTGTATCTGGCATTGGGCGATGCGGACAAGGCGCTGGAATGCATGCTGAAAGTGAAGCCGAAAGAACGGTCTGCACCGGTCAATTATGCAGACCTCTGCGAAGCCCTTGTCAAGGCCTATCTGATGAAAGGAAAGCATCAGGAAGCCCTCGCGTGTGCGGCCGAATGCAAGTATGCTGCCCAGTGGTTGGGCGACCCGTATATCCATACGCTCACATGGAACATCTATGCCGACATCTACCGTGCGCAGGGTCGTTACGACGAATGTCGTACTGCCGCACTGAAAGCGTGGAGCATCGACTCGGTGTCGATCAATACGGCACCCGTTTCGGCGTTTAACATCGCCTTCGCTTCAGCAATGCTCGGCAGACGGGACGAGGCTGCCCGTTTCTTCGGCTTGTATGACCGCATGATGAACGAGCGAACGGACAGGAACTACCACGAGGCACTCTCACAAATGGAGGTCGTGTATGAAACCGAAAAGAAACAGCAGCAGATAGCCTCTCTCGAAAAGGAAAGGGGCTTCTATATAGTAATGGGAGTGTCGGGCGCGCTCATCTTCCTGCTTGTCTTCGGGTTGCTTTTCTACCGCCATCGCCTCAACCGCGGGAAGCGTGAACTTGCCGAACGGAAGGTGAAGCAACTGGAACAGGAAAAACAGCTTGTCGCCACACTCGCCCTCTTGGACGGCGAGACGGCCGAGCGTACCCGCTTGGCACGCGACCTGCACGACGGATTGGGCAGCATGCTCTCGGTCATCAAGTTGCACCTGCATGGCATCCGGAATTTCTCCACACTGACGGAAGCGGATACCGAACGACTTGCCAAAGCTCGTGTGATGCTCGACGAACTGGCGGTAGAACTTCGCCGCGTGGCGCACAACCTGATGCCCGAATCGCTCTCACATTGCGGTCTCAAGGTTGCATTGGAGGATTTCTGCCGCTCCATTCCGATAGCAGACTTCAGGTTCTTCGGAGAGGATACGCACCTCGACAACCGCCTCGAAGTACTCATCTACCGCTGCGCCTACGAACTTGTCAACAATGCAATGAAACATGCCGAAGCTTCACGTATCAATGTGCAACTGACCGTCGATGCACGCCTCGTGTCGCTTTCCGTGCAGGACGACGGCAGGGGTTTCGACCCCGATACGGTAACCTATGGGGCAGGCTTTACCAACATACGCAACCGCATCTCAGCCTACAACGGCAAAATCAGCGTCTATTCCTCGCCCGGCGCAGGCACGGAAGTAACCATCGAAATAGAACTCGCATCATGATACAAGTACACATCGCGGACGACCACCGCATGCTGGTCGAGGGGTTGCAGACAGCCATCGAGGATTCGGGGATAGCCAAGGTTGTGGATACCTCGCACACGCTCGCCGCCTGCCGCAAAACGCTCCTGTTCAGACGTCCCGACGTGCTACTTCTGGACATTTCCATGCCCGACGGCAGCGGTATCGATTTCTGTAAGGAGATGCACGAGGCATATCCCGACATGAAGATCCTGATGCTCACCTCCTACGATGAATACACGATGGTGAGCCGTGCCGTCGCCGCCGGAGCATCAGGCTACATCCAGAAAAACGCCCTCTCGGAAGAGGTGGTGAAAGGCATCGAGACCGTCATGACGGGCGACACCTATTTCAGCCGCGACATCGACCGCATGATGAAGAAGCGCATCAACCATTCCGTATGGCTCACCGCTCGCGAGCAGGAGCTGCTGCGCCACATCGTGGACGGCTACACCAATCAGGAGATTGCAGACAGGATGTTTCTCAGTGTCGAAACCATCAAGACCTACCGCAAGAACCTCATCTTCAAACTTGGCACCAAAAATGCGGCGGAACTGGTGCAAATCGCCATCCGCGATAAGTGGGTGTGAGAAACGATTCTCCTTCTTCAAGCGAACGGGATATGCTGTTTTCTGCATATCCCGTTCGCTTTTCTTCCGAAACGCCACTTCTATCCATATCAACGCCACAAGTACGCAGTTATCTCAAACCTCTAACATACACGGTTTCTTTGATTTACTTTTTTTCCGTGCACCGCTGTTGGTGTCATTAAATACGTAGTAATTTCTAAAAAAAAGCTTTTTACGACCGGTTCTTCTGGTCGCAAATATGTTGTAAACGATCGATGATGTCATCCAGCTGTTGCTGTTGCTTTCGAATCTGTTTCGGACGAAAGTAAAACCAATTCAGCATAATCCAGACAATGATAGACAGGTAGGCAACATGGGCTTTCCAGAGAGGCATGAAAGCAACATATTCATACATGTAAAGAAGTAGTCCAACCGAAAAAAAAAAATAAAATACAAATTCAGCACGATCGTTTGCATAACCCGCTGCTTCTTTTATTTTCTCATCCGTTAGATACGAAAAGAAGTAAAATGTTACAACATGAAGTGAAATAAAAGTAAAGCAATCAGATGAAATCTCAAACACTCCCAAACGTTTTTATTGATTGTGGGATATTTCACATAGGGTCAATTTCGCAGTTTCAAAAAGGGATAATATATTCTTAGAAGGAGCGTTTTTAGCTGTTAAAAGTATGTAATTTTCGGCGTAATTTAGCTAAAAAAAAGAAATAGAAAATTTTGATACGACAGATTTGAACAAGTATAAAAAAATCTAACGGATATCTCCCCAATTGACTATCTTTGTCGGACTGATGAAGCATGCATTATGGATTATTATGAATTTCAATTCAGCTACATCTCGCCTGTAGCTATAGAAGTGATCAACGATATTTTGGCAACCGAACTGGGAGTCGTCGGGTTTGAAAGTTTTGTCGCTGACGAAAACGGGTTAAAAGCCTATATTCCCGTTTCCGCTTTTCAGCCTGACGCCCTGGCAAATTGCCTTTTCGCTTTTCCGCTCGAAGACACGGCCATTCATCATACGTATACGTTGATTGCTGCTCGGAACTGGAACGAGGAATGGGAGAAGAATTACTTCCAGCCCATCCGTATCGGCAGGCAATGTCTCATTCGTGCATCGTTCCATCAGCCGGAAGGAGGGTATGAGCAGACCATCATCATCGACCCGAGAATGGCATTCGGAACCGGCAACCATGCCACCACCTATCTCATGCTTTGCGAAATGCTGTCGCTCGACCTGCACGGCAGGGAAGTACTCGACATGGGGTGCGGCACGGCCGTACTTGCCATTTTGGCTGCTCGCAAACAAGCGCGCCGTGTGGTGGCTGTCGACATCGACGAGTGGGCATACCGTAACGCGCTTGAGAACTGCCGGCTCAACCATACGCTCGATATACGGATAGAACAGGGCGGAGCAGAATGCCTTCCGCAGTGCGGCACGTTCGATTATATCTTTGCCAATATCAATCGAAATATCCTGCTGAATGACATCCGCCATTATGCTCCGATATTGAAGCCCGGCGGTTGTCTGTACATGAGCGGCTTCTACGAAGAAGATCTCTCTGCGATAGAACAAGAATGCCGCCTGAACGGATTAACGCTCCTTACGCATACCTCCCGCAATCAATGGGCTGCCGTTCGAACCCAAAAACACGAATAACGGTAATTCATAAATAATATTAAATCATATTCATGTCGTTTGAATCACTGAAAAAAATGCGATATTTGTAATAGTATTCATGTTTTTATAATGTAACTGCGATGAACAGAAATATAGATTCCCAATTACTATCAGGCTTACTGTCAGGCCTCGTGATAGGAGCTGCAGTAGGGGTAACCGTAGGCTACCTAGTCGCAACGGAAAAAAGAGGACCGTTATCCGACGAATTAAACGAATTGATTGGGAATGTGAAAGACGGATTTCAGTGGGCTGTCTCCAAATTCAAAGGAAACCGTGTACATGAAGCCCTCGAAAGTACTCAGGTAATTAAAGTA
The DNA here is from genome assembly GCF_000238215.1 of Tannerella forsythia 92A2. Taxonomy (NCBI): domain Bacteria; kingdom Pseudomonadati; phylum Bacteroidota; class Bacteroidia; order Bacteroidales; family Tannerellaceae; genus Tannerella; species Tannerella forsythia. The sequence continues at coordinate 292,740 of NC_016610.1, read as the reverse complement.
AAATAGTTCTTTATGAATTTATGAAAATGAATGCAGAGCATTTCTTTCGGGAATTAAAGAGAGATATCACCACTTACGGTGAATTAAAATTCGAGTTGCTCAAAGTAGGAACGTATGAACGGACAGGAAAAGTCATTGCTGTTCTTGCCTATGGCCTGATACTGCTTATCCTTGGATTCTTTCTGAGTCTCTTTGTTTTTCTTACACTTGGTTTTTTTCTGGGAGAGTGGCTTGATTCGAAAGGGACCGGTTTCTCAATTGTGGTGGGCATTTATCTTTTGATGATTGGAGGAGTCGTTCTTTTCAAGGATAAAATCCAGACTTTCGTTTTGAATACCGTAATTGCAGCATTGATTGCCAATGACCATAAAACCGATGAAACCGATGAACAAAACATCTCTGAAGCAGACCCCACTGAGTAAATTACAGGCTGATAAACAGCGTCTCCACCTGTTGTGCCGGATACAGGAGCAGAAACTGAACGAAGAAGTTCTGTATATGCGTGAAAATGCAGGCCGTCTTCTCTTCTCGGGCATATCTGCACTTTTCTCTACCTCCGGCTCATCCAAATCGGAAAAGAAAAAAAACGTCCTTTCTCCGGCTTCGTCTGCCGCTTCGCTTTCGTCGCTCCGACCGGCCGATATCTTGTCGTTAGGTACCGGCATCTTTCCTTATGTCTGGGAATTGGCACAACCTTTGCTCATCGCCTGGGGGATCAGGCGGGCTAAGAAATGGATCGGACATTTGTTCTCTTCAAAGAGAAAGTGAATGGCCAAAATTTAATTTATGTTATGAAGCATGTTTTTCTTCCCGAACAGGCTTCAAACGAAAAAAAATTCATACCTTTGCGCCCGTAAAATCAAGGCAAAAAGATTAAACATGAAGCGTATTATCATGGTTTCAACAATGATCGCAAGCATATTATCGGTATGCGTATCATGCGCTACCCCTTGTGGCTGTTGAACAGAAAAGTCAAAAAAGCATTATATTTCAAACTTTTTTAAAAACTATACAACAATGACAAAAGTAGGTATTAACGGATTTGGCCGTATCGGACGTTTTGTGTTCCGTGCCGCCCAAACAAGAAATGACATTGAAATCGTTGGAATTAACGACCTCTGTCCGGTAGATTACATGGCTTATATGCTCAAGTACGATACCATGCACGGTCGCTTCAAAGGAACCGTTGAATACAGCGTGGAAAAAAGCCAGTTGATCGTCAATGGGAAAGCGATTCGCGTCACCGCAGAAAAAGACCCGGCCAACCTGAAATGGAACGAAGTAGGTGCCGAATATGTAGTAGAGTCTACCGGGCTGTTTCTGACAAAAGAAAAAGCTCAGGGACATATTGATGCAGGCGCAAAGTATGTCGTGATGTCGGCTCCGTCGAAGGATGATACGCCCATGTTTGTTTGTGGGGTGAACCACAACGCATACGAGAAAGGAACGAAATTTGTATCGAATGCTTCTTGTACGACCAACTGTCTGGCTCCTATTGCCAAAGTGTTGAACGACAAGTTCGGGATCAAAGAAGGCTTGATGACGACCGTCCACTCGACCACAGCAACCCAGAAGACCGTAGACGGTCCTTCGATGAAAGACTGGAGAGGCGGACGTGCTGCTTCAGGCAACATCATCCCGTCTTCGACCGGTGCGGCTAAAGCCGTAGGAAAAGTCATTCCGTCGTTGAACGGTAAATTGACAGGTATTTCCATGCGTGTGCCGACCTTGGACGTTTCGGTTGTTGACCTGACGGCCAACCTCGAAAAACCGGCTACGAAAGAAGCCATCTGCCGGGCTATGAAAGAAGCTGCGGAAGGTGAACTGAAAGGGATTCTGGGATACACGGAAGACGCTGTCGTTTCTTCCGATTTCCTTGGCTGCGAACTGACATCGATCTTCGACGCCAATGCCGGAGTATATCTGACAGATACCTTCGTGAAGGTGATTGCATGGTACGATAACGAAATCGGCTACTCGAACAAAGTGCTCGATTTGATTGCCCACATGGCCAAAGTAAACGGATAACCCGTTTTCGATTTATCGCAGAGGAGGGTGTGTCTGAACGCAAGGTTTGGGCATGCCCTCTCTATGTATAAGAATACGAGCAATGAAAGCCATACCGAAAAAACTGAAGCAAATCCGTAAATTCACCGATTGGTCAACAAATTTCCTCCCCGGATTAAAAAAAATAGAAAGTTAAATAAATATAAAAACAGGATTCCGGAGAAACCAATCCGGCTTTTTTATGTTATCTTTATAGCGATGTTAGGATTTTCGCATCCCTTTCATCTTTATGTCTAATTTAAAATCAGGAGCGATGAAAGCATTTTTTTCGAAGAGTCTTCTAAAGACCCAAACAGGGAACAATGACATCGCAAAGAATGACCTCTATGCGAACAGGGATTATTATTGCGAAGGTCAGGAAGTTCGGATTGAAGTATCCGAAAGCGGCGCAAACGTCCGGGAAGGCAGCGCAGGTGTAAAAGTAAAAAAACAAAAGTTTTCCGCCTGCTATAACATGTTCTTTTAGTGACGGTCAACTCACTTAATGGAAGGTTCGTCCGATTTGGGCATTTTCCGTTTTCTTCTTACATTTGTACGACTGAAAAATGGGAACGTACGAACTGATTACGATCTTAGGGCCAACCGCATGCGGCAAAACAAGCTTTGCCGCAGCATTGGCCGCGGATTTGAATACTGAAATCATCAGCGCCGATTCGCGCCAGGTTTACCGTCGAATGGACATCGGGACCGGCAAAGATACGGAGGACTATACGGTCGGAAAGAAAAACATTCCGTATCATCTGATCGATCTTTGCGAACCGGGCACGAGATACAATGTCTTCCGCTATCAACACGATTTTTTCCATATATTCGATAATCTCAGACGGAAAGGTATTACCCCGATTTTGTGTGGAGGGACGGGCATGTATATCGAAGCCGTACTCAAAGGTTACAAGCTGCTCGATGTGCCGCCCAATCCGGAACTGCGCGAATCGCTCAGAGGCAAGTCGCTCCGAGAGCTTGAAACGATGCTGTCTTCGTACAAAACGCTGCATAATAAAACGGATGTAGACAGCGCCCAGCGAGCCATTCGAGCCATCGAAATCGAAGAATTTTATCAAACACAGGCGCCCGACCGGAACGAATTTACACCGATAAACAGTCTGATCATCGGTCTTAACATTGATCGCGAACAACGACGCCAACGTATCACCCGACGGCTTCATGTACGCCTCGAACACGGAATGATCGAAGAAGTGCAGTCACTTCTTGATTCGGGTATCGCACCGGACGACCTGATTTACTACGGTCTCGAATATAAATTTATCACTCTGCATCTGATCGGCAAGCTGACTTACCGCGAAATGGTCGAACAATTAGAGATAGCCATTCATCAGTTTGCCAAGCGACAAATGACCTGGTTTCGCGGTATGGAACGACGCGGATTTACGATTCACTGGATCGATCAGGCATGGTCGACGGAAGAGAAAATAACCCGATGCAAGGCGCTACTTATGGCATGAATTGACTTATTAAACATCATATCACAATGACTATTGAACGATTAACAAACTCGGAGAATTTCTTTTTATTAGCCGGTCCCTGCGTCATCGAAGGGGAAGAGATGGCATTACGTATCGCAGAAAAAATCGTCGGGATCACTCGAGAGCTTCATATACCATACGTTTTCAAAGGCTCGTATCGTAAAGCCAACCGTTCGCGCATCGATTCGTTTACGGGTATCGGCGACGAGAAAGCGCTGCGTATCCTGCGTAAGGTGGGCGAAACTTTCGACATTCCAATCGTTACGGACATCCATGAGACGTATGAAGCCGCCTTAGCCGCCAACTACGTGGATATGTTACAGATTCCCGCATTCCTCTGTCGTCAGACCGATCTGCTCGTTGCCGCGGCAAAGACCGGAAAGATCGTCAACATCAAAAAAGGACAGTTTCTTGCGCCTGAGTCAATGCGGTATGCGGCACAGAAAGTGGTGGATGCAGGCAATCCGAACGTGGTCCTTACCGAGCGCGGCACGACTTTCGGCTATACCGACTTAGTTGTCGATTTTCGCAGTATCCCCAAGATGCGGCAATACGGCTTCCCCGTGATTACGGACATCACCCACTCGTTGCAGCAGCCCAACCAAGCATCGGGCGTTTCGGGCGGGCTGCCCGAAATGATCGAGACGATCGGGAAAGCCGCCGTGGCGGTAGGTACAGATGGGTTGTTTATCGAGACGCATCCTAATCCTTCACAAGCCAAGTCGGACGCAACCAATATGCTTCCGCTCGATCTGTTGGAGGGCCTTCTGACAAAACTGGTACGGGTACGTCAAGCGGTACAGTATCCGTAAAAATAAAAAAAAGGAAAATTTTCTTTTCTCCCGCTGAGTATTCCTTTGTAACAACTTCATTTTTTGCGATTGATTAAACAGCATCCCCCAAAATGAAATGCTCTTAAAAGTTTCAGGGTTGGACTCCGGAAGACCAAAATAGCGATTAAAAACTCAATGCGAAATAATGTCTTGCCTCTTTGTGAACAGAGAACTTTACATGCGTCGAAGATATGCACAAAAACGGATCGGATGTGCATTTTCTTATTTAAAAACATTGAAATCCGAAATCATTCACTACTTTTGCAAGCGATAACGCAGAGATGAAAACAGGTCGAAACTGTTTGCAACGGGCACTTTAACATGTTTCCGAGGCTGTTCCAAAACATATAACGACTTTCTATATATTCGCAAGCGATTATTTACATAAAATAATATATACGAATGAAAATTATTGTATTGGCCAAACAAGTGCCAGACACTCGCAACGTCGGGAAAGACGCCATGAAAGAAGACGGCACGATTAATCGCGCCGTGCTCCCCGCCATCTTCAATCCGGAAGACCTCAATGCGCTGGAGCAAGCATTACGTCTCAAAGAACAACATCCGGGTACAACCGTAACGATCCTGACCATGGGGCCGGGACGTGCGGCAGAAATCATCCGCGAAGGGTTATATCGGGGAGCTGATGACGGCTATCTCCTGACCGACCGTGCTTTTGCCGGGGCGGATACGCTCGCAACATCGTACGCACTCGCCATGGCTATCCGAAAAATCGGATCGTACGATCTGATCATCGGCGGACGACAGGCTATCGACGGCGACACGGCACAGGTAGGCCCTCAGGTGGCCGAGAAACTCGGACTGACGCAAATTACGTACACCGAAGAAATTGTCAAGATCGAAAAGAACCGGATCACGGCCAAACGTAAAATACCCGGAGGCATAGAGACGGTCGAAGCGCCACTCCCCATTGTTGTAACGGTCAACGGATCGGCCGCACCGTGCAGGCCGCGTAACGCCCAATTGGTGCAGAAGTATAAACGGGCATTGGGGGCGCAGGAGAAAGCCGAGCAAACGAAAAACGGTGCAGCGCTGCCCTATGCCGAGATGTATGAGAACCGTCCGTACTTGAATATCATCGAATGGTCGGTAGCCGACGTGAACGGCGATGTGGCGCAATGCGGCTTGTCCGGCTCTCCGACGAAAGTGAAAACGGTCGAAAATATCGTTTTCCAGACGAAAGAAAATAAATCGTTTACCGAATCGGACGGTGATATCGAAGAGTTGATGAAAGAATTAATCAATAACCATACGATCGGATAAAGGGAGAGAAAAGTAGTTAGAGTAATTTAAGGTAGTAAGACAATGGCAACCAAGTCTGTTGAACAGTTAATCGTATGGCAGAAGGGGTACGAATATGTACTTAACGACACAAACTACATGAACTACACGGACTACATTAGTTACTTTAACTACTTTAGCGGCTTTAACTACATAGACTACATGGATGATATGGATTACATGGATTACATAGACTACATTCATTACATGATGACTACATTATTAAAATAAATAAGTAAATATCTGCATATGAACAACATATTTGTATATTGCGAAATAGAGGGCGGCACGATTGCCGATGTCAGCCTTGAATTGCTTACGAAAGGACGTTCGCTGGCTAATCAGTTGAACTGCGGCTTGGAGGCTGTCGTGGCGGGAAACAAGCTCGACGGGGTGGAAAAACAAGTGATGCCGTACGGCGTGGATGTGCTGCATCTGTTCGACGACGAGAGACTCGACCCGTACACCTCGCTGCCCCACACGTCGATATTGATTAAGCTCTTCGAACAGGAGAAGCCGCAGATTGCTCTTATGGGAGCAACTGTCATCGGCCGAGACCTTGGACCGCGCGTATCGTCGGCACTGACAAGCGGACTGACGGCCGACTGTACTGCGCTCGAAATCGGCAAGCACGAAGACAAAAAAGCCGGCAAGACATACGAAAATCTGCTCTACCAGATACGTCCTGCGTTCGGCGGAAATATCGTCGCGACGATTATCAATCCCGAACATCGTCCGCAGATGGCGACCGTGCGCGAAGGGGTGATGAAGAAAGAAATATTCGATGCCAACTATCAGGGCAAGGTTATCAAACACGACGTATCGCAATTCGTTTCCGAGACGGATTATGTCGTGCAGGTAATCGAACGCCATGTCGAAAAGGCGAAGCACAACCTGAAAGGCTCGCCGATTGTTGTCGCCGGCGGTTACGGCGTCGGCTCGAAAGAGAACTTCAAGCTGCTGTTCGATCTTGCCAAAGAACTGCATGCCGAAGTAGGCGCATCGCGTGCTGCCGTCGATGCGGGATTCACCGAACACGACCGTCAGGTGGGACAGACCGGCGTTACCGTACGCCCCAAACTGTATATTGCCTGCGGAATCTCCGGACAGATTCAACACATCGCGGGAATGCAGGAAAGCTCGATCATCATCTCGATCAACAGCGATCCCAACGCCCCGATCAATGCGATGGCCGACTACGTGATCACCGGCACCGTTGAAAACGTGATCCCCAAAATGATTAAATACTACAAGAAGAACAGTAAATAACGATTATCATGGCAAACTTTTATTTAGATACCCCCTCGTTGCGTCATCACTTGCATCACCCGCTGATGCGGCGGATTGTGGAATTGAAAGAACGCGAATTTAGAGATAAAGACGAATACGATTATGCGCCGATCGACTTCGACGATGCGATGGACAGCTACGAGCGCGTGCTCGAGATGGTCGGCGAGATCAGCGCCGAAGTTATTGCCCCGAATGCCGAGAGCGTTGATCGGGAAGGCCCCACGGTAGCCAACGGACGAGTAACCTACGCCCGCGGCACACAGGAGAACCTTGATGCCGTGCGTAAAGCCGGGCTGATGGGCATGGCCATGCCGCGCCGTTACGGCGGGCTGAACTTCCCCATCGTGCCTTATATCATGGCTGCCGACATTGTGTCGCGTGCCGATGCCGGATTCGAAAATCTCTGGGGATTGCAGGATTGCGCCGAAACCCTTTACGAATTTGGGAACGAAGAACAGCACAAGCGCTATATCCCCCGCGTGTGCAAAGGGGAGACGATGTCAATGGACTTGACCGAACCCGATGCCGGTAGCGACCTGCAATCGGTGATGCTCAAAGCAACGTTCGACGAGAAAGAGAACTGCTGGCGGCTGAACGGCGTGAAACGCTTTATCACTAACGGCGATTCGGACATCCACCTTGTGCTTGCTCGCTCGGAAGAAGGAACAAAAGACGGACGCGGCCTTTCGATGTTTATATACGACAAACGCAATGGAGGTGTGAACGTCCGCCGTATCGAAAATAAGATGGGTATCAAAGGATCTCCTACCTGCGAATTAGTGTTTAACAATGCGAAAGCCGAACTGTGCGGTGAGCGACGGCTCGGATTGATCAAATATGTCATGGCTCTGATGAACGGCGCCCGTCTGGGTATTATGGCACAAGCCGTAGGACTGTGCGAAGCGGCCTATCAGGAAGGATACACATATGCGCAGGAACGTCGGCAGTTCGGCAAAGCCATTTTAGACTTTCCGGCCGTCTACGAGATGGTCGCCATGATGCGTGCCCGTACCGATGCCGTACGCGCCATGCTTTATGAAACGGCACGTTTTGTCGATGTCTATAAGGCGCTGGACGACATTTCGCGCGAACGCAAACTTACGCCCGAAGAGCGCCGGGAACAGAAGAAATACGCCAAGCTGGCCGATGCGTTCACCCCGATGGGCAAAGGCATGTCGACCGAATTTGCGAACCAAAACGCCTACGATGCGATACAGATTCACGGCGGGTCGGGTTTCATGAAAGATTATGCCTGCGAACGTCTCTATCGCGACGCACGTATCACGAATATTTACGAGGGAACGACACAGCTACAGGTCGTTGCGGCCATCCGCCACGTCACCACCGGCACGTACCTGTCCATACTTCGCGAATATGAGGCGATGGAATACAAGCCCGAGCTCTTGTCGCTGAAGCAAGACCTCATCGCTATGACCGATACGTACGAGCAGTTAGTCACAAAAGTGACGGGAGCGAAAGACAACGAATACCTCGATTTCCTTGCCCGGCGCCTTGTTGAAGCAGCTACCCATTGCGTGTTCGGTTACCTGTTGCTGCAGAGCACCCATACGGACAATTCGTTTCTGTCCTCTACGCAGGTCTATCTCCGCTACGGCAAAGCGGAGATGTACAAAATCCGTTCGTTTATCGAAAATTTCAGCATCGAAGATTTGAAGGCTTACCGTAGAGAGTAAAAACAAGTGGCTATATACTTAGCCATGAGAAAGGCGTGTCGGCAATTTGCCGAGCACACGACTTTTGCCCCTGTTTTTCAAGCATGGATATTAAAGAACTACTCTCTGTTTACGCTGCTCATCCGCAAATTAACGCTATCGGATCACTGTCGGGCCGGGACGAAGCGCGGAGCGTTCTGCTTACCGGATTGAACGGTTCGGGGGGAGCCGTAGCGATCGCTTCACTCTTCAGGCAGAGAGGCGGTTGCTTCCTGTGCCTGATGAATGACCTCGAAGAGGCCGGATACTTTTATAACGACCTGATGCAACTCACGGGAGGGAAGCAGGTGTATTTCTTTCCATCGGCTTATCACCGGCATATTAAATACGGTCATACGGATGCGGCGGCCGAGATTTTGCGCACCGAGGTGCTGAGCATGCTTCAGGCAGACGAACCGTCGTTTATCATCGTTTCCTATCCGGATGCGGTAGCCGAGAAAGTACTGTCGAAAAGTGTCCTTCGAGAGAATACCCTGATGATTCATGCCGGTGAAAAGCTGGACCCGATTTTTGTGGCCGATGTGCTCGATACGTATCACTTCGAGCAGACCGATTATGTGTACGAACCGGGACAATATGCGATTCGTGGCAGTATCATGGATATCTTTTCATTTTCGAACGAATATCCGTACCGTGTCGATTTCTTCGGGAACGAAGTCGATTCGATACGGGCGTTCGATGTGGAAACCCAACTGTCGAAGGAGAAACTGAATGAGATACGGATTATTCCCGAAATAAGCCGCTACGACACGGCCAACCATCAGCTGGCCGAGTTGTTGCCTGCCGGCGCTACGCTTGTGACGCATGATATGGAGTGGTGTCGTGAACGTATCGACAGCCTTTGGGAAGAAGAGCCTGTCAACAAAGACGATGAAGGGTTTGCCGATCGCGAGGCGATGCGTCGGAAACTTGTACGGGCCGACGATTTCGTGCAAGCAACAGCGCCTCTGATGCATATCCGTTTTCATGCCCGGCCGAACGACGCATCTGCAGTCCTGCGTATCGACACTTCGCCGCAGCCGCTTTTTCAAAAGAATTTCGAGCGCGTCAGCGAAGCGTTCAAACAATATATTGCCGATGGATATACGATCTATCTGCTTAGCGACAGTGAGAAACAGATCGAACGCATCCGCGCCATTTTTGAAGACCGTGGCGAAACGATTGCTTTCACCGCGGTTAACCGTGCGTTGCACGAAGGTTTTATAGACCATTCGTTACGCTGCTGCTTCCTGACCGATCATCAGATTTTCGGACGGTTCCATAAGTACAACCTCAAGAGCGACAAGGCGCGTAGCGGGAAAATCGTCCTCTCGCTCAAAGAACTGAGCCAGTTCACTTCCGGCGACTATATCGTGCATATCGATCATGGGGTCGGACAGTTTGGCGGACTCGTGCGCACCGAGGTGAATGGTAGGATACAGGAAGCCGTCAAGCTGATTTACCGTAATAACGATATCCTCTTCGTCAGCATTCATGCGCTTCACAAACTGTCGAAATACAAAGGAAAAGACGGCGAAGCGCCGGCACTGAACAAGCTGGGCAGCGGTGCATGGGAAAAGATGAAAGACCGCACGAAGAAGAAAGTCAAAGATATCGCCCGCGACTTGATCAAACTCTATGCGCAACGTCGACAGGAGAAAGGCTATGCGTTCGGTCCTGACAGCTTCATGCAGGATGAGCTTGAAGCCGGGTTTATCTACGAAGATACGCCCGATCAGATGAGGGCGACGGCCGACGTCAAAGCCGATATGGAGCGCGAACGGCCGATGGACCGGCTGATTTGCGGCGATGTCGGTTTCGGCAAGACGGAGGTCGCGATCCGTGCGGCCTTCAAAGCCGTTGCAGACAATAAGCAGGTGGCTGTGCTCGTGCCTACGACGGTGCTGGCTTTTCAGCACTATCAGACGTTCAGCCGGCGACTGAAGGATTTTCCCTGCACCATCGATTATATCAGTCGTGCACGGACGACCGGCGAGATTAAAAAGACGCTGGCCCGGCTGGCGTCGGGCGAGTTGAATATCCTTATCGGCACGCACCGGTTAGTGAGCAAAGATGTTAAGTTCAAAGACCTCGGGCTGCTGATTATCGATGAGGAGCAAAAGTTCGGCGTGTCGGTCAAAGAGAAGCTGCGCCAGCTGCGAACGAATGTCGACACGCTCACCCTCACGGCCACGCCCATTCCCCGTACACTTCAGTTCTCGCTTATGGGGGCGCGCGACCTGAGCAATATCACGACCCCTCCGCCGAACCGTTACCCGATTCAGACGGAGATCGAACGTTTTCATGCGGACATCATCCGCGAGGCGATCGAGTTTGAAATGAGTCGCAACGGACAGACGTTCATCATCAATAACCGCATCCAGAACATCTATGAGATTGAGGCGCTTGTACGCCGCGAAATACCCGGCGTGCGTGTGGCTGTCGGACACGGACAGATGGAACCCGAAAAGCTGGAACGGATCATTCTCGATTTCGTAAATTACGAGTACGACGTGCTGATCGCCACGACTATCATCGAGAATGGCATCGACGTGCCGAACGCCAATACGATCATCGTCAATAATGCCCATCAGTTCGGGCTTTCGGAGCTGCATCAGTTGCGCGGACGTGTGGGGCGAGGGAATCGCAAGGCGTTCTGTTACCTGCTTGCTCCTCCGCTCTCAACGCTGCCTCCCGAGTCGCGCCGCCGCCTGCAGGCCATCGAAAGCTTCGCCGAGCTGGGAAGCGGCATGCACATCGCCATGCAAGACCTCGACATCCGCGGGGCAGGGAATATGCTGGGGGCCGAACAGAGCGGCTTTATCGCCGATCTGGGCTATGAGACGTATCAGAAGATTCTGGAAGAAGCCGTCGACGAGCTGAAGGCGGATGAGTTTGCTGAGTTGTATGCGTCCGACCCTCAGGAAAACAACGGCGACCGGTATGTTCGTGAAACGTTTGTCGAGAGTGATCTCGCCCTGATGTTTCCGCCGACGTATATTCCCAACGACTCGGAACGCGTCGGTATTTACCGCGAGCTCGACTCGATCGAGAACGAGGAAAAACTGGCCGGTTTTGTCTCTTCGCTGCAAGACCGCTTCGGACGGATACCGACCGAAGGCGAGGAACTGATACGTGTTGTCGGGCTGCGATGGACAGCCCGTCGATTGGGGATCGAGAAAATCATCCTGAAAAAGGGCATGATGGCGCTCTATCTGCCGACCGACAGGGACAGTCCTTACTACCAAAGTCGTGCATTCGGTAAGCTGTTAGGCTACGTGCAACGCTATCCGCGTATATGCAACCTGCGCGAACAAAACGGGAGAAGGAGCGTGATCATCAAAAACGTTACGAACGTGGCCGCTGCCGTCCGATGCCTGAACGAGATGGAAAGCATCGTGCCTGAAGAATGAATAAACCCAGATTCCGCAATAGAAGAAATAAGAATGAATTTAATTCAGGCTTTCAGCCCTCCGAACAAGGTCCGGATGTCGATCCCCCACCCTTGCGGGATGGGGCTGAAATAATTCGGGCTTTCAGCCCTCGTAAACCCCGCAGAGGCGGTGAGTTGTTGAATTGTTGAGATGTTGATTTGTTGGCTCTGCTGATTGCTGAATGCTGACTGCTGATTGCAGAAAGAGCCCTGAAAGGGCAAGATAATTCAGCCCAATGCGAAGCGTTGGGGGAAAAGGCATCGCATCCCGGCGGAGGGCTGTAAGCCTGACGTAACCATTGTCGTGCATTCGTACGTCCATGATTAATGGTAAACGCCGAACAGTGTATCGCGTAATTTGGGATAAAGAAAGGTAACGACTTTATGAATTTACGCCCGTTACAGAAGGGAAGACCTTCCGCAACGGGCGTAAAAGTATAAGTTTCGCGTTGTGGATTTACCTTACGACGATTTTATGTCCCTGTCTGCCGACAACGACAATATAAAGCCCTTTGGGTAGAGGAATCCGATTAATGCCGGCGGCCATACGTCGCTGTTCGACTAATTGTCCTCCGAACGTATAGACAGCTACGAGAGCAGGCTGTTCGTTTTCGATTACGACGCTGCCCTCTGCCGCATAGACCTTGCCCGGTTTCTCGATCACGAGGTTCGAGTGCGGATTTCCGGCTTTGTAGGAATAGGCATATTCGTCATGCCTCAGTTTTTTCCACTTCGTCTCACCTTTTTCTTTCAGATAGGTAATCTCTTTAGACAGATAGCCCTTCTTCTGGAAAAAATAATCTGTTTTTACCCATGCGTCCGGCGCTCCCCAAATCATTTTTCCACGGTGATAATACCGCAATTCAGTATAACCGCCATCGAAATAAGAATAATAGAAATCGCCTACCCGGTATCGGTTACCTACTGAGTCGACAACATATTCATCCTTTGCTTTCAGAAACTTCAGTTTTGACAGCCGACCTTTTTTGTCAAAGATGTATTCGATGGAATCATTGGAGATATATCCGCTGTCGGTCATTACGTATGTATACGTAATAATTTTATCAAGCGATGTAGAACCTCCCTTCAATTTGTGTTTTTTATGTTTTAACAACCGTCCGTCTTCACCGTATTCGTATTCGTCAATCAGATCCTCCTTCGGTGCTGTGATATAAACACCTGTAACCGGATCTTTATGTCCCGGATAATAGCTCGACAAGGAAAGCAGCCGGCCTTTATCCGAATATTTTGAGATATACGAAGTGATCATTCCCGTTGCTGAAAAAATATAGGCCGTATCGATCAAAAGATTTTTATTGAATTTTTTAATGGAAACGGTTAGGGGATACGGTGGATCCACAATCCCTACATATTCTTTTATACGCATCGTGTCCGCTAAAATTCTCGGTTGTCCTAATTTGGGATTTAAGGGATGGCTGGGGCCTTCAGGTGATTCACCGAAACCATGTATGGTTTGTGCAAATAAGGAAGGAACCAGATATAACAGACATATCGTGATGGATAGTCGTTTTATTCGTTTCATTAGATTCATTTGATAAAATAACTTTTTCATTTTATTATAATTTAAAAATTTAACGAAGCAAAAGTAAGGATTAAAACGATTGCTTTGCTTTGGTAAAAGTTAAAAAATAACAATAAGATTCCATTCGCTTAAACCTTGCTTTACTGTGCGGATGAAAATATTTGTAGTGTGAAGGAAGTATTCTTTGGCGAAGAAAAAGAGTTTCTCGGTAGGGTAGGGGGGGGTACTCGAAGCGGGACTTGAACCCGCACAGCCATTACTGGCCAAGGGATTTTAAGTCCCTCGTGTCTACCAATTCCACCATTCGAGCCAACGATTTTTTTCGTGAGCGGAAGACGGGATTCGAACCCGCGACCCCAACCTTGGCAAGGTTGTGCTCTACCAACTGAGCTACTTCCGCGTTATCTTCTTTTAGACTTCCGTAAACTGAGCTACTTCCGCGTTATTTTTTTTGCTTTTGCAGTCTGTTCGGTTTTGCATTCGTCTTGCCAAGGTTGTAACCATTTATCTTTTTTGGGCAAGGTTGTGCTCTACCAACTGAGCTACTTCCGCGTTATTTTTTTTGCTTTTGCAGTCTGCCGGTGTTGCTTTTTCCTTGCCAAGGTTGTAACCATTTATCTTTTTGGGCAAGGTTGTGCTCTACCAACTGAGCTACTTCCGCGTTATTTTTTTTGCATTCGCAGTCTGCCGGTGTTGCTTTTTCCTTGCCAAGGTTGTAACCATTTATCTTTTTGGGCAAGGTTGTGCTCTACCAACTGAGCTACTTCCGCGTTATCTTCTTTTAGACTTCCGTAAACTGAGTTACTTCCGCGTTGTTTTCTTTTGCAGTCTGCCGGTTTTTGCATTCGTCTTGCCAAGGTTGTGACCTTTTATCTTCTGGGGCAAGGTTGTGCTCTACCAACTGAGCTACTTCCGCGTTGTTGCTACTTCTGCGAAATACGGTTGCAAAGATAGATGAAATTTTTGTTCTGCCCAAAAAGAAAAAAGATTCATCTTCGAAATATTCCGTTCTTATGCACTCAATCATCCGAAAAAGTTTCTTCTCAAGCTGCGCCGATAATTGTCAGTCAGGTATAAAAGCAGCTTCCCGATACGGTTCATAATTTATACGGGAAACGCTTTGCCACTCCGAAAATAAATCATAGTTTTGTCACGAAAATCAACTGCAGGTTCGTGACGCGAAAGAGCCTGAAAAAACGATGGAAAAGATAAAATTGAATAAAACAACGGAGCTTCGACCGCTTCAACAATCGGATGTCTCGGATATCTTTCATGCGATTGATACGCAGCGCGAATATATGCGTAAATGGTTGCCGTTTGTCGAAAGGACGCACAGCATCGAAGATACATTGAAAATTGTGCGGGCGGCTGTCAATGATGCGGATCGCGGAGATTATACGTTTGTGATCGTGTGTGAGGGCCGGTTTGCCGGTTTGATCGGGTTTAAAGATACCGATAGAGACAACTGTAAGACAGAGATCGGCTATTGGCTTTGTGAGGAATATCAAGGGCAAGGACTGATGACGCTTGCCGTGAAGGCACTGTGTGATTTAGCCTTCGGAAAATTGAAGATCAACCGTATACAGATCAAATGCGCTGTCGGCAATACGCGCAGCAAACGCATCCCTTTGCGATTGGGTTTTAGGTATGAGGGAAACGAACGCGATGGGGAACGCATGGCCGACGGCCGGTTTACGGATTTGGATATTTACAGTAAGTTACGAACAGAAAAATAGAAGAATGAATGAACTGGTTTGAGTGCAAAGTGTCGTATGATAAGGCGATGGAAGGGGGGATGCAGAAGAAAGTGACGGAACCTTATTTGGTAGATGCCATGTCGTTTACCGAGGCCGAAGCCCGTATCATTGAGGAGATTCGTCCGTATATATCGGGTGAGTTTACCGTAGCCGATATTAAGCGGGCACGGTTGAGCGAGATCTTCTATAACCCTCAGGGAGACCGTTATTATAAGGCTAAAGTATGCTATATTACGCTCGACGAGAAGAGCGGAGCGGAGAAGAAAACAGCCGTGCAGATGCTGGCGCAAGCCTCGTCGGTCAGAGAGGCGATCGAGGTCATCGACGAAGGGATGAAAGGCACGATGGCGGATTATGAGATCGCTTCGGTGGCGGAAAGTCCGTTGATCGATGTGTTTCCGTTCTCCGAAGATGCAAAGGAGAGGCAGGCTGTGATGCTCAAACAAGACGTTGAGGGATGAAAATTGCAGACCGTTTGGTGAGTATCCGGCAGACGATTCCGGCAGACGTTACGCTTGTAGCCGTTTCCAAATTTCATCCGGTCGATGCGTTGCGGGAGGCTTACGACTGCGGACAGCGCGTGTTCGGCGAGAGCCGGGTACAGGAACTGATGACGAAGCAGCCGGTGTTACCCGCCGACATCGAATGGCATTTTATCGGAACGTTGCAAACGAACAAGGTCAAATACATCGCACCGTTTATTCATGTGATTCAGAGCATCGACTCCCTGAAGTTGCTGGCCGCCGTGGATAGAGAAGCGAAGAAATGCGGTCGCCGGATTCGGATACTGATCGAGGTGCATATTGCGGAAGAGGCTTCGAAACACGGATTTACTCCGGACGAGTGCAGGGAGTTGTTTGCGGGAGATACGTTGAACGCCTACTCGCATATCCGGGTGGTCGGGCTTATGGGAATGGCTACCTTCACAGACGATGAGACGCAGGTGCGTCGCGAATTTCACAAACTTCGTTCGCTGTTTGAAGAATTGCGCGCCTTGCCTTCTATGGGAGATGATTTCAAGGAACTGTCGATGGGGATGAGCGATGATTATCCTCTTGCTTTGGAAGAAGGGAGTACGATGGTACGCCTGGGTACGAAGATATTCGGTAACCGCATGTATTAACTCCCCTGTTCCGTCATTTTACAGGCGGAATACGGGATGTATCAAAAAAATATTTAATTTTGTCGTTCGAGAAAAAGAAAAGAATATGATCCGTACAGAAACGAAATACGCGGGGCTGACGTTGAGGAATCCGCTGATTATAGGAAGTTCGGGGCTTACGAGCAAGGTAGAACGAAACAAAAGCTTTGAAGAGGCGGGCGCCGGAGCGATTGTGCTCAAATCCATGTTTGAAGAACAGATCGAAGCACAAAGCGACGTATTAATGCAAGAGGCGGCTGACTATCCGGAAGCGGTGGATTATGTGCGTCACTATGTCAAAGCTAATCAGAGTGAAGAATATTTGACCCTGATTCGTGAGACGAAGGCGCAATGTACGATTCCGATCATTGCCAGTGTGAATTGTTACAAGGCCGATACCTGGGTGGATTTTGCCCGTCAGATCGAAGCAGCCGGAGCCGATGCGCTGGAGCTGAATGTGTTTTACCTCTGCACCGACTTGTACGCCACAGGACAGGAAGTGGTTAACGTTTATACCTCTATCCTCAAGAAGGTAAAGGAACAAGTCTCTATTCCGGTGATTATGAAGATCGGGAAAGGCTTCAGTAACATTCCCGCGGTGGTGAATTTGCTGAAAGGTCACGGAGCCGACGGAGTTGTGCTGTTCAACCGTTACTATCAGCCCGATATTGATATCCATTCATGCCGAATTACATCCGGGCAAGTGTTTAGCAGCCATTCCGACCTGAGCGACACACTCCGCTGGACGGCGCTTGTCTCAGGCATTCTTCCGGATGTTTCGTTGGCGGCATCGACCGGTGTGCATGAGTGGAAAGACGTCATCAAATGTATCCTTGCGGGAGCGTCGGCCGTGCAACTATGTACTACCGTCTACAAAAACGGCATGGAGATCGTTACACAAATGCTTACCTGCCTCGAAGAATGGATGGCGCAGCAAAAATATCAGTCGATCGACGAATTTAAGGGACGATTGAGTTTCTCGAAAGCCCCGAACGCATCGATGTATGAACGTACACAGTTCATGAAATACTTCGGTTCTGTGTAAAACCGAACCCGGAAAAGGGGAATGGTATTATGCTACCGGACGGTCCGGTAGACAGGCCGTTCCTTTACTTTTTACAATAAAAAATAATATGATTATCCGTATTTATACCTAAACTCATTTTTATAGGTTACGCAAGCTACGAGCAATCTTCCAAAGAGGGCTTCTCCCCAGTATCTTCGATTAAACTTATAACAGAATTCATCGAGATAATTTTGTAAGAATTCGGGCTTGATGTCATGGAACGTATTTATCAACTGTCTCTTGGCATTGCTGATGGCGATATGAACCCAAGGCAAGGCTTCCCCCACCTTCTCTTTGGGAATCACCTGAGAGTTGTGTCTAGGTACAAAGTCTTTCAATTCCACATAAGAGGTAGAATGATCCGTGTCGATTTGATTAGCTCCGGAAGCTAACTGCTGAACCGCTGCATTAATGGTCTCTTTTTTCAAGTCATCGATTACTTTCATTTTCAAATAGCCGACTCTTCGTGGTTTTTGACCGGTTTTCGGAAATTCAACCATTTCACTTTCTGCCATAACTAAAACTTTGCTTTTCTTTTGACTGCCACGTCCAC
Source organism: Tannerella forsythia 92A2 (assembly GCF_000238215.1). Taxonomy (NCBI): domain Bacteria; kingdom Pseudomonadati; phylum Bacteroidota; class Bacteroidia; order Bacteroidales; family Tannerellaceae; genus Tannerella; species Tannerella forsythia. Next base: position 274,559 of record NC_016610.1, on the reverse strand, counting down.
GCTTCAAGGGTTTATCTTTTTCCTCTTGACTCATCTCTGTGGAAAAATAACCTTCATCCAATTCTATACAACCTGCAAGGACATATTCATCATCTCTTTTACCCATGGCCTCGCGAAGTTTGTGAACCATATGCCAAATAGGATGATAACGATTATGTCCCAATTGACGTTGGATTTCTTTGGCCGAAAATGTCTTTTTCGTTGACGTGAGCAGATGCATGGCTATAAACCAATAACGAAAAGGAAGTTTCGATTTATGCATTACCGTTCCACTTTTTAGCGTGGTGCGCGTTTTGCAGTGTTTGCATTCATATTGCTCCTTGTCTTTTTTCCAATAATGATCCGTGCCTCCGCATTTGGAACAAACAACTCCTACTTGGTCGCGATATGCCTTAAACTTTTGCTTGCAGCTTTCTTCGTCTGGAAAGTGAGATAAAAAATCGATCAGTGTCATTGCCTTATTTTTTTTGCAAAGATAATTATTTCTGGGCAAATATACGGATATTCATTAAAAATAAATAGCTTTATTCCAAGTCAATAACGGTGATCCCGGCGCCTCCGAACTGCACGTGTTCGTCCTGAAAACGTTGGATGCCGGGTACGGTCGAGAGGTATTGGCGGATGAGTTGGCGAAGAATGCCGTTGCCTGTTCCGTGCAGGATGCGCACGCGTGAGACACCGATCTGAATAGCATCGTCGACAAAATACGTAACGGCCTGCAAGGCTTCGTTGCCGCGCATGCCCCGTACATCGATCTCCTGCTTGAAATGCAGCTTTTTCTCGTGCATCGCATCGGCCGTTTGCGCACTGACAAACGTATGATTGCGTACTTCTTTTTTCAGCTGGCTGCGGCTGACCAGTTCGAGCTGATCGGTTTTTACCGTGCTCTTAATCATTCCGAAGGCTACGACGGCCTGCTTCCCTTGCAACTCGATCACGGTGCCTGTGGTTGTCTGCCCTTTCAGGCGGACGGTATCGCCTACCGCCAGTTTTTTCTCTTCGGGCGCCGGCATCACCTTCGGTTCGGTGACGGCTTCGGGTTGTTTGCGACGTGCCTGCCGTTCGCGCAATTTCTCCATCTTCCGGGCAATGCGTGCGTCGTCTTCCTGTGTTTGATGCACCGTTTCCTTAAATTCGCTCAGTGCCTGACGGGCGATGCGTGTGCGTTCTTTCTCGGCCTGCGCTTCTTTGATTTCGCGGATCGTCTGTTCAATCTTCGCATTGGCTTCGCGGATGATTTGCTGCGCTTCGTTTTTAGCCGTCTGTACGATTTCCTTGCGCTGGCGATTCACGGCATCGAGGTCTTTCTCGTAGCGTGCCGTCAGTTCTTCGAGGCGTTTCTCCTGCCGGCGGATATGCTGGCGTTTATTCTCCCAGTATCGTTTGTCACGCACGATGTCCTGCAGATACTTATCCATATCGATGTAGTCGCTGCCCACCTTTTCCGACGCTTCGGCGATCACCTCTTCGGGCAATCCGATTTTACGGGCGATCTCGACGGCAAACGAGCTGCCGGGATGGCCGATCGAGAGCTTGAAAAGCGGCTGCATCAGGTGGCGATCGTATAGCATGGCGCCGTTGAGCACGCCCTCGTGGTCTTCGGCATACTGCTTGAGGTTTTGATAATGCGTTGTGATGATGCCGAACATTTCCTTGCGGTTGAAACGTTCGAGCAAGGCTTCGGCCAGCGCACCGCCCATGAGCGGTTCCGTGCCGCTGCCGAACTCGTCGATAAGCAACAGTGTACGCTCGTTGCCGTGCCGAACGAAGTATTTCATGTTCGTCAGATGCGAACTGTAGGTGCTCAGATCGTTCTCGATGCTCTGCTCGTCGCCGATATCGATAAACAGACGCTCGAAGATTCCGGCTTTCGACTGTTCGTGAAGCGGGATCAATATGCCGCATTGAAGCATGTATTGCAGCAGGCCGACCGTTTTCAGACAGACCGATTTACCGCCGGCGTTAGGGCCGGAAATGATCAGCAGGCGTCCTGTTTGGTCTAGCGTAATATCGAGCGGGACGACCGGCTTGCCCTGTCGCCGGTGCGAGAGTAAGAGCAGCGGATGCACGGCCTCGCGCCAGTCGAGTAGCGGCCGGTCGGTCAGTGCCGGCTTGATGGCCTGAATTTGTCCGGCAAAAATTGCCTTCGCGCGGATAAAATCCATTGTAGCCAGAAAAGCGTACGATTGCAACATGTCCGGTATCTGCGGACGGATGAGGTCCGTAAATTCCGTCAGAATCCGTACAATCTCGCGTCGTTCTTCGCTTTCTAACTCGCGGATGCGGTTATTCGCTTCCACGATGGCTTCCGGCTCGATGAAAACCGTCTTGCCCGTTGCCGACTCGTCGTGCACGATGCCCCGGATTCTCCGCTTGAAAGCCGGCGTCACAGGGATCACTAATCGTCCGTCGCGCATCGCCGGCGTCACATCCTTGTCGACAAATCCTTCCGACTGTGCTGAGCGCAGAATCGATTGCAGGTTACGCGAGATGCTGCCCGTCGTGGCGATCTTCTCCCGGCGTATGCGGGCAAGCTCTGCCGATGCGCTGTCTTTCATCTGCCCGTACCGGTCGAGCATGCCGTCGATCTGCCGGACAAGGGCGGGGAAAACCGGGACGCCGGCCGCCAGTGCCGCCAATGCCGGATAGTTCATTTCTTCGTCGTCATCTGCCGCTGCAAAAAAGGCGGCGATGTCGCCAATCGTTTGCAGGGAGCGTTTCAGGTCGAACAGTTCCGCCTCTTCGATAAACGTCCCTTCGGGTCGGATACGGTTCAATGCCCGGCGTACGTCGATGAAGTAGTTTGCGGGGAACGGACGTTCCCCCTGTAAGATACGAACAAATTCATCGGTTTGCTCAAGTCGTTCCGATACGGTGGCCATGTCGGCCGAAAACCGGATCTCTTCCGCCAATTCTTTGCCCAACGGGCTCAGGCACTGTGCACCGATCAGCCCGCGAATCTTATCGAAACCGAGCTTATGCTCGAAATTCTCCGGATAGGTCACGAGTCCCTTCGCTGTTCGATCAATCAGTTCAGCTCGATGGTTTTCTCCGAATGAAACTCCGGACGGATCGTATATTCGAGCTTTTCTGTGCCACGACGCAGCTGGAATGTACATACATTCGTGCTTGAGGGGTTCACGTACGGCGCAAAATAATAAAGGTAAGAGAAGGCGGTCATGTTTTTGTCGTTTGCAAATGTTTTGGCGATCTGCGTATAGTTGAATTTATCCCAGAACATGCAGTTCGGAAAACCGTTGGCATTCGTAAAGCGCGTACCGCTGTCGCGATATTTCAGGGTGTTGGTGATAAATTGGCGATAAGCTGCCGTAAATTCGTCTGCCGTATGGTCCATCCGTTTTCCTTCGATCCGGTCGATGAGGTCGCCTTTTTGGATGCCGGCTTTCGAAGCCGGAGAGCCGTAATCTACATCGACCACCCGATTCAACTGATAGATACTGTAACGAATACCGGTATAGTTGTAATTCTTCTTTGTCAGGATAAACTGCGCGTTACGCTGATATTTCACATACGGAAACTGCATACTCATCAACGGGATATGAATCGCAGCATATTCTTCGATCGCGTAGGGACTGCTCATCAGCTCATTTGCCTCGCACTCCCACAGCACACGTCCCGGAATGTGACGCTGGTCAATGAAACGAATACCGAGTTGCAACACATATTCGGCCTCCGATTCGGGAGTATTTGCATTGTAAAAAGGAAACTGTGTCACTTTGTCGCGTGTAATGTCATAACGGAATACAGGCGCCTGTTCTTCCGTCTCTTTGCTTTTCTTTTTGAAGTTCGGGTTTTTGTCGAACGTATAATACGTATGAATCAGAAAATCGGGATCGAGGGTGTTCTGTTGCAGTCCTTTTTTCGTCAGTTCCGATTTCAGCGTTTCATTGATGATCGATTCGATTTTCGAGACCGTATGATCTTCTACATCGTTAAAATTAAATGTCTTAAATTGAGAAAACTCGATCGCATCATCCGTTGTTTTTGTCGTAAACGGACAGACAAACAGACGATCGTGCGTATTTTCGACACTATACATCGAGAATGCCGTTGCCAATTGATCTTCCCCTAAGGCTGTGGTCGAATAACATTCTTTTTCGAGAGTTACGGGGTGTGCCTGATTCGCAAAATTACGGATCACCAACTTGATTTCGCGGGTATCCATATCCGTGATCAACGAATCCACATCATCTAGCGTAATCTCATCGATCCGCATTCCGTTGATGCCTTCGATAATATCATTCTGTTTCAGACCAGCCTTCTCGGCAGGCGAATTGGGATATACTTTCATGATGACCGGCCTGTCTTTTCCCCAATTCTTGTTACTGCTAAACTCATAGCTGAATCCCAAACGACAGCTTACATCGTCTTGTGCTGGAGAGGTGAGGACATGACAGGCAAAAAGAGCCAAACAATAAAACTTCTTCATAAGTATAATGTATTGAATATGTACTGACAGTGTTTGCCACTGTTTATTTTAATCGCACAAAGGTAAAGATATTTTTTTTCAAACGAAGGGCTTGGCAATATATTTGATCATAATTAAAGATAAAAGCCATGCAGGCAGTACGATGGTACATGGTGCCATCGGTGCTCCGGCATGGGGTTAAAGAGTGTAATTCAATAGATATAAACTAAATATAGTAGAGATGAAGAAGCAAACACAGGCAGAGAAAATGCAATGTGAGAACGGTTCGGAGGTGACAAAAGAGCAGGAAACCACTGCAAATACGTCAGAAAAAGACGATGCGACTGACAATGTGACGGGAGCAGAGGGTGCTGCGCCCGGCAAAGAAATATCGAAAGAAAATGAGTCTGCCGATTTTGAAACGAAATATAACGAGCTGAATGATTCGCATCTGCGTTTGAGAGCTGAATTCGATAATTACCGCAAACGTACCTTACGTGAAAAAGCCGATCTGATTAAGATGGGAGGCGAAACGGCATTGACGGGCCTGCTTCCTGTTGTCGACGACTTTGAGCGGGCGCTCGACACAGTGAAAAATACGGAGGAAGCAGGTGCTGCCGTTGCCGAAGGAGTGGAGCTGATCTATAACAAGTTCATGACCTATCTGGCTCAGCAGGGCGTGAAACCGATCGAGGCCGTCGGACAGCCGTTCGATACGGAACTGTTCGAAGCGGTTGCCACGATTCCAGCCTCCGACGAAGCGCAGAAAGGCAAGGTAGTGGACTGTGTACAACGGGGATATACATTGTATGATAAAGTCATCCGACATGCCAAAGTCGTGGTTGGAGAATAATAAGAGCAGACATAAAGATTAAAGGAAGTGGCAAAACGAGACTATTACGAGGTATTGGGCATAAGTAAAGATGCGACGGCCGACGAGATCAAGAAAGCGTACCGGCAGAAAGCGATCCAGTTTCATCCCGATCGCAATCCGGGCGACAAGGACGCTGAAGAGAAATTTAAGGAAGCGGCCGAGGCATACGATGTGTTGAGCAATGAGGAAAAACGGCAGCGTTACGACCGGCTTGGACATGCAGGGGTCGGCAGTTCGGCAGCAAGTGGTGGATTCGGAGGCGGCGGGATGTCGATGGAAGATATCTTCTCGCAGTTCGGCGACTTGTTTGGCGGGCATTTCGGCGGGTTCGGCGGATTTGGTTCGTCGTCGTCTCGTTCTCGTGCCGTACAACGCGGCTCCGACCTGCGTGTGAGGGTCAAACTGACCCTGAAAGAGATTGCGACCGGGGTAGAAAAGAAAATCAAAGTCAAGAAGTATGTGCCGTGTTCGTATTGTCATGGCAGTGGCGCGGCCGACAGTCAGGCGATCTCGACCTGCTCAACGTGCCACGGCAGCGGCTTCGTCACGCGGGTGGCCAGCACGTTTCTCGGTCAGATGCAGACCCAGTCGACCTGTCCGACTTGCGGAGGCACGGGCGAAACGATTACGCGTAAATGTGCGCACTGCAACGGCGAAGGAGTTACACGCGCCGAAGAAGTCATCACGTTGAATATCCCGGCGGGAGTCGGTGAAGGCATGCAACTGTCGATGAGCGGTAAGGGAAACGCCGCACGACGGGGCGGAATAAACGGCGACTTGTTGGTTGTCATCGAGGAGGAACGTCATCCGGAGCTGATTCGCGATGAGAACGATCTGGTATATAACCTTCTGCTGACTATTCCACAAGCTGCTTTGGGCGACTCGGTCGAAGTGCCCACGGTAGACGGGCGAGTGAAAGTAAAAATTGAACCGGGCACACAACCGGGCAAGGTGCTTCGCCTGCGAAACAAAGGCCTTCCTTCTGTAAACAGCTATGGGACAGGTGACTTGTTGATTAATATCAGTGTCTATATCCCCGAAAAGCTTACGGAAACGGAAAAAAGCAAAATCAAAGAATTAGCCGGCGCGGAGAATTTTCAACCTTCACCGTCTATCAAAAACCGGATATTTAATAAGTTCCGTGACCTGCTCGATTGATTGACCGAAAAGGCGGGAACACAAATTCCGGGTACACGATTCGGCATGCACCGCGCATAACCATTGCCGACAATTAAATCAGCACTTTAACAACGGAAAAAAGAGGGGGGATGTCGTTTTGACATCCCCCCTCTCTCCATTAAACACCTGACAGTTTCTGGCCTTTCACAAGGCTTTAAGCGAAGCTGTATTTTTTATTTCACGATCACCTTATGCACCGTGCCGTCTTTGAGTGTCACCACATATACACCGCGTTGCATCGGGACGGACGTATCGCCTTCGGACAGTTCGATTCTCCGAACTAACTGGCCGGCTACCGAGTAGATGCTCGCGATATCTTTACGCTCTACGCGGATATAGATCGTCTCGCCGTGCGACCATACGGCCGTACCTTCGATCGACATATTCGCTACATGGTCCGGACCGAACTTCAACACGATATGCTGTGTCACCTGAGGAATCACATATTCGTATTCACCGTTGGCATTCTTCTTGCCTTCCAGTATTTCTTCCGTCTTCCCGTCAATCTTACGGTCTGTACGTACCACGAACGGTTTTTCGAACGAATACTTCGCCTTAAACTCGAAGTTCGAGCGTGCAGGCGTGTACGCGATGCCGGCCGGAGGAGTTGTCGTTACACCCGTTACCGAAGGTATGGTTACGGAATAATTTATCTTCGGAAGAACAGCATTGCCGACGCACAGGTAAACCACACCTTCTTGCGATACATCGAGAGCAAGAGGCACTATCTCACCGTCGATCTTGATGTTACTCGGTACCAACTTCAAGTTGTTCAAGCTACCCGGCGTAACCGATTGATAATAGATGATCGGATAGCAACGGTTCTGCATTCTTTCGCACGGACGGATTTCGATGTTCACGTCTATCGTACCGTAGGTTGTCAGTCTCTCTACATTGATGGCATCACTGTATTCCTTGTTGATCCCCTCTGTCGTACCTACTGAGAAATGAAGCTGTGCGCCGCCGTCGAGACGAAGGTCTTTCATCTTGAGCGTACCGCACTTCTGCTCGTAGCACTGTCCGCGCAGACGCAATGAGGTAAAGCCCGGATTCAGATGAGCCATGTTCTCTACATGCACATCGGAATGCTGGTATCCGAATCCTCCGAAGGTAGAGGTCGTGATCACGTCGAGCGCCAGGTCGTCCGAGAGCCAGAGCTCGCTGTAATTGCGTCCGCAGGCGCCGACCGGCTCCATATGGTAATGGCGGGTATACACTCCGGCATACTTCTTCGACGACATTTGCTCTTCCGAAATCAGCTCGAAATGTGCGTCGCGCTCGTGTTTTGCATCGGCATACAAATCCACCTGATTACGTACTCTGAGCGTATCGACATAAATTCTCGCATGTTCCACCGGAGGACCCTGTACATGATCGAACGAGTCGGTAAGGAAGGTCAGCACGGTATGATCGAAGACTACCGAATTGAGGCGTTCCAGGTAGGCACCCTCTTCAAATTTGATCGTAATGGTATCAAGCATATGCACCGGATCTTTGCTGCCGCGAATATAATCGTGGCACGGCTCGCAAACGTCAAGGTCTGCCCCACAAACGTTCTTCGTATATTCCGTGAACGGAGGTGTACGGCGCATATATCCGAATTTTATGATTGGGCGGTCGTTCTTCAGCCCGCTCCACGAACGGTATCTTAATTTCTTTCCTTTCACGACCAAGCTGTCGTGCAGGATCAGGCTGTCTGTCTGGATAACGATCTCCGTACGGCCGCCAGACATCGAATCGGTGTTGAGCACCATCGGGCCGAAAGATTCGATTACCGGAGAACCGAGATATACTCTCTGGTTATGTGCATAGATACGTGCGTCGGCATGGAATGTCATGCGCGATATCATATGCAGGAAGCCGCCGTTACATTCAAAGCCGGAACACCCCATGGGGCACTTCGGATAGTTTTTGAAGATATTCGTATTCCAGTTGTTTTTGTTCGCCTGGGTCTTCATATAGAGGCCGTAGCCTGCCACACTTTCGCCATGCAGTGTACCCGCACCGGGCACTGCACTCATTCCTGATCCGTTACCACCCTTGTAAATCAAACTCTTATATACATCGATATAGTCTGATGCCACAGCTGCAAAACCGCCGCTCGTAATATCCGTATTCGTACTGTCTTGATAGAAGTTCAGGATCAAGTTGCGCGCCTGGTTCACCGAGTCGTGCATATCGCAGTGATACATGGGGCCGCACCCGCCGCCTCTCTGATATCCGGAGCCGATTTTAGCCACGCTGCTGTCCGGACAAGCCAGATAGTCGGTGCTCAGGAACGGATCGTATCGCGTGCCTTTATTCTGCAGACCACCGTAGTTCAGCTTGATGTTATTGTCGGCGCCTACAAAGATGCTACCGCTGGCGCCGTGTGCTTTATACTGGAAGTCTTGCAGGTATACATTATTACGTTCTTCTTCGCATCCGCAGTAACCTACTTTCGAGAGGTCGCTGAGATTTTCGGTTTGAGCCAGGAACAGCAGGCTACCCGCAATCGAGTCCGCATTGAACGGATCGCGCATATCGATATCGCCGAAGCGCGTACGGAACGTCACGTTACCCGTATTCTGCGGATCCTGGAAATTGATCAAGCCGCCTTTGTTCAAGATAATATTCCCGCGCGTACCGGCATCGACCTTCAGATTGCCCTTGTTACCACGATAAATCAGGCTGGTCTTCGTTACTTTATTCCCTGAAGCCAGATTCTGAGCCGGAGCATACTTGTCGATGTTTTTGTCTTCACCGCAGCGTCCCAATCCGAAGATAATACCTGCGTGTTCATACATCATCATCGAGCTATCCTTGCGGTTATACAGGAAGTCGGGACTCCACGTGCTACCACATAAGTATTCGTTCGAGAACGGGATGGATATTTCCGTATCTGTGGTACCTCCCGTCGTCAGTTCATTCTTCATTTGTGCCACGTAGATATTACCGCCGCCATAACGAGTGGTATTGCTCTGATCCTGATAACCGGCGCGGATTAATAACGATTGATTATTGGTACTACCTAAATTCTTATATATAAACCGGTTGATATCGTATCCGAGCGTTGTTTGTCCCGGCGTAGGGCATGGATAAGGCGACACGCTGTATCCCAACCAGATATCGCCGAGGTGAGATTCTATAGCCGTATTGTTCTTATTCATTGCCGAACTATCCAGAATGTTCACCATCGCCGTACGGATATGGTAATCGGCGTAGATTCCTGTCTTTCCATCTTCGTCATTTGTTCGCGTGATCTTCAGTGAATCGTTGGAATAGATATGACCGTCGTGTATGAAGCGAGCATTATCAGGCGATCCGCCATTCGACTTATGGCCGTTGGCAGTCAAACCTGCTGCTTTAGCTACACTGTAATCCTTATTCCTTTCGGCCGAAATTAAGATCAAGCTGTCGCTATCGTAATTGATATTTGTCCAGCGCCTCATCTCGATATTACCGCCTTGTGCTACAAGTGACAGGTTGCTGACTTTTTTCTGCGTATTTCCATAACGGAAGTTCACCGTATCACCGGTAATAATGTTCCGACCGGCATTCCATTCGGTCTTCGTGTTATCCGGCGTGTAGAAGTTAATCGGAGCGCCATAGTTCAAACAGGTTTGGTTTGACAGGATGTCTCGATTCGCATACAAGCGTGTCCATTTGCCCTTGTTCGTAGTAGAGCTATCGGCATACCAGAATGAGTTGCGGATATCAATGTCATTGCAGGCAAACAAGGTGGTATTAAACGCATCATCTGTCGCTGCGTTGTAACCGATCTTTACATGGTTATGCGTGATAATATCATGACCTGCCTTCATATCAAAGTGTCTGATTCTTTCGCCTTTTTCTCCCACATGTAAATAGCTGAAAGTGCTGTTCGGATCACCGATTTTACCCGTTACAATGTCATTTCCGGCCACGAAGCGCGTAAAGCCCTGAGGATCCTGTCCGGCTCCTCCGGCCACGTGGGTGTAATTCCGCTGAATATGTATATCGTGGTTAGCGGCCATCCATACGTTTTCTTTACCCCAATAATTAACCTTCACATCGTTCCGGAGATAGATGTTGCCATGTATTCCATTATCACTATGATCGCATATCTCCGGGCAGATACCGGCTCCCGGCCGGCCGGTAGGATCTGTGGAATTGTGATTCCAAAGCTCCGCTTCGTTCGCATTGGCACGCAGCTTGATAAAGCCGGTGTGATCCTTGGCGTCATCATGCTTGAAGGTGAGTGTGCCTGACAAATCGATGTCTCGTCCGGCATACCAGTCGATGTTTTGACCATCATTTCTCACCGTATACTCAAACAGCAACGGAGCACTGTCCGTGCTTGTGATATTAGCACCTGCCCAAAGCTGCGTTTCTCCGGTAGATTTGCTCTTAAAGGTGAACGCTTTGTTTTTAAACGCGATCGTTCCGGCATTAGATTGGATACCAATGTGCGCTGATGGATCAGTACCTTGCGTATAGTCGATTGTCGAAGGGCCGCTGGCGCTGTTGAAGGTTACGCCCTTCTCGCCATCGATGAAAAGATCGGTGGTGACATTGCCTGTGTAAGAAAATTCATTGTTGAACCACACCGACGAATTCTTAGACTGGATCACGGCATCGCCAATTCCATCTTTTGTTTTAAAATCAATTTCCGTTTTTCCATTTACAGTTACCTTTCCTGCACCTTGAACAAACAAACCGCCATTTTGACCGATATGCTTGAAATCTCCAGTAACCTTTACATAATCTCGGTCAGACTGGATACGGGTCTGCACTCCGGTCTCCAAGGCACTTGGTGCACGTGCTGCCATTTCTTCTCCGAAAGAACTGCAGTTTGTCCGGCGTGCAAGCTTTCCACTGTTTCGTTGTACGGCATCTGTAAGCGTCTGCCATGTGCTACCAGTGGAAGTACTGGTTGTAGTTAAGTTCCCTTCAATGGACACATAACCTCCGCAATTATTCGGTGTGTTGATGATAAATGTATCTCCTTTTGCCCACAATGTAAGATGCCCTAAGTCGCTTGCGCCTGCGGCTGTGTAGCCGAAAGCCTTTGTCGAGATATGTGATTGATCGGAGAGAATAGAAACGTTATTGTTCTTGGCCGTTGCATCGAAGTCTGCATTATCTTGAATCCTTACTTCTCCATGTGCACGGATCAACAAGTCTCCCGTTGCGTCTGCTCCCTGCACAGCCGAAACGAGAGCTGCAGTTCCCCCATTAAAAAAAGTAATAGCTGCCTCGCAACAGTTTCCGTCGTTCAGGATATACAAAGGCTCCGTCCCTTTGATTATAAACTCGGGGACATTGCCCGATTTGAAAAAGACCCCTGCGCACGCTTCACCGTTGCATGCCGTTGTGGAATAGTTCTTGATAACACCGCCGGAATAAACCTTGAAACGCTGCTGTCCGGTAGTTCTACTACCTACTTCAATCACCCCTTTGTGATTATCAGTTCCGGTCGAGGATGTATGTATGATTGCATTATCTTCATCATAGTTCCCTTTTACCCCCAACAGGCTGACAGGAGTTTTATCATACAAAGCATGTATATTGGTGTAATAAGACAACGGTAAATTCGCTGTATTTAAGAAAGAGTATTCTGTACCGGAACCTTTGTCAAGATACATATTTCCATTCGTTTTGTTCTGCACCGGTAAATTGTTGAATTGTGACTGTGTAAAATAGGGGTTTCCATGATCCGAGTTTCCAGGGTTATCTTTATGAGCCAATGATATTTTGCCAAAATTTTCTCCTACCCGCAAAGTAAAACGTCCGGACTCGGGCCAGATTAAGACTCCTTCTGTACTATTCGTTGTAAAACTCGATTGTGCACCGTTTCCATTGTTTGTGTTGTCGCTGATATTATGGTTTACACAAACCTCTGCACCATTTAATATCAACACGCCGGCGTCAAGGAAGGTGTTACCTATTCGAGTCTGTACCCTGTCCCAGGAATGTGACTTATGTTGATGCTTGTGATAGGTAGCAGAAGCATCCCAAGTATAATGACTAGGATGACCAGAATGCCATTGATCACTACAATTTTGACTAAGCCTACAGCCGGTAAGTGCTTCTACTTGTTGCGTTGTTACTTCGATCGTCTTATAATACCACCTCAAGTCTCCGATAGTGATTTTATCGATCGTCGTATTTCCCTCAATGGCAATCGTGGTAGGTCTCTGATAGTTAGTAAGCCCTCCTCCAGACGTTTTGGCATTTCCTCTTGAGTTATATGTACCATCATCAATAATCTGTGATCCGTCTGTCTGTACCAAAGCAACGCCATCATCTGTTGCTCCTTCCTGATTGGAAGTATATGGATTGCTTGTTCCAATACTCGGATGAGAATGTGTATCACTTGAATTACACGGGTCCGTATAATCAGGAGTTGTCTGAGCTGTCGGCCCGTTCCAGGTAACACCTCCTGTCCAATCAGGCCAAGGAGAATTACATCGGCCATTTCCACTACCGCTCCAGTTTCCAGTCCACTTATTCGTATAATCCGTATAACGTCCTCCTGCGTTATATGAATTTATGACAATATTACCACTACCGGTAGCGATCTCTATTTCGCTTCCAGTCCACGTTCCTCCTCCGGGAAAAATGACTGTACCGTTATTTAGCCTGGCACTCTCACCTGCTCCGAAAGTATTTTGCACTCCAGCAGGGCCACTAATATACGCCTGCCCCCACGCTATCCCTCCGCTACTTGCAGCAAGGAGAAAAGCTGCGAGCATAAGTTTTGATACACTACTTGTTACTTTTCTTTTCATAAGCTAAAAATTTAATTGTTTGACTTTATTTTATAGTTCATTTCTATCGGTAATAGTATTATTCACAAGATATACGGAATATCTGGCTTGCTGTTTTTCCGTACGCGTATTATCTTTATAATTGAGTTCCGTTACGGTAAGATTACTTTCACCTATCCGCACACCGAAACGGCGTACAAGCATGTAGCATTGCACGACCGATATGCTTGATTTCATCGAAACTCTCACACGTTCTTTCGTTTTATTTTATTTATTATCCGGGGGCAAATTTATTACTTATTTTTGAAAATTAAAAAATAATCTATCTTATTTAATACACGTGAATGCTTCCTTGCGCCGCAGGCAGGTAGTTCACTCCGATCCAGGTGATCATCAACCAAACGAATGATACTGGCAGTATCCGCAAAGAAAAAGCCGCCCCGCAATCCCAACGTTGCGAGGCGGCTCCTATCACTTCTTGAAACAAACGAAACCTTATTTCGTTTGAAGCGAGTCTTTTTTCGCCGAAAGACTGAAATTAATCGGAAGAGTATATTTTACTGACACATTTTTTCCTCTCTGCTTCCCGGGTTTCCAGTTCGGCATCGATTTGATCACCCTGATCGCTTCCGCATCCAAATCCGGATCAACACTTCTTACAACCTGAAAATCCCGAAGGCTTCCATCGCAGCTTACAACAAACGAGACGACAACCCGTCCTTCCATTTTTTTCTCAATGGCTTTGACCGGATACTTGATATTCTGAGCAATATATTTCATCATCTCACTCATTCCGCCCTGAAATTCAGGCATTTGTTCCACTACCATAAACACCACGGTATCTTCGGGCGTTGTCGGCGCAGGTTTAGGTTTAGCGGCAGGCGTTTTCGTCTCTGCAGGAATGGGCGTTTTCGCTACCGTTTCAACGGGTGTGGCCACTTCCTGTCGAGGCGGAGCAACGACTTTTTCTACACTTTTTGCTTCGACGGGTTGGGCGGTCGGAGCAAAATAGCTAACTTTGACACTCGAAATCTCGTCGAACGGACGTGAGATTTCCGGGTGGGCGAAGGCAACAACCGTCGTAGCTGCCAACGGGAGTACAAGCGCGTACTTCAACCGTGCCCATGCATTCGATTTTTTTTGTAACATCATAGTGATACGTTTTTTGAGGTTATTACTGTGATTATAGCCGTTGGCCATGGAGTAGAGTCGTGTGCCGACGGCTTTTTTTATAAGCAATAATTGATAATGTTGCGCTTCGAACCCTTCATCGAGGACGGATTTGTCGGCCTCATATTCGTGCGTATTTCGCAAGTCGCGGTACAGCATCCATGCGAAGGGGTTGAACCATTGCAGGATAACGAAAATATGTGCAGCCATCAGATCCCACGAATGGCGGAGGCGGATATGCGCCGTTTCGTGCGCGATGATCGCGGCGCCGTCTTCGGCATAATCATCTTCGGAAAGCACAATATACTTCATCCAACTGAACGGAGCCATGCTCGTGTCGGTATGCAAAATCAGCCGGATATCATTATCCAACGCCGCGTGTTTCCCTTTAGAGAGCAATCGCCATAACCGTAAGTAAGACAAAGCCTGATAAAGTACGCAATAGGCGATGCCGACGAGATATAACGTAAAGACCGGCACAAAGACAGACTGCCAGACAGACAGATCCAATGAGGCCGCGGCGCCTCCCGCGGTAAGAGTTGCGAGCGGTTGCTCAACGAGCATTTCCGGCACGACCTCCGCGCCTGTACGGAACGACAGCGCACCGGCGAATAACGGTATTATCCACGACAGTGCCATGATGAAAAGCAGCATGCAGCGATTGAGCCGATGAAACGTTTCACGGCTTAGCACCACTGTGTAAAACAAATAGAATACCGCCAGACATAACGCCGATTGCAACGAATAAGAAAAGAATGCTCCCATGACACATCAAGATTTATCGCCTGCGGGCGGTGAGTTTTTTTCCACTTCGCGGATCAAAGCCTTCAATTCTTCGACAGAGATATTTTCGCTCTGCACAAGCGACGAAACGGCGTGCAAATACGAATTATCGAAATATTTACGGATGACACCCCGTAACGTACCGCGCCGGTGCTCCTCCTTACTGATGACGGCGTAGTACTGATAGGTATTCCCGAACGTCTTATGCGCCAGAAACCCTTTTTCTTCCAACCCCCGGACAATGGTCGAAAGAGTATTAAAATGGGGCTTCGGATCCGGATAAAAATTGAGTATCTCCCTGACAAACAACGCTCCTTTTTCCCAAAAAAAGAGCATCAATTCTTCTTCTTTTGCTGTTAACTTATGCATACGTCTATCCTCCTGTTCAAATTACGACTACAAATAACGAGATAATTTAGTTTCAAAACTAATTTTTATAGTTAAATATAACTAAAGAAAGCCGTTTTAACCATTGACCATTAAAAATGAGGACATACACGGATAAACGGTGCGAAAAAGGCCGGGCGGTGCGGTATGAGGTTCGCGGAAAAATATTATCTTTGCGGACGCAAAAACAAGAGACAAAAATATTTATAAAAAAAACAATACATCATGACAAAGAGCGCATTACAAATTGAGCGGGCACACTATGTTCCCAAGATGCCCACTGCCCTGCGAGGAGCCGTAAAGGCCGTAG
This sequence comes from Tannerella forsythia 92A2, assembly GCF_000238215.1. Classification (NCBI taxonomy): domain Bacteria; kingdom Pseudomonadati; phylum Bacteroidota; class Bacteroidia; order Bacteroidales; family Tannerellaceae; genus Tannerella; species Tannerella forsythia. Next base: position 258,696 of record NC_016610.1, on the reverse strand, counting down.
ACGGCGAGTACACCGAATCGGTAGCCAATCAGGAAGAGATCAAGAAACTGTTCCCGAATACGTACGGCATGCCGGTTGTGACTTTTGAGAAAAGCAACGAAAAGAAAGCGATGCCGCCGATCAACGTCGGCGTGATTTTGTCGGGAGGACAGGCGCCGGGCGGCCACAACGTGATTGCCGGACTGTTCGACGGGCTGAAATCGGGGAATAAAGATTCTCGCCTGTACGGATTCATCCTCGGGCCGGGCGGTCTGATCGAGCATAAATATATGGAACTGACGGCCGGTATCATCGACGAATATCGTAATACGGGAGGATTCGACATGATCGGATCGGGACGTACGAAGCTGGAACAGAAAGAACAGTTCGACAAAGGGCTGGAGATTCTGAAAAAGCTCAACATTAAAGCGCTCGTGATTATCGGCGGCGACGACTCGAATACGAATGCCTGCGTACTGGCGGAATATTACAAATCGATCGGAGCCGGCGTGCAGGTGATCGGCTGCCCGAAAACGATCGACGGCGATTTGAAAAACGAGCAGGTAGAAACGTCGTTCGGCTTCGATACGGCATGCAAGGTCTATTCGGAGGTAATCGGAAATATCCAGCGCGACTGCAACTCGGCGCGCAAATACTGGCACTTCATCAAACTGATGGGACGCTCGGCTTCGCATATCGCTTTGGAATGCGCCCTGCAAACGCACCCGAACGTTTGCATCATCTCGGAAGAAGTGGAAGCCAAAAACCAGACGCTCGACGATATCGTGAACCAGATCGCAACCGTTGTGCTCAAACGCTCGGAGGCCGGCAACAACTTCGGGACGGTGCTGATTCCCGAAGGACTGGTCGAATTTATCCCGGCCATGAAACGGCTGATCGCCGAACTGAACGACTTCCTTGCCAAGCATGAAACGGAGTTCAAGATGATCAAGAAGAGCGAGCAGCGCAGCTATATCATCGCGAAGCTGACGAAAGAGAACTCCGAGCTGTACGCCAGCCTGCCCGAAGGCGTAGCCCGCCAGCTCACCCTCGAACGCGACCCGCACGGCAACGTACAGGTATCGCTCATCGAAACCGAGAAGCTGCTGGCCGAGATGGTAGGCAACCGTTTGGCCGAATGGAAAGCGGAAGGCAAATATACCGGCAAGTTCGCCACCCAGATGCACTTCTTCGGTTATGAAGGCCGTTGCGCCGCCCCGTCGAACTACGACGCCGACTATTGCTACTCGCTCGGATACGCGGCCGCCTGCCTGATTCATGCGGGTAAAACGGGCTATATGTCGTCGGTACGCAATACGACCGCACCGGCCGACAAATGGATTGCCGGCGGTATTCCGGTGACGATGATGATGAACATGGAACGCCGTCACGGCGAAATGAAACCGGTGATCCAGAAAGCGCTCGTCAAACTCGAAGGCGCTCCGTTCAAGGCGTATGCCGCACGTCGCGAAGAGTGGGCTTTGAGCACGGACTATGTCTACCCGGGCCCGATACAATACTTCGGTCCGTCGAGCGTATGCGATGAGCCGACGAAAACGTTGCAGTTGGAACAACAAAAATAATCATCCCATACCTTATGTTTTCAGGAATCGTAGAAGAGGCCGCAACCGTTGTTGCGCTGGAGCAGGACAGGGGCAACCTGCATCTGACACTGCATTGCTCGTTTGTCGACGAGTTGAAGATCGATCAGAGCATCTCGCACAACGGGGTGTGCCTGACCGTAGTGAAGAAAACGCCGGAAAGCTACACCGTGACGGCGATCAAAGAGACGCTCGAACGTTCGAACCTCGGGCTGCTCAAGGTGGGCGACAAGGTGAATCTGGAGCGTAGCATGCTGATGAACGGCCGGCTGGACGGACACATCGTGCAGGGGCACGTCGATCAGACGGCAGTCTGCACACAAGTAACGGAAGCCGACGGAAGCTGGTACTACGCCTTTGAATATGAAATTGATCCGGCCATGGCCAAACAGGGATACATGACGGTCGAGAAAGGCTCCGTCTGCGTGAACGGCGTCAGTCTGACCGTCTGCAACTCACAGACCAACCGTTTCGAGGTAGCCATCATTCCCTATACGCACGATTATACGAACTTCGGGCAGATCGAGCAGGGAACGGTCGTCAACCTCGAGTTCGACATCATCGGAAAATATCTCAGCAAACTGATGACATTTCAATAAGAAGAGAGAGGGGGAGTCAGGAAATGACCCTCCTCTTTTTCCATCGCCCCGTATGATAATATATATATGTGGCGACGAATCCGAGTGAGATACTCAATACAATCGCCCACCAGATTCCCACACGTCCCCACGCATGGCTCAAACCGTAAGCCAACGGAATACGGATCAGCCAGAAGGTAACGATACCCGTCACCATGGCAAAGAGCGTATCCCCGGCTCCACGCATCGCGCCGTTGAAGATCCCCAACGCGCCGTGAACAGCCAGAAAACTCCCGAGAATCAGGAGATATTCGTAACCGATGGCAATCACGTCGGCATCGTGTGTAAAAGCGCGCATCATCTCTTTTCCGAAGAAATACACGACGACGAATACGGTACCGCAAAACAGCAAATTAAATGTTAAGGCAAAGCGCACACCTGATCGCACACGGTCCCATCGCTGCGCACCGATGTTCTGTCCGCAAAACGCAGCCAGAGCGCTGGAAACGGTCAGGAGCGCCTGCGTGATGAACGAATCTACTTTTCCGGCCGCACCGTAGGCCGTCAACGTATCCGTACCGAACCTGTTGACAATGCCCAGAAGCGCCACTAACCCGATGGCGATGGAGACTTGCTGTATGCTCGTCGGGATGCCGATACGCAACCCCTGCATAAAGAGTTTCCCGTCGAAGACCCAATCTTTCCGACGAATTGAGAGCAACGGATGACGCCGGTGTATGTATGCTAATACAATACACACTCCAACCCCTTGTGCCGCGACGGTCGCAAGAGCAGCTCCTTCAATCTCCCATCCGAACCCGATAATAAAAAGCAAATCGAACAGAATGTTCAGCACAGCGGTGATGAGGACGAAGATCATCGGACGCGCCGAGTCGCCCATACTCCGCAAAACGGACGACATGCTATGAAACGTAATAAACAGCACCGTCCCGCCCGCATAGATGCGGAAATAGCGGACGGCCTGCGGAATGACCTCTTCAGGCGTGCGGGTCAGCCGAAAAAAATCTTCGGTAAACACGATGCCGGACACCGACAGAAAAATACCGGCAATCAGCGTGAAGCCGCAAAACGATGAAAAAGCACGCTGTACCTTGTCGTACTGACGCGCCCCGAAATATTGCGAAACGATGACTGTGATACCGCTTCCTATACCGATCACGAAGGAGATAATGAAATAGTAAATGAAAAACGAAGCCGAAACGGCTGCCAGCGCCTCCTTGCCCAAAAAACTCCCGACGATCACACTGTCGGTAAGGTTATAAACTTGCTGAATAAGATTGCCGACAAGCAGAGGAAAAGCAAACGTCAAGATAACTTTCCAGACCGCTCCCTGCGTTAAATCGTGTTGCCGTTTCATGTCGTAAAAGCAGGGAAGATTCCGTGCAAGCAACGAAGAGAGTCGGCCGTTAGGACACATCGCCGTGCGCAGTTATGGCCGACCTCCGTGCTGTCAATCTCCTTTTAATACCCGCGGATCGCTTCGATTCCGGGAAGGGTTTTTCCTTCGATGGCTTCGAGCAGTGCACCGCCTCCGGTCGATACGTACGACACTCCGTCGGCCAATCCGAATTTATTGATACATGCCACCGAGTCGCCTCCTCCGATAAGCGAGTAAGCGCCGTTTTTCGTGGCTTCGACAATCGCTTCGGCTACCGAGCGCGATCCGTGCGTAAAGTTTTCAAATTCGAACACCCCGGTCGGACCGTTCCAAAGGATCGTTTTGGAAGCGCGGATCACCTCCGCATATCTCTTCTCTGTCTCAGGTCCGATATCCATGCCTTCCCATCCGTCGGGGATTTCATTGCTCGCGGCATACGCTGTTTTCGCGTCATTGCTGAAATCGTCGGCAATTTTCGAGTCTTCGGCCAGTACGAGGTTGACGCCTTTCTCTTTGGCTTTGGCCAGCAGTTCGAGGGCGAGGTCTAACTTATCGTCTTCGCAGATCGATTTTCCGATTTTCCCACCCAACGCTTTCATAAACGTATACGTCATTCCGCCGGTGATAATCAGGTTGTCGACTTTATTGAGCAAATTCTCGATCACCTCGATCTTGGACGACACTTTCGATCCTCCCATGATAGCGGTAAAAGGTCTGTTGATGTCGTTAAGCACTTTCTCTACGGCAGCCACTTCCTTTTCCATCAGATAGCCGAACAACTTATGATCGGCATCGAAATAAGCGGCCATCAAAGCCGTTGAAGCATGCGCGCGATGGGCCGTACCGAAGGCGTCGTTCACATATACGTCGGCATAAGACGCCAGCGTTTCGGTAAATTTCTTCTGACTTTCTTTCACGGCCTTCTTGGCGGCCGCCTTCTCCTGTTCGGAAGCATCATCGGCCAGTCCGCGAGGCTTGCCTTCTTCTTCGGCATAGAAACGCAGATTCTCAAGCAACAGCGCTTCGCCCGGTTGCAGGGCGGAAGCTTTGATTTTAGCTTCTTCACCGACGCAGTCGTTGGCAAACTGTACATCAACGCCGAGCAAGTCGGATACGTGCTTCAGAATATGTTTCAGCGAATATTTATCGGTAACGCCTTTGGGACGTCCCAAGTGTGATCCGATGATGACGCTGCCGCCATCGTTCAGTATTTTCTTCAGGGTAGGCAACGCTGCACGGATACGCGTATCGTCCGTAATGTTGAACTGTTCGTCTAAGGGTACATTGAAATCTACCCGTACAAATGCCTTTTTTCCGGCAAAATTAAAGGAATCGATCGTCTGCATAATGATTGAATTTATCGAATATTAAATGTTGCGAATGTTTATCCGCCTGTTTTTCCAAGCGATGTGCAAAGGTATAAAATAATTACCAACCGACAACCGGCAGCCGATATTTTTACGCCTGCGAACGGAGGAGATACGGGCGGCGGACAGCTGTTGCAAGCTGCGTCATGTCAATTTAAACCGGATGCGAAGCCGTCCGTTTTCGTAATCGTGCGAAATGATTTTAAAATGGCCGACTTCGGAGGTGTTCGATACGTGTTGTCCGATACAGGCGCAGGCGTCGTAGTCGCCGATGCGGACAATGCGCAATGTTTCGGAAACGCCTTCGGGCAGCTTGCTCAGGTCGACAAGCGCCGCCGCTTCTTCGTGCGACATGTACTCACTCGTGACAGGCAGATGCCGTTCGATCACGGCATTCACGCTATGTTCGATCTCTGCGATCTGTTCGTCTGTCGGGGCAGAGGAGAGCAGATAGTCGCATTTCGATTTTTTGCGTTCGATATGCGTATTCCGGGAGCGCGGACAACCGAACCTGTTCACCATGGTTCGGTTCAGGATATGTTCAGCCGTGTGCATCGGAGGGTATTCCGTCTTATTATGTACGTTTAATAACGGGCTTTCTTTTTCCATATTATTACTATTAATGTGCATTGTTCGGGGACGATCAGAACTGTTCGAGCACCCGGATTCTTTTTTCGATGGGCGGATGGGTCGCGAATAATTCGTTGACGAACGACGCGCCTTTCTTCATCGGGTTCTCGATAAAAAGTTGCGCCACATCGTTTTGTTCGACGGCTTCGATCAGCGGATCGGTCGATATTTTACGTAAGGCCGAGGCCAGCGCCAGCGGATTCTTCGTCATCTCGGCGCTTCCGGCGTCGGCCATGTATTCCCGGTTGCGGGAGATGGCAAAACGCATCAGCATCGTAATAAGGTAGCCGATGACAGCCAGTACCAGAACGACTAACAGGATAGCCAATCCTCCTCCGTTTTTGCCGTTCCGCAGGCTTCCGTGCAGCAGGCGACGCGAAGCCATCCGGGAGAGAAACGAAAAAATGCCAACAAAGACAATGGAAACGATCAGTACGTGTACATCGCGATTGCGAATATGCGTCAGCTCGTGCGCAATAACGGCTTCCAGCTCGGCATCGCTCAGGCGGTTGATAATTCCGCGCGAAAGTGAAACGGTATACGTTTTTTTATTCAATCCGCTGGCAAAGGCATTCATCGACAAGTCTTCGATCACGTTGATTTTCGGCATCGGCAGTCCGTTAGCCATACAAAGGTTCTCGACTAAATTATACACGCGCTTATTATCCCGTCGTTCCAGCGTATACGACCCGGTCGCGGCATGGATGATCGATGTATTCGAATAGTAAGCGATCAGAAACCAGACTAAACAAACTCCCACCACCCACGGTGCGGCGTTAAGAAACGATTCGTTCGCGATTTGCCAGGAATCTTCCCATGAATAGAGGGCTGCCGCATCATCCGAAACGAAAAAAACATGGATAATCACGAAGAAAACCCACGTCAAAAAAAGGATGACGCAAGGGAAAAGCAATAACATCATCATCGAGCGGATGTTGTTTCTCCGTTGCTGCGTCTGTATACCGAGATACCTCACCGGATCAGAAGTTTATTTTCGGCGCTTCTTCCAATTGCGCCCGTTGACTTCCGAGATCGAACATCGTCTCGCGACGGAAACCGAACATGCCGGCCACAAGATTGGCGGGGAATGTTTCGACGGCATTGTTGTATTCCTTCGTCGCCGAATTGAAGTAACGGCGTACGGCCGCCAGTTTATTTTCGATATCCGCCATCTCTTCCTGCAACTGCATAAAGTTGGAGTTGGCTTTCAAGTCGGGATAAGCTTCAACCGACACAGTCAGCCCCCGCAGCGCGGCAGACAGCTGATTTTCAGCGGCAATCTTCTGATCAATGCTTTGTGCCGACATGGCAGCGGTACGGGCCTGCGTGATCTTCGTCAACGTTTCACTTTCATGCTTCATATAACCTTTAACAGCTTCGACCAGCTGCGGTATCAGGTCATGTCGCTGTTTCAACTGCACATCGATATCGGCAAACGCATTCTCGCGATTGTTGCGGAAACGTACCAGCCGGTTGTACACCGACATGAAAAAAAGCAACAAAACAACGACGATAACAATCGTAATAATTAATCCTGTACTCATTTCTCTATTTGAATAAAAAATTGAACATGCGACAAAGATACGTATTTTTCCGGTAGAAAAAGCCTCGTTATCTCCGCCCCTCCATTCACCTTGCGTAACAAACCATATCATGCACAAAGAAACCTTGACAACCGATGAATAACGAATGAAGATTGAATTTCCACGCGGCTTTAAAACGATCAGGTAAAATTTCGATGTTTTGCATTTCTACCCTATATTTGTCGGCTGGAATAATGACAGTATGTAAGAGTAAAAAAGATAAACTCAAATCTGAATTTCAGTATTAATCATAGAAAATAAACTTGACATCATGAAAAAAATCATTTTATCTTTTAGCTTGATGATTGCAGGAACAATGCTAACATCTGCAGGAACGGGAATTCAAGAAAACACCGATCGCTTATCGGACGAAGAGAAGATATACGGTCTATCGACAGTCTGGAAAGAGGCCGACAAAAATTTTGTATTCTTCGATCAGGTGCCCGATCTGGATTGGAACAAGACATATCAAACATTTATTCCGAAAGTCTTGAAAACCCAAACGACGTACGAATACTATCGCATATTGCAGGAGTTTTGTTCATTGCTAAACGACGGACATACACGGGTCGTTATCCCGTGGGAACTTAGAGAAGTTTTCGAAGTAGCTCCCCCCATTCTTACGGAACTGGTCGATGGCAAAGTGATTATTGGCCGCATCTTGAACGATACACTTGAGCAGCAAGGCCTCTCGGTCGGAATGGAAATTGTAGCAATAGATGGGACGGAGGTGCATGAATATGCGATGAAGTACATTCAGCCATTCGTGTTTTATTCCACAAAGCAGGATATGGAAGTACAGGTTTACGAACACAACCTACTGAAAGGACATATCGACAAACCATTGAAGATCCGCACAAAAGACAACAAAGAATTTTCAGTGAGCAGAAGATTGAAGAAACTGGATAAACCGGTACAAATATTTGAATCTAAGGTATTGGATGATAATATAGGTTACCTGAAAATTAACCGATTTTGGGGTGATCGCTTCAAAAGCGAATTCGACAGTCTTTATCATGAAATAAGAAAGACTTCGAAACTGATTATCGACATATCGGAAAACGAGGGGGGCAACAGCGGATATTCCAATTATGTTATCAGTCATCTGATTGAGAAACCTGTCTTGTCGTCGAGATGGAAAACACTGATGTATATGCCTGCTTATGCCTCGTGGGGATGGAATACACAATGGCAGGACAATAGCGGAAGTATGATTCAGCCGGTACGTGAATCACTGCGTTTTACGAAACCAATCGTTGTTTTGATCAGCGAAAAAACGTATTCTGCTGCAGAAGACTTTGCCTCTTTATTTCTGAATGCGAAAAGAGGTGTTTTAATCGGGAGAACAACAGCTGGAACAACAGGTAATCCTATCGGCTTCGAACTTCCCGGGAAGGGCTGGCTTCAGATATGTTCGAAAAGAGACTATTTAGCCAACGGCAAGGAGTTTGTCGGTTACGGAATTGAACCTGACCACACAGTAAAGAAAACCAAGGACAAAGAAGAGCTTAAAAAGGAAGGCATAAAGATTTTAAAGAATTAGTGAAACGTATTTAAAGCATGGATTCCGACCGTCTATCTGATCGATCCCGATGGGCGGGTGGCGTATGCCGATATCAACGGACGTGGGTTGGAAGAGAAACTGCAGGAGATTTTCGGACGCAGATAAAACCTTGTTATAACAGAGTCCATCGCGTTTTTTCCTACAATAAAAAATAACTACCTTTGCCACGTTTTAAGTTCATGAGATGTCAGTAGCAGTATCAGAAGACAACCGTAAGGTAACGACACACCGCCTTTTTGAAATGAAACAGCGGGGCGAAAAGATTTCGATGCTTACCGCCTACGATTATTCGATGGCGCAAATCATCGACCGGGCAGGCATGGATGTGATCCTCGTCGGCGATTCGGCCTCGAATGTGATGGCAGGCAATGTAACGACCCTTCCCATTACCCTCGATCAGATGATTTATCACGGCAAATCGGTGATGAAAGCCGTCAAACGGGCGCTTGTCGTGGTCGATCTGCCTTTCGGGACGTATCAGGGCAATTCGAAAGAGGCGCTCGCCTCAGCCATCCGCGTGATGAAAGAGACACATGCCGACTGCATCAAGATGGAAGGCGGATCGGAAATCAAAGAATCCATACAGCGCATCTTGTGCGCCGGCATCCCGATCATGGGACATTTGGGACTGACTCCGCAGTCGATCAATAAGTTTGGCACTTATGCCGTCCGTGCCCGTGAAGAAGAAGAAGCCCGCAAACTGCTCGAAGACGCCCATCTGCTCGAAGAATGGGGATGCTTCGCGCTGGTACTTGAAAAAATTCCGGCAGCACTGGCTTCACAGGTAGCTTCCGAGCTGAAAATCCCCGTGATTGGCATCGGTGCCGGTGGCGGTGTAGATGGGCAGGTACTGGTGATGCACGACATGCTCGGGATCAATCAAAACTTTTCGCCTCGCTTCCTGCGGCGCTACGCCAATCTTCACGAAGAAATGACGAAAGCGCTTCACGCCTACATCGAAGATGTTAAAGCAGGCGATTTCCCGAACGAAAACGAACAATATTGAAAAAAAAGAAACGAAAATAAATGACAATGGCAAAAGAACTAAAGGAACTCACTTCACAAGACGAAAATTATTCGCAATGGTATCAGGACTTGGTCGTAAAAGCCGATCTGGCCGAAAATTCGGCTGTGCGCGGCTGTATGGTCATCAAACCCTACGGGTATGCAATCTGGGAAAAGATGCAGCGTATTCTCGACGATAAATTTAAGGAAACGGGACATCACAACGCTTATTTTCCTCTGTTGATCCCGAAATCGTTTCTGAGCCGCGAAGCCGACCACGTCGAAGGGTTTGCCAAAGAGTGCGCCGTTGTGACGCACTACCGTCTGAAGAACGATCCGGAAGGTAGTGGCGTGATCGTCGATCCGGCCGCCCGCCTCGAGGAAGAACTCATCATTCGCCCCACTTCCGAAACCATCATCTGGAACACGTATAAAAACTGGATTCAGTCGTACCGCGATCTGCCGCTGCTCATCAACCAGTGGGCGAACGTAATGCGCTGGGAAATGCGTACACGCCTGTTTCTGCGTACAGCCGAGTTCCTTTGGCAGGAAGGTCATACGGCACATGCCACACGCGAAGAGGCCGAAGTCGAAGCGCGGAAGATGCAGAATGTCTATGCCGATTTTGCCGAAAACTATATGGCTATGCCCGTAATCAAAGGCGTGAAGACCGAAAGCGAACGGTTTGCCGGCGCCGTCGATACGTACACCATCGAGGCCATGATGCAAGACGGGAAGGCTTTACAAGCCGGTACGTCGCACTTCCTCGGACAGAATTTCGGGAAGGCTTTCGATGTGACGTTCATCGATAAAGAAGGAAAGACCGACTATGCGTGGGCTACTTCGTGGGGCGTTTCCACACGGCTCATCGGGGCGCTGATCATGTCGCACTCCGACAACAACGGGCTGGTGCTGCCACCGCATCTGGCGCCGATACAGGTCGTGATCGTACCGATTTACCGCTCTGCCGGGCAACTGGCGCAAATCAGTGAGAAGGTCGATAAAATCATCACCGGTCTGAAAGCGTCAGGCATCAGCGTGATATATGACGATCGTGACACGAAGAAACCCGGATGGAAATTCGCCGAATACGAACTGAAAGGAGTACCGGTACGCCTGGCCATGGGAGGACGCGATCTCGAAAACAACACGATCGAGGTCATGCGTCGCGATACGCTCGAAAAAGAAACGGTTACCTGCGAAGGAATCGAGGCACACGTAAAGAATCTGCTTGAAGAAATTCAGAGGAATATTTTCCGGAAAGCGTTGGAGCATCGTGAGAAGCACACGGTCAAAGTCGATACGTACGACCAGTTTAAGGAAAAGCTCGAAGAAGGCAACTTCATCCTGGCTCACTGGGACGGCACACCCGAAACGGAAGAGCGCATCAAAAACGAAACGAAAGCGACTATCCGCTGCATTCCTTTCGACGACGCAACACCCGGACAATGTATGGTAACCGGCAAACCGTCTGCTCAACGCGTTCTTTTCGCACGAGCGTATTGATAAAACTCATGCCGATAAATGTATCAAAAATATCATAAAGTGAAAGAAATATGGAAGTAAGAGGAAAAATAATCGTCGTTCAACCGATTCAAACGGGCGAAGGAAAGAACGGAACATGGAAAAAACAGGAGTATGTGATCGAATACGACCGGAATGCCCAGTATCCGCGTAAAATGATGTTCAACCTGTGGGGAGACCGGATCGACCAGTTTAACATTCAGGAAGGACAGGATCTGAAAATTTCGTTCGATATCGACTGTCGTGAATACAACGGACGATGGTATAACGATATACGCGCGTGGCGAGTGGAGCCGGACAACGAATCGGGAGGAATGCAACCGATCGATCAACCGCTTCCGCCACCGGAAATACCCCCTTCCGATCCGGCAGACGATCTGCCATTCTGAACGGCCGAGAGAGAGGAGGCAGGAAGCGCTCCTCTCCGATGTAATACGCCCATTTCTTTTCGTACAATGAGATCGGCAAACAGGTATTCGTAAGGGAGAAATAAGTGAAAAACAACTTCTTTCTTCTCCCGTACGGATGTTTGAATCTTTGACCTGAACTGTGGAAAATAGAACGGATATAAATGACTTCGACCGATTGTATCACGACTACCGTCAACGATACATCCGTTTTGCGCGTACCTATGTGCGCGACACGGCCACAGCGGAAGATATCGTAATGGACAGTCTTATGTACTATTGGGAAAACCGCTCCGCTCTGCCACATCAAATGAATATTCCGGCTTATGTGCTGACCATCGTAAAGAACAGATGTATCAATCACTTGCGACGAGAACAAAAGCATCAAGAAGTAAAGCGAATGCTCTCGGAGCATAAAGACTGGGAGTTGAACGTGCGTATCTCTACCCTCGAAGCCTGTAACCCGGAGCAGCTCTTCTCCGAGGAGATACAAACCATCATACAAAGAACACTCGACTCCCTTCCGGAACAGTCGCGCCACATCTTTATCCGCAGCAAATACGAGCGCCTGAGTCACCGTGAAATTGCCGATGACTTGGGACTTTCCGTCAAAAGTATCGAGTATCATATCACGAAAACTCTTAAGATCCTCCGCCAAGCCCTTAAAGATTATTTCCCCGCCTGGCTCGCGCTGCTCGGTATTTGACCATTGCCGCATAGAGCGTAGATAAAATACCTGCTCAAAGAACGAAATTGTTTATCATTGGAAAAATATACCTATTTTTGTCCGGAAAATTCGGAGATCATGAACATGAATAAACATTATTTTCTGGCATTTGATTTGGGTGCTACCAGCGGGCGATCAATGCTCGGCATATTGGAAGGCGACAAGTTTGAGGTCCGGGAGCTGACACGTTTCCCAAACGCCATCATGGAGCTTCATGGCAGATATTACTGGAATATTTTCAGCCTGTACGAGTCGTTGAAGGACGGACTGCGCGAGTGCGCCCGTCAGGGAATCCGGCTCACGTCGATCGGTATCGATACGTGGGGCGTGGACTTCGGCTATGTCGGTCGTGACGGTACGATCCTCGGGTTGCCGCGCGCCTATCGCGATCCTTATACCAACGGGGCGCCGGATGAGTTTTTTCAACGTATTCCGCGCGATAAAGTGTATGGCATGACAGGAATTCAGGTGATGAATTTCAACAGCCTCTTCCAACTGTTTCGTGCCAAAGCCGAAGCATTCTCTCCTCTTGCGCAGGCCGATAAAATTCTGTTTATTCCCGATCTGTTGATCTACATGCTGACCGGAAAACAAGTCTGCGAATATACCGAAGCATCGACATCGCAACTGCTGAATCCTGCGACACGGCGTTTCGAACCGTCACTGCTGACAGCTATGGGCCTTTCGCCTTCGTTGCTCCATCCGCTTGTCGATCCCGGTACGACGATCGGCACGCTCACCGAGGCACTCGCTAAGGAGACAGGGATCGGGAAAGTGCCGGTCGTAACGGTTGCCGGACATGATACGGCATCGGCCATTCTTGCCGTCCCGGCGGAGAACCCGCATTTTGCGTATCTGAGCAGTGGTACCTGGAGCCTGATGGGCATCGAGACTTTGGCGCCGATCGTGACGAAAGAATCGTTCGAACAGAACTTCACGAATGAGGGAGGCGTCGAGGGAACGACTTGTTTTCTGAAGAACATCACCGGTATGTGGCTGCTCGAACAATGCCGCAAGGAATGGGAAAAGGAGGGGCGTACCTACACGTATCCGCAAATGGTGGATATGGCGGAACGTGTCGGAGAGGTGCAAGCCATCATTTCTCCCGACGATCCGCGTCTGGCCAACCCGTCGAGCATGCCTCAAGCCATCGCAGCTCTTTGCAGCGAAAAAGGGATGGCGTCTCCTTCGACCGATGCCGAATATATCCGTTGTATCTTCGAAAGTCTCGCGCATCGTTATGCCGAAGTAACGGAGAAACTTTCGGAAATGGCTCCGTTCCCGATCGAAAAACTACATATCATCGGGGGAGGATCGCAGAACGACCTGATGAACCGGTTGACGGCTCGCACGCTGGGCATCCCCGTCGTAGCCGGCCCGTCCGAAGCGACAGCCATCGGTAACTGCATGATGCAAGCCAAAGCGGCCGGACTCGTAAGCGACCGCTGGGAGATGCGCCGGATCATCGCACAAGCGTTTGCCGTAAAAACGTATCATCCCGAAGGAACAACACGATAAAAAATGCTATATTGTACAACGAACAAACATATCATAATATTATGGAAGAAAAGATAATCAAGAAATCGTATGAGATCGCAAAAGAACGTTATGCGGCGATCGGTGTCGATACGGATAAAGCCTTGTCGCAAATAGGACAACTGTCGATTTCGTTGCACTGCTGGCAAGCCGACGATGTGCATGGATTCGAGAATCTGGGAAGCAGCCTTACGGGAGGAATTCAGGTCACGGGTAATTATCCCGGTCGGGCGCGCAACATTGACGAACTGCGTGCCGATCTGGTCAAAGCGATGTCGCTCATTCCCGGAAGACACCGGCTGAACCTGCACGAGATTTACGGAGACTTCGGCGGCGAGGTTACAGATCGTGATCAGGTAGAACCGAGGCATTTTCAAAGCTGGATGGAATGGGCCCAGGAGAATCATCTGAAACTCGATTTCAACTCGACGTCATTTTCGCATCCCAAAAGCGGAAATCTGACTCTCGCCAACCCCGACAAAGGCATTCGCGATTTCTGGATCGAACATACGAAACGATGCCGTCAGATCAGCGAAGCGATGGGAAAATATCAGGGCGACCCCTGCATCATGAACCTCTGGATACACGACGGTAGCAAGGAAGTGCCCGTTAACCGGCTCAAATACAGGAAACTGCTCGAACAGTCGCTGGATGAGATTTTCGCGGTGAAATATAAACACATGAAAGACTGTATCGAAGCAAAGTTGTTCGGTATAGGGTTAGAGAGTTATACGGTAGGTTCATATGATTTTTACCTTGGTTACGGCGTAAAAAACAAAAAGATCGTGACGCTGGATACCGGTCATTTTCATCTTACCGAAAGCATTGCCGATAAAATATCGTCGATGCTGCTGTTTACGCCGGAAATTATGTTGCATGTCAGTCGCCCGGTACGTTGGGACAGCGATCATGTCGTTATCCTTAACGATGATCTGCAAGACCTTGCCCGTGAGATTGTCCGTTGCGACGCTTTAAAACGGGTACATGTCGGTCTCGACTATTTCGATGCTACGATGAATCGTATCGGTGCTTATGTTATCGGGACGCGCGCCACACAGAAAGCGTTCCTGTTAGCTCTGCTCGAGCCGCAGAAAAAGCTCCGGCAGTATGAAGAGAAAGACCTGCTGTTTCAACGGCTGGCTTTGCAGGAAGAACTGAAAAGCATGCCGTGGAACGCAGTATGGGATATGTTCTGCCTCCAACAGGAAGTGCCCGCAGGCGAAGATTACATCACCGAAGTGGAACAATACGAGAAAACAGTAACGAGTAAACGAAAATAATTTTCGGAGGCAGCAATCAAAAAGATGGAAATACTTACCGGATTACTGATTATCGCCGCAGGGAGTTTCGGGCAATCGAGCTCGTACGTCCCGATCAGGAAAGTGAAAGCATGGTCGTGGGAGTCGTTCTGGCTCGTGCAGGGATTTTTTGCCTGGCTTATCTTTCCGTTACTTGGCGCCTTGTTGGCCGTACCCGAAGGACATCGTCTCGTTGAGGTCTATGCAGCGAATCCGGGAGCCACACTGTGGACCATCTTCTTCGGGATACTCTGGGGCATCGGAGGATTGACGTTCGGCTTGTCGATGCGTTATCTCGGCATAGCCCTCGGGCAGTCGATCGCCTTAGGTACGTGTGCCGGTCTCGGTACCATTCTTACTCCTCTCTTCACCGGTCGACCGGGGGATTTGACAATGCCGGTCATCGCGGGTGTGGCTGTGACACTGGCCGGCATAGCGGTCATCGGTTATGCAGGCAGTCTCAAGTCGGCGACTCTCAGCGAAGAAGAGAAGAAGGAGTCAGTGAAGGATTTTCATTTCACACGTGGTATCATGGTGGCGTTGTCGGCAGGTTTTATGAGCGCCTGTTTCAGTATCGGCCTTGGTTTTGGCGAACCGTTGTGCTTTACGCAGACCGCCGATATTTACAAGACCTTACCGGCTACCCTGATGGTTACCTTAGGCGGCTTCGTGACGAATGCGGCCTATTGCTTTTATCAGCATGCAAAGAACCGTACATGGAGCGATTACGGTCAAACAGGTCTTTACGTTAATAACCTCTTTTTTTGCGCTTTGGCGGGTGTCTTGTGGTATAGCCAATTCTTCGGACTGAGTCTTGGCAAAGGCTTTTTGTCTGCGTCGCCGGTATTACTCACTTTTTCATGGTGTATCCTGATGGCGCTCAACGTGACCTTTTCGAACGTATGGGGCATCCTCCTGAAGGAATGGAAGGGTTGTTCGAAACAAACGATTGCCGTGCTGATTGCCGGACTGCTGCTGCTTGTTTTCTCTTCTTTCTTGCCTGAACTATTGAAATAAAAACAAATTAAAACATCATAAAGATGAAATCGATTCTAGACAATCGGCCTGTTCTGGCACGGGAAGTTAGCCAAGTGGCCGAAGTGGCCGGATACCTTTGGCAAAAAGGCTGGGCCGAACGGAACGGAGGAAATATGACCCTCAACATCACCGAATGGGTGGACGACGAGATCCGTCAACTGCCGGCTTTGAGCGAGACGATTCCTATCGGACTGACTTTGCCTCACCTCAAAGGCAGTTATTTCTACTGCAAAGGGACGAACAAACGCATGCGTGATCTGGCACGATGGCCGATGGAGAACGGTTCTGTCATTCGGATTACGGACGATTGTTCGGGGTATGTGATCATTGCCGACGGTCCGGTGAGACCGACGTCGGAGTTGCCGTCACATCTCTCCATGCACAATAAATTTATCGCTTCGGGAAATGGGTACAAGGCTGTGTTGCACACCCATCCGATTGAGTTGATTGCGATGTCGCACAGCAAAAAGTTCCTTCAGAAAGATGTGCTCAGTCGCCTTTTGTGGTCAATGATTCCGGAAACAAAAGCTTTCTGTCCGCGCGGACTGGGCATCATCCCTTACGAGATGCCGTCGTCTATCGACTTGGCGGAGGCGACACTCAAAGAATTAGATGACTATGACGTGGTGATGTGGGAAAAGCACGGTGTCGTGTCGGTAAGTACCGACATTATGGAGGCCTTCGATATGGTCGATACGCTCAGCAAGTCGGCACAGATTTACATCAACAGCAAGTGCATGGGATATGAACCGGAGGG
Organism: Tannerella forsythia 92A2; assembly: GCF_000238215.1. Taxonomy (NCBI): domain Bacteria; kingdom Pseudomonadati; phylum Bacteroidota; class Bacteroidia; order Bacteroidales; family Tannerellaceae; genus Tannerella; species Tannerella forsythia. Next base: position 241,703 of record NC_016610.1, on the reverse strand, counting down.
AATGAGTGACGAGCAAATGGCTGAGATGACACGCGCGTTTCATTTGCCCAAATGAGCGTTTCTTCTACGATCCGTGTGAATCATCCGGCGCGATGTGTTATTGCGTTTTGACACACCTTCGTGATTATTCCGCAGCTGGCGTGCCGTTTCAGCATTGGATATGCAGCCGATGCAGCACGTCACGTATCTTCTCATACGTCGTGATGCGTGTCGGCACGAGTGGTAAACGCAGTTTGTTCTCAATAAAGCCCATCATGTTCAGCATGCTCTTTACGCCGGCCGGATTGCCGTCGACGAAGAGCAGCTCGAACAGTTCCATAAAACGCGAGTGGATGACACGGGCATTCGTATAGTCGCCTTCGAGCGCAAGCCGTACCATACGACCGAATTCTTTGGGGAAAGCGTTTCCGATTACCGAAATAACTCCAATTGCTCCTAAAGCGATGAGGGGAAATGTGATACCATCATCTCCTGAGATAACTTGGAAATCAGCTGGTTTATGCTTGATGATATCATCCATTTGTTTGATGTTTCCCGAAGCCTCCTTGATTGCTATGATATTCTTAAAAGTAGAAGCGAGCCGGAGGGTCGTTTCCGCCGTCATATTCGCTCCTGTGCGTCCGGGTACGTTATACAGCACTACCGGCAGCGGGGTCGCTTCGGCCACAGCCTCGTAGTGCCGAAAAAGTCCTTCTTGCGAAGGTTTATTGTAGTAGGGAACTACGGACAAGATAGCGTCGATACCCTGAAAGTCGCCGTGCTTTAACGTGTCGACTAACACTTGCGTGCAGTTCCCGCCGACACCCAACACAATCGGTATGCGACGCCGCACTTGTGTCACGACTTTCCGTACGATTAGCCCTTTTTCTTCTTCCGTCAGTGTCGGAGTCTCTGCCGTCGTTCCCAGCACGACCAAATAATCCGTACCGTTCTGTATCTGAAACTCGACTAATCTGAGCAAAGCCTCGTAGTCGATGCTTCCGTCTTGTCTGAAAGGTGTGATCAGGGCAACGCCCATCCCGCTTAAGTCGGTTGTAGCCATAAGTAATATCCGGTTCTTCCTGTTTATCTCGAACGAATGGATTGTAGATAGATCAGTATCTGCCCGAACAGAAAAGGAATATCGTACACGCCGTCTTTCATGACGATAGACATATCGTACATATTGACTTCGGAAGATCGCTTGGCTCCTACTTTGAAAGACGAGGGATGTTGCAGCATCAGATAGCGCATGATCGGCGCCTCATGGCTCGTCAGGTCGACCAACATATCCACCGACAGACCGTTCAACTGTTTGCATAAATTCTTGTCGGGGAAACTCCAGATATTGATGTCTTTCCCTTCTTCTACGAGCAGGTAAGCGTAATCCCATATCGGCGTCTCCTCGTCTTTCCGCGTATAAACGCAGACGTGCACGGTTTTCTTCATGGCCTTGAGCGTTTCGACACAAGGCTCTACCGCTTTCCAGTCTCTTGCTTCACACATTAAAAGGATATACCGCACATCGTCGAGCGAACGGTAACAATGTGCCCGTATCAGAGCTTTTTGCGCCAGTGATTTGATTTTCTTGTATAAAAAGTGTCTTGTCAGAATCATTCCGCTAATATGTTTAAGAATTCCTCTTCATTGATAATTTTAATTCCCATTTTTTCGGCTTTGGCCAATTTGGCCGGCCCCATGTTGGCTCCGGCAAGGAGGTAGTCGGTTTTCCCGGAAATAGAACCCGTATTTTTTCCACCGTTTTGCTCGATCATGGCTTTGTATTCATCGCGCGAATGGCGTGTAAACGTACCACTGATGACAAATGCCAGTCCATTCAATTTCTCCGAGCGTGTAGCCGGTGCATCTTCCTGCAAAGCCATCTGCAAACCGTATTCCTTCAGTCGGTCGATCATGTTTCGATTGCGTTCGTCGGCGAAGAAATCGATCACGCTTTGTGCAATCCGTTCGCCGATCTCGTCCGTCTGTATGAGCGATTCGAGCGAAGCCTGTTCCAGATGTTCCATGCTGCCGTACGCATACGCTAATCGTTTGGCAACGGTTTCTCCCACATACCGAATCCCCAGACCGTACAGCACCCGCTCAAAAGGTACCTGTTTCGAGGCTTCAAGGCTGTCCATCAGGTTTTGCGCGCTCTTCTCCGCCCAACGTTCGAGACGTAACAGATCGACGGTGCGGAGGGTGTACAGATCGGCCACGTTACGCACATAACCGGCATGATACAAATCTTCGACCGTCTCAGGCCCCATATTGATATTCATCGCTTTGCGTGTCACGAAATGCTCGATCTTCCCTTTCACCTGAGGCGGACACGTTCGCTCGTTCGGGCAATAATGCGCCGCCTCTCCTTCGGGGCGTATCAAGGCCGTCCTGCATTCCGGACAATGGTGTATGAAGGTGACCTTATCGCCCATCAACATCGGACGTGCTTCCGTATTTACCCCAACGATTTTCGGAATAATTTCTCCGCCCTTCTCGACATATACGCGGTCGCCGATATGCAAATCGAGTCCGGCAATGATATCGGCATTATGCAGCGATGCGCGTTTGACGACTGTTCCGGCCAGTTGAACGGGGTCCAAGTTGGCAACTGGGGTGACAACGCCTGTCCGTCCCACCTGATAGGAGACGGACGTCAGACGTGTTTCGGCGCGCTCAGCTTGAAATTTATACGAGATGGCCCAGCGAGGACTCTTGGCCGTATGCCCGAGGAAACGCTGCTGTTTCAGTGAATTGACTTTTAGTACGATACCGTCCGTCGCAACCGGCAAGTTTTTTCGTCCCACGTCCCAATAGGCAATATAATCGTTTATGTCCTGCAGATTACGGCAGACACGAAGTTCCTCGGATACTTTGAATCCCCACGTACGTGCCTTTTGCAAATTCCCATAATGCTCGTCGGCGGGTAATTCCTCGCCCAGCATATAATAGAGATACGCATCAAGCCGTCGGGCCGCTACGATCTGAGGGTTTTGCTGTTTCAACGTGCCGGACGCCGCATTGCGCGGATTGGCAAACAACGGCTCTTCCTGCGCCTCGCGCTCTTTGTTCAGTCGCTCGAATTCCGTCCACGGAAGAACAATCTCTCCGCGTATCTCGAACCGTTGGGGATAATCTTTTCCATGCAGTTTCAGCGGGATCGACCGGATCGTTCTCACATTGGCCGTCACATCGTCACCACGTATTCCGTCGCCACGGGTAACGGCCTGCATCAACCGGCCGTCTTCGTAAATCAGTGAGATGGAAGTACCGTCGTATTTCAGTTCGGCGACGATCTCGAAAGGTTCGTTGAGTGTTCGGGCTGTCCGTTCATAAAAATCCCGAACTTCTTCTCTCGAATACGTATTTCCCAACGAGAGCATCGGATAGCGATGGGGCACCTGTTCAAATTCTTTCGATAAATCGCTTCCTACACGTTGGGTGGGCGAATGGGGATCGAAAAACGCGGGATGTTGCTCTTCGAGAAACTGCAACTCCTTCATCATTTCATCGTACTGCTTGTCGGAAATCGTCGGCATGGAAAGCACGTAATACCTGTAGTTGTGCTGCTCCAGCTCTTCCCTTAACGATTTTATTTTATTTTCTATCCCGTTCATGAACTCCGTAAACGATACCAAGTTGCAAACATAGATAAAAAAGCCGAGATTTTTATACACGAACGGATAAAAATCAAATCGGGAATATCCGGACACTGTTGCGGACCTTGACTGGACTGACCATCAATCACGCTCAAGCGTTGAGATGAAAGACAAGAAATCACCTCCGGCCATCAAAAAGCTTTTAGTGAATATTGCGGACTGTGATGTCATTTATGTCGGCTTTCCTGACTCATGACCGTTACAGCTCAAAACATCATGTCACAGAACGTCATTGATGTCCACGCGCACATCTTTCCGCAGACCTATCTCGTCGCACTCGCCCAGCACGACACCCTGTTGGACGAGGGCTTTCCGCGGAAAAATGCTCAAGAGTTTTTCGGAAAAAGAGAACGAAATATAAAGGACTTATACTCGATGAACCGATAAACAGAAACGGTATTTGAGCGGATTTGCTCCAACCTGTCCGCTATCTGTCATTATCATCTTTGAAATGCGCATCAGTGACTTTTTTACATAGTGAAAATTATTTTTTTATTGCATATCAACGAAATATGTGCTATCTTTGGGGTGTAAAACAAATTCCATTATGGCACAGATAGAACAAAGACCGAATTACTGCGACTTTACGACCGATCTCCGCTACGTCAAGAGCGGAAACAAGTTTCTCCTCCCAATCGAGAAGCTCATCGAGGTGCGGCCGATCAACACGTAACCTGAATTGCAAGTACACCCAAACGCAGCATGCCGTGGAACATTTGTCCTATCCGGCACGGTTCGTGTTCAAGATTCTGCTACTTGGGATATGGTATCTTAGTGTCAAAAACGATCAAATAAAGTCATAACCATATAGGATGAAGATATGATACAGGTTCGAATAAAAAGGGTTTTTGATCCGGAAGAAGCGTCGGACGGGTTTAGAGTCTTGGTAGACCGATTATGGCCACGAGGCATCAGAAAAGAGCAGTTACTTTACGACGCATGGGCGAAGGATATCACACCGAGCCCGCCCTTACGACAATGGTTTCATCAGGACGAAACAGGACATTGGGCGGAGTTTGTGCAGAAATATCGGCAGGAGTTGAGTGAAAATCCTGCAGTCGAAGAGTTTATCGATCGGCTTCGTGGGCAACAAACGGTCACATTACTTTATGCTTCGAAAAACGCAACTAGCAATCATGCGCTGATCTTGCAGGAATTTTTGACGAAACGGTTGAACCAGAGATCGTAACCGGCGAACGGTGTCTTTCTCTTTGTTTCTTGCGGATATGGCGAGATGGTACGATGGATGCCGAGATCAAAGTTGTTTAAGACATCGGTCGACGGCGTCGCGTCAGTCTTGGCCGTTCCACCGTACGCCTTCGCAACGGAATTAAACTTGTCAATGTCGGTCGTTTTATTGATTTGCGTCTTACATTCCACAAACAACAGTTTGTTACCAGCGTTTACAATGATATCTACCTCATTCTTGTCAACATTGGTTTTGAAAGGGAAACGGCAATTCATGCAAATATTCTTTGTGCGTTTCCAATGGTTCAGCATATTAGCCGCTTTGTATTCAAACCATCCGGAATTGAAAGCCAACTCAATAGCATGAGGAAATCCAAGAGTGATTTCTTTATTTCTCTTTTTTCCTTGAAAAAAAATGCGGATAAATCCTACGTTTTTTCACAGGAATATTTTAAAAAAACGCGCTTCATATAACTCTATTTTTCATTATTTCTTTCTGATATACTCTAACTTTTCAACATTCCCTCCCTTCTTAACTACCTTAACTTCAATCAAATCACCAATCTTTAATTTTGCTTTTTTGTCATTGACAATCAGTGTCTTATTGGTTAAATCCTTTCCTTCTGTCAATTTTGCCTGTTTAAATTGACCTTGCCAAACAGAAACTTTGGCTGTAGAAATAGCAACTTTGGTTATAGGCTGTTGAACCTGTTTCTTAATTAGAACCGAATAATTCTGCTGATATTGACCAAATGTTTGATTCCGACCTTCTTTGAAGTGTTGTTTTTTGTGTTCTACAAATTCTCCTAATTCCATATATTCCAAAGGAACTGTCAAATTTTGAGGACGCATCATACATTTCAATTCTTTTAATTGTTCAGACCGCTGGTAATTATCAACTTCTTCTGACATAAAAGCAACAAATATTTGTTTATATTCCTGGATATCTATATTATGTGAAGGATGTATATTTTCTATGGATATAGAAATCTTTCCATATCCAAACGGTTTAGCAAAACCAATTGAGTGGTAATATCCTTCATTTAATGAAACAGAATTCAATAAAGCTCCCAACTCAATCTCTTTAAGGTTAAAGAAACGTAATTTACAAGCAAATTCCGCTCCCTTTTCCATTGGATAAAACGGATTAGTATTGTTATCTTGATTTTCCGGAATATTAAACGACTCTTGCCAATTCTCCTGAATAGGATAACGTTTCCAACCTCTCAACTCTGCATTTTCTTTTAACATCGTGGAAAAAAGGATTCCCTTATTGTCTTTTTGCATAATACCGTCACTTCCATTCTGTTTCAGATAAATTGGGTAATAAGTTGGTTGGGGGCTACCCATATACGGATTCATCATCTCTGAACAAGGCTTTCCCTTCACACAGAAAGCATTGGAAAATTGCACACGACCTTTCAAAGACGATTTTTTGTCTACCGTACCAAAAATGCAGTCGGATAAATCTAATTGGTTTTTCTTATGCTCATCAGACAGATAATCTTTAATCCGCTTTATATATGGTAGTTTGTATAAATAAGACAAGCCAAAATGCACCAATGTATTGTCTTTCAAAGAAAAGAAAACTGGAATTCTTTCACCATTCTCTAATTTTCGTTTCCAAAATTTCCACTCTTCCGAATCTTTATATACAAAGCAAAAATCCATGTAAACACCATTTTCTTCCTCACAATTTAAAGTAAATTCTCTTCCGGATTCTTCAAGAAATACAAACTCATAGAATTTTCCGGAAGCTTTTTGCCTGATTGTTCCATCAGCATTTTTTACCGCTGCTTTTCTGAAACTCGGTTGGCCAGTAAAAACGATTGTTCCTTCGGTTCCGTTTAGATCAAATTTTACTTTGATGCGTTTATCCACTACATTCTTCGGGTTCAATGGAACGTCAGAAAACCTATATGAAAGTTGTTTCCCATGAGCCAGCTTATACTTACACAAGGATGAACGATTTGAATCTTTCTTTAAAAAATCTTTATCCGAGAATTTCTGACAAAAATCGGTTGATAATTTTTCATCGATCAAAGAATGCGAAATACGTCTCGGTATTCCGTTATCTGTAATTGTAACAACATCTCTGTTTTTTGTCATCCAACCACAATGTATGTCTGTATTTTGAAAATATGACATGTACTCTTTTAATTGCAAGTCGCGAATGCTATACCGATTATCTGCTACTTTACTCATTTTCCCAAAACTCATAATCTCCAGCACATTCCGAATCGCTCCTTTAATGGATGTTCCGGGAATGAAATATTTCCCGTCAGGCGTTTTGCTGAATGATTTATAGTCAGCATTCTTTGCCTCCTTATCCTCTCTATTGTGCCCATTGCGGACGAAGATAGGCGATTCAGCGGTGATTTTCAATTCGATGGTACCACTCAATCCGTCTGAGAACGGAATATCTTGAGATATTTGATCTGCCCAATCCGGGAAAAAGACCTTTTCCGATAGCGGTACAAAATTAAACGGTGCTTTTATCGTTGACATAATTATTGCTCCTTATTTTTTTAATCCAACAAATACCAATTCCGCGGGTTGCAGAACCTTCTTCCCATCGCATAACTCGTCTTCTTGTTCCCGCCAATATTGTCTAAAATTCAAGGATTTGACATCTTTCATCCTATGAGCAAGCAAGGATTGCTCAGTAAAATCTTCTTTAGGAAGTTCGGCCAAAACATATTTTTTGACGATATATTTCCCGTCCACATATTTTATGCTGATGGACCGTTTACCGTCAAACAACTGACCTTCGATAACGAATGGATTTTTAGTTTCATCCAATGTTATCTCAGAATCTACATTATTCAACACTTTCGGTTGATCTTTATCGCTATACCATAGATAGCCCTGATAGGTTGATTTTTCTATTTGTTCCATTATTGTTCCTCCTTCGGGTAAATCGTTTCGTTATTTCGTTTTAGTATGCCGGTAAAACATCCGTTGCCCCGGTTTACGCCACCGCCCAAAGGCAACATGCCGGTACAAATATCTTTCAAAGCTGATTCGAAGGCCTGCTGCACTTCCTTAAAGTCTGAATTTTCTTTTTCTATCAATCTTTTTACCGCTTTTTCATGCAAAAGAATTTCCGTTGTGAATTCCGTGTCTTTTCCATACGTCGCTTTTTCGCTGAACAACGCGCCATCAATGGCACCACCCGTAAAACGGTCGATGGAAACATGATTCAAAATTTTATCATGCAAAGGCTTCTCTATGATGTCTGAAAAGATCAAATTTCCCCTCAATTGGTTTTTCATTTTCCCATCCACCCTTTCGCCTTCGGATCCAAACAGGGCTTTGACGGCGGCATTGTTTTTTCCAACATGTTGCTCATAATCTCCCTTGGATAGTTTATCGGCAAACACCTCTTTCAGTTTATTGTAATAATAGGCCACTCGGTGTGCCAAGGCTCCTTTCACAGATGTGGCAGGAATCAAAACGAGGTTATCTTTTAGTGTTCCAATGCCTTTTTTCCATACCACTTTCTGAGCTTTCATAGGCGTCATATCCGCCTCATCGTCGCCAAAGCCACTGCCAAATAGGAAGAAATCCTCAGGGCAAAGAGTTAGTTTGTATTTGATCCAATCTCCATTCTGCAAGTTATTGTCCGAAGTACTTTCTTTCCATCCCGTCCAAGTCGAAGACTCTTGCAAATTACTTGACTTGTCAAGATAACTCTGAAGATTATTTTTCAAGTTCAACTCGGCGGTACGGAGTTCTTTTACTTCTATTTCTCCAAAACCGCGACGTGTACCACTTCCAATACGAAACACTTGAGATTGAAGATGTTCCAATACCTGTTCAAATGCTCTTTCATTCGTTCCGTCGGAAACCATTTCCATTTCAAAACAGAAACGTGTGCCGGCAAATACGACCTGTTCATCAAATTTGCCTCCTCCTACGGTTGTTCCTTTGTCGCTTATCTTTGCATGTTGACGTATGGGTAATTCGGCATAGTTTTTCAGCAATGAATCCGTTTTTATGGCTTCAAGATTCAGCCCATCCACCACCTCTCCTTTAGAGTTAAGGATTTTGGCTTCGGTGAAAATGATTTGAGAACCTTCTCCTTGATTTTTACTTTGAAAGCCAAAGAATGTATCCGTATCGACCTCTTCCTGCTTCAATAAACTTCTCACCACACCCGCGATTGCAGTTCCCGGAATATACGGAAGACCGTTCACGTCGGTTGCAACCAAGGCATCGGAGATGATATCTTTCTCGCCGGAACCTATGGCCAAAGGAGTTTTCGCTTCGATAACCAATCTGGCTAAAAAACGATGCGTGTATTTTGTCGGTTTAATTATTGTTGTCATTGTCTATCCTCCTTACATTTTTTTGCCATTTCAGCCGCAAGATTAATCACCGCCATCTGTGCATTATTATCATCTAGATCCTTCATAAAATCTTCCAAAGCCTTCTTACGACCTCTCTCATTCCACTTATCGGCAGCCACACCATGGGTCAAGTATGCTGCGGAAATGGATTTCCCATTATGTGTGACCGTCTTTTCAAACAGCTCCTTCTTCAAATCTTCCAATGATTTATGTGTCATCGCGATGCTTCGAATAGCGCCCCATTGCGAAGCGAACAATTCACCTTTGAATTTAGCTTTATGATCCCCTACCCATTTATTGACTTTTTGGTAAACCTCTTGCTCACGCTTTTCCATTTGTTGTTGTGCTTCCAGATAGTTCAAGAGAGGCGTGCCTGATAATGAAACGCTTGGTCGTTTCTTTTCTACATCTTCATACGGAAGAATCTGATACTTTGCCAATCCCGTTGAAGGATCTTTGACCTCTAAAAACTCCGGATTGTAAATCACCTTGCCAAAGCCTTCATTTCGATAAGAACCCACATATTGTGATTTGAACTCTTTTTTTGCGGTCTTTACGACAAAAACACTTCCTTTCTCTATGCCGCAACGGTCTGCATCAAAACATTGTCGGGTAAAGTTCCAAGGAGCATATTGGAAAGTGCGGATCTGTGATTTCTCCCAAAGGATTTTATCCTTTTTTGAAAATCCCAATTGTTCTGCTGTAGGACAAAATGTTGGTAATCCGAACTCCTCGTCCAGAAAGATCAAACGTCCGTCGGCATAAACAGTGACCTCGTCATTGGTTGCTGCTTTTGATTTTTGTTCCGTGAAATCAAACTCCTCAATACTCACCAACCCGTATTGTGCAGAGCGGGAACGTCCAATACGTTTATCTTTGCCGACCAGTGCTTTTTTGACTGTTTCTGCCAAAGCTTCATCATCTACTTCAACTTCAAAATAAAGTTCCAAACCTTTTTGCAGTGATTCATAACCAAACATCTGTTCGTCTTTCGAACGGCGTTTCTCTTTATCGTAGGCCGATTTGATAGCAAAATTGGTGTCGGTTTTTACTTTATTCGCTTGATTATTATCAAACAGATAGAATCCGGAACGACATTGCTTGATTTGTTTTTTCTTGAATGCATCACTATTCAATTGATTTTCGGGAATCAAATGATGGATATAACATTCGTCGTTTGGTTTTTTCAACTTCGGATAAAACATGGACGCCGGGATTTTCAAACCGCGTATTCCACTGCCCGAAGGGTGCGCATCACCAAAACGCACTTTGTCGGAATGGAACAGGTTCAAGGCTTCCTGATACGCTTTTTCGTCCTCTTTTTTCGGATATAACTTGCTCGCAACGATCCCTAAAAAATTACTGCCCGGAATAAAGTCCAAAGTCTGATTCGGGCCTTCCGTTGCCGCTTTCTGATTGAGTATCACATCTGAAAGCAAGGTACATTTAAATTGTAAGGTCGTCATTTCTCCTCCTTTTTTATTATCGTAAACGAACAACGTCCCAAACCGCGATTGCGGTTCTGACCCAATCGTTTGATATATTTCAAGGCTTGTTCTATTTCACTCTTCATTTCATCGGAAATATTCAAAATTTTTCCTTCCAATATGCATGGAACCACCACCTGCATTCTGCGCAAACTGTGCTCTTTGGCAATACCCTCCTCATCGATAGCCGTATTCGAAATGGAACGGTACAAGAAACGGGCAGTATCATTATCGACAATGGCTTTACGCTCATTTTCAGGAAGCTCAGTATTGGTGAAAAACATGGAGCCTCTTTTCATATCCTCTTTCTCTCTCTCAAAATATCCGAACCCGTTTGCAAAATTATCATCAGAACCCTTTCCCTGAATGCTTCGCATATCTTCAACCGCTTCGCGAACCAACCCTTTGATGGTCTTGCCGGGGATAAACGGCAAATCTTCCTTGTCTTTTACTACTAGTGCATCCAAATCTGCACCGGCCGCCAATCCGCTACCGCAATGCCAATCGGTATGAAATTGTATTTGATAATGTAAATCCATAATTATTCCTCCTTTGTTTTCTGAGTGTTGATGGTGTGAATGGTGAGTATGTCATAAACGGGATAGACTATGTTTTTATCGCGGACACAATCATTATTGGTTACATCTTTTATCATATTCAATAGTTTTTTCCCGGTCTCTGTATCCGGCATCATGGACTTCAGTCGCTCCAATTTCTGAACGGCCATATCGGGGTTGTCGTGCAGTAGCGATATCCAATTGCGAAGATGCGATTTGACGGCATTGCCTTCTTTTCCTTCAAACTGTTTTGTTTTTTCAGTCAAGTCTGAAACAAGCCATTTTGTCTCATCTTTCTTCTCTTTCACATAATACGGACCGAACTCAAAACTAATATCTTTTTGCGGAGAAAGTTCCCGCCTAATGATCGCATCCCAATCCTCGGTGAAAGAATCCTGCACTTTGTGGAACATCAGGCAAGATTTTGGAAGCTCGTCTTCTTTCAAATCTTTTTTTGCATCTTTTTTTGCCCTTGAACACAATACTTCCGCCAACGCATAACCATAATAAAACGGGAAAGACGATTTTATGTAGGCAATGCCGGCACAAGCAGTCAAATGGTCAAAACCTAATCTATCCTTGTGCTCTGCAACAAATTTTGTTTTTTCCTCGAATTGTTTAATAAATTCAGTCGCATAGTCCAAAGCGAGGTCTGCACGGCAAATTACGGTAAAGTCATCGCCACCAAGAACGATGGGGCGAATGGGAATAAATTTACTTTTATCAAATCTACCTTTTACCGAATCATAAGCCTTCACAGCTGCCGCTTGCGTTGCCTTATCTAAAGACTCGGAAAATTTCTTAAACTTCTGTGTATCTGTTCCTATTGCTTGCACAATCTGTCCCAGTCCATTACCATCGGCATGAATAATGGCAATCCAGTCATTGTTTTTAGTGATTTTTTCGATATCGTAAGCTACTTGCTCATGCTTCAACAATTCTTTTTCTTCATCTGTTTTGCAAAAAGCTTTCTTACATAGAGACAGGTTCGTTTTCTTTCTTACTTGATTGTTCTTTTTGTCAATCTCATAAAGCTTCGCCCATGTACTCGCATCTATCAGGTCATTTTTTCCTTTATCATTAGGCTTTAACACCACAGGCAATCCGGTTTGGCGACTACGCTGAATGCCCATCAATCCGAGCGTGGCGCTACGCATGAGCTTATTCCGCTGGACACGAAGACGTTTCTCCAACTCCCCAACAGCATCCTTAAATTCGGAAAACTCTCTTTCCATCTTTACCACAGCCTGACTTGCCGTGATACCCGGGGCAAATTCGGCAACCATTTTAGGAAAGACACGTACGATCTTATTACATTCGTCTTCATTGTCAAAGATGTATTTGATATTTCCGGCGGCATGAAGAATGCAATTTTCATCCTCGTATTTTACGCCAACCTTAGGGAATAAATCCACGAACATATCCGTGCAAATTTCCTCAACTAACTCGCTGGCTCCAACAATCTCGCGAAGTTTGTTGGTCTGAAAGATAAATCCTTGGATACCTTGTACTGCCGCTCCATAAAGGTATTTTGTTTTCTTTTCCATATTAATCGACTCCTTTCTGTTTGATTGTTGATACTGCTTGCAAAATTATTATTTTTATCATTAAATTCGACTTTTTTCAAAAAAAAATAAAGAAATATGCCTTTTTTGATTAAGTTGGTATTTTTTTAGTCTGTTATGGCTTTGGCTTTTATCAATCGATTCGTGTCTTTATATCACTTTTAAAGTGGTTTTAGAATAAATTGTAGTAATTTTTGTGTGAATTAGAGGTGGGAAAACTGTTTTTTATATACGAACGGATAAAAATTGAGGTCAGAATATCCGATAAGGATTTAGCCCTGCTTCAAATGGAACGTTTATGTATTATAAGGTGTTTTGAATAAAGACAAGGTATGAAGTAAAATAAACAAGAGGGTGAACTTCAATCGATTACCCTCTTGTCCATATTCTTTTTATAAATGTAAGAAAATCTATTCAATCGTAATTTTAAGCACCTGATTTACTTCCGGTACGGGAAATTTCTTTCCAACGATGGATATCGGCATGCTTTCTTGTTCCGGAGTCCCTCCGAAAAGAGCCTGTTTATTTCCTGCTCCGGGATACTGATCGACCCCTGTGCCCGAGTCCAATAAAGCCGTTTGTAAAGTAACATTTCCTTTATATAAGGCTGATATTTCTTTTTCATTGGCATAAAACCAGTCATTGGAAAAACCGAACATGGTAGCATACGCAATCTTGTCACCTTTCATTGCTTCAAAACCGGTCATTATTTTTTGTCCGGGTGCTACAGGGGTATTACCTGCAACATAAACCCTTTTGACTCCGGCCGTCTTTTTCAGTGAATTCATGATTTTTTCCATATTTCCCGATTGAGACAGCTCTTTCAATCCCATTCCGTTATCTTTTTTCCCCAATTCATATATTGGGTTCTTCGTTCCGGAATAGACAACGACCAAAGCAGGAGATATACCGGTCATAATCCCCGTGTTTGCCTTCAGTTTTGCCAACATCTTATCAATCTTCCCCATTTGAGCGATAGCCGTAATTTCAGGATTGGAAACTTTTCCGGGGGTAAAAAAAGGCATTTCAGCCAATAATTTTTTTCCGTTATAGTTAGAAACGGCCCAAACGCCCGGGGAAAAAGGAGTTTCATGTTTCGTACCTTTCGAGATGTTGGATATGGTCAATGTGAATTCGGATGAAGATTCATTGTAATTCAAACTGAGTTTCATCAATTGGGCTGCATTCACTCCGTTTACTTCCATAACCGGCTTGGACTCGACGGCCCCTGTTTGGTCGTTCTTCGTGCCGTTATCCCATAGTTTCACGTACGAGGATACGTCTCCGGTCATTGCTTTTCCCTGTTCATCATATAGCTTAATACCTGGCTGTTGTGATGCAAAGAACCAATCTTTTGACGCACCGTACATTGTTGCAAACATCAAAGCCTGTGTTTTACCGGCATGAAATTTGAAACTTACGGAGCTCCCTGGTAGAATGATCGGTTCTTTTACTTTTTCATCTCCTTCGCCTTTGAAAAAACCGCTCTCTACAAAATCTTTCACTGCGACGACATTTTCAAAAGAAATGGTCCTTTTTTCCGAACCTTTTTCCATTTTGTCGTCAGCCTTATCGCACGAAACAAACAAACATGAGGATACAATTCCACCCGCCAAAATCATGGCTTTCATCTGATTTTTTTTCATATAAACTAAGAATTTAATAAATAAAATTAGGGTTTTGGTTAATATATGATTGAATATAGTTATCCGTAAAAACATGACTTGAGCATGCATTCCTCATCGGAATGCAAATTGCTGTTTCGATAGATTCCGTTTTTTTCGAGAATACGGTATCGTAAACCGGACGAACAGCCATGCAGTCGATATATTTTGCTTGAATAAGAACGAATTTCCCATTTCGGAACAACGAGTCCGCGATGGATTTGAGAAATCGTGTTACAGCAATTGTAATAAAGATAATATGTCTTTTATTCATTTGTCAGTTTTTATAAAGAGTTCAAATAACCATTATTGGAAATTTGTTTCGTTACTTTAGTCGCCGATTCTTTAAAATCCTGACAAAAGAAAAGACTAAAAATGCATCTTTTTTTTTATGTTCTCCTTAAATAGTTGGATTTCATTAGTATGAAAAGATTCTTTTGTGTATTCTTTCCGTTTATTTCGTAAAATACGGTCTAACTGTTTTACTTTTCGGTAATAGGCACGACACCATTTACAAAAATACAGATGAAGCGATAACCGTATTCTTTTTACAAATGAGAGTTCTCCCGCAGTCTCTCTCTCAATCAGCAAAGTAGCTTTGCTACATGGCAGAATGAGAAGGTGTATCCATTTATTTAATGTTGCATTCATTATTGTTCAAACCAGTTTCGTTCCAAACATTCTCTCAATTGCAAACGACTCCGTTGCAATACTTTCCATAAATTAGTCGTTGTAAGTCCAATTTCCTGACAAATCTCGATGGCTTTCTTTTCCTGGAGGTAATATAATTTTACGAGAAGCTTCCATTTGGGCGGAAGGCGATCTATGCAGTTTTCCAAAGTGTCGTTAAATTCTGTATTGTCTGTAAGATGATCGGTGTCATCATTCCAATAGTTGAGCACATTTCCATCTTTCCAAAAGCCTGTTTCGTCAAAAAAATGAGACAGACTTATGGTGGATGGAGCTTTGTATTTCTTCCTGTAAAAATCTGCTGTTTTGTTACGGAGGATATTGTACAACCACGTGAGAGGATCACTTTTACCCTGAAACGTATGATATGCCGAATGCGCTGTGATGAAAACTTCCTGAACCATATCCATCGCATCCTCTTTGTCTGAAAGTAAATATCGCGCCCTTTCAAGAAGTGGCCGGGAGTATCGTTCTATCCATTTATTTAATTCTCTATCTTTCAGATTCATAATGCATCTTCATTCATCATCTCACCTCATCCGATTTAAACATGCAATATTCGTGAAAAAATCCTGAATATGCAAATGATTTGCATAGATTTTTTGCTTTCTGCAGATACGGTGAGAAGGTACAACGAGTGCCGAGATCAAAGTTGTTTCAGGCATCGGTCGACATCGGCTCGCCAGTCTTTGCCGTTTTCGGCAAGCAAGGTTACGAATCCTAACGACCTTGCCGTTTCGAGATGCTGTATGCCATCGTCAATGTATAAAGAATCGGAGGGGATGATGCCACTGTCGGCGATCATTTTCCGGAAAATTTCGGGATGGGGTTTCATGCATTTCAGTTCGTACGAGAAATACATCCGGTCGAAATAGTCGGAAATCGGGCGGCGGGCCTCGGAGAAGTCGCTCGTTTTTGCCCATTCCACGATCATATCGTTGTTATTGCTCAGCACGTAGCATTTGTATTGTTTACGGAGTTCCAGAATATAATCGAGCTTATAGACGGGCGCAGGATTGACCATGCTCTTCCATGCTTCACGGATGGCATCGGGGTGAAGTTCTTTTCCGCAATGATCGGATAATAGTCGGCAGAATTCGAGCGTTGTGATGTCACCGTTTTCAAGCGAACCGAACAGTCCGTTGTGGCTGTAAGGATTGATGAGGTCGGACGCGTCGCTGACTCCCAAGGCCTTGAACTGACGGACGGAACGCTCACGCGAGAGGTCTACCAGCACGCCTCCCATATCGAATACAATGTTTTTTATCATAGTCATAAAAAAACGAAGCGCGAGGTATCTCTTGATCCTCCGCGCTCCGTCGTTTTTTTTAAGTCAGTTTATGGATTACCAGTCCCGAACGCAGTTTCGGTTCGAACCATGTCGTTTTGGGCGGCATGATATTGCCTGTATCGGCGATGTCGATCAATTGCTTCATCGAGACGGGGTAGAGCGCAAGCGCCACTTTCATTTCGCCGCTGTCGACCCGTTTTTTCAACTCGCCTAATCCACGGATACCGCCGACGAAGTCGATCCGTTTATCACTACGCAAATCTTTGATTCCAAGAATTTCGTCGAGAATTAGGTTCGATGAGATCGTTACGTCGAGCACGCCGATCGGGTCATTGTCGTCATACGTTCCCGGTTTGGCCGTGAGCGAATACCAGTTTCCGCTGAGGTAGAGCGAGAACTCGTGCAGACGTGTCGGTTTGAAAATCTCCGGACCTTTCTTTTCGACGGTAAAGTGTTTGGAGAGTCTGTCCAGAAAAGCCTCGTCCGACAGTCCGTTCAGGTCTTTCACGACGCGGTTGTAATCGATAATCGTCAATTGGTTGGCCGGAAAACAAACAGCCATGAAGTAGTTATATTCCTCATCGCCGCGATGGTTCGGGTTTTGCTGCGCTTTCTCGGCGCCGACGAGCGCGGCCGCGGCCGAACGGTGATGCCCGTCGGCAATATACATGGCCGGCATGGCTGCAAACAGTTCGGTGATGCGCCGGATATCGGCCTCATCGTTAATCACCCAGAACGTATGACGAAAACCGTCTAACGCGGCCGTAAAATCATATTCGGGCTGCCCGGCCGTATATTGGGCAACAAGTGCGTCGATCTCTCCGTTTTCGGGATAAGCGAAGAATACGGGCTCGATATTGGCGTTGTTCACCCGCACGTGTTTCATGCGGTCCTCTTCCTTGTCGCGGCGCGTGAGTTCGTGCTTCTTGATTTTGCCGGTCATATAGTCTTCGACATAAGCGCAAACCACTAACCCATACTGAGTCTTTCCATCCATCGTCTGGGCGTAGATGTAGTACTGTTCTTTGTCGTCTTGTACCAGCCACCCTTTGTCTTGAAACATTTTGAAGTTCTCCGCCGCTTTCTCATAGACTTTCGGGTCATGCTCGTCGGTGCCGACAGGGAAGTCTATCTCGGGTTTGATGATGCGATAGAGCGACTTTTCGTTACCCTGCGCTTCAGCACGCGCTTCTTCGGAATTCAATACGTCGTACGGGCGGGACTGTACCTGTTCCACTACGTCCTTCGGCGGACGTATGCCTTTGAAAGGTTTGATTTTCATGTTGGATTCATATTAAAAGACCTCCCGAAATCGTAATCGCAAACACGATAATAACGATTGTGTGCATGATCTGCGGGAGGTCTTTCCGGTTCATTACTTGTTTACCTGAAATGTTCGATTACCGTTCTTCAGGAAGTCCACAATCTGGTTGGCTGCGGCGATGCCGGCGTTGATGTTGGCTTCGGCCGTTTGTGCACCCATTTTCTTGGGAGTACTGAAGTAGCGTCCGGCAAACTTCTCGGTCAGTTCGGCATGATTGCCCGGCATGATGTCCGTGAGGTACTTGAAGTCGGGGCGTTCTTCCATCACCTTGACCAGATCGGCCTCGTTAACCACTTCCTTGCGTGCCGTGTTGATGAGCATGGCTCCCTTGGGCATGCCGGAAAGCAGATCGTAACCGATCAGGTTTTTCGTTTCGGGTCTGGACGGAACATGCAAGGAGATGAACTGGCACGTTTTGTACAATTCTTCGGCCGATGAAACGGCTTTCACACCGTCAGCCTCGATGATGCTGGCGGGGCGTGAGTGATGGTAGGCGTAGACCTCCATCCCGAACCCTTTGGCGATGCGTGCGACGAGGCGTCCGATGTTTCCATACGCATGGATTCCGAGTTTCTTACCTAACAGTTCGGTGCCGGAAGAACCGTTGAACAGGCCGCGTACGCCGTACACCATCAAGCCTAATGCCAGCTCGGCCACGGCGTTCGAGTTTTGCCCCGGCGTATTCATCACGCATACGTTGTGCGCTGTCGCGGCCTCGAGGTCTACGTTGTCATAGCCTGCGCCGGCGCGCACGACAATTTTCAGTTGCTTGGCCGCATCCAGCACTTCGCTGTCGACCTTATCGCTGCGGACGATAAGCGCGTCCGCATCTTTCACGGCATCGAGCAGTTGGGCTTTATCGGTATATTTTTCCAACAGCACACATTCCATTCCGGCTTGTTCTACAGCGTCACGGATTCCTTTCACTGCCACAGCGGCAAACGGTTTTTCTGTTGCAATTAAGACTTTCATGATAATTAATTGTCAGTTGTTAATTGTTAATGGTTATTCTTTTCAACAATCTGTTTTTTCTTTGTTTTGATAATGCTTGTCAAGAGTTTAATCAGCTCAGTACAATCTGCCAGTAAAGATCCCGATTCACGCGAATTCAGATAATCGGTTGCTTCGAGTAAACGAAGCCAATACATAGACTCCGAACATTCTTTTTGTGCAATTGCCAATTTATGGATAAAATCCAAATCAGACTCGGCCTGTGTGCTTTCGGCAATGTTGGCTCCGATCGATGTCCCGGAGCGTAACAATTGTTTCGACATACAAAACTCCTTTTTCTCATCACATAAATAGGTGTATAATTTCACGATACGAATCGAAAAAGCGAAGCTTTTACTCTCCAGCACATTGCCTTTCTTCATTGACAATTGACCATTAACAATTGACCATTAGCCTTTCTTTTTCTCAAATTCCTTCATTGTTTCGACTAATGCTTTTACGCTCTCGAGGGGCATAGCGTTGTAGAGCGATGCGCGGAAGCCGCCTACCGAACGATGTCCCTTGATACCGACCATTCCGGCAGCAGCGGCAAATTCGGCGAACGAGCTTTCAAGTTCTTTGTATTCGTCGTTCATGACGAAGCAGACATTCATCAACGAACGGTCTTCGGGCACTGCCGTACCGCGGAAGAGTTTGTTGCGGTCGATTTCGTCGTACAGCACGGCCGCTTTTTCCTGATTCTTCTTCTGTAACACCTTGACGCCTCCTTGTTCCTTATACCATTTCAGCGTTTGCAGTGCGGCGAAGATCGGCAATACGGGCGGAGTGTTGAACATCGAATCTTTATCGATATGCGTCTGGTAGTTCAGCATGGTCGGGATGGGACGTTCCACTTTTCCGAGTGCGTCTTTGCGAACGATGATGATCGTCACGCCGGCGGGTGCGAGGTTTTTCTGTGCTCCGGCATAGATGACGTCATATTTGGAAACATCGACCGGACGGGAGAAAATGTCGGACGACATGTCGGCCACGAGAGGTACGTTCACCTGTGGGATGTCATGAATCTCTGTTCCGTAGATGGTGTTGTTCGTCGTGATGTGGAAATACTCCGTATCCGGTGCAAGAGTGTAGTTCTTGGGGATGTACGTGTAGTTTTTGTCTTTCGACGAGGCTACAAGGTCTACTTCGCCGAAGAACTTCGCTTCTTTGATGGCTTTCGATGCCCATGTACCGGTGTCGAGGTAGGAGGCTTTTTTCTTCAACAGGTTGTAGGGTACCATGCAGAATTGGAGGCTCGCGCCACCGCCGAGGAAGACGACTTCGTGTGTCTCCGGCACATGAAGCAGCTCTTTAACTAATGCGCGTGCTTCATCGTTGACGGCCACAAATTCTTTCCCGCGATGGGATACTTCCAACAGTGACAATCCCGTGCCTGCAAAATTCAATACGGCGTCAGCCGTGTTCTTAATCGTGTACTCGCTCAAAATCGAGGGCCCAGCATAAAAATTGTGCTTTCTCATAGCTCTTTTAATTATGTTGTTAATTAATAAATACGTTGGGGCAAAGATAGAAATAAAATCAAGGAACAAGCCATCTGTGAGAGGAATTAACACAAGGTAAAAAAGAGTGGTTGATCATGAACGATTTATCTTCCGCAGATGTCGGTAAAAGGGCAATAAGAACATTTTTTGGTGTGGATTGTTTGTCCGAAGGGAACGGAGGGATCGAACACCTCGTCAAGGCAATGGCGTAGGTTGTCTTCGAACTCATCGCGGAGGACGGCAAAGTCGGTGATCGGCTCTTTTTCTTTGCCTCGGTAGACGGACGGGTCGAATTCGTGGGCAAAGAGGTGGCGTACGTAGTAGATCGAGGGTTGTATGGGCATGCCGTTGCTTCGATCGCCGTACATCCATGCATAGGTGAAGACCTGCATGATGGCGGATTGACGTTTCTCGTCGGTGCGATCAAAGAGGTTCTCTACGGTTTTGAAGCGCATGTCTTTCTTCGTGCCGGTCTTGTAGTCCACTACGCGGATGGCGCCGCGCACTTCGTCGAGACGGTCGATAAAGCCTTTGAGGTTCACCGTTCGTCCGTCGGTAAGAGTGAACGGATGGCGAATTTCCATCTCCGAGGCTACGTAACGAAAGGGGGTGAGACGGCGGTCGCGTTCAAAGATTTTACGTACATATTTTCGGATCATCTCGCCGGTCAGGTAACTCTGTCCGTTCAGGGGGTGCGGCTCGGCAGTATGGAAAAAGAGTTCGGCGAATGCGCGCCGGATTTTTTCGGTGAGTCCCTTTTCGTCGGCCGCGAGTCGCAACAGATCGGCCGTTACTTGCGCTCCGCAGTAGGGACGGTACGATTCTTCCATAACTTGATGCAGGATATTTCCGAACACACGATTATCGACGTTCTCCACTACTTCTTCTTCCTCCTTGAGTTTTTCGACCGAAGAGAAGTAGAATTTCAACGGGCAGTCTAAGTACATGTTGATGGTGCTGGCCGAGAGCGCCCGCGTGCCGCTTTGCAAAAAGTCGTCGAGGTGGCGGAGGGTCTCTTCGGTTTTGACCACTTGCAAGGCCGGGGGCCTTGAGGAGGCGATGTTGTAAACGACTAACTTTTCACGCAGCGGCGTTTCGTAATGGTAACGCAGCTGATGCACATAGCGGCTTACTTCACCCGTGTTTAATCCGTCGGTACGCGTGTCATAGAGCAGCGTGACATGTTTGGCGCGCGCGATCATCCGGTAGAAATGATAAGCCCAGATGCTGTCCTGATGTTCGTAGGTGGGCAGTCCGAAGCCGCGCCTCAGGTTATAGGGGATGAAGGAGGCGGCGGCTTTGCGGGCGGGGAAAAAGCCTTCGTTCACGGAGAGCACGATCAGCCTTCCAAAATCAAGCACGCGCGTTTCGAGCACTCCCATGACCTGAAGTCCCGACAACGGTTCGCCGTGGAAAGGGATCGTGATCGTTTCGGTGAGCCGTTCGAGCAGTCGCGTGTACGTATCGACCGACATTTCGATGCGCGACGCTCCGATAAGGTCTCTCATCCGGTTGACCGTCGTGAAATAATGGTAAACGAATTCCTGCTCCAGCTCGTCCATGCCGGTGGGTTCATCTTCGTCGTCGGCATCTCGCTCGATGCGTTGGGCGGAGAGTATGCGGTTCAGCTCTTGAAGCACGGCGATGAGGTAGGATGAGACGTCGGCGGTCGTTGGCGCGGGGTCGAAGATCAGCGTGAGCAGAGGCGTCTGTTGCAGGTCGGCTGCGGCGATGTAGATGCGGTTGTTGTCGGTAATCTGCCTGACGATGGCGACGATCTCGGCGGGCGACGTAGCCTGAATATACCGGTGATTAAGCACGGGCAAGACTTCGCGATGATAAAAGCAGGGCTTTCCGTCGATAACGCGCATGTTTTTTCGCAATGCGAGCACGGCTTCCATCAAGGAGGCTACGGGCGTGCCGGAAAGCGGATAGCCCAGCGTGACGTTGATGTGCCGAATGGCTTCGGGCACGGAATGAAGCACGGGGATGAGCAGTTGTTCGTCGGGCAGTACCACGGCCGTGCGTAAGGCTTCGTCGGCGCTCATCTCGTCGCGTCCGCCCAGTGCTTCTTCGAGCAGGGCATGCACCTGTTTGGCCTGCCCGATGCGTGAAGGGATGCCGATCAGCGTAATGTCGGGCGTGTGCGGCGGCTCCGGAGGAAGCCTCAGCGACGAGGGGAACTGCTTCACGTATTCGCGTACGAAGTACGACGCCCGGTTGTCCGGGTCCAGAACCTTGTCGCCCGTACCGGTATCCCAGTAAAAGTCGGCAATCTCTTGTTGCTTCAGGAGTTGCAGCAGGGTGTGTTCCGTTTTCGAGAGGGCGCTTAACCCAACGAAAATCACCTTCGAGTAAGGCAGCCGGCAGTCGCCTTCACGCTCGATACGTTCGACGACCTCACGGCTGATCATCCCTTCGTACCCTTTGCCTTGCGCGGCCAGCGTGTCGCGCAGCTCGCAGTAGACGGCATAGAGCATCTGCCAGACGCTTAGGAAGTAGCGGCGACTCGCCCCCTCTTCGCCGGGACGGAACGA
This sequence comes from Tannerella forsythia 92A2, assembly GCF_000238215.1. Taxonomy (NCBI): domain Bacteria; kingdom Pseudomonadati; phylum Bacteroidota; class Bacteroidia; order Bacteroidales; family Tannerellaceae; genus Tannerella; species Tannerella forsythia. The sequence continues at coordinate 218,918 of NC_016610.1, read as the reverse complement.
CGACCAGAACGCGCGGATAGCCTCGATCTGATGCGTTTGCAGGTAGCTCCAATCTTTCTCTACTTCATGCAAGTCGGTCACGTTCGTAAACAACTGGCGTGCGTCGGCCATATATTTGTCCACATCGTCGAAATCGTTGAGTAGCATCTCACCCCAGAACACGAAATCGTCGAACGTCTCCTTCGCACCGCTGTGGCGGATGTAGATATGATAAAGGAGGAAGAGCATTTGCAACCGGTCGGCCGGTTGCTTGTCGCTCAATTGTGCGAACAGTTCGCTGATGGTTCGTATGGTGGGTGAAAAAATCGGTCGACCGGCTGCTTGCGAGAGGTATTTGCGGAAAAACAGTCCGGCGCGACGGTTGGGAAACACGAAAGCCATCTGCTGTACGTCGGTGCCGTACGTCTCGTAAAACAATGTTGCGATCTGTTGTAGAAAAGGAGTCATCCGAATATTCTTTACCTGCGCAAAGGTACAATTTTTTTGTTCCTCCCAATCATGGGAGCGATCATATCGATACATTGCTTTTTTTTCTTGACAGACTGGGGAAAAAACTAGTCGAGAATGGCTTTTTTTATATTCTTTACACAGCAGATGATTGAAAAGAATACCAATGACTCGATTATTTGCATGATGCACCGATCAAACTCTTTTGCGGATAAAGCACAATCACTTTTTCTGTAGATAGGATACGATCCCAAAAGGGTTAAATATATTTAAAAGTTATCCATGGGTGATTTTTCTTGACCGTAATGTATTATTTTTGGGATTAAAAACAGTTGATTATTTGTTAGATATGCAGATTTAGAAAAAAAACGATGGCAAACTGTCCGGAAATCGGTTGGGGGGCAAAATTGCGCAAAACCCAACGAGTGAAAAACAGTTGTCATATTATTATTGGGGATATTCTATTATAAATTTAATGGTTAACGATACCGACATCCTTGAGGCCCTGAAAAATGGTTCGAAGGAAGCCTTTGAAGTCATTTATAAACAATATGCGGGAAAACTGTATCATTTTATTATCACGCTTTCGCATGGTAATCAATATATGGCGGAAGAGATTCTTCAAGCCACATTTGTTAAGCTATGGGAAATACATCCGCAAGTAAATCCGCAAAAATCAATTCTTTTCTATTTGTCTTCTATCGCGAAGAATATGCTTTTTAATCGATATCAACGGCAAACGATCGAATTTCTTTATCAGGAAAATTTAGCTCGTGAAAAATCTTTCTGCGACAGTGATATGGAAAAAGAAATCGATCGAAAATGGTTTGAAGAGTATTTACATCAAGTAGCGGATAAATTGCCTCCGGCGCGAAAAAAGATTTTTATTTTAAGCCGGTTAAAAGATTTATCGACAAAACAGATTGCTGAGATGATGCAGATCTCGGTCAGTACGGTAGAGACTCAACTTACGTTAGCTACTAAATTCGTACGAAAACAATGCGAAAAAGATTATGATAAACTGTTCTTCTTTTTCTGGATGTTGTCTTTTTTATAAGAAGAAGAGGGTCTCTTAGCGGAATATGGTTTTTAAACTGTACTATAATAAAAAGAGAAAACGAAAAATGATCGATCAACATTATATAGATATTTTTGAAAAGTTTCTTCGTAACGAGATATCGGAAGAAGAAATTGAGGAATTACAGGCTATTATGTATATCAATAAAGATATACAACATTATTTTGAAGACCGGCTTACCGAAACCGAACATGCTATTCACCCTCATTTGCAACAGAAAGTATTCCATGCGATTATACAGGATATCGAGCAAAAAACAAAACATTCTTTTCTTCTGTCCTACCGCAAAAAAATATTACAATGGGCGGCTATTCTTTTACTGCCTTTGATTTCCGGAATAACAGTTTATTATTTCATGTCGGAAGACGGTCGGCACGCGGCTCCTACCGTTTTTACAACGCAAAAAGGCGAGAAAGCGGAAGTGATACTTCCCGATGGAAGTAAAGTTTGGATCAACTCCGCTTCTACTCTCCGGTACGATGATCGGTTTAACCGCAATGAACGGGTCGTTTATTTGGAAGGCGAAGGATATTTTGAGGTCAAACCCGATGCCGACTGTCCTTTTACGGTAAAAACACCCTCTATAGATATTCAAGCCTTAGGGACATCGTTTAATGTGCGCTCGTATGAGGCGGATCAAGAGGCTTCGGCCATTCTGCTCGAAGGAAAAATAAGAGTAGTGGCTTCGGGACAGGAAAAAATGCTGCAAGTAAATCAGCGTATCCTTTTCGATAAAAAAACACAACAATTTATTACGGACCGGGTGCAGGCTTCCCATTTTGTCGAATGGAAAAAAGGAAGCCTTTATTTTCATAATCAGACGTATTATGACATAGCTGCGACGTTATCGAGGATTTATAATGTAAATATCCGGGTAGCTTCGGAAGAACTTCGTCCGATGCGTTTTACAGGAACACTCGGAAGTAACGGAATTAAGAGCGCGCTTGATATATTATCGCTAACCTCGCCAATGCGGTATGACGTAAAAGATACTGTTATTATCCTCTATCATAAAGGCGGATAGTTAAAGAATATTAAATACAACAATCCGATAGCGTAAAATTTTGAGCAAACTGTATTCTATATACATGTTTTTACAAAGTTTATACGTTTGAGGCAGTTTGTATCATATTAATTTAACTTTTTGTCTATGAATGAGAATCTATTACAAAAGAAAAACGAAACATGGAGTTTGAAAAGACTCTTTGTTTTTCTTGTACCGTTGTTTTTGGTTTTGCCGGTCTATTCGCAAATTACTGTAAACATACAAAATGTACCTTTGCGACAAGCGCTTGGCGAAATAGAAAAAGTCAGTGATTATCGTTTTTTTTACAGCGAATCATTAACCGTATTGAATCACAAATGTTCCTTACGAGTTACAGATGCGAGCATCGATGCCGTAATGCGTGAATTACTTGCCGGTACAAATGTTACCTACGAGAAGAATAATCTGATTATCGCTCTGATTGAAAAAGGAATTAAAAATCAAAAAAGTAAAGTAGTTGTACGTGGACGTATTACTGACACGCAAAACGAACCTATTGTCGGAGCCAATATTATAGAAGAGGGCGCATCCGGCAACGGAACGATCAGTAACGCGGACGGTGCGTTTACTTTGGAAGTAAATCAGGGAGCTATTTTGAAAATATCGTACCTTGGATACCGTGATGTGATACTTCGTACGACAGGAAAGACCTCATTCGAGGTTGTTCTGGAAGAAGATACAAAGGCATTGGGTGAAGTGGTTGTAACAGCCTTAGGCATTAAACGGGAAGAAAAAGCCTTGGGATATGCTGTACAAAAGATCGATGGTGAAAGCTTGCAAAAAGTATCGGGAGTAGATGTCAGCACCTCGCTTACCGGAAAAATCGCGGGACTTTTAGTACGAAATCCGACTGATTTCAACGTTGTTCAATCCATCACGATTCGTGGCGAGGAACCTCTCTTAGTCATCGACGGAGTGGCGTATGCCAATAAGACGTTACGCGATATTTCGTCCGAAGATATCGAATCCATTAACGTGCTTAAAGGAGCTACGGCTTCGGCTCTTTATGGTTTCAGAGGTTCGAACGGAGCTATTTTGATTACAACCAAGAACGGAAGTTCGGGGAAGATCGGTGTAACAGTCGATTTCACGACTAATACGTTATTTTCGTCGGGTTATTTGGCTGTTCCCGAAAAACAAAGCGTATACGGACGTGGAAAAGATAATGCATACGATAAAAATTCGACCGAATCATGGGGCACGTTTATGGACGGATCGATCAAGAATCAATGGGACCCGTTCCTGAAAGAATATCGCGATTATGAATATCTCCCCGTCGGAAAAAATAACTTCAAGAATTTTCTTGAAAAAGGATACATAACCAATAATAACGTAAACGTCTCTTTTAAAGGAAAAGAAATCGCTTTGCGAAGCTCTGTTAACTGGACTCAAAATAAAGGACTGTATCCTAATTCCCGGCTGAATAAGTATTCTTATACATTAGGAGGCGATATTCAGCTCGGGAAATTTCAATTATCCTCCAACATGTCGTATGCGAAAAGAGAGTCGCCTAATATGGGCTTTAATTCGTATAAAGGATATGACCCGATGTATTCTCTACTCATCAACTCTTCGGCCGATTTTAATATTCTGGATTATAAAAATAATTACTGGCTAAAAGAAGGAGAAATACAGAATTATACGTACAGAAGTCAGGTTAATAATCCGTATTTCGACAGTTATGAAAAAACAAACGAGGTCTCCAGAGATATATTCAACGCCGATTTGTCCGCGAGCTATCAAATCGCGGAATGGCTCAAGGCTACCGTAAGATCGGGACTGGATTTTTATATCGACCGCGGAAAACTTCGAGTATCACGAGGGTCGTTCGTATCGACAGGCGATACCGGTATTCCGGGAAATCCTTATACATGGAACGGAACGAAAACGGGAGCTTATCTGACCGGACGAACACAGGGATTCAGTATGAACAATGATTTTCTGCTTACGGGAAATCGAACGGTTTTCGACCGACTTGAAGTCGATTATCTGGCCGGCGGAACGATATTCTACAGAAGAGACGATAACATCAATGCTCAAACGGATGGAGGGATTTTCGCTCCGGGCTTTTTCTCGCTCAAAGCATCGGTAAAGCCACCCAAAATAGGAGAAAGCATGCACGAACAACAGGTAAACTCTCTCTTTGGCCGGCTTGCACTGGCCTGGAATAAGATGATCTATGCCGAAGTAACCGGACGAAACGACTGGAGTTCCACATTGGCCGGTCCTCACGTACCGAAGTCCGATATGTCTTATTTCTATCCTTCGGTATCGGGAAGTTTCGTAGTCTCCGAATTATTGCCCGAATCTGCCCGAACATGGTTGGATTTATTAAAAATCAGAAGCTCTTGGACTCAATCCAAAACTCCGGCCGCTATTTACGCCATCAATCAGGGATTTTCCGTAACCACGGGTACCTGGAATAACATGAATGGAGCTTCGGCACCTCATACCATTTATCCGGCCTCTGTCCGTCCCAATGCGTCGCAAACGTATGAAGTCGGGGTGCAAGGTATCTTCCTTAAAAACAGATTGTCGGTCGATGTTTCCTATTACGACAAGAATATGTATGACTTTTTGAAAAATGCAAGTATCTCTCCGGCTTCCGGAATGACGAATATATTTGTTAATCTTGATGAACGAATCTCACGTCGGGGATGGGAGGTTTCCGTAACGGCTACTCCCATAAAAACACCTGAATGGCAATGGGATATGGCATTCAACTGGTCTACTTATAAGCGTGTTTATACTCAGCTGGATTCAGTCTATTCGACTAAAAAACCATGGATCAAAAAAGGAGAACGTGTAGATGCTTACGTTGCCAATGATTTTATGAAAGTTCCGGGAACGAATGATTATATTTATCATAACGGACGTCTTCAAAAAAGCAAATATCAATCCGTTATGGGATATTCCGATCCGGATTGGCTATGGGGCTTTCATACGACGTTGAGATATAAAGATTTTTCGCTGTTCCTCTCGTTCGATGGAGTCGTCGGAGGATTGATGGGCACACGAACCGAAAGTTATATGTGGCAGATGGGAGTACATCCCCAATCTGTCACTCCCGAAAGAGCTAAAGATGTAGAAAATCCGGGGTCATTGAACTATTTGGGACAAGGTGTGAAAGTCGTATCCGGTAAAGTTACTTTTGATACGGACGGGAACATTACAAGTGACACGCGGACGTATGCCCCGAACGATGTTTATACGACTTATAAGCAGGCAATGCAGGATTTACACGCCAGTAGCGCGTGGGGAGGCTCTGCAAGCCCGGCCGATATCTATTCAAAGACGTTTATTAAGCTGCGAGAGGTCTCCCTCACTTATCATGTGCCACGATTATTCCTTGAGAAGTGGGGACCTGTGAAAAATGCGTCGATAAGTTTCATCGGACAGAATGTATTCTTATGGGCTAAAGATTTTAAATATTCAGATCCGGACGGTGGAAACGAAGATTTTGCCGATCCATCTGTCCGATACCTGGGAGCAAACATAAAACTAACCTTTTAAACATGAATATGACAATGAAAAATCGGATTTCTATCGTTGTGATCATGATCGCTTCATGCATAATTGCTTCGTGCGATAACTTTGAAGACATGAACCAGAATCCGGATCAGCCGAACAAGGTTTCTCCGGAGATGCTCGCAACGCAAATATTGAAAAATACGTATCGCTTCTGGAATCCTGTTCCGGACGACTTTCAGCAGGGTACGAATCTTATGAATAAGCATATCGCGCTGTTGCGCACCAATCCGAATCCGGCACAATATTTCTACTCTTACTATCCTTACGGCAGCTTCGGAGCGTACGCGGGGCTGACCGATCTGCGCTTGATGTCGAAATATTCGAAAGGCACGAAACAGGAACCGTCATATAACGGATTAGAGCTATTTCTAAAAGCTTCGTTTGGGTTTTCGGCTACCTTAAACATGGGAGATGTCCCCTACTCCGAAGCGGGGAAAGCGCATGAAGGGATTACTAAACCGAAATACGACAAGCAGGAAGACGTTTTTAAACAAGTGCTGGAAGATTTCCGGAAAGCGGAAGAGTTTTTCGCCCGCGGTGAGAAATTTGATGGCGATATGATGTTTAACGGCGATGCGGAGAAATGGAGAAGACTCTCCAATGCGATGCAGTTGAAAGTTTTGCAGACGTTGAGCCGAAAGATTACCGACGAACAGAAAACACGCTTCGCCTCAATTGTCGAAGCCGGTCATCTGATGCAGGGTAATGACGATAATCTCAGACTTATTTACAGCGATAACCCCAATGCCGGCTATCCGTTCTGGAATGGTGAAACACATCGTTCATATACGGCTATCTCTAAGTTGTGTGTCGACGCGTTAAAGCAGTTGAACGATCGGCGTCTCTTTTACTTTGCCGAGCCGGCCGAGAAACTGATCAAAGAAGGAAAGAAGGAGTCGGAGTTTGATGCGTACGAAGGTGCGCCTACCGAGTTATCGGCCGAGAAATTGGCGGTCAACAATAGCGCTGGAATGTATTCGCTAATAAATAAGCGTTATCCGTTGTACCTTGACGGAGAGCCGATGCTGATCTTTACTTATTCGGAGCAATGCTTTATCATTGCCGAAGCGATTGAAGAAGGATGGGTGAAAGGCGATGCCAAAGATTATTACGAGAAAGGGGTTCGAGCCATGCTGGAGTATTATATGAATCTTCCGCATACGAAAGAACATGTACACGGGATGGCTATCGATAAAGATTACATCAAAAACTACTTTACAGGAGCTGCTGCTTATGCCGTATCCGGATCGAAGCAAGAGCGTCTCCAACAAATTTGGATACAACGGTGGCTGATCGACTTCTTTCAGGGGAACGGGGGAAACTATCCGCAGTTTTTACGTACCGGCTATCCGGTTTATCCGCTTGATGCGTCGACTTGTATGAATCCCGATGATAAAACGACTTATCCCAAACGATGGATGTATCCGACCAGTGAACAAACGGCTAACCCCGAAAACTATCACAAAGCAATCGATGAGCAGTATGGAGGGTATGACGGAATTAATCAGGTTCCATGGTATTTAAAATGAAGATAGATTAGATGTGTGGTCGTGTCGGAAAGCGTATTTCCGTTTTTCGGATCTGCTTCCGGCACGTCTTTTTACGCTTATTTATGATGATGACTTATAAAATATATCTGTTTACGATAACCTTTCTCATCTTGTTTGCTTGTAACAAACAGAAAGAGGAAAAACGACCGAATGAAGATTTTCAGTGTATTATTACTCCGACCGGGACATGGAATCTGGTGTGGGATGAAGAATTCGACTACGAAGGACTGCCTGATACGACGAAATGGAGCTACGATACGCAAGGTAATGCATGGGGTTGGGGAAACAACGAAGCGCAATACTATACGGCGGCCGACCCCGATAATGCGTGTGTGAAGAATGGTATCCTTACGATTACGGCCCGGATGGAAACCATCGAGAACAAACGATATACGTCAGCTCGTTTAATCACGAAAGAAAAAGGAGACTGGCTCTACGGACGTTTTGAAATATGTGCTAAGTTGCCTCGAGGAAAAGGCACGTGGCCGGCTATCTGGATGCTCCCGACTCAATCGGAGTACGGAAAATGGCCTGCCAGTGGCGAAATCGATATCATGGAAAACGTAGGTTACGATCCGGATCATATTGTGGGTACAGCGCATACGCAACGTTATAATCATACTAAGGGGACACAGAAAAGCGCGACGCTTCTTATCCCAACGAATTCGACCGCTTTTCATGTGTATGCTCTTGAGTGGGAAGAAAAAGAATACCGGCTGTATGTGGATGACAAATATTATTTTACCTTTGTGAACGAAAATACCGGATTTGCGGAGTGGCCTTTCGACAAAAAGTTTCACCTTATACTGAATTTGGCCATCGGAGGGAATTGGGGAGGACAGCAAGGAATTGATGACGCGTTATTTCCTCACCATTTCTATATCGATTATGTGCGGGTCTATCAAAAGCAAGCTAATTCCGTCTCTTCTTCGAAATAATCTGAAATGTTTTGGACGAAAAATCGAATGAATTTTACGTTAACAGGGCGGACAGTATCTCAGTCTTTGGATTAACAGTCAGCTAACCAATTCAACAATTAAACTCTCGAAGGGCTTTTCACTCTTCACTCTTCGTTTTTCACTTTTGACGGTAATCCGTATCGGGCTTTACGAAAGGACGGGAGAGGGAGGGGGAGGAGGGACGCGGCGTGTCAGGATGCCGAATTTCCATTTGTAGATGAATGCGAGGATGCCGATAAACACGATGCTGGAAATAACGGCGATGAACAAATCTTCGCCGGGGTTGATGATCTTGGCTTTAAACAGTGCATCGGTTCGGAGTGCTGATCCTTCATACGTCATCAACATGGATCCCAGAATATTATTGATTGAATGAGCACCCATGGCCAGTTCGATACCATCGTCGAGCAGTGAAATCAGCCCGAATGTCAGTCCGATAAGAAAATAGTTTGCCATCATCACTCCGAAGCCGTATTTGGTTACTTCAGGATTGGCCGAATGCAGGAGTGCAAACAGTACGGAGGGAATCAGGAGCGCCCACAGGCGGCTGCCTGTCCATGAAGCGACGCCTTGCGCCAGATACCCGCGGAATACAAATTCTTCGCACGAAGACTGAATAGGGATCATCGTCAAGGTAATGATCGTTAGAAAGATAAACCGTACAGGCTCGAAGCGGAACTCGAAATTATTGGGGTCTGTCATATAGTTGATCGCAAACGACCCAACCTGCAAAACGCCCCATACGGCGAGGCCGACAAAGAAACGCGACCAGCGGACACGCTTCGTGCCGTTAATGACCTCTGTCCATGACCGTCCGTGAAACATTTTGATGATCCATATTGCAACAGCCAGAAATACGACAAACGAAAACGCCATAGAAGCTAAATACAGGTTCGAGTCGATACCGGACATCATACTTTCTTGCGAAAAGCTGTTTATGTCGGTGAGCGGCTTCGGGTTTTGTATCCATTGGGTTATTAATATAATGAATAGAGGGATGGCTCCAACGGTGTTCGTTGCCATAAAACAGATAAATATCACAAGTAAATACCAGTACCACTGGCTCTTTTGTGCGGTGACGCATTCTAAATGATTAGTCATGTAATATAAAGTTAAATTATTCAACCTCGGTGCGCTTTTTCGGCGGACATCCGCAATGCTTCGGCCGATCAATCGCAGTTTGGGGACAAATATAAATCATATTTCAGAACAACAGCATGTTTTGTCCGGTTTTTTTCTACTTTTGCAATCTAATTTTTTGAATGATGACACAACTTGATAAAGCATCTGTTTTGTTGATTTATACGGGAGGAACCATCGGCATGGTAGAGAATTCTGAGACCGGCTCGCTCGAAGCATTCGATTTCCGCCATATCCGCGAAAATATCCCGGAACTCAAAAAGCTCGGACATGCGGTATCGTTTATTCCTTTCGATCCGCCGTTAGATTCGTCAGACATCGGACCGGAATCGTGGGCAAAGATGGTGCGGACGATTGTCGAAAACTACGATAAATACGACGGTTTCGTGATTCTTCACGGAACGGATACGATGGCATTCACCGCGTCAGCACTGAGTTTTATGCTCGAAAACCTGAATAAACCCGTTATTCTGACCGGTTCGCAGTTACCCATCAATATGCTGCGTACCGATGGAAAGGAAAATTTAATCACGGCTGTAGAGATCGCTGCTGCGAAGGTGAACGGGAAGCCGGTCGTGCCCGAAGTCTGTATCTTTTTTGAGAACTTGTTGATGCGGGGCAATCGTACAACAAAAATCGATGCCGACGATTTCAATGCTTTCCATTCCTCCAATTACCCGGCACTCGCTCGCGCCGGCGTGACAATCCGCTACGAGACGAACCTGATCTATCACCCTCAGCTCGTTAAACCACTCAAACCGCATTACGAGATGGATAAGCATGTAGTGGTCCTGAAACTTTTCCCGGGAATATCGGAAGATGTCGTTCGATCCGTCCTGCACATCCCGAACCTGAGAGGCGTCGTACTCGAAACATTTGGAAGCGGCAATGCTCCGACCGACGAGTGGTTTCTCAAGCAGTTGCGCGAAGCCGTAGAACGCGGCATTACGATCGTGAATGTGACGCAGTGCGCGGGCGGACGTGTGGAGATGCACCGTTACGGGGCAGGTCGTACGCTCCTCGAATGTGGCGTGTTGAGCGGTTACGACAGTACGACGGAGAGCGCCGTCACCAAGCTGATGTTTCTTTTCGGGCAGGGACTCACTCCGAAAGAGGTGCGTGACTATATGCAATACTCGCTCATCGGCGAGGTGACGGTCTGAACCGGGCGCCGGCAGTGAAACGGATGAAATCTCGCGTGAGATTGATTATCTTTGTCGCCTGTTTCATTAATTATAGTCGTAAAAAAGAAAACAGATATTGAAAGAATGTATATCTTTGCGGTCTAAAAATAGGTTTAGAAGATCTTTCATACAATGATAAACAGGGTTTTGATCCGCATCAAAGTGTTGCAAATCGTGTTTGCTTACTATCAGAATGGGAGTGATGATTTGAAAATGGCTGAAAATGAGCTTCTTTTGAGTCTGCGCAGATCGTATGATTTATACTATTATTTCCTGTTGCTGATCGTCGAGGTAACCCGTCTGCACGAACGGCAGTTGGATACGCGAAAGCATAAATATCTTCCTACCTCTGATGAGCTAAATCCGAACATGCGGCTGGTCAATAATCGTCTGGCACGGCAGATCGAAGCCAATGAGAAGTTGCAGGCATACGTTAAGGAGCACGGTGTCTCATGGGTTAACGAGACGGACTTTGTGAAAAGGGTGCTGGAACTGATTCTGAATTCCGAGCTTTATGCCGAATACAAGGACAGTGAGGACGATTCGTATGAAACCGATCGTGAATTCTGGCGCGCCGTATTCCGGAAACTGATTTGCCGGAATGAGGAGTTGGAAAATGCACTCGAAGATATCAGTATCTACTGGAACGATGACATCGAGATTATTCAGACGTTTGTGATAAAGACCATCAAACGTTTCGAGGAAGCTCATGGGAGCAGGCAGGAGTTGCTGCCGATGTTTAAGGATGAGGAAGATCGGGATTTTGCCATTCAACTCTTCCGTAAAACATTGCTGTATGGCGAGGAATATCGCGAGCGTATCGACCGGCATCTGAGAAACTGGGAGTCTGAACGTGTGGCGAACATGGACTTGTATATTATGCAGATGGCCCTGGCCGAGTTGCTGCATTTTCCGAATATCCCTGTGAATGTGACCCTCAACGAATACATCGATGCGGCTAAGGCGTACAGTACGCCGAAGAGCGGAACGTTTATCAATGGTATTCTTGATTCGATTGTGCAAGAGTTGGCCCAGGAGAAACTGTTGTTCAAAGCCTGATTTTTGATACGCTGCTTGTTTTTCTGTCCGACTTGCTTTATCTTTGCCCGAAACAATTATTTTTTTAATGTATAAAGAGATATGAATTTGTTCAACGTATTATTGTTACAGGCGCCGGCCGGCGCATCGCCTGCAGGTGGAAATGCGGGCTACATAAATATTTTGTTATTGGTGGCTTTGGTGGCGATCTTTTATTTTATGATGATCCGTCCGCAGCAGAAACGCCAGAAAGATATTCAGAAAGCACGTGAAGCGATGAAGGTGGGAGATAAGGTGATCACTTCCGGAGGAATTCATGGAAAGATCAAGGATTTGGGCGAGACGTCCATGTTGATAGAAATTTCGGAAGGCGTGCGGGTCCGGATCGAGAAAAATTCGGTGTTCGCCTCGTCGGAAGATGTGCAGCAGCAAACCAAATAAAAAACATCATATGTCGCGACTTGGAAAATCACCCTCGTTCAAGTCCGAGACTCGAAAAGTAAAGACCCTCATTCGTCGACGGAAATGGCAGGAGGTCTTTACTTTTATGATCTTTCTGTTGCTTTCGCTGGGATTCTGGTACCTGCAGACCTTGCAGGACGAATACGAAATAGAGATTGTCATCCCGGTGAAATATAAAAATGTACCGACTGGTAAAGTTTTGACGGGCGACAATCCGCAGGAGATTATTGCGAGGGTGAGAGACCGTGGAACAGTACTGATCAATTATTCGTGGTTTAGGACGTTTGCTCCGCTTGAGATAGATGTCAAAGCTCTTCAAAAGGCCGGAGGGCACAAAGGCACGGTAACCCGTCGCATGATCGAAACGAGTATATCGAAACAACTGATCTTGTCGACCTCACTGCTAAGCTTCGAACCGTCGTCCATACAGATCGAATACGATGACTTGTTGAAGAAAAACGTGCCGGTAGTCCTTGATCTACTGGTTTCACTCGAGCCCGGCTTCCAGATTTCCGATACGATAACGATTACCCCATCGAAGGTGGAGGCGTATGCTGATCGTGCCATGCTGGATACCCTGCTCACGGTGAAGACTGTCTCTCTGAATGTTGAGAATCTCAACAAAACGAAAGAACTTACCGTCGGTCTTCAACCGATCGAAGGAGTGCACTACGAACCGGAAGAAGTGAAGGTAAGCATTCCGGTTGAAGAATATACCGAGAAACGGCTGGCTCTGCCGATACAGTGCGACAGTGTGCCGGGAAACTACATCTTGCGCATGTTCCCGTCTTCGGTCGAGTTGCTTTTCAAACTCCCGCTTTCGCGCTTCAAGGAAGTTTCTGAGGCGGACTTTGAGATACGGATTCCTTTTCATGAGTTTGAGACCCATCGTGAGGCCGGCGAATTGCCTATTCGTTTGACAAAACGGCCCGCACGGCTGTCGAATCCGATACTGACTCCGGAAAAGATTGAATTTATTCTGGAGCAGAAATGACGGTAATCGGAATCACGGGAGGCATCGGGAGCGGTAAATCGGTCGTTTCGCGTCTGCTGGAAACATATGGTGTGCCCGTATATAATGCGGACAGGGAAAGTAAACGTTTGACGGTCTCGTCACCTGTTCTTCGAGAGCGTCTGACGGCATTGCTGAGTGCAGACATCTACACCTCCGAAGGCCTGAATCGTGCATTAATGGCCGAACGAATCTTTCGCGACACGGTCCTGCTCGAACAAGTCAATGCCATTATTCACCCCGAAGTGTCGAAAGATTTTGACTGCTGGAAGGCCGGTTTGCAAACGGAGGTCTGTGGACTCGAATCTGCCATTCTGTTTGAATCGGGTTTTAACAGAAAAGTGGATTGGACGCTTATGGTAGATGCACCGGAAGAGGTGCGCCTCAGTCGCGTCACGGTTCGCGATGGTGTGTCGGAAGCCGATGTGCGGCGGCGCATGAGCTATCAATGGCCGGATGAACGCAAGAAAGCCCTGGCCGATAAAGTCGTGCTGAACGATGAGCACACACCTCTGATTCCCCAAATGGAGGCACTTATGGCTGAATTAGGGGGAATCGGATGAAAAAGACAGTATGCTAAAAATATATTTATTTTTGTCGAATTCGGAAGAGTTGCATTATCTTTGTCCATCATAATAAAAATGTAAAAAGAAAGAGTTATGCTGAAAAAAATCCTGTCGGTATCGGGAAAACCCGGTTTGTATCAGATGGTTTCTCAAGGAAAGAATATGTTGATTATTGAATCTCTGACGGATAAAAAGCGGATTCCGGCATATGCGAGAGATAAAGTCATTTCGTTGGGAGACATTGCGATTTATACGAACGAGAAAGAAGTGCCGCTCTACGAAGTGCTGAGCAGTGTGAAACAGAAAGAGAACGGCCAAAAAGTGTCGATTGAGTTAAGCAAGGCTTCTCCGGACGAACTTCGTGCCTATCTGGCCGAACTACTTCCCGATTTCGACCGCGAGCGTGTCTATCCGACGGACATCAAGCGTTTGCTGACTTGGTACAATCTCTTGTTGGAAGCCGGTATTACGGAGTATGAGCCGCAGGAGGAAAAACAGGAAAAGAAAGAAGAGACGGCTGAAACTGCTGTCGAAGAACCGAAGAAAGCAGCGCCCCAAAAGACTGTGCGTGCGAAATCGACAGCTGCAGCTTCGACAACGGCAAAAAAACAGGCGACACCGAAGAAAGCGACTGCAGCCAAAACGACGCAGCGCACACGGCAGAAATAATTGCCTTCCGGTGGAACTCTTTGACGAAGGGCAGGAATTTGTCCCTGCAGGCTCGATGAAACATACAAGGTCTTCCGGCAGTCGCAGACGCAAGGGCGACCTTTTCAAACAGGTAGAATACATGGTGTGATGAACGAAGAAATCAAACAAATTGCCGAACGTCTGAAAGGACTTCGGGATGCATTGGATATTCCGGTGGAAGAGATGGCGAAGGTCTGTAAGATGTCACCTGATGAATACCTGCGTCTCGAAAGCGGGACAGCGGATATCTCTGTCAGCGTGTTGCACAGTATTGCACATGCCTGCGGTGTGGAATTAACGACACTCATGTTCGGTGATGAACCGAAGATGAGTGCCTATTTCGTGACGCGTAACGGCAAAGGCGTATCGGTTGAGCGTACGAAAGCATATAAATACCAGTCGCTTGCCGCAGGCTTCTCGAAGCGTAGAGCGTATCCGTTCATGGTCACCGTACATCCCAAGCCGGAGAGTGAACCGATCTACCTCAACACACATTCCGGACAGGAGTTCAACTACGTGATCCATGGACGCATGCTGTTGCAAATTAATGGCAAAGACTTGATTCTCGGTGCAGGAGACAGCATCTATTTCAATTCCGAATTGCCGCACGGCATGAAGGCGCTTGACGGTGAAATCGTCCAATTTCTGGCGGTGATTGTGTAATTTATTTTTGAAAACTAGAACAGTTGGGAAACTATATTGTAAATGTTAGAACGCTTTGTAACGCAGACGACGTTTTCGTCACAGGAAGATTTTAAAAAGAATTTTCATATCACGATCCCGGAACATTTTAATTACGGCTACGATGTGGTCGACGCATGGGCAGATGAGGCTCCGCAGAAGAGAGCTCTGTGCTGGACGAACGACCGGGGTGAACACCTTGACTTCACCTTTGCCGACATGAAGCAATACAGCGACCAAACGGCATCTTATTTCCAATCGCTCGGTATCGGGCGCGGTGATAAGGTGATGCTTATCCTTAAACGCCGTTATGAGTTCTGGTTCTCGATCATTGCCCTTCATAAACTCGGTGCCGTGGTGATTCCCGCCACACATCTGTTGACGAAGAAAGACATTGTGTATCGGGCTAATGCGGCTGATATAAAAATGATTGTCTGTGCCGGCGAAAATGAAATCCTGACGCATATCCGCGAGGCCATGCCCGATTCGCCGACTGTGCGGACGCTCGTCTCCGTGGGACCGGAAATCCCTTCAGGCTTCGAAGATTTCAGCCGGGGGATTAAGCAGGCGAAACCGTTTATACGTCCTGCGCAGGTTAATACGAACGATGATATATCGCTGATGTACTTTACCTCAGGCACGTCGGGCGAGCCGAAGATGGTCGCCCACGATTTTCTCTACCCGCTCGGTCATATCGCGACGGCCTGCTATTGGCATAATCTGGACGAAAACAGCTTACATCTTACGATTGCCGATACAGGCTGGGGAAAAGCCGTATGGGGTAAACTCTACGGTCAGTGGATTGCCGGAGCAACCGTATTCGTTTATGACCATGAGAAGTTTACACCCGCCGATATGTTACAGATGATTCAGAGGCATAAAATCACGTCGCTCTGTGCACCACCCACCATTTTTCGTTTTCTGATTCGTGAAGACCTCACGAAATACGACCTTTCTTCGCTGCAATATTGTACCATCGCCGGCGAAGCATTGAACCCCGCCGTGTTCGATACGTTTTACAAACTCACGGGTATCAAACTCATGGAAGGATTCGGCCAGACGGAAACCACACTGACCATCTGTACTTTTCCTTGGACAGCGCCGAAGCCCGGTTCTATGGGGCTGCCTAATCCGCAATACGACATCGATCTGCTTCGTCCCGATGGAACAAAGGCCGAAGATGGTGAACAGGGGCAAATCGTTGTGCGAACAGGCGATGCAAAACCTGTCGGACTCTTTCGGGCATATTATCGCGATCCCGAACGTACACGCGAAGCATGGCACAACGGTATTTACTATACCGGCGATGTGGCATGGCGCGATGAGGACGGTTATTACTGGTTTGTGGGGCGTTCGGACGATGTGATCAAAAGCTCGGGCTACCGTATCGGGCCGTTCGAGGTGGAAAGCGCTCTGATGACGCACCCTTCGGTAGTGGAATGTGCCATTACGGGCGTACCGGACGAAATACGCGGTCAGGTAGTCAAGGCCACCATCGTGCTCTCGAAAGAATATAAAGACAGGGCAGGAGAGGAGCTGGTGAAGGAAATTCAGAACCATGTAAAACGGGTGACCGCTCCGTATAAATATCCGCGCATCGTCGAGTTCGTTGATGAGCTGCCCAAAACCATCAGCGGCAAAATCAGGCGCGTCGAAATCCGTGCCAACGACAGTGAGAAATCTTCTGCGAAATCATAAATGGTATCGTGTTACCTCTCCTGACCTATACCTTTATTTCAATTCCATATTCGGGGTTTTCCCGATGGCCCAATCCGTTTGATTTTGCCTTTCGGGCTTTTCCCGACGGGTAAATCCGTTTGATTTTACCTTTCGGGGTTTTCCCGATAGGCAAATCTGTTTAATTTTTCCTTTCGGGTTTCCCCGATAATGGAAATTGATTCATTCCGAATTTTGTGATAAAGATTTTTTGCAAAAACAGAAATCAACTTCACCTCCGTTGGTCATTTGTTGTCTGTATATGCTATGACGGAAGATGTTGAATCGGCTTTTTTTTCGGAAAGAAATTGGTATCGGAAATATGGCGGCCTCTCTTCTTTCTTTTTTCCTGTTCGGCCAAGTTGAAAAAAACAGCCTGTCATCAAACTTTTCGATAAAAAAATTGTTTATGTCTGAAATAGTATCTATTTTTGAGAGTTCAACAAAATAAGTGAGATTAAAAATGGTTTAAAAGAAGAAAAACATGAATTACCTTAAATTCGACAAAACGTTAATAATTAACCTCGAAGAATCCTTATCACGCGAGGTGCTACGTACCAACCGGAAAGGCGCATATCATTGCACGACCATCGTTGACTGCAACACGCGGAAATATCACGGTTTGCTCGTTATGCCCGTGCCGGAGCTGGATGACGATAATCATGTCCTGCTCTCTTCGTTCGACGAGACGGTGATTCAACACGGTGCCGAATTCAATCTGGGATTGCACAAGTACGAGGGCGGGAGTTTCAGCCCGAACGGTCACAAATACATTCGCGAATATACGATGGAAACGGTGCCGCGCACGGTTTACCGGGTGGGAGGTGTGGTACTTTCGAAAGAAATCATTTTCTCTCGGAAGCACAACCGGATCATGATCAGATATACCTTGATAGAGGCGCATTCGGCTACTCTGCTGCGTTTTCGCCCGTTTATGGCTTTCCGCAGCGTCAGGGAGCTCACACATGTCAACGGTAATGCCAATCAATCGTATGAAGAAGTGCCGAACGGTATCAAAGCCTGTATGTATCCCGGTTATCCGGAGCTTTTCATGCAGTTCAATAAAAAACCGGAATTTGTGTATGAACCGTATTGGTATCACGGCATCGAGTATCAGAAAGAGCAGGAGCGAGGTTATCCGTACAAGGAAGATTTGTTTGTTCCCGGATATTTTGAGCTGTCGATTGAAAAAGGAGAATCGATCGTGTTCTGTGCCGGCGATATGTTGCGTGACCATTTGCCGGACCTTCCGACACACTTCAATGAAGAAGTAGAGGCGCGTACCCCACGTTCCAGTTTTTATAACTGTCTGAAAAACTCAGCGCATCAGTTATTTTACAATCCGAAAGGCGAAGATGTATATCTGCTGGCAGGGTACCCTTGGTTCAAAGTTCGTGCGCGCGACATGTTTATCTCAATGGCTGCCTGTACGCTTTATCTCGACGAGCGAGAACGGTACGAACGACTCATGAGGACTGCCGTTCCCGCTCTCCGTACATTTATGCGCGAGGGAAAAACCGATCCGATTATTCATGAAATGGAACAACCGGATGTATTGTTATGGGTCATCTGGTGTATACAGAGTTTCAGCTTGAGAGAAGGACGTGACGAAGCCAAACGACTGTATGGCGAGCTGGTCGGCGAAATCATAGCTTATATCATGGCACAGAAGCATCCCAACCTGAAGGTGACCGATAACGGGCTGCTATATTCCGACGGACGGCAGAAACCGGTGACGTGGATGAACTCCGTTGTCAACGGACGTCCCGTCGTGCCGCGCACGGGATACATCGTCGAATTTAATGCGCTTTGGTATAATGCGCTTTGTTTTTATAAAGAACTTGACGAAAGCGTATCGCCCGAAGTCGATCGACTGATCACGGCTTTAGAGTTGTCTTTTCCTGCTACGTTCGTGAACCAATACAACTACTTGTTCGACTATGTAGACAGCAGCCCGAATCAGGACTGGAGCGTACGACCGAATATGGTTATTGCGTTGGCTTGTCCCTATTCACCGTTGACACGGGTACAAAAACGCGGCGTGCTCGATATTGTGACGAAAGAACTGTTGACACCTAAAGGTCTGCGCTCGCTTAGTCCCAAAAGCGAAGGCTATTGTCCGAACTACATCGGGCCGCAGTACGAACGCGATCTGGCGTATCATCAAGGCCCCGTATGGCCTTGGCTGACGGGAATGTATCTGAAGGCTTACCTGGACCTGTTCGGCCGCGGAGGCGTCTCGTTCGCCGAGCGTACGCTCATCAGTATGGAAGAAGAAATATCGCTGCATTGTATCGGAACGATCTCCGAACTGTTCGACGGTAATCCTCCGTTTGCAGGGCGTGGAGCCATATCGTTCCTGATGAGTATCGCTTCCATCCTGGCGGTGATTGAGAAATTGAAAGAGTATGACGAATAAAAAAGATGGCAAGAGATGAAAGCGTTAATGTTTGGATGGGAATTTCCGCCGCATATCCTCGGAGGACTGGGAACGGCGAGCTTCGGTTTGATCAAAGGCATGTCGCTGCAATCCGATATGGATATCACGTTCGTGATGCCTAAACCGTGGGGCGATGAAGATCAGAGCTTCCTGAAGATTATCGGGGCATGCAATACCCCTATCGTGTGGAAGGAGGTACAATACGATCAGGTAGCCGCACGGCTGTCGAAATATATGGATCCGCAGGAATATTTCAAGCTGCGCGACCATATCTACGCCGATTTCAGTTACCGGCATGTCAACGATCTGGGATGTTTTGAGTTTTCCGGTCGTTACCCCGATAACCTGTTGGAGGAGATTAATAATTATTCGATCGTGGCGGGAGTCATTGCACGCGCCGAAGGGTACGATGTGATTCATGCACATGACTGGCTGACGTATCCTGCCGGTATTCATGCCAAGACGGTCAGCGGTAAACCGCTCGTCATTCACGTACATGCCACGGACTACGACCGCAGCCGCGGAAACGTCAACCCCGATGTCTACGGCATCGAGAAGAACGGCATGGATCATGCCGACCATATCATTACGGTCAGTAACCTGACGCGCCGGACGGTGATCGAAAAGTATCATCAGGATCCGGCCAAAGTCACAACGGTACACAATGCCGTGGAGCCTCTCAGCCCCGATATCCTCTCCATCTCCGACAAACGCGGAGTGAAGGATAAGATCGTGACGTTTCTCGGACGCATCACCATGCAGAAAGGGCCGGAATACTTTGTCGAAGCCGCAGCACGCGTATTGTCGAAGACGGATAACGTGCGCTTCGTCATGGCCGGTAGCGGCGATATGATGGATAAGATGATCCGTCTGGCCGCATCGCGTAACTTGTCCGACCGTTTCCATTTCACCGGTTTCATGAAAGGAAAGCAGGTGTATGAAATCTTTAAAGCCAGTGATGTGTACGTGATGCCTTCCGTTTCGGAGCCGTTCGGTATCTCACCGCTCGAGGCGATGCAGTGCGGTGTGCCCTCGATCATCTCGAAACAGTCGGGATGCGCTGAGATACTTGATTATGCCATCAAGGTAGACTATTGGGATATCGAAGCCCTGGCCGATGCGATCTACGGGCTTATCACTTATCCGAAACTGCACGCTTTCTTGAAAGAGGAAGGATTGAAAGAAGTTAATAACATCAAATGGGAATATGCCGGGCAGAAAGTGCGCCGGATTTATGATCGGGTCTTGTATGGAAAAAATTAAAACAACAGAAGATATGAAAACAATTTGCTTTTACTTTCAAATCCATCAGCCTTTTCGTTTGAGAAGGTATCGTTTTTTCGACATCGGAAACAATCATTATTATTATGACGATTTCCAAAATGAGGAAATCTTTCGTCGGATTTCCGAAAAGTGTTACTTGCCGGCTAACCGTACCATCATGGAAATGATACGTAAGAGCGGCGGTAAGTTTAAAGTGGCCTTTTCGATCTCGGGGACAGCGCTTGAACAGATGGAAATTTATGCGCCCGAAGTGATCGACAGCTTTCGCGAACTCGCACAGCTCGGTTGTGTGGAGTTTCTGGCCGAAACGTATGCCCACTCGCTCTCCTCGCTCGGCGATGCTGAGGAGTTCAGGGCACAAGTCAAGATGCATAAGGAGAAAATACAGTCGCTCTTTGGCGTTCGTCCCAAAGTGTTCCGGAATACGGAACTGATTTATTCGGATGATATCTCCGAACTCGTCTATAACCTCGGCTTCGAAGGCATGCTGACCGAAGGAGCCAAGCATGTATTGGGATGGAAAAGTCCGAACTACGTCTATGCGTCGGCTGTTCGTCCGCAGCTGAAATTGCTGCTGAAGAACGACCGTTTCAGTGAAGACCTCTCGCTCCGCTTCAACGATTATACATGGAAAGAATACCCGCTGACAGCCGATAAATATATCTCGGCGATTGCTTCGACGGCCGAGCCGGAAAAGGTGATCAACGCCTTTATGAACTACGAAGTACTGGGCTCCATGCATGCGGCCGACACGGGAATCTTCGAGTTCTTCAAGGCGTTACCGCAGTACGCCGAAAGAAATAACCTCTCGTTCTCACTGCCCTCCGAAGTGTTTGAAAACATGAAACCGGTCGATGTGGTTTCCGTCCCCTATCCGATGTCATGGGTCGATGAAGAAAAAGACTGCAGTTCGTGGTTAGGTAATGTATTGCAGCATGAAGCGTTCCAGAAAATCAACGAAATCGGAGAACGGGTGCGCCTGTCGGGTAATCGTCGCATCAAGCAGGATTGGATCTATTTGCAGAGCAGCGACCACTTTTATTACATGAACACGAAGCATTATAACCTGTTCAGTCCGTATGATAATCCGTACGATGCGTTCAATAACTACATGAACGTACTTTCCGATTTCATGCTGCGTGTCGAAGCGGAGTTCCCCTCTTCGATCGAAAACGAGGAGCTGAACTCGTTGCTCACGACCATCCGCAATCAGGCGAATGAAATTAACCGGCTTGAGAAAAAGCTGGAAACGATTCAGAAATCATCGGAAACGAAGAAGAAAAGCGCCGTCACCAAGAAAGTTGCCGGTAAATAACGGCGCTATGTAGAGCATAATAATAAGCCGGAAGTTTTTCGTCGAAAAATATCGATAAAAACTTCCGGCTTCTCTTTTTTATACCGCAACCTCGGTGTGTTTTACTTGATGTTGATATACGTTTTCAACGCCTCGACGTATTCGCGGAAGGCTGTAATCCCGGCCTCTGTGATGCGGCACGTCGTGCAGGGAACTTTTCCGCGGTATCCTTTTTCTATGGTTATATAACCGGCTTGTGACAATTTATCGAGCTGCACGCTCAAGTTGCCTGCCGTAGCTCCGGTCTGCTCGCGGATATATTTGAATTCCGCGCTTTCGACACTGAGCAGTATCGACATAATACCCAGTCGAAGCTCACCGTGCAATAGCGGATTCAGCTCTTTGAACATACTTTTTTAGCTCGATGGTTTAAAATATATCCCGGAATAATCATCATGACAACAAAGGCTAACGCAAATGTCAGCATCTTTATATCCCAGCCCGGCAACAGGTAATGGGCTACTCCGATCCCCATCGCCGCCACGCCTCCGATGACCAGCGGCCTGAACTGTACAACCAACCCGGTCAGGATCGTTCCCATACCCATGATCAGTATGATGATAAACAGAATCGGCAGCTTCCACATCACGCTGAATATCGACAGGCACGACAGCAGAAAACCGGTCAGGCCCAAAACTAACCAGATATATCCAACAACTCGGTCTACGTATGTACGGACTCCTGCGGGCTTTTTCTTCCAAAGGAATAACCCGATGCCTCCCGTGAGCGGAATAAGAAACCACAAAAATTGTGTCCGGTAGTCGCCAGTATAGTTTACTGCCCACCATACCAGTAAGGTTGTGACAGTCGTGGCATAGCCCCAGATCAACATCGGCATGCCAGTATGGCGCTCCAGTCGGTGCTGTGTGTTTTGGATCATCCGTGTGATGAGTTCCAGACTTTCTTTTTCGTTGAGCGATTTGTCCTTTAATTCTTTTTCTTCCATAGCTGTAAAAAAATGAGTGTAAAAATATGAATTTATCATGAATTATCTTGTATCGGAAGTTCGTTTTAAACGATTCTTTTCCGCTTCCGAGCCATTCTCAAGTGTACGACTTTTAAAATGCTTTCCTGCGCTGAACGTATAGTTCAGACTGAACTTGAGGTAACGGGCATCTTGCGGATTATATACTTCCGTTCGTGTTGTCAGGTGTTTCATCTCCGAGAAATAAACGATCTTACGGTCAAACACATTGTTTATGCCTAATGAAGCCGTGAGGCGATCATTCAACAGCTGCCTCTTCACCGAGAGATGAAACAGATGGCGAGGTTCGATACCGGAATTGGCCGAATACAGACGGCTCGTGCCGCTGTAGGTCAGTTCGAGGTGAAACTTCGCCGGCAACGAGAAGCCCGTTGTCAGATTAGCGAAATAAAGGTAATGCGACACACGGCGGTCACTTTCCGTACCTCGGATATCCTGTTTTACCCCTACCAGATTAACATTCATGTCCCACCATCTCGTCAGACGGAAAGGGGCGCTCAGCACTGCATAATAATGATTTTCCGTATGATGATTTTCGGGGATGATGTACGTAACGTTCGGGTCGGACGTCTCCGTCTTCCGCACTTCCCTCACCAGATCGCGGTGCAGGTTGGCGCCGATCGAAAGCACATAACGATAGCGGTAAACGGCCGTCAGACCGATCTTATGGATATACGTCGGACGTAATGCCGGATTGCCGATGTAATACGAATACTCCGAATATTGTATCCGGTTCGGATGGAGACGCCTGAAATTAGGACGTTCGATATTCCGTGAATACTGTCCGATCAGCATAAACGTCCGCATCGGATCGAACGAATACGTTACGTTCAGGTTCGGAAACAGATCGAAGTACGACTGACGGATACGGTGATGATGCCCGTTCGCATGCGTATATTCGCCACGCAGACCGGCCACGAGACTGAGACGATTGTATTCGGTCGAAAAAGTGCCATAGACCGCTCCGATATGTTCCGTGTAACCGAGTGAATAATGATACGCCGGAAGCGGATGCCAGCCTGAAGGAAGAAGACTTTCGTACCGTACCGTGTCCGACATATCGTTATGTGTGTATTTCACACCCGCAACAAGTTTTGTACGTGGCGAAAGCTGCTTGCTCAACACCCCGTCGGCCGTATAAATCCTGTAATGCGACGATGTGTTGTTCCGGTATACCGAATCCGATGTCTTTCCGTTCCGGATAAACGAGGTATGATAGTCGTTGTCACCCTCCACATGTTTGTTTGTGCAGTCGGCAATCACTTTGAAGGTTGATCCGAGCGTATCGAGCGCATGCACATAGTTCAAGGTCATCGAGCAGGTACGGTCTGTCTCTTTTTGCCGGTAGTCGCTTTCGGAGTTGACGAGGATACCGTTGGGCTTCGTTCGCGTCGTGACGCTCGACGGACTGCGGGCGCTTATGGCCGAATACTCCGCTTCAACTCCGAAGCTGTTTCGTTTGTCCGGCTCATACACGATACCCAGCCTCCCCAACCCCGAATGCAGCGTGCGATTGACGTCCGAAACCGAAAAGTAATCATGGTTGTCTCCTGTCCGGAAATTACGCGTTTCCACCGAGTTTGTTTTTCCTTCAGGCAGTATCTTCGCCGATACAAACGTATTGAATGTCCAGCGTCCGGCACGGGCGTTGAAAGAGGCCGACGGCTGATAATCGGTCAACGTTTGGCTCTGTGCTGTGCCGGCTTTCACATGCCCGCTGATACCGTTCTCCAATTGTTTGCGAAGTGTCAGTTTAATCACTCCGCCGAACGAATCGGCGCTGTATTCCGCTCCGGCCTGAGGGATAATCTCGACGCGCACAATGTCGGCCGAACGGAAATTACGCAGATAATCCATCAGTTCTTTGCCTTTGATCTTCAATTCGCGTTCGTTGATAAAGACTTTGGTACCCCTTGCCCCGTTGATGGAAATACCGTTCCCATCGACCCATACGCCCGGAGCCAGTTGCAAGACTTCGATCGCGTCTTTATTCAGGGTCAGCGGCATATTGTTCATCCTCATCACGAAGCGGTCGGCCTCGCGTGTGATCGCTGAAGCCGTAACGGTTACTTCGTTCAGGTTCGTCTCGAGCTCCTTCAGGCAAAAATCGCCTGCCTTCGATGCCGCGTCCGAAAGATAAATGCTCTGCTCCAACGGCTGATAAGCAAGATGCCGGATGTTGATCCGGTACTTGCCCCCGACAGCGGTAAGCGAGAAGCGTCCGAGCGTATCGGTGACCGTCACGGCCGCTTGCCCGTCTTCCGTCAGCAAGGCAACCGTCGCAAACTCGACGGGCCGGCCGTTGTTATCCGTCACCTTGCCGCTTCGCTCCTGCGCCGAAGCGAAGCCGGCATAGATGACACTTGCAATAAATACAATAAGAAACCGCTTCATGGCTGTCTGTTTTTCGACACAATGAGGTTCAGCGTTTTTCCATCATTTCCTTTACGTTGATCAGTTTGATCTCGAACTTGTTTTCTCCGTCTTTGATCGTTACCTTCTCTTTCGTATTGCACGGTTCGATCGGGATATGTTGCTCATCCATATCGAGCTGGAAATTCTCATTCAGATCCTGATATACGTAAATATTCGTTTTGCCGACCGGTACGTTTTTCAGTACGCAGACCACATCGCCTGTCGAAGTAACCGCTACCATTTCTCCGATCATCTCTTGCGGTTTCGCTTTATCTCCCGCCGCAACCATTACTTTGCCTTTCGCTTCCCTGACGCCTTTTACCACTACCGTTACATCCGCAGACTGTCCATAAAGAGATACACTCAGTCCCAAAGCAGCGAACAGTCCAATCATTCTCAATGTTTTCATAACTGTTTTTTTTACTTGTTACTAAATAATTCCTTTTTTTGAATCGATTCACATCGCAAAAATAATGTAGTTTATTTTGTAAACCAAATTATTTAATGAATTATTTTTACAAACCCAAATTACGCGATACACTGTTCGGCATTTACCGTTAGTAATGGACATGCGAATGTACGACAATGGTTAATTATCAATGGTTATTTTCTAAATACATGATTCGGCGTGTACCCGGCATAACAATTAACCATTAACCATTAATTTGTCATTCAGAGCGTAAGCGATGAATCTCTTTTCCGTTACTTTTGGCTTGACCCAAAAGTAACCAAAAGGTCAAGGCTTCGTGCGCTTCACACGCCTTCGCGAGGCTTGCAGGTCGGAAAATCAGGTAACTCGCTTCGCTTCGGACAGCCTGATTTTCTTTCACCCTGCTCGCTGCTCCGTCGGCTCACCGCCCGAGGCCCATGGACGAACGCCGAGGGCGTTCGAGGCGAGATTCCTCACTACGTTCGGAATGACAAACGCGGTTATTTGCGTTGATTCGCGCCCATTTGTGAAATTCGCGTTCGGATAACCCTGCATAACAATTGACAATTAACAATTGAATTACGTCAGGCTTACAGCCCTTCGCCGAGATGCGATGCCTTTTTCCCCAACGCTTCGCATTGGGCTGAATTATCTCGCCCTTTCAGGGCTTTTACAGTGGTCAGCAGTCAGCCCTGCAAATTCCCCCTTTGAAGGGATAACATCCCCCCTTTTCGCTTCGCTCTTCCCCCCTTTGAAGGGGGGGAGGGGGGATGTCCCTCTGCATTCGGATACCGTGTACCCGGCATAACAATTAACCATTAATTTGTCATTCAGAGCGAAGCGATGAATCTCTTTTCCGTTACTTTTGGCTTGATCCAAAAGTAACGAAAAGATCAAGGCTTCGTGCGCTTCGCACGTCGTCGCGACGCTCGCAGGTCGGAAAATCAGGTAACTCGCTTCGCTTCGGACAGCCTGATTTTCTTTCGCCCTGCTCGCTGCTCCGTCGGCTCACCGCCCGAGGCCTATGGACGAACGCCGAGGGCGTTCGAGGCGAGATTCCTCACTACGTTCGGAATGACAAACGCGGTTATTTGCGTTGATTCGCGCCCATTTGCGAAATTCGCGTTCGGATAACCCTGCATAACAATTGACAATTAACAATTGAATTACGTCAGGCTTACAGCCCTTCGCCGAGATGCGATGCCTTTTTCCCAAACGCTTCGCATTGGGCTGAATTATCTCGCCCTTTCAGGGCTGTTACAGCGGTCAGCAGTCAGCCCTGCAAATTCCCCCTTTGAAGGGATAACATCCCCCTTCGCTTCGCTCTTCCCCCCTTTGAAGGGGGGAGGGGGGATGTCCCTCTGCATTCGGATACCGTGTACCCGGCATAACAATTAACCATTAATTTGTCATTCAGAGCGAAGCGATGAATCTCTTTTCCGTTACTTTTGGCTTGATCCAAAAGTAACCAAAAGATCAAGGCTTCGTGCGCTTCGCACGTCGTCGCGACGCTCGCAGGTCGGAAAATCAGGTAACTCGCTTCGCTTCGGACAGCCTGATTTTCTTTCACCCTGCTCGCTGCTCCGTCGGCTCACCGCCCGAGGCCCATGGACGAACGCCGAGGGCGTTCGAGGCGAGATTCCTCACTACGTTCGGAATGACAAAGGGGGGGGATTTGCGCCCATTCGCGAAATTTGCGAAATTTGTGTTCGGATACCGTGTACCCGGCATAACCATTAACCATTGACAATTAACAATTGAATTAACAGCCCTTCGCCGAGATGCGATGCCTTTTTCCCCAACGCTTCGCATTGGGCTGAATTAATGCGCCCTTTCAGGGCTTTTACAGTGGTCAGTAAACAGATCAACAACTAAACATTTCAACAACTAAATACCTCAACGGCTAAACACCTCAACGACTAAACATTTCAACAACTAAACATTTCAACAACCCAACCCCTCAACGCCCCGAAGGGGTTAGCCCGCACGGAGCACAAGGGCTGAAGGCCTGAATTAAATTCATTCTTATTTCTTCTATTGCGGAATCCGGGATAAAAAGAAAATTTGATGACAGTTGGATTCGTAAAAAGATTAGAATGAACGGTTAAAATGATTTTTTGCTCGGACGATTTTGGGGAATCTTCCGATAAGCGAAGGCCGTTTTCTCTTTACGGGATGCGAAAAGCCGGAGAAGTGCGCTCTTTGTTGGGGGGAGGATATTTAGAGGTAGCGATCTTTTTGCACAACAGTCGACGCTTCGAGTTCCAGCAGTTTCTTTTTGATGTCGAGCCCGCCTCCGTAACCGGTAAGCGTTCCGTCTGCACCGATGACGCGATGGCACGGTGTAACAATCGAAATGGGGTTGCGGTTGTTGGCCATTCCTGTAGCGCGATATCCATGCGGTGATCCGGCAGCTTCGGCTATCTGTTTGTAAGAGCGTGTCTGTCCGTATGGAATTTCACGGAGCGTCGCCCAAACGCGCTTTTGAAAGTCTGTGCCCTGTTCGTCGAGCGGAAGGTCGAAATGTCTGCGTCGCCCTGCAAAATATTCTTTCAATTCCGTTACTGCCTGTTTCAGCAGAGGGGTTTCTTTTTTGCATGCACCGGCAGGCAGAACATGCTCGTTCCTGACGTATTTGATGGCCGTAATCCCTCGACCGTTTTCACGATGCGTAACATGCCGACCGGCGATGCGTAATCTGTAAAATAATTCATAACGGGTAATTTTGACGTGTGCGAAGATACATCAAAAAAAGGGATGAAGTTTATGGAAACAGCAACACAAAGGTCGTTCGATGATTGGGGTCGTTCGATTTCAGTGAGATGGAACCTCCCGAAAGACGCATGATCTGGCGTGCAACGGACAGCCCGATGCCGCTGCCTCCTTCTTTGGTCGTAAAGAATGGCGTGAAAATATGTTCGGCTTCTTCGGGCGGGATGGCAGGACCGTTATTGCTGATCTCGATCACGATGGATTCATTGCTGTTGCACGAAGCCCGCACCATGATCTGTCCGTCGGGATGGTCGGGGCCGATGGCCTGTATGGCATTTTTCAGCAGGTTGAGTACGACTTGTCCGATCAGGTCTTCGTCGGCATACAGAATCAGGTCGTCCGGGCGGATATCGGTCTGTATGGCGATATGGGAAGCATGGTGGTGGCTGGCGAGCTGTGTCATCCGTTCGATAAACCTGCCGACATAGAAGAGGGTTGGCTGCGGAGTCGGGATATGTGTAAACCGGCGGTACGATTCGACGAAGGAGATCAGTCCTTTGCCGGTATCGCTGATCAGTTCGAGGCCGTTGCGGAGCTCTTCCTTCATTTCGTCGTGTCGCGAGAGGAGCGTGCTGCTGATCGAGGTGATGGGGGTGACGGAGTTCATGATCTCGTGTGTCAATACGCGCGTCAGACGAATCCATGTATCGACTTCCTTATCTTCCATTTCGCCGTGAATGTCGTTCATCGCGATAAGTTTCACGCGTTCGCCTTTCAAAACGGTTTCAGACACGCGGATAGAGAGGTTGACCGCTCCGCGTTCGTTACGGAACGAGAGGTGATATTTCTCGCCGGGCTGAAGATCGGTAAAACGTTCGGCAAGTTTCTCATCAATCCGTTCGAGCTGTCTGATGTGAGTAAATACGGGCAGTCCGAGCAGTCGGAGCGACTCGCTGTTTTGTTGGAGTACGAATCCTTTCTCGTTGATGACGACGATCCCTGTGTTGACTGAGTTCATAATCATCTCATAATATTTCTCCCGTTCTTTCGCGTCGGCTTTTGCCTGCAGGAGAATCTGGAGGATACGGTTCAGCGACTCGTTGATGATGCGCTCTTCGGTAGCATGCCGTGCTGTAGCGTAATGAAAAGCGTAATCGTTGTTATCCACGGCGTCGAACATAAAGGAGACCTTGCGGAGGTTGCGACGATAGAGCTGTACGCTCCATCCGAAGGCAAAAGCGACGGACAGCAGGCTTGCGGTAGCGGCGATCCAGCGATGCTGCATCACGAATACCGTGCTTGCGGCAACGAGTGCTGCAAGAACAATCAGTCGAAACGTCAGGCTGTTGTACAATCGCTTGTCCATCGAGGTCAGAGTCCGTAACGTTTGATTTTATTGTAGAGCGTCTGTCGCGAGATGCCGAGTTCGGAAGCCACGAGCGAGAGATTGCCGCGGTGCTTATCCATCGTGCGGCGAATCATGCGGCACTCCATCTCTTCGAGTGTGGTCGCATCGTTCGGCGGAGATTCGGACGGAGGGGCGGCGGACGGAAAATCGAAATCCTCCGCATCGAGCATCTTTCCGTCGCTGATGATAACGGCTTTCTCGATGGCATGTTCAAGTTCGCGGATATTGCCGTACCAGGGTTGCGCCTTCAGTTTGTCACACGCGGCAGGCGTGAGGATCAGTTCCGGTTTGCCGTACAACTGTGCCTGTTTACGGAGAAAGATATGTGCCAGCGGCGCGATGTCGTCCGTCCGTTCGCGCAGCGGCGGGATATGCAGGTGAATGGTGTTGATGCGATAGAGCAGGTCTTCCCGGAAAAGTTCTTTTCTGACCATGGTGTCGAGGTCGCGGTTCGTGGCGCACAGGAGGCGAATATTGACCGGTATGGGCGTATTGCTTCCGACGCGCACGATGCTGCGCTGTTGCAGGGCTGTGAGCAGCTTGGCCTGCAAATGATAGGAGAGGTTGCCGATCTCGTCGAGAAAGAGCGTACCGTTATCGGCTGCTTCAAACTTGCCGGGACGGTCGGAGTGAGCGCCGGTGAATGCGCCTTTGACATGGCCGAAAAGCTCGCTTTCAAAGAGTGTTTCGGTAACGGCGCCCATATCGACGGCCACCATCGGATGACGATTACGTGCCGACAGCCGGTGAATCTCGCGTGCAATCATTTCTTTTCCCGTGCCGTTCTCGCCCGTGATCAGAATATTGGCATCGGTATACGCCACTTTTTCCGTGAGCATGCGCAGTTGCTGCATCGCTTCGCAGTCGCCCCAAAACATGCGGCTTGTCTCGGCGGTGGAGGTGGCCGCTATTCGTTTGTCTTGCAGCGTGCGGGCCCGGAGAGCCGTCTGCAAGGCTTCGGTCAGTTTGTCGTTGTCCCAGGGTTTGACAACGAAGTCCGAAGCGCCTTCTTTGATGCCTCGCACGGCCAGTTCGATATCGGCGTATGCCGTAAAGAGTACAACCTGTACCGAGGCGTCGATCTTCTTGATCCGGGAGAGCCAGAAAAGACCTTCATTCCCGCTGTTGATCCCTGCACTGAAGTTCATATCGAGCAATACCACATCCACCGGTTCGTCGTGCAGAATCGTTCGGATGCGGTCGGGCGCGGAGGTTGTGATTACCCGGGCAAACTGTGGTCGCAGCAGCAATTCCACGGCCGCAAGGATGCCCTTGTTGTCGTCGACCACGAGAATGGTACCTTGTCGTTTCGTCTTGTTCATGCGTTTTCTTTGAAAGTCGATTTGCCGCTTAAAAGATTATTTAAATAGTAGATTTCTTTGATCGCTGAGATGGAAGAAACGGGAGTACCTAAGGTGGTAGACAGCTCACTGTGTATCTTTTCAACCTCTTGTGCCTGTTCTTTATTCAACACCTCCGTTTGGATAATTTTCCCAAAGGGGATTGTATAGAGAGGAGTACCCTTGAGGGATAAATCAGTATTGATTTTGATGTTTTTTTGTGAAAGAACACGAATGTATTCGTTTCCTTTGTAGGCGATCTTCACAAAAATCGAATCATCGGGTTTGGCAAAGGAGGTAAAAAATAAAGATGACTTATCGAACAGTGCGTTTGTATATTCGTAATTTTGTTTTTTTGACATTAAGGTAGATACTGCAATACGGTTGACAAAGCCGTTTTCATAGATATACAGCAAGTATCCGGATAGATATTCGTCGTATAACGGCAATGCGATTCGTGTGTTATGTTGGTAGGGGAATTCTTTGGAGAGCATGAATTTTCCTGATTCGAGGATGGAGAAAAATGCAATGGCCTCTTGTTCTTTATTCGTTTTTAAAACGGAAGTGTAAATGGGAGGAACCTCTGTTTGAGGTAAAGGATGCGCCGATTCGACAGGTAGTTTATAGGTCGGTATGTTTACCGGAAAGATATTATCTGCTTGATCGGCAGAAGTATTTTCCAATTCTTTGAAAGGTGTTTCTGTATTTTTTTTCGACAGGATAAGCGCACTTCGGCGTTCTTTCAACAGTCGGATTTCCGGCGTATCCAACGGCCGGGTGGAGTTACCTTGCCGTTGCCATACGATGCCTTTGTAGGAGACTGCCTGATGGTACGAAGGTACGGATACGGCACAAACCGTTTTTTCGTTGAATGAATGAAAGTCGATTAAAATCAGACTGTTTATATCTTTTCCTAAGTCTTTTACAATGTATTTTCGTATCAGCAGTTGATATTTGTCTTCATTACAACGTAAGTAGTTTAAATCCGTTTCGATGCCGCGCGGATAACCGATATCATTTACGCCGATATACAAGATACCGCCATCGGCATTCAGAAAGCCGCAAATCGTTGTAAGGATATGTTCCATCTGCTTATCGATATCCGCTTCGTGATTACTTTCGGGTGGGTAGACGATTGTCGATTTGAACTCTTTGGTATTCCCTTCTCGTCCGAAATTGATATTTTCTGTTTGGGGAGCAGGGGCTTTTCCCTCTTCGATAGCAAGCAGAGCCAAGATTTTTGCATTGACGGATTTAGCGATGTCCGGAAAAGCCGTGCGGGCAAAGTGTTGTATGAGAAGCAGGCGAGCCAAGTCGGAGATTTGTTTTTCGTTGGAAAGGATTTGTGTTTGCAAGGTCGCAACACAATCGATGGAATCGTTCTTTGCCGAGAGCATGGAAAGAATACGCAAGGGCTTGGACAGTCGCGGATATTGTTGTACGGCTGCGTCATCGATGATAGCGTCGTCCATTGTTTTTTTATGCAGGAATTTGTGCAACTCTTTCAAATACAGAATACGATAGGTATAATAAGATTCAAGGGACGAGGAGTTTACGATTTTTGCCAAAAGCCGAGTCGTGTTGAACAGATTGAAACGTAGAATATGGTCTTGGGTCGATTCGGCATGAAGGTCGATGATGTAAATCAGTTGGCGTACATAGTCGCTCTCCAGATAAAAATTGTTTATGCTATTGTCCATCTTGCTTTCGTCGGCATCATAATCTTCTGTTCTCTCATCGATATAGTAACTTATTAGATCGGCTACGGCTTTCGAGGTGTCTATCGTAACATCTTCCGGTGCCGCTTCTTCAATTTCCGCCTTAACGTAACCGTTTTTGTATACACTCGTTAGCCTCAGCATATAAATATCGTCAATCTCAAGTTCCGAAGAAGTATCGGGAGACGGAAGCGTATAGAGCGGATATCCTTTTTCACTGACCCATATATCCAGATTTTCTTTTTGGGCAAGCAGCTTGGCATATGTGTAATCGTCTTTATGAAACCGGGCACTGATGGAAAAACCGATTTCTTCTAAGATGGAAAAAGAAAGCCGGTTATCCGACGTTTCGAGTACATGTGCAGTTACAAGATCACCGACTACGAAAATATCGGATAATGTATTGAGCTTGATACGTGAAACCTGACTGGCATGCAGGACGCCATACCCCTCATACCGATCATCTTCGATACTGGCGAAAGCAAGCAGCGGGTAAGCCGGATTCATTTTGGTGATTCTGACTTTTAGCGAGGTGCCTGCAGGGGGTGTTTCTTTCATATGATGCTGTTCGAAGACCGGTTTCGCTTTAAAATCATCGAACGCAGTATTCCAGGCTTTGTACAGCAGATGGATATCCGTACAGGAATTCAGATCGGTAGGGGAGGGGTGGAACGTATTTATTTTAATCGTATCCTCCCATAAAGAAAGTAATTTATGATTCCGTTTTCGGATAAGAGGATTCGGATGGGGAGACAGGGTAATCCGCTGGTCGGATAAGTTAATGACACCGTTTCCTTCGAAAGAAAATGAATTTTTGTTTTCAAGTATATCTTCAATGAAATATGAGATTTTATCGACGAACAGCGGAAATGAAAAAAGAATCAATTCCTCCCATGTATATTCCGGGGGACGACTGTTCCGTTTTAAAAAAGTACTTAGCATAAGATTTTTCAGGGCTGGTGTACGGCGTTCGTCTAATAGGTATAAATAGCGGTAAAACATCAACCGGTGTACGATATTGATCTCGCTGTCTGCTGCTCTGCTAATCAAAAATTCGGCACCGGCAATTTGGATCAAGCTCTCTGCTTTTTGCCGAATTTCTGCCGTGATTTCTCCTGTGAGTAATATCGTATCTATCCGGTCACATTCTTTTTTTATCAACGATTCGAGGTTGTTTATCCAAAAACTATAGGAAAAAAGAGAAGATGCGTATTCGATAAAAAATCTGAATAAACGAAGATAGGCGATCGTCCTGCCCGTAAGCGCTTGCGGATCGTACAGGAATAAATACATGAGTATGTTTATTTTTTTCTCCAGATTATAAATATGGATGTCCGGTATCTCCGTTTTAGCGGACAAGTCAGAAATAAACAAACTGACTTTGTTTTCTTGAATGATGGACAACGCTTCCTGATGTGCGTAAGCTTTGTGCAACATCTGTTCGGCACGGAAAAGGATGGAAGAATGTTTGTTTTCCGGATAAAGGTTTAAAAAGCGTCTGTTTTCCAGAAGATGTTCTTCGATACGAATATAAAGACTCAGTATGGTTTGCGTTCTATCGGTATCTTCCCGACATTTTTCGTAAAGACGGTCCAATGCTTTTAAGAAAGCGAATATCCAAAAAGGCGAACCCGTTTTCAACAAAGACATAAAATCGGAATCCGAGGATTTATAGACAGCCTTTTTCGACAGTTCTTCAAAGAGGGCTACTTGTTCTTCTGTCGCGTTGATCATTCGCATAAATGCCCTTCCATTCGTATAGTCCTCATATAGAATATCCATATTGTATAAAATAAAATTAATGATAATATAGAAATATAATACATATATAATAATAACGCATATACATAATGCTTCGCAAAGTTAGGAAAAAAAATGAACTGTCTGGGGCATGTCTTTTATTGTTGGCTCGTCTGTTTATGTCCAAAAATTGGACACAGACGTCCAATTTTTGGACACAGGCTGTTCTTGAATGATTTTATAAATTTTTTGATGTTAGTGATTTGAGTGTTTTGGCATGGTTTTGGCATCTTATATATATCGTGAACTAATTTTGAAATGATGAGGAAGATTTTTTGGAATATGTTTTTAAGTATCGCGATTACGTCGGGCGGGATAGCTCAGGAACGATACTGGACGATGGACGACTGCATGCGCTATGCGGTGGAAAATAGTCCGAAGGTGCGACAGAAGCAGCATTTGAACGACTCGTACAGGGCGGCGCACCATTCGGCGGTAGCGAGCTTCTTCCCGTCGATCGGTGCAAATGTAGGCGGGCAGTTCAGCTTCGGACGGTCTATCGACCCGAAAACGAATACGTATAACAACATCTCGACGTTTAATAATTCCTACGGAATCAGCGCTTCTCTGCCTCTCTTTGACGGCGGACAGCTGATCAACAACCGGAAGATGACGCATATCCGCCGTTTGTACGGTCTTCAGGAAGAACAACGTGCCAAAGACGATGTGGCGCTGGCCGTGATGGAGGCGTTTATCAACATGATCTACTATCGGGGGACGGTGAAACTGGCTTCCGACAAGTTGAATGAAAGCAGGCATACCCTCTACAAAACACGCCGGATGGAAGAGTTGGGCATGAAGGGCAAAGCCGATGTGGCGCAGTTCGAGGCTCAGGTAGCGGCCGACGATTATAACCTGACCCGCCAACAAAACCTCTACGCGTCGGCCTTCTTGAAACTCCGGGAGAACATGAATTACGGCGGGGCCGACTCGTTACGCATCGATACGGCCGTCTACGTGCCCGAAACGCTCTCCTTCCCCGAGTCGGTCAGCGATATTTACGCGTATGCCGGCACGCATAACCCCGTCGCACTCTCGGCCCAATACCAATCCAAGGCCGCCCGCTACGAATACCGCATGGCCAAAGGAGCCATGTTCCCTCGACTGTCGTTCGAAGCCGGCGTATCAACCAACTATTTCAAAAATCTGTCGAGCGGAGAAACCGTTTCGTTCGGAAAGCAGTTTTTCGACAATAACCGCGGCGAATACCTTGCCATGGTGCTCCGTATCCCCTTGTTCGACGGACTGAGACGATATAGCGAAGCGCGTCGTGCGCGTAACGCCATGCGGATTGCCAACGAACAGCGCGATGAAGTGATGCGACAGTTACAGACAGCTGTCGAACAGGCCGTTTTAGACCGAGACGGATTTGCAAAAGAAACCGTACAGATGGAAAAAAAAGTAGAAGCAGACGAAATCTCCTATCATCTTACCCTGCGCAAATACGAAGAAGGCCTGATGAGTCCGATCGATCTGCAAACGGCAGCCAATACACTGATCGAGGCGCGTGCCAACCTGTTGCAGAAACGATTGTCGTATATGCTTAAAAGCAGATTGGTGGCATATTATAAAGGAGAAGGAATTATCGGGAAATCCGAAGAATAATCACGGCATGTCAAAAGGGTAAAATGCAATGCCGGAAAGGTAAATGCGATGTCAGATCGAAAAAATATATCGTCAGAACGGAAAAATGCGACGTCAGAAGAGAAAAATATACTGTCAGACTTATATTTATAACATGGAATAGAATATAAATACTTACTGCAATGGATATACAATTGGAAAAAAAGAAAGGGATACGAAAAAAACATCTTCCCTATATTGTCGGGGGGATTGCTTTTTTATTGCTTGTCGGATGGATGATTTTCGGCAATCATGCGTCGACGCTGCGTGTAGACGCGCGAGGCATCAGCATCGGCCATGTAACACATGAACAGTTCAATGATTTTGTGCGTGTAGACGGGCAGGTACAGCCGATCACGGTCGTGCAGCTCAGCCCCGAAGAGGGCGGAATCGTGCAGGAAAAAGTCGTAGAAGAAGGGGCGCAGGTACGCAGAGGAGATATCATCGTCCGGCTGAGCAACTCGAACCTCGACCTGCAAATCCTGAATGCCGAAGCCGAACTGGCCGAAAAGCAGAATCTGCTGCGCAATACACAGGTGACAATGGAACAGGACCGCCTCCGGAACAAGACGGAGAAGCTGCAACTCGACCTCGACATCACACGGCGACAGCGGACGTACCGTCAGCAGGAAAAACTCTACGACGAGAAGCTGATCGCCCGCGAGGATTTCCTGCAAGCGAAAGAAGACTACGAACTGGTGCAGCAAAAACATGCACTCATCATCGAGCGGCTGCATCAAGACTCGATCTATCGATCCATTCAGATGGATCAGATGGAAGATAACCTCGCGAACATGCGGCGTAACGTGCTGCTTATCCGCGAACGCAAGGAAAACCTGAACGTGCGCTCCCAGATCGACGGCGAGCTCGGACTGTTGGACGTCGTGCTCGGACAGAATGTTTCACCCGGACAAAAAATCGGGCAGATCAACGATTTGTCGGACTACAAGATCGAAGCCTTGATCGACGAGCATTACATCGACCGTGTAAAAGCCGGGCTGGCCGCCACGTTCGAGCGTCAAGGCGGGAATTTCGAACTGTCCGTCCGCAAAGTCTATCCCGAAGTGCGAGACGGTAAATTCCGCACGGACTTTGTCTTTACCGGCGAACGCCCCGACAATATCCGAAGCGGGCAAACATACTACATCAATCTTCAGCTCGGACAACCCACCGAAAGCATCATCATCCCGAAGGGTACGTTCTTTCAGAGTACGGGCGGAAACTGGATTTTTGTGCTCGATAAGGACGGGAAAAAGGCTTACCGCCGCAAAATCAGGATCGGCCGGCAGAATCCGCAGTATTACGAAGTGCTTGAAGGCCTCGAAGCCGGCGAACGCGTCGTGATCTCAAGCTACGAAAGCTATAAAAACAGTGAAATACTGATCCTGTCAAAGTGAATCGTTGGTTAGGTTGTTGAGTTGTTGAATTGTTGAGTTGTTGAATTGTTTGCTGAAAACCGAAAACTAAATAACCATTGACAATTTGGGAAAAAGCCCTGAAAGGGCGCGTTAATTCAGCCCAATGCGCAGCGTTGGGAGAAAAAAGCAACCCCACATCGGAGGGCTGTAAGCCTGAATTAATGTTGGTGTAATTGTTGAACTGTTGATTTGTTGAATTGTTGATTTGTTGAATTGTTTGATTGTTGAATTGTTTAAGCAACTAAACAACTAAACATCTAAACAACTCAACATCCGAAGGACTGAAAACTAAAAAAAAAATGAAACGGGAAATGATCATTGCGCTTCGTTCGTTGACCAAACGCGGACGGAACAACGGAATTAAGATTATCTCGCTGGCCGCAGGGCTTGCGATGGGATTGGTGCTGATTGCCAAAATCTACTTTGAGCAGTCGTACGATGCGTTCTATCCCGATTCGGAACGTATTTTCCGGCTGAACCAGAAAATCATTCAGAATAATGAGCTGAAAGAATATCCTCAAGTGAGCGGCGGCGTGGCTGTCGGGATGAGGGAAGAGGTGCCGGGCGTGGAAATGGCTACGCGATGCACCGGAATTTACGACGGCGAAGCCTATACCGACGATGGAAAAGGATATACGGTATCCGTGATTGCCGCCGACGAATACTTCTTCGATGTGTTTCCTCGCAAGATATTGCAGGGAGATGCGAAAGCCGTCTTATCGAAAAAAGGCGCCGTTTTGATTTCGGAAGAGCTGGCTCGGAAGATCGGGGGCGACGTCATGGGAAAAACACTTTGCCTCGGAAGCAAGAATAAGAATAAAATCCCTATCGGCGGCGTCTTCGAAACCGTACCGGAGAATGCTCATCAGCGTTACGATGCAGTCATAACCCTTCAGGTGATGGTTTCACCCGATTACGACGGTACCATGAACTGGTTAGGGAATGACCGTTATCGCGGCTATGTGAAGCTCTATCCCGGTGTCGAGCCCGATAGTCTGGCCGAACCGATGCGGGCGATGCAGAAGAAATATCAGGATTTTGAGGTCTTGAAAAAGGCCGGTGTCGATCTGAGTTATACGCTTACCCGGCTGACCGATCTGCACCGAAAGACACCTGAGGTAAAATCGATGACCTCGTTGCTGATCATGCTCGCTTTCGTACTGATCTTCGCGGCGGTGATGAACTATGTGTTAGTCGTCATTTCGTCGTTTGTCAGCCGAACGAAAGAAGTAGCCGTACATAAATGTTACGGAGCGTCGGGCAGAAACATCGGCGGGATGATTGTTTCCGAAACGTTTCTTCATCTGTTGATTTCGATTGCGCTGGCGCTGTTGCTTATCTTTGCGTTTCGCGGCACGGTAGAGGAGTTGCTGGCCGCGTCGCTTCGGGCACTTTTCTCGTCACAGAGCATTACAATCCTTGTGGCCGTGTGTATGGTCGTGTTTCTCGTGACGGGGCTGCTCCCCGGTCATCTTTTCGCGCGTATCCCCGTCGGGGCGGCTTTCCGGAATTATCGCGAATCGCGCCGTTACTAGAAACTTGCGTTGCTGTTCGTACAATTTATCGGTGTAGGCTTCCTGTTCTCTTTCCTTGTGATCATTACTCTTCAGCATAGACGCATGACGAACGACAATCCCGGATATAACTATGAGCAGCTCGCCTACTTCAATATGGGGGGCACAGATTCTACGCTGCGCTCCAAAATCGTCGACGAGGTGGGACGTCTTCCCGAAGTGGCCGCCGTCACCACGTTTTCGGAGCTTCCTTTCGAAAAACAGTCTGGAAATAACGTCTACCTTCCGGGCAATGATCGTGAAATGTTTAATATTGCAGACCTGTACTGGGTGGGTAACCGTTATCTGGAAACGATGGAAATCCCGGTCGTGGGAGGACGTTCGTTTACGGAAAACGTCTCATCGTCGCACGAAGTAATGGTCAGCCGCCGGTTTGTGGAGAAAATGAAGAACTTTGCCGACTGGAGCGACGGGGCGATTGGCAAAGAAATTCTGATTACGGAACACAGTCAGAGTATGAAACAGCCTTTTACCATTTGCGGCGTATACGAAGATATCCGCATCAACAGCATCGAGAACGAAGATACGCGCCCTTCGGTGATGTTCTATGCTCCCGATGTGCAATGGACGCGTATGCTGCTGGTTAAGTTTCATACCTTGACGCCGGAAGGTATGACGCATGTGCAGGAAACGATACAGGCGCTGCTGCCCGATCAGAATGTGGCGATAAACGACTGGCGTGCGGAGATGACGAATTTATACCGTTCTTCGCGGCTGTTTCGCGATTCGGTGATGATCGGATGTATCATCACGTTGATTATTGCGTTGACCGGATTGATCGGATATACGCGCGATGAGATCAACCGTCGCCGGAAAGAAATAGCGATCCGTAAAATCAACGGGGCAACCTTTAAAGAAGTCTTGTTGCTCTTCGAGCGTGACATTATCCGTATAGCCGTTCCCGCATTGATCGGCGGCTGTGCTCTGGCGGCGTATTCGGCCGCCGGATGGCTTTCGGGCTTCTCCGAAAAGGTTTCGCTGGCATGGTACCTGTTCGCGATATGCGGCCTGATGATGCTGGGAGTAATCATAACCGTGGTGGCATTCCATGTACGGAGTGCGGCGAACGATAACCCGGTGAAAAGTTTGAGGAGTGAATAGATGAAAAGTGAAGAACGAAAAGTGAAAAGTGAAGAGTGATGCCCTTCGGGCGTTGAGTTGTCGAATTGTTGAGTTGTTGAATTGTTGAGTTGTTTGTTACTGATCGCTGAAAACTAAATAACCATTGACAATTTGAGAAAAAGCCCTGAAAGGGCATGTTAATTCAGCCCAATGCACAGCGTTGGGAGAAAAAGCAACCCCACGTCAGAGGGCTGTAAGCCTGAATTAATATTGGTATAACTGTTGAATTATTGAATTGTTTGCTGATTACTGAATGCTGAACGCTGACTGCTAAAAAATAAAAAATATGAACTTAAAATCTTTTTTGAAGTTTCTTTCCAGAAACAAATTGTATACGGTGATTAATGTCGTCGGTCTTTCCGTATCGCTGATGTTTGTGATACTGATCGGTATTTATGTCGTACAGGAGCTGTCGGTCGATCAGTTTCAGCAGGATGGCGACCGCATCTACATCTTGGGAGATGTGAATAAAGATGGCAGCAGAGACTATCTGAATGCTTTGCCCGTAGCATGGCGCGTGCAGGACCGTTATCCGGAGGTAGAAGCTGCCTGTCCCGTGGTGATAGAAACCATGCCTCAACATGTTAAATTGCAGAAGGGAGCGGACGAAAGTTTGAAGACCACTCTGCTCATGGCGGATTCTTCATTCTTCTCCTTCTTTTCGTTCGGCTTGAAAAAAGGGCTGGAGCATCGTGTCTTGGAGTCGATGCAGTCGGCCGTTGTATCGGAATCGTTTGCGCAGCGTGCATTCGGCAATGAAAGCCCGATGGGCAGGAGTATTTGGTTGAACGATACAGTGTCGGTGATCGTCAGTGGCGTGATGGAAGATATGAAACCGTCCGTCATCCCTTCATCCGATATCGTCATCCGTGTCGAGCATCTACCGACATTCAACAGTTCGGTCGGTTTGACAAATTATAACAATGCAGGCAGTACGGTGGCTTTCCTGAAATTGAAAGCCGGTGCTGACCTGTCTGTCAAGCTCGACGATATGCGCGACTGGTTCAAAACGTTCTATTGGATGTATGCGAAAGGCTATTCCGAACAACCGACTTTGACAAAGCTGCCCGATGTGTATTTCTCTCAGGCCGGTTGGCCTTTGAAAGGCGGTGATAAACGGTTTGTCCTGATTCTGACATCGGTCGGATTAGTGATTCTTATTTTCTCCATCATCAATTACATCAACCTGACAATGGCGCAATCGGGTTTCCGTGCCAAGGAGATGGCGCTGCGGCGGTTGCTCGGTTCGGAACGTACGATGCTTTTCATGCGGTTGTTGTTCGAGTCGTTCGTGATGGTGCTGGTGTCGTTTGGTGTGGGGATATTGCTTGCGGGCGGTTTCGTGCCTTTCGTGAATGACCTTCTGCAGACCAATATCTCTTTGCGCATCTTACTTACGCCGGCAGGTATCGGAGCTATGGCAGCTGTTATTGCCGTGTTAAGCGTCTTATCGGGATTGCTTCCGGCCGTCATGATATCGAACACGAAATCGATCGAGGTGGTGCGTGGTACGTTCCGTCGCCGCACGAAGATGACCTTCAGCAAGGTGTTTATCACGCTGCAAAATGTCGTAACGATCGTGATGATCGCGTGTGCCCTGACAATGTACCTGCAAATACGCCATCTCATCGATGCACCGTTAGGATACCGGACGGAGAATATTATCGATATGTGGAATAATTTTGATAATCCGGAGCAGTCGAGCGTGTTTCGGAATGAGGTGCGGCAGTTGGCGTGCGTGCATCGTGTGGCGGTGTCGCAGGGTACACCTTTCAACCGAGGTAATAATTACAGCGGAAGCTACGAGGGGAAGAATATCAGTTCGCAAAATATCAATGGCGATTCAACTTTTTTCAGTATGCTCGGTCTGGAGATCATCCGCAACAACCGCCTTGCACCGGGCGAAGGCACTTTCGTGAACGAAGAATTTCTACGCCAGACCGGTCTTTCGGAAGAGGCTCCGTGTTTTCATTATTATGACCGCGAGATCAAAATAGCCGGCGTGATCAGGGACTTCCAGATGGCAAACATTACACATGTCAAAGAACCTGTTTTTATGAAAGTGCAAAAAGAAGCAGACATAAATGCGTGGAATATCCTGATCGAGGTGCAGGGTGATCCTTACGAGGCTTATCGTGAAATTGCGAGTGTTTATCAACGTATTACCGGCCGCGAGTTCGAAGGAAAATATATTGATCAGCAGGTGATGGACTCGTTCGATTCGCAGCGACGGACGGCAAAGATCGTTACGCTTTTTGCGGGGATTGCCGTGTTGATTTCGCTGCTTGGATTGTTGGCCATGTCGACGTATTTTATCCGTCAGCGGCTGAAAGAAGTGGCGGTGCGCAAAGTGTTCGGTTCGACAACGAATGAAGTGATGAGAAGGTTAGTACGAACATTCCTTTCGTATGTGGGGATGGCATTCGTAGTTGCCGTACCGTTGATCTGGTATTTTATGAGCGGGTGGCTGTCGGATTATGCGTATCGCATATCGCTCTCGGTGTGGATTTATCTTACAGCCTTTGTATTTTGCCTGATCATCTCGTTTCTTACAGTCTTCTGGCAAGCGCTGCGTGCAGCACGTACGAACCCTGTGAAAAGTTTGAGGAGTGAATAGATGAAAAGTGAAAAACGAAAAGTGAAAAGTGAAGAGTGATGCCCTTCGGGCGTTGAGTTGTTGAATTGTTGAGTTGTTTGTTACTGATCGCTGAAAACTAAATGACCATTGACAATTTGGGAAAAAGCCCTGAAAGGGCGCGTTAATTCAGCCCAATGCGTAGCGTTGGGAGAAAAAAGCAACCCCTCGTCAGAGGGCTGTAAGCCTGAATTAATGTTGGTGTAATTGTTGAGTTGTTTGCTGATTACTGAATACTGAAAACTAAATAAAAAATAACAATCATGATTAAAGTAGAAAATTTGACGAAGTATTTTGAGACGGAAGAAGTGCAGACGATTGCGCTGAACAAGGTATCGATGGAAGTGAAAGATGGCGAATTTGTCGCGATTATGGGCCCTTCGGGCTGCGGCAAATCGACCCTGCTGAACATCCTCGGACTGTTGGATAACCCGACCGAAGGGAATTATTTCCTCGGCGAACATGAAGTCGGCCATCTCAAAGAGAAAGAGCGTACACAGGTGCGCAAAGGCAATATCGGGTTCGTGTTCCAGAGTTTCAACCTGATCGACGAACTGAACGTGTTCGAGAACGTAGAACTGCCGCTGACGTATCTCGGCATCAAATCCGCCGAACGTAAGGAACGTGTAGCCGCCATCCTGAAGCGGATGAGCATCGGCCATCGGGAAAAGCATTTCCCGCAACAGCTCTCGGGCGGACAACAGCAGCGTGTGGCCATCGCACGTGCCGTGGTCGCTAACCCGAAGCTGATCCTCGCCGACGAGCCGACAGGTAATCTCGACTCGAAAAACGGTCTCGAAGTGATTCAAC
Source organism: Tannerella forsythia 92A2 (assembly GCF_000238215.1). NCBI lineage: Bacteria > Pseudomonadati > Bacteroidota > Bacteroidia > Bacteroidales > Tannerellaceae > Tannerella > Tannerella forsythia. The sequence continues at coordinate 174,751 of NC_016610.1, read as the reverse complement.
TGCTGACCGAGCTGCACAATGAGGGTACAACGATCGTCATGGTTACTCACTCGCAGCACGACGCAGGCTTTGCCGACCGCATCGTCAACCTCTTCGACGGACAAATCGTGCATACGACAAGACTGTAGGAGATAAACGAAAAGCGTATTTTCTTAAGTAGTCAAAGCAGTTAATGTAGACGGGCGACCCTCAGTGTTCGCCCGTCATAACGCCGATTATGAACATCCCCCCTTCAAAGGGGGAATGCAAAAGCGAAGCGCACGAAGCCTTGACCTTTTGGTTACTTTTGGGTCAAGCCAAAAGTGACAGAAAAATTATATCAGGCTTTCAGCCCTGCCGGTAGGAGATTCTTCGCTCACGCTCTGAATGACAAAAAACGGTGTCCCGAACGCAGAGGTACATCCCCCAGCCCCCCCCCTTCAAAGGGGGAATGCAGAGCAGACCGCTGACTACTGATCGCTAACAAATAAAAGAAACAGAAATGAAAACGATTTACAGAAATCTATTGAGTGTGATTCGCCGTTTTAAAATGGCGACGTTGTTAAACGTGGCGGGGTTGTCGGTCGCCTTCGCCGCGTTTATGGTGATTATGATGCAGGTCAATTACGATCGGACATTCGACACCTCCGATCCCAACCACGACCGCATCTTCCGCGTCGAGTTTATGTATCAGGAGAACGCGCAGGTAGTCATCAATCGACCGTTGGCCGAGGCTTTTTTTGCTTCTTCACCGCATATTGTTGCCGGTGCGCTGTCTTCTCCTTATAGTACCGATCGGTTTTTCTCCGTCGAAAATAATGGTATCAAACAGTTTTATGAAGAGAAATGCATACAGGTTTCTCCCGAATATACGGAAGTGTTCACGTTCGATTTTGTCGAAGGAACGAAGGAAGTATTAAAGCAGCCGGATCATGTGATGATACCGCTTAGTATGGCACAGAAACTGTTTGGCAATCAACCGGCCGTAGGCAGACAATTGACCGGTCGGCACAGTAATATGACCGTCGGTGCGGTGTACCGGGACTTCCCGGCTAATACCCTTGTACGGAATATTGTGTACGCTACGATCCCCCCGAACGAGAACAAAACGAATTGGGGAAATTGGAACTATCAGATGTTTGTTCGGATGGACGATCCAGACAATATGCTCTCTGTCTATGAAAACTTTAAAAAGAATAACAAAGCCAATCCGCAGATGATCGGACAAACGGACGAATTCGATTGGGAAAAACTAAATGCAGCCTTGCGTTTTACTCCTTTGACCGAGGTGCATTATGTAACCGATGCGATCTTTGATTTTACTCCCAAAGCTAGCCGGCAGACCTTGCGGGTCTTGTTTGCCATAGCCATTGTCGTGATTGTAATTGCGGGGATTAATTTTACGAATTTCAGCACGGCGCTGACACCTGTGCGGATCAAAAGCATCAATACGCAAAAAGTGCTGGGAGGGAGTCAGGGTGCCATTCGGCGGTCATTGGTCTTGGAGGCGATGCTGATCAGTTTATTTTCGTATGTGATAGCCATCGGGTTAGTGATGTTGTTTGCCCGTACGGAGCTCTCGTCGCTTGTCGATGCGGACTTGTCGGTCGCTTCGCAGCCGCTGATCGTGGGAGGAACAGCACTGATCGCGTTGTTGACGGGGCTACTGGCCGGACTGTATCCGTCGTTCTACATGACCTCGTTCCCTCCTGCGCTGGTATTGAAAGGGAGCTTCGGATTGTCGCCGAAAGGCCGAGCGCTGCGCAACGCGCTTATCAGCGTGCAGTTTATCGCTTCGTTTGCATTGCTGATCGGTGCGTCGTTTATGTATTTGCAAAATCATTTTATGCAGCACACACCGTTGGGATACGAAAAAGATGCGCTGATCGTCACGAATATCAATTCGCAAATTAATAAAAGTCTGGACGCTTTTACGAACCGTATGAAAGAATTTGCGGGAGTCGAAGACGTTACGTATGCCGAGCAGTTGTTGTCCAGCACCGACTTTTATATGAGTTGGGGACGGGATTACCAAGATAAGGAAATCCGATATCAAGTGCTTCCTGTCAATTATTCCTTTTTGGAAGTGATGGGTATTCCAGTTACGGAAGGACGCGATTTCCGTATCGAAGATACGAATACCCGTTACGGTGCGTATGTCTTTAACGAACGTGCACGCCGAGAGTTCGGATTGGAGTTAGGTACGATGATCGACAGCACGGAGGTCGTTGGCTTTATGCCCGACGTGAAGTTTGCTTCGTTCCGTACCGAAGTAACTCCGATGGCATTCTTCGTCTGGGGCACCCAAAACTGGGGTCATTGGCCGAATCATGCCTATGTCAAGGTAAAGGCCGGATCGGACATGCGGGCGGCAATGGAGCATGTACGCACCGTGCTGGCTGAGTTCGACCCCGAATATCCGTTCAACGTCCGATTCTTTGACGATGTTTTGCAGCAGTTGTATGAAAAGGAGGGAACGCTTAGCATGCTGATTACGCTGTTCAGTATGATTGCTATTTTTATCTCTATCGTCGGTGTCTTCGGTTTGGTGGTGTTCGACAGCGAGTATCGGAAGAAAGAAATCGGCATTCGCAAAGTATTCGGTTCAACGACACAGCAGATTCTGGTGATGTTCAACAAGACCTATCTGAAGATCGTCGTCGTTTGTTTCGTCTTTGCCGCCCCTGCGGCGTATTACGCGGTAGTGAAGTGGCTCGAGAACTTTGCCTACAAGACCCCGCTTTACTGGTGGGTGTTCGCCCTGTCGTTCGCAGTGGTGGCCTTCGTGACGTTCGCCACAGTGACCTTTCAAAACTGGCGTGCGGCGAATGCCAATCCGGTGAAAAGTCTGAGAAGTGAATAATGAAAAGTCTGAGAAGTGAAAAGTGAATAGTTAAAAATGAATAATGAAAAATGAATAATGAAAAGTGAATAATGAAAAGTGAAAAAAGTAGTAAAGCAGTTAATGTAGGGGCGAACCTCAGTGTTCGCCCGTCATAACGCCGATATGAACATTCCCCGTCTCCCCTTCAAAGGGGGGAAGAGCGAAGGGGGGATGTTATCCCTTCAAAGGGGGAACGCAGAAGCGAAGCGCGTTAGGGAAACAGGCGAACGCAGAGGCGTTCGTCCTTGGGCCTCGGGCGGTGAGCCGACGGAGCAGCGAGCAGGGCGAAAGAAAATCAGGCTGTCCGAGCAAAGCGAGTTACCTGATTTTCCGGCCTGCAAGCGTCGCGACGATGTGTGAAGCGCACGAAGCCTTGACCTTTTGGTTACTTTTGGGTCAAGCCAAAAGTGACAAAAAGAAGATTCTTCGCTTCGCTCTGAATGACAAAAGACCGAACGCAGAGGTACATCCCCCGTCCCCCCTTCAAAGGGGGGAAGAGCGAAGCGAAAGGGGGGATGTTATCCCTTCAAAGGGGGAATGCAGAGCAGACCGCTGACTACTGATCGCTAACAAATAAAAGAAACAGAAATGAAAACGATATACAGAAATCTATTGAGTGTGATTCGCCGTTCTAAAATGGCGACATTGTTAAACGTGGCGGGGTTGTCAGTCGCCTTCGCCGCGTTTATGGTGATTATGATGCAGGTAGATTACGAGCGTAGCTTCGACCGCTGTCATCCGGGAGCCGAACGTGTGTTTCGTGTCGATTTATCCGGACCAGATCTGTTCTCAACCATTTTGCCGCGCGGATTTATTGAAGAAGTGCTGAAATCGTCACCGCATATTGAAGCCGGTACGTTGCTCAATCCGTTTATTGGAGAGGTGTATTTCACGGTTACGACGAATGGGGAGAAACATGGTTTTCGTGAAGTCGTGCAGACGTGTCACCCGGAAATCGTGCAGACATTCGGCTTTCCGATTATCGAAGGAAGCCCGACATGTCTGCATCAGCCGGACAAAGTGATCATTCCCGAAAGCATGGCACGACGCCTGTTCGGCCACGAGTCGGCCGTCGGTAAGGCTTTGCATGCCGAGGCCGGTATTTGGAGCAAAAGCAGAGAAGGAACGAAGGAGTCGCCCGATTTAACGGTCGGAGCCGTTTACCGTGATTTCCCCGGTAACACTCAGTTACGCAACGCGATTTATACGGCTATCGACAATGATTGTATGAAAACGGATTTCGGAGCGAGCAATTTTATCTGTTACCTTCGGCTTGATGATGCGGCTTCGGCCAATGATGTGGAACAGACATTTAACAGCCATTTCGATTTTGCGAATATCGACCGGCCGAATGAATCGATTAAACTTGTTCCGCTTACGGATATTTATTATTTGAACGAAGGCGGCGATGGCCGTATCTTCCGTAGCGGCAATGCCGATGTGACACGTATCCTTTTTGCTATTGCCTTACTTATTTTGATTGTGGCGGCAGTCAATTATACCAACTTTAGCACAGCCATGACACCTGTGAGGATGAAAAGCATCAATACGCAGAAGGTGCTTGGCAGCTCAACGGCGATGCTGCGCCTGTCGCTTTTGGCAGAGGCGGTCATCATTTGTCTGCTTTCATGGGCTGTCGCGATTCTGATTGTTGCGGGCTTGACCGACGGCATGATGCTCTCGTTCATTGACGCCGATATCGCTCCTTTACACAATATACCGCTCATCGGGCTGACGGGTGCCGTTGCTCTGCTAACGGGGATCGCCGCCGGACTGTATCCGTCGTTCTACATGACCTCTTTTCCGCCCGCTATGGTGCTCAAAGGGAGTTTCGGACTTTCACCCAAAGGCCGGCAGTTACGTACGGCGCTCGTCGGCTTTCAGTTTGTGATCTCGATGGGACTGATTATTGCCGCCGGATTTATTCAGCTTCAAAATCATTTTTTGCGAACGTATTCTACCGGCTTTGACAAAGAACAAATTGCTGTTGTTGAGTTGGGGCAGAGCATATTGCAACGTAGCGATGAATATACGAACCGTCTGAAGGGGTTTGCGGGTATTGAAGAAGTAGCTTTTTCTTCCGAGAAAATAGGCGCTCAGGACGAATATGCTACACAAGGAGCTGTATATAAAGGAGAAGATTTTTCGTATCTTATGATTAAAGTTTCGTGGAATTTTCTGCGTGTAATGGGTATTTCCGTAGAAGAAGGACGTGATTTTTCAGAATCGGACTTGCGAGGCGAACGACCTGTTTTCATCTTTAACGACTATGCCAAACAACATTTAAATATGGAATTGGGGTTATTTAAGTATTGGGCTGATTATACCGGCGAAATTGTTGGGTTTGCCGAGAACGTGCAAATCACCTCGCTTCGCCACGAGAATCAGATCCTTTGTCTAGCAATGACAAATGGGCGGCCTTTGCCGGTTTCATATATTCGCCTGAAAGCGGGAACGGACATCCGTGCCGCGGTAGAGCATATTCGCAAGACTATCGCGGGCCTCGATCCGTCGTATCCGGTCGATATCGAATTTTACGACTCCATTTTCGACCAGCTTTATCGGAAAGAGACGAATTTACGCAGTATGATTACCTTGTTCGGTTTATTGGCCGTTATTTTATCGCTTGTCGGTGTCTTCGGTTTGGTGGTGTTCGACAGCGAGTATCGGAAGAAAGAAATCGGCATTCGCAAAGTATTCGGTTCAACGACACAGCAGATTCTGGTGATGTTCAACAAGACCTATCTGAAGATCGTCGTCGTTTGTTTCGTCTTTGCCGCCCCTGCGGCGTATTATGCGGTAGTGAAGTGGCTCGAAAACTTTGCTTACAAAACCCCGCTTTACTGGTGGGTGTTCGCCCTGTCGTTCGCAGTGGTGGCCTTCGTGACGTTCGCCACAGTGACCTTTCAAAACTGGCGTGCGGCGAATGCCAATCCGGTGAAAAGTCTGAGAAGTGAATAGTTAAAAGTGAATAATGAAGAACGAAAAGTGAAAAGTTTTTCGGGTGTTTAACTGTTGAGTTGTTTGACGGTTGAATGGAACAATGACGAATGACGTGAATAACCGCAAATGAAAACTTGCGAACCTTGCGGAATCCTTTGTGAATCTTGCGGTTTATTTTACCGCAAAGCACGCAATGGAAACCGCAAAGGGCGCGAAGGTTGTTATCACGGGCGAACACAGAGGTTCGCTCCTACGCGGCATACCGAACGCTGTGTCCTGGCCTGAAAACTGATGGCTGACCGCTGAATGCACAGTCGCTATTTGCTAAAAAATATAATGTATTCCTGCCTGATAACCGATATAAATCTGTTGTGAGCGGGAGATGCCGGTGTGTTGCCAGAGATTGCGATAGGAAACGAGTCTTTCGTTCGTTTTTCCTGCATTCATATAGCAAAGGCTCGGCCCTCCGAAGAGCTCGAAGTGCGGAGATAAACGAATGGCTGGAAGCACTGAATAACTGATATGGAAGACTGTATGACGCAGGTGATCGTTTTCGATAATCAAGGGATTGTTGGAATATCCGAAGCAGGAAAGTTTCAACTCGTTGTGGATTCTTATCCGTGACAGACAGTAGATATGCGCACCGAAGCCAGCCTCCGTCACATACGAACGTCCCGATGTTTTATGATTATATCCTATTCCGACAATGCCGTAGAGGAATCTGCCCCCCGAACGGAAAGTGGTTACTACACTTCCTGTTTCGTTGTACGTGATGGCAATGCTTTTCTCACCGTGGCGGATCAGATTGATCAGTCCGATCGGATAATCGCTGTTTTCGGCGATGTTGATCAATCCTGCCCATTGTACACCTATTACGTTTCGGGCCTTGTTGACTAGTCCCGCCCATTGCATCCCTTTGACGTCGCCTGATACATTGATTACTCCTGCAAACTGAAAGCCTGCGTGATGCTTCGACGTGTTCGCCAGTCCGGCGAACTGCACGCCACGGCTCTCCTTGCCCGCGATATTGACCAGCCCGGCCAGCTGAAATCCGTTCGCCTCGTTCGTGACGACGTTGGCCAGTCCGCCAACTGTAAGGACGTTTTCATTCTTCGAAAGACCGACAAGCAGATTCAGAGAAACGTCATTCGTATAACGATATGAGTGCAGTCCGTTCGTACTCAACGGCGGGAAAAGACCGAACTGAAATCCTGCTTTTCGTTCCGTTTCGACCTGGGAGAAAGCTTGTCCGCACATCAACGCGAAGGCAAGCATGATAGAGCATATTGTTTTCATCTTTCTATGTTTTTATTTGTTTGACAATCATGAATCATATTTTTCTTTTCGAGCAAGCAAATGTATCGACCGCAAGACTTTTTGTACAATCTATTTGACGAACCCCCTATCTGCTTTTGACGAATGGCACTCTTCTTCTCTTTTTCCCGTCCGTTATATCGTTAACTTTGCGCCATGAAAAAATACTACGTCAATAACTACCGGCAGGTTGTTTTTATCTCGTGGACGGTCATCATCGTACTGCTTTGGATACAATATGTTTATCTGTCATCCTTTTTGACAGCCACACTGCTACTCCTTGTACATATCCCTTCGGTTTATTTGTCTGTTATCCTGACCAATCGATGGTTTTCGAGGGCGATGCACGGAAAAAAACTGAAACGGTTTATGCTTCATTTTGCCGCTGTCACGTTGTTTATCGCTTTCCTGCTGGCTGCCAACTTTCAATGGATGAGATGGGCCGAAACCCATGGATACTTCCCCCGTTCCCGACTTCTGACGAATCATATTTCTTTTACGGTCGATTTTCTTTTCGCCATCCCTTCGGTGTTGGTCATCAACTTCGGCTTTTGCGGATTGAGGCTTCTTTACGATCATATCCACTTGCAGAAGACTCATCTCGAAACACAATTGCATGTTTTACAGTCGCAGATTAACCCGCATTTCATGTTCAATATATTGAATCATATCCATACGCTGATTCAAACCGATGTAGAGTTGGCTTCCTCATTACTGCTTCAGTATGCCGAAATACTCCGTTATCAGCTCTATAACAGTCAAAACACATGGATACGGATGGATCAGGAAATACGTTTTCTGAAGAACTTCGTAGCCGTCGAAAAAATACGGTGGAGCGATAAGGTTCACGTATCCTGTGTTTGGGAAGTAGAGAATAACGACAAGCAGATTCCGCCGTTGCTCTTATTCGTTCTGATTGAAAACGCGTTTAAATATGTATCACGTTCTGTTTCGAAACCGAATTACATCCGAATTTGTTTTACCCAAAAAGGAGATTACGTTTTGCTCGATGTGGAAAACTCAAAATTGGATATGCACGATAAAAACAAGACTTCTGGTCTCGGGCTGGAGAATATGAAACGCAGGCTGGATATTCTTTATCATCGAAATTACCACCTCTCGGTCAGAGAAACGGACACGGTTTATCATTCCCGACTTGAATTATGGCAGAAATAACGATTCATAAGGCAGAATATCCTCCTTTGAGATGCCTCATCGTCGACGATGAAGCACTCGCGATTAAAGGTATTGCACTTTATATCGACAAGCTCGGTTTTCTACAAATTTCCGGTACTTGTTCTTCAGCTATCGAAGCGGTAACAATGCTTAAAGAAAAGGAAATCGATCTGCTCTTTCTCGATGTCAACATGCCTCATCTTTCGGGGCTCGAATTTCTGGAGGCACTCGAACATCCTCCAATGACGATCTTGACAACGGCTTACTCTGAGTATGCGTTGGAAGGCTATCGGCTGAACGTCGTCGATTATCTGCTCAAGCCGGTGGCGTTTCATCGTTTTTTTCAGGCCGCATCGAAAGCTCGGGAACTCTATCGATCGCGTTGTATGTTGCAATATGGCGAACGACAGACAGACGCCGACGCTTTTGTTCGTCAGGGGGACTCATTCCGACGGATTCGGTTGGAAGACATTCTGTATATCGAAGGGATGCAGAATTATTTGAAACTGCATTTTGAAGACAAGACTATTATCATTCATCAGACGATGGCCTCTTTGCAAACAATTCTTCCCGATCATTCGTTTTTTCGCATCCACCGTTCTTTTCTGGTGAACCTTGCTCATGTTGAGAAAATGTCGGGTAACAGACTTTTTATTCATGGGAAAGAATTGCCTGTCGCATTGTCGCGTAAGGAAGAGTTCGTGCGTATGATACATACCAAACTTTTGAGTAAATGACCCGTGGCCGGAGAATCGATCTCTTTTCAAAGGACACCATTGTATTCAAGGTTCTCACAGATGCTGTTTGATACGATTTTTTTCTATGTTAAACGAATGGTAATTAAAATAAAATTTGTATTTTTGGCACAGAAATTATATAGCTGTTTGATTACTAACGAAAAAAAAGAATTTAGCCGTGATAAAATTAAAACCGTTAAGCCATATTGTCGTGCAAAAGCCGAATGCGAGCTTGTTGCTGTTTCTTTCCACCCTTGCAGCCGTTATATTGGCTAATACGCCGTGGGGCGAAGCATATTACCGTCTTCTCGATTTCCCCATCAATTTCCGGTTTGGTGATTTTGTGTTTTTTGCACATCATGGCGAACCGATGACCTTGTTGGCTTTTGTGAACGATGCCTTGATGGCCATCTTCTTCTTTGTCGTAGGGTTGGAAATCAAAGAAGAAATCTTGGTAGGTGAATTAAGCTCTTTCAGAAAAGCACTGCTCCCGGTGATCGCTGCCTGCGGAGGCATGATTATGCCGGTGCTCGTTTATTTCGCGGTTTGCCATCAACATCCCGAGTCGCATGGAGCAGCCATTCCGATGGCTACCGATATTGCATTTGCCCTTGCGGCATTGGGACTTTTCGGGAAACGTGTTCCGTTAAGTCTCAAGATATTCCTGACTGCGCTGGCCATTGTCGACGATATCGGCGGGATTATTGTGATTGCGCTTTTTTACAGCGGTCATATTGCCGTGTCTCCTTTATTGATCTCGGTCGTTTTGCTGGGCGGCTTATATCTTGGCGGACGATTCCATATTAATAATGTATTGTTTTACTATGTCGGCGGTTTTATCGTCTGGTTGCTGTTCTTAGAATCGGGTATTCATCCCTCCATCGCGGGAGTGATGGTTGCCTTTACCGTACCGGCCAGACCAAAGATTAAACTGGACGAGTTTGCCGGAGAGATGAAGGAAAATCTGGCATTGTTGGATTTTTCTCAAGTCAAGCACTCACGTCGATCCTCGGTGTTGAGTTCCGGTCAGGTATTGCTCTTAAGTAATATACATCGCATTTCCAGCAATACGGTCAGTCCGCTACAACGAATCGTACACCGGCTCAATCCGATGGTGAGCTATTTTATTCTCCCATTGTTTGCATTTGTCAATGCGGGTGTACATTTCGAAGGATTTGAGCTTTCGGCCTTATTAGGGATACCTTTTGCAATTTTTCTGGGGTTGTTTGTGGGCAAAACCGTCGGAATTTTCCTGTTTGTTTATGTGTCGGTGAAAACGAGACTTGTTTCGGTTTCGCAAGGCCTCACCAAAAAAGGAATGTTGGGCGTTTCAATGCTGGGGGGGATCGGTTTTACCGTTTCCTTGTTTATTGCGAATCTTTCGTTCGCATCATTGCCCGAGATCGGACCGGTATTGCTGAACGAAGCCAAACTGGGGATATTTGCCGGATCGTTGGTCTCGGGATTGTGCGGATACCTGTATTTGAAACGTGTTTTGCCTCATGAGGAGCGATCGGAAGAGGTTTTGGAAGATTAAAAAAGAAACATTTATCGAAAGTCGATCAATGTATATATTCAATTTAAATTAGTATTGAACATGGGATTTGTTAAAGAATTTAAAGAGTTTGCCATGCGCGGCAATGTGTTGGACATGGCAGTGGGTATCGTGATCGGCGGTGCCTTTGGAAAGATAGTTTCTTCTTTTGTTGCAGACTTAATGACGCCGTTATTAGGCTTGCTTGTCGGGGGAGTAAATTTTTCCGATCTGAAGATTGTGCTGAAACAGGCTGTCATGCAGGGTGAAGAAGTGATTTCGCCGGAGGTGGCATTCAGCTATGGGAACTTTATTCAGGTTATTTTTGACTTTTTGATTATTGCGTTGGCTATATTTATACTGTTGAAAGCCGTGAATAAGTTCAAGAAGAAAAAGGAGGAAGCATCGGAAGTCCCGGCAGCTCCTCCTGCCGATGTACAACTTCTGACGGAAATCCGTGATTTGTTGAAGAAGAATTAATCCATGTATACCGGTGCATCCGGGTGATGGCGGAGTTCGTCCATCATCCGGATGTCTTCCGGTATCGTTCGGTCCAAGGATAACGGCGGCAGGTTATCCAATGCGAAAAAGCCTTGATCGAGAATATCGAACGAACCGGACAGTACTCCTCCTAACACCTCACAAAGAATAAACATTTTATAGACATAAAACGGCCCGGCCGGATACGGATGGCACCGTTTGTCTATGACGGCCAGCAAACGTTCGGCACGTACATCAAGTCCCGTTTCTTCCCTTGTCTCCTTTACGGCTACCTCTTTAGGGGTATAACCTACGTCGGACCATCCTCCGGGCATAGCCCAACGACCGTCTGCTTTCTCGCGTACCAGCAAAATCTCATTCTTTTCATTGAAAATGACAGCTCTGACGTCAACTTTGGGGGTTACGTATTCTTTTGCGGGAAGATAGCAGGCGTCAATCTCTTCTTCCTTAATACCGCCGGCGATGCCGGTGATACGGTTGCTTATCTTGATCAACTCCTGACAACGGTCGATTTCGTATTCATTGGCAGAATAAGCCAAGCCCGTTTGTGAAAGCGCCCGAATACGTTGTGCAAGTGTAATCAGTTCTTTTCCTTTTTCCATATTTGGAGGATATGCAATGACGAAGTCAGGTATAAAGAATTATGAAGATATCTTGTATTGAGTATAAGCAGGCTTTTTCATGCAAACAGTACTTTTGCACAGAACGGTTGCTCTTTTCACCGGAGACAGTTCACCAAAACAAAGAAAATTAATTTGAGATGTAAAAACAAAATCTCTTTCTTTTGTAAACATCTGAGGTACTAATTAAGAGCGAACCATTGTGCAAAAGTCACTTCAATCAATGCTCTTTTCTTACCTTTTTGTAAGCACGTATTGATCGGCTAATTCGCCGGCCGGCCTGTTCCCTTCTTTATCAAGCATGGTAACCTTGTCGCCTTCGATTAGCCACTTTGTCATTTCTTCTCCCTGTCCTAACGTGATGATGCTGTTTTCCGCATCCCATGCTAAGGTACCGGATGATTCGAAGCGACCATCTTCCTTTTCCTGATAAACTTGCGTCAGCTTGTACGTCTGATCGCCCATGAGTTCAAGGGTCGTTTCAATACCGCTGCAATCGGCACACGGAAGAACGCCGTAATATACGCCGGCCTTGTCAAAAACGGGCGCCTGTACGGTTTCAACCGTCTGATCTTCCTCGCCGGCTTCCGTATTTTTGTTACCGGATTTGCAAGATACGAGTCCAAGCAGGAGTGCTGCGACTCCCCAAAAAAACAAATTCTTTTTCATACGATGTAATATTCAATTGAGTTAATTCAAAACAATAAACAGATGGATCGGTAAAATGGTTGCAGAATTTTTAAAATTGAACATCTTTTGCATTTTTTTAATATTTCTATGTATTCGTTGGGGCGTTGATGGATGTTCCCGGTGCTTGGAGTTTCCGGTCCATGGCGTCCGCAGCCCTGCGCCCGTCGCCCATGGCAAGGATGACGGTGGCTCCGCCGCGAACAATATCGCCTCCGGCATATACATCGGGTAGAGAAGAACGCATATCGTCTTCATGAACGATGATAGTGCCTTTCGACGAAATTTCCAAACCTCCGAATGCTCTTGGGATTAATGGATTAGGAGATACACCTACACTGACAATAACCTCGTCGACTTCAAGCGTTTCTACAGCGCCTTCGATCGCTACGGGGCGGCGGCGTCCGGAGGCATCGGGTTCTCCCAGCTCCATCTTCTGCAGGCGCATCTGTTTCACTCGCCCGTTTTCGTCGCCCAGATATTCAATCGGGTTGTGCAGTGTCAGAAATTCGATTCCTTCTTCTTTGGCATGCTTTACTTCTTCCAGTCGGGCAGGCATTTCTTCTTCGCTGCGACGGTAGACGATCATGGCACGCGAAGCACCTAAACGACGTGCCGTACGTACCGAGTCCATCGCCGTATTTCCTCCGCCGATCACCGCTACGCGTTTACCCTGCAATACCGGCGTATCGGAATCTTCGGATGCCGCATGCATCAGATTGACGCGCGTCAGATACTCGTTCGATGACATAACCCCGATCAGGTTCTCGCCCGGGATATTCATAAAATTCGGCAAGCCGGCGCCACTGGCCACAAAAATGCCTTTGAAACCGTCGGCATGGAGATCATCGTAGCTGATAGTTTTTCCTACGATGCAGTTTGTGATGAAGTGAACGCCCATGCGCCGCAGACCGTCGATTTCAAATTCGACGATTCGGTTAGGAAGACGGAACTCCGGAATTCCGTATTTCAATACGCCGCCGATCTCGTGCAATGCTTCGAACACGGTAACTTCATATCCGCGCTTGGCCATGTCGCCGGCAAACGAGAGTCCGGCAGGCCCGGAACCGACGACGGCGATGCGTATTCCGTTGGCCGGCATCATCTCCGGAATCGACGCCTGACCGCTCTCTCGTTCGTAATCCGCCGCGAAGCGTTCAAGATAACCGATGGCTACGGGTTCTTTTTTCATCTTCAGATGTACACACTGTGCCTCACACTGTTTTTCTTGCGGGCAGACACGACCGCAGACAGCCGGCAGGCTGCTCGTTTCTTTCAGCGTTTGGGCTGCCTTCAAGAAGTCGCCCGCTTCGATATATTTAATAAATGTAGGGATGTTGATGCTGACCGGACATCCGCTCATGCATGTGGGATTGGGGCAGTCGAGACATCGCTGTGCTTCCTGCATGGCTTGGCCGGCAGTAAGTCCGAGGTTGACTTCTTCATGATTGCCGCTACGGTAGTCGGCATTAAGCTCATTCATCCGTACACGCGAAATATCGGTGCGTTCTTTGCTTTTCTTCGTTTTGCGCAAAGCTTCTCTCCAGGGCTCGGCACGCCGCAGAGCTATGAGTTCTTCTGTTGTCATACGGATTCCGGTTGTTTCTTATCGATTCCTTTATAAGCATTTAAACGCATCATCATTTCGTCGAAATCGACTTGATGTGCGTCGAATTCAGGCCCGTCGACACAGACGAACTTTGTCTGTCCGCCGACGGTCACACGGCAGGCACCGCACATGCCTGTTCCGTCTACCATGATCGTATTCAGTGAGGCCACCGTCGGTACCTGATATTTCTTAGTCAGCTCGGAGACAAATTTCATCATGATGGCCGGGCCGATGGTCACACACAAATTGACCGGTTCACGGTTGATTACCGATTCGACGCCGTTTGTCACCAATCCTTTCGTTCCGTATGATCCGTCATCGGTCATGATCAGGACTTCGTCGGAACAGGCGCGCATCTGTTTTTCCAGAATAACCAACTCTTTTGTTCGTGCAGCCAAGACGACGATCACGCGGTTTCCGGCACGATGAAAAGCTTCGACGATAGGAAGCAAGGGGGCAACCCCAACTCCTCCGCCGGCACAGACCACGGTCCCGACCTTTTCGATATGCGTGGCCTGTCCCAATGGACCGACTAAGTCTGTAATCGATTCGCCGGCATTCAGCTCGCACAGTTTTTTTGACGAACGGCCGACGGCTTGAACGACCAGCGTAATCGTACCTTTTGATGTGTCGGAGGCTGCAATCGTCAGTGGAATGCGTTCTCCCTTTTCGCCTACGCGGACAATTACAAAATGTCCTGCCTTACGCGAACGTGCAATCAGTGGAGCTTCTACCTCCAGCTTCACCACGTGAGGAGAAAAATACTCTTTACTTACAATTTTGTTCATGATATTTTCCGTTTGTTATTCAAATAGTTCTTTGTCTCTGACTAACATCAGAATGGCCGAATGCGGCAGGATCAGGTATTTCTCGTCGTTCAGACGGACTTCGTAAGCCGAACTTTGCAGATAAACGGCTAAATCTCCTTCTTTGGCTTGCAAAGGCAGGTAAGTGTTTTTCTCGTCTTTCTTTTTCCATGGCTCATCTTCGTCGGTAGGCAAGGGTAGAGGATAACCCGGGCCAATACGAATAACGTAGCCTGTCTGTAACTTTTCTCCTTCCTGTACCAAGGGAGGAAGTAACAAACCCGATCTGGTTTTTACCTGCGGGTTAGTGGGCTTGACCAATACCTTATCTCCTACCATCAAAAACTTGTCAAACGCTTTATGGTCTATTGACAGTTGCATTTCTTTTCTTTATTTTATAACAGATGCAAAAGTAATATATATATGCAAAGACGCCAAATTAATCCTTTACCAATGCGCGAAAGGCCGATGGGATGGGCGTTTCGAAAGCAATCTCACGTCCTGTTACCGGATGGATGAACGAGAGTCTGAAAGCATGCAGCAAGAGCCGTTCGGCCGGATCGGTCATTGCTCCGTATTTCGGGTCGCCTGCGACCGGATAGCCGGCCTCTTCCATTTGGGCGCGTATCTGATTCTTGCGGCCCGTCTCCAACTCGAACTCCACAAGCGAGTAACGGTTGTTGCTCTGCAATACGCGATAATGCATCACGGCCTCCTTGCCCCGCGAAGCATCGGTGCAGAACACTTTCATACGGCTGTTTTCGGCCAAGTAGGAGACAAGCCTGCCCTGCACAGGGTCAGGTCTGCCTTCGACCACGGCTACGTACGAGCGGCGTGTAATCATGGTCGACCAGTCGTTGCGCAGTTTCTCCTGTACGCCTTTGTTACGTGCAAACATCATCAGTCCCGACGTCCCCCGGTCTAAACGATGAAGCACGAAAATCCGATTGCGCGGATCCTGCTCGCGCACATATCTCGACAGGAAAGCGTAAGCTGTACGCTCCTGTGCCTGCGATTCGGAGACAGACAACAACCCGTCTTTCTTCTCAACCACGATGAGCGATTCGTCCTCCCAAACAATGCGGAGATAAGGATTATTGAATGTCGTCTTGGCGCGCTCATGGCTGATCAACACCTCATCACCCGGATGCAAAGGCGTGTCGAAGTGTGTTTTAACGTTACCGTTGACCCATATTCGCCCGTGTTTGAGCAGACTTTTAACCGAGCTTTTGCTGCGGTCTTTGAGCAGGTCGAAGAGGTAAGAAAGCAAGGCGGCGTCTTGTCTGACCGTTGCACGTTGCCCGCGCGGCAGTGTTTTGTTGTTGGACGACGGGCGGTCGCCACGACCGTATTTCCACTGTGATGTCATTTTTACTTTCTTTTTAGAGCCGCCAAAGTTATACATTTATCCGTGAATGAAGTGGAGATCGGGTCTTTTTATCATGAGATTGGATGGTTTGATATGTAATATGTTGTAATGTAGCAGGGTCGTATAAGTATCGTGCTTTGTATTCTTTTTTTATGCTTTAACTGCCTTGCTGCTTTATGGCATGGATATAATTGATTATCGAACAATTGCTTATGTTCGTTAGAAAGGGGTCTTATAGCCAATATAACAAAGTAAACCTTTGTTTTCAATCAATGACCTGAGATGTTCCATTCGTTCTTCGGCAGGACTTTCCTGTTCATCGAAGAGATATTTTTTGCCCAACTGCCGATATTTGGATTCTCCCCATCGGTGAAAAGGTAGAATGTTAATGACTTCCAACCCGATGTCGCGGACAAATTCTGCTGTCCGGATGATATTTTCATCATCATCGTTAAAATCGGGTATGACGGGGATACGTGGAACAACAATACCTTGCCACTCCTGTTGCATAGCTAACAGTTCGATGTTTTTTAATATCTGCTGATTCTCCACTCCTACCATTTGTTTATGTTTCTCCGGATTCATGTGCTTGATGTCTGTGAAAATCCAATCGACGTACCGGATCACCTCAAGCCAATGAGCCGAGTTGACACATGCCGTGGTTTCAATACAGACATGCATATAGTGTTCTTTACATGCCATTAACATGGGAAGGATAAAATCTTTTTGCAGCAAAGGTTCTCCGCCGCTAAATGTCACACCGCCATGGTCGCCCCAATAAGGACGGTCGCGATCCAAACGATGAATCAGCTCATCAATCGTATAATATTTGCCTGAAATAGAATTTCCTTCATGCAGACAGGCTTCCACACATTCGATCGTCGTGCAGGTGTCGCATATCGAACGATCAAAGATCGGCTCGTGGTCTTCACCGATTGATATGGCATGATAAGGACACACCTGAATACAGGCTCCGCATTTTTTACATTTCGCATGGCTATGTAACATGACCGGATACCTGAATAAACCCTCCGGATTGCAACACCATTTACACATCAATGGGCAACCGTTTAAGAACACCGTAGTTCTTGTTCCCGGACCATCGTGAACCGAATATGACTGAATGCTAAAAATTAACCCTTTTACTTCTTTTTCTTTATTCTCCATCAGCATTAGATATGAATTGTTTGTGTTTATGATACTTTCAATATTGAATTGCGGCTGTTACTGTTGTGGAACAACCGCAATCCTGAATGACCTCCTGTTTTGATTTGTTATTTAGGCGGTTTAACGGTCATCGGCAACGAAACGGCCAATATGGCAGATAGCACAAATGAGCCGATAGCATAGTATATCGAATACGTATAACTACCACTCAAATCTTTCAGCCATCCGCCGATAAAAGACCCGAGGAATGGGCCTATTCCCATGACGATTAACGTTGCCAACCCCCATATTTTGCCGAGCGTCTTCCGTCCGTAGATCGATCCGGTATACCCGACGACACCTCCTGGCACGATGGCCCAGTAAATGGCGAAAATGGCAGCGGCCAAGTAGGCGACAAACGTTATTTTGCTTTCGCATGCCAATAAGAACAAGCAGGCAATCAGACCTACCAGCGGACCTATAATAAGCATGATTTTTCGTCCTTTGACTTCGTTTTTTACTTTCTCTACGATCTTGTCTCCGAAAATACCCAACAACGGCATGCTGAAGATGCCGATGATACCGATTGTTTTATAAACATTAATAGCGCTGGCATCACTCCATCCTTTATCTTTTACCCAGAAACTGACGACTTGTGTCCAGATCAGAAATTCGGCCATCATACTGGTGAGAAACATCAGAATAGCTCCCCAAATCGGATATTTGGAGTAGGCGTCTTTTACCGTCCAGTCTTTTTCGACAGGTACGTTTCCTGCGGCTGAAGCCGGCAATTCCCCGTGGGGCTTAAGACCATAATGTTCCGGATTCCTTTTGGCCAGTATTACGGCTAATACAAGTAAGGCGAAAATAATCACAGCAAGTATCACCATCGTCGCGCGCCATGTATAGTTATTGCTTGTCGAGGCTTTCACCACTTCGGCAAGTAACCATTGTGCCATCGGGGCTCCGGCAAATGCGATCCCCCACATCGTACCGTACGTTTTTCCGACATACCATTTCCGTACCGAAACGGTAGACGTAACCCAAAGCATACCGGTTGCTATACCGGCAAGAACACCAAACGTAAAAAGATAGGCCCAATGAATGCTTATCAAGCTGGTTAGATAAAACCCTAATCCTCCGAATATCGCAGCAATGGCATATACCGGCTTGGTACCCCATTTGTCTAAGATCATTCCGGCGAAGAATGCCACAATAGCATAGACTGTCATCATGAGAGAATATCCGAGGGTCACCTCGGCCTGTGTCCATCCTAATTCTGCAGCCATAGGCTCTTTCAGCATGGCAAACGTCGCTCTGTATCCGAACAGGCAGAATACGGCTAACCACGAAGCGCCTACAACCATCAAACCATACCTTTTGGATTTATTTGATAATTCCATAGTTGATTTATTTAAAGTTAATAAATTATTGAACAGGTAAAAAATATAGGGAGAGTTTGGTTCTCCCTATATCTTGGTCTGTTATGCTCCCCGCTCCTTGTATCCCGTACAAGTAACTGCTGCCATATCGGGATAAGCAATAAATTCCTTACCCATCCGACAGATTCCCAATCCTATTTTTTCTTGATTGAGGGTGAAATTCACGCAATGCATGCACTTGGGCATTCGTTCGTAATTGGGATCTACATCATCCGCATTGACACGCTTACCGGTACGCCGATCAATTCCTTTCGCTACATCAATAGGAATATAATTCAGACTGTTTTTATAAATTCTTTCTTCCATGATTTTTATTTTTTAATTACACCAATGAAAAAATTTGACGAATCGATTATAAAGATTCATATTCGGTTCTGGCAATCAATTCGTCCTGAACCTGTTTTCCGATTTCCACCCAATATTGTGTGAATCCGGCAACGCGCACCATCAAATCGCGGTAGTTTTCCGGATGAGCCTGAGCGTCTTTTAGTACCTTGGAGTCAACAATGTTATATTGTACGTGAAATCCTCCTTCTCGCATATAACTGCTTGACATGTCAATCAGTTTTTTCGCACCTTCCTGTCCTTGAATGGCCGAAGGATGAATTTTGATATTCAACTGCGAATTTTGTGACATGGAATGGTCCCAAATGGTAGCAGAGTTCATCAATGCGAACGGTCCGTTCTTATCCGTTCCCGGATAAGCCGACATGGAAGCATCGGCGAAAGTTGTCCCTTGCAAACGTCCGTCAGCGGAAGCCATGGTGGCTGAGCCCATCGCACCATGGGTAGATACGGAAATCTGACACGCGTACAACGGATGTCCGTACAGCGATTCGTGCTTCCGACAGTCGTTGCAGAACCAGTCTTCCCAGCCGAGCAGAATATTGTCGACGTAAGGAATATCATTTCCATACTTCGGCGCATTCAAGCAATCGAAGTGCATCCGATCGTACTTCGTGGAGTCACTCGCTTTTTCCTGTTCCATAAGAGAGAATTTACCGATTTCCTGAGCCGTCTTAAACCCGAAATTATGGATAAAGGCATCCCTCATTTCGTCCAGCGTATATTTTTTATCATCATATACGAGCTTCTTCAAAGCGGCCATGCTGTTAATAAAGGTGATATTGCCGGCACTCTCCACATTGAATGTGGCATTATACCGGTATCCCAGCTCATTAATCAGATGTCCCTTATCCAGACAGTCCGGTTTAAGCAGGGAGTTGACGATACTCATGTTATTCTTCCGCCAGATGTCATGTTGGATATTGTTACACAGGCAAAGAATATCGACGGTCTTTTGCCAGTATGCTTTATATTGTTCAACAAGTTCTTCGTATGTCTCGAGTTTTTTATCGTGTGCCGGATAAACCCGATTCCCCGTACGTTGATCGACTCCGTTGAATAATACAAGCTCCAGTACTTTAGGCTGAGAAATAAAGTGAACTCCTACGGACGTAGGCTGGCCGCATCCTCCCGGAATCCAATACTCTTTGTTATTCAAGTGAAGAGGCTTCCAGCAGCCCGGCGATGTTTCCAAACAGCCTCCGATCGCCCATGCGCGAGCTTCCTCGACGGTCATGCCTTCTGCTCCATACTGACTTAAAATAAACTTTTCTGCAATTTGGTTGTTCATAAATGCCGGATATCCGCTTCCGATTTTAATCACATCTGCAGCTAAGGCAAGGAAATCTTTCGGCGTCGTCTCATCATAGAGTAGCGCCAGGGTGGACTGAGGCATCGCATTCGTACCTCCCGCTTTCAGAATCAGATATTCAAGGCGGTTAACCGCCGTCTTTCCTTTGCGGTTGACTCCTCCGATGGAAAGGGTATTAAATGTATTTCCGGAAAGTACGCCTCCGACCACACCTACAGAGGCAAAACAGTCGATTGCCGTCTTGATTACGCGGTCTTGTTCGCATAATTCCAATACCTGATCTTCCGTGATTCTGCCGGCTTCAATATCCTGTTCGAACCAAGGATAAAGTACCTGACCGATTCTGCCGGGAGAAAGTCCGGATATGGCATCTTCATTCAATACTGCGAAATGCAAGGTCTCGATCATCTGAAAAGCTTCAATAAATGTTCTTGGTTGATACTTTTCGATCCAGAATAATCTTTCGGCAATGTCTTCATATTCTTTCTTTTGTGCCGGATCTTTTTCGCGTTCAGCCAGCCATGTCGCATGCTTTCCATAGTTGTGAATCCATGCCTGAATACCTTCAATAACTAAGATAATCGCCTGATAGTTATACAAACGATTCATGCCTACCATGCCGTCTCCGTCAGCACGGCCGGCTACTTCTTCGATCTTTTCGCGAGCTATCTCCTTAATTCCTTCGAAACCATACTCCAGCGGATAGTAATAATTGATGACTTCACGCCCCTGAGGTAGCGTGAAACCGGAGTCGAACATACAAACCACCGAACGCATGATGGCTTCTTTCACGTCGTAATCGGGAACCATCTTTTCGTATTTGTTCCCCAGATCATCGACGGATTTTCCTTCCCACATCCTGGCAAGTTCCAGCAACATCGGAACTTCTTCCTGGCGCATCCCGAATTTTCCGGCAATCGAGATGACTTTACCGAAACTCTTCGTGACGTTCCCTCCGCCTTGACCAAATGTAGAGTGTTCATCCACACTGGCCGATCCTCTCTTCAAGGCTTCCTGATAGAATTTAGATTCGTTCGCCATGTAAAATCCTTCGGATAACCACGGCATTGGAAAAGAAGCGCGCATAAAAGCGCCTTTACGCATGGTCAACAATTCTCCCGGGAAAATAACCGGTGTCAGATGTGAGAAAGCGCATTTCAGTGCTTTTGCCCGTCGGATAACCGGTATTTCATTGTCGCCCTGAAAATACTCCCGGGTGTACCAGTAAGGAAATTCATTGTTCGTTGATGACAACGAGTCCATGTAAATTCCTTTTAATTTCGCTATTCTGGGATGAGGCTCCCACTTAATTTCTCTGTCAACCAGATGGTCCGGAGCTTTTCCACCTGACTGAAACTCTAACTCCTGGCCTGATTCGACCAGCATTTCTTTGAAACTCTTAGCCATAATAATTAGATTTTAATGAATAAATTAGTACACAACAATGTTGTAACGTCAATTTTAGATAAAGAAATAAGTCAAATATACTTCATTCAAAAATGATTATTAGAAATACACCGCAAAAAGCAGTATGGCCACCCATGAATATTCAATTCTTAAAAACCTGTTAAGAAAAAAGTCAAATTGTATGACTATTTCAAAGAATTGGTATTCCGATCGCAAAATAATCGAAAATAAATCGCAAAAGCAAATATTGAGCGTGTAATTATGATATATTATAGATGGTATACATAATTTATAAAATAACAGGGTGGTCGTTTTATGTGTTTGCGTAATAGTCCCCGCTTTCTTCTTTATCTGTCAGATGAACGGCATGGGTAGGGATACGCAAACCATCCTTCAGGTCGAGCATGGCGTTAATCAAGATCAGTTCGTCGTACTCTTTGAGGGATGTGATATGAACCGGAACTTCTTTGATGCATCCGGTCTTTAACAGAAGTAGCCGTTGGGTGCCGTTCAAAAGATATGTTTTCGGGGTGATGTATTCATTTTCTCTTCTGAGTACGATATTGGAAAAGGAACTGTCGGTGAGGAAACCGTCTTTTAAAAAGATGACCTCATCGAAGCCTTTGTGCTTCCACTCCTCATATTCCAGAGTTTTTCTGTCGGCGTATTTGAAAGCGTAATCGAGCTTGTCGGCATGGACGGCAATCAGGGAGGATATCTTTCTGGGGGTATAAACCTCGAAAGTAATATCGCGGATAAGACGGTCGTAAAGCAGTCTGCACTTTACCAGACCTGATTTCAGTGAAGTCGGTATGATGCGTGTAAGGTTAGGGAAATCGGGTAGAGGGAATCCGAAGTGTGCGGCTGTTTCTTGCATTCGTGTCAGATGGCCGTCCCGGTTGATCACACGACCGTCTCGGATAGCGATTGTTTCAATAAATTCCATCGTATTCGTTTTGTGGGGTTGCGTTGTTTAAAACGGTAGATATACTTTTTTCACCACTTCGTCGTACTCGTCTTTCAAGCTGCTGTTGACTGTTATTCCTCCTCCACTGTGGTACACATACGGCGAACTCTCCAGGTCGATAAAACGGATAAGCACGGCAGAGTCAAAACTTTTGCCATCGAAATAGCCGGATACGCCGGTGTAAAACCCACGAGGAGCTGCCTCGGCTTTCCGAATCAGCTTGAGAGTTGCTTCTTTGGGTGCACCGGAGATGGAACCGGCAGGCAAGAGCGTTCGAATGATCTCTCCTAAACGATTTTTCCAATCGCTCGGTAGGTCTCCTTTTATCTCGGAGCTGACTTCGAGGATAGGACCATTCGACGTTTCTATACGGTCGATATAGCGGAATCGTTCTACCCGCACCAGAGAGGCTACCATCGAGAGATCGTTCCGTATCAGGTCAACAATGGTATAATGTTCGGAAAGTTCTTTGTAATCACTTAATATTTTTGTCTCCGCGTCGGGGATATGTGCGTCGATCGTACCTTTCATCGGGTTGGATGAGATGACGCTTTTTTCTATTTTCACAAACCGCTCGGGAGAAAAGCAGACAAAAGTGCCGGGAACATATACCTTATATAATGTATCGGAGCGATGAAAAATTTCCTCGGGAGATAGATCGGTCTCGATGGGCGTTTGGACTGTCAGATTAGTCAGAAAGGAATCGCCCCGAAGTAAACCTTCACGTATGATGGAGAAGCGGCGAGCGTATTCAGCTTGCGTTTCGGGATATTTATTAAACCGATAGCTGGAGGAGGTTGTTGCTCTCGGTCGGCAGTTGGAGAAGCCGTGAAAATCGAAGAGTACTTCCTGCTGTTCGAATGGGTTGGGGATAAAGAACCCCCGGCACAGCTCAAAGTCCAGCCCGAAAACAAATGGGCTTCCTTCAGCCCCTGCCTGATTCATCATCCGAATGACTTCTTTCGCTTCTTTTTTCATGTTGCAAAAATATCGAAAAAACTTGGACTTGTAGACGTTTTGGTTTTACTTTTGCACAGTGGAAGCGATAGAACCGAAACATCTGTTGATTGTCGACAATCACGATTCGTTTGTGTATAATCTTGTGCAAATGGTCGAAGAAAACGGGCATTGCATGTACGATATTGTCCGGAACGATTGCATTATTCCGGAGTATATCACCGGCTATAAGGGTATCCTGCTTTCGCCAGGTCCGGGACTTCCCGGAGAGGCCGGTAAACTCTGTCGGCTGATTGAGGAAACATACAGGCATACGCCGATACTCGGTATTTGTCTCGGACATCAGGCCATTGCCGAAGTGTTCGGTGCGCGGCTGACAAGGCTTACTCAACCGCTTCACGGGCATAGGTCACCTCTCTTTATTACCGACCCAGAGGAGGTGCTGTTCCGAGATGTCGAGGATGGAAGTCCGATCGGACACTACCATTCCTGGATCATTGATCGGGAGAGTTGTCCCGAAGAATTGCTGACGACAGCCGTAGATGACAAGGGTTTGATCATGGCTATCCGTCACCGCTGTTATCCTGTTCGAGGCCTTCAGTTTCATCCCGAATCGATCATGACCGTAGCAGGAATAAAAATGATCGAAAACTGGATAACATCTTTATAATACACTTATTCTATGACAAATATATTGATTTCAGGATTAGGAGGCGTGGGTGGTTATTATGGTGCCAAATTAGCTTTGGCATATGCTGATAGCAAAGATGTTTCCATTTTCGACAAACCTACACGGGTGGTTATCGAGACCGAGGCCGGGATGTTTCTTGTGCTTCTGAGAGAGGCTATTGCTGTAGCTCAAGCGAATGGTATTGATGTCTCGGAGGAGATATGTCGGCAGGTACTCGACCGTTTCTGGAAAAATGACTTGACGACGACGACCTCGATGCACCGCGATTTTATGGCGGGGGGGAAGACGGAACTCGAGAGTCTTTGCGGATACCTCGTTAGAGAGAGTGCCCGACTGGGCATTCCGGTGCCGACATATCGCATGGTTTATCAGGTGCTTCTTTTGAAATAACTGTATGGTTAACAGGTGATAAATATTTTTTAAGTTCAGATACTTTCCGGTTTTGTCAGAGGACTAACAACAGGCCGAGTCCGACGGATACTCCGGTGGCAATCAGTCCAGGCATCATAAACGAATGGTTCAGGATGTATTTGCCGATATGCGTCGTGCCGGTGCGATCGAAATTGATGGCTGCCACCACTGTCGGATAATTGGGGATAAGGAAGTAACCGTTGACGGCCGGAAACAATGCGATCAGCATCCACGGCGATAAGCCCAGTGCGATACCGAGCGGGAGCATGGTGCGAACGGTGGCCGCCTGACTGAATAGCAGAACGGACATCATAAACAATGCCAGCCCGAACAGCCACGGCATTGTCGTCACATATTGTTCGATGCCGCCTTTCAGTGCAGCCATATTGCCCGAAATAAACGTGTCGCCCATCCATGCGATACCAAATATGGCAATAACGGCTTGCATACCGGCCGAAAAGACAGACCCTTGCACGGCCCGGATACCGTTGGTGCGGGTGCCGATAAGCATCAGGGCGGCTGCCGAAAGCATCAGAATCTCAATGATATGGGACATCTGCATCGGGACTGTTCCTTCGTTGGTATGAAATACGGGACGCAGTGCTTCCGACGAACCGAAGATGACGATGCCGACGGTGGCGACCAGGAACAGAACGACTGAAAGTAAGGCTCCACGAGGATTCTCCACCTCGCGTGTATGACGATGCTTGCTTTCGAAAGCGCCTTCGGCAAGTCGCCGTCGGTATTCCGGATCGTCCGCAAGTTCTTTCCCGATCTTCATCGAATAGAGTGCGCCGAGCAGTACCCCTGCCATGGTGCAAGGTATGGCGATTTTCATGATGTCGATCAAGGTGATATCATATCCTGCCAGCATACTCAGCAGAACAACTGTTGCCGCTGAGATGGGGCTGGCTGTGATGGCTTGCTGTGAGGCGATAACGGCAATGCTAAGCGGACGCTCCGGACGAACTTTAGTCTCTGTGGCCACTTCGGCAATCACCGGCAGTATGGAATAGGCGACGTGGCCTGTTCCTGCAAGAAGTGTGAACAGGTAGGTCACAAGAGGACTTAGCAGCGTGATATGTTGCGGATGACGTCGCAGCAGACGTTCCGCCCATTTCACCATCAGATCTAACCCGCCCGCCGCCTGCATGCAGCTTGCAGCCGCAATGACTGCAGCAATCATCAGCATCACGTCGATAGGGGGGGAGGTAGGACGAAGCCCGAATCCAAACGTGAGTACTGCCAATCCGAGACCGCCGGCAACTCCGAGGCCGATCCCTCCTTTGCGCGCTCCTATGACAATTGCCGCCAATACAATAAGTAACTGGAAAATCATAGTTTGCTTTTTCTATTCGAAAGTGCAAATGTACATGATATTTTGTTTGTGCGTACGTCTGTTGAATGGGTATTTTCTATGCCTCCGGTCCGAGATGGCTATTCTTCCTTTAGGGGTGGTAAGAAACGGTCTGTTCGACTCAATCGGTGTCCTAACAAGAGAGAGCGTTTTCTTGGAAATGTGTATAATATTCACGAAATCTTGATATTCGTAGAATTTTTAACTTTATGATCTAACATTTCTTGATAAAAAGTTTGTGGAAATTAAAATTTGTCTTATCTTTGCACCCGTCAAAAGACAAGGTGCCATAGCTCAGTTGGTAGAGCAAAGGACTGAAAATCCTTGTGTCCCCGGTTCGATTCCTGGTGGCACCACTTTGAAGAAAAGCAAAATGGTGTAGACTCCTGATTTCTAAACGAAGTCGGGAGTTTTTGTTTTCTTCGTTTACGCAAAATTAGGAGTAATCAAGAAAAAGCTTAGGTGGTTTGGAGAGCAAATTAAAGACAATTCGTTCGAACAAGAAAAAGCAGGCAGTAAAGAGTATTTTTCTTACTGCCTGTTGTTTGTTACGAGCTTACTGCATTGCCAGCAGTTTGCAATACATCCCACCTATTGCCTCGAGTTCAGCATGCGTACCCTTTTCCGAGAGCAGTCCCTTGTCCATCACGATAATCTGATGGGCATTGCGGATGGTTTGCAGGTGATGGGCAATGACTAAGACCGTGCGGTTTCGGATAAGGGCGGACATCGCCTGCTGTATTTTGTACTCATTGACGGGATCGACATTGCTTGTTATCTCGTCCAACAGGAGGATGGGAGCGTCTTTGAGGAAGGCGCGAGCGATGGAGAGGCGTTGTTTCTGTCCACCCGAGAGTCCCAAACCGTTCTCCCCAATTTTCGTTTCGTAACCATCGGGCAAACTGACGATGAAATCGTGTATCATAGCTTGACGTGCAGCTTTCTCAACTTCTTCCTGTGTGGCATCGCGATTGCCCACCTTGATATTATTAGAAATAGTATCGGAGAAGAGGATGACATTCTGCATCACTACGCTGATTTTGCCGAGCAGATAATCGTAGTCCATCTCCCGAATGCCCACACCGCCGATACGGATACAGCCAGCCATAGGTTCCCAGAAACGGAGCAGCAGATTGGTAATGGTGGTTTTTCCCGACCCTGAAGAACCAACAAGTGCAGTTACTGTCCGTTCGGGGACACTGAAAGAAAGGTCTTTCATCTCAAACCCTTCTTTCTCATAATGGAAAGCGACACCTTCAAACGAGAGATCGAAGCGTTCCACCATTTTCTGTTGATCGGGATTGGCAATGACAGAAGCCTCCAAAAGATGGGAAATACGTCCGTAGCTGTCCTTAACCTTGATGTAATTCAGCCAATGGCTCTCCATATTGACAAAAGGTTTGTAGAATTCCTTCGAGACGATGACGAACATCAGGTAAGCGAAAAGGGAAAGTTCGCCGCGCCAAGCCCACCAAAGACCGAGTGTAGCCATCAGTGCGAAAGCCAGCTCAATGAGAAAGACATATCTGCCCACACTTACAGCCGCTAAACGTGAAGTCTTCTTGCTGCATTCACCGAACTCGCTGACGGAATGGTCAAGCCTGTCCCTGAACATTCCTTTTCCTCCGAATATTTTCAGTACAGGTATACCCTTGACGTATTCAACAAAAAGGCTTACCATATCCGCCAGACCGTCTTGTGCCTCCTGTTGCGCTTTCATTCCCGAACGGATGCCCCGATACAAGGAGAAGAGGGCAACAGGAAGGATGGCAATCATCGCCAACCCCATGTGCCAGTCCACACAGAACAGCCCAATGCCGAGTATCAGTGCCACGATGAAATCGGCGGACATTCGTGTCCATAGGTGTCCCACTACCATTTCCATATTATCCACGTCTTTATGGATGATGGTACTTATTTCACCCAATCGTTCATTGGTGTAGAAACCAAGCGAGAACATTTTCAGTTTCAATATGATTTTCTCGCGAATACGCTCCACGAGGTCGAAGCCGGCAAAGTGCTTGTTCATATCGGCTACGGCATTGGATATGGTTTTCAAAACCAGAAGACTACCAAGTATCCACGCTGCCGAAACGAGGGAAACGCTTTCGCCCGAAATATGGCGGTCGATAAGAAATAGGACGGTAAGCATAATTGCCGTGCCACAAAGAGCATAAACCACGAAAAACAGTGCGGAGATTATCAGATGCCGCACTCCGCAGGCGGTCAATTCATTCAGTATATTGCGTATCATTCTTATTCCTCCTCTTCTTTCAATTGCCATTTGCTTACTCGTTCCTGCGTTTCCGTCATGTCACGATACAGAGAACAGTCTTTCATCAGTTCTTGGTGTGTTCCTTTTGAGACAACCTGCCCTTTGTCCATCACAACAATACGCTCCATATCCTGAATCGTATTGAGACGATGGGCAATAGTGATGACGGTTTTGTTATGTTGCAACTCGCCCAAAGCCTCTTGGATGAGTTTTTCATTCTCTCCATCTAAGGCAGCGGTGGCTTCGTCGAGAATGACAATCGGCGAGTCTTTGAGCAGCATTCGGGCAATGGAAATGCGCTGTTTCTCTCCACCGGAGAATTTTACACCCGCTTCACCTGCCGACGTATCGTAACCATTGGGCAGTCCCACGATAAAGTCGTGTATGCGTGCCCTTCGCGCCGCTGTTTCCACCTCCTCTTGCGTGGCGGAGGGTTTGCCGATACGGATATTGTCCCGAATGCTCGTATTGAAAAGAAAGACTTCCTGCTGTACCATTGAGAAGGAATCCGCAATGTTGCGCTCGGAGAGTTCTGCGAGATTTTCTCCGCCCAGTCGAACGGTTCCCGACTGTGGTTGCCAAAAACCCATCATTAGACTTGCCAATGTGCTTTTGCCTGAACCCGATTCGCCCACAATAGCCGTATGGCTTCCTTTGGGAAACTGCAGACTTATATCACACAAGGCTCTGTCTTTCTTATTCGGGTAGGCGAATGTAACGTGTTCGAAACTGACATCGGTATGCATGAAGTCCGTATCCCTGTCTACCATATCTTTTGCTTGTCTTTCTGTAATCGTCTCCACCCTTGCCAAAGATTGCCCATAGACAATCCTGAAATGCTGGAACGTAGCTAGTTTGGCAAAGGAAGACGAGAACAGTCCGCCCAATATCAGGGCGAGAATAAAACGTGCCACGGTCAGTTCGCCCGAACTCATCAGCCATAGACCGACAAGCGTCATCATCACAATACCGCCCTCTAAAAACATCGTGATGAGCGTCATCGGCATGGTAACGCTGAACATACTCCGCTTCACCCAGCGGATATAGTCGCGCATACCACCGAGAACTCGCTCTGTTCGGGTCTCCTCGTGGCTGAATGCCTTGACGACCGGTATTGTAGCCACATATTCCAAAAGGTCTTCTGACATCTTTTTCGTGCTTTCCATGAAATGGTGAAAGCTTTTACTCCACAGACTCTTGACCGCTATCTGTAAGAGAAACGCCAATGGAAGAAGTGATACGAGTGATAGTCCCAGCCGCCAATCCAATACCATGACAATCACCCAAAGTAAGGCGGGAAAAAGCGTTGCCGAGAGGATTTCAGGCAGTCCATGTGCCAAATAAATCTCGATTTGCTCCACGTCATGATTGATAATGTTCACCAAATCACCCACTTTCCGTTCCTGAAAGAAACCGAGAGGCAGCCGTCCGAGATGGCTCACGATGCGCATTCTTAATCGGGTGAGCGCGTTATAAGCCGAACGATGCGCCCTCCAAATCGAAGTTCCGTAGAAGATGCCATGAAACAAGGCAAACAGTACCATTGTTGCTCCGACACCCAAAATCATTGTAGAAGTGAGCGTACCATCCATCAGACTATCCACCGCCCACACCACAAGCAGTAAAGGCAGCGTACCGAAGACAAGATGCAGTACGACCACAGCATTGGAGAGCAGACTGCGGCTCTCCCGTTCCTCTTCGAGAGGTTTGATTTTTTGTTTATCCATATATCTGTCGTTTTGATTTTCTGAGGAGCAAAAGTACGGAGACATACATGGGTAAAATACCCCGAATGAATACAATACTGCCCGAAAACGACATATTGAAAGCAGAATGACTCAATAGGGGTATAGGTGTGAATAGTAGGGTTATTTATCTGTTTTATAGGTGGGTAATTTTGCACGGGTTTTCATAAACAGATAAGATATGTCAATCGACTCAATAGTTCATTTATACAAAAAAGTGCTCATCGTCAGCATCCTATTGCTGTGGGCTTATCCGATGTTCGCACAACAGCATTCCATCGAAATAAAAGTTATTGATGCAGAGAATGGAAACAGTATAGAATTTGCCACGGTGCAATGGAAAGGTCTGAACGACCCTTCGTACAAGAACGGTACAACCACCAACAGAAAAGGAGTGGCGAGACTAAATATCCCTGCCCATCAAAAACTTGTACTAAGAGTGAGTTATGTAGGTTATCAGACAATTACCGAAACGATTACGGCAAATGGGGAACGTTACATCATAAAACTTTACCCAAATGCAACAGAGTTGGCAAATGTGGAGGTCTTCGGAAAAACGAAAGTACAGGTTATCAGAGAGTCGCCCGAAGCGGTTTCAGTGATAAACGCTAAGGAATTGCAAGGTCGCTCTGTTTCTTTAGAAACCATCTTGAACAAGACCATTGGTTTGAAAGTCGGGCAGACAGGTGGATTGGGAAGCAGTTCGAGGATTATCGTTCACGGTTTGGAGGGAAACCGCATTCAGATTCTTTGGGATGGTATTCCGATGAATACTTCGGACGGAGTCTTTTCTCTTGATGAGATTCCAATAGACATTATCGAACGGATAGAGGTATATAAAAGCATTATCCCTGCACGTTTCGGTTGCGATGGATTAGGTGGTGCGGTCAATATCGTTACGAAAGAGTTCAGTACGGACTATTTGGATACTTCGTACGAACAGGGTTCTTACCAGACACACAAAGGAAGTGTTTTCTCGCGCAAGAACTTTCCGAAGAGCGGTATTCTGCTCGGTGCGGGAGGTTATTATACATCGGCAAAGAATGATTACTCATTTAGAGTTCCTGAAAGAGAGAACCTGTTGGTGAAGCGAGACCACGACCGTTTTCGTTCGTATATGCTGAAAGGGAAAGTCGCTTTCACAAAACTTTGGTTCGATGAGATTAGTACCGAGTTCGGGTATTACAACCGTTTCAATGAGATACAAGGAGTATTGAAGAATATCCAGCACGCTGAAAACAAATCTGGTATGTTTATGCTCGAAAACAAGCTGATAAAAAGTGGAATGCTGAACAATCGTCTTAACTTCGAATCGCATTTCTCCCTCTCGCATACGACGAACAATTTTGTGGATACTGCACGGGTAAATCATGACTTCGAAGGGAATGTTTATCCCGCTCCCAACGGTCAAGGAGAGACGGGAAGTGTTCCTCATGCTTCAGACGATAAGTTTTTTGAACTCAATGAACGTATCAATTTCGATTACAGAATTTCGTCCAATCACAATCTCAACCTCAATGTCTTGCTCAATTACGCACATGAAAAACCGAAGGATGACCTTGCCAGCAAACATGCAGGATTTGAAGTGGCTGGCTTTCCAAGAAAGAAAACAAGTGTTGTGTCTGGGCTTACTTATGAAGCAAAACTATTCAATAGTAAACTAACTAACATGTTATCTGCAAAACATTATTATTTGCATTCGAAAATAGACGATTTGACTTCATATGAAATTTCAACACCTCCAAAACAAAAAGAGAACACAGCTTTGCAGTTCGGCTGGATTGAGGCGATGAAATACGAACCTTTCAACGGATTTCATCTAAAAGCATCTTACCAACGGGCAATACGCCTTCCCAATTCAAAAGAGTTATTCGGGGATGGTATTATTACATTCCCTGCTGCGGGATTGAAACCTGAAAAAAGCCACAACTTTAACTTGGGATTCCTGATAGATAAAAACGAGGTTTTTGGGATGTCAAGACTTCAATTCGAAGTAAACGGTTTTTATATGCAAGTTAGCGATATGATAAAACTCATACATCAGCACATGGCAGCAGGATACGTCAATGCAGAAAAAGTCCGTATTAAAGGCTTTGAAACAGAATTGAAAGCAGATATTACTCCATCAGTATACGCTTATGCCAACTTTACCTATCAGGACGTACGTGACGTGCTTGACTATTTGCCTCATAGCACTACTCCGAATCCAACAAAGGGGATGCGTGTGCCAAACATTCCCTATTTATTTGCCAATTTCGGAGCAGAGTATCACAGTGATAACTTGTTGAAAAATTGGCATGTCAAAGCTTTTTGGGATGGAAAATTCACTGAAGAATTCTTCTATTTCTGGGAACTGACTGAACAACAGAAGCGTCGTATTCCTCGTAGTTTCACCAATGACATCGGTGTTTTAATGACCTATAAGAATAGATATTCCATTGCCTTGGAATGCCATAATATCGCAGACAAAGAAGTGTGGGATCAGTTCCGGCGTCCATTGGCAGGACGCACCTTTCACATCAAATTTAGATATGTATTTTCAAAAGGGATTTTTTAACTCAATAAATAATAAAGTCAATGAAAACAACAACATTTCAGCACATAGCTTTGTGGGCTATGTTTATCGGAGCATTCGGTTTAACATCATGCGATAAGAATGATGAGCCAACCCCAAAACCTGAAGAAACGAAACAGCATTTTGTTTGTTTCAACACGGTCGATCAGAAAATCGATTACTTAGGTACATTTGCAGACCTTACTCAAAAGGCAGTGGACAACAAAAAAGCTTTTGAATTTGCTTTCGGCGCCTACCCTTTTGCACAAGGAAATACGGTGCTTGTCGCTGATGGAAACGGAGGTGATAAAGTTCATAAATTCACACGTGATGCTAATGGTTATCTCATGAGGGGAGAATCCGTGACTTTCGGACAGGGGTCAGCTCCCGGAGAAATCACCTTTTCTAATGATGGGAAAGCTTATGTCGTACTCAGCCAACGTGGTAAAATCAGCATTCTCGACATCCAAACGATGAAGCAAACGGCAGAAATCGATCTCTCTGAGTATGCTTATAAAGATAATAATCCAGATCCTGGCTGTGCAGTTCTCTCCAAATCAAAGGATAAACTCTATGTGGCACTTCAACAGAAGCAAACGCGATATACTGCCTATCCGGGCATTGGAGCGGAAGTAGCCATCATCAATTTGAAAACTAATCAAGTAGAGAAAGTTATAAAAGACGACCGTGTAGGATTTGTTGGTTTGTTCCGACACACGATTGCTTTCACTGACGAATTGGGAGATATATATTTCTACAGCCTCGGCATGGAAGGCAATAATCCTTTGAAGGATGGTTTTGTACGTATCAAGAATGGAACAGATGAATGGGATAAGGATTACCACTTCCAACTTTCAAAAACCCCTGCAACAGGTATTGACAAACCACACAGTTGGATACTCTATTATCACTATGCAGGTAATGGGATTGTGTACGCATGTGTTAATATCCCTTCTCTTACAACGCACGACGACCCTATGCAATCATCTATTCTTGACTTTAATTATCAACCTGTCAAAATTGATGTACGGAATAAAACCATTGAGAAAATCAATCTTCCTCTAACTACAAGTATGGGATGCTTTACTTATGGTAAATGGAAAGATGAAATAGTTTTTGGCATGACTTGCAAGGAAGGAACAGGTTACTATACCTATAATCCAACAACAGGCGCATGCTCACCTAAACCTGTGGTTACGACTGTTGGTGTACCGTCAAGTCTACTCGTATTCGAATAATGAACAAAAGAGGGAGATTGTTGCTTAGTGGTTCTATCTCCCTCTTTGTTTTATCTTTATATTATCAGTACGGGTAAAAATCAGCAAATTCTTCATCTTTTATCCTGATTGATCATTATCTTTGCAAAAAAAACATATGACAATAGAATTTTGTGCGATCAATAAACCTGAAGATTGGATTGAGATGGTTGCTGAACAATTCGGCACATCGGTAACGGATAACGGTTTTACCGTTCCATCTTCGGTGGGCAGCGGTTTTTTCAAACAATACTATCCGTTGCCGTGGCTCACATTGACCTACATTAGTTTCCTATCATACGAATCGATGACAATGGTGCGTCGCTCCGTGGAAAACTCGAAATGGATTCCTGTGATGTTCTATATCAACGAGCATAAACACGAGCAGATTATCGGGACAAGCACGAAGACGGTCGGGGTGGATACACTCGATGGTATCTTTATGCCTTCAAGTAATATCCCCACGGAGTGGACTTTCGCACCCAAACGACAGTATGAAAATATCACATTGACTTTTAACAAGGATTGGATAGAGCAAATGGATACAGCTCACGGAACCTACATAGGGCGATTGCTCCAGTCGGACAAGTCTTTTTATCTCTTCGAGACTATCACACCTGCGATGCAACGAGTATTGTATGGCATCAAGGCGATAGCCAAAAGCGATGCACCTTTCTCTCCCCTCCATCTGCACGGAAAGGCAATAGAACTGCTGACGATATTCCTTGAAAAACTCGAAAAGCGTTCGGAAGTAAAATCTCTTTCCAACTTAAATTTGAACGATGTGGAGGCTGTCTTCCGTGTCCGTCGTCAGATTTTACAAAGCTTGAGCAACGTACCGAGTATTCCCGAGTTGGCACGTGAAGCTGCCATGAGCAGTTCCAAACTACAAAAATGCTTCAAGCAGGTTATCGGAAAGGCGATTGCCGAGTATGCCCTATCCGAAAAGATGGAATGGGCAAAACGATTGCTTTCCACTCGTCTTTACTCTGTATCTGAAGTCGGTTATAAGATTGGATATGCCAATCTCAGCCACTTCACGGAGGCTTTCCACAAATATCACAGAATAAAACCCAAGCAATATCTCGATTCCCTGTGAGTTTAATGTAATAGGGATATTGCTTGCCATTTAATGGTTATTTTACCCTAAACAGTCTTCCAAACTTTGCCTGCAAAAAGGTTCATCCGACATTTCGCGTGCTACGGCAATCATGCAATGCGTATAGTCTCGAAAAAGTCTCATGCCACAAAATATTGATTGGACCACTGAAAATCGACCGTGCCGCCCCCGATTTTTATGGCATACGGTCGTTGTTATTTACAGAAAAGCACTATCTTTGTACCTTAATTTTATTC
The DNA here is from genome assembly GCF_000238215.1 of Tannerella forsythia 92A2. NCBI lineage: Bacteria > Pseudomonadati > Bacteroidota > Bacteroidia > Bacteroidales > Tannerellaceae > Tannerella > Tannerella forsythia. The sequence continues at coordinate 139,371 of NC_016610.1, read as the reverse complement.
ATAAGGAATGACTCTTTCTGCTTTGACAGCTATATCTCCGATAGATGGACGCTATCGGAACAAGGTAGAAGCGCTGGCTGCCTATTTTTCGGAGTTTGCGCTGATTCGGTATCGTGTACGCGTAGAAATCGAATACCTCTGTTTGTTGGCGGAGGTTCTGCCACCTGTACAAGCTTTGAATAAGGACCATGTCAAAACGGCCTTGCGGAGGATTTATCTTGATTTCTCGTACGACGATGCGCGACGGGTGAAAGAAATTGAGCAGACGACAAACCATGATGTGAAAGCCGTCGAATATTTTATCAAAGAACAATTCGATACGCTCTCGTTACAGGCATATAAAGAATTTATTCATTTCGGACTGACTTCACAGGATATAAATAATACCGCCGTTCCTCTTTCGTTGAAAGAGGCGTTGACGGCGGTCTATTTCCCCGGTATCGAAGCAGTGATCGCCAAGCTGAAAAACTATGCTGAAGCATGGAAAGACATTCCGATGCTCGCGAAAACGCACGGACAACCCGCTTCTCCTACCCGTCTGGGGAAAGAGATTCAAGTGTTTGTCTATCGGTTGGAGCAGCAATTGACGCTGCTCAAGGCCGTACCCATCTCGGCCAAGTTCGGCGGAGCAACGGGCAACTTCAACGCGCATCATGTGGCTTATCCGCAGTATGATTGGCAGAAATTCGGACATCGGTTTGTAGAAGAAACACTCGGACTGAAGCGCGAAGCATGGACAACCCAAATATCGAACTACGACAATCTGGCAGCACTTTGCGACGGCTTGCGACGCATTGATACGATCCTGATCGATCTTTGTCGAGACATGTGGCAGTACATCTCGATGGAATATTTCAGGCAGAAGATCCAAGAGGGTGAGGTCGGCTCGTCGGCGATGCCGCACAAGGTCAATCCGATCGATTTCGAAAATGCCGAAGGAAATCTCGGCATGGCCGATGCCATACTTACACATCTGAGTATGAAGCTGCCGATCTCTCGGCAACAGAGAGACTTGACAGACTCGACCGTATTGCGTAACATCGGCGTGCCGCTGGCTCATATCGAGATCGCACTCAAGAGCTTGATGAAAGGACTCGGCAAATTGCTGCTGAACGAACCGGCCATATCGCGCGAGCTGGATACGCAGTGGGCCGTCGTGGCCGAAGCCCTTCAAACCCTTCTGCGCCGTGAGGGGTACCCCCGACCGTATGAAGCACTGAAAGCATTGACACGCACCAACGAAACGATCACCGCCTCATCGATTGCACAGTTTATCGACTCGCTCGATCTGAGTGAGACCGTAAAACAAGAGTTGAGAGCTGTGACTCCACATAATTATACAGGAATATAAAACAGAAACAAAAAACAGAATAACCATTAAAAAACAGTCGGGAGACTGTACAAATACGTTTAACAATCAATTATTACTATTTAGTATGGATTTAGAAGAAAAAGACGGACGCCAACCTCGTCCAGAAAGTGAAAACCCGGAAAATCAAAATCAACGGGACAGTGTTTCGCGTAACGAAAAGGAAGAACGGAGGCCTGCTTACCGCGCTACGAGAGATGGCGGAGGCTATCAGATGGAGGGAGCAAACCGCCCGGTCGCTAAACGCCGTCCGCGTATCAGAGACAGTCGTATGGCTGATTATAACCGACCTTCGTACGGTAGCCCTTTCACGGAAAGAACTTCTTATCGGCAGGCCGACCTTTATTCGCAGGAAGAAGAACGGCCGCTTCACAGCGCCGATACGGAGGGGAACGAACGCCATCCTTATATGCCGTCCTATTCGCAGTCGCCCGAAGGCCGGCCACATCGTCCCTATGTGCCGAATACAGGGAATGAAGGCGGGCATTTCCGTGCACCGAAAAATAACGAACGGCGTCCCGGAGTACCCGGAAGCAACAACCGACCGGGAGGCAAGCCGAAGAAACAAACGAAGAAAGGTGCACGCCCGAACATGAAGTTCAACTTCCAGAAACAGGTGAAATATGAAGAAGAACTGACCGATCCGAACGAACCGATCCGTTTGAACAAATTTCTGGCCAATGCCGGTGTATGTTCACGCCGCGAAGCAGATGCATTTATCCAGGCCGGCGTCGTAAAAGTAAACGGTGAAGCAGTGAAAGAACTCGGCACAAAGATTACACGGAAAGACCAGGTCATGTTCCACGACCAGCCGGTACGCATCGAAAGTAAAATCTACCTTTTACTCAACAAGCCGAAAAACTGCATGACCACCGTCGATGACCCGCAAAATCGCCGAACGGTCATGGACCTTGTCAAAAATGCCTGCCATGAACGTATCTACCCCGTCGGCCGTCTGGATCGTAACACGACCGGTGTACTGCTGTTGACGAACGATGGCAATCTGGCTTCGAAACTGACGCACCCGTCGTTCAAGAAGAAGAAAATCTACCACGTGTGGTTAGATAAGGAAGTGGCCGTAGAAGACATGGAAAAGCTGGCCACCGGATTAGAGCTGGAAGACGGTGAAATCCATGCCGATGCGATCAGCTACGCCAGCGAGACCGACAGAAAACAGGTCGGGGTCGAGATTCACTCGGGACGAAACCGTATCGTTCGTCGTATGTTCGAGGCACTCGGCTATCACGTGACCAAACTTGACCGCGTGTATTTTGCCGGGCTGACGAAGAAGAATCTGGGCCGCGGCAAATGGCGCTATCTGAACGAACAGGAAGTAAATGCTCTGCGTATGGGAGCATTTGAATAAGTATTACAGGAGGTAACTAACAATGAAACGAACAAAGATTACAGACTTATTAAAAAGCGATGCGTGCGGCGCAGACGTAGATGTCTGCGGCTGGGTACGTACGCGAAGAGGCAGTAAGCAGGTGACTTTTATCGCACTGAATGACGGCACGACGATCCATAACCTGCAAGTGGTTGCAGATATCGAGAAGCTGGGTGAAGAAAACCTGAAGCAGGTCACGACCGGATCATGTATCCGTGTCAGCGGAAAACTCGTGCCGTCGCAGGGACAAGGACAGCATGTCGAGGTGCAGGCCGATCGGATCGAACTGCTCGGCGCTGCCGACCCGAACTCATACCCGTTGCAGAAGAAAGGACATTCACTCGAATTCCTGCGGGAGATCGCTCACTTGCGTCCCCGCACCAACACCTTCGGCGCCGTATTCCGCATCCGCCACCACATGGCCATGGCCATTCACACGTTCTTCCATCAGAAAGGCTTCTTCTACTTCCATACGCCTATTATCACGGCCTCCGACGCCGAGGGCGCAGGGCAAATGTTTCAGGTTACGACACAAGACCTGAAGCAGGTAAAAAAGGACGAAGACGGGTCTGTCAATTACGACGACGATTTCTTCGGCAAGCAGGCGAGCTTAACGGTTTCCGGACAGTTGGAAGGTGAATTAGCGGCCATGGGATTAGGAGCCATCTACACGTTCGGGCCTACGTTCCGTGCTGAAAATTCGAACACTCCGCGCCACTTGGCCGAGTTCTGGATGATTGAGCCGGAAGTGGCTTTTAACGAAATTGAAGAGAACATGAACCTTGCGGAAGAGTTTATCAAATATTGTGTGCAATGGGCTTTAGACCATTGCCGCGACGATATTCAATTCCTCAACGATATGTTCGACAAGGGACTTATCAACCGACTGGAAAGCGTGTTGACAGACGATTTCGTACGTCTGGCTTACACGGAAGGGGTACGCATCCTCGAAGACGCTGTGGCCAAAGGACATCAATTCGAATTCCCCGTGTATTGGGGAGCCGATCTGGCCTCGGAGCATGAACGCTATCTCGTGGAAGAGCATTTCAAACGTCCCGTCATTCTGACCGATTATCCGAAAGAGATCAAGGCGTTCTATATGAAACAGAACGAAGATGGGAAGACAGTTCGTGCCATGGATGTACTGTTTCCGAAGATCGGCGAAATCATCGGAGGGTCGGAGCGTGAAGCAGACTACGACAAACTGCTCCAACGCATCGAAGAGCTCCACATCCCGATGAAGGATATGTGGTGGTATCTCGACACCCGTAAATTCGGAACTTGTCCTCATGCCGGATTTGGACTGGGCTTCGAGCGGTTATTACTGTTCGTCACCGGAATGTCTAACATCCGCGATGTAATGCCGTTCCCACGCACCCCGAAGAACGCAGAGTTTTAAGAAAATCCCCCTCCCTTATTCTCTTCTTGTGTTCGGAAGAACACGAATAAAATAAGGGGGGAGAGAAATTTATCTTTTAGCTAATACATTCATTCAGTGCTCCCAACCTTTAAATCTTATCATTCAAAAGAATTCGAGTAATTATAGAAGTTCGAAACCTTATGAATGGCAGAAAGATAAGCATCTGCTTGTTGAAAAAGCTGCGTGATTAAACCGGGATTATCTTTATTATTCTGTGTGATATCAGAATACCCAAACTCTTTTTGTCTGGATATAAACGGATAAAGCACCATTTTATTGTTTGAGATTTGCGAGATCACTCCATCCGCCGTATCATTTTCTTTAAACGCATAATCCAGAATTTTCCGGAAGAACTTTTTATACACAACGATAAACTGCGTACACCAAAACCAGTCTACCCAGTAACGGTTTCTTGCGATGGGAACAGCATAGCCGAAACCTCCGATACCGCCGGAGAGAACATCAGCTCCTTGTTCATGTGCTTCAAGAATATTTTCAATTAAAAAGTTCTTAGAGTAATCTTCAGTAAAATAATGATCATCCTCACAGATAACGATTACATCATCTTCGTTTTCTATAGCAAGCCTGATAATCCTCACAATACTGTTCCAAAGTCCGACCGCTCCGATCGTATGCGTACATGCATCGATATATGTCACGTCAAATTCATCCCGCCCTTTGAATTCGCCTATGATATGTTTTTTGCGGTCGAGACGCTCTTTCATATTAATGACATAAGTCGGAATATAGAAATCCGATCCTTTTTTCATTGCCTCCATAGCATTCTTTATTAACATGTACGATTTGTGTAATACTCAATAGGTAAAATATTCTTTAAGGAATTGGAACTTTGCCATATCATCCGGGGTATCGATATCCATGAACGGAACATTATTCTTTATGCAACGGAAACGCCCTGTCCAAAAGGCTTTGTTCGGATCTGTCGACATAGCGACCTCACAAATAAAAGCCGACTTAATCAGATATATCGCTCCGTCTATCATGGGAATGGTTTCGCATAAGGCTCCTTTTCTCTTCATGTCTTTATTTCTGAATGCCGGAACGCTTCCGGCAAACTCCAAATAAAACCGTTCCCTGTCAGGGACTTCGACAAAAGACGTAACAAAATCAATCTCATTTTTCACTTGGGCATATAACGAACAACACTTCCGAATCAAATCTATTTCCCTGAATGGCTGTGTAACGGGAAGAAGAATAAATGCCTCATAATCCGAATTTTTAATAACGTTACGGCAGGAACTCAACTCGTCTTGTCCCTCTTTCCTTATCTCTACATTCGTCTTGAATCCCAATCTCGAAGCAAAATCACCCAATTCTTGATCATCAGATATAACAACAGCATTTTTTATTAAATTTTGTCGTAACAGATAATCGGCTGTATACGGAAGAAGTTTTCGATTTTTACCGGGACATCTCCGGCTGATTCCTTTTACAGGAATCAATATCGGAATATTATTCATCTCTGACTCGTGTAATAATTCCATGATCGATTAATTTCTTCAGGTAATTTTCTTCATATACTCCCGCTCCCTTGTGCCAATTCCAATACGGATTATGATCGATTAGTTCAGCCCGACCTTCTACATCGAGACAAGTAATATGAATGTCATAATATTCCTTCCATCGTGAATTCAGCAGGTAAGCCAACATAAAGACGGCACTCGTCGGGCGTTCAAAACCGATTGCTTTAATCGCATCTTCATCATTTATAATTTCAACCGATTCGTATTGCCTTTTTGTCAAGAAAGTGTCCCATTCCCGAAAATGCTCATACCAATATTTATGCATAAAGATATTTTGAGCTTTTTTGATTTCATCCTTGTTTTCTCCACCATGAAAAATGTATTTAAACACATTATTTGCCTCTATGTATATGCCGTTGATCTTACGGCCGGCTACACCCAGGTTATTCATCCGTCCTATCCGGAGTACATAATCGAAAGAATCGATCAATGTATGCAATCCGATTCTATACGGAGGCTTATTTCCCACTAAGATGAGTGTCTTTTTCATGACTTCCATGTTTTGATATATTTACGAAGCTCTTCGGTATTCATTTTGCACACTTTTATGAGTTCTTTCAGATTGTTCCTATCCCTCTCATCGTGTCCAAAGGTCGAATTGATCCCTCTCGGATGATATAGATGAAACAGAGGACCGGAGACCCGTTCCACAGGTTCCTCCAGAATCTCCATGCGTTTGACACGTTCGACATCTTCAGGCCCCCATCCGTAAATGTTTTCATTCTCACCGCCGGCCTGCAGGTAACGCTGTTTATTTATGATAAATACTCCTCCGACAGAGGGACGGCCCCAAACAGGTACCGTCATACTTTCTTTATTTTTGTCATAAGAAAAAGAGAGAATGTTATTTCTAACATTATTGCTTTGTTCTATATCTAAAAAAAGAAAACGTCCATCATATGGATAACATAATGTTGTACCATTTTTAACCACCGTTGTCCCTTCTTTTATTTGTGATGGATGCAAAATAACATCCGCATCCCACACTCCGACAATATCTGTTCCGGACATTTGTATGAGTTTATTCAGATAATGTGTCCTATGGAAAACAATATTTTTATCATGAATAAAAATAAATTTTACTCTCTCTTTCCATTCATCGAAAAAATATCTTTTTTCCATATCCGCTTCCAAAATAATTATGGACGCCTCTGTCATCTCAAGCAAAGACAATAAAACCATATCCAGATTTTCTTTCCGCTCATAGGAATCAACACGTACGGGAATGACAATCGTAAGTTCCGAGGTTATATCCATGGCTTTAAAATTTTCAATGATTCTATTCCCAATAATTCATAGCGATCGGATACGGGAATGTTAAAATCGACAAACTTCCGGAGACAAAAACTCATCATCCTCTTTATCTTATGGTTAAACACATCCAACTTATGCAATCGGCACAACAAGAAATAAACATCGTTGTAGTCATTTTTATCTTTCGTTTTCAGCAATAATTCCTCTACCCAATCAATCAGATAAATCAAATATTCTTTGAGTTTAAGTGTTATCATGCTCTCATCATTGTCCGGTTTCTTTTTCAGCCGCCGGTATAAATAATATCCCACACCGCAAACGCCGTCTTGCAAAGGGAGGGATTCTATCGGTCTTCTGTCGACGATATTTCGTGCGACAATATCTATCTCCGCAAGAATTTCATCACTGTCTCCTTCGATGAATCCGTGTTCGATCATATATTCGATACCGCATCCGATCCCCAACAATCCGTCACCGTAAAAGATAGAAATTCGTTCGGCCAGTTGTTCGTAAACCGTATCCATAAATTCATCTGCCTGATGTTCGTAATTCTCCTCTCCCGTTATCCGGGCAAGATGCAGCAGATAAACGGCAATCCCCATTTTACCGTCCCAAAGGCCGATATTGGGGAAACATTTTCCTTTCTCTATCAGACGATCGGTATAATTCTTTAAGAACCCACGTTGTTTTTCCATGTTATTGTTGATTTTTTAATAATTTCTTTATCGGCATAAGGAGGCGTTCGATTAACCGCAAATCTTCGGTAATAATATCCGCACTTCCCAACATCTGGCGGGTGATGGGCAGCGTCTTTCCGTAATTCGTATCCATTCCTTTCGGAAAATCTATTTCCACCACATAAAACCCCTCTGCCGTAGGGACATTTGAAACACTCTCCACTCTCCCGATAAGATAACCGAACTCCTGGTCGGGAAAATTGTTGATGCGCACATTGACCCGTTGACCGACTTTTACTTTCCCTGCTCCCTGAACGGGTAGCAACGCTTTACCTTTGGGTTGGTCTTGTCGTACGGGAATAACCGTGAAAACGGTTTCTCCCGTATTTACGTTCTGGTTGTTGCTCCACACACCCATTTGATTAACAGTACCTGCAATGGGGCTTACCAATAAATAATTCTGCTCCCACGTTTTGATTTGCGCACTCAATGCTTCTACGGCATTTTGGAGCGATAGCCGGTATTTCCGTTCCAATTCGGTTGCCTGTTGCTGCAAATCGAGCAAATTCTCTTCTCCCTTCATCAATTGAACTTCCGACTGTTTCAATGAAGCGCTGAAGGAGAGATAAGACTGTTTGTTTTGCAGGAAACTGTTTTTGGAGACGTCATATTCATTCTCCGAAATAACGTTTTTAGCCAAAAGAATAGAATCCCTGTCAAAGATATTCCTTGATGTCCGAAACTGTTCGCTCATGACAGGCGCCTGTTTGAGAATGCGATTATAATATTCTCTTTGAGTAACCAACTGCTCTTTTTGGGATGCGATCTTTTGAGGATAATAGTTCAGCGTTTTGTAGTTTCGATAATCATTTAAACTGCTTAAAAAAGAGGCGTAAGCAGCCTGAATATTCCCTAATGACAAGGAGGGGCCGTTAAAGAATCTTCGCACGGTTTCTTCCGAATATCCGTAGATATTCCATGCATTCATCCTACTTATCAGTTCCAGCATGTCTTCGGTTTTTGCCGGATTTTGGATCACTGCCAATATCGCCTGACATTCAACCGCCTCATTGTTTTTGATAAAGATATCATCTATTTTCCCCGAAGAGCGAGCAATAATGCTGACGGGCGGGTCGGACGAGGTTACCGTTATTTCTGCTTTTATGGTGTCGGGGTATTTGAAAAACCAACTGCCGGTCAACAGAGCCATCACGATAGCAAAAAGTGTGGTAATCCCCCATCGGAGAATCCACGGTGGAATTTCGCCCATAACTTCCTGCACCTCCTCGCTACGAAGCTCGATCTCTTTGTATTTCTTCTCTTCCTTTTCCATACTCCATTCGTTATCTCCCCAGCTCCAACTGATTTCTCACCAATTCATAATACTTCCCTTTCAATGCCGTCAATGTTTCGTGTGTACCTTCTTCAGCTACTTTACCTTGATCAAGCACCACGATCTTATCCGCATCTTTTACGGTACTTAATCGATGCGCAACCACCACAACCGTCTTACCCCTGTAAAACTCGTGCAGGTGTTTCATGATTTCTTTTTCATTATTGGCATCCAACGCGTTGGTGGCTTCATCGAGAAAGATAAATTCGGGGTTCTTATACACGGCGCGGGCGATCAGGATACGTTGACGCTGTCCTTGACTGATGCCGTTTCCTTCCATCCCGATTTTAGTGTTGTATCCCAACGGCAGAGAGTCGATAAAGTCCCGGATATTGGCCACGGTAACCGCATGACGCAGTTTCTCAATATCCACATAATCGTCGCCCACACCGATATTCTGTGCGATGGTGTCGGAAAATATAAATCCGTCTTGCATCACCGAGCCCGATTTACTGCGCCAGAGGTGCGGATTGATAACGGTCAGCGGGGTCTCACCGATTTTAATGCTCCCTTTATTGGGTTCATAGAAACCCAGCAAGAGCTTAATGAGGGTCGTTTTCCCGCTGCCGCTGGCCCCCACAATAGCCGTAACTTTGTTCTGTGGAATATGCAGACTGATGTCGTCCAATACATAATCACGGTCGGCACCGTCGTAACTGAACGACACGTTTTCCAATGTAATGTCTCGTTTGTCGGGCAGAAGGGCCAGTTTATTTTCAATCGCTTTTTCTTCATCTTCCTTGCCGTGCACTTCGTTCAACCGCTCCAAACTAATTTTGGCATCTTGCGACTGTTGTGCAAAACCGATAAACGAACCAATCGGGCCACTCAACTGCCCTATGATGTAAGTCAAAGACATCATCATACCGAGTGTCATCTGCCCTTCTACGACAGATTTAGCTGCCAAAAACGAGATAACAATATTAGTGGTTTGATTAAAGAAGATCGAGCCGACCTGTTGCACTTGTCCCACGGCCAATCCCTTAACACTTATTTTAAATAACTTCACTTGAATCCGCTCCCACTGCCAGCGCTTTTGTTTTTCACAATTATTTAATTTGATTTCCTGCATGGCAGTAATCAATTGAATCAAGCTACTTTGTTCACTAGCAGCTTGTGCGAAGCGGCGAACATCAAGCTCCCTGCGAAACTTCATAAAAGCAAGAATCCAACAAACATAGAGGGTGTTACCAGCTAAGAAAATAAGGAGTATCACCAGGTTATAATAAGCAAGAATGAAAGCAAAAATAAAAAAATTAACAAAAGAAAAAAGAGTACCAATGGATGAACCCATTAGAAATGACTTGATCCGATTATGATCACCTATCCTTTGCATGATATCTCCAATCATTTTCGTATCAAAAAAATGGAGTGGCAACTTCATCAATTTAGCTAAGAAGTCGGAAATCAAAGCGATATTAATACGCGTGTTCATGTGCAGCAGTATCCAACTACGGATGAATTCCACTGATAATTGAGATATTGATATTACCACTTGAGCAATCAAAATCAATGTAATAAAGTTCAAATTGCTATTTCGTATTCCAATATCAACCAAGGATTGGGTCAAAAATGGGAAAATAAGCTGTAATCCGCTTACTGTTATCATTGCCAACAGCAGTTGAATCCATTGCTTCTTATAAGGAGTCAGATATTTTGCAAAAAATAACAATCCCTTCATACCTTCTTGCTTCTCATCTTCTTGCTCATAGAATTCGGGACCAGGCTCAAGAAGCAAAGCGGCTCCTTTATCCTCACCGCCTTCTTTAGTCATTAACCAACACTTTTTAAACTCTTGTTCTGTATAAGTAATCAATTGGTTTGCTGGATCTGCAACACTAATTTTATATTCCTTTTGCACTTTTTTTATAGCATAACATACTACAAAATGATTCTGATTCCAGTGTAATATGCAGGGCAACGGAACGTCTTCAAGCAATTGAGCAAAAGATATTCGTACGCCTGTTGTACGAAAACCAATAAATTCCGCAGCATCGCTAATACCAAGCATAGATACTCCTTCGCGAGTAATAAATGAGCGAGCCCGAAGTGTTTGTAATGAAAAGTTCTTCCCGTAATGTTTGGCAATCATACGCAAACATGTGGGGCCACAGTCCATGGAGTCAGGTTGAAGATAATGAGGGAACTTCTTAATCATGAGCATTGACTAAACATTTCATACGAGCCATATGGCTTGCATAAAGCCTATGCATAAAATTATACACGATCAATTCATATATCCTGTTTTTCGAACAAAACAAACGAACTAACATCATATGAATATAGCTGCCAATCAGTGTTGCCATCTCTCTATTCTTATCCTCTTTCATTAGTTGCAACGCGATCTTTTTCAGTTCTTTTGAGCGAAATTCTATTATCTCATACAATGTTTGATAGTTTTCATCTTTTTTTTTATTCCAAAGTACTTCTTCTAATTCATGAGAATGTTCTCGATACATCACATTAAATTGTTTGGAGTTAAACTCAGTAAAGCCAAATTCCATTTTATATGATTTATCCATTCGCTCCAACAGTTCTTTTTTTTGTTGTAAGTCATAACCGAAATCTATAAGTAAAACATCAATCATCTTTACAGCGATTAGCCATCTGGTAGACTGAGGCATTCCATCCAATATTTTCAATATTTTCAGCATATAATTACTATCAATGCAAAACATTGTTTCGGTCAACTCCATTAAATGCTTTTTATACCTTTCCAATTCACGATTATATGTATCCAACTGAACTTTCCAAACACTTTCGTCAGTTACTCTTTTTTTAAAATAATGATAAAATAATCGAATAACCTCTCCTATAAACATACAATCTCTCACTTTTATTCTAACACGCAGATGGAAATCCGGATCTGAATATCGAATAAAGAACCATTTTTCAATATATTTTTTCCTACTCAACGCCGAAATGAACTTCGACAATTCATTAACCAACATTTTATCTGCCGTATTACTGCCAGTATATACCTTTATATATACCCATTCACTCCCGGGTATAAATGTTCTTTGAACCTCTTTCATTTTTTTGAATCTCTATAAAATCCAACAATACATTCATTCAAATACTTTCCATCTCTTCCTTCAACGATTAGATTATCTGGAGGGAAAATGAACTCCAATAGTTGAAAGGTCGTACGTTTTTTGACCGTAGACAAGAAAGCACGAATACTAATCGGGCTCTCAAAATCTATATAAAGTTCGTTATCACCTTCAGATAATAGCACATATACCGGAATATTCCTTTTTTTGCGCCAATTCAACACCTTAATTACCAATTCATTATCAAAGACTTGATAAAACGCTGCAATCTCTTCTTGCTTAATATTCCATGCGGCTAAAGACAGGATGGAGTTTCCATATCGTACCCTTGGTCTATAAGAAAGTTTATCAGCCAAGCCCCCCCAATCAAACCCCAAAAAAGTGCGCTTACCCTGATGTTGCATATCGCATAGAAAGCGATAAACAGGCAATGTGTCATTGTAATAATTATGCGCACTTGTTAACCTCGGTATTATGCGACAATTCAATCTCTTAGAACGCAGAACTAATTCTCCTCCTCTATACGAAAGCATCAGATCATCAATATATATTTTCTTTTCTTCTACCAAATCCGAATTAGCAAGATACACGATCTCATATTCTCGCAAATGTGGTCGTGACAGAATATTGCCAACTCGTGATCCGGGCAAATGTACAATTTCCGCCAATATGCCGTCTGCCACTAATTCACTCTCTTTCCTTGAAATATCTTTTACCAACTTATCTATTTCAGGTTCTAAATGAGCAAAGCGCGACAGCAGGTTAGCGGCAGATACTCCTATGGTTCTTATATTTAATAGAGGTTTATCATTCTTTACACTGATTATTTGAAATAATGCATATAAGGTTTCGGGATATCCATTCCAGTTTTCCGGCACCGATTTAAACTCTTCAGGATAAAACACAATCTCGCTTGCTCCTTCTCTTTCAGCTTTTATCAGTCTTTCCAACAACACCGTTTGCACATTGGCAATATTCGCAACTTGTTTCTTTTGAGGAGGCAAAATCAGGTTGTCCACAATAGGAGAAATGTCTCCTATTCCGTGCCCCAACGGATAACCAATTCCTAATTCGGAGTCTAATGCTATTGCCAAAGGAACCTCACGTTCCTCATATCTATTGTAGAAAGCCGTTTTAAAACTATCCAATGGTGATACCTCTGTACTTCCCAGCTTACTAAAAAAAGAGATAACTGATTTTAATTCAGCAATTACTGATTCTCCTAATGTTGCTACTGTATTTTTTCTTGTTGCATCTACCTGAAAAAGAAAATTTTCAGTATAAGTAGCGGGCATTTGATTAACCATTTGCCTTATTTGGTGATAACCATGCAACGGATTAAGTTTTCCCGTATCCATCTCTTCCAACCAGCTATTTATACAACATAGAGAATCGACTAATTCTCGGGTGCTATCTTCTAAACGCATCTTACATAAAGTCATTATGAACTTTTTCAAATATTCTTCACCCACTACCATTACATCCAATTCACTGACTAACAATTGAGATTTTATCAGCTCATCAATAAAACATAAACTTTCCTCTTCATCTATTCCTTGTTCACTGAAATAACTTAATAATTCCCCAATCATTACTCCTTTAGCCGCATTCTTCAATATTGTATCTAAATATTTCGATCGTTCAACAGACGAAATAGTATGCATTCGTCTCTTATCTGAATATTTATATTCGATATAGCGCATGTACTTGCCCACTTTGTAAAGTGTATTATTCGGATAATATAATACTCCTCTTTTCACATCCGGTAAACTTAATATATTCTGTACCAATGCACACAGATAGTACATGTCCAATCGAGTGCACCTGCTTATCTCATCGTCTAAAGAAAATTGAGTAACCTCTCCTATATTGCCTACAGAAGAAGTGGCAAATAGTCCGAATGGGGTACAACGAGTTGACATTCTACTCAAATACTTCATAAAAGAAATTTCAATACCATTTTTCCGATCCTCGTCCTTTACTTTACTGCTAAATAATTTTTCCAACTCCTTATATAAATCAGAAGAACCTATATAAACAGCTTCTTTGACACGGTTATCAGAGAAACATGCAGACATACTTTTTTTCCCCTCAAGAATGTTTCTTAAATAAGTTAAAGGAAATGTAGGCAATCGGTAAATAAATCTATCAAAAGGCCGAAATATCATATCTTTTTTTTGTAAAAGGTCATTATATTCCATTTTGGGTTTCTTATGTAAATGACATCGGGTAGATAACAGCAGAACAGCATTTATCCACTGCCGATTAGAGTCAATAAAGATGTATAAGTAGATAAATCGTTCGTATCATGGAGCAATATATTTTATTTCATTCTTCCATTTTTTTAATCCGCAAATACTTTCCATACATCATATGCAAAGTGAACATAACAATAAATTAATTCAATCAACAACTTATCAATCCATATACTTATATACTACCTTCCCGATTCTTTCTTTAAGAAAAGATTTCTGAAAGAATTCTACCAACTGATTGCCTGTGTACACAGAATCTATATTCATACAAAATCTGCCGTCTGAAAAATCAGAAAGGGCCTTTTCCAAGTCTTCTCTACCTCCCAAACAGTTGCCTATTAAGGACATATTATGTATTATACATGATCCATACATTGTTGAAAGAGAGTTCCGGGGCAATACCTTCATTCCTTTGTATGAAGGATGTTGCTGGTAAAAACCGCAGAATATGTATTTGGAGTTAAAATTGATGTGATTTAATAAATCCGTGAAATACAAATCAATGAATGGATCAAAGATAACATCAAATTTCTTATCGATACAATCATTCTCACCGAATTGACTGTCTTGTAAAAAAGGAGGGAGATAGATATCCTTTAATCCCCATTCTTTTATATATTTTCTCAGTGATATGGCTTTAGAAGACATCCCATATATATTTATATTCGCATTGCACGACTTGAGCCTTTCAACTATTGCTAATGATGTATTAGAAGTTAATGCAGTAATCAAAACATTATCACCATCTTTCAGATCAGCCTTTCTTACCATGCTATATGCTGTTTGTGCAGAAAGAGAGAAAGCCGCTGCAACTTCATCCGACATTGTATCCGGAACTTTTATTAGTTGATGTTCCAAAAGCAGTAAAAATCTTTGCGATGCAAAGTTTGTACTTACGCCACCGATACTCCCATCCGGTTTAAATGGATAGCTATTATCTGACATAACACGATCACCGGGATGTAACGAACGAACCTCGGAGCCGACTTTTACCACTTGGCCTACAAATTCCGACCCGACTGGTGAATAAAAATATTTCTGATTGCCACTCAAAGCCATACATTGTTCTCCAAAATAATGCATTAATGAACGATCACGGTAATTACACGAAAAAGCTTGTACTTTAACCACAACAGAGTGTGAGGTGAATAAAGACGTAAAATCCGGATCAGGCACTTCTAATAAAGATACAGTAAGTTTATGTTCATCGATGAGAAATTTATCAAAGAAACTATCACAAGCAACATCTTGCATACAGGAATTACATATCGCAACTGTTTTCATAACTTAGCATTATCTCATCGGTTCAACCTTGTATCCACGATCTCTTAACTTGGCAATTAATCCGTCGGGGCCAATCAGATGTGCCACTCCGACCGCGATTAGCGAAGAATCTTCATGAATCATCGGAATAATATTTTTCATCCATTGTTCATTGCGTCTGGAGCCTAATATTTCAAAAAAGTGTTCCATCATTTTTTTGAAATGTTGTTTCTCTTCATTTTGAATGTTTTCGAGCTCTGAAAAATTCATGTTTTGTTTATTCAGCGAATCAATAGCCATCAAGCTGCTCATGCTTTGCTCTTTATATAATTTGGATGCAAGATTCATCGAAGCAGAAAACGTTTCAGGATATTGCAATATTGCTTTTAAAGAGGCGGCTTGGTATTTCAGATTGATCGAATATCTAAGAGAATCCAAATAAACGGTTCTCTTATTTACTTCCTCTAAGGTTTCCATAAAGAGTGTCTTTTTGTAATTTTGCTCCCCGATTAGTAAAATAAATCGATCCATACCCGTCTCTTTCCCTCTAATATTTTGAAAGGCTATCATACTCGTGAAGAACGAACACCAGAACATTGGTTTGTATTTGAAATATTGAGGATTCCCTTCTCTTAGTATTGAATCGACAAACTGAAAGTCACTATCGCTATATAATGTTGCATAAGTACTGTCTTGGGGCATGTAAACATATTCAGCAAGATCCATTCCCTGATTATCCAAAGCATAAGCATCACATTCAATTGCCACCTGTTTAGCCGCCTTAAAAGCTTTTCTGAATCCCGAAATACTATCCAAGAACGTGCGACCAACATTGTGCATCGTTCCCAAAAGATATGAATCATGTTGTAAACCGTTGCCCGAAATTCTCCAAAGTAAGCTGTTTTCATTGTTATCCAATTCGGCCTCTTGTGTCGATTGAGCCGAACAAATCCCTGTTGAAAAGGACGAAAGTAAAAATAGGGCAATTATGATTCTCTTCATTTTTTCTATATTTTTATCATTATAACAAAAGGATTTTAGACCACCTGTCATTTTCTATATCGGAAGCAAACAGGGATAAAAAACTTCCGGGAAAACCTGTAAACAGCGAAAGATTCTCTAAAAACAAATCCGAATATATTCCTTGTCTATATTCTGTGAGCTTCGCTTCAAGTAACATTTTTGTTTTCTCCTGCCAAAAGAGATGACGTTGCTGAAACGATTTGTCACAAGTAAGTTCGTAGATTCTTTTATATATCAATATCAGTGAAGAGTGTCCATGGCACAAACACAAATCATTCTTTACATAGTCAGTACGCTCATTCAACTGAAGCAACATTTGATATCCTACCTCCCTGTAATAAGAGTGTTTTAAGAGAATACCCGCTTTTAATATTGCATACGAAGCCATTAAGTCCCCATAACACCAGGCAATTCCACTATCTATCTTTTCCCCGTCACGCTTCATAACCGAAGGAAAAAAAGATGTTTCCCTTTTGGTGAAGCGATTCTCTAACAGAAATTTACAAACTTTCAATATAGTAGGAGCAACTATTCGATATCCGTTTTCAAACACGATTAAAAGCAATAATAAAATTCCGGTCATTCCATGCGGAGTACCCATATTTACAACCATAACAGGATTAGCATCTTTCAGATAAAAAGGCGTGTACCAATCATTTTTCTCAAAGTTCTCGTTAACCTGTTGAATGTATTGTGCAATCAATCGATCAATTCGTTTACACCTTTTTGTCATCATGAAATAGAACATGTATCCGGAAGCACCCTGAAAATAGTCCATATCATTCTTGCTTAGTGACAAATTATACTCCTTTTCAATTAGCCAATCTATTTCTTCCATTTGTTCGCTTAATAAGTGATCGTGTTTTATCCAATAAAGCACTAAACACAATGCAGACAATCCGGAGCTTAAACTGAAGTTACTATTTACACCTTCCAATTGTTCTTCTATCAATTGAAGCAATTGTTCCTTATACTTATGATCATTTGCTATTTCATGCAAATAGTAGAAATACAAAAGATAAGCACTACTTCCGGAAACTAACCCAATACTTTTATATGTCGAATTACCCTTTCTGTATTGGGCACATAGATCAAAACTTTCCAGCAACGCAGAATTTTTCATAATTCACCTCATAGCGTAAGCTATGTGACATCTTTCGATATGCACATAGCCTACCAATTGCCTTATGGTCGATGTCCATAAATATCGACTTCTGGAATTTCGCATGATTTACTGCCATCAGGAAAATGTACCCATTTATCCGATACATTAGTCATGCAGTTTGCTTGCTTTGAGTAAGGACAATGCCATTTGCTGGCATCTTTTCCAGCATTGTATATGTCTTTTCCTATTTCATAAATAGAAATAGCAGAGGCTATAGCACACCCCACTGATGAACAAGGCACTGATGATCCTCCTTTCATTTGTCCCATCTGATAATCATTCAGATTCACGATCTCCTCTTTTTTAAGAACTAACTTCTTAAGCTTTTTTTTCTCATTCATAATCTCACTTGTTTTAAATTAATAATTATTTAATCTAAAGGGATCTATCAATGATAGACCTCCAATATTTTATTTTTCATTCTCGCTTCGTCATATCGATTCAGATAAGCCTCCCTGCTATTTTTACCTAATTCTCTTCGCAGCTTACCATTTTGTAACACTTTTATTATACAATTCCCCAATTGCTCTACCAATAAAGTGTTTTCAGAAATAGGAAGAATTTTATCATCAATATGCACTTTATATCCATTATACCCTGATTTTATCATTTCTCCGACTCCTATTACATCGAATCCTATTAAGGGAATTCCATGCATCATCATCTCAATTGCCACATAGCTACATTGTTCATTAAGAGATGGATGAACTCCCACATCGGTTATTTGATATAATCGATATAAGAAATCCTTATCAACCCTGCCGGTAAATGTAACTTTACCATAAAACGATGAACATTCTTTTAACAGTTCATCATACCTGCCATCTCCTACAATAATTAAACGAGCATCGTGTAAATGAGCAACTACTTTCTTAAAAGCTCTTATAAGTAACAAAAGTCCTTTTGCTGCGTCCAACCTTCCTACAAAAAGAACAACTTTCTCATTGACAACAAAAGACAATTCCTTTTTAATGGCTCGCTTCTGTTCTTCATCCAACATTCGCGCTTCATCCTGCAATCCATTTGAGATAAAAAACAGCTTATTCTGAGATAGTCCATACTCAGTTTGCAATAGATTGAAAGTATGTAATGACAAACAAATTACTTTGTCTACTGATTGGCACATTGCCTTCATTCTGGAGTAACTGTCATACACAAACTTTTCGGCAGAATCTACCTGATCATATATCTGTTTACTAATTTTATTATGATAAGCATTTTCATTATTTGGGAACCAACTTAAATAATGAATTGTGTAAATAATTTTACACAGAGGAACCATCTCACGCAAATACGGCACTAACGAGTCATGCTGTAAATAATTTAAATGAAATACATTCTCTTCCTCCGTATTCACATATTTTTTCAGCAAAATACAAACTGCCAAATTGTAAGTTTTCATCTTTTTTGTGTGAAACTGCCAAGATGGGTGTGCTTGAGGAGAAGGGATTTTAATACACCTCACTCCTACTATTTCTACCACTGAAAATTCTTTTTGAGTAGATTGCAACTCAACAAGTGTAAGAATTATCTCAGGATCAGAACGTAAACAGGCCTTGAGTTCTCTCAAATAGGTACCAATTCCATAATCTCCGGCTTGACTATCTGTATTAAATATATATATGTGCTTCATTTCAATATATGTTTTAATAAAACTCCAGCACAACCATTATCCAAGCCCAATGGAAATTTCAAAAAGTTCATTGTTGAGTCAACATTCGCTATTGTAATAACATCTAAAGGTGAAGAGGCCTTCAATGATACCCCCGTTTTTTGAATACTTTTTCCAATCTTATCTCTATATTTTTCATCAAAAGGAAGAACTCTTTGAGTTTTTTTCGCATAAGCAATTCGCTTCTGCACATAGCACCAAATCCCCTCAAGACCAGTGTTAAATGACAAATCAGTAATGCGAATAGGATCTCGCTCCATGATTTTATTGTCAATATCACTTAATATTTCATCTACGTCACCTTCCAAAAAATTATCCTCCAACAAAGAACATAGTCCCCAAGCAATGCCACAAAGCCCTTTATCCATCGTCACAGGCATATTTTCATGAATATTTTCATAAATATTCTCGATCAGATTTTCACCTAATAGTTCGTACATAGGTTCATTTGTATAGCGTGAATAATGGTAAAAGAAAATCACAATACCCATCTTCCCGTGGAATAATCCAAGGTCATCCAAAAAACTGCTATTTATTATCAAGTGGTTAGCAATTCTTTCAAGTAAATGTACTTTTTCATGTTGTAATTGCATAGCATAATTACCATAAAACATCTGGTTGCAAATTTAGAATATATTTTCCACACATGCAAATTCCCCAAGTGAAAAAACGCCTCATAGTAACTTTATTTAACTTTTTAATATGCACTTCTCGAACAATATCACCGAGCCGACCTGTTGCACTTGTCCCACGGCCAATCCTTTCACCCCAATCTTAAACAGCTTTACCTGGATACGTTCCCATTGCCAGCGTTTTTGTTTTTCACAGTTGTTGAGTTTGATTTCCTGCATGCCGGTGATTAGCTGTATGATATTACTCTGTTCTCCGGCGGATTGGGCAAAACGTCTGTGATCCAACTCGCGGCGATACCTCATAAAAGAGAGTATCCATGCCACATACAAAGCATTACCGACAAGAAAAATACCAAGAACAACTAATTTATAATAAGCCAATACAAAAGCGAACACAAAGAAATTGACGAACGAAAAAAGTGTGCTGATGGAATTGCCGGTAAGGAACGACTCAATGCGTCCGTGGTCGCCGATGCGTTGCATGATATCTCCTGTCATTTTCGTATCGAAATAGCGAAGAGGCAATTTCATCAATTTGGCTAAAAAATCCGAAATCAAGGCGATGTTTATCCGTGTATTCATATGCAGCAATATCCAGCTGCGGATAAACTCCACGGAAAGGCGGGCGATAAAAATAATGAGTTGAGCAATCAGAATCAGCGTGATAAAACTCAGGTTCCCGTCACGGATGCCGATATCCACCAGCGACTGGGTCAAAAACGGGAAGATCAGTTGAAGGATGCTCACTACAACCATTCCCAATATTAGTTGGACAAGCTCACTCTTATAAGGTGTCAAGTATCGAAGGAAATACCGGAGACTGCGATTGCGGTTTTCTTTTTCATCCTCGCGATCGTAAAACTCCGGTCCGGGTTGCAGAAGCAGAGCTGCTCCTTTGTCTTCATTTTCTTGCTTCGTACTCAGCCAGCATTTTTTGAAATCGGCTTCATCGTAAGTTACCAATCCTAAGGCGGGGTCTGCCACGTAAATGCGGTGCCTGTTTTTTTTATCTTTTTTGATATGATAAACCACCACAAAGTGATTCTGCTTCCAGTGGACAATGCAGGGCAACGGTGCTTCTTCGACTAACTGTTCAAACGAAATCATGACCCCCGATGTGCGAAACCCGATATATTCTGCCGCATCGCTTATACCCAACATGGAAACTCCTTCACGTGTAATAAACGAATGTTGACGGAGCGTTTCCAGACTGTAATGCTTTCCGTAATGCTTGGCAACCATGCGCAAACAGCTAGGACCGCAGTCCATGGAGTCAAGCTGAGTGAATATTAGGAAAGAATTCATTCGCTATGGGTGAACATGGCATAGATTCGGTCTTCCAATAGACAGCTCAAAATCAGATGGTGAGGGACATAACCATTGATAAAGACACATTGTACAGGGTTGTTTATTTCGTATACTTAACCATGATTCTCCATTAGAAATTTCATTATAGATAATTTCTTTTATTGTATCTTTCTCCACATTCCCTATTATTTCGCTACTTCCCTTAACAAAGACATCTCCATTAGATTTTACAAAAAGCTTCCCAAAGTTATATATATTCAGTGTTTTATTAGCAAATATTTCTCTCATAGACAAAGGGGCTGAAAAGATATCCTCCCTATTCAAATAAACACTTTTTTTAAAAAAAGCAATATTTTTATTGTTATATACCGGTAAAAGTTGATAGTTTTCTATTTTATACTCATTAATTAGTCTCTCAGCGTCTTTTAAGTGCTTTTCGCTCTCTACACCAAAAACAAATTTAATTTTCCATTTGGACAACGTCATCAAAGAAACAAGTGACTTCCATTTTTCCTTATTGATTGGGAAGCGAATATTTATAAGAAAAGTATACTCTTCTCCTATATTAGATGACAAAACATTATCAACATTTATTTCTTCATAATTATTGATAATAATCTTTCTACCACTTATCTTATTTAATAATTGAAGCAACTTGGAAAAAGAGGAGTACTTCCAAATATTACCACATAGATTAACCACTGGAACATTTTCGACCTGCTCTATAACATCATTAAGTCTTTCTATTTTTAACTCATTATGCTTATCAAAAAGAAAATTGATCTCATGAAGATAATCCAATACATTATCTCCAATTGATATATTAGGCTGCAGACTCAATCTTGTTCTATCTTGTTGAAAATTCAAAAACGGAATAAGCTGAACCGGTTTGCTTTCGGAAAATTTAACGGGAATAATATCTCCAATGAATTTTTGACGAATATCTATAACAAACTCTCTTACTTCATCAATCTTGAGGTCTCTTCTCGTCAATAGACATACTCCGCAATTTTTCTTCTCTGAAATTTTATGCACCAATCGAACTATTAATGGATTGGTGGATTCAATGTATTGTGCATCCAAGGTATTATATAGAAGTACAGATGAATGAGCAAAATTTATATATACGTAAGGCTCAACAGTCAGCCAATAATTTTGATTAATATCTATATTCATTATGGGAAATTATTATTTTAAGACAACCTCTTCCATGATTCTATAGTAATCAAGAGGGTGAGATTCAAAGAAAATCATATTAGTCGCCAAAAAACTCACAAAGTTTTTCTTATTCATAAACCCATGACAAATAGGATTATTTTCCATGTCATCAATATTAAAGATGCATTGATAACAAGCTCCTAATTGATAACATTTAGAACATTGTTTATTTAGTTTATCATAATAAGAGTTATATTTTAATGCTATTTTCTCAAAGTCAATATCAACACCTGCTTTAGACAATTGTCCCAATGTATAATTATGTCCTATGCGCTCACAAGGCAGTATTTTTCCATTAACTGTTACAAAAATTTTCTTTGAAAAAGGCATACATGTCCCTGTCGGAATAAAATTCTTCTTCTTATGACTTGAAAAAAAATCATTATATGTATTTATTACTCCAAGATTATAGGTGTGTAAGAAATTACAAGCATTATAATATGAAGGAACCAAGGTGAAAAACTCATGCTCCAATCTTGTATAATTCTCCGATTGATAAAGACTTTCAGAAGTATTTCGATACATTCTTTCAAACTCTTCTCTTTTTTCCGGCAGGATTCCTGTATTGTTAAGTTCACCAATCCTTGATATTTTCTTATACCGAGTATAAATATAATTATAGATGTCTTCCACTGAATTACGGTTATGCAAAACAGCATTAAAATTCACAAAGTCTTTAAAGTACTCAGGATGGTTGCTCTGTAATAAATCAATATTTTCAACTATACTTTTGAAAGAATTTAGTCCACTTTTCGTTACCCTATATGAATTATTTTTTTCATCACCATCCAAACTAATAAGAAGATGCACTTTGTTTGCAGCTAAATAATCCATGTATTTATGTAGTAAGACAGCATTTGTTGTCATACTGAACTCATATTTATGCTCATCCTTCCTGTGATTTCGTATATATGAAACTACATTCTTGATAAATGTCATATTAAGCAGAGGCTCTCCCCCATAAAAACTAATATAGATTATATCATTTATGGATTTATTCTTTTTTTGTTGTAAATTATCAAGAAAAGAGAATAGAGGAGCTATATCTTCTATTTTCAAAAGGCCGCTCTCTCTTTTATCATAATTTCCATATAACCCTCCATATCCACAATATGTACAATTTAAATTGCATCTATCAGTAACCTCAAACACAATTTGATTTACATTCAAGAACGCTTCTTCTACTTGACTCGGATGTATTCTTCCTGAGAATGAATGATTCTCATCAGGTAATTTTGATTTTATGTACTCTGCCTTTCTTTTATAATAAATATCATCAGATGTATCGGCACATCCTTTAGTTTTTATTTCATCTCCGAAGAGATATCTTATCATCTTGGGATGAACAGCCATAACATATTTAAAATCACCCCTGTTAACAAACAAATACGTATTCCTGTTTTGCAACTGAAAAGAGCATATTTCTTTCATTTTTTTACTTTTTTAGTTTATAGAGTATTACTACAGGATTTTCCTCATCATCGAGAGAGTGGATGAGCTGTTCTAATTTCTGCTGTTTTTCCGGATATTGAACGTCGATATGCCCCTTATTCTCGATAAAAGATGTTTTTAGATTTTCCGGTTCCACATTGACCGTAAAATAGTCACTGGAGGCAGAAAAAAAAGCAGTCGGCGAGACTCCTCCGTCAATATTGTTTATCCATCCCCCACCTTCCAAGAAACCATATTTGTTGATATTGTCAGGCTCAGAACTCCATGCTGATATTTTGGCCGTCTGTTTATCGTATACTGCAAACCATCGCTTCCTATTGTATGGGAATATGACCAAAAGATGTGTCGCTGTTTCGCAAAAGGATGGCATAGAAATACATTTATTGCGCTCTTGTTCTAATAATCGAATATCTGCAAAAGCGTCACGACTGATTTTATATTTTCCAAAATTGATCACATATCTCGGAACAATTTCATTCCTTGAGATAGCATACACCGTATCGTTTATACACGTCAATACCCGAACCGTATCGTTATATTTCCATATAGATGGACTACTTGCGACTCCCTCAGGATAATACGGTTCACTTTTTTTTATTTGAACCGTATCGCCGTTGCTATTCAGAATACCCGCAATAAAAAGCCCGGGATTATCCATTTCGGTGCCATGGTGTAAATGGATAGCCACTCTGTTTGTATCCAGAATATTTATTTTAAAAACACTATTTGATACCGGAGTTTCCCTTATATACTCTCCATCCGCATTATACCATAATATCTTACAACTATAATTACTGTGAATAGCAACAAGATTGTGATATAAATCAGAAGAACGAATACCCAAATGTTCTTTAGGACCTTGTCCTTTACGGCTTATTTCACAGATAAACTTTCCTTCGCGTGTATAACATAACAGCCTATCCCTGACTTCCAATAACAGATAATTGCGGTTAAAGGATATTCCAAAGATTATATCAACCAACGTGGCGGGATATTCGGGACGGATATATTCAATATCTTCAACAAAATCACTCAAAGGAAGCGATTCTCCGGAATTCTCCACAGCATATGCCAAGTCGATAACAGGTATGCACGCCTCTGTCGAAATATTATACTTTTTTTCTAAAGACGAGCAATTTACTAGATTCAAGATAACAAGAGTCGTCATACAGAAGAGGCTAAAAAAAACATGTAAATTCCTCATACAAAACGCATAAATTAAATAAAGTTTGCCTTATATGAAAATCTCAATAAGGCAAACCTAAACACCATAGTTACTTGGTTTCTGTTTTAACCCAAGCACCTCCATCCCAACACCAACAAATTTTATTGCCTCCTATAGAGCCATAACCATTTTCAGCATTAGCGTTTTGGTTATCCACTGTAGAAGACGGACCGTGGCAACCACAACCACAACATAAACCGCCCGTTAATTGGGCCATTTCTCTTGAATTCAGCTCCGCTTTACACAACTGATTCAACTTGATTTTTTTCAACTTTTTCATCACGGTAAAATTTTAATATGTCGGGAGCAAAGATAATTATCCTCCCTTTCTTGCTCCAATTTATACTCCGCTTTTCTAACGAACGGTAGCATTTTTCCTAACGAACGGTCGTTTTTTTCCGATAAACGGTATATTTGCCCTTGACTGCTGTTTCATAAATCCACACAAACACACGCTATCTTTATCCGGAAATACCGAGTGACTAATTGAAAAGACACTTATTCATTGCGCACTTTCACCGCCCCATAGAAAATACGGTATTGTTAAACACATATAGCTAGCTCGTTGTTTAGTTTTAGAAAAAGTAATTTTAGGGATTTTTCTATCATATGTTTTGCCTTACTATAACACTTCCCTTTTCGTTTGAACCTTGCTAAATAATGCCTTATTCTGCTATTATAACCTTCGACTGTATAAGTTTCTGCCTTCGTTTGAATGTGTTTTACATTAGGAAGAAATTCTTTATAGCTCTTCCAATAGTCAGAATAATACACAGATGCAGGAATGTTTTTTATCTTCTTCCAAAGCTTCATCCCTGTATCTGTGCTTCTGTCCCCACAGACAAAAGAGATAAATCGTTTTCCAAATCGATCAACAGCAATCCATACCCAACAGTAGTTTTTTTTGAACCTATATATGTGGGCATCTCATCTAATTCAACAACTGAAACAGGTCCCTCTTTTTGTGGTAAAGCCACCCTTTCACCCCATTCTTTTACCCAATAGTAAACAATTGTATGACTTATTTTCAATATGCGTCCGATTGCTCTAAAACCTAAGCCCTCCAAGTACATCTCCAAAGCTAATCTACGAGTAGCAGCTGATTTTGTATTAGATTTCTGTTGAACAGTATAACGATAATGACAATCTTTACAATAATGGCGCTGACGACCACCGACAATGCCATCTTTACGATGATTTATGCTTCCACATCTTGGACAATCCATAGTTTTTTTTTCAGCAAAGATAATAGTACTATATAAATTTAACAATACCCTCTTTTTTTTTCGATGCATGCCTGCTAATGCTTTGTTGGCAGCACAACAGAGCAACTGCATTAAAAACTATTGTTAAGTTGCGATAGTTCTTGCAAACATTCCAGCCTTAACGATCTAATAATTAAAAACGACTTTGTTGCAACGGTTGACGTCTGATTATCAAAAGATATAGGTGTATATAAAAAACAACCTAAAAAAAAACAGCCGTTTAATAATCAGCAATATAGCAAAATTAATATTTTATTACAGGCAAAATATATCATTGTTTTTCACGGATTTATCCGTTGCAACAAAGTCATTAAAGACTGTAAAATTCTAAAAAAACAAAACATATACTAATACAACAATGCCAGAATTGTTCTGGAAAAAGACCAATGCAGACATGGTTGGACAGCATTCTTCTCACAAAAAAGAAATGATTATCCCATCATTACCAAAATATTGCACCGTCAAATAAAAAAAAGTCTGGTGTGGAGCAACTAATCAACGATAACCTGACTGACTGGAACGGTAGAGGAACTAAAATCCCCCTCTTATTGTCGTCCTATTCCAAGAATTTATGGCTTAGAAAACTCTTTGTATAGAATATAACAAAACACCCAACCCCACCTTATCAACATTATTATAAAATAATTACGCCCCATTCGATTTATATTCCTTCTCAACCACCTCGATCGCTTTTTCGAGCAGTTCGTCACGTCCTTCGGCAAGTCCTTTTACAGTGGGCTTGACTTCAATATCCGGAACAATACCGACACGCTGGGTCTGACCTCCGTCAGGATAATAAACACCAAAGCCTGAAATCCATGTTTTTATTCCGCCGGGAAGAAAAATATCCGATACTCTACCATCTGCTCCGGACGTTTGGCTACCGAGGATCACCGTGTTTTGCCCGGCTCGAAACATCATAGCCTGATATTCTCCTTCACTTAATGTGTTTTCATCGACAAGAACAACGACTTTGCCTTTATAAGAAGGCCCTTTGGACGGGTAGACCGTATCGCACGGCGTAAAATAAAACTCTCCGGGATGATTCGGATTTCCTCGCGTGCATTTTCTGAAAGGTGTTTCAGACGAGACAAACCATGAACTTAACGCTCGACCTGCAAGAACCGGGCGACACCGAAGATCGATTACGATGCCTTTCGTATGTGCAAACACCTTCCGGATGACGGGAACATCCTCTTCTCTTAAAATCTCATCCCGAATAAATCCGATGTCTTTTCTTTTGCCTATCAATGTATAACGAGTCGTATCACTAGGATAAAATTCGACATAGTAAGGATGCAATAAACGAATGTCTTTTTTTCGGCTTTCTCCCGATGAAAGATAATTTAATCGAATAACAGACCGATTGGATCGAAGCATCTCAAACTCCATATTTTTCAATCGGGTCGGCTCGTTCGATGCCGGAAAATACATACGTAAACTGTCGACGATGGCCTGAACCGGCTTTCCGTCAATATGAGTAATGATATCTCCCTTTTTCAGCCCCATCACGCTATCCGCCGCTTCGGTAGTCAGTACCGTGTCTCTCAACGCCCGATATCCCGAAACGACTAATTTGTCTTCCGCAAAACGGACTTTTATCGGAGAATTCCACTGGCCCCCAGACCGCCGTATTTGATCGCCTCCTTCGAGCAAGTTAGCCGCATGCGAATCGCGTATCTCCGCAATCATCCGCAAAACAGTCCGTTCGTATCCTAATCGATCGTTTATATCCATAAAGTATGGGATGTACTCAGCAAGTACTTCATCCCACTTTTTATCCGTCAGATATTTGGAAGGATAAAAATAATGCACCATATTCCAATAGCGATACAAAGCCAAGAGTCGAAATCCGGCATCGGGAACGGACATTTGCTCATATTTGTTTTCGTGCAAAAACAGCGGACTTCCGAAATGTTCAATCAGCACGTAATAATGATGTCCGTAATGCCTGTTTTGATAGATATACCGAAGTCTCTCTTTCAAATCGTTGTCCATATCGCTGTTTTCGACCCATGTCAAATCGGGCTTTATAAATACCTCCCCTAAAACCGGGCGATCGATCGTATTTAACGGGACAAAACCGAGTTTATCAATCCACTCGGATATCAAACGGTCTCGTTGTTTGTTATCATCCGCTTGTAAATAATCAGGAAGAAAACGAAAGAGTTCGTAGTCCCAATTATATTCGCCTTTTGCGATGGCGGGATGATGATATTTCAGAAATCCCCATATCTTTCCCAAAAGAACCAAGTCGTCTATCTTCTGTTGATTCAGGTCGGGAAAGTCGATCATGGCGCCTTTGTCGAACTCCTTGTCGCTTTCGGCGGCAAAAGGAGGAATTTCGTAAGGTGTAAGCTCCTCTATGTCCTTCCCGTCTACAGTCAACTTCAAATCATCGAACCATACTTTTCCGCCACCCGATAAAGAGACGCTTAGTATAAACTGTCGGGTATTGGCCGGATTCATATCCAACGTGAGCTCATATTTTTGCCAGTCGGATGTTTCGTTTACATTCTTTACAGTGCCGGACGCAACAAAGTTTTTCCCATCCGGATGATCAATGCCCATCCATAAAGAAGAAAATCCATCTGTTACCTCTTTGTTTTTGATATATCCCGACAATGTGATCTTTTTTCCCTGATAAGTATTCGGTACAAAAAACAGGATTCCTATTTCTGAATCCGGGTTATCTCCAACATATTCGAGGGAAACGGCATACTTCCCCGATCTCGTATGGACGGAATCCAAGGAAATTTTGTAGTTGGAAGGTTTGCCTGTGCCATAGCCGGACCAGCCTTGAGGAAATCCGGCTTCGACTTTTTCAAAATCCAAATTGTATGAACTCGTCTGCTGGGCTTGCCCATTGATAGATAACAAAAGTAATAATACGAATATAGATTGTGTCACTCTCATACCTCTTACATGTTTTATTCTTTTAAATAAAGCTTATTTAATTAATTCTACAAAGATAGTTTCTGAGATGCTTTTCTATACCACAAATAAAGCTTTGTCGGATATAGGAAATGGGCTGTATGTAAATTTTTCTAAACATGTCGCTTAATTTTGACTGATTGCTCATATTATCTTAACAATCAATAGTTTAATTGGCAAAATGCGTTATTCAGCAAACTCTAGTTAGGACAACATTGCATTAAGCCCCAAAAATCAATTCAAACAATTTTTCACTTTTTGCTTGTGTCATTTTTTTTCTAATACGATATCTCCGCTGATTAAATGCTGGACGACTTATGCTTCCCATGCAACAATTTATAAAAGAGCAATCTTGCCCAACTTTAAAGAGGCAACAAAAAAGAATATCTTCCTTTGTCAATTTCGGACACGATGTTTGCAAGACTCCAATTAACCTCTGGAAAATCTCAAAAACATCCACACACAACTGCTTTCTCTCACTAAAGGTGAGGCATTTACTTCTTTTTTTTCTTTCTACTAACAGATAAATATCCGTTTTTACAAACAACAAACATTCCAATCGAATTACATCTTCTAACCATTCATTGTATTCCATTACGTATATAATATGTATTCCATCTATGACAGCAAAAACAATTCATCCCAATTCTGCTCATCTTGAGCTATATATGAGATTAATGCAAGCCCTATTCCAGATATCCCAGTTAATAGTGAATAATCACATTCCCAACCATTCAGTACATATGTTTTATATCCAGCTAGACCATCATTAAAAATGGAAAAATTCAACGTTTTTTCTATCCAATAATCCCAAGCATCAGCAAACTCTCTTTGTTGAGTTTCTATATACATTCTACGAAATATCATGGAAATTCCTGAACTCCCATGACAAAGACCTGCGTCCAACACTCCTTCTTCTTTTAAATTCCGACGTTTAGTTGACTCCATTAAAATTCTCAATCCTGCTTTTTTATATTCTTCATTTTTGAGTATCTTCCCAGATTGCCATATGGCCATACCAATCCCAAGATCACCATAACACCATGCCAAGCGGCTTCTTTTGTTATTTTTTAACCCATCATTATATACGAAATCGGGGAAAAAATAGTCGTAATGTAAAGAATCAAATTGTTGTGATAATATATAATCAACAGAGCCTATCAGCATGTCTACAACCCTTTCATCTGTAATACCTTTTTCTAAAACCCGTGATAAAAAGACAATAATACTTGAAATACCATGAGATAAAGCAAGATTATACACCGACTTCTTTTCATTAATTATCCTTGTACCCCATTTAAAATAGCAAGATTTTTTATCTTTTATTGCTGTATTATACAGAAAATCTATCAATTCATAAATGTATTCGATGGCATCTTCCCTTTTTAAAAAATAAAATCCAGCCCCCAAAGCTCCATGCATAAAATCATAATAATTACGCTGAATATCATATCTCATTAATGTAGTAATATATTTATCCAATATTGGCTGAATTCTACTTATATCCACCCTCAAAAAATCATTATCACGCATAAAATCAAGCAAATATAAAACTCCAGTCAAACCATCACAAAAAGTATATAATCGCATCTCCTCAGAAAGGCGATTGATTAACGTCTCAACATATTTATCTACCAATAAAATATGTGTTTTGTTTTTAGAGTATTTCAAATAGTAAAACACAAACAATAAAATACCATATTCTCCCATATATAAACCTAAAGTTTTTCCTTGCTGTTTTTTTCCAAAAACAGCTTCTGCTATCAAGTTTATTTTTTGATCAACAATACCGTTTTTTTTATTTGTCATAATCGTATAATTTTCTCATTTTTTACATATTCCTACCGTGGAAATTTAATGTTGTCAAAATAAGATTTTATTTTTTTACAATATTTAATCAAATAAAAAACAAATAAATTAATCTCCCCAAATGGAGACATATATAAATAATCTATCTTATTTTTAATCAACCCCCGCCTCATTAATCTATAATTGTTATGTATCAGCAGTTCGTTGACATTTTTAAGCGACAAAAGTGTGTCAGCAGTTCGTTGACATCTTAATCCGGGAACTGTATCAGCAGTTCGTTGACAACCCCATGGGGTTGGCCGCCCATTAGGGCGTCTAAAATATCAGGAGTTCGTTGACATATTGTTTACTTTGGAAGATTCATAGCAAAGGGGAAATAATGAAATATTATATGGTTTCGAGAAACCACCAGAACAAATTTATCCAAGATGATTTCAGCCATAACATACGAATATTTCAATTCCTCGTTTACGATGAAAACAGCATCAAGGATACGTAATTTTAAATCGCTTCGTATAAAGCGGATAAAAATCAGGGAACCTTCCTCGACAGGAATTTTGGCATTCAAGTCAATTTTCCGTGATAGTTTCCATCGTTTTTCAGGCGGATCAGTCACTTGATTCGGAGTTCGGTTCCGGATGCACCCATAGCGGTGATTGGCGTTGTGGAAGTTACTGAAAGTTGCAGCTTCATCTTTGATTTCCTCAAAACCGGAAAAAATGCGTGAAGCAAAAAAGCGTTTCTCCACGTTGTGATTAAACTTCTCAATAACACCATTTCGCCAAGGCTCTGCCGGAGGAATGAAAACGGGCGTAACTCCGTACGAAAGTGCCACTTTAAGCAATAGCCCCAAACTCCTGGGATGTTTGTTGCTTCCCCTGAAAGAAAGCTCGTTGTCCATTTGCAAAAAATCGGGTAACTGAAAATTCTCCCAAAAATCTATCAGGCAGGGAACAATGCTTTTCGCCGATTTGTTTTTGACCGGATAAACTTCCGCATGGTGGGTTTCCACATCCATTATCGAGTAAAAGTAAAATTTAAATCCACCTTTCAGGTAGCAAGGACCGATTAAATCCATTTGTTGTACATTAATGAAACTTGACGGATATTCTGCGTTTTTCCGCATCTTGCCGCGTGATTTGTTTTGCAGTCCGTTGCGTTTGATGACCCGGTTGATGGTGGCCGTAGAGGGTGGTTTTATCCCCGCCTCATTCAACTTGTAAAAGATATTGACGGCTCCGTTCTGATGGTAAGGGTTTGACTCAAGTTCCTTGCGAATGTTGATAATGGCCGTTTCCGTTTCATTAGGAATGCGGTTTCTAATATTCTTTGGGGCATTGGAATGGGCCTGATGCCAATTCTCTTTCTCCGGTGATGCCGAATGCCGTTTAATCCATTTGTACACCCATTGACGACTGCGATTCAATTGTGAACTTATTTCCTGTACAGACAGGCCTTGCAAGTGAAGGACAATGGCTTGTTTTCTTAAAATTTCTTCTTTATTGTTCATAGTTTTTTTACTATAAACAATTAATGTAAACAGTGGGTCAAAGAACTTTTTAAGTTCGGGTAAACGAACTCGTGATACAAATTGGTAATTAAACCGTCAACGAACTTATGATATAATTTACACACTTAGATGTAAACGAACTTATGATACAAAAGTGTCAACGAACTTATGATATTTATCATATAATAATTAAAAAAAATCAACCTTTTTCATTTCAATCGTCAAAAATACACCTATAAAAACAAGAGGAGATTATCAATAATCTCCCATTCTTGTTTTTAACAAATAGTTTGGTTTTATTATTAAAGCCCATTAGTAAACAGATTTTATGCAATAACCATGTGGATATCTATACCTATGAATTATGCATAGGTGCATTTATTCACATCCATACTACAACCATCACAAGACACCATTGTGTTCGTAAATCCAATGGTACTAATTGTTAGCCAAGTAACATGTCCTCCACCCAATTTTTTCATCTCATCGTTTTGAAGTTTTGTCACAACTTCTTTGTTTAAAGACAATTTTTTCAACTTTTTCATCACGGTAAAATTTTAATATGTCGGGAGCAAAGATAATTATCCTCCCTTTCTTGCTCCAATTTATACTCCGCTTTTCTAACGAACGGTAGCATTTTTCCTAACGAACGGTCGTTTTTTTCCGATAAACGGTATATTTGCCCTTGACTGCTGTTTCATAAATCCACACAAACACACGCTATCTTTATCCGGAAATACCGAGTGACTAATTGAAAAGACACTTATTCATTGCGCACTTTCACCGCCCCATAGAAAATACCTTTCAAAATATATCATTATATCGTTTTTATAATCCGCACCACTTGTTTTTAAAATCACTCATCCGTCGGCGAGCAACAGTATACAATTCGTCATCATATTGCATTACCACAATCATTTCTCCATTTTTATGTCGGACACTTTGCATATAGTGCAAATTTAGAATATACTTTTTATTGATACGACAAAAATATTCCGGCAAACAAGTTTCTATTTCCTTTAATGATTGATCCTCTAATAGTTCTTTGCCTGACAGCAAGCGGATAACCGTATATCCCTGTTCCCATCGCAAGGACAAAATATCGCGATATTTTAGCTTGATATATCCGTCATTTTGTTTCACAACCATATGCGTTGGATAAAAGACCATTTTGCTTTTTGTCAATTTTAGTTGTCTCTCTCTCTGTAAATGCACTGCAATGTTTCGCAGTACAGTACCATCATCTACCGCCTTATATCCGATCTTCTGTTTTAGGGACTTTATCAGTAGCCCGAAATCCGGAGAAAAAGATGACATCTGTTCACGATCAGACAAGTGTTTTTCTCGAATTTCCACATAAGAAATTAATCCGGCCAACTCATCAATAGCATCTTCTTTCTGTATTTGCATTCGGTTAAGATTCATCAATCGCCTGTCCAATTCATGCCAAACATCCTCATCTATTTGCACAAAGCCTTGTCTCATCAAGTGCAAAAGCCCCCAACCGACACCGGACAGTCCATCGGAAAATCGATATGAAAAGTCCGAAGGGATGACTAAGGATGACTCCATTAGCCTGTCTGCAAGCTCCTTATATGGCTTATTCCGATTGAAGTGTGCATAATGATACAGTAAAATGATCAAGCCTAATTTTCCGCCATACAAACCGACATGGGGCATTTCGTCTACTCGAAGGATGTGCTGACTGAGCAAGCGATCCATTGCCGGGGAACAAAAATAATTCTTCATGTTATCCATAATTGACAGGTATTTAATAGATATAATTCTTTACGACTTAAGATTCATATAAGCTCCTTATATTTTGTTTCATGGAGGATATCTCATATTTCTGAAGATAAATTTCCCTATATCCGCAATTCTTCTGCAGCAGTTTCTGCTCGATCTTACCGGCTAATTCTTCTACCGAAAGGATTGCTCCATCTTCTTGTTCCTCAATGCTTATTTTGCATTCGTCCTCATCAAGCATTTCATTCAGTCCTGTTGTTGTCGATATAATCATCGGAACATCGAACATCATCATTTCAATCGCGACATAACTGCACTGCTCATGAAAAGAAGGCATTACGCCAACATCCGCGATCTGATAAAAACGATACAATTCTTTCTTCTCTATACGACCTGTAAACGTAATCCGATTCCAATAACCTTTACATTTTTTTAAATAGATATTATAATCTCCGTCTCCGATAATCACCAAACGACATTCCATACGGGACGAAAGTATTTTAAATGCCTGTATCAGGTAATCCAATCCTTTTATTTCATCTAACCGGCCTGCAAACAGAATGATTTTTTCATTGTCCTTAAAAAAGAGCTTTTTTCTTATACTCAAACGTTCTTTCGGAGATAGCGGAACGTATTCGTCTTTCAATCCGTTATGGATCAACACAAGTTTTTCTTCCGGTATTCCATATTCTTCTCGCATAAGAGCATATGTATATCGAGCTAAACAGATAACCTTATCTGTTTCTTTAAAAAGTATTTGCTCTTTGTCGTATAAATCGCATATCATTCGCTCTTTGTCGGTCTTAAGGGTTTCCTCCTTCTTACGATGAAGGATTTCTTTATAATAAGTCGTATTTCCAAATATCTGAAAACACCATTCCTGAAAATGTACGGTAAAGAAGATGCGGCTATCGGGGTATGCCTCTCGTATACATGGTATAAGCGAATATTCCTGATAATAGTTCAAATGAAATATCAAACGATCATTTTTTTCTATACGGATAAATTGACGTATCAAGAACCAGGCATGCCGGATATATCGTTTGTTGTATCCGGAGAAAACTGGTGGAATGGAAGGAACATAAAACATTTCGACCTCCTTCTCATTTTTTACGACAGACTCTTTTTCATCCGAAGACAGGTTAACGACATGCAATGTAACGGTTTCCAAGCCTTGTAGACATTCCATCATCTGCCGAACATAAGTACCTATGCCATATGCAGCAGCCCGGCTTCCCTCATTCAATAAATACACATGGATCATTTCAATAGTATGTTCAGTCCGTATCCGGCACATCCGTTTTCCAATCCCGGCGGCCCATCTGTAATATTTTTATTCGGCGGAGAAGTGCCTGATATACGGATCAATATCTGCTCGGTAGCCCCCTGCCATTCTTCCGAATTGTCCGGTATATTTTCCCATTCCGACAAATACAACGCATCAAAAGGAACAGTATCCGGATTTCGGCATGGTGAATTCAAACGAGTCCGGATATAACATGAAAGTCCGGGAAAGCCCGAACGGAAGGTTGTATCGGTGATACGCCGTGGATCATACTCCATAATTTTTCGGTCGATATCTTCCAATATCTCGTCCGAATCACCTTCTATATAACCGTTTTGCAGCAAATATTCGATTCCCCAGCCGATACCGCACAGTCCGTTCTCAAAATCGAATGACATTCCTCTATGAATATCTTCATAGACCTCATCCAATAATTCCCCGGCAAATTCTTCGTAAATCGGATTGTTTGTATAGCGTGAATAATGGTAAAAGAAAATCACAATACCCATCTTCCCGTGGAATAATCCAAGGTCATCCAAAAAACTGCTATTTATTATCAGGTGGTTAGCAATTCTTTCAAGCAAGTGTACTTTTTCATGTTGTAATTGCATAGCATAATTACCATAAAACATCCGATCACAAATTTAGAACATACTTTCCATACATGCAAATTTTCCAAGTGAAAAATGTCTCGTAGTGACTTTATTTAACTTTTTCATATATGCACTTCCCGAACAATATCACCGAGCCGACCTGTTGCACTTGTCCCAAGGCCAATCCTTTCACCCCTACGCAACGGTTTTCATAACTTAGCCTTATCTCATCGGTTCAACCTTATACCCACGATCCCTTAACTTGGCAATTAATCCGTCGGGGCCAATCAGATGTCCTGCTCCGACTGCGATTAGCGAAGAATCTTCATGAATCATCGGAATAAT
This sequence comes from Tannerella forsythia 92A2, assembly GCF_000238215.1. Lineage (NCBI taxonomy): Bacteria > Pseudomonadati > Bacteroidota > Bacteroidia > Bacteroidales > Tannerellaceae > Tannerella > Tannerella forsythia. The sequence goes on along the minus strand of NC_016610.1, from coordinate 102,574 downwards.
GTTACTCATCCATTGTTCATTGCGTCTGGAGCCTAATATTTCAAAAAAGTGTTCCGTCATTTTTTTGAAATGTTGTTTCTCTTCATTTTGAATGTTTTCGAGCTCTGAAAAATTCATGTTCTGTTTATTCAGCGAATCAATAGCCATCAAACCGCTCATGCTTTGCTCTTTATATAATTTGGATGCAAGGTTCATTGAAGCAGAAAACGTTTCAGGATATTGCAATATTGCTTTTAAAGAGGCGGCTTGGTATTTCAGATTGATCGAATATCTAAGAGAATCCAAATAAGCGGTTCTCTTATTTACTTCCTCTAAGGTTTCCATAAAGAGTGTCTTTTTGTAATTTTGCTTCCCGATTAGTAAAATAAATCGATCCATACCCGTCTCTTTTCCTCTAATATTTTGATGGGCTATCATACTTATAAAGAACGAACACCAGAACATTGGTTTGTATTTGAAATATTGAGGATTCCCTTCTCTTAGTATTGAATCGACAAACTGAAAGTCACTATCGCTATATAATGTTGCATAAGTACTGTCTTGGGGCATGTAAACATATTCAGCAAGATCTATTTCCTGATTATCCAAATCATAAGCATCACATTCTATTGCCACCTGCTTAGCCGCGTTAAAAGCTTTTCTGAATCCCGAAATACTATCCAAGAACGTGCGACCAACATTGTGCATCGTTCCCAAAAGATATGAATCATGTTGTAAACCGTTGCCCGAAATTCTCCAAAGTAAGCTGTTTTCATTGTTATTCAATTCGGCCTCTTGTGTTGATTGAGCCGAACAAATCCCTATTGAAAAGGACGAAAGTAAAAATAGGGCAATTAAGATTCTCTTTGTTTTTTTATAATTATAAAATGTGGGGGTGAATAAAGACGTAAAATCCGGATCAGGCACTTCTAATAAAGATACAGTAAGTTTATGTTCATCGATGAGAAATTCATCAAAGAAACTATCACAAGCAATATCTTGCATGCAAGAATTACATATCGCGACGGTTTTCATAACTTAGCCTTATCTCATCGGTTCAACCTTGTATCCGCGATCCCTTAACTTGGCAATTAATCCGTCGGGGCCAATCAGATGCAATGCTCCGACCGCAATTAACGAACAATCTTCATGAATCATCGGAATAATGTTACTCATCCATTCTTCGTTTCGGGTAACAATTAATACATCATTCATATATTTAAAATAATCACGTATGATTTGCGGAGTATCCTCAAGTTTTAGCTGTTTAGTTAAAGAATCTATCGATAACTGAGTTAATGCTTGTTTGAAATAATATTTCTTCATTTGATTCACGAAAGAACGTGTACTATTGGGATGCCTTAATGTATTTTGCAACATTTTAGCTTGATAGTGTAAGTCCATCACATACCCTAATGAATCAAATTCAGTTGCTTTTCGACCGATATCTTCAAGAGTTTCCATAAAACAGATTTTCTTATTATTCTGATAACCAATTAATAAGATAAATCCATCCATAGAACTCTGTATGTTTTTGATGCTGTCATATATTACTATCTTAGCTAAGATCGTATTCCAAAAAAACGGTTTATACTTGAAATATTGACGGTTGCCACTTCTCATTATGGAATCGACAAACTGATAGTCATCACCGCTGTAAAGCATGGCATAGGTCGTATCTTGGGGCATAAAGATATAGTCTTTTAGTTCTTCTTTAGGTTTAGAGTTTCTATTAGACTCTGCTGTAAACATGTCACATTCTACCGCCACCTGCTTGGCCGCATTAAAAGCTTTTCCGAATCCCGAAATACTATCCAAGAATGTTCGGCCAACATTGTGCATCGTTCCCAAAAGATATGAATCATGTTGTAAACCGTTGCCTGAAATTCTCCAGAGCAAACTGTTTTCATTGTTATTCGATTCGGCCTCTTGTGTTGATTGAGCCGAACAAATCCCTATTGAGAAGGACGAGAGTAAAAATAGGGTAATTAAGATTCTCTTCATTTTTTCTGTGTTTTTATCATTATAACAAAAGGATTTTAGCCCACCTGTCATTTTCTATATCGGAAGCAAACAGGGATAAAAGACTTCCGGGAAAACCTGTAAACAGCGAAAGATTCTATTATCAAGTGATTCGCAATTCTTTCAAGCAAGTGTACTTTTTCATGTTGTAACTGCATATATATTACCATAAAACATCCGGTCGCGAATTTAGAATATATTTTCCACACATGCAAATTCCCCAAGTGAAAAAACGCCTCATAGTAACTTTATTTAACTTTTTCATATATACACTTCCCGAACAATATCACCGAGCCGACCTGTTGAAGCTGTCCCACGGCCAATCCTTTCACCCCAATCTTAAACAGTTTTACCTGGATTCGTTCCCATTGCCAGCGTTTCTGCTTTTCACAGTTGTTGAGTTTGATTTCCTGCATGCCGGTGATGAGCTGAATGATACTGCTCTGTTCTCCGGCCGATTGGGCAAAACGTCTGTGGTCCAACTCACGGCGATACCTCATAAAAGAGAGTATCCATACCACATACAAGGCATTACCGACAAGAAAAATGCCAAGAACAACTAAATTATAATAAGCCAGCACAATGGCGAACACAAAGAAGTTGACAAATGAAAAAAGCGTACTGATGGAATTGCCCGTAAGAAACGATTCGATACGTCCGTGATCACCGATACGCTGCATGATATCGCCTGTCATTTTCGTGTCGAAATAGCGAAGAGGCAATTTCATCAATTTGGCCAGAAAATCCGAAATCAAGGCAATGTTTATTCGTGTATTCATATGCAGCAATATCCAGCTGCGGATAAACTCCACGGAAAGGCGGGCGATAAAAATAATGAGTTGAGCAATCAGAATCAGCGTGATAAAACTCAGGTTCCCGTCACAGATGCCGATATCCACCAGTGACTGGGTCAAAAACGGGAAGATCAGTTGCAGGATACTCACTACAACCATTCCCAGTATTAGTTGAACAAGCTGACTTCTATAAGGTCTCAAGTATCGAAGGAAATACCGGAGACTGCGATTGCGATTTTCTTTTTCATCCTCGCGATCGTAAAACTCCGGTCCGGGTTGTAGAAGCAGAGCAGCTCCTTTATCTTCGTTCTCTTTCTTTGTACTCAGCCAGCATTTTTTTAAATCGGCTTCGTCGTAGGTTACTAATCCTAGTGCCGGATCGGCCACATAAATTCGATATCCGCCTTTTTTATTCTTCTTTATATTGTAAACCACCACAAAATGGTTTTGTTTCCAATGTATGATACATGGCAACGGAGCTTCTTCGACTAACTGTTCGAACGAAATCATAACTCCTGATGTACGAAAGCCGATATATTCTGCCGCATCGCTTATACCCAATATGGAAACTCCTTCACGTGTAATAAACGAATGTTGACGAAGGGTTTTCAGACTGTAGTACCTGCCATAGTGCTTGGCTATCATGCGCAAGCAGGTTGGACCGCAATCTATGGAGTCTAGTTGAAGAGAATACGGAAATAATATCAACATACATTAAATCACACAAATTTAATTGCTATATAAAGGTTCAGAATTCGATTGAGGATAATAAAGCTATCACAATAAATAACAAAACAGAAAGTGTTTATTGCGAATATATAGACATAAATTCCCTTGGAATATCTTATCCAACCTTTAACATTCTCACCACCAGGACTATCGCACCACACATAAGCAAATTAGCAAAAAATGAAATTTACACACTATTAAAGAAATTATACTTGGAAAAATTTTATAATTAATAGCCAATTTTCAACCTCCAACACACTTATCATTGATGCTAATACTGGAAAATACATTGGGATCCGAGAATTATTGTCATTAAAAGTAATTTTCTTGAATTACTTATCAGAACAACGTAAATATAAAAACTTTACACTCCTATTCTCCCTCTCAAGCCATTTGTATAAATAAAAAAATACAACTATTAATTTCAAAAAGCGGATATACTAACCCTTCTTAGCAAACAAAAACCAAATATCGAATTACATGTAAATCAATTCCAATTTTAATCGAGAATATATTCACAAGGACTATCTGCCTTCTGAATACATCTTTACTATCCAATCCCAACAAGCATCATTACCGACAAGAAAATCCGACCATTTATTTGGTATATAAACAGTAGGCCGAATATGAGACTCATCGCATTCATCCATATTGGGACGATTAAAAACCTTATGACTCACATAACCTTTTACCTTTGTATTCGGCAATTCCCAAGCCAATAAATCCCCGTAACTACAAGGTTTGTAAGAACTGTTACCACCAACCACTAGACCTATTTCATTATCAATCGATTCAGTCACAAGCATACCAGCACTACTATACGTATTGCTATTTTGGATAAAAATAACGTTACCATTAAAGACTTTATCGCTATCCGTATTTACAGTGTAGATATTTTCGTTTTTTTGAAATGGAAAAGAGTCTTTTTTTTCTGATAAATAGGATACATCATATAAGCGCCCTAACTCATAATCATCACCTTTATTGGATAAAATGTTTTTATATTTCTCTGATAGCAAGGGGTATTGCTGCTCCCATAATTTTGAAAACCGTATTTGAACTTTTGATTTATTTATTTCTTTTATAGGTTTTAGCCATGACAATAATTGTTTGCATAACATACTATTCCCCCCCCGATTATTCCTAACATCCACAACCAATGTTTTTATACCACCTGCTTCCACCTCTTTAAACATATTCTCTAAAAAGCTATCAAACCTTGGGTATAAAAGAATTTTTTTTTCTACTTCATCTGAAATATCCTTCCAGCCTATACCCCTACTTTGATAGTATTGCTGTAGAAGAGATTTTTGATCAATACAGGAATTAAATTGCAAGTAACAAATACTCTTATCAGAATATATTTTATAAATAAACGGCATTTTTGTATCTTGCCTAACAGAATTTCTGCAACTATCAGGTCGCTTCCATATAATATTAAGCTCATTCATATGTACTGGTTTTAATGTCATTCTAGTACTATCAGAAAATGTAAAGCATAAAGAAGAATCCGCAAAACAGTTCGATGTATTTTTCCATAAAGAAAAGACGGGTAAAACATTGACAACATTCTTATAAAAACAGAAAATATTATCACCGCTTATTAGAGTTTTAAAACTTTCTACTACCTTCAATATCGTGTGACCATTAACTTCTGAAATCTCCTTACCAAGATACTCTTCCATTCCTTCACTTATCCCTCTTAAATATATTTTTTTATCATCATCTAAGAAAACTGCGAATGGATATATCATACTTTTTTTATAATCAGGCAACAAAGTACTATGTCCATCTTTCAAATGAGAGAGTGCAGATTGTAAATAAAATCTAAAATCAGCAACACTCTTACACAAAGCCATCTTCGTATATCCGTCTTTTCTTAAACTATCAATGTCAATTGGTGGAGTATTTGAAAATGCAGGATGAGTCGTCTCTATCATATTTACAAACAAAAGAAAATCTTTCTGATAAACATTTCCATTTAAATATATATTTAAATCTTCCACTATCTTATTCGAATATTTATTAAATTGAATATTTTGTCCTTTTAACAAAAGAGAGCTCAATACACCAATCAATAAAACCATATTATAACGCTTTAACTTCATGTCTTTATGTTTAAATGTTTGAAAATTTGAAATTTGTTAACGCATGATCAGGAAAAGACGACGACTAATGCAAACCATCAATACCCCGGCTTTGCGCCCATAATAGATAACGTATGTCCAAGAAATCTTCTAACATGGATTTTGCTGGAATACAGCAATCTTCTTTTGTGTTTCTTAAATCTGTACAACCACCATCACAGGATGGAAATAAAACACAAGATCTACATTTCTCATCGAATAAAGCATCGTTTTTAATCATCATATCCGCAAATAATGCGTAATCAGTTATGATATCTGGTTTAAAAATACTACCTACAATTTTATCCTTTAAACCTAAATGATGCCAGCATTTATATAACTCTCCACTTGCACCCACAACAAAAGCATTTAAAGATTGACACATACACCCCTTTCCCACTCTTGTCGGATATAAAGAATGCGCATATACCCTGTTATTATAATATAGATTTTTAAGAAAAGACGCCTTACTTCTACTGTCATCGTAGCACTCTCCCAACTCCTCCCTCCCTATGTAATTCTTGACAAATGCAGGGTACAAATTCACTCGTTTATTATATTTTAAACGCAATAATCTATATAAAGGTTCATATTCTTTTGAGTTTTCCTGCAAAACATTCATTCTTACTGTTATATTAACCTTATTAGACACCGACAACAAGAGATCAATATTTGATAATATTTTATCAAAACTACCTTTTCCATTCACTAGATATCTTGTACTATCATGAGATTTTTTCGTCCCATCCAATGTGATTTGCATACCACCTATTTTAAGCTCATCTACAAAATCTACTATTTTATCTATATTATATCCATTTGTGATCATATATGAGCTATAATTATTTATGATTGCTTGCATATTATTTGACAGCTTTCGAATAACGTCTATTGCTAGAGTAGGCTCTCCACCATACCATATTACATTAAGCTTTTTAATATTTTTTTTTCGCTTCAAAAAATCAATAATGCCACTCTGAACTCTGTCGGTCATCTTCTTTTTAGCTTTATTACCTTCATAACAATAAGGGCAATTAAAATTGCACGCTTGCGTGGGGGCAATTGTCAATGACATAACGTCTGGATTAAACCTTTGAGTAATGGCGGATAACACTATTTTATTTCTTTCATTTTCATTTGATTCTACAATAAAACGTTTATCAAACAAAAAACGATATTGTCTATCTTTTGCTTCAATACAATTGGGATCATTTTTTATTTTTATAATAGTCTCATAACCTTCCTGATTCAACTTTACAAACATATTTGACAAAGAACTATATAACAGATATGCTTGTGCTTTTTCTGAATAATACATATAGTTATAAATACTCCATTCCATAATAAACAGTTTGTTTAAAGCGCCCAAAAAAACAGCCTTGCCAATATTTATATTGCAATAAATCAAACAACTATGCCTTTTTTTGAGCACACATTATACACTACACTTATGAATGAAATGCATCAATCCAGCAACCATCAACAGAACAAGCGTCAATGGGACACAATTGTACAGGACATGCGTTTCCACCACATGCGTTTATTAGACAACCGTCACCACCGCATGCATTACCTCCACATGCATCAGTTACACAAGCATCACCTCCACAGGCATTGCCTGCACAAGCATATACCCCTCCAATAAGAAAAGACTGTTCCATATGGGACAATTGACTTTTAGACAATCCATAGTCAATAACCTCAAAAGATTTTCCTTTTTTCAATCTTAGTTTTTCTAATTTTTTCATCACGGTAAAATTTTAATATGTCGGGAGCAAAGATAATTATCCTCCCTTTCTTGCTCCAATTTATACTCCGCTTTTCTAACGAACGGTAGCATTTTTCCTAACGAACGGTCGTTTTTTTCCGATAAACGGTATATTTGCCCTTAACTGCCGTTTCATAAATCCACACAAACACACGCTATCTTTATCCGGAAATACCGAGTGACCGATTGAAAAGACACTTATTCATTGCGCACTTTCACTGCCCCATAGAAATACCTTTCAAAATATATCATTATATCGTTTTTATAATCCGCACCACTTGTTTTTAAAATCACGCATCCGTCGGCGAGCAACAGTATACAATTCGTCATCATATTGCATTACCACAATCATTTCTCCATTTTTATGTCGGACACTTTGCTTATGGTACAAATTTAGAATATACTTTTTATCATTATTGTCCACTAAAAATCGCTAAGCGTTTTTTTTAGATCATTGATATTTAGATAATTGTAGAGAAAATCCGAGAGAACGGACTTGAATTGGCAAGGGGCACAATCTTTTTTCATATCTTATGATATGTTTAAAGATAAGTATGTATTCACTCAACTTACATCCTTCTTGGATAGAAGTAAGTTTAATCGTATTGTTGCCAAGTATCAAGTCGACAAATACGTCAAGTCCTTCACCTGTTGGAATCAACTCCTCGCTATGATGTTTGGCCAGCTTTGTAATCGTGAAGGTCTTCGAGACCTCATAGTTGCATTGCAAGCACATCAAGAGAAGTGGTACCATCTTGGATTGGGTAAATCCGTTACTCGTAGCAATCTTTCGAAAGCTAATGAAAACAGAGATTACCATATCTTTGAAGACTTCGCATACTTACATGGTCGAGCAAGCTAGAACAAAACGAAAGACGAATATATTCAATCTTGGTGGCAACGTCTATGCGTTTGATTCTACAACGATAGATTTATGTCTAGATGTGTTCTGGTGGGCTAAATTCCGTAAGCATAAAGGTGGTATCAAGATACACACCCTATACGATATAGAAACTCAGGTACCGACATTTTTCCATATCACCAATGCCTCGGTACATGACAGCAGGGCGATGTGTGAGATTCTTTATGAATCAGGTTCTTATTACATTTTCGATAGAGGCTATAACAGCTTCAAGGATTTGTATAAGATTGATATGGCTGATGCTTCCTTTGTTGTGAGAGCGAAGAAAAGTCTTCAATTCAAGTCTATCAAATGGAAAAGGTGAATGCCTAAAAATGTCCTTTCCGACTCAGAAGGGATATTGACTGTTTATAAGTCCTCAAAGGACTATCCAATCAAAATCCGTAAGGTTGAGTATTGGGATGAAGAACAGAATCGTCAATTCGTTTTCCTTACAAATGCTTTTGATTTGACCGCTCTTCAAGTTGCCCTACTTTATAAAAACAGATGGCAGGTCGAGTTATTTTTCAAATGGCTCAAGCAACATCTGAAGATAAAAAAGTTTTGGGGAACGTCAGAGAATGCAGTACGAATCCAGGTCTATTGCGCCATCATATCGTACTGTCTTGTTGCTGTCCTTCAGCACGACATGCAACTTGAAAGAAGCATATATGAGGTACTTCAGATCCTTAGCATTTCACTTACCGACAAGTCTCATTGGGTTGATCTCTTCAGTCAATCTAAATTCAATAATGTCAAAGATCAAAGTGGTCTTGATGGACTTAGTTTGTTTGATAATTTTAATTTTTAACCTGTCCGATAATTTTTAGTGGACACTAGTGTGTCGAAATAGCGAAGAGGCAATTTCATCAATTTGGCTAAAAAATCTGAAATCAAGGCGATGTTTATCCGTGTATTCATATGCAGCAATATCCAGCTGCGAATAAATTCCACGGAAAGGCGGGCGATAAAGATAACGAGCTGTGCGAATAAGATCAGCGTGATAAAACTCATGTTACCGTCACGGATACCGATATCCACTAAGGACTGAGTGAGAAACGGAAAAATCAGTTGCAGAAGACTCACCACAACCATTCCCAGTATTAGTTGAACAAGCTGGCTCTTATAAGGTGTCAGGTATCGTAGGAAATACCGGAGACTGCGATTGCGATTTTCTTTTTCATCCTCGCGATCGTAAAACTCCGGCCCGGGTTGCAGAAGCAGAGCAGCTCCCCGATCTTCGTTTTCTTCCTTCGTACTCAGCCAGCACTTTTTAAATTCCGCTTCATGATATGTAACTGATCCCAACGCGGGGTCTGCAACACGGATACGATATCCTTTTTTATTTCTTTTAACATCGTAGACCGTCACAAAATGGTTCTGATTCCAGTGTACGATGCAGGGCAACGGGGCTTCTTCCACCAATTGTTCGAATGAAATCATTACTCCCGATGTGCGAAACCCGATATATTCCGCCGCATCGCTTATGCCGAGCATGGAAACTCCCTCACGCGTAATAAACGAATGTTGACGAAGGGTTTTCAGACTGTAGTACCTGCCATAGTGCTTGGCTATCATGCGCAAGCAGGTTGGACCGCAGTCCATGGAATCAAGCTGAATGAATTGAGGAAAAGAGCTCATTCGCTATGGGTGGATATGGCATAGATTCGGTCTTCCAATAACCAATTCATAATTTGATGGTGGCGGACATAAAAATTGATATACACAGTGACAACAGGGCTCCATATCTCTAATTTGAAGCCAAGATCTCCCAAATTTTAATTCGTTATATAAAACATCATGTATTTTATCTCTAAGGTCGCCAATGGGTGGATGATTTACATTGGCGTAAATAGCTCCATTGGGAAGTATCGTAATTCGTCCAAAGTCAATATTGTTAATTTTTTGGTTAGAATACACCTCTCTTTTTGTAAGCTTAATATCTTCAATATCTGATTCATCGCTATAAATTATTTCCTCGAAAAATTTAATATTACTACCATTAAATAAAGGCAGACATCGATATTTAATTACATATGGATTATTACTAACAATTTCCTCGTATCTTTTATACTCCTTCTCATTTTGGATAATAAAAATATATTTTGTCTTTTTGGCATATTTTTGATTGAATAATCCATCCAAATTAAAAGGATTTTCCATTAAGAGACATATCGGACATATTATTGTTAATTCGTCAAATTTTGATTCAAGTACTTTTTTATACTCTGCTTTCCATTCGTCAAATCTGAAATGAAAATTAATAATATGCGCTTTCTCACGCATTATACGAATTATGTCAGACAAAAAAGCATGCGACATTATATTTCCACCTAGTATATTGATACGGTTTATCTGTTTGTCAATAACACGTTTAAAAAACTCGGCAAGAAGTTGACTGTCTATTTCAAGATTTGATTCAATATACGAGTGAATTTGATTAAATAATTTAATGTTTCTCAGGTTATTTTGTTTGCCTCCATTGATATAAATAAAAACTTCCTCTAAATAATTCATTACCTCACTATTTATATTTATCCAATCATAAGTATCTAACTTTTCAAAGGCTCGTTGATTATTTATAATTGGCTTAAATACAGCGGGTCTGCAGCTGTCATTTTCAATCGGAATAACATCTCCGTTAAAAGTGTTTTGAACCAATGCAATAATATCAGACAAAGTTTGATGATCTGCTAATGTGTCTGAAATCGCAATGCATTTTTGTTCCGCTAAAGCATATAGTAAATCTCGATTTTTACCGTTTACGGGAATAATAAGTTTACTTCCATCAAGAGTATTATACAATAAACATTCTTTGTCTGTTTTAAAAAGCAAAGTATAAGGTTCGATATATAGCCAGTTTTTCATGATTAAAAAATTGTAATTTCGTTCATAACCCTTTTGTAAGCCCAAGAATTGTTTTCTAAATAAGTAACATTCAAAGAAAGATATTCGGCAAATTTTGTACCTGATTTATAATTATGACATTTCACGTTTTTTTCTTTTATATTCAAGTAAAACATACATTGTGAACAAGATGCTTGAGAATAACAACTTCGACATTGATGGTGTAGTTTTTTGCAATAATAATTATATTTCTTAGCTATCTTATCAGTGTCAAGTTCAACCCCGTTTTCAGTTACATATCCCACAGAAAATTCATGGTCTATTCTTTCACAAACTAAAATACGACCGTTTACTGTAAGATACATCTTCCTTTCAAAAGGGACACAAGAACCCGTGTTCAATAATGAGTATTTCTTATCTCCATACAATAACAACCGATAGTCCTTATACACTTCATTGCTTAAATGATGTAAGAAATATGTTAAATTAGAGATGCGAGGCGAATTATACATAAGCTCCTTGTCTATTTTCAATGATCTGGATGAATTATCAATACTCTTGAATACACTTTTCTGTAGCAGACTGAATTTCTTTTCGTCTTTTATCCCCGAATTATTGATTTCTGATAATTGAGTCGTTTTATCAAACTCTCTTTTAAAGAAATCCACAATTCTATTTACATCGCTTTTAGAATGAAAAACACTATTAAACGCAATGTTTTTTTTAAAATACTCTGGATTTGTTATTTGAATATTCTTTAAATTTCGATATATAATGGAAAAAGAGTTCTTGTTTTTAGGTGTTACTCGTTCACAATTATCTTCTTCAGCTCCATCTAAACTGACAAGAAGTTTAAAGTTATGCTTAATTAAATAATCAATATGCCTATCCAAAAGTAATGCATTGGTTGTCATATTGTACATTACATTTATACTTGAAGGTAGATTTTTCGAAATATATTCAACAATCTTCTGTATCAACTTAAAGTTCATCAACGGCTCTCCTCCATAGAAACCAACTGCAATATTGCGTTCCTCTGATATCGAGATAGAATTTTCCCAACGATTGAATAAATAGTCCAGTAAATGTTTAGCTGTTTCGAAACTCATGTTTTTACTTTTGCGTTCATCGTATCCGCTATACATGTCACCATAGGCACAATAGCGACACCGTAAATTACATTTATCAGTAACTTCAAAAGTAAGTACCTTTAAGTCATTAATTTGTCTGTCTATTATGTGTTTGTTAAGTTTACCGAACTCTTTTATTCCAATATCTTCATTAGTAAGGAAGGTGTTATCCACCAAATAATTATACTTATCAATATACCTTTTGATGATTTCAGTAGGATAGCTTTCTAATTCTATATGGGAATATAACTCATTATCAGTAATGTCTTGTTGTTTAAGAAGGATAATTGATTTAAGTACGGGATGTAATGGAATGAATTCTTTGTCTTTGTAGGAAAAAAGATAGGAATTTCCACTATTTGAAAAGAATATGATATTATTTTTAAGCATAACTGTTAAGTTTTTATTTTTTTAGCTTCCCCATCAAAATAACATTATTATCGTTGATATCTAACTTTGCGTTGAGTTCCGTTATTCTTTTTCGTACATCGGGTTGTAAATCATCTTTTTTGAGCGACTCTTCCAATAGTTCTTTTAATTCTATTGGTTCCATTGCGTAAGTGAAATAACCATCTCGAATACGAAACGAAAGGAAGAACGGATCAAATTCCCAACCGCCTAAGTAATCATTTATGATGCGAACGTACTGAGATTTCTTAGTTTTTTTGTTCGTTAAAATTAATTTTGTAGACTCTACATCGTTATCAGGATTAGCTCCCATTCTCAAATTCAATCTTGCTACCAAATAATCATCAGGGAGTTCCATATACCGATATCCAAGAGTACCCGCCTTAATGGGTGCATTTAACGTAAAAACAGGATTCACGCTGTTATTTTTTACATTGTAATGGTAAAGTGTATCCGGTTTTTCTTGATAAAAAACTCCCAATTGAAAATCATAGGACGATGTGTTCCGAAAAGAATATACCTCATTGCTGTAATCGGGAATAACAGCGTATTGCTCTGCCGGTACTGATTGCAAAAGTTTTCCGCTAAAATCCTGTGTCCAGCATACCATTTCTTGCTCGCCTCGGAATGGAAGACTAATAACAGTAACCTCTTTACGTTCGTTATTTACATAAAAACTACCTTTAGGCAACTTTGCTGCAAGAGGAATACACTCGTTTTCTAAAAATATTCCCTTTAAATCATACGTTAGAATCTTTTTAGCATTATGAGAAACGATATAAATACGCTCTTTTTTTTCATTAATTTGGGAAAAATATACATTTCGATATTCTCCGGGGCCTTGCCCTCTTGCTCCAACATCGCAAATGAATTTTCCGTTTTTATCGAATAATTTATACGAAAACTGTCCATATGGTTGCATTCCTAAATAATTATCCGAAACATAAATTACACCTATTTTACTAAAAGCTTCATCTTTATTCTCCAATGGTATTACTTCCAATGACTCCACCAATTCAGAGAGCGGAAATTCTATTTCGCTTTTTACATCGTTGATGTTTAGGGAGAAAAAAGATGTTTCTTTAATGTCCTGTTTCTTTTTATTACCAGAAGTACAACCGATAATAAGACAAAAGATAAATGTAAATACGATTATTTTTGGTCTTGTTTTCATTCTATTTTTCCGAGTAGCATGTTTCTACAAATGTGAAATACAAGAATTTCTTTAAAACATACAGGGATCAAAATTTAAAGAAATTCTTGTATAAAGATACGAGTTACGGCATACCGGGAGCTTTACTTCCTCCATATACTGTCACGTCTCCACTTCCGGGCCAGGAACAATGCTGGTTTCCGCCGGGTGAATATAAATTACCATCCCAATTGCTGCTGTAGTTATCTTCATCTCCACTTGGACCATCGCATCCACATCCGCAAGTGTTCCCACCCCGAAGCATATTCATTGCCCGGTCTTCCATTTCAGCTTGATTTAGCTGATTTAATTTGATTTTTTTTAACTTTTTCATACGATAAAATTTTAATATGTCGGGAGCAAAGATAATTATCCTCTCCCTCTTGCTCTAATTTATACTCCGCTTTTCTAACGAACGGTAGCATTTTTCCTAACGAACGGTCGTTTTTTCCCGATAAACGGTATATTTGCTCTTGACCAGTGTTTCATAAATCCACACAAACACACGCTATCTTTATCCGGAAATACCGAGTGACCGATTGAAAAAACACTTATTCATTGCGCACTTTCACCGCCCCATAGAAAATACCTTTCAAAATATATCATTATATCGTTTAATGATTATCCGCACTTATACCTAAACTCATTTCTATAGCTTACACAAGCTACGAGCAATCTTCCAAAAAGAGCTTCTCCCAAATATCGGCGATTAAACTTGTAACAGAATTCATCTAAGTAATTTTGTAAGAATTCGGGCTTGATGTCATGGAACGTATTTATCAACTGTCTCTTGGCATTGCTGATGGCGATATGGACCCAGGGTAAGACCTCGCCCACTTTCTCTTTGGGGATAACCTGAGAGTGGTGTCTCTAGGTACAAAATCTTTCAATTCTACATAAGAGGTAGAATGATCCGTGTCAACTTCCCGCACATCTGCGGCTAATTCCTTAACCGCCTTATTGATCGTTTCTTTCTTCAAATCATCGATTACTTTCATTTTCAAATAGCCGACTCTTCGTGGTTTTTGACCGGTTTTCGGAAATTCAACCATTTCACTTTCTGCCATTACTAAAACTTTGCTTTTCTTTTGACTGCCACGTCCACGCTTCAAGGGTTTATCTTTTTCCTCTTGACTCATCTCTGTGGAAAAATAACCCTCATCCAATTCTATACAACCTGCAAGGACATATTCATCATCTCTTTTACCCATGGCCTCGCGAAGTTTGTGAACCATATGCCAAATAGGATGATAACGATTATGTCCCAATTGACGCTGGATTTCTTTGGCCGAAAATGTCTTTTTCGTTGACGTGAGCAGATGCATGGCTATAAACCAATAACGAAAAGGAAGTTTCGATTTATGCATTACCGTTCCACTTTTTAGCGTGGTGCGCGTTTTGCAGTGTTTGCATTCATATTGCTCCTTGTCTTTTTTCCAATAATGATCCGTGCCTCCGCATTTGGAACAAACAACTCCTACTTGGTCGCGATATGCCTTAAACTTTTGCTTGCAGCTTTCTTCGTCTGGAAAGTGAGATAGAAAATCGATCAGTGTCATTGCCTTATTTTTTTTGCAAAGATAATCATTTTAGGTAAATATGCGGAGATTCATTTATTTTTAAGCATAACTGTTAAGTTTTTATTTTTTTTAGCTTCCCCGCCAAAATAACATTATTATCATTGATATCTAACTTTGCGTTGAGTTCCGTTATTCTTTTTCGTACTTCGGGTTGTAAATCATCTTTTTTGAGCGACTCTTCCAATAGTTCTTTTAATTCTATTGGTTCCATTGCGTAAGTGAAATAACCATCTCGAATACGAAACGAAAGGAAGAACGGATCAAATTCCCAACCGCCTAAGTAATCATTTATGATGCGAACGTACTGAGATTTCTTAGTTTTTTTGTTCGTTAAAATTAATTTTGTAGACTCTACATCGTTATCAGGATTAGCTCCCATTCTCAAATTTAATCTTGCTACCAAATAATCATCAGGGAGTTCCATATACCGATATCCAAGAGTACCCGCCTTAATGGGTGCATTTAACGTAAAAACAGGATTCACGCTGTTATTTTTTACATTGTAATGGTAAAGTGTATCCGGTTTTTCTTGATAAAAAACTCCCAATTGAAAATCATAGGACGATGTGTTCCGAAAAGAATATACCTCATTGCTGTAATCGGGAATGACTGCGTATTGTGCTGCTGAAACATATTGCAGAAGCTTCCCGCTAAAATCCTGTGTCCAGCATACCATCTTTTGTTTACCTTGAAATGGCAAGTTAATAACAGTAACTGTTTTGTGCTCATTGTCCACATAGCAATTTCCTTTAGGTAACATCGCTACTAACGGAATGCACTCGTTTTCTAAAAATATTCCCTTTAAATCATACGTTAGAATCTTTTTAGCATTATGAGAAACGATATAAATACGCTCTTTTTTTTCATTAATTTGGGAAAAATATACATTTCGATATTCTCCAGGACCTTGCCCTATTGCTCCAATATCTCCTATAAATTTACCTTTTCTGTCGAAAAGTTTATATGGGGATTGGTCATAAGGTTGGCAACCGATGTAATTATCCGAAATATATATAACACCTATCTTACTAAAAGCTTCATCTTTATTTTCAAGCGGTATTATCTCCAGTGATTCCAGTAGTTGAGATAGCGGTAATTCTGTTTCGCTTTTTACATCACTATTGTTTACTGAAAAAAACGATAATTCTTCTGCCGTTTTTTTCTCTTGTTTGTTATTAAATGTACAACTTGTAATTATTAAACACATGTAAGCTATACCCAAGTTTTGCATTCTCCGTATCGTCATTTTTAATATATTTTAAAAAAAAATAATAAATCTGCTCTAAAAACACTAAAACCAATTTATTTTATTTGTTTACAACTTATTGTAGACGAATGATTGTTTTGTGTAATTTTCAAAATACTTATGGGGAAGACTCAAACAATAAGTAAAAAAGATTACACTAAGTAAAGACAAGAATTTCTTTGAATAATTAAAAAAAACAATATCCAAAGAAATTCTTGTATAAAATAAACTAGTTACGGCATTCCAGGCGCTTTACTTCCTCCGTAAACTACAATTCCTCCTCCTGTGCCAGGCCATGAACAGATGATGCTGCCGTCTGGGGAATATAAATTGCCATCCCAATTACTGCTGTAATTCTTTTCCTTACTACTTGGACCGTTACATCCACATCCACAAGTGTTCCCACCCCGAAGCATATTCATTGCCCGGTCTTCCATTTCAGCGTGATTTAGCTGATTTAACTTGATTTTTTTCAACTTCTTCATACGATAAAATTTTAATATATTGGGAGCAAAGATAATCATCCTCTCCCTCTTGCTCTAATTTATACTCCGCTTTTCTAACGAACGGTAGCATTTTTCCTAACGAACGGTCGTTTTTTCCCGATAAACGGTATATTTGCTCTTGACCAGTGTTTCATAAATCCACACAAACACACGCTATCTTTATCCGGAAATAAAAAATTTGACGGATGGAAAAAACAAGAGAAAACTTCACGAAATAGTCGATCTGCACTCCGCATCGTTGAGTGGATGTAATGTCAGGATGATAAATTTTTAATAGTGTTTTAAAATTATCGAATTTCGTTTATATCAACTTATGCACAATATTTTAAATTCCAGGTATTGTTAAATTTATATAGTACTATTATCTTTGCTGAAAAAAAACTATGGATTGTCCAAGATGTGGAAGCATAAATCATCGTAAAGATGGCATTGTCGGTGGTCGTCAGCGCCATTATTGTAAAGATTGTCATTATCGTTATATTGTTCAACAGAAATCTAATACAAAATCAGCTGCTACTCGTAGATTAGCTTTGGAGATGTACACTTGGAGGGCTTAGGTTTTAGAGCAATCGGACGCATATTGAAAATAAGTCATACAATTGTTTACTATTGGGTAAAAGAATGGGGTGAAAGGGTGGCTTTACCACAAAAAGAGGGACCTGTTTCAGTTGTTGAATTAGATGAGATGCACACATATATAGGTTCAAAAAAACTACTGTTGGGTATGGATTGCTGTTGATCGATTTGGAAAACGATTTATCTCTTTTGTCTGTGGGGAGAGAAGCACAGATACAGGGATGAAGCTTTGGAAGAAGATAAAAAACATTCCTGCATCTGTGTATTATTCTGACTATTGGAAGAGCTATAAGGAATTTCTTCCTAATGTAAAACACATTCAAACGAAGGCAGAAACTTATACAGTCGAAGGTTATAATAGCAGAATAAGGCATTATTTAGCAAGGTTCAAACGAAAAGGGAAGTGTTATAGTAAGGCAAAACATATGATAGAAAAATCCCTAAAATTACTTTTTCTAAAACTAAACAACGAGCTGGCTATATGTGTTTAACAATACCATAATAATAGATACATTCATACGATAGCTCATAGGTTAAAGTGCTTTTGGAAAATGTTCTCCAAATTTCAAAAACCTAATGAAGGGATAGTTAAAATATGTGATATTAATTCTTTGAGTTAATATAGTTAAATTTTTCTAAAAACCCTGGCTAATTGATCCTGTATTTGAATAATATTATATCTTTCCCTATATATTTTTCTGCAATTTAGAGACATCGTTGCGTATGTTTCTTCACTTACATCTAAAATACTGTTTATTCTATCAGCTAATTCCAGTGCATTCATTTCAACATCATCATCCTTTTCTACAATATTTACCTTATACCCATTAACTCCGTCTATAATCATTTCCGACAATCCTGTCGAAGTAGTCCCTACGACAGGTAAACCGTGCATCATCATTTCAATAGCGACATAGCTACATTGCTCTGTGAATGATGGTAACACTCCCACATCTGCCATTTGATAAAACTCATATACAACTTTTCTATCTATTTGTCCGGTAAATGTTATTTTGCTCCAACAGCCCATAGTTTCTTCAAAATATATATTTTCTTTACCACTTCCTATTATAATAAGCCTACTTTTCGGATGTTTCTTTAAGCGAGATTGAAAAGCCTGTATCAATTCCCTGCCTCCTTTTGCTTTGTCTAAACGACCTACGTACAATATCAGCTTTTCATTTTGCCCAAAGGCATATTTTCTCCGCAAGGTTTTCTTTGTTATTTTTTTGTTTTCTGTACTTTCAGAGAGTCCATTATAAATCAATTCAATTTTACCATCGGAAATTTCATAATCATTGATAAGAAGACTTTTTGCGTATCTTGATAAGCAAAGGATGATATCAACAAATTCAAACAACACTTTATCTCTGTTAAACAAATGAATGACCTGATATTCCGTACTATTCTTATGGTAATCCTCTTCCTTTGCGTTAATTATTTTTCTAAAACGTGAAGTGTTGCCTTGTAAAATAAAACTCCAGTCCAAATAATGTAATGTGAAAATCATTTTCCCTTTTGGAAAATATTTTTTTAGATAATCTATCAACGGTTTATGCTCAAAATAATTTATTTGAAAAAGGATATTCTCTGAACCGCTTGTTATTATATGTCGTTTTAATAAGAACAGCACATTTCGGTAATAAGCCTCTTGACTCTTTTGCCAATATTTTTCCCTTGGAATTTCGTATATAACAGCATCTGATTCATGATTTATAGTAAACTCATTCACATTAGACCGTAAGTTCACAATGTGAACTTCAAAATTCTTCATATTGAAGCAAGAACATGAAAGTTGTTCAATATAAGTTTTAATTCCATAGTTTCCTCCGGGACAAACCTCATTGAATATAAAAACCTTATTTGTCATTTATGAATTAAATTTAGTCCAATACCAGCACATCCATTCTTTACCCCTAGCTTCCACTCATAAACATTGTTGTCTGTATTTATTTCATTACAAAAGAAATCGTTTAAACAAACCAAATATCTGTAATTAAGTTGTTTTGATTCAGTCCACAAACGATAATCATTTATAAGATATAGTAGAGATTCCGGCAAAGATTTCCTCTCAATGTTAGATGTAATCTTCTTTAAATCGGATAAATATTCCACATCAAAAAGATTACTATCGTCATAATTATTTTGCAAACGAGCAAGAACATAATGAAAGACACCCTCCAAACCGGTATTCAACGACATGTCCGATATTCTTCTAACATCTCGTTCCATAACCTTCTTGTCAACATTTTCAAGAATATCACTTGTATCTCTGTCAACAAATTTTTGTTCGACCAAATATTCAATTCCCCAACCGATACCTAGATAACCATTTTCAAAATCAATCGGTAATTTATCATGAATTTCTTCAAAAATTTCATCCAATAATTCTCCGGCAAATTCTTCGTAAATCGGATTGTTTGTATAGCGTGAATAATGGTAAAAGAAAATCACAATACCCATCTTCCCATGGAATAATCCAAGGTCATTCAAGAAACTGCTATTTATTATCAAGTGGTTAGCAATTCTTTCAAGCACACGTACTTTTTCATGTTGTGATTGCATATATGATCATATAATATCCGGCTACAAGTTTAGAACATATTTTCCATGTATGCAAATTTTCCAAGTTAAAAAAATGACCAACAACAACTTTAGTTAACTTTTTTATTACATATCCTCATCCCGAACAATATCACTGAGCCGGGACCTGTTGAAACTGTCTCAAAGCCAATCCTTTCATCCCCATCTTGAACAGTTTTACCTGGACACGTTCCTATTGCCAGCGTTTCTGCTTTTCACAGTTGTTCAGTTTGATTTCCTGCATGCCGGTGATGAACTGAATGATACTGCACTGTTCTTCAGTGGATTGGGCAAAACGTCTGTGATCCAACTCGCGGCGATACCTCATAAAAGAGAGTATCCATACAACATTACCGACAAGAAAAATGCCAAGAATAGCTAAATCGATGTGCGAAACCCGATATATTCTGCCGCATCGCTTATGCCGAGCATGGAAACTCCCTCACGCGTAATAAACGAATGTTGACGGAGCGTTTCCAGACTATAATGCTTCCCGTAATGCTTGGCTATCATGCGCAAACAGGTAGGACCGCAGTCCATGGAATCAAGTTGAATGAATTGATGAAAAGAGCTCATTGTCAAGCATCTTTTCGTGCAAGCATTCCATTGTAATATCGCTTCATGAAATCGTACAATACAAGTTCATGTATACGATTTCTCGAACGAAACAATCGATTTAAAGATATATGCACATAGCTATGCAATAAATCTTGTATATTAATCTTATACCGATTACAGATTCTTTGAATATCTGAAACGATGGGACAAATGTCCTTACTCCGTTTTAATACACATAATATGCCAAACCTATTATCTGAAATTGTATTGGCCAATACCGATTCTATTATTAACCTGTTCTGACGATATTTTGTATTGAATTATTTGGCATTGTACATGTTAAAACCGAACTCTTTTTTATAAGAATCACTCATTTTTATCATTATCTCACTTCGATCTTCTATACGGAACTTAAAATCATCAACTCATTAGTGTCCCGTTAAAATTTGGGACGAGTTAAACATTAATCGAACAACCCCGGAATAAGTGGGGCATCGTGCTCTTTGGTATCGTTAAAAATAGTCTTGTTGAACATGTCTTGCAGTGGAGTTTTGTCTGTCAATGAGATGCTGAGGATTTGCAAGACCTCATAGGTCGAGCGCTGCAGTTTCATGTCATGTTGGACAATTGCCACAAGGCAGTAAGTGATGATGGCAGCACAAATCTGAATACGCACGGCATTTTCGGTTGTTCCCCAGAACTTCTTAATCTTGAGGTGCTGCTTCAGCCACTTGTGGAACAACTCTATCTGCCACCGATTCTTGTAGAGGTTGGCTACGTCGAGTGCCTTCAAATGCCTTCAAGTTCGTGAGAAAAGCAAAGTCACGGTCTTGCTCATCGTCATGATAGCGCACCAGTCTAAGTCTCTCGGGATACTTCTTGTTAGAGGCATACTCCGCCACTTCGATTACAGCATCTGCAAGTATATTCTTGTGAAGCCTACGCTTCCATTTGACATTCCTGTACTGCAGATTCTTCTTTGCTCTGACCACGAAAAAAACTTTCACTTTATGGATACGATACAACTGTTTGAACGCATTGTAGCCACGGTCAAATACATAGTATGAGCCTGATTTACATAGAATCTTATCCATTGCCTTGGAATCGTGTACAGAGGCTGTCGTGATATGGAAGAACGCTGGCACAGATGTCTCCAAGTCGTAAAGGAAGTGAATCTTGACACCGCCTTTCTTCTTGCGAAACTTTGCCCACCAGAACACCGACAAGCAGAGTGGAATCGTAGTAGAGTCGAAGGCATACACATTGCCCACCAGAGTTTGAAGATGTCCACCACCCGCTTCTTGCGAGCCAAGTCCATCATGTAAGAAAGCGAAATCCTCAAATATACGGTAGTCGCGGTTCTGATTGGCTATAGCAAATATGGTCTTGGCTACCGGTTTCCTTCCCATTCCAAGATGGTAGCATTTTGACCGATGAGCCTCCAATGCTACAATCAAATCACGCAGACTCTCGCGATTGCAGAGCTGACTGAACATCAGGGCCTGCAACTGGTTCCAACAAGTGAAATGCTTGACATACTTGTCGCCAGAGTACTTGTGAACAAGATAGTTGAAGTGGTTCCTATCAAGGAATGACGCCAACTGAGAGAAGATGAACTTATCTTGAAACATAATCGTCCTTTTTATCAAAGAACGAAAAGAAATCAATTCAAGTCCGTTGACTCCCGAATTTGTTCACAATAGACTATATTTCTATTATTTAAAAGACCGATTAGACCACTTTAATGGGACAGTATTGAAGTCAAATATCTATAACTCTACACCAACCAAGATATCAGATTCTTGCCCATAAATAAAATGACAACTTGATTTATCCGAAAGAAGTGCATAGTCTTGATTGTTTATTTCGTATCTAACTCCCTCTTTTGAAACAATATAATAACGCTTTATCCGTCTCATTTTTTGCCCCCAAAGTTTTGGAAAAAAATGCCCTAATATCGGAATATACAACATGCCACTGCCAGATTCTACATCGTCACTATAGAATATATAAGCAATTATTATTTCTTTCTTTTTAAAAGACAGATTTTTAATATCATGATCTATTTTTCGAGTAAGGTATTTATATGTAAAAAATGCTACTCCCCCCACCATTAATATTCCCCAAATAAAAACACTATCATTAAAAATCTGTATGTGTATATGTGTAGACATATACACAACAACAAATAAAAACAAGAGTAGCATAAAAACAAATAATGAAATACCAACATAAGGAGATTTTGATTTTTTCAACCACTCTATATATTTTAATTCTCTTGATGTACACATGATATTTATCTACAAAATTTAATTTATTTATTCAATCTCAAATTCTTGCTGTGTGATAAACTCATCCAACGACGCATCTGTTGATACCGAAAATATCTCTTGAATGGCGTTAAAAGTTCTTGGATATTTTGAAGATAATATAAAAAGTATTTCTATCAATATCCGGCTATTTTGTCTTATTGCTATACACCTTTCATCTTCCGGATAACCAACTTTTCCATCTTGAATAAGCTGAGCTATACATATAGGACATAAAGTCGCTGCCCAACATGCTTTACATTTACTACTATTCATTATTTGAAAGAATTTTTTATACAAATCAAATATCTTTTCAACATCAATACCATTTCCAATATCTCCAACAGGCTGTGAAAAATCTGTTCTTTCACAAATATGTATCTCCCCATTACAAGCAACGAAGGTGTTGGTTTTTAACAGATAACAGGAATTAAAGAAGTTGTCTGCCAATTTAGGAGTTTCAAATATCCTTGTTAGCATCTCATAAACTTTACTAAAAACGTCTTTTAACTCAATATCCAATTGATAACATCTAATAAGAGATGCTTCATCTTTACAATTACTTTCATACTCTTCTACTCTATCCATCAGATCATAAACAACATTATTATATATTTCTAAGATGTTTCTTTTACTTTTAGATTTAAAACCGATAGAGCTTAAATAATAATCTGCAAATTCAAGAAATCGAAAACTATTAACGCCAGCAAAACGCCCATTTGAATTCATCGTCCTGAAAAAATCTAATACCTCTTTTTTATCATAGTTAGGAGCTTGAACAGCTTGAAAAGAAACATGAGATTTAAAAAAATCCGGATACTTATTTCTTAAAATTTCAATCGCATTATACACCTTTTCAAATGATCCTCTACCCGATGCAAATACTCTATTTTTATCATGCTCTGATCTGGGGCCATCAATACTTATTTGCAAATACACTTCCTCTTTTATACAGAATTCAATAAAATCTTCATCTAGAAGAGTTCCGTTTGTAGTGATAGCAATACAAATATATTTCTTGTCAAAAGGAAAATGAATTTTTTTGATGAAATCAACTATATTTCGCACTACTCTCTTATAAATTAGGACTTCTCCACCATACAATCCTATAATGGGAGGATTTTTTATCAAATAATCCTTTTGAAGTTCAATAGGAAGCCTATCAATAGTCCGGCAATAGTCTTCAATAAATTCCTGAATAGCTTTTTTATACACCTTACTTTTCATTACCTTGTTATCATGACTTTTTCCGGTTTTTTTAATTTCATTTATTGTATACCTACAATATTTACATCTCAAATTACATTTATCTGTTATTTCCAATGTCAACTTCCTTCTTGATGCTCTTTCTTGTGAGTAGTTTAAGACATTCGTAATATTCTCATCAGAACTATCAACTCTGTTTTTTCTTACACCATCCTTAAGGAATCCTGCTCTTTTTATTTGTTTGATAAAATTCAGTTCTTGTAAAGAAAATTTTTTTTTACAATTGTCCGAGACCCATTTTCTTACAATGTAAAATTCTTCCTCTGATAAGAATAGGAAACTATTTACATGACCATCATATAGTCCATAAATACAATATTTAGCAAAATATAGGAGCTGTATTAAAGGAAATTTTGCTTTCATTTCAATGTCCATTTTATCACTCAAACAGATTTATAAAATAAAGATTTTCAAACCCTTAAAATTACAAATTAAAAAAAATAATCAATCATCATGTAATAATATTCAGAGAGAGAGAGAGAGCATATCCCTCTCTCTGAAACAAATATAAAACAACTAATCCTTCTCTATTATTAATGTAATATCATACATTCCAAATAGAAGAGAGGATTGTTGAGCACACAGGATTTGAACCATATCCAGAGCTGACTGTTGCCATCATCCCTGCTTGGAATCCCATAATACCAGCTTCCATACAATGGCAAGTACACCAACATCCCCCTGAAGCCCTTGCTCCTCCCTTAAGAGGCTTTAGATCTTCAACCCTTTTCAATAAAATTTTTTTTCTTGGTTTCATTTCTTTAAATGATTTAATAAATAAAACTAATTTAAAATTACTTACGCCATCTTCTATTTCTATACAATATTGTAATTTTTGAACTCATTATCATCATCTATAAATCGATGGACAATCTTTTCAAAATTTAAAACTGTAAAATATTGTAAAAAAAACATCTGCGTTATACATTCAAAAAAAGATAGCAGGGGGGCATTTAGACTCTTTACCATTAAACCTCCTTCCTTGATTAAGCCCTCAACACACGACACTTATTTCATCTAAAAAAATACTCATAAAAAAATAAAATACAGTGTATCTCTGCTTATAAGTCCTAAATCTCTCCCCACCAACCTATCTGTATACCTCACCCTTGATCAATCACCATTGACCAAACATTCAATCTTCCCCCCTTTTTGATTTCAGATAAACTTGTCTTCTATAAATTCTTAACCTTGTATCAAATTGGAGTAGCATACTCTTTCAAACCGATCATCAAACGCTCAAATATCTTATACCATTTCTCATATCTAACGAATAATACATGCATACCGCACATTTATACTTCACACCAAATCTATTTTAGATAAAAATATTGGTTCAAAGATAATCATCCTCTCCCTCTTGCTCTAATTTATACTCCGCTTTTCTAACGAACGGTAGCATTTTTCCTAACGAACGGTCGTTTTTTCCCGATAAACGGTATATTTGCCCTTGACTGCCGTTTCATAGATCTACCCAAGTTTTTCTTCCGGCATTATAACGGGCGGAATCGAAAAAAATGCCGTATCGAATTTCTCCCAATCTATTTTGTCGGCCAATTTGTAGAGTGGGTGAGATTGGAGACCACCGCAGCCAACGAAAGCGACATCAAACATTTGGAGACACCATTGCTGGAGGCCGATCTACCCAAGGGTATTCCGGTTTTTGCTGACAAGGGCTACGACTCGGCAGAAAACCGTGAAGTGCTCAAGTGTATAAAGCTCAAATGTCGTATCATACACAAAACGACCAGAGGGCATAAGCTCACCGAACGGCAACAACGTATCAACGTAGCCATCAGCAAAGTCAGGTATTGCATGGAGCGTACATTCGGCTCTATACATAGATGGTTCCTGAGCGGTGTGGCCGGGTATGTAGGATGGGCAGAGACACATGCTCAGCATATGATGGAGGCTATCGCCTATAATTTATACAGGACACCGGAGATAATTGCGTTTAGTTTTATCAAATAAAGGGAGAAATGAATAAGAAATAGGTCAAATCCGAGCCTTTGTAGCGGATATTTTGGTCAAGCAGCCCACAAAAATCCGATAATAAGAGATATTGAGTGGAGGGGACGGCTTTTGCAGAGGTCTCAATTTGTCTAAATCGCATTCGTTTGCATCTATTTTTTCAAGAAGGAATTCCATTGGTGAAAACCATAATCCTCATTCTTGATTTAACAATTTTCCTATAAACATAATATTATTACCCTCTTCGTCTATCGAATTCCTCAACACTTGTAAGAATCTTTTATCTTTATCGGAACAATGCCCTCGATTGAGGTGTTCGTCTATTTTTTCAACCAAATCAGAAGGTTCATACATTTCGTGATACCATCCATTGTTTGCATAAGGCAACGCAAAGCAGGGAATGCCTCCGACCTTATCATTGGTTATTTTTACATAATAGGCTTGCCTTGGTTCTTTATCTACCACAATCATATTGGACTTCAGCTCTTCTGCTTCATGCTCAAGAGAAAATAATTTTACCATGAAACAAGAGGGTAGTTCATTGTATGTGCAGCCATATCCCTTATGATTTGTCATCACAAATTGCGGACTTATTTGACCGTTTCGGGTATGGATACGATATAATGTATCCGAAGCCGTTGTCATATAAGAGAAATCGACCTGATTATTGTAAAACCATACTTCATGATTGTAGCCTACGAAAGCGCCATCTTTATCGTATGGATCAATCGCTCGATTTTTGTTTGGAGGTGTACGCATAAGATGGTTATTGGTATCAATGCGTGCATACTGAAAATCCGTTATTCCTTTCAGACATAAATGAATTAAGGATATACTCCCATCGCCTTCAAATCTAACCTGCGGTTTCTGCATATCCCCGACATAAACGGAACCGATAAAATTTCCCTGTAAATCATATATAAAGAGCTTCTTTCCTCTAAACGGAGCCAGACAAACCCTATTTGTTTTTTCATCTATTGCAGCACTATAAAGTGTGGTATATTCACCCGGCCCTTCTCCGATACGGCCTATATTGCAGACAAATCGACCATTGTGGTCAAATAATTTGAAAGGAGACATGGCGTCTTGCAATATGCCGATATAATGTTCGGTAATATAAACTTTCCATGCCTTAAAGAATGCCGTGTCCGAATTCTCGAAGCAAATCATCTTAAAATCAGATATCCATTCACTTAAATTCATCCTTCTCAATTCAAAAACTTTTGAAGCATCGCATACATAGACCGTGTCACTGTCAGTTATCCGATATAGGGCTTCGTTTTTTTGCTTGTCTGAACACCCCCACAAGACAACAAATAATAATGCAAATACAAGACTAATTTTCATCTGATAATTATGAAATAGTTTTTTTGTACAGTCATTTATACCCCTATGTGTTTATTAATTTTCATTCGTTTACACAAAAACCACATTACATAAGTTGTTTTGGCCAATAACCAATTCATAATTTGATGGTGAAGGGCACAAATATTGATATATACAATCACAACAAGGAAATCCAGACCGAATCCTTTTCCATGATTTTCCTACCATCCACTCTTTTCCAACAATTTGAATAATATCATCTGAAATATTTCCCAACGGTGTAAAATTTATGTTAGAATAATATTTCCCTGAACTAGATAGAATCAATTTACCAAGATCAAATAAATTAACATGCTGTCTCTTATAGATATCTCGTTTGGTAGGAGTGACAGAAATTAATTCTTTTTCGTCTGTATAGACCATTCGTCTAAAAAAATCAATATTGTTATAATCATAAAATGGTAACATAGTATACTGTTGTATGTTAAAAATATCTATAATATCGTATATAAAAGACAATTCCTGTTCGCTTCGTAATATAAAAGAAAAGTTTAAACAATCCGTCTTTTGTTTAAATGAATCTATAATGCTTTTTATCTGCTCCTTATTTATTGGAGCAGAAATATAAATATGCAAGATGAAATTTTCGTCAATAATTGCTTCTTTGTATCTTTCATTCCAATTTAGATAATTAAAATACAAATTTGATTTTATCTTTGTTTTTCTTATATATTCAAATAATTCTTCAATTTTAGAATAAAGAAAGATATTACCTCCACTAAAATTTATTTTATTAGATATAGAGCCATATATGACATTATCAATAATTCTAATCACGTCCTTAATAGGCAATTCTCCCTTATCTTTATAACAGCAATTAAATTGTTTGTAATAATCAAGACAAAATTCACATTGTTGATGACATTCGCCATTTAAATGAAAAGTTATTTCATTCAATATCTGCATAACATCCGTACCCTGCATATGCATGATGTCCTCTTTAGATTTATCTGCATGACATTTCATTATTGGTGGAATGACAATAGGAGGCATTATGGTATTTGGAATAACATCTGCCATGTAATGATCTCTCAACAATGCAACAAACGCTCTCACAGACTCATCATACAAAGCTTCATCATCAAGAACAACACAATACATATTATTAATATTGGACAAATTATCGATGATCTCTTTAAGTGGCTCTGTTAAATCGAATATGACTTTCTTTGATGATTCAGAATCGTATAACAATATCCGACTTCTACGCTTGAACACAAACACACTGGGTTCTAAATACAACAGATATTTACCCGTATTGTATTTCATAATCAATGATTTAACTAAATACAACATCATTAAACAGCTCCTCGAAAGGAATATTTCTATTCTCCAACATATCAATGTATGTTTTTATATAATCAATCATTTGTTTCTCCGATTTATACCCATAACAATGTGGAGTAGAATCCAAGTTTTCCAATTGAAAAATGCATTGATGACAACCATTTATCATATAACAGTCATGACATTGCTTAAACATCTTCTTATAATATCGATTGTACTTATCTGCGATATAATCTAAATCTAAATTAACTTTTCCATCATCAACTATGCCCCATGAATATTTAAAATCAACTCGCTCACATACCATAATTTTTTTATTAACAGTGATGAACATCTTACGAGAAAACGGAACACAAGTACCATTAATTGCTCTAGGCAACTGATCCTTTACATATAAAAATGATTCATAATCAAAAAACTGACTGCTACTATACCACAAAAGAAATTGACATAGGCGAAATACGTTAGGATCATTCGTGAATCTTTCAGATATTAATTGAGAGTCGTTTCCTCCAAGAGAATCATGATACAAGATAAACATAGATTTAAATTCATTTATCATTTCAGGCTTTATTCCATAATTATTTACCGAGCTGATCTGAGGCACCTTCCCGAATTCATTAAAGATAAATTTATGTATTTCTTCAACCGAATTCCTATTGTGTAACACAGAATTAAATGACACATTTGTTTCGAAAAAATCAGGATATTTTTCACGTATCAATTTTATATTTCTGAACACTCTGTCAAATGAGTTCTTACCATTATGAAACACACGATAACTTTGATTTTGTTTAGAACCATCAAGGCTTATGGTTATATGAAAATCATTTTTAACAAGAAAGGATATATGCCTGTCAATCAAAGTTGCATTCGTTGTCATCGTGTATTTAACCCAGATTCCGCGATAGAAAAAATCTTATCTTTGCATTTTATAATTTCTAATGCGTAGCGATAGACACAAAGCCGGTATGAAGTTTGAGTTATCCTTTACCAATAAAGAGATTACGCCTTGGGGCGGAATGGTATTTTTGAAGCAAATGTTAGACAAAATCGGGTTTAAAGAACAGGTGTTTTCTTGCCATTCTTTACCTACCCAAAACTCTAATCGTGCTTATGATGTGGACGTAATTTTAGAGTCTTTTATAACCAGTATTTGGTGTGGTGCCAACCGCTTTTTGCATACCGAGGTTACTCGGGCAGATAAGGCATTGGGACACATCTTCGGTTGGAAACATACCCCTGCACAAGACGTTTACAAGCGATATTTTTCCAAATTCAATGCCAAAACCAATTTGGAAGTTGCTCGTCATTTCTTTAGTTGGTTTTTCAAGAGTTTGAATATTAACTTTTTTACACTCGATATTGACTCTTCGGTAATTACTCGTTATGGGGAACAGGATGGCGCTACAAAAGGCTATAATCCTAAGAAAAAGGGCAGAAAAAGTCATCATCCCCTCATTGCATTTGTCAACGATATAAAAATGGTTGCCAATTTTTGGCTTCGTAGCGGAAACACGAATGCTTCCCATAATTTCATTGGTTTTTTGGAAGAGACTTTAGCCATGTTTGGCAACAAAAAAGTCGGCTTGGTACGACTTGACAGCGGTTTTTGCCAGGGAAATATATTTGACTGTTTGGAGGAAAAATCTTTACCTTACATTGTTGCAGCCCGATTTACACACCCCATTCAACACCTGATAGACAAACAGGATTTTTGGGTAAAAGTAGATGACGGTATAGAGATTTGCGACAAAACCTATCAGGCACAATCTTGGCAAAAACCAAGAAGAATCGTTATTGTAAGGCAAAAAATAGAGAAAAGACCTCAAGCGGGCGGAAAACAGTTGAGCCTTTTCCCCGAAGATGAAATCCATCGTAACTACCGATACTCTGCCTATTTTACGAATCAAACCTGCTCAATGGTCGATGTTTGGAGAACCTACCGTATGCGGGGAGATGCTGAGAACAGAATAAAAGAGTTGAAGCAGGATTTTGGGGCTGAAAGTTTTAATCTAAAAGACTTTTATGCAACCGAAGCTGCCTTGATTTTTTCGATGACAGCCTACAATTTAATGTCTCTGTTCCGTCTATTTGTTCTTCAAGAAAAAACGCAAAAAACACTATCTACACTGCGTTACAGAACCTTTGCTATAGGGGCATATTTTGAAAGGACCGGCGATACGCTCAAACTAAAAATAGCACTTACTAAAAAACGACGAAAATGGTTCATCGGACTATGGGATTACCCCATAAATCTGAACCAAAAAATTCCTATTGCGTAATCTGGGTTTAAATATCCTATTACTTAAATTTAGACGATTACAGAACAATACGCTTTTCTCTATCAATTCAAAGTTAAGAAGAGGTTCTCCACCATAAAAACCTACGGTGGTTATTTTAGAGGAAGATTTATTTGAATGAGAATTCCATAACGGAATAAAAAAATCAAATACTGTTTTGACCGTATCAAAACCCATCATCTGATTTTTACGGGGATCATAATCATAATACATATTACCATAGGTACAATACGCACAATTAAGATTACAAGCATCTGTAACTTCAAAAACGATATTATTTATATTGCACAGAGATTCTTTTATAACAAGTTCATCGTATTCAAGAGCCTCTCTTTTTTTAAAAAACGAGAAATATCCGCACTTCTTATAATTCAAATATTTATTTAGATAATAATCAATATCCTCTCTTTTATATTTATCAGCCATATCACTGTTTTCTCCATCGATAATTCTATATAAATCATCTAACAGATTCTTTCTATCCAATAAATCAAAAACTTGTATTAATGGATGACATGGTATAATTTCTTTTTTAAGAAAATCATATAAATACAAATTCCCTTTCGTCGATTCTATAAAAATGGTTGATTTCATTTTGATTTCATCTTTATAATTGTTAATACCGTGCTCTTATCTTCATCGCCCACTTCTTTGTTAAAAAAGTCATCTGCTCTTTTTTTATATTTCTCTTTTCGATAAACATTACTTATCACCGTATATTGATTCTCGGCCACTTTTCGTCCTTCCAAATAAAGTTTTTTTGGATGATCCTTTGCTCCTCCCTGACTTTTTCCGGCATTGACCATGATTAAATATTCTCCTGACAAATGCTCCGGTTCGAATGCTAACCCACCGTCGTAATCATTGAATATTCCAAAATGCAAGCGTTTCGTACCGATACTTTTTTGCAGGTCGTTATGCGTACGACTTAACACTTTTTTTTTCTTATCATATATCAGAAAATTTGATGCAGGAAGCATCAATGAGCCATGCGTATAACCCACAATCAAATAACGGGATGTCTCAAAAAAACGAGTAGCATATTTGCTACTGTCCGTCCAAATATCATTATAGCCAATCGGACAGGTATACATGTTCGTACAATATTTATGCAGTTCTTCTACTCTTTCTCCCGTATATTCAAGTCTTTTTTTTAGAGGGACTTTTGCAAGCTTTTTTTCTATGGCAACCAGCGATAAATTCAACGTATGCCCATGAATAGCATAGAGCGTATCACTGTAAGGCGCATGGTAGCATAATTCACCGTTACTTCTGAACAAGATACGTTGCCAACTTCTATTTGCGGAATAAATTGACGGAGAGGGGGTAAAACGTTCATTGTTGGCGATGCTATGTATGATCTTTCCTTTTTGATTGACAAAAACAATCTTGTCGTGATTATTCCCGAAGTTGATATTCGCTATCGCAAATGTAGTATCGTTGACGGCTAAAAATGAATAGCCATAATATCCCAATTCCGGAGGAGAGGACAAGTCTTTGATTTTTGTCTTCCAAACATTATTCCCGTTAAGATCGTAAGCGCATAG
This sequence comes from Tannerella forsythia 92A2, assembly GCF_000238215.1. Classification (NCBI taxonomy): domain Bacteria; kingdom Pseudomonadati; phylum Bacteroidota; class Bacteroidia; order Bacteroidales; family Tannerellaceae; genus Tannerella; species Tannerella forsythia. Next base: position 69,560 of record NC_016610.1, on the reverse strand, counting down.
TTCTTTCGTCAGGAATGTATAGGTGTATAACTTCTGTCTGTCAGGTAAAACATCAAAACTGCCATTGTAAAGCGGCAGTTTGTTTCTTACCTCTCCATCTACGTTAAATATATATAGATTTCTTCTATTGCTCAGCAAAATCAAACTGTCGAAGTAATAGAGTTGAAGCACATCTAAGCCTCCTTCTTTAAGCGAAATATAGAAGAGACTGTCTGCAATATCGGTCAGACAGATACTATCTTTACTTTCCGGTTCATCATTCGACAGCACAATGGGGGAGTCCTCTCTAAGGTAAGGCTCTTGCGTCGTCGTCTGTACTTTTCCTGTTCTTGTATGGTTATTACAACAAACAGCGATCAAAATAAATAGTACAGCAATGTAACCATATACATGTTTCATCATGAATAAAAGTAATTATATAAGCAAAAGATGTCAAAACAAACTTCTTACAAAATAGGTCTTGACATCTTTATTTCGAGCGATATAATCACCCTTTCCAAAAATCACTGAGTTTTACGCCTTCGGAAGAACAACAGCCACAAGACTCAGAACCTCCACCATATGATTCCTTGCCATCACAATAGTTTGTTGCATCATTCCATCCGGACGAAGAACCACCACCATTTGCGTAGTGGCAACCACAAGTGCATGTGGCTCCCCCTTTCAAGCCCCTCATAGAATAATCTGATAGAGACTTTTCCTCTAATGAATGTAAACTTATTTTACCCAATACTTTCATGATAAAAGTTTATTTATATTATTGCCTACTATATTTCAGGGGGGGGGCGGCTTCTCCCCATTTATATATGATGCTTTGTCATGATCAGTCATTCAGATTAGCCTTTTGTCTTTGATTTCAGATAAACTTGTCTTCTGCAAATTCTTAACCTTGTATCAAATTGGAGTAGCATACTCTTTCAAACCGATCATCAAACGCTCAAATATCTTATACCATTTCTCATATCTAACGAATAATACATGCACACCGCACATTTATACTTCACATATATTTCACACCAAATCTATTTTAGATAAAAATATTGGTTCAAAGATAATCATCCTCTCCCTCTTGCTCCAATTTATACTCCGCTTTTCTAACGAACGGTAGCATTTTTCCTAACGAACGGTCGTTTTTCCCCGATAAACGGTATATTTGTCTTTGACTGCCGTTTCATAGATTTACCCAAGTTTTTCTTCCGGCATTATAACGGGCGGAATCGAAAAAAATGTCGTATCGAATTTCTCCCAATCTATTTTGTCGGCCAATTTGTAGAGTGGGTGCGATTGGTTCAGCATGTCTGATAGACTGCTGAATAATGAAGGACTATGATGGAACTTTTTAATCATGAAAATCTGCAAGTTTCTTGCTATAAAGATAAGAAAACTTGCAGATTTAACAAAGGTTTTTCGAAAACTAATTTACTCAATATCAGAGATTAAAAGGATTCTTAAGGGACGACTAACTAAGCAGAAGGCATTCATCCCAACTCTGAGAACGATCATCAGACAAAAATGATAAAAGAACCAAACCGATTCCTGAAATACCATTTAATAAATCAATTGAGAGATCATTCATATTGAATTTATACCCAATAATACCATCTTTATATTTAGCTATAAGGAGTGTTTGTTCAAGCCAATATTCGGAGCATTCTTTAAATTCTTCGATATTAGTATACAAATACATTCTTCTAAAAATCAATGCTAAACCTGCTGTACCATGGCATATGCTCCCATCTATAATTGCATTTGCTTTCAAATCTCGTCTATTAGATGAAAATAAGAATATCTCTATAGCTTTTTTTCTTAGACTTTTATCACCAACAACGATTGCATAGTGCCAAATAGCTAAAGCGACACCAATATCTCCATAACACCAGCCCAATCTACTAACCTGATCTCCATAAGATGTGCAAAAAGTAGGGAACAAAGATAATTGAGGAGTTTTTATTTCTTGTTCTAATAGAAACTGAATGCTTTTACTCAATATATCTTTTATCTTCTGCTTATGTATACCATGATAATAAGCTTTTGCTAAATACACACAAGTGCCTGACATTCCATGGGATAAGCTTATATTATATTTGTTTCCAATCTTATATTCCCATGTATAAGTATTTGTTTGTACCACCTTATAAGAATCTATAAAATCAATAATTTGTGTTTCTTTATTCCTGATATAATTATTTCGTAATCTGCTTAGTAAATAGACAGCAGAACCTATAGCTCCATGCAAATAATCCAAATAATTCAATGCTGTGTCATGTAAAGCACACCTTGCTATATATTGATCAAATTGGTCTAATATTTCTCTATTTTCTCTATCAATAAATTCCCCTTTTATTAGATGCTGCATACACCGCTAATTCCACCACAAAAATTATGCCGTAATGCACTCTCAATGCTAGTAACAGTATTTTCTAAATAATTCATAGCCACATCTGCAATACAAGTATCTTTTTTAAATCTGGAATAATAGAAAAGGAACAATGCAACGCCTGCATACCCCGAAAATAATCCTGGTTTAATCGTTTCATTCCCTTTTTTGTCTGATATAGCTGCTAAAAACGAAGCTATATCTTCGATTTTCATTAAGATTTCACTTCGTAATCTTTTGCTTGGCAATATCAATTGCTTTTTCATATACGGCATCCCTCTTATTTTTTATATCCTCTATATTGGGTTCTACTATGTAATCAATCTTTACTCCTCTTCTTTGAGTAGGTGTAAAATCCGGGTAATATATTCCAATGCCAGTAAAAATAGTTTTCACATTTCCGGGAAAATTAAAAAGTGAATAGTTCCCATCAGCCCCTGAAGAATAACGGCCTATCGTGACTGTTCTTGCATTCCTCTGTAAAGCCATTGTTATATATTCAGAATAGCTTTGTGTCCATTCATCAACCAAAACAATAATCTCCCCTTTATAATAGTTTTTACTACCAATTTTATTAGAAGATGATTTTAGGAATCTTACCATACCCGGAAATCTTGTATCTGGATAAGTTGAGTAAGCAAAGAAAGAATTGGGAGGAACAAATGTATTGGTAAGAGGTAATATTAAATCTACATCTGGATAGCATCTTAAATCGAGGATAATTACGTTGGCAGATTTGACAACGTCATAATTTCGTTTAAAGTTTTTTTCTGTAGCAGAGGTCAAATCCATATATGCAATACTATCGTTAATCCATTTATATAAGACACTATCTTCTTCCAATCGTTCTTGTTTTCGCTGTGCCTGAAATAAGTCATAGGCTAAATAGTTTTTTGATACTGCTTCTATCGTATCATTGTCACGTATTAACTTAACGGAAGAAATAGTGTCGAATCTTGATAGCACGGCATTACAAACAAAAGATTGATTAGACCAATAATTACCACCACAAGTATATTGTTGCAGGCTGTCATACAAGCTATAGATATCTTGTCCGTCTATTTCCAACAAGATATCTCCAATTTGAAATTTATTATCGTTGCGGTTTGAATCTCGTATTTTATGGATAACAAACATACTATCAATAAGCAACATTCTAAAGTTAGGTCGGAAGCCACCTGTTGTAACTGGGTCTATTGAATGTGGATATGAAGCATGTGTGTCTTTCAGTTTGCTTATCATCCAGTATATAGCCAAATGATATTGTCGTGTAGTCTTAGCATTGATAAAAAGAGGAATCGATTCATATAAAATTTTATCCCAATTATCATCCATCAGATTCTTACTGACATAAAAGTAGTTTATGATATTCCAAAATCTGAATAAGCCTAATAGCCTTATATTTTTATCCGGCAGCTCCTTTTCGTTATATGCGATTTCATTCATCAATCTTATATTCCCTACGACAGACTTATTAAATATAAAATGATTTTTCAATCCCCTTCTGTGATCGAAAATAGACTTTAGCTTGCTGCTTATCTCACTGTTAAGGCAAATAATATCATTCATCCAATCATTGTTGATCAAATGATAATCATTGATGTTAGGGTACGGATTTTTACCAGTCAACTCCGTCGTTTGAACTTTTGATATTAGATCACAAATATCTGACTGAAAAGCAAGCTTATCGCTTGTACTTTTGTCTATATAATACAGCAAAAGAGAATCTATTGGAGGAACATATCCATCCGTGTTTTCATAATGATATTTTAAAAACCCCCATATTTTGCACAGATAAAATAAGCGAGTCGTATCATTAAACACTGTTGGTATGTAGGATTGTAGGCAAACATCCTCCTTAAAAATAGAATCTTTATCAAAAGATATTGAAGAATGAAATTTATAATACAATTTTAGTGTTTTTGTATAGCTGCTAACGGGATAATATAAGATTATAGCAACCAATATTAGAATAATACTTAAAATCACGTGTTTTTTTTTCATCTGACTAAGCAAATCAATTTAGTTAAAACAAATATTAAAGAATCTTATTCTATTAAATATAGGAAAAACAAGAGTCTTGGAATTGACAGGGGCGTAGTGTCCCGAACTTTAGAGACAATTTCACTCGAGGAGAGAAGCATTGTTTCCGTATGTGTGTCTAAGGAATTCAGACTGATCTGGGAGAGACGGTACTCTTCCTTTTCTTTCTGCCATCATATTCCCCGCATCTGGACATCGTCGCCAAGAGACTTTTTCTACAAATCAGCAAACAATAACACATCTTCTATAGATAGCATGTATCACATAGGGGTTATAGTCCATAACACCAGCACCATCCCCAATCAGTTTTGCTAATACATTTAGAACCATCATCATGTCCAATAGTATGAAGGTCACAATCCCCTTTTGTAATACAGTTAAAATTATCTGTTCCTGGATTGCCACATGATACCGAATTTGTACATCCTCCTTTCAGGATAGACATAGAAGAATTTTCCAACTTGACAATCGTTTCTTTTTTCAAACTTAATTTTTTCAACTTTTTCATACGATAAAATTTTAATATGTCGGGAGCAAAGATAATCATCCTCTCCCTCTTGCTCCAATTTATACTCCGCTTTTCTAACGAACAGTAGCATTTTTCCTAACGAACGGTCGTTTTTTTTCGATAAACGGTATATTTGCCCTTGACTGCCGTTTCATAGATTTACCCAAGTTTTTCTTCCGGCATTATAACGGGCGGAATCGAAAAAAATACCGTATCTTTGAAATCCGATTGATTTTGATTTCAGTGTCATGACGGAACGAAGAAGAACGAAATACGATACGACATTTTTCGAGCGGTATGCCCGCCAATCGCTGATCGATTTGGTGGACGACCGCTTCGAGGCATTAAAGAATTACGACCGTCCGGATTTGCAGGACGAGGCGCACAACATCGGTATTGAGGTGACACGTGCCATCCGTGAAGATCGCGACGTGGCGCATGCGCTGATCAATGAAATTGCCGGACGTCCGGTCATGAAGGTCTCGGAAGAAGACTGGATAGACATGACGAAATACGGATACGGATACGGCATCAACGATACGATCATCGGGCGAATGGAATACGAATACTGGGCGGCAGCTTTGCCTTTGCAGCGCATCATCAGGAGCAAGGTGCGTAAGGTTGCCGATGGCTTCTACGGTCATTTCCGCAAGTTCGGACTGTATATCTTCTCGAAAGAGAATCTGACGGACGATACCGTCTTCTCAACGATGGAATACACCATGGAACTGCAAGAAGGAAATGTATTGAAATATGACGTCATGTACATCTCGCAAATAAGCGAACTGTTTGTTTGCGACCTGACGAGAGCCTCGTTCGACGAAATACCCATCAGCCGCGCCCAATGCCGCAGGTTTTATCATGAAGCCCTTCGTCCGGAAACGGTCTGACAGGAAATAATAACCGTTAACGATCAAGAGATATGAAGTACAAAATGGTAGTGCTCGATGTAGACGGCACATTGCTTACGAACGAAAAAACAGTTACGGCACGGACTCGTGCGACCCTGATCAGGGTGCAGCAAATGGGCATCAAGGTGGTACTGGCTTCGGGAAGACCGACGTATGGTGTCGTCGGGCTGGCTAAGGAACTGGAGCTGGATAAAAACGGCGGATATATCCTCTCGTATAACGGCGGACAGATCATCAATGTGCAGACGAACGAGCTGCTTTTCGAGAAACGCATCGATCCCGGATTTATCCCTTACCTCGAACGGAAAGCACAAAAAAACGGTTTTGCGATTTTTACGTATCGTGAAGATGAGATGTTGACGAACGACGCGTCGAACGAACGTGTTCTTCAGGAAGCGCGACTCAACGGTATGCCGTTGCGCGAGACAGACCGATTCTCGGAAGAAGTCAGTTTCCATCCGTGGAAGGTTATGCTTTCGAGCGATGATGAGAAGGCGCTTGTCGGCCTCGAAGAGCATTGGAAGAAACGGTTGGCCGGCACCTTGGATGTGTTTCGTTCCGAGACCTATTTTCTCGAAGTCGTTCCGCAGTTTATCGATAAGGCGAATACGCTCAGCGTACTGCTCGAAAAACTCAATATCCCGTCAGCCGATATCGTGGCGATAGGCGACGGGGTGTGCGACGTGACCATGATCCAGCTGGCCGGGCTCGGTATTGCCATGGGGAATGCGCAGGACTCGGTCAAGGCCTGTGCCGACGTCATCACTCTTTCAAACGAAGAAGACGGCGTGGCTGTCGCGCTCGAAAAAGCGATCCTTGCCGATATACGCCCCACCGATATCCCGCTCGACCGGTTGAATGCGGCCGGCAAGCACGCTCTGATGGGAAATCTCGGCATTCAATACACGTATGCCTCGGAAGGCCGTATCGAAGCGACTATGCCTGTTGACGAACGTACCCGTCAGCCATTCGGTATTCTGCATGGCGGAGCTACGCTGGCTTTGGCCGAAACGGTGGCCGGTCTTGGCTCGATGGTGCTTTGCGCACCCGACGAGATGATGGTTGGCATGCAGGTAAGCGGTCATCACCTCTCGTCGGCGCACGAAGGCGATACGGTGCGTGCCGTGGCGACGATTATCCACAAAGGACGCTCGTCGCACGTGTGGAATGTCGATATCTTTACTTCGACGGATAAGCTCGTTTCGTCCGTTCGCGTGGTGAACAGTGTTATGAAGAAGCGGTAGGCCCCGGCTTGCGGTAAGCCTCGACGGCTTTTTTCACCGATCCGTGCAGCAGCAGCAGGGCGTTAGCCTGATCGTAGGGCAGCCCCAGTTCATCGACGAGCATGCGTGTGCCGCGATCTACGAGCTTCCGGTTGCTCAACTGCATGTTGACCATCTTGTTGCCTTTCACGCGTCCGAGCTTGATCATAACGGTTGTTGTAATCATATTCAGGATCATTTTCTGTCCTGTGCCCGATTTCATGCGTGAGCTGCCGGTAACGTATTCGGGTCCTACCACCATCTCGATGGCGATGTCGGCCTCTTCAGCCATCGGCGAGCCGGGGTTGCTGGTGATACAGCCTGTCAGGATGCCGTGGCGACGCGCCTCACGCATGGCTCCGATCACGTAGGGGGTTGTGCCCGATGCGGCAATCCCGATCACCGTATCTTTCGGCGTGATGTGGTGCGCCTGCAATTCTTCCCATCCGCGTGTCGTATCGTCTTCGGCATTCTCCACCGGATTGCGGAGTGCCGTCTCTCCGCCGGCAATCAGTCCGATCACCAGCGTATTGGGCATCCCGAACGTAGGCGGTATCTCCGAGGCGTCGAGTACTCCCAGCCGGCCGCTTGTGCCGGCGCCCATGTAAAAGATGCGTCCGCCCTGCTGCATGCGGGGTACGATCTCCGAGACGAGTTTCTCTACCTGCGGAATGGTCTTCTGTACGGCCAATGCCACTTTCCGGTCTTCCCGATTGATATCGTCCAGAATCTGCCGGACGGTTTTCTGCTCTAAATCGCTGTACAGCGAATCCTGTTCTGTTATTTTGATAAATGTCATACGGTTTCTGCAACGGTCGAATAGTAAGTGCGTAATCCTTCCATCGGATTGCGGACGATTGTGCCGGTACGGATGCCCGTTGCGGCGGCCGCCTCCTCCAGAATATCTTTGTAATAATACGCTACCGACCCGATAAAATGAGCCTTGTAGCGTGTATAGTCGAACTGCATCACGTTGCGGGTCAGGAACGACTTGAAAGCGTTCAACACCAGCGAATGGATGGCCGGATGTTCGATATTTTCGGCCAGAAACGGCGATATACCGGCCAGAAAACGATTCGGGAACGGCTGTCGGTATACCCGTTCGATAATATTGGCAGGGGTCAGTTCGTACTGCCGGAGGAACTTTTCTTTCAGTTCTTCCCCCATCTGGTTTTTCAGCAGATCGCCGATCAGCAGTTTGCCCAGTACGGCCCCGCTGCCTTCGTCGCCAAGGATAAACCCCAGCGGCGATACGTTGGCCGTAATCTTCTCTCCGTCGTAAAAGCACGAGTTCGAGCCCGTTCCCATGATGCAGACGATGCCCGGCGATCGTCCGCAGGAGGCTTTGGCTGCCGCCAGCATGTCGGTATCGACTTCAATCAGACTACTCACATCCAGACAGCCTTTGAGCACATTGCGTACGATAGGGACTTTTTCCGGAATACATCCGGCTCCGAAGAAATGCACTTCGCAAAAACGGTTCGAATTCAATTGCGGAAGTAAAGTCCGCTCAATCTCGCGCCCCATCTCTTCCGGCGTCTGAAAAAACGGGTTCATTCCTTTCGTAAATATTTCTCCAACCACCTGACCCCGATCCAGCACATTCCAATGTGTCTTGGTCGAGCCGCTATCTGCAATCAGTATCATATTTTGATATATATTTTTTTCTTATATAAGATAAATCCTATTAACCAGTTAAAAGCTACGAACAGTATGGCAAACAGAAACGAACCGCCATAGTCTCCGGCCCAAGGGCGCAGACACACATCGTAAAAGAAGCCTTTCAGTGTAATGGGATCGCCGTTGTATGTGAGGTAAATACTGCCTAACAGAATGGAGAAAACAGCACCCGCTACATACATGAACAGCGGATTGACCCCGAAGGCCTCGAAGAAACGGCACCATTTCGTATGTCTTTTTACATCGATTATCCAAATGAGCAAAGCAAGTAATCCCGATGCCATGCCACAGGTGATCAGCACGAACGTGGGCGACCAGATTTTTTTGTTGATCGGGCAGCCGTAGCTCAGCAACCAGCCGGCAAAAGCCATGGCTGTTCCGATCAGGAAAAGACGCAGCATCTTGTCGCGTACTTCCGTCACACCGAGCATTGCCCGACCGCAGCAAAAGCCGATCAGTACGTGTGCAATGGCGGGGAGGGTACTTAACAGTCCTTCCGGCTCGATGCCCATGTCTTTATACGTATGATTTACGCCAAGCACGGCACGGTCTACGATCGAAAGAATATTCGTTTCGTTGTATGCAAGACCGTTCCCGGCCAGCAACAGCACGGTATAACCGCCCAGTAAAGCGACAATCAGATACGGGATACGGTGATGACGTATGGCCAGAGCGATCAGCGCCGTTGCTCCGTACGAGAGCGCCAGTCGTTGCATCACGCCCAGTATGCGCAGATGGCCGAAGTTCGATACCGATTGCCAAAGCCTCGCTCCGAACGACAGTCCTCCGTCGGCCAGACCATGCCACGTGCGACACGTCAGCCCGAGCCATGCAAGCCCGAGCCCGATGGCGAAAATGACCGCCGTTCGCCGGATGATCTTTCGCATGGCGGAATAGCTGAATGTAAAATCGTATTTCTTGAGCGAGATATAAGTCGATATGCCCATGATGAACATAAAGAAAGGAAATACGAGGTCGGTCGGTGTCAAACCGTGCCACGCCGCATGTCCCAACGGAGCATATACGAACGACCATGATCCGGGATTATTGACCATGATCATGCCGGCAATCGTGATACCGCGCAGGATATCGAGCGCCAGCAGACGGCGGGACGAGGTATCCGGCAGGCGACTCATAACCCGGTCCCTCCCGTCGTTTTACGTTGTTCCGAACGGACGAAGGCTGCTAAGCCGGAGAATCCGACGCCTCCGGACGAAGGTCTTCGTGTTACCGGCCGGCGACCCCGATCGGACGGCCTTGTCGTCTCGACAATTCGGGATGGCTGTCTTGATGATTCGGGTCCGCCGTCTCGATATTTCGAGACGGCGGTCTCGCTGCGCCGAGTCTGCCGTCTCGCCGTGCCAAGTCTGCCGTCTCGCCGGTTTGAGTTGGGGGAGTCGTTACATCGACGGTGCGAAGCCGGAAATGAAGAATGGATTGTTAAATTCATATTATGGATAGAGGTAATATTTTTTCGACTGTTTTTTGAATCGTTCAACGTCTTTATACCAGTATGGGCGTACATCTTCCCAGCGGTTACGCCGGATGAACCCTTCACGTATCCGGTTGCTGCCGCATACTTTATCGAACATTCGGAAACGGGCGGAGTCGGCGTGCGCAAACACGGCGCGGTCGGGGTAGAGCGCCGCGATTTCCTGCATAACGAGGAACTGTATGTCGCTCAGGGGCGCCTGCCGATAGTCGGTGATATGCACCTGTACGCCTTGTATAAATTCGCCTTTGTTCGTTGCATAGAACGGCTTGAGGTGGATCGGCCGGAAGTTGACGCCCGGTATGCGCAGCGCATTCATCCGTCGGGTCAGCTCTGCCGCCTTGATCCAAGGTGCGGCAAACATCTGGAACGGAATGGTATATCCCACACCGATAGAGGCATAACCCAGTTCGCCGAATATCCCGCTAACGGGATAAAAGAACGCCGAATGTGCATGCGGGATATGGGGCGACGGCGGAATCCACTGCAACCCCGTCTGCGTATAATCCATCTTTCGCTTCCATCCTTTCATCTTTACTACGTGCAGCTTACATGCCTTACCGGGTTGCTTGTCGGCGTTCAGCATCAGCGCCAGTTCGCCGCAAGTCAGGCCGTAGACATACGGTATCTTATATTGACTGACGAAAGAGAAGAAACCGTCTTCCACGATACAGCCTTCTATTTTTAATCCGCCCAAAGGGTTCGGGCGATCGAGCACGACAAATTCGATGTTATTTTCGGCCGCTGCTTCCATTGCCAGTCCCATCGTACTGATGTAGGTGAACGAACGGCATCCGATGTCTTGAATATCATACACCAGCACATCGATGTCTTTCAGCATTTCGGGGGTCGGTTTCCGTGTTGCACCGTAGAGCGAGTATACGGGCAGACCCGTTGCCGGATCCGTACCGCTGTCGATCTTATCGCCGGCATGCACATCGCCCCGTACGCCGTGTTCGGGGCCATAGAGCGCTGTGAGGTTCACGTCAGGCGCTTCGTGTAATATATCGATCGTCGATCGAAGGTGATTATCTACTCCCGTAGGGTTCGTAATCAGTCCTACCCGTTTGCCTTTAAGGCATTGGAAGCGTTGCTCTTTCAGTACTTCCAGACCGGTCTTGATCGTGATCTTTTGCGCCTGCGTTGCCAGTACCGACAACGTGCACAAACACCATATAATGATATGAATCCGTTTCATTCGTCGATTATGATTTGATTTTCTTCCCGAAACCGGGCGCTATTTTGTTTCTGACTAAGAGGGAGGCGATAATGCCCGGCAGGGTACAGAGGCACACCCAAATGAAAAAGTTCGTATATCCGATGTGTTCCTGAATCCATCCGGCTACCATACCGGGCAACATCATCCCCATGGCCATAAAGCCCGTACCGATTGCATAATGCGCCGTTTTATGTTCGCCTTCGGCAATGTAAATAAGGTATAAGGTATAGGCCGTAAATCCGAAACCGTATCCGAACTGTTCGATGGCTACCGACATAATTACGAGCCATGCATCGGGCGTGGCGGCCGAGAGGTACACGTAGAGCAGGTCGGGGAGATTGATCGCCAGCGCCATGGGCAATATCCAGCGTTTGAAGCCGTGCCGTGAAACGACGATCCCCCCCAATATGCCGCCCAGCAGCAGAGCGATGACACCGATGGTTCCGTAAATCATCCCCACGGTCGCTGTTGACAGCTCCAGTCCGCCGGCCTCGGGGCTGTCAAGCAGGAACGGAGACGCTATTTTAACGAGCTGCGATTCTCCCAGTCGATACGTGAGCAGGAAGAAGAACATCAGCCCCAGATTTTTCTTTTTGAAGAACGACGTGAATGTACGGAAGAAGTCTTCCAATAATTTACCGGCAGTTACTCCTGTTCTTTTTGCATCGCTGTCGGGTCTGGGCAGGACGAATTGATGGTATACCGTCAGTCCGATAAAGATGGCCGTCAGAAGATAGAAGGTAATGCTCCATGCCATCGGTATGCGGAGAGGCGTGTCGGGCAACAGCTGCCCGGTTTCCAGCCATCCGGCAAACATGACGAGAATGCCCTGCCCGAAGATATTGGCCAACCGGTAAAACGTGTTACGGATGCCGACAAAAAAAGACTGCTCGCCCGAAGTAAGCCCCAGCATATAAAAGCCGTCGGCAGCAATATCGTGCGTTGCCGAGCTGAATGCCAGCAGCCAGAAGAAGGCGAGCGTGAGTTGCAGGTAATAGTCGGTGGGGATAAAGAAAGCGATGCCTGCAAACCCCGCCCCGATGAGGAGCTGCATGCTGACGATCCACCAGCGTTTCGTCTTCAGCAGGTCGACGAACGGACTCCAAAACGGCTTGATCACCCAGGGCAGATACAGCCAGCTGGTGTAGAGCGCGATCTCGGTATTTGAAAGTCCTAAGCGTTTATACATGATGACGGCTACCGTCATCACGGCCACATAGGGCAGTCCTTCCGCAAAGTAAAGCGTCGGCACCCATCCCCAGGCATTCGTTTTCTTTCCCGTTTTCATTTGTTGTTTGTTTTAGTTAATGGTATGCTTTTTCGATGGATGCTTCGATATAGTAATGTAACAGAATTTCATCGTAAGGGTATTGCCGCTCGCCCATGACGGCTGCGCCGATCTGGCAGAGCCCGACCCCATGTCCCCAGCCTGCGCCGGTCAGGGTGAAACGCCCCGGGATTCCGTCCGAGATGTCGGCTTTATCGATCACGAAGGCGGAGCTGTACAGGTGCGATGTCGATAGCGTGCGCCGTATCTCCAGCTCTTTTCCGATTGTCAACGTGCGTTTGCTACCCACAATTTTCAGCTTGATCAGCCGTCCGGATGTGCCGCGTTCGACAGGTATCAGATCGATAATCCGGCCGAAGTCGATCCCGGATCGATCCCGGATCAGTGCGGCCAGTTCGTCTTGTCCGTACGTCACCGTCCAACGATAAAACTGCGTTGTTTCCTGATCGTAATGGTTGAGTACCTGCGAGAGAATCTTCGCGTCGGCGGTATTGCAGAAAGCTTCGGGCGATGTACGTATCCACCGGTCGGCCTCGGCTTCTACGGTCAGATCGGGCAACTCCGTCGCGGTCTCGCTGTCGCGCTGTTTTGCCAGATAAGGATGCTCGACTTCTTCCCAGCAGCTTCGGAATTCTTCGAAGACGCCTCCGCAACATTTGGAAAAACGGGCGTCGCAAATCTTTCCGTCGTACATCAGCAACTCGCCACGGGTAGCGGCTACGGCTTCCCGTACCGTCTCTGTCGAAGCGCGGGTGATTCCCTGATAACGCTGGCAGTGGTCGTCGGCACAGACATCGAAATGAAGATGATCCTCCCGGTCGTACCATTTGATTAACTCCTCATCCGTCTGTGTGCATGTCGTGTACGTATCCTGTCCGTCGGCAAGCGTTTTGTTTTTCTCCATCTGCGCCAGCAGCCAGCTTCGTGAAATCACGGCGTGCGCTTTGAGCAGCTCAAGCGAAGCCGTAGCACTCATCTCGGACGAGATGACGCTGATCAGATAATCTTCCACTCCGATCACATTGATACCGGTCAGTTTGTCGTTCTCGACAATCAGATGGAACGCCCCCTGAAAACGTTGATGTTCCTTACGCTCCCAATGAAAATTAATCCCGATCGTTACATTCCGGATCTCGAAACTTCCCGACAACGCGTCTGCCGGCTCAAAGCGCAGCTCATCGTACATACGATCTTGCCAGACGATTTGCCCGTTTCTACAGGTCACCGTCTGCGCGCCGCTTATTTCGCACCCATCGATGCGATACGGGGCAAGTAAGACAAATTCAATCTCCGGCTCGAAAAGGATGCCGACTTTTACTTTCGGTTCTGTCATAGCTTTTTTTATATGTTTTCTTTAATCTGTTGCCGCAGCCGACGGAAATCTTCCGGTCGGATGCTGACTTCTTCCATCACCTGACGGATGGTTGGCAAGGTAATCTTATCGTAATCTTTTTCCCGCACCGTAATCAACACTCCGCCCATATCTACCGATCCCGGACTGAGCAGGAGGTTTCCCTCTCCTTCGGCGTAATAACAGGCCGGCCGGTGGGCTGCCCTCGGGAAGACAGACATGAACCATTTACCCTGTTCGTACCATGCCAGCAAGTTCATCATCGGTTCGCCGGAAGTTTCGTCCGGCGTCATTACACGGTAAATGGTCTCAAACAGATGGATGGCATCCGCTTTCTCAGTCGCTTCGATGAGTAATCCCGGTGCCGGTGTCCGGTCTGCATACCACAGAATGGCATGGTTATATCGGAGAACCTCGCCGGATATTCCGCGTCGCGGGTTTTCTTCTACCGGCAAAAGTCCTTTGTTTCCTGCCTGAAAATGAAAGTGGTCAGGCGCCGATGCTCCGCATTGGGGACCGTTGTAAAACACCACATAACGGTCGAGTTCCTGTGCCAGATCGAGCATGTCGTCGATGCGTCCTTCGATGCGCTGGTCGACATGCTGCATGTCGGGAATCGTCAGATGACGCGGAAAAATCGGGAATGGGTTGACCAATATCCGGTAACGCGTTTTGAAGGCGATCCCCCGCTGTTCGGCCGGCAGATGATGCGGACAGAGGAAGCAGGCACGGGCACGGATAGATTGCGTATCGACCTTGGCCGACGAAGAGGCGATGCGTGCGGGATTGAACTGCACCTTATACAAGGCATTGCCGTCTTCAAACAATTTTGTCCGTACCTGATCGAGGGCGCGATAATTGCTGCCGGCCAGAGGCCACTCGGCCAACTGCTCGTCAAACAGCTTGTTTACGGTCTCCTGCATCATGGCTTCCGTTTTTTATTCATGGCGATACGCGCCTGCAATTCCCACGTGCGTATCCTGTCTTTGTATAAATTATGATGATTCATCTTCACTATATCGAGTGCAGCATCGGAATTATCTTCCCAGCGGCGGCAAAGATATACTACATCGTAGATACGGCCAATCTGATAACGGCGCGAGAAAGCCAGCCCGAGCGCATAATCCTCGCCGTAGCTCGTATTGGGCACTTTAATCTCGCGAAGCAGTGGCGTATAGAATGCCCGCGGAGCACCCAGTCCGTTAATCCGAAGCGCATTGTTTCGGCCATTGTCGGGTGTCCATTCTTTGTGATCGATGATGCCGGGCGGGATCATCTGCATATTGAAGTCCGTCATCATGTATGTGCCTACAACCATCGCACATTGTTGCTCGTAGAAGGCATCGACCGTTTTTTGCAGCGTATGTTCGTCTTTGTACACATCGTCGCTGTCGAGCTGTACGGCAAATTTACCGCAGGCCTCGTGATGTACGCCGGTGTTCCAGCACCCGCCGATCCCGAGGTCGGTGCGTTCCGGGATCAGATGGATCACGCGCTCATCGGAGGTGTACTTGCGGATGGCTTCGGTCGTGCCGTCGGTCGAATGATTATCGATGATAATCAGGTTGTATTTGAAGGATGTTTGCTGATTTAATACGGAGCGAATCGCGTCTTCGACGGTGCGCACACGGTTGCGCACCGGGATGATCACCGAAGCCTCGTACTCAAAATGTCCGGCATCGAAAGCGATTGACCCGAACGAAGGCTTCAGATAGCCGCCGATCTCTTTCAGATGCTCCGTGCAGGCTTGCTCCATCTCGATCTGTACGTTACGGTTCTTCGGGTCTACGTAATCGAATATTTTTTCGCCGCTCTTTCGCGTGTCAGACAGGACTTCGGTATACAGGTATTCATTGATGTGTACCGGCAGATTCTTTTGAGATAACTTTAGCCGCAGGTCATACAGCCCGGCAAACCGGTAAGACGACGTCATGCGTGCGGCAGTTTCGCGGAAGGCATCCGAACGGAACAGTAATACGGACCCGAAATCGAAATCGTCGCGCAGACTTCCCATCTGATAATCGATAACCGGTGCCTGCTTTCGGGTCGCTCCTTCCGTCTGATAGCGGTCGGCATACACCATTCCGGCCTGTGCATCTTCGAGGATTTGCACCATGCGCTCCAGAGCGAAATAGCCTAATGCCGGAGTTGAATATTTCGTATAGAAAAGCGTGTAATCCGTTTCGGCTTTTTCAGCGATCATCCGAATCGTTTCGCTACCGAAAAGCGATGCGGCCGTTATCGTTTCACATCCGTCTATCGAAGCCTGCGGCGCTGCGGTAAGCAGATATATGGGTCCTGTCAATGGGCTGCTTTTCAGTGCTGCAATTGTTTCTCGTACCTGTGCTTCATCTTCCATCGGGATGAAGCAGGTTATCTTTGCTCTCATATCGTTTTGCTTTTTATTCGTGCTTATTTCTGATTAAAAAATGTAAGTATCGATTGCATCAGCCGGTCTCTCGCCTCGCCGGTGCGAACCGACTCAAAGGGGAAGCCGAGGATACATGTTTTGTATTTGCCCTGATAAGCTACTCCGGCGCTGATATTGTTCTCGGCATATCGTAAGATCGTGTGTCCGCCTTCTCCGGCCGGTTCGATACCGTCCGGCGACTCGACCACATACGCCGTTTTGTTCAACAGATGGTGATAGTCATATCGGCCTGAAAAGACGGGAAAAGGCGACGGAGCGCTTTTGACTTCGCCCGTGATGGCCGCCTGACCGGTGCGCCACTGAAAACGGAGCGTGTTCGTTGCGAACTCACGATCGGCCGGTGTCGCTGCCGGATGATCCCATAAGTCGGAACCGACGTAGGCTCCCGATACAAAGATATGACCGCCCGACTGACAATAAGCCGTTATGGCTTCCTGCAACCCTGTGCTGAAAGTCTTGAACTGTAAGGGAACAACGCCTCCACATCCCATTTTCGTCTGTCGCTGTTTACCCAGAATCAGGTCGACGATGGGATAATCGCTCAGAGAGAGTTGTTTCGATTCGATGGCCTCGTTGCTGCAGGAAACAAACGAATAACCGGCTTTGAGAATGGAATATCCATGTATCGACGGGTAGTCGAACGTGTTTCCGGCAACCACTAACGTGTCGCAGTTCGAGTGGCTGTCGCCGAACCCGGCAGCGTCGTCGTCTACCCATGGAGTCGAGCGCCGAAATTCTTTCATCGGACCTACATAGCTGATGTCATGAAGATACGGCACGCCGTGATCGATCCAGTCCGTAAATCCGGCAATGCTGTCGCCCGTAAAATCAGCCGGTGCCGAAATCCGGTCGAATCCGTTGACGATCAAAACGGTTCCTTTTTCGTTTACAGCGCGTGCCGCCGAAAGAATCTCGGACGGGAAACTTTCACCTCCCTCGTTTAAGGCTGTGACCTTGTAGCTGTAGATGATGCCGGGCGACTGTATGTTCCGGAAGGAGTTCCGTTTGACGAGCGTGCCGTTATCGAAAGCTCCATCGCCGATGCGTGTATAAACAATGTACTGTTGAGCTTCGGCTGTGGACTCCAACGGGTCGGACACGGCCTGCCAAGAGAGCTCGACTTCATTCGGACCGACAAATTGCAAGCGCAGATGATCAACCGGCAGGGGTTGTACCGCGTATTTTTGCGCGTATTGCGAGCATATAAACCGGAGCATGCCTTTGTAGATAGCACGACTGACAGTAAACCGGAAACGGGGATCGATCCCGTAGCGCATATCGGCAAAATTCTGATGCGAGAGCAGTTCCAGCAGCATGGTCGGTACGTGAGGCGTGCGTGCTTCGGAATATGGCTTGTCCCACATGCCGCGCCGGCTCCATCGCGGTTCGTACAGCGACCGGATGTCGTTCACGATCTGACTCTGGATCAGGTCGGTCAGCTCACGCGCAGCATAGCGTGACGTGCCATTGGCATATTGTCCGTCGTATACGTCGGTGAAGAAAATGCCGAGTGTACCGACAATCGAGTCATCGGGTGTTGTTCCGGCATCGGAATGGAAGGCAAAAGCCAGATCGATGGGAATATTCAGCCCTTTTTCTTTCGGGTTGAGAGATGATCCGCCACACAAGTAATTAACCCATTTGCCGCGTGAGCGATAATCGTCTGTATAGTCGTTCTTTCCCTGACTGTCGGAATAGATCGTATCGGGGATACCGGCCCATTGCATCCAGTAACGTGCCGCTTCGGTGAAACGCGGATAACCGCTGACTTCGTTGGGACTGTCGATGGCCGGGAGCATCTCGGCCGTACCCGGGGTATCCGAACTTTTGACGTTGGCTGTTACCGTCGCATCCTGCGAAGTTCCCCGCGCAATATTTCCGTATCCTCCTCCTATCTTAACGGCATCGGCCGAGATAAGTTTGCCGGACTCGGATGAGCGGTTGCTTAACACCACCTTATTGGCATCGTTTTTACCCTTGTCGAAGTCGAAATGTCCGAGATAAATCCATGTTCCTCCGCCCATTTGCTGGTTAACGGAGAACTCGGAGCATTCTCCTCCGTGATATACGGTATAGCGTGCGTCCGTCGTGCTGTTTGCGAAAGTCCGGTAAGAGACGTAAACGGCATACCTGCCCTTTTCGGGGATGTCGGGAATCCATTCGGCGCGGCTTTCAGCTCCTTTCCGGATACTTTTCGTCACTCGGCAGGTCCCTTCCTGAAACGGATTTTCAAAATCGACATAGTGCTTGCGCAGGTGAGCGAATCCGGAACCTTCTCCCGTGCGCCAGCCGTTCGTTGCCGTGTGTTCGATGTAGTGCGAGTTGTTCCGGCATCCGTCGTTATCGATGATAATTTCTGTTGTCTGTATGTCACGCTCGCGCGGGATCAGCACATTCGCACCGGCATTTTCGAGCATCGGAATCAGATAAGGCAACACAAAACTCTGCGTATACAAATCTTCTACGGTCTGGAAGGTCCGTGCACGTTGCCATTCCCAGCGGTTGAGCTTCGACTCGTAGTAGAACCCATGACTTTGCCAAAGAGCTATGTGCCTGTTTTGCAATCCGTATTTCGGTGAGTAAGGAACGGAGAGTCTGGTTACCAGTGGTTTGTTGACTACCTGCCGGAATGTCTTTTGTTTGTTGTCTTTCTTTGTTCTGAACGCAAGAGGTATAAGCTCTTCGATAGCGTGATGTTCCGTTCTTACCTGAACAGTATGTCTTTTATATTCCTCTGGCAGGAGGCTTTTGATGTTACGGTATATTTCAGCCACATTATCTTCCCGGAAAGGGAGATAAGAGCAATTTGTATTGGCAAAAAAGACAATCCGATTCTTTCGGATATCGACCGAGTCGATCGCAATTTTTCCGATCGAAACTTCTTTTTTGGAAAAAGCGGTTAAATAGCTACCTGTTTGTTCCTGTACGTTCTTCGGAAAGGTTTGCGCTTGTATAGCCTGTGAAAAAAGACTACAACAGAGCACCCACCATAAACACATTCTCTTATGCCCGAATCTTCCGGCTGTTTTTTTATACTTCATCTGTCTATAATCAAATTTGCTTTTTGGCATACCCGCTGTTCGGAAAAAAAGCAATTATCCCTTTTGATATACAATAATAATGTATAAGCCTCTCCTTGCACAGTGGATATGTTTCTTTTGTTATACTACGGACAAAGATACGCCATTGTTTTAATATCGGAAACAAAGATTCCGATAATTTTTGAATTATACTTATTAATTTGCAAATCGAGCTCGTGGTTAGGCTGTGACTAACGCGACTTTTCAGGCGTTTTTTTGCACGAAAATTATTTGTAGACTTGTGAAAAAAGGTCTTTATATCAACTTGAAAATAAAGATAATCTATGTGTGATTAACCGAGTGAATCATCGGTGCCGATAAAAAACAATGAACAGGCTGCGGTTAACATACATGAGAAAAGAGTGGCTTGTAGATGATTGTAAAAAAAACTATTATCTTTGTGTTTGAAACAGTATCTTTAATCGGGATGAAATTAATAGCAGAAAGCGGATCAACGAAAACAGAATGGTCTTTGGTAGAAGGAGAGCATCTGATACAGCGTGTGTTTACGGAGGGACTTAATCCTTTTTTTCAAACAAGAAGAGAAATCAGTCGGAGTATCAGGCTTGGGTTGCCCGACTCTTTTTTTAAGCGCAAACTGGAGCAGGTCTTTTTTTATGGGGCGGGATGTACTTCGGCCGAAAAGAAGAGTGTAGTAGAAGCTTCTTTGGTAGCCCAGTTTAAAACGCCGGCTTATGTGGAAAGCGACCTGTTGGCAGCCGCCCGGGGGCTGTTTCAGCACGATTCGGGGATTGCATGTATCCTCGGAACGGGTTCAAACTCGTGTTTTTATGACGGTCATGTCATAGTTAAGAATGTACGCGCGGGGGGATATATCTTAGGCGATGAAGGCAGTGGCGCAGCCTTAGGAAAGCAATTTCTCTCGGATGTTTTGAAGAAATTGGCTCCGCAAGTGCTGATCGATGACTTCTTTGAAAAGTATGACTTGACCCCTCACGATGTAATGGATGTTGTTTATAATCGTCCGTTTCCCAATCGTTTTTTAGCGGAGCAGTCTTGTTTTTTGGCTGATTATCTTCGTCTTGATTATGTAAAAGGATTGCTGCTCTCCAATCTCCGGAGCTTTTTTCTGCGCAATGTGATGCAATATGACTATTTGAATTATCCTATTCGCTTTGTCGGATCGGTAGCATATAATTATGCGGATTTACTGCATCAGGTTGGAAAAGAGTTCGGAGTAGAGCTAAGCGTGGTAGAAGAAACCCCTATGGGCGGACTGATCAAATACCATGCCTTCCCTCCGGATGATCCGGAAAGCTGATTTTCTGATTTTTTTATCTCTTTTTTCCGCCTTTTGTCGTTGGTTTGTAAAGATATAATTGTTAAAATTTAAACCTAATATATAAAAAAACAGAATAAAAGTTCTTAATGTGAAAATTATAATATATCTTTGCTTGTACAAAAATGCAAAATATGAATATGAAGCAGGAATAGAAATAACAAAAACATTATTTAGAGATGTTCGATATATTGATGTGTAGAACGTCGGTTATTCCGAACATCTCGATCTTAAAAAAAGGAACATTCTTAAAAATTAAAGACAAAAAACAAATAAAGACTTTTTTACAGGACATAAACTTGAAAAACAAATTGTATCATGATAAGAAAGTGTACCATGGGAAGAAAAATGAAACTATTACTCTCCGTACTTTTATTGAGTGTGGGAGTTGCAATGGCACAAACCCGTATAACGGGTAATGTAACAGACGAGAAGGGCGAACCGGTCATCGGCGCTTCGATCCTCGTTAAAGGAACAGACCAGGGAACAGTTACGGACTTGGATGGAAATTTCAGTTTGTCGGTTTCCTCTTCAAGCGGAAAAAACTATTTAATCATCTCCTATATGGGGATGAAGACACAGGAAGTTGAAGCTAAGCCGAATCTGGCAATCGTTTTGAAGGAAGACGCGACTGCGCTTGGCGAAGTGGAAATTACGGCTGAGTTCGGGATGAAGCGTGTGGCTCGAGCCGTAGGTTCGTCGGTGCAAAATGTAAAAGCCTCCGATATTATCGAATCGGGACGCGACAATTTTATTTCAGCGTTGCAGGGACGTGTGGCCGGTATGACCGTCAGCTCTTCCGGGGGAGCACCGGGCGCTTCCAATACCGTTGTATTGCGCAGCTTAACGTCTATTTCCGGAAATAACCAACCACTATATGTGGTAGATGGTATTCCGATGAACAACAGCACCTTCGATCCCACAAGCGTGGGAGGCGGCTTCTCTCCGAGAAATCTGGATTTTGCTTCGCGAGGCAATGACTTCAATCCTGAAGATATCGAATCCATGACCGTATTGAAAGGGGCGGCGGCCGCGGCTCTTTATGGATCGGATGCCTCGAACGGGGCCATTATTATCACAACGAAAAAGGGAAGAAAAGGAAAAGGACGTGTTGCCTACAGCAATACCTTCCGTTGGGACAAGGCATACGGTTATCCGGATATCCAGACAAAGTATGCCAACGGATCTTATGGTACGACCAACTACTTTTACACAAAACATTTCGGGGGGCTTTATCCCGAAGGGATGCCGTTGTATGATAATTTCAACTCCGTATTGCAGACAGGATTCAGTAACAAACATAATATTTCGGTCGAAGCCGGAAGCGACAAAGCTACGTTGAGAGCAGGGGCATCGTACCTGAATCAGACCGGAGTAATTAAAACGACCGACTATTCTCGCTTTAATCTGAGTTTATCAGGGAAAGCTGAAATTACCTCATGGCTGAAATTTGAAGGCAGTATGCAGTATTCCTCCACGCAAAACACAAAAGTTCCGCGTGGCGTAGACGGGCCTTTGTTCTTAGCGATGAAGTGGCCGCTGGTCGACAATATGTCGGAATATTTGGCCGCTGATGGTGCACACATGAGATATCCACGTTATTATACCGATACCGATTTGCTTAATCCTCTTTTCGGACTGTATAAGAATAAATTCTACGACGAATCCGATCGTTTTATTTCGAATGCTTCCGTAACGATTACTCCCATCAAGAATGCGTTCTTCAGGGCACAAGTAGGGTGGGATGTCGGTATGCAAACATTTGAGACTTCCAAACATCCGTATTACTACAAAACGAACAATGGTGATGGAACTTATGTCTTGACGAAATCGAACTTTTCCGATCCGACGTTAAATTTACTTGCCGGATATAATGACAAATATTTGGATGATAAGTTTACCTTCTCTGTGCAGTTTGGATATCATCAACTCCAGAATGGGATTACCCGATTAAGTACGAACGGATCGAAATTTATTATTCCCGATTTTCAGTCAATTAATAATTGTGAGCCTGCAACCGTATCGTCAACAAAACGTACGACCAAACGCCGTATTCAGGCACTCTCGACACAAGCAGAGTTCGGTTATGACAATATGGCTTTCCTAACGTTCCGGGCAAGAAATGACTGGTCGTCCACATTGCCGAAAGCCAATAATTCCTATTTCTATCCGGCGGTAGAAGGGGCCTTTATCCTGACGGAACTCCCTTTCCTTAAAGATAACAGGATGATCAATTATCTTAAGATAAGAGGTTCTGTTGCCCGTGTGGGAAAAGATGCCGGACCGTTGGAAATCGATCCTCAATTGGAAGCTACGAAGTTGACCGGCGGTGGATTTAAATATGGATTCACCGGCCCCAATAAAAAACTGAAGCCGGAGATGACAACTTCCAGAGAGATCGGTTTTGAAGGGCGTTTCTGGGACGATCGTATCGTGGCAGATTTTACTTATTTTGCAACACATTGTTCCGATCAGATCGTGAAAGGGTTCCGTCTCAGTTATGCGACCGGATTCGTTTTGAATAACATGAACGTAGGAACGTTCGATACATGGGGATGGGATAGCCATGTGGATGTGGATATTATCCGCGGAGCAGATAACTTACGTTGGAATATGGGAGTCAATCTGTCGCATGCGAGTTCGAAAGTCGTTTCTTTACCTGAAAATGTAAGCGAGTATTATAACTGGATGACATGGAGTTCCGGAAATATTCGTAACGGGATTATGATGGGACATCCGATTACGACCCTTACAGGAAAAGCGTATCAACGCAACAAGGCCGGCCAAGTGCTGATTGATCCTACCACAGGGCTTCCTATGGTCGATAGCAAATGGAGCGTTTTGGGCGACAGAGAACCTAAACTGCGTTTCGGGATTACATCGAGTTTAAGCTATAAAGGCTTCCGCTTGTCAGCCATGTTCTCGGGCCGTTACAAAGCAACGGTGGTAAACGGAACGAAACGCTCGATGATGCAGAACGGAACAAGTTGGGAATCGGTCGATTTGCGTGAACGGGGGCCGGTTATCTTCAACGGAGTACTGAAAGACGGAAAAGAAAACTCGGATAACCCCACAAAGAATACGATTGCCGTCGATTATTCGACCTTTGGTTCTTCCGTTTATAATGGAGGTGATGAAGACTGGCTTGAAAAGAATGTACACTATCTTCGTTTGAGCGAATTGCGTCTGATGTATCGTATTCCATCCCAATGGCTGAGAAAAACGAAAGTAATTTCGGATGCAAGCATCCATCTTACCGGAAACGATTTGTTTACATGGACGAACTATTCAGGTATCGATGCTGTGGGGAATACGGTATCGGCAGCAGCCGGTGGTACCGGTGGCGAAGGATACGATGTGTGGTCCATTCCAAATCCGCGCGGTATGTCGATCGGTTTCAACTTAACGTTTAACTAAAAACTTAACACTTACTGAGATGAAAAAAATAACGATGATAATAGCATCCTTGTTTATCTTCCTGACCGGTTGTGAAGATTATCTGGATGTGAACAGAAATGTGGATGCTCCCGACCATGTCGAAGGATATTTGTATCTGGCCGGAATACAACAGTCTTATTTGGGAGTATATTATGAGATAAGAGGTCTTGGACCAATGACCCAAATGATGGGAACCACAGCTCTTTACTATACAAATTTTGCGAATCATTATTATGCGCAGGGAAATGATGCTTGCGGTGAAATCTGGCGTATGACCTACTGGAATCAGGGCATGAATCTGGAAAACATGATTAACCAGTCGTTGGCTGCCGAAGATTGGACGCTTGCCGGTATCGGCTATGCGATCAAAGCTTACTCGTGGGATATGCTTGCTAAAGAGCATGCAGAACTACCCATGAAACAGGCATTTGTTGATGGGTTGCTATCGCACGATTACGATTACCAGAAAGACGTTTATAAACAAGTGCGTGAATGGGCTTACAAAGCCATTGAACTGCTTGAAAAAGAAGATAATAAAGATTATGGTACGAAGATTAGCGCGAATGACTTTATTTATCAGGGAAATAAGGCAAAGTGGATCAAGTTTGCTTATGCGGTCCTTGTGCGCAATTTAGCTTCTTTATCGAATAAGACAAACTTTGTTTCGGATTATGCTCCCGAGCTGATTCAATGTGCCGGCAAATCGTTCGAATCTCCTGACGATGATGCGGTTGTAAAGATTGCTGGAGGCTCTCAAAGTGCTCCTTACGAAGATTATAACAACTTCTGGGGGACGGCACAAAAAAATCTTACATATAACTATTTCCAGCATGAATATGCCGTGCAGGTATTTACGGGGACTGTGCCTAAATACGATGAAGGTACCGGTGAAAAAGTGCGAACGGAAGGAAATGATTATTATCCGTATGAGCTTGCCGATAAGCAAATCATTTGCGACACACTGGTAACGGAAACCGGACACTACGATCCGAGGGTGGCAGCCAAGTTAGCGACGACGAGCGATCCGGAATATAAAAACATCGATAATGCGGACAGTGTAAAAAGGTATAAGTATTACGGCGGGTCTTTTACCGGAGCAAGTGGTTCGATCGGTACTGCACCGTCTTTTTACGGCCGGAGAATTGCTTCTGAATATCAGGGAAGTATTCATGACGGGAAAGGACGTTGGCTCTATCATGACGAAGCACCTTATATCTTAACCACATGCGCTGAAATTAAGTTCTGTCTGGCTGAAACCTATTGGAAAATGGGCAAGAAGAATGAAGCTTTTGAAGCGTTTAAAGAAGGAGTAAAAGCAGACCTCGATTTTACAGTCCGATACCTTATGCCCGGCACGGTGGGCAAAGCCGAAGGAGGAGACAAAATAACCAAGAAAGTTTTCAACGATTTGGCGATTAAATACCAGACCGGTCCTTTCGTCGAGAAACTTCCAATGACCGATTTTTCTCTTTCTCACATTATGATGCAGAAATGGGTGGCTCTTTATCCGTGGGGAGCTCACGAAGCATGGGTAGACATGCGAAAATATCATTATGATATTGAGTATACTGGCGAATATCCTTCGAAAGGGAACGGTTGGGATGTGAGTACCGTTACACAGAAATGGGATACGAATCCAAGTAAAGTATATAAAGGGTTCTATTTGGCTCCGGCTCAGGTGCAAGGACGAAAAAGTTCATACAATGTGA
Organism: Tannerella forsythia 92A2; assembly: GCF_000238215.1. Lineage (NCBI taxonomy): Bacteria > Pseudomonadati > Bacteroidota > Bacteroidia > Bacteroidales > Tannerellaceae > Tannerella > Tannerella forsythia. Next base: position 43,471 of record NC_016610.1, on the reverse strand, counting down.
AGAACGAGGGCTCTCCGTGTTACAGAATCCGTCCGCGTTATAATTCGGAATATATGTGGAACAAGGCATCATTGGAGGCGTTAAAACCCGTATCGGGAACAGCCGACAATTATCAATGTTCGATACCCTGGTTTGCTTATCCGGGTGAAGTTCCTGCAGCAGTCAAATAATTTATTCATTTATAATAACTATTCGCTATGAAAGTCTTTAAATATATTTTTTATACGGTTCTTTTAATGGGATTCGTAGCATGCGAAAAGCATGTAGTGGAATATGATACGACCGACCTCTCGGACGTGGCGGAATTTCAGTTGCACTATTTTGTTCCTGTCGATGCAAAAGCGAGCAACTATATCTATAAGATTGAGATCAATCATGACGTTTACGTAAACAATAATGCAGCTCTTCTGACAACATACAATGCCGTACCTAATGGCTCTGTGGGTCGATTCTATACAGCGAAGGTCGGAGAAAATCAGATCAAACTATATAAAGATAAGAAGTTAGACCTGGTATATGATCAGGCCTGTTCCCTGAAAAAAGGCAAGCAGAATATCTTTGTGTATGATTTTAACAAACCTCCTGTGGTGTTTGATAACGGTCATCCGTATGTAACGAATATATCGGAAAATACGGATTCCGTTTGCTGGGTCAAGTTCTATAATTTCCTGTATGAAAAAGAAGGCGTTCCGACCGATCTGAAGTTGCAGTATCAGTATCAATACACATTAGATTATAAGACCAAGGAAAAAAGTCAGTGGGCTGATGTCGGAAAACCGGTTGCTTTCGGTGAAACGACCGGATGGCAAGTGGTAAAGCTGAAAAAAGAAGTCTTTAACTCATCGGGAAAATGTCGAGTAGACTACCGAATCAAAGTGATAGATGCTTCTGGTGACCTTGGTGATGAATTGCAGGTAATGAATACAAATGGAAAGTTTATCGGCTATTCAGATCATAAGGATGGCTATATAGGTAGACGATATCATCATGTATTGTCCGGCATGCGTGCGGCAAAACCCGTGTCTGCCGTCAGACAGTTTCATGCATTGTAAAATTGTAAAAGAGGTAGAATAAAAATTACATTCCTTCTTTACTGCATTGCTATATACCAAATAATAAATGATATGATGGGAAGAAAAATGAAACTATTACTCTCCGTACTTTTATTGGGTATGGGAGTTGCAATGGCACAGACCCGTATAACGGGTAACGTAACGGACGAAAAGGGCGAACCGGTCATCGGTGCTTCGATCCTCGTTAAAGGAACAGACCAGGGAACAGTTACGGACTTGGATGGAAACTTCAGTCTGTCGGTGCTTACAAACGCAAAGTTGGTCATATCGTATATAGGAATGAAAACGCAGGAAGTCTTAGCCACCCCCAATCTGCGCATTGTTCTGCAATCCGATACCGAGTTATTGGACGAGGTGGTGGTGACTGCCATGGGGATAAAGAAGGAGCGAAAAGCTTTGGGGTATGCCGTGCAAGATGTAAAGAGCGAGGAGTTATTGAAAAACAAAGCCCCGAATTTGATCAATTCTCTGGCCGGAAAGATTGCCGGAGTCAATATTACACAAAGCTCCGGATCGGCAGGTGCAGGTGCGCAAATTGTGCTTCGTGGAGGAACCTCGCTCGAAAGAGACAATCAACCGTTATTTGTGGTAGACGGGGTCATTTATGATAACTCTACCCCAGTCGGTGGAAACTCCGGCTTTGACGGAGCGACCAGAAACTCTACAACGTATGGGAATCGTGTAATGGACATCAATCCGGAAGATATAGACAATGTATCCGTACTTAAAGGTGCGGCTGCGGCTGCTCTCTACGGTTCTCGTGCGGCTGCCGGTGTCATTGTCATTACGACCAAAAAAGGAAATACCGACGGGAAAACGGAGGTAACACTTAGCTCCCGTTATACGTCCAATTGGGTCAATCGTTATCCGGAAGAACAAACCCGATATAAAAGAGGGTCTTATAATAATATCGGAAATTTGAATACAGATTGGATCATGTCGTCGTGGGGGGAAGCTTTCGGTCCGAATGACACTCAACATGAAAATATTCGGGATTTTCTACAGACCGGTTCGAGCTGGGATAATACTGTAACCATATCCGGAGGGAATCAAACGGGAAGTTTTTACCTTTCCGCTTCACATTATGATCAGGATGGTATTGTACCTAAGACCGGGTATGATAAAAGTACCGTTCGTTTCAATGCAGACAGAACATACGGAAAGTTTAATATTGCGATTAACTCGGCATTCTCCAAATCAAGCACTCAGAAGACCTTTACTTCCGGTGGGCTTTACAATGCAAGCAGTAACGGGGCGATGGAAGCCGTATATTTATGGCCCAGAAGCGAGAACATGTCGAAATATTTGAATGAGGACGGAAGTAAATATCGTATATTTCAGGGATTAGATCCTCAAAACCAATCATTGGATAACGATATTGAAAACCCGTATTGGATCATCCATAAAAACAGAATTGGTGATGAAACGACTCGCTTATCGGGTTCCGTTACTCCAAGTTATAAATTAACGGACTGGTTAACGTTGACTTACAGGATGGGTATAGACCGTTACAATATGACTGACAGAACGGTGATTGCAGAAAACGGAGCCGTAGCGCCGGAGTTTCAGAAAGGTCGTTTGTCCGAGAATGACGTAACGTATGAGTACCTGAACTCGAATCTGATGTTAACCGCGTCTAAAAGGGTCAATGATTTTGATCTGAATCTCCTTTTGGGACAATCGGTAGAAGATACGAAATCGACGGTTAATCGTCGTACGGGTTATAAATTTATTGTTTCGGATTTTCCGAGCTTTGATAACATTAACGATGGTAACAAACGGCTGCAGTCGAACAGAACGCAAAAAAGACTCATGGGAGTCTATGGAGAGTTCAGAGCTTCGTACAAGAGTCTGCTTTATTTGACACTTACGGGACGAAACGACTGGACCTCTACCTTGCCTGTGGATAACAGATCATACTTTTATCCTTCGATCGGAAGCAGTTTTGTCTTTTCGGAATTGTTTCCGGAAAACACCATATTTTCTTTCGGGAAAGTGCGTGCTTCATGGGCGCGTGTCGGAAAAGATACCGATGCGTATGCAACGACAACGTCTTTGTTTGCCCCCTTGGAATTCCTTGCGGGAACAGGAGTAGGAAACAGTTGGGAAAGAGGAAACCCATACTTAAAACCTGAAATTACGGAATCTACCGAGTTAGGGTTAGAGATGCGATTCCTGAAAGGGAGAGTCGGGTTTGATGTGACCTATTACACCAATAACAGTAAAAACCAAATTGTTTCTCCCCGTCTGAGCCAGGCCAACGGTTATATTCTCTATAAAGTGAATGTAGGAAACATTTATAACAAAGGGTTGGAACTTTCTATTACGGGCACTCCTGTCCAAACAAAAGACCTTCAATGGACAACGACGCTTAATCTGGCAGGTAACAGAGGAACTGTCGACAATCTTTTGGATGGTATGAAGTTACTTTATGTTACCGATGTTCAGATTGGTGGTGTAAAAGCAGCATCCGTCAACGGAGGGGATTTTATGGCTATTACCGGCAATAAGTGGAAACGCGATGACGCAGGGAATCCGATTCTCGATGCCATCACCGGTATGCCTACGTATGATAATACCCAAACAAACTATGTGGGGAACCGTGAGCCTAAGTTCATCGGAGGATGGAACAACAGCATTCAGTGGAAAAATTTTAATCTCTCTTTCCTTCTTGATTTCAGAGTTGGTGGAGATATCTATAACGGTACCGATTATTTCATGACGGTTAATGGAAGGAGCAAACGAACCGAAAACAGAGAAAAACTTACGATAAACGGTGTGGTGCAGACTGAAAAAGAAATTACGGAAAACGGAGAAACTAAAAAAGTGCTTGTTTCTGAGCCCAAATCGTTTACATTTGAAGCAGATAAACGCTATGATATCCTGAACAAGGACGGTTCCGTCAAAACGTACCGATACGGACGTGAGATTATAGAGGAGTATTACAAAACATATTATCCTGCCGAAGCCGCGAATTTTATTACAAAGACGAATTGGTTAAGATTACGTTCTCTCTCTCTATCATACTCTCTTCCAAAATCGTTGCTGGCAAAAACCGGCTTTATAAAAGCTTGTACGGTTTCAGCTACGGGAAATAATCTTCTGCTCTTTACGAATTACAAAGGTCTCGATCCGGAGGCCAGTGTCGCCGGGTCGGGAGTTACCGGTTCCAGTTCGACCGGAATAGATTATTGCGGAGTGCCCAACACGATGAGTGCATCGTTTGGCGTTAACTTGACTTTTTAATACTTCAAATAAAGAGAAAGGAACAGAAAGATGAAAAAAATAAAATATTTAGGATTGGAGTTAATTTTCTTGTTGGCATGTGTTTCATGCAACGACTGGTTGGATGTGAACGAAAACCCCAATACTCCGACCAATACGGTAGCAAGTGTCGAAACAAGGCTTCCATGGATTCAGCATTTTTACGGATACGCTTATGGTGCAGCCAGCATGCGTGTCAGTTGGATCAATGGAACCATTACTTCACGCAATGGTTTTAGTTCCGGCAGTACCCATACGTATATGCCTGTTTGGAATCCGAGTAACGGAGTATCCGTTACACCTTATCAGCAGTGGTTTGTAGGTGCGGCGGCCAATATCGAAGACCTGAAAAAGAAAGCGGAAGAGACGCAGGCTTATCATTATACGGCCGCAACGCTTGTGATTGAAGCAATGGGCTATATGCTGATGACCGACCTTTATGGCGAGATGCCTTTTCGTGAGGCTGTAGGCGCTCAATTAACGCCTAAGTACGATGACGGAAAGACCATCTATGAAGGTTGCCTGCAGAAGTTGGATGAAGCGCTGAGCTACTTCGATAAAGAACAACCTTCTACTGCACCTCCTCTATCTAAAGGAGACAATTGGAATAACGGAGACCTTGCTAAATGGAAAGCAATGGTATACGGGTTAAAAGCTCGCTGGTTGAATAAAGCGTCTAAGAAAACGTCGTATAATCCTGATGCTGTTTTAGATGCATTGTCTAAAGCCCCTTCAACGAATAATATGAGTGCAGTTGTACACCATTTGAATCTTCCGGGCGATTTGGTAGGACCCGGTTTAAATGGAGATCCGGTTAAGACAAGTTATTTTTTCAATGTATTTGCATGGAGCGATCATATCCGTCTGCAAAAATGGTACACGGACAAACTGGAATACACGGAAAAAGGTAGGACACATTATGATCCTCGCCGGCATGCTTTACTCCCGGCCAATCAACACTACAATGCCGATGGAACTTCTTATTTTATGATCACGGCAGGTGTGGATGAATTACATTCCGATATTCATTTGAAGTCAGGGCCCGTAATCTCCAACTACAACAGTGATACCAAATCCTACAAAGCCGGCAGCACGATTGCCGAAAGAAGCGGTGATACAGTGTATGTTACCCTGCGTTCTATCTGTGCGGTAACAGGCTCTGCCGATGGTGAGAGTATGTATAAGGATAAAGACGGAACCATTCTCTCTACCGGAACTTTTTATACCCGTCCGGAGGCTCCTACCCATCTCCTGACTTACTCCGAAATGTGTTTCATTAAAGCCGAAGTATTATTCAGGAAAGGCGATCGGGCAGGAGCACATCAGGCCTATAAAGCCGGTATTCTGGCAGATATGGAGCTGATGAATCAGAAATTGAACGCGTATGCAGACAAGAACAATCCCGGCAAGAAACCGATGACGGATCAGGAAATCAGTGATTTCATGAAGAGCGAAGGGGTGTGTCAGGATGCTGCGAAACTGACGATGGAAGAGATCATGAAGCAAAAATTTATTGTCATGACGTTCACAGTCGAGAATTGGAACGATATGCGTCGATTTAACTATTCGGCCGGAAACATCGGTAACTTTGGGGTTGTTTACCCCGGATTTGAAAGACCCAAGGCTATGCCTGCATCTGCAACGACCGATAAATTTCCCGGAGCTTCGAAGGTGGAGGATAATTATTGGTGGAGACGATTTATGCATTGTTCTCATGAAGTCAATTACAATGCAGAACAATGGAAAGCATCGAATCCGAAAGCCGATAAGTTGGATATTTGGTCCGTACCGGTTTGGTGGGACAGTGCGGAGTAATTAGGTAATTATAAAAAGAGAGGACATTCTTTGGAGAATAATTTTCTCTTTGGTAGAATTTATCTTCATTATGCGAAAAATAATTTGTGCGTCTGTTGGATTGCTGTTTTTGGGGGGAGTGCATGCCCAATCGTGGGTACGTGTGAACCGGATCGGCTATCTGCCTGACGATGTCAAGGTGGCTGTCTGTGTGAGTAAGGAGAAGAAGACGATCGATTCGTTCGAGGTGGCCGATGCACAAACCGGTAAGAGGGTCTATCGGGGAGAGAAGATCGTAAATACGGGAAAGCAGCCGGCTTTCGAGTCGTCGGTACGGCTTCATTTTTCGGAGTTGACGACGCCCGGCACGTATGTGCTGCGTGCCGGTGGCATCCAGTCCGTCCCGTTCCGGATCGGGTATAATGTGTATGCCGAAGCGGCGGAGATGCCACTCCGGTATATGCGTCAGCAGCGATGCGGATACAATCCCTGTCTGAAAGACTCATGCCACACGCATGGGGTGGTTTCGGTAGGTGATCCCGACGGAAAACGCAATGGCATCCCTTTCGACGTTTCCGGCGGCTGGCACGATGCTTCCGATTATCTCCAATACGTTACCACCTCGGCCAATGCCGTGTACCAGATGCTTTTCGCCTATTCGCAACATCCCGAAGCATTTGGAGACCGGTATCAAGCCAATGGGGACGAGGGCGCGAATGGCATCCCCGATATTCTGGACGAGGCCAGATGGGGAATCGACTGGTTGGTGAAGATGAACCCCGACTCGGTTACTTATTTTAACCAGTTGGCCGACGACCGGGACCATGCGGGCTTTACCCTTCCTGCCGACCAACGCGTCGATTACGGTTGGGGGGCTGGTAAAGCACGTCCGGTATATTTTTGCAGTTCGCTGCCGCAAGGATTGAAAAAATATCGGAACCGGAGCACGGGACTGGCTTCGACATTGGGAAAATATGCTTCATCGTTCGCTTTAGGCGCAAGCGTGTTGTCGGAATATGACCCTGAATTTTCCAAGCTGTTGCTCAAAAAGTCGGAGCAGGCTTATCTCAGAGGGGCGGCACATCCCGGCGTATGCCAGACGGCTCCGTGCGGAGCACCCTATTTCTACGAAGAAGACAACTGGGCCGACGATATGCAGCTGGCCGCAACCGAGATGTATGCGCTCTCCGGCAAAAAAGGATATCTGAAACAGGCCGTTCAATATGGTCGGATGGAACCTGTAACGCCATGGATGGGAGCTGATTCGGCTCGTCATTATCAATGGTATCCGTTCGTGAACCTCGGCCATTACCGATTGGCGACACAAGGAGATGACCCGAAGGCGAAGCAGGAATTTATCCGCCATATGCGCAGCGGTTTGCAACGGGTGAAAGAGCGGGCGCAGGGCGATGCCTTTCTCAACGGCATCCCGTTCATCTGGTGCTCCAACAACCTCACGGTAGCGTTCATCACGCAGTGCCGGCTGTATCACGAACTGACGGGCGACAAAACATTTCTCGAAGTCGAAGCCGCGATGCGCGACTGGCTGTTCGGCTGCAACCCGTGGGGAAAGTGCATGATGGTGGGCTATCCGGCACATGGAGACACACCGTCCGATCCGCACTCGGCCTTGACCCATCTGCATGGGATGCCCGTTACCGGGGGGCTTGTCGATGGTCCCATCTATACGTCGATCTTCGGCAGCCTGATCGGGGTACATCTCTCGAAAGAAGACCGGTACGCACCGTTTCAGTCGGATGTGGTCGTCTATCACGATGATTATGCCGACTATTCGACGAATGAACCGACAATGGACGGGACGGCGTCGCTTTGTTACTATCTCGGCTATTTGAGCGCTCAGGCACATCGATTTGAGACGGTGCAGGGCGGAATCGTACGGGGCGACCGGACGGAGAAGAAGATCGCGCTTGTTTTCACCGGGCACGAGTATGCCGATGGAGCCGGTGTTATCCGTCGTACGTTGAAAAAGCATCAGGCCCAGGCTTCTTTCTTCCTGACGGGCGATTTCTACCGGAAATTTCCCGACGTAGCCCGCCGGCTGCAAAAAGAAGGACATTATCTGGCACCCCATTCCGACAGGCATCTGCTCTATGCCGACTGGCAGCGGCGTGACTCGACACTCGTTTCGCGCACCGTCTTCGAGCAAGACCTCGAAGGCAACTATGCCGCGATGCAAACAGCCGGATTGAAGATTGAAACGCCTCGGTTCTTTATTCCTTCTTACGAATGGTATAATCATGAGATAAGTGGCTGGGCCAAAGCGATGGATGTACAGGTGGTAAATTTCACGCCCGGCACACGGTCGAACGCCGATTATACGACGCCCGAGATGAAGAGTTATCGTTCGTCCGAAGCGATTTATCGTTCCATCCTCGCGTATGAGGCGGAAAACGATCTGAACGGCTTTATCTTACTTCTTCATATCGGCACCGATCCGAAACGGACGGATAAATTTTACAACTTTCTGAGTGATCTGATGCACGAATTGAAGCAAAAAAACTATATCTTTGTGCGCATAGACGAATTGATGGCAAAGAAAAAAAGAAACAACGGTAAAAAGATACGTGAATGAAAACATATCGAAAAAAAACGGATAAAAACAAAAGCAACGATCTATCTCGAAGCCCCGGAAGGTAGTCGTGTGCCTTGTGCATGATGCCTGTCTGCGGGTTTGTTTTTTCATATCTTTTCCATAAGCGTCTTGCCCGGGCTTGCATTTGCAGGTTCCGGGCAAGTTTTTTGTTTGTTTAGCCGTCCGTTTTCAGCCATCAGCAATCAGCAATCATTCAATCAATGGGAATGGCCTTACAATTGCACGTCCATGGTTATGCAGCGTTCAGCTCTTATCCAAATTGTTAAAACAATACCTCTTCATATCTTATTCTTTGGATTTGTTGTTCTGATATAGAAGATTATGTGTATTTTTATGCCGTGAAAGAAAAACAAGAGGAATCATGGATTGTCCAAGATGTAAAAGCGGTTGCCATGTAATGAACGGCATGGTTGGGGGAAGGCAAAGATACAACTGTAAGGATTGTGGCTTCAACTACACGGTGGAGCGGAAGTCGGACGTCATTTGAACGATGAAGTCACAACTACTGATCGGCGCAACCGGTTCGGGATGCGGTAAGACTACGTTTACCGCCGGACTGCTTCGCTTAATAAAACGACGGGGGATGAACGTTCAGCCGTTCAAATGCGGCCCCGACTATATTGATCCGCATTATCATAAGTTGTCGGCGGGCTGCGAGTCGGTGAATCTCGACAGCTGGCTCGCTTCGCCTGCCCATGTACAATACCTTTACAACCGTTATGCAGCACCGGCCGAAGTCTGCGTGGTCGAAGGGGTCATGGGACTGTTCGACGGATACGTGAAGATGCACGGAAGCAGTGCCGAGACAGCCCGCCTGCTCAATATTCCTGTCGTACTGATTGTCAATGCCCGTTCCGTAGCCTATTCCGTAGCGCCTGTGATTTACGGGTTCAAGCATTTCAACCCGGAGGTGCATATCGTCGGAGTCGTATTTAACCGCACGGCCTCAGCCACGCATGCCTCATATCTGAAAGAAGCCTGTGCGGACGTCGGGGTCGAATGCTTCGGCTGCCTGCCCAGGATCAACGACCTTGAGATACCGTCCCGTCATTTGGGACTTACGACGGATGCCTCGTTTCAGTTTGAACAACTGATCGAAAAAACCGCAGATGCCATTGCTGCGAATGTAGATATCGATCGTCTGTTGGAAGTCTGCCGACAGGCGGTACTGCCCGAAGTGACCGTCACTCCACCGGCACAACTTCCGGACAGAGGACTGTCTATCGCTGTAGCACGCGACGAAGCATTCACGTTTACCTATAAAGAAAACATCGCACGCCTCGAACAAATGGGCACAGTCACGTATTTCAGTCCGATCAAAGACCAAACACTGCCACCGGCCGATCTCGTTTACCTTCCCGGCGGATATCCCGAGTTCTACCTGAATGAGTTGAGCGCGAACCGTCCGATGCTCGAAGCGATCCGTTCGTACGTTGAAAACGGAGGGAAGCTATTGGCCGAATGCGGTGGCATGATGTACTTGGGTCGCTCGATCACGGGCATGGACGGGGTAAATTATCCTTTAGTCGGCGTGCTTGTACAGGAGGCAACTATGAGTGGTATGCGTCTGCATCTCGGCTATCGCCGCTTCGCACTGAACGGAACGGAATGGAAAGGACACGAGTTTCATTATTCATCGATCGTTGGAGGAGACGCGATTCCCTTTTCGATCGCCCAACAATACAATGTCAGGGACGAGAAAGTCGATACGCCCGTTTACCGTTACAGGAACGTGATTGCAAGTTATACCCATTTGTACTGGGGTGAAAACGACGTGATGGATTTGTGGAAAGCAGAACCCGCCGGCCCTTAGCGCGTGCCGAGATAGAGGAAGAACATACCGAGCAGCACCAACAGCAGATCGACGGCTTTACTTCTGAGATTTTTCTCGTGGAGCAACAAAGCGCCGGCGGCAAAAGTGACGAGTACACTGCTTCGCCGGATCATCGAAACGATCGAGATCATCGAGTCGGGAAAACTTAGCGCGTAGAAATATATCCAGTCGGCTATCGCCAGAAACACGGAAATCAGCAGAATGCCCCATCGCCATTCGAACGGTGTGGTGCGTTTGCGGTGCGGATACCAGAGAAACAGCAAGATGGGAGTCATCAGTGCGAACTGATACATATTGAACCAGACCTGAACCGTCATCACATCGAGCGATCGCATCAGGTACTTGTCGTACAAGCCGCTCATCGAACCGGCAACAACAGAAAGCACCGCATAAAGAATCCATTTGTTATGCGTAAACCGTATGCCTTCCTTACGCCCCGACGACGACAACATATAAAAAGACAGGACGGCCAGCAGCACCCCAATCCATTGATAGAGGTTGAGCCTTTCGCTGAAAATGATCAATGCGCCGAGCAGCGTCAGTACAGGCTGTGTGGCCTTAACAGGGCCAGTGATGGTCAGCGGAAGATGCTTGACCGAGAAATATCCGGCCATCCATGATGTCAGTACGATGACCGATTTCAGAAACACGAGCCCGTGCGTTTGCCACGAAACACGAGGCACGTAAAACATTGTTCCGTCGAGCATGTCCGACCTGTAAGAAAGAAGTACGAAAGGCAAAAAAAGCAGGCTGGAAATCATCGTATTCAGAAACAGCACGGGGATCACGGCGTTCCGGCTGACGGCCATTTTCTTGCTTACATCGTAACATCCTAACAGGAATGCCGAAAGAAATGCCCAAGCGACCCACATCATCAGTCAACCGTAAAAAGATCGTCCGGATAATCGATGTCAATCAGGGTAAGTCCTTCGGGCGGTGCGGACGTACCCGCCCGACAACGGTCTTTCGCTTCGATCAGCCGGCGAAAATCATCGACACTGCGCTTACCGCGCCCTACCTCGAACATGGTACCGACCATCGCGCGCACCATATTCCGCAGGAAACGATCGGCTTGAATCGTAAACCCCCATCGTGTTCCATCCTTCTCCCATCGGGCTTCATCGATCCGGCAATTATTCGTCTTCACATCGGTATGCAACTTGCTGAAGCTCGTAAAATCCGTATAGTCGTACAAGGTTTTGGCCACTTCATTCATCGCCCCGAAATCCATACCGCGCAATGACATGCAACAAACGGTTTCGTAATCAAAAGGGTCTTTCTTTTCGGACACGAGATACTGATAACGGCGCGACAGGGCGTCGAACCGTGCATGCGCATCGGCACGTACCGGAACAATCCGTGCTATCGCAATATCTTGGGGGAGCATACGGTTCAACTTTCCCGCAAGCCGTTCCGTATCGTCCAAGGCCTTTGGCACATCGAAATGTGCCGCCATACGGCGCGCATGCACGCCGGCATCCGTACGTCCGGCGCCCGTCAGTGGCACAGGACGGCGAAGCACCGTCTCCAAGACGTCCTCCACGCACTGCTGCACGCTCAACCCGTTCGGCTGACGCTGCCAACCGCAATAGTTTGTTCCCTTATAGGCCAACCAGATAAAATACCGATTCATACGTCTGCTTTCTTTCGTAACGGGCAGCAAAGGTACGAAAACCCTTTCCGTCTGCCATCATAAAATGATTATAATAATAGGTATACGGTATCTATCGGCAGCTACCCGACCCCAAGGTGCTTGTAGAGGAAGTCGGCGGATGCATCATCAATCGCCACGGGAAAAACATTTCTTTTCGGTTTTATAGAGGAAAAAGAATCATTCCAGATAAATATGCGAGGAATTATTTCGAACGAATATCCCCAAAGAAAGAGGGTATGCCCAAACATTGCGTTTTGACATACCCTCTTCTAATGCGATTAAAATAAATGTAGTTACACACTCTTGTTTACGATTCGGGATACTGCTTCGGGAGTCAGGTCTACACCCACAATCACTCCTTTACCGTCTATCAGAAAGTTTCTCAGTCCTTTCTTCAAACCGTACGTTTTGTACAGCAACGACGATTTTCCCTTTCCATCGTACCACTGATTCGCCGATTCCAGCCCATCTGTTTTCAAGGTCTCCGTAAATACGGAGAATTTTTCATCCATCGAAACGGAATAGACTTTAATACGTGTCGAATCCCAATCTTTCACTTTGTTCCAAAGCGCTATGTTACGAACACGGGAATCGGCATCGTAAGCCGCCCAGAAATTTACTAACGTGTAGCTTTCGGAACGATTTCGGAAATCAATACCTCGATTGTTTTCCAAAGACTCTATCCTCGGAGCAAGGTCTCCCAAATGATAGCCTTCGGTTATCCCTGCTTTATCCGTCCCGGCCGATAAGAATAACCAAACCACCGCGACGGAGAGTACACAAGTTCCAATCTTCATACTTTATATTTATGGTGAAAAAAAACATCGAAGAAGCATATCGGGAATACTCGCCCTGCCTGTCTGCAAATTCAGCCCAAAAGAAACGCTTATTTCTTCTATATTCTTCGACCCCCTGAGTTTCAGGAGTGAGAAAAAAAGACTGCCTTCGCTAAGACCGGTCTTTTACCTCAATTCGCATGCAAAGATAATGCAATATTTTTGAGAAGGAATGGATTTAATATTACTTAACGCCTGAAAGCCAGGCCTGAAATCCACGACAAGCAATGACTTTTCTTATTTTATCGGCTTCCTGAGCCATTCTTGCGCTACAAAAGACCGGTTTATATCGAAATAATTGCGAATAGATGCAATAATGTCGTGTTTTCAATTGATATACGGATAGAAAGAAGAAAATGTTTGTCAGGCTAAAATCTTAATTTGTGTTATGTAACTATTCTTACGGATGGCCGTGAACAAGCTCGTATAAGAAGAACGCGGTTTGACATTCACTTTATACGTGAGTACAGCCGTGTTGGTTTCATAATTCAATTCATAAGAATTACTCATGACGTAGACGTTTTGTTCTTCTAATGTCTTACGCATCCGCTTCAAGTCAGGCTCTGCCGTCGAACAGACAATCACCAGAATCTTATTCACCCCATCGAGCAACATCCGTTTTTCGAAGCGTTCTAATGATATCAGGATTGTTACGGTAAGGGCCGTCACGATGATAGCGGCGGTGAACATACCCGCCCCCACGGCTAACCCAATGACAGCCACCACCCAGATGCAGGCTGCCGTTGTCAGCCCGTACACACTGCCGCGGCTCTGAATAATCGCGCCGGCCCCCAGAAAACCGATGCCGGTCAGCACCTGCGCGGCAATACGCCCCGGATCACCGTTTAAAAAATTCGGATAAATCTGTGGTATCCAGATCGAGATCAGCATAGCCATGGTAGAGCCGAGGCAGATAAGTGTGAACGTGCGCAAACCGGCTTCCCGACGACGCATCTGACGCTCCGTACCCACGATTGCACCTAACAGAAAACTAATGATCAACCGAACGATGGTAGTCCATATATCGATCTTCGTACTGTTTATCACTTCATTCAACCACTCCATCGTTTCACTTGTATTTGGGAAGGTACGATATCAGATAAATAAAATAAGAGATTCCTGCACCGGTATGATCGCCGGGTACATCGATGAGCTTCACATTACCTCCGGAATCACGATGCTTTGCCGCATATGTCCGGGTATTTTCGAAATGAACCGTCCGGTCGTCTTTTCCGTGAATCAGCACAAATTCGCACCGGTTATCCCAAGGTTCCAGGCTGTTCGCTTCGAGTATCCTCTCAATCTGCACATTCGCATGATTCGTATTGTGTATAAACGCATCCGTAAACAAGTCGTGCGTCTTGTCAGGGAAATCCTTATACGTATGACTCTTTCCGTCAAAATAAACGGCCAACTTTGACGCATACGGTTCTTTCAGCAGGCGCGTGACTTCCAAATCGGGATAACTGTTTTTTTGATACCCGTAAATAGCAAGAGGCAACAGATAGGGCTCCGGCATCGTTTCCGAGGTCTTTATCTCATCGGAAATGTTTTTCAGGAGACAAGGCGTTCCTCCGGCCAGTAGTAGATCGACCGTAAGGCCGTCTGTCGGGTTCACTTCCAGTTCCCGTGCCACTTGTGTTGCGACGAAGCCCCCCAGCGAATAGCCGGTGACAAGCATATTTTTCTTTTTGGCATAATGATTCTCCTGCAACACTTTCTGTGAGGCGCGAATGAAATCGACCGTTGTACGCACCATCGTTTTTTTCTCGATATAAGGAATGAAACATTTCCCGTACGAATCTCCAAACCCCGGATAATCGGGAATCATGACGATATAGCCTCTCGACGCCTGCCACATCCAAAAGATTAAGTATGCCTCCAGAGCGGAAGCATCGTAGTTCGTCAACTGGCGGGTGGGTGCCTGCTTGTCGAGTACGTAGGTGTAGGGAGGCGCGAGTATTTGCCGATGGAGTGTCATCGAATCGATGGCTGGTGGCACCAATAACACGCCGGAGAGAGTAATTCTTCCGTCAGATCCGTTCGGATTCGCCGAGGAGTACATGACTTTGAATGCACGTAACTGAATGTCTCCATCGAAGACGGGCGTGTTACCGATCAGACTAAACGACGAGAGCCCCATCCCTTCTTCAGCGGTTTTCAGTTCGGCAAACGTAAATTCCTTTAAAAGCTTCCATTTTATTTCTGAGACCTCCTCAGGCTTGAGCGGGTTGCCCGGTTGGTCGGTAATAACGGAAGGATAATGTTCGTCGCAGGCCGTAAACAGATACAGCGATGCGATGAACCCTCCCAACAGATATCTTATGATCCTTTCTTTTTTCATGTTCTCCGTTTTTTAGCACGCTACGGAAGGTAAAAGTAGGTATTTTCGCCCATACCGGCAAATTTACCGGTACTTTACCAGCGCTTTGATCGGGTAAGCCAGTTTTGAATAGACTGCCTCCCGAGGGCAGTAAAGCGTTTCTAACGCAGGCATCGGGGCGGATTCCAGAAACTTGAGTTTAAGGTTTTGACGCACATCGATCACTTTTAATTCATTGCCCATACATTTCAGCCGCCTGAGCATCGGATTTCTGCTGACATCCAGATCGATCAACCGATTATGCGAACAGTTCAACGACTCAAGCGAAGGATTCTTCGCAAGATTCAACTCACGGAGGGCATTCCCGTTGCAGGCAAATTCTATAAGTGCAGCGTTATGTGAAACATCCACCCGGTCCAGTGAGTTACGTCCGCAATCGAGAATCCGGAGTGCGGAATTACGGCTTACATCGACCGAGGTAAGCAGGTTCTCGCTACATATCAGACCGGTCAATGCCTGATTGCGTACGACATCCATCACCGTAAGTTGGTTGGCACTGCAATCCAGATAATTTAACCCGCTATTCTGCGATACGACAAGCATCTTCAAGTTGTTCTTCCCGCAAATTAACGTGTCGAGCTGCTGATTCTTCGTGATATCAAGTGCCGTCAAATGATTATTATGACAACTTAATACGCGAAGAGCAGGGTTCTTGGCAATATCCAACTTGACAAGGCGGATACTGTTGCAGTGCAAGGTTTTCAATGCCGGATTATGGCTTACGTCAAGTGTGATGAGGTTATTTTCCGAGCATTCCAAATCGGTCAGCATCGGGTTTCTACGTACATCTAATCGGTGAAGTTTGTTACGGGAGCAGTCCAGCGATTTCAAGGCGGGGAAATAACTCATGTCTAACGCCATGATACGGTTATCACTACATTTCAGTTCTTCGAGTGATGAAAAATATTCAAGCCCTTCGACAGACGTTAGCCCTAATCGTGAGCAATCCATGGTTTTGACGGCACGTGCTTCGGTTCCCGACAACTCGCCATCGCCATTCGTATCATACCGTCCATAGAGGAAAGCGGCCAGTACGGCATCGGGCACGGTGATGTTTCCCTTGTATGTCCGTATGGCGGTACGGCGTTGCTCTTCCGCGATTCGTTTCTCTTCTTCCATCCTCCGTAGCTCTGCCTGCCGCCGAGCTTCATCGTAAAACTTCTCACGTGCGGTACGCAGATGCTCTGTAGACGCCTCTTCTTTTTTCTTTGTGTCAGTTTCAACTTCTGCCGCCTCTTCTTCAACCTTCTGCTTTTCCGCTGCAGCGATAGATGTTTCGATCTCGGTAATTGCTGTCTCCGTATCTACGCGATACGTCGTCACTGAAGCAACCAGATAACTCAGGTTTTGATATTTCGCATCTTTAATCAGGTAGACAGAGGTAAGTGATGGCATCGCATTGCAATACAGATTTTTGAGTGCCGCATTATGCGATACGTCTAATATTGTCAGGCGGTTGATGCTGCATTCCAGATCAGTCAGCGCCGTATTTCGGGAGAGATCGAGAACCGTTAAACGGTTGCTGCCGCAATCGAGATCAGTTAGCGCCGTATTGTGAGAGACAATGAGCGAATCCAGTTTGTTGTGACCGCAATAGAGTTGCGACAAATGGATATTGTTTTCCAGCGCCAAGGTTGTCAGCCGGTTATTATTGCAGAAAAGATGTTCCAGATTGGTGTTTCGGGTTACATCGAGCGAAGTCAACCGGTTCTCCGCACCATTCAACCATCGCAGCGACGAACATGCACTTACATCTAATGACTCTAAACGGTTCATGCCGCAATGCAGTATAGCGAGGGCACGACAATCGTCAAGACGCAATTGGGTCAGTCGGTTATTATCGCACAGCAGTTCTTCCAAGGCTTTATGTCGACTGATATTGAGTGATCGTAACAAGTTATTCCGGCAATGCAGTTCGGTTAGTTCTACGTTCTGACTGACATCGAGCGAATCGAGCCGGTTATTGTTGCAATGCAGTTTTTTCAGCGCCTGATTACGGCTGACATCAAGTGAAGTAAGGCCGCCGCGTTGGAAGTAGTTGGCATATGAACAGTCGAGTTCCTCCAAAGCCGTAAAATATTCGATCCCTTGCAACGAGGTGAGCGGTTTATCCGTACATTCAATACTTCGTACGATACGTGCCTCTTCGACCGAGATTTCTCCGTCGTTGTTCGTGTCGAAATTTTCCAGCAGATACGCTTTGAAGGTCGTATCGGGAATGGTAATTTGTTGCGCACCGGCGTATAACGATGTGGCCGCAAAAAATAGAATGATCTTTTTCTTCATTTCAATGAATGCTTTAATCTACGGTCAATGCACCGATCAGTTCGGCAGCCGACGCAAACCCGTGGCGGTCGCAATAAGCCTTGATTCCTTCAATGACCTTAACAGAAATCGCAGGGTCAATAAAATTATACGTTCCGATCTGAATAGCTGTTGCGCCGACCAGCATAAACTCGACCGCATCCTGCCACGATGCAATTCCTCCCATGCCGATCACCGGAATTCTCACGGCCGAAGCTGTCTGCCATACCATCCGAAGGGCGACAGGCTTAATGCACGGTCCCGATAATCCTCCGGTTACGGTCGACAGTAAGGGGCGACGACGCTCTACATCAATAGCCATACCGAGCAACGTGTTGATCAGTGACACGGCATCTGCCCCTTCGGCCTCCGCTGCACGGGCGATCTCGGTAATATCGGTCACGTTCGGTGAGAGTTTCACAATCAGTGTCTTGGGGTAAACCTTGCGCACGGCACGCACCACTTCGGCAGCCGACGATGCACAAACTCCGAACGACATGCCTCCCTGCTTCACATTGGGGCACGAGATATTCAGTTCGATGGCAGGAATCCGCTCCAGTGCCGCCATCTTTTCGGCACATTCGACATATGTTTCAATGGATGAGCCGCTGACATTGACAATCATGTTCGTATCGATCTCGCTGAGATGCGGATAAATCTCACGCACAAAATAATCGGCTCCCTTGTTTTGCAACCCGACGGCATTGAGCATCCCCGACGGTGTCTCAGCCATACGCGGATATGGATTTCCTTCACGCAGTTCTAACGTCGTTCCTTTCACAATCACCCCACCGATCCGCGCAATATCGATCATATCAGCGTATTCCATTCCGTAACCGAACGTGCCCGAAGCAGTCATCACCGGATTTTTCAAGGTCAAACTTCCTATAGTCGTTGTCAAATCTGCCATGTCAATCGATTAAGGTTAAATACCGGGCCTTCGGTACAAGCACATACGTTACCTTCGGTCGTGTGTTCGACGCAACAGAGACATACGCCGAAACCGCATGCCATCCTGTTTTCGAGCGATACTTCACAGGGAGTTCCGACGGTCTTTGCATACTTTGCCACAGCCATCATCATGGGTTTGGGCCCACAAGTATAAATCTGTCCGAACGTTTTCTTTTTCAGAATGGAATGTTGTGTTACCCATCCTTTTTCTCCCATCGACCCGTCTTCGGTCGTAACGTACACCAATCCGTATTTTTCGAAGTCGTCACATTGCAGGATGTCGCTTTCCGAACGGGCGCCAAGGAGGAACACCGGAGTAAAACCCACTTTCTTCAACGACTCACCCAGATAGAGCATCGGTGCTGTCCCAACTCCCCCGCCGACTAACAGCAGTTCGGGGGATGACGGTTTCTGCGGAATCGAAAAACCGTTCCCCAAAGGCAACAGTACATTCACTGTTTCGCCTGCTTTATACTGTGCCATGCGCCGTGTACCTTCACCGACCAGACGTATCAGCAGCCACAGTTCGTTTTGTGTCCGGTCGACATAGTTGACCGAAATCGGACGGCGCAGAAACGTCGATGGTGAGTTGTCAACACGTACATCCACAAATTGTCCCGGAATCATTTCGGGCAATGTTTGCTCGGCCGTCAATTTCAACAAACAATAATCATGGTGTAACGGCTGGTTCGATGTCACCGTCATATCTAACAAGTATTTCTTCATCCTCTCCATTCTACTTCACAGGTGCAGGCGGGCTGTTTATTTCAGGAACCGGATGGTCAGCGGATATTTCCATGCTTCACCATTCAGCACCTTGACGATAGCGATAATGATCATCACAAAGGCAGCAAGGGCCACGACCGGGACGATGAAAATGCCTACGATCGTTATACATAGCACAATAATATATAATGTATAGCTGATTTCGAAATTGAGAATTTCCTTGCCCGCCTCGTTTACTTTTGCACTTTTATCTTTATACAGTAACCAAATGATCAATGGCACGATGAAACTCGACAGAAACTGCGAGGCATGCATTAGCCCTACAAATGCCTGTTCGTCTATTCCCAAATCCCATGCAGGTTGTCCCGGCGAAGAAACGGGCGGAAAGAGAAGTTTTGCTTTCTCACGTTCATATTCTTCGTGTGTAATCGCTCCTTCGTCCAATAATTTCTTCAACTGTTCCAGTTTTTCGTATATATCCATTCGTATCGTTTTTCGATGTGTCTTATATTTATTTTTTGATATTCTTTGGTTTGTTTTTTTGAACGGACAAAGATAAGCATTTCCGCAGAATACGGCAGACTTCGGCGTGTTCGATTCTTCTCTTTTGTCGGAGATTTTTCGTTTTAGTCGATGGTTAAATAGAATTAACATTTTTGCTTATGGTCTGTTTGCCGGATTTTTCCTATCTTAGGAGCATCATTCAACATGGGAATTATGAAAACAAATGCTTTCATTCGATTTATTTTATGGAGCGCTTTCTTTGTCGCAGGCGGAGTTTCTTTGTTTGCCCAGGAATTCAAGAATAATTATATCACAGTAAATGGAGTGGTTAAGGATAAGCAGACGAATAAAAAACTGGTGTCGGTCAACGTGTCGATTCCACAAACGAATATCGGAACAGTCACTAATGCCGATGGTTATTTTTCGATTAAGGTGAAAGATTCGTTGCAGACGAAAAATCTGGAATTTTCACATATCGGATATGCTAACATGTTGTATCCTCTGACGAAGAAGGATGTTGAGAAGGCTGAAATTTTCCTGATACCGAATACGAACGTTTTAGCTGAAGTTACGGTGATGGGCGGCGATGCGCGCAGAATCGTGGAGGAGGCAATAGATAAGATTGCAATGAACTATCCGGTAAAAGAGAATTTACTGACCGGCTTTTATCGTGAAGTGATTCAGAAAAGAAAACGGTATATCAATATTTCGGAAGCGGTCGTTCAGATATTTAAAACTCCTTATGCGTTTGGTTTCGAGTATGATAGAGTGCAGGTCTTCAAGGGGCGGAAGCTGCTTAGCCAGAGAGCGGGCGATACGTTGGTTGTTAAATTGGAGGGGGGGCCGAATATGTCACTTTATATTGACCTGATAAAAAATAAGGAGTTGTTGCTGGACAAGGCAGAGATGGAAAATTATTCGTTTCGTTTCGGAGAGCCGGTTATGATAGACAACAGGCCTCACCATCAAGTGAACTTTCAGCCGCGTTTGTTATTGCCTTATGCCCTTTATTTCGGTTCTTTGTATATCGATAAGGAAACGATGGCAATCACCCGTGCAGAGTTTAACCTTAGCATGGACGACCGTTCCAAAGCGACTCGGGCCATGCTGCGCAAGAAGCCTTTCGGCCTGCGTTTTAAGCCGGAGCAAATGACCTTCCTCATCGCCTACAAACAGCATGACGGACGTAGCTATCTGAATTATGTGCGTAATGAAGTGCGTTTTAAATGCGACTGGAAGCGTCGCCTTTTTTCGACGTCTTATACGGTTTTTTCCGAGATGGTCGTTACCGATCGAAAAGAGGATGATTTTTCCCGAATCTCCTACAAAGAATCCTTCAAATCCGGCCATTCTTTATCAGATAAAGTGGGCAACTTCTATGATGAGGATTTCTGGAGAGGATATAATATTATCGAACCGACCGAGTCACTAGAGAATGCCGTTAACAAGTTGAAGAAACAATACAAATGACTTGATTACTGTTGTATTTGAGGAAGAAAAGCAAAAAAATCTGTTCCGATTAAGATTCTCTGTTTTTTTACGTTGTCTGCTTATCGAACAATCAAGTGGATCACGTCCAATAGCGCTTCAATCGTTTGTACTTCCGTCGTTTTTCCGTTGGGATGATGGATGACGAATCCGCGGGATGATTCGCCGTCCGTCCTGATATAGGTGTCGCTATCTATATGACGGTGTGCAAGAATACCGTTACGCTGCAAAGCTTTGCGTACCATAGCGTATCGATTTCCATGTCCTTCGATGCGAATTTGTGCACGGAATACATTGTCGATACGGAAGAAGCCTGTCTCCGTATCGTACGTAATGCCTTTGCGCGAAAAGAAACTGCTTAATTTGCCTTCGAGCGAAAGATCTTCGGGTGTACCGGTAACGATACCGTTGACTTTATCCATCAGCCATATTTTATCAGCAATCTGCAAAGCCAGCTCCAAGTCATGGGTCGACATGAAAACGGTCTTGTCAATCGTTTGCGTCAAATTATGCAGCAACTGCATGATCTCAACCTTACTTGGAAAATCGAGGAAGGCCGTCGGTTCGTCGAGGAAGATTACAGGTGTTTCCTGTGCCAGCGCTTTTGCGATCATCACCTTTTGGCGTTCTCCGTCGCTCAGCGTATGCACCATGCGTTGGGCAAGTGCTCTGATATTCACCAACTCGATAGCTTCTTGTACCGCCTCCTTGTCTTTCTTCTTCAGCGTACCCCAAAAACCGGTGTACGGACTTCGTCCGAGGCCGATCAACTCCTCGGAGGTCATGTTGCGGATGTCGCACTTCTCTGTCAGTACGACACCAATCAACGTCGCTAACCTTTTGTCGTCATATTGCGAAAGCGGACGGCCGAGGATTTCAATTTCCCCATCAATCGGTGCCTGAAAAGCGGAGAGGGTCCGGAGCAGGGTCGATTTTCCGACGCCGTTCGTGCCCAAAAGACAGGTCAGTTCGCCACTGTTGATTTGGGCCTGAATATGGGAGGCCACGAGTTTCGTGCCGTGTTTATCGGGGTATCCGATACTCAAATCCCGAATGTTGATGGTCGTCTGTTTCATTCGCTCATTTCGTTTTTACGTTTGCTGAAAAGAACATACACGACGATCGGGGCACCGATAAGCGCCGTGATGGAGTTGACCGGCAATGCACCTTCAAAGCCGGGCATGCGTGCGATCAGGTTGCACAGCAGAGCCAGTGATGAACCGGTAAGTATGGCTGCGGGCATCAATACGCGATGATCGGAGGTACGCAGTAAACCTCGGCACAGATGGGGGACAGCGAGCCCGAGAAAAATCACAGGGCCGCAATAAGCTGTTACAATGGCTGTAAGGATTCCCGAACAGGAGATGACATACAACCGTGCCCGCTTGATATTCAAACCCAGATTCTTGGCATAGCCATCGCCGAGAAGCAACAGGTTGAGGGTTTTGATCAGCAGAAATGACAGTGGCAGCAATATGATCATAATGTAGATGAAGAGCGTCATCTGGTTGCCCGACACACGTGCGAAACTGCCCAGCCCCCAGATAACGTATGCGCGGATGTCTTCTTCTACACTGAAGTATTTGAATACGCCGATAATCGCATTCGCAACGTAACCGATCATCACTCCGATAATCAGCAAAGTCACACTTCCTTTGACTTTTTGCGAGACAAATACGATCAGCGTCATTACCGAGAGTGCGCCTGCCGTAGCTGCGATGGTCAAGGCAATCTCTCCGATGTATCCTAATTTGCTCAATGCTACGCCGCCGATACTGCCCGAAAGCAGGATCACCGAAGCTACCCCGAGGCTTGCCCCTGAACTGATACCCAGCACCGAAGGACCTGCCAACGGGTTGCGAAAGACGGTTTGCATCTGCAGGCCGCTTACGGATAGTCCTGCTCCCGCTACTAATGCCGTAATTGACTGAGGTACCCGTGACTTCCAGACAATATTTTGCCATACGACGGGTTCTTCCGCCGATCCGCAAACAATGTTCCAAACCGAACGTAGGGGGATGTGCACGGAACCCAGTACGAGGTTGAGGAAGAAAAAGAATACGATCGATACCGAGATGAAGATAAGTACGAGAACCGTGTATCGCTTCATTTCAGTAATTGGTAATATACCGGTTCGTAATCGGGCAGCAGATCGGGATGGAAGACCCTGATCAGGTCGGCCAGTATGACTTCCGGTTGCGAAGGGGCGCTTTCGTAAAACGGTTGTTTGCGTAAGTTGCAGTAAATAACCCCTTTGTTACGGAAGGCGTTGAAATCGGCGTATCGGTTGTCTTCTTTACGCAAAGCGTCGTAGGAAAATGCTCCGTCAAAACTGTTCACGATGCGCCAATATTGAGCACCTTCAGCCTGACTGTAGACGGCCTCGAAATCGAGTGTAAGTCCTCCGGAATGCGTGTCGTCTTTCAGAAAGTAATCAGCCCCGGCATCGCGAAATTGCTGTGCCAGAAAACTTTTTCCGCCTACAGCATACCAATTACCTCCCCGCATCTCGCCACTGAACACCATGGGACGCTTTTCAACATGGGCTGTCAGCGCCTTCAGTTCATTGTATTTTCGTTCAATTTCGTCGAAACATTGGTTCGCTTCTTCTTCACAACCGGTAAGCAATCCGATCAATCTGATCCATTCGGCCTGTCCGAGCGGGGTCAGCTCTTTGTAGCCCAGATGAGGAATCAGGGGTACGCCAGTTTCTTTCAAGGCTTCATATCCTCCGCGTTTAAACGGTGAGATCAGAATAATTTCCGGATCCATCCCGATGATGATCTCCGTGTCGAAATTCCCTTCGATTCCTATTTTGCGTGTTTGACCTGTTTTCAGCTGCTCGTTCATCTTCGAGTCGAAGAGATGGCGTGTGCTTGTGATACCCGTCACAAGGTACTGCCTGCCGAGCTTGATGAAATTCGATAGTTGCAACGAAGTCATACAAACAACTTTGCTTATAGGAATGGGTATGGGCTCGTAATTGTCCGGAATCGGTAGTCCCTTTTCCGCTTTCGGGACGAGAGCATAGTGGTATGAGGCGCCTTCTTCCTTTTGCGGGTCTTGAATATCCACAAGCCATATTTTACCGGAAGAGGTGATACGGAAGCCTTGTGCATAACGAGTGCGCATCTGTTCCGTTCGCTCTTTATCAGTAGCATCTCCCGTACTCTTCTCTGTCTGTCGTTTGCCTGTCTGCTGACATGATGCCCATAACATCAGCATGATACAGACAATCCATTTTTTTTTCATTTCTATTATTATCCATTGTTGCTCTTTCACCCGAAAGTGGTCCGTTCTGTATGCAAAAGGCAGGTCTTCTGACTTGTTCCGTAAAGCACGCCTTCTCGGATTTTGCACCAGTGGCGGAGGTTGTGCTCCATAAATAGAACTTACAGCTACGGGGATAGTTCCCGATTCTCACGGGATTCCCTTTTCATTTCACTTCGTGCATGACGAACCGAAAAACCTTTGCAGAAGCAAAGGTAGTGCAAACAAAAGCAATGACAAAAAAAATTGTCTTCTTTTGCAAAAATGCCTACCTTTGAACCTCCATTCGTTAAAAAGAAGGAAGATGAAACAATTGATAATAAGTATGCTGTTGGCAGCATGCACAATAGTAGGTGTCGGAGCGCAGGATATGGCCGAGCTGTTTGTGAAGATGCCGGATGAATATACGATCGGGTTGGAAGATGCGTGGCGGAAGGATCTGGTGAATCTGTACCGGGCAGGAAAAGAAGCCAAGCTGCAGAACATGATGCAGGGCGCATCGCAATTGATGAAACTTACCCCCGACTATCTGAAAATACAGACGAGCGGGCGAAGCACTGTTGAACTGAGACGCCTTCCATTAGTCAACCATACCTGGATTATTTGTATGGTTACCACCGTCTCGGCTCCCGTATCCGATAGTCGTATTCATTTCTTTACGACAGACTGGAAGCCGCTTCCTGACGATGGCTTGTATAGCCCTGTCTCGGTCGATGACTTTCTTCTGCCGGATGTTGATACGACCGATGTTGCTTTTCTTGATGTGATGGCGGCACTTGATATGGATTTATTTGTTTACCGGTTAAACGAAGATGCGCAGACGTTGACTGCCGAGTATACGACCTTGTACTATCTTGACACTGCTATGCGTGATAAAGCGAAGCAATTTTTCAAAACGGAACCGAAAGTATTTACGTGGGCAAAGGGACGCTTTGAGTAGGTGATTTTTTCCAGATTCGACGTGGATGATAAGGCTTCTCCCTTTGTGTTTCACAGTGTCTTACCGCGAATATTGCACTGGTCGATAAAAAGCCGCACTGGGGCAGAAATTGCACACAATGTCTGGTATGTATCCATCATTGTCCTGTCCGAGTCATCGAATATGGAAAGGCCACTCAAAAAAAAGAACGATATACGTTCCGTTGATTATAGAATTGTATACCTTTGCCCGAAGAAAACATTTAACATGAATTTAACATGAAAAAGAAGTATTTATCAGTAGCATTAATTTCATTGATGATGGCTTGTAATTCAAATCCGAAGATGGCTACCTTGACAGACGATGTCGGTATCCGTATCGAAAACCTGGACACAACCGCCAATCCGGGGACTGATTTTTATCAATATGCTTGTGGCGGGTGGATCAAAAATCATCCCCTCACGGGCGAATACTCGCGTTTCGGTTCGTTTGACAAACTGAGTGAAGACAACCGCGAGCAACTGAAAAGTCTGATCGAAGAAATTGCAGGAAAAGAACATGAGCACGGTACGGTGGCACAAAAGATCGGCGACTTGTACAATATTGCCATGGACAGTACCAAGCTCAATGCCGACGGAACATCGCCGTTGAAACCGTGGCTTGATAAGATTGCAACCCTCAACGATAAAGCCGAACTGTCGACCTTCCTGGCTGAGATGAAACTGTCGGGCATGTCGCCGTTTTTCAGCGTGTATGTCGATGCGGATGTGATGGATAGTAAAAAGAACATCTTTTCGACTTATCAGGGCGGACTCTCGCTCGGGCAACGCGATTATTACCTTGAAGAGGATGAAAGCACAATGAAAATCCGCAACGAATTCAAAAACCACGTAGTCAAGATGTTCGAATTGTTCGGGATTCCGGGCGAACAGGCACAACGACAAATGGAAGATGTGATGCGTATTGAAACACGTCTGGCCAAATCACATTTCGACAAGGTGAAAACACGCGATCCGTATGCGAATTATCATAAAATGACGGTTGATGAACTTCAGAAACTGGTTCCGAATATTGACTGGACAAAATTCCTCGCTGCGCTGAATGTTCAGATCAAGGAACTTTCCGTATCGCAGGAAGAGCCGATGGTCGAGGTGAATAAACTGATTGCCGAAGAACCATTGAATGCGATCCGATCGTATCTTTCATGGAAAGCGATCGATCATGCTGCGTCTTACTTGAGTGACGAGATTTATGCGCAGAACTTTGAGTTTTACGGGAAAGTACTTTCGGGCAAGACCGAGATGCAACCGCGTTGGAAACGTGCACAAGCCAGTGTCAATGACTGTCTGGGCGAAGCCGTAGGACAGTTATATGTAGCGAAATATTTCCCACCCGAAGCCAAAGAGCGCATGGTGAACCTCGTGCATAACTTGCAGAATGCTTACGCCGAACGGATTCGTAATCTCGACTGGATGGGCGATTCGACGAAAGCCAAAGCAATCGATAAACTGAATGCGTTCTATGTGAAGATCGGTTACCCCGACAAATGGAAAGATTATACGTCGCTTGAGATAAAAAAAGATTCTTACTTTGCGAATATCGAACGGGCTGTGCAGTTTGCTATGCGCGAGATGCTCGATAAGGCCGCGAAGCCCGTCGATCGGGACGAATGGTATATGACACCGCAGACCGTGAATGCTTACTATAATCCCACCACGAACGAGATTTGCTTTCCTGCGGGGATTCTTCAGTATCCGTTCTTCGATATGAATGCCGATGACGCTTTCAACTACGGGGCAATAGGGGTTGTGATCGGCCATGAGATGACTCACGGCTTCGATGATCAGGGACGTCAATTCGATAAGGACGGCAACCTCAAAGACTGGTGGACGGCATCGGATGCCGAGAAGTTCCAGGAGCGTGCCAAAGTCATGTCCGACTTCTTCGATAACATCGAGGTAGCCCCCGGCGTGCATGC
Source organism: Tannerella forsythia 92A2 (assembly GCF_000238215.1). NCBI lineage: Bacteria > Pseudomonadati > Bacteroidota > Bacteroidia > Bacteroidales > Tannerellaceae > Tannerella > Tannerella forsythia. The sequence continues at coordinate 15,879 of NC_016610.1, read as the reverse complement.
AAATGGTAAATTTACATTGGGCGAAACACTGGCCGATTACGGCGGTTTGCAGATTTCGTACCAGGCCTTTAAAAATGCGATAGCCGGCAAAACACTGGAGAACAAGCTCGGCTTTACGCCCGACCAGCGTTTCTTCCTTGCGTATGCAGGCGTTTGGGCCGGGAATATTCGGGACGAAGAAATTCTTCGTCGCACGAAGACCGATCCTCATGCCTTGGGTAAATGGCGCGTAGACGGCGAACTGCCGCACATCGATGCATGGTATCAGGCATTCGGTATCACGGAGAACAGTCCGATGTATATCGCCAAAGAAAAACGGGTAACGATCTGGTAGTACATAATGAAACAAATCGTGATCTTATTTTCAAGTATCGTCTGTCTGTCAGGTGCTTTGCGCCTGACGGCACAGACGTATAACACGCAGGAAGTAGCAAAGCTGAAAGCGTTCTTAATCCAAAATTCGGCGGAAAAAGGGAAAAAGAATTATGAACAATTGGGCGTTGCTTCGCTTGATGTAGTAGATTGGAAGAACGTCTCCGGACTGAAATGGAATGCGAACGGGCATGTGGAAACCATAGACTGGAAGGGGAAGAAACTGGGAGGCAATTTGGATGTCAGTGGCTTTACCGATCTATTGGTCATGCATTGTGAGAAGAATCTGTTGCAATCGTTGAATGTTACCGGCAATACGAAGATGACTTATCTCGATTGTTTCGATAACGAATTCAAGTCGATCGATATCTCTACCAATATCCATCTAACACATTTTTGTTGTCGTTATAATCAGTTGACGAAGCTGGACGTGACGCATAACCCGAAGCTTACGTTTCTCTGTTCGAGCGGGAATCGGTTCGAACAAATAGACCTGTCGAACAATACGGAACTTGTAGAATTTTATGCGGCCAACGGCAAACTGAAGAGCATTGATCTCTCTCATAATCGGAAACTGAAAGATGTGGCTTTGCGTACGAATCAACTCACATCACTCGACGTCTCGAATTTGACAAAATTAGAACGACTGACTTGTTATCAAAACAGATTGACAACTCTAAATGTATCTGGTTGTAAATCGTTAAGATTGATTCGCGCCTACGAAAACAACCTGACGTCTCTTGATGTGTCCGGGTGTACGGCATTGAAAACGTTAGCTTTTTATTCCAACAATGTCCCGGAGTTAGATGTGTCGGGATGCCCGAACATTGAATTTGTATCATTGATGAATAATGGGATGCATACGTTAAAGTTACCGCCTAATCCGTCGAATGAGCTGGAAATCATGTGTGAAAGAAACCGCTTTACTTTTTCCACGTTACCCCAGCTGTCGTATTTGCGTTCTTATGCGCCGCAAGCCAAAGTGACGTTGTCAGCTCCATCCGACAAAATCGATCTGAGGAGCGAGTATAAGATGAACGGTACGGCATCCGTTTTTGTTTGGACGGATAAAGGGACTCCCGTGATTCCTGATGCTCATCGAGAAGGACTTTTCTCGTTTGCCGAATCGTATGTGGGCAAAACGTTGACTTGTACCGTGACAAATCTTGCATATCCCCAATTGACGATGACGTATGAGGTGTCGTTGACGGAGCCGGTAGCTAATATTGTGGTCGAGTCGGAGGTGTCGTTTCGCACACAAAGAGAGCAGCTTTGCTTGACGGTAACTCGTCCTGTGACAGTGCATATCTACACAATAATCGGCGCATTGCTTCGAAAACAAAACCTGAACGAAGGCGAGACTTGCTTCACGTTGCCGCAGGGAATGTATATCGTGTCGTTGAGCAACGGTACGGTACGAAAAATAGTGATACCATAAAACAAACAAATTTTTCAAGTATGAATAAAATAGATACTGTAATAGGTCTGTGCCTGATCTCGATGAGTATGCAGGCGCAGGCCATAAAGTGGTTCAATCCGCAACAGAGTGAAATACCTTGCATTCAGCAACGCGGCTGGGCTGATGAGATGAAGAATAGCTATGCACGCCTTCCCGATCGTGCCCGCGCCGAGGTACGTGAGCCGGTTTGGAAATTATCGCGCAACGCTGCCGGGTTGGCGATCTATTTTTATACGAATGCTCCCGAAATACGCGTTCGATATACGGTGAGTGGTGGACTGAACATGCCGCATATGCCGTCGACCGGTGTCTCAGGAGTGGATTTGTACTCCGTCGACAAACAGGGACACTGGATGGATAACGGAGTTAAATACCTTTTCGGAGATACGATCGTTTATACGTATACCGACCTGAGTTCGAAGATGGAACGTGAATATCGACTGTATCTGCCGCTTTATAATTCGGTGACGTGGATGGAAATCGGAGTCCCCGAAGGATCGATCTTTAAGGTCGAACCGGTGCGAAGGGAAAAGCCGATCGTTGTTTACGGTACCTCAATTGCACAAGGCGCATGCGCCTCGCGACCGGGCAATGCATGGACAAATATCCTTGCTCGTAAACTCGATTGGCCGGTCGTGAATTTCGGTTTTTCGGGTAACGGACAACTCGAACCGGAGGTGCTTAAGTATATTAACGAAGTAGACGGAGCGGCCTATTTGCTGGATTGCTATCCGAATCTCGGTAAATTTACAGTCGAAGAGAAAACGCGTCGAACCATCGAAGCGGTGCGCACCATTCGTGCGAAGCATGCCGCTCCGATTGTGATCGTGCAGCATACCGGATTTAATCAGGACGAGGTGCAGGCATTGACACGTACTCAGGTGGCGGAAGCGAATGAGGCGGCACAGAAGGCGTACGACCAACTCAAGAACGAAGTCAAAGACCTGCATCTGATGACGTTCGACGAAAGTGTCCGCACAACGGAGACAACGGCCGAAGGGATTCACCCGAACGATTATGGCATGGTCGTTTTGGCCGGGCATCATGAAACATTTTTGCGTCAGCTTCTGCGTATGCCGAAAGGAACGAAGAGCACCATGATTCCGGTGACGCAACGCCGTGAGCCGGGTACGTACGACTGGCAGGCGAGGCATCAGGATATCCTTCGCCAGAATGCCGAACAGGCTCCGCGGCGTGTCATCATGGGTAATTCCATCACCCACTATTGGGGAGGAGCGCACAGGATTCAAGATGGCAAGGAAAGTTGGAACAGAGTGTTTGTGCCGGCGGGATACCGTAACATGGGCTACGGATGGGACTATGTCCAGAATGTACTCTGGCGAGTATACCATGGCGAGCTGGACGGATTTGAAGCCGAAAAGGTTGTGCTGAATATCGGTACCAATAATTTGACTTTCGATAGCGACGAAGATATCGTCGAAGGACTACTCTTTCTGCTGGCCGCGATTCACGAGCGTCAGCCCAAGGCGGCCATCAAAGTCGTTGCCCTTTATCCGCGTCGTGCGATGGAGGAACGCGTAGCCGGACTGAATCGCAAGATTGAGCAGGCTGTGCTTCCGTTGGGTTACGAATACTGTGATGTGGGCAGTTACTTTCTCAAACCCGACGGGAAGATCGATGAAACACTTTTCAGAGACGGTTTGCATCCCAATGCAAAAGGATATGAACGGATCGCCGCGAAGGTAGCGGAATAAGATAGAGTGAGGAGGTTGTATTTTGGGGTTTGTGTATCCATAGACTGGTTTTTTTTGTCTGTTTTTATTAAATTTTATACGGACGATAACATAACAAGAACAACGTGAATAGAAGAGTAGTGATTACCGGGATGGGTATTTATTCGTGCCTCGGGAAGAATCTGGACGAAGTGCGAGAATCGCTTTATCATGGAAAATCAGGAATAATCTATGATCCTGTCCGTAAGGAAATGGGATTTCGTTCGGCGCTGACGGGGCATCTCGAAATTCCCGAATTGAAAGGGATACTCAGCCGCAGTCAACGCGGATATATGCCCGAGCAGGCCAAATATGCTTACGTCGCCACCTGTGAAGCGATGGCGCAGGCACGGTTGGATACCGGTTATATCGAACAGCATGAAGTAGGTATCCTTTATGGGAACGACAGCACTTCCGAAGCCATGGTCAGAAGTGTGGACATCTTGCGTGAAAAGAAGGACACGACCTTGATCGGTTCGGGAGCGATTTTTCAGTCAATGAATTCGACGGTGACGATGAATCTCTCGTGCATCTTTAAGTTAAGAGGTATGAACCTGACGGTTTCAGGCGCTTGTGCGAGCGGATCGCATGCGATAGGTCTGGGCATGTTGCTGATCCGTGACGGACTGCAAAACTGTGTGATTTGTGGGGGAGCCCAAGAGATTAACCCGTTTGCCGTTAGTAGCTTTGACGGGATTAGTGCGTTCTCGGTCAGAGAGAGTGAGCCGACGAAAGCTTCCCGCCCGTTCGACCGTGACCGTGACGGATTGGTGCCCGGTGGAGGTGCCGCAACGGTTATTCTCGAAGATTATGAGTCGGCCGTACGTCGGGGGGCACCGATTCTCGCCGAAGTGTGCGGATACGGTTTTTCGTCGAACGGCGACCATATTTCGGTGCCGAACGTCGAAGGACCGGTACGCTCATTGCGTATGGCGCTTAAGCAAGCGGGGGTAGACATCCGCGAAATCGGCTATGTGAATGCACATGCGACTTCGACCATCGTGGGCGATAAGAATGAGGCGAAATCAATCAACAGTGTGTTCGGCGACCGGAAGCCGGAAGTTACTTCGACCAAGTCCATGACCGGACATGAGATGTGGATGGCGGGAGCAAGCGAGGTCATCTACTCGATGCTGATGATGAAGAATGATTTTATCGCGCCGAATCTCAATTTTGAAAATCCTGATGAAGATTCGGCTAAACTCAATATTCCCGCAACACGCATCGATAAGCATTTTGATATGTTTCTGTCGAACTCGTTTGGCTTCGGCGGAACAAACTCGACCCTTGTTATCCGAAATATGAACGGCTGACCGTTAGTATCATCTGCCTGTCAACATATATATTACAGTGAATTACGACGTAATTATTATCGGAGGAGGCTTGGGCGGTCTGGAGTGCGGTTTTATATTAGCCCGTCACGGGTTGAATGTATGCGTACTGGAACAACATACACAGGTCGGCGGTTGCTTACAGACTTTTCGGCGAAAAGGCATAACGTTCGACACGGGTTTTCATTATGTCGGAGGACTGGGTGAAGGCGAATCGCTTTATCCTTTCTTCCGTTATTTTGGGCTGCTCGATTTGCCGTGGCAACGAATGGACGATCTGTTCGACGAAGTGATTATCGGGGAACGGCCTTACTTCTTTGCCAACGGACACGAACGATTTGTCGATACATTGGCAGAATCCTTTCCGCATCAGCGCAAACAGTTGGAGACTTATACCGCTTTTCTGAAAACGGTCGGCCAGCATCTGCTCGACGTGTTCAATCCAGACGTAATGAATGGAAAATATGTTCTTCCCTTGTTCGGACGTTCGGCGTATGAATTTCTGCATGAAACAATCGACGATCCGCTGTTGCGAAAGGTACTTTCGGGCACTTCACTCAAGATGGAGCTGGATGCCGACAAGCTGCCGCTCTATACGTTTGCTCAGATTCATAATTCTTATATCCAGAGTGCATGGCGGTTGCGTGGCGGAGGATCGCAGATTGCCGATCGTTTGGTACGGCAGATCGAGGCAATGGGAGGTACTGTGCGTCCCCGGGCAGGGGCAACCCGGCTGATCGAAACGAACGGTCGAATCACGGCAGTAGAGGTGAACGGTGACGAGCAGCTTACCGCCCGCTTTTTTATCTCTAACGCCCATCCGGCCTATACGTATTCGATACTCGAAGAGAGCCGGTGTATCCGTAAAGCTTTTCGCAAACGCATCACGCATCTGCCTAATACGGCCGGTGTATTTACAGCTAACGTCCGGCTGCGTCCCGACAGTGTGCCTTACTGCAACCGCAACATTTACCTTCATGACGAGACGTCCGACCTTTGGCGATATCGTTTTGATAAAGAGCTTTCCGGTATGTTTATCAGTTATAAGATACCGGAAAACGGTGACAGCTATACACCGAACATCGATTTGCTTACCCCCATGTCGTGGGCTGAGGTGGAACGCTGGAAAGATAGGCCTCGTGATGCAGACTATGCTGCGATAAAGCGTGCAAAGGCCGAGGCATGCATTGCTTTTGCTGTGCGCCGGCTTCCCTGGCTGCGCGATGCCGTCGAAGAGATATATACCAGTACGCCTTTGTCGTACCGCCGTTATACGAATACGGTCGACGGTTCGGCGTACGGTATCCGAAAAGACTGTACTTCTCCGATAAGCACCGTGCTAATGCCGCGTACGCCGATTCCTAACTTGTTTTTAACAGGACAGAATCTGAGCTTGCACGGTATTCTTGGCGTATCTGTAACGTCTTTCTTTACTTGTGCCGAAATTCTTGGTATGAAGACGGTAACGAAAGACTTTCGAAGAGGATAAGGGAAAAGAGAGCCGGTCAGCTACTTAAACTCTTCCCAAAGGGCAGACGTGATGATTTGTTTTGTGGTATCGGCATATTGCTGCAAACTACCTGAAGCTATCGGTTGTTCCGTCTCATGGATGGGGGGATGAATCACCATCTCCATGCGATGAGGCCGTACACGCCACGATCCGATCGGTAAGACATGGTAAGGTCCGTTCAGCGTAATGGGAACAATCGGCAAATGGAGGTCCAACGCTATCTGAAAGGCTCCTTTCTTAAAACGCCCGACTTTCCCCGTTTCTGATCGTGATCCTTCCGGAAAAACCGTTAACGATGCCCCGTTTTTAAGTTTTTGTTCTGCTTCGGCAATGCTGCGTCGTGCTGCTTTCGGCGATGAATTATCGACAAAAATAAATCCTGCGGCACGACAAGCATAACCTACAAAAGGAATTTTAGCCAGTCCCCGTTTCATCATCCATTTCATGGGGACACCCAGAAAACCGTATATCAGAAAAATATCGAATGCCCCTTGATGATTGGCCACAAATACATACGATTGTCCTTTATGCAGGTGCTCGCGTCCATACACTTTGACCGGACACATGGCCAGCCGGCATGTCACCTTCGACCAGAGCATCCCCGGATAGAACGAAAAGAATTTTTCTCCTCCCAGCAGGCAACCGACGGTAACGATCAGGGCAGTCAGAATGGTATGTACCACAAAAACAGGGATTGCGATCAACCCAAAGTAAACGGCATAAAGTATTCTCAACATCTGTTTGTCTTTTTCTAAGGGCAAATATAAAAGGTTATTTGATTCAATTCATCATTTTTTTGCCGAAATATTTTTCGAATCAAAGAATTATTCCTTTATTTGTGCTTAAAATTAGCATGTAATAATAATTAAAATATCAAACCATGAGTGCATTAAGGTATTTAGGAGTTCTTGTTCTTCTGATTGGAGTGATCGTATTGGCAATCCCTGCAATAAGCGGAAGTGCCGGGAGTAATGTCATGCTTGTTTTAGGGCTTGTGCTCGTTCTTTTAGGATATGTTGGTCATATCATGCTGAATAAGAACAGCAAAAGGATAGAATAAAACGAACAATGAACAGGTAGAGAAAGGGGAGGGGCTGTCTGACTAAGTCGAAGACTTTGCGGGCAGCCTCTTCTTCTATTTCTTTATTGCGCGATAGATTGCATCTTGGATGCGTGTGCGAATTTCCAGCGATGACAGTTTCCCATTAGAACGCGTCGGATGAACCCGATTACTTAGGAAGATATAGATTAATTGATTGTCCGGATCTACCCAAAAGGCCGTTCCGGTATATCCGGTGTGTCCGTAGACCGAGGCGGGCGCCGATGTTCCACAAGGCGACGCCTCCGGATTGCCGGTATCGGGTTTATCGAATCCGAGCCCACGGCGGCAGGTAGGACTTTTGCTTTGTGTAAAAAGCTTGCACGTCTCGGTTGAAAGATACGATTCGCCGCCATACGTACCACCATTCAAATACAATTGCAGCAGTTTGGCCAGATCGCCCGCATTGGAGAACAGACCGGCATTTCCCGAAACACCTCCCTGAAAGGCGGCTGCTTCGTCATGTACGTAACCACGCAGTAATTGCCGACGTATAAACTCATCGTTTTCAGTCGGAACAATGACCATCGTGTCCATTTTATGCAACGGATTGTAAGTCGTTGTACACGCTCCCAGCCGGTCGAAGAAATGGGTCTGCAGGAGCTTGTCCATCGGTTGCCCGGTTTGCTGCTCAACAACCATCTTCAACAGAATAAAGTTCACGCAACTGTATCTGTATTTGCCGCGTTCTCCCAGTTTCGACTCTTTGATTTCCTGCATGATGATATCCTTGAACGAATCGTGCACATAGAGATGTTTCGCGATTTCGGCCGTGAACCCCGGCTTCTTCGTTTTCGACACCAGGTGAGGGAGGAACTTGAAATCGTTACGGGCGTAAGTGTGTGCATCTATACGTACGGGGTGGGTGACACTTTGGGTACGACTGTATAACTTGCCTGTGTAACTTTTTTCATCGATGGCCTTCATGTAAAAAGGAATGGACGGTACGATGCCGGACTGGTGATACAACAGTTCCTCAATCGTCAGATGCACTTTATTGGTTTCCCGTAGGGACGGGATATATGAGGAGACAAGGCCGTTCAATGTGATCAACCGGTCGTCGTAAGTTTTCATTACGGCCAGCAAGGTACCGGTTGCTTTTGAAACCGATGCGAGATCATACACCGAATGGCTCGTTACTTTCTGTTTTCGTTGATAATCATAGTATCCGAACGATTTGTCGTATATGATCGTTCCGTTCTTGGCTACCAATACTTGGCATCCCGGATAGGCTTCTTTGCGCAATCCTTCTTTGACAATGTCATCGATTTCCGCCAAACGGGCGGCATCCATCCCCACCTCTTCGGGAAGATGATACCCCAGACGCGTCTTTTCCGTAAAGATGCCCGTTCCCGCATAAAACAACCCGGGGATGGTAACAGCCAGTTTACCCTTCGTCGGGATACCGCCGAATATTGCTTGCGCTGCATATTCCTGTGCGAAAGGAGTTCCTTCATACGCCATGACTACAGCCTTGGCATGCTTGATAGACACTTTATACTCTTTGCAGAAGTAAGGCAGGGTAAAGAAAACATATATCCAATCTTTCCGTGCGGCGAGTTTTGCTAATGCGGGATGCTCGTTGATTCGTACCGTATAGACACCACAGATAATCACATCATATTTCTCTAAATCGCGCACGATAGTCTCGATCTCCGCTTCCTTTGTCGATAGGGTAATCCTGTAATGATCAATGGTATCATATTTACCCAATGTAGATTGAAATTCTTCGTCATACGTATCGCCGATGGAAAGCAAGGCAATCTTTTTCTTTTCGAGTTGTTTCAGAGGTAGATAGTCCGATTCGTTCTTTAATAACGTAATCGCTTCTTCGTTTAACCTGGCTGCTAACCAGGTCGCATGGGTGGAGTTCAACCGTTCGGAAAGGCCTTCGATTTTAATCGGACGATCATGGCTCAATCCGGCAATATATTTATACGACAAGACCTTTTTGCACTTTGAAGCGATAACTTCTTTGCTGAGTGTCCCATCGATAATCGCTGCTTTTACGGCTTCTATTTCTTTGGCCAGTTTGTTTGGGGCGAGAGCAATGTCGTTACCGGCCTTTAAGGCCAGAACCGAAGGGCTTTCCTGCTTGTTGTGTTCGGCACCTTTCATGGCGAGAGCATCCGTAAAGCAAAGTCCCTGAAAGCCGTCTTTCTTCTGCAGCAGATCCGTAACGATAGCATCCGACATCGAAGCCGCCCGTCTCTCTCTCTTGTCAAGTGCCGGCACATACAGATGAGCCGTCATAATGCCTGCAAATCCGGCCTGGATATAATGACGGAAAGGAGACAGTTCAATACGGTCCATCTCTTTTATTGAGCGGCGTAAAACGGGTAAGGTATGATGTGAGTCGCTCGACGTATCGCCGTGTCCCGGAAAATGTTTCGCTACGGAGAAGATGCCCGTGCTTTCAAGTCCGCGCGCATACGCTACGCCTTTTTCCGACACGGCATCAGGAGCTTCCCCGAACGAACGGAGACCGATAACGGGATTGTCCGTATTGCTGTTCACGTCGATGGTCGGTGCGAAGTTGATATGGATACCCATCTCCCGACATTGCCGTCCGACTTCGGCTCCGTAAGCTTCAATCAGACGGAGGTCTTCAATAGCCCCCAGCATCATGTTTTTGGGAAAACGTGTTGTTTCGCTTAGGCGCATTGATAATCCCCACTCTCCGTCAAGAGCGATAAATAAGGGTACGCGCGAAATTTTTTGCAGTTGATTCGTCACTTCAGCCTGCGTCAACGGATTGCCTTTGTGAAAAAGTACACCGCCCACTTTCTGATTCGTAATATAGCCTTCAATCTTTTGGATATTGGCAGCATCCGACTTCGGTTCGGCGATGACCATAAATAACTGTCCGATCCGTTCGTCTTCCGTCATTGTCCGATATATGGAATCAACCCAATGGTTCATCTTCGCTTTATTTGCTTTCCGGAATAAGGTTGGCTCCACTTGCGACGTCATCTTCAGCCCCAACAAGCAAAACAGCAAAATATAATTGATCCTGAAAATATAATTGATCCTGTTCATGCGTTATGTTTTTATATCCCGCAAAAATACACGCCTGAGGACAAAAAACAACAATAATTCATTTGCTTTTTATCAACAGGCGATCATACAAAGGGATTTTTTCCGTTCGGATAGACATAAAAACATGCTTTGAAAAAGCGTGTGTATCTGTTTTTTTTTGTATCTTTGCACCCGCTTTACGTAATCGCTGTCGGGGAAGAGTGAGACCCGTTATGTTGCGTTTTGTTCGAGTTATAAACATATAAAGAGCTATAAACAATGGATTTAATTAAGGTTGCAGAGGAAGCGTTTGCTACTAAAAAAGAACATCCCGCGTTCAAGAGCGGCGATACGATTACGGTTTCATATCGAATCAAAGAAGGAAACAAAGAGCGTATTCAGCAGTATCGAGGTGTGGTTATTCGCATTTCGGGACAAGGCGACAAGAAGCGTTTCACGGTTCGAAAAATGTCCGAAAATGTGGGTGTGGAAAGAATATTTCCGATCGAATCACCTTATATTGAGAGTATTGTGCTTAATAAAGTTGGTAAAGTACGTCGTTCCAAATTGTATTATTTGCGTAAACTTACCGGAAAGAAAGCGCGTATCAAAGAAAAGAGAATTTCTACGATTTAATCGATCTCGTAACAAAATTAAAAGAGGGTGTGTCAAAACGCAATGTTTTGGTACACCTTTTTTTACTGTGTAAGCATGCATGAACTTTTTGGAGGAGACGGATGAAAGCGAAGGAGAGCATCCTTCGTAATTTTTTACGTTTGTTGCGACCGAAGCACCTAATTGAAATAAAAAAATCAGTGGTATTAGCGACATTTATGCAAAAGGCTATAGTGTCAAAAAAATGGACAGCAATGTCTAATTTTTAGACACAATAAAGCGGAAATGATTTTGATAATTAGCTTGTATTTGGATGTTTAACATGTTGGCATCGTTTTTGGAAGAACATGATCGGAAGAATCTAAAGAACGAAATAAGATGTTGTTAAGGCGATTGAATAAAAGCAAATCATTGCGATTGGTCAACTTGTTGGGACTGTCGGTTATTTTTGCATGTCTGTTGTTGTCGTATGCCTATGTTCGCAAGGAAATGAGGTACGACCGGTTTCACCGCCATGCCGAACGGATTGTCCGGTTATCTTTTCAGACAGAGAATGAACCGACCGATGTGCGTATCCACGGATTTGCACCGTCCGATCCGGCATTAGCAGGTGTCGCGGGGATAGAAGCCGTCGTCAGGATGCACAAGAGTGAGAGTGGAGAGTTACGGCATGAAGGGAGAAATTACTTGACGGATCATTTCTATTTTGTAAGTGGAAATTTTTTTGAGGTGTTTGATTTTAAACTTTTAGACGGTGATCCGCATACGGTTTTGGACTCTCCGGAGAAAGCTGTAATCAGCCGCAGTTATGCCAATCGGTTGTTTGGCGATGCTTCCCCCGTAGGGAAAGAGTTCGAACTCGTTAACGGACGTAAATTTGCCGACCGGAAAGTGTTTATCAGCGGCGTTTTTGAAGATTTTCCGGAAACGTCTCATTTCCATACGGATTTACTTGTTCATTTACCGGACGATGCTACGAACTTATTTTCATATGTTTATCTATTGCTCCATCCTCAAACCAATATAGCAGACTTGCAACAAGGGATTACCGCCAATCTGAAAAAACTGAACAGCAATGCTCCGCGTAAGGTATTTCCTTTGCTGTTTCCGCTGACCGATATTCATTTGCATAGCCATTTCCAGCGTGAACACGAACCCAACAGTAACATCTATTACATTTATTTAATTGCCTGCGCCAATCTACTTTTGCTGTTAATTGTCCTTTTTAATCTATGGCTGAATGCCGGACTGATTTTTTCGTTCAATCGCCGATATTATCAGTTGTTACGACTCAATGGTGCTTCATCGTGGCGCGTCTTTTGGGACGAATGTCTGCTGGCGCTGATTCTTGGAGGCGCTGCGGTGCTTGCCGGGCTACTTCTGGCACAATCGGTGATGCCCGGTTTATTTCCCGAAGTAACATCAAATACAAAAGTTCTACTCTTGCTCTGCGTTTTATTTCCGATTTTGGTGATGATAACGTCCGTTATACCGGTTATCCGTCAGATGTCTTCCACACGTTTTTTTAGCATGCAGTTTCATTCTTACGGTACGGGTTTTACACTGTCGAATATCAGGTATATGCTGATCGGGCAATATGCGATAGTTATGTTTGTAGTCATTGTGAGCGTTTGTATCTCACGCCAAATCGGGCTGATCCGTACCATGCAGGTCGGAGGTAAAGAGCGCACGATTTTAGTGATGAGAGAACAGCCGGCGAGCGTGATACGACGCTACGGACTGTTGAAAACCGATCTGGCTAAGCATCCCGAGATTCGTCGAGTAACCTCCGCCATGCAGTTGCCCGGATCAGCCATTCGCGACGGCGTGTATGTACGTACCGATCAGGAGAGCGAAGACGAAGGTCGACGAATTCCGGTATTGGTTGTCGGTGAAGATTTTATCCCATTCTTTGGTATCCGCCTTCTTTCGGGAACGAGCTTTAGCAAAGGATTACGTACCCTCGAAGAAGAAGAGCAAATGCTTTTCGACTCGATAGACGGCAAACCTGCGCCTGACATAACGGAAGAATACGTTATCAACCGAAAAGCGGCGGAAATACTCGGGTTCAACACTCCGAACGAAGCTGTCGGACAGCGGCTGCATATTCGTCATGGACAGGGCGGAGTTGATTACATCAACAAAGGGATGATTGTAGGGGTAACGGAAAATTTTAACTATACGACGACTTATGACGATGCTATCCCTCAATTGCTGCTGCAACGCGCCCTCTTTCAACATTGCCTTATGGTCTATCTCTCACCCGATGATACAAAAGAAGCTCTCCGCACATTTAACCGTGTATGGCAGGAAATCAACCCGGAATATCCGGCACAGTACACCTTCCTGCACGATGTGTACGACAGCATCTACTATAACGAATTGCATGCAGAGCAACTTACCCATATCTTTTCGGCATTGTGTCTGCTGGTGGCCACATTGGGATTGATTATTATAATGGCTTTCATCGTGAAACGGAAGACAAAAGAAATCGGTATCCGTAAAATAAACGGAGCACAGCCCTCCGACATCCTTCGTATGCTGAATTATCGCTTTGTGATCTGGATAGGAATAGCCTTTTTGTTAGCCGTGCCGGGAGCTTATATGGCGATGACAAAATGGCTCGAGATATTCGCATTCAAAACCACTCTTGACTGGTGGGTTTTCCTGTTCGCGGGATTATCTGTACTGCTGCTCTCCGTTGCGGCGGTCTCGTGGCAAAGTTGGCGTGCCGCTACGATCAACCCTGTTAAAACGCTGAAAAGCGAATAGGGATTTATTCATTAGTTTTTTAAACAACCTTCAATGGTTTCAACGGTCGAACGGAAAGTTTTATTTATTTCCATCTGATCTTTGACGGTCTTACAAGCATGCAAAACGGTTGCATGATCTTTTCCTCCAACGATTTTACCGATATGCGAAAATGACGATTCGGTATATTTCTTGGCCAGATACATTGTGATTTGACGTGCCTGTACAATTTCTCTTTTCCGTGAAGGGGTTTGAATCAGTGCCTCTTCGAGGTTAAAATAGTGACATACCGTCTCCTGAATCTTCTCAATAGAGAGTTGCTTTTCTTCAATCCTTACCGTCTGGGCAATCACCCGCTGAGCCATTGCCATATCAATACTTTTGTTGTTTATCAACGAATGGGCCATCAAGGAGACTAAAACTCCTTCCAAATCACGGACATTATCCGTCACGTTGTCGGCGATATAGTTAAACACGTCATCGTTAATAACCAATCCTTCGTGAGCGATCTTATTACGCAGAATTTTTCTGCGTAATTCCGGATCGGGACGTCCCAGTTCGGCTGTGAGTCCCCATTTGAGACGTGTGATCAGTCGCTCTTCCATACCCTGCATATCGACCGGTGCCTTATCCGACGTCAGTACCAGTTGTTTACCTAATTGATGTAAGTTGTTGAATATATGAAAGAACGCTTGCTGCGTTTTGACCAGCCCCACCAGTTCGTGGATATCGTCCAGAATCAAGACATCCAGACTTTGGTAGAAGTTCAAAAAGTCGTTCGACGTATTTTTCCGTACAGCATCCGTATATTGTATGCGGAAACGGTTCGCCGACACGTATAATACACGTTTTTCCGGATGCAACTCCCGAATGCGAATACCGATGGCATGACACAGATGAGTCTTCCCAACCCCTGAGGGTCCATAGACAAACAACGGATTAAAGGTTGTTTTTCCCGGATCGTTTGCAATAGCCTCGCCGGCTGTGCGTGCCAATTTGTTGCTGACTCCTTCGAAGAACGTTTCAAAAGTATATTTCCGATTCAATTGTGAATCCAGATCTTGCGGAGCCACCTGCGAAAAGGGAGTGAACGGGACTTTGTTCACATCGAGCGGCGTATTCCGTTGAGGAGCGGCAACGCCGTTTTCGGTCGGATAATCTACCGTTCCATTTGAAGAACCCTGATCAACCATTACGCGATAATTCAAAATCGTTCCCTCGCCAAAGACACGGGGGATCGTCATCTTGAGTACACTGACGTAGTTTGCTTCCAAATATTCGTAAAAGAAAGGGCTGGGTACCTGAATCGTGACCTTATGGTCTTCGTAAGACAAAGGAACAATCGGTAAAAACCATGTCTTATAAGCGGCTTCCGGCACGATATCTTTGATAATGGATAAGCATCTACTCCATAATAATTGACAGTCTGATCCCATATTTAACAATAGATAAATAATTCCACAATATTCAATTTGATTTTCGAGTTGTAAAGGTCGACATTATTTTCAAAATAAAAAATGAAGATCGTCCCGGTATAGGCAGGTTGACGCTCAATAGGAAATTGTATACGAACTGTTTGTGTATACTGTGCTGATTCTTTATATCTTATGATTGCTTTGAGAACATGACTTCTTGAAAATACGACTGTTTTATATCGGAGTGTTCTTTTTTTACACATTGCATAAACTTTTCTTCTTTTCACGGAAAAGTCGCCAACAAACGGTCTGTTCTTCTATTTCTAAAAAAGCAAGTTTTTTTTTTATATAGAATAGCTCTAAGTTTATTTTTCTTTTAAGGGATCAAAACAATGAAAAGCGAACATACCGTTTTGGGTTCTGTTTCAAGTCGATAAGCAGATTGGATGCGTTTACGACCGTCTCATTCAGATTGTTATACAGCAGTGTGTCATTAAGTAAAAGTCCCAGTGAGTTGTCTTTTGCATTTAATTTCATGGTCGTTTGTCCCAAATTATCGATCGTTAAATTCAACGA